>CBDCPC010000002.1:0-2366165 GCA_965220035.1 Acidimicrobiales bacterium
TCGCCGGCTGGATCGGGGCGGCGCTGATCACCGTCGTCGTGCAGGTGGTGTTGCTGGCGACGTGGGATTCGCCTTCGGGACTGGGATCGGCGGCGGCCCGCGCCGGGGTTCAGGTGGCCGGGGGCTCCGAGCCGGATCTCTTCAACCTCGCATACTGGCAGTTCACGGTGCTGCAGTTGCCCCTCTGGTTGACTCTGGCCGTCGTCACGTGGGCCGTCGTCCGCCGCCATGGGGTCGATCTGCGGAGCGCCTTGGGCCTGACGCAGCGCTGGTACGACGTTCTCATCGGGCTGGCGAGCTCCTGCTCGTGCCGGCGATCTACCTGCCGCTGGCGCCGTTCATCGACGCCGAGGACGTGGAGGAGCCCGCGCGGCGGATCATGACGCTCGCCGACGGTGCGGGAGGCGTGGCGGTCGTGGTGGTGGGGGTCGTGCTGGTGGCACCCTTCGTCGAGGAGATGTACTTCCGCGGCCTGCTGCTCAGGGCACTCTGGGGCCGGATGGGGCGCACTGCGGTGGTCGTCGTGTCGTCCGTACTGTTCGGGCTGGCGCACGTGCAGCTTCTCCAGCTTCCCGCTCTGGTGGCCTTCGGGCTGGTGGCGGGCGTTCTCGTGGTGGCGACGAAGCGTCTCGCCCCTGCGATGTGGGCCCATGCCGCCTTCAACAGCTTCACCGTCGTGCAACTGTTGCGCTGAGCGATGAGTTTGACCGCCGGAGTGCCGCCGCAGCGCACGGAAGGATCTCGCCCGCGAGGCCGTAACGTCGCGGTCCTGCAGCGGCGGCTGGGGATCACGTGCATCGTGGGGGCCTGCCTGTTCGTCTTCTGGCAGATGCGGCCCGATCTGCTGTTCTCCAACACGACGCCCGCCGGGGGCGACATGGCCGCCCACGTCTGGGGGCCGGCATACCTGCGGGACCACCTGCTGCCGGCGGGCCGGCTGAGCGGCTGGGCTCCCGATTGGTACGCCGGATTCCCCGCCTACCACTTCTACATGGTGCTGCCGTCGCTGATCATCGCCCTGGCGTCGTTCGTGATTCCGTACGGGGTGGCGTTCAAGCTCGTGGCCGTCGCCGGGCTCGTGACGCTGCCGCTGACGGCGGCCCTGTTCGTGCGACTCGGAGGGCTGCGCTTCCCGGCTCCCGCGGTCGCAGCGATGTTCACGCTGCCGTTCCTGTTCGACACGTCCTTCAGCATCTACGGAGGCAACGTTGCGTCCACTCTTGCGGGAGAGTTCGCCTACTCCATCAGCCTGTCGCTGATGCTGGTCTACCTGGGTGTGATGTTGCGGGGTCTGCGCACCGGGCGGCACCGCGTCCTCGCGGGTGTGCTGCTGGCGCTCGTCGGTCTCACGCATCTGATACCTGCGATTTTCGCCGTGGCCGCCACTGGGGTCGCCCTGGCGATGCAGCCGGGCCGCCGACCGCTGCGGTGGGTCGCCGTGACCGGGGTGCTGGGCGCAGCGCTGGCGGCGTTCTGGCTCCTGCCGTTCTGGTGGAGGCGGGGGTACTACCACAACATCGACTGGGTGAATCTGTCGGAGTACTGGCCGAACCTGGTGCGCGACGACTGGAGCTGGATCCTCGTGGGTGCGTGGGCCGCCCTGCTGGTGGGCATCCTCCGGCGGCATCGACTGGTGCTGTACCTGGGGGCGCTGGCGGCGCTGGCGGCCGGCGTGTATCGCTGGATTCCGCAGGGGGTGCTGTGGAACGCCCGCCTGCTCCCGTTCTACTACCTCGCGATACTCCTGCTGGCGGGCGTCGGCGTCGCGACCCTGCTGGCGACGCTGGTCGTGGGCGGTCCGCTCCGCGACCTCCCGACCGGCTCCACCGGGGGTCCGCGAGGTGCCGGCGAGACGCGGCGCCGGCGTCGCTGGTTGCCGGACGACTCCCTGCGCCTGCGCCTTGCCCTGGCGGCGGCGCTGCCGGTGGGCGCGGTGGCGGTGGCGATCGACGACCTGGTCGCGAACAGCGCAACCCTGCGGGCACTGATCGAGATCCTTCCGGGCGTGGAGGCAGCGACTGCTCCCGAGCGGTCCGCCGATGTCGCTCACCTGGCGCTGATCGTGCTCGTGGCGGCGGCGGCGGTGGCGCTCACCGAACTGCTGCGATCGTTGCGGGCTCAGGGATTCCGTCCCAAGGCGAGCGGCCTCGTGGTTCTGGGCACGCCGTCGCCGGCGACGCCGGCCGCGGGCGGGATCCGTCCCGCCAGTTCCACGGCGACGCGCCCCGCCGGCGTGATCCGTCCGCTGGGCGCCATCAGGGCCACCAGCAACCGGGGCGGGTTGGTGCTGGCCCTGGGGACCTTCGCGGTCGCCCTCATCCTGGTGGCGGCGGTGGCCTACCCGTTGCGGGCGCTGGGCGTCGCCGGCCACGAGGTCGCGGACGGTCGCTACGGCCTGCGGGTTGCGCCGAAGGTGGTCGTGGCAGGCACCACGCAGAAGAGCTTCCTGCCCTTCTGGGTGTACTGGAACTTCTCGGGCTACGAATCCAAGCAACCGCGGGAGGGCATCGGAGGGTACGACGAGTACTACCGGGTCGTGACCACGATGGCGGCGGTTGCCGCCGAGCGAGGTTGCGGGCGCGTGATGTGGGAATACGGGCTGAAGCGTCTGGACAGTTACGGTTCGCCGATGTCGCTCATGCTCCTGCCGCATTGGACCGACGGCTGCCTCGGGTCCATGGAGGGCCTCTTCTTCGAGTCGACGCCGACCGTGCCGTTCCACTTCATCAACCAGGACGAACTCTCGCTCGAACCCTCGCGGCCGGTGCGGGCGGTTCCGTACGGGGGCACGGACCTCGCCGCCGGCACCGAGCACATGCAACTCTTCGGTGTGCGCTACTACATGGCCTTCTCGGATTCGCTGATCGCCGAGGCGCGGGCGCACGAGGATCTGACCGAGGTGGCGGCCCAGCCGCCCTGGGTCGCCTTCGAGGTCGCCGATGCCCCGCTGGTGTCGCCGCTGGCGGCGGAGCCGGTGGTGGTCGCCGGCGTCGGGGGTGATCCGGAGCGCTGGCTCGACGTCGCCGTCGATTTCTACACGAGCTTCGCCGGTTCGGGGGCGCTGGTCGCCGACGCCGACTCTCCACCCGGCGCCGGGGTCTTCCCGGCCGCCAGCGGCCCGAAGGCCTGGGCAGAGGTGCAACCGGACGCCGACCTGCCGGTGCGCTCGCTGGACGACGTCAAGATCCACCAGGTCGCCGCGACGGAGAACTCGATCGGGTTCCGGGTGGACCGCACCGGTGTGCCGGTCCTGGTGAAGGCCTCGTACTTCCCGAACTGGCAGGTCGACGGGGCCGCCGGCCCGTACCGTGTGGCGCCCAACTTCATGGTCGTGGTGCCCGATGAGACCGAGGTCACCCTGACGTACGGCTGGACGGCCACCGACGTGCTGGCCTGGGTGATCACCGTCATCGCCCTGATCGCCGCGGTGGTTCTGTGGAGGAACCCGCACATCTGGGCCGCGGAACCCGACCGGCGCGCCCCGTGGGAATGAGGGACGGCCCCGAGCCGCGCCGCGTCAGCCTGTCGGTGGTGCTGCCCGCCTACCGGGAACAGGACGTCATCGCCGCGACCCTCGCGGCGCTGCGCGATGGTCTGTCCGCCGTGGCGCCCGGTGACGACCTGGAGTTGATCGTCGTCGACGACGGCTCGGGCGATGCCACGGTGGCGCGAGCGCGTGCCGCGGGTGCCGACCGGGTCATCGTGCTCGACGAGAACCGCGGCAAGGGAGCGGCGGTGCGTGCCGGCGTGCTGGCCGCCACGGGGCAGGCGGTGGTCTTCACCGACGCCGACCTGCAGTACCCGCCGGACCGGATCGTGGCGGTGCTGGGTCGCCTCGGTGGCGAGGTGGGCGCGGTCCTCGCCATGCGCGGCCGGACCGGCGATGCGCTGCTGCGGAGGCTGGGGACACGTGTCGTGTCGCGGCTGGCGTCGCTGCTGGTGCTGCGAGGCGTCGCTGCGTCTGAGCAGCGTCTCGGGGACACGCAGTGCGGGCTGAAGGCGTTCCGGCACGATGTGGCACAGCAGGTCTTCGGCCGCTGCCGGGTGGATCGCTTCGGGTTCGACGTGGAGGTGCTGCTGCTGCTCTCGCTGCTGGGGGTCCCCACTGCAGTCGAGACCGTCGAGGCGGCGGCGGGGACGCGCCGCTCCTCTGTGCGGGTGATACGTGACGGCGTCGGGATCCTCCGGGACCTTCTGGGAATCCGCCGCCGGTTCCGCCGAGGTGACTACGCCTCCGTGGCGCCCGATGGCTGAGCAGCCGGGCGCAACCGCGGCCGTCATTCCGGCGCAGCCGCCGCGGTCGTTACGGCGGAGGCCGCTGTCGTCATTCCGGCGGAGGCCGGAATCCGTGGGTGGGTTCACCTCCGATGCCTGAGCACCCTCCAGCATCGGGCGGGGACCGGTCCGTGGCGGCTCGCCTCGATGCGATCATCCGCGCCAACGACATCCGCGGCCGCGTTCCCGCCGAACTCGACACGTCGATGGCACAGCATCTGGGAGCGGCCTTCGCCGCACTCTTCGGCGAGGACGATCCGCACACCACCGAACTGGTCGTCGGGCGCGACATGCGACTCTCGGGGCGGTCGCTGGTCGACGCGTTCTGCGCCGGCGTGCAGGCCGCAGGCCTCGACGTCGTGGACCTGGGTCTGGCGTCGACCGACATGCTGTACTTCGCCTCCGGCCACCTCCGCGCGCCCGGCGTGGTGTTCACCGCCTCCCACAACCCCGCCGACTACAACGGCATCAAGGCCTGCCGGGCGGGTGCCCGCCCGCTCAGCGGCGAACGCGGGCTGCGGCGCGTGCGCGAGCTGGCGCTGGGTCCGCCGCCGCAGGCGCCCGCGGGGAACGAGGGCCGGCGCCGCGGCGTCGACCTGCTGGATGCCTTCGCCCGTCACGTCCGGTCATTCGTGGACACCGAGGCGATGCGGCCTCTCGCGGTGGTAGCCGACGTGGCCAACGGCATGGGCGGGCTCGTCGTGCCGGCCGTCTTCGAGGGTTTGCCGCCGACTCTCGACGTGCTGTACGGCGAGTTGGACGGCAGCTTCCCGAACCATCCTCCCGATCCCCTGCAGGAGGCCAACCTGGCCGATGTGTGCCGGCGCGTGCGTGAGATCGGCGCCGACGTGGGCTTGGCGTTCGACGGCGATGCCGACCGTGTCTTCTTCGTGGACGAGCGGGCGCGCCCGCTCTCGGGTTCGGTGACCGCCGCGCTGCTGGCGAGAGCCGTGCTGCGCCACAGCCCCGGGGCTCTCGTGCTGTACAACGCAGCGTGCTCGCGGATGGTCCCGGAGGTGATCGCCGAGGGTGGTGGCCGCGCCCTGCGCACCCGCGTCGGGCACACGCTCATCAAGCAGCAGATGGCCGAGACCGGGGCGGCGTTCGCCGGCGAGCACTCGGGCCACTACTACTTCGCCGAGAACCACTGCTCCGATTCGGGCGTGCTGGCCGCGGTGGCGCTGCTGGAGGAGTTGTCCCGCGCCGGGGTGCCGCTGAGCGAGTTGCGCCGCCCGTACGACCGTTACGCCGGCTCCGGTGAGGTGAACTTCACCGTCGACGATCCACGTGCGGTCACCGAGGCGCTGGCCTGCCGCTACCGGGACCACCCCCAGGACCGCCTCGACGGCCTCACGGTGGACTGCGGCGACTGGTGGTTCAACCTGCGGCCCTCGAACACCGAGCCGTTGCTGCGCCTCAACGTGGAGGCCCGCAGCGCCGACGAGTGTGCCCGCCGCCTCGCCGAGGTGCGCGCGGCCGTCGAGCATGCCGCCACGATTTCGGGGGAGCCCCAAGCCGCGCTCCCGGGATAAGCCTGGATCCACCGATCGCAGACTTTCTTGGTGCATTTTTTCGTTGTATAGCCCAGGTTTCTCGACCAAGAACCGCAGGTGACGAGGACCACTCCGAACCGGTCAATCCGGCGGGATGGGACACTCACAGGAAGTGCCTCCCGATCCGAACCCGCAGCCGTTCGTGTTCACAGCCATTTGCCCAGGTCAGAGAGTCACTTCGGTGGATCCCTGCCCTTGAACCCAACCCACCGCCGGTGGATCCAGGCTTAGAGCGCGCGCGGATAGGGGTTGACCTGGGGTTTTGGGTGTGTGGTGGGTGCCATCCACCGGTTGGGGCTCTGTGTCGGCTTTTCTGCCGGTTGGTACATCAACTCAACCGGTGGAGGCAGGCTCATTATGCGCGCGTTGGATCGGGAAGTGAAAGATGCGCTGTGGGCGCCGGCCGAGGCGCTGTTGCCGCAGCGGCCCGATTCCCACCCGTTGGGCACGCACCGCCGTCGGGTGCCGGATCGGGTGTGTTTCGAGGGAATCCTGGTGCGGTTGGTGACGGGCTGCTCGAGCCAGACCGCCGAGCGCCTGTTGGGCTGCGCGGTCTCGGACACGACGCTGCGGGCGCGCCGCGACGAATGGATCGCCGCCGGCGTCTTCGAGGATCTGGTCGAAGAGGCGCTGGGGGCCTTTGACCGCATCGTGGGCCTGGACCTGTCGCCGTCGACGGGTCCGCCCACAAAGCCCCCAGCGGCGGTCCCCGCACCGGCAAAAACCCCACCGACCGGGGCAAATCCGGTTGGAAATGGTCTCTGCTCACCGACCGCGCGGGCATCCCGGTGGGCTGGGCCGCCGACGGCGCCAACCGCCACGACCAGGTCCTGTTCGAGCCCACCCTCGCCGCCGCCGCCGACCGCGGCCTGCTCGAAGACATCGAGACCTTGCACCTGGACCGCGGCTACGACAGCGCCCCGGTCCGGGCCGCCGCCGCCGAGGCGGGCATCGACGACATCATCTGCGCCCGCCGACGACCACGCGGCACCGCCACGCACAAAACCACCACCCCACTCGGGCTGCGATGGCCCGTCGAACGCACCAACTCGTGGCTGTCGAACTTCGGCCAACTCCGCCGCAACACCCACCGGTACTCCCACCACCGACTCGCCCAACTCGCCCTCGCCATCGTCCTACTCATCTGCATCAAACTCATCGACCGGCGAAACCGCTGGTCACCACCTATCCGCTAACGCTCTAAGCCTGGATCCACCGACGGGTGGGGGGTGTAAATGCGGGGAAGTGCCTCGCTGACCTGGGAGAATGGCCGTTAGTAGCAGCGGCTTTGGCCCGGATCGGGAGGCACTTCCTGTGAGTGGAGTATCGCACAAGATTGACCGGTTGGGGGTGGTCTTCGACGACGAGTCGTTGGTGGCCGATGCGGGTTTGTTGGCGGCGGCGACGCTGATGGGTCGGCTGGGTTTGGCGTCGCTGGTGGACGCGTCGGTGCGCCTGGGGCGCCGCCCCGGCGCGGCGGCGCCGGGGCGGAAGGTCGCGACGTTGGTGGCGGCGATGCTGGTGGGCGCCACGCATATTGATCATGTGGATCGCCTGCGGGCGGGCGCGACCGGGGCGGTGTTGGGGTTCAAGGCGGCGGCGTCGTCGACGGTGGGGGTGTTCCTTCGTTCGTTCACGTGGGGCCACGTCCGCCAACTCGACAAGGCCGCCGCAGAGATACTGGGCCGAGCGTGGGCGGCCGGTGGGGGTCCCGGCGACGCGCCGATGACCATCGACGTGGACTCGACGGTCTGCGAGGTGTCCGGCAGGGCCAAAGCGGGCGCCGCCTACGGCCACACCAAACAACTCGGCTATCACCCCCTCGTGGGCGTCCGCGCCGAGGGCGGGGAGATCGTGCACACGCGCCTGCGGGGTGGGTCCTCCCAGAACGGCAACGTGCACTTCATAGCCGAGACCGTCGCCCGCGCCCGGCGCGCCGGCGCCGCAGGCGACTTGTGTGTGCGCGCCGACTCGGGGTTCTTCAGCTACGACCTCCTCGACCGCCTCGACGACCTGAGGGTGCGCTGGTCGATCACGATCCCCCAATACGCCCACGTCAAAGCCGCCATCGGCGCCATTCCCGAAGACGACTGGGCGCCCATCGACTACACCGACGGCGGACAAGCCCACGTCGCTGAGACCACAATCGTCGCCGGGCGCCGCGGCAACAAGCGCAAGATCCGCCTCGTCGTTCGCCGCAGCCGCCTCGCCGACCAACAACAGGCCGCCTTGTGGCCCGACTGGCGCTACCACGCCTTCATCACCAACCGAACCGACCCCGACACCACCGACGCCGACGCCTACCACCGCGCCCACGCCACCGTCGAACTCGCCATCCGCGACCTCAAGAACTCCACCGGCCTCGCCCACCTGCTGTCGGGACGCTTCGCCGCCAACGCCGCCTGGCTGGCCTGCGCCGCCCTGGCCCACAACCTCTACCGGTGGCTCAACCGCCTCGGCGAGGTCCGCCACACCAACAAGCTCACCGTCGGGCGAACCGTCCGCGACCGGCTCCTCGCCCTGCCCGGGCGTCTCGTCAACCACGCCGGACGCCCCGTCGTGCGCCTCCCCGCCCGATGGCCCTGGGCAACCACCTTCCACACCGCCCTCACCAACATCCGCGCCCTACCCCAACTCTGCTAACCCCCACCAACAGCACCGCCCGCGCCACCGCCTCGACCCCCCGCGCCCCAAAACACCCCCGCCGGCGAATCCCCCGCCCAACACGCCCCGACACGCCCCGACACGGCGCCACAAACAGCCTCAACACCCCACCAGCGGCCACACCCAACACCCCGACACCACCCCGACACCACCCCACACCCCCCCACCGGTGGATCCAGGCTAAGAGCATGCCTCCACGATTTCGGGGGAACTCCAGTGCTGGGGGTATTTTGCTCGCGAGGAGCCCCGCATCCCCCTGGAGGTCTACGCGGAGGTGTACGGGCCGCGGCTGTGGGATTTCCACGACACCACCAAGGGGGACCTGATCGCGGGCGTCACTCGGTTCAACTCGCGGTTCTATCCGTTCTACGAGTCGCTGTACGGGACGCGGGTGTGGGAACTGGACCCCGCCGAGTACCTCATCGCCGGTCCCGCTCAGCTACCCATCAAGACCATGGTCGCCGACTTGAAATTGATCGACCCGCCGCCGGGGCCGTTCATCGCCATCGAGGCGGGCGGACTGCTCGCCTGCGGGCTGCGTCCCGACGGCGAAATCGACTGCTGGGGTATCGACGAGGAGGCCAGCACCGCGCCGCCGGGCCCCTTCGCCACCGCACCCATCACCCCGGCCACGGTCCCATAGACCGAAATGCACCGCCCAACAGGCCCGACGGCGCACCGCGACGACACCCTCACCGGCGGCGCCGGCGACGCTGTGCTCTACGGCGGCCCAGGCGATGACAGGCTGCGGGGCAACACCCAGAACGACACGCTGAGGGGCGGTCCCGGCGTGGACAATCTGCGCGGCGGCGGCCACGACGACAACCTCCTCGGCGGCCCCGGCGGCGATCTCACTTGGGGCGACGCGGGCGATGATCGCGTGTGCGGCGACAGCGGCGATGACCGTCTCGACGGCGGCAACGGCACCGACTACATCAACGGCGGCGACGACACCGACAACTGCACCCGCGCCGAAACCGACGCCCAGCGCGAACAACAGAGATTCTGGTTCTAACGCGCCCACGGCAACCCCGATGGGTGCCGTGGGTCATCGCGGTCGCGCTCGCGGCTGCCGCGTGCGGTGGTGGCGAGACCGGCGGGAGGTCTTCGGATCGCGGGCCCGACCAGCGCGATCTGTCCGAGGCTCCGGCGATCGCGGCGGATCCCGAGGAGTTGTTGGAGGCGATGGATGTGGCAGGCGCGCTTTCTGGGCTCTTGACGTCGCCGAACATCTCTCGGTCCTGCGCCTTGCGTCCGGGTGGAGAGGTGACGTGTTGGGGCTCAGCCGACGAACCTCCGCCCTTACCGGGAAGGCGACCTGAGGGGGTGTTCGCGACAATCAGCGACGGGGTTGGCTACGGGTGCGGTCTGCGCCTTGGGGGGAGGCCGAGTGTTGGGGGGACTCCAATCTCTACGGCCAGATGGACGCGCCGGAGGGAGTGTTCACGGCAGTGGATGCGGAGGACTTCCGGACCTGCGGTCTACGGCCCAGCGGTTCGGTGGAGTGTTGGGGTGGTGTGCGGGAGTTGTTGGCGGGCGTGGAGCCGCCGGTGGTGGATGTGGCGTTCCCGGAGGGAGAGTTCACGGCGGTGAGTGTCGGGGGTGCGCACGTGTGCGGTCTACGAATCGATGATGAGGCGGGGTGTTGGGGCACGAACTGGTTCGGCCAAGCCGACGCTCCGGCCGGGCCGTTCGTGTCCGTGGACGCGGGCGCGAGTCATTCCTGCGGTCTGCGCCCCAACGGGAGCATCGACTGCTGGGGCGAAGACTCTCGGGATGCCGCCGAGTTGATGGGCCTCGGGTTCGAGTTCGGCGGCGACGAGGCGGCCTACGTGGCGGATCGCCGCGATATCGGGGAGAGCGTGCTGTACCCGTCGCCGGTCGCGTTCATGGATCTGGAGGGAGCGGTGCCCGAGGTTGAGTTGCGCGAGGAGATGGCCCGCCGGGCGGCAACCTGGGAGCCGCCGGCGGGGCCGTTCGTGTCTGTGAGCGCTGGCAACGGGTTCACGTGCGGGCTGCGCCTCGACGGCGAGGTGGCGTGCTGGGGGTACTTCGCGCGCGAGGAGCCCCGCATCCCCCTGGAGGTCTACGCCGAGGTGTACGGGCCGCATCTGTGGGATTTCTATGACATCACGACCGCGTCGGCCGAATCCGGCGTGGCGTTCTTCGATCCGCGGTTCTATCCGCTGTACGAGTCGCTGTACGGGGCTCGGGTCTGGGAGCTTGACCCCAGCGAGTACTTGATATTCGGGCCGGGTGCGATACTTGTCGAGAGCTTCATCGCCGACATCGAACTGGTGGACCCCCCGCCGGGGCCCTTCCTCACTGTCGAGGCGGGCGTGCGGCGCGCCTGCGGTCTGCGCCCCAATGGCGAAATCGACTGCTGGGGCCTCCACGACGAGGCAAGCACCCCGCCGCCGGGCCCCTTCGCCACCGCACCCATCACCCCGGCGACCACAGGCGTCTAGTGCCGCCGATGACGCACTCCACCGGACGAACGACGAACCACCAGACATACTGGTCGGCGCTCGCGAACAGCCCGCGGACAAGCTGGCGCGCCGACGCACTCGACGGGGGCCCCGGTGCCGACAGGCTGCATGGTAAGACCCAGAACGGGACGCTCTCCGGCGGCGACGAGACCCGCATCGGCGCCGGCGCCGGCGACGACAGCCTCTTCGGCGGTCCCGGTGATGACACCCTCGCAGGCGGCAACGGCATTGATGTGCTGTGGGGCGGCCCCGGTGATGACACCCTGGAGGGGAACCGCCGCGACGACACCCTCATCGGCGGCGGCGAGAACGACACGCTCTACGGCGGCGCCGACACCGACAACTGCGCCCGCGCCGAGACCAGCGCCCAATGCGAACAACGAACATTCTGGTTCTAACGCGCCCGCCGCGACTCCGAACTGCTCAGTCGTGGTGAGTTGGGTGACCGGTTCTCCGAGGCGGCTGATGCCGGCGACCCCCATCTGCTCGACGAGCAATGGCGGCGCGGGGCGTAGGCTGTTCCGGTCCGGCCCAAGTCGAGCGGCCGGCGCGCAGAGCAGACCGAGGTTGACCGATGGTGCTCGATCCCCGACTGGTGGAAATCCTGGCCTGTCCCGAGGACAAGGGCCCGTTGCTGTACTTCGAGGCGGAGGGGTTCTTCTACAACGCCCGCCTGCAGCGGCGCTACGAGATCACCGACGGCATCCCGATCATGCTCATCGACGAGGCGACCACGCTCGACGGCGACGAGCATGGTCGAGTGCTGGCGCAGGCGGCCGAGCAGGGCATCACGGAGAACTTCACACCGTGACCGAGCACCTCCCCGTCGACACGATGGGCATGTTCGCCGCGACGGCCTCCATGCCCGAGCAGATCGCCGCCGGCGTCGAGGCGGCGGCCGAGTCCGGCGCGGTGGCCAGGATCGATGATCCCGATGCCATCACCAGCGTGCTGGTGCTGGGCATGGGCGGCAGCGGCCTCGTGGGTGACTTCCTCGCCGTGACGGCCGGGCCGTTCATGTCGCTGCCGGTGGTGGTCGTGAAGAACTACGTGCCGCCCAGCTACGTCGACCGGCGGACACTCGTGTTCGCCGTGTCCTTCTCCGGCGAGACCGAGGAGACGCTCTCGGCCGCGAGCATCGCCGCCGAACGGGGTGGGCAGATGGTCGCCGTCTGCACCGGGGGCCGCCTGAGGAGCCTGGCCGAGCGGTGGGGGGCTCCGGTTCTCGGGGTGGATCCCTCCCTACCCATGCCGCGGGCGGGGTTCGCCGCCATGGCCGCACCGGTGCTGACGATCCTGGAGGATCTGGGGTTCTTCCCCGGCGCCAGCGAGTGGCTGGCGCGCGCCGCCGGACAGTTGCGCCTGCGCCGCGGCCAGCTCGGCGAGGCGAGCAATCCGGCCCTGCGGCTCGCCAGGGAGATCGCCGGCACGATCCCTGTCGTCTACGGGCCGGGGGGGATCGGAGAGGTGGCGGCGCGACGCTGGAAGGCGCAGTTCAACGAGAACGCCAAGACGCCGGCCTTCAGCGCGGGACTCCCGGAAATGACTCACAACGAGATCGCCGGTTGGGGCACGTTCGACGAACTCACCGCGCCGTCCTTCAGCGCCGTCCAGCTCCGCCACGACTTCGAGCCCCCGCAGGTGGCGACAACCTTCGACTTCCTCGACGACCACCTGACCGACGCCGTGCGTGAGGTGTACGAAGTGCGCGCCGCCGGCGAGGGGCCGATCGCCCAGATCATGGACCTGATGCTGTTCGGCGATTTCGTCTCGCTCCACCTGGCGGCGCTGCGAGGGGTGGACCCGGGCCCGATCCCCGCCATCTCCGAGTTGAAAGAGGCCCTCGACGGAGCCGGCGGAGCGGGAGCGTGATGGGCGAGGGGAGCGACTTCGAGGTCGCGGACCTGTCGCTGGCCTCGTTCGGCCGCAAGGAGATCCAACTCGCCGAGCACGAGATGCCGGGTCTCATGGCGCTGCGTGCCCGCCACAGCGACGAGAGACCGCTGGCGGGCGCCCGCATCGCCGGCTCGCTGCACATGACCGTGCAGACCGCCGTTCTCATCGAGACCCTCTGCGAGCTCGGTGCCGAGATCCGCTGGGCGTCGTGCAACATCTTCTCCACCCAGGACCACGCTGCCGCGGCCGTGGCGGTGGGTCCCGAGGGCACGCCGAGCGAGCCTCGCGGCGTGCCGGTGTTCGCCTGGAAGGGCGAGACGCTCGAGGAGTACTGGAGTTGCACCGAACGGGTGCTGCGCTGGCCGGACGGCGGCGGGCCGACGCTGATCCTCGACGACGGCGGCGACGCCACCATGCTGCTGCACGAGGGGCTGGCGTGCGAGCAGGCCGGCGAGGTCGCCGACGCCGATCCCGATGCGAGCGCCGAGTGGCACGTCGTCCTCGCCACCCTCCGGCGTGTGCTCGAGGAGAACCCACAGGCGTGGCGGAGAGCGGCCGCCGGTGTGCGCGGCGTCAGCGAGGAGACGACGACCGGGGTGCACCGCCTGTACCGCATGCAGGCCGACGGAACCCTGCTGTTCCCGGCGATCAACGTCAACGACTCGGTCACGAAGTCCAAGTTCGACAACCTCTACGGCTGCCGACACTCCCTCATCGACGGCCTGAAGCGGGCCACAGACGTGATGCTGGGCGGCAAGCTGGCGGTGGTCTGCGGCTACGGGGACGTCGGCAAGGGCTGCGCCGCCGCGCTGGCGGGGCAGGGAGCCCGTGTGGTGGTCACCGAGGTCGATCCCATCTGCGCCCTGCAGGCGGCCATGGAGGGCTATGAGGTGTGCCGCCTGGAGGACGTGATGAGCACCGGCGACGTCTTCGTGACGGCCACGGGCTGCCGGGACGTGATCACCGCCGAGCACATGGGCCGGATGAAGCACCAGGCCATCGTCGGCAACATCGGCCATTTCGACAACGAGGTGGACGTGGCGGGCCTCGAGCGCCTGTCGGACGTGCAGCGCGTCCGGATCAAGGACCAGGTTCACGAGTACGTCTTCCCCGACGGGCACTCGGTGATCCTGCTGTCCGAGGGGCGCCTGCTGAACCTCGGCAACGCCACCGGGCATCCCAGTTTCGTGATGTCCTTCAGCTTCACGAACCAGGTCTTGGCGCAGATGGAACTGCATCGTGATGCCGAGCGCTACCGGGACGCCACGGGCCGCCCGCAGGTCGTGACGTTGCCCAAACACCTCGACGAGGAGGTGGCCCGGCTGCACATCGACGCCCTGGGCATCCGGCTCAGCCGCCTCAGTGACACACAGGCCGACTACCTCGACGTGTCGCCGGACGGCCCTTACAAGCCCGACCACTACAAGTACTGACCACGACGGGTATTCACGGCGGCCCGGCGCCGCGGCCGGCCGTCACCCACGAGCACCCCGACAAGCACGAGGAGCCACACCATGATCAGACTCACCGCCAGTGACGGTCACGAACTCGACGCCTACGAGGCCGGCCCCGCCGACGCCACCGCGGGGATCGTGATCATCCAGGAAATCTTCGGGGTGAACGCCCACATCCGCGACGTCACCGACCGCTACGCCGCGCTGGGCTACCGGGCGGTCGCTCCCGCGCTTTTTGACCGCCTCGAGCGGGGGGTGGAGTTGGGCTACACCGCCGACACCGTGACCCAGGGCAGGGCGATGCGGGGCGCCATCGACTGGGACGACACCGTGCGCGACGTCGGCGCGGCGGTCGCCCACCTCGCCGGCAACGGCCCGGTCGGCGTCGTCGGCTACTGCTACGGCGGCAGCCTCGCCTGGCTGGCGGCGAACGCGCTTCCCGTGGCCGCAGCCGTCGGCTACTACGGCGGTCAGATCATTCAGTTCCTCGACCGCACCCCGCAGGCACCGGTGCTGCTGCACTTCGGCGAGGTGGACTACATGATCCCGCTGTCGGACGTGACCGAGATCAGCCGTGCGCACCCGGCGGTGCCGGTGCACGTGTATCCCGGCGCCGACCACGGCTTCAACTGCGACGCCCGCGACTCCTACCACCCCGACGCGGCCGCCCTGGCGCTGGAGTGCACGCTCGACTTCTTCGCCACCCACGGCGTAGATCCGGACACGGGGAACGGATCATGAATCCCAACGTCGTCGTCCGCAACGTGGAGCGGGCCCCCCGCGAGCTGGTCGAGGGATTCCACTCGATCGACACCTCCACCGTGCACGAGGCGTTGGGCAGGCGCGGCTTCGTGGGGGCGCACATCCGGCCCCTCCAGCAGGGCACCCGGATCGCCGGCTCGGCCATCACCGTGCTGGTCCACCCCGGCGACAACATCATGATCCACGCCGCGATCGCGCTCTGTGAGCCGGGTGACGTTCTGGTGGTCGCCAGCACCGCACCCTCCACCAACGCCCTGTTCGGGGAGCTGATGGCCACATCCACGGCGGCTCGGGGCGGCATTGCCCTGGTCACCGACGGCGCGGTGCGTGACACCGAGGCCATCCGCGCCATGGGGTTCCCGGTGTGGTCCCAGCACATCGGCTGCCAGGGCCCCATGAAAACCACTCCCGGGTGGGTGAACGTGCCGATCGTGCTCGGCGAGCAGGTCGTCAACCCCGGCGACGTGGTCTGTGCCGACGACGACGGCGTTGTCGTCGTGCCCCGGCTGGACGCCGCCGAGGCGCTGGAGGGGGCGCGCCGGCGGCTCGGTGCCGAGGAGGTCACTCGGGCACGGTTTGCCGCCGGTGAACTCTCCGTCGACATCGCGGGCCATGGCGCGAAGCTGGCAGAACTCGGCGTCGTCCACGTCGATCGACTCGAGGACCTCGGCAAGGACTAGGCGGCTGCCGATCGTGCTGCGGGCCACCTCTGTCGACGTTGCTATGAGTGTCGTCCCGGGGGAGGCCGGAGCCCACTATCCAGCGGCCGCGGCGGCGCTGCCGGCGGACTTCTCAGCTCTCTCCCAGTGGTCGGTCACAGGTACCAGCCGATGACCCTCGCCGGGCTGACCGTCGGGTTCTTCGGTCTCGGCGAAGCCGGCTCCCTCATCTCGGCGGATCTGGCGGCGGCCGGCGCCGCCGTCACCGGCTACGACCCGGCTCCCCGGCCGACGCCACCGGGTGTGCGCCGGGTGGACGACCCCCGCGAAGCTGCCAGGGGTGCCGGTCTGGTGATGGCCGCGACTGCCGCGGCCGACGCCATGGGTGCGCTGACGCAGGCCCTGGACGAGATCCCTGCAGGTGCCGTGTACGCGGACTTGTCAACCGCCTCGGCCGCTCGCAAGCAGGACCTGGCCGCCGTCGCCGCGTCCTGCTCGCTGGCTTTCGTGGACGTGGCCCTCATGGCGATGGTGCCGGGCAACGGCCTGTTCGCCGCCTCGCTGGCCTCCGGCCCCGGCGCCGAGCGTTATGTTCAGTTGCTGGCGCCCGCCGGAGTGCCCGTGGAGCCGATCGGTGCCACCGCAGGTCTCGCGGCCACCCGAAAGTTGCTGCGCAGCGTGGTGATGAAGGGTCTCCCGGCGCTCATCATCGAGTCGATGCGGGCCGCCGGGGCCGCTGGGCTGGTCGCCGAGACGTGGGACAACCTGGTCGGTCAGCTCACGACCGCCGATGCTGCGTTTCTCCGGACACTTCTGGAGGGCACCGCAACGCACAGCGTGCGCCGGATGGCCGAGATGGAGGCAGCGACCGAGCTACTGGAGTCGCTCGGCGTCGACCCGCTCATGACCCGAGCCACCGTCGAGAGCCACCGCCGGATGCCACTGGAGGGTCTGCCCGAACTGCCTCCGCCCTGAGGCGCTGCGCCGTCGACGTTTGGACGAGCAGGGAGATGCCGTGTGCGCGCATACCTCAGCGCACGTGCTCGATCACCCGGATCTCGGCGACCCAAGGGTCGCTGACGGCCGGTGCGCGCATCCGAACGTGCGGACTAGGATTTCGCGACCGGTTTACGAAACAGGAGTTCGGAATGGCCGGATTCGCGCATGCGCCCCAGCTCATCACCGATGCTCGGATGCTGTACCTGGTCTGGAGGCCGGCCGATTCCGACGCCGTCGGGGCGCTCGTGCCTGTCGAACTCACGCCGGTCGACGGGACCCTGTGTTACATGAACCAGTACGTCGTGGACGACGAGTCGCAGATCTCCTCGGCCGGGGAGCCGGACTCGTTCGGCGCCTACTCGCTGACCTACCTGGGAGCCGATCTGGCCGGCCTGGACACCGAGGCGGGCGTGCCCGCGCGCTGGTGGACGCACTACATGAACAGCAGCGCAGCCATGAACCGTTACGCCGCGGCCCACGGTGTGCCGGTCTCGGCGGGGCGCACCGAACTCGGCCTCGACGGGCGCACGCTGACGGCCACGACGATCTCCGGCGGAGCCCCAATCATCCGCACCGTCTGCGACGTGGTCGTCGGTGATCCGGCTCGGGGAACCGGACAGTTGCGGTACGTCACCCGAGTCGACGGCGAACTGGTCAGCGGCCGGTACCCGTTCGTGGCGGACTTCGCCGCGCAGTTCGAGGTCGTATCGCTGGAGTTCCTCGACTCGAGCCATCCGACGTGGGACCTGCGGCCTGCAGATCCACTCGAGGTCACCTTCGGCTTCTACTCCCCGGCGATCTCGTTCTGCTATCCGGGCGGTGAGGGACCGCTCGGCTCGGCCCACGGATCCTGACCGCTGAGGGCGCAGCAGAAACTCACCGGCAGTTCGACGGAATCAAGCATAGAAAGAGAGGCAACATGGCTTTGCTCGAGCGCAGCGAGTGGTACGACATCGCCCGCCGCACGGAGTGGACCCCCGGCTACGTCAGCGATGACGAGCTGTACCCCGAGGGCCACAGCGGCGACTACGACATCCCCGACGAGGTGTGGTCCACCTACGACGAGCCGTACAAGATCAGCTACCGGGAGTACGTCGACATCCAGCGCCAGAAGGACGCCGGGGCCTATTCGGTCAAGGCGGCACTGGAACGCATGGACCTGCGCTCCAAGGTCGATCCGGGGTGGATCAGCACGCTCAAACTCCACTACGGCGCGGTGTCGGTCGTCGAGTACAACGCCGCCCTGATGGAATCGCGGTTCGTGCGTTGGGCGCGGTCCCCCGGTATGCGAAACATGGGCACATTCGGGATGCTCGACGAGATCCGCCACGCGCAACTCCAGTTGTTCTTCCCCCACGAATACGTGCCGACGGATCGTCAGTTCGATTGGGCCCACGCGGGCATGAAGAGCAACAACTGGGGCATCATCGCGGGCCGTCACTTCTTCGACGACATGATGATGACCCGGGACGCGGTCTCGACGTCCATCCTGTTGAACTTCGCCTTCGAGACCGGCTTCACCAACCTGCAGTTCATCGGCCTGTCGTCGGATGCGGCCAACGCCGGGGACTTCAGCTTCTCCAAGCTGATCCAGAGCATCCAGTCCGACGAGGCCCGTCACGCCCAGATCGGCACGCCGATGCTGTCGATGATGATCGAGAACGGCGAGAAGGAACGGGCGCAGCGTCTCGTCGACGTGGCGTTCTGGCGGTCATGGAAGTTGTTCACGATCCTGACGGGCATCCCGATGGACTACTACATCCCCCTGGACAAACGGGAGGGGTCGTTCAAGGAGTTCATGCACGAGTGGATCGTCACGCAGTTCGTCAACAGCCTGGAGGACCTGGGCCTGGCGAAGCCCTGGTACTGGGACATCTTCCTGGCCGACATCGACGAGCATCACCACGGTCAGCAGCTCGGCACGTGGTCGTGGCGGCCCACCCTGTGGTTCTCGCCGGCGGCCGGCGTGGGCCCCGACGAGCGCGACTGGCTCGAGGAGAAGTACCCGGGGTGGAACGACACCTTCGGCAGGTGCTGGGACGTCATCATCGAGAACCTCAAGCGGGGCGATGTCGCCAGGACGGTCCCCGGCACGTTGCCGATCATCTGCAACATGTCGAACATCCCCATCGTGGGGACGCCGTTCACGACGACGCAGGACTACCCGCTGGAGTACAACGGACGGCTCTACCACTTCGGCTCGGAGCCCGATCGCTGGATCTTCGAGCAGGACCCGGAGCGCTACGCCGCCCACAAGACGATCGTTGATCGCCTGCTCGCCGGAGAGATCCAGCCCCCCGACCTCGGCGGCGTGCTCCAGTACATGGGCATCGGCGTGCTCAGCGAGGGTGGCGGCGACGCCCACGACTACGAGTGGGTGTCCGCCCATCTCGAGAGCGCCGACGCGGCATAGGAGGACGGACCGATGGCAGCATTCCCACTGGCGGTCAACTTCTACGGGGACTTCGTGGTGAAGCTCCTCGTCGTCGACACCGAGAACACCATGGCCCAGGTCGCCGAGGCGGCGACCGAGAACGTGATCGGCCTGCATGTCGCCCGCGGCGACGGGATCATTCGTGCCCGGATCCCCGGCGAGACCGAGCCGCTGCCACTGGACATGACGGTGGCCGAAGCCGGTCTGGCGCCGACCCAGACACTCGACTTCTACTACGAGGAGGCGTCATGAGCGCCGGCACGGTCGGTCCCGTGATCCAGAGCGGCGAGGTCGCCCGAGCCGTTGTGGCGGCTGTGGAGGGCGACAACGCCGGCCGGTCCGTCAACGTCGTGGACCGCGGTTCGTATGTCCGTGTCGAGGTCGAGGGCGAGTGCGTCATCACTCGTGCCTCGGTCGAACGGGAGCTGGGACGGCCGTTCAAGCTGCACGAACTCGAGGTGAACATGCCCAGCTTCGCGGGCCGGATCGACACCTCGACCGAAGTGATTCGTTTCTATCTGGGAGAAGGCCATGACTGACACCCTGAAACCCCTCAGAACGTGGAGTCATCTGGTCGGCCAGCGCCGGCGGCCGTCGGAGTACGAGATCGTGTCGACCGGTCTGCTCTGGCACGCCCGCGGCGAGCCGGTGCCGTTCGAGGTCGAGGGCGCCAGCTTCATGAACGATTGGGTGACGCGCTACCGCGACAACAGCCCGATCACCCATGACGACTGGGACTCGTTCCGCGATCCCGACGAGATGGTCTACCGCACGTACAACATCCTCCAGGACGGCCAGGAGTCCTACGTGGACGGGCTGCTGGATCAGTACGACAGCGAGGGGCACGACGAGAGCCTTCCCGGCGCGTGGCTCGACGTGCTCGAGGCGATGTACACGCCGGGGCGCTACCTGATCCACACCAGCCAGATGGCCTCGGCCTACCTCGTGCACATGGCACCCGCCAGCACGATCTGCAACTGCGCCGCCTTCCAGACCGCTGATGCGTTGCGCTGGTTGTCCCGGATGGCCTACCGGACGGCGTCGCTGGCCAAGGCGCACCCGGACCGGTCGTTCGGCGACAGCGAGCGCGCCACGTGGGAGAACGCGCCGGCCTGGCAGGGATACCGGGAGTTGATGGAGAGAACCCTCGTCACCTACGACTGGGCGGATGCCTTCGTCGCCCTGAACCTGGTGGCGGTGCCGGCGATCGCCGAAGGCTTCTACCGGGCGATGGCGCTGAGCGCTCGGCGCAACGACGACACCCTGCTGGCGCTCATGGCCGAGGCGGCTCTCCGGGACGGGGACCGGTCGCGCCGCTGGTCGCAGGCCCTCGTCGGCCACATGCTCGACGTCGAGTCGAACCGTTCGCAACTCCAGGAGTGGGTGGATGCCTGGGCGCCCTACGGCACGTCCGCCATCGAGGCGTTCGCCGGGGAACTCCCCGACGTTCCCGACAGTGCCGCAGCCGGCTCCGAGGCGCTTCGGCGGTTCCACAGCGGCGCCGGTCTTGCGACGAGTGATGGCTAGTGTCCTGAGTCGGGCATTCGTTGAAGGTATGCGGCGAGGGTGTCGAGGATGTCGTAGCCGCCTTCTCGGCGCAAAATTGCCGTTCAGGTCGGCTTTTTCGCGCACAGAAGGAGATGACGCCCCCAGACCGTCCCCGGCCAGCACCGTGGGACCTGCCTCATGGCGCTGACCCGCGTCTGTAGCCTCGACGACCTGTGGGAGGGCGACATGGAGGTCTTCGAGGTGGACGGCACCGAGGTGCTCGTGGCGCACCTCGACGGGGGGATCGTGCGCGCCACCCAGGCTTACTGCCCCCATCAGAGGGTGGCGCTCGTGGAGGGTGACCTCTACAAGAACACCTTGATATGCAGCCAGCATCTCTGGGAGTTCGATCTCGTGACCTGCCGGGGCATCAATCCCGACCACGCTGAGCTCGCCAACTATCCAACCGAGATCAGGGGCGACGAGGTGTTCGTCGATCCCGAGGGCGACTCACCCAAGACCGCAAGACCCTAGGAAGGCTGAGGAACGACATGGTTGCCATCAACTGCGACATGGGCGAGGCATACGGCATCTACCGCTGCGGCGACGACGAGGCCATCATGCCGTATCTCGACATGGCCAACGTGGCGTGCGGTTTCCACGCCTCCGATCCCAGCGTCATGCAACAGACCGTGCGCCTGGCCAAGCGGCACGGGGTCACGGTGGGGGCGCACCCGTCCTACCCGGATCTCCAGGGTTTCGGCCGCCGGGCCATGGCCATGGATCGGGAGGAACTCACCGCCGCGGTGATCTACCAGGCCGGTGCCCTCAGCGGTTTCCTGGCCGCCGAGGGGATGCAACTCGGCTACATCAAGGCCCACGGCGCTCTCTACGGCCAGGCGGCCCGCGACCCCGACGTGGCGGGCGCGGTCGCTGCCGCCGCCGACGCCTTCGACGTCCCCCTCATGGGCATGGCGAACACCACCCACGAGGAGGTCTGGGGTGGCAGGCCCCAGGGCTTCTACGCCGAGTACTACACCGACCTGGAGTACCGCCCCGACGGTGGCCTGATCATCACCCGCGAGCATGTCGCCGTCGATCCCGCGATTGCGGCCGCGGGCGCTGTCCGGGCGGTGACGGAGAATGTGGCGGTTGCCAATGACGGGACCGAGATCCCGATGCGGGCCGATGTGGTGTGCGTCCACTCCGACACTCCCGGAGCGGTCGAGCTGGCCGCCGCCGTGAGGTCGGCGCTCGCCCCGTACCGTTCATGAGCGACTTGACCGGACTCACCGCGGCGATGGATGCCTACTTGGACTTCGGGCAATGACCAGCGAAGGGAGGATGATCCTGGCGGGTGAACTCGTCGAGGCGATGGATGCCTACTTCGACGGTATCCACTTCGGCGACACCGAGCTGCTGGGCTCGGTGCTGCACCCCGACATCCGCCTGGTGTGCCCGCGGGACGGCCTGAGCCTCGACAAGGCGGAGTACCTGGCGCTGGTGGGCGGCCGACCCTCGCCGGCCTCGCGCGGCGACGAGCGCTACGACACGGTGCTGGAGGTGAGTGCGGGGACACCGACCACGGGGCACGTGCGGGCCAGGCTCGCCTACCTTCCGAAGGTGTTCACCGACGAGTTGGTGTTCGTGCGCGAGGACGGCAGGTGGCAGATCATCGCCAAGGTGTGGGACTACGCGCTGCAGCCTCCGCAGCCCGAGGACGGCCCGACGGTGGGAGGACACCCGTGAGCATGGACATCAGGTCGCCCATTCCCGGTGTGTTCTACCGGCGGCCGTCGCCGGAGGCCGAGCCGTTCGTGGATGTCGGCAGCCCGGTCGAGCCCGCCACGGTGGTTGCCCTCGTCGAGGTCATGAAGCAGTTCTTCGACGTGCCGGCCGGGGTGGCCGGGACGATCGCCACCGTCGAGGTTCCCGACGCCGAGATGGTCGACGCCGGCCAGGTGCTGTTCACCGTCAACCGATGACCTCCCGGCCCCTCAAGCGGGTTCTCGTCGCCAACCGCGGCGAGATCGCCATGCGCGTCATCCGGGCCGTCGAGGAACTGGGGCTCGACACCGTCGCCGTGTTCTCCGAGGCCGATCGGGATGCCGGTCACGTGCGGCTTGCCACCGAGGCGGTCGAGATCGGCCCGCCACCCGCGTCGCGGAGCTATCTGGACGCGGACGCCATCATCGACGCCGCCCTGGCGGCGGGCTGCGACGCCGTCCATCCGGGCTACGGGTTCCTGTCGGAGAACGCGGCGTTCGCCGCACGCTGTGCTGCGGTGGGTCTGCGCTTCGTGGGACCGCGGCCCGAGGCCATCTCGCTGATGGGCGACAAGGCGGCGGCACGGCAGACGGCGGCGTCGGTCGGCGTGCCGGTCGTCCCCGGCACAGCAGGTGGGATCGGCTCGGCGACCGAGGCGACCGGGGCTGCGGCGAGGATCGGCTTCCCGCTGCTGATCAAGGCGGCCGCCGGCGGCGGCGGCCGCGGTATCCGGATCGTGGATCGACCGGACGATCTGGCCGGTCGCATCACCGCGGCCCGGAACGAGGCGCGGGCCGCGTTCGGCGATGACACGCTCTATCTCGAGCGCTACATCCCCAGTGCCCGCCACGTCGAGGTGCAGGTGTTCGGCGACGGCGACGGGGCGATCCATCTGTTCGAGCGGGAATGCTCGCTGCAGCGCAGGCGCCAGAAGCTGATCGAGGAGGCTCTCGCCCCCAACCTCAGCCCGGAGATTCGTGCCGGCCTGCACAGCGCCGCGGTGAATCTCGCCGACGCGGTTGCCTACGAGGGTGCCGGGACCGTCGAGTTCCTCGTGGACCGTGCCACCGAGGAGTTCTTCTTCATCGAGATGAACACGCGGATCCAGGTGGAGCACCCGGTCACCGAGATGGTCTGCGGTCTCGACCTGGTGCGCGAGCAACTCCGCCACGCCGGCGGGCTACCGATGTCGTTCCGCCAGGAGGACGTGAGGGCGCGTGGGGCGGCGATCGAGATGCGCATCAACGCCGAGGATCCGGCCAACGGATTCATGCCCTGTCCGGGAACGATCCGTGACATCGACCTGCCGGCGGGCCCCGGGGTCCGCACCTCCACCCCGATGCGGCCCGGCAGCGTCGTACCGCCCTACTACGACTCGCTCATCGCCAAGATCATCGTTTGGGACGTCGACCGGTCGGCGGCTCTGGCGCGTGCCCGCCGGGCGATGCGCGAATTGCGGATCGAGGGCATCAAGACGACGGCCCCGCTGATCGGCGACCTACTGTCGAGTGCCGAAGTGGTCGACGGCAGCTACGACACCGGCTTCGTCGAGCGCTGGATCGGAACGTGAAAGGGGGCAGACGGTGAGCAACGGCCAGTCCACGACGCGGCACAGCTTCGGCGGCGACGACCATCTCTACGTCGAACTCGACGAGGAGATGAACCTCGCGGCCAACTTCAAGGTCATGGCCATCACCGCCACGCTCGGCGACCGTGGGATCGACGGCGTGATCGACATCTGCCCCGCCAACGCCTCCTACCAGGTCCGCTTCGATCCCGACCGCATCGCACTCCGTGATCTGCTCGGCGAACTCGCATCGATCGAGGCGGAGGTCGGCGACGGCACCGGCTTCGATCTGCAGACGAGCATTGTCGAGGTGCCGGTCCTCTACAACGATCCCTGGACTCGCGAGACCCTCATGCGCTTCCGATCGCATCATCAGAACCCCGACGGCACCGACCTCGAGTACGCCGCCCGGATCAACGGATTCGACTCGGTGGACGGCTTCGTCGCCGCCCACTCGGGTTCGCCCTGGTTCACCTCGATGGTTGGTTTCGTGGCCGGCCTGCCGTTCCTGTTCCAGATGGTGCCGCGGGAGCGCCAGCTCGAGGTCCCGAAGTACCTCACGCCACGGACCGACACCCCTCGCCAGACGATCGGCCACGGCGGTTGCTTCGGGTGCATCTACTCTGTGCGCGGTGCGGGCGGCTACCAGATGTTCGGCATCACGCCCGCCCCGATCTACGACCCGACCCAGACCCACCCCGACTTCGAGGACTTCCTGGTGTTCTTCAAGCCGGGGGCCATTGCGAAGTTCGAGCCCATCGACCGGGAGAGGTACGACGAGTTGACTGCCCAGGTCGAGGCGAGACAGTTCCGGTTCAGGCAGGCGCCCGTGGAGTTCTCGCTGGGCGAGTTCCTGGCCGATCCCGATGGGTACAACCGCGGCCTGATGGAGGTGCTCCATGGGAGTTGATGTCCTGGTGCCCGGCATCGCCACCACCGTCCAGGACACGGGCCGGCCGGGCTACTACAACGTGGGCATCCCCCCGTCGGGGTCGCTCGACCAGTACTCGTCGGTGGCCGCCAACATGCTGGTCGGCAACAGCGACGACGCGGCCGTCCTGGAATGCACCTACATGGGGCCCGAGTTGCGCTTCGACCAGCAGGTCACCGTGGCCGTGACCGGGGCTGAACTTCCGCCACGGGTGAACGGCGAGCCCCGACCGACCTGGGAGAGTTTCGCCGTCGGCGCGGGTGACGTCCTGTCGTTCGACTTCCTGGCCTCCGGGGCGCGGGCCTACGTCGCTGTCAGCGGCGGCTTCGACGTGCCGGTGGTGCTCGGCAGCCGCTCGACCTACGCCCTGGGGGCGCTCGGCGGACTGCACGGCGGACCCCTTGTGGCGGGCGACGAGCTTCCGATCGGCGGCCACGATGGTGTCGCTGCGGGCCGATCCGTGCCCGAGGCGCTGCGAAGCACGCATCCCAAGCATCGTGAGATCAGAGTGATGATGGGTCTCTACGATCATCGCCTCACCGATGCAGCGCGCCGGGCGTTCCTCGAATCCGAGTGGCGCCTGACCGCCGTCGCCGACCGGACCGGGTTCCGCTACCGGGGCGCTGTACTCGACTTCCGCGAGCGTGTTCCCCCCTTCGGCGCGGGCAGTGATCCCTCCAACATCGTCGACGCCCCGTACCCCATCGGATCGATCCAGATACCCGGGGGTGTCGAGCCGATCGTGCTGCACCGCGATGCAGTGTCCGGTGGCGGCTACGTGATGGTGGCCACAGTGATCAGCGCCGACATGGACCACGTCGGCCAGTCGGCGCCGAACGTCACGACCCGTTTTGTGGAGGTCGACCTCGATGCTGCCCTGCAGGCCCGCCGCGACCGGACGGCCCGGCTCGACGCGCTCCGCGAGGCGGTCGGATAGTGGCTGCCGGGGCGGCCGGCGCCGCCACGGAGGCCCGCCGGTTGCTGCGCCACGCGGAGGGCGCGCTCATCGACGACCGCCGGCTGCTCGAGGCGGGGGAGTTGGAAGCACTGGCCACCCTCGACGATGAGCAGGTTCCGGCACTCACTGCTCTGGCCCATGCGGTGCGCCTCGAGTGGTGTGGCCCGACGGTGGAGGTCGAGGGCATCCTGTCGGTCAAGACAGGAGGCTGCCCCGAGGACTGCCACTTCTGCTCGCAGTCGGCCCGCTTCTCCGAGACGTTGCCGGCGACGCCGTTCCTCGACACCGACGAGGTGCTGTCGGCGGCCCGCGAGACAGCCCGGACGGGGGCCAGCGAGTTCTGCATGGTCCTGGCGATCCGCGGTCCGGACGAGCGCACGCTCCAGCGGCTCATCTCGCTGGTGCCCCTCATCGAGGCCGAGACCGGACTCAACGTGGCGGTGAGCGCCGGCATCCTCGACGACGACCAGGCCCGGCGGCTGGCAGCCGGCGGTGTGCACCGCTACAACCACAACCTGGAGACGGCCCGGAGCTTCTTCGGTCGCATCGCCACCACCCACACCTGGGACGAGCGTTTCGAGACGTGCCTCCTGGTCCGCCGGCACGGCATGGAACTGTGCTGCGGGGCCCTGCTCGGCATGGGGGAGAGCGTCGCTCAGCGGGTCGAACTATTGGGGCAACTCCAGTCGCTGGACCCCACCGAGGTGCCGCTGAACTTCCTGAACCCGCGGCCCGGCACACCGCTGCAGATCCGCAGGCCGCTCCGGCCGCTCGAAGCCCTCCGCTGGATCGCGCTGTTCCGTCTCGCCCTCCCGGGAGTGATCCTCCGCTACGCCGGCGGCCGCGAGATAACCCTGCGGGAGTTCCAGGCCATGGGCATGACGGCCGGCATCAACGCCCTGATCGTCGGCAACTACCTCACTACGCTGGGCCGCGACCCCGACGACGACCTGCGGATGCTCGACGATCTCGGGATGCCCATCGGCGCCCTCACCGGCGTGATCTGACGGCTATGGCCGGGGCGTTCTGCCCGTGGTGCGGCTCCGGATCCTGTGAGCGGTGCGGACGGCCCCTGTACGAGGCGCCCCGCTACTGCCGGCGCTGCGGGCGGCTCCTGCGGGTGACCGTTCAGCCGACCGGCTGGAAGGCCGAATGCCGCAGGTGCCGGACGGTCGCGATCTCCGGCGGGCCCACCGAGATAGACCCCTCGTCGCGGCGCGGCACATGACCATCGGCGATCCGGTTGCCGATGTTGTGGCTCGCGCCGTCGGGCGCAGCGAGGAGCAGCGTCGGGGGTACATCGACCTGGTCGCTCGCGATCGGCAGCGGCTCTGGCACCCCTACGCCGCAATGCCGTCGGCAGTCCCGGCGGTTCCTGTCGTGGCCGCCGACGGCACCACTCTCCAGTTGGCCGACGGGCGGCAGGCCATCGACGGTATGTCGTCGTGGTGGGCGGCCATCCACGGGCATCGCCACCCGGTCCTCGATGCGGCGATTCGCAAGCAGCTCGAGGCGGTCGCCCACGTCATGTTCGGTGGCATCACGCACCCTGGGGCGGTCGAACTCGCCGAGTTGCTCGTCGAGATCGTTCCGATGGGGCTCGAGCACGTCTTTCTCGCCGACTCCGGGTCGGTGTCCGTCGAGATCGCCATCAAGATGGCGCTGCAACATGCGCGCGGCACCGGCCGGCCCGAGCGCACGCGGCTGCTCACCGTTGCCTCCGGCTACTACGGCGACACGTTGGCAGCCATGTCGGTCTGCGACCCGGTGACCGGGATGCACTCGATGTTCACCGGCATCCTTCCTCGCCAACTGTTCGCCCCGGCTCCCGAGCCTCGGTTCGGCCAACCGTTCAACGCCGACCACATCGCCGAGTTCGCCGGCCTGCTCGCCGACCACCGTGACGAGATCGCCGCCGTGATTCTCGAGCCGGTCGTTCAGGGCGCCGGCGGGATGCGGTTCTACTCCCCCGACTACCTTCGGGAGGTCCGTCAACTGTGCGACGAGCACGACGTCCTGTTGATCGCTGACGAGATCGCCACCGGCTTCGGCCGCACGGGCACGCTGTTCGGCTGCGACCATGCCGGAATCAGCCCCGACATCATGTGTGTCGGCAAGGCGCTCACCGGCGGCTACCTGTCCATGGCGGCGACACTGTGCACGGCAGAAGTGGCCGCCGGGGTCAGCGCCGCCGAGTCCGGGGCGCTCATGCACGGGCCGACCTTCATGGGCAATCCCCTTGCGGCAGCCGTCTCCTTGGCTTCCGTCCGGCTGCTCCTGTCGCGGCCCTGGGCCGAGGAGGTGGCCTCGATTGCGGAAGCCCTCGACACAGGACTGGCGCCGGCCGCGGCGCTGACAGGGGTGGCCGACGTACGGGTGCTCGGGGCCATCGGGGTGATCGAGACGGTCGACCCGGTGCCCGTCGCGGCGACGCAGGAGCTTCTCCTCGACCGGGGGGTGTGGCTGCGTCCCTTCGGGCGGCTCCTCTACACGATGCCGCCCTATATCAGCACCCCCGATGATGTGCGCCGCATCACCGGCGCCATGGTCGATGTGGCCGAGGCACTCTCGTGACGGGTTCGACCACTCCCGCGCCTCTCGACTTCGATGCCTGGGCCGGCGAGCAACTCGGCACGATCCACGCCGCCGACCAGTGGCGAACCGTGCGGCCGTTCGACGCCAGAGGGCCGGTGGGGCACCTCGCCGGCCGGGAGGTGATCTCCTTCGCGTCCAACGACTACCTCGGACTGTCGTGCCACCCCGCCGTGATCGGGGCAGCCCATACCGCGCTGGATCGTTGGGGTACCGGTGCCACGGCGAGCCGGCTCGTCGTCGGCTCGCGTCCCGTCCACGCCGATCTGGAGGCCGAACTGGCCGACTGGAAGAACACGGCACGAGCCCTGGTGTTCCCCACCGGGTACGCCGCGAACCTTGGCGTGCTCTCCTCGCTCGGCGGTCCCGACTGCCTCATCGTCAGCGACGAGCTGAACCATGCTTCGATCATCGACGGCTGCCGCCTCAGCCGGTCGCCGATCGCCATCGCGCGGCACAACGACATCGACCACGTCGACCACTTGCTCAGCAGAGCCGAGGCGGCGCGAACGATGGTCGTCACCGACGCGGTCTTCTCGATGGACGGCGACGAGGCCGATGTCGGGGCGCTCGGTGAGTGCTGCGCGCGCCACGGAGCCCTGCTGGTGATCGACGAAGCGCACGCGGTCTTCGGCCCGTCGCTCGCTCCTCTCGCCGACTTCGAGCGGCTCCGGGTGCTCCGCGTCGTCACCCTCTCCAAAGCGCTCGGATCACTCGGCGGGGCGGTGTGCGGCCCTGGTCCCCTCGTCGATCTCCTCGTGAACCGGGCCCGTCCATTCATCTTCTCCACTGGGCTGGCTCCTGCCGACGCCGCTGCCGCGCTCGAGGCCATCCGCATCTCGCGGAACTCCGAAGGGGACTCGCTCATCGCTCGCCTTCGGCGACTCACCGACCGCCTGCGCCCCGGTCATCCATCCCCGATCGTGCCGATCGTCGTGGGTCCGGAGGCACGAGCCGTTCGTGTGGCCGAGGCTCTCCTCGGCGAGGGCCTCCTCGTACCCGCCATCCGTCCACCGACCGTGCCGGCGGGCACCTCGCGGCTCCGCGTCGCCCTGTCCGCTGCCCACACCGATGACATGCTCGACCGATTGGTCGGTGCCCTGGCGACGGTTGGGCTCGAGTGATAACTCGGCCCTCGATACTCGTCGCCGTGGCCGGCACGACCACCGCTGTCGGCAAGACCTGGGTCACCGCCCGGATACTCGAGGTACTCCGCGCTCGGGGGTTCAGCGTGGGCGTCCGCAAACCGGTGCAGTCCTATGGCCCGGATGACGCCGGCGCCACCGACGCCGATGTGCTCGCAGCGGCCAGCGGAGAGCCCTCGGCGACTGTGTGCCCGAGACACCGATGGTATGCAGTTCCGATGGCGCCGCCGATAGCGGCATCGGAACTGGACCAGGCGCCGCCGAAGCTGGCGGAACTGCTGGAAGAACTCCGATGGCGATCGCCCGCACCGGATGTCGGGTTCGTGGAGACGGTCGGTGGCGTGCGGTCACCACTTGCCGATGACGGCGACAGCAGCGACCTCATTCGTGAGATCGACCCCGACAGGGTGCTACTCGTGGCCGACGCCGGACTCGGCGTTATCGATGCCACCCGGCTCGCAGTCGGCGCGCTCGCGGCCTCGACGCTCACCGTTTTCCTCAATCGCTATCGCCCGGAGGACATCGTGCATCGCCGCAATCTCGAGTGGCTCCGCGAGCGCGATGGGCTCGCCGGCGAGACCAGCATCGAGGATCTCGTGCTCCGCCTTGTCGAGAGACATGCTGAGGTCCGGTCGCCGTCACCGATGCCACCCGGATCCACGATCCCGTAGACGGCCTTCGTCGGGCTACAGGGAGAACCGGCCCGGACTTCCCGATCGCCGGCCTACGGTGCCGCTGACCCCGCACCCCGTCTCAGTGGCCGATGAATCCCGCTTGGGCTCGGCGCAGGAAGCGGACCTGGTGGCTCTCTGCCAGGAGTTGCCCGTCCGGTGACCAGGCGAGGGCCGTCTCGTCCACGTGGCCGCCGGCCGATGACGAGGTGTGCAACTCCACGAGCACCGGCGCGCCGGCGCTCGCGGGCACCGGTAGCGGGGAGCGCAGGTTCGCGGTGAGCGCGATGGTCCCGGCCAGGTGGGGGTCGCTCACGCGGCCGATGGCGACGGGCGGGACGACGTCACAAGCCATAAGAACCAGCGGCAGATCGATCTCCGTGGGGTAGTTCGGACGGACCCAGACGAGCACGCTGGAACCGTCGCGGTGGACCTCGCGCTCCTCGAACAGATCGAACACCGGGAGCGCGGAAATGCGCGGAGCGGTCTCGTAGTGGATCTCGTCGAACGCCGGAACCTCGGGCATCGTCCGGTTCGCGAATTCCTGGCCGTCCTGATCGGTGGCGGCGACCACCAGGAAGAGAGCGCAGAGCTTTCCACCCGCCGTGATCCGCCCCGAGAGGAACCAGACGGAGCGCCCGGCCTGTTCAGTGGTGACCTCGATCAGCAGTCGCCCGTTGGGCGCGGGGCGCAGGAACTGCATCGTGATGCTCCGCAGCGGGCGCGTTGGGTCGGCGACGGTCGCTTCGCAGGCCAGCGCGGCCAGGCTGACGAGGTAGCCGCCGAAGAGGCCGTTGAAGCCCCACCAGTGGTCGTCGGCGTCGTGACCCCAGACGCCACCGCCGAGATCCTCCAACGAGAAGATGCCCGGGCTCCGCACGGCAGGGAAGCGTAGGTGGTCCGCGACCGTCCTCTTCGCGCTCACGCCACCGGCTGTTCCGGCTATCGCGACAGGGCGTCCGGTGCGAACGCTCCCGCGCCGCCGCGTCCTCACCCGCGGCCACGTCGCGAACCCCGGTTGCTTGGTCACCGAAAGAAAAGGACACTTATCAAAACACAATGAACTACTCGGTACGCGGTAGGATGTCAGCCGTGCTGATTCCGCTTCGCTGCGTGGTGTGCGGCGCGAGCGACGTGCTGCTGTGCGCATCGTGCTTCTCAGAGTTGGCACAGGCGCCGCCGCTGCTGCCGCCACCTGGCGCCGACGGGGCGCGTGCCCTGTTCGTGTACGACGAGGTGGGCAGCAGCGTGATCGGCGCACTCAAGTACGCCGGCGCGCATCGCCTGGTGCGCCGGCTGGGTCCCGCTCTGGCTGCGATCGCCCCGCCGTGCAACGAAGCGGTCACGTGGGCGCCGGCCACGCCGGCGAATCGCCGGCGTCGGGGCTATGACCAGGCCGAGTTGCTCGCGAGGGAAGTGGCGGGGCGCCTCGGCGTTCCGTGCCGAAGGTTGCTGGCGCGTGGTCGGGATCTGCCGCAGACGGCCCGCACTCGCTCCGGCCGGGCGGTGGGTCCCCGACTGCACTGCCGCCCTCCGGTGCCGGCGAGAGTGCTGGTCATCGACGACGTGCTGACCACCGGATCGACACTTGCCACGGCGGCCCGGATCCTGCGCGGTGGGGGAGCGACCACGGTCGAGGTCATGGCGGTGGCCTGGACGCCACCACCCGGGTTCGACGGTTGAGCAACGACCCGACATCCCGCCGTGGCCCGCGGGCCGGCCGGTGCACGACCAAGGTCGCGCCCGGGTGTTCCCACCGCCCTTCTCGAGGGTCGGCTCAGCGACTCCCGAGCCGGTCTCGTCGCTGCCAGCAGGAGTGGTGCCAGTGCCGGCGCAGGTCCGGCGCCTCGGCCGGCACCACCACGAGGTGGCCCGTGGCGGGCGGGATCGTGTTGTTGCAGCCGCCGCAGAGGTACGTCTTGCGGGCCTGGTACGGCTGGATGCGCCGCACCTCCGTCGTCTCGTCCGGCGCGTTCATCCCCAGATCCCCCAGATGACCGCCAGGATGCAGACGGCCAGGCCGAGCCCCACGAAGAGGTAGTCGGTGCGACGCCTCTGCCATCGCCGGGTGGGATCGAACCCCATGCCACTCCTCCTGTGCCCTGCCCGCCGCGGGTCCCGGGCGCTGCAGAAAAGGCTACGGACTCTCCACCGCTGCGGCGACGGATCCACGGAGACCGTCGTCCGGAGGCCACGCCAGGTGCCGCTGAGTGGGCCGGCCAGACAGCCGGGCAGCGAGATGATGTGAATAGATTCAGTTATCTCAGTATATATTGATAAGTATCGGAGTAAGCTGGTGCTGCTCCCCCTTGGACGACTTGGCGGGCCGGTCCGGCCGCCGGAGGCATGTTCGGCGACGAGGAGGGAGGTATCCGATGCTCGCCAAGATCCCGTCGGCTGTCCTGCAAGGGGTGATCGGGCAGGCCGTTGACGTCGAGGTCCATGTCTCGGACGGCATCCCTGGATTCACGATCGTGGGGCTGCCCGACGCGTCGTGCCGGGAGTCCCGCGACCGGGTCCGCGCCGCACTCCTGTCGAGCGGATTCAAGTGGCCCCCCAAGCGCGTCACCGTCAACCTGGCGCCGACCGGGCTGCGCAAGGAGGGTGCTGGACTCGATCTGGCCATCGCCGTCGCTCTGCTGGTGGCGAACGAGGTGTTGCCGGTGGCGCTGGTCGAGGACTTCGCCTTCGTGGCCGAGTTGGGTCTCAACGGCGCACTGCGGCGGGTCCCGGGAACGCTGAGCATGGTCGATGCTGTGAGTTCCTCTCGTGTGGTCGTCGCAGCCGACGCATATGCCGAGGCCCGGCTCAGCGGTGACACCGAGGCCCATTGCGCCTCCAAGCTCAAGGAGTTGGTGAAGTGCCTTCGAGGCGAGACGGAGTGGGTCACGCCGCCGCTGTCGCCCCCGCAGGCGCTGTCCGCTCCGGCGGAGGACCTGCGGGATGTGCGCGGCCAGCCTCTGGGGCGTCGGGCGCTCGAGATCGCCGCGGCGGGCGGGCATCACCTGCTCATGGTCGGCCCGCCCGGCGCCGGCAAGACGATGCTCGCCCGGCGCCTCCCGGGGCTGCTCCCGCCGCTGGAGAGGGACACCGCGAGGGTCGTGACCCGGATCTACTCCGCGGGCGACTTCGGGGTGCCCACCAACGAACTCATCACCGCGCCGCCGTTCCGGGCACCGCACCACAGCACCACGATGGTCGCTCTGGTCGGGGGTGGGTCGCGGGCGCTGCGTCCCGGCGAGATCAGCGCCGCGCACGGCGGCGTGCTGTTCCTCGACGAGTTGGGCGAGTTCTCCCCGGTGGTGCTGGACTCGCTGCGCCAGCCGCTCGAGGAGGGCGTCATCAGGGTCAGCCGGGCGGTCGGCTCGGTCGCGTTCCCGGCGGAGTTCGTGCTGGTGGGATCGATGAACCCCTGCCCGTGCGGCAACGCCGGCGGCCCGGGACAGTGTCGCTGCAGCGACGCGGCTCGGATGCGCTATGCCCGGCGCTTGTCGGGGCCGCTGCTCGACCGGTTCGACATGCGCCTGTTCGTGCAGCGCCCAACGGCGGAGGAACTGTTCCGCGGCCGGCCCGGAGAGGCCTCTGCCGCCGTGCGCGAGCGGATCCTCGCAGCGCGCGAGCGGGCGCTGCGCCGCGGCGTTCGCTGCAACAGCATGCTCGGGGCGTCGGCCCTCGAGCGTGAGGCGCCGCTGGCACCGGAGGCGGCGCGGCTGGCGGAACGGGGGGTGGTCTCCGGGCAGTTGAGTGCCCGGGGCCTCCAGCGGGTTCGCTGCGTGGGATTGACCATCTGCGACCTCGACGGTCGCGAGCCGCCGCTGCGCGGCTCGGATCTGGCTCTGGCGCTGCAACTGAGGAATAACCCGGTGTGGCTCGATCGCTCGTACGCCGGCAGCCATGTGGCCTGAGGAGCCGATCCCCGGCATTGTGGGTGCGGCGACGTCGCCGGGCGGGAGTTCTCCCGACGCCGAGTGGGTGACCAGGCCCCCGGGCTCCGATGATGAGGCGCCTCTCGGAGATTCCACAGGGATCGAACTTGCCGATGAGGCCTACCTTGCGGCGCTGGCGAGCCTCGCCGGGATGGGTCCGGCGCGCCTCGAACGCCTGCTGGGGCGTTGGGAGCCGGCGCAGGCGTGGGAGGTTCTGGCCACCGGGAGGCTTGCGGAGGCCGCGACCGCGGCGAGAGTCGGCGAGCGGGTGGCGCAGCGCTGGGGCCGGGACGCCGCGAGAGCCGACCCGGCCGAGATCCACCGGCGCCACATCCGATCCGGGGTGACGGTGGCGCGCCGCGGTGCCCCGGACTATCCGAAGCGGCTCATCGGCGACTCCGAGCCGCCCGCCGTGCTGTTCCGCCAGGGCACACCGGAACTTCTCGAGCGCCCGACGGTCACCATCGTCGGTACCCGGCGATGCACCCGGTACGGCGCCGACGTCGCCTTCGATCTCGGCAAGACCGCTGCGGCCCACGGTGTCACGGTGATCTCCGGACTGGCGGTCGGGATCGACGCGGCCGCCCACGCGGGTGCCCTGGCGGCCGACGAGGCCCCACCCGTGGGCGTGGTCGGCAGCGGGTTGGACCGCATCTACCCTCGCGACAACGCCGTTCTGTGGAAGGTGGTGGCGCAGAGAGGGCTGCTCCTCTCGGAGGCTCCCCTGGGAGCGCCGCCCGAACGGTGGCGGTTCCCGGCACGCAACCGGATCATGGCCGCCCTGGGCGACGCCTGCATCGTCGTCGAATCACATGCCGACGGCGGTGCCATCGGCACCGTCACCGAGGCGGCGCGGCGCGGCCGCACAGTGGCCGCGGTTCCCGGACCGATTCGCAGCCCGGCCTCGGTCGGATCGAATCGGCTCATCGCCGAGGGGTGCGGCGTGGTGTGCGACATCGAGGACCTGCTCGTGCTGCTCGACATCGAGCGGACGAAACTGCCTCTGAGGGTGCCTTCAGCGGATGCGCAGCTGGATCCGGAGGGTGTCGTCACCGTGGATCCTGCCGTCTCGGCGGCGATCCTGGACGCCTTCGATTGGATGCCGGCCACCCTTGAGATGCTCGCGGCGCGGACCGGATTCGATCTGGGGGAACTCTCGTGGCATCTCGAGAATCTCACCGCGGCGGGCCTGCTGGCGCGGCGGGGACTGTGGTACGAGCGCCGCGCCGACTCGCAGTCCGGCGCCCCCCCGGGCGCGTGACGGCCTCGACCTCCACCGGCAGCATGCCCCGGCGCGCTGAGTGCGGTTGCTACCCTTGATGCATGCTGGCGTGGGCGTCCGACGCGTTCTGCGCCTCGCTGGTGCGACTCGCACCCTCCTCCGTCGCCGTGTACCGGCGCGATCTGGACGCCTTCGTGGACTGGGCGGCGCGCCATTCGCTGGCGGACCCCGGCGCCGTCAGTCGCAAGGATCTGCGCCGCTACCTGGCAGGCTTGACCCGCGACGGCTACGCCCCGCGGACAGTTGCCCGCAAGGCGTCGGTGCTGCGTCGGTACTTCCGGTGGGCCGAGCAGTCGGGTCGCTGCCCGAGCGATCCCTGCATCGGGCTGTCGACGCCGGCAGGGACGGCCCGCCTCCCGGAGGTGCTCTCCGAACGCACCGTCGAGGGCCTCCTTGCCGGCCGCACCCCGGCCACCTCCGGCGATCATCCCTTGAGGCGCCTGCGCGACGACGCCGTCCTGGAGTTGCTCTACGGCAGCGGTCTGCGGGTGGCCGAACTGTGCGCGCTGCGCCCGGTGGATCTCGACCTGCCGCGGGCAAGGGTCCGGGTCACCGGCAAGGGCGGCAAGCAGCGCCTGCTACCGCTCTCCACTCCGGCGGTGCACGCCCTGCAGCGCTATTTCGACGCGCACCAAGCGGCGGGTCGCGCAGGCGAGGCGGCAGCCCGCGGCCCGGGTCCCGGAGACGACGGTCCCCTGTTCCGGAACCAGCGGGACCGGCCGCTGACTCCCCGCGACGTGCGGCGCATCCTGGATCGCCGGGCGCCCGAGCCGACGCACCCGCACGCCCTGCGCCACACGTTCGCCACGCATCTCCTCGACGGCGGCGCCGATCTTCGCTCCGTGCAGGAGCTGCTGGGGCACGAGAGCGTTGGCACGACACAGGTCTATACCCACGTCAGCCGGCGGCGTCTGCGCTCGGTGATCGAGTCCGCGCACCCTCGCGGCTGAAGACTCCGGTCACCGCAGCAGTACTCGTCATCGGCATGGGTGTCGGAGTCCTGTGTGTCACCGCGCCTGGCGGAGCGCGGACCGGACCACCCGGCAGCGACGATGTCCTCGTCGTCTACCGACCTCCCGTCGACGCTCCGGTGATCGACGCCTTCCGCCCGCCGGCGCACATCGGCGCTCCGGGCAACAGGGGGCTGGAGTACGCCACGCGTCCCGGTACCGCCGTCCGCGCGGCCGCCCCGGGAGTCGTGGTGTTCGCCGGGACGGTGGGCTCGGGTCGGCACGTCACCGTGGCGCACCCCGACGGCGTGCGCACGAGCTACTCGCTCCTGAGAACCGTCGCGGTCCGCGCGGGGCAGCGAGTCGCGACCGGTCAGATCCTCGGCACTGCCGGTGCGTCTTTGCACTTCGGTGCGCGGATCGGTGAGGCCTACGTCGATCCGGCTGTCCTGCTGGGTGCCACCCGGCGTGCCCGGCTGGTTCCGGTGGCACGGCTCGATGCCTTGCGGGCGGGCGGTGGTCATGGGTCGTCGCAGCCCGACGATCGCTCCGGTCGGGCGCGAAGAGCAGCGGCCGGTCGGTAAACTGCCCGGCGGCCTTCGGGCCGCCCCGATCCGACGATCCCGATCCGACGACTTTCTGTCCGCGCTCTCCCACGGTCGCCCTCGCGGTGCCGGGCGCGGGCTGTGACCTAACCGATGGGAAGGAGACCATGGCACCTGTCGTGACCATGAGCCAACTGGTGGAAGCAGGTGTCCACTTCGGGCACCAGACCCGGCGGTGGAACCCGAAGATGAAGAGGTTCATCTACGGGGAAATCTCCGGCATCTACATCATCGATCTCAAGCAGACGCTGGCACGCATCGAGGCCGCCTACTCGTTCGTGCGGGACATGGTGGCCGACGGGGGGACGCTGCTCTTCGTCGGCACGAAGAAGCAGATCCAACCCAGCGTCGAGACCCACGCCAAGCGCTGCGGGATGCCCTTCGTGAACCAGCGGTGGCTGGGCGGCACGCTGACCAACATCCAGACGATCTTCAAGCGCGTGCACAAGATGCAGGAGTACCAGCGGATGCGGGACTCCGGTGGATTCGAGGCGATGCCGAAGAAGGAGGCACTCAGCCTCCAGCGCGAGCTCGCCAAGCTGGAGCGCAACCTGGGAGGCATCGGTCAGATGGACACGCCGCCGGAGGCCGTGTTCGTACTCGACACCAAGGCCGAGCACATCGCGGTGAGCGAGGCGAACAAACTGGGCATCCCCCTGATCGCGGTGGTGGACACCAACTGCGATCCCGACGTGGTCAGCTACGTCATCCCCGGCAACGACGACACCATCCGGGCCGGCGAGATCATGTGTCGCATCATGAGTGACGCGGTGCTCGAGGGCCGACGGCTGGTGGAGACGCGCGGTGTCGTGCCGCCGCCGCCGCAGCGCACCGCCGAGGAGGAGGCCGAGGTGGCGCGGCGACAGGCCGAGGCGGCGGCCGCCGCCGCCGCCGAGATGCGCCTCAGGGAAGCCAGGGTTGCCCGGACCATCGAAGACGCCGACGGGGCCCCCGGCGCGGCGCCCGACGGCGACAGCGCGGCGCCCGAGGATCTGCCCGGTGGGACCGCCGGCGAGGAAGGTTGATCAGGTAGATGGTTCAGGTATCGGCCAGAGACGTCAAGGCGCTGCGCGACGCCACGGGCGCGGGCATGATGGATGCCAAGCGCGCCCTCATCGAGGCGGCCGGCGATCCTGCCGAGGCGGCGGAGATCCTGAAGCGGAAGGGCTTGGCGAAGGCCGCCGAACGCGCTGACCGCGAGGCTGCCGAGGGCGCCATCGCCATCGCCACAGGCCGCGGCGCGGCGTCGCTGGTGCACCTTCGCTCGGAGACGGACTTCTCCGCCAAGGCCGAGGACTTTCTGGCCTGTGTGCAGGAGATCGCCGACGCCGTGCTTGACGGAGGACCCGATGCCGCGGCGACGTTCGCGGGCCGCATCGACGCGTTGCGCCTCGCGAAGAAGGAGAACATCTCTCTCGGCGCGGTGGTGCAGGTTGGTGCCGCGGCCGGCAACGTGGTCGACACCTACCTGCATCGCCAGGACGGGCGCGGCGTCAACGCGGTGATCGTGGAGGGTGAGGGCGTCGACCCCGACGTCCTCCACCAGGTCGCCCTGCACGTCGCGTTCGCCAAGCCGCGTTACCTCGAACGCAGCGAGGTGCCCGAAGCCGACGTGGAGCGCGAGCGGGCCTCGGCACTGGAGATCACCAAGGCCCAGGGGCGTCCGGAGCGGGCCTGGGACAAGATCACCGAGGGCCGCCTGAGCGGTTGGTTCCGCGAGAGCGTGCTACTCGAGCAGGGTCTCCACGGCGACAAGACCTCGGTCGCCCAAAGCATCGGGAGCGGGAGGATCGTGCGCTTCGAACAGGCCTTCCTGGGCTAGCAATGGCCCGCTGGAGACGCGTGCTGCTCAAGGTATCCGGCGAGGCCTTCGCCGGCTCGGGCGGGTACGGGATCGACATCGGCATCGCCGGAACCATTGCCTCCGAGATCGCCTCGGTCCGCGAGCGGACCGGCGTCGAGATGGCCGTGGTCGTGGGCGGGGGGAACATCTGGCGCGGCGAGCAGCACGCGGGTGCAGGCATGGATCGGGCCCAGGCCGACTACATGGGCATGCTGGCGACGCTCATCAACGCCCTTGCCCTGCAGGACGCTCTCGAGCGCCTCGACCAGCCCACGCGGGTCCAGACCGCCATTCACATGGCCCAGATCGCCGAGCCCTACATCCGCCGCCGGGCGATTCGCCACCTCGAGAAGGGCCGCGTGGTGATCTTCGGTGCGGGAACCGGAAACCCGTTCTTCACGACCGATACCGCAGCGGCGCTGAGGGCCGTGGAGGTGGAGGCGGAAGCGCTGTTGAAGGGGACCCACTCGGGGACCGACGGGATCTACACCGACGACCCGCGCACCAACCCCGATGCGGTCAAGCTGGACCGGATCTCCTACATCGATCTCGTGAGCGGCGGGCTCCGTGCCATGGATGCCACGGCCGCAACACTGTGCATGGAGAACGATCTGCCGATCGTGATGTTCGATCTCATGCAGCCGGGCAACGTACTGTCCATCATCGAGGGTCGCTCGATAGGTACGATCGTGGCCTGAGAGCCCACGGGCACATCTCGAGGCGAGTGCCGCATGAATGAAGAGTTGATCGAGATCGTTGTCGACGAAGCGCGCGACAGGATGGAGCGGGCCGTCGCGCACGCCCGGAAGGAGTTCAGCGGTGTGCGCACCGGACGGGCCAGTTCCGGCCTGGTGGAACGCCTCACGGTCAATTACCACGGGGCGGACGTGAGCCTTCAGCAGATCGCCACCTTCAGCGTTCCGGAGGTCCAGTTGCTGGTCATCTCCCCGTACGACAAGCGCTCGATCGAAGCCATCCAGAAGGCCATCCAGCGCGCCGACCTGGGGTTCAACCCGAGCACGGACGGCTCGGTGATCCGCCTGCACTTCCCGCCGCTCACCGAGGAGCGACGCCGCGAACTGGTGCGGCTGGTGCGTTCGATGGCCGAGTCCGGCCGGGTGGCGGTACGTAACACGCGCCGCGCCGCGCGCCAGGACCTCGATGCTCTCCAACGCGACGGGGACATCTCCGAGGACGACAGCCGCCGCGGGCACAAGCGCCTCGACGAGTTGACGCACGAGCACGAAGAGGCGATCGGAACGGCCCTCGAGGCCAAGGAAACCGAACTGATGCAGGTCTGAAAGAGGAGCACGCCAGTGGACCGAGACAATCCTTACGATCCGGCGGGAGCCGAGGAGCGAGAGGGCGAGAGCGCCGATCCATACTCCGACTTCCGGGAGGGCGGCGTCGACGGCGCCGAGGGCTGGGAGGCCGAGAGCGACGTCGAGGCAGGTGACGGGACCGCCTGGGACACCTTCAGCGAGGGAAGCCCCGTCTGGGGCGACGTCGAGCACCCCAATGACGACTTGGACGTGGGCTACCTGACCGAGCAGCACCCGCAGGCGGCCGAAGTCGGCGTCACCGACACTGCCGCGGGTGTGCAGTTCTTCGGCGACGAGGACGACGGGATGTGGCACGGTGCCGAGGAGTCTCCGATGATGGCCATGCGGGAGCGGACGTCGGACCGCAGGCTCGGGCCCGCGATCGCCACCGGGGTCCTGCTCTGCGCGGTGGCCATCGTCTGCTTCTGGCTCAGCTCGGTCCTCACGCTCGTGCTGCTGTGCGTGTTGATGGTGCTCGCCGCGGGCGAGTTCTTCGGCGCCATGCGATTGGTCGGCTACCAGCCGGCCACGCTGGTGGGGTTGGTTGCTTCGGTGGGCCTCCCGGTGGCCGTCTACTGGCGAGGGGCCGAGGCTTATCCGCTGGCGATCGGATTGGTGATCATGGCCGCCCTTTGCTGGCATCTCGTGGGCGTGACTGCGGAGCGGCCCGTTCCGAACGTGGCGGTGACGCTATTCGGCGTGGGGTACGTGGCCGTACTGGGCAGCTTCGGCGCCCTGATGCTGACCTACGACAAGGGCACCGGCCTGCTGTTCGGGGCGGTCGTCGGCACCGTGGCCTACGACATCGGTGCCTGGGCCGTTGGTCGGATGTTCGGGCGCACCCGTCTCTCCAAGGCAAGTCCCAACAAGACCGTCGAGGGGCTCATCGGCGGCGTGGTGCTGGCGGTGGTGGCCTCCGCGGTCGTCCTGGGGGTCGGGCGGATCGACCCGTGGGGCGACAACCCCGGTTCGGTCTCGCATGCGCTCGTGCTCGGTATCGTCGTCGCTGTCGCCGCCACTCTCGGCGATCTGTCCGAGTCGATGATCAAGCGCGACCTCGGCATCAAGGACATGGGCAACCTGCTCCCCGGCCATGGCGGTGTCTTGGACCGCTTCGACGGCCTCCTCTTCGCCATGCCGGCGACATGGGGTCTCGCACTCCTCATCGACGTGATCTAGCCCCGCTCGCGCCGGCTTGTGGCGCGGCGCTGCCCGAACTTCGGCCCCCGTCTCGCCGGCCGTAGACTGTGGGCGAAGGAGGGCCATGGGCAACACCCTTGCTGTCATGGGGTCCACGGGCTCCATCGGTACCCAGACTCTGGAGGTCGTCGAGGCCGGCGCCGAGCGCTACGAGGTCACGGCCCTGGGTGCCGGCCGTTCTGTCGAGGCCCTGGCTGCGCAGACCAGGGCGGTTCGCCCGAAGGTCGTGGCGCTTGCCGACGTCGAGTCCGCCCCGCGCCTGGCGCGTTTGCTGCCTCCCGGCACCGAGTTGATCGCCGGGCCGGACGCTCTGGCCACCGCTGCCGTGACGGCGGACGTGGCGGTGAACGGCGTTGTCGGCTTCGCCGGGCTGCCCGTCACTCTGGCGGTGTTGGAGGCGGGACGGCGCCTGGCGCTGGCCAACAAGGAGTCGCTGATCGCTGCCGGACCGGTGGTGGCCCGCGCCCTGGCCACGCCCGGTGCGGAGATCGTGCCGGTGGACAGCGAGCACTGCGCGGTGCATCAGTGCCTGCGGTCGAACGACACGCTGGGGAACCCCGACCGCCTCGCGCAGGTCGCCCGCATCCTGCTCACGGCAAGCGGGGGACCGTTTCGCGGGCGCCCGCCGTCTGAACTGGCGTCGGTGAGCCCGGCGGAGGCGTTGGCGCACCCCACGTGGAACATGGGACCCAAGATCACCGTGGATTCCTCGACGCTCATGAACAAGGGCCTCGAAGTGATCGAGGCCCACGAACTCTTCGGTGTGGACTACGACCGCATCGACGTGGTCGTGCATCCGCAGTCGGTTGTGCACTCCATGGTGGAGTACGTCGACGGTGCCACGATGGCACAGCTCTCGCTCCCCGACATGCGGCTGTGCATCGGCTACGCGGTCGGCTATCCCGACCGTCTCGAGTGCGCTTACGGCCGGATCGACTGGGCATCGCTGCGGCGCCTCGACTTCGAGCCGCCGCGGACAGATGTCTTCGCCTGCTTGCCGCTGGCTTACGAAGCAGGCCGGCGCGGAGAAACGGCCCCGGCCGTGCTGAGCGCCGCCAACGAGGTGGCCGTCGAGGCGTTCCTGGCGGGAGCGATCTCCTGGCCGTCCATCGCCGAGGTCATCGACGGTGTCCTGCAGAACGACCCCATCCGGCGAGCCGACAGCCTCGAGTCCGTGCTGGAGGCCGACAGCGGGGCGCGCCGGGCTGCGACCGCGCTCGTGGCGCGCCGGGCAGAGGCCGCGTGAGCACCGGCGACCGGCCCGTGACGCGCGCTCCCGCCGGCGCCTCCGGGCGCCCGCGGGGTTGGGTCGCGTGGCCGGCGGGACGACGCCCTCGGCACGCGATGGCGTCCGGACTTCCGTCGCTGCCGCCTGCGGCGTCGGGCTGGTTGCGACTCGCGCTCGTCATCGGCGCCCTCGTGGCGCTCGGAATCTTCGCCGGTGTCTGGGTGCTGACCGTCGTCGGTGCCCTGATCATCATCGTGATACTCCACGAACTCGGGCACTTCATCACCGCCCGCTGGGCGGGGATGAAGGTGAGCGAGTTCTACGTGGGCTTCGGGCCGCGTGTCTGGTCGATTCGCCGGGGCGAGACCACCTACGGGGTGAAGGCCATCCTGGCGGGGGCGTACGTCCGCATTCTCGGCATGAACAATCTCGAGAGGGTGAATCCCGTCGAGGAACACCGGACCTACCGGTCCAAGCCCTACTGGCGCCGCATGTCGGTGGCCGTGGCGGGCTCGGCCATGCATTTCCTGCTGGCGGTCCTGTTGCTCTGGGTGCTGTACTCGGCGGTCGGCTTCCACGGCTTCGACCGCCCCGACGTCACGGAGACCCCGCGCTGGCAGGTCTCGCGGGTGGTGCCGGACAGCCCCGCGGCCACGATGGGAGTGCTCCCCGGCGACCGCATCACGGCAGTGGCGGGCCGCGACATCGAGAACTTCGGTGACCTGCGTGGCGCGTTGGCCGATCTTGCCGATCGCCTCGCGACCGTGACCGTCGTCCGGAATGGCGAGGCGATGCAACTCGAGGGCGTGATCGGCACGGCGTCCCGTGACGGCGTCTCGGGCTTCCTGGGCGTCGGTCCCGAGTTGGCACCCCCGTCGCGGGCGAACCCGATCGACGGGCTGGGAAGCTCCGTGGCGGACTTCGGACTGGTGGTGCGAGCCTCGGCGGAGGGCATCGCGGGGTTGTTCAGCCTCCAGGGGCTCGACGGCCTCCTCGGCCCACTGGTGGACTTCGAGCGCGACGACCTGGCGACCGGGGAGGTGGGCAGCGGCGATCCGAACCGGGTTGTCTCCGTGGTGGGAGTGGCCCGGATCGGCGGCTCGCTGGGGGAGGCCGACATCGCCGCCCTGCTGGGCTTCCTGGCCTACCTCAACGTGTTCTTCGGAGTGCTGAACCTGTTCCCGCTGCTGCCGCTCGACGGGGGACACGTGGTCATTGCCACCTACGAGCGGTTGCGGTCGTTCGGGGGCCGGCGCTACCAGGCGGACGTCGCCAAGATGTTGCCGGCCGCATACGTCTTCGTCATCGTCCTCGTGACGGTGGGTCTGGTGGCGCTGTCACGCGACATCGTCGACCCCCTGAGCATTCCCGGCTAGCGCAGGAGTGCCGTCCGGCGCCGGCGATAGCTCCAACCGAACAACTCGATCGCCGATCCGAAAGGACGATGCTGTGGAGATCCAGGCGACCTTCCCCCGACGCCCGACTCGTCAGGTCATGGTTGGCGACGTCGCCGTGGGCGGCGGGGCGCCCATCTCGGTGCAGTCGATGACCACGACCAAGACCGCCGACGTGGAGAGCACGCTGGCACAGATCTATGCCCTCGCCGCCGCCGGGGCGGACATCGTCCGGTGCACGTGCAATGAGATCGAGGCGGCCGAGGGACTGGCCGAGATCGTGCCCCGCTCTCCGGTGCCGATCGTGGCCGACATCCATCACCAGTACCGCATGGCGCTTGCCGCCCTGGAGGCCGACGTGGCGTGCCTGCGCCTGAACCCCGGGAACATCCGGCGCCCCGAGCACATCAAGGCCGTGGCCGCCGAATGCCGTGATCGGGGCGTGCCGATCCGTATCGGCGTGAACGGCGGATCCCTCCACCCCGACCTGTACGCGCGCTACGGGGGCAGGGTGACGGCGGAGGCGATGGTGCAGTCCGCGGTCGACGAACTCGCCTACTTCCAGGAGGTGGACTTCGACCTCGTCAAGATCTCCGTCAAGGCCTCGAGCGTGCCGCTCATGATCGATGCCTACCGGCAGTTGGCCGAGGTGACCGACCATCCGCTGCACCTCGGCGTGACGGAGGCCGGCCCACCTCCGGCGGGCGTGGTGAAATCGACCGCCGGCATTGCCACGCTGCTGGCCGAGGGGATCGGTGACACCATCCGGTACTCGCTCACAGCCGACCCGGTGACCGAGGCCAGGGCGGGACGGACGCTGCTCGAGGCGCTCGGGCTCCGCGATCGCAAGAACGTCGACCTGATCGCCTGCCCCAGCTGCGGCCGGGCGGAGGTCGACGTCTTCAAGATCGCCAACGAGGCGCTGGAGGCGTTCGGGGAGAGGGAGATCCCGTTGCAGGTGGCGGTCATGGGTTGCGTGGTCAACGGACCCGGCGAGGCACGCGACGCCGACCTCGGGATCGCCGCCGGGCGACGTCGGGGCCATCTTTTCGTGAAGGGGCAGAACGTGGCCGTTGTCCCGGAGGACGAGATGGTGGAGGCCCTGGTGTCGTGGGCCGAGCTGATCTGCGAGGAGGGCGTTGAGGCGGCTCTGGGGCGCGCCGACACCGATCGGGCGCGCCGGGAGGCCGAGCGCGACCGGACGGTCCTGCTCGACGAGCAGGGACCCGACGCCAATGACACCGCCTCGCGGGTCGACATCGTGCGCCGGGTCGCGGCCACCTGAGCGAAGCGCAGCAGGGGCGCGCGGCGGGCTGCCGTCGCGGCGCTCACGTACCGCTCAGCGGTATACTTCAGGCTGCTTCAGGTCAACTGGCGGACAGGGCGTGGGCGGGTCCCACGCCTTTGCTGTCGTTTGGGGGCCGGAGGCGGTGGGCAGAGTGACCTCGGCACATCGACGTCGGGCGACTGCCTGCAAACCGAGCGTCAGGACGGAGCGGGACGGCAATGGGAGATCGAGCATCGAGCGCGGCAGCTGTCGAGACGCGCGTCCGCTCCCTCGCCGAGCCCCTGCTACAGCACTTGGGCGTCGAGTTGGACGATGTCCAGTGGGGCGGTGGGCGCCTCCGCGTCGTGGTTGACACGAGTGGTGGTATAGACAGCGAGACCCTCGTCCTGGCGACCCGCACGATCTCGGCCGAGTTGGACGCCGCCGATCCGATCCCGTCCCGCTACACGCTCGAGGTCACGAGCCCGGGGATCGAGCGTCCGCTACGGAACCCTGAGCATTACCGCCGGGCCGTCGGGTCGCACGTCGCCGTCAAGCGGCAGCCCGGCGTCGAGGGGGAGCGCCGGCTGGAGGGTCGGCTCGTGGCTGCGGACGACGAGCGGATCACGCTCGAATCGGGCGGTGGGCAGCGGCAGGAGATTCGCCTCGACACCGTCGAGAGGGCCCGCACGGTCTTCGACTGGGGACGGTCCGATGCTCGTCGCAACGGCGGGAAACCTGCGGGCAAGGTGCCGCCCAAGGGAGGTTCGGTCGAGTGAGCCTTGACATGATCGAAGCAATGCAGGCTCTCGCCGCCGACAAGGGCATCTCGGTGGACACCTTGTACGGAGCTCTCGCGGATGCTCTCGAGTCGGCCTACAAGCGCATGCCGGACGCCTACGAGTACTCGTGGGTCACGATCGATCCCGAGACGATGGAGATCCGCGTCCTCGCCCAGGAGATCGACGCCGACGGTGAGCCGAGAGGCCCCGAACTCGACGTCACGCCGGAGAACTTCGGTCGCATCGCCGCGCAGACCGCTCGACAGGTCATGACACAGCGGATTCGCGAGGCCGAGCGGGATCTCAAGTACGAGGAATATGCCGGGCGGGAGGGTGACATCGTCACCGGCATCATCCAGCAGAGCGACTCGCGCTACACCTTGCTGGATCTCGGCCGCGTGGAGGCTCTGCTGCCACAGTCCGAGCAGGTGCCCTACGAGCGCCCCGACCCTTCCAGCCGCCTGAAGGCCTACATCGTCGAGGTGCGCCGTACCGCCAAGGGGCCGCAGATCGTCGTCAGCCGGACCCATCCCGGGCTCATCAAGCGCCTGTTCGAGTTCGAGGTTCCCGAGATCGCCGACGGAACCGTCGAGATCAAGGCGTGCGCGCGCGAGCCGGGACACCGCACCAAGCTCGCCGTCTGGTCCAACGTCGAGAACGTCGACCCGGTGGGGGCGTGCGTGGGCGCACGGGGTGCGCGGGTGCGCAATGTGGTCAACGAACTGCGCGGCGAGAAGATCGACATCGTCTCCTATGCCGAGAACCCCACCGAGTTCGTCATGAAGGCTCTCTCCCCGGCTCGGGTCAAGGAGGTCCGGATCGACGAGGAACTGGGAACCGCCGAGGTGATCGTGCCCGACTACCAGCTCTCCCTGGCGATCGGCAAGGAAGGCCAGAACGCCCGCTTGGCGGCTCGGCTCACGGGCTGGCGCATCGAGATCAAGAGCGAGACACAGATCGCCGCCGAGGCGGCCTACGGGAAGGTCGACTGGGCCGAGGGCGAGTGGATCCTCGATCCGGAGACCGGCGAGCAGGTCTGGCGACCGGCGGAAGGCGGCCCGACGATCTCCCTTGATGAGTGGACCGGCGCCGCTGCCGGATCCGCGGGGGCCGATGTTCGGACCAGCAGCGCTCCTGGCGCGGCCACGGACGGTGGGAGAGTGTCATAGTTGCCACAAGCGCCGCGAGGCGCCGCACCTGCATCGGCTGCCGGCGGGCCCGTCCGGTCGACGGACTCGTCCGGATCGCCTTCGTAGGTGATCGACTGCAGACGGGACGCACACTGCCCGGTCGGGGAGCATGGATCTGCGCGTCCGATCAGGTCTGCCTCCAGCGGGCTGCGACACCGGACAGGCTGCGGCGTGCGTTCCGCCGGGACATACCGGCAGGAGCGGCTGAGCATCTGATTGCCGCCCTGCAGCCGAATCGTGGTGGCGCCGAGCCGTTCGCGGTTCCACGCTGAGCGCGAGGGCGTAGGCGGGAGAACGTCGTGGCGAAGAAGATGCGGGTCTACGACTTGGCGCGCGAGTTGGGGATCTCGAACACGAAGTGCCTCGAACTCTGCAAGAGCCTCGGTATCGGGGTCAAGGCGACCTCTTCGAGCATGGACGAGGCGCACGCCTACCGGGTACGGAAACTCGCCGAACGCGACAACCTCCTGGGGAGCGAAGCTCCGGCGACCCAAGCGGCTCGTGACGCCGCGACGCCGGCCACGGGACCGGCGCGATCGGTGGCTCCCGCCACCGCTGCTCCGGCTGTGGGGGCGACCCGACCGGCGGCGGCTGCGTCCACGGCTCCCGCGGCACCCCGCCCGACCCGCGCCACCCCGCGGACCGACGTCACGCCGGCACCCCGCCAACGCGCCGATGCCCCGGTCGCGCCGGCTGCAGCGCTCAGCCCTCCGCCACCTGCGCCCGCCGACCGGCGGGTCGTCACGTCCAGCGGCAGCGCGCCTCCTCGCATCGCCCGCCCCGCACCGGATATCCCTGGGGTCGGTGTGCCGGCGGCGCCCCCTCCCGTGCCGCCAGCAGCGCCGCCGGCGCCTCCCCGTGTCGCATCGTCTCCCGTGCCGCCGGCGCTTCCCCGTGTCGCATCGTCTCCCGTGCCGCCTGTAGCGCCGCCGGCGCCTCCCCGTGTCGCATCGTCTCCCGTGCCGCCGGCGCTTCCCCGTGTCGCATCGTCTCCCGTGCCGCCTGCAGCGCCGCCGGCGCCTCCCCGTGTCGCATCGTCTCCCGTGCCGCCTGTAGCGCCGCCGGCGCCTCCCCGTGTCGCATCGTCTCCGGCTCCGCCGGCGCCTCCCGGCGCCGCGCCGTCTCCCAGGGTCCAATCGCCGCCTGAGGATCCCAACCGAACGCCGCCGCTCGGCGCAGAGGGAAAGCTCACCCCGCCCCCGCCCCGATCGCTGAGTGGCAAGCCGATCCCGCCGCCTCCGATGGCTCGACCGCGGGGGCCCGAGGCTCCGGGCCGGCGCGGGGGACCTCCTCCCGCGCGCCGAGGTGGCCCGCCCGGAGACCGGCGCCCGCCCGGGGACCGGCGCCCGCCCGGGGACCGGCGCCCGCCCGGGGACCGGCGCCCGCCCGCCGGCACGCGCCCGGCACCGGGTGGACGGCCGCCGGTCGGCGGGCCGCGCGCTCCCGGTTCAACCGGACCGCGGACACCGACCACGGGAGCGCCGCGCTCCCCGGCTGGGGGGGCACCGCGCGCGCCGGGCGGCGGTCCCGGAGGGCCACCCGGGGGTCGGGGGCCAGGACGGGGCGGGCTGGGGCGCCAGCCGCAGAGACGTCGCAAGACCCGCCGCCGCCGCCGTTTCGCCGAGGAACTGCAGCCCGTGGACGTCCCCAGCTACACGCCGGAGGACGCGCCCGTCCCGAAGGGTGAAGTGGTGGTCGAGCGCCTCTGCACCCCGCAGGACCTCGGTCCGAAGCTGAACCGGACAGCCGCAGACGTCGTGCGATTCCTGCTGCAGAACGGCGAGATGGTGACCGCCACGCAGTCGCTGTCCGACGAGATGATCGAACTCTTCGCAGCCGACCTGGGCGTGGAGGTACGGCTGGTCGATCCGGGGCAGGAGAAGGAGTCCGAGCTGCAGGCGCTCCTGGTCATTGACCGCGGAGACGGCACGGATCTCGAGGCGCGCCCGCCGGTGGTGACGGTCATGGGTCACGTGGACCACGGCAAGACCAAGCTGCTCGACCAGATCCGCAATACCGACGTCGTCGCCGGTGAAGCGGGCGGCATCACCCAGCACATCGGCGCCTACCAGGTGCGCAAGAACGGCCACCGCATTACGTTCATCGATACGCCCGGCCACGAGGCCTTCACGGCCATGCGCGCACGCGGCGCCGATGCCACCGACATCGTGGTTCTGGTCGTGGCGGTCGACGACGGGGTGATGCCTCAGACGCTCGAGGCCATCAGCCACGCCAACGCCGCCGAGGTGCCGATCGTGGTGGCGCTGAACAAGATCGACAGGCCGAACGCCAACCCCACCCGGGTGATGCAACAACTGGCGGAACACGATCTCGTCCCCGAGCAGTGGGGCGGCAACACGGTCACCGTGGAGGTCTCCGCGCTCCAGAACGTGGGCATTGATGACCTGCTGGAGCACATTCTGGTGGTCGCCGAGTTGGAGGAACTGCAGGCCCACCCGAACGGTCGTGCCGAAGGTGTCGTGCTCGAATCGCATCTGGATGTAGGGCGCGGGCCGGTGGCGACCCTCCTCGTCCGGGACGGCTGCCTGCGGGTCGGTGAACCGGTCGTGGCGGGTGCGGCCTGGGGCCGTGTGCGTGCCCTCATCAACGACCGCGGCGAGCAGGTGGACAGCGCCACGCCCGGCACGCCGATCCGCGTGCTCGGTCTGTCGGCGGTGGCGATGGCCGGCGCGACGTTCGCCGTGGCGCCCAGCGAGAAGGTCGCGGCGCGCGTGGCGAGCACGCGTGAGCACTGGCAGCGGATCGCCAGCCTGGGCCGCGACCTGTCGGTCGTCGCCAGCGGCGGCCGGCTGGAGGACATCTTCCAGGAGATCCAGGCGGGCGAGGCGGCGACGCTGAAACTCATCGTGAAGGCCGACATGAACGGCTCCCTCGAAGCCGTCATCGACGCGCTGCGCAAGATCGAGCGCGACGACGTGAAGATGGTGTTCGTACACAGAGCTGTGGGCGCCATCTCCGAGAATGACATCCAGCTGGCGGCCACGGCCGGGGCAACGATCATCGGATTCAACGTCCGCCCCGACCGCAAGGCGCGGGCGCTCGCCGACGTCGAGCAGGTGGAGATCCGCACCTACGAGGTCATCTACCAGGCGATCGATGATGTCCGAGCGGCACTGCTGGGCCTGCTGGCTCCCACTGTCGAGGAGCACGTCACCGGCGAGGCCGAGGTGCGCGAGGTGTTCCGGATCCGTGGCGTGGGTGCCGTGGCGGGCTGCTACGTGCAGCACGGGGTCATCAGCCGCGGCTCGAAGGTGCGCTTCCTGCGCGACGGCACCGTCATCTGGAAAGGCGAGATTCGTTCACTCCGGCGGTTCAAGGACGACGTCACCGAGGTGCGAGCCGGATTCGAATGCGGCGTCGGCCTGTCCAACTTCCAGGATCTCAAGTCGGGGGACGTCATCGAGACCTTCGAGGAACGTGAGGTTCTCCCCACCTAGCTCGGCGGGAGGTCACCCTGAGCGAGGCGACCGTGGCTGCGATGATTCTGGATGTCCACCTTCCGGGCTGCCGGTCCCTGAAGGAGAAGCGATCGGTGCTGCGTCCCATTCTGGAGAGGTTGCAGCGCCGTTTCGGCGTGTCCGTCGCTGAGGTGGACCACCAGGATCTCTGGCAGCGAGCGGGTCTCGGTGTTGCCGTGGTCAGCGGCTCGGGCGCGGTTCTGCCCCAACTGCTGGACGATGTGGAACGGTACGTGTGGGCTCAGCCGGACATCGAGGTGATCGAGGTGCGCCGCTACTGGCTGGAGACCGACTGACATGGTCACCCGGCGCCGCGGCTTCGAGCGAGGGGACCGGTTGGGGGAGTTGCTCCGGGAGATCCTGGCTGACGAGCTGACCCGGATCGACGACGACCGCTTGGCGTTCGTGACGATCACAGGCGTGGAGGTGGACCGCGATCTGGCGTTCGCCGACGTGTACTTCTCCACCGTCGATCTGGATCACGACCTCGAGGCGGCGGCGGTCGAGATCCTGGGCCGCTACCGGCGCCGGCTCCAGTCAGAGGTGGGCCGCCAGGCACACGTCCGTCGGGTGCCGAGCCTGCGCTTCCACCCCGACGAGGGCATGCATGCTGGAGCCCGCGTGGAGGAGATACTGCGCACGCTCCGCGACGAGGCCGGCGCTGCCGGGGAGCCGCCGGCGCGATCACCCGACAGCGATCCTCCGGCACAGTGACAGGGCAGGACGGGCGCCGCGAGGGCTTCGCGGTGATCGACAAGGAGCCGGGATGCACATCGCATGACGTGGTGGCGCGGGCGCGGCGCCTTCTCGGGGTGCGCAAGGTGGGCCACGCGGGCACGCTCGATCCCGATGCCACCGGCGTCTTGATCCTCGGTGTCGGTCGCGCCACCCGCCTGCTCCGCTACCTCACGGCGCTCGGTAAGGCGTACGAGGCGACGGTCGTCTTCGGCGCCGCCACCGACACGTGTGATGCGGCCGGTCGCGTGGTCGAGATGTGGGACATGTCCGAGTTGACCGAGGCGCATGCGCGTGCTGCGGGGGCCGGCTTTGTCGGTGAGATCCAGCAGATTCCCCCCATGGTGTCGGCGGTCAAGGTGGGCGGCCGGCGCCTGCACGAACTGGCGCGGGAGGGACGCACCGTGCTCCGAGAGCCCCGCACGGTTCACGTTCGGAGTCTCGAGGTGACCGGCTTCACGCCCGGGCCCCGGCCGAGCGCCACCTTTGCAGTGGCCTGCTCGTCGGGCACCTATGTGCGGACTCTCGCTGCCGATTGGGGTGCGGCGCTCGGCGGTGGTGCGCACCTGGCGTCACTGCGGCGGACCGCGGTCGGCTCGTTCACGGTTTCCGAGGCGCGGCCGCTGGAGCAGATGGAACTCCTGGCCCCGGTGGCCGGCATGCGAGACTACGCGTCGCTCACCGTCGACGACGCGGCGGCGATTGCGGTGGCGCACGGTCGTCGACTCCCGGCGGCCGGGCTGGAGGGCGACGGCCCCTGGGCGCTGCTGGATGCATCCGGATCGCTGCTGGCGATGTGTGAACGCCGCGGAGACGCGCTCCAGCCGGTGGTCGTCCTCGCTGCGGCCGGTGGTTCGCCGGGGGCGACGACCGCCGGTGGTGGAGCGGGGGCACCGGAGCGGTAGCCTGACGGCGCAACGCAGAAACGATTACGCGGAATCACACGCAACGAGTTGGAACCGGTCCGCACTCTCGCGGGCCGCAGGGGATCATGGCTGAACATCTGCCTCCGAAGGCCGACACGATCACAATGCATCGTCGGCACGAGACCGACGTGGGCTCCACCGAGGTTCAGGTGGCTCTCCTGACCGATCGCATCAGTCATCTCACCGAGCACCTGAAGGTGCACAAGAAGGACCACCACAGCCGTCGTGGTCTCCTGATGCTCGTGGGTCGCCGCCGGCGGCTGCTCGATTACCTCCGGACCGAGGACGTCGAGCGCTATCGCGCTCTGATCACCAAGCTCGGCCTGCGTCGCTGACAACCACAAACACTTCGCGCAGGCACATCTCCAGAGCGCCCCGGCCGTCGGGCCGGTTTCCCGGTCGCTCGAAGAGTGCCGCTCCCGCCGCGGGCGGGCAGCGGACGCCTTTCGTGATCTATCCGAAAGGAATCAACCATGGGTGAGACAATCACCGTGTCGAGCCCGATAGGCGGGACCGACGACAAGCAGATGAGCTTCGAGACCGGCCGCTTGGCCGCATTGGCCGGGGGCGCGGTGCTCGCCCGCCTCGGCCGGACCGAGGTTCTTGTCACCGCCACGGCATCCGACAGCGCCCGGGAGGGCGCAAACTTCTTCCCGCTGACGGTCGACATCGAGGAGCGCATGTTCTCCGCCGGCAAGATCCCCGGCTCGTTCTTCCGGCGGGAGGGCAGGGCCAGCGAGCAGGCGACTCTGGCCTGCCGCCTCATCGACAGGCCGCTGCGTCCCGCCTTTCCCAGCGGCTTCCGCAACGAGGTCCACGTCGTCGGCATGGTGCTCGGTGCCGATCAGCAGAACCCGTACGACGTGCTGACGCTCAACGCCGCATCGGCGGCACTGGGCATGTCCGGCATACCGTTCGGTGGACCCATCGGCGCGGTGCGCGTCGGGTACACCGCTGAGGGTCGTTGGATTCCCCATCCGACCTACCCCGAGGCCGACGGGTGCACGTTCGAGATGGTGGTCGCCGGGCGGGTTCTGGCCGACGGTGACGTTGCGGTGATGATGGTCGAGGCCGCCGGCACGCCGGGCTCGCTGGGCCACTACGAGGCGGGCGCCCCGAAGGTGGATGAGGCGGTCCTGGCCGAGGGGCTCGAGGAGTCGAAGCGCTGGGTGACCGAAGCGGTGGCACTTCAGCGGCGGCTCATCGCCACGGCAGGCGTGAAGCCCACCATGGACTACGAGTTGGTGGTCGATTACAGCGACGCCGTCGCCGACGCGGTTGCCGAAGTCGGCCGCGGATCTCTGTCGGAGGCGCTCGAGATCGCCGACAAGGCAGAACGCCTCAGTGCAGAGCGCCGCACCGCCGAGTCGATTATCGGTGCGGTGGCCGAGCGTCTTCCGGATGTCGAGGGGGTCGAGCAGCAGGCCAAGGCGGCCGTGCGCTCGCTCTCCAAGACGATCGTGCGGGAGCGGATCCTCGCCGAGGGCCGTCGCATCGACGGCAGGGCGACCGCAGACATTCGTCCGCTCTCGGCCGACGTGGGCGTCATCGCCATGACCCACGGTTCGGGTCTCTTCCAGAGGGGTGATACACAGGTTCTCAACGTCACCACCCTGGGCACGCAGCGCATGGACCAGATCGTGGACGGCATCGACCCCACCGAGCGCAAGCGCTACCTGCACCACTACAACTTCCCGCCGTTCTGCACCGGCGAGGCCGGGTTCATGCGAGGGCCGCGCCGGCGCGAGGTCGGCCACGGCGCCCTCGCCGAGAAAGCGCTGTTGCCGGTCGTCCCTGGGATGGAGGAGTTCCCGTACACGATCCGGCTGGTGTCGGAGGTGCTCGCCTCCAACGGCTCCTCCTCGATGGCCTCGGTGTGCGCCTCCAGCCTTTCGCTCATGGACGCGGGCGTGCCGATCAAGGCACCGGTCGCGGGCATCGCCATGGGCCTCATCGCCGACGGCGACCGCTACGTCGCCCTCACCGACATCCTCGGCGCGGAGGATGCCTTCGGTGACATGGACTTCAAGGTCGCCGGTACCGAGGAATTCGTGACGGCGCTGCAGCTCGACACGAAGATCGACGGGATTCCCGCCTCGGTGCTGGCCGGGGCGCTGGACCAGGCCCGCGACGCACGGATGCAGATCCTGGAAGTGATGCGCGGCGCCATCGACGGGCCCCGCCCCGACGTCGGCGAGACGGCTCCCAAGATCCTCTCGTTCGAGATCCCCACCGACAAGATCGGCGAGGTCATCGGCCCGAAGGGCAAGATCATCAACGCCCTCCAGGACGAGACCGGCGCGGAGATCAACGTGGACGAGGACGACAGCGGCGCCAGGGTTTCCATCGCCGCCACCGACCGTGCCGCGGTGGCCGCTGCCGAGGAGCGGATCCGCGCCATCGTGTTCCCACCCGAGGTTGAGTTGGGTGCCGTCTACACGGGCCGGGTCGTGAACATCACCGGGTTCGGCGCGTTCGTGAACATCCTGCCTGGCCGCGACGGCCTCGTGCACATCTCGAAACTGGGTGGCGGCCGCCGCCTGGACCGCGTCGAGGAGGTGCTGGCGCTGGACGACGAGATCACAGTGCGCGTCGACCAGGTCGACGGCAACAACCGGATCAGTCTGATCCCCGTGGGGAGCGAATCCGACGGTGACGATTCCGGTGGGGCCGACCGTGCGCCGCGCGACAGGCCGGCACGCGACTCCTCCGACCGGCGTTCCTCGCCCCGCCGTGACGGCGGCAGGGGTGGCGGCGGCGAGCGCCGTGATGGCGGCCGGGGCGGCGGCGAGCGCCGTGATGGCGGCCGTGACGATGGCGGACGACCCGCACGCCGTGATAGCGGTCGCGACCGCGGTCGCGACGGTGGCCGCGACGGAGGTCGCGATGGCGGCCGTGATGGCGGTCGCGAGCGCCAGGGGTCTCGGGGGGAGAGATCTGCTCCGGAGGGCGCCACCGGCATCGAGGAAGTGTCGTTCGCGGAAGAGTTCGACCGGGCCGCCGCTGCCGACTTCGGCGATCTCGGTCCAGGTGACCCACCGAACCGGCCACGCCGCCGGCGGAACTGAGCGGATCGCGCACCGCTTCGGCTGGGAGTCCGCAAGGCTGTGATCCGCGTCGGAGTTCTCGGCGCCGCCGGACGCATGGGACGCACCGTCTGTGCGGCGGTTGCTGCCGCCGACGACATGGAACTGGTTGCGGCAATCGACCCGGCTGCCGCCGGTGTTCCCGTCGCCGAACTCGTCGGTGTCGAGGCGACCCCGGGCGCGGCCGATGTGACGGTCTCGGCGTCGCTGGACGTGCTGGCCGGGGCGGGCGCCGAGGTGGCCGTGGACTTCACGGTCACCGAGTCCGCCCGAACGAACCTGGCGCGGCTGGCGGCCGGCGGCGTGCACGCCGTGGTCGGCACGACCGGTTTCACCCCCGACGACCTGGAGCACTTCGCCGGGCTCTTCGATCGCAGCAACTGCATCATCGCGCCCAACTTCGCCATCTCGGCGGTGCTGATGATGCACTTCGCCGAGACGGCGGCACCGCTGTTCGAGAGCGCCGAGGTGATCGAACTGCACCACGATGCCAAGGTGGATGCGCCCTCGGGCACCGCCATGATGACGGCCCGGCGCATGGCGGGTGCCTCAGCGGAATGGAATCCCGATCCGACCCGCACCGAGGTCCTGCCCGGCGCCCGGGGCGGCCTCGGTCCCTCGGGGATCCGGGTGCACTCGGTGCGGCTGGCGGGCCTCGTGGCGCACCAGGAGGTCATCCTCGGGGCGCAGGGTCAGACCCTCACGATCCGCCAGGACTCCTACGACCGGTCGTCCTTCATGCCGGGGATGCTGCTGGCGGTCCGGGCCGTGGCCGAGCGCCCGGGCCTGACGGTGGGCCTCGAACCCCTGCTGGGTCTGTAGCCGGTCCCACGCTCCGGCAGTCGCAGTCGCAGTCGCAGTCGCAGTCTCGGCCTCGGGCGCGAGGGGCCGGCCCGCTCGCCTCTCAGGGCAGTTCGAGTCGGACTCCGCTCAACGGGGCGTGGTCGGGGTCTTCGAGGGCGTTGGTGGCTTCCATCTGGCCTTCGGTGGCGGCGCGGTCATCCCAGGGCATCGCCGCGGTCCAACGCCAGGCGAAGCTCATGACCCTCACGAGGGTGGATACGTCGGCTCCGCCGGAGACGGAGGTCCGCCGCAGACCGGAGACGTACTCGTTCCGGTAGACGCTGGGAATGACGATCCGGGCGGCGTCCACCGCGGAGAGTTCGGCGTTCATCATCACCCTGGCCACACGCCCGTTCCCGTCGGTGAAGGGGTGGACCTCGGTGACGACCATCATCACGTACAGCGCTCGCCGGAAGCCGGCGGGAACCGACGACGCCAGTTCGAAGCCCCGGCGCAGCGTGCCCTCCACGAGTTCGGGGTCCACGAACAGGTAGGCGCCGACCTGGTTGGGTTCGTGCTTCCACCGGCCGGGACCCATCTCCGGGCGGCCCGCCAGGATCATCCTGTGCCGTTCGCAGAGATGGCCCAGCAACTCCTCGGCGTCGTCGGAGGTGGCCCTTCGGCCCACGGTGTCGGCGACGCAACGGTAGGTGCCCAGAATGTCGTGGCCGTCGGCGGGCCGGGTGGTGGGGGGCTGTTGGGAGTCGATAATCCGTCGGGCTTCGGCGACGGTGAACACCGTGCCTTCGATGTCGTTGGAGAAATAGCTCTCGAAGAAGGGGAGCCCCTCGGCCTCCGGCCCGGCGGGGAGCCAGTCCGGCACGTCGGGGTCCTGGTGATCGGCCAGTCCTCGGGCCAGCCGGTTGAACATCTCGATCCGGCGATCGTCCCAGGCCCGACCGGCGGCGAACGCGTGCAGGAGGCGGCCGGCGGCGGGGCGCAGTGGCTCGCGGCCGGCCAACTGCTCGAACAGGCGGCCGATGTGCTCGACCCGCTCGGCTGCTCCCGTCGCCTCTGCCAGGTTGATCGCTTCGTCGCGTAGCCGAGCCATGCGCTCGGGGCCCCAGACGATGGCCTTGCGGGCCAGCCAGTCCTCCAACTCGGCCAGCGACAGGGTTCGCGAGACCCGCCCGCCGCGGCCGCGGGACACCGCCAGGTTGTCCACCAGCGTGCGAGCCGGGCTCGACATGCGCAGCCCGTCAGGCCACGGCAGGTCCTCGAACGGCTCGGCGAGGGGTCCACCGGGTCGGACCTGTATCTCCATTCCGGGCAGACGGATGACTTTGCGGTTCCCCTCGGCCACCACGAACAGCAGGCCTGCGTTGACGCTGCCGTTCTCCGCCGCGGAACGGTCTGCGATGACCGCCCCGGGGAGCATGCGCCCCAGAATGCGCCAGCGGCTCCCCACGACGATCTCGGCGGGATCGTGGTGCAGATCGGCGGTGTAGAGCCTGGGCGCCAGCCGGCGGATCCGGCCGTTGGCCACGGCGCGGCTCAGGGTGTCCCGCGACGCCACGTCGTCGAAGAACACGGTGCGCACCTCGGTCGGCCAAGGCGTCGAGACCGTTCTCGCCATATTCCGACACTACCGGCCCGAGAACACAATAACACGACGTTTTAGCCCTGAATGAATCTTACACACCAGTCAATTTCGGATCGAAAGCCACTTAATGCGGTATCCAAGCCACGAATACCTCTCAGCAGCGTCCGGTCGGCGGATCTCCTCGCCATTCCTACCGCCTTCTGGCCAGACCGCTGGCGGGCTCGGTGCTGCAGAGAATAGACCGCAGAGAGAGTGAAACTACAGTCTAGAACCTGTAGATTTCCTCGTATGGGGAGTTCCCGACATCAAGATCGGCGCCGGCTCGATGACCGCTACGAGTCGATACGCCCTCTTGCCGGCGTGAAGCGCCCCGACAAGGGATGGGTCCGCGCGGTTCGAGACGCGCTCGGCATGTCCAGCACTGAACTGGCCGCGCGGATGGGGGTCAGCCAGCAGGTGGTCTCCGAGATCGAAAGCAGCGAGCGACGCGCCACGGTGAAGCTCAAGACCCTGTCTCGCGCCGCAAACGCCATGGAGTGCGAACTCGTCTACGCCCTCGTGCCGCGCACGTCGCTGGAGGAGACCGTCCGCGCCCGGGCGCGGCGCAAGGCGATGCGCCACCTCGCCCAGGTCACTCATCACGGACGCCTCGAGAGCCAGGAGGTGTCAGAGGACGAGCTTGCAGCCCAAGTGGAGGAACTCACCGACTGGTTCACCGACCGCCGCGGTCTGTGGACCGACGACGAACACATCGAGTAAGCGATCCACTACTCCCCGCCGGCAACGGATGGACGGAGGCCCAACGCCGGTCGGTGGACCCCCAGGGCGGGGAATTTCAGTGATCGCCGTCAGCACGCCGTGGGGACCCGTCGCTTGCCGGATCGGACGCCTCCTTGTGCCCCGCGTCTGGGCGCTCTCGCATCGCGGCAAGCTCGGCAGCGGGGCTGGCCCGCTGAACGCGCCGGGCTATCGCCAGTGGCGGCCAGCAAGCCAAAGAGCCGCGAGATCAGCGTCATCGCGCAGTCTTCGACGGTCTGCTCAGTCGCGCTTGCTATCGCTCGCAGGAACGGCCCGATGAATTACAGATGTTGCCGCTACCGGCTGTAGTCGATGCATGGATCAGTGAGGCGTCCTGCGCACCGGTAGCGGGTCAGTAGGTCGATGTTCGGCGGCTTGCCTAGGACTTCGCTAGCCGAACTGGACCGGTGAATAATCGACGCGTCGTGCCAGAGTGTGGGTGGCAGCGTGGCCATGCCCGCGAGGTCGGCGTCGTGACATAACGCGAGGAGCCGGCCGGCAATATCCAGAATCGTGTCAGAGTGCTTCTCCCAGGTTCGGTCGGAGACTCCCAGGCCGCCGCCAGCGCGGAACCCGGCGCTCTGCGTTTCACAGTCGTGCGCGAGCCATGTGGCCACCTCAGCGCAGTCTCCCGCGTAGTCCCGGGCTGTCGCGTACCCGTCCCGGTCGATATCGCAGATCGGGACGCATTCGGGCGTCGGCGGCACCCACCCAGGCGGCGGCAGATCCCACGGTGGCTCGGCAAGTGTGCTGTCGGGACTCAGCCGCCCGTCGCGAGCGGGATCGCAGATCGGTGACCACCAGCAACCGCCCAGCGCATGGTCGCCGAAGCCAAAGAGTCCCCAAATGCATGGAGGCGTACATGCCGCGGCCGGATATGTCTCGCAGGCTGTCGAGCAGTCAGCGACGGCGTCGTTCGTCGGTGCGCTCTGAGTGGTCACGAGTTCAGAGAGTCGAGCGCAGGCGGCCTCGGTGGCACGGGAGCAGGCGTCCATGGTCTCGAGTTCTGCGTCGGAGAGAACTCGTGCCAGTTCGGTGGGCTGCCTGTCAAGACCGCTGGTGGAGGTTGACTTCGGATCGCTCGGCGCTCGGTCGAGCAACATGTCCAGCGCCCCCTCGTACGAGACTTCCTCGAAGCGTTCACGGACGCGGGCGCATTCCTCGGCGGTCGGCGCGGTCACAATGGCTGCCGGGTTCGGTTCTGGCGCAACGAGCGACGTTGTCGTCGTGGTGAAGGTTGGTTGAAATGACGAATTCCGGCGATGACACCGACAGTTACGGCAGCGGTGACGGCGCCGACTGCAACGATGATCCCGATCGAGGTAACAGCGGTCTGCGCTCGGCCCTTCACGCTTCGCAGACAGTACTCGGTCGTGGAACTGGTGCCGATGTCGAGGAACTCGTGACATTCGCCCGCAGTTGGCCGGACAACGACCTCCGGCAGGGTGGTCCGGCATACTGGCGGGCATGCGGCGGTTTCTGCGGCCTTGGTGGGTTGTGTCGCACGTGCTGGTGCTGGCGTTGCTGGTGGTCATGGTCAACCTGGGTTTCTGGCAGCTGCGGCGGCTGGAGGAGCGGCGCGATCTGAACGCGCTGCGGGCCGAGCGCACGGCGGCCTCCGTGGTGGCGGTGGATGTTCTGGCCGCGGAGATCCCGGCCGCCGGCGGTCCCGCCGGCGTGGAGTACCGGGTGGTCGAGGCGACCGGGCGCTACCGGGTCACCGACGAGGTGGCGGTGCGGAACCGCACCCTCGGCGGCCGCCCGGGCGTGTGGTTGCTGACCCCGCTGGTGCTCGCCGACGGTCCGGCTCTCGTCGTCAACCGGGGATGGGTGCCGCAGTCCTCCAGCGATCCGGCGACGCGGCCGCCGACGCCCGCGCCGGACGGTGAGGTGGTCGTCCGGGGTGTCGTGCGAGTCAGCGAGCAGCGTTCCGGTCTCGGTGTTGCCGATCCTGCCGGCGGGCGTCTGGCGAGCCTGGCGCGCCCCGACGTCGAGCGGTACGCCGCGCAGCTGGACTACCCGGTGCAGCCCTTCTACCTGCAACTCAACAGCCAGGACCCGCCTCCCGGCGACTACCCGCTGATGGTGGCGCTGCCCGCGCCCACCGACGGTCCCCACCTCGGCTACGCCGCGCAGTGGTTCATCTTCTCCGCCATCGCCGTGGTCGGTTACCCGCTGGTGCTGCGGCACGTGTCCCGCCGCCCCGATGCCGCCGCTGTCGCCGGCGGCGCGACTCCCGAGCAGGAGTCCGGCGAGATCGCCTGAGCCCCGTGGGCCTGCGAGACGGTCGCGGCCGGGGCGGCCGGCGACGCGCACGCATGGGTTCGGGATCTGCGCGGGTCTCGACGAGATGGTCGGGGCGGCCGGCGCCGTGCACGCATGGATTCCGGCCTGCGCCGGAATGCAGGAGGGGGAGATCGAGACCGGGTGGCTCTTTCCCGGCGCTTCGGCGTTTGGCGGGGAGTGGCGGTGGCGGGGCGCCCTCGCGGGGGTTCGGCTACCAGGCGCGCGAGCTGCTGGACGGCGTGGTCTGGGGTGAGTAGGTCATCGGTGCCGGTCGGGGGTCGCCCGTGGGGAGCCCACGACGCCCGTGGGGACGGCCTCATGGGTGGAGACGGGCTGCGACTTGAGGGCTGGATGGTCGAGTTCCCAGTCTTGGGGCGGGTTGGGTGATGTTGTTCGGGTGATTTGTGCGTGGTGCTGGGGATTTCCTGGGGATTTCGTCAGATTAGTTGATTTTGACTTGACGATAGGTACAGGTGTTGGTAGTATGACGGGCATGGAATTCGTGAACGGCGGGCGGCATGTGAGCTTCGAGGCGCCGCCGCGGCGCGAGCCGGTGAGCCTGGAACGGTTCTGGGACGAGGTCGCCTGGCAGCGCCGCGACCTCGAGGAGGGCGACACGCTGGTGACCGAGCCCGAGCGTCGCTGTTTCACGGTGCGCTACCGGTCGGGGGGCCTGCCCGCGGAGCGGCACGCCACAGTCACCCCCACCGGCACCGAGACGACGTTCCTGCGCCAGCATCAGTGGGGCGAGGGCACCGGGCGGGTCGGCTGCGGGGACTGCGGCGCAGTCGTGCGGGTCTCCCGGAGGGATCCCGCCAAGCTGTCCGGCGGGGAGTTGGCCGACCGGGTCGTGGACCTTGCCGAAGCCAGGGCGCGCCTGGACGGCGAGTACCTGGCGGCGTTGGGCGAACTGGCGGCGCGCGACGGCGCCCAGGGCGCCGCGCACCGGCTGCGGGACATGACCCGCATGAGCGCTGTGGAGGCCCGCGGCAACGCCCGCCTGGCCCTGGACCTCCACGAGAACGACTTCGGCGACACGCTCGAAGCGATGCGCACCGGAGAGATCAACGCCTCCCACGCCAGGGTGATCGCCCGCGAAGCCCCGAAGAAGCACCGCCGCAGCGAGGAGGAGTTCCTCGAGCTGTGCCGCGCTTACCCCGCCGACATCGTCTCCAAGCACCCCTTCGCCTATGAGAGCAACGAGATGTACGCCGATCTCGCCGCCGAACAGGCCGCCAAGAGCCGCGAACCCGCTGACGAGGAGTACGCCCTCCAGCGCGCCGAACGCAAGACCACCTTGAACTACGGCACCGACGGCATGTGGCACCTGCGGGGTCGCTTCGACTTCCTCACCGGCCGGCGCATCAACCAGGCGCTCGCTGCCGCGATCCGCTCACGCAAACAACACGAAGGCTCCGCGGATCACACCGGCGCCCAGCACGCCGCCGACGCGCTCGCCGAATTGGTCTGCGGCGACACTCCCAAGAGTTCGAACACTCAACTGCTGATCCTCGCCGACTACGACCACACCGCCGACACCCTCGGAAACCCGCGCCTCGACGACGGCACGCCCCTGTCCGCGGAGCTCCTCGCCCAAGAGGCCCTCGACGCCGAGATCTATTGCGGCGTGTTCAATGCCGACTGGACCAACCTCGCCCTCGGGCGCACCCGCAACGCCAGCGACGCCCAACGCCTCATCCTCGCCGCCCGCGACGGGGGCTGCGTCCGCTGCGCCGCCCACACCGAACACACCCACGCCCACCACACCACCCCCCACGCCGCCGGCGGCCAAACCACCATCGCGAACCTCCAACTCCTCTGCGGCCCCTGCCACACCCACCACCACCGCACCGACCACGACCACCGCGCCGGCGGCCACGAACATCGCAACCGCAGCAAGCAGCCCCCCGCCCGGCCCCCCGACAGGCCCACCGGAAACCATCCCCCGCCCACCACCGCCGAAACCGGCACCAACACCCCCACCACCCGCGGCCCCTGAACCAGGTCGGGGCGGTCACGTCACGTCGGTGCCGCTGTCCCCCCGGACCACCTCCGCCTACCCCCCAACCCCCCGCCCCAGGTCAATCCCATCCTCCGAACCTGACACGCGGCGCTGACACGGATGATGGTGCTCGGTGAGCGGCCTGCTCGGGGTTCCGTATACTGTTTGTATGACAACCGCCGTGCCGACGCGGTTCAGTTCCCGGCAGATCGAGACCATCGACCGTCTCGTCGCTGCGGGCATCGGTGACACGCGCTCGGCGGTGATCCGTCGGGCGGTCGAGCATCTCGCCGAGTCGGTGGAGCGAGCGCGCATCGGCAAGTCCATCGCCGACTCGTACCGGGCGCAGCCGCAAACAGTCGATGACGACGCCCAGGCGATGGCCAACGCGATCGCCATGACCGAAGCCGAGCCGTGGTAGCCCAAGGCGAACTGTGGCTCATGGAGCCACCCAACCAGAAGCGTCGCCCGGCGCTGGTCGTCTCACGTGACGAGGCGATCCCAGTGCTCAACAACGTGGTCGTGGCGCCGGTGACGAGCACGATTCGCTCGATTCCGACCTGTGTCCCGGTCGGATCGGACGAGGGGATCGACCACGACAGCGTCGTATCGTTCGACAATCTCGCCGCGGTGCCGAAGTCGGTCCTCACGCTGCGGCTCGGGCAACTGGATGGGGTCGGGCGCCTCCGGATGTGCGATGCACTCCGGGCAATGGCCAACTGCTGAGTCCCATCTGCCGGCGCGGGAAACCACCGGATCTCGCCAAACATGGATTCCGGCCTGCGCCGGAATGACGTGGTATTTCGGCCGGAATCGGGTCCGGGACCGGCTCTGCGCCGGCATGACGTGAGGGGCGAGGTCGCCTGAGTGTCCGCGCCGGCGGCCCTCGATTTGCCAGATACGAACAGATGTTCGATACTGGTCGGATGCCTGATCCGGAGAACACCCTCGAGAACACCCCGGAGAACATCGTCGCCGGTGGGGCGCCGGGAGTGGGCGGGATCACCTGCGACTCCTCGGTGAGCGGGTCGCCCCGCTCGTGGGCGCTCGCGAGCGGACCCTGCCGGTGCTGGGACCGCTGCGGGACCTGTTTCCCGGCGGTGCCCTGCAGAGAGGTTGGGTGATTGCCACCGGGGGCGACGGTGCCACCTCGCTGGCGTTCGCCGTTGCCGCCGGTCCGTCCGCTGCCGGCTCCTGGGTTGCGGTGGTGGGGGAGGAGGGCCTCGGTCTCGCCGCGGCGGCCGAGGCCGGAATGGTGCTCGAACGCCTCCTGGTGGCTGCCGCTTCGGAATCTCGCGCCGCCGCCGAGGCCGTCGCCGCGCTGGTGGGTGCGGTGGACATCGTGCTGCTGGGATCGGGGATCAGGCTCGGGGCGGCCGATCATCGCCGGCCGGTGGTGGCTCTCGGGTACCCGCTCACCGACCCGGTGGCGGTGGCGGCGGCGAGTCGTGTCGTGGCAGCCTCCTCGACGGCCCGCAGCCACGGTGTGGTCCCGGGGCTCCGGTTGCGGACTGCGGCGGCTCGGTGCGTCGACCTCGTGGTGTATGAGCGCGATCTCGCCACCGAGGCCCGCGCCTTCGAGCCGGTCGTTGCGGCCCTCGACGCCGTCACCCCGGAGGTGGAGGTATCGGCCCCCGGTATGTGCGCCTTCGCCACCCGGAGCCCGTCCCGCTACTTCGGCGGCGGCGGACATCGCCGACCGGGTCCGCTGGCAGTTCGATGGCTGGCTCGCCGGTTCCGGCGCCTTCCGGTCGAGCAGCGGGATCGTCCGGCTGGCGCTCACCCCTGACGAGATCACCCCGGCCCAGGGTCGTCAGTTGGGGTTCTGGGGCGGCGAGGCCGAGGCGGACGAGCGGGCGGTCCGGGTTGTCGCCCGTCTCTGCGGTCGCCTCGGCCCCGATGCGGTCCGGGTACCCACCCGGCGCGGTGGCCGCGGCGGTCGATTCCGCGGGGCGACTGCTGGGTTGGCGGCGGCGGAGTTGGGTCGGAGCGCATGGGGCGGGTGTACGGCATCCAACACCTACCGGTCCCGCAATCCGCATTTGTGACCGACGAGAGCGGGCCAGCAGATCAGATGGACGTCGTCGGGGGTGATTTCGGGGAGCGGGTTGGGGGGCCGTAGTCTGGTGTTGTGGAGTCGTCTGTTGTAACCCCACAGTTGTCGCTTACCGAGGCGCGGGTTCTTGCTGCGTTGTCGCGCCGGCCGGGGGGTCTGTATCCAGCGTCGTCGGTGGCGGTTGCTGCGGGAGTGCCGGAGGCAGACGCTGCCGCCGTACTGGGGCGCCTCGCCGGTGTGGGTCTGGTGAGCGGCGAGGCGGAGTTGGTGGAGTGCCGCCCGTCTCGGCGGGAGACTGTCTGGCGTCTGCGAGTCTGCGATGCCTGGTTGACGGTCGCCCCGGAGGTGCGGGCCCTGGAGTTGCCCGAGACGTGGCCGCCCCCGGCCGCGGACCGTGTGCCCGTACGGTTCCACCACCTGTTCTGGTCGGGCGACCCGGCAGCGGTCGAACTGCCCCGCGATGCCGGCTATGTCGCCGAGCAGGTGTTGCGCAGCCCCGACGTGTGCGCCTGGGGCTGGGCTCTAGGCGCCTTGCCCGCCGAGACACTGGCGCGCGTCGCCGCCAAGGATCACACCCCAGTTCCTCTGCGGGCGATGATTCGCAACGCTCTCGTGGTGCGAGATGGAGCGCCTGGCTAACTACCGGGATGTCTTGTCACCGGAGATGGTGGCCGCGTGGGGGGTTCTCGCCTCTGCGGTTCCGGACGGAAGCGAACTCGTCGGGGGCACAGCGCTGGCGATGCGGCTCCACCATCGGCGTAGCTACGACCTCGACATATTCGCGCCGGAGCCCTTTGACGCGGAGCGCTTGGCGTCCCGTCTTCGCGCTTCAGGGGACTTCCGGGCCCAGCGCGTGGGTGAGGCCGCTCTGTTCGGAACGTTCAACGGGGTGAAGGTGGACATCGCCATAGCGGCCGACTGGGAACACCTCGGCGAGCCGATGCTGGTCGAGGGCTTGGCGGTCGCGTCGTTGGAGGACATCGCCGCCGGGAAACTCGCGGCTCTGCTGGACCGTGCCGCGTTGCGGGACTACTTCGACGTGATGGCCATCGAGCAACAGGGCCAACTCCGCATCGAGGAGGCCGTCGGGCTATTCACACGCAAGTGGGGCCTCACGCTGGCGCACCCGGACGTAGCCATGCTCCTGTACCGCCTCGGCGACCTCAGCATGGCCGAGGACGACCCCATCCTCGAGGAGGCGGCTGGTGGAGGTCTGCATGAGCGCCTCGAGAGCTTCTTCACGGCCCGCCACCCCCACATCGTCGCCTCAGTACAGCAGTACGTGGCCAATCCCGAACAGGGCATGGATCTCTGACCAGACTGCCCTGTCAGCGGCCGCGCCCCAACACAAAGTTGGCCTCGACGTCGAAGCGACGCTCGACCGATGCGGGAACCTTCTCCACCAGTCGCGGGCCTCGGGCATGATCTGCAGGTGACGCTGCAGGAGTGCCGAGGCCGCCAGTGGAGCGTCGAGACCCCATCATCGAGGGCCTCTACCTCATCGACGAGACAGCCGCAGCGCTGCTCATCGAGCGCGGCTAGCTGCTCGAGCGCTTCCTGTTCGGTCAGTTCGTCGGTGCTGTGGTTAGCGGGGTTGCGGATCCCCTGGGCGCAGCCGCGACCGAAGTGCATCGCTCCTAGATGTGCGGACTTCCAGTCTTGTGTGCGTTCCCCGTTAGCAGTTTTCTCTTCGATGTCCGGGAAGCGCAGCCGCGGGTCGCCGAGCTTCGCGTCGATAGTGAATGCCTGGGTATAGAGATCGGCGCCGTCGAGATCCTCACGACCGAGTTTGTGCTGGGTGTGCGTCTCCACCGCGGCGCCGGCCTTCTTACGGCTGACCTGTAGTGGCCGTCGGCCCACAGGTTCTTGGCGGCATCCCAGACCCACCGATGCAGTCGGTCCGCTATCAGGCTCGGGCCCGTGGGGGTGAATCCGGCGTTGCAACGGCACCGAGGCGGTCACCTACCCGCATCCGCTGCTGCGCAAGGCGCTCGCCAAGACCCTCGGCGTGCCGCTCTTCCAGGAGCAACTCATGCAGATCGCCATCGACGTGGCGGGGTTCACCGCCGCCGAGGCCGACCGGCTCCGTCAGGCGGTCGGGTGGAAACGCAGCCACCAGCGGCTGGAGCAGTTGAAGGGCCGGTTCTTCGAGGGCATGCGGGCCAAGGGCATCGGCGACGAGGTCGGCGAGCAGATCTGGCGGAAGCTCGACGCCTTCGTCAACTACGGCTTTCCCGAGAGCCACGCCGTGTCGTTCTCGTACCTGGTCTACGCCTCGTCGTGGATCAAGTACCACTACCCGGCGGCGTTCTGCGCCGCTCTGCTGCGGGCCCAGCCGATGGGGTTCTGGTCGCCGCACACCCTGGTTGGCGACGCCCGCCGTCACGGGGTGGTCGTGCGCACCCCCGATCTCAACGCCTCGGCGGCGGTGGCCGGCCTGGAGCGGGCGGAGGACTCCACCGGCGGCTGGGCGGTGCGGCTGGGTCTCGGCGACGTGCGGGGGGTTGGCGAGAGACTCGCCGCAGAGATCGACGACGGCCGCCCCTACGCCTCGGTGGAGGATCTGCGCCGGCGAGTGCCGGCCGCCTCGGCCGCGGCGCTGGAGGCGCTCGCTACAGCGGGGGCCTTCGGCTGCTTCGGCATCGACCGCCGCTCGGCGCTGTGGACGGCGGGGGCACTGGCCCGGGCGGGCGCCGATCACCTGCCGGGCATCGTCGGAGGCGGGCGGGCGCCCCCGCTGCCGGCGATGTCGCCCGCGGAGGTGTCCCGGGCCGACCTCTGGGCCACCGGGGTGGCTCCCGACGGTCATCCCACCGGATTCATCCGGGACGAACTGGCAGCTCTCGGGGTCGTGACGGCGGCCGACCTGGCCGAGCGAACCGACGGGGAGCGGGTGCTCGTGGGGGGAGTGGTGACTCACCGCCAGCGTCCCGCCACCGCCGGGGGTGTCACCTTCCTGAGCCTCGAGGACGAAACCGGGCTGATCAACGTGGTGGTCTCCCGAGGTTGCTGGCAGCACCACCGCAAGGTGGCAGGCGGGGCTCCGGCGTTGTTGATCCGGGGACGCCTCGAGAGTTCCGAGGGGGTGCTGAACGTGGTCGCCGAGAGGCTCGAAGCGCTCCCCGTCGCCCCGGCTCCAGCATCCCGGGACTTCCGCTGAGGCTCCCGGCGCACCGCGCACCGGCGGCCGGTAGCCTCGGCGCCATGGCAGCCTCCGGCGGCGCGACGCCGCGCTTCGGCCGCGTCGTCACCGCCATGGTGACGCCGTTCACCGATGACGGCGCTCTGGATCTCGATGGTGCCGTCGAGTTGGCTCGCTGGCTGGTGGCGTGCGGTAACGAGGGGCTCGTGGTGGCGGGCACGACCGGTGAGTCGCCGACGCTCAGCCACGACGAGCAGATCGACCTCATCGCGGCGGTCGTCGAGGCCACCGACGTGCCGATCCTGGCCGGGGCGGGCAGCAACGACACGGCCGCCGCCGTGGAGTTGACCGAGCGGGCCACCGCCGCGGGTGCCGACGGCATCCTGTCGGTCACCCCGTACTACAACCGCCCGCCGCAGGCCGGCCTGATCGGGCATTTCCGGGCCGTCGCCGCCGCCACCGACCTCCCTGTGATCATCTACGACATCCCCGTGCGCACCGGTCGCAAGGTGGACACCGCCACGCTGCTGTCACTGGCGCACGACGTGGACAACATCGCCGGCATCAAGGATGCCGCCGGCGACCCCGCTGAGACCGGATGCCTCATCGCCGCGGCTCCTGAGGGATTCGAGGTCTACAGCGGCGACGGCGGCCTGACGCTGCCGCTGCTGGCGGTCGGGGCGGTCGGCGTGATCGGCGTGGCGACGCACTGGACGGCCGCGGAACACCTGGCGATGTTCGACGCCTGGGGGAGCGGCGATACCGCCACCGCCCGTGCGATCAACGCGGCAATGGGCCCGTCGTTCGACTACGAGACGGGTGACGCGGCACCCAACCCGATTCCCACCAAGGCGCTCCTGCGGGTGCTCGGCCGCCCTGCCGGCCCGTGCCGTCCCCCCATGAACGCCGAGCCCGCGGGCCTGGCGGCTGACGCCCGGGCCGTGCTGGCGACCACGCAGTTGGGTCGGGAACTCGGTTTTGGCTGACGAGGTCCGGGTCACCTTCCTCGGCGGGCTGGGTGACATCGGCCGGAATTGCGCGGCCATCGAGACCCGCGATTCGCTTCTGCTGCTCGACTGCGGGCTGATGTTCGCCGGTGACGACCGGCCCGGCGTGGATGCGGTCCTGCCCGACCTCTCCTACGTGTTCGAGCGGGCCGACAAGGTGGTGGGCTGCATCGCCACCCACGGCCACGAGGACCACGTGGGGGCGTTGAGCCACCTGCTGGCCAGGGTGCGCTGCGACATCTACGGCACGCCCTTCACGCTCGGGCTGGCGCGACGGCGGGTTGTCGAGTCCGGACTGGCCGACCGGGCTCGGTTGATCCCGGTCGGCGACGGCGAGACGCGGCGCATCGGCCCCTTCGACTGCGAGTTCATCCCCGTCACACACTCGGTGCCCGGCGGTGTCATCACCGCCATCGGCACGCCGCAAGGGGTGCTGCTGCACTCGTGCGACTTCAAGCTGGACTTCTTCCCCGTCGACGGCCGCCGCACCGGCCTGGCCCGCATCGGGGCCATCGCCTCCGATCCGGGTATACGCCTGCTGCTGGCCGACTCGACCAACGCCGAGCAGCCGGGCAGCTCGCGCTCGGAGAGCCACATCGGTCCCGTGCTGGCCGGCGTGTTTGCCGCACAGCAGGGGCGGCGCATCGTGACGGCGTGCTTCGCCAGCCACCTGCACCGGGTGCAGCAGATCGTGAGCGCGGCGGTCGCGGACGGCCGGCGCGTGGCCACACTCGGGCTCTCTATGAAGAAGAACGTGGCACTCGGTCGCGAACTGGGCCTGCTGCGGGCGCCCGACAGCGCCTTCGTGGACATTACCGAGACCGCGAGTATGGCGCCCGGCGAGCTGTGCGTGATCTCCACGGGATCGCAGGCCGAGGAGCGCTCGTCGCTGGCCTCGGCGGCCGCAGGCGACAGCCGCTGGATCGAGATCGGCCCCGACGACACCGTCGTGCTGAGTTCCAACCCCATCCCCGGCAACGAGACCCGGGTCAGCCGCATGATCAACGACCTCATCGAGCGTGGCGCCCGGGTGGTGCACTCCGGTGAGATCGAGATCCACACCTCGGGGCACGGGCGCCAGGACGAGTTGGCGGCGCTGCACCAGGCGGCGTCTCCGGAGTGGTTCGTGCCGGTGCATGGCGAGTTGCGTCATCTGCGGGCGCACACCGCTCTCGCACGCCGGTTGGGCATGCCGGCCGAGCGGGTGCTGCTGGCTCGCGACGGTGACCAGGTGGTGCTCGCCGACGGCGGCCTACGGATCGAACCCGCTGTGCTCGCAGGTGATCACGTGCTCGTGCACGGACCGTTCAGCGGGCCCGACAGGGGTGTGCTGGGCGAGCGGCTGATCCTGGGCCACCAGGGCGTGGTGGTGGCCACCGCGGTCGTGGACTTCGACGCGGCCACCCTGGTCGGCGAGCCGCGGGTCACCAGCCGGGGCTGGCTCGACGAGTCCGACGCCGACCCCCTCGAGGTGGAGATGGAGGAGGCGATCGCCGGCGCCGTGCGCGACTTCCTGCGCGACGAGCCCGGGGCCGAGTCCGCCGACGTGCGCCGGGTGGTGCGCCGCACCGCGGGCACGCTCGTGGCCAACCGCTCCCAGCGCCGCCCCATGATCGTCCCCATGGTGGTGCCGTCGGCGTAGACACCTGCCGGCCGCTCGACGTCCGTGAGAGACGTCGCGGGCGCCTGCTTGCGAATTGGCTCCTGTCTCTCTTGAGGGTAGGAGATGGGTCAGCTGGATGCCGCGTGACGACTCAGTATCCGTGGGCGCCGGGCTTCGGTGTCGAACGCTCGCGCAGTGGCAGGGGCGCCGCTTCGGCCCGGTGCGACGCGTCGGAGCAGTTCAGCGGTAGCGCGGACATCGGCGAGCGCTGCGTGTTGATCGGCGTAGTCGATACCTCGAAGTCGGCACGCCACCTTGAGCTTCTGTCTTGTGATGGCTTGGGTACAGATTCCTCTGCCGGGGTGGAAGTCGATCCCGACTCTGTTGAACTCTTGGGTGAGCATCCGGGAATCGAAGGGGAGGTTGTGCGCCACGAGTACCGCTCCGTGAATCCGGAAAGCCAAGTAGCTTGCAATCTCCGGGAACGTCGGGGCGGCGCAAATCATCGACGTGGTTGTTCCGTGGATATGGATCGGTCCGGCGACTCGTCAGCGCCCGACACCCACCAGAGAAGTGGTCTTATATATAAATTATGAACAATACTGGATAGCTATTAGAACATTATAGACTAATAGAAAATTGTATATCGGTGGTATGCCGGTAAGATGCCGGTCGTGACCGGCGACCATCTGCCCCGACCCGGGGAGGACGTTCTGGGCCGTCTGGTGGCCCTGCCTGTTGACTCGCTGGCCGGATTGGAGCCCGACACGGTGGACGCCATGCTGCCCGCTCGGCTGCGGGCAGACCTTCGGCGCTTCGTCGCTGAGACGCGGGATGCGCTGGACGGTTTGGGATCCCTGGGCCGTCTGGGAGATCTGGCCGCCCTGGCCCACCCGGCGGCCGGCGTGCTGACCGACCCGAACGTGCTCGACGCGCTGGCGGATCTCCCGGCCGACAAGCTGGCCGCGCTGGCCGACCGTGCCGCCGCCGGTCTGGCCAACCTCCCGGCCGCCCTTCCGGCCACGCTGACCGCTCTGTCCGCCGAAGCGGCAATCGATCTGGCCAACTTGTCCGCCCGGATGGCATCCAGGGAAGCCGAGCGGACCGCCGGCCAGGACGGCGGCTGGGCACAGCTGGGGTTCGAGTTGAAGACCCGCGCCGCCGAGACTCTGGCGGCCCTTCCTGCCGACAAGCGTGAGATTCTCCGGCGCCTGAGCATCCTGCCTGCCGCCGGTCTGGGCGAGTGGGGATCGACCTCCGCGGAGGCCGCGCGGTGCTTGGGCGCTCTGACGGATGCCGACGTGTCAATCCTGAAACGCCTGGCAATGCTGGACGCAACCGACCTGACCATTCTGCGCATGCTGGGCCGGCGGGGCCACGCGGCCCGTCTCGAAGTCCTCGCCCGCGTCGGTACCCTGCCCGCCGACACACTGGCGGGTCTGCACCGCCTGGGCGTGCTGGATGCCGACACGGTGTCTTTCTTGTGCAATCCGTTTGTGACGAGTTACCGCGGCAACGAGCTGGCCGCCGTGTACGCCATAGCGGACCTGGCCGGTGTGTCCGACGCGGACCTTCAAACCGTCAGCGAGTTGACGATGCGGGCTGGAACCCCCGGCGCCCTGCCGGACGCCGGCACGCTGCGCGCCCTGTGGCTCTTGGGCGGCGTGGGCGAGGACGTCCTGCATCACCTGTCTCAGCTGTCGGCGACTGAGGCCTTGGCGGTCCTGTCCGTCGACGACCCGACTGCTCTTTCTGCCGCCGACCGGTCCGACCTTCCGGCTGATGATCTGGTCGGTCTCGATCCTGCGCGGTCGGCGTTCCAGTTGGCCGTTCTCCGCAAACTGCACGTTCACCGTGGCGGCTTGGAGGAGGACACGGTGGAACTCCTGGACCAAATTGGCCGTCTGGACGAAGACACTCTGCGCGCCTTTATCGGCTTGGCCGACATGGGTGTGCTCGACCGGTGGGGTGCGTTCAACAACGCGTTGGACCAGGGCGGCCTCCCCGACGACGTGCGGGCCGAACTGATTACCCGTGCCGACGCGACCTTGGCCGCCGGGCAGTACTTGGTGCACTTGACGACCGTCTGGGGCGGGATCCGCGCCTTGGCCGTCATGTCCGCCCTGTTGGGCCGTGACGGCGAGTAGTGAGGACGGTGCGTCAGCGGCACGAGTCCCGTCACCACACCACTCGGCGGATGTACCGCGTCAAGGGAGTGCCGACTCTAGCAACGCCGACTTCGAGGGTGCGTTACTTGCCCCGAATCGGGCTCTGGGCGATGCCCGTCATCGACAGTGTCCCGGTCGTCTGAGTAGTGCACCTGTAGGTACGTGTTGAGACTTTGATTTGTTCAGCCGGTGTTCCCAGGTCCCCAACTGAGATAGTCAAGATCTAGGACATCACTATCGATGTACTCCCGGGCTGTTAGCTCGTCGAGTGGGATCATTGCCCCGTCGACAGACTTGACAACTCCGAAGGGTTCGGTCCGCCGTATCCATCCGTCGACGATTCGGTCCCATTCCTCCTCGGACATTACGTCCTCCGCGTCTTGGCGAGTGGACGGCGCGAACGTAACGAACACATCGATTTCTGATGCACCCCACGATGGCGATCCGGTGACACGGACCTCCTCGAGGCTTCCTAGAGCGCGGCCCTCTACGCTGTCTCTCCCGTGCTTGCCTCTCGCGCGAGCCACGAGTCCCCGGACTGCAATAACGAGATCATCGGGAAACGCGAACCGGCTAAACACTCGAGCAATGCCGAGGCCGAAGCGCCGCTGCGAGCCCTCGTCAGTTAGGCCACGTGTTGGCTCAGTATCCAGGATCACGGATTTCTCGATCGTGACTACGCGGTCGAGGTCTACGAAGGCGTTCGCGCCGATGCCGGGGATGGGCACGAATCGCGGCCGGCTGCCTCTCCTCGCTTCCCCAGCCGCGGGCTCCTCCAGCGTCACAACGGGCGCTAGCAGTAAGAATGGACGCGCCTGACAGTCCCTTACGATGTCGCAGGTCTGGGAGACGATCGCCAGTCGGTCGGCTTCGGCGATGACACAGCTCAACTCGTTACCCTCTGCATCAGCGCTCTGGAGCGTCAGGGCCGCTCCGGGTGTCGCGAGCCACGCGATTGCACCTAAGTCAACGATGTCGCCTTGGCGCCATAGTCGCGTGTGCGAATTCACGCGTCCAACGAGAGAGGTACTAGGGGTGAATGCCATCGGCTAGTCCACGCGATTCGTGATTGCGATCGAGGCGATGAGTCGGCCGGCTTCGAGAGGGGTGAGGTTGTGCATGGCATCGAGTCGCTCCAAGGGCGGGAGTCCGCGTCGACGGGAACGCTGTTCTCGAGAGAGCGCGGGAGGGCGTCTTCTACCACGGCGAGACTCCTGCTGGTCTCCGCGCGGCTGCACGAGCGCCAACACGTCGTCAATCCTGCCTTCGCACAGAAGATCAAAGGGGGATGGCCGCTCATCTTGAGGCTCGATCAAGAACCGCGTCGTTTCAGCCCGATTACCGCGGTCGACAGTTCTCACGATCCTGACGAACTGCATTAAGCGTTCGAGATTTGACGCGCTGGGGCGCTCGCCTTGCGCCCAGAAGTGCAAGGAACGGCGCTGCACACCCAGCGCTCGTGCGAGTTGCGTCCATGTCAGATTGGTGATGCTTCTGAGTTCTGCGAGCGCCATCTGACTGGCCGGTGGATCGCTCACGTGCAGTCGACCATCTGTTGTGCCTGGCACGAGAAGCAGGAGATGATTGAATCTCCTGTCATCGAATGCAGCGCGACCGCTTGTGCCGGCTGTCGTCCACACGACCAGGACATTCGTCTCCTCCTCAATCGGCGACGTGTTGGACCCGGTTGGTAGATCTCGTCGCCATGCGAGCGCAGCAGTCGGATTCATACAGAACCGCCATATCGGCGTAGCAGTGCCGGACGCACGGCCCAACGGAAGAACCGGTAGATGTGTGCCGCAAACCCCTCCGTGGCCGATGTGAGCCGGTTTACATCAAAGTCGCTGATCTTGTTCGTGTACATGTCGAGATCCAGAATCCACGACGGTGTACCGACGGCGTCGCCATGCAGGGGGTCGAGTTGTGTATCGGGCGGAATCAGTCCCCATCGTCCATGGAGGGTTGCTTCCCCCAGTTGAAACTCGGTGTCCGAGATGCTGTGTGCAAGATTAGCTTCCCCGCCCGGATCGACAGTCGTCATGCCGAGCACCTGGGGCTTGATCAACTCCTTCAAGTCGACGTCGGCGTCATCGAGCTGGACGCGATCCACGTAGCGAATGCCGATCCGATCGCTCGTGGACGGGGCGACGGTGGCGGCGAGGGCGTTGAGCACGGCGCGCAGCCGGCGGAGAAAGTCGGCTCTGCTCTCGTAGTTGGATGTGTCGAGCGATACGAAGGATGAGGCCAACGAAACTTTCCATTCCGGGTCTTGTGGGCGGTCGAGGAAGCGCCAGATGGGCCTGGGATCGCCACCGGGACTCACCCCTGACGGAGTGAGCACGACGCTTACTTCCCGCTCTTGGCGCAGCACGGGAAACTGCTGCCTGATGCGTTCCTGGAACGGCCCGATGAACTCCTCGCGGGCTATCGACGCGATCGGCGGGAACCTGATCTGGGCAACGACAGCGATCAGCGGAGCCTGTGGGAGGGCGATCTCCTCGACCGGCTGACCGAACGGGGTCGGTACATCGAGTGCGTCTGACATATTTCACACTATACTTCACAGAATCCGACTGAACAATTCAATTCCTCGAAGAACAAGTCTGGCCGCCAATAGCGGGCGTCGCCGCATCCGTCGTTACGACTCCTCGATGTCGCGGCGGGCGGCGGCCAGGGTCCAGCGGCCGCGCAGCGCGAGCGGCTCGCGACCCAGGCGGGCGATGGAAGGAACGCGCTCGGCCAACTCCAGCATCGACACGATGCGACCGGTCCAGTCCACGGGCTGTTCGAGCATCCACATTGCCCCGTCGGCCGCCGTAGCGGGGTCGACCCAGGTCGAGTGGTCGGCGTCGGGGAAGTTCGAGAGGTTGCCCTCGGTCGCCACCGGCCAGTCGATCCGGTAGCAGTTGACGGCGATGTTCTCCTTCTCCAGGATCGCCGCCGTCGAGACCGTGAGGTACTCCATGCCGGCCTTGGACATGCCGAACGGCATTGCATCGGGGAAGTAGGCGCTGGAGGTGCTGGTGCCGATGTTCAGGATCCGTCCTCCCCCTGACCCTCTACCCAGGTACGGGCGGGCGAGGCGAGACGTGAGTAGAGGAGCCCGAGCGTTCACCCGCATGACCACGTCGTAGCGCTTCATCTCGATGTCGAGATCACCGGCGAAACTCACCGCTGCGTTGTTGACAAGCATGTCGAGTCGGCCGAATCGCTCGAGCACGCTCTCGAACACGCCGAGAATCTGGGTGTCGCGGGCGAGGTCGCAGGGCGCGGCCAAACCAAGGCCCCCCACATCGGTCACCTGGCGGGCGGTCTCGTCCACCGTGCCGGGAAGTGCCATGGGGTTCTCGTCGGTGGCGCGGGCGACGCACGCCACCATTGCCCCGCGCCGGCCCAGTTCCAGTGCGATGGCCTTGCCCAGGCCGCGGCTGGCGCCGGTCACGATGACCGACTTGCCCGAGAAGTTCATGGAACCAAACTAATCGGCTGGTCACGGCACCGCTGCCGGTACCGCTACGGGTCGAGCGTGTCCCGGGTTGCTCCTGCCAGTGTCCAGCGTCCTGTCGGGGTGAACGGCTCCTGGCCCAGCCCGGCGATGGCGGGCACGTGTTCCGCCAGCGCCAGCATGGGGACGATCCGCCCCGTCCAGCCCGTGGGCCGGCTCAGCATCCAGACCGCTCCGTCGGCTGCGGTGGCGGTGTCGGCCCAGGCGGAGTGATCGGCGCCGGGCGCGTTCATGATGTAGCCCTCCGAGGCCACCTGGACGTCGATCCGGTAGCAGTTGACGGCGATGTTGCTGGCCCGCAGCACCGCCGCGGAGGTGACCGTGAGGTGCTCGAGCGCAGCCTTCGACATACCGTAGGTCATCATCGTGGGGAAGTAGCCGGTTGCGGTGACCGAGCCCACGTTCAGGATGCGTCCCCCGTCGGGATTCGCCGCCAGGTGCGGCTGCGCGAGACGGGTGGCGACCAATGGCGCGCGCACGTTGATGCGCATGAGCACGTCGAATCGCTTCATCTGGATGTCCAGGTCGCCGCCGAAGGTCACCGCCGCATTGTTGACCAGCATGTCCAGCCGGCCGAAGTGTTCCAGGGTCACGTCGAACAGGTGGGCGATGTCATCGTCGCTGGTCAAATCGCAGGGCACCGCCAAGCCGACGCCCCCCGCCTCGGTGACCGCTCGGGCGGTCTCGTCGACGGTGCCGGGCAGTCGCAGCGGGTTCGCGGCGCTGGCGCGGGCGGCGCAGACCACCATGGCTCCGCGACGGCCCAACTCGACGGCAATCGCCTTGCCGACGCCCCGGCTGGCTCCGGTCACGACGACGGACTTGCCCGAGAATTCCATGCGCGCACGCTAACCGGCTCGATCCCTTGCCGCAGCCCTGCTCGTGGCCCACAGGATGCAGATCGCGGCGAGGGTCCCGTACCCCAGGTACCCCAGCGACAGCGGTGTCACTGATCCCTGACCGAACCGGCTGGTGAGCGACGCCAGTAGGGAGCCGACGCCCATCGAGAAGGCCCCGATCACCGCCGCGGCGGTTCCGGCGATCTCACCCATCGGGGTCATGGCCAGGGTGTTGCAGGCCGGCACGATAACCACGTGCAGGGCGTTGAGGACGGTGAGCAGCATCCACCACAACCAGAAGGACGGGCGGCCGTCGGCCGCCATCGACGCTGCGGTCAGTGCCGCTCCTGCGAGCAGGTAGCCCACCAATGCGCTTCGGAGCATCCTGGTGGTGCCCACCAGCCTGATGGTTCGCGCGCTGCCGAGTGCTGCCACCGCCATGACGGCCGCGCCGGCTCCGAAGAGAAGGGCGAACTGGTCACCGCGGCCGTAGACGTCGTCGAACAGCAACTCCGATCCGGCGAGATAGGCAAGGAATGCACCCAGAGCGAACGTCAACGCCAAGCCGTAGGCCAGCGTCTCCCGGTTGGCGACGACGGCGCGGAAGGCCTGCGCGAGGCGGCGCACTTCGAGCGGCAGCCGGTTGCGAGGATCCAGCGTCTCGCCGAGCCGCAAGAGCCACAACGAGAGCGAGGCAGCCGTCAGGACCGAGAATCCGAACACCCATCGCCACGATCCGCTCAGCAGGAGCAACTCACCGAACCCCGGTCCGAGGATCGGCGCGATCAGGAAGACGGCCATGACGAACGACAGCACCCGGGCCATCCGGTCGCCCACGTACACGTCGCGGGTGATGGTCAGCGCAACAGCCCGCGGTGAGGCGGCGCCGACGCCCCAGAGGAAACGGCTGACCAGGAGGAACTGCAGCGAGGGAGCCAGCGCGGCTCCTGCCGCGCCGAGGGCGTAGAGGGCCAGCCCGCTGAACAGTGCCGGCTTGCGGCCGAACCGGTCGGCGATCGGCCCGAAGAACAACTGAGCGCAGCCCAGGCCAAGCAGGTACAGGGTGACCGTCCACGACAGCGTGGTGGAGTCCGCCGGCAGCCCGAAGGAGGCCCGGATCTCTCCCAGAGCGGGCAGCATCACGTCGATGCCGAGGGCTGTGCTGGCGGTGAGGGCTGCCATGAACGCGATGAACTCGCGCTCGCCCATGCGCTGAATCTTCATCCCGGCGTCGGCTATGGCGAAGCGGTGGCCGCGGGATCCGGGACGCCGGCGGCGTTGCCGTCCGGCCGGGCGTCCGTGTGTGTCGGTTCTCCTGTCAGCGGGAAGTGGCAGGCGACGAATCGCCCCGGCGAGGTAGCGCGCAGTTCGGGGACCGCCTCGGCGCAGAACTCGGTTGCCCGGTCACAACGCGTGCGGAAGCGGCAGCCTGAGGGCGCGTCGAAGGGCGAGGGCGGGTCGCCGCGGATGGCGTCCTCCTCGGCGGTCGCGCCGCCCGGGTCGAGCTGGGGGATCGACGCCAGCAGGGCCTCCGTGTAGGGGTGAGCGGGGCCGTCGAAGATGGCATCGGTCGGTCCGATCTCGCAGATCCGGCCCAGGTACATCACGCAGACCCGGTCGCTGATGCTCTTCACCACCGCCAGGTCGTGAGCGATGAACAGCATGGTCAGGCGATACAGGTCCTTCAAGTCCTCCAGGAGGTTCAGGATCTGGGCCTGGATGGACACATCGAGGGCTGACACCGGCTCGTCGCAGATCAGGACCCGCGGGTCGAGTGCCAGCGCTCGGGCGATGCAGATCCGCTGGCACTGGCCGCCGGAGAACTCGTGCGGGCGGCGGTTGCCCACCTCGTCGAGGTCCATTCCGACGCTGTGCAGGACGGCGCGCACGCGGTCGGTGGCCGAGGTGCTCCCGCCGGGCCCGGTACCGGTGCCCGCTCCGCTGTCGACGTCCGAGCCCTGGCCGCGGCGCTCGGGCCAGATGTCGAGTCCCTCGCGCACGATGTCGCTGACCTGGCGACGCGGGTTCAGCGAGGCGATCGGGTCCTGGAAGATCATCTGCAGACCCGTGCGGACCCGCCGCAGTTCCTCGCCTCGCAGCGTCGTCAGGTCCACGCCGTCGAAGACGACCTGCCCCGACGTGGGGTGGGGGAGTTGCAGCACCGCATGGGCGGTCGTGGACTTGCCGCAGCCGGACTCGCCGACCAGTCCCAGGGTCTCACCCTCGGCCACGTCGAAGCTGACGCCGCTCACGGCGCTCACCTTGCGCCCTCGGCCCGCGGAGAATTCCACGTGGAGGTCGGTGACCTGCAGGAGCACCTCGTCGGCGGGTCGCAGGTGGGCGGTGCCGACGCCGGCCATCAGAGAACTCCTCGATCGTCGCCCGCAGGCTCGTTGACCAGTACCAGACCGGCCGCGGTCCGCCCGGCGGCTCGATTGGCGGCGAGGGCGCGCTCGCCCTCGGCTGTGTCGGCGGGGTAGAAGCAGGCGAAGCGGTGGTCGGTGGCGGCGGTTCCGGTGAGGGAGGGGGTCTCGTTGAGGCACCGCGGTTGCGCATGCGTGCAGCGCGGCGCAAAGGCGCAACCGGGCGGCAGGGTGGCCAGGTCGGGCGGGCGTCCCTGGATGATCCGCAGCCGCGTGTGGCTGGGGTGGGCGACCTTCGGGATCGACTCGAACAGGGCCTTCGTGTAGGGGTGGCGCATCGCCGTGAAGAGTTGCAGCGTCGGCGCCCGCTCCACGATCCGTCCGGCGTACATGACGATGACGTCGTCGGCTCGTCCTGCCACCACGCTGAGGTCGTGCGTGATGAGGATCATCGCCATCCGGTGCTGCCGGCGCAGCCGGTCCAGCAGGTCCAGGATCTGCTTCTGGACGGTCACGTCCAGCGCCGTGGTGGGCTCATCCGCGATCAGCAGCTTCGGCTCGCAGGCGAGGGCGATGGCGATCATGACCCGCTGCCGCATCCCGCCGGAGAGCTGGTGCGGGTACTCCCGCAGTCGCCGGTCGGGGTCGGCGATGCCGACTTGCTCCATTAGTTCCCGCGCCCGGCGCGTGGCGGCGTCGCGCGAGAGGTTGCGGTGGTAGCGGAGCCCTTCGGCGATCTGCCGGCCGACCTGCATCACCGGGTTCAGCGAGGTCATCGGATTCTGGAAGACCATGGACGCCTCCACGCCCCAGACGTGACGGGTCTCCTTGCGGCTCAGCGTGCGGACGTCACGGCCATCGAGCAGGACCCGACCGGTGCTCTGCGACGAGCCGGGCGGCAGGAGATCCATGATCGAGCGCGCGGTGGCGGACTTGCCCGAACCCGACTCGCCCACGACGCCCAGTGTCCGGCCGCTGTGCACGCTGAACGACACGCCGTCCACCGCCTTGAGTTCGCCCCGGTCGGTGGCGAACGACGTGCGCAGGTCCTCGACGACGAGTGTGGGGCTCTCCTGGCGAGGGTTCATCGGCGCCCCGGCTGGGCCTTCGCGCGGCGCGATGTCAGAGCAACCCGAGGACGGTCTTCGGCGGCCGGCTGATCACTGCCCGCTCGCCGCGAACCACGACGGGTCGCTGCATGAGCCGTGGGTGCGCGACCAGCAGGCCGACGACCTGCTCGGGACTCCGGGCGTCCTCGTCGGTCAGCCCGAGATCACCGAAATACTTGTCGCGGCGCACCAGGTCGGACGGATCGTTCTCCAGGATCGTCAGCAGGGTCTCCAGGTCGTCGCGGTCGAGGGGATTCTTGAGGTACTGAACGACGTCGAACTCGACGCCTCGCTCCCGCAGCAAATCGAGAGTGGTGCGGGAACTGCCTCAACCGGGGTTGTGGTACACGAGGATGTCGGTCATGGGCGAACCTTAGCTGACGGACTCCGGGGAATAACCCAACCGGCGCCGGTCATCACTCCAGCCCCCAGGCTGGGCCGATCACATCCCAGACCGCCTCGGCGAGGCGATTCCCGCCGGCGATGTTCAGGTGGACGCCGTCCTCGCGGCGCAGCCGCACGCCGTCGATCTCGTCGGCGTAGCCGCCCTCGGCGTCGCTGAAGAGCGCCCAGGTGTCTACGAACGTGACCTGGGGATGCCCGGCGGCCACCTCCTTGTACACCTCGTTCATGCGGGCCAGACCGCCCGACAGCCGCGACTCGCGGACCGGAGGCTGGCCAACCCACACCGTCTGGACATCCGGCTGGCTCAGCAGCGTCATGATCCGGTCGACGCGCTCGCGGTAGAGGTCCAGCCACTTGTTGCCGAAGCGGTCCAGGATCTCACCCTCGTACTCCACGTTCTGGAAGTCGTTGGCGCCGAAGAGGACCACGATGACGTCGGGCAGGCTCTCGGTCAGCACTCCGGCGAGGTGCTGCGACCAGTCGAAGAAGTCCGGGCGTGACAGTCCGGTGGCCGGACGCTGGTCGAGGTCGATTTGCACGAGGTCGGCGGGGGTGACCCGTGCCAGGCCCTCACCCAGGTCGCGGCTGATGGAGTCGCCGCCGACGTACATCTCCAGGCGATGGTCCTCGTGGGGGACTCGGGGGGCGTCGAAGAGGGGCGGCTCGCTGACCTCGTCCTGGGTCGTGGTCTCTGCGGCCGTGGGGTCGGCCTCTTGCCGGCTGGTCGCATCCGTGGACGGTTCGGGCTCCTCGGCGAGGCCGGCCGGGACGTAGCCGGGCGGGCAATCCGTGGGATCGGAGGGCTCGGCGCTGCCCCCGGTTGTCACATCTCCGGGGATCTCGTCGGGCTCGCCGTCGCCCGGATCGCCGGTGATGGGATCGTCCGGGTCCCCCCTTGCCCCAGACCGGTCGGCGTCTGGCGCTCCGGTCGAGCCACCGGTCGAGGCGGGAGTATCGATCTCGGTGTCCCGCGACTGCTCGCCGGCGTCGGCGGTTCGGGTCGGTCCCGTCGGCGCACCGGCCCCGGTCTCCTCGCCGGAGCCCTCTGTCGGGCTTGAGTCGTCGGAGCCCGCCGGCCCCGTTGTGGTGTCGGTGGTGTCGGGATCGTCGTGCCCGTCCGCCTGCGCCGGGGGTTCGTTCTCGTCGTCGGTGGTCGGTTGTGGCGCGGCGTCGTCCTCGGGAACGCAGTCGACTCCCTCGAGCGGTGTGATGATCCCGTCCTGCGGTGGGCCCGCACCCGGATTGCTCTCGTCGGGTTCGGCCGGGGTGTCCGCGGCGGTCTCGCCGGCGCCTGCGGGGACGGTCGCTTCTTCCTCCCGGCCGCCGTCGGGTTCGGGCGGGGGTTCGGGTGCCGCCGAGGCGGTCGCCCGGGCTCGGGCGATCAACGCCTCGACGTCGTAGACCTCCTCGGTGCCGTCGAGCGCGGCGGCGAGTTCGGTGGCGGGGCGGTTCAATGACAGGAGGTGCGCGGCGCGGTCGGCCACCTTGGCGGCACCCAGCGCCACGTCACGCTGGGTACTCAGGGGCTGGCGCTCGGCGAGGCCCACGAGGGCGCCGGAGCCCAGCAGCGCGCCAACCCCGAGGGCCACGAGCACAGCCAGGATGATCTGGCGGGGACGCAACGGCCTACGCCGGTCGCGCCGCGGTCCGCTCGCCGCCACGGGCCGGATGGGAGGCCAGGGCGGCGGCTCGCCCGACGATGCTCCGTGGGGCGGTTTCGGGCCCCCGGCGGGAGGCTCGCTCCGAGTTGGTCCGGGTGCTCCGGACGCTCGGCGCGACGGCGCCCCCGGCGATGGCCTCCGGGGCGGGCGCGGGGGGCTTCCGGGGGGCGGTGGGGAGTCGGCGGGCGGCGGGCGGCGGGACATCGCTCAGAACTGGAAGTAGATGAAGGGCGCCACGCCCTCCGGTCCGAACTGCTCGAGGACCACCAGCCAGAAGGCGAACCCCAGAGCGGTCACGAGCACGGGGAGATGGCTGGCGGCCCTGATGCTGTGCTCGCTGGCGGCCCGCGGCCAGAAGTGCGAGGCGAGCATCGCTCCGATCAGAGCGACCGGCACCCACGTCAAGTCGCTGGATCCGGTCGTCGACCCACTGAACAGTCGCCCCAGCACGTCGCCGGCGGCACTCAGCGACTCGGCGCGGAACAGGATCCAGCCGAAGCAGACGAAGTGGAACGTGACCAGCCGGGCGGCGATGCCGGGCAGCCGTACCCCCAGGCGGCGCTCGACGAGCAGGCCGAGGCCGTGGAAGGCGCCCCACAGCACGAACGTCCAAGCGGCGCCGTGCCACAGGCCTCCGAGGAGCATCGTGAGGAGCAGGTTGCGGTCCCGGCGCCAGGAACCGCCCCGGTTGCCGCCGAGGGGGATGTACAGATAGTCCCGCAACCAGCGTGACAGCGACATGTGCCAGCGGCGCCAGAAATCCTGGATCGTCGCGGCCCGGTAGGGCTGATCGAAGTTGTCGGGAAGCCGGATGCCCATCAGGAGCGCCACCCCGATGGCGATGTCGGTGTAGCCGCTGAAGTCCGCGTAGATCTGCACGGCGTAGCCGTACACCCCCAGCAGCACCGCCAGCGAGGAGAATCGATCCGGGAAGGCGAACACGTCGTCCACCAGCGCCTCGGCGAGATAGGTCGCCACGACCATCTTCTTGAAAAGGCCGGCGGCGATGAGCGTCACCGCCCGCGTGAAGTCGGTGTGGCGCAAGGCTCGCGGCTCGTTGAGCTGCGGGATCAACTCGTGGACCCGGACGATCGGCCCCGCCACGAGTTGGGGGAAGAACGCCAGGTAGACGGCGAAGTCCAGCGGCTTGGCCGGTTCGGCATCGCCCCGGTACACGTCGAGCACGTAGCTGATGGCCTGGAACGTGAAGAACGAGATCCCCACCGGCAGGATGATGTTCAGCAGCGGCAGGTTGGCGGCGACCCCCAGGCCCTCCAGCGCGGCCTCGGCGCTGTCCACGAAGAACCCCGCGTACTTGAAGAACCCCAGCGAGGCCAGGTCGGCGCCCACCGCCACGCTCACGATGGCCCGCCGGGCGCCCGGGCGCTGCAAGCGGGCCAACCACGTCGCCGCCACCTGATTCACCACTGTCGAGGCCACGATGAGCCCCACGAAACGGGCGTCCCAGTAGCCGTAGAAGAAGTAGCTGGCGGCCAGCATGAACAACTTCCACCAGCCGCGGCGCCCCGGTATGAGCCACCCCACCGTCAGCACCACCACGAAGAAGAGGGCGAACGTGAAGGTGGGAAACAGCATGCGAGGTCGGGTTTCGGGAGGGGGAGCTTCGCGTCCGGCGGCGGTTCACACCACCGCTCAGCAAGCTACTAGCGCGGCTCCTGCAGCCCGCGGCACTGGAGAGCCGCTGGTTCCTGCCCGGCGGGGCCGCCGGTGGCCGTCGGCGGCGCGTCTGGCGAAATCGCGCCGGCGCCGTCCCCCGGCGTCCCCGCCTCCCCTTGTGGCGGTCCGGGTGGGTGCCGCCAGCCGCCACCGGTCAGGGGCGGGGCGGGGTCCGCCACGATCAGGCCCTTGAGCCCCGGTGGGGCGACGTTGCGGGGAGGGCCCGCGACTGCATTCACTGCGGCCATGATGGGTACTCGGCCGCGCGATCACAACGTCGCTTCGCGCCTTCTCTACGGGTTGCGGCTGTGTGCGAACGGCCCGCGCGCCGATTGCGGCTCGCGGCCATCGGTCAGCGGAACTCGGGGATGATGTCGGTGGCGATGCGCTGGAGGAGGTCGGGGGTTTCGGCGGCGGCCATGTTGAAGTCGGGGATCATGACTTCGTGGACGCCTGCGGCGTCGTACCGCGCGAGGTCCTCGGTGACCTGCTCGATGGTTCCGATCAAGTGGGGGTGCGCTGTGGCGAGCCCATCGGCGCGTTCGGCAGAACCGGCAGGTTCGTCGCGCAGGTCCACGAGAAGGGCGGCGGAGCGCTCGATCTCGCCCGGATCCCGGCCGATGTCGGCGCAGCAGCGGTCCAGAACGGCCATCTTCTGGATCAGATGATCGGGCGAACCCCAGGTGTTCCATTCGTCGGCGAAGCGAGCGGTCGTGGGAAGGGTGCGTCGCTCGCCGCCGCCGCCGATCATGAGCGGGAGATGGCCCACGGGCTTGGGCGCCAGCGGAGCACCTTCGAGTTGGTAGTAGCGCCCGGCGAAGTCGGTCCGCTTGTTGGCGAACATGCTCGTGATGACCTCGCACGCCTCCTCGAGGCGGTCTGCCCGCTCGCGCACCGTGCCGTAGCCGATGCCGTAGCGGCGGTGCTCGTTCTCCTGCCAGGCGGCGCCGAGGCCCAGCACGAAGCGTCCGCCGGAGATCTGATCGATGGTGGCCGCCATCTTGGCTGTGACGGTGGGGTGGCGGTAGGTGTTGCCCGCCACGAGATGCCCCAGCCGGACGCGGGGCACCGTGGCGGCGAGCGCGGCGATCACCACCCAAGACTCGTTCACGGAGGCCAACTCGGGCTGGCCGTCGGGATAGCCCGTCTTCATGGGGTAGCCCTGCGGGGGCGGCATGAAGTGGTCGGGAGCCCACACGCTGTCCCAGCCGGCCGCCTCGGCGACCTGGCAGACGTGCTGCATGTGGTTGAAGGTGTTGCCGGTGTCGAGCCAGAATCCGAAGCGCATGGGCTGCATTATGGCCCGTGCCGACGGGTGTCGGTTCCGGCACCCCGTCGGCGTTCGCCGCAGGGGAGTGACACGTCGTCCGAGGCGCGGATCACGACGCCCGGATCACCTCGACGTCGTAGAGGTCGATCTTGGAGTCGGCGGTGACGATCGGTATGTCCTCGACGGTGGCCTGCGCGACCAGCAGCCGGTCGAACGGGTCTCCGTGGTGCAGCGGCAGACCCTGGATCGCCCCCACGTGTGGGGTGCGGATGGCCAGGAGGTGAAAGCCTGAGCGTCTCATCGCTCGGAGGAACCAGCCGTGGGCGTCGGCATCGCCGACCATGGGGCGGCGGGTGGATTCCTTGATGATGATCTCCCAGAACGCCACCAGGCTGACCCAGACCCGCCCGGCCTCCTCGATGAGATCTTGGACCCCCGGGAGGATCCTTTCCGGTTCCCTGATCGACCAGACGAAGACGTGGGTGTCCAGTAGGAGGGCTGGTAGCCGGTCGGGATTCAGAGTCCGAAGAGCTTGGCGACCTCCTCGTCGCTCTCCTTCCAGTACTCCAACGGGGTGTCGGTGATCGTGCTCTCGCCGACCATGCAACCGAGCCCCCTCGGCCGGATGTCCCCTGCGGTCGGGCGCGTCAGGCGGGCGATCGGGCGTCCGCGTCGCGTGATCAGCACGACATCGTCCGTCTCCAGGCTCCCGATCAAACTCGAAAGGCGGATCCTTGCTCTGTGCAGGCCGACACGCATCTTCATGACTCCATTCTACGTCCATCTCGGTGGCCGCTCAGGCGGCGCCGCCGGCGCGCGCTACCCCCGAGTCCGGCCCGGCACCCTCGGCCGATCTGCCGCAACCCGGTCCGCCAAGCGATGCCGGGTGGACATGGGACACTGCCTTGAAGACCTCCAAACTAGATCATCTACCTTATATTGTATGATGTTTCCTGTCTACTGACAACGTTCCCTGAAGCCCAGCAGGAGGCGGCGCGCCCGGCCCCTCCCGGCAGCGCACGAACCGAGGGGCTGCAGGGAGGGGACAGCACCTCGCGGAACTCGCCTGCGCCATTGGCTGCGCCGAACCCTGAACCCAGGGTCGCTTCATCGACTAGACCAAGTGCCGATGACGACCGTGCCCGCCGACGAACTTCCCACCGCGTCGCTCGATTCCGACGATCGGGCGGCCATTGCCGATCTGCTGTACGGCTACGCCTGGCACCTCGATCGCAACGAGCCCGAGGAACTGGGGGCGCTGTTCTGCGACGACGCCGTCGTGGACTATGGACCCGACTTCCCCGACATCGTCGGCCGCGGCAACCTCGTCGCCGCCGTGGCCCGGGGTCAGCGGGAACTCTTCGCCGCCATCTCCCACCACATCTCCAACGTGCGCATCCGCCCCGACGGTTCCGACAGGGCCGATGTCACCGCCTACGTGTATGCCTGGCACCGCTACCGCAGCGGCGGACCCGACGGCTACCTGTGGGGTCAGTACGACTGCCGCATGCGGCGCACCGGCGCCGGCTGGCGCATCGCCAGGATGGTGCTGCTGGCCGCCGAGGTGAAGGACTTCCACAGGGAGACGATGTACCCCATCGCCCGCCGGCCGTAGTCGCTGCGGCGGGTCGTGATCCTCATTGCCGTGGTCGCGCGTTGGATGGCGGCCGCTCACCGCCGGGTGATGTCCCGACCATGTTTCGTTGTCATTCCGGCGGAGGCCGGAATCCATGGGTGCTTGGATCCTGCGTCGCCGGCACGGGCCGCGGTGGGACGCTCGAAGCGCTTCATATTTCGGAAGGATATAGGGTAATCTTCCGATATGGCTGTGGATTCGGAGGGCTCCGGCGGGCGTGGCGTCGCGGTCGACTGGGGAGGCCGCCGGGTCCGCGCGTGGGTGCCGGCGTCTTTGGGGGAGCGGGACCTCACGTTGTCGACGGCCACGGCCCGCGCGGCCGAACGCGCCGTCGCCGCTCTGCGGCTGGCGGACGCCGGGCTGCCTTCGGAGTGGGAGCCGCTGGCACGCTTGCTGCTGCGCCACGAGGGGGTGGCCTCTTCGGGAATCGAGGGCCTGCGTGAGCCGATCGAATCGGTGCTGCTCGCGGAGCGGACGGGCGCAGGCGGCGTCGCCGGGTGGGTCGCCGACAACCTGGCGGTCATCGACATCGCGCTGAGAACCTCCGATGAGCCGCTGAGCGTCGGGATGCTGCACCGGTGGCACGAACGCCTCATGCGCCACGGCCGGCTCCCCGCCCACATGGTCGGCGCATTCCGCTCGGCGCTGGGATGGGTCGGTGGCGGCTCTCCCATCGACGCTGCGTACATCCCTCCACCGCCATCGGAGATCCCAGGACTCATCGACGACCTCATCGCCTTCGCCGACGACGACGGGGGCGGCTTCGATGCGGTGTCACGTGCGGCGCTGGTGCATGCGCAGTTCGAGGCGATCCACCCCTACGGCGACGGCAACGGGCGCCTCGGTCGGGTCCTCGTCAGCCGAGCGTTGCGACGCGGCGGCGTCACGACACGCTCGACGGCGCCCATGAGCATGGCGATCGCCCGCGATCGGGGCGGTTACCTCTCGGGACTGCGTCTCTTCGAACAAGGCAGGGCGGACCCGTGGGTGAGGTGGTTCGCCGAGACCGCAACGCGGGCCGCTGCGACCACTGAGCGCCTCTTGGAGCAGGCGACCCACCTCCTGGTGCGGTGGAACGACGCCACCGCAGAACTGCGAGCCGACCACACGGCGCGCGCCCTGCTGAGGCGCCTGCCCGAGTCCCCGGTCCTGAGCGCCCAGGACGTAGCGGCACTGCTCGGCGTCAGCGAGCGCAGCGGCCGGACCGCGCTCGCGAGCCTGGCCGCCTGCGGGATCCTCACCCCGATGGCCGATGTGTCCACACCACGCGCAGGCAGAGCCCGCCACTGGTTCGCCGCCACCGAACTGCTCGACATGTGGGCACCGTGATCTCCGAATCACGACGAACCACGAAGTCATAGCCGCAGAGAGCCTCCCTGTCGTTGCGGCACCAGCGGTCGAGGAAGTCGCGTCTCACGCCTCGTTGATCCGCCCCGAGCCGGGCTGCGGGGGTCTCGGTTCCCTCGTAGCCGACCATGGCGTGCACGCCTTCGCGGACCGGGCCGTGGCGGGCGATGCCGTCACGCATCGGCTGCAGGTGGTCGCTCCACTCGATGCCGTGCAGGGCGGCGACGCTCATGAGGAGAATGCCGGGTAATGCCGCGCAGCTGAGGGACTCGATACGGCACAAGAGCCATCAGAGGGGAATGTCACGCGGTCCTGCTGCTCGATCCAGACTCTGCTGGAATGACCGCACGAGACGGGCATGCCTGGCCTCGAAGTAGTGCACGACGCTGTCCCGCACGTTCTCGCCGACCATGCTGCGTAACATGGGGTCGTCGTCCATGTCCTCCATGTAGCCGAGCGCCCTGACGATGGTGTGCACCGTCCAGTCCTGCAAGCGAAGCCCGAATTTACGTGCGTAGAGAGATATTCCTTCCTCCAGGCTGATCCCGGCCTGCTGCTCGATGCACATGATGTCGAAGTAGTCGCGCAGTTTGCTTCGACTTACCAGGGCCCGCAGTTTCATGGCCATGATGTCGTGCACCGACCCGACGTCCAGTTCTTCCACCCTGAGGGGAGGTTCGAGGACCTGCAAACCAGGCGTGCACATGATCTCGACCTTGACCGAGTTGAACGTCCCGTGCAGGTCCGTCGTGGATACTTGCTCCGCCTCGAACCTGCCCGCCTCATTCAGTGCCGCGATCATCGGTGCCGGGTCGAACTCGTTCGGGGTGAAGATGTCGAGGTCCTCGCTGCGCCGGTGCGACAATCTCATCGCCAGCGCCGTTCCTCCCATGAGGACGCTCCCCGCCGGGGCAATCCGGGCAACGAAAGGCCACGCCGCCACGATCTCGTCGCCGACTACGGCGGCGTAATCAGCAAGCGACGGCATCCCGTTCGGCCAGTGCGTTGCGGATCATCGCTCGTGTGGCCGGCGACGTGACCCGCTTGGCGGCGACCCGTTCCAGCGCCTCCCGCGGAAGGGTGGACACCGCCCAGCCCCAAGCGCCGATGTCGTGGCGTTCGAGGATCTGCTCGGCAACGAAGGCGGCGTCGCGCGGCAGGCGGACCACTGAGGGGTCCCCGGACCAGAACAGGTGCCGGAACCTCCCGGGAAGACGATCAGGCATCACCTCGGGTGGCGGCTCGGGCAGACGAGTCGACCGGATCTCCGGCGCCACCGCGAACCACGAGTCGCCGACGGCGAGCCTCCACACGATCTCGCTCCGCACCGGCTTCGCCAGAACGTTCTCCTCGTTGCCCGTGACGAGTTCCAGTTCGACGAGGCGTTCGAGCGCCGGGCGCACGTCGGCTTCGGCAACCCCCGAGGCGGCGGCCACCGAGGCGACCGGATAGAGGCCGCGCGGGCGCCGGGAGAGCGCCGCGAGGATCCTCCTCTCGGCCGCGGACAGCGCCGGCCGCACGGAAGCCAGGCTTGGACCACTCCCGGCCTGCGATCCCCCGGCACCCACACTCCCATTCTACCGAAACCCCCGCTCAGACGGTGCGTGTTCGGAGACGCGAGGCAACGCTCCCGGCCATCGTGACGCCTCCGGCGGGGCCGGCGGACGCTGTTGCCGCAGGCGCCCTCGTAGACCTGCACTGTCGTCGACGGTGAACTTCACGTCGTCGCCGAGATCGACTTCGTGGAGGTGGACGTCCTCTGTCTGCTCGATCCGTCCAGCGCTGAAGACCTCCGCCAAGTACTCGGCGGGCGCCCTCGGCCCGGGGTGGGCCTCCAGCACGAGCGTCTTCCACGGCGTGTCGGTCGGCGTGGAGAACTGCACCCCAAGGGTGTGCCTGTTCATGCCCCACCCTCCTCATGGCCGTCCTGGGCGGTGTCCGATCCGCTGTCTTCGGGCTCCTCCAACTCGGTGCCTGAATCAACGCTATCGAACAGAGCCAACCTGCCTATCCAGACCGGGACCTTGTGGATCTTGTCGAGGAATTCGTTAGGAAGGAAGATGCCTGACGCATCATCAGACGTTGCCAACCTCGGTGGCACCATGGATGCCCCGACGGCTAGTTCGAGTGGCCATTGGCCTTCCCCTGAGTTCGTGGATGCCTGCTCGGCGCCAACGGCATCACTCTCGAAGTCCGGCTCTACGAGTTTGATGGCTCTACGAGTTTGATGGGGCACGGGAGGGGGTTCGGTTGTCTGGTTGGGGTGAGTGTGACACGGGGCATGGCGGCTACGCCTCCGAGGTCGCTGTGACACATTCGGTCACCACCACACCGGTCACCATCCCTGCGTCGGTCCGCGTGGTTCGGAGTGGCGCCTTTCGTATTCCTCGCAGATGTCGTCGACGTTGAGGTGTGCCCAGTGCAGATCGTCCCGTAGGTGCGGCTGTTGGCCGAAGCATTCGTCGAGCAGTTGTCGCAGGCCCGCCGGCGTCGTGTTGCCTGTGCGTCCCATGAGGATGAGCGTGTCGTCTTCGTCTCTCGGGCGACCTGCGAGAAGTTTCGTGGCGAGAAGCCCGTCGAGGTCGAAGGTTCGCACCACGAGCCGCTGCCCGGAGAACAGGGTGACTGTCCCGAACTGTCCCAGGTCGGGGCCGCGGTTCGCCGGGGCGTTGTTGATCCAGTCGTCGGGAAGGCCTTCGCGCTTCCCGACGACTGCGGCGGCGGCGCGGAGTTCGTCCGGGACCCTCGACTCGAAGATGTCGATGTCTTCGGAGAAACGGTCGCGGCGAATCGTCATCATCGCGACGCCGCCGCCGACATGGATGGTCATCGGCGGTCCGTCGCCGAGTTCCGCGTCGAGAGCTTGGAACAGTTCGAGGACGCGGTCCAAGTCGAATTGCGGTCGTTCTGTCATGCGACGCGTTTCCGGCTCCAGAAGCCGTGCACCCGGTGGTCCATGATGTGGTCGTCGCCGAACCAGATCCCGTGGTACGCACATGCCGGGAGGCCGTTGCGGCGATCTCGCTCGGAGACGGGCCGACGACCACCCATCCGTATGTCCTCGTGCCAGCGGTGCCGCCACACCCAGTCGGGGATCACGACGGCGTCACGGTCGCACAGGGCGTGCACGGTGGCGGCGATCCGTGCCAAATCGAGACGGTTCGGCCCGAACGGCTCCCGGTCGCACATGGCGCCGCGTCTGTCCGGCCAGTGCGCCCAGTCCTTCACGAACTGCGACATCGAGACGGTTCGCCCGTTTCTGCCGCTGAGCATCAGCGCCGGCAGATGGGCGGCCTGCAGCACGTGCGGACGCCCCGGCCACAGTTCGAGGTCCGTCCCGGTGGGCGCAGGAGGCGCGGCGCCCGAGAGCACGGCGCACAACTCCGCCATGCGCTCGCGCAGACGGGCGACGCCTTTCCAGCGCTCCGCCTCGGTCACCCACAACAGCAACTCGGGGTGCAACGCTTGGTGGTCGGTGACTCTCGCCGCGGAGATCCGAAGTGCTTCGTCCCAGTCGATCTCCGAACAGACGTCGAAGAACCGGACCGCCTCCAAATAGGCGACCTCGAGGGGGTTCAGCTCGCGGCGGCGCAGGTTGGCTCTACGGCGGAACCTCACGTACGGCAAGGGGCGTGTCGCCGACGGCGCGCCGACGACGGCGATCGGCACGAACCGTGCCACAGCATGTGTCAGCCAGCCGGTCACGCAGCCGGCGGAATGGCCGGCGACGCCGTAGCCCGTCCCCGCGATCGGTCCGATGGTGTCGTCGATGTGCGGACGCTGCGGCCGGCCCTTGTCGTCGTGAACCGGCCTCCAGTACAGATCGGCGCCGAGCCGGATACACGCCGTGGTAGAGGACGGTTTCGCCGCCTCCCGGCTGAGGAACGTGCTCACGGCGCCCCGCGACTTGCCCGGAACGTCGGCGGAACGGAAGTAGCTGCCTGGAGGGAGACCGTCTATCCACTCGCGCTGCTCACATGTCCGCACCATTCGATTGTAAGTGTAGCGCCGAACTAGAACGACCAGCTCCGTGGACCACGACAGCGGCAGCAGATCCTCGGTCTCGCTGTGCCGCACCGGTCCAGGTTCGTGAAGATCAGACCCGCGTGCGACTCGCCCGCCGCCGACCGGCGCGCTGCGAGCACCGAGTGGTCGCCGACGTTCTCGGTGAGCAGGACGCGGCCGGTGGCGGCGGCGTGATCCAGCAGGTCGGCATCGTCGCTTGCCCGCAGCGACGGCTCGGCGGCCACCGCGTCGACTGTCGGTGCACTTGGTACGGCCCGTGATCGCCAGGTCATGAGCAGGGCCGGGCCTTCCCAACCCTGGGGGAGGACGCCGCGGCCGTGCGTGTCGTCATAGCCCCAGTACCCGCCGAGGCCCGACGCCTCAGCTCTCCACAAACGGGTCGGGAAGCTCCGTGGGGTAGTTGAGTTCGAGAACGTCGCCCAGCAGGGCGGCGCTGGCTGCGTAGAGCGAATCGCACTGGGTTCTGTGAGCAGAAACGCCGCCTACGGCGGCGAAATCGCGCAAAGTTGGCGCAAGGCCGCGCTAAGCCGCGCTGTGACCGCGGTTTGCTTCCTTTGCGGGATGGCAGCACTGTCTCGTTTGCTTCTTTTGCAGAATGGTCAGTACGCGTGGTAGGTTGAACGGCGAGACCGGGGAGGCGACCGTACCGGGGAGGCGACCGTACCGGGGAGGCGACCGTACCGGGGAGGCGACCGTACCGGGGAGGCGACCGTACCGGGGAGGCGACCGTACCGGGGAGGCGACCGTGCAGCACCCCAACCCGTTCCGCCCGACCTTCGGGCGTCCGCCGCACACCCTCGCGGGTCGCGACGTGGCCATGCGACGCTGTCGGTCGGCCATGTCCGCCGGCCCCGACCACCCGGACTATTCCATGCTGCTCAAGGGTCCTCGCGGCTCGGGCAAGACCGTCCTGCTCGCGGCCATACGGGACATGGCCGAGCAGAACGGCCTGGCAACCGTCAGAGTCACAGCCAAGCCCGAGCCCACCTTCGCCGATGCTCTCATCGAGCAGATGACGTTTGCCTCCGACACCGAACCTCGCCACATCTCCTCGGCACAGGTCAGCGTGCTCGGCAGCGGCGCGGGCGTTTCCTTCCAAGCCCCCGAGCCGAGGGAGTTGTCGGTCCACACCAGGATGCTCGCCGCCATGGAACACCTGGCCGACAAGGCGCGGCGCAATGCCAAGGGCGCCCTCATCACCATCGACGAGTTCCACAACTCCAACATCGCCGCCCTACGCGATTTCGCGCACGCCCTCCAGGACGTCGCCAAGATCGACGGCAAGCCCGTCATGTTCGTGGGCGCGGGCCTTCCCTCCATGGAGGAGACAGCCCTGGCCGACCCAGGCATGACGTTCTTCCAGCGCATCGCCAGGACCCAGTTGGATCCGCTCAGCCCCGAGGAGTCCGCGGAAGCCCTGCGGGTGCCCATCGAGGCGGCGGGTGGCACGATCGGTGACGAGGCCCTCACCACAGCTGCTGCGGCCACGTCCGGCTACCCGTTCATGGTGCAGCTCGTCGGATACCACTCGTGGACACGCTGCGCCGACCCCAGCGGCGCCATCACGCCCGACGACGTCCGGGCAGCAATCGGCGCCGCGACAAGCGACATGGAGGTCCAAGTGTTCGCCCCCATGGTCAGAGACCTCTCCGACACCGACCGCCTGGTCCTCGAGGCGATGAGCATGTTCGACACCCCAGAGATCAAGCTCAGCGACATCGCACGGGCCACAGGCAAGACGTCGAACTATGTCAGCGTCTACATCGAGCGCCTCCGCGAGGCCGGGGTGATCGACCGACCCGCACGGGGGCGGCTGCGTTTCGTGCATGCGACGATGCGCGACTGGCTTCGCCGGCAGCGCGTCGAGCGCGGCTCAGCGGCGGGCGACTTCCGGCCCCCGGAGACGACCACCACCGTCAAGGAGCGCATCATCGCCACCTGCCGCGCCCACCCCGAAGCCACCCACGCCGCCATCGCCGCAAGCGTCGGCACCAGCCCGGACTACGTGGGACGCGTCCGCAGAGCCGACGGCGCCTCGTCAGGGCCGGAGTGACAGCGTGGGCGGGGTGACCGAGGCGGCGTTCGAGGAGCACATCGCCTCTTGGCTGGTGGAGCACGGCGGCTACCGGCGGGTGAAGATCGGCAACAGGGGGGTTGGGCCGCGCGACTTCGACGCGGCGGTGGGCGCGGATACGGCCGATCTTTTCGAGTTCGTTGGAGCGACGCAGGGTGAGGGGTGGTCGCGTCTTGTGGACTCGGCTTATGGCGGCGACCCGGATAGGGCGCAGGCGGGGTTCGTGCAGCGGTTGGCGTCGGAGTTGGACAGGCGGGGGACGGTGGACGTATTGCGCCGTGGGGTGGTGGATCGCAATTTCACCATCCGGTTGGCGTTTTTCAGACCGGCTCATCGGCTGACTCCAGAGTTGGCGCAACAATATGAGGCGAATGTGCTGTCGGTGACGCGGCAGTTGCCGTTCGAGCCGTCGAGTGCCCGGACCGTCGATCTGGGGCTGTTCGTGAACGGGGTTCCGGTGGCGACGGCGGAGTTGAAGAACCCGCTGACTGGCCAGAGCGTGGAGAACGCCATCGCCCAGTACCGCACGGATCGCCCCCACACCAACAGGACTCTCCGCCGGGTGGGCATGGTGCACTTCGCGGTCGATCCGTCCGCGGTGGCGATGACCACCCGCCTCGCCGGCCGGCAGACCCGGTTCTTGCCGTTCAACCGGGGCCACAACCTCGGCGCCGGTAACCCGTCGAATCCTGACGGGCACTGCTCCGCCTACCTGTGGGAGCAGGTGTGGTCCCGGGACGCGTGGATGGACATCCTGGGCCGGTTCATCCACGTGGAGAAGCCGTCGAAGGGCTCGAAGGCCCGCCCGGAGGTGATCTTCCCGCGGTTCCATCAGTGGGACGCGGTGCGGCGCCTGGAGGCCGACGCCAAGCAGCACGGCGCGGGCCGCAGCTACCTGGTGCAGCACTCGGCGGGGTCGGGCAAGTCGAACTCGATCGCCTGGCTGGCGCACCGGCTCTCGTCGCTGCACACCGGGGGCGACGTGAAGGTGTTCGACAAGGTGGTGGTCATCACCGACCGCGTCATCCTCGACCGGCAGTTGCAGGACACCATCGACCAGTTCGAGCACGCCCTCGGGGTGGTGCAGCGCATCGACGAGGACTCGGCGCAGCTCGCCGCGGCGCTGGCCGGCGAGCAGGCCCGCATCATCGTGACAACGCTGCAGAAGTTCCCATTCGTCTTCGAGCGGATCGGGTCGCTGCCCGAGCGCAACTATGCGGTGATCGTGGACGAGGCGCACTCGTCGCAGACCGGCGACGCGGCCACAGAATTGCGGCGGGTGCTGGGCTCGGCCGAACCCGACATCGACGCCGACGCCGAAGTGACCGATGCCGAGACGCTGCTCGCCGAGGCGGTGGCGGCGCGGGGCCACCAGCCGAACCTGTCGTTCTTCGCGTTCACCGCCACGCCCAAGGGCCGCACCCTCGAGCTGTTCGGCGACGTCGGCCCCGGCGGCAGGCACGAGCCGTTCCATCTGTACCCGATGCGCCAGGCCATCGAGGAGGGCTTCATCGAGGACGTGCTGGCCCGCTACGTCACCTACAACCAATACGTCCACCTGGAGAAGGCGATCCTCGACGACCCGGCCTACGAGACCGCCAAAGCCCGCAGCGCGCTGGCCCGGTTCGTGACCCTGCACCCCGACAACCTGGCCCAGAAGGCGGAGATCATCGTCGAGCACTTCCGCCAGAAGATCGCGGGTCAGGTGGGCGGGCAGGCCAAGGCGATGGTGGTGTGCTCGTCGCGGCCCCACGCCGTGCGCATGTGGCAGGCGCTACGACGCTACGCCGCCGATCTTGGCTATCCGCTCGGGGTTCTGGTGGCGTTCTCGGGGGAGGTCGAGGGGTGGACCGAGTCGAAGGCCAATGGCTTCGGTGAGTCGCAGACCGCCGAGCGCTTCGACACCGATGAGTGGCAGATCATGGTGGTGGCCGAGAAGTTCCAGACCGGCTTCGACCAGCCGAAGCTGGCGGCCATGTACGTCGACAAGACCCTCACGGGCCTCGCCGCGGTGCAGGCCCTGTCGAGGCTCAACCGCACCCACCCCGACAAGTCCGGCACGTTCGTGCTGGACTTCGTCAACGACGCCGAGGCGATCGGCGAGGCGTTCGCGGTGTACCACGGCAAGACCGTTGCTCCGCCCAGCGACCCGAACCTGCTGTTCGACACCCGCAGCGCCCTCGACGCCTTCGGTGTGCTCGACATCGGCGAGATGCAGCGGGCAGCGGCCCTGCTGGTCGGAGAGGGCAACCACGCCCAGGTCCACGCCGCCCTCCAGCCTGCCGTCGACCGCTTCGGCGGGCTCGACGAGGACGACCAGGAGGCGTTCCGGGACGCGCTGGGGCGGTTCGTGCGCGTCTACGGCTTCCTGTCACTGGTGGTGCCGTTCCGCAACGCCGACCTCGAGCGCGACTACCGGTACTGCCGAGCCCTGGCCGCCCTGATCCGTGGCCGCCCGCCCGGCCAGGGCATCGACCTGGGCGCCGAGGTGGAGCTGACCCATCTGCGCCACGAGATCACCTTCGAGGGCTCCATCGAGCTGCCCAGCGGCGAGGGCGAGGTGACCACGATCTACTCCGGCACCGGGCCGCTCAGCGATCCCGAACAGGAGCGCCTGTCGCAGCTCATCGCCCGCATCAACGAGCGGTTCGGCACCGACTGGACCGACGAGGACCGCCTCGTCTTCGAAGCCGCCGCCGGCGACCTCGTCGGCGACGCCGAGATCCAGAACCAGGCCGCCAACAACGACGAGGCCACGTTCCGCGACCACGTGTTCCCCGAGCGCTACCTGAAGGCGCTGCTGTCACGGCGCGACCGCAACAGCGAACTCATCTACGACTACCTCGACAGCGACGAACTGCAGGCCGAGGTCATGGACATCTTCGCCGCCGGCGTGCAGCGCCGAGCCATCGTCGCCCGCCAACGAACCTGCCCCATCGGCGACCTGCTCGGACCCGACCGCGAGTCGCAGCACCTGGAGAACAAGTCCACCCTGCGCTGGGACATCCACGACCAGAGCAAGGGCGGCGCGATTGAGGACGCGGCCATCAAGACCATCGCCGGCTTCGCCAACTCCGAATTCGGAGGCACCCTCCTGATCGGCGTCGCCGACGACGGCACCGTCCACGGCCTCGAAGACGACTACGCCACCTTCTCCAAACGGGGCGACCGAGGCGACCACGACCTGTGGGGCCAACACCTCCAGAACCTCATCCGCACCCGCCTCGGCGACTCCACACTCGCGCTCGTGAGTTGGAAGTTCCACACCATCAACGGCGACCACCTCGCCAGAATCAGCATCGACCCTGCCAACCACCCCATCCACGAACGCAAGGGCGACGAGCAGATCTTCTGGCTCCGAACCCCGACCTCCACTATCGCCATCAACGACCCCCAAGAACAAGACCGAATAATCGCCCGCCGCTGGCCCGGGTAGTCCAGGGTGCAGAAGCCGCGACAACGCATCCAAAGAGCCGCCATTCCGCGTCCGCCACCCCCCCTCGAATTGGAAGCGGTTAGAACGGGAATAGAGCAGCGAGCTACGTCTGATAGCACGAAACCCCAGGTCAGCAGGCATGATGAGCCTCTGAACACCCCCCTCGAATGGAACGCGAATAGAACTGACTTGGGCTGGCTCGCCACGGCGGCGTTCTTGCAACTCGGCATAGAACGTCTGGCTCGCGACTTCTCGCAGACGGGATCGCCTCGAGGACTGCCGTTCGGCCAGACGGCCGGATCTGATACGGCGGCCACGTGGGGTTCCGGTCGCTCAACCCGCTGTCGGAGCGGCGGTTCATCGAGTTGATCGATACGTTCGGGGGCGAGGTGACGATAGACGTCGCCGGCACCAGCGCCGCGTCCGATGCGGCTCGCCCGAGCGCAGCGGACCGTTTTCGGCTAGACCGGAACCGATGACGAACAGATCCAACGACGACGCCTCCGCCGGATCCCTGGATGCCGACGACCGGACGGCCATCGCCGATCTGCTGTATGCCTACGCCTGGCATTTCGACCGCAACGAGCCTGAGGAACTCGGCGCGCTGTTCTGCGACGATGCGGTGGTGGACTACGGACCGGACTTCCCCAACATCGTCGGCCGCTCCAACCTCGTCGCAGCCGTGGCCCAGGGCCAGCAGGAGACGTTCGCCGCCGCCTCACACCACATATCCAACGTGCGCATCAGCGCCGCCGGAGCGGGCGAGGCCAGGACCACCGCCTACGTGTACTCCTGGGTCCGCTACCGAGCCGACGTGCCCGACGGCTACCTGTGGGGGCAGTACGACTGCCGCATGCGGCGCACCTCCGACGGTTGGCGCATCGCCGAGATGGTGCTGCTGGCCGCGGAGGTGAAGGACTTCCACCGGGAGCAGATGCACCCCATCGCCCGCCGCCCCTGATCGTCGCCGGGGATGTGACCCGGCGCGCCGTCGTGGCCCCCGCCCGAACCGGCCGCGTCTAACTTTCGGATACCTGCCCACGGTCGACCTCATCAGCGTGCCGTTCTGCATCCTGGCCCTCAAGGACGGGGGCGTGGGCACGCTCGCGGCGCTCGTGGTCGTGACAGGCCTGTTCCAGGTCGTCGTCGGCATGCGCCTGTCGAGGTTGCGGAGGTTCATCACGCCCGCGGTCAGCGGCACGCTCGTCGTCCTCTCGATCATCTCGCTGATACCGGTGTTGGTGGGCAATATCGGCGAGAGGGCGGTGGGGCGCGGACGGCTCGGCGTGCTCCTCTGCATGGTCGTCGCCCTGGCAATCATGATCCTCGTCAATGCACGCGGCCGCGGGTTTCTGAAGCTCTGGGCCGCTCCGATCGGCATGGCCTTCGGGCTCTACGACTTCGACAGGGTGCGCGACGCTGCCTGGTTCGGGTTCCCCGGCGGGCGGTGGGGGTTGTTCGGCCCGCTCGGCACCGACGACGTGTTCGGGGCCGCGTTCTTCACCCTTCTCCCGTCCTTCCTGATTCTGGGCCTCGTCGTCCTCATCCGGACGAACACGTCTTCGATCCTCACGCAGTTCGTCTCGTGGCGCCGGCTCCTCTCCATCGACTTCCGGGAGGTCCAGCGTGCGAACGGGCGGCTCGGCGTGGGAAGCATCGCGTCGGGTCTGGTGGGTTCCCTGCCGTTGAGTTCCTCCCCTGTGGGTCTCCGGTTCATCAACCAGACGAAGTGCGCGTCACGGCGCGTCGGGGCGCTCGTCGCCGTCCTCTTCCTGGGCGTGGCCGTGGTTCCCAAGGCGTGGGCTGCGGTTGTTGCCGTGCCGCGCGCCCTCGTGGTCGTCTACTTCCTGTTCATCGTGGTTCCCCTCTTTGCGAGAGTCGTGAAATCGCAGAAGCAGTCCTTCGGGCAGTCGCGGAACATCTTGCTGATCGGTCTGCCCGTCCTCGTGGGGTCGGTCATCGAGACCGGCCTGGTGAACTTTCCCGACAACGCCTTCTGGGATGCCGTCACGAAGCACGGGCTGCTGGCGGGGAGCCTGCTGCTCGTCGTAGGGGCGCTGGCGTTCAACGCGGCGGAGCACCGCCGGAGTGTCGAAACGGGACTCGACGTGGCGAGCATCGTCACGATCAGGAACTTCATGGACGACTTCGCGGCGCAGAGGTCGTGGAACGACGGCCTCCGAGCCCGGTTGGAGGCTGTTGCCGAGGAGGCGCTCCTGGTCCTCATGCAGCAGACCTCTGCGCCCGGCGAGGAGGCGGGCAAACGCCTGCGCGTGACCGCGACAGCCCGCGGCTCGACGGTGGAGGTGGAGTTCGCCAGCGGCCCAACCGGTGCGGAGAACCTGGAGGACCGGATCGCGCTCCTGGCCGACCCGGAGTCCGACATGTCCGAACTCGAGATCGAACGCGACGTCTCGCTGCGGCTTCTCCGGCACTACGCGACCGCGGTGACCCACCGGCAGTACCACGAAGCCGAGGTCATCACCGCCGCCGTCACTGTCGACGGGGACGGCAACTAGTGGTCTGTCGCGGATTTGATGAGGTGGCTCGAACACAACGAGCACCTCGATCACCAGCGCGAACCACCGCGAACCACCGCCCCGCTATTTCGACGACAGACCACTAGTCCGCCGCCTGCCGCGCTCGCGGAGCGGTGCGGCCGAGATCGGTAGCGGCTCGTTGACCCCGGAGCGTTCAGATCGTGGCGGTGTGGAGATCGGAGGCGACGACGAGGTTGCCGGCGTAGCCGCCGGAGCGAACGTCGGCGGCGAGCGCTGCGGTGTCGTCAGGTCCCTCGGGAGCCGGCATGAGGTGTGTGAGCACCAGTTGCGCGACCCCGGCGCGGGCGGCCAGCGCCCCGAGCGTCGGCGCCTCGGCGTGGAGTTGGGCGAGGCGCTCCACGCGCCGCGCCGGCAGACCCAGCTCGAGCAACTTGGCGCTGCGCAGCACCTCGTGCACGAGGATGTCGGCCCCGGTGGCCAGGCGTTCGACGGCATCGCATGCCCGCGTGTCGCCGGAGACCACCACCACCCCGTCGGGTGTTGTGAACCGAAAGGCCACGGCCGGTCTCACGCCACCGTGCTCGACGAGGACCGACTCGACGAGCACGTCGCCGAAGGTTGCGACTCTCGTCGGCGTCTCCTGCGGCTCGAAGGGGTGCACGGCGGGATCGGGCCGATCGGGGAAGCCGGCCAGACCGATGCGCGCTTCGATGTCCGGTTGCAGGTTGTCGAACAGCGACTCGACGTAGTCAACGGCGTGACCCGCGGGGCAATGGATCGGCAGTGCGGGGCAGGGGCGCGCCCCGTTGCGAATCCACCGGGTCAGCACCAGATCGGGGATCCCCATCAGGTGGTCGCTGTGGTGATGGGTGATGACGAGGCCCGCCAGCTCGGTGATGTCGACGCCGGCCTCGGTGAGGCGGAAGGTGGTCGCGGGGCCGGCATCGACCTGGATCAGCGTGCCGTCGTGGCGTACCAGTGCGCCCGCCCCGGCACGGCCCGGCGACGGCAGCGGTACGCCGCTGCCGGTGATGATCACATCCGTCGCCATGGCCAGTGACACTAGAAGACCGTCGGGAACTGCGGCCGCGCCACGAGATCGGATGCCGCAGTCCGCCGATCACCGCGGCACTACTGTTCGCGCCACCGTCGGTTCCGAGACTGCGGCGACGCGGGAACTGCTGTCGGCCACCGGCGGTAACTACCTGCACACCGGCGCCCAGAAACTCCGCGAGTCCATTGACGCCGCAGGCGGCTAGTTGGCAGGAGCGGCGGGGTAGGCCGCGGAGTGATCGGCGGTCTCCTAGCGTGTTGTGCGCCGGAGTGAGCCGGGAGGAGCGCAGGTGGACCCATCGTTGATCGCCGACGCGGCGCGGCACCTCCGGGAGGCCGCAGAGTCCGGCCGCCAGTGCACGCCCGTGCGGCACATGCTCGGCAGCGACTCCGACATCGGTGCCGCCTATGCCGTGCAACAGGTGAATGCGGCTCTGGCTGTTGCCGACGGCCGCCGGGTGAGCGGGCACAAGATCGGCCTCACCTCCAGGGCGGTGCAGGAGCAACTCGGGGTCACCCAACCCGTGAGCGGCACCCTCTTCGTCGACAGGTGTGTCACCGACGGCATCGACACCCCGGCCGGCAACCTCGTGCAGCCAAGAGCCGAGGGCGAGATAGCGGTCGTGCTCGGGGACGACCTCGACAAGGGCGAGCACTGCGTCGTCGACGTCATCAGCGCCGTCGCCTACCTCCTGCCGGCGATCGAGATCGTGGACAGCCGGACGGCCGACTGGGACATCACCGTCGTGGACATGGTCGCCGACAACGCCTGCAGCGGCTTCTACGTGCTGGGCAGCCGGCCGTACTCACTCAGCAGGGTGGACGTTCGCGAGGTCACCATGCAGATGTACGTCAACGGCCGCACGGCGTCCACCGGCAAGGGCTCGGCGTGCCTGGGCAATCCGCTGCACGCCCTGCTGTGGCTGGCCGACTCCATGTGCGAGCGCGGCACGCCGCTGCGGGTGGGGCACTGCATCATGACCGGCTCACTCGGCCCGATGGTCGCCCTCGCCCCCGGTGACGAGATCCGCACCGAGTTGGACCCCATCGGTACGGTCTCGACGAAGCTGCTGCCCGCCGACGGCTGACGATTTCACCACGACGGAGAGTCGCGAGCACGGTCCACGTCGATCTGCTGCCTCTTGCCTGCTCGACAAAGCCGGTGTCGGCGCCGGCCTGGAAAGTCGCGAGCACGGTCCACGTCGATCTGCTGTCTCCTGGGGTGCTCGCTGGGACGCGGCGCGCCGGCCGATCCGTGCTCCCCGGATCGGGTTCGGAGGTTCCCCCTCGGGCTTCGCTCGCCTATTCGCTTGCTTAAGCGGAGATGAGAGCGCCACTCGTCCCGTCCATGAATCGTCAGCGATGATGGGTGCATGCGGATCCTGCTGGTCGAGGACGAGGTGAAACTGGCAGAAGTCATCCGTGATGGCCTCGCCGAGCACGGCGTGACCGCCGAGGTTGAGCACGACGGCGACGCGGGTCTGTGGCGGGCGCGGGAAGGCAGCTATGACGTCATCGTTCTCGACATCATGTTGCCGAGAATGAACGGCTACCGGATTTGCCGCACGCTCCGGGACGAGGAGAACTGGACGCCCATACTGATGCTCACCGCCAAGGACGGCGAGTGGGACGAGGCGGAGGCGCTGGACACCGGAGCGGACGACTTCCTCTCGAAACCGTTCTCGTTCGTCGTGTTGCTGGCCCGCCTGCGCGCGCTCGCCCGCCGCACCACGGGTGCGCGGCCAGTGATCCTGCAGGCGGGCAGCCTGACGTTCGATGTGGCCGCATCGTCGGTGCGCCGCGGTACCGAGGAGATCCGTCTGAGTCGCCGCGAACTCGACGTGTTGGAGGTGTTGATGCGTGGCGATGGCGAACCGGTGCCCAAGCAAAAGATCTTCGATCGGGTTTGGGGACTCGATACGGACGTCACCTCGAACGTGGTCGAGGTCTACATTCGCTACCTGCGCCGCAAGATCGACGAGCCGTTCGGCGTGAGGACGATCATCAATCAGCGCGGTCTGGGGTACCGCATCGTGGCGGAGGCGACGTGAGGAGGTGGCTCCCACGTTCGGTCCGGTTCCGGACGACGCTGGCTGCGACGCTGGTGACCGCCGTCGTCCTGGGCGTTGCGTCGCTCGTCATCGTTGCGCTCGTGGAGCGCGACTTGAAGCACAACACCAGGGCGGCGCTGAGCGACGTGCTCGAAACCGCATCGCACGCCGCGGACGGCGAGGAATCCCAAGGCGGCGAGGGCGGGGAGCAGTCCGAGCGGGGCGAGGCGGCCACAGTGTCCGGGGCGCCGGAGGCGGCGTCGGCGGAACCGGACGGTGAGTCGGTCGATGACGTCCGTCAGCGACTCATAGCCGACGCCTCCATTGCCGAGGTGCGGGTCGGCGTCGATGCCGCATCACGAGCCCTGTTGATCATCGTGCCTGCCGTCGTTGCGGTGCTCGCCCTTGCAATATGGCTCACGGTGGGGCGAGCACTGCGTCCGGTGCAGGCCATATCCAGCCGGGTCGCGGCCATCTCCGGCTCGACGCTCGATGAACGAGTCCCCGAACCTGACAGCGGCGACGAGATCGCGGCGCTCGCGGCGCTCATGAACGAGATGCTCGCACGGTTGCAGGCGGCGTCGGATCGCCAGCGGGCGTTCGTGGCCAACGCCAGTCACGAGCTGCGCTCCCCGCTGTCGACAATCGTGGCCGCGGCTGAGGTGGCTGAGGTGAGTCCCGATCCGCAGAAGCTGCAGAAGCTGTCGGAGAGGATCGGCGGCGAGGCCCGACGCCTGCAGACCCTCATCGCCGATCTGCTGGACCTCGCTCGCCTCGAGGAGCAGCGTCACGCTCGGATGCTCGATCGAGTGGATCTGCTGGCGACCTGCGAGCGGGTGGTCGAGAGGGCGGACGCTGCCGGCACGACGATCACCTTCGACAGCACGGCCGTACGGCCGGTCGCCGGTGTCGAGTCCCAACTCGAGCGAGCGGTGTCCAATCTGGTCGACAACGCGGTGAGGCATGCGAACCGAACCGTGCACGTCAGCCTTGCGGAGTCGGCTGCGACCGTAGCGGTGGTCGTCGAGGACGACGGGCCGGGAATCCCGCAGGCGGACCGGGAGCGGGTCTTCGATCGGTTCGTGAGGCTCGATGAGTCCCGCGGGCGCGTCGACGGCGGCACAGGAGTCGGTCTCTCGCTGGTCATGGCGATCGCGCAACGGCACGGAGGCACTGTCCGCGTAGACGGTTCGGAGAGCATCGGCGGTGCTCGCGTCACCCTCGAGCTGCCGCGGTCCCCCGTCGCGTCGACCGACGCTTAAACCGGGCTGAGTCGAGTGCGCCGATTCTCAGGTCCGCTTCATCGACCGGTGCTCATACTTCGCACGCGGTCCCTCCAACCGGGGGGACGACGAGTTGCAGGGAGCACACCATGCCGAACGAACCCGACGAGCGGACGGAGCGGAGCAAGCGCCGGCGGTGGCTCGTTGCCGCTCTCATCTGCCTTGGATTGATCGCCGCGGCGTGCAGGCACGACGGATCCCCGGAATGGGCGACCGGATCGGTGACGGGGGAGGGTACGCCTGCCGAGGCCGGCGGCGAGCACGGTGGCGGTGAGGGTTCCGAAGAGGGTGGCGAGAGAGTCGAAGCCGCCGAGAGCGGCGGTGAGGACGCCGGTCACGAGGGCGGCTCTGCGCCTGCGCCGGCTACGTACTTGACCACGAGCGGGATCACTCGCGGGGTCTTCTCGGGCCCGGAGCTGAAGGCCGGTGACCACTACGCCGACAAGCTCAACGACCTTGAGTTCGCTCTCGCCTATGACAGCGTCGGCGGGTCGTTTCTCGGGCGGGTCAAGAACGAGGCCAACGAGGGGCTCTGCGATTCGAGGATCAAGGTGATCTTCGACGGCAGCCGGGCTAACTCTCAGAGCGTGGTGATCCCATCGCTGGCGGTCCGCGAGAGGGCTACGTTCACTCTGACGGCAGATTCCGAGTCGTTCACGATGTGGTCCGTACAGACCGAGACGTTCACCTGTGACGACACACCGGTGCACGGCGCGTCCGAAGGCGGCGAAGGTGCCGACGAAGGCGATGAGAACGAGGGCCGAGGCGTGTCGATCGGTCAGCCCTCGGTGGCCAATATCAACGGCTTCGACCTGAATATCGTCTATGGCCCGACCATGAAGGCGTTCACCGGCGTGGTGACCAACAACACCAGCGAGCCGATCTGCGGCGCTCGTCTCGAAATCCACGTGGGTCGCGGCAGTTCCACCCTCGAACTCGGCCCAACGGTCGACGCCGACTGGGCGCCGGGCCAGGCTCGTGACGTGGTCCTGGGCTTTGAGGCGATGCCCGGCGACACGTACAGCCTCCACCCAGAGGTCACTCCCTGCTCCTAGTGCATCATGACCGGCTCACTCGGCCCGATGGTCACCCTCGCCCTCGGTGACGAGATCCGGGCCGAGTTGAACCCCATCGGCACGGTCTCGACGACGCTGCTGTCCGCAGACGGCTGAGGGCCCGACCGTCTCAGCAGCCGAGCGCACGGTTCACCGCGCGGCAGACGTCACGCATCGTCCTCTCGCCCAATTCGCCGGAGCGCCTGATCAGTGTCGAGCGCCGGACGGTGTGCAGGCCATCGCAATTGACGACGGAACTCTCCGCGAGTCCCGCCTCTGGTGCCTCGAGTGGCACTTCGACGGCAAGCCCGCGGATCGTCGTCGTGACCTCGGCAACGGTGAGCAACTCGCGCACATCGATGACCTCCTGCCGGGTCAGGACGACGACGGGTCGCTGTTTTCGGCCGACCTCCGTCCACCAAACCTCGCCCCGGTTCACCGTTCACCCCACGCCTCGGCGTCGTCCCAGAACTCGTCGGCCTGCTCGGGGAAACGCTGGTACGCGGCGCGATCAGCCATTGCCATGGCACGCCGTACAGCTTCTGCGACGCCCTCGCGGGCTGCTGCGGAGACGTTGATGTTCAGAAGGCGCGCTTTTTCAGCCAGATCCGTGTCCAGCGTGAAGGTGGTACGCATCGATGCCATAACTTGATGCTATCACTGCTGATAGCAGATGAACCGGCGGCTGCTGATTGCGGTTGTGCCGTGGAGCGGGTGCGTCCGTCACGTCGTCGCCGTGCCCCTGACGGCCGGCAAGGCGTGCCCGAGCAGTCCCCGGCGTGCTGAGGTGGACTTGGCCCTGCGTGTCGTCCGCACGGGCGGGGTGGCCACCGCCGGCCCGGTGGCTCTACTCCTATTCCTGCAGGGCCACGAAGCGGCTGTAGCGCTCGGCCGCCGGTCCCGTCCAACGGGGGTCGGGCTCGACGATGCGGGCGGTTGTGGCCCAGCGGGCGCCCTCGGCCAGGTCGGTCTCCAGGCCGGCGACCAGGCGGGCGGCGAAGGCGGCGCCGAGTGCCGCGCTCTCGGGGGTGGCGCCGGCGTGTACGGGGAGGTTGCAGCAGTCGGCGATGGCCTGCAACCACGGTCCCACGACGGTGCCGCCGCCGGTTGCAACGATGCGGCGAGGCGTGGTTCCGGCGGCCTCGATGTGGCGGCGCACGACGAACCCGGCGGCCTCGAGGGCCGCCCGATGGAGGTGCGCCTGACGATGGGTGGCCTCCAGGCCCAGGAGAGATGCCGTGCGGGCCTTCCCGGCGGTCGCCGTGCGCTCGGGGTGAATCGAGGGGATCCACACGGGCAGGTCTCCGGGATCGATGCCCGCCAGCAGCGCTGTGAATTCCTCGTCGCTCGGCGGGTCGCCCAGCATCGCCCGCACCCGGTCCTGGAAGAGCCCGCCGGCGTTGCTCGGGCCGCCCACGAGGAACCGGTCGGCGGCCACGTGGGGGATCGTCCAGAGGCCGTCGAGTTCCAGCCAGGTGCCGGTGACGGCCCAGCAGAGCAGGGTGCTGCCGAGCGTGACGATGACGTCGCTCACGTCGAGAGCTCCGGCGACGGCCAGCTCCGCGAGGCCGTCCGCGATGCCGGCGCCCAGCGGGATTCCCTCGACGTCGCCGGCCGGATCCCAGCCCGCCACGAGCGTCGGGAGTTGCCCGGAATCGATGCCGAGATTGCCGCAGAGGGCTGGATCCCAGCCCGTGCCGTCGAAGAGCGGCATCGCTGTCATGGCGGTGGCGGTGTCCAGGGCTGCCACCCCGCCGAGGGCGTGGTTGACGACGGTCTGCGCCGGCCAGAACCCGGCGGCGTCGCGGTGGCGGCCTGCCAGGTGGCGAAGGAATCCGGCCCACTCCTCGTTGCCCACGGGTGGCAGGCCGGCGATGGCCTCGCCGCGGGCGTCGCCGTACAGGAGGCCCGCGCCGAGCGGCACGCCGCGGTCGTCGACCGCGGTGAGCGACGGCACCATGGACGCCACGCACACCGCCTGCGGATCGCCCGCGCGGCGCACGTCGTCCCAGGCCGCCAGCGGGCCGGCGTGCCAGGCGCTCGCCGCGTCGTGTTCCAGCAATCCCGGTGCCGGCACGCGCAACTCGTGGGGCCGACGGGTGCGGGCCAGGATCGTCCCGGCCTCGTCGACGGCCACGGCCTTGGTCGCCGTGGTCCCGACATCGATACCGATCGTGACGGGTGGCCCGCCGTTGCCGCTCACGGCAGCGACGCCCCCACGGGCGGCTCCGTGTGCTCGCCACCGGGCATCGAGCCCTCCCGGCTCTCCGGGGAGGCGAGGGGCAGACCGTCGATATACGTGACCGTTCGGGTCCCGACGGCCGGGACTCGAGGGCCGGGCGTGACGATTCCGGTGAGGTTCAGCGGATCGGTCGCCGAGATCTCCACACGCTCACCGCTGCGCTCGCTGCGGCGCACGCGGCGCAACTCGTCGACGGCGGCCGGCAGCGCGAACTGCTCCCCGGTGAACCCGGTGACGAAGCGCCCGCCGCGGACGACGCCGCGGGCTTCCAGGCGGCGCAGCGCCCACAGCACCTCGCGCCAGGGCAGAGCCAGGATCTCCATCGCCCGGAGGTCGCGGAAAACCACCCCCCAACGTGCCAGGAACTGCTCGGCGACCGCCTCGGCCAGTTCGTCGGGCTCGAACTCGCCGTCGGGAGCGGCCAGCAGAGACCATCGTCCCACCGGGCCGGTCAGGCCCTGCGCTCCCCGGCGCAATCCTCGCCGCGGCTGCTGGCGGCTGCCGTAGGGGCCCCGGCGCGGTCCGTCGAGCAGGGAACGCAGCGCGCCGAAACTGTCGGCTGTCAGGAGGCCGCGGGCGACGCCGTCGGTGAGTCCCGATTCGATGTCGGTTACCAGCCGCCCGCAATCTGCGGCCAATTCGTTGGCGAAACGGGCGCCGTGGCGTTCGAGGGACTCAGCGATCTCTGCGACCGCACCGGCGTCGGGCACCGCGGGCATCTCGGCGCCGCGGGCCGCCGCTGTCAGCCAGTCGAAGTCACCGCGCAGTCCGAGCGTCACCGGTGTGACGCGGGACGTGGCGGTTCCGGGGCGCCCCTCCTCGCCACGTCGCAGTCCCAGGCGACCCCAGGCAAGCTCGCCCGACAAGCACAGGTCGTCCAGCCAGACGGGCAGGTAGCCGTCGATGCGCCGGGCGAGGATCTGCTTCTCCCAGGTGCCCGCAGCCGTCTCGAATCCCTGCAGTTGCTCGATCACGGCGCTCAGGCCGGCGCGGCCCCGGACGTGTGTACCGGGCGCGACGTGCTGCCAGCGGAACAGGAAGCGCATGAAGTCCTGCGCTGTGACCGGCTGGATGTCCTGGCGGCGCCGGCGCTGGGAGTAGACGTGGATTCGCGCCAGCAGGCGGCGGCTGCACCACTCGGACTGGGCCGCGCCTGTTGAGGCCGGCGTCTGCGGGCGGAACTGACCGGAGAGGGCGAAACCCTCCGCCTGCAGTGCCGCGAGAGCGATCTCGGTGGTTCCGAGCCCCAGCGACGTGGCCACCGCGAGTTCTGCGGCGGTCACCGGTCCCATGACCTCGAGGTGACCGCGAATCGCTTCGATTGCCACGTCGGCAGGGTCGCCGATGTCTGTCGGCTCGTCCGCGCCGTCGTCCGGCGGTGTGTCCTCGCCTAGAAGGGCAGCCACAGCCGGGCGCAACTCGGTCGTGCACCAGTAACCACCGGCGGTGCCCGCCCGCCCGGCCTCCGCGAGCCGTACGTACGAGTCCTCCCAGCCGGCGCGTGGCCGGCACAGCACCAGCTGCGACAGCAGGTCGTGCAACTCGTCGGGGTCGCGCACGTCGGGCGCCACCTCGGCGCAGGTGCGCGCGATGGCGTCGGGGTGCAGCGCGCCGATCTCGCTCAGATCCACGGGCAGGCCGCGCGGCAGCCGCACCGCCCGGGTTCGCCGCTCCTCCAGCGGGGCGTCGTCCAAGAAAGTGAAGGGGCGGCCGTTCAGGATCTCGTGCGCCAGGGGCGACGGCTCGGGGGTGTCGCGGAACTCGACGGCCACCTCGCCGGCTCGCAGATCCTGCAACAGCGCCACGAGCCCGTCGATGTCGGTGGCCTCGTGCAGGGCGTCGTGGAGGGTCTGGCGCACCAGCAGGTGGTCGGGGATCGGGATCGGCCCGGGATTGTTGTCCCCGCAGGCGGCCAGGCCGGGGAACACCGCGGCCATCACGTCGTCGGCCTCCATGCGCTGGATCGGCGGCGGGTTGCGCTTGCCTCCCTTGAAGCGCAGCACGGTCAGTGCCCGGTTGAGGTTCCAGCGCCAGCGCACCCCGAACAGCGGGGACACGATGATGGCCTGCGTCAGCACGTCGGTCACCGAGCCGGGGTCCAGCATCTGCGGCACGTCGGAGAGCGGGAAGCTGTGCTGCGGGCCGAGTGACAGCACGACGGCGTCGTCATTGGCCGCGGCCTGCAGTTCGAAGTCGAAGGTACGGCAGAAGCGCTTGCGCAGCGCCAGACCCAGCCCCCGGTTGAGGCGACCGCCGTGGGGGCTGTGGATCACGAGTTGCATGCCCCCGGTCTCGTCGAAGAAGCGCTCGATGACCAGCCGCTGCTGCGTGGGCAGCGAACCCAGAGCGGCCCGGGCGGCGGCGAGGTACGACACGACGGCCTCGGCGGCGACGTCGGAGATGCCGCAGCGCTCGGCCACGGCGGCGCGAGCACCGTCGGGGTCACCGGCGGCGAGGAACTCCTCGACCAGGGTGCGCAGGTCACTCACCTCGTTGCTCAGTTCCGCGCTGCGGGAGGGAGCCTCGCCGAGCCAGAACGGCACCGTGGGCGGCGAGCCCTCGGCGTCGACCACCCGCACCACACCCGACTCGACGCGCCGGATTCGCCACGAGTGCGAGCCCAGCAGGAACACGTCGCCGGCCATGGATTCGATGGCCCAGTCCTCGTTGACGGTCCCGAGGAACGTGTCGTCGGGGTCGAGCAGCACGCGGTAGTCGGCCACGTCCGGGATCGCCCCGCCCGAGGTCAGCGCGGCCAGGCGAGCGCCACGGCGTCCCGCGACCTCGCCCGCTGCGGTATCCACGTGGACGTAGGCACCGCGACGACCGCGCCCGGTGGTGACGCCGGTGTTCACGAACTGCAGCGTCTCGTCGAAGTCGGTGCGCGACAGGTCGGCGTAGGGCGCCGCCCGCCGCATCAACCCGAACAGTTCGTCGATCTCCCAGCGCTCGGCGGCGCACTCGGCGGTGATCTGCTGCGCCAGCACGTCCAGGGGTGCGACCGGCGGCGTCACGGCGTCGAGCCGCCCGGCCCGCACCCCCGCCAGCAGCGCCGCGCACTCCACGAGCTGGTCGCGGGTCGTGGGGAACAGGCGACCCTTGGGCACGGCCCCCACCGAGTGACCGGAGCGGCCGACCCGCTGCAGGAAGGTGGCCATGCTGCGGGGGCTGCCGATCTGGCACGCCAGATCGACCGGGCCGATGTCGATTCCCAGTTCCAGGGAGGCCGTGGCCACGAGGGCGCGCAGGTCGCCGGCCCGCAGCCGGGTCTCCACCCGCAGGCGGCGTTCCTTCGAGAGCGAGCCGTGGTGGGAGGCCACGTCGCTGTCGCCCAGCCGTTCGGCCAGCAGGTGGGCGATGCGCTCGGCCTCGCGCCGGGTGTTGACGAAAACGAGCGTCGTGCGGTGGGCCTCGATCAGCTCGGCGATCCGGTCGAGGATCTCAGCGGTCTGCTCGGCGGGTGCCACGGCCTCCAGCTCGCTCGGCGGCAACTCGAGAGCCAGATCCAATTCGCGCCGGTGTCCGACGTCGACGACGGCGGGTGGCGGGCGCTCCGAAGTGTGTTCGGCGGCGCCTGCGCCGTTGGCCGCCGTGCCGTCGCCCGATCCGTCGGATCGGGCGTTCCCGCTCGAGGAAGCCGGTGCGCCGGTGCCGAGGAGCAGGCGCTGGATCGTGCTGATCGGGCGCTGCGTGGCGGACAAGCCGATGCGCAGCGGGCGCTGCTCGCAGACGTGTTCCAGCCTTTCCAGGCTGAGCGCCAGGTGCGACCCGCGCTTGTCGCGGGCCACCGCGTGGATCTCGTCCACGATGACCCACCGGGCCGTGCGCAGCATCTCCCGGCTGCGCGCCGCGGTCAGCAGCAGGTAGAGCGACTCCGGCGTGGTGACGACGATATTGGGCGGGTTGCGCAGCATGCCGGCGCGGGCCGACTGGGTGGTGTCGCCGGAGCGCACCGCCACCCGTATCGGAGGCGGCTCGTGGCCCATCTCCCGGGCAACCTGCTCGATCTCGCGGAGCGGCCCGGTGAGATTCTCGGCGATGTCGGTGGCCAGGGCCTTGAGCGGCGAGACGTAGACCACGTGCGCCTGCCCGGCAACCGGTTCGCCGCGCTCGTGGGACTGCCACAGGGCGTCGATGGCGACCAGGAATGCCGACAGGGTCTTGCCCGACCCGGTGGGGGCGCTCACCAGCGTGTCGGCGCCGGCGCGGATTGCCGGCCAGGCTCCGGTCTGCGCCGGCGTGGGGCCGGCGGGGAAGCGGTGCGAGAACCACGCGCGGACGGCGGGATGAAACCCGGCGAGGGGGTCGGCGGCGTGGGGTGCAGATCGGTCCGAAGCGACGTCGACGGCGGTCACGTTGGGTTGGAGCCTCCTCCGGGTGCTGCCCGTCGGGCGTATCGGGTTAGAACGACTGTTCGCACAGGCTAGCGCGCCGTGCCCGTCGGCAGACCGAACGATAGGCCGCGGCGCCCGCCAGGAATGCCCGGCGGTGCCGCGGTCACTGGTACGGTGCGCTCCGATGGCGGGGGAATCACCGGCGACGCCCATGCTGGAGGTTCGCGGCCTCAGCGTTCGCTACGGACCCGCCCTGTCGGTCCTCCACGGGATCGACATGCACGTGGCCGCCGGCGCGGTCGTCGCGCTGCTGGGAGCCAACGGAGCCGGCAAGACCACCCTGCTGCGCGCCCTGACGGGGCTGCTTCCGTTCCACGGCGGGCGCGTCACCGCCGGCGAGGTGCTGTTCGACGGCAAGCCGATCGGGCGTGCTTCGGCGACGGCTCTGGTGCGGCGGGGGATGGCACAGGTCATGGAGGGCCGCCGGATCTTCGCCGAGTTGACCGTCGAGGAGAACCTGCGGGCGGGTGCTATCACCGTTCGTGACCGTCGCCGGGTGGCGGCCGCGGCCGGCGAGGTGTTCCAGGGGTTCCCGCCGCTCGCCGAGCGTCGCGGCAGTCAGGCCGGCTACCTGTCGGGCGGCGAGCAGCAGATGCTGGCCATCGGGCGGGCATTGATGAGTTCGCCCCGGCTGCTTCTGCTCGACGAGCCCTCGCTGGGGCTGGCACCGCGCATCGTGGCGCAGATCGCCCGGACGATCGGAGCCCTCAACCGGGCGGGCACGACGGTGCTGCTGGTCGAGCAGAACGCCGCCATGGCTCTGGCGATCGCCGACTACGCTTACGTCTTGCGGGCGGGCCGGGTGGCGATGCGAGGCCCCGCCGCCGTGCTGCGCGAGGACACCGACGTGCAGCAGCTCTACCTGGGGAACGCCTGAGCGTCATGGTCGGCGTGGACTCCGCCCCGCTCGGCAACCTGCCATCGCCGGAGCCGGCCCCGGTGCTCGCGGCTGACGGTCTGACGCTCTCCTTCGGCGGGGTGAAGGCGCTCGTCGGGGTGACGTTCGATGTGCGAGCGGGCGAGTTGCTGGCTGTGATCGGCCCCAACGGCGCCGGCAAGACCTCGCTCTTCAACTGCATCAGCGGTGTCTACCGTCCCGACCGCGGGACGTTGCTGTTCGAGGGGGCGAGCCTGATCGGTGAGCGGCCCTCCCGCATCGCAGCCGCCGGTGTGGCCCGCACGTTCCAGAACCTGGCGCTGTTCGAGAATCTCGACGTCGTCGACAACCTGATGTTGGGGCGGCACACGCTGATGCGGACCGGCCTGCTGGCGGGTGCCGTGTGGTACGGCCGGGCGCGGGGCGAGGAGATCCGCCACCGGCGCCAGTGCGCGGAGATCGTCGACTTCCTGGACCTCGGGGGTTACGCGGGCCGTCCGGTCGGGCTCCTGCCCTACGGCGTGCAGAAGCGCATCGAGTTGGGTCGCGCTCTGGCTGCCGAGCCTCGCCTCCTGTTGCTCGACGAGCCGGTGGCGGGCATGACGCTGGGTGAGCGCGAGGAGATGGGTGGGCTGCTGGGTGAGATCAGGGCGCAACTCGGACTGACCATGTTGCTCGTCGAGCACCACATGCACCTCGTGCTGGCGGTGGCCGATCGGATCGTCGCCATGAACTTCGGCGCGGTCATCGCCGAGGGTGCTCCGGCGGACGTGGCGAACCATCCCGACGTCGTGGAGGCCTATCTGGGCGCTGCCGACGACATCGAGCCCCCCGAGCCGGGTGCCCCGCGCTGATGGACAAGTTCCTGCAGTTGCTCATCTCGGGGGTCGCCCTCGGCGGCATCTATGCGCTGGTGGCGCTCGGATTCGTCGTGATCTACAAGGCCAGCGGCGCGTTCAACTTCGCCCAGGGTGCGTTCGTGACACTCGGTGCCTACCTGGTCTACCAGTTCGGCACCGACTGGGGACTGCCGTTCGGGCTGGCCCTCGTCCTGGTGATGATCGTCATGGCCGCCGTCGGCATGCTCCTGGAGCGGGCGGTCATACGACGCATGATCGGCAAGCCCACCTTCACGATCGTTCTGATCACCTTGGGCCTGCTGCTCATCATCGAGCAGGTCGTGCGAGCCGTCTGGACCGCACCCGGGCTGGTTCTCACCGTGCCGTGGGGTAACGGCCGCAGCCAACTCGGCGGCGTGACGCTGCGCCACGCCGACCTGTGGACGATGGTCTCGGTGGCGCTGCTGCTCGGCGGGTTCTTCCTGTTCTTCCGCTACTCCCGCACCGGCCTCGGGATGCGCGCCACGGCCCTGGATCAGGAGGCCGCGGCGGCGCAGGGCGTCTCCGTGGGGCGCTCGTTCGCGGTCTCGTGGGCCGTGGCGGCCGCGGTGGCCGTCGTCGCCGGCGTCATGCTGGTCAGCCGCGGCGGCGGCGCCCTCTCACCGGCGATCGGCTTCATAGCTCTGGCGGCCTTCCCGGCGATGATCCTCGGAGGGCTGGACTCGGTGGGCGGCGCGGTGCTCGGCGGGGTGGTGATCGGCCTGGCGGAGATCATGACGCAGGGCTACCTGGACGTGACCTGGCTGGGGTCGAACGTGGAGGTGGTGGTGCCCTACGTGCTGATGGTGCTCGTGCTGCTGTGGCGTCCCGAGGGACTACTGGGTACGAGACGGGTGGAACGGGTGTGAGCGACTTCCTGCGCCGAACGCTGCCGTCGCCCCAGCCGGGGAGTCCGGACCGGCGCGCCCCGACATCGGTGAACCGGCTGCTGCCTTCGTGGGGCGCCCGCCTGGTGGCCGTGCTGACCGTGGCGGGAGTCGTGCTGTGCCCCTTGGCGCTGGACGACCCCTTCTGGATCACGGTGCTCGGCAACGCCGGCACCTTCGCCGTCGCCGCGCTGGGGCTCAGCCTGCTGACCGGGTTCACCGGGCAGGTGTCGCTCGGACACGCCGCGTTCCTGACGGTCGGCGGCTACCTCGTCGCCTACTTCGGCGCGGGCTGGGGTTGGCCTATGCCGGCGTGGCTGGCCCTGGCGGCGGCCACGGGAGCGGTCATCGGCGCGCTTGTCGGGCCGTTCGCCCTGCGCTTCAAGGGCAACTACCTGATCGTCGTGACGCTCGCGCTCATCTTCGTGGTCACGCACGTCACCCGGAACTGGGAGGGCTTCACGGGAGGCTTCGACGGGATCTCCACCAACAAGGCACCGCTGGCCATCGGCGGTCTCGACTTCTCCGACATGAGCGCTTTCGGCCAGCGGCTGAGTCGCGAGGAGGGCCTGTTCTACCTGTCGTGGATTCTGGTCGGTCTCTGCGCGCTCGTCGTGCGGAACCTCGTGCGTACCCGTCCCGGTCGGGCCATGCAGGCCATCAGGGACCGAGACCTGGCTGCCGAGGTCATCGGCGTCAGCAATGCTCGCTACAAGATCGCCGCCTTCGCCATCTCCAGCGCCATGGCGTCGGTGGCGGGCGCGGTCTACGCCGTGGGGCTGCGGTTCATCACGCCGAACGAGCCCCTGGCGGAGATGTTCCTGTCGATTCGCTTCGTGGCCATCATCATCGTGGGGGGCATGGGGACGGTGTACGGGGCCATCGTGGGTGCTCTCCTGCTGGGTCCGTTGCCGGAGTTGGTGAAGGAGTTCGTGAGCGTGCTGGACGTCACCATCCCGGGCCTGGACCGCCCGCTGGTGTCCGACACCGTCGCCGCCGAACCGCTCTTCAGCACGTCGGCGTTCAGCGAAGTGGCTTTCGGGCTCCTGCTGGTTCTGGCTCTGCTGTTCCAACCCCAGGGCATTGCCGGTGTCGTTCGCTCGGTGCGCGCCTGGCTGCGCGGGCGCTCCGCCGCGAGGGCTTCACGGCGCGAGGGGAGTCTGAAACCGTCCTAGTGGTCTGTCGCTGAAATAGTGATCTGGGTTAGGGTTGGGGTATGCCTGTGGTGATTGCGCCCCCGTTGGAGATGTCGGCTGAGCAGCGTGGAGAGTTGGAGGTGATGGCGCGGTCTGATTCGTTGCCGCATCGGCGGGTGCGCCAGGCGCGGGCGTTGTTGTGGGCCGCCGGGGGGGTGTCGAACGGGGAGATCGCCCGCCGCTGCGGGGCGACGACGGCGACGGTGCGCCGTTGGCGGGCGCGTTTCGCCGCCGCGGGCGTCGGCGGTGTGGGGGTGATCGCCCCGGGTCGGGGCCGCAAGCCGGGGATCGCTCCGGAGGTCGTGGCGGCGATTGTCTCTGACACGTTGGGGGTGCGTCCCGGCGATGGTTCGACGCATTGGACGACGCGGACGATGGCGGCGCGTCACGGTGTGGGTAAGGACAGCGTGGCGCGTCTGTGGCGGGCGCGGGGGCTGCGCCCGTGGCGCGCCGAGACGTTCAAGTTGTCCAACGATGCGCGCTTCGAGGAGAAACTCACCGACGTGGTCGGGTTGTATCTGAACCCCCCGGAGTCCGCGGTGGTGCTGTGCGTGGACGAGAAGTCCCAGTGTCAGGCCCTGGAACGGTCCCAGCCGTCGCTGCCGCTGCGCGCGGGCCGCGCCGCCACGATGACCCACGACTACAAGCGCCACGGCACCACGACGCTGTTCGCCGCGCTGGACGCCGCCACCGGCGAGGTCCTCACCCAGTGCCGGCGCCGGCACCGCCACCAGGAGTTCCTGGGTTTCCTGCGCCTGATCGAACGCCACGTCCCCGCCAACTTGGACATACACATCGTCATCGACAACTACAGCGCCCACAAACACGAAAAAGTCGCCGAATGGCTCGACGCGCCCCGCCGCCGCGACCGCTGGCACGTCCACTTCACGCCCACCTCCGCGTCGTGGCTGAACCTCGTCGAACGCTGGTTCAAAGAACTCACCGACAAACGACTCCGCCGCGACAGCTTCTGTAGCGTCGCCGAACTCGTCGAAGCCATCGAAACCTGGACCGCCCACTGGAACGCCGACCCCAAACCCTTCATCTGGCACAAAACCGCCGAAGAAATCATCACCAAAGTCCGCCGCGGACGCGCCACACTCACCCGGATCACCAAATCCGCGACAGACCACTAGTCAGCGCGGGGCCGTCTGTCGGGCGCGAGTCCTCGACGCAACCCCCGGAGCTGATCAGAGGGTTCCTCCGGTCGTGTATAGGATGACCTGCGGTTGGCGGTGCCGGGAGGTTCGCCGTAGCGCCTGCGCCGGACCGGCTGGAATCGAACGGTAGAGCCCGAGCGGATGGCCCCGGCAACGGGGGCACGCGGCTCGGCGGCGTCAGGAGGTGGCCATGGGATCGGCCCGCACAGTGCGTAGGGAGGCTTCGAGGCAACGGACGGCCCGGCGGATCCGGTGGGTGTCACTGATCGCCACCGTGGCGCTGCTGGCCGGTGCCTGCGGCGGCGACGACGGGGACTCCGGCGCCACCGCGCCACCCGATCCGCCGCCCGCGCCGTCGGACCCGGCCGAGCCGCCGCCACTCGCCCCGGCGGGTGAGGAACCCGCCCTGCCACCGGCGCCGGCAGGTGAGGAGCCCGCCCCACCGCCACCGTCCCCGTCGGGCGAGGAGACCGCCGCCGCGCCGCCCGAGCCGGCGCCGCCCGCTCCGGCTGGTGAGGAGCCCGCCCCTCCGCCGCCCGAGCCGCAGCCGGCGCCTCCCGAGGCCCCGCCGGCGCCTCCCGAAGCACCACCCGCGCCACCCCCCGAGCCGACGCCGACGACCGGGTTCGACGGCACCACGATCAGGATGGGCTATCTGACCGATCAGTCCGGCGCCCTGGCCATCATCGGTATCCCCCTGCTGGCCGGCTCGCAGCTCTACTGGGACTGGGTGAACGACGAGTTGGGCGGCATCGCCGGCAAGTACCAGGTGGAGTTGCTGCCGGGCGACACGAAGGACTCCGAGGGCCAGACCGTCCAGGAGTACCAGCGTCTCAAGGGTGACGTGGTGCTGTTCGCCGAGGTGCTGTCGACGCCGCCGACCCAGGCTCTGCTCGAATTCCTGAAAGAGGACGGGGTCGTGGCGGTGCCGGGCTCGCTGGCGGGCGCCTGGGCGAACGAGCCGCTGCTGTTGCCCAACGCCGCCGCCTACGAGTTCGAGGCCATCAACCTGGCCGAGTGGTACGTGAACCTCTCGGGGCTCGCCGGCCCATCCGATGTGTACTGCGCGGTCTACGTGAACGACAAGTACGGCAAGGATTCCCTCCGGGGTCTGGAATTCGCCGCCGACCGGCTGGGGTTCACCCTGGCGGAACTCCAGACCATCAACCGGGGTGACCGGGCGTTCACGGCCCAGGTCACGGCGTTCTCCGACGCCGGCTGCACGGTGATCTTCGCCATCACGGTCCCGACCGAGCAGAACGGCATGCTCGCCGAGGCCAGCAGCCAGGGTCTCGATCCGGTCTGGTTGGGCCTACTCCCTGCGTATCTCAACCTCTTCGCGGCCGGGAATCCCGATCTGTACCAGAAGTTCTATGTCGCTCAGGACCCTCCTGAACTCACCGACCTGTCGGTTCCCGGGATCGCCAAGTTCCACGAGCGGTTCGAGCGCTACGGCAGCGGGACTATCACGACGTTCCTGCTCTCGGGGTATTTCCAGCAGATCTCCGTGCACGCCCTGCTGGAGAAGGCCGCCTCCCTGGGTGACTTCAGCCGCGAGGGCATGCGCAACGCCATGGCGCAACTCGGCGAGGTCGACCTCGACGGCCTCGCCGCGGAGAACTACGTCTACGGCACCCCGGAGAACCGCAGGCCCACGAGCGCCGTGCGGATCAAGGCTTTCGATCCCACGAAACCACCGGTGTTCCTGCGCGACGTGATGATCGTCGACTCACCGTTGACCGACGAGTTCGACCTGTAGGAGTGTGCTGCGTAGTGTCACGTGTCCGCGACGCGACCGTCGGCGCATCGCCGGCCGCAGCCGTGCTCACATCTCGACGAGATGGTCTCGTGCCCTTCGTGTTGCAGTCATGAAGCCCGACGACCTGGCCAAACGCATCCAGTTGGGCGAGGACTCCACTTTGGAGTTGAAACGCGTCGCCCTGTCGGGAAACCGCGTCACCGGTCCGGACCGCTCCGGCTTTGGCGACGAGTTGGCGGGTATGGCGAACGCTTCGGGTGGCGTCGTCGTGCTGGGTGTCGATGATTCGACGAGAGATGTCGTGGGTGTTCCACTGGACTGTCTGGATTCGGTTGAGAGCTGGGCGCACCAGGTATGCAATGATTCCATCGATCCTCCCTTGGATGCGTCGATCGGCAGGCTCTGGTTGCAGGATGCTCAAGGAATTCCTGTTGCGATCATTCGAATCGACGTTCCTCGAAGTGTATTCGTACATCGTAGTCCCGGGGGTTACTATCGGCGAGTAGGAAGCTCAAAGCGGGTCATGACCCCGGAGGTCCTGGCTCGTCTCTTCCAGGATCGAAGTGAGACTAGAGCGATTCGATTCGATGAGATGCTCGTGCCACGCACTCGGGTCAGCGATATTGATGACTCATTGGTAAGCAGATTCCTGCCTGAGGGTTCCACGGGGATTGAGGAGTATCGACGGAAGCTGCGGATCACAGCTGATGACGAGGACGGCACTGAGCGCCTGACCGTTGCAGGTGTGCTCATGTGTACGCCGGCACCGCAGACCTGGCTGGACCATGCCCAGATCCAGGCCGTTAGCTATGCAGGCGAGCGTACGGACGTGAATTATCAGCTTGATGCCCGCGATGTCGGCGGGCCGTTGGACGCACAGGTGATCGAAGCGCTTCATTTTGTGCGTCGCAATATGAGGATCAGTGCTACAAAACCGATGGCACGTCTTGAGATTCCTCAGTACAGTGTACGGGCCGTCTTCGAGGCTCTTGTGAACGCGGTGGCGCACCGGGACTACTCGATGGCCGGCGCACAGATTCGACTGCACATGTTTCCTGACCGGATCGCGTTGTCCGTACCAGGAGGCTTGGCCAATACCCTGACCGCTGACAGCATGCGCCTGCGCCAATACAGCCGGAATCAGCTCATCGTCTCCCTACTCGCAAGATGCAGGGTTGGCGAATCGGCCGGGATCGCACGTACACACATGATGGAGAGACGGGGTGACGGAGTGCCGATCATCCTGGATGAGAGCTTCGAACTCTCGGGCCGGATGCCGGAGTACACGCTGCTGGACGACAGCGAGTTGCACCTGACGATCTGGGGAGCCCCACCACCGGCGTAGTGGTGTATCGCCGGATTGCAGGCGGGATTGCTTCGGCGAGTTCCCTTGGCTGATGTCAGATTACCGCTTGAGGAATGGATAATCCCGCGGCGGGGGACGAAGTCGGCGGTTACAGGTCGAACAATCCGAAGAGTTCTTCCGAGGTCATCCTGGTCGACAGGTCCAGCGACACGTCGTCGACCAGTTGTGCGAACAGTTCCTGCTTGGACTCCAGGATCCGATCGATTCGCTCCTCGATCGTGTCGGCGCAGGAGTACTTGATGACGTTCACCTTTACCGTCTGCCCCAAGCGGTGTGTCCGGTCCTCGGCCTGACGCTCGGTTGCCGGGTTCCACCACCGATCGAGGTGGAAGACGTAGGAGGCATTTTGGAGGTTCAGACCGAGGCCTCCCACCCGCAGCGACAGGATCAGCACCTTGTGCTCGGGGCGAGTCCTGAATCGTTGGATGATGCCGGCCCGGTCCTCCAGAGGTACGTCACCGGAGATGAGCAGCGGGGCGAAATCTCGTAGATGCCTCGCGGCGTACGCCACACCGAAGGAGTCACTGGCGTACTGGGAGAAAATCAGGGCCTTGTGACCCTGGGCGATCAGCTGCCCCAGCCGCTCCCTGATGTCATCGAGCTTGCTCGACTCGCCGGTCCGGGGATCGGCATTGCAGATCTGCTTGAGGCGCGTGATGAGTTCGAGCACGTGCTGGACGCCCACCTCGGTTCCGAGGGACCTCAGGTAGACGATCCCGTCCTGCTCGGCCTTGTCGTAGCTCCGGCGCTGCCGTGCGTTCAGTTGGATGGGAACCTTCGTCACCAGCTTCGGCGGCAGGTCCGCCAGCACGTCGCCCTTCTTTCGGCGGAGTTGCAGTTCCCGGTGGCGCTCCCGCAACCGGTGGCCGGGCCGGTACTGCCTGGTGCTGCCGTTCTCGTCATGATCGACGAACTCCAGAATCGAAGCCAGCTCCTCCTCGTGGTTCTCGATCGGCGTGCCGGTCAAGGCCCAGGAGCGGCTTCGCTTCAACTGCTTCAGGATGTCACTGGTGGCGTTGCGGTTCTTGATGCGCTGGGCTTCGTCGGCGACGACGAGGTCCCAAGACCGTCGGCTCAGCCGGCCGTCGTAGTCGGCTCGCAGGCTCTCGTAGCCGGCGAGGGTCACGTCCCTGCGCGCGGCCCATTGCCATTCCCTGTCGGCAGCCGAGCCCCTGATGATCATGGCGGAAAGCTCGGGCGCCCACTTGGCGATCTCTCGACGCCACTGATCCAGAATGCTCGCCGGCGCCGCGACCAGGCACGAACCGACCTCGCCGCGGGCGTGCAGGATCCGAATCGCGGCGATGGCCTGGACCGTCTTGCCGAGCCCCATGTCGTCGGCCAGCAGGAGTCGGCGATTCTCGACGAGCGCTCGAACCCCGTCTCGCTGGAACGGCATCAGGTCGCCCGCCCATTCCAGATGCTCGAGGCGATCCGGCCGGGCCGGCGCCCGCAGGATGCGCCAGAGGCGGTCCGCGAGCGTCGTGCCGGCCCGCGGCGCCGGATCGTCGCTGTCCGGGTCGCCCTCGCCGGGATCGCGGTCCGCAAGTCGCGGCGGCCCGCCGGAACGGAGCGGCTGCGGGTGCGGTCCGCGCCGCTCGGCGGCCGGGAACGCCAGGCTGACCACGGTCGCTAGCCCCGGCGACCCCGCCAGGGCCCGTACGTGCGGGTCGTCGAACGCCTCCCGCAGGCCCTTGGCGGCCCGCTCGAACGGCTCGAGCGGATCGGCCGATGCCAGGATCTCCTCGAGCAGTCGCGCCGCGCCCGTTCCGCCGGGCGGGGCCGGCGTTATCCAGATCCTCCGGCTGCGGCGACCTTCGGCAGGATCGAGGGCGGTCGGACCGTCGCCCGGCCCGAGGACACAGAAGGGCACGCCGGTCAGCATGGCCGCGGCCGGCGGCGCCGGCGGGACTTCGGCTGCCGGTCCCACGAGCAGGCTCGGGGACGTGGCGGCGGCCCGGAGCAGCGCCATGAGGAGGGCCGGGACCGCCGCGGAGTGCGCGACTCCGCCGGCTTCGCCGTCGAAGCGGGCGTGGGTGAAGCAGAAGCCGAGGGGCTCGCCGCTGCGGGTCGTCTCGAAGAGGGCAGCGACCACACCAGTGCCGCTGTCCTCCGGAACAACACGGAGCCAGGCGACAGCGTCGGGGTGGGTGGCGGGCCCGGCCAGGTCGTTGAAGGGGATCGGCAAGGCCGTGGATCAGGAAAGAGGTTCGGGCGATCTTGCTGCCGGGGGAGCGGACCCCTGCTCGTCGCCGGCAGCCTCCGGTTCCTGTTCCGGTTCGGCGTCTCCGCTGTCGGTCCCCGGTTCCTGTTCTAGTTCGGCGTCCTCCGTGTAGCTGTAGCGGAAATCCTCACCCTCGATCTCGGGGCTGTAGTCGGGGTAGAGACGGCGCAGATCCCATTCGCTGATCGCGGCCCGCACTCGGTAGCGCATGCGATTCTGATGACCGGCTCCCCTGCCTGCGGCCGGCAGGACGGGAGCCTCCCAGCCGTACGCCCTGCTATAGAGCTGCCGCAGAGTTTCGAGCGTCGCGGCGACGTCATCACCGCTCGGTTCGGTCAGAGGCACGGCTTCACCTTCGAGCATGTCCATGCCGGTCTCGGCCGGACTGATCAGTTGCTGGTACCGGTTCGCCAGCCTCGCGGCGACGTAGTCACGGTCCTTCTTGGTGCCGTCGGGGCTGATGATCTCGGACGCGAAGTCGTCGGTGACGGTCGCCACGACGACGAGTCCCGGGTGCGACTGGCCCGCCCCACGTCCGAGCCAGCGGGCCAACTCGGAGTACGATCTTGCCCGCTGCAGGATCGAATACTGGCCGACCAGTTCGATCTCGTCGAGCAGAACCACCCAACCCTTGTGCCCGGTGGCCCTGATCAGATGCGTCATGAACCGCAGTCGCTGCGGGGGGAGTTCCGCTGCCCTCGGTGCTCGGAAGGAATAGTTGGCGAGTTGGCCGATCTCTCTCAGGCCGGCATTGATTCTCGACTTGAGGAGTCGATCCCCGGCCCAGAAGTCCTCGATCGCCCTGCTCAGCTCGGGGTCGTCCGAGCGTTCGTAAACGAGAAGGCCGGCCGGGAACATCGGACTGATACCGTTTGCGGCGCTGTCCGACCAGCGGAAGAAGTCGGCATACCGCTCGGAGCGCGTGTCGAGCGCCTGGCCCAGTTCCTCGATCAGGCGACCACTGTGTCCCGGCATGCGGCTGTTCTCGATCGCCGACCTGAACACCTTGTCGAGGTTGTAGAAGGGCGTCTCCTTGCTGACCGCCACGGTGCTGCAGACGAACCCCTGCGCCAGCGCCTCGTGCTCGAGATGGGCGAGCAGGTGGGACTTGCCCGAACCGAAGTCGCCGGAGACCAGCATCCCCCCGCCGTTGCCACCGGTGTCGCTCGTGCTGACCGCGGCGGTCAGCATCTCATCGAAGCGGCGTTGGATCGCGGGCTGGTGGCATCCGAGGATCGCCACGGCGTTCCTGTTCGGCACGCCGCTGCGCAGAGCCTCGAGGGCGCGGCGGCATTGCAGCGGGTCGTAAGCGGCGGCGTCAGGCGTCATGGTCGATCTCCTGCGACAACACGACCAGCGACGCAACTGGATTGGCTCTGTTGGAGTCGCGCACATCGTCCATGACGCGGGTTCGGAGTGCGTCATAGATGCCGTAGCCGCGCGATCGGCGTTCCAGGGACGTGTCGAGGAACTCGTTGCTCGTCACGACCAGCATGAGAGCACCGTTCAGACGGTCCACGCCGTCGATGAACTCCCTCAGCAACTCATAATGATCGAGAGCCATCGCTCTCGTGTAGTACCGGTTTCCGTCCTTGGGGTTACGGGACAGGGTGACCCGGCGATTGTCGAGCAGGATCACCGTGCCGGCGAATCCCGCTTTGCGTATCCAATGAAGGCATGACTCGATGAAATAGCGGGCCGTGGTGCGGTTGATTCCCCCGGCAATGGAGAAGTCTTTGACCGCACTGATGCGTAGGTTCTTACCCGTCAACCAGTCCAGCAATGGCTGTGCGGTGTACTCGTGACGGATGAACTCCCGCAGACAGAGTTGGCTCATGCATACGCGGAAGTCCTTGGCCATCGCGGCGTCGAAGAAGATGTGGCGCTGTAGCTCGGGTCGGAGTTCGTTACGCACCGAGCCGGGTAAAACATCGTTGGCCTCCGCGATCGCTTCGTAGACGCCGGATGCCTCCGGATCGATCCCCTCCACCGCATATCCCTCCTGGGAGGCCAGTGCAAGAATCGAACGCCGTGCCAGCATCCGCCAATCGATCTGACGCGCCAGCTCGAAGAAGAGATCCTGCGGCATGTGGGCGCGCATGGTCCGCGCATCCAAGCGCAGGACGAGATGGCCCAGTGCAGCGCAGCGGGCCTCGATCGTTCTGTAGAGGGCAGGGTCCAAGTTCTCCGGGGTGACGGCGAACTTGATCGAGGCGCCACCGTCGGGGATGAACGACGACAGGTACTCGGCGTCGATGACCTCGAACCACTGCCGCAGGCCGATCGTGTTCGCCATCAGTCGGCCTGCCTCGCGAAGCGGATGCCGTAGTACTTCACTTCGCGGCCGTCCGGGCCGACGAATGTGAACAGGCCCTTGGCGCTGCGGGTTCCCGCGGACGCCGGAAACGAGACGCTCGCACCGGCTCTCGTCGTGATCACGCCGGCGGTTTCGAGTTGGTAGATGTCGCGAGCGAAGTCCGTGCGCGTGTAGTCGCGCGCGGTCCCCGGCAGCGAGGTGAAGAGGTTGTAGATCCTATCCAGAGGGATCACGGGACCACTTGCAGGAGCGGTTGTGCCACGGGGCGGATTCGGCACCAGGGCGATGTAGACATCGTGGAGGGCCTTGAGGAATGGCTCGGGGCGCGAGCGCGGCGGCCTGTTCTGGTTCTTCCGCAGCAACTCGACGAGGTGGGACGGTCTGATCGTCGAGACCTTCTTCCTGTCGATGCGGACGGCACGGTCGCCCGCGAGGATCCGGATCGTGGAGGGATGGCAGATCAGCTGCCCGTCGCGTTCGTGAATGTCCAGATCGTGTCCCGAGGCCACACGCTGCAGCTCGGCCGCGTATCCATCGTCGAGATATCGGACCTCCGACTCGTCGTCGAACGGCCACGAACCGGCCGCACTCTCGACGGTGCGGGTGAGTTCGGTAGACGCTTCGAGAAGCCGGGCCTGCGCTCGCTTCAGCGTGGCCACGTTCCCCTCTCGGGAACTCTTCTGGAGCTGCCTGAGCTGCTTCTGCAGCTCCTTGGTCGCATCGAGGGCGGAGGAGGCAGCTCGCTCCACGTAGTCGAAGGCTTGTTCGAATCCGTCCTGCGCTGTCGGTCCGTCGTGTCGTGTCATGGGGAAGGCGTCCGGCTCTCGGGCGTCGTGGTGCCGACGTGCCGGCCGGCGCTGCCGAGCAGGTCACGGCGCTGCGGCGGGCACGGCCTACCGGCGGTTCTCGGCTCGGGCGAGCCTATCCCGTGGGGATCGAGGTCGCGTCGGTGACCTGTCGGGTCGGGACTCATCGGATCCGGGCGACGGCCGCGCGTCGCGTAACGTCGCGCGGCCGCCGTCGGGGCCTCCCGGTGCCGGTGCGGCGGCGACACCGTGCCGCGGGCGGCGATGTCGGCCACGTGCTACGCCTCCGAGACCTCTCGCTGCTGGGACGTCGGCGCTTCCGCATCGCCGTCGCTGTGGCGGTCCAGGAAGGCGTGGACCTCGCTCATCGACACGCCGGGTGACGGAGCCAGGGCACCGTCGGGTGAGGCCTGGGGGCCCAGCACGAACTCCCGGTCGCGGGCCGAGGCCCAGACCTGCCCGGCCTGCCGGTGGGCGGCTCCGGTTGCGGGGCTCCGGTCGGCGGCGGCGGCGGCCGCGGTGAAGCGACGGGTGGTCTCACTGCCCCGGAAGAGTCGGGCGTGCGCGTCGACGGTGCCGACGGTCACGGTGTGGCCGAGGTCGCGGGTCGTGTCGACCTGGGTGACGCAGAAGTAGTCACCTGTGGCCGTGTCGGTGTACTGAGCGTGTGTGGCGTAGGTGTCGGCGGAATGGAACACCTGGCGGGGCGCCCACGACGACGGGACCCGGACACCCTCCAGACTGCCATCGACGGCGGTCGGGAAGGGCACGTTGTCGTTCTCGTACGCCTTCGAGATGAGCCCTTCCTCGTCGGCCCGCATGAAATGCATCGGGATGCCGAGGTGGCGTGTCGCCAGGTTCGTCAGCCGGTGGGCGGCCATCTCGTAGGACACGTAGAAGACGTCCTTCAGATCCTGCACGGCGATGTCGTTCGTTGCGGCCGCCTCCTGCAGCAACGACACCGCCGGGCTCTCGGGTGCCAGCACCGCTCCGGCGAAGTAGTTGGACTCGACCCGCTGGCGCAGGTAGTCCTCGATGGTCACCGGGTCCGAGTGGTCGAGGGCGAAGTGCCCGAGCGTGGACAGCACCACAGACCGGGCCGCGCGCGTCGGCAACTCGTCGCGCTGGGGGATGTAGATGACCTGGCGCCGCAGGTCGGTGACCGATCTGGTGGAGCGCGGTATGTCGCGGACCCGGTCTATCCGGTAGCCGAAGTGCGCAGCGAGGTCCAGCAGGATGCGCTCGGAGATCGGGCCGGCTCCGGGGTACGACACGACGCGCAGAGCCTCGGAGGCGACGTCCTCGATCTCGCCGTAGTAGTTGTCGCGTGCTCGCATCTGGGCCCGCAACACGATGTTCGCCCGGCGCACGGGGTCGGCGGCGGTCCCTGCGGCGGTCGGACCGGTGGTTCTCGCGCCGGCCCGCCAGGCGTCGTGCAGCGCCACGAGGTGTTCGAGGGCGGCGTCGGGCAGGCGGGCGGTGGCCTTCAGTTCAGGTAGTTGCAGTTCGCGGTAGGCCTCCGTCCGTTGGATGCGGGCGAGGCGCACTTCGAGATCGGCCCGCCGGTTGGGCGGCTCGGGCTCGAGCAACGTTCCCACGCTGCACCCCAGTGCCGCCGCCAGCTCGCCCAGAAGCGACAGGCGGGGTTCGACCCGGCCGTTCTCGAGCTGTGACAGGTACGGGGCGGGACGACCGACCAGGTCCCCCAACTCGGCGAGTGTCAGCCCCCGCCGCCGCCGCTCGTGCCGGACGCGCTGCCCGAGGATCAGCGTGTCGACCACCTCCGCCACGCCAGAAGAATAGCAAATCTTTCGATTGTCGGACACGGGCATGATTCGCCAGCCAGAAGTTTCTCACAAGTTGTCCCCAGGTTGGTGATGTCTTCGCGAGTGTCCGGAAGGATCTGCGGCAAATTGTCAAAATTTCTCGAAAGTTCGCCGGATCGGAGTGTCCAGAGAGATGCTCGGGCACACTGAGAGCGCGGCGCGACCCCATTGCCGGTCGGCGCCTTGTTCATGTGAGGCACCTGATGGACCGATCCCCGAACCTTGTCGCGCGCTCCGACCTGCGCAACGTCGCCATCATCGCCCACGTCGACCACGGCAAGACCACCCTGGTCGACGCCATGTTGTGGCAGTCGGGTGCCTTCCGGGCGAACGAATCGGTGGCCGAGCGGGTCATGGACTCGATGGATCTCGAACGGGAGAAGGGCATCACGATCCTCGCCAAGAACACCGCGGTCCGCTACACCCGGGACAGCGGCGAGGAGATCAAGATCAACATCGTCGATACGCCGGGTCACGCCGACTTCGGCGGCGAGGTGGAGCGGGCCCTCACGATGGTCGACGGTGTCGTTCTCCTCGTTGATTCGAGCGAGGGTCCGCTCCCGCAGACACGGTTCGTGCTCCGCAAGGCGCTGGCGCTCGAGCTGCCGGTCGTGCTGGTGATCAACAAGATCGATCGACCTGACGCCCGCATCTCAGACGTCGTCGACGAGGTGTACGAACTCTTCCTGGACCTCGATGCGACCGAGGATCAGATCTCCTTCCCGATCGTCTACACCAATGCGCGATCGGGCGCCGCAACGCTCGATCCCGAACAGCCCGGCACCGATCTGCGCCCCCTGTTCGAGACTCTGCTGGAGACCGTCGAAGCACCGCGGCACGACCCCGCACATCCGCTCCAGGCCTGGGTCACCAACCTCGACTCCAGCCCGTACGTCGGGCGCCTGGCGCTGTGTCGTGTCATGCATGGCACCCTCTCCCGGGGTCAGAACGTGACGTGGTGCCGCACCGACGGTACGAGCACGACGGCCAGGATTGCCGAGTTGTACGTCACCGAGAGCCTCGACCGCGTCGACGCCGACAAAGCCGGACCCGGCGAGATCATCGCCGTCGCCGGCATCGACGAGATCACCATCGGCGAAACGCTCGCCGACCTCGAGAACCCGGCGCCGCTGCCGGCCATCACGGTGGACGAGCCCAGCCTCTCGATGACCATCGGGACGAACACCTCGCCTCTGGCGGGGCTCGACGGCAAGAAGGTCACCGCCCGACTCATCAAGAACCGTCTCGATGCCGAACTCGTCGGCAACGTGTCGATTCGCGTCGTGGACACCGAGCGCCCCGACACGTGGGAGGTGCAGGGTCGCGGCGAACTGCAACTTGCCGTGCTGGTCGAGATCATGCGCCGTGAAGGCTTCGAGATGACCGTCGGCAAGCCCGAGGTTCTGACCCGCACCATCGACGGCAGGCTCCACGAACCGACCGAACGCGTGACCATCGACATCCCCGAGGGGTTCGTCGGCTCGGTGACCCGGCTCCTGGGCGAGCGCAGGGCCAACATGGTGAACATGTCGAACCACGGCACCGGCTGGGTGCGGCTCGACTACATCGTCCCCGCCCGTGGCCTCATAGGATTCCGCACCGGGTTCCTCACCGAGACCCGTGGCACCGGCCTCATGGCCCACGTCTTCGAGGGCCACACCCCGTGGCTGGGTGAGTTCCGCACCCGTCACTCGGGTTCGGTTGTCGCTGACCGCAGAGGCGCTGTTACCGGCTATGCCGTGGCCGCCATCCAAGAACGCGCCTCGCTGCTCGTGGCCCCCGGTACGGCGGTGTACGCAGGGATGGTCGTGGGTGAGAACCCCCGCCTCGAGGACATGGACGTCAACATCTGCCGGGAGAAGAAGCAGACCAACATTCGTGCCGCGGCCTCCGATGACACGGTCCGCCTGACCCCGCCGCGCCTCCTGTCGCTCGAGCAGGCCCTCGAGTTCATCGCCGACGACGAGTGCGTCGAGGTGACCCCGGACGCCGTCCGCATCCGCAAGGTGATACTCGACGCCAACCAGCGCGGCCGAGCCCGCAAGCGCCTCCAGCGCGACCCGAGCTAGTGTCCCGAGTCGGAAGTTCGCTGGCGTTTCGATGGCCCCGCTATTCGCATTTGCGCAGGCCAGCTCGCTGCAGCAATCCTCCGAATACTAAACGAACTAATCGCTCAGGACACTAGATGGTTAGTTCCAAGGGGTCAGTGGTCGTAGGCGAGCAGGCTGCGGGCGGGGCTTGCTCTTGGGGTGGTTTGGTTGTGCCAGATGGCGGCGGTGAGGGCGAGGAGTCGTTGCAGGATGCGCGCGGCGACGCCGGCGGGGGTGCGCCCGCCGTGGCGTTTGAGGCCGAGTTGGCCTTTGAGGGTCTGGAAGACCGATTCGATGATCTGGCGCAGCGGCCGCAGGAACCGCTGGTGGGGCCGGGCGAGTTCTGTTTTCGTCGTCGGGCGGATGAGTGCGATGCCCGCGTCGGCGAGTTGCTGCTCGAAGGCGGCGCTGCGGTAGCCCTTGTCGGCGATGAGGGTCTGGCCCGGGCGGGCCAGGTCGCCGTGGGCGATCATGTCCAAACAGATGTCGCGTTCGTCGGCTTTCGCGTCGGCGAGCGCGAAGGCGATCGGCAGACCCGACGGGGTGGCGAGCAGGTGCAGGCGCAGCCCCCAGAAGTAGCGGGAGTGGCTGGCGCTGTACCCGTAGGAGGCCCATCCGGCCAGGTCAGAGCGCCGTTGGGTCTCGCGGCTGCGCCCGCACTCGACCGGCGTGGAGTCGACGAGCCACACGTCGTCGTGGTACGACGGGCAGTCCCGCGCCAACGCCCCGAGCACGTGTTGCATCAGTTGACCGCTGCGGCGCAGGCGCTTGTGGTAACCCGACCGCTGGGGCAGATACGGGAACCACGACCGCAGGTGCTCTTCGGCGTAACGCACGAAGCGGGCCTCGGAGTCGAATCTCGACAAGACCTGCACCACCGCCAACGTGGCCAGTTCCGCGTCAGACAGCTTCGGGGCGAACCCCACCGCCGGCCGCGGCGGCGCCCACCCCGGATGCGCCACCAACAAATCATCAACCGTCACATAAAGTGCAGTCACGAGGGTGTCCAAATCCGGGTTCATGCCAAGGTCCTCCAGGATCGGGGGCAGTTCTCACCCCCAGATCTTGGACACCCCCAACCACCCAACCGCGGACCCCCACCCCTTGGAACTACTCATCTAGTGTCCCGAGTCGGAAGTTCGCTGGCGTTTCGATGGCCCCGCTATTCGCATTTGCGCAGGCCAGCTCGCTGCAGCAATCCTCCGAATACCAAACGAACTAATCGCTCAGGACACTAGTGTCCTGAGTCGGGTATTCGTTGAAGATATGCGGCGAGGGTGTCGAGGATGTCGTCGGCGGTTTTGTGCCAGGTGAAGGGTTTGGGGTTCTGGTTCCAGCCGTCGATCCAGGTGTTGATGGAGTCTTGGAGGTCGCCGACGCTGGTGTGGGTGCCGCGGCGGAGCCATTTGGTGGTGAGTTCGGAGAACCAGCGTTCGACGAGGTTCATCCAGGAGCTGTAGGTGGGCGTGAAGTGGAAGCTGAAGCGGGGGTGGCGCAGGAGCCAGCGTTGGATGGTGGGGGTCTTGTGCGTGGAAACGTTGTCGGAGACGATGTGCACGGCGAGGTGGGCGGGGACCTCTCGGTCGATGAGGTTCAAGAACTTGCGGAACTCCTCGGAGCGGTGCCGTGCGGTCATCGTCGAGATGACCTTCCCGGAGGCGACCTCGAGGGCGGCGTAGAGGTTGGTGGTGCCGCAGCGGCGGTAGTCGTGGGTGCGCCTCTGGGGAACCCCGAGCATCAGTGGCAGCATCGGCGCGGTGCGATCCAGGGCCTGGATGCCGGTCTTTTCGTCCACGCAGAACACCACCGCGGCCTCCGGGGGGTTCAAGTAGAGGCCCACGACGTCGCGTACCTTGTCGATGAACTGCGGGTCCGGGGACACCTTGAATTCCCCGAGGCGGTGCGGCTTGAGACCGAAGGCCCGCCAGATACGACTGATAGCGGTCTGCGACATCCCCATCGCGGCGGCCATCGACCGCGTCGACCAGTGCGTCGCCCCCGGCGGGGCCTCCTCAAGAGTCCTCACGATCACCTCCTCGACCTGCGCGTCGCTGATCCTGCGCGGCCCACCCGGGCGCGGCTCATCGGCGAGCCCGTCCAGGCGCCACAACGCGAACCGGCCCCGCCACTTGGACACCGTCGCCGCACAACACCCCAGGCGCTCAGCGATGTCCTTGTTCAACTCCCCGGCCGCGGCGCCCAACACGATCCGACACCGCAACGCCAACGCCTGCGACGACGACGGACGCCGCGCCCAACGCTCCAACGTCTCCCGCTCAGCCTCGCCGAGCTCAACCACAACCGCCGGGCGGCCACGCCGCTGAGCCATGATCAACTCCGATCACCGCCCACCTACCACCACCAACATAACCCACCCAACACCACACACCAACGAATACCCGACTCAGGACACTAGGAGTGTACTGAGTAAGTCACCGGCAGCCCATTCGGCACCGCTGGGGAGTGGATTCCGGCCTGCGCCGGAATGACAGAGGGTGTGGCCCGCAGCATTACTCACCAGCCACCTAGGTGAGACAACCGGGGAGGTTGTCCCTGGGTGAACGGGGCCGAGGGGTGTGGGGCGGGGTGAACGCCGTTCGCGGGGGCGGGTACGCTCGCGCCGGCGGGCAACACCGACACGGGGAGGGGTGCAGTGGAGGACGGGCAACGTTGGGCAGTCGTCACGGGAGCGAGCCGCGGCATAGGGGCCGCCATAGCGCGCCGCCTCGCTGCCGACGGGTTCGGTGTGTCGCTGTTGGCGACCAGGGAGGATTTGCTCAACGACATCTGCGACGAGATTCGCGCCGGGGGCAGGGAGGCCGAGATCGTCGTCTGCGACCTCACCGATCGCGAGCAACTGGCGGCCGTCTGCGAGCGGTTGATGGCGGATCATCCCGCCATCCATGCGCTCGTGAACAACGCCGGCATCGTGCGCATCGGAGCGGTGAGCGACTTCGACGGCGACGACTGGGACGACGTCATGGAGATCAACGTCCGTGCCACGTTCGAGTTGGTGCGCGCCCTCGAGCCGGCACTGCGGGCCGCGGCGACCACCAACGCCTCGGTCGTCAACGTGAGCTCGGTCATGTCGCTGGTCGTCACGCCCACCATCGTGAGCTACCTGGCCTCCAAGGGGGCGGTCAACACTCTCACCCGTGGCCTCGCCGTCGAGCTGGGGCCGGCGGGCATACGCGTCAACGCCATCGCGCCGGGCTACATCCGTACCGACATGTTCGAGACGTCGCATCCGCCGGCCCGTCAGGAGGCCCTCGGCAGGGCGCACCCGCTCGGGAGGGTGGGCACCCCGGAGGAGGTGGCCGCGACGGTGTCGTTCCTGTGCTCGGACGACGCCTCCTTCGTGAGCGGCACGATCCTGTCGGTGGATGGCGGACTGGCCTGCGTCGCCGCGATCCCCCCCAAGATCGACGAGTAACCGACGGCCCGGGCGCCCGCATCCCGGACCGCCCTCGTACTGAACCGCCTCGTTCTGAACCGCACTCGTTCTGAACGGCGCGCGACTTGACACCGACTCCGGCGCAGGTCGGGCGACGGTGTTAGCTTGCCATGAGGGCCTCGACGGGGGGGAACTATTTCACCGAACGTAGGTGAATGTCACGCCGAGGCGCAGAAACAATTGGGGGGAAACCATGAAGACCAGATACGTCAGATCGTTAACCGCGGTTGCGGTCCTGAGCGCGCTCGTCCTCGTTGCCGCCGCCTGCGGTGGGGACGACGAGGAGGCCGCTCCGGCACCTGCCGCGCCCCAGCCGGAGGCCCCAGCGCCACCGCCACCGGCGGAACCGGAGCCGCCGCCTCCACCGGCGGAACCGGAGCCGCCACCGCCACCGGCGGAACCGGAGCCACCGCCCCCGCCGCCGGCGGAGCCGATGGACGAGATGCCCTCGGGCCCGCCGCACACCGCCGAGTTGCCGTGGGGCACCTTCACCCTGGCCGACAGCGTCGCCGACAAGATCGCCAACGACGGCGAGTTCAACTTCGTTCTCTCCATCGAGGGAACGGCCATCCCCATCTTCGGCGCGGCCATGGACGAAGGATGGAGCCGTGGCTCCGGAGAGATCTCCGCAGAGCACGGGGTGGACATCAGTGCGCGGACGATCGGGCCGCTCCAGACGGACATTCCCGCGCAGGTGGCGGAGATCGACTCGCTCATCGACGCCGGTCAGATCGACTGCCTGGCCTTCGAGGCGCACGAGCCCGGTCCCTACGTGGACATCATCGCCAAGGCTGTGGACGCCGGCATCCCGGTGTTCGGCGTCAACGCCGACAGCCCGGACTCCAAGCGTTTCGCGTTCTTCGCGCTCGACGAACTCTCGGCGGGCACGCTGGCCGGGACGCTCACCGGCGAATGGGCCGTCGACAACGGCATAGCGCTCGAGAAGGCCGGACTGCTCACGGGGTCGGTCGAAGGCCCCTGGGCTCAGAACCGGATGGCGGGCTTCATGGCGGGGATCTCGGCGGTCCTGCCCGACCTCGAGTTCGTGAACGGACCCAACACCGACATCGAGTCACAGGGCTGGGATCCGCCGCAGCAATACGCCGCGTCGGAGGCGTGGATTCTGGGTCACCCGGACGTGGACATCATCTTCCACACCGACCAGGGCGTGGAGTTCGTGGCGAAGGTCATCGCCGACCAGGGTCTCACGGGCGACATGTACACCTCGGGGTTCAACATGAACCCGGCCATTGCGGACTTCATCAGCGAGGGTGTCGTCGTGGTGACGATGGTCCAGGGCTTCTCGAACCAGGCGTACAACGGAGCCAATGCTTGCGGTGACTTCCTGTTCAAGGGGGAGTTCGAGACGGGTCACGTGATCCTGGATCCCCTGGCGGCCACACAGGACAACGTCGACTCGGTCGACTGGAGCCGGCCTGAGAACCAGTAGAGCGCACGTACCGACGTTTGCCGAAGAGGGGCGCCGGTGCGCCTGGCGCCGGTGCCCCTCTTCGCCGGAGAGAAGGTCGTGGTAGCGCCTCGCGTCACCGCCCCCCTCGCCGGCATCTGAACGAGGCGGCATGAACGGCCGGCAGCCGGACGAGGGCGCCACCTCCCCGCCCGAGTTGGGGGCGAGGAGGCGACCGGCGTTCGCCGTGAGGAACCCGCGCGTCATCGGCCTCCTCATTGCCATCTTCCTCGTGGGGATGAGTTTCTCCATCATCAACCCCAACTTCCTCACCGTGCGCAACATGCTCGGCATGGTGCGGGCGATGAGTTCGCTGGGGCTCCTGGCGCTCGGGCTCACGCTCGTGATCATCGTGGGAGAGCTGGATCTCTCGATCGGAGCCATCTACGGCTTCACCGCCATGCTTGCCGGAACGGTCTGGATCGACGGTGTGCACGTCGTTCCCGCCCTCCTCATCGGGCTCGGCGCAGGCGTCTTCGTCGGCTTCCTGAACGCCGCCCTCACGACGTGGGCGGGCATCCCGTCGTTCATCGTCACCCTGGGCATGTTGAACGCCGTGGAAGGGATGACCCTGCTCATCTCCGGCGCGCGCGGCATCAATCCGAAGTACGCCGAGCCGCCGGTACCGGCGGGGGAGTGGGACATCTTCCGAGCACTGGGCGCGACCAAACTCCCGCTGGACATTCCCGTCCAGGTGGTGTGGCTGGCCGGGCTCGCGATCCTCTTCTGGGTGCTCCTGCACCGGACCCTGTTCGGCTTCCGGCTGGCCGCCATCGGCAGCAATACCCCCGCCGCCCGAGCCGCCCGGCTCTCGATCACGCGGCACAAGTTCATCGTCTTCATGCTGGGCGGCGCCATGGCCGCCGCAGCCGGCATGCTGGACTTCTCGTTCCTCGGCTCGACCGATCCCAGTGCCGGTCGCTCGCTGCTCTTCCCCGTGTTCGCGGCCGTGATCGTTGGCGGTGCCACCCTCACCGGGGGAAGGGCGACGATCATCGGGACGATCGTGGGTGCGCTGCTGCTGTCGGTCCTGAGCAACGGGCTGTCGATCATCGGCGTGGGCGCCTTCGCCAAGTCCATCTTCATCGGCACCGCCACGATCGGCGCGGTGATGCTCGACCGCTTCACCTACCGGAAGCGAGCCCGGCCCGGTCAGGCGCCATGACCGCGGCGGCACGACCCGAGTCCGCGCTGCGCCTCACGGTGCGCGACCTGCAGAAGGCCTACGGTCACACGCAGGCGCTCGCCGGCGTGACGCTCGACATCGCCGGAGGGGAGTTCCTGGGAGTGGCCGGTCCCAACGGGGCGGGCAAGAGCACGCTGGTACGGATGATCTCCGGCGAGGAGGAGCCCGACTCCGGGGAGATGGTGCTCAACGGCGTACCGTGGTCTCCGGCACGCTCGGAGACGCGAGTGCCGGTGGTCCATCAGGAGGCCATGCTGTTCCCCGACCTCACCGTCGCGGAGAACCTGCTCGTGGGCGACAGGAGGAACGGTCTGGCACGCCGTCCCGTTCCCGGACCGGCCCACTACGACATCCTGCGCAGCCTCGGGATCACCGGCGACGCCGATCGGGAACTGGGGGAGTGCTCCCTCGTCGTGCGGCAGCTCACGGAGATCGCCCGCGCCCTGGCACACGCCACCGATGCGCAGATCTTCCTGTTCGACGAGCCCAACTCGGCGCTGACCGAGGAGGAGTCGGCGGAGTTGTTCTCCCGGATGCGCGCGCTGAGCGACGCAGGGAACATCGTGATCCTGGTGTCACACCGGCTGAACGAACTCGCCCACGTGGCCGACCGCGTCATCGTCGTGCGAGACGGCAGGGTCGGCGCCGATCTGAGCGGCGAGGCTCTCACCGAGGAGCGGCTCGCCCGCGAGATGGTGATGGGAGAGGCGGTGCAGGCGTCGGGGTCGGTCTCGCGACGATCGGGGGCGGGGATTCTGCAGGACGGATCCGCCCTGACCGTCAGAGCGTGGCGCCACAGCGGCGGATCCTTCGAGGTCGAGGAACTGGCGGTGCGGGCGGGGGAGATCGTGGCCGTGGTGGGGGTCGAGGGATCGGGGGGACGGGAGTTCGTGCGGTCCCTGGCGGGGCTCGAGGAGGCAACCGGCGAGACGTCCCTGCCCCGGCGGCCCCCGCAACCCACCAGCTACCTCCCCGCGGATCGGGGGGAGAGTCTCTTCGGCGATTTCGACGTCGGCCGGAATCTGGTGGCCCGTCTCGGCCGGGGGCGCATTGCCGGCGCCGGGGGCCTGCTGAAACGTCGGACGATGGCGCGTCTGGGAGAGCGGTACATGCAGGAGTTCCGTGTGCGGGCCGTCTCGGTGGCGCAGCCGATCGGCGATCTGAGCGGCGGGAATCAGCAGAAGGTCGCCATCGCCTCGGCACTCGCCGAGCGTCCGGACGTTCTCCTCCTCGAAGAACCGACGCGCGGTGTGGACGTGGGAAGCAAGGTGGAGATCTACCGTATCCTGCGCACGTTCACCGATCACGGCGGGTCCGTCGTGGCCTACTGCACGGAGATCCCGGAGGTATTCGAGTTGGCGGACCGGGCTGTGGTGATGGCGCGCGGCAGGGTCACCGGAGAGTTGAACGTGACCGATCACGGCGACATCGGGTCACTCGCCGAGGCCGTGGCTCAGAAGAGCGGCGGCGCGGCCTCGGCGCTCGAGCGCGCTGGCGGGGTGGACGCCTCGCGGGGGCGTGCGTGAGCGCGAACGGCGCCTGGCGCATCGGCGTCGACACGGGTGGGACGTTCACCGATCTGGTGGCCGTCGGGCCGGGGGGCGACGTGCGCCTGCAGAAGGTCGCCTCCACGCCGGCCGATCCCGCCCGAGCGACCTTCGAGGCGTTCGCGCGGTCGGGCGTGGACCCGGGTGGCGACGTCGACTCCTTCATCCTGGGCACGACCATCGCCACCAACGCCCTGATCCAGCGGAGCGGTGCTCCCACCGTGCTGGTCACGACCGCGGGGTTCGAGGACATTCTCTACATCCAGCGGATCGACCGGCAGGGCCTGTACGACCTGCAGTGGGTGAAGGCCGAGCCGTACGTGCCGCGCAACCGGGTCGTGGGCACCGCCGAGAGGATCCTCGCCGACGGGTCGATCCGCACGCCGATCACCGATGAGGAGCTGGCGCGGGTCACCGAGAGCGTGCGCCGGCTCACGGCACAGGCCACCAAGTCGGCGGTGGCCGTCTCGCTCCTGTTCTCCTACGTGAACCCGGCGCACGAGCAGGCCGTGGCCGAAGCCCTCTCGGCGGCGCTGCCCGGTGTGCCGGTCTCGCTGTCGAGTGAGGTGGCGCCCATCTGGCGCGAGTACGAGCGCTCCAACACGACCGTCGTGGACGCCTACGTGAAGCCCATCGTCGCCGACTTCACCGGATCCCTCGCCGCCGAATTGGCCGAGTTGCACGTGGGCGGCTGGCACGGCCTGCTGAGGTCCAACGGCGGTCAGGTGGCGATCCCCGACGCCCCCGACAGGCCGGTGGAGATCGTGCTGTCGGGCCTCGCCGCCGGGATGATCGCCGGCGCCCACTTCGCCCGCGCCGTGGACACCGACAAGGCGGTGACGCTGGACATGGGCGGCACCAGCGCCGACGTGGGTGTCATCACCGACGGCGAGCTGCAGTTCTCGGGCCTGTTCGAGGTGGAGTTCGGACTGCCGCTGGCGCTGCCGATCCTGGACGTGACGACGATCGGCGCCGGCGGGGGCTCCATTGCGTCCATCGACTCGGGTGGCCTTCTGAAGGTCGGCCCGGAGAGCGCGGGCGCCGATCCGGGGCCGGCGTGCTACAGCCTCGGCGGGGAGCAGCCGACCGTCACCGACGCCAACGTTCTCATGGGCCGACTCGACCCGGAGTACTTCCTCGGCGGGGAGATGAGCCTCGACGTGGACCGGGCGCGCCGGGCCACCCGGCCGCTGGCCGACCGGCTGGGCCTGACCACCGAGGACACGGCCGACGCCGTCGTGTCGGTCTCCATCGAGAACATGGACGGCGCCATGCGGCTGGTGACCGTGGACCGCGGCCTGGACTACCGGGAGTTCGACCTGGTCGCCTACGGCGGCGCCGGTCCGCTGCACGCCGCCGAGATCGCCCGGCGGATGGGGATGAACCGGGTTGTCGTCCCGCCGAATCCGGGACTGGTCTCCGCCTACGGCACGGTCATCGCCGACCAGAGGGTGGACCGCCGCATCACGCTCGTGCGCCGCCTCGACCATGCCGAGTCCGAGGATCTGCCCGCGGCGCTGGCCCGGCTGGCCACCGACACGGCGGGAGAGTTGCGTTCGCAGCTGCGCCGCCGGGAGGCGGCGGTGGAGGTGTCGACGTACGTGGCCTGCCGGTACGTGGGGCAGAACTTCGAGCAGGAGATCCGCACCGACTTCGGCCACGTCGACCGGAGCTTCGAGCTGGCCGTGGCCATCCCGCCCGACGCCGCCGACTTCGTGGACCGGCTCGCCGACCGCTATCACGCCACCCACATGGCCTCCTACGGCTACGAGATGCGCGATCAGCCGATCCAGTCGGTCTACCTGGGCGCCACGGCGCTCTCGGCGGCGCCCGACCTTCTCATCCGCCCCTACTCGGGGCAGGGCGGATCCTCGACGCACGTGACGCGCCGGGTCCTGGCCGCGGCCGGTCGCTGGGTCGACGCCCGCATCGTCAAGCGTGACGCGCTGGGCGTCGGCGAGGTGCTCGACGGCCCCGCCGTCATCGAGGAGGCCGATTCCACGACCTGGGTGCCCCCGGGGTTCACCGCGGCGGTGCACGAGAGCCAGTGCCTCATCATCGCCCGAAACGGCCAGGCCGGGGAGGGTCGCCCATGAGCGCAGCGAGCCCGCCGGCGCCCGCCGAGTTGGACCGGGTGGGCCTAACCCTGCTCTACAAGCGGGTGCGGAACATCTGCGACGAGATGGCCTTCGCCATGATGCGCACGGCCTACTCGCCGATCTTCTCCGAGGGCCTGGACTTCTCCACACTCGTGCTGGACCGCCGGGGTCGGCTGGTGGCGACGGCGGGGATCAATCCGGCGATGCTGGGCGCCTCGCTGTACGCCGCCACGTGGATCATCCGCGAGGTCGGCCCGGAGAACTTCGCCGAGGGCGACGTCTTCGTGCACAACGACCCCTACCGGGGCGGATCGCACCTGCCCGAGCACATGATGGTGACTCCCGTGTACCGCGACGGGGACCTGGCCGCCTTCGTGGGCAACATCGCACACCTCGCCGAGATCGGCGGCATGGCTCCCGGATCGTTCGCGGCCACCGCCACCGACATCTTCCAGGAGGGCCTGCGCATCCCGCCCACGAAGCTCTTCGACCGGGGAGAGCCCGTGCGCGACGTCTGGCGCATCATGCTGGCCAACCACCGCACCCCGAACAACTCCTGGGGTGACCTGCACGCCATGCTGGGCTCCCTGCGGGTGGGGGAGCGCCGCGTCGGCGACCTTATTGCCGAGCGCGGCATCGACGGGCTCAACGAGTCCTTCGACCAGATCCTCGACTACGCCGAGGCCTACATGCGCTCGGAGATTCTGAGCCTTCCCGACGGGATCTACACCGGCGAGGACTGCATGGAGGACGACGGCATCTCCGACCGGCCCTACTGGATCCGCTCACGGATCATCGTCGAAGGCGACGAGTTGATCTTCGACTACTCCCGCTCCGACGAGCAGGCGGTCGGGCCGATCAACGCGCCGTACGTCGTGACCCTGTCGGCCTCGCTCAACGGGCTCCTGTACGTGCTGGCGCGGGACGTTCCCGTCAACGCCGGCATCGTGCGCCCCATCAAGGTGGTGGCTCCCGCCGGGACCATCACGTGCGTGCGGCTGCCGGGGCCGTGCGTGGGCGGCCAGACCGAGTTCCAGCCGCGGATCATGGAACTGGTCCTCGGGCAGATCCTGTCGCAGATCCTGCCGGAGCGGGCGGCCGCCGCAAGCGGCAACACGTCGCTGAACTTCCTGTTCGGCGGGGTGGATCCCCGCAACGGCGAGTACTACGCGCACTACCACTTCGAGGGCATGGGGTGGGGCGGTCGGGCCACCAGCGACGGCAACAGCGCGCAGATCGTGCCGCACGCCAACTGCCGGAACACGCCCGTGGAGATCTTCGAGACCAAGTGGCCGTGGGTGCACGAGGAGTACTGCCTCAATGACGACACCGCCGGCGCCGGCCGGCACCGGGGCGGGCTGGGGGTCCGGCGGGTCCTCGAGGTTGCAGGCGACGTGATCACGGTGAGCGCCCTCTCCGAGCGCATGAAGCGCTCGCCCTGGGGGCTCTTCGGAGGACGGGAGGGCAGCCGTACCCGCCTGGAGGTGGCGGCGGCCGGCGGCGAGGAGTATGAGACGTTCCAGGATGCGTTCGGTCTGGTGTCGCCGTCGAAGTTCACCAACATCCGCCTGCGCCGGGGCGACCGGGTGCGGATCACGTCGCCGTCGGGGGGTGGCTACGGCGACCCGCTGGAGCGCGATCCCGCGAGGGTGCTGGCCGATGTCGAGCTGGGATTCGTGAGCCGGGCCTCGGCGGAATCGGTCTACGGCGTGGTGATCGCCGGCGGCGAGGCAACCGGCGACTCGGGGCAGGACGGCTCGGGCGGTGGCGACGGCGCCGCGGGTGCCTCGGCCGTCGACGAGGCGGCGACCGCCGAGCTGAGGAGGGTCATGCGCGATGGCGTGGCATGAACTCGACAAGAGCTGGCACGACACGACCGTGGACTACTGCGACGTGTGCGGCAACCTCCTGATCGCCCGCTACTGGAGCTTCGTCGAGCCGGCGGGCGGGGAGACGCGGCGCTGCTGCGACGAGAGTTGCGAGCGGCTCTTCCACCGGCTCCGCCGCATCGACGAATCTGCACCCGGCTAGGTGTGCATTCCGGGGTGCCTTCTGTGCGCAATATTGCTGTCCAGGGCGGCACAATCGCGCACAGAAGGCAACGACGGCCCAAGCGGGGCGGCTGAACAGTGAACTCCGGCGTCCGCCGGAACGACGAGCGTGTTGGGCTGCAGAATTACTCAGCAGTCTCCTGGGCCGGCTTTTCGAGCCCACTCCGGCGGTGTTGTAGGTTCACGCTGACGCCCGGGGGCTGATGCGGGGCAGGAGGGGAGACTCGAACCATGCAAGGCGGCTGGCAGGTCGGGATCGACACGGGAGGCACGTTCACCGACCTCGTGGCAGTGCGCGGTGACGAGCAGCGCATCGCCAAGGTGCCGTCCACTCCCGCGGCGTTCGATCAGGGCGTTCTCGACTCGATCACCGCCGCCGGCATCGAGGTGTCCGAGATCGAGATGATCGCCCACGGCACCACGATCGCGACCAACGCCGTGATCACCCAGCGGGGCGCGCCGACGGCGCTGCTGACCACGCGGGGGTTCCGCGACGTGCTCGAGTTGCGCCGGCACAACCGCGGCGACCCCTACGACATCCAGTGGGATCCGCCGCCGCCGCTGGTGGCGCGTCGCAACCGCTTCGAGATCACCGAGAGGATGGATTACGCCGGCGACGTCGTGACGCCTCTGGACGCCGAGGAGGTGCGCGCCGCGGCCGGCCTGGCGGCGCGCCGGGGCATCCGCACCTTCGCCATCGCGTTCCTGCATTCCTACGTGAACCCCGTCCATGAAGAGCAGGCGGCGGAGATCGTCCGCTCAGAGGTGTCGGGGGCGTTCATCAGCACCTCCGGCGCGCTGCTGCGGGAGCCGCCGGAGTTCGAGCGCACCTCCACCACCGTCTTGAACGCCTACCTCGCCCCCGTCGTGAGCGACTACCTGACAGCCCTGGAGTCCCGCCTCCGGGAGGCCGGGTTCGCCGGCCGCCTGTACGTGATGCACTCCGGCGGTGGCCTGCTCACCGTCGAGAGCGCCTCCCGCTTCCCCGCCCGCCTGCTGACATCGGGTCCTGCCGCCGGGGCGAAGGCGGCCGAGGGTGTCGCCGCCTCCACCGGCGCCGCGGCCGGTGTCGTTGCCGCCGGTGTGCTTGCCTCCTCGGAGGGTCTGGAAGAGGTGATCTCCCTGGACATCGGTGGCACCAGCGCCGACATTGCGGTGGTGCAGGGCGGCCGGGCCGACATCGTGCACGAGTTCTCACCGCGTTTCGGCCAGCCGGCCCGGTTCCCGGCCATCGACCTCATCACCATCGGGGCGGGCGGAGGGTCGATCGCCTGGGTGGATGCCGGCCGACTACCACACGTGGGGCCGCAGAGCGCCGGCGCCGATCCCGGTCCCGCCGCCTACCTCCTCGGCGGCACCCAGGGCACCGTGACCGACGCGAACCTGGTGGCGGGGCGTCTCGTGGCCGACGTGGCCCTGGCCGGTGGCATCAACCTCGATGTGGCGGCGGCAAGGAGCGCCGTCGGTGCGTTCGCCGACGAGTTGGGCCTCAGCGTCGAAGAGGCGGCACTGGGGATCATCGACATCTGCAACAACAACATGGCGCGCTCCATTCGGGTTGTCACCGTGGAGCGCGGGCTCGACCCGCGCAACTTCACGCTCGTACCGTTCGGCGGTGCCGGGCCGCTGATGGCGGCGGAACTCGCCGACATACTGGGGATCAAGAGGATCGTCGTGCCACTGGCGCCGGGTGTGACCTCGGGTCTGGGGTGCCTCTACGTGGACATCACCCACGACATCGGTGAGGCGCTGATCTGTGAACTCGGCGACGCCGACCGCGGCCGCCTGCAGGAGGTCTACGACCGGCTCGCCGAGGCGATGCGCCAGAGACTCAGCGACGACGGCGTCGCCACCGAGCGGCAACGCCTGGAGTACTCCGTCGACCTGCGCTACCTGGGCCAGGTGCGGGCGCTGACCGTGGAGCTGGAGAGCAGCACGGTGCCCGAGCGGTTCGAGCAGGAGTACCGCGAGCTGTTCTTCGAGGAGTACGAGCGGCAGTTCCACTCCGTGGCCGTGGACATTGCCGTGGAGATCTCGGCGCTGCGCGTGCGCGGCGTGCGGCGCTCGGAGCGGCCGCACATCCCGTTCAGCGGTCCCACCTCGCCTCTTCGGACCGTCGAGCGGCGGGTGCTCACCCGCGACGGCGAGGTCACGGCGCGGGTGGCCGAGCGGGGCCGGCTCCACGTGGGCAGCCGCCTCTCCGGCCCGCTCGTGCTAACCCAGGATGACTCCACCACTTGGGTCCCCCCGCAGTGGGAGGTGGAGGCGGACAAGCTCGGGAACCTATTGATGACCCGCTCGGAATGAGGGAGGCAACCACATGAGCCTGAGAGTCGTTGACACCGTTGGCGAGGAGTCGATGGGTCTGCGCCAGCGCGACCCGATCCTCTTCCAGGTCCTCAACAGTGCCTTCAGCAGCATCGTGGACGAGATGAGTGCCCTCACGATGCGCGCCGCCTTCTCGCTCGTGGTCAGCGAGGGGGGCGACTACTCCGGCACCATCAGCAACCGTCATGGCGACCTGGTGGCCTCGGGCGTGCGGGACCTGGCCGCCCACCTGGGCACGCACCCGTTCACCATCAAGGGGATGCTCGACTGGATCGGATCCGACCCCGAGGAGTACTTCCGGCCCGCCGACGTGGTGCTCATCAACGACCCGTACATCGGCGGCACGCACCACAACGACATGCGGGCCGTCATGCCGGTCTACTTCGACGGATCCCTCGCCGGATTCGTCCAGAACTCCATGCACTGGACCGACATCGGCGGGCACGTGCCCGGCACGTTCGACTCCAACTCGCGCAGCTCGTACGGCGAGGGGCTGGCTGTGCCGCCCATCCACGTCGTGCGCGAGGGGGTCTTCCAGCCGGAGGTGTCGAACCTGATCCTGCGCAACGTGCGCATGGCCGACACCGCCCGCGGCGACCTCCTGACCTCCATCGGCGCGGTCCGCCTCGGTGAGCAGCGGCTGCAGGCGCTGGCCCGGCGTTACGGGACCGGCATGATCCTGGCCGCCATGGACGAGTTCATCGAGTACTCCGAGGATCTGCTGCGCGCTGAATTCGCCAAGCTGCCCGACGGCCCGGTCGAGGTGGAGGCGCTGCTGGACTGCGACCCCGCCGGCGACCCCGACGAGCCGCTGTCGGCGCACATGGTGCTGACGGTGCAAGGCGACCGGGCCACCATGGACTTCTCCGGCTCGAGCCCGCCGGCAAAGGGGGCGGTGAACTCCACACGCTCGGTGACCCTGTCGGCCGCGGTGGTCACCATGAAGATGATCTTCCCGCACATCCCCATGAACCAGGGCGTGTTCCGTGCCATCGACTTCGTGCTGCCGTCCGGGCTGCTGCTGAGCGTCGAGTTCCCCTCGCCGGTGTCGGGATGCGCCGCCGGGGTCTACCCGGCTGTGTGCGACCTGGTCCTGAAGGCGTTCATGCATCTCGTGCCCGAGCGGTCGATGGCCGGCCCGACGGGGCTGTTGAACACCATCACGGCGGGCCACGATCCCCGGCCCGGCTACGACCGCGAGTTCGTCATGTACCTCTGGTTGGAGGGCGGTTGGGGCGGCCGGGCGACCCGCAAGGACAACGCCACGGCCATGACGACGTTCGCCACGACCGCCATGAACCAGCCGGTGGAGCTGCAGGAGCGGCTCTTCCCGGTGCTGTTCGACTGCTACCGGATGGAGATCGACAGCGCCGGAGCCGGCTGGTCGCGTGGCGGGCTGGGTGTGACCCGGCGCTGGTACCTCACCCACGGTGACGGCGTGCTGTCCGACCTCGGCGACGGCGAGAAGTTCGGTCCGTGGGGGTTCGCCGGCGGCACGGACGCGCGCCCCAACAAGTTCGTGTACGCCCCCGGCACCGACGACGAGGTGAACGTGGGGATGTTCTGCACCAACCTGCCGATCCGCAAGGGCGGGATGCTGGACTGTTTCCAGCCCGGCGGCGGCGGCTACGGCCACCCCTTCACGCGCCGCATCGAGCACGTCCTGGAGGATCTGCGCGACGGCTACATCACGGTGGAGGGTGCCCGGCGCGACTACGGGGTCGTAGCTACCGAGAACCTGGAGGCCGACGATTTCATCCTCGACGCGGAGGCCACCGCCGCCCTACGCGCCGGTCACCCCGAAGGCCCCGACTTCCCCGACTGACCCCGGATCAACCAAGGGAGTCCAGCGTCCTCCCCGCCGTCATTCCGGCGAAAGCCGGAATCCACTGTCCAGCGGTCCGGTCCGTGCTGACGATCGATTGCCCGGGTTTGCCAAGAGTGGGTTCAGGCTCAGTCCACGATGGCGGTTGCCTCGATCTCGATGAGCAACTCCGGGTCCAGGAAGGCGCTGACCTCCAGCATCGTGCTGGCCGGTCTCACGTCGCCGAAGAACTCGGCGTGGGCCCGGCCGGCCTCCTGCCACTGCGAGATGTCGGTGACGAACATGCGGGTGCGTACGACGTGTTCGGGGCCGGCGCCCAGTTCGGCCAACGCCGCCACGATGATGTCGAGGCAGGCCTTCGTCTGGCCGTACATGTCGCCGGGGGCGATGATCACCACTTTCTCGCCCGGCCCCATGGCGGTCGTGCCGGCCACCTCGATGACGTTGCCGCAGCGGATCGCCCGCGAGTAGCCCACCGGATCCCACGGACGGTCCGAACCAACGCGTTGCCTGTTCACCGCAGTCCTCCTGCTCGGGCGGTACGTCGATCCTACGGCGAGCCACGTGGCACAGGCATAGGCGGTCAGACCTGTACGGGCGGGCGGTATGGGCTGGGTGCATCGGTCAGCTGCACGGCTCCTTCGAGAGCCGGACGCAATGGGCCGGCCAGTCCGAGCGGCTGTACCATCCGCCCGAACGTTCCGCGGGAGGGGGTCGGCGATGTCGGGTGAGTTCGAGGGCAAGGTGGCGGTCGTCACGGGAGGGTCGCGTGGCATCGGTGGTGCGATCGCGGACGAGATGGTCCGGCGGGGCGCCACGGTGGCCTCGTTCGACATCGTCGAACCCTCCGAGAGCCGTGAGAGCATCCTGGATCTCGCCGTGGACGTGGCCGACGCCGACGCGGTGCGGGAGGCAACGGCGGAGGTCGTCGCCCGCCTCGGCCGGCTGGACGTGTTGTTCAACAACGCCGGCATCCAGCGGGCCGCCCCGACGCACATGATGGACCCCGAGGTCTGGGATCTCGTGGTGAATATTCACCTGCGGGGGATGTTCCTGTGCAGCGCCGCGGCGATCCCCGCGATGCGCAAGGCCGGCGGAGGCGCCATCGTCTCGACCTCAAGCGCCGCCGGCTTCGTGGGCATTCCGGGGCGAGCCCCGTACTCGGCGGCCAAGGCCGGGATCCTCGGGCTGACCCGTTCGCTGGCCGTGGAGGTGGCACCGCACAACATCAGGGTCAACGCCATCGCCCCCGGCTTCACGCGCACGCCGCTCGTGCAGCAGGCCCTCGACGACGGCTCCCTGACCGAGGACTGGATGCTGCTGGAGGTTCCCCTGGACCGGCTCGCCGACGCCGCCGAGATCGCCCGCCCCGCCGTCTTCCTGGCGAGCGAGGACGCCTCCTACATCACCGGCCAGTGCATCGTCGTCGACGGCGGCTGGACCGTCCAGGGGGTCTCGAAACGCCCCGACTGGCTGGACGTGTAATCGCTGCCGCCCGCCGGTGGGCCGGAGCAGGGGGAGTTCAGGTGCGGTACTGGCCGGGCTGGCCCCAGCGGTTGCCGCGGTCGCTGCGACGGCCGAACGACTGGCCCAGGTTGACCTCGGCGAACTCGGCGGGGGACTCGCCGGTGGTGGCGTACTCGTAGAGGGCGGTCTGGTAAACCGCGCTCAGCGCCGAGGCCACGACGGCGCCGAAGATCATCAACAGGCCTCCGACGATGACGCCGAAGACGCCCAGGGGTCCCGAGCCCAGGAAGATGGCGATGAGTAGCCCGGGCAGCATCAGGATGAAGCCCACGATGGAGAGGCCCGCCTGGGCGATCAGATTCTCACCCCACGTCCTGCGCAACAGGTCCTTGGAGCGTCCGAGGGCCCGGAACGCGCCGACGTTCTCGGCGATGATGACCGGCATGACCAGGAACGTCATGGCGCGCCACGCCAGGTCCAGGAGGCCACCCAGCAGGGCTCCGGCGAAGCCGGCGCGGTCACGGGCCGCCGCCTGGATCGAGTTGATGATCAACCCCACCACGAGAGCGATGATCGCCCACGGGGCGATGGCGCCGATGCGCCCCCACGCGCCGCGAATGGCGCTGGCCACCGTCGGATCACCGCCGGTGAGCCGCTCGCGAGCGCCGTGGACGAGAGCCCCCTGGAAGAAGTACACGGCGATGGCGGCGACGATGACACCCAGGATGATCAGCAGCACCGAGCCCCCGCCGACCTCCATGTCGCCCAAGCCGTCGGACGGGTCGTAACTGACGAGGGCGATGATGGCGAAGACGATGCCCGCGATGATCAGCGCCGCCACGCCGCCGAGGACCGGCAGCCACATCAACTCCTTGTCCTTGCGGAGGACGCGCCAAGACGTCTTGCCGAGTTCCCAGGATCGTGCGAAGTAGCCCATCAGGTCTCTCCTCGTGCTCGATGCGTGTCTGCTGCTATCCGTCCGCTGCTATCCGGAAGGACCGTCGCTGCCGCCGCCCTCCGGGCCGCCTACCCGCAGGGTACTGCCTCGGCGGGGAGAATCTCAGGCGTTCACGTCCACGACGACCCGGCCGCGGACCTGCCCCGCCAGGATGTCGGCCGCCACCCGGGGAACCTCCGCCAGGGGCACCTCGGTGGTGATGGATGCCAGGCTGTCGCCGTCGAGGTCGGTGGCCAGTCGCGTCCAGGCCGCATCCCGCCGGGCGGCCGGCTGGAAGACGCAGTTGACGCCCAGCAGGCTGACGCCCCGGAGGATGAACGGGAACACGGTGCCTTTGAGATCCGCGCCTCCCGCCAGCCCGCACGCCGCCACGCAACCCTCGGGCTCAAGTGCTGCGATGAGATTCACGAGAGTGTGGCTGCCGACGGTGTCGACGCCCGCCGTCCAGCGTGGCCTCGCCAGCGGCCGCCCGCCGGGCTCGCTCAACTCGCTGCGGTCCAGGATTTCCGCCGCGCCGAGCGAGCGTAGGTAGTCGCCTTCGGTAGCGGCTCGACCGGTTGATGCCACCACCTGGTAGCCCAATTTCGCCAGCACGGCCACGGCCACGCTGCCCACGCCGCCGGCGGCACCCGTCACGATCACCGGTCCGTCCTCGGGAGCGACGCCATGGTCCTCGAGGGCAAGCGCGCAGAGCATGGCGGTGTAGCCGGCGGTGCCGATGGCGGCCGCGGCTCGGGTGTCGATCTCCTCGGGCAGTCGCGTCAGCCATGCCGCGTCCACTCGAGCTTTCTGCGCCATGCCTCCCCAGTGCTTCTCACCGAGGTCCCAGCCGTTGACCGTCACCCGGTCGCCGGGCTGCCAGTCGGGGTGGGTGCTGGTCTCGACGACGCCGGCAAGGTCAATGCCGGGCACAAGCGGCCAACTCCGCACGACAGGTGCGCCGTTGCAGATCGCCAGGCCGTCCTTGTAGTTGACCGTCGAATACTCCACGGCCACGGTCACCTCGCGATCGGCGAGCTGCTCCTCGGCGAGTTGGGTGATCTCGTGGCCGAATCCCTCGTCGGTCTTCTCGAGCAGCAGAGCGGTGAACATGCGAGCCTCCCGGAGCACGTGGGCGGATACGTCCCGAGCCTATGGCCCGCCGCGCCACCCGCCCACGGTCGCCGGATGCGTCGCCTTTCGGGCCACGGCCTGCGATCCACTCAGCCGCGGTATCACACCACCAATCCCTGGATCTCCGCCACGGGTGCGTGGACGGAGGAGCTGCGGGTGACCGCGCCCAACGGACCCCGTATCCCGCCGAGACCGACCGTCGTGAAGCTGCCGACGAACGTGACGGTGGCGGTGATCCTGAAGCGGTCGCCCGAGGCGCCGTCGGAGGAGTGGCGGTACGTGTAGTTGCACGTGCTGAGCGCGTCGATAAAGCCGGGAACCCACGGTGTTCCCGGTCCTATGCAGGTGACCGAGTCGCCGTTGCCCATGTTCCAGCGCACCATCGTCGGCGTGGCGAAGATCGTGACCACATAGCCCCAGACCATGATCGTGGTGCTGTAGGTACGCCAGTACGACGGTGGCAGCCAGAGCCACGTGGGGGTCTGCACCAGCAGCCCCGATCTGTGGCTCGGGGAGGTGTAGACGGTCGGCCGAGGCGGGTTGAGGGCTCCCATCGCCGACGACATGATCGTCGACTGGGTCGGACGAGGTCGTGGTCTGTTCGGTGTCAGGGTGAGGGTCTGTATGTAGTTCCCGCCGTCGTCGCAGACATCGACCGTGTACGTGCCGTCGTCCTGGAGGTAGAACGATCCGCAGTAGTTGAGGCCGCCTCCCGTGTCATCAGGCGGAGGCGCCACAGTCGTCGGACGCTCGACCGTGAGCGTGGTACAGAGCGTCTGATCGTCGCTGCAGTTCTCGACCTCGGTCGTGTCGATCGCGGCGACGCCGGGCGCGGCGACCGCGAGGGTGCTCGCAGCGACGATCAGGGCGACTCCCGCTCGGGCGCCTCGCCACCGCCTTCCCTGTCGGGCAGCGGCGCGGATGGTGACCCGCCTGGAGCGGACGTCGTGTGGGTTCTCGCCTGCATGATGCATCCGGCTGTCCTTCCTGTGTGAATGGCCTGCTCGAAGATCTCCGCGACTCGCCAGGAGCCGCCGACGCGGCGCATGAGTGCCAGATGCACGACGGTCGCCTGCTCGTCGTTTCGGATCCGACCGGTCGACACCTCGTAGAGAACGGCGGTGTCGACGAAGCAGTCGAGGATCTCGGCACCCTCGTTGTCCCAGCCCTCGATGTGGGCGATGCGCCCGGCGCCGTGGTCGGGGGGAAGGCGCAGGGCGATCCCCTCGGTCGCCCGCCCGAGCAGGACGCCGGTGGCTCTGCTGCGCAGAGGCTCGGTGCTGTACCGCGCGATCCCCGGGTGCTCCGGGTCCACCGGGTGACTGGCGGCGTCCCAGTAGCTGTCCCAGAACGAGGCGTAGGCACCCAGGATTGCCGTGGCCAGCTCGGGCGGGGGCTCCTCACCGTCGAGGGAGGAGTTCAGAGCGATCGGCGCGCCCTGCGCATCGGTACCGCTCGCGCCCGCAGCGTCCGGCGGTGCGCCTGCCTGCGGCGCCGCGCCGACCGGACGGACATCCGAGTCTGTGCCTGTGAGGTCGCCGGTCGCGGCGGCGGGCGGGGAGGTCTCGAACAGTTCGGGTGTTCCCCGAGCGTCGCCGGGGGGTACGGCCGTGACGTCGGGGATCCGGGGCGGTTCGGATGCCGACCCCCGCGCCGATTCGCCGGCCGGTGACTTGGCAGGGACCAGCTCGCCGAACCGCCCCCCCTCCTCAAGTGGATCCCGGCCTCCGGTTCGGACGCAGCCGGCGGCGGCCAGGGTCACGACCAACGAGCCGATCGCGGCGCGACGCAAGACCGCCCCGAGACTCCTGTCACGGTACCTACCGAACTTCAAGTGCCTTCCATATGGTCTCACAGCATGGAGACTACTGAAGAATATTAGAAAATCATCAGAATTATGAGAAGATTATGTAGAGTCCTCTCCTCGAAGCAGGTCGGGCTCGATGTAGATCACCTGGGTGATGGGCACGGCTGCACGGAGGCGAGCCTCGGTCGCGTCGACGGCACTCGCCAGTCCTGCCATGTCCAGTTCGTCGTCGAACTCGGCCTTGAGAGCCACCAGGAGTTCCTCCGGGCCGAGGTGCTGGGTCCGGAGGTGGATGACCCTGCGCACCGCCGGTGCGGTCGAGGCCGCCTCGAGGAGTTGCCGGCGGTGCTCGGGGAGTGCCCCCTCGCCGATCAGCAGGCTCTGCAACTCGACAGCCAGCAGGATGGCGATCGTTCCCAGCAGCGCCCCGATGCACAGCGTGCCTATGCCGTCCCAGACCGCGTCGCCGGTGACGTGCGCCAGCACGACGGCGACGAGCGCTATCACAAGACCGGCCAGGGCGCCGAGGTCCTCCAGCAGAACGACGGGGAGTTCAGGGCTCCGGCTGCGGCGGATGAATCGCCACCAGCTCTGCTCGCCGCGCAGCGGCCGCGCCTCGCGGATCGCCGTGCGGAACGACAGGCTCTCCAGGACGATGGCCACGCCGAGGATGCCGACCGCCCACCACAGTCCCTTGATCTCGTGCGGGTGCCGGACCTTGTCGATGCCCTCGTAGACGGCGAAGCCCGCGCCGAGGGTGAAGATCACGAGCGCCACGATGAACGACCAGAAGTAGCGCTCGCGCCCGTAGCCGAACGGATGCTCGGCCGACGGCCGCTTGGTCGCTCTCCGGACGCCGAGCAGCAGCAGCGCCTGGTTACCGGCGTCGGCAACGGAGTGGATTGCCTCGGCCAGCATGGACGAAGAGCGGGTGAAGACGAATCCCACGAATTTGGCGGCGGCGATACCGGAGTTGGCCAGCAGAGCGGCGACGACCGCCTTTGTCCCTACCTCAGCGGCCATGGCTCAGCCGCGCCGGCGAGTGGAGTTGAGGACGGCGCACGCTCCATCCGTAGCACACCGGGTTCCGCCGGGGCGGCCTATCCGGTGCACCGTTAGGCTGGCCGCATGGTTGACGGCAACGGTTCGCTGACCACAGGTCACGTGCGGGTGAGTCGTGACGGCCATATCGGTGAGGTCGTGCTGGACAATCCGGCACGCCGCAACCCGCTCAGCCTGGCGGTCATGCGCGACCTCATCGCGTGCATCACCGGGCTCGGTGACGATCCTTCGGTGCGTGTCATCGTCATCGCCGGCACGCCGCCCGCCTTCAGCGCCGGCCACGATCTGGCGGAGATGGCGGATCGGCCCGACGACTTCTACGACGAGTTGTTCGACGTCTGCTGCGAACTCATGGCGGCGATCCGCGACGTGCCGCAGCCGGTCGTGGCCGCTGTCGACGGGATTGCCACGGCTGCAGGCTGCCAGGTCGTGGCGGCCTGCGATCTCGTCGTGGCGACCGAGCGCAGCCGCTTCGCCACGCCCGGGGTCCGTATCGGCCTGTTCTGCTCGGTGCCGATGGTGCCGCTGTCGCGTGCGATCGGACGCAAGCGAGCGATGGAGATGCTGCTCACGGGCGATCCCATCGACGCCGCCACCGCCGCCGATTGGGGGCTGGTGAACAGGGTCGTGCCGGCCGGTGAACTGCGGGGCGCGGTGGCCGACCTCGCCGGGCGGATCGGCCGCTACAGCGCCGGTGTCCTGGCGATCGGCAAGCGCGCCTTCTACGACCAACTCGACCGCGCCGAGCCCGAGGCGTACGGCTACACCCGGAAAGTGATGGCCGCCAACGCAGCCATGGACGACGCGCAGGAGGGCATCGAGGCTTTCCTGCAGAAGCGCTCGCCGGTCTGGCCCGCGTCGATCCGGCATACCGCCGACCCGGCAGCAGTCCCCGATCCGGCCGCCGGCTAGGACGGGGCGGTAGCGGTGCATCCGACCGCGGCGGCGGTATAGGGGAATGGCCAAGCGCAAGCGGCGACCGCAGGCGCGCGCCGCGTCGGTGCAGCCGGGCATCGTGGGGCCGTCGCGGCCGGTGCCCCGCCGGATCGCTCGCCCGCCGTACGTCCGCAACCCCCGTGGGGAGCCCGGGCCGTCGCGGATGGCTCCGGCGCGCTCGCCGGCGGAGATCGATGCCATGCGCCGGGCAGGGGCGGCAGCCGCCGAGGTGCTGATCATCGCCGGCCGGCACGTCGCGCCGGGTGTCACCACCGACGCCATCGACGCGGTCGTCCACGCCGAGGTGCTCGATCGGGGCGCCTACCCCAGCCCTCTCGGCTACCGCACCTTCCCGAAGTCCGTCTGCACGTCGGTGAACGAGGTCATCTGCCACGGGATTCCCGACACCCGCCCCCTCGCTGCCGGCGACATCGTGAACATCGACGTGACCGTGTACCTCGACGGCGTGCACGGCGACACGTCCGCCATGTTCGGTGTGGGTGAGGTGGATGCCGAGAGCCGGCGGCTCGTGCGAGGGACTCTCCGCGCTCTGCAGGCCGCCATCGAGGTCGTTGCCCCGGGCGTCCCGGTGAGCGCCATCGGCGAGGCCATCGAGAGGGTGGCGCGCCCGGGGCGCCTGGGCGTCGTGCGCGAGTTCGTCGGCCACGGTGTGGGACCGGACTTCCACGGGTACCTGCAGATCCCTCACTACCACGATCCGCGGAACTCCATACCGCTGGCCGAGGGCATGACCTTCACGATCGAGCCCATGTTGACGCTCGGGAGTCCGCAGGTGGAGTTGTGGAGCGACGGCTGGACCGCGGTGACGGCCGATCGCTCCCGCTCGGCGCAGTTCGAGCACACGCTCGTGGTGACCACCGACGGTGCGGAGATCCTGACCGTCACGACCGACGGCCGCTGTGCCCACGAGTTGTCCGTCACATCGGCACCCGGAGCGCGCACCGGTTGAATCCCGTCCCGCCCGCTCCGGTCATGGCGAGCGGGCGCGGTGGCCGGAGCTACCCGAGACCGTCCTCCGACGACTCCCACCACCAGGCGAGCCCGGAGACGCCGACGCCGGCGGTGGCCACGAGCGCCCCGCCGAAGCCGCCGATGAACGCCGTGGCAGGCTCGATCTCCGCCGTGACCGCCTCCAGGAGCGACCGGGCATCGTCGGCGGCACCGGCATGGACGGCGGCGACGTGCAGGGCACGGATTTCTGCCGGGCGGCTCTGGTGCATCTGCTCCAGGATCCGGCGGTGGGCGCTCGCCGTGCTGCGGCTCGGCAGCAGCCGGCGTATTCGCCCGTCATGCACGTCGAACAGTGGACGGACTCCGAGGCGGTCACCCGCCCGCCCGGCCATCGCCGGGATACGCCCGCTGCGCACGAGTTGATCGAGGCCACCGAGGACCCCCATCAGATGCACGTGAGCAGCGACGCGACGCGCCGCAGTCGCGGCCTGCTCGAGGTCCGCCCCGCGACGGGCGGCGACAGCAGCGGCGTGGACGGCGAGTGCCTGCGCGCCCGCGGCGTTGGCGGTGTCGACCACGATCGTGTGGCCTCCGGCCTCCCGGGCTCCCAGAACGGCCGCCTGGTGGCAGCCCGACAGCGTCGCCGACAGGGTGAGCACCAGCACGCCATCGGGGCCCTGGCGCTCTCGCACGGCTCGAGCGAACGCGCCCGGTCCCGGCGCGGCGGTGCTCAGCGTTCCTGCCGAGAGGAGGTCGCTGGGCGCAAGGACATCGTCGGCGACCTCCTCGCCGTCGATGGTGAGGAGGATCGGGACGACGGTGATGTCGAGTTCGCGCTGCAACTCCTTGGGGAGTGCTGCGGCGCTGTCGGTCACGATGGCGACGGTCACGAGGCCGCCTCGGTGGGAGTGATGGTCAGGGGCATGCCGGGTGCGATCGCCATCGTGACGGTCATGGCTCCTGCGGGCCCCGCTGATCGGCGCGAGAGCCGGCGCGCACCGCTGTGGAGCTGCCCAACACGAGGATCCCCGAAGCCAGGAGTACGAGCCGGGTCCCGCTGAGCGTCCAGACATTGAAGATCGTCACCTCGTCGAGGGCGTCGCGGATCGCACCGGCCACCACGGCGGCGAGCCCCAACGCCATCCGGATGACCATGTGGAAGGCGGCGAAGGCCACGCCGCGTTCCACCTCGGTGGTGCCGGACTGCAGGGCCGTCATGCCCGACGTCAGCGCCACCGTCGCCGCCAGGCCGAAGCCGAACGCCCCCAGGTAGGTCAGCCAGAGGACGGGGCTGAGGCTCATGCAGGCCACCAGGGCGCCCATGGTCAGGGTGCCGTAGCGGGTCATCTCCATCAGCGGGAGAGCGAGTTGGGTGGCGATGATCAGGCCGGCTCCCGCCCCCACGCCGAAGATGGCGATCAGCACTCCGAATTCCAGGTTCGAGGCTGCCAACTCCACGAGTACCAGGCTCAGGCCCAAGGAGAACAGCGCGCCCAGCCCGAGCGCCACCGCAGCGGCCGCGGGCATCACCGACCGGACGAGGGGAATGTGCGCGGCGTCTCGCAGGCGTCCCGCGCTGGTGCCCGCGACCAAGACGCCGGTCGGTTGCTTCAGGGGCGCCATCCGGGCGATGAGTACAGCCGAGGCCAGGTAGGTCACGGCGTCGATCCAGAAAACAGTGGCGTGCGGGCGCGACGCCAACCAGCCCTCGTCGGCGAACGGCAGCAGGGTCAGGACGGCGAAGGCGCCCGCGCCGATGGGGATGCTGCCGAACGACGAGCCCAGCATCAGGCTGTTGGCCGTGGGCAGGTCGTCGGAGCGGGCGAGTTCCGGAACGGAGGCGTCGCGTGCGGATAGGAAGATGACGCTGGCCGCCTCCAGGACGAACGCCCACAGGTAGATCCACCAGAGCCGGGCGATGAGGGGAATGATCGCCACGATCCCCATGCGCAGCAGGTCGGTTGCCAGCATGGTGCGGCGACGGTCCCAGCGCAGCGACACTCTGGCGGCCACGGTCCCGCCCAGAGCTGCCGGCAGGAGGCGCAATGTCAGGATCCCGCCCACGGCGCTCGTGGAGGAGGTGACCTCCCAGGCCAGGGCCATGAGCGCGAACGTGGCCATCCAGTCGCCCAGGCCCGAGATGCCCTGACCGATGAGCAGGCGACGGAAGTCGTCGCCGCTCAGGACACGGCGCAGGGAACTCAAAGAGCCACCTGCCCGGCGCAGGCGCCCTGCGCGCCAGGCACGACCGTCGCGGTTCGCGGGCTCGACGCGTTCGGGGCGGTTCCAGCGGCGGCAGGACTGCGCCGCGGTCCTCTCATGGCGCGCCGTCGTTGTCGCACAGCAGGCGCTGGACGAGGACCCGAGCCCGCCGGCCCGCAGGTGGCAGGGAGTTGTTGCCGGTCAGGCGCTTGAGCAGCATCGGAGCGACGGCGAGCGAGCCCGCGAGGGCGGCATCGCGCCCGCCCCACGACAGCGCCAGGAACGGCAGCGACAGCATCGACAGGAACGACACCAGGCCCGTCCGGCGCAGGGCCCGGCCGACCGCCAACCCGGCGAGCAGCAACACCGCGCCCGGCCAGAAGACCACGGCCAGCGCACCCATGGCGGGCGAGACGCCGCGCCCGCCGGCTCCCCGGAGGAAGGGTGACCAGTTGTGCCCGGCCACGGCGGCGCCGGCGGCGAGGGCACCGACGACGGGCGTCGAACCGGCCGCCAGGACTCCGGGTGCCCCCTTGGCGACGTCCATGATTCCCCCGAAGGCCAGGGGAGCGAAGCCGGCGACCCGGTACAGGGCCGTGCCCGACACGGTGCCGCTGCCGACGGATCGCAGGTCGGTGGCCGCCATCGACTGTGCCAGCAGGTTCGAGAAGGGGATGGCGCCGACGACGAACGCAACGATCACGATTCGCGCTCCCGGCGCGACGAGGTAGTCCTGCGCCACGAGGAGCGAGGCCACTGACAGCGCCGCTGCGAGGACTGCCGTGGCGGCGACAAGGCGCAGGGCGGCGGTGCGGTGGCGCAGGGGCCCCGTCGCACGTGGCGGCGTGCGGTCCCTCCGGACGGCGCGTCTCACATGCCCGGGACGAGTTCGATTTCCCCGGCAGGGATCGAGCCGGTGGCTTCGCCGATGATGGCCGCCGTGTGGCCTGCCCCCGCCAGAGCATCCAGGAGGCCGTCGACGGCGCCCGGGGGGCACGCCAGGAGCAACCCGCCGGACGTCTGCGGGTCGGCCAGGATGTTCAGCAGCAGGGCACCGGCGCTGGGGTCGGAGGGCTCGAAGCGGAGGTGGGTTCGCACGGCGGCGATGTTGCGACCGGTGCCACCGGGGATGTGACCGGCGGCAGCGAGGGCCGTCACCTCCGGGAGCAGCGGCACCGCGGCGGCGTCCAGGCGCGCTCCGAGGCCGCTGGCCGCGCACATCTCCTGCAGGTGCCCGAGGAGGCCGAATCCGGTGACGTCGGTTGCGCCCGTGACCCCCGCCTCGAGGGCCAACGCGGCTGCCGTGTCGTTGAGCCGGCACATCTGCGCCACGGCCGCCTCGAGGGCGCCCGCCGGGAGGCCGGCGTCGCCCGGTGGCAGGCGCTTGTGCGCCGTGGTGACGATGCCGGTGCCCAGCGGCTTGGTGAGCACCAGGAGTTGATCTGGCTCGGCGCCGCTGGAGCGCAGCAGCCGGTCGGTATCCACCTCGCCGGTCACCGCTTGGCCGTAGACCGGTTCGGGTCCGTCGGTCGTATGGCCGCCGACCACGTTCCATCCGCCCTCGGCGGCGGTGCGGGCGCCGCCGCGCAGCACCTCGGTGAGCAGATCGAGGGGTAGCCGTTCGCGTGGCCAGACCACCACGTTGAGGGCGAACAGGGGTCGGCCGCCCATGGCGTAGACATCGCTGGCGGCATTGGCGGCGGCGATGCGCCCCCAGGTGTGTGCGTCGTCTGTCACCGGCGGGAAGAAGTCGACCGTCGACACGAGGGCGCGACCGTCCGGGCGGCGCCACACGGCGGCGTCGTCGCCGGTGCCGATCAGCAGATCGGGGTGGGTCTGATGCTGGAGCGAGCGCAGAACCTGCGCCAGGTCGTCGGGACCGAGCTTGCCGGCTCAACCCGCGCCGTGGCTGTACTGCGTCAGGCGGTGCGTCATGGGAAAAGTCTCGTGTCTGCCCGCGGCGGGATGCCCCGGTGCCCGTCAACGGTAGTTCTCGTCGCCCCGCGCGGCCGTATCGGCCGGCGTGCCCGCTCCGGTGTCCGTTCTCCCATCAGGGACAAGCGGTCGGCGTCGGCGGCGTTCAGCGCTGGCAGGCGGGGCAGTACGTGGTGGTGCGGGCGTCGAGCAGGCGGCCGCGCAGTTCGGCGCCGCATCGCCGACAGGGTTCGCCGCTGCGCCCGTAGCAGTCCAGGTGGGCGAAGTTGTCGCCTCCCCGCCCCAGCAGGGTGCGGTAGTCGCGAAACGTCGTGCCGCGGTGGGCGACGGCCTGCCGCAACACCTCGGGGATCGCCTCGTGCAGGGCGGCGGCCTCGGCGCGGGTGATCCGGCGTTTGGCGGGGTTGATGCCGGCTCGCCAGAGTGCCTCGTCGGCGTAGATATTGCCCAGTCCCGCCACCGGGCGCTGGCTGAGCAGCTGGGTCTTGAGGTGCCGCCGGCTCTGCCGCAGCGCGGCCCACAACCCCGCGGCGCTGAACTCGTCGCCCAGCGGCTCGGGACCCAGCTGCGCCAGGGTGGGGATGGTGTCGTAGCACCCGGCGGGCACCAGCCGGACCCGTCCGAAGCGACGCACGTCGTGCAACTCCAGGACGGCGCCGTCGTCGAGGCCCCACCACGCCCTCACGTAGCCGTCGCTGGGCGCAGCGGCGGCGGCGAACTGCAGGCGTCCGGTCATGCCGAGATGCACCACCAACTCCTGCTCGCCGCTCAACGCGATGATCAGGTACTTGCCCCGGCGCGACACGCCCCCGACTGCCGTACCGGCGGCATCCCGAGCGGGCAGGAACTTCTCCGACGGGTGGCTGGAGGCCTCGGTGATGCGGCGCCCCACCAGCCGCGGCTCCAGCTGGCGACGGATCGTCTCGACCTCAGGCAGTTCAGGCACGGCGGAACCCCTCGTCCGAGGAAAAGAAGCGGGTGCCGTGGCGGCGACGCGTCCACGGAACTGGTGCTGGAAGCCGGTGCGGACACTTCAGTTGCTCCACAGACGCTGAGTATGCCCTCGTGGAATGCCTCGGGCGGGCTCCTAGGATTCGAATAGGAACAACTTCGGCGTGGGTTGTGGCGGATAGTCGTCGTCCAGACCGCGTCGGTCGTTCCTTGTTCGCCTTCTCGGCGGTGTTCACCCTTCGCTTCCCCCTGCACTGCGAGTCCGCTGACTGGAGGAGCGCGCATGGGACCGTCGACGCCACTTGAGGAATCGATCCGGCTTACGAGCCGGGTCACGATCGACATCGAGACGGTGGCGGCTGGGATTGCCGCGGAGATCGCCAGACGCTTCGTCGATCCGGGTCATCCCCTGCACGGCTGCCAGGTGGTGTGGTCTGCCGACAACCAGTGCATCTGGGTCGTGACCGCGGAGGGGCCCTGTCTCGACGAGCGTTACACGCTCGTCGACATCTTCCCGGACAGGTCCTGGACCGGCGGTTGCTCGGACTACGAGGAATGTCCGAGGACCGGATGGCGGGTCAGCACTCCGGCTGAGATCGTCGATCTGCTGGGTGAGGCGTGACAGGCCGTTTGCTCACGCATTCCCCGAAGGAGCTGTTGCCTTGCCCCCGTGCACCGTGGGTTCGGAGCACCACTGGTCGCGGAGAGTGCCAAGCGGGCCGAGGATCTCCTCAGGAAGTCCGAGCGCATTGCACAAGACGGCACTGTCGAGTTCGGCGCGCACCTGGTCGCAGTAGGCCTCGTTGGCGGGCAACAGGTCACAGGACGCGAAACGGTCGAACGCGGAGTTGAGTTCGTTGAGTTGTTCGGTGCTGAACTCGCGACAGTCGAGCGCTGGGAGGTCCCCGAGCCTGCCGATCGAGAGAATTGACCTCCCCTGCTGCTGACGGGAGCCGATCCACCAATGCCCGACTAGCCCCAGAGTGGTAGCGCACCAGAGCACGACTGCCTTCTCATAGGCTCGTTCGTCGAGGAGGAATGACGGCCATGCCCGTCCGCCGATGGTTGGCTCGCGCGTTAGGCACGCCGCGAGACTTTGCGAGTTCAGCCGGAAGTCGCTGCTTAGGTGCAGGCGTGTACTCGTGTCCCAGGTTCCGATCGCCTGGTCGCGCTTCCCAGGAAGGATGCGCCCCTGAGAATCCGGCTCCACCACCAACCGGCGTTCTCGCCCAGCTTCGTGTCGCCACAAAACGGGGTAGGAGCCGGTCCTGCCAGGCGTGAGGGTCTCGATCTCAAACGGCCCGCGAGCGGTGGTGCCACCGCTGCGGACATCGAGATGATAGGGGCCCGGACGACCGAGCTGGGCCAGCGTCGTGATCGGGATCGGAATCTCTGCAAGACCAGCCAGGCGAACTTGCCCGCGTCCCAACGCCAGCGCAGCCTCGATGACGTCGGTCTCAAACACTTGCGCGCAGCCACTGTCGTCGATCCCCGCTCGCACGAAGCATCCGACAGTGTCATCGCCGATCCGGAGTCGGCCGGTCGGTCTGTCCTCGTCAATGGCTTCGACAGCGCGGGCGATTTCCACGGCTTCAGGGATTCCCGCGGGTCGCCGCAACAGATTGACCCAGACCACGTCCGGCGGCTCCGTTGGTTTGGCGGTGTTGTCGGGTCGCCGATCCGCGACGACGAGCGCTTCGGCCATGCCGGTGTCAGCCGAGAATGCCCTGCTGTTCGAGCCAGCCGCTGCGATGGTCACAATCGTGATGTCTCGGTAGTACTTCTGGAGCAAACGCCGCGAGGGTGCCCAGGCGTCGCCTGCCGAGATCGTCGACGGGAGTACGAAAGCGACCGTTCCGCCAGGCTTGACCTTGGCATGGGCCAAGTCGAAGAAGTTGGAGGCGAGACCGGCGTTGCCATGGCCCGCAGGCTCGTGCTCCAGCTTCCGCCGCAGCGATCCCAGCCGCTTGGACATCTGTTTCTGTTCCATTTCGGACGTCTCGAAGCCGGCGAACGAGGGCACGGGCACATCGGAGATCTCGTGATTCGTGGGTCGCGTAAACGGCGGGTTCATGATCACCAGGTCGACGCTCCTGTTGGGTAAATCGATTCGGTGCTCGCCTGCGTCGCCAACTTCGCTCGTCCCGGTCACGGTCGTCGCACCAGTCCCGAGCAGACTCCACACTGCGGTGTTGTCGAGCAATTCCAGTGAGCCAATGAAGATTCGCGTCCCGCTGCCGGGATCGTGCTCGCCGTAGGGCATGGTGTGGATGCGAGTGTTGCCGAACGTCACCGTCGGGTGCGCGGCCGTCAACTGGGCGGCGGTCAGATGTGTCGCGGCAGGCATGATGTCGCAGCCGATGATGACTCGCTCCATGAAGCGGGCGTGAATGTCCTTGTCGTCCAATCCGCCTCTCCGTAGGCGGGAGACGATGCGGCGATAGACGGCGGATAGCAGCGCTCCCGTGCCACAGGCAAGATCGGCGACTCGTAGTTCACCGACCGCCTCGCTGTTGCGCCAATCCGTCTCGAAGCGCGCTACCGCAAGTTCGGCGAGCAGCGTCGCTGAGGACGGTCGTGTGTAGAACGTGGCAAGGAACTTCCTGTCGGCAATGAGTTGCCCGAACATCTGTCCGGCCATGTCACCGATGGTTGTCGCTCCGAGTCCTCGGAGCTTGCTCGCTACGTCACTGAGGCGTGTTAAGGCCTGCCCGGCGACGGCCTCGTCGAGGGCGCTGAGGATCCGCCGAGCGACGAAGAAGATTGGCCAGTAGTTGACGTTGAGGATGGCGCGCCAAGTCGCCAGGACCTCGGACTGCAGGAGGACGTTGTCATAGCCCCGCATCGATGGGTCGGTCAGAGCGCGGATATCCCGGTTGACAGCGGCGATCGCGGAGTGCACCGTGAGTGCGTTGGCGACGATTGCTGCCGCCATCCTGGTTGTTTGCTCGCCGTCTCTCTGGTGCAGGATGGCTGCCATCTGATCGAGTCCTGTCGGGTAGGTCTGTTCCATGCCGCGTCTGATGATGTTGGACGCCTGCCGCACACCGGTCTCGAGGACGTTCACGCCTTCTGCGAGTTGCCGGGGCGACACGGCGACCGTCTCGACGAAACCGGCGAGATCGGCCAGCGTGCCCTCGATCCAGCCCTGCGTGGGAAACCACGACAGCGACTCGGTGCCGTTGGTACAGACCTTGTAGGAGTACCTCAGCGTGTCGAGCCGCGTTCCAGGTGTGCGGGCTTCGATAGGAATCTTGACGGCCACGACCTGCTCGACGGGCGATCCGTCCGCCGAGAAGGTTCCGCCAAGGCGGGCCCTCGCGTCGGCTTCGACCGTTCGTGCCGGGGACACCTCCGTCTCGATGATGATCCCGCCCGAGCGCGCGCTGTTGGTGATGACGATGTCGGGCCTTCGACCGGCGCCCTCCGCGAGAATGTCGGTACTCTCGGCATGAACGGTTAGGTCGGTCCAGTTCGGATGCAGCAGGCGCAGAGCGGCCGCCAGATCGTGGTTGATTGAGCCCTCGGTTTGGCGCGCCACGATGCGACAACTCCTTTGGCCGGTGTCTCAGACGGCCTCGGCGAGGGCGGGGGCGTCGGGCCGGAGGGAGCCGGCGAGATGGCGGCGCTCGACCTCGGCAAGACCCTCCGGGCAGTGCCGGACGAAGGCGCACCAGCCGCACAGCGGACCGGGCTCCGGCGGGAACTCGCCCGTGTCCGAACGCTGGAGCAACTCCTCCCACGTGTCGGCCAGCCGCTGGGTGACGTCACCGATGTTCTCGGCGGTGACCTGGGTCTCGTCGATCCTCTGGCCGAGGTACATGAGACGCGCTCGCGCCGGGAGTTCGCCCTGCAACGCCGCGAGGGCGGCTGCATAGAGGAGGACCTGCTCGAGCCGATCCCTGGAGAACTTCCGGCCCGGCGCCCGTCCCGACTTGTAGTCGCTGATGACGAGCCCGTCGGCATCGACCTCCACGCGGTCGATGTACCCGATGAACGGTACGCCGCCGATCTCGACCGACACCTCCGTCTCGGTGTCCACGACCTCGATCGTCTTGGGATCCTCGAGGTCCCACAGCCCCTCGATGGCCCGCCAGGCCGTCCACTTGAAGTTCCGGATGCCGTCGGGATCCAATGCGAGCGCGCTGAAGTTCTCGTCGGCCTGCATGTCCGACCAGACCTCCTTCGCACACGCGCGGGCGCGGTCCATCGTTCGCTCCTGGGGCTCCAGGCTCAGCAATTCCTCGAGTACGCGGTGGGCGAACGTGCCTGCCAGTGCCGCCTCGCCGGGCGGATCGGGCAGCCTGTCGACGTAGCGGAACTTCCAGCGCTGGGGGCATTGCCGGAACATGGAGGCGCTGGTGGGGGAGAGATGCTTGGGGCGCACGGGTATGTGCACCACGGTGCTGGCCTCACCGGAGGCGTGGCGCGTGCCGGCGTGAGCCTCTGGGTCAGCGGTGGCGGAGAGGGCTGGACCGGGGTGCGCGCCGAGGTCGGCTTCCGTTGATTCCATGCGTGTAGTTCTACCACCTGGCTGTGACACGGGCCCGACTTGGACCCGGTACCGGGATCGCGGCGCAACCGCGTCCGGGCTCGCGGCGGGCAGACTGGAACAATGCCGTGGCTCGTGTCAGGGGACAGGGTCTTTGCGAGCCTTGAGGTGGCGAGCGGTGCCCGCCGACGTGCCCGAGGGCTGTTGACCCGTGACGGCGTCGAGGGGGCGCTGTGGCTGCCGCGGACCCGGGCGGTCCACACGCTGGGGATGCGGTTCGCCATCGACGTGGCCTACTGCGACGCCGAGGGGAAGGTGCTGGAGATCGTCACGATGAGACCGTGGCGCCTGGGCCGGCCGCGTCTGCGTGCCCGCAGCGTGGTGGAGGCCGAGGCGGGGTGCCTGCAGCGCTGGGGGGTCACGGTCGGCACGGTCCTCGAGATACGGGAGTAGACGCTGTGCCCGGTGCCCCCGCGCTGGTGCTGGTGGCAACGCCCATCGGCAACATGGGCGACCTGGCGCCGCGCGCCACCGAGGAACTGGCGGCCGCCGATGTGATCGCCTGCGAGGACACGCGACGCACGGGTCGCCTGCTGGCGCTCGCCGGGATCTCCGGGAAGGAACTACTGGTCGTCAACGAGCACACCGAGCCGGAGGCGGCGCCGGCGCTCGTGGCGCGCATCCGGTCGGGCGAGCGGGTGGCGTACGTGACCGATGCCGGTACACCTGGTGTGGCGGACCCCGGCGAGCGGCTCGTGCGGGCCGCGGCCGACGCCGGGTGCACCGTGACCATCGTGCCGGGGCCGTCGGCGCCCCTGGCTGCTGTCGCGGTCAGCGGTCTGGCGTCGGGGAGGTTCGTCTACGAGGGTTTCCTGCCCCGCCGTGGCACCGCCCGCACGGCCCGTCTGGCGGAACTGGCCAACTCGGAGAGGGCGGTGGTGCTGCTCGAGGCCCCAAACCGTTGCGAGCGCACCGCGATTGACCTGGCGAAAGCGTTCGGCGCGAAGCGGCGCGCCGTGGCGGCGCGCGAACTCACCAAACTGCACGAGGAGATCTGGCGGGGCACACTCGACGAATTGGCCAGTTGGGCCGGTGCCGGCATCCGGGGAGAGCTCGTCCTCGTGATCGAAGGAGCGCCGCCGCCCGCCCCGGCGACCGGCGCCGATATCGCCGCTGCGCTCGAGGCAGAGCGCGCCGCCTCACCCGAGGCCTCGGTGCGCGATCTCACCACAGCTGTCGCGGCGCTCCTCGGTGTGTCCCGCCGCCGGGTGTATGAGGCAGCTCGCGAACCGGAGCTTCCCTCGTAGTCGGAGCGCCACCGGCACCACGGCCAGCGTTCCGGCGAGTCAGACCCACCACCCGTCAGGGACACCGAACAGTATGAGTGTCATTCCGGCGAAGGCCGGAATCCAGGGTCCAGCGGATCCGTCGGTGTCGGCGCGCCGCTGAGACTTCCGTAGTCAGTATTTCTTGATTGTTGGCGTATGTGTATTAGCGCGCGTTCTTCGTGTGCGTGGCGAGGAGCGAGACACATGGGACGAGATCACACCAACGGCTTTGCGGGTTCCGTGTCGGGTGCACGTGTCAATGGCCGGCTCGGCCGGTCCGGTCGCATTCGGGGGGTGTCCCTGTCTTGTTGTCAAGTCTTTCTAGGCGGCTTGGGTCGGGTTGGGGTGGTTGGTAGGAGGCGTGGCGTGCCGCTGCGAGGATCGCTTCGGCGGGTTGGCGGTGGATTGCGGCGAGTGGTGGTTCGATCTGCGGTCCTCGAGCGCTGGGCCGTTGCTGCGCCTGTATCTGGAGGCCTGCAGCGCCGCTGGGTGCGTTCGCCGTCTTGTCGAAGTTCGCGGGGCCATTGAGCGCTGGGCGTGACGTCGGCGTTGGGGGATGTGGCGAGGGGCCCGCTCACCGACTGGAGGGGTGTGCGGGTTCGCATATGTGTTCTTGGGCTATGGTCCCGGTCCTCATTCTCGGTCCCTGCGGTTCGGTGGGGGTTCGTGCCGGCTCGAGGAGAGGTGCTCATGATCGCGCGGTTCGTTCGGGTTCTGTTCGACAGGTCGGCCGCCGCGGCGAGCAACCAGCCCCGACACTGCCACGCCAGAGCCACCCAACAAGGTAAAGGGGGCGCGTTGGGCGTGCCCGGTGGTCGGGGCGTGGCGCGGGGTCTGCGCCGCGTGGGCGCGCCTCGAGGGTCTGTGGTCGTCGGGTTGGGGTCGCGTTGTTGGCGGTGGCGCTGATCGCGTCGTCGCTGGCGTTGTCAGAGGGTGGTGTTGTCGCCCAGGAGTCCGAGGGGTCACAGGAACCGGAGTCGCCGTCGGGCGGGGTGAGCGCTGAGACGGTTTCGGGCGGTTGGTGGGACGGTTCGGGCGTGTCGGCGGGCGCGCCGCCTGGGGTTGTCGAGGGGGGTTGGTGCGGGTCCTATGGGGGTTCGCTGGGCCTGTTCGCCGGCGCGCTGGTGAAGGTGTGCCCCAGCGGTGATGGCGGCGTGACGGCCGGCGGGCCGCTGTCGGGGTCGCCGCGCGGTGTGGGCTGGTTCGAGGGATATGACGCCGGCGAGCCCTTTACCGGCGGCCCCGGCACCGGCGGCTCTGTCGTCGGCGGCCCGTTTGGGGGCGTCGAACTGTTCGGCGCCCCCGGCGTCGCGGCGGGCACCTACCGGGCGCTGGGCGTGCTCGACGTGGTCTTCGCCGGGGGAACGTTCAGCGCCGACTTCTCCGGGTGCACCCACCGCGCCGAACCCGGTTATTCGTCGTGTGTGGCGCGGGCGCCGGGCGCGCCGCTGCCGCCGGGGGTGTTCGTGGGCGTCGCCGCGCCGGGCACCGAAGCGCCGCCGCGAGCGCCGCGCGGCGCCGGCGAAGCGACGGCGACACCGGCCGGCGAGCGTGCCGCCCTCGTCGCCCTCTACGAGGCCGCCGGCGGCGCCGACTGGGATCGCAACACCAACTGGAACACAACCGCCGCGGTCAGCACCTGGTACGGCGTCACCACCAACACCAACGGCAACGTCACACACCTCTACCTGTTCACCAATAACCTGTTGGGAACTGTCCCCGCCGCACTCGGCGCCCTCACCAACCTGCAATACCTCAACCTGTCCAACAACACACGGTATATCGGCGGCATGTATATCGGCGGCTTGTCGGGGAGCATTCCCGCCGAACTCGGCGCTCTCACCAACCTGACACGGCTCTCCCTGTCCGGCAATAGTTTGTCGGGGGGCATTCCCGTCGAACTCGGCACTCTCACCAACCTGACACATCTCTCCTTGTCCAGTAATGGTTTGTCGGGGAGTATTCCCGTCGAACTCGGCGATCTCACCAACCTGACACATCTCTCCTTGTCCAGTAATGGTTTGTCGGGGGGTATTCCCGTCGAACTCGGCGATCTCACCAACCTGACAACGCTCTCCCTGCGCGGCAATATGTTGTCGGGGAGCATTCCCGTCGAACTCGGCGATCTCACCAACCTGACATGGCTCTCCTTGTACATTAATGGTTTGTCGGGGGGTATTCCCGTCGAGTTCGGCGATCTCACCAACCTGACACATCTCTACTTGCACAGTAATGGTTTGTCGGGGGGTATTCCCGTCGAGTTCGGCGATCTCACCAATCTGACTACGCTCGACTTGTCCGGTAATGGTTTGTCGGGGGGTATTCCCGTCGAGCTCGGCGATCTCACCAATCTGACTACGCTCGACTTGTCCGGTAATGGTTTGTCGGGGGGTATTCCCGTCGAGTTCGGCGATCTCACTAACCTGACATGGCTCGACTTGTCCGGTAATGGTTTGTCGGGGGGTATTCCCGTCGAGTTCGGCGATCTCACCAACCTCACAGTGCTCTCCCTGTCCTACAATGGTTTGTCGGGGGGTATTCCCGTCGAGTTCGGCGATCTCACCAACCTGAGATGGCTCTACTTGGGCGGCAATCGTTTGTCGGGGGGTATTCCCGTCGAGTTCGGCGATCTCACCAACCTGAGATGGCTCTTCTTGTCCGGTAATGGTTTGTCGGGGGGTATTCCCGTCGAGTTCGGCGATCTCACCAACCTGAGATGGCTCTTCTTGTCCGGTAATGGTTTGTCGGGGGGTATTCCCGTCGAGTTCGGCGATCTCACCAACCTGGCATGGCTCGACTTGTCCGGTAATGGTTTGTCGGGGGGTATTCCCGTCGAACTTGGCGATCTCACCAACCTGGCATGGCTCGACTTGTCCGGTAATGGTTTGTCGGGGGGTATTCCCGTCGAACTTGGCGATCTCACCAACCTGACACGGCTCTACTTGGGCGGCAATATGTTGTCGGGTTGCGTTCCTGCTGCCCTGTCAACGGTCGCTGATATCAGGTTCGATCCTGAGGTCTCGTATTGTGGGACTCTGGAGTTGGTGGGTGTGGTGCTTGTCGGCGGTTCCGCCGTCGAGTTGGTCTACGACGCGGCCCTTGATGAGGCGTCGACGCCGGCGGTCGGCGCGTTCACGGTCAGCGTCGACGGCGCGAGCCGCACGGTCAGCGGCGTCACCGTGGCGGGCCGGGTGGTCACCCTCACCCTGGCGTCGCCACCGGTTCTGGCGACGCAGGACGTCACGGTCTCCTACACCCCGCCCACCGCCACCGACGCCGCGCGCATCCAGAGCACCAACGGCGACGCCGCGGCGGGGTTCACCGGCGAGCCCGTCACGATCCCCCCCGACCCGCCGGCAATCACCGGTGTGGCGTCGACGACGGGCGGGTTGACGGTCTCTTGGACTCCCGTCGTCGACATCAGCGGCTACGACGTCCAGTGGCGACAAGACGCCGAGCAGGCGTGGCAGTCTGCCCGCGCGGGTCTCGTCGAGGAATACCCCATCAGCGGCCTCGTCGATGATGTGCTCTATTGGGTGCGCCTACGGGGCGTCAAGACCGACGGAGAACTCACCGGCCAAACACTCTTCGTCACCGGCTGGGCAGAAGCCGAGCCCGCCATCGCCGGCGACTGGACACCCCGGAACCTCCAAGTCACACCGGGCGACCGCAGCCTCGCAGTGACCTGGGACACCGTCGCCGTCGCCGACGGCTACGAGGTGCTGTACCAGCCCGAGGCCGAGGTCGCCGGCAGCGGGGGTGCGCAGGCCCGCAGTTCCGCCGCGGCGAGGGCCGCCGCCACCGACGACTTCGCTGTGGCCGCGCCGGTGTTGGCGGTGCCCAGCGCCGACGAACAGATCTGGGCCGCGAACATCACGGGCCTGGACAACGGCACCACCTACGACGTGCAGGTCCGAGCTATGCGCACGATCACCACACCGTCCGGTGCCGTCACCCTACGCAGCGCTCCGGCGGCGACGAAGGGCACCTCGGGGGTGGCGTTCTTGGTTGTTGAGCCGTCCGGCCCCCGCGTCGTGTGGAGCGGCGGCACCGTGACCTGGACGGTTCAACTCAAGCAAGCGCCTATTCCTCCGCGGCCCGATCCGCTGCTGGAAGACCTGGCGCCGTTCAAGAGCCGCCCCATCGGCGCGTTCGTGTCCGCGGGTCCGAGTACGGGAACGCTGGTGCGCTGCGTGTGGCACGAGGCGGCTCCTTTCGAGGTCACGCTCGGCGTGTACCGGCCCTGCGTGACCAGTGACGATGGACGGCTGAGGATGCAGTATCGCGCCGCGCTTGTGCGGACCGACGCCGAGAGTGGTGTGGATGAACTCTTTGTGTTTGCCGACTTCGACGGCGACGGCCGAATCCACAAGGGCGAACTCTTTACCAAGAGCGAGGTCGGATCCACGAAGATCGCCCGCCCCATCAACCTTGTAGCGCTCGGTGATTCCTATTCCGCGGGCGAGAACGGGGAGTTCCGCGCCGCAGGCGCGTTCGGGCCGGGTTCGGACGGGGGGTACTACCTGACGGACAATCCCGCGGCGTTCGACTGCCACCGCTGGAGCAAGGCCTATGGCCGGCTACTGCCGAGCCTCGCATCGAATGCGTATCGCGACGTGGAAACGTACGCGTGCACCGGGGCGATCAGTCTGAACATCTTCCATCCCGAAGACACCAACTACGACGGGGTCCCCAACCGTGTCAACGATGATCTTGGCGCGCCGTCGACTGATCCTGCGTATGTGTTGGCGGTGGAGACGTGGGAGCCGGTTCACTGGACCGTTCACACGAATCGCCCGTCGGTGGCCGACTCGGTTGCGGCGTATTACTGGGTGCGCTCGGAGGCGGACCAGGATCCGGGTTGGGAACCGCGCCAGGCTCTGTCGTTGAGCCGCGCGAACGCGCGCCAGACCGTGGACATGGTGACCCTCACCATCGGCGGCAACGATCTGGGGTTCGCGGAGATTCTCCGGTCGTGCTATCTGGGTGGCTGCGCGGACGATCTCGAACCGGCAAGAGTCTCCGCTGTCCTCGGGGAGTTCGGCGACACGCTCGCTGAGGTGTTCGAGGAGGTCAAGTCGGCCGCGCCGGACGCCGCCATCTTCGTCCTCGGCTACCCGTACCTCACGGACTTCGACGAAGCGCGCTGGCGTGCGTTCTTTGAACTAGATGACGCGCAGGACCGGAGCGAATTCCTAGCCGATGAGCGGGATCGTTGTGATGCGTTGAATGCGTATCCGCTGCTTGAGGCGATAAATGTCGGTCTCATTGAGGCGAATGTCGTGATTGACTTGGTGAATTCGTTCGCGAACTATCCGGTTGTGTGGGCGCGGATTGTTGCGCAGTATGGCTCGGGCTTGTTCGGTATCGGCGACGCGCGGAATCGTGTCGCGGATGCGGCGAATCTGTTGTTGAAGATCGACATACTTGAGAAGCAGCGCCTGCGGGTCGCGGCGGAGTCGCTGAATGATGTGATCGAGGATCGGGCCGGCGCCGCGGGGGTGCATTATGTCGATGTGCTGGAAGTGTTTGGTGGTCATGATCAGTGCGGGGGGTTTCCGTGGTTGAACGGTCTCGTCGTCGACGCAGAGTCGTCGGCGCTGCTTCCCCGCTCGGGGCGGTCGTTCCATCCGAACGCGGTTGGTCATGAGCAGTACGGGGGTGTGCTGTTGGATTACATCGACGCGGCGATCGAGCGGGGCGATCCGGTGAACGATGTGGGACTGCCGACCAATCCCGCTCCGGCGCCTCGGTCGGCGACGCAGCAGGCTTCGGGCCCGCGGGGCGCGGCCGGCTCGTCGGCTGCCGCAGGGTCGGGGGGTGGATCTTCCGAGACCGGGGAGCGAACCGACGAGACGCCCGGGGCCGGCACGGTTGCGAACACGATGCTGTGGGCGCGTCGCGTCAGCCCGGCGACGGCGCGGTGTAGCGGTTTCCTGGCTCCCGGCGATGGGGTCGAGTTGTCTGCTGAGGGGTTCGCGGCGGGTTCGTCGGTGGTGTTCTCGGTGGTGGCGGCGACGGTGTCGGGCGTGTTGTTGCCGGAGGTGACGATCCCGGCGGCGACCGCGGACGCCGATGGTCGTATTGAGGTGTCGTGGACGGTGCCGGCGGTGTTGGTGGGCGTGGATTCCTCGACGCCGCGGGCGTATTTCGTGAAGGCGACCGGCGCCGACGCGGCTGACGCGGCGTTGGCGGCGTTCACGCCGGGGCCGATGGTCGCCTACCCGGGTGCGGCGGCGTGCGCCGCCGACGACACCGCCGCCACGACCGTCGGCGAGTCGGTGCGAATCTCGGTGTTGGCGAACGACACGGCCCCGGCGGGTGGTTCGTTGGATGCCGCGTCGGTGACCGTAGCCGGCGCCCCCGGCGGGGTGTTCGCGGTGAGCACCACCGATGGTTCGCTGACATTCACGCCCGATCCGGGATTCGTCGGCACCGTGAGCGCCCGCTACCGCGTCGCTGACAACTGGGCCATGCGCGTCGGCGCCACGGTGACGGTCACCGTGGACGCCGGCTGCACCATCACCGGCACCGCGGGTGTGGCGGAGATCGTGGGCACCGACGGCGATGACGTGATCTGCGTGCCCGCCCCGAAGGATCGCTCGGCGTTCCACATCATCGACGCCAGGGCCGGCGACGACATCGTCATCGGCGGCGACGGCGTCGAATGGGTCATCGGCGGCGCCGGCACCGACACAATCTACGGCGCCGGCGGCGCCGACGAGATCACCGGCGGGCCGGGCGTCGACACCATCCACAGCGGCGCCGGCTTCGACACGATCCAAAGCAGCGACCTCGCCGACACCGTCATCGACACCGCCGACGGCTACGAGTTCCTGCTCACCCCGCCCTCCCCACCCGCGCACGTGGCGCCAATCGCCGGAAACGACACCGAGTATGTGGCTCTCAGTCAGACGCTGGATATCTCGGTGCTGGACAACGACCGCGACCCCAACCAGAACCTCGTCGTAGGGTCACTGGCGATCACGCGGGCGCCGACGTTGGGCACCGCTGGGGTGGTCGTGTCGCTGTTGGGTGATCCGGTGGTCCGTTACACCGCCGGCGACAGCGACGGCGTCGACACGTTCGCCTATGCGATCTGCGACACGCTGGGCGCCTGCACGAGCGCCGAGGTCACCGTCACCGTCGGCACGGCGCATTGCACGATCCTCGGCACCGACGGCGATGACATACTGTCGGGCACACCGGGACCGGACATCATCTGCGGTCTCGGCGGGAACGACACGATCTCCGGCCTCGACGGCGACGACATCCTCATCGGCGGTCCCGGTGATGACACTCTCTACGGCGGCGACGAGACCCGCATCGGCGACAACGACGGCAACGACACCCTGTTCGGCGGCAACGGCGACGACACCCTCGCTGGCGGCAACGGTGACGACATCTTGTGGGGCGGCGCCGGCGATGACGCCCTCGCGGGCAACAGGCGAAGCGACATCCTGATCGGCGGCGCCGGCGCGGACAGTCTTAATGGCGGCGGCGAGGACGACACGCTGTGGGGCGGCGCCGGCGACGACACCCTGTTAGGTCACGCCCACAACGACACTCTCCACGGCGGCCCGGGCGATGACACGCTCCTCGGCGGCAACGGCAGCGATGTGCTGTGGGGCGGCGCCGGCGTCGATGACCTCACCGGCGGCGCCGGCGACGACACCCTCCGCGGCGGGCCGGGCGATGACACCCTGCGCGGCAACACCCAGAACGACACCCTCTATGGCGGTCTGGGCGACGACACGTTGCGCGGCGGCGGCCACGACGACGCCCTTGTCGGCGGTCCCGGCGGCGACGCTCTCAACGGTGACGCCGGTGATGACCGCCTCTGGGGCACCAGCGGCGACGACAGCGTCGACGGCGGCGATGGCGCCGATTTCCTCGACGGCGGCCACGACGCCGACACGTGCAGGCGCGGCGAGACCACCGCACGGTGCGAGCGTTGACAGCCCGACGCGGTCGGGCTCGCTCGGGGACGAGGGTTGTGGGTGTCCGGCGGCCGCAGATGACGTGGCGGCGGGTCCTGCGACGGGCGGGGCCGGTCACGGTGGCGCTGGTGGTGCTGGCGGCCGCGGCGGCGGGCTGCGGTTCCAGCAACGACGCGGAATTGCCGGTCGCGGTGGCCCCGGATGTGGGCAGTTCGTCCGAGGTGGACGAGGCGGGATTGCCGGTCGCGGTGGCCCCGGATGTGGGCAGCTTGTCCGAGGCGATCGCTGCCGCTGGGGAGTTGTCAGGATTCTTGACTTTGCCGAGCTACAACGAGTCCTGTGGTTTGCGACGGTCTGGGGAGGCGCAGTGCTGGGGTGCGCACTCGTTTCCGTTGTATGGACCGGAGGGGGTGTTCGCGGCGATCAGCAGCGGTTTCGTCCATGGGTGCGGTCTGCGGATGACCGGGGAGGTCGATTGTTGGGGTGACGAGAGTCTGAACATCCTCGGTCAGATGGACGCGCCCAGCGGGAGATTCTCAGCGGTCAGTTCTTCGGAGTTCCAGACGTGCGGCTTGCGCCCTTATGGATCTGTGGAGTGTTGGGGTGGTGTCCAGGAGTTGTTGGAGGGTGTGGAGCCGCCGGTGCCCGATGTGGCGTTCCCCGGTGGGACGTTCGCAGCGATCGGTGTGGGGGGTGCGCACGTGTGCGGTTTGCGTTCCGGCGGCGAGGTGGCGTGTTGGGGCACGAACTGGTTCGGCCAGGCCGACGCGCCGCCGGGGCTGTTCGTGGCCATCGACGCGGGGATGAGTCATTCCTGCGGTCTGAACGCCGACGGCTCTGTGGTCTGCTGGGGCGAGGACTCCTTGGACGCCGCCGAGTTGACCGCCCGAGGGTTCGAGTACGGCGGCGACGAGGCGGCCTACGTCGCCGACGAGCGTGGCGCCGACGAGTTGTTTCTGTACCCGTCGTTGGTGGCGTGGCTGGACCTGCAGGGCGCGGTGCCCGGGGCGGAGGTGCGTGAGGAGATGGCGCGCCGCGCGGTGAGCTGGGAGCCGCCGGGGGGGCCGTTCGTGGCGGTCAGCGCCGGCGACGGGTTCACGTGCGCGCTGCGACTCGACGGCGAGGTGGCGTGTTGGGGCTATTTCGCCCGCGAGGAGCCCCGCATCCCTCTGGAGATCTACGCGGAGGTCTACGGGCCACACTTGTGGGACTTCCACGACACCACCAAGGGGGACCTGATCGCGGGCGTCAAGCGGTTCAACTCGCGGTTCTATCCGCTGTACGAGTCGCTGTACGGGACACGGGTGTGGGAACTGGACCCATCGGAACACCTGATCTTCGGTCCCGGCGCAATCCCACTGGAGTCCATGATCGCTGACCTCGAACTTGTGGACCCGCCGACGGGGCCGTTCATCGCCGTCGAAGCCGGCGTGCGGCGGGCCTGCGGGCTGCGCCCCGACGGCGAAGTCGACTGTTGGGGTATCGAGGGCGAGGGCAGCATCCCGCCGCCGGGCCCCTTCGCCACCGCACCCATTACCGCTGTCACGACAGACGGCTAGAAGCTTCGGACAATGCCCCCCGCTAGGTGCCGCCTCGTCGTCGGGTCGCTGTCGATCACGCGGGCGCCGAGGCTGGGCACCGCCGGGATGGTCGAGTCGCTGCCCGGCGATCCCGTGGTCCGTTACACCGCCGGCGACAGCGACGGCGTCGACACGTTCGCCTATGCGATCTGCGACACGCTGGGCGCCTGCACGAGCGCCGATGTCACCGTCACCGTCGGCACGGCGCGTTGCACGATCCTCGGCACCGATGGCGATGACACGCTGTTCGGCGGCGACGAGACCCGCATCGGCGACGTCGACGGCAACGACACGCTGTTCGGCGGTCCCGGCGACGACACCTTCGCCGGCGGCAACGGCGACGACATCTTGTGGGGAGGCGCCGGCGATGACACGCTCGAGGGCAACCGCCGCGACGACACGCTGGTGGGCCACGCCCACAACGACACCCTGCACGGCGGCGACGGCGAGGACACGCTCCTCGGCGGTAACGGCGACGATGTCCTCTTCGGTGGTCCCGGTGACGACAGTCTCACCGGCGGTGCCGGAAGCGACACCCTCTACGGCGGTCCCGGCGCCGACAGGCTGGACGGCAACACCCAGAACGACACCCTCTACCGAGGTCCCGGGATCGACACGCTGCGCGGCGGCGGCCACGACGACAACCTCCTCGGCGGCGCTGGCGGGGACCGCATGTGGGGCAACGCAGGCGACGATCGACTGTGGGGCAACAGCGACAACGACCGCCTCGACGGCGGCAACGGCACCAACTACATCAGCGGCGGCGCCGGCAGCGACAACTGCACCCGCGGCGGGACCAGCGCCCAATGCGAACAGCAGAGATTCTGGTTCTAACGCGCCCGCGGCGTCGATGCCGGTGGGTGGCGTGTCTCATCGCGGTCGTTCTCGTGTGTGTCGCGTGTGGCGGTGGGGAGACCGCCGCGGGGTCTCCTGATCGAGGGTCCGATCAGCGCGATCTGCCCGAGGGCGCGGCGATGCCGGCGGATCCCGAGGAGTTGGCCGAGGCGATGGATGCGGCCGGCGCGCTGTCGGGGGTGTTCACGGCGTCGAACGGCGTTCAGGAGTGCGCGCTACGGCCGGCCGGCGAAGCGGCCTGTTGGGGAGAGTACTCGTTCCCTCCGGACGGGTTGGAGGGGGTATTCGCGGCGATCACCCATGGGGCCGCTCACGTCTGCGGTCTGCGAGCGTCGGGGGAGGTGGAATGCTGGGAGCACGAGCTGTTCAGCCTCGACGGTGAGACAGACACACCGGCGGGGGTGTTCGCGGCGGCGGACGCCGCGGAACGCCGGACGTGCGGCTTGCGCCCCGACGGATCGGTGGAGTGTTGGGGTGATGTTTCCGAACTGCTCGAGGGTGTGGAGCCGCCGGTGGCCGACGTGGCGTTTGCGGGTGGCGAGTGCGCTTCGATCAGTGTGGGCGGTGCGCACGCGTGCGGCTCGCGGCCCGGCGGCGAGGTGGCGTGTTGGGGCACGAACTGGTTCGGTCAGGCCGACGCGCCGGCGGGGCTGTTCGTGTCGGTGGACGCGGGCGCGAGTCATTCCTGCGGCCTGCGCCCCGACGGGTCGATCGACTGCTGGGGCATCGAACGAGAAGGCAGCACCCCACCACCGGGTCCCTTCGCCACCGCACCCATCGCCCCGGCCACCAAAGGCGGTTAGCGCCGCCGATGACGTACTCCAGCGGACAAACGACGAACCACCAGACATATTGGTTGGCGCTCACGAACAGCCCTCGGACGAGTTGGCGCGCCGACGCACTCGACGGGGCCCCGGTGCCGACAGGCTGCATGGTAAGACCCAGAACGGGACGCTCTCCGGCGGCCTCGGGACGGACACGCTGCGGGGTAACGTTGGCGACGACCGGCTCTTCGGTGCGTGGGGCGACGGCGGCCTCACTAGCTGCGGCGCCCACTTCCTGTACGGCGGCGAGCACGCTGGCACGTGCAGCCGCGGCCCACTGATCGCCCGATGCGGGACCTAGACGTCCAGCGGCGGGGGCACGGGCGTCGTTTGGTGTGTCTCGTGGTGCTGGTCGTGCTCGGGGCGGAGGCCTGCACGAACCCGGACACGTCGTCTGCGGCGCGCCCGGAGCAGGTGGGCAGTACGCCGGGCGAGGTGTGGGGCGCGGGCAGCGATGTGGGCGAGGACGCGGTGGCGGAGTCGGCGCCGCGCCGTTCGGCGTCAGCGGAGAGTGAAGCTGAGGGGGTCTCGGACGCGGCGGATGGTTCTGGGGCTTCCGGTGGGGATCGCGTTGAGGTTTCGGTGGTTGTGGAACGAGGCGATGCGGGCGAGGACGCCGCGAGTGGGGATGGTGCGCCAGCATCTGTCGATCTGCCGGGGTTCGTGGAGACGGTGGCGGTGGCGGAGGGGGAGTGGGCCGCGGTGACTGTCGGGTGGGCGCATGCTTGCGGGTTGCGGACCGACGGCACGGTTGATTGCTGGGGGTACAACGACGAGGGGCAGGCCGAGGCGCCGGGGGGAGAGTTCAGCGCCATCGCCGCGGGTTCGCGGCATACGTGCGGGTTGCGCCATGACGGTTCGGTGGCCTGCTGGGGGCTCTACAGAGGTAGGGAGAGCGCGGAGGCGCCGTTCAGCGCGGTGGCTGCGGGCGGTGAGCATTGGTGCGGGATCCGCGCCGACGGTGCGATCACGTGTTCTCGGCTGCCGTGGGGTCGCGGCGTCGGGTTCAGTGCCGTCACGGTCGGCGACGATCATCAGTGCGGGCTGCGCCACGACGGGACCGTCGAGTGTTGGGCCGACCGCGATTTCTATGGCGCGGCCGACGCGCCGCAGGGCTCCTTCAGCGCAGTCGACGCCCGGGACATGCACACGTGCGGGTTGCGCACCGGTGGCACCATCGAGTGTTGGGGGTTCGGGGGCAGCGCTCCGGAGGGCCGCTTCAAGACGGTGTCCGCCGGCCGTCTGCGTGACTGCGGGTTACGCACCGACGACACCATTGCCTGTCGGGGTGTCGGCGAGGCGCCTCCCGACGGGCGGTTCGAGGCCGTTGACGCGGGAGGCTATTTCTCCTGCGGGATCCGCGCCGGCGGCGTCATGGAGTGCTGGGGTTCCATCTTTCCCCGATTCACCGGAGAGCTGACCGACGCGCCCGCCGGGACGTTCAGCGCCGTCGCCGCCGGGGGCGAGCACACGTGCGGGCTGCGCGCCGACGCCACCATCGCCTGTTGGGGTCTGAACCAGACGGGGCAGGCCGAGCCCCCCACGGGAGAGTTCGCAGCGGTAGCCGCCGGAGGTCACCACACATGCGGGTTGCGAACCGACGCCAGCGTCGCCTGCTGGGGTCTCAACGAACACGGCCAGGCCGAGCCGCCCGCCGGGGGGTTCTCCGCCATCGCCGCGGGCGTGGCGCATTCGTGCGGGTTGCGCAGCGACGCCACCGTTGCCTGCTGGGGCTACACCGGCAACGGAGTGACCCGCCCGCCCCCGGGATCGTTCAGTTCTGTGACCGTTGCTCGCGCTCATGCGTGCGGTCTGCGCAGCGACGGCACGATCGCTTGCTGGGGCTTCGACGACGACGGACGGACCACTGCGCCGGCGGGATCGTTCACCGCCGTCAGTGTCGCCGGGTTGCACGGTTGCGGGTTGCGCCGCGACGGCACCGTTGCGTGCTGGGGGTACGACGAGAAACTCCCGCACTTCGAGCGAGTCCCAGCCACCGCGCCCGCCGGGATGTTCCGCGCCGTGAGCTCGGGCTGGGTGCAGTCGTGCGGGCTGCTCAGCGACAACACGATCCTCTGCTGGGGAGCCAACGCCGACGCGCAGCCCAAGGCGCCCCAGGGGCCGTTCAGCGCCCTGAGCGCCGGCGTAGAGCACACGTGCGGGCTGCGAACCGACGGCACTGTCGCCTGCTGGGGGTCGAGGCCCTACGTGCGAACCCCGGCCAGTGTGCGATGGCACCACGCGTGATCGCGCCGCCGTCACCGGGCCGCGCCGTTCGGCCCGGGCCAATGTCCGGGACCGTCACGAAGGCAACGCGGTCGATCGGATCGACACCAAGGGCGGCGACGAACTCCTCGTTGCCCCACGCGGCTCACCGGCACACGCGGCGCCCGTGACCTCCGACGACGCGGTGTATGCGGTAACCGACGAGACGGTGGACATCGCGGTGCTGGACAACGACTGCGACCCGAACGAGAACCTCGTCGTCGGGTCGCTGCGCATCGCGCGGGCGCCCACGGCGGGCACAGCGGTGGACGGGTCGACATCGGACACCGAGGTGGTGGTCCGCTACACAGCGGGTACCGAGGTGGGCACCTACAGCTTCGCCTATGAGATCTGCGACACGCTCGACGCCTGCGCGACTGGCCAGGTCACCGTCACGGTCGGATCCTCGCATTGCACGGTCGTGGGCACCGACGGCGATGACCTGCTGTGGGTCACGGCGGGCGCGAATGTGATCTGCGGCCTCGGCGGAAACGACGCGATCTACGGCCTCCACGGCGACGACATCCTTGTCGGCGGCCCCGGAGACGACACGCTCTACGGCGGCGATGGGACCCGCATCGGCGCCGGCGACGGCAACGATGCGGTGTTCGGCGGTCCCGGTGATGGCACCCTCGAAGGGAACCGCCGCGACGACATACTCGTCGGCGGTCCGGGTGACGACACCCTCAACGGCGGCGGCGAGAACGACACGCTCTACGGCGGCGCCGGCGACGACACGCTGGTAGGCCACGCCCACAACGACACCCTGCACGGCGGCCCCGGGAACGACACCCTCACCGGCGGTGGCCACGAGGACTCGCTGGTGGGCGGCCCGGGCGACGACACGCTCCACGGCGAGGCCGGCGGCGATCGCCTCGACGGCGGCAACGGCGCCGATTACAGCGACGGCGGCGACGGCGCCGATGCCTGCCGCCGCGGCGAGACCGGCGCCCGGTGCGAGTCGTGACACCGGAGCAGCCGCGTCGGCGCCGGCGGTGGTGGCGGTGGGTTGCCGTGGGGGCCGGTGTCGTCGTGGCGCTCGCGGTGGCCTTGCTGGTGGTGGGGGCCGTGGTGTCCCGCGGCGAGCCGGACGGAGACTGGGCCGACGTCGCCGTCGGCAGCACGCACGCCTGCGGCCTGCGCGCCGACGGCACCGTCGCCTGCTGGGGACACAACCACTATGGCCAAGCCGAAGCGCCCGACGGCACATTCAGCGCCATCGACGCCGCCAGTGAGGTGTCCTGCGGTCTCCGCACCGACGGCACCGCGACGTGTTGGGGGCGGGCACCCAAAGACCTCGATGGGCGATTCGGCGCCATCGCTGTTGAGGTCGGTGACCTGTGTGGGGTGTATCCGGACGGGACCGTGAGCTGTCAGCGCGAGGATCGATTTCGGGCGAAGTACAGCGCCATTACCACTGGCGAGGAGTTGGCGTGCGGGGTACGGATCGACGGCCCCGTCGAGTGTCTGGGATCCCGGCGGGCTCTCAGTGGTTTCCCCGGGTCGTTCGACGGAGAATTCCACGCCGTCTCTGACGAGGCTTTCGCAGTGGTGGATGCTGGTGGGGATGCTGCGTGTGGGGTGCGTAGTGATGGTTCTGTGTTGTGTTGGGGGCGGGGTGAGTTCACTCTGGATGGGGAGTATGAGATGGTGTCGGTCGGTACGGGTGCCGCGTGCGGGGTGCGCGTCGGCGGCGAGGTTGAGTGTTCTGGGAGTCCTTTTGTGCGTTTGGGTTTGCCGGGGGGCGGTTCAGCACGGTCGATGTCGGGGGGAGGATCTCTTTTGTGCCCGAGTACCTCTCTTGCGGGGTGCGCGTCAGCGGCGCGATCGCTTGCTGGGGTCTGCTGCCGCTCCTGATGGCTGGGGAGTTGATCGACGCGCCGGCGGGTTCGTTCGATGCCGTCGCGGTGGGTGGCAGGCATTCGTGCGCGCTGCGTGACGACGGTGAGGTGACGTGTTGGGGCTTCAACAGCTTTGGTCAGGCGGATGCTCCCGAGGGGGAGTTCGCGGCGGTGGCCGCGGGTGAAGCGCATTCGTGCGGATTGCGCACCGATGGCGCAATTGAGTGTTGGGGCGACGACCGGGACGGCCAGGCCCGCGCGCCGCGGGGGGAGTTCACCGCTGTTGCTGCGGGCCGCTGGCATTCGTGCGGGCTGCGCGCCGACGGTGTGGTGACGTGCTGGGGCCTCAACGGCGACGGCCAGGCGAGCGCGCCCCGCGGGCGGTTCACTGCGGTTTCGGCGGGCATGTGGCATTCGTGCGGGCTGCGTGACGATGGCTCTGTGTCGTGCTGGGGATCGAGCCAGAGAAGTGATCGGGTCTCGTCGTCGTCGGGGCGGTTCAGCGCTGTCGCTTCGGGCCGGCGGCACGTTTGCGCGTTGCGTGCCAACGCCACGATCGCGTGTTGGGGGGACAGCCGCTTCGGTCAGACTGCCGTGCCGGAGGGCCGGTTCGTCGCGGTGACTGCGGGGCGCGCACATTCGTGCGGGCTGCGCGGCGACGGCGGGATTGTCTGTTGGGGTGATCCGCACCCGTGCGAGTCTGACGGCTCCGGCGGTAAATACTGCCGGGACGACGACGAGCAGGACCCGGCCGCGGCGCGGAAGCAAAAGATCACACCGGAGGGGCGGTTCGTTGCCGTATCTGCCGGGTCGGCGCACTCGTGCGGGCTGCGGGTGGATCGCACGATCACGTGCTGGGGGGCGCGTCCGTTCGTGGAGACCCCCGACGGCGTTTCGCTGATCCCCCCGGACGTGCGGGTGATCCTCCCGTGACACTGCTGACAGCGCCCGCCGACGGCGTGGCGCGGACACCTCGCCGGCAGCTCGGGACGACCCGCGGTCGCGTCCAATCGCACCGGCGGCGCGGGTGTCCAAACGGCTCTCACCCTGCTGGGGGCGCCGATGATGCGAGAGTTCTGCGAGGGTCCGGACCGTGAACACCCCACCAACAACCACCAAAGTCCGCGTGAACGTGATGACTGCGATAGCGGCCTTGGGATGCGTGGTCTCGATTGTCGGCGTGCTGTTGCCGTGGCAAAATCTGACGGTACCGGCCCTCACGGCTGCGAGGTCACCGATCCCCGCGGAGGTGTCGGGACATCTGTCAATCCCCGGCACCGACACCGCCGACGGCAAGATCATCCTCGGATTGGCGTTCGCGGCGCTGGCGGTGATCGTCGCATTCCGGTTCACCGCCAAGCGGTGGTTGAGCATCATCGCGCTTTTGCTGGGGGCGGTCATCGCCACCACCGGCATCGCCGATACCGTCAGCGCCGAGAACAATGCCCCAGAACTGGCCCGAGTATTCCTGCCGACCTACAGTTCGGTCGGCCCAGGACTGTACGTGACGATCCTCGGCGGCTCGACGCTCGTAGCCGCGGCGACCTGCCTCTCCCTCACCGCCAGCAGACAACCCCGCCACCGCGAACCGCCCGAACAAGATCGGCACCTCGCAGTGACCGCTTGATCAGCCACGCCTCCCCGGAGATTGCGCCCACCAGACTCCTCTCGGGCAACGCCAGCGACGAGGCCGACATCTGCGCTCGTGGCGCAACGCTCGTGGCGCAACCTTCCCCATCAACCGCGTAGAGCCCCTAATCGAGGTGTCAAGCCAACAGGGGGACCCTCAGTTCGTGGCTGTCTCTGCGGACGGTGAAGGTGAGCGGAGGTTCCGAAGAGGAGATTGCGGTGCTCTACACCGCCGGTGCGGACGCCGGCGTCGACACGTTCACCTACGAGGTGTGCGACACGCTGGACGCCCGCGCCACCGCCGAGGTCGACGAGTCCGGGCAGATCGATGCGCCGGCGGGTGCGTTCAGCGCGGTGTCGGTCACCACCCGGTACTCGTGCGGTCTGCGGACCAGCGGAGCTATCGCCTGCTGGGGATGGCCCAGCTTCGGGCTGACCACCGCGCCGGAGGGTGCGTTCAGCGCGGTGTCGGCCGGTTCCGTGGATGCGTGTGGTCTGCGCGTCGACGCCACGGTGGTGTGTTGGGGGTACGGCGATTACCGTATGACCAACAAACCGGTGGGCGAGTTCAGCGCGGTGTCGGCCGGTTCCGTGTATGCGTGTGAGGCGTATCTGACTCTTCGCGACGGATCGGGTTGGGATTCGGGCAGCATCCGATGGTCGTTGGCGGGTTGTGGTTGGTGAGGGTAGTCGTTGGGTTCATCGCTGGTTCCGGTGCCAGGCTCGGCGTTGTTGGTCGGCGGTTCGCATGCCGTCGGTGCGGGCTGCGCGGATGGTGTCGCCGCGGCCGTGGTGTTCGTCGTTGGGGGTGACGTAGCCGATCGCTTCGTGCAGCCGGACGCTGTTGTGGTGGATCCGGACGCGTTCGAGTTCGGCGGCGAGGGTGGCCGGGTCGGTGATCGTCGTCAGGTGTGGGTGCTCGCGTTTGACGTGGCCCCACAGCGACTCGATCCACGCCTGGTCGGTCGGGGTCGACGGGCGGCCGAAGTGTTGGGCGATCGAGCACAGCGCCATGAACCGGCGGGTCTCGTTGGCGTGCATCTCGGTCCCGTTGTCCGAGATCGCCAGCAGCAACGGCGCCCGGTCGCCGTCGGCGAGCGCGGTGTCGGGGTCGGCGAGGCGGGCTCGGAGCTCGTCGGTGAGCAGTCCCTCGTTGTCGAGCCCGCGGCTGAACAGGACCCGGGCGGCGACCGAGTCCGGGTTGGCGGTGAGGTGCGTCGAGATCCACTTGCGGGACACGACGTCGACGATCGCGTACGCGTGCTTGGCGGCGACGCAGCGTTCGAACTGGGAGCCGTCCCAGCACCACAGCTGGTTCGGGCGCCACTCACACCACTGCGGCCACGGCGCCTTCGCGGTCCGCGCCGGTCGCGGGACTCCTTGCAGGGCGAGGCCGTGACGGGCCAGCACCCGATCAACACTCGACGGCGACGCCCACACCCGCTGCTCGTAGGAGCCGCGGTGAGCGAGCTTGCGATGGGACCGGTCTACGTCGCCCCACTCGTCGAACAACGCCAAGATCTCAGCCTCCTCCCACTCCAAGAGCCCGTGGACCGGGTTCCCGCCCGGGCGGGCGTCATCGAGCCCGCCCCCGGCTCGGCGCTGCTGCCACCGCCACGCCCGACCCCGGTCCAGCTCGAGCGCCGCGCACGCCCGGCTCAGCGTCCAGCCGGCATCGACCGCATCGTCGATCAAGCACAGCAACGCCGCCTTGGCGGTCCCGTCGACACGGGCGGGAACCGGACCGCTCATCCCCAGCGCGATTTTCCCCCCAGCACCGCCAACTCGACGGCCTGCTCGACCACCGTCGCCTGGAGCCGGTCGACCTCGGCCCGCAACGCCGCGGCCTCCGACGCCTCCTCGCGAGACTGACGCGGCCGGCCCGGCCTCGACGCCCCCAGCGCCGCGATCGCCCCATCGCGTGCAACCGCTCGCAGCCGGGTGATCACCAACCGGTCCACCCCAACCTCCCCCGCCGCGTCGGCCTGGGAGATCTGCCCCGTCAGCATCCGCAGCCACAAATCGTACTTCTGCTCTGCTGTCAGCATCCGCTTCGGCTTCCGCGGTGTCGATGTCATCGTCGCTCGCCTCCATAATCAAGGCCACCAACCATCTCATATGCAGTCTGAAAGAACCAAGAACCCGTCGCGCGAAGTCAGACGCAACACACGTGTGGCGTGCGCGTCGACGCCACCGTGGAGTGTTGGGGCAGCAACGACGAGGGGCAGACCGCCGCGCCGGAGGGTGCGTTCAGCGCGGTCTCGGCCGGGGCTAGGCATGCGTGTGGTGTGCGCGTCGACGCCACGGTGGTGTGTTGGGGCGACAACAAATACGGTCAGACCGGCGAGCCGTTGGATCTGATCGATTGAGGTGTTGGCTGGGGTTAGGCATTCGTGTGGTGTGCGCGTCAAAGGTGCTGTGGTGTGTTGGGCAGCAACGAGTTCGGGGAGGTCGGAGCGGCGCCCGGTGCGCCCGGCTGGCGATCCTCTACCGCGACGCCGCCGTGGAGGTGGACGCGGCGTTTGCGTGGCCGACGGCCGCCGGCGGGGCCGACCGGCCGAGCGCAGTCGCTCCGCAGGCTCGATAGAGAAGGCCCAGCAGCGGGCGCCGGTATCGTGGCGGCGTGGCCCGGTACTTCGCAACGACCCCTATCTATTACGTCAACGACGTGCCGCACATGGGCCACGCCTACACGACGCTGAGCGGTGATGTCCTGTGCCGCTGGCGGCGGTTGCACGGTGACGAGGTGTTCTACCTGACCGGAACCGACGAGCACGGCCTCAAGGTGCAGCGCGCCGCCGAGCAGAACGGCCTTACCCCTCAGGAGCAGGCCGACCGCACCAGCAGGCGTTTCCGCGAGGCGTGGGACCTGCTCGACATCGCCTACGACGATTTCATCCGCACCACCGAGCCGCGCCACCACACCGCGGTGCAGACCCTCCTGGAGCGCTGCTACGAGAACGGCTACGTCTACAAGGACAGCTACCAGGGCGCCTACTGCGTGTCGTGCGAGGCGTACTACGCCGAGGCCGACCTGATCGACGGCGACTGCCCGATCCACGAATTCCCCGTCGAGCAGATGTCGGAGGACAACTACTTTTTCCGGCTCTCGGCCTTCCGGGACCGGCTGCTGGAGTGGTTCGAGGCCGTACCCGACAACATCACCCCCGAGCGCTACCGCAACGAAGCCCGCGCGCTCGTGCGGGGCGGCCTGGAAGATCTCTCGATCACCCGCACCTCGTTGGATTGGGGAATCCCCGTCCCGTGGGACCGCAAGCACGTTTTCTACGTGTGGTACGACGCCCTCACCAACTACGCCACCGCGGCCGGATATGGCACCGACGACGAGCGTTTCGCCACCTGGTGGCCGGCCTGCCGCCACCTCCTCGGCAAGGACATCATTCGCTTCCACTGCGTGTACTGGCCGGCCATGCTGATGGCGGCGGGGGTGGAACCCCTGCCGCGGTTCCACGTGCACGGCTGGCTGCTCGTGAGCGGCGCCAAGATGGCAAAGACCAGCGTGGTCCAGATCGCCCCCGCCGACCTGGCCGCCAGCCTCGGGGTGGACGGTCTGCGCTACTCGGTGCTGCGGGACAACCCCTTCGGCCCCGACAGCGACTTCAGCTACGAGGCGCTGGTCCAGCGCTGCAACAGCGACCTGGCCAACGGGCTCGGCAATCTGCTGCAGCGCGTCACGACGATCGTGGCTCGCTCCAGCGGGTTGGTCGACTCCCGGCCGGCGCCCGGCAGCCCGCTGGGGGCCGTCGCGAAGCAGGCCTACGAGGCCACTGCCGCAGCGTGGGATCGGGTGCAACCGTCGGTGGCCCTGGAGGAGACCTGGCGCATTGTCCGGGAGACCAACGAGTATCTGCAGGCCCACCAGCCATGGAAGCTGGATCCCGGGCCCGAACTGGATGCCGTGCTGGGCGACGCGCTGGAGGCTCTGCGGATTGTGGCCGTCCTGGCGCATCCGGCGATGCCGCGGTCGTGCGCCGAGGTGTGGCGGCGAATCGGCCTCGATGGCGACCCATCGGAGGCGCGCCTGCCCGGGGCGGCGCGATGGGGGCAGTATCCCGGTGGCCTGACCGTCGAGGTCGGCGACCCGCTCTTCCCGCGCCTGTCGGTCGACTGAGAGGCGGTCGTGGGTTCCGTCGGCGCCGCCGGTGCTCCCGGCGGCACGTGGATCGACACGCACTGCCACCTGAAGCTCGAGACCTGCGACACCGAGGTGGCCGCGGCCCGCGAAGCGGGCGTGGCGGCATTGGTTGCCATCGGCACGGATGTGGCCGATTCCCGGGAGGCGATCGCGGTGGCAGGGCGCCACCCCGAAGTCCGCGCCTCGGTCGGGGTGCATCCACACGAGGCGAGTGGCGGCACCGAGGGGCTCGCCGACCTGCTGGAACTCACCGATGTCGTCGCCGTCGGGGAGTGCGGCCTGGACTACCACTACGACCACTCACCCCGCCCCGATCAGCGGCGTGTGTTCGCCCGCCAGATCGCCCTTGCGCACGACGCGAGGCTCACGCTCGTCGTGCACAGCCGCTCGGCGTGGGACGAAACGTTCGCCATCCTGGCCGCCGAGGGTGTGCCGGAGCGCACCGTCATGCACTGCTTCACCGGCGGGGTGCCCGAGGCCGAGCGGGCGCTGGAGATCGGGGCCTACCTCTCGTTCAGCGGCATCGTGTCGTTCCCGAAGGCGCCCGCGGTGCGCGAGGCGGCGGTGCACTGCCCCGCCGATCGCCTGCTGGTGGAGACCGACGCACCGTTCCTGGCGCCGGTGCCCCTGCGCGGCCGGCCCAACAGTCCCGCGTACGTGCCGCTGGTCGGTGCGGCTGTGGCGCAGGCTCGAGGGATGGCGCCGCAGGACGTGGCGGCGATCACGACCGCCAACGCCGTCCGGGTCTTCGGACTGGCAGGGCTGGTCGAGCGCTGAACTCCGCGGCTCGCCGGTGGGCGGCGATTCGTCCACCGGGAGGATCGGTCGTAGCGTTTTGTACCTGAGCCGGGCGAGTGCGTTCCTTCATCGTGGGCGGTAGGGATGACCGTGCGCGCTCCGGCGACCGCTGAGCACCGCCGACCTCCGGCGTTCGGAGCGTCCGTCGCGATCGCGATGGTCGTGTTGCTGGCCGCCGCGTGCGGGTCGGAGACGCCCGAGTCGGGCGAACCACCCTCGGAATCGGGCACCTCCGTTGCTGCCCCGACCGACGGCGGCCGGCCGGCTGCTCCGGGCGGGCCGCCCGCCGGGGACGTGTCTTCCCCGGCGCCATCGTCGGAGCCGGGCGAGGTCTCGTCCCAACCGTCCGCTCAACCCCCGCCGGGCCCATCACCGCAGCCGGCTCCCGACGGCGCGCCGCCCCCGCCGGCACGGCAGGTCGACACGTCATCGATGCGCACGTTCCCCTCGGGCGCGGTGTGGGCGGCCCTGCGGCACTGCGAGTCGCTGGGCGACTACGGGTTCGTGCATCCGTCGGGGCGATACTTCGGGGCCTACCAGTTCACGGTGGCGACGTGGGACCGCCTGGCAAGCCAGCGTTACGCCGACCTGCTGGGCGTCCTTCCGTCCGATGCGGCCCCCGCGGATCAGGACCGTATGGCGTACTACCTGTGGATCGAGTCGGGATCCGCTCCGTGGCCTGCATGCAGCCACGTCTTTTCCGGGGACCCGCCACCACCGCCGGCCACCGGCGGCGACACGGCGTCGGAGAAGGGTGTTGCGGCAGGGGCTGCGCCCACCGTGTCGCCGGCATCGGGTGAAGGCCAGACGTCGCCGGCCGCGGACCAGGCGGCCACGGCGGAGGCCGATCCCGGGGGAGCGCCGGAGGGGACGGACGGGAGCAGTTCTCCCCCGGACGATGATGCGAGCGCACCGCCCGACGGCGGGCCCGGCGATGATGGACCGACACCGCCGGAGGAGTTGCCGCAACTGGACATCGACCCGTCGGTGCAGCCGGCGATCCCGCCGGACTCGCCGGGTTTCCCCACGCCGGAGCAGTGGGCGGCTCTGCGACACTGCGAATCCAGCGGCAACTACCGGGCCGTCAGCCGTGACGGCCGCTTCTTCGGCGCCTACCAGTTCTGGCCGGACACCTGGGATTTCGTGGCCAGGCGCAACTACCCCCGGTTGGTCGGCGTGCTGCCCTCGGCTGCCACGCCGCAGGACCAGGACCGCATGGCCTACCGGCTCTACGACGAGCGCGGTGCCCAGCCATGGCCGGTTTGCGGCCGCTACGTGGTTGCCGGCAGCGACGAGGGGTAGGCAGGGTGACGCTCGGCGCCGCTGCCGTGGCCGACCTGCTCCGCCGCCACGAGGTTCGGCCACGCCGCTCGCTGGGGCAGCACTTCGTCGTCGACCCGAACACCGCTGCGCGGGTTGTGCGCCTGGCAGGCGTCGCGCCCGGGCAGCGGATCGTCGAGATCGGCGCGGGCTGCGGCGCGTTGACGGTCGCCCTCGCCGATGCCGGTGCCAAGGTGCTCGCCCTGGAGATCGACGATCGTCTCCTGGGTGCGCTTGAAGAGGTCACCGCCGGTCGCGCGGTGGAGGTGCTGCACGCCGATGCCACGGATCTGGCCGCATGGTCGCCTCGGCTGGACACCGGAACCCCGCCTGCCGGTGCCGGCGAGAACTGGAAGCTGGTTGCCAACCTGCCCTACAACGTGGCAACACCCCTCCTGCTGGACGTGCTGGACCGGCTGCCACAGATAACCGACATGGTGGTCATGGTCCAGCGCGAGGTCGCCGAACGCCTGGCCGCGCCGCCCGGCCACCCCGCGTACGGCCTGCCGTCCCTCAAGGTCGCTTGCTGGGCCCGCGCCGACGTGCTCGGGAGTGTCCCGCCGACCGTGTTCTGGCCTCGCCCCCGGGTCTCCTCGGCCCTGCTGGCGATCCGCCGGCTTCCGGAGCCTGCTGCCGGCAACGTCGAAGAGCTGTACCGGCTGGCGCGGCAGGCGTTCGGTCAACGACGCAAGATGCTGCGATCGTCGCTCCGCGGGATTGTCGAGCCGGCGGGGTTCGCCGCCGCGGGAGTGGATCCGGCCGCGCGACCCGCCGAACTGACCGTGGGGGAGTGGTCACGCCTGGCATCGGCTGCCCGGACCGGCGTCGCCGGGAGTCGGGGGATCGACCCGTGACCGCGGAGGTGTTGGTCGCGCCGGCCAAGCTCACCCTCTCCCTGCGGATCACCGGACGGCGCCCGGACGGCTACCACCTCATCGAAGCGGAGATGGTGACGCTCGACCTGGCGGATCGCCTCATCGTCGAACTCGGCGACGGTCTGATCGTGGTCGACGCCGGCGTTGCGGCGACGCCGGATTCGACGGCAGTGACCGCGACTCGCTCCGATGTGGCGGTGGGCTCGGACAATCTGGTGATGCGGGCGCTGGCTCTCGTCGGGCGTCGGGCCCGGGTGACCTTGCACAAGGCCATCCCCGCGGGAGCCGGGCTGGGCGGAGGTTCGGCCGACGCAGCGGCGATCCTGCGCTGGGCGGGTTTCGGTGACGAGGAGCGAGCCGCGCAACTCGGCGCCGACGTGGCGTTCTGCCTGCGGGGTGGCCGTGCCGACGTGCGCGGCATCGGCGAGATCATCCGGCCCCTCGCCTTCGAACCACGCACCTTCACCCTCTGCACGCCGCCCTACGGGTGCTCGACGGCTGCGGTCTACCGCGCCTGGGACGAACTCGGGGGACCCGCCGGACCGGCCGGAAACGACCTCGAGGCCGCGGCGGTCGCCGTCGAGCCACGCCTGGCTCGCCTGCGCGACGAGTTGGCGGAAACCACCGGGCAGCGGCCGCGGCTCGCCGGCAGCGGTTCGACGTGGTTCGTCGAAGGGGCCTACCCGGCTCCGGGGCGGCAGGTGGTGCGGACGACGCCGGCCGGTTGAGCAGCCGGATCGGCGGCTCAGCGGCCCCTGGCGCGCTGGAAACGGGTGCGCCGACGCATCTTGCGGTACTTCTTCTTCCGCATGCGCTTGCGGCGCTTTTTGATGAGCGAACCCATGGGGGCCAGAGCCTAGCCGGTCAGGGACTCGTAGCACCTGTCCGCTTCTGGGGTCGAGGTCGCCACCGGATGCGAGGCGCCCGCTAGCGTGGCAGTCGGTGGCCGGTAGTTCAACGGTAGAACGCCTGACTTTGGATCAGGAGGTTGCAGGTTCGAGCCCTGCCCGGCCAGCATGACGACCCAACCCGCCCGGCTAGCACCATGATCGACCAGTGAGTTCCTTCGGCGGCGTCGACGTCTCGGCGATCGTTCTGGCGGCCGGTCGCGGTGCCCGGATGCGGTCGAGGCTGCGCAAGCCTCTCCACCGGCTCGCCGGGGCACCGATGCTGGCCCATGTGGTCGACGCCCTCAGCGCCTGCCGCCCGGATCGCATCGTCGTCGTGCTCGGGCCCGACGACGAGGTCGTGGCGAAGGAGATGCAGTCCCGCACGGGGCATTTGCCCCTCGATGTGGCCGAGCAGCCCGTCCCCCGTGGCACCGGCGACGCCGCCGCCTGCGGCTTGGCGGCTCTGCCCGATCCGGGGGGTGATCCCGAGGCGGGCGAACTGATCATCGTCCCGGGAGATGCCCCGCTGCTGCGCCCGGCGACGCTCCGATCGCTCGCCGAGAGCCACCTCGCCGGCGGTGCCGCCTGCACGCTGCTGACCGCCCGCGTCGACGACCCGTCGGGATACGGTCGCATCGTGCGGAGTCGCGACGGCGCGGTGCGCCGCATTGTCGAGCAGGCGGACGCCTCGCCCGCCGAGGCGGCCATCGACGAGATCGGCACGTCGGTGTATGTGGTCCGCCGTAGCTTCCTCGGCCCGGCGTTGCGCCGCATTCGACCCGACAACGCCGCCGGGGAGTTCTACCTGACCGACATCGTGAAGGTGCTCACCCAGATGGGCCACAGGGTCGAGGCGTTCACGCTCGCCGACCCCACCGAGGCGCAAGGGGTGAACAACCAGGAGCAACTCGCCGGTGCCCGTGCCGAGATCCGGCAGCGGGTGATCGAGGGTTGGCTGAGGGCCGGCGTGGCCATCGTCGATCCAGCCAACACCTACCTCGACGTGACCGTCCGCCTCTCGGCGGGCGTGGTGTTGTTGCCTGGCACCGTTCTGGAAGGCCACACCGTCGTCGGGAGGGGGGCCGTCATCGGTCCGCACACGCGACTTGTGGACTGTGCAGTGGGGGCTGAGGCGGTCGTCGAGATGAGCCACGGCGCCGACGCCGAGATCAGCCCTCGCCAGCGCGTGGGGCCGTTCGCCATACTCGGGCCGACGGCGGTCTCACCAGAGCCGCACTCCGAAGAGGGAGGAAGATCGTGCAACTCGTAACGACCAAGCGCCTGCAGCTTCTGTCGGGTCGGGCGAACCTGGAACTGGCGCAGGCGATCGCCGCGCATCTCGGGGTCGATCTCTGTGAGACCAACCTGTCGGAGTTCGCCAACGGCGAGATCCACTGCCGGTTCGGTCAGTCCATCCGCGGCGCTGACGTGTTCATCATCCAGTCGCACGCGGCGGCCGACGGCCGCTCGGTCAACGACGCCGTCATCGAGCAACTGGTCATGGTGGACGCCGCATGGCGCGCCTCGGCAAAACGCGTCACCGCCATCTGCCCGTTCTTCCCGTACGCCCGTCAGGACCGCAAGGCCGAGGGCCGCGAACCCATCTCGGCCAAGTTGATGGCCAACCTTCTGGACTCCGCCGGGGCCGGCCGTCTCGTCAGTGTCGACCTGCACTCCGGCCAGATCCAGGGGTTCTTCGACGGACCCTGGGACCACCTCACGGCCATGCCCGTGCTGTGCGACCGCATTGCCGATCTGGGCGGCGACCTTGTGGTGGTGTCCCCCGACGCGGGCCGCGTGAAGGTGGCCGAGCGCTACTCCATCGCTCTGGGCGCCGACCTGGCGATCGTCCACAAGCGCCGGATCCGGGGAGAGAAGAGCACCGTGCAGGCCCGTGAGGTCGTGGGTGACGTGGCCGGGCGTGTCTGCGTCCTGATCGACGACATGATCGATACGGGTGGGACGATCGTGGCCGCAGCCGAGCAGTTGATGGCTCGGGGCGCCGAGGAGGTGTACGCCGCCACGACGCACGGTCTGTTCTCCGGACCGGCGATCGACAGGCTGAAGAACTCGGTGATACGGAAGGTCATCGTCACCGACACGCTGCCCATGCCTCCGGACAAGGCCATCGACAAGCTGGAGATCGTCTCGGTGGCGCCGATCATCGCCAGTGCCATCCGGGCCGTCTTCGAGGACACCTCGGTGAGCGAGATCTTCGGCGGCAACAACTTGTCCTAGCACGGCGCCGGGTCCGGAGCGTGCCCCGCTAGGCTCGCGCCGGTTCGTCAGCCGAATCTCCGCCGCTGGATGTCATGCAGGAAGTCGTACTCCCCCTCGAATTGGGCCGCCCCACGGGTAGCGCGCCGTCCCGCCGCCTCCGGCAGCAGGGCAAGGTGCCTGCGGTCGTGTACGGCCTCGGTCACGACGCCGTGAGCGTGACGGTGGACCACCGCGAGTTGCGCGGCGCACTGTCCACCGAGGCCGGGCTGAACGTCGTGCTGAACCTCGAATTCAGCGAGCAGCGGCACCTCGCGCTGGTGAAGGAACTCCAGCGCCACCCGCTGCGCGGCGACGTGACCCACGTGGATTTCGTGCGGGTCGATCCCGATTCCGACGTCGCTGTGGACGTGCCGATCCGGCTGACGGGGGAGGCCACCTCGGTGCTGGACATGAACGGCATCGTCGACCAGTCGCTGGCCGCGCTACGCGTCCTTGCCAAACCCCGCTCGATCCCCAACTCGTTGGTGATTGACATCACCGACCTGGCTGTCGGAGCCGCGCTCACCGTGAGCAGCATCGAGTTGCCCCCGGGGGTCGTGTCCCTCGTTCCCGAGACGGCGCCGGTGGTCTCCGGGATCATCACGCGCATGGCCCTCGAGGAGGCCACGTCCGACGAAGACGACGAGGAGACGGACGACGACGCTGACGACGCCGCGGAGGACGACGCCGGCGACAGCGACTGAGGGCGGCGATGTCCCTGCGCCGGCGACGCCCGGCTGGGACACAGCGCACCGGTACCCCGGCGGATCTGCTGGTCGTCGGGCTCGGCAACCCGGGACCGACCTACGCCGCCACCCGCCACAATGCGGGAGCCGCAGCAGTGGAGATCCTCGCCGACCGCTACGGCGGTCGTCTGCGGCGCCGGCCCCGGATGCCGGCGCTGACCGACGAGGTGCGCATCGAAGGGCGGCGCGTGGCGCTGGCCTTCCCGCAGACCTACATGAACGGCTCCGGCGAGGCCGTGCGGAAGCTCCTGGCGCGCTACGGCATCGACGACCTCGGCCGGCTCGTGGTGATCCACGACGAACTCGACCTGGCGACCGGGCGTGTGCAGGTCCGAGTGGGCGGTGGTCTGGCGGGGCACAACGGCCTGCGCTCGATTCGCGATCATCTGCGAGCCACGTCGTTCGTGCGGGTGCGCATCGGCATCGGCCGCCCTCCGAGCCGGGAGGCCGGCGCCGACTACGTGCTGACCCGGCCACCGGCCCGCGAGCGCGACGCACTTGCATCGGCTGCGGGCCGGGCCGCGGATGCGGCCGCGGAGATCGCCACCGCCGGCGTCGAAGCAGCCATGAACACCTTCAATGTCCACTGAGGTCGGCCGGGCCGTGACAACGGGGCGCTCACCGCTGGGGAATCTCGCGACCGACGTTGCCGCAGTGCGCGCTCTCAGCGCCAACCTTGGCCGGCGCGAGGCGTCCCTGGCGGTTCCCGAGCGGGGGCAGCCGGCAGCGCTGGCCGCGCTCGCCCGCGCCGCGGGGCGCCGGCCGGTCGTGGTGTGCACGCTCAGCGACACCGCTGCCGACCACCTCTGCGCCGACCTGCAGAGTTGGCTGGGCGCCGACGCTGTCGTCGCCCTCCCGGCCTGGGAGACGCTCCCGTTCGAGCGGATCAGTCCCACCGCGGCTGCCATGGGTGGCCGGCTGCGGACGATCTGGCGGATGCGCCGACCCGAGACCGCCCCGTCGGTCGTCGTGGCTTCGATCCGCGCTCTCATGCAGCGCCTAGCGCCCAACTCGGAGGACTTCGAGCCCGTCCGGCTGGCCCTCGGCGAGCGCTGCGACCGCGACGAGTTGATCGAGCGACTCGTGAGCGCCGGCTACCGGCGGGGCGTGCAGGTGGAGCAGCGCGGCGAGATGGCGGTGCGAGGCTCCATCATCGACGTGTTCGGTGCCACCGCCGCCGGCCCGGTGCGCATCGACCTGTGGGGTGACGAGGTCGACCGTCTCAGCGAGTTCTCCGTGAGCGGCCAGCGCTCGGGCGCCGCGCTGGCGACCGTGGAGATCTTCGGCTGCCGCGAGCTGCGGCCCACCGAGGCCGTGCGCCGCCGGGCTGCCGCACTCGTCGCCGAGGCACCCTGGGGGCGCCGGCAGTGGGAATTGCTGGCCGAGGGGGCGTTCTTCGACGGGATGGAGGCCTGGTTGGGGTGGCTGAGCCCCGCGAGGCGTTCCTTCGCCGACCTGGTGCCCGCCGGTGGTCTCGTCGTGCTCGTGGACCGCGACCGGCTCTGGGCGAGGGCCCAGGACCTGCTCGACGAGGAGGCCGAGCTGGCGCGCCACCTCGCTGCCGCCTGGGGCGTGGCGCCGGACGCGCCGCTGCCGAGCGCGCACGTTGCCGCTGCGGACCTGCTGGCGGGCTGCGATGCGCCCGTGTGGGGGCTGAACAGCAGTCCGGCGAGTCCGTCCGAGCCGCTCCTGGAGGTGTTGGGGTGGGAGTCCCCGCTGGGTACCGGCGACGGCCCGGTCCGCCAGGTCTCGGACCTGCTGGCTGAGGGCTACCGGATCGTCGTGGCGGCGGACGGCGAGGGATCCGCCCAGCGACTGCGGGATCGCCTGACGACCCATGGCGTGGTGGTCGCCCCGTCGGCCGCCGCCGGAGCGGCACACACATCCCCGGGGTGCTCGGTGATCGTGAGCCCGCTGCGAGGTGGCTGCATCCTCCCCGAGGTGCGCATCGCTGTGCTCGCCGAGAGTGACCTGACAGGGCGCCGCCGGGTGCACCGGCGTGCTCGCCCTGCTGCGCAGGGGACCGGCACCCGCAGCGCCGTCGAGGACCTGCGCGTCGGCGGGTTCGTGGTGCACCGCACCCACGGGGTGGCGTGTTACCGGGGCATGGTGACCCGCGCCATGGACGGTGTCGAGCGGGACTACCTGTTGCTCGAGTACCGGGGTGGTGCCCGCCTCTACATCCCGACCGATCAGCTGGAGACCGTCCGGCAGTACACCGGCGGCGACGAACCCACCCTCAGCCGTATGGGAGGAGCCGACTGGCAGCGCACCAAGAGCCGCGTCCGGGCGGCCGTCGCCGAGGTGGCCGGCGAGTTGGTCGAGCTCTACCGCAAGCGCCACTCGACAACCGGTCACGCCTTCGGTTCCGACACGCCGTGGCAGGCGCAGATGGAGGCCGCCTTCGACTATCCCGAGACACCCGACCAGGTGAGCGCCGTCGTCCAGATCAAGCAGGACATGGAGAGTCCGGTGCCGATGGATCGGCTGGTGTGCGGCGACGTGGGGTTCGGCAAGACAGAGGTGGCGGTGCGCGCCGCCTTCAAGGCCGTCGCCGACGGTCGCCAGGTGGCTGTCCTCGTCCCCACGACGCTGCTGGCACATCAGCATCACCAGACCTTCTCCGAGCGGTATGCCGGCTTCCCCGTGCGGGTGGAGATGCTCAGCCGGTTCCTGTCGCCGGCCGCAGCCCGTGGCGTGCTCGACGGCCTGCGCAGCGGCGACGTGGACGTGGTGGTGGGCACCCACAGGCTGCTCTCGGCCGACGTGTCCCTCACCCGGCTGGGGCTGCTGATCGTCGACGAGGAGCAGCGCTTCGGTGTCAGCCACAAGGAGGCCATCAAGAAGCTCCGCCACGACGTCGACGTCCTCACGCTGACGGCCACACCCATTCCTCGCACGCTGGAGATGAGCCTTACCGGGATCCGCGACCTCACGGTCCTGCAGACGCCACCCGCCGATCGGAAGCCCATCGGTACCTACGTGGGCCCGTACGACGAGCGGGCGGTGGTGGAGGCGATCCGGCGCGAGCTGCTGCGTGACGGGCAGGTGTTCTTCGTGCACAATCGGGTTGCCGACATCGAGCAGGTGGCCGCGCACCTCCGGGACCTGGTGCCGGAGGCACGCGTGGCGGTGGCACACGGTCAGATGGACGAGGCCGCGCTCGAGCAGGGGGTGCTGGACTTCTGGGATCACCGCTACGACGTGCTCGTGTGCACCACCATCATCGAGTCCGGAATCGACATGCCCACCGTCAACACGCTGATCGTCGACCGGGCCGACCTGATGGGTCTCGCCCAACTGCACCAGATCCGCGGTCGCGTCGGCCGGGCACGGATGCGCGCCTACGCGTACCTGTTCACGCCACCCGAGCGCTCTCTGACCGAGGAGGCCTACGAGCGGCTCAAGGTCGTGGCCGAGTCCACGGAGTTGGGCTCGGGGATCCGCATAGCGATGCGTGACCTCGAGATCAGGGGCGCGGGCAACCTCCTCGGGGTGGGGCAGTCGGGTCACATCGCCGCCGTGGGCTACGACCTCTACTGCGAGATGGTGACCGAGGCCGTCGCCGAACTGGCGGGCGAGGCGCCCTCGATCGCCGTTGAGGTGAACCTCGACGTGCCCGTGGACGCCCACCTGCCGGCGGACTACGTGCCGGCGGAGTCGCTGAGATTCGCCGCCTATCGCCGGCTCGCCGATATCACGACGCCCGAGGAGGTGGTCGACGTGCGCGCCGAGTGGCTGGACCGCTTCGGCCCGCTGCCGGCCGCAGCGGAGGCGCTGCTCGCCGTGGCGCGGCTGCGGGCACTGTGCGTCGGGGCGGGTGTCACCGATGTCTCGGTGCGCTCGCTTCCCGGCGGGGGAGCCGAGGCACGCATCTCGCCCCTGCCGCTGCGCGAGAGCCGCCGGGTGCGGCTGGAACGACTCTGGCCGTCCGCGGTCTACGACCCGGCTTCGGGCCGCCTGCGCCTGCCGCTGCGGGATCGCTCGCGGGCCACCGAGGTGCTCGCAGAGGTCCTGGAACAGCTCGCCGATCAGCCGTCGCCGGCAGCGGCGACCCCGCCGGCGGCATGACCGCTCCGTTGCCGCGCGTCGTCGTCGTGGGGCTCGGCCCCGCCGGCCCGGACCTGCTCACCGAGGGCACCCGGACGCTGATCGAGGCCACGCCGCCGCCGCGGCGTTTCGTGCGCACACGGCGCCATCCCTCGGCCGGAGCCGCGGCGCCGGTGACGAGTTGTGACGACCTCTACCGGTCGGCCGAGCGCCTCGAGCAGGTGTACGAAGCCATCCTCGAGCGCCTCGTGGTGGCGGCGGCGCGTCACGGCTCCGTGCTCTACGCGGTGCCCGGTTCGCCGGCGGTTGCCGAGAGGTCGGTGCAACTCCTGGCGGCCGACGAGCGGGTGTGCACCGAGGTCCACCCGGCGCTGTCCTTCGCCGACCTGGCGTGGTCCCGTCTGGGCATCGATCCGCTCGCCGCCGGGGTGCGCATCACCGACGGTCACCGGTTCGCCGTCGAGGCCGCCGGCGAGCGGGGTCCGCTGCTCGTGGCGCAGTGCGACAGCGCCGAGGTCCTGGCCGCCATCGCTCTGGCGCTGCCGGCTCCGTCGACGCCCGTATGGGTGCTGCACCACCTGGGCCTCGACTCCGAGCGGCTCGAACGGATCACCGCCGCCGAACTGCCCCGGTGGCGACCGGTCGACCATCTCACGTCGCTCTACGTGCCGGCGATGGCCGAGGCGCCGGCCGCGGAGTTGGTCCGCTTCGGTGAGCTGGTGGCCACGCTGCGCGCCGAATGCCCGTGGGACCGCCGCCAGACCCACCGCAGTCTCCGCCGTCACCTGCTCGAAGAGACCTACGAGGTGCTCGAGGTCATCGACAGGCTGCCGGAGCCGGTGGCGCCGGGCGACAGTGCCGGCACCGACGCGGGACAGGGCTACGGGGACCTCGAGGAGGAACTGGGGGACCTGCTCTTCCACGTCTTCTTCCACGCCACCCTCGCTGCCGAGCAGGGGCAGTTCACGATGAGCGATGTCGTCCGGCACGTGGACACCAAGCTCCGCCGCCGTCACCCCCACGTGTTCGGCCCCGCGGCCGGGACCGGTACCGACGAGGAGTCGCTCGCGGCCGGCTGGGAGCAGATCAAGCGGACCGAGAAGGGGCGCGTCTCGGCCATGGACGGCATCCCCGAGGCGCTTCCGGCGCTGCTGGGCGCGCTCAAGGTGCAGAAACGGGCGGAGGCGGTCGGCCTCGACCGCGGCGGCGAGGCCGAGGTGCTGTCGCGCCTGCGGGATGCGCTCGCCCTGCCTGCGGCGCAACGTGACGAGCGGTGGCTGGGGTCTCTCTTGTTCGAAGCCGTGGAGTTGGCGCGCCACAGCTCGCTCGACCCCGAGTCGGCGCTGAGGGTCGCCTCGCACGCCGCCCGCGAGGAATTCCGCCGCGCCGAGCAGGCCTGAGAGACCCATTCTCGGAAAAATCCGGGTCACCCCTCTTTTCAAGGCGGTCCAACACGTGTAACTTTTTCCACCTGCTCCCCATATTCAACATGAACAACGCAGGCGGGAGCGACTCGAGTGCACGAAGGCGCATCCGTATGAGCGCAATAGTCTCCGTCGCCGGACGGGAGATCCTGGATTCACGAGGGAATCCCACCGTGGAGGTGGACGTGTTCCTGGTGTGCGGGGCCCAGGGTCGGGCCGCCGTTCCGTCGGGTGCCTCCACCGGCAGCCTCGAGGCCGTCGAGCGCCGCGACGGCGGGAAACGGTACGGCGGCAAGGGTGTGCGCGACGCGGTGGCCGCCGTGGACGGCGAGATCGCCGCGGCGGTACGAGGGCTCGATTCCGGCGACCAGCGGTACCTGGACCGGACGCTGATCGAACTGGACGGGACACCGGGGAAGTCCCGCCTCGGGGCCAATGCCGTGCTGGGCGTATCGCTGGCGACAGCGGTGGCCGACGCAGCCTCCCAGGGGATCCCCCTCTATCGCCGTCTCGGTGGCGACGGAGCCACCACGCTCCCGGTGCCGCTCATGAACCTCCTCAACGGCGGAGCACACGCCGACAACAATCTCGACATGCAGGAGTTCATGGTGGTGCCGCTCGGGGCGACGTCGTTCTCCGAGGCGCTGCAATGGGGCGCGGAGATCTACCACTCGCTGCGCCGCGGGCTGTCAGCGGCCGGGCTGTCCACCGCCGTCGGTGACGAGGGCGGCTTCGCGCCGGATGTGGCGAGCAACGAGACCGCACTGGGGTTGCTGCTGGACGCCGTGGAGGCCACCGGGCTGCGACCCGGCGCCGACGTGGCGCTCGCCCTCGACGTGGCGGCCACCGAGTTCGCCACCGACGGTGGCTACCGGCTGGCGGGCGAGGGAAGGAGCCTGGATCGGTCGCAGATGGTCGACTACCTGGTGCACCTGGCCGACACCTATCCCGTCTGCTCCATCGAGGACGGCATGGCGGAGGATGACTGGGAAGGCTGGCGGATGCTCACCGAGGCGGTGGGCGACCGCTTGGCCCTGGTGGGCGACGACCTCTTCGTCACGCGGGTCGACCTGCTCCAGCGGGGCATCCGCTCCGGCGTGGCCAACTCGATCCTCATCAAGGTCAACCAGGTCGGCACGCTGAGCGAGACCCTCGACGCCATCGGAGCGGCGCAGTCCGCGGGCTACGGCGCAGTCGTCTCCCATCGCTCCGGAGAGACCGAGGACACGACGATCGCCGATCTGGCGGTCGGCGCGGGCACGGGACGCATCAAGGCCGGCGCGCCTGCCCGCAGCGACCGCACGGCGAAGTACAACCGCCTTCTGCGCATCGAGGCGGAGCTCGGCTCGAGCGCATGCTTCGGATCGCCGACCGCCGCCGGCAATCCGCCACAGCCGGGAGCGGCGTCGTGAGGCAGCCTCGAGCACGGCATGTGCTGACGGCGCTGGTCATTGCCGGTCTCTTCGCCCTCGCCGCTGTCGCAGTGTGGACGTGGGGCGTTGTGCCGGCGCGGAACTGGGTCGCTCAGCGGGACGAGATCACCCGTCTGGAGGCCGAGTTGGCCGAGGTTCAGGCGTCCAACGCGGCTCTCGAGGCAGAGGTCCGGTTGCTGCAGACGGACACCGAGATCGAGCGGATCGCCCGGCGGGACTTCGGGCTCGTGTATCCCGGTGAGGAGGCCTACGCCATCCTGCCCCGACCCGTGGCCCCCAGCTCCGGCTGAGAACGGTTCGCGGCACGCCACGTCGATCCGCGCTGCACTCCCGAGCGGGTCCGGCGGGCGATTGCGACCGCCCGGGGACTCGACCGTCCGGCCGCTGTGAGTGCCCTGTAGCGTGCGCTACTGTGTTCGCCCGGTGAGCGGCGAGACGATCGTTCGATAGTTCGAGTCCGGCAACGACCCGGTCGCAGGGAGGCGCACGTGGAGATCTCGGTCACGATCAACGGGACGACCCACGCGCACGATGTGGAGCCCCGCACACTGCTGGTGCACTACATCCGTGACGTGGTGGGTCTGACCGGAACCAACATCGGCTGCGACACGTCCTCCTGCGGTGCCTGCACCATCCACATCGGTGGCGAGTCGGTGAAGTCCTGCACCATGTTCGCCGTGCAGGCCGACGGCGATGACCTTCTCACCATCGAGGGCCTGGCCGACGGTGACACCCTGCACCCCATGCAGGAGTCGTTCCGGCAGTGCCACGCGCTGCAGTGCGGCTACTGCACACCCGGGATGGTGATGGCGGCGGTGTCATTCCTGGAGGAGAATCCCGACCCGACCGAGCGGGAGGTGCGGCTCGGTCTGGAGGGCAATCTCTGCCGCTGCACCGGTTACCACAACATCGTCAAGGCGGTTCTGCACTGTGCGGCAGGAGGTGAGCAGTGATTCCTGCAGCGTTCGACTATGTCCGGGCCGGCTCGACTGCCGAGGCCGTTTCCACCCTCGCCGAGCACGGCGACGAGGCCAAGCTCCTGGCCGGGGGCCACTCACTGATCCCCCTCATGCGCTTCCGCCTGGCGCGCCCGGCCGTGGTCGTGGATATCGGGCGGCTCGACGACCTGAAGTACATCCGCGACGGGGGCGACCACGTGGCGATCGGGGCGTTGACGCGCCACCGCGACGTCGAGACCAGCGAGTTGGTGGCAAGCCGCGCCGGGCTCCTGGGTGAGGTCACCTCGCACGTGGGCGATCCGCAGGTGCGCCACCGGGGCACGATCGGCGGGGCCGTCGCCCACGGCGACCCGGCGTCGGACATCCCTTCGGCGCTCATCGCTCTGGGGGCGGTGCTCGTGGTGGCGGGGCCGCAGGGCACCCGGGAGATCTCGGTGGACGATTTCTTCACGGGGTTCCTGGAGACCGCCCTCGCCGACGACGAGATGCTGACCGAGGTGCGCATCCCGGCCGCGGACGGCGCCCGCTGGGGTTTCGAGAAGTTCAACCGGCGCGCCCAGGATTGGGCGATCGTGGGGGTGTCCGCGGTGGTGCGTTCCGATGGCGGGGTCGGTGTGGGCCTCGTGAACATGGACTCGACGCCCGTGCGGGCCGCGGCTGTCGAGAGCGCCGTGGCGGGTGGGGCATCGGCGGCCGAGGCCGCCGAACTGGCCGCCGAAGGCTGTGACCCCACCGAGGATCTGAACGCCGGCGTCGAATACCGTCAGCATCTGGCTCGGGTCCTGACGCGTCGGGCACTCGAAACCGCCGGGCTGTAGCGGCCCGTGGGAGTCGCCCCCGGGTCACCGGCGGAGGTCGCCGACGGCCTCCGCGCTCACGACTACCTGCCGTCGGAAGGCCTCGCCACGGCGATCTACCTGGCGCTGAGCCTGCGGCGACCCCTGCTGCTGGAGGGTGAGGCGGGGGTCGGCAAGACGGAGGTCGCCAAGACGCTGGCGACGTGGCTGGACACCCGCCTCATTCGCCTGCAGTGCTACGAGGGCATCGATGTCTCCCAGGCCGTCTACGAGTGGGACTACTCGAGACAGCTGCTTCACCTGCGGACCGCCGAGGCGACCGGCGGGGCGTCCGGAGCGGATGCGGCGGCGCTGGAGGACTCCCTGTACTCCGCGCGCTTCCTTGTGAAGCGGCCGTTGCTGGAGGCCATCTCCCACGATGACCCGGCGCCCCCGGTGCTGCTCATCGACGAGGTTGATCGCGCCGATGACGAGTTCGAGGCCTTCCTGCTGGAGGTTCTGTCGGACTGGTCCATCACGGTCCCGGAACTGGGCACGTTCCGAGCCTCGGCGCCGCCGGTGGTCGTCGTCACGTCGAACCGCACCCGCGACGTCCACGACGCCCTGAAGCGTCGCTGCCTCTACCACTGGGTGGAGCATCCGGATTTCGAACGCGAGGTGTCGATCATCTCGCTGCGCACCGACGGCGTGGCACCCCGCCTGGCGCGACAGGTGGCGGCGGCGGTCGCCAGGTTCCGCGACATCGGCCTGTACAAGCCGCCCGGGGTGGCCGAGAGCATCGACTGGTCAATGGCGCTGGTGCGCCTCGGCGTGGACGCGCTGGGGGCGGACACCGCAGAGATCACCCTGGGTGCCGTGCTCAAGTACCGCGAGGATCAGGGGCGGGTACAGGACTACGGCATCGAGAAGATCGTCGCCGAGGCGACGAGCCGGTAGCGGGCACGGCCGAGGTCAGCAGATGGCGCGCCGGCTGCCGGTGTCCGGCTCCGACCGATGACCGATCGCCGGCCGCCGGAGCCCGCGGCGACGGCCTCCGACATCTGCTCGCTGGCCGCCCGCTTCGGCGCCGCGTTGCGCGACGCCGGGCTCGAAGTGCCGGTGGGCTCCATGATCACGTTCGTGGCGGCGCTCGGGTGCGTGGGGGTGGATGCCCGAGCCAAGGTCTACTGGTCCGGGCGGGCCACCCTGGTGCATCGAGCCGAGGACTTCGACACCTTCGACACGGTGTTCACCCGCTTCTGGGAGGGGATCGATCCTCTGGGTCTGCTGCCACCGCCGCCCGTCGAGCAGGTCACCCTGGCCTTCGACGACCTCGAGGGCGACGGGGGCGACGGCGACACCGATGACGACTCCGACACGATCGCGGTGCGCTACAGCCCCTACGAGTTGCTGCGCGACCGGGACTTCGCCGAGTGCACCGCCGACGAGCTGGCCGAGCTGGCCGAGTTGATGAGTCAGCTGCGGCTGGGAGGCGTGATGCGGCGCTCCCGGCGCCTGCAGCCCGTGAGAGTGCCGCGAGGGCGCCCCGATCTGCGCCGCACCGTCAGGCGGGCCCTGCAGGCCGGCGGCGAGCCGATCACACGGTCGTTCCGCCAACCCGGCGAGCAGCCCCGGCGGCTGGTCCTGCTACTCGACGTGAGCGGGTCGATGGAGTCGTACGCCCGGGCGCTGCTGCGCTTCGTGCATGCCGCCGTGGTGGCCCGCCGCCGCGTCGAGGCGTTCGCCCTGGGGACCCGGCTGACCCGACTCACCCGGGAACTCTCCACCCGCGATCCCGACGCCGCCTTCGACCGCGCCGCCGGGGCCGTGCAGGACTGGTCCGGCGGTACCCGCCTCGGCGAGTCGATCGGTGTGTTCTGTGACCTGTGGGGGGTGCGCGGCATGGCCAGAGGTGCCGTGGTGGTGATCCTCTCCGACGGCTGGGACCGGGGTGAGCCGGCGGCCATGACCGAGAGCATGGCCCGCCTCAGCCGGGTGGCGCACAAAGTGGTCTGGGTCAACCCCCTCAAGGCGACACCCGGGTACGCCCCGCTCGCGCAGGGGATGGCGGCCGCCCTGCCGTTCGTGGACGAGTTCGTGGAGGGCCACTCGCTGGCATCGCTGGAGGAACTCGCCGACCGGGTCGCCGCCTGAGCGGGTCGCTCGGCGATATGTGGCGGTTTGGCCCGATCTGCTGCTATACCGTCATTCCGCTATACCGTCATTCCGGCATACCGTCATTCCGGCGCAGGCCGGAATCCACTGTCCGGCGGCTCGGGCCCGTGCTTCAGCCGGATCAACCATCGGGCCACCGGCGGCAAAGCCCGGCCAGGCCGCAGGATCAGGAAACACAGAGCGCACCGAACATCCCGGACGCACCGGGGCACCGGACACACCGGCGGCCCGGTCGAGGAGGTACCCATGCAGGAGTTGCTGGATGACATCGACCGGTGGCGGGCGGCAGGTCTCCGGGTCGCAGTGGCACGCGTGACCGACCTCGACGGGTCGGGTCCCCGTGATCCGGGCGCAGCCATGGCCGTCAACGAGGCGGGCGAGGTGTCCGGTTCGGTGTCGGGCGGTTGCGTCGAGGGGGCGGTCGTGGCCGAGGCTCTGGACGTGCTGGAAGCCGGCGATCGGCGCATGGTGAGCTTCGGCTACAGCGACGACGAGGCCTTCGCCGTGGGGCTGACCTGCGGCGGCACGATCCACCTCTTCGTCGAGCCGCTGGACTGGTAGAGGGGTGGCTGTGGCTGCTGATCCGGCGCCGCTCTACGAGGCCCTGGCCGCGGCACTGCGCGCCGACGAGCCGGTGGCGCTCGCCACGATCATCGACGGTGTCGGCAAGGGAGCCCGCCTGCTGGTGCGCCCTGGCTTGGAGGTTCTCGGAAGCCTCGGCAGTGCCGAACTCGACGATGTGGCGACCCGCGACGTGCTCGGCGAGTTGGAACTCGGTCAGACGTGCGTCCGCCACTACGGCTCCGGCGGTGAGCAGCGGAGGGAGGACCTCACCCTGTTCGTGGAGTCGTTCGCCCCCCAGCCCCGGATGCTGATCTTCGGAGCAGTGGACTTCACGGCGGCGCTGGCGAGGGTGGCGAAGGTCCTGGGCTACAAGGTGGTGGTGTGTGACGCTCGGAAGGTGTTCGCAACCCCCAAGCGGTTCCCGATGGCCGACGAGATCAGGGTGGAATGGCCCGATGCCGTCTTCGACGCGTACGGCGAGAGGCTGCGGCCTGTCGACGCGGTCTGCATCCTCACCCACGACACCAAGTTCGACGTTCCGGCCGTTGTGCGCTCCCTGGCGACCGACGTGGGATACATCGGGGTGATGGGCAGCCGGCGCACCCACGCCAAGCGGGTCGAACGGCTGCGGGAGGTCGGCGTCGACGAGGAGGGCCTGGCCCGGCTCATGGCGCCGATAGGCCTGGACATCGGCGGGCGCACCCCCGAGGAGACAGCGGTGTCCGTCGTGGCCGAGATCATCGCAGTCCGCGCCGGCCGGGCGGCTCCGTCACTCCGCGACAGCGCGGGCCCGATCCATCGCTGAGACGCGCTGCCGGAGCGCTCTCCGCCGGGATCAGTCGTGGCGCGATCAGCGACGCATCGCCTTGACCCGCTGAGGCCGGTGGCACGGGCTTCCCGCCCCGCCGATCGCCCGTGCGATCGCCCCGCCGGAGCCAGGTCTCGTGGCTGATCCCCGCCGGAGGCAGGTCTCGTGACTGATCCCCGCCGCGGGACTGCCGGCCTTGTGCTGGCCGCCGGTGAGGGATCGCGGTTTGCCGGCCCCGTCCACAAGCTACGTACCGAGTTCCGTGACCGACCCCTCGTCCGATGGGCCGTCGATGCCGCCCTCGAAGCACCTCTGGCGGCCGTGTACGTCGTACTTGGAGCGGAGGATCTGAGCGATCTGCTCCCACCGGAGGTGACGATCGTCATGAACCACGACTGGGACCGCGGTCAGGCCTGGTCCCTGCAGGCCGGCGTGCGAACCGCCGAGATCGACGGTCACACGGCGGTCGTGGTGGGCGTCGCCGATCAGCCCTTTGTGGGAGCCGAGGCCTGGCGGCGGGTCGCCGAGGCACCAGGGTCCATCGTCACCGCCGTCTACGGCGCTCGCAGGCGCCCGCCGGTGAAACTCGACGAAGCCGTCTGGCCGCTGCTCCCACTCGACGGCGACGAGGGTGCCCGCCACCTCATGCGCCGCCATCCGGAGATGGTCCGGGCGGTGGCCTGCCCCGGCGACCCGAGCGACATCGACACCCTCGAAGACCTGAAACGCCACCGGAACCGTTGAACCACCCCACACCCCGTCCGATCCGCCCGGCCCGTGCCTGGTTAGTCCGGGCGGGCTGCCGGTGGTGCTCCGGCGGCCTCCAACAATGGCCGCCTTCGCCGCCCACCGGCCTCGCCCTCGGTTTCTTCCCCACACGACCCCGCCTTCGTGGGTACTCGTCCCAGCGTCGACACTCCGACACACGCAGGTCGCGGGCGTCGATCCGCAGGCGAGGCTCATGCCGCGAGCGGTCCGGCCGTTGTCCGATTGTCAAGGAACGCGTTGTGTCAGCACCGCGTGGCTGCTCCGATCACTGGTCGGCAGATATTCGGTGCAGCCTCGTGTGTGTCGGCGGGTGCGCCGTTGACGTGAGCCGCTGAGCCCGGCGAGTTCTTCAGTGCAATGTCGCGTGGTGGTGCTCGATCGGCGCGGGTGGACGGGTGGCCCGCTCGGATGGGTGTCCGGGGTCGTGCCTTACCGCCGGGCGTGCCGCTGGGCGGGTCCGGCGGTCGGCCCGGTGAGGGGTCTCGCTGGCTGTGCGTCACCTGCGCGCCGTTGGCTCGCCGAGCTTCGTTGGCGTGGTGAAGGTGGTGATGACGGTTGCACAGCAGGGTGAGGTTGTCCAGGTCGGTGCGCCCGCCGTCGGCCCACGGGATGAGGTGGTGGATCTCGCACATCCAGTGCGGGCGCTCGCAGCTAGGCGCGGTGCAGGTGCGATCCCGCGCGATGAGCGCTTTGCGGATCTTGCGATTGGCGGCTCGGCGACTGAGGCCCAGGTCGAGCTTCCAGCTCTTGCGGTTGCCGACGGCGGTGAGGATGTCGGCGTCGCACAGCAGGCGCCGGGCCGCGGTGGGGGAGAGGGGTGTTGCGTCGTCGAGTTCACAGCGGCTCGCCTCGTGGAGGCTCGCCGTAAGCGTCTCATGATCGATGAGGACCATGACGTCGATATGCGAACCCAGCGGTTCGTCATTGTTGTCGCCAAGCTGGCGGCTGCGGCGCGCCATATCAACCAAGGCATCCGCGTTGCGCTGCGGGCAGGACAACTCCTTGGCGGGAACGTTGTCGGCGTCGGGGTGGTCGGCGCGCCAGCGGGCCTCGGCGAGGCGGCGCAGTTCGTTCTCGAAGAACGCGAACTGATCGGCCGGCAGCACGCCTCGCACGCCGCGCATCCCGTCGTCACCGGTGAAGGTGGTGACGCTGCGTCGCCGCCGCTGCGCGATGTCTCGGCCGGCACCGTCGTCGCCAGCGGCGCGGTCGGCCCAGCGCCGCAGGAAGCGCCGGTAGGCGTCGACGCCCATGGTCTCCGCGGCGGCAACCAACTCCGTCTGTCTGTCGCGCACGGCAGCCCCGACCCGGCGGGCAGCGTCACGAGCAGGATCGGGGAAGTCCACCGCCGGGTCCACGCTCAGGTCCACTCCAACAGGAGATGCGAACGGAGTCAACGCCTGCACGTGGGCCTGTGTGATACGACCGTCGGCGAGCGCCTCGCTCATCAGCGGCAACTCTGCCAGCCCGGCCGCGGTGCGGGTGTGGGCCAGAGCCTCCCGTCGACCCACGTCCGTGTGCCCGGTCAACCACGCGGCGACGTCCACCGCGCCGGCCTCGCCGGCAACATCACGGTGAGCCGCAACCGCCAGCGCCGCCGCCTCCCGAGCGTCCACCCACGCCCGGACCGCCCGGACCGCCCGAAGGAAATCGCCCAATCCCTCGCTCCCCAGATCAGCCGGATCACTCCCCAGCACCGCCAACGCCTCGACCGGGAACCCCTCGCTCCGACGATCCCCGCCCCAGCCGGCCGTGCCGTGTCCTTCCACGGCATCTCCCGCAGCGGCACGCTCGGCGACAATGCCGCCGGCGACGATCGGTGCCGGCGCGAGTTCGTGAAGCTGCGTTCCTGTCACGGTCACCACACTACGAAGGGAGTGTGACAGTGACCCTCACCGGTCCCGCTGCCACGCGGTCGCGCCGCACCGTCCACCCGAGGACGTCGCCCCTGGTCAGGCCCGTACTCCATACTCGTCACACTATTCAGGGGGTGTGACAGTGTTCCCCGACCGGTGCCGCGGCGACTCGGCCGCCACGAAGTGCCCGCTGGGTGGCTATTCCCCTGCTCACAGCTGCTTCGATCCATGCCCCTCACGCTATTGCGGGGGTGTGACAGCCCTTCACGCGGTGCATTGCAGCCGCCCGTCAGCTGATGGGATCTTCGCCGCCGCGGGCGAGCACGTCGGGGTTGCTGATCTGGGTGTACCGGCCGGTTATTCGGACAGTCCCAGTCGATCGGATGGCAGTGGCTAGAGGGCGAGCGGTCTAAGCGACCCGTCGGTGTAGCGGGTGCCGGTTTCGCCGAGGCGCCGGCGCATGACCGCGATGGCCTCGTCGTTGTTGTCGATCAGGACGAACCGGCGGTTCATCTGTTGCGCCACGGCGCCGGTGGTTCCCGACCCGGCGAAGAAGTCGAGAATCCAGTCCTTTTCCTGCGACGAGGCGCTCAGGATCCGCCGCAGGATGCCCTCGGGTTTCTGTGTTGCGTAGCCCGTCTTCTCCTTGCCGTTGGTGGCCACGATGGTGTGCCACCACACGTCGGTCGGGAGCTTGCCTCGTGCCGCCTTCTCCTTCGAAACGAGCCCCGGCGCCATGTACGGGATCCGCTCGACGGCCTCCTGGTCGAAGAAGTAGCCGTCGGCGTCCTTGGCGTACACGAGGATGGTGTCGTGCTTCGCCGGCCAGCGGCGCCGTGAGCGCCCGCCGTAGTCGTAGGCCCAGATGATCTCGTTGATGAAGCACTCGCGGCCGAAGATCTGATCCAGCAGGACCTTGCAGTAGTGGGCCTCCCGGTAGTCGATGTGGAAGTACAGGGTGCCGTCGGCGGTCAGCAAGCGGCGGGCGTGCTCAAGTCGAGGCCCGATGTAGGCGAGGTAGTCGTCGAAGACATCGGCGTAGGAGGTGGCCCCGAGAGAGACGGCGCGGTAGCGCCGGCCGCCGAAGCCTACGCGGTCCCCGTTGTCGGAGCGGACGGTCGCCAGCTCCTGCCGCCGCTGGACCTTGCCGCTGTTGAACGGGGGGTCGATGTAGATCAGCCGGAAGGTGCCGTCGGGGAGCCGAGGGAGAACGTCCGCGTTGTCGGCGTGCAGCACCCAGTTGTCCGCTCCCGACAGATCGATGGCTCCCGCGTCGGCCACGACCCGAGGTTGTTCCACGCGGGCCACACTACGAGAGGCGTGTGACACGCCAACGGCAATCGAGAGCGCCCCGATCGGATCGCCGTGCTCCCACCGACCGGCCGGCTCAGTACCAGTCGTAGGCCGTGTTCGGTCGCCGGGCCCAGGCCTGCCGGCCGAGCGAACGCATGGCCGGTCCGAGTTCGGCCATCTGGCGAGCCCAGGCGTCCACACCGACGTTGTGCCAGCTGCCGTGGCCGGCGAAGACCCACTCCACCCGCAGCGCGGCGAGGCGGTCCATGGTGTCGGCGAGGACGTCCCATGACTGGAAGGTCTGTTCGGGGAACACATCGAGCTCGCCGCGCCGGAGGTTCCAGTGCAGCGCGTCGCCGGTGAACAGCCATCTGTCGTCGACGTGGAACACCACGTGACCCGCAGTGTGGCCGGGCGCGGGCATCGCGATGACGCCCGGCGCGATGGCGGAAGGCTCGGAGCCGCTGAGGATGACCGTGGCGTAGGGCGCGGCGTCGGCGTCGGCCTCGTGGATCCACACGTCGGCTCCGAACCGGTCGGCCCAGCGGTCGGCGTCGGCGACGTCGTCGCGGTGGGTCAGCAGCACGTGGCGGAGGCCCCCGAGGTGGTCGATGTGCTCCGCCAGTTGCCGAGTGAACCGCGGCGAGTCGGTCATGAGGTTCCCGTCGGGTCGCACCAGGAGGTACGAGTGCGCCCCGAACGACGACCGGGCGTTGTGGCCCAGCGCGTACACGCCCGCCGTCAGCTCGAACGGGAACGCCGGCTCAGGTGGGCGGCGGGCCTCGATCGTTGCGATCGACTGTGTGGGACAGGCGACCGCCGCCCGCCACAGTCGCGCCTCCTCGTCGGGATGCTCGGGCTGGCGTGCCACGAATGACCGTCCCTCCTCGTCGGCTTCGATCAACTCCGGTGCCCAGTGGCGGGCCGCGTCGCAGCGGATGCAGCGTGTGTCGACGAACCAGGGACCGTCCTCGTTCGCCGGATGTGCGAGATCGAGTCGTGCCATTGCCGATCACCTCCTCCGACATCGCCCGAGGTGTCGGGTCGTTCCGGCGCGAGGCTAACCGCCGACGCCGGCGGTGGCTCGAGCGCGACCTCCGGCTGTGTCGGGACACGCAACGGCGGTAACGTTGCTCAACGATTCGGGCGGCCACGGCGATCGCCATCGAGCCGCCGACAACCCGAGACGGACGCCCAAGACGTCACAGGAGGCCTGACAGATGGAACTGAAGAGCGACTTCGAGGTGAGTGTCGGCGTCGACCGGGCGTGGGAGGTTCTCACCAACCCGGAGTTGATCGCCCCGTGCCTGCCCGGCGCGCGCCTCGACGAGGTCGAGGGTGACGAGTTCCGCGGAGCGGTGAAGGTCAGGGTGGGCCCCATCTCCGCTGAGTACCGCGGCAAGGCCACCATGGTGGAGTTGAACCGGGACGACCTGCGGATCGTGATTCGCGCCGAGGGGCGGGACACACGCGGCGCGGGCAACGCCGCCGCCGACATCACGGCGCTGATGGAGGCCGCCTCCGACCGCAGCACCAAGGTGGAGGTCACGATCGATCTCAAGATCAGCGGCAAGGTTGCGCAGTTCGGGCGGGGGGTGCTCGGCGACGTGAGCGCCAAGCTGATGGGGAAGTTCGTCGACAACCTCGAGGAGATGCTCAGCCAGTCCGCCGACGCTGAAGCGGGCGACGATTCCGCTGACGATGATGGCGGCGGCGAGTCCGCCGAGGCGCAGGCGGCTGCTCCCGCGGCGGCGCCTGCCGAGCCGGAGGCGGTGGATCTCCTGCAGGCCGTGCCGACGAGGCTCCGGATCCTTTCTCCGATCATCGCTCCGGTGCTCGCCCTCGGACTCCTGCTCAAGCGGCTGGTGGACGGCATCCTCAAGGCGGCGTCGTTCGGTCGGCGCAGCGCCGAATAGGACCAGGTCGCGCCGACTTCTTCGGCTCAGCGGCCCCGACTGCCCGCGACGCGACGACGGACGAACCCGTGACCGCGCCCGGTGGCAGCCGTGGAACGTCGCTGCGGGACTGGGCGGATGAAGGCGGGCCGACAGGTGATCCAGCGGCCCTGGCCGGCGCCGACCGCCAGTTCCGCGGGGTTGAGCGGGCGCGCTCCGGCGGGCGACTCGGCACCGAGCCGTGGGCGGCCGGTGGTGACGGGATCTCGCTCCGCGACTGGGTTGAGGTGGCCGCCCTTCTGGGACGCCCGCCTCAAGGGGGTTTCCGGGTGTGGGTGCGGCACCCCGACGGGAGTCCTCGGGTGATCCGCAACGATCCACTGCTGAGCGACGGCACGCCCATGCCGACCCGGTACTGGCTGGTCTCGGCCACGGACCGTTTGGCCGTTAGCCGCCTGGAGTCGCGGGGCGGCGTCCGGGACGCGGAGGTTGCGGTGGATGCCACGGCCCTGGAGGCGGCCCATTCCCGCTACGCGGCAGAGCGGGATGCCGCGCTGCCGGACGACCACACCGGACCCCGTCCGGAGGGGGGCGTGGGCGGCACCCGGCGCGGCGTCAAGTGCCTGCATGCGCACTACGCCTGGCACCTGGCCGGTGGCGCTGACCCGGTGGGGGCCTGGGTGGAAGCAGAGCTTGTTGCCGACTCTGCCGTCGAGGCGCACCTGTCCGAGACTGCCGCAGCGGATTCGTGATCTCGTCCACCGGCCACGGGGGCCCGGTGGTGGCCGCGGTGGACTGCGGGACGAACTCCACTCGCCTGCTCGTGAGCCGCGGCGGAGTCGAGACATTGGAGCGGCAATCCATCGTGACGTGCCTGGGCGAGGGGGTGGACGCCACCGGGCGCCTGAACGACGACGCCATCGGGCGCACCGTGGAGGTGCTGGAGGACTACCGCCGGGCCATGGACCGCCTCGACGTGAAGGCGGTGCGCGCCACGGCCACTTCTGCAGCCCGCGATGCCGCCAATGCCGAGCAGTTCTTCGACGCTGTGACCGGTGTCCTGGGGGTCCGCCCCGAGTTGCTCGACGGCGAGACCGAGGCCCGCCTCGGTTTCGACGGCGCCACCGCGGGGTTGGATCCCGGTCGAGGCCCGTTCCTCGTGGTCGATATCGGCGGAGGTTCCACCGAATTCGGGTTCGGCACCGACGATTGCGAGGCGGTGCTGTCGGCCGACGTGGGCTGCGTGCGCCTCACCGAGCAGTTCATTCGCCACGACCCGCCCCGACCCGAGGAGTTGCTCGCCTGCCTGTCAGTGACCGAGGCCCACCTCGAGGACGTTCTCATCGCCATTCCCGACGTGCGACGAACGGCGTGCCTCATCGGCGTCGCCGGCACGGTGACGAGCGCCGCAGCCGTCGAGATGGGGCTCGAACCCTACGACCCCGACCGGGTGCACCACTTCGAGTTGACTCGAGCCGCCGCCGAGGACGTGTTCCGGACTCTGGCCACGGAGGATCGCGCTCAGCGCGTCGCCAACCCTGGACTTCACCCCGACCGCGCCGACGTCATCGTTGCCGGCATGTGCGTTCTCGTGAAGATCATGCGCTTCTTCTCCTTTGACAGTTGCCTCGTGTCGGAGACCGATCTGCTGGACGGTCTTGTTCGCACCCTCGTGTCCGGATCGGCACCGCGGGAGGACACCGATGCTGGCTAGGGTGCCTGATCGAATGCGCAGGGTTCTCACCTCCGTCGATTCTCCGCCGGTGCTGGCCGGCCGGCGTGTGCGTCTTCGCCCGCTGGTAACGAGCGATTTCGCCCAGTGGCGTGAGGTCCGGGGCAACAATGGCGCCTGGTTGACCAGATGGGAACCCGCCAAGCCCGCGAGTCAGCCCGACCCTGACGTGACCCGAGCCGCGTTCGCGGCGCGGTGCGGCGCCCGCGATCGGGAACGCCAACTCGGAACCGGGCACGGCTTCGGAGTGTTCGTGGACTGCACGCTCGTCGGGGAGATGAACATCGCCGGCGTCACCGGGTGCCCGTTCCAGTCGTGCAACATCGGCTACTGGGTCGACCAGCGTCATGCCGGCAACGGCTACATCCCCGAGGCGGTGGTCGTCGGCCTGCGGTTCGCGTTCGAGGAACTGACGCTGCACCGGGTGGAGATCGCCATCGTGCCGCGGAACCAGCGCAGCCGGCGGGTGGTGGAGAAGCTGGCCCTCCGCTCGGAGGGCGTGGCGCTGCGGTTCCTGGAGATCAACGGCTGCTGGGAGGACCACGAGCGTTTCGCCATCACCGCCGAGGAGTGGACGCAGCGTCGCGACAGCCTCGTCTTCAAGTGGCTCTGAGCGGCCGGTGACCCCACAGGTTGAGACGAGGCAACCCCTGGGGGTCTCGGTTCCGCTGGGTGGCCCGCTGGGCGCCCAGCGCGACCGGATCCGCGAGCTGGTGTCGTGGGGCTACACCGACCTGTGGTCGGCCGAGTCGTCGGGTGTCGACGGGTTCACCCCGCTGGCGCTGGCGGCGGCCTGGGAGCCCGACGTCCGTCTCGGTACCGCCATCATCCCGATCTACACGCGTGGTCCGGCCACGCTGGCCCAGTCGGCCGCCGCCCTGGCGCAGGTGGCGCCGGGACGGTTCGCGCTCGGCATCGGAACCTCCTCCGACGTGATCGTCGAGCGCTGGAACGGCATCCCGTTCGTCGAGCCCTACCGCCGGGCGCGTGACACCCTGCGCTTCCTGCGGGCCGCGCTGGCGGGCGAGAAGGTCACCGAGGCCTACGAGACCTTCGAGGTGAAAGGATTCCGCCTCACCACCGGCGAGCCACCCGATCCGCCGGTGCCGCTGCTCCTGGCCGCCCTACGCCCGCAGATGCTGCGCCTTGCGGCGCGGGAGGCCGACGGCGCAATCATCAACTGGCTCTCGGCGACCGACACGGTTCGGGTCACCGGGATCGTGCGCGAGCTGGACCCCGGCGCCGAGATCGTGGCCCGCCTGTTCGTCTGCCCGAATCCCGACCGCGCCACCGTGCTGCCCGCGGCCAAGCGGATGCTGGCCGCCTACGTCTCCGTGGCCGTCTACCGGGCGTTCCAGGTGTGGCTGGGGCGAGAGGCGATGCTCACACCCTTCTGGGAGCGCTGGGACAGCCGGGACCGGGCGGGCGCCCTGAAGCAGATCCCCGACGAACTGGTGGACGCCATCATCATCAACGGAACGCCCGAGGAGTGCCGCGACCAGATCGCCCGCTACGTCGCCAACGGCGTCACCACGCCGGCGCTGCACGTGCTGCCCTTCGGCGGCCTCGATGCCCACGAGGGCTACCGCCTGCTCAGCCCGGCCGCAGCTTCGTGAGCGGTCAGCTCCTGCCGTTGGCGATTGCATTGTTCGGCGTGAGCCGCGATCCTGTGGTTGGCCGGTGACCTAGCCGCGAGGCCCTCACCGGAAGTACGCCCCGGATCGGCTGCGGATTGCAGTCCCGGGACCTCCGCGCGTGTGTGGGCGCAGCGCGTCGGCGGTCACAGCAGAGACGTGCAGTAGCAGCGATGACGCCGAGAATCATCCGTGCGCTGATGCAGTAATCGTCCAGGGTCTAGTGCCGGATTTGTCCGCCGGGTACTGCAGTTGCCACCGGATCGGTTTTTCGGCACCTTGACAGTTCGGCTGGCAAGCAACCTGTGGGCTGGATCAACCAGCGTCAGCTGTTCTGCCAGTCGGGGTCTCCAGCCGCCTCGGTCAATTCGGCTGCCACGACGGGACGCACGACCGGCTCGACGCGGCTTGGGGCGTCGATCTGCTTGCCCGCGGCGGGCCCGAGACCCTCGAACCGGCGGGCGCGTGGCAACACCCTGCCTTCCAGAGAGCCAACCCCGTCGTTGTAGGCCTTCACCGCTCGCTCGAGACCCTTGCCCATGTTGTCGACGTGGCCGGCGTAGGTTCGCATGCTGTCGTAGAGGTCCTTGCCGAGGTCGGCGATCTGCTGGGCGTTCTCCTGCAGCGACTGCTCCTTCCAGGCGAGTGCCACTGTCTTCAGGAACGCCAGCAACAAACCGGGAGTGGCGATGAGGACTCCATGTTTCCGCCAGGCGTCTTCCCAGAGGGTGGGCTGGACGTCCATCGCCGCGTCGAGAATCGGGTCGGCGGGTACGAACATGACGACGAAGTCCGGGGATCCGGCGACGGCGGCCTCGTAGCTCCGGCCGCCGAGCGTTCTGGCGTGGCCCAGGAGCGAACCTGCGTGTGCCTGCAGCAGTGCCTGCTGTCGCTGCTGGTCGTCGCTGGTGTTGTGAGCTTCGAGATAGGAGTCGAGGGGAGTCTTGGCGTCGATGACGACCTGCGCCCCTCCTGGAACCCGGACGACCGCATCGGGCCGACCCCTGCTGTCGCCCGTGGTGACGGTGAGCTGTTCGAAGAAGTCGATGTGCTCGCGCATGCCGGCCAGTTCGAGGACGTTGCGCAGTTGCTGCTCGCCCCAGTGGCCGCGCATCTGTGAGGACCGCAGAGCCTCGCCGAGATTGCCCGTGACCTCCCGCAGCAGGCCGACCTCGGTCTGTAGTCCCTTGTAAGCGCCCACCCGCTCCTTCTCGATCTCGTTCACCCGCTTCTCGAACTTCTCCAGATTGTGCTGCACCGGTTTGATCAGCGCATCAATGGCTTGCTGGCGCTTCTCGAGGTCGGACTTGCCCAGTTCGGCTTGGTTGGCGAACTGCTCCTTGGCCTGTTCGAGGAACGTTCGGCTGTTGGCTTGAAGCACTTCGGCGGCCATGCCCTTGAAGTACGTGTCTAGGTCCTGGCGGGCCTTGGCGATCTCAGCGGCGCGGGCTTCGTGCTCCGCCCGGAGATTGCTGAGTTGCCGGTTGGCCTCGTCCCGCTCACGGCTCGCCTCGTCACGCTGGCGGATGACTCGGAACAGTACGAGGACGGCGGCAAGCGCAACAAGTGCGACGACGATGAGTGCGATTTCCATTGGCACCTCCTTTGGGGGAGCCTAGATGGGGGGTGTGACAGGCCTGCCGTCAATCGGCCCGGATCGGGAAGATGGCGATCGTCTGCCCATGCCGCGATTCGCTCGGGCGGTGATGAGCCGGCGCAGCGATTCAGCCCACCCATTCGGTGCCGTCGGGATAGCCGAAGGTGAGTTCGGTGCCCGGGCGGAACTCTGTGCTGGCGCCGGGTCGGCTCGGGAGGCGGTAGCGGCCGTCGGTGACCTCCACGGGGTCGGTGAGGTGCTCGTGCAGGTGGTCGACGTACTCCAGGGACAGGCCCCGGGTGTCGGCGGCCACGCAGATGGCGTTGAAGAAGGCGAAGTGCTGGACGGCCTCGCACAGGCCGACACCGCCGGCGTGGGGGATGACCTCCACCCCGGCGCCTGCGGCCATCAGGATCGCAGCCAGCAGGTCGTGGACTCCTGCCATGCGCGTGGCGTCGATCTGCAGGATCTGCACCCCGCCGAGCTGGATCAGTTGCTTGGCGAGCGTCGGGCTGGCGAGCATCTCGCCGGTGGCGATCGGGACGGGATGCACAGCCTCGGCGATGGTGGCGTGGCCGACGACGTCGTCGGGATGCGTGGGCTCCTCCACCCAGCGCAGGTCGAAGTCACGGAGTTCGCCGATGGCGGAGATGGCTTCGGGAACGCTCCATCGCTGGTTGGCGTCGACGGCGATGGCCACGTCCGGTCCGACCGCCTCGCGGGCCAGCGCCAGGCGTCGCCGGTCGTCGCCGGTGTCGGCGCCGACCTTCAGCTTGATCGTCGTGAAACCGTCGGCCACGGCCTCGTGGCACAGCCGCACGAGCTTCTCGTCGCTGTAGCCCAGCCAACCGGGTGTGGTGGCATAGGCGGCCAGGCCGTCCTGCTGCAGCTCGGCAATGCGGGCATCTCGCAGGGGCCGGCGCTCCTCCAGGATCTCCCGCGCCCGGCCGGGGTCGAGGAAGTCGGCGATGTAGGTCCAGTCCACGAGGTCGACGATCTGGGCGGGTTCCAGTCGGGCCAGGGCAGACCACAGAGGTCGCCCCTCCCGGCGGGCACGCAGGTCCCACACGGCGCTCATCACGGCGCCGATGGCCATGTGCATCACGCCCTTGTCCGGCCCGAGCCAGCGCAACTGGCTGTCCCAGGTGAGTTCCCGGTTCACGACGCCGGGATCCTCCACGAGCCCGTCGAGGTCGCGCCCGACGAGCCGCTCGGCCACAGCGGCGACGGCGGCGGCCTGGATGTCGTTGCCGCGCCCGATCGTGAACACGAAGCCGTGGCCCGCCAGTTCGGCGTCGGACGTGGCCAGGCGCAGGTAGGCCGCCGAGTAGTCGGGGTCCGGGTTCATGGCGTCGGAGCCATCGAGGTTGCGGCTGGTGGGGAATCGCAGGTCGATGACGGTGGCGTCGGTGACGGTGGTCATGGTGTGCCCTTCGCTGGTCTTCCGCCGGCGGGTCCCAGTGCGGCGGAACCCGGGGCGATGGTATTCACTATGCGCCCCAACCAAGACGAAGCTCTCCCTGGAGACGATCGTCTTGGTTCGGCCGCCGCGGCCATCCGCTCCGCGGCCGCCACCGCTGAGTCTGGATCCACCGATGGGGGTTGGGTTCGAGGGCGGGGGGTCCACCGAAGTGACTCTCTGACCTGGGCAAATAGCTGTGAACACAAGCGGCTGCCGGTACAGATCGGGAGGCACTTCCTGTGAGTGCCCCATCCCGCCGGATTGATCGGTTCGGGGTGGTCCTCGTCACCTCCGGAACTTGGGGCGAGAAACTTGGGCTATACGACGAAAAAGATGCCCAAGATAATCTGCGATCGGTGGATTCAGGCTGAGTCTTCGGTCGACACCACGACCGTCTCGTAGTATCGGCCGTCGTGGACGAGGCGAGTCTGCTGCCGGCCATCGGTTTCGGCACCGCGCCGCTCGGGGGATTCCGTGCGCCGGTGAGCGAGGACGACGCCGCGGCCGCCGTCGAGGCTGCTCTCGAGACCGGTTACCGGTACTTCGACACGGCCCCCCTGTACGGCTACGGCCTGGCGGAACGGCGGCTGGGCAAGGCGCTCGAGGGCTGCGACGCCGGTGTCAAGGTGTCCACGAAGGTGGGCCGCATCATCGACGAGGAGGCGCCGCGCCCCCCTGGCGACCTGTTCGCCGGCGACCGCGGCGCAGCGACGTTCGACTTCTCTGCCGACGGTGTGAGGCGCTCGCTGGAGGCCAGCATCGAGCGGATGGGCCGCACCTACGTGGACGTGGTGCTCATCCACGACCCCGACGACCATGCACACCAGGTGCTCACCGAGGCCTACCCGGCGTTGGAGCAGCTGCGTACCGAGGGTGCGATAGGGGCCATCGGTGTGGGCATGAACCAGCCTGCTCTGCCCACGCGCTTCGTGACCGAGACCGACATCGACGTGGTACTGATCGCGGGGCGTTACACCTTGCTGGATCGCCAGGCCGAGGCCGAACTCTTCGGTGCGGCGATGGACCGGGGAGTGCATCTCGTGGTCGGCGGTGTCTACAACTCCGGTGTGCTCACCGGAAATCCGGGAGCAGCCACTTTCAACTATGTTCCCGCGCCGCCACGGATCCTCGAGCGGACCGAGCAACTCCGGCGGGTTTGCGGCAGCTTCGGGGTGCCGCTGCCGGCCGCGGCGGCGCAGTTCGCGGCGCGCCACGAGGCGGTCGGCACGGTCCTGATCGGGGCCAGCGGCGTGCAGCAGGCCGCGGAGAACTGGGCGCACCTCCACCGCAGCCTTCCCGAGGAACTCTGGCCGGCCCTGGCGGAGATCGAGGGTGGATTTCCCGGCGATGGTTCGAAGGAGACGACGTGAGGATCACCGGCGTCGACACCGTGCTCTACGACTACGAGCTGGCGCGGCCGATCGGCGACGTGAACATCCCGACGGGCATGTACCGCCGGACCGACATGGCGGTGTTCGTCCGCACCGACGAGGGCCTCGACGGCGTGGCGGTGGCCAGCAGTCTCGGCGCCACGGCGATCCCGCGGCTCTCCGGGGCGCTGATCGGCGAGGACCCGCGGCGCCACCGCGGCCTCTGGGAGCGGATGCTGAACGCCTCGTTCAAGCCCGGCAACGAGGGGGCGGTGGCCGTCGGCATCGCCGGCCTCGACAACGCCCTGTGGGACCTGCGCGCCAAGATCGACGGGATCCCCCTGTGGCAGTTCTTCGGGGCGCTGGAGCCCCGCGTCCTGGCCTATGCCAGCGGGCTGGACGGTCCACTGAGCGACGACGAGTTGCGGGCGTACTACGGGTCCATGGCCGCCCGCGGCGTGCGGGCCGGGAAGCTGAAGGTGGGCTTCGGCATCGACGCCGACCGGCGCAGGCTCCGGATCATGCACGAGGCCCTCGGCGGCAGCGACGCCCGGCCTCTGCTGATGGTGGACGCCAACGAGTTCTGGTCACCCAAGCAGGCCGTGCGGGCGATGCGCGCCATGGAGCGGGAATTCGACATCGTCTGGTGCGAGGAGCCCGTGGTGCGCACCGACCTCGACGGGCTGCGCGACGTGTCGCGGGCCATCGGCGCGGCGGTGGCCATCGGCGAGAACCTCAAGGACGTCCGCCAGTTCGCCGCGCTGCTGCGTCACGGTGCAGTCGACGTGGTGCAGGTGAACCCCAACATGGCCGGCCTGTCAACCTGCCTCCGCGCGGCCGACCTGGCGCAGGCCTTCGACCGGCCCGTGTCGCTGATGAACACCGCCGGCCGCTACGGCGCCCATCTGGCCGCGGCGCTGCCGCACCACACCATGATGGAGGTGCTGGAGGCGGGGCGCGACGCCACCTTCACGTTCGACTCCGTCATTACCGACGGCTGGATCGTGTTGGGCGACAGCCCGGGGGCCGGCATCACGTTCGACCCCGAGGCGCTGGAGCGTCACCGCGTGCAGGAACCCGACGCGCACACCGCCCGCCTCGGCGCGGGACGGGGGCGGCGGGCCGGCGTCAGGGAACACCCCGACGAGTGAACCGGCGCCGGTGCCGGTACGGGGCGCTGAGAACGCACGGGCCCGCCGGCACCAGTGGATTCCGGCCTTCGCCGGAATGACAGAGGGGAGTACCGGGCGGGCGAGGCGACGGGCCGCGGGAATCAGCGAGGGGCGGGGTTCCCGAGGCCGGCGTGGAGGGCTGCGCCGATGATGCCGCTGTCGGTGCCATGTGCTGCCAGGGTGATCGGTGGCGGATCCCGCAGCGCAGCCAGCAGCGTCGCCAGCCGCGGCCGCAGGGCGTCGAGCAGCGCGCTGCCCGCGTTGGAGACGCCGCCTCCGACGACGACGATGCCGGGATCCTGGATGCAGACCGCCCCGGCGATGCCCCGGGCCAGTGCCTCGATGGCGTCGGACCAGACCCGGGTCGCCACGGGATCGTCGCCCAGCGCGGCGACGATCTCCTCGACCGTGGCCGCCCGCCCGGTCTCGCGGCGGTAGGCGTCGGACATCGCCCGGGCGGACGCCAACCACTCGAGAGGCACCCCGTCGCCCCCGGTGGGCATGAACCCCATCTCGCCCGCCAGGTTGGCGCCGCCGCGGTCCGTCCCTGCGCGGGTGAACAATCTGGCGGCCACGCCTGTGCCCACGGAGACATAGAGCATCGACTCGGCCCCGACGCCGGCGCCGGTCTCCCATTCGGCCAGCGCAGCGAGGTACACGTCGTGCTCGACGGCCACCGGGAGCGCCAGGTCGCCACCCAGTCCGGCGACGACGTCCACGTCGCGCCAGCCCAGGTTCGTGGCTTCGATCACGGTTCCGCCGGCTGTGTCCAGGATGCCGGGGCAGGCGATCCCGACGCCCACGACATCGACGTCCGAAGAGCCTGCGAGAGCGTCGATCACCTCTCGGACGTCCGCCAGCACCTCCGCGGCCGGTCGTTCCTGTCCGGTTGCGCGGCGCTGCACGTCTCCCAGGTCGGCGCCGTCGAAGACCGCCGCCTTGAAGGCGGTCCCCCCGATGTCCACCCCCACGACCGCTCTCAGCGGGCCGCCGGGGATCCGGACGCGTGTGCGGTCGGGGCGCCGGTAGGTGACGGCGCCTGCGGTGATGGTGGCGACGGGATGGAGTTCGGCGTCCACGATGGCGAGGTCGGCCCGGCGCCCGGGCTCCAGTAGGCCGCGGCGGACGTCGCCCAGCAGGGCCGCGGGGTTGGCGGAGGTGACCGACGCCAGATCGTCCCAGCCGGCGCCGGTGACCCGGCGCAGGCGCCGCGCCGCCTCGGGCATGGTGAGCAGCGAGCCGGCGAGGCTGCCGGCGCCGTCTCGGGCCGTCTCGTCGCAGCGGACGCTTACTCCGCCGATCCGGTAGGTGCCGGGCGTCGCTCCCATGCCGGCCATGGCGTCGGTGACGAGGCAGATGCGCCGGGGGCCGGCCAGGCGCCACGCCAACTCCAGCGCCTCGTCGCAGAGGTGGTGCCCGTCGGCGATCAGCGACACCCAGGTGCCGGGGTGGAGGAGTCCGGCGCCGGCGATGCCGACCTCGCGGTGATGCAGCGGGGCCATCCCGTTGAAGAGGTGGGTGAGTGCGGACGCACCGGCGTCGAGGGCCGCCGAGGTCTCGACAGCGGTCGCACCGCTGTGCCCGAGCGACACCGTGATTCCCGCCCCGGCGAGCCGGGTGATCAGGCGGGTCGCGCCGGCCACGTCGGGGGCGACGGTGACGAGGGCGATGGCATCGGCCGCACCTGTGAGTTCGTCGGCCAGCCCGTCGGCGTCGTCGATCAGGTCGCTCCGAGGGTGGGCCCCGGCGTAGGTCCCAGACAGGACCGGCCCCTCGATGTGCAGTCCCAGCGGCTCCGCGCCGGTATAGCCGGCAGGCCGGGCGCGGATGGCCTCGTAGGCGGAGTGCCTCCGTTGCGGCGGAGAGGTGATGACCGTCGGCAGGAAGGCGGTGACGCCGTGACTCTTCAGTTCGGCGCCGATGCGCCACAGCGACGACGGATCGCTCGTGATGTCGTGGCCGAAGGCGCCGTTGAGCTGTAGATCGACGAAGCCGGGCAGCGCCACGTGGGGAGTGAAGTCGATCTGTTCCGCCCCGTCGCCCCCCGAGCCACCGACCTGATCCACACTCGGATGTGCACGTCGTGCCGTGACGTCGAGATCGGGGCCCGGCCCGGCGCCGGTCGAGTGGTACGGGGCGACGTCGGTGATGCGACCCTCGGCGATGCCGATGCAGCCGCGGTAGAGCCCGCCCCTCTCGTTCGGCAGCATGGCGACGACGCGCACGGCTGTCAGTTTCGCGGAGTCCCGGCAGGGGCGGTGGTCGTCCTCGGTGTGCCGGCTGGGGGAGTTTCGGGGTTCCTGCTCGGGCCGGGGGCGGCATGTGGCTGGGTCGTCCTCGGTGTGCCGGCTGGGGGAGTTGCGGCGTTCCTGCTCGGGCCGGGGGCGGCATGTGGCTGGGTCGTCCTCGGTGTGCCGGCTGGGGGAGTTGCGGCGTTCCTGCTCGGGCCGGAGCCGGGAAGTGGCGGGGTCACCCGCGGCCGGCCGGCTGCGTGCGGCGGGCCGTCGCTTCGAAGGTGCCGATGACGGCGAGGAAGCTGTTACCGATGGCGCAGCGGGCACCCGCTGCGGTGATCTCGCCCCTGCAGAGTTCCGCAATCGGCCCCCACCAGATGGAGCGCCCCACGGCGAAGCCGCTGAAGACGTCGAGGCCGGCGCCGCCCGAGAAGGCCCGTCCGAGGTCGGCAATCTCCGCCCCCCCGCCCAGAATCAGGATGGCCGCCGAGGGATCACAGGAGGCCACCAGTTCCGCGAGCGCCAGCGCGGCGCCGGCGTCCGGATGCCCCTCGACCTTCCACAGCGCCGGGGAGAGGCCCGCGTGGAGGAGTTCGGCGACGGCGTCGTACTGGTGGCGGGGCAGCAGGGCCTCGTCGTAGCGCCGACCGGCTGCGAGGCCGGCGAGGTCCTCCGGCGACGGCGGGACCAGCAACTCGAGGAGCAGCCGGGCTCCGCTGAGGTCGGCGAGCTGGTGCAGGGTGGCGAGCTGCCGGCGCTTCCGGGAGTCCGGATCGGCGGGATGCCAGCGCAGCAGGACCTTCCCGAAGCCCCCCTCGATCGCCTGCAGATCCTCCCGCAACTCGGCCGCCGTCGCTTCGGGTCGTACGGCGTCCTGCCCCGAGGCTTCGAGGGCGATCGCCACGGCGACGTTCGCGTCCCTCGCGGCCGCCTCGATGCGGCGGTGACCACGGTCGATCAGGATCGCGGCGTCCGCGTGTGCGGGGACGCCGGGCAGCGCGGCCTCTATGCCCTGCCAGATCAGCGATTTGAGTTCGGCCCGGCGCCCGGCGGTTGCGTCGACGCCGAGCCGGGTGAGGTCGCGCTCGAGGCTGTTGCGATGGTCGAAGGCCACCATGTAGAACGGTCGGCGTGGCGCATGAATTTGCCCGTTTATGCTCATGTCTGATCGCAGTGTAGTGGGCTGTCGAGGAGCGAACGATGCGGCTGGTGTGCGTCTGTCCCAACCCTGCTATCGACCACACGGTGGTGGTGCCCGGCTTCGCGGCCGGCGAGACGATCCGCGCGCTCGAGAGCGTGACGACCGCCGGCGGCAAAGGTCTCAACGTCGCCCGGTTCGCGCGGGGCTTCGGCGCACGGGTCACGCCGGTGACCTGGCTGGGTGAGGTGGGCGCCGACTTCGTGCAAGCCCTGGCCCGGCGGGACGGATTGAACCTGCGGGCCTCGGTTGTGCCCTCGCTGACGGTGCGAGTGTGCCCGGTGCTCGTGGACGCGGTCAACGGCTCGGTTCTGACCACGAGCGACCCGCCGCCTGTTGTGGACGCGGCGACGTGGACGGATTTCGTGGACCTCGCGGCGTACGCGGCTGCAGGGGCCGATGCCGTGTGCGTCGCCGGCAGCTTCCCCGAGGTGGAGGACCTCGACGCCGTTGGCTCCCTGTTCGGGGCCATCGGTGCGGCGGCCCCCGTCTGGGTGGACACGTCGGGCGCCGCCCTGGCCGACGTGACGGGCGGATTCCCCTCCGTGGGGTTGAAGGTCAACCTTGCCGAGGCCCGTGCTCTCCTCGCTGAGGAGGACGACGGTGACGGGGCGGACGGTGGCGGGGCGCTGTCGAACCGGGCGTCTCCCCGCGCGCAGGCCTTGGCCGCGGCCGAGGCGCTGAGCCGCGGGGTGCGCCCGGTGGTGGTGACCGCGGGTGGGGCGGGCGCCGCCGAGGCGACGGCGGCGGGCAGCCGCTGGCAGGATGCGCCGGTCGTGGAGGCGAGAAACCCGACGGCCAGCGGCGACGCGTTCCTGGCCGGCTACCTGTGCGCGGGTCGCGGGCGGCTGCGAGCGGTCGACGATCCGCTGCTGGCCGGCGTGCTGGCCGGGGCGGTGAACGCCCGCTCGTGGGTGCCCGCCGCGCCTGCGGAGGCGGTCGTTGTGCTCAACGAGGAGTTCCGCGGCTCTCACCGGTGAGCGGGCGTCAGGCCAGGCGGGCCTCGGTCTCGACGTCGAAGAGGTGGAGTCCGGTCGCCGGGAAGTGCGGGTGGAGGGTCTCGCCCGGCCGTGGTCGGGGAGCCGAGGCGTCGAGCCGGACGACGAGTTGCGCGTCCAGCCGCTTGGCCGTGAGTTCCTCGTCGTCGGCCGCGTCGGAATCGGCCTCGGGGTTGAACACGGGGGCGTCGAACCCTGCGTGGACGAGGAGTTCGGACCCCAGGGACTCCACCAGCTTGGTGGTGGCGCGCGCCGTGGCGTCCGACCGCAACTCCACGTCGTGGGGCCGGACGCCCACGACCACCGGGCCGTCCGGGGAGCGTGCCAGCGCCGTGTCCCGCTGCTCCGTGGCGCCGTAGCTCATGGTGGCCGAGCCCAACCGCAGGTGCCTCGAACCGTCGTCGCCGGTGGTGAGGTCGCTGTGGTACAGGTTCATGGCCGGGGTGCCGATGAACCCGGCCACGAAGACGTTGACCGGCGCGTCGAAGAGTTCGTCGGGCGGGGCCACCTGCTGCAGCACGCCGCGCCGCAGGATGGCGACCCGGTGCCCCATGGTCATGGCCTCGACCTGGTCGTGCGTGACGTGCACCAGCGTCGTGCGGAGTTCCTGCTGCAGCGCCACGATCTCCGCACGCATCGCCACGCGCAGCTTGGCGTCGAGGTTGGACAGGGGTTCGTCCATCAGGAAGACCTGAGGCTCGCGGACGATGGCACGGCCCATCGCCACCCGCTGGCGTTGTCCACCGGAGAGCTGGGCCGGCCGCTTCTGCAGGTGCTCGGTGAGTTCCAGCATGTGCGCGGCGGCCGCCACCCGCTCGACGACGAGGGACTTGGGCATCCTCTTGATCTTCAGACCGAACCCGAGGTTCCGCTCCACGGTCATGTGTGGGTAGAGCGCGTAGTTCTGGAAGACCATGGCCACGTCCCGCTCCCGCGGGGCCACCTCGGTGACGCACTCCCCCCCGATGAACACGTCGCCGGCGGTCGGGGTCTCGAGCCCGGCGACCATGCGCAGCGCCGTGGACTTGCCGCAGCCCGACGGGCCGACGAGCACGAGCAGCTCGCCGTCCTCGATGGTCAGCGTGAGGTCGGCGACCGCGTCCACGTCACCGTCGAAGGTCTTGGTGACCGAGTCGAAAGCAACCGAGGCCATCTGCGCTCCTCTCCGGTGTTCAGATCCTGATGTGGGCGTCTACGCCGCGGGGCGCGTCGGGGTCGAGGCCCTTCGCCAGGCCGCGCCGGAGGCCGGCGAGTTGCGCGACGGTCAGGCGGGCGACCGCCGTCTCGTACACCGAGGCGCCGGCGGGTGTCGGTATCGTGCAGCGCGGGTCGGGTCCCACCGTCGCGACGTGCGTCCCGCACGCCTCGATGTCGGTCGCCACGGCCAGTTCCCGCTCGAGGCCCGGACCGCACAGCACCAGCGCAGCGCTGCGCTCGTCGGTTATCGAGATGGGTCCGTGACGGAAGTCCAGCACCGGCATCGCCTCGGTGACGGTGCGCGACATCTCCTTGATCTTCAGGGCGCCCTCGCGGGCGAGGCCACCGTCGAGGCCGCTGCCGAGGACGTAGACGACCTCGATGGCGGGGTCGGCGAGCCGTGCGACGACGCTCGCCGAACCGGCCATGAGGGCCTCGCCCAGGTCGGAGATGCCCCGGAACACCGCCTCGGCGTCCTCGCCGGCCGCGCTGAGTTGGGCCGCCAGCGTGGCCAGGAGCATGCTGGTGAACGAACGGGTCTGCACCACGGACTCCTCGGCGGCGAACTCGACGACGACAACCTCGTCGGCCACCCCGTTCAGGCCGCCGTCGGGGTTGGTGGTGACGGCGACGATCCGCGCTCCCTCGTCCCTGGCGCGCCGGCAGGCCTCGATGGTCTCGGTGGTCTCTCCCGACCGGGACACGGCCACCACCGTGCCGGCGCCGAGCGCCTCGCCCGGTGCGGCCAGCCACAGTTCCGAGGCCACCGCCGACCAGGCGAAGCTCGGCAGCAGGCGGCGGTGGGTGCACGCCAGGACCTGCGCCAGGTGACCGGTGGAGCCGCAACCGGTGTACACGGTCGTCCCCGCGCCGAGGTGCCGCCGCAACGAGCCGGCGGCGGTCCCCGTTGCCACGGCCTTGGGCCACAGTTGCGGCTGGGAGGCGATCTCCGCTGCCGTGGCGGCGCCGGGGCCGTTGTGGGGATTCGGGGCGGTCATCTGGCCTCCGGTCGTGGGGCATGGGCGACGGCGAGGCCTAGGGCGCCGAGGCGACCGGACTCCTCGTCGCCGGGCTCGGCGTCGGTGATCAGCAGGTCGACCGCCGTGGCCGGCCCGATGAAGATCGGCGCCACGCGCCCGAGCTTGTACGCCTCGGCCACCACGACCAGCCGCGGCGCCAACTCCACGACTACCCGGTCGGTGCTGGCCTCGGGGGCGAAAGCGTTGGACAGGCCCCCGTCGGCGGAGATGCCCTGCACGCTCATGAACGCCACCTCGAAGGGCATCTGACGCAGCGTGTGCTCGGCGATCGGGCCGATGAGCGACATCTCGCCCTTGCGCAGGGCGCCGCCGGTCATGACGATGTTGACGCCCGGCGCGCCCGCCAGTTCGGCGGCCACGTTGTGGGCGTTGGTGATGACGGTGAGTTCGTGGCGGTCCAGCAGGCACTCCGCCAGGCAGGCCATGGTGGAGCCGCTGCCGATGAAGATCGTGGCGCCCTCGTGGATCTCCGCGGCGGCGCGCCGCGCCAGCGCCATCTTGGCGTCGGCGTTCTGGCGGCGGCGGGAGATCACGGGCGGCTCGGTGTCGTCGTTGAAGCTGACGCCGCCGTGCATCCGCTCGAGACCCGACGCGCCGCTCAGTTCCTGCAGGTCCCGGCGGATCGTGGCCTCACTCACGTCGAGGTGCTCCGCCAGTTGCCGCACGGTCATCTGCCCGTGCTCCCGGAGGAGGTCCTGCAGCGCCCGCTGGCGCACGCCCTTCATCGGGGGCTCCCTGCGGGTTTCGGGGCGGCGGGCCGGGCGAGGAGTTCGCGGGGGTCCAGAACCTGGCGGCGCAGGCGCGCCTCCTCGATGGCGAACGCCACGCTGTGGCTCACAAGGGCGTCGGAGAACGCCGAAAGCCCGGCCTCGGTGGGGGAGCGGATCTCGCCGAGGAAGGACGCCACGAGGGCGGCGTCGCCGCCGGCGTGGCCGGCCTCGATCCCCGTGCCCGCCGAGGTGGCCTCGTGGAAGTGCCGCCGCCGGTCGGCGAAGGAGTAGATCTCCACGCCGGCGTCCGTCACGGTCGCCTCGCCCAGGGTTCCGGAGATGATGCTGTGGCGGCTGCGCATCTCGGTGAAGGCGCTCACTGTGATCGAGGCGGTTCGCCCGCCCTCGAACAGCAGGGACGCCACTTGCGTATCCATGACGTCGTTGTCGCACGTGTAAACGCACCGACCGTAGTTGCCGCGCGCCAGCGCGTCGCGCACCGCGGCCACGCTCGCCTCCGTGGTGATGATGGACACCGGATAGGAGAAGTTCCCGGCCAGGGCAGGTTCGAGGTAGATCGACTTGGCGTCGTAGACGCAGTCCACGGTGCAGTCCACGCAGCGGTCCGCCGCATCGGCGGGCCGGCGTTCGGGCCGGAAATGGCTCAGGGTGCCGAACGAGGACACCGCCACGCACTCCGCTCCGATGACGTGCGTGACCCAGTCCACGTCGTGGCAGGCCTTGGCGACCACGAGCGGGGCCGCCTCGGCGGTCGACCGCCAGTTGCCCCTCGCGAAGGAGTGGGCGAAGTGCCAGAAGCCCACCGGTTCGATGTGGTGGACGTTGACGACGTCGCCGACCGCGCCGCCGTCGAGGAGTCGCCGCAGCAGGCGCGTGTAGGGGGCGTAGCGCAGGACGTGCGCCACGAGGATCGGCGGTGCCGGGGCCGGCAGGTTGTCGCGCAGCCGCAGGCAGTCGGCCCAGGTCCTTGCGATGGGTTTCTCGAGGAGGATCGGGACGCCGAGTTCCGCGAACCGCAGGGCCGGTTCGACGTGCAGGTCGTCCATCGTGGCGATCACGACCCCGTCCACCTCGCCGGGGTCCGGATCCAGGGTCTCCCAACTCGTGACCCGCCGCGCCCGCGGGACGTCGAAGTGCTCGGCGAACAGGTCCCGGCGAAGGTCGTCGGGTTCGGCCACGGCCACGATCACCGCACCGGCCGCGGCGGCCAGGCCGGCGTAGCCGAGGCCCCGGCTTCCGGCGCCGACGACGGCCACGCGGGGTGCGCCCGCGGGACTCCTCATCCCTTCAGCCCCGTCAGGGTGATGCCGCGGATCAGGTGCTTCTGGGCGATCGCGAAGATGACGAGGAGCGGCAGGATCGACGTCGTGGCCGCCGCCATCATCAGTCCCCACTCCTGCCGGTAGCCCGAGGCGAAGAGGAAGATGCCGACGCTGATGACCCGCCGGCTGTTGTCGGTGGCCGCCACCAGCGACCAGAGGAACTCGTTCCAGGAGTACAGGGCCACCAGCAGCCCGAAGGCTGCGATGTGGGCGCGGGCCGCGGGCAGGCCGATGTGCCAGAAGACGCGCCACGGCCTGCAGCCGTCGAGCTTGGCGGCGTCGATGAGGTCCCGGGGCAGCGTGAGGAAGAACTGCCGGAACAGGAACACGCCGAACGCGGAGAAGATGGTCGGCACGACCAGCCCGGTGTAGGTGTTCACCCAGCCCAGACGGCGGATGATCACGAAGTTGGGGACGAGCGTGACCGGCGGGGGGATCATCAGGATCACCAGCACGGCGATGAACAGGAGCATCTGGCCTCTGAAGCGGAAACGGGCGAAGGCGTAGCCGGCGGTGGCCGCCAGCACGAGTTGGGCCACCACGCGCATGACCGTGACCACGATGGTGTTCCAGTAGAACGTGGCGAAGGGAACCTGTTCGAACACCTCGGTGTAGTTGGCCCAGTGGAATTCGTCGGGGATCAGGTTGAGGCCGGACTTGAGGTACTCCGCGGATCCCTTCAGCGACGTGGAGATCATCACCAGGAAGGGCATGACGTAGATGGCGGCGAGCGCTGTGAGCGCCCCGTAGAGCAGGAGGCGCAGGCCGTGGCGCCTGATCGTCCCCACCGGGCCGCCCGCAGCGGTGCGCCGGCGAGAGCCGGTCGGGATCGGTGTGAGGCGCGCGGTCATTCGTAGTGCACCCATCGCCTCTGCATCCGGAACTGCATGACGGTGACCGCCAGGATCACCACCAGCAGCAGCAGGGACGCGGCCGCCGCCCTGCCCATCCGCAGGCTCTCGAAGGCGTTCAGGTAGATGTCGAAGACCACCGTGCGGGTGGAGCCCAGAGGTCCCCCGCCGGGGGTGAGGACGATGACCGCGTCGAATGTCTGGAACGAGGCGATGGAGCCGGTGACGGCCAGGAAGAACAGCGACGGCGAGAGCATCGGCAGCGTGACGTGGCGGAAGCGCTGCCAGGGTGTCGCGCCGTCCACGATGGCCGCCTCGTAGTACACCTCGGGGATGTTCTGCAGGCCGGCCAGCACGATCAGCAGGAACAGGCCGCTCTGGCGCCACACCTCCATGGCCATCACCGCCCAGAGCGCCGAGCCGGGCCGCGAGAGCCACTCCACCCTGTCCACGCCGAACGGACCCAGGATCTGGTCGAAGAACCCCACGTCCGGTGCGTACAGCCAGCGCCAGACGATCGCCGAGGCGACCGGCATGGTGACCAGCGGCAGGAAGAAGATGAGCCGGTAGGCGCCCCGGAACCGGATCCTGGAGTTGAGGGCCAGCGCCAGGCCCAGAACCAGCAGGATCGTGAGCGGCACGCCGACCAGGGTCAGCTTGGCGGTGTTCCAGAGCGCGGTGCGGAAGACCTCGTCGCCGAGCAGGTAGCGGTAGTTGTCGAGCCCGAGCCATCTCGGGGACTTGAGCAGGTTGTAGCGGGTGAAGCTGAAGTACGACGAGGCGCCGATGGCGATGTAGTAGAAGACGGCGATTCCCACCACGAAGGGCGCCAGGAAGTTGAAGGCCCAGATCCGCTCGCCCCGAGCGGCGGCGTCACGGCGTCGTCGGGGGACCGGCGTGCGTCCCGGTTGGGCGGGTTCTCCGGTGATGCTGGTCATGGTGGGGGCGATGTCGGGCCCGTTTCTCGCCGTCTGCAACGGCGCGCCGACGTGGGGATTTTACAGTCGGCAACCCTGCCGAGCCCGAGGGGGACGGCCCGGCAGGGGCGCCGGGGGGCAGGGCCTGCGTGCCGCCGGGGGAGGGCGGGCGGCACGCAGGCCTCGGCGTCGTGCGGTCAGCCCGTGAACTGGTTGTCGGCGATGTAGCGGTCGGCTGCCTCGGCGGCCGCGTCGCACGCCTCCGGGAACGCGATGTTGCCGCGCAGTGCGTCCTGGAGCACCGGCCGGGCCGCTTCCCAGTACCACAGCGCCGGAGCGGTGGCGACGGGGAACGGCTCGGCGAAGGGAACCTCGTCGAGGAACACCTGCGCGTTCATCTCGTCACCGAAGCCGTCGACCCAGACCCGCTGCGTCCCGGCGTAGCTGGGGATCACCGCGCCGGTCTCGGCCTGCATGGTGTGGGCCTCCTCGGTCGCCAGGAACTTCAGGAACTCCCACGCCTCCTCGGGATGATCCGTGCCGGACAGGATCGCCCAGGCCAGGCCGTGGATGGTGTTGCCGCGTTGCGTGCCGGCGGGCAGCGGCGCCACGTCGATGTCGAACTCGCTGTCGGCGTAGCTGCGTGCGGCCCAGGAGCCGTCCTGCATCATGGCGATCCGCCCCGATGCGAACAGGCCCCAGTGGTGCGACGTGTCCTGGGTGACCTGGTCGGGAGCGGTGCCGTCGGTGTGGAAGCTGTAGAGGAACTGCAGTGCCTCGCAGGCCGCCGGCTCGCCGAAGAGGGTGTTGTTCCCGTCCGCGGAGATCACCTGGCCGCCGTTCTGGCGGATCAGGTTGAGTTCGAACTCCTGGATGCTGAGGCCCCCGGCGTAGCCCCAGACGTCGTCGGCCGTGAGTGCTGCGGCCGCCTCCTTCAGGTCGTCCCAGGTCCAGGTCTCGTCGGGATAGTCCAGACCCGCCGCGTCGAACAGGTCGGTCCGGTAGTACAGCCCGATCGTGTCGAAGTCCTTCGAGATGCCGTAGAGTTCACCGTCGAGGATGTACGAGTCGACCAGGGCATCAGGGAACGGCGAGAGATCGACGTTGTCGCGCTCGACGAGGTCGGTGATCGGCAGCAGCGCGTCGTTCAGCGCCAGGTCGGGGTAGTTCGGGACGTTGATCCACATGATGTCCGGTGGGTCGCCGCCCGCGATCTGCGTCTTGACGACGGTCCAGTAGTCCGCGGGTATCACCTCGACGTCGATCGAGATGTGCGGGAAGTCCTCCTGGAAGGTCTCGATCATCAGCTCGTGTACTTCCACCTGACGGTCGTCCCAGAGCACGAGGCGCAGTTCGACGGGCTCCGGACCCTCGTCGGGCGGTGGCGGTGGTGGGGGTTCGTCGGGCGGTGGCGGTGGTGGGGGTTCGTCGGGCGGTGGCGGTGGTGGGGGTTCGTCGGGTAGTGGCGGCGAGGGTTGTTCGGCCGGTGGCGGCGGTGCCGGGGCGGCGCCGTCATCGTCGTCGTCGCCGCACGAGGCGGCCACGAGGGCGAGGGCCAGAAGCAGCGCGACAAGCAGTCGCGGCTTCCTCTTGGGGCGTGTCATGGATCTCCTCCTTGGGGGGGCGGTGCCTGGTCGAAGGTACCATAAATAGACAACTTCATGCAAATACGAGCAGAACTGCGCAAGCCGGCGATCGCGCAGTCCGCCGCGCGTTCCTCGCCGGGGCGGGTCGCCTGCGTCGGCGCCGGCTCAAGCCGGTGCGCTTGTGGCTCTTCCGGCCGAGCGGCTGAGGGCGATGGCGACGATCACGAGGCCGATGCCGATCATCTCGCGGGGGCTCGGCACCTGGGAGAGCGCCAGGAAACCCACCACCGCCGCCGTCACTGGCGCCAGCGCCTGCAGCAGGGCGAAGCGGTGCTGGTCGATTCGCCGCATCACCCACTGGTCCAGCCCGTAGGGGATCACGTTCGAGAGCAGCCCAACGACGAAGCCGAGGCCCAGCAAGGCGGGTTGCGTCACCGCAGTCGGCATGTGGGGGATCCCGAAGGGGCTGATGACGAGCGCGCCGACCAGCATGCCCACCCCGAGGCCGTCCACCCAGGCCGCGCCCCGCGCCACGCGGTGGCCGAGAACGATGTAGCCGGCCCAGAATGATCCGGCCAGCAGGGCGAACCACACCCCCCGCAGCGTGCCGCCGGCCTCGACCCCCGCCAGCACCACCACGCCTGCCACGGCCAGCAACACGGCCGCGGCCGAGCGCAGCGTGCGCGTTCCGAATGCGGCGACCGCCACGGGGCCGAGGAACTCGATGGAGACGGCGTTGCCGAGGGGCACCAACTCCACGGAGTAGTAGATCGACAGGTTCATGGCGGCCAGCACGATGCCGAAGACCGACGCCCAGCGCAGCTCGACGGCTGTCCAACGCCGCCGCCAGGAGCGCCGCAACGCCACGATCATGAGCGCCGCCCCGAACACTCGCAGCAGCGCCACCCCACCCGGTGTGAGGTCGTCGAACAGGTTCACCGCCAGCGCCTGCCCGACGAACTGCGACGTCGAGCCGAGAATGAACAGCGGCTCGGGTGGAACCCTGTTGAGATCGATCCGCCGCATCGGCCGATGCTAGGAGACTGCTGAGTATTCCGTCCGCGACGGCGGTCCGGCCGCTGGAGCGTGGATTCCGGCCTCCGCCGGAATGACGCTGAGGCTCAAGCGCAGCATTGCTCAGCACATTCCGAGGGCTCGGCGCGGCGTCGGCCGGGGCTCAGATGCCGATGGCTGTGGCCAGGCCAGCGCGGGGCTCGGCGGCGCCGGACAGCGTGCCGCCGGGGCTCACGTCGATGAGGTGGGCGTGGCCGGAGAGCTTCGGGTTCTGGTCCAGCCCGACGACGGCATGACCTCGGGCCGCCAGGCCGTCGGCCCAGGCGGCGGGGGCATGGGGTTCGAGGGCCACGGGCGGCCGCCAGCCACCTGTCCAGGTGGCGAAGGCGTCGGGGCCGAGGAGGATCCAGCGGGCGGCGCCGAGGATCTCGGCGGGAGACTGGCCGCAGTGCAGCAGCCGGGCGAGCATCTGCAGGACCACCTGCGGCTGGGCATCACCGCCCATGGTCCCCAGGGTGGCCCGATTCCTACCGTCGAGCGTGCTGACGAGCGCGGGGCTGAGCGTGTGCGGCGGGCGCCGCCCGGGGGCGTAGCACGCCGGGTGCGCCGGATCCAGACTGAAGCCCAGCCCCCGGTTGTGGAGGAAGATCCCGGTGCTGCCCGAGACCAGCAGCGAGCCGAAGCCCATGGCATTTGACTGGATGAGCGACACGGTCAGCCGGCCGTCGGCGGTGCACAGGTAGGTCGTGTCGCCTCCGCCGACCGCCGGGGTGACCGGTGTATCGTCCGCCAGCACACGGCGCCTCAGGCCGTCGATGCGCCCGGGGTCCAGCAACTCGGCCACATCGGCGGCGTCGGACAACTCGGCGGGACGGAACGAGCCCACGGCGCGGGCCGCGTCGATCAGCCAGTGCGCCCAGTCGGGATCGTCGGGGTCGGCGGGCAGGTCGAGACCCTGCGCGAGGGCGGCCGCGGCCAGGATCAGGTAGCCCTGGGAGTTGGGTGGCACGGTCCAGAGCCGGTGGCCCCAGGCCTCGACGCCGGCCGGCTCCACCCAGTCGGCCATCGGCGCCGCCAGGTCCTCGGGGCTGAAGAGGCCGTTGGCGAGCCCGAGCAGGCCCTCGCCGAACTCGCCGCCGTAGAAGCCGTCCCGCTCTCCGGTGGCGATCGCCTCCAGCGCACGCGCCGAGCCGGGGCGCCGTACGGTGTCGCCGGGTCGGAGGTTTCCCGGAATGTCGGTGTTCCCCGCTGAGGCGGCCACCTCGCTTGCCGCTGCGGCCAGGCCGGCCGAGGCGGCGAACCCCTCGGCGGCGAAGGCGTGCGCCGCATCGAGGACCTCTGGCAGGTTCATCACCCCGAACCGGGCATGCAGGGCCAGCCATCCGTCCACGCAGCCCGGAATGGTGACGGCAGCCGGGTTGCGCAGGCGAGGCATCTTCTGGTGGCCCTCGGACCGCAGACGCTCGGCCGACGCCCCCGAGGGCGCCCGGCCGGAGGCGTTCAGGCACAGCGGGGCGCCCTCGCCGGTGCCGACCAGGGCGAACATGTCGCCGCCCATGCCACAGGTGTTCGGTGCCACGACGGCGAGGACGGCGGCCGTGGCCACCGCCGCGTCCACGGCGTTGCCGCCGCTGGCGAGCATCCTGATGCCGGCCTCGGAGGCACGCCGGTCGATCGAGCAGACCATGCCGGTAGAACCGGTGGCAGCGGGGACGGGGTGTTGCACGATGACCTCCGCGGTGTCAGGCGTGGGCGCCGGTTCCCGATCCGGTCGGCGGGCGTGCGGAACCGGCCCCGTCCTTTCCGGAATCGGCACCGGTACCGCTCGATCGGCGGTACACGAACCATCGCGGGCCGTGCACGAAGCGGGGCAGGAGGGCGATGGCCGCCCCGCCGACGGCGACCGCCGCGCACACCGGGCCCCACAGCCAGGCCGGCGGCAGGTCCAGTTCGAAGTAGTCGCGCAGGCCGCCCGCGGCCATGACCACCACGTAGAGAAGTGCCATGGCACCGGCCAGGATCACCTTCCAGGGGCGCAGTGGGCGGCTCGTCACGACCAGGATGACCAGACCGAGACCCAGCAGCGTCATGGTCGCCACCGTTCGCGCCTCGATCAGCGAGGTCTCGGATGCTCGTCGGGCGACTTCGTAGACCACCAGGGTGCAGGCCGCCGCCACCGCACCTGCCGGTACCGAGAAGCGGAGCACCCGCTGCAGGAAGCCCGGCCGCACCAGCTCGGTGCTCGGCGCCAGCGCCAGGAATATGCCGGGTACGCCGATGCTGAACGTCCCGATCAGTGTGAGGTGGCGGGGCAGGAACGGGAAGGACACGCCCATGATCCCGATGGCGGCGGTGATGAGCAGGGCGTAGGCGGCCTTGGCGATGAACAGGTTCGAGACCCGCTCCACGTTGTTGATGACCTTGCGCCCCTCGTCCACGACGCGGGGCAGGGTGGCGAAGGAGTCGTCCAGAATCACCAACTCGGCCACCGCGCGGCTGGCGGCGCTGCCCGATCCCATGGCGATGCCCATGTCGGCGTCCTTCAGGGCCAGCACGTCGTTGACGCCGTCACCGGTCATGGCGACGGTGCGGCCGTTGGCCTGCAGGGCACCCACCATGGCGCGTTTCTGGTGCGGCGTGACGCGGCCGAATACGGCACTGCGTTCCATGGCGGCACCCAGGTCGGCCTGCTCGGTCGGCAGCTCGCGGGCGTCGACGTAGGACTCCGCGCCGGGCACGCCGGCCCGCTGGGCAACAGCGGAGACGGTGGCGGCGTTGTCGCCGGAAATGACCTTCAGGTCGACGCCCTGGTCGCGGAAGTAGGCGAGGATCTCGGGAGCGTCGTGGCGGATCGTGTCGCCCAGGACCACGACGGCCACGGCGCGTCGGTCAGGTACGAGCCCGTCGCCACCGCTGGCAGGGGCTGTACCGCCGCCCGCCAAGGCTGCGTCATCGTCGGTCGGGGCTGTATCGCCTTCGGTCGGGGCTGTGCCACCGCCGGTCGGGACTGTATCGCCGCCGGCGTGGCTGAGGAGCAGGACGCGCCTGCCGGCGGCGGCCCATTCCTCCACGCAGTCCCGTGCCTCGCTGTCGGCGGGTGTCAGCAGCATGTCGGGCGCGCCGATGTAGAGCAGTCCCCGCTCGGCGAACGCCGCCGAGGCCCACTTGCGGGCCGAGGAGAAGGGCTCGACGTGCACGACCTGCCAGCCCTCAGGCGCGGGGCATGCCGCAGCCAGCGCCGCGGTGGTGGCGTTGGGACTGGGGTCGGCGGCCGCCATCGCCCCGAGGGCGTCCGTGGTGGCGTCGTCGTCCCAGCCACCCATCGGCTGCACCGACTCGAAGGAGATCTCGCCGGTCGTGATCGTGCCGGTCTTGTCCAGGCACAAGGTGTCGACCCGTGCCAGCAGTTCCACGGCTGCCAGTTCCTTGGCCAGCGCTTGGCGCCGGGCTAGGGCCACCACGCCGGCCACGAACGCCAGCGATGTCAGCAGCACCAGACCGTCGGGCACCATCGCCACCGCGGCCCCCACCGCGCCTCGCAACGCCTCCTGCCAGTGGTCCTCTGCCCCCAAGAGTCGCCACAGCAGCAGGGCGGTTGCCGGGGGGATCAGCCACACGAGCACGCGCAGGATCTGGTTCACGCCCCGCCGCAGTTCGGAGTCCGCGAGCGAAAAGCGCCGGGCCTCCTCGCTCAGCTCGGCGGCGTAGGAGGCGGCGCCGATGCCCTCTGCCCGGTAGACGCCGCTACCGGCTGCCACGAAGCTGCCGGACATGACCCGCTCGCCGGGCGATTTCGCGACGGCGTCGGACTCGCCGGTCAAGAGTGACTCGTCCACCTCGAGGCCGACACCAGCCAGCACCTCGCCGTCCACGACGACCTGATCGCCGGACGCCAGTTCGAGTAGGTCGTCGGCCACCACGCCGCCGACGTCGATCTCGGCGACCCCACCGTCGCGCCGCACGCGGGCCCGGGGCTCGGACAGCACCGCCAGCCGCCGCAGCTCCTGGCGGGCACGGAGTTCCTGGATGATGCCGATGATGCTGTTGGAGACCACGACGCCCACGAACAGGGCGTCGCCGGGTGCATCGGCCACGAGGATCAGCACCAGCAGCGTCATCAGGATGGCATTGACCGGCGTGAAGACGTTGGCCCGGATCATCTCGCCCAGGGTCCGCACCGGGGCATCGGGCACGTCATTGACGCGCCCATCGGCCACTCGCTGCGCCACCTCATCGGCGCTCAGGCCGGCCAGCTCGGTGGTCTCAGCGCTCACGGCCCCGGATGTTAGGGGAGCCCGGCGCCTCCGCTGCGTTCCAGGCGCCAGGGTCGGCCGGGGGTGGCCCAGAGCCGGTGGCGCGGGCCGGGGATGTCGGGGTCGGCCGTCTCGAAGCCGGCGTCGCCTGCCCACAGAGCAACCTCCTCCCCGTTCGACATGACTGTCAGGCGCGTCTCGTAGAAGTGGGGCTCTGACCGCTGTGCCGCGGCGAGGGCGTCGGCGACCGTGGCGAACCCTTGGAGGTTGTGGAGCGTCACGTAGGTGGGGGGCAGGAACCAAGTGCGGCCGGACTCCTCGTGCCGCCGAAGCGCCTCGGCGGGCGTCAGCCAGATGTGCTCGGCGATTTCGCTGCCGTCCACCTGCACCGTGCCCGGCGGTGCCGGCGCCAGGAAGAACCACGTGGCGAGTTGGTGATCGAAGTCCGGCGGGGGAGTCCAGTGCGAGAACCGCACGAGTGAGTGCGGATCGACCTGCAGCCCCGCCTCCTCCTCGGCCTCCCGGACCGCCGCCAGTCGCGCCGCCGCGTACCCGTCGCCCGGATCGGCAGCAGCGGCACGGTCCGCCGGATCCACCCGGCCCCCGGGGAAGACCCACACCCCGCCCATCACCGGCAGATCCGGGTTGCGCCGCAGCAGAAGCGTCTCGACGCCGGAAGTCGCTTGTCGTAGCAGTACCGCAGTCGCCGCAGGCATGGCCGGCTTGGCCACCCGCTGGGCATATCCCTCCAGCCACCGCCCGTATTCCGCGCCGCGGTCGCCGGGAGGACTCATAGAGGCCACGAGAGTACCCGCGGCTACTACGACGCCCCGGGACCTGCCGAGCACCGTCGAGCTTGCACTCGGAACGGGCCCAGTCGATCCGTTCTGAATCTGTTCGTGCTCCGGCGCCCTCTCCGACGAGTCACGACCGATCAGCATGATGGTGCTGGATGTGACTCGCCCTGGTGCGCGACGGCCCTGTCACTGATTGGTGGGCAACGCTCGCGCTGAGTGCTCGTGGGACCGGTGTGCGGGCCTTGAGTCCAAAGAGAGTGTCTCACCGCGCCGAGCTAACAGGACTTGTCGGGGTGGGGGACCGAGACCAGTTCGAGTTCGGCGATGGCGGCGTAGTCGTCGGGGTTGGTGGTGTAGAGGGGGAGCCCGTTGGCGATGGCAGTGGCGGCAATGAGGGCGTCGTAGGCGCGGGCGGTCGCCTTCCGGCCTGCCCCTCGAAGGTCGGCGGCGACCCTGCCGAATGCTCTGGCGGCGGCGCCGTCGAAGGGGATCGGATCGAAGTCGGATTCGGCCTGCTGGAGTTGGGCCTGACGGTTGGCCCTCTCGGTGTCGGTGGCCGCCACGAGCGGCCCGACGGAGAGTTCGGCCAGCGTGATCGCCGTGACCGCCGGTTCCGCGGGCAGTACGGAGGGGTCGGTGATCCGCGGCAGCAGGATCACGACGTTGGTGTCGAGAACGCCGCCCGTCGCCGAGGTCGTGTTCACAGGCGCGGATCGATGACCCGGTCGATGTCCTGCCGGAGCACCTCGGGGTCGACATGTGGAACGTGCCGCCATCGATCCAGCAGGGTGGCCGGGTCGGGTGCTCGGCGCGTCAGGGGGCGGAGTTCGGCGACCGGGCGCCCTGATCGGGTGACCGTGAGACGTTCGCCGCCGAGTACGCGGTCGATCACGACGCCGCCGTTGTTGCGCAGTTCTCGAATCGTCACCTCTGCCATCTCCAAAGCGTATCACTGGTGAGACAAGTGCGGATGGCCACCCGGCAGGCCCGTAGCCTCCACGGATGGTGCTCACCCGTGCGGTCCATTAGGTACTCCCGGGGCTCCCAAGGCCGGCGGACCGAACTGACCGGGATCTCCCACCGTGTCCGTCCAGGTCCGGCGACGCGGCCCTCGCCATCGACATGAGCACTGATGATAATGGAAAGATACTGAAACAAGTGAAGAATGTCATCTTGTCTCGGACAGATGAATCGCGGACCACGTTGATCGCGATTCCAGGAGAGGCCCGGGCGGAAATCCTGAGGCTCTCCTCAGCGAGAAGGCGAGGCAGTCGGGCGGAGAGACCCGGCCGTCCGGCGAATCTCGCTGAGGGTGGCGTGTGGGAGGATCGCCTCCGGGTCGACTCTCAGTTCCAGCACCGACGGCACGCCGGCGGCCACTGCCTGCTCGAAGGCTTCGGGGAAGTCCTCGGTGCGTTCCACGAGAGCACCGAAGCCACCGAACGCCCGCGCATAGGCGGCGAAGTCGGGATTGGTGAGATCCGAGCCGCTCGGGCGGTCGGGGTAGTGACGCTCCTGGTGCATCCGGATCGAGCCGTACATGCTGTTGTTGACGACCAGCACCACGATCGGCGCGCCGTAGCGCAGCGCTGTGGCGATCTCCTGGCCGGTCATGAGGAAGTCCCCGTCGCCGCTGATGGCTACCACTGGGGCCTCTGGAGCGTGCAGCTTGGCGGCGACCGCCGCTGGCACGGCGTAGCCCATCGCCCCGGCCTGCGGTCCGAGTTGCGTTCCGTATTGCTTGAACCGGTAGTAGCGCTGCGGCCACAGCGAGTAGTTGCCGGCGCCGTTGGTGAGGATCGCCTCCGGTGGCAGGAACTCGTCGAGGTATGCCATCACCTCGCCGAAGTCCACCGCGCCCGGTGCAGGCGGGGGTCGGAGGGTCGCCTCGTAGTCGGCGCGGGCGGCCGCCGTCCACTCCCGCCACGCCGCCGGATCGAGCGGCGCTTCCACGACGAGCGCCGCCAGAGTTTCGGGGGCGCCGGCGTGGATCGCGACGTGGGGCTTGTAGACGCTGCCCAACTCGGCCGCGTCGGGGTGGACGTGCACGAGCCTCTGGCGCGGTACCGGCGGCTCCAGGAGCGTGTAGCCCTGGGTGGTGGTGTCGCCGAGGCGCGGGCCGATGGCCAGGATCAGGTCGGCGTCGATGATCCGGCCGGCGAGGCTGGACGCGGTGCCCACCCCGGCGTGGCCCACGTAGCTGGGCGACCGGTTGTCAAGGAAGTCCTGGCGCCGGAACGACACGGTCACCGGGAGGTGGTTGCGCTCGGCCCATGCAGCCAAGTCGTCCCCGCTGGCGGCGCTCCAGGTGCCGCCGCCGACGATCACCAACGGTCGGGTGGATGCGGCGAGCAGTGACCCCAACTCCGCTAACTCCTGCGGCGAGGGCGACGGGCGCTGGGGCGGGAGAGCCACGGGGGCGTCGGGAACGAACACCTCTGCGGCGAGCACGTCCTCGGGCAGCGACACCACCACCGGCCCGGGCCGACCCTCGCGGGCCACCCGCGCGGCGTCCGCCATCGTCTCGGACAGGTGCTCAGGACGGTCCACCTCCACCGACCACTTCGCCAGAGGGGCGAAGAAGGCCTCGAAGTCCACCTCCTGGAAGGCGCGGCGTCCCCGGTGGGCGGTGGGAACCTGGCCGATGAACAGCAGCAGGGCGGTGCCGCTCATGGCGGCGTCGTGCACGGCAATCGAGGCGTGAGTCGCCCCCGGGCCCCTCGTTACGAAGGCCACACCCAGGTCGCCGCGCAGTCGGGCGTGCGCCTCAGCCATGATCCCGGCCCCTGACTCGTGACGGCACACCACGGTTCGGATCGCCGGCTCGTCGTGGAGGGCGTCCAGGACGGCCAGGAAACTCTCTCCCGGCACCGTGAAGATGGTGTCGACCCCGTGGCGACGGAGTTGGTCGACCAGCACCCGCCCACCGTGGCGCACGGACATGTTCACGCCAGCGGCTCCTCGAGGAACACCCTGGCCCGCTGGCGGGCGGGCCGGTCGGCGTCGGCAGGGTCGGTGTAGCGGATGGTGCGCCTGCCGGCCCACGCCGCTGGCAGGAGCATCACCCGCACAAAGGCGGTCTCCTCGGTGGCGGACGACTCCGCGTACACCGGCGCCGGGCCGCTCTCGAACCAGGCGCCGCCGCCCCGATGCGTGGTCGTGAGACCTCCCGTCGTCACCGTCAGCTCGCCGAACAGCAGCCGTCGGATCCCCGGGCCGGGATGCACGTGCCGGTAGGCAATAGCGCCGGGTGGGAAGTCCACCCGGTCACAGCGCATCAACCATTCGCTCACGTCGTCCAACTCGACCGCGACGGCCAAGGCCGCGCCGCCCGCCACCTCGCTGCCGGAGTCGCCTCGACTGTCGTTTCCCATCGCCGGCGAGTCGCCCCCGATCGGCACCAGTTCCCACCGACGCAGCCCGAGGTCGTCCTCGTAGTGCCGCATCTCGTAGACGTCATCGTCAGCTAGGAGGCCCAACTCCCAGCACAGTGCCGGGCCAGCCACCGAGGCCGCCCCGAACGAAGCCAAGTCCTCAGCCAGGTCGTACACGACTCGGTTCCCCGACCCGGTCGTGACGCCCGCGACGTGCTCGTACAGAGCGAGGACGGCGCGCATCGACAGGTCCGGGAGGCGGCTAGTGGAAGTACTGGCCGCCGTCGATCACGATGGTCTGGCCGGTCACGAACGCCGCCCCGGGGCTGCACAGGAACACCGCCGCGGCCACCAGGTCCTCCGGGAACTGGTCGCGCTTGAGCGTCCGGGCGGCGATCGAGACGGCGCTGATCTGCTCGAAGTCCACGCCGGCGGGGTTCTCCTTCACGCCGTCGGAGATCGTGAACCCGGGAGCCACTGAGTTCACGAGAACATTGTCGTTGCCGAGCTCGCGGGCCAGCGCCCGTGTCAGCGCCAGCACCGCCCCCTTGCTGGCCACGTAGTGGAGCAGGAACGGTACGCCGCGGAAGATCGTCCCGGAGGTGATGTTCACGATGCGCCCACCGCCTTGGCGGCGCATGTGCGGCACCACGGCGCGGCAGCCGAGGAACGTGCCGATCACGTTGATCTCCATCACCGCTCGCCATTCCTCGACGGGGATCTCGTCGAACGGCCGCGTTGGGATGGACGTGAACATGCCGGCGTTGTTGACGAGGATGTCGACTCGCCCGGTGGCCTCGACGGCGGTATCCACCATGGCGTCGATATCGCCGGGGTCCGACACGTCCGCCGTGACCCCGATGCCATCGGGGTATCTGGTCGCGGCCTCCTGGGCCCCCGCCAGGTCGGCGATCACGAGACGTGCCCCGGCACGCGCCAAGCCGTCGGCGATGGCGCGGCCGATTCCCTGGGAGCCGCCGGTCACGATGGCGGTTTGCCCCTCGAGCGAGAAGTCCTCGTTGCTGGGCATCACCAGCCGGGCCTCGCCGGGGTCGGGTGCCGCGCTCATCGGATCGGCGAGAAGGCGGTCGGCACCAGGATGCGGTTCTGCTGGGTGTGCACCAGCGGATGCAACTTCGGCAGGAAGGCCTGCCAGCGCTCGTCGGCGGCCAGCGTCGCCCGGCGCTGCTCCCGGTCGGCGAAGTTCTCGTAGCCCCACATCGCGCAGATCGACGAGAGGGCACCCACCTCCACGGTGAACCAGCCGACGAGGTTTCCGAGGACCTCCTTCTGGATGATGATCCCCTCGGTCTCGTAGAGCCGCAGGACCTCTTTCAGCTTCCCGGTGTAGATGTGGTAGTCGCGCTGCTCGACGATCATCGCTCTCCTCGCTGGTCTCCGCCCACTCTAAGGTTCATGAGCCGTTCCCGGATCAACTCGAAGAAGCCGTCGCTGTCGACCTCGCTGATCCAGTGGCAGTTCGGTTCCCGCTCGAAGCGGTGCCAGTAGTCGACGACCGTCATCCCCATGGTGAGTTCGGAGTGGGTCTCGACCTCCACGAAGACGTTCTTGCCGCCGTACAACTCGGGTTGCAGCAGGTAGGCGATGGTTGCCGGATCGTGCAGCGGGCCTCCCCGCTCGCCGTACCGCTTCATGTCGTAGCGGCCGTAGAACGACAGCATGGCGGCGGTCTTCTCGCCGATGTCGCCCCCGATCGCCCGCATCGATTCGATCCACTCCGGGCTCATCAGCGCCTTGTGGGTCACATCCAGCGGCATGGTCACGATCGGTATGCCGCTGCGGTACATCACGGCAGCGGCGTGCGGATCCACGTACACGTTGAACTCGGCGACCGGCGTCGTATTGCCGCCGACGAAGAACCCGCCCCCCATGGTCACGATCTGGCCGATCTTGGGAACGATGCGCGGCTCGCGGACCATCGCCATGGCGACGTTGGTGATCGGACCCACCGGGCAGAGGGTGATCTCCCCGTCGTCGGCCGCCATGAGCACCTCGACCAGCCAGTCGACGGCGTGCATCTCCTGGACCGGCATGGTTGGTTCGTCCCAGTCGGGGCCGTCGAGGCCGGTCCGGCCGTGCACCGCCTCGGCTGTCACCAGGTCTCGCACCATCGGCCGCCCGCAGCCGGCGAAGATCTGCACGTCGCGCCGTCCCGCCAACTCGCAAACCAACCGGGCGTTGCGGATCGTCAGGGGCAGCGGCACGTTGCCGGCGACGCAGGTGATTCCCAGCACCTCCAGTTCCGGAGATCCGAGGGCCAGCAGGATGGCGAGAGCGTCGTCCTGCCCGGGGTCGGTGTCGATGATGATCTTTCGGGGGGCCATCCCCGGAGGCTAGACCGCGCCCGGCAGCACTCCGGTGGTCGACGTTTCTCGGCACGGCGGGGCACTCATCGGCACTCCGCCTGCTCTCGGTAACATGCCGTGACCGCGGCACGGTGATCGGGTGGCCCTTTGCCGGAGCCCCGCGGTGCACGAGACAGTCGGCAACGGGCGGAGAGACATGGCTTCTTCACACGAGAGATTCAGCACCGCGCGGCTCGCCGAACTCGGGACCCAGATCGGCTCGTCCCTCGTCTGCGACGCGCTCGATGCGACGGGGCGCCGTCACCAGTCGTTGGCCCCGGGTTACGCCCCCTTGGTGACCAATCAGGTGCTCGTGGGCTATGCCTTCCCCGTACGCGTCGAGGCCGCTGACGAGATTCCTGAGGTGCCCTACGTGGGGCTGCTACGGGCGCTCGACGCCATCGGGCCCGGCGAGGTGTGGGTGGGCGCCACCGGGGCGTTCCGCGACGCGGCGCTGTGGGGTGAACTGCTCTCCACCGCCTGCATGGCGTCAGGGGCCGTCGGCGCGTTGCTCGAAGGCTACGTCCGGGATCGCAACGTCATCCGCAGCCTCGGCTTCACGGTGCTGTGCCGCGGCGCCGACCCCCGCGACATCAACGGAAGGGGAGAGGTGGTGGCTCACGCTGTCACCGTGGAGGTGGATGGGGTGACGATCGCGCCCGGTGACCTCGTGGTGGGCGACGACGACGGGGTGGTGATCGTGCCAGCGGAACTCATCGACGATGTGGTCGGCGTGGCCCTGCACAAGAACGCAACCGAGAGCCGCTTCCGGCAGGCGGTGCGGGACGGCATGCCGCCCACCGAGGCGTTCGCACGCTTCGGCGTCCTCTGAGGGTCGCCGCCGGAACTCAACGGACAAGGGGAGATCAAATGTCTCGTCACCTCGAAGAGCGCACCGCTCTCGTCACGGGAGCCGCCAGCGGTATCGGCAGAGCCTGCGCCCGGCAACTCGCCGCCGAGGGCCTGAAGGTGGCGGCGGCCGATCTGCAGACAGCGGGCCTCGAGGGCATCGCCGACGAGATGGCCAGCGTCCACACCCTCGACGTGTCCGACTACGACGCGGTGCAGGCCGCCGTGGCCGAGATCGGCCACGTGGATGTGGTGGTCAACAGCGCCGGCATCGTCGGTCCCCAGATGCCTATCTGGGAGGTGCCGCTCGAGGGCTGGGAGCAGACGCTGGCGGTGAACCTCACGGGCACCTTCAACACCATCAAGGCCACCATCGGCGGCATGCGGCAGCGGCGCTGGGGCCGCATCGTGAACATCGCCAGCATCGCCGGCAAGGAGGGCAACCCGAACATGGTGGCCTACTCGGCCAGCAAGGCCGCCGTCATCGGCCTCACCAAGTCGGTCGGCAAGGAGGTTGCCAAGGACGGCGTCATCGTCAATGTCGTGGCGCCGGCCGTCATCTCCACGCCCATGAACGCCGACACCACCCCCGAAGTCCTGGAGTACATGCTCGCCCGCATCCCCATGGGGCGCCTCGGACTTGTCGACGAGGTTGCGGAACTCGTCTCGTGGCTGTCCTCGGACGCCTGCAGCTTCTCGACGGCTGCCGTCTACGACATCTCCGGAGGCCGCGCCACGTATTGAGAGACGGCCGCACAATGATCCGAACTGTCCGTGTCGACATTCCGGCGGAGAGCCTGCCCCGGACTCGATCCGGGGCCGGAATCCACTGCCCAGCGGTCAGATCGGCGGTGCGGACGAACACGGCTTACCCCTAACCGAACGCGGGTCGTACCGATGAGTGGCTTCCTGGCCCCGATCATCATCTGCGCAGGCCTGCTCGGGCTGCACGTCCTCCTACCTGCTCGCCGCGTGGCGGGGTACGTGACCGATCCGACCACGGGGCGCCCGTACGAGTACCGCCTCAACGGCCTCCTGGTGCTCGCCGCAGCCACCGGCGGCGGGCTGATTGCAGGCGGCACCGGCTGGCTGCCCTGGGGCTGGTTGCACCGGCACGCCTGGTGGGGCGCGGCGGGAGCCACGGCACTCGCGGTGGTGGCGACGGCGTGGTTGGTGTTCGCACCACCCCTCCGAGCGGTTGCGCGGTCCCCCTCGTCCGGCCGCGGAGGATGGGTCCGCGACTTCTATCTGGGCCGTGTCGAGAACCTTGCCTTCGCCGGGCGGATCGACACGAAGATGTTCCTCTACGTCTTCGGCGCGGTGCTATTGGCCTTCAACGTCTGGTCATACGCCGCCCACCACGCCGATCTGTACGGCTCCGACGCCAATCCCGGCGTGTTCCTGCACGCCGCGCTGCTGGGTTGGTTCGTGGTCGACTACCTGATCTTCGAGCGCGTCCACTTGTACACCTACGACATCTTCGCCGAACGCCTCGGCGCCAAGATCATCTGGGGTTGCCTGGCGTTCTACCCCTACTTCTACGCCGTGGGCCTGTGGGGAACGGCCCGTCTGCCGAAACCGGGGCTGGTCGAGAGCGCTGGACCCTGGTGGCTCGCCGCCTGCGCGGCCATCTTTGGGGTCGGCTGGATCCTGTCACGCGGCGCCAACCTGCAGAAATACCGGTTCAAGCGCTTCCCGGAGCGCCCGTTCCTGGGAGTCGAGCCCCGTGCCATGTCCGACGACCGGGCACGCCTACTGAGCAGCGGCTTCTGGGGCATCGCCCGCCACGTCAACTACCTCGGCGAGATCCTCATGAGCATCGGCCTGGCCCTGGCGCCGGGACACTTCGCGAGCGTCTGGCCGTGGCTCTACCCGGCCTTCATGATCGCCTTCATGCTGACCCGCGAGCGCGCCGACGAGCGTCGCTGCGCCGCCAAGTACGGCCCCCTCTGGGAGCGCTATTGCGAGCAGGTCCCCTACAGGATCATCCCCCGCATCTACTGAGCCCCGAGCGCTCAGCGCTCCACGTGGAGGGTCGATCCCTGCTCGCCGAGCACCAGGTCGCGCTCGAAGTCCGGGACGTGGTCCCGTGGCACCGGTGCGAGGGCCTCGATGAAGGTGCAGCCGGTCTCGGAATACAACTCGTGGGGCACGCCGCGGTTCATGACGGCCACGTCACCGGCGACCAGGTGGCGCTCACTGTCGCCGATGGTGAGGGTCATCTCGCCCTCGGTCATCACCACGATCTGCTCGGTGGCGTCGTGGTGGTGGCGGTCCACTGTGGTGCCCGGTTCGTAGGTCACCCGGCACACCAGCACCTGCTCGCCGCCGATGGCGTGCAGATGCACTCCTGGGAAGAATTCGTGGCGTTCCACGCCGTTCCAGGTGCGGAACGGCGATGAGGCGGCGTCGTCGGCGTTCATCTGTCTGCCGGCTCCGGCGAGGGCCCGCTCGAGGGTGCCTGTGCGGGAGGTTGCAAACCTGTCAGGACTCCGCGGTCCAACCAATGCCGGTGCCGACGGTGTTGATGGATATCTCCTCGTCGAACACCACGTGCTTGCCCTCGCGCCGTGGGCCGCCCCCGGCGGAACGGGCGTCCAGGGCCCGGAGTACCCGCTCGGGCGTGATGGGCAGTTCGGTCACCCACACCCCGATCGCGTCGTACACGGCCGCGGCGATGGCGCCCGGCTGGGCGTTGTTGGACATCTCCCCGATGCCCTTGGCGCCGTAGGGCCCATCCGCCGAGGGGTTCTCGATGATGATGTTGTGTAACTCCGGCAGGTCGGCACTGGACGGCGCGAAGTAGCTGCCGAAGTCCCCGGCCCGGTTCTCCGCGGAGGGGTAGTACGGGTAGCTGTCCTCCAGAACGCCGAGGCCAAGGCCCATGATGGCGCCTCCTTCGATCTGACCCTCCACCAGCGCGGGGTTGATGGCCTTGCCCACGTCGTAGCACTGGGTCAGCTTCACCACTCGCACCTCGCCGGTCTCGTCGTTGACGGCCACCTCGGCCGCGCAGGCGGCGTAGGAGATGGCGGCGTGCGGTGGACCGTCCACCGCGCCGGTGGTGGAATCCACGATCGCGGCGTAGGGGTTCAACTGGGCGCCGGTTCCGGAGATGAGTTCCCCGTAGGTCCAGGTGGCGGCCGCTGCCACGTCGCCCACGCTCAGCTTCTTGGTGGGCGCTCCCTTGGCCAACACCTCGCCGTCGTCGATCTCGAGGTCCTCGGGGCTGATCTCCATCTCCTGGCCGGCCACCTCCAGGATCTGCTCCCGCACCCGCTGGGCGGCCTTCAGCACCGCCTTGCCGGCCACGAACGTGGCGCGCGAGGCGAACGTGCCGGTGCACACCGGCGAGGAGTCCGTGTTGGAGTTGTCGAAGGTGACCCAGTCGTAGGGCACACCGATGGTGTCGGCCACGATCTGCGTCTGGATGGTCTTGGCACCGTTGCCGATGTCACAGGTGCCGCTGAACACGTCGACGCGACCGTCTGGCTTGAGCTTGATCCAGGCCTGCGACGGGTCGCCGTTCTGGTTCATGCCGGTGGGATATTCGATGGCCGCGATGCCGCGGCCTCTGTGGATGGCCATCAGTGATCCTCCGAGTGGCTCAGTTGGGAGACGAGATGCTCGGGCAGCCATTCGCCCTCTCGCATCTCGCGGGTGGCGTCGCCGTAGGGCGCCGCCAGTTCGGTGTCGGTGGCGCCGGCGATGGCGTGCAGCACGTCCACCGTGGACGGGTCCATGTAGCGGATGCCGTTCGGCGAGGTGTCGCCGATGCGGTTGGCGTTCTTGAGGCGCAACTCGAACGGGTCGACGCCCAACTCCTCGGCGATGCGGCTCATCTGGGTTTCGGTGGCGAACGAGACCGAGGTCACCCCGTAGCCCCGCATGGCCGAGGTGGGCACCCGGTTGGTGAACACCACGTACCCGTCGAAGTGCAGGTTGGGGATGGTGTAGGCACCGGTGTGGTGGAAGCTGTGCTTGGTGACGCCGTAGGGCGAGAAGCGGGCGTACGCCCCGGCGTCGTGCAGCGTGAGCATCTTGCGGCCCAGGATCCAGCCGTCGGCGGTGACCGCGTCGATGATCTCCATGTGCCACGGCGCCCGTGTGCTGGAGCACAGGAACTCCTCCTCGCGGGTCCAGCGCCACTTCACGGGCCGACCGGACTTCTGCGCGGCCAGCGTGCACAGGGTCTCGGTGGCGGTGTCCACCTTGCCCCCGAAGCCTCCGCCCACCGTGCCGCCCACGAACTTGAAGCTGTTGAGGGGCATCTGCAGGTGCGCCGCCACGACCCCCATGGAGAAGTACAGCGCCTGGGTGCAGGAGTAGATGGTGAAGCGCCCGTCGGGCTCGGGCACCGACAGGCCAACTTGGGTCTCGATGGGCATCTGCTCGATGGCGGCGGGGCGGTAGACGCCCTGGATGATCCGGTCGGCCTGCTCGAGCGCCTCGTCGATGTTGCCCTTGCGGATCTGGCGGACGTTCATTTCCTCCTCGAAGTGGGGGTAGATGTTGCCCCACTGGTGGATGCTCGGGGCGTCGGCGTCGAAGGCCTTGCGGATGTCGAACAGCGCCGGGCGCTCCTCGTAGGTGATGTCGATGGCCTCGGTGGCAGCCTGCGCCGCGTCGGTGTCCTCCGCGGCCACCACCGCGATGGGTTGGCCCTTGTAGCGGACCTCGCCGTCGGCCAGCAGCGGCTCGTCGGCCGGGATGCCCAGGGCCGACAGGTGCCCGTAGACGAGTAGCGGGACGTCCGCGTGGGTGACGATGGCGGCCACGCCGGGCATCTGCTCGGCCCGGGAGGTGTCCATGTGCGTGATGACGGCGTTGTGGTGCGGCGAGCGCAGGGCTCTCACGTGGAGCATCCTGTTGACCCGCACGTCGTCCACGTAGACGGTGCGCCCTGTGGCGTGACCCACCCCGTCGTAGCGGGGCAAGCGTGCTCCTACTGCTTTCATGTGATCTCCCTGGCCTTGTGTAGCGGGATGTTCTTCGGAGTCGATCCTTCCGCCCGTGCCGCCGGCGCCGGTGGCTCGGGCCTGCCGTCTATGTCAGGACGGTGGTGTGCGGGCTTTCGGCGGTGGTGGACATGTCGAAGTCGCCGTCGCGGGCGGCCGCCACGGCGTCCACGATCTTGAGGTAGCCCGTGCAGCGGCACACGTGACCGGCGAGAGCCTCGGTGATCTCTTCCCGGTCGGCGCTGCCGCCGCGGTCGAGGTAGGCGGTGGCGGCGATGACCATGCCGGGCGTGCAGAAGCCGCACTGCGCGGCGCAGAAGTGCACGAAGGCCTGCTGCACCGGCGACATGTTCTCCGGCGTGCCGAGGCCTTCGACCGTTGTGACCTCGGCGTCGGCGATGGAGCCCACCGCCGTAAGGCACGAGCGCCGCGGGGCGCCGTCGATCAGAACCGTGCAGGCGCCGCAGCCGCCGTTCTCGCACCCGGCCTTGGGGCTGCAGACATCCAGTTCCTCGCGCAATACGTGCAGCAGGGGGGTGACCGGCGGGCTCTCCACCGTGCGATTCGTGCCGTTGACGACAATTCTCACGCGCTCTCCTCCAACTCGCTCAGTACCTGTTTCACCAGGGCGGGCAGGGTGCGCGCCCGGTACCAGCCCGACGCCAGCGGGTCGTCGGACGGGTTCACGTCTCCGATGGCCGCCTGCCCGGCGGCATCGGGGTCGCCGGCCAGCACCTCGGCGCTGCGCAGCCGCAGACCCATCGGCCCGGCCCCGACGGCGGCGAGGCGGACGTCACCGTCGCCGTCGCGCACCCCCGAGACGGCCATCACCGTGAAGTGGTGGGCGTGGGGCCGGCCCAGACTGGCGAACGCCCCGGCCGCCGGCTCGTCGTATGTGACGTCCAGCAGCAGGCGCCCCGAGCGGTCGGCCAGGAAGTCCTCCAGAGCCTCGCTGCGCTCACCGCCGGCGCCGGCGCTGCGGACGGTCGCCCCGAGCGCCAGCAGTGGGCCCTGCAGGTCGCCGAGGCCCTCCGGGGCGCACAGGTTGCCCCCCACCGTGGCCTGAGAGCGGATCTCGTTGTCGCCCACCGACGCGGCGGAGGGCCCGAGCGGTGCGGGTTCGCCCACCACCGCGCTGAAGGGCGTCATGGCACCGATGGTGACGCTGCCGCCGGCGCGCTCGACGTAATTCAGGCCGGCGCCGTCCAGCATGATCACCCGCTCGGGCCGCACCCGGCCGAAGTGCATGTCGGGCACCAGGAGCGTGCCGCCCGCCAGCACGGAGACGCTCGCGCCGTCACCGAATGCCGACGTTGCCTCGGAGGGTGAACCGGGTCGGATCACCTCCGTCGTGGTCCCCATTTGCGTGCTCCCTTCGCTGATCGCCGAGGTGGCCGGACTATAGCAACTGGGCGTCTCGGACATCGAAACAGCGGCCCCGCCGCAATGCACCGTTTTGCCGAGGACCGTATTGGCCGCGGGTGGAAGATTCCGCTACTTTGTCGGCTACTTCCGCCGCGGGGCGCCGCGCAGGTGGTCCGCCCCGACACCGACGAAACATCGAAAGGGGAACAGGTGGCAAACGTACAAGCCCAATCCGAGGCTGTCTGGGAACTGGTCGATCGGGACGCGGAGGTGGAGCAGGTCGCATCCGGTTTCACTTTCACCGAAGGACCCATCTGGCACCCCACCGAAAATCACCTCCTATTCTCCGACATGCCCGGTGACGTGCGCCGCAAGTACACCCCCGACGGCTCCGTCGTCGAGGTCATGCGACCGTCCAACAAATGCAACGGCATGACCTACGACGCCGACCTGAATCTCGTCGTGTGCGAGCACGTCACGTCCAGCCTCATGCGGGAGAACACCGACGGCACTCGGGAGGTTCTGGCTTCGCACTTCGAGGGCAAGGAGTTGAACAGTCCCAACGACGTGGTGGTGGGCTCGGACGGCTCCGTCTACTTCTCCGATCCGTGGTTCGGGCGCATGCCGGTCTTCGGCCTGGAGCGGGAGCGGGATCTGGGCTGGCAGGGTGTCTTCCGCGTTCCACCCGGCGGCGGGATCGAGTTGGTCGTGGATCGCAACGAGTACGACCAGCCGAACGGCCTGTGCTTCTCGCCCGACGAATCGCTCATGTACATCAACGACACCATGCGCGGGCTCATCGACGTGTACGACGTGAACCCCGACGGGAGCCTCAGCGGTGGGCGGCTGTTCTTCGACGGCATCGGCACCGGCGTCATCGAGGACGGCATCCCCGATGGGATGAAGTGCGACGAGATGGGCAACATCTGGGTCACCGGTCCCGGTGGGGTCTGGATCATCAGCGCCGCCGGCGAGCGGCTGGGCACCGTCCCGGTCCCCGAGAACGTCGGCAACCTCACTTGGGGAGGCGCCGACTGGCACACCCTCTTCATGCCGTCGTGCACCTCGCTCTACACGCTTCGCACGCGTGTCGGCCCCCGGCGTGAGCCCTACATGGGCTGATTCGGCCGGCCATCGAGCACGCTAGACCCAACCAGTTCCGACAACCGAGCGAGAGGGGAACCCGATGAGCGACCTGTCGTTGGATGCGAGCCGCTGTGCTCTGATCATCCAGGACCTTCAGAACGACGTCATCACCGAGGGTGGGGCGTTCGGCGAGTCCGGATCGCCGCAGCACGCCATCGAGCAGAACGTGGTCGCCAACGTGGCCCGCCTTGCCGACGTCTGCCGCGGCCTGGGTGTACCGGTCATCCACGTGTGGTACATCGTCGAGGAGGGGGCTCCGGGCCTGAAACTCAACGCCCCACTCTTCCAGGGCGTGCATGACACGAACGGGTTGGTGCGCGGCTCCTGGGGAGCGGCTCCGGCCGACGGGCTGGAGGCTCAGGAGGGGGACTTCGTCGTCGAGAAAATGCGTATGAGCGGCTGGGAGGGCACGAAGCTCGAGAGCCTCCTTGCGGGCACCGGGCGCGACACCGTCATCGTGACGGGGGCGTGGACCAACATGTCCATCGAGCACACGTCGCGCACGGGCGCCGACAAGGGCTACTACATGGTCGTGCCCGAGAACGGCTGCTCCACGATGAGCGCGGACTGGCAGAACGCATCCATCAACTACGCTCTGCAAAACGTGTCGACGGTGACCGACGTGGACACGGTCATTGCGGCTCTGGGGGGATGATCGGGCCGCCGCACCGATCAGTCGACGGGGGACGATGACCGGACAATGACCTGATGGGAATGAACCGACCGTGAGTACCGTCGTGGCCGACGTGGCGTCGGGCGTGCTGGGGCGCCTGGGATTGGACGTGCCCTGGCAGCGCCGCATACCGCGCCTGTTGATCTCCGCAGCCGTGGCATTCGTCGTGATCTGGATCGTGTTCCTGGCCGGCAACACCTCCAACGGCCCTGCCATCAGCAATCCCAGCGAATTCCTGAAGAGCATCCTCAACGCGCTGACCATCAGCGGGATCTACTTCATCGTCGCTTCCGGGTTTACCCTCGTCTTCGGGCTGATGCGCACGGTGCAGATGGCGCATGGATCGCTGTTCCTCCTGGCCGGCTACTTCGCCCTCGAGTACCAATTCGACTTCCTCGGGATCACCGGGACGCCCGATCGTGACATCGTGGGTTGGGCCGACTGGTGGCTGCCCCTGGTGATCGGAGTGGTCATCGTGAGCGGTGTGGGGCTGCTGATCCAGCAGGTGTTCCTGCGCTGGAACCAGGGACAGGACCTGCGCCAGGCGCTCATCACCATTGCCCTCTCCATCATCATGGGCGACCAGATGATCCAGCATTTCGGCGGCGTTGCCGAGCCGATCACCTTGACGCACGAGATCCACGGCTACGTGAACTTCGCCGGAATCCGCTACGGCATCCACCAGTTGTTCGTCATCGGCATGGCCCTCGGCGTGGGCGGCTTACTGTGGCTGCTGCTGAAGAAGACCCGCACCGGCCTGGTGATCCGCGCCGGTGTGGACGACACGGCCATGGTGCAGGCCCTGGGCATCAACGTGCAGAAGGTCTTCGCCGTGGCCTTCGTGCTGGGCTCGGCGCTGGCCGGCCTGGGAGGGGTGATCGCCGGCTCCTCGGTCACCACGCTGGCCCCCGGCGTGGACGGGCAGTGGCTGCTGCACTCCCTGGTGGTCGTGATCATCGGCGGAATGGGGTCGCTGGGCGGCGCCGCGGCCGGCTCGCTCCTCTACGGCCTCGCCACCACTCTCGCCCCCTCCTACCTGCCCACCGACTACGCCTACTACTCGATCATCGCCACCTTCGCGATCCTGGCGCTGGTCCTGGCCATGCGGCCCTACGGGCTGTTCGGAAGGCCGGCGTGATTCTCTCCCGCCTGCGAGGCGGTACCAACGACCCCGATACACGGGGCGGCATGGGTTCGAGCGACTACTCCCGAAACACCCGCCGGTTGGCTCTGATCCTGTTCGTGGCGCTCGTGCTGGTGGGTGTCTTCCAGGCAATCACCCCCGACCCGTTCCGGCACTACTTCGTCGACGTGGTGCTGACGCGGTCGCTCATCTTCGGCGTCGCTGCGGCCAGCATCGTCTTCCTCTCCGCCTTCGGGGGGATGATCTCGCTGGCGCAGACGCTGATGTACGGCGTGTGCGCCTTCACCATCGGCAACGCTGTCACGCAAGGGGGCAGCAAGGGGCTCAACCTGGGTTGGAACCCATGGGTGGGGGTGGTGTTGGGCATCGGCGTGACCACGGCACTGGGATTCCTGATGGGGCTCTTGGCCAGCCGCTCCAGCGGGCTCTACTACCTCATGATCACGCTTGCCTACGGCGTGATCGGCTACTACTTCTTCGTACAGGTGACGGTGCTCTCGGGCTTCGGCGGCGTCAACCAGGTGGGCGCCCCCGCTTACATCGGCGAGCCCACCAACACCACCAACCCGGAGCGTCTGTTCTACACCTGCCTCGTGGTGGCGGTGGTGGTCTACCTGCTGTTGCGCTACGTCTCCCGCACGCCGTTCGGGTTGGCCCTGCAGGGGGTGCGTGACGACCCGGTGCGCATGAATTCCCTGGGCTACAACGTGGCCATGCACCGCACGTGGGCCTTCACGCTGGCCGCCTTCGTGGCGTCCCTGGGGGGCGTGCTCTACGTCTGGGAGCAGCGAGCCATCGCCCCCACGGCCATCAATCTGGGCGGCATCCTGAACCTGCTGGTCATGGCGATCATCGGCGGGGTGATGGTCCTGGAGGGGGCCTGGCTGGGGGCGTTCATCTTCGTGGCGCTCGAGAACTACGTGCGCAACGTGGTTTTCATCAACAACTTCATCGAGGAGGCCCGCTTCCGCACACTCGTCGGAGCCATCGTGCTGGTACTGGTGCTGGCGTCCCCTGCCGGCGTCGTGGGGTTGCGCAAGGTGCGCGGCGCCCTGCCGCTGGCGCTGATCGGCGCCGCGGTCTGGGGTGCTGTCGGGGGCCTGCAGGAGGGCAACCGCGGTGCCATCGCAGGTGTCATCGTGGGCGCCGTGGCGGGCATCGGCGCGGCCGGACTGGTGGGTTGGCTGGCAGGTCACCGCAACACCGCCCGGGACGTCTGGTCGAAGCTGCTGTCCACCCGGCGATCGGGCGGAGTCCCTGTCGGCGGCTAGGAGTATGGAGCGGAAATCGGGCCGCAGCGAGCGGCGAACCACGAGACACAAGACAGCAGATCACACACAGAGGGGAGGGAAGTCACGCACCGCAAACTGAGGGCAGACAACAGCAGGGCGGTACTTCCGACCTGTAGAGAAGATCGAGCCTGATCGACAACGATCACGGATCGAGAGAACACCGAATGCAGTACCGGACAGAACACAAGGAGGACATAGTGCAAACCATACGAAAGCAATCAACCTGGGTCAGGCTGTCGGTTGTGGCCATGGCATTGGCCCTGCTGGCCGCTGCCTGCGCCAGCGACACCGGGTCCGAGGACGCCGACGCGGCCCTGACTGCCGCGCAGGGCGCCCGGGACGAGGCGAGTGCAGCGCTGACCGACGCCGCCGCTGCCGCCGCTGCCGCCGATGCCGCCCTCAAGGCGGCCGAGGCTGCGCAGGCGGCTGCGGAGTTGGCGCAGGCGACCGCTGACGGCAACGAGGCGGCGGTTGCCGCCGCCGAGGAGCAGCTCGAAGCCGCGCAAGCGGCCGCCGATGCGGCCCGCGAGCAGGCAGCCACGGCGCAGGCGGAGGCCACGGCGGCCCGTGAGGCTGCTGCTGAGGCGGAGGCGCAGGCTTCTGCACCGCCACCGCCACCGCCGCCGGCTGAAGCCGACGACATGGACGACGAGATGACCACGGTCATCAACGTCGGCATCCTGTCCGACTGCGAGGGCGCCTTCGGGGCCTTCCACGACAGGGACGTGGCCGGCGTGGTCACCGCCATGGCCGAGCATGCGGGGGCCACGGTCAACGACCGCAACGCCCCGCAGGCGGGCTGGAGCAACGCCTCCATCAACGGTGTGGCGATCGAGCTGGCCGGTATCGGCTGCGCCGACGACACCGCTGAGGCGGCCCTGCGCGAGACGCGCCGTCTCATGGAGGACATCGGCGCCGACATCATGATCGGCCCGCTCTCCGGTGACGAGAGCATCGCCGTGGCCAACTACGCCAAGGACCACCCGAACCAGACATTCGTGAACGGCACGTCGGGTGCGCAGGACTCCACCATGGCAGTCCGTGCGCCCAACTTCTTCCGCTTCAACGGTGACGGGGCGCAGTGGAACGCCGGTCTCGGCGACATCGCGCACAACACCCTCGGGTGGGAGACCGCGGCGGTCATCGGCGACGACTACAGCTTCGCCTGGACCTCCACGGCCGGCTTCATTGCCGAGTTCTGCGCCGCAGGCGGTGACGTGATCAGCCGGGTGTACCCGCCGCTGAACACCACCGACTACTCCGGTTTCGTGGAGCAGTTGCCCGGCCCCGACGAGGTCGACGGCTACTTCTGGGCCGTGGGCGGCGCCGGTCTGGTGCCGGCTCTGAACGCGTTCGAGGACGCCCAGGGCGATGTCGTGGGTGAGCAGCACATGGGCAACCTCTTCTGGGGTATCCCGGACGTGTTCACCGCGATCGGTCCCCGCGTCATCGGTTCCTACTCCGGCGGCTTCGGCAACGCGCCCGACCTGCAGACCGAGAAGGCGGCGGCGTTCCGCGCGATCATCAACAGTCACTTCGACGAGATCCCGTTCGGTGGCTCACCGGCTCCGGCGGACAACGCGTACTTCGACGCCTTCTACATGAACTACTACAACAACACCTGGGGTCTGATCGAGGGCCTCAAGGCGATCGGGGCCGACCTTTCCGGCGGCCACGAGCCGTTGTGGGAGGCGATCAGCAACGTGACGCTCGACGCCGCGTTCGGCGAGATCAGTCTGGACTCCAACCGTACGGCCATCCAGGACCAGTACGTCGGGCGGATCTACCTGGGCGACGACGGCAACATGGCTTCCAGCACAGTGGCGTACGTTCCGCAGGTCGATCAGACCTTCGGCGGCACGTTCACGGGTGATCCGTCACCGAGCAGGGACTACCCGCCCTGTGAGGTGCGCGACCTTCCCTGGATCGGCAACGCCACACCGGTCGTCAACGGCGTTCTTCAGAACTAGCCGACGCACACTGACCACGAGGTAGAGGGACGCCACTGATCATGACCATGACGACGGACTCCGCACCCGTTCTGCGGCTGCGGGGCGTCAGCATGTCCTTCGGTGGCGTCCACGCCCTGAGCGACATCGACATCGATGTCGCTCAGGGCGAACGCCTCGTCATTCTGGGGCCCAACGGAGCCGGCAAGACGACGCTGTTCAACGTCGTGGCCGGCGATCTGCGGCCCACGGCCGGCACCATCGAGGTGGACGGCCTCAACGTGGAGGAGTTGCCGGCCCGGCGGCGGCCGCAACTGGGCATGTCCCGCACCTACCAGCGCTCCCGCTTGTTCGCCGGCCTCACGGTGGAGGAGAACCTCTACCTGGCTGTGCTGGGCAAGGAGGGCCGGCGCTTCCGCCTGCGCATGGGACGGCGTGACGCCGCCTATCGCGACCGTGCCCGGCAGGCGGCGACCAACGTGTGGCTGGAGAGCCGTCTCGACAGCCTCACTGCCGACCTGTCCCACGGCGAGCAGCGCCAGTTGGAGTTGGGCCTGGCAACGGTGACCGAACCTCGGGTGCTCATGCTCGACGAGCCCGCATCCGGACTGTCGCGCGGTGAGCGGGAACGCCTCACCGAGTTGCTGCTGTCGCTGGACCGCCAGGTGACGCTGCTGCTCATCGACCACGACATGGACGTGGCGCTGCGGGTCGCCGAGCGGGTCGTTGTGATGCACGACGGCGTCAAGATCGTCGAGGGAACGCCCGACGAGATTCGCGCCAATCCCCAGGTGCACGACATCTACCTGGGACGGGGGATCGCCCATGAGTGAGTCGCTGCTGGAGATCTCGGGCCTGGACGTCGGCTACGGGCAGGCGCAGGTCCTGCACGGCGTCGATCTGCAGATGGGGCAGGAGGCCGTGTCGGTCATCGGCCGCAACGGGATGGGTAAGACCACGCTCTGCAACGCCATCATGGGCCTGCTGCCCGTCATGGGTGGCTCCATACGATTCCGGGGAGTCGAGTTGGTCGGCCTGCCGCCGTACCGCGTCGCCGCCACCGGCATCGGCTACGTCCCCCAGGGTCGGCGGCTCTTCACGTCACTTAACGTGGACGAGCACCTGGCGATGCTGGCCCGGGCCGCGCGCGGCAAGCGCTGGACGCCGACGGAGGTCTACGAACTCTTCCCGCGCCTGGCGGAACGCAAGAAACTGAGCGCAACGAAACTGTCGGGCGGCGAGCAGCAGATGCTCGCCATCGGCCGGGCACTACTGCTGAACGCCGACCTGATGCTGATGGACGAGCCCTCGGAGGGGCTGGCGCCCACCATCGTCGAGCAACTCGTGGCGACATCGCGGCGACTGGTCGACGAGGGGATCGCTGTGCTGCTGGTGGAGCAGAACCTCAGCGTGGCCACCGCCGTGTCCGAGCGCCAGGTGGTGATGGTCTCGGGGCACATCGAGACCGAGATCAGTGCCCGGGAGTTGCTGGCCGATGCCGACGCGCAGCGCCGCTATCTTGGCGTCGAGTCCCTGGAGGACGCCGAGGCCTGAGGTCTCCTGGCGTTCCCGTCATTCCGGCGAAGGCCGTTCCCGTCATTCCGGCGAGGGCCGTTCCCGTCATTCCGGCGAAGGCCGGAATCCATTCGCCGGCGGCTGGGCCGCACCATGCAGCCCGCAGCTTCTAGGCGCCGCTTCCCACCGGTACCGAGGCGGTGAACTCCGCCACCCGGCTGTCGAGTTCCTCCCGGTATGACGCAACCCGCCGCATCTTGAGGTGCTCGTAGCCGCGCACCTGATCCACCAGATCGGCGATGGCGACCGCCTCAGCCCGGTTGGCGCTGTCCAGGGTGCCGAATAGTTTGCGGATCGCCGCCCGGTACTCACCCGGCAGCCGGCGCTCGCAGCGCCGCACGCTCGCGTAGCCGAAGAGGTCGAGGGGTGTGCCGCGCAGGCGCTTGCCGGCCCGCAGCGTCACGAGCAGCGGCCGGCCCCAGCGTCCCAGCTTCAGCTTGCGGGACATCCCCAGGGAGCGCAGGAACGGCGGATGCAGGTGCCAGACCACCCGGGCACCCGGCCCGGCGACCGCTTCGGCTCCGGTGGTTGCCTCCTGCGCCAGGAGCAGCCGGGCCACCTCGTACTCGTCCTTGTAGGCCATCAGCTTGTGCAGGCTGCGGGCCACGGTCTCGGTCAGGTCCCAGCCGTCCAGGTCGTCCTCGGCGTCGGCGACCTCTGCGACGAAGCGCAGGAACTCCGCGGCATAGGCGGCCGACCGGTAGCCGGTCAGGTCGGCGGCCAGCATCTCCAGCAGAACGCCCAGACCGGTGCGCTCGGCAATCGGGTCGAGTTGCCGGCGTACGGCGCGTGCGAGCGGATCGGTGGGCCCGACCTGCTCGTCGGCGTCGGCGGCGTCGTCGGGGGGAGGGGCGCTCTCCCTCGAGGCGGCGTTCGCCGCTGCCAGTTCCACTCCCTCGGGGTCCAGAACCCACTGGCGACCCCAGCGGAACGCCTCGCGGTTGCGCTCGGTCGCCACGCCGTTCAGGTCGATGGCCGACTCGAACGAAGCCGCCGTGATCGGCAGCGCGCCGCACTGGTAGGCGACGCCCACGAGAAAGACGTTCGCAGAGGTGGTGTTGCCGAACAGGCGGCGGATGATGGCCCCGGCGTCCACCCAGCGATTCTCGGCTGCCCGCGAGTGGGTGTCGACGTGCGCTCGCAGGTCGGCCGTGCTCGGGTAGCCCTGTTCGGGGTGTACAACCATCTGACCGGTGCTCGTGGGCGTCACGGACGCCACGACCAGGGTCCGCTGTGAGGAGGCGCCGGCGATCGGACCCGGACCGGCGGCGGTGAGAAGATCGAACGCCAGGTAGAGATCGACCATCCCTGCGGCGGCTTTGTTGGAGGAGATCGATCCTCCGGTGCTGATGCGCACGTCGCTGACCACCGGCCCGGCCTTCTGAGAGAGGCCGGTCTGGTCGAGTCCCTGCACGTGCCGCCCGCTCAGCAGGGCCGCGGTTCCAAGGAGCTGCGAGACGGTGACCACGCCGGTGCCCCCGATGCCTGCCATCCGCACGGTCATGTTGTCGGGAACGGCGGGGAGTGGTTCGGCGATGTCGTCCGGCGGCTGCGGGCGCACCCGGGTCGCTTCGGGGCTCGTCGCCGCGGCCGCCTTGCGGGCGAGCCGTCGCTGGCGGCCGGCACGGGCGGGCCGCACCGTGGCGAAGGAGGGGCAGTCGCCGTCGGTGCACGAATAGTCGAAGTTGCAGGAGGTCTGGTCGATCTTGGTCTTGCGCCCGTAGGGCGTGAGTACCGGCTGCACCGAGAGGCAGTTGCTCACGTCGCCGCAGTCGCCGCAGCCTTCGCAGGCCCGCTCGTTGATGAGCACCCGGGTTTTCGGCGTGGGTTTCTGGCCCCGGCGGCGGGCCCGGCGCAGTTCCGCCGCGCAGAACTGGTCGTGGATCAGGACGGTCACGCCCTCGACGGCGCGCAGGTGCTCCTGGGCCTCGATCATGCGCCGCCGGTCCCAGACCTCCACGCCCGTCGGCAGCGTGACGCCCTTGTAGCGGCTCAGGTCTTCGGTGGTGATGAGCACCTCGCGCACGCCCTGCGCCAGCAGGATCCTGGCCATCTCCGGGACGCCCACGATGCCCGTGGGATCCTGCCCTCCGGTCATGGCGACGGCCCCGTTGTACAGGAGCTTGAACGTGATGTTCACGCCGGATGCCACGGCGAACTGGATGCCGAGCTGGCCGGAGTGGGCGTAGGTGCCGTCGCCCAGGTTCTGCACCGAGTGATCGCGCTCGATGAAGGGCGACATGCCCACCCAGGTGGCTCCCTCGGCGCCCATCGAGCACACCCCGCTCCACTGTCCGACCCTTTCCGGCTCCATGAGCGCGACCATCCCGTGGCAGCCGATACCGACGCCGACGAGCGTGTCGTCGGGCACGCGGGTGCTGGAGTTGTGCGGGCAGCCCGAGCAGAAGTACGGGGTCCGGCGGGCGGAGATCTCCAGGGGACGCTTACGGCGAGTAACAACCGGGGGTGACACGAGCCGGTCACCGCTCAGGTGCGTCGACAGCCGGGAGTGCAGTGGGCCGGCCAGCGCGTCGGCGTCCAAGCCCTCGTGGCGGCGCAGCAAGGGTCGACCCCGGTCGTCCTGCTTGCCCACCACGACGGGCCGTTCGGCGAGCGGGTAGAGGGCGTCCTTGATGAAGAGCTCCAGATACGGATCCTTCTCCTCCAGAACGATGATCTCGGCCAGGCCGTCGGCGAAGCGGCGCACGAACGCGGGGTCGATGGGGTAGGGGAGCGACACCTTCGCCAGACGGATCCCGGCGCCGGCTATGTCGGAGAGCGTCGACAGGCCCAGCAGCCGCAGCGCCTCCAGCATCTCGAGGTAGCAGTTGCCGGAGGCGGCGATGCCCACACGTGCCGGACCGCGGGGTGTGATGATCCGGTTCAAGTCGTTGAGAGAGCCGTAGCTGCGGGCGAGTTCCAGCCGGGTCTCCACGAGGTCGCGTTCGATGTCGTTGGTGTACGGCGGCATCAGGTTGCCGTCGGGTTGGTGCACGTAAGGCTCGGGGAGGCCGTCGTGTCCGGGCAGGAGAGGGAGGCGGTACGGCGCCCTGGAGAGCGCGCTGCCGTTGCCCCGCATCCCGCGCCAAGCGTCGCCGCCACGCAGATCCACCGACCCGGTGCCGTCGGCCACCGCGGCCACGATGCGCAGCCCCGTCACGACGCCGCAGGAGCGGGACAGCGCGATGGCGTGGCGCCCCAGATCCAGCACCTCCTGCGGGTCGCCCGGCACCAGGAAGGGCATGCGCAGCGCCACCAGCGTGCCGTCGGAGGAACTCCCCACTGTGGACGACTTGGCGTGCGGATCATCACCTACCAGCGCCACCCACCCGCCCAGCGGGGCGGCCCCGACCAGCACCGCGTGGCGCATCGCATCGCAGGCCCGGTCCAGCCCGGGAGCCTTGCCGTACCACATGCCCAGGACGCCGTCGTGGCGACGCTCGCTGAACCCGCTGACGAGCTGGCTGCCCATGACCGCGGCCGTGGCGAGTTCCTCGTTCAGCCCGGGCTGGTGGACGAGTTGCAGGCCGTCGGCTTCGGCCAGGCCCGCCACGCGGGTGATCTCGGTGTCGAACAGTGCCAGGGGAGAGCCCGGATACCCGCAGACGAACGCCGCCGTGTTGTGACCCGCCGCTCTGTCCCGGCGAAGCTGCTCGAACGGAAGGCGCGCCAAGACCTGAACCCCGGAGGCGAAGACCCGGCCCTCGTCGCGCAGGTACCGGTCCTCGAGACGGTATGCCGGGCGGCTGGCGTCCGAGGTGTCAGAGGCCGGGGGCTTCATTGCGGGTCCTCGATGAGTGCAGGCTACCGCGAGGGTGCCCTCGTGTCCTGCGCGGATTGCTGTAGCAGGCCATGTGGTGCGGTGCGGATCGTCGAGACGCGGGATCCGGGTGGCGTGACGGCGGGGCTGTAGCATCCCGCCGCGTGAGCATCGATCCGGAAGTCGCCGACGAACTGGTCGCCACCATCGCGGCTTGGGTGGATCGGGAGGTCGTGCCCGCGGCGAGCGAACTCGAGCACGCCGACGAGTTCCCCGAGGCGATGTTCGCCCGGATGTGCGACTTCGGCCTGTTCGGCGCCACGATCGACCCGGCCTACGGTGGGCTCGGCCTCGACGCGGTGACGTATGCCCGCATCGTGGAGGAGCTGTCTCGGGGCTGGATGTCGCTCGCCGGGATCCTCAACTCGCACAAGCTGGCGGTTGCCATGATCAGCCGGTCCGGCACCGACGAGCAGCGGCGGCGCTTCCTGCCCCGCATGGTGAGTGGCTCGCTGCGGGCGGCGTTCTCGCTGTCGGAGCCCGATGCCGGCAGCGACACGCAGAACATCCGCTGCCGGGCCGTCCCCGACGGCGACGAGTGGATCGTGAACGGCACCAAGATGTGGGTCACCAACGGGATGCGCGCTGGCCTGGTCATGCTGCTGGCCCGCACCCCCGACGACAGGATCACGTGCTTCATCGTGGAGAAAACCCCGGGGCCGGCCGACGGGGGACTCACCATCAGCCGGGAGATCGACAAGCTCGGCTACAAGGGCGTCGAGACGGTGGAGATGTCCTACGTCGACCACCGGGTTCCCGACGCCAACATGTTGGGTGGCGCCGAGGGTCTGGGCAATGGCCTGCGCTATGCCCTCGCCGCGCTCGAATTGGGCAGGGTGAACATCGCAGCCCGCGCCGTCGGGGTGGCACAGGCGGCCTTCGACGCCGCCATGGCCTATGCCCAGGAGCGCCACACGTTCGGTCGGCCCATCTTCGAGCACCAGGCCGTGCGATTCATGCTGGCCGAGATGGCCACGAAGCTTCAGGCCGCACGGCTGCTCACCTACGACGCCGCCCGCCGCTACGACGAGGGGCACCGTATCGACCTGGAGGCGGGTATGGCGAAGCTCTTCGCCTCCGAAGCCGCCTACGAGATCGCCACCGACGCCATGCGCATCCACGGCGGCTACGGCTACACCACCGAGTACCCCGTCGAGCGCTACTACCGGGACACCCCGCTGATGATCATCGGCGAGGGCACCAACGAGATCCAGAAGCTGGTCATAGCCCGCCAGCTCCTGTCCCGCTGGCTGGAGACCAACTAGCTCCGAGCCCCCTTCCGAGGTCCTCGGCCGCGGTCCCGACGCTGCCGACGCTGCTCCGCGGGACGTCGCGTTGTCGTTCCGGCGGGGGAGGGGATTGCATGACCGACAATCCTCCAATACCCCAGCAGCGTGCGGCACCAGGGTGACGTTGTTGTTCCGGCAGGGGAGGGGGTCGCGTGCGGTGCGGCCCGGCATGGCCTTCAGTTCTCGGCGTGGGGCGCTGTGGGCTTCCTGGGAGTCGGGAACGGCAGGGTTGTGGCCTTGGTTCGGCTCGGCTCTGGTTTCGGGGGCGGTCTATGCCGGCGGCGGTCGCCTGGGTGATGGTCCGCGTGCCGGTTTCCGGGTTCGGGAGCATGCGTCCTCGGGCCGGCGGTGGCGTGGCCGGCAAGGGGGTCGCCTGGCGACCGAGGTCCCCTTCCCGGGGGAGGTTGGGGTGGCGGTTCGGGCCGTCTCCCGGGTGGACGCTCGGGTCTAGGGGGGTTCGGGGTATCGGTGGGTGGTGCGAGGCTGAGGCGACCGTTGGGATGGCGGGTGACTTGCTCGCCGAGTTCGTGGACGCGTACGTGGTGGCAGCGCCAGCAGAGCAGGCAGGTGTTCTCGAGGATGGTTTCGCCGCCGTGGCTCCAGTGCTTGAGGTGGTGGACCTCGCAGATCTTGTGGTGGGCGCTGCAGCCGATGCAGCCGCCGTCGCGTGCGATGAGGCGCTTGCGGAGTCGTGGGCTGACTTTGCGATGGGAGCGGCCGAGGAGGACGTTGCCGGTGTGCTTGTTGAAGATGCCCGGCAGGATCTTGGCGTCGCAGGCGGTGGCGAGGGTTTCGGCTTCGGTGAGGCGGGTGCCGTCGGCGAGGCGGGCATCGGTGATCTGTTCGTGCAGGAGGTCGTAGTCGGCGAGCACGATCAGCTCCACCCCGGGTGGCGCGCCGGCGCCGGTGTTGTTGCAGATGAGTCCTGCGAGCGCGTCCGCGAACCGCTGCGGGGCGGTGGCCCGGTCGGTGGTGTCCTCGTTGCGGAACAGTTCGTCGGACTTGGCGACCAGCGCGGCGCGCACCTGGTTGCCGGTGAGCGGATCCAACTGGGCGAACAGGTGGAACATCCCATCGGACTGCTCCGAGATCGAGGCGCGCCGCCGCCGCCGCTGCTGGGCCCGCCGTTCCTCGAGTTCCTGGTCGCTCGTGCGCTCGTTGATGTGGTCCTTCAGCGTGCGCCGGAACCGGTCATCGGGTTCTTCCTCGGCAGCCGTGAGCAACTCACCGTGGTCCACCGGGGTCTCGGCGGCGGCGTCGAGGATCAGGCCCGCAGCTTCGGGGGTGATCGCGCCTTCCTTCAGCTTGTCCGCCACCTTGGGCGCCCACTCCAACTGCGCGGCGGTCTTGACGGCCTTACGCGCCCCCGAGCGGGAGCGCTTCTGCTCGCGGCACAACATCTCCTCGGCGGCAGAGTCGCCCTCGCGGCGGGAGATCTCGCCGATCACGTCGGCCTCCAGCGCGGCCAGCGATGCCCGCGCCCGGGCCATGAATCCCAAACGCTCTTGCAGGACACCCAGATCCACCTTGTGCAGCAGTGGGGGAGAATCCAGCCACTCGCCGAACTCCGCCCACTCGCCGGCCCGGCGAGCACTGTTCGTGCCAGTACGGATCGGAGCATCACTCACCTGTCCGTCGCCCCCTCTCTCAACTCTCGGCTCGCTGCACCGCATCAGCGGCGTGCAAACCCTCTTGAATATTTCTCCTCATCATATAGTATGGGTAAGACAGAGTACCAACATTCGTATGTCTAGTTTCCCGTACATAGCGAAATAGATTCAAGTGACCGCAGGGTCGGCCCGGCTCGTGCAACGAAAACCCCAGGTCAGCGGGCTCGGCGATCCGGTCGAGCGGCCGCACGGCGACTGGCGATTCTGATGTGACCAATGTCACATTGAGATCGCGGCCCTGTCCGATCGCGGGCATCTCCCGGCCCGGTCGGCGCGGTCAGGCTGCGACGACCGAGACGGGTTGTCTGCCGGAGCTGGGCTGTGGCCATGACCGCGGCCGGGTCGGTTCGGGCTTCGCCGGCGAGCATCCGGTGGCCAGCGGCTCCGACGTCGGCGGCGCCACGGGCAGGGTCCGGTGCAGGCGGCCCTGCTTGCGGGCTCCGCGTCAAGCGTTGCCCGCATCGCCGATGTCGGGCCGAGTCGGCTGGTCCCTCAACCGGTTCGTAGACTGGTTTCCCCGCCCCCGTAGCTCAGGGGACAGAGCAGGGGACTTCTAATCCCAAGGCCGCAGGTTCGAATCCTGCCGGGGGCGCGGCGAATCGTCGTCGGGAACGGCACCGCCCGAGCGGACTACAACACCGATCGGGTGACCCCGGCGCCCAGTGGCCGGGCTGCGAAATGTGGGTATCACGTTCTGTGATACAGTCGGCGGGATGGGTGTCGCCTTCTCGGTCCGGTTCGACGATGAGTCGCATCGGGCGTTGCTGCGACTCGAAGCCACTGGCATGACCCGCTCGGAAGCGATTCGCAGTTCGGTCGTTGCCGCCGCCGAGCGCCTGACCGAGCGTCGGGCCCTGGCGGCGGAGGCCGCGGCGCTCGAGGCCGACGAGGCGGATCGCCGCGAGATGCGGGAGGCGGCGGCGATGATGGAGGAACTGCGTGCGCCGCGGTGAGATTCGCCCGCTTCGCCTACCCAGGGGCACCGGGCACGAGCAGCAGGGGCGCCGATTCGGCGTCATCGTCCAGACCGACGCCCTGCTTCCCCGCTCGGTGGTTCTGGTGGCGCCGACTTCGCGCCGCGCCAGTGCGGCCTCGTTCCGCCCCGAGGTCTCCATCGGTGAGGTGGCGACACGCGTCCTCGTCGAGCAAACCGGGGCCGTCGACTCCAGCCGCCTCGGCGACCCGGTCGGCAATCTCAGCGCCGCCGAGCAATGGGCCGTCGACGCTGCGCTACGCACAGTCCTCGACCTGAACTGAATCACACCGCGATTGCGGCTGCTCGGAGGAATGCGGCGAGAAGGTGCCTCGTTAGTCCCTCCGTGGATCGACCCGCGGGCGGGGACCGGCAAGTGCGCCCGGGTCGGGGACTCGTGAAGTGTTCTCGGTCGCCAAGGTCCAGCGAGAGGCCGGCATGCCGCCCGTCGTGAAGCGCCGAGTCAAGGCATGTGCTGCTGGTCTGTAGAATTGTCGGTCGTCGAGGAATTGATCGGTCGCAGGTTGGTCGGATGAGCGAGCGAGTTCCGGCCGGCGCGAACTGGATCGTGTACGTCGATGGGTTGAACTTCTATCCGGCGGTTCGTCGTCGCCCGGATACGAAGTGGGTCGACTTCAGAGTTCTGGCGAATCGTCTCGTGCCACGGGCCGGCACGGTGAGAACGGTGAAGTACTTCACATCTCAGATTTCGGAGAAGGCTGCAGAGGATCCCGACGCCCCGCGACGCCAGCGTGTGCTCATCCGGGCGGTCCGCGCGACCGGCGTCGAAGTGCTGGAGGGTAAGTTCAAGGTTCCCGACGCTTGGCGGTCGATCTCATCAAAGGGGACTGGGAGGACCGGCTCCGCCCAAGGCCCCCGGCAGGGATGCTCAGCGACCACCGCGCCCACTTCGCGACTCACGAGTCGTGGCCGTGGAAGGCTCTTGTCGAGCTGCCGCAGGAGAAGTTCACCGATGTCGCGATCGCGTCGCATCTCCTGCGCGACTTCTACCGAGGTGCCTGTGACTGCGCGCTCGTCGTGTCGAACGACTCGGATCTTCGGCCTGCGATCGAACTCGCTGTCGGAGACGGGCATCACGTCGGTGTGCTTAGAGCGTTAGCGGATAGGTGGTGACCAGCGGTTTCGCCAGTCGATGAGTTTGATGCAGATGAGTAGGACGATGGCGAGGGCGAGTTGGGCGAGTCGGTGGTGGGGGTATCGGTCGGTGTTGCGGCGGAGTTGTCCGAAGTTCGACAGCCACGAGTTGGTGCGTTCGACGGGCCATCGCAGCCCGAGTGGGGTGGTGGTTTTGTGCGTGGCGGTGCCGCGTGGTCGTCGGCGGGCGCAGATGATGTCGTCGATGCCCGCCTCGGCGGCGGCGGCCCGGACCGGGGCGCTGTCGTAGCCGCGGTCCAGGTGCAGGGTCTCGATGTCACAGAGCAGGCCGCGGTCGGCGGCGGCGAGTGTGGGTTCGAACAGGACCTGGTCGTGGCGGTTGGCGCCGTCGGCGGCCCAGCCCACCGGGATGCCGGCGGCGTCGGTGAGCAGAGACCACTTCCAACCGGATTTGCCCCGGTCGGTGGGGTTTGGGCCGGTGCCGGGACCGCCGCTGGGGGCTTTGTGGGCGGACCCGTCGACGGCGACTTCGGTGAGGTCCAGGCCCACGATGCGGTCAAAGGCCCCCAGCGCCTCGTCGACCAGATCCTCGAAGATGCCGGCGGCGATCCATTCGTCGCGGCGCGCCCGCAGCGTCGTGTCCGAGACGGCGCAGCCCAACAGGCGCTCGGCGGTCTGCCACGAACAGCCCGTCACCAACCGCACCAGGATTCCCTCGAAACACACCCGGTCCGGCACCCGGCGGCGGTGCGTGCCCAACGGGTGGGAATCGGGCCGCTGCGGCAACAACGGCTCGGCTGCCGCCCACACCGCATCTTTCACTTCCTGATCCAACGCGCGCATAATGAGCCTGCCTCCACCAGTTGGGTTGATGTTCCAACCGGCAGAAAAGCCGACACAGAGCCTCAACTGGTGGATGGCACCCACCACACACCCAAAACCCCACGTCAACCCCTATCCGCGCGCGCTCTTAGCCCGCTAAAGACGGTCTCGCGTGACTTGGAGAGCGTCGCGTCGTGGGCGAAGCCAATTCGCGCTGAACTCTTGGAGCAGTGCCAGATGCCCGACGAGGTTCGAGTGCCGGGGTCATCTCACACGTTGAGCCGGCCGGTGGCATGGAAATGACAGGGGCCCCTCACAAGGAGGGGCCCCGGGTCCTGAGCGGCGAAGCGCTCAGGGGGTTATGCCCTAATTCTAATCGCAGCGTGTGACAGGTAGGCAACCGATGCCGCCTTGCCTGCCGCGAACTTCGACGGCATATCGATCGCCAAGACAGAGACTTGGTCTGCATCAGCGGTCGTCCTGGGTTGAAGATTTGTCGCATCGTTGCGATGATCCTCGCGATGAGGGGAAGCGGTATTGCGTGTCCGAGAGAGCGCACTCTGGGGTCTGGCAGAGGTCGTGACTGACTGCTCCGCTGGCGGCCTCACTCCCGAGCGGAAGGCTCGACGGGAGATCGACGCGCGGTTGGTGGCTTGTGGCTGGGTTTTGCACGACCACCAGCACGCGGCAGTCGCGGCGGCTCGGGGGGTGGCGGTGCGGGAGGTACAACTCGGCAAGGGTCGGGCCGACTACGTGCTGTTCGTGGATTGCCAGGCCGTCGGGGTGATCGAGGCCAAGCCGGTGGGGACGACGCTGACGGGTGTGGAGTCGCAGACCTTGGGTTACCGGCAGTCGTATCCCGGTGAGCTGCCGATGTTCCAGGTGGATGGCGTGCTGCCGTTCGGCTACGAGTCCACCGGCGTGGAGACGCGGTTCACCTGCGGTCTGGATCCGGTGCCGACGTCCCGGCGGGTGTTCAGCTTCCATCGGCCCGAGACCCTGGCGCGTTGGGTCGAAGATCGGATCGAGACCGGTGTGGGAACGTTGCGCGGCGGTCTGCAGTTGTTGCCCGATCTGGATCCTCGGGGGCTGTGGCCCGCTCAGGCCGAGGCGGTCCGTGGCTTGGAGGCGTCGCTGCGGGACAACCGGCCGCGGGCGCTGATCCAGATGACGATGGGTGCGGGCAAGACGTTCACGGCCGTCAACTCGGTGTACCGGCTGGTCCGCCACGCCGGGGCGCAGCGCGTGCTGTTCTTGGTGGATCGGGCGAATCTGGGCGTTCAGGCCGTGCGGGAGTTCGAGGGTTTCGACACGCCCGACGACGGCCGCAAGTTCACCGAGTTGTACAACGTGCGCCGGCTCACGTCGTCGCAGTTGGACATGGCCGGCGAGGGGGCCACGAAGGTGCACGTGTCGACCATCCAGCGGTTGTACTCGCTGTTGCGGGGAGAGGAGCTGGACGACGCCCTCGATGAGCAGTCCGGTGGCGACATGGCGCCCGAGCAGCCCGTCGAGGTGGTCTACAACCCGAGGGTGCCCGTCGAGTCCTACGACGTGATCGTCGTCGACGAGTGCCATCGCTCCATCTACGGGGTGTGGCGGCAGGCGCTGGAGTATTTCGACGCGTTCATCGTCGGATTGACCGCCACGCCGGGCATCCAGACCCACGCCTTCTTCCAGCAGAACCTCGTGACCGAGTACGGCCACGCCGAGGCGGTAGCGGATCGGGTGAACGTGGACTTCGACGTGTTCCGGATCCGCACCGAGATCACCGAGGGCGGCGGCGCGGTGCCGGCGGGGTTCGTGGCGAAGTTCCGCGATCGCCTGACCCGCAGCCAGCGCCTCGAGCGGATCGACGCGGAGGTGGACTACGACGCCGCCGAGTTGGATCGCCGGGTGGTGGCGACTGACCAGATCCGCACCGTCGTGGCGACGCTGCGGGACTCGCTGCCGGTGATGTTCCCCGACCGCAAGCGGCGCGCCGGCGGCCTTCTCGCCAACGTCCCCAAAACGCTGATCTTCGCCAAGGACGACAGCCACGCCGATGACATCGTGCAGACGGTGCGGGAGGAGTTCGGCCTCGGCAACGAGGCGGCGGTGAAGATCACCTACCGGTCCGGCGATTCGGGTCACCGCCCCGAGGAGTTGCTGGCGCAGTTCCGCAACGCCTACAACCCCCGCATCGCGGTGACCGTGGACCTCATCGCCACCGGCACAGACGTGAAGCCCATCGAGTGCGTGGTGTTCATGCGGCGAGTGAAGAGCCGAAACTACTTCGAGCAGATGAAGGGGCGCGGCGTGCGGGTCATCGACCCCAACGACCTGCGGGCCGTCACGCCCGACGCCACCGTGAAGGACCGCTTCGTGCTCGTCGACGCTGTCGGCGTGACCGACGACGACCTGCACGACACCGTGCCACTTGAGCGCAACCGCCACGAGAGCTTCGACAAGCTGCTGAGCCGCATCGGCCTCGGCTCCACCGACGAGGCCACAGTGTCGTCGGTGGCGTCACGCCTGGCCCGACTCGACCAGCGCATGACCGCCGAGGACCGAGCCGCGGTGGAGAAGATCGCCGGGATGAGCCTCAGCTCCCTCGCCCACCAACTCGTCGAAGCGCTCGACCCCGACCGCCACGTGCAAGCGGCCGCCGAGGCCGCCGGCACCGACGACCCCACCGTCGAGCAGGTCGCCGCCGCCCGGGAACAGATCGTGCGCGAGGCCCTGCAACCCCTCGCCGGCAACCCGCAACTGCGGGAGAAGCTGATCGACGTTCGCCGCAGCTACGAGCAGATGATCGACTCCGCGTCGGTCGACAAGATCATCACTGGGGAGTTCTCCATCGACGCCGCCGACCGGGCCCGCCGCCAGGTGGAATCGTTCCGAGACTTCATCGACGAGAACCGCGACCAAATCACCGCCCTGCAGGTGCTCTACGACCAACCCCGCGGCGGGTTCATCTATACCGACATCAAAGAACTCGCCCATGCAATCGCCCGCCCACCCCACCGCTGGAGCACCGTGGACCTCTGGGCCGCCTACGAAACCCTCGACGCCAGCAAGGTCCGCGGCTCGGGCAACCGCGTGAACAGCGACCTCGTCAGCCTCGTCCGCTACGCCATCGGCCTGACCGACGAACTCGTCGCCTACCCCGACCTCGTCAACGAACGCTTCGAAGCCTGGCTACAGCAACAACGAAACGCCGGCCGGGAATTGACCGACCAGCAGATCGCCTACCTCAGCCTGATCCGCGACCACCTCGCCACCAGCCTCACGATCGCACCCCCCGACCTCCAAGGCCCACCCTTCAGCACCCACGGCGGCTACGGCCGAGCCCGCCAACTGTTCGGAACAGAACTCGTCCCCCTGATGGGCGAACTAACCGAGACGCTGGTCGCGTGAGCGAGACGGTGCCCTCCGGCTGGGCCAGAGTTCGGATTGACGACGTCTGCGATGTCGTCGGAGGTAGTACTCCGCAAACGGGCATCGCTGACAACTGGGGGGGCGACGTTTCTTGGGTCACCCCTGACGATCTCTCTCGCCACGAGGGCACGTATATTGGCTCTCCGCGGTTGATGGGGCAGGTGGGGTTCGGTTGTCTGGCGGTCTCAGTGTGTCATGCGCAGCGGTACAGGACGCGGAGGCGGTAGTTGTCGGCGTTGGTGTAGCCGAAGCCTTGGCGTTTGACTGCTTTGATGATCCGGTTGATGCCTTCGGTGGGCCCGTTGGTGAGCCGCTCGTCGAAGTAGGCCAACAGTTCGGGTTGCCACGCGCGCAGGGTGCGGGCGAGGCGGTTCGTCTCGGTCACGTCGAAGGCGCCGGCGTGGTGGTACCAGTCCGCCAGCGCCGCCTCGGCGGCGGCGCGGTCGGCGCTGGCGTAGAGGTCTCGGAGCATCTCTTTGAGCGTCCAGGCGCATGCGAGTTCGTCCCACCAGTCGGCCCTGAAGGCGGCGTCGAGGCGCCCCCAGGCTGCGTCGGTGAGTTTCTCGCGGGCGCGCAGCAGGTCCCGGCGCACGGCGTAGAGCGGGTCGCCGCTGCGGCCGCGGTGCCCGGTGATTTCCTGTTGGCGTCGGGTTCGCACGTCGCTGAGCGCCGTGTTGGCGAGAGCGACGATGTGGAAGTGATCGGCGATGCGCGTCGCCTGCGGCGCCGCGTCGCGCACTGCGGCCTTGTAGCCGGCGTAGGGGTCGATCACCACCGCCTCGATGTTGCGCACACCCACCCCGGCTGCCTTCAGCCGCTCGACCAGCACTTTCTTGGATCGGCCCTCGATGAGATCCCACAGGTGGGGACCGTCGAGGTCCACGAGGCCGGTCATGAAGCTGCGATGTCGCCGGAACGTCGTCTCGTCGATGCCCAAGCGCCGCGGCGGCACCTGGGGCCGGCCGGCGAGTCTGCGCCGCGCGGCCGCCTCAATGGCCCGCCACGCCGTCGCCCAGCCCACCCCGAAGGTCCGCGCCACCGCGGCGGTCGAGCGGTCCCAGGCGGCTCGGGCGATCGCCGCGCACAACCGGGCGGTCACCCGGCGCCGCCGCGGCACCTGGCGCGTCGACTCGGTGAAGGATCGAACACAGCGCGGCGCCTCACAGCGGAACCGCCGCTTCGTCCACACCAACACCGTCGGGCGCTCATAGCTCCGACCGTCGCGCACCCGCTGAGTGCGATACTCCTTGACCCGCCGCGAGAACGTCCCGCAGTGCGGGCACGCCGCATCCGGGCGCGCCACGCGCACCGCCACCTCCAACACACCAGCGGCGGTCTCCGCCGCGCCGGTCACCTCGAACTCCTCCAACCCTGCCAGCACACGCGTAACATCAGCCATATCGGGGTCTCCTTGTCTCGACAGCTGTTACTGCCAGACTCGCGAGACCCCGACCCGCGCACGCGGACCCTCAAGATCCCCAGATCACGGCCCCTGCCCCATCAACCGCGGAGAGCCCGTATATTCGGCAGGGCCGGCGCTCCCTCACACAACTGGGATACGAGTCGTGCTCCGCGACACTCATGCCCAGAGGTGCCGTCATTTTCTCTTCCCGAGCGCCGATCGGCTATGTCGCGATTGCCTCCGGACCAGTCTGCACGAATCAAGGATGCAAGAGTTTTGTCCCTCCGGAGGGCCTGCTGAGCGAGTATCTCTACTGGTATCTCCGTCACGCCACCCCCGGAATCCAGGCCATGGGTACCGGCACGACATTCAAGGAGATCTCAAAGGCGACAGCCTCTTCGATCCAGTTGGTCATACCGCCATTTTCAGAGCAAGGTCGGATCGTTGCTGCCATCGAAGAACACTTCTCCCGCCTCGACGCCGCCGAGACTCTGGTTGATGCCTCAATTCATAGGCTCTCCCGACTCCTTGAGACGGCGATCCAGATTGAACTCCAGAAACTCCCGGTGACCAGTGTCCCGCTACATCGTGTGCTCTCGGAAGGCCTGAGCAACGGAAAATCAGTGCAAACAGCCGAGTCAGGCGGGTTTCCGGTGCTGCGACTGACATGCCTCAGGAATGGCTCAGTAGATGCCAATGAGACCAAGCAGGGAGACTTTGGCGACGTGGATCCCGCACGGTACAAGGTGGAGCCAGATGACTTCCTGATCTCGCGCGGCAACGGATCACTTCACTTGGTCGGTCTGGGTGGACTGGTCCCGGCAGACGTACCCGCGGTGGCCTACCCGGACACCTTGATTCGGGCACGGGTCGACAGGTCTCGAATTCGGCCCAGGTTTCTCAGTCTCGTCTGGAACAGTCAGGTTGTGAGAAGACAACTCGAGTCTCAGGCCAGAACTACCGCTGGGATCTACAAGGTCAACCAGAGAATGATCGAGAGAGTTTCGCTCCCGATTCCGTCCCCTGATGCCCAAGACGAGGTCGTACGAAACGCAGACGCTCTGCGGTCGTCCGCTGAAGTTCTTCGACACGAGGTCACAGGAACGCAACGTGGGATCGCCGAACTCCGCCATTCGGTGTTGGCGGCGGCGTTCTCCGGGCGGCTCGTGCGGCAGGACCCCGATGATGAGCCTGCGTCGGTGCTGCTCGAGCACATCGCCGCATCCCGGCCAGCCAAGCCAGCACGCCGGAAGGCGAGAACGTGACCGCCGATCCGAAGGCCTTGGTGCAGAGGCTGTGGGATTTCTGCGACGTTCTGCGGGACGACGGGTTGTCGTACGGGGAGTATCTGGAGCAGCTCACCTATCTGCTGTTCCTGAAGATGGCCGACGAGCAGTTCGAGCATCTCAAAGGGCAGCGCGTGGTGCCCGCTGGCTCCGACTGGCCGTCGCTGCTGCGGCGCTCGGGTGCCGAGTTGGAGCAGCACTACGGCACGATCCTCGAAGAGCTCGGGACGGGCGAAGACATGCTGGGCGTCGTCTTCCGCAAAGCGCGCAACCGGGTGCAAGACCCGGCGAAGCTGGAGCGGCTCATCAAGGAGTTCGTGGACCGCCACGAGTGGTTGAGCCTCGACGCCGACCTGAAGGGCGACGCCTACGAGGGCCTGATCGAGAAGACCGCGCAGGAGGGTGCACGCGGGGCGGGCCAGTACTTCACGCCGCGGGCGTTGATCTCGGCCATCGTCGACGTGATGCTGCCCGGCCCCGACGACCGCATCTGCGACCCGGCGTGCGGCACCGGCGGCTTCTTCCTCGGCGCCTACCAGTCGATTCTCGAGCGCTTTCCCCACCTGGAGCCGCACCAGACCGCGCACCTGCGCTCGGGAGCGTTCACCGGCTGGGAAATCGCCGACCTGCCGGCGCGCCTGTGCGCGATGAATCTGTTGCTGCACGGCATCGAGAGCCCCGAGTCCGACTCGCCGATCCACGTCGACGACGCCCTGCGCGACTCGCCCAGCACCCGCTTCGACATGGTGCTGACGAACCCGCCGTTCGGGCGATCCTCCTCAGACAGCTACGAGCGCGACGATTTCTGGGCCACCACCCGCAACAAGCAACTCAACTTCGTCCAGCACGTAGTCGGCCTGTTGCGCATCGACGGGACCGCCGCGGTTGTGGTGCCCGACAACGTGCTGTTCGAGGCCGGCGCCGGCGAGACCATCCGCCGCCGGCTGCTCCACGACTGCGAAGTCCACACCCTCCTGCGCCTGCCCACGGGCATCTTCTACGCCCAAGGAGTGAAGGCCAACGTCCTGTTTTTCCGCCGCCGCCCCGGCGCCGAGCAGGCCTGGACCCGCGAGCTGTGGGTCTACGACCTGCGCACCAACAAGCACTTCACCCGCAAGCAGAATCCCCTCCGCCGGGCCGACCTCGACGACTTCGTGGTCTGCTACCGCCCCGGCGAACTCCACCGCCGCGAGGAGTCCGAACGCTTCAAGTGCTTCACCTACGACGAGCTGCTGGCCCGCGACAAGGTCAGCCTCGACATCTTCTGGCTCCGCGACGACAGCCTCACCGACACCGACGACCTCCCGCCCCCCGCCGTCCTCGCCGCCGAAATCGCCGAAGACCTCCAAGCCGCCCTAGAAGAAGTCCAAGCCCTCGTGGAACGGCTCGCAAGCACAGGAGACTGAACCATCCCGCTGGTATGCCCCGGGCTGTTGGGCTCCTTGGTCGAGGGTCAGCGATTCGGCTGACCTGTGTGTAGGTGTGATTCCTCCAGCCCGGCAAGTGTCGAACCTACGTCTCCGGCCGCTGCGGATGAGACACTGATGCCGCCAGACAATCGACTCCCCCCAGCCGGAGAGAACGCGGACCGCTGAGAATCCGGTTGAATCGGTCGATCCGCTCCCGACGAATTCAAGGCTGGTCCTCATGAACAGTCTCACCGCGGCGCACCGCGGCTACGAGTACCAGGACCTGTTCGTCGCGTGTCGGCTTGTGGACGTGCTGTTGGGCTCGGTGGTCGAGGCGCGCGTGGATCAGAAGCTTGTGGATGGCGACGTGTTCGACGATCTCACGACCGCTGGCGCGGATGGTTCTCGCGAGCGAGTCCAGTTCAAGCACACCGACCGGAATGATCGACCTCTGACAACGGGCAGCTTCACGAACGACGAGCGGCAGCTGCGGCTCGACAAGGTGTTCGCTGCGATGCTCGCAGATCGTGACGGTCCTGGAGTTGGAGCGGCGCAGCAGACGTTTCGTGTCGTCCTGCGGGACACGCTTCCCACCGACTCTCACCTTACCGCCGTCCTCCGTCCTGCTGTGAGTGATCCGGGGCCGTTCCTCCCAACTCTGCGGACAGTGCGGTTCGCCTTTGATGCTGACGCGCTGTGGGCACAGATGGAACAGAGTTCGGTAGAGGGGTCGGACTCTGGCGATGGCCGTTTCGCCTTCCTGAGGGACCCGGCCACGCCCTTGGCGTACTCCGACCTTCTCTGGGCTTGCGGACACCTCTTCGTCGAGGTGGTGGCGCCAGCCGCGAGCCGCGACCTTACGTCGCCGGGACCAGCGGAGGATCTGCTCTTGAGTCGTGTCCGAGAGGATGTCGGCGCCGGATTATTTCCGAACCAAGATCGCGATCCCGTCGATGTCGCCGCGGCAATCATCGGGATCGCTCGATTTGCGCGCCAAGGCAGCCATGTCGTCACCGGCGAGGAGATCCTTCGTCGCGCCCAACTGCAAACCGACTTCGGCGCAGTGGCGCGCAAGCATCCAGTCGATCCCTCGGTTCAGGTGCCTCGGTCGACGGCAGCCCAACAGATCGTTTCGACGGCGTCCAAGCTTGCCGAGGCCGGCGGGGCGCTACTCGCTGTTGGGCCCCCTGGTCAGGGGAAGTCCTGGCTGTGTCAACAGGTTCTGGAGCAGTTGTCGAATCAGGGTTGGTTGGTGGCCGAGCACTATTGCTATCTCGGTGACGCCGATAGCGAACGGTCTGAGCGCGTACTCGCTGAAGCGGTCTTTGGCAGCCTCGTCGGTCGACTAGCCGACACCGACCCAGGGGTGGTGGAAGGCCAACGCCCCCTCCTCGCTGCCAACGAAGAAACACTCATCAACTGCGTCGCTCGATCCATCGAACTCGAACCTCAGCGCCCAGTCGCCCTTGTCATAGATGGAATTGATCACATCACTCGGGTCCGGGCTCCATCTGCGGGCGCGTTCGATCCTTCGACGAGCCTTGCCGAGGCGCTCGCTTCGCTTGAGGTGCCAAGCGGAAGCGTGCTGATCGTGTTGAGCCAGCCTGGTGCGCATCTCAGACCGCTTGAGCACGCGGGGGCCGCAACCGTCAAAGTCGAGGGCCTCAATGACGTGGAGATCCGGTCGCTCGCGGCAAAGCTCGGTTTGATCCCGGCAGGCGAAGTCACGGCTTGCACGACCGGGAGGATCCTCATCGAAGACGAGGGCGAGATAGCGGAGTTTCTTGACGCGCTTGTCGACAGATCGGCAGGCAACGCCCTGTACGCCACCTATCTCTGCCGCGAGGCGTCCAGGCGTGATGCGACGCTCGCAGGTCCGGCTGCGACGGTGAGCGGCCTGCCCGCCTTCGACGGGACCCTTGAGAACTACTACCAACTCCTGTACTCGACCCTGGGCGAAGGGGGACTGGTAGCCGATGTGATCTCTCTAGTCCCCTTTGCCGTCACCCGCAGCGAGTTGCGTTCGATGCTGCCGTTCGCGGCGCACCGCGTTGACAAGGCGCTTGAAGTCCTCGCGCCCGTCCTCGTCGAGCGCGCGGCCCAAGGCGGCGTGCGCGTCTACCACGAGTCGTTCGCCCGGTACCTCCGCCGCCCGTTCCAGGACAACAACGATGCTCGCGCCGAGATCATCGGTCACGTCACAGCCTGGTTGAACTCGAAGGGCATGTTTGAGGACTCTCGGGCATTCCGGTCGCTGCTTCTGCTTCTCGCCGAGGCGGGACGTGACGCCGAGGCAGTCGCCATCGTCGAACGCGACTTCGTGATCCGCGCGGTCGCATCTGGGTTCCCGGCTTCCGCGATAATCGCGAACCTCGCGACGGCGATCCGGTCTGCCGCTCGACTGGGCAACTGGCCGCTTGTTGCCCGCTACGTCGAGCTGTCTCGCGCCGTGGAGTCCTATCGGACCGAGCGCTTAAGCTGGAGTCTCGCCGAGTTCGCCGACGTGCCGATCGCGCTCTTGGGACCCTCTGTCGTCGCAGAGCGGCTCGTTGACGACGGGCGCATGGTCATGGCGGCTCGCGACGGTCTACAAGTGTGTGCCGCTGTTGATGCGTGCGGCGCGGTCGCCCCGTGGCAACTGTACATGGCCGGATATATCCGGGAGTCCAAGTCTGAGAACACCATCAATGGCGAGCGGCCTGACAGGGACGGCTCCCTGGCGTTGCTGCGCGGCCGGCTTCGGCTGGCGACAACGCTGGGCGGGAACGAAGCAGTCCCTGATGATCGTGTCGACTTGGCGGGAGCTGAAGCCACTGGAGTTCATGAGAACGGAGCGCAGGGCGACAGTCAGCAGCCCCTCGACCCATCGGCTCTGATCAACTGGAGGAAAGTCGCCAACTGGGTGCAACAACATGAGCCACGCGCGCGCGATGTCGTCGAAGTGATCGCCGACACGTGCGGCGTCGACGCAGTCAACTCTCTGATCCCGTACCTGGAACAGCCCGGGGCGATGTGCCTCGCACTTTCCGAGCACTTCGCGCACCGACCTGATGATCCCGATCTTGGGAGTGCACGAGAGTGGGCGTCTGAAGCGGTCGCCCATGGCATGCCACCGGGCGCGCTGCACGCCGCATTGTCCATCGACACGGGCATCTTGGACGAAATCGACTCCTCTATCGCGGGCTCCCGGGACGACTTCTTGGATCTCACTCGTCGGGTGCAGGAGCCTTCGATCCAGTGGGAGAGCGACGACCTCGACGCTTGGCTTGACGCGTGCACACTCGCTGCCCATCGAGATCCGCTGGGCCTCAACGCAGCGGAAGCTCTCATAGCCGGCGAAGGCTGGTACAAGTGCTGGCTCCGCTTCACGACCGCGCTCGTTCGAGCCGAAGCAGCCCACTCACGAGACAAAGCGGCTCGTGCTCTGGAGGCGATCCGCTGCTTGCAGGCAGATCTCAACCCATTCTCTGGCGACCCTCGGGCATGTGACCTCTATTCGATCGAGCCGGTGATCGCTGAGACGATCCGCCGGGCAGTAGCGCTCGTCGACGACGAGGGTTGGGCCGAGGCCATTCGCTTGCTGTATGACGTCAGCGTCTCGATCACGACGACGCTTCACGGATCCATCGGCGGACCCCTGCCGCCGGATCTCGTGGTTCGAATCGCTGTCGATGGCAGCAACAGCGCGAGACGGCATGTCGCCGCGGAGGTATTGGAGCAGCAGATCGAAGACGGGTCCGCCGGCCGCATTTTCACCGATCTCGCCGAATTCCAACTCCTCGGCGCGCGACTCGCACTCAAGTCAGACAACCACGACGAGGCGGACCGGCACTGGCACCTGGCATGTCAGATGCTGACGTCATATGGACAGCGCAAGGACATCACCATCTTCGAACTGCTTGACCCACTCCCGGAACTGATCGCCGCCGACCAGCGTCGCGGGCAGGAGCGTGTAGCCCTGGTGCAACCCCTGTGCGAGCGAGTCCCGTACCACACCGACCGCAAGGCAACACGCTGGGCATGGGATACATGGTGGGACTTGCTCGCGTTGGCGGATCCCGTGGCACTCGCACGCCTTGCTGCGCCTCGGCTACTGCAACGATGCAACCAGCCAAACTCGCTGCTCCACGATGCTCTCGAGGGCCTGTGGCGTTCGTGGTGCGATCGCGCCGACCCGCTCCTCGCGGGCGCGCTCCGCCTCACGCTGGACACACCGCTAGACGCCGAGGACGCGGACGCCCTCTCGCTCCTGACCACTTACGGAGAATCCGAGAGCGCCGCTGCCGACAATCTCGCGACTTGGCTGCTAGCCCGAGCCGATGAGCGCCCGATCTCCTATGGTGACGCCAACAGCGACGAACTCCTCGCGAGAGACGACCTGCAAGTCGCGGCTCTCAACTCCGTCGCAGAAGCAGCGGACCTGCCCCTCATCAGCGAGCTTCGACGACACCTCAGCGCATCAGCCGAGCAGCCGTCGCCGACCAGCAGCCAGACGGCCTCCACCATTTTGGGTGTCCCGTGGCTCGAGGACGGTCCCTCCACGCTGCCACCGGGCCCAGCCGGACTAGCCCACGCGATCCGGTCATGGCGCAGGCGGCCCTACGAGACTGCTGACTCTCGCTGGACCGTCGACCGGTTCACCAACATCCTCGGGTATCGCCTGCTCGAGTTGGCGGACGACGGGCGTGAGCAAGACGCCGCATCAGCGCTGCACTCTCTTGCCGAAGCCTGCGAGTTCGGACCAAGAACAGAACTCCTGCGAGCAGTAGCTGAAGGGTTGGACCAAGACGGCCGCGCCCAACTCGCCTCAATCGCTTACACGCTCGTGTGGACTCGAACGCACGGGCTCGGCGGCTCGGTGAACTTCGCCGGTGGGTCGGAAATCAATTCGCTGCATCGGGCAACCGAACTCGATGCCGCGCTCGCCCTAAGGGTTGTCGCCGAAGAAGTCGAACGATTTGTCGTCTCGCGACGATCTGGGACATATGGCATTAGCCAGGCGCTGATGCATGCGTTCTGCGCGGGGGCGCTTGCCGTGCCCGACGAGCAAGCACTAGATGTGGCATTCGCCACGTGGGACGAGGCCTGTGCCGTTATCTCTAAGAGGGCGCCACGGGTCCACGCATCCGAAGATCCTGAAGACCCCTACGTCCCCGCCGATCCAGCCGACGGCGCGATCGCTCAAAGCGATCTCGACGCCGCGTTCGCACTGGGAGCGCTCGCCTCGCTAGCACACCCAGGGCGAGAGAAAAAGAGACGGTCCCTTCTCGCTGCGCGGCTACTCCTGTCAGAGCGCCCCGCCGCCGCAGCAGCAGCATTCGACGCTGCTCTCGGCGCGCTTTCCGATCCAGCAACGATCGTGTGGCTCCTTCGGCTAATCGAGCTGAGTGGCAGTGAGAACGCGCCGGTTGTAGCGCGGTGCAAGCAGACGCTCACCCGGTTTGCAACGGGACAGCACCTCGCGGTGCGCGCACTCGCTCGCCGCCTACTCGAGACCGACGCTCCCCCCTTGCCCCTGCCCCCTCCAGCGGACGAGGAACTCCTCAGCCAGTCAGATGCGCGATTCTGGACACCCACCGGCAGCAACGACCCGGAATCCGACGAGCCGCCGGGCATCGATGGACTTATCTCCTCTGTGGCAGGGCATCGACTGAACAGGGCCAAAACACTGCTGCCAGGACTCGGCGAAGCCGTGCGGACCCGCGTTGTATCCGCCATGAAGACCGACCGGTTCAAGAGGCAACTGAGAGCCCAACTCGACGCATTCGCCGATGGCATCGGCCAGCGCTACCCGGATGCCTATCTGATCGGGGAGCAGATGACCGAAGAGGCTCTCCAACTCGCAGCAGCAGGAGGGCGAACCGCACGAATCGCAGCCGGCGACGCAACATCAGACCCGATTGCTTGGGAGAACATCCTCGCCGACGCACTGGTAGACGACCCCACGCTGCCTATGTCGCTGGAAGAAAAGCGCATTCCACGACCGCCGATTTCCTTCCCGCCCCCGCTCGGAAGCGACATCTGGGCGCACGAAATGGCTGAAACATCGGCGACAGCCGAACGAGATCCACCCGAACTTACCCTCGACGCACATCACGAACTCGTCTCCACGATTCAGGTTCAGGCGAGTGATGCCACTCACGTTATGGAACAGGCAGGATTCCGAGGCTGGCGAATGATTGCCGCCGTCGAGGACTATGTGACCCCTCATCCAGATTGGAACGAGCACAGCGAATTCGTCGCAGCCCGCTACCGCGCGGTCGAACTCAGACACCCTGACGACGACGGGAGCCTCGACATGCCACCCGTCACGGTCGGGGACATCCGAGTGTGGCAGGCAGAAATCGACCACACAGAAGTCGCCCAGCTGCCCGACCGCACCATCCCACTATTCGGAATCGATACCGTCATCGCTGGGGCAAGAGACGGACTAGCGGGCCTCGGCGTCCAGCGGCCCCTCCTAGCGCCGATGCCAGGCCTCGTCTCGGTCTTGCAGCTTCGTCCTGCAGGACCGTTCACGCTTGATGACAGCCAAGGCTGTGGACTCGCCCTCGTGATATGGCGTGCCGCATACGAAACCAGCGAGTATTTCCTGCCGCGCCCGCGCTTAGTCGGCTCAGCGGTACTCGCACGCCCCGACCTCTTCGACCAGTTCCGAGCCCAAGCAGGAGACAGGCTGATACTGCGCGACTTCGCTGCACTGACGAGAACACTGCGACAAACTCGATCCAAGAACAGTTGAGAGGCAGACCGACATGTGCGTCAGGTCTCGCGCGGTCGGCTTGCTTGATCTCGCGCGGTGGTGATGAGAGGCCCCAGAACTGGTGGCGCTTGGCTCGCTACGTGAGGTGTCGCACCTAGCCAGCAAGCTGACCGCGCCAAACACGGGGCACACCATGGCCAGGTGTTCTGCCCGCAGTTCAGTTGGTCAGTGGCGTCACCCCCCTTTCCGGCGGTGGCTTGGGTGAGGCGGATGCTGTCGTCGGCGGTCATGACGACATGCGCGTGGTGCAGGGCTGGTCGACGGTGGCGTTGGCGAACGCGCTGTGCTCGTGGCTGCGGTCGTGCTTGGTGCGGTGCACCTGCAGCACCTCGTCGGCGGCGGTGATCTCCACGGTGACGCCCACGACGGCGACTTGGACTTGGCGTCGCCGGTGAAGGTTCCGGCGCGGTAGCTGGCCCCGGCGCAGGACACGGTGCCTCCCGCCCGAGGCGACCTTGCGGGTCACGATCTGGCGGACGGTCGGCTGATGCGGCCTCGGGCCGCATTGGATGCGGGGTTTGCGCCGCAGCGCCCCGAGTTATTTCGCAGGGCTGTGGCGCTGCGCGTGTGTGGCCACTACCACGCCGCGGTAGCTGGTGGTCACGAGCCCGGCGTCCACGGCGACCTCGACGGTCTCACCGGCGAGCCACACGCCGAGCGGATAGGGCTGGGCCGCGAAGCTGATCTTGTCGTTGGTGCCGACCTTGCGTGTCGCCGCCGGCGCCGGAGCCTCGGAGGGGTCTTCCAGCGCCGCCGGGCCGGTGGACTAGGACGACGGGTACTTTCATTGCTGTAATTTGTCAGCTGGGGTCGTTAGCCTGAACGCAGCAGAAAGTGCAGGCGGAGAACCCCCGTGACCGACGCCACGACACACATCGGAAAGCTCGCACGCGTGATCGGAGTCAGCGCGGACGGCCAGAGAGTGTTCTTCGATCTCCGCAACGGCGACAGCGGTCGGTTCGAGCAGGACGGGAATGACTTTGGCACCGGTGACGTGCTCTTGATCTCGGGTGAGGGTTCCGGCCAACGCGTCGAGCGGGTCGACGCCGGCGCGTGGCCCGAGGACCTATGGGTCGGTGTTGTCAAGATCAAGCTGGGCGATGTCACCGTCATTGAGGCGAGCGGTCGGTATCGGAAGGTTCCAACCCGAGCGGATGTCGTCTATGAGGTCGGCAACACCGTCGAGGCGGGGGAGGTCCAGGGGGTCGTCCGCGTCCTCTCGGAAGAGCCCATCAAGTACATCGACCTGCCGGCGATCAACGAGGAGGTTGTGAAGCGATTCCGAATCGAAGGTAGTTCTGGTCGCCATCTCACCTTCGACGACTTCGGTGGGTTCAGTTCGGTAGTCGAGCGTGCACGTGAGCTGATTGAGCTACCGCTTGAGCGGCATGAAGCGTTGGCCAAGATCGGGGCACGCGCGATAAAGGGCGTGCTCTTCACTGGCCCGCCGGGTACCGGCAAGACGATGCTGGCTCGGATCATTGCGGCCCAGGCTGCCGCAGCGTTCTATGAGATCTCTGGGCCTGAGATCTTCAGCAAGTGGTACGGGCAAAGCGAAGAGCTCCTACGACGCATCTTCGATGCAGCGGCGAAGGAGGAGCGGGCCATCATCTTCTTCGACGAGATCGACAGCGTGGCGGCCCAGCGAGATGACGACGCTCACGAAGCGAGCAGGCGAGTGGTGGCCCAACTGCTCGCCCTGATGGATGGTTTCGACTCGACGAGCAACGTCGTGGTGATCGCGGCGACCAATCGGCCGCAGGACTTGGACGTCGCCCTCCGCCGACCTGGGCGGCTTGACTGGGAGATTCAGTTCCCTCTGCCAGGCGTGGAGGATCGGTTGGACATCCTCACTAAGACTGCTCGGCAGCTGCAGACGCTGGATCCGCTGCCGCACAAGTTCGTGGCCGATCGGACCGACGGCTGGTCATCGGCCGAGCTGGCAGCGATCTGGACCGAGGCGGCGCTACTCGCTGTCGCGGACGCCCGACGCGCCATCTTCGTCGAGGACTACATCGGTGGATTCGAGCGTGTTGGGCGGCAGCGCGAGCGCATCGGGAATCGGCCCACGAAGGCCGGGGCTGCCGCATGAACCCCTTCAAGCGCCTCCGAGCCTGGCGCCGCCGGCGACATCCCGCGCGAAAGACGAGGAAACAGCCGGGAACCCGCCGCGAGTTTGTGTACCTCGACGAGGTGTCCGTCTACAGCCTGCTCGCTTCCCGTATGGGGGCCATCGCAGCTGAGTTCACCGAGAGTCAGACCGCCTCACTGAACAGCGAAGTCGGCGGCTCAATGGGCGGCGGTTTCGGGATAGCCAAAGCAGAGGTCAGGTCGCGGTTCGAGGCTGCCCAGTCGCGGACCTCACAGGTGCTCCGCAAGGCGATCGTCCAGACGAGCTTCAAGGAGCTCCACGACCTCGAACGACCAGTACTCGGGTTGGGCGGCGCCCGCGACGACTCGGGAACGCCCAACGTGCGCAGTCTCTCCGACCTCGAGCTACACCCTTCTGCGGGGCACGTCATCGATCCGCAAACGCTCGGCCGTGGAGGTCTCGTCGAGGTTGAGGTCGTTCTCGAGGCAGACCCGATCTTCCGGGTCAGCGCCATCATCACGACTATCCGCGAGATCCTCGAAGAGAATCTGCAGTTGTTCAGTGTTGAGGACGTCGGCCAGATGGCAGAGATGCGGTCGATCGGACGGCTGCTTGAGAGCCTTCTTGCCGATCTTGTTCCGATTCGCGGGACCCTCGTCGACTTCAGAGTCGCGGAGATCGGTGGCCGGGAGTATCTGGTCCACCGTGACGTCTTCGATCAGTTTGACGAACCGGGAGACGCAGCACTCTGCGATGTTCTCGTGGTTGGCGTCGCTGAACGGGGCCTCTTCTGGAAGGACATCCGCCGCGTCCTGTTCTCAGGCAGCCGGTTCACCGTGTTCTGCCGGCTCGGTGGCGAGGGCCTCCAAGACCGGTGGCGCCCAATCAAGCTCATGGACGTCCTCCATGACATCCACCCCGTGTTTGGCGAGCAGATCGGAAATCTGGGCGAGACCGCTCTCCACGCGATGGAGGTGGCCGTGGATGAATCGCAACAACCACGCTCGCTCTCAGGGGAGGGGGACGATGCCTTGCTCCAGCGCTATGTCACAATGCTGGCGGAAAGCCACGATCGAGCACCTGACCCCGCTGAGGTGGCCGACCTGGTCGCTGCCGTGGAGCGGCCCACCGGCTGGACCGAGACTGTTGACGGCCGCCGCCCAGTCCTCGCGGAAGTGACTCGCGCTGTCGACTCAGCACTTGGCGTGGCGACGACCCCTGAGAGCGCCTGTCACCTGCGAGTGGCGGCCGTGTTGGACGCGGGGCTTGGCCATCAAGGTCTAGGCGGATCCCAGGCTCCGGTACCGCCCTCGACGCGCGTTGGCGCCGCAGTGCGATTCCTGGACGCAGAGATCATCGCCATCTACTGGTAGGCCCTTGCTGCGTCGCCATCGCAGTCTCGTACTCGCGCCTACGCGATCAACGCCAAGCTCGGGGCCCCGATGAGAACCTTGTCAGCGAGCGGTCCTCGGTCTGCACCGTGCCGCTCCACCTCCCAGCACCCGGCCTCCGGAGGCATGCTCCGATGATCAAGCGACGTTTCGCGCGCGTGATCAAGAGGCAGCGCAACCGCCGCTCCTCGGCTTCTTCGACCTCCGAGGTGTCGGGCCCCCATCAGACCTCCACCAGGTCAGCGCAGATTCATGCCTATCTCGGGAATTCTGCCACGCGAAGTCATGGCGCACCCTGCACGCGGTGGGCTATCTGCACTTGATGTGCACTGAGGTCCAATTCTCGGACTCGGGTGCTTCGTTCCACATCCGGCGCGCCGCTTCGCCGAAGGTTCGGGTCAGTTCTGCTAGTCGCGCGAGATCTTCCGGTGACCAGTCCTCGGTCCGATCGGAGTTGCGTGCCATGAGAGCCTCGGACTCGTCATGGGCTCGCTTCCATTCGTCGTAGTGGTGGCACCACGTCGGACGATCTGATTCTCGGGCCTTGGTTCTTGCCATCATGTGTCCGATCGCAGTTCGGAGCATTCGCGACGTACGGCTACCCGAGGTGTTTAGGTGCCCGGTCTCGTGCTTCTCGGTGGTGCCGGCTGGCTTCGCGTTGGGTGTCTCCGCCCAATTGGGTGAGTTGCTGTCCGGCACCCATTGATCCCATTCCGATTCGTTGGGAAAGCAGCTCGGCGCGGTGGGGCCGTCGTAGAACCACTGGTCGGTGGGCGGCCCGGCGGCGCCGATCGCGAACCAGTGTCCTGTGATGGTTGGGCGGGCCGCATACCAGCTCTGCCCGTCGTCGCTGATGTGCATCTCGATGTTGTTCGAGAGGGGGAGGTCGTACCTCTCGGACAGGCTGTCGATGACGGACTCGAGGCCGGCGAAGTACCGGTTGCCTTGTTTGGGGTAGTGCCCGAGTTGGCAGAAGTACAGCGACCGGAGGGCTTTCATGGTCTCGGCGTGTTCTCGTTGATCCAGCTGCCTGCCGGTGTGATCGGTGCCGACAACACCAGCGTTGTCGGCGAGCCGTCGCGCCCGTGCCGCCTCGTCGGCGCGCCTGTCGCGGTCCTCGGCCAGTACCCGGCCCACCCATCCCCACGTTGAGCGGAAACCTGGATCGTTCGCGAGCCAAGAAGCAGCGGGACGCACAGCGCGGATCGCTCGCAGGCGAGGACCGCAGCGAGCGAGTACGGCAAGCCGGTGCCGCCACGACAAGCCAACTGCGGATTGGGAACCCATGCCTGAGAACGTGGCTTCATAGGCCAGGTAGAGCGCCAACAGCGCCATGAAGGCGAGCGCGACCGGCGCCAACCAGAACGGCATGACCAGCTCGCGCCACCACAGGTCGTGGTCGATGTGCTCCCAGTCCGCTTTCAGTCGCGTGATTCCCCACCCAAGGGCTGCGAAGCCAAGGAGCACCAAGTAGCCATAGGCGAGCTTCCCCGCACGACGGTGCTCGTGTCGGACTGACGCCAACGCCCAGACAGCCACGCACGGCACAGCGAGAATCTGTAATGGAATCTCGACGAACAACGAGAACGACGCCGCGCTCGCCACGAACTCGAAAACCAGGGCAACGCCCACCAGCCGCTTGAGCGCGCCCACGATCGCGCCCTGTCGTCTAACCGCTTCGAGGCCAGTGCCCAACAGACCGAGCCCAGAGAGCAACCACCACAGCGCTGCCGCCTTCACCAGCCGCACGTCCCAGAGCCCAGCGGCATCCGCCGCAGCCAACGCTGCTGCCATCCAGCACAGGTACACGCCCACCAGCAAGAGAGTCGTCTTTTTCGCGATCGCCGAGAGCAGTCCGTGGACAGAACTCCCCAGCCCATCGCCAGAATCGCCTCGCCGCCACCGCAGGGCCAGTACCGCCAACCACAAAAGCACCGCCACGATCAGCGCCAACTCGCGGTTCGTTAAGAAGTCAACCACGCAGGATGCTCACCTCTCGAGAGGGACAACGAGTTGCCACGCTACTGAACCTCACCGAGGCGTCTCACGCGGGCTGAGGTGCCCCTGGTTGGTCCTCGGCTGTCGGGTGACGGGACCTGCTGCAGGGGGCGTCCCGTGGCGTGGTGGGCTTTGGGGTTGAGCCTCGGTGCTAGTTGCCGACTCTTCTAGGCGTTGATCCCTCACGCAGAACTACGTAGTCCTGCAGGATCGACTCGTGGAAGCTCTCCGGCAGACGCGCCCAGTCACGGGCTTCGACGATGAACGGAATAGTGGAGGTCTCGACGGCCTCGTTGAAGTCGCCGAGTCGGCCAATGTCGATCTTCTTGCAGTGCGGGCCTCGGAGCACGAGATCCAGATCGCTCCCGTCGTGGCTCTCGCCGGTCACGCGGCTGCCGTAGGCCCAGACCTCCACGTCGGGCAGGTGCTCCTGGAGCAGGGCCTCGAGCTTGGCCCGGTGCCGCGGCAGGAGATGCACGTAGTTACTCATCGTCGGAGGCCTCGATCACGTCGGCCAGAACTTTTGCGTCGGTGATGAACGACGGCAACAACGTCAGGGTCGTCTCGGCGAAGTTCTCGCCGTAGTTGTGGGCGGTGTCGTTGCGATTATCGCGATACTCCAGCCAGCGTTCGGAGGCGTCCGCGGTGAGCAGTCCGTGTTTGGCGGCATGACGGAACACATCTCGGAAGGTCAATCTGTCGGCTTGGCGATTGCTGGCGAGCCAGGGACGGAGGCGCTTGCGCAACATCCTGCCGCTCTGCTCCAAGATCAACTCGAAGTACTTGACGCAGGCCGCGCGGAGAGCGTCGCGCAGCCAATCCTCTAATCCGGGGTCTGACAGCGCTCCGAACGACTCCTCGATGGAGTCGATGCAACGGCGGAGGTGGTCGGTGTTGAGTCGCATGGGTCAGGACCCACCGGACCCATGCAATCGCAGTTTCTCGCCCCTTGCGACGTTGAGCCGGGTTGTGGCCGGCGACAGGGGCACGCGTCCGAGTGAGCAGGCGCGCCGGCTGCGCCTGCTCCTACGGTTCCTGCGAGGCAGCCCGGACTCGGGAGACTGCGACGACGGTGGCGGTGCTGCGAGGTTCCGGGACCGGCTCGCCGTGTTCGCGCAGGCTCTCCACGTGGAGGCCGATGGCCTCTCGGATCTCATCCAACAACTCTTCCTGGCTGTCGGCCGTGGCCACGCATCCGGGTAGATCGGGTACCCAGGCGGCGTAGTTCTCAGGCGGCCGCTCGATGACAACGGTGTACTCCACAGCTGCTTGCAACTCCTCCAACCCGGACCGCCTCATGATACTCGCCCAGGTGCCGGGCGGCGGTCCGAATAACCCGGACCGAACGCCGACGCCTCCCCGTGGGGCATTCCAGCCGGCCAGGATCAACCTCGACCAACGCGCCGACGAACCGCCGGTCCGCGAACCGGTCGCGGCGAGCGAGGCAATCGGGTGGCCGCCGCGGCCCATCTCGTGGCGCTTGCTGCGGATGGTGCCCGCCCAGGTCCAGTTCTTGGACCACAAACATGCGAGGCGTAGGATCGGAGCGTGCTGGGGGAGCCCATTGTCAAGGCAGCGCCGGCCAGGTCGGTTCCTGATCTGGATGTTCTCGACAACGTGCAGCGGCGGCTGCTGTGGCTGGCGACGCGGATCGTGGACGTGGCCAACCGCCGGGAGGGCCTCGAGATCAAGGTTGGCGGACATCAGGCCTCGTGCGCCTCGATGGTTTCGATCATGACGGCGCTCTGGTTCGCCCACATAGACGGCAACGACAAGGTGGCCATCAAGCCACACGCCTCGCCCGTGTACCACGCCATCAAGTACCTCACCGGCGAGCTGGACCGCTCGTACCTCACCACGCTGCGCAAGCGGGGCGGCCTGCAGGCCTACCCCTCCCGCACCAAGGACCCCGACGTGGCCGACTTCTCCACCGGGTCGGTGGGCCTGGGGGCGGTGGCGCCGCTGTTCTCCGCCCTGGTGCGACGCTACACCGACGCCCACTTCGAGCCGTCGCCGCCCTCGCGCTTCATCGCCACCGTCGGCGACGCCGAACTCGACGAGGGCAACGTCTGGGAGGCCATCGCCGATCCGGTCACCCACGGGCTCGGCAACTTCACCATGGTGGTGGACCTCAACCGCCAGAGCCTCGACCGCGTGATCCCCGACATCGCCGCCATCCGCCTGAAGAGCTTCTTCAGCCACGCCGGCTGGCACGTGGCCGAGGCCAAGTACGGGTCGCGCCTGCGCCGGCTGTTCTCCGAGCCGGGCGGCGACGCCCTGCGGGCCCACATCGACGCCATGCCGAACGAGGCCTACCAGGCGCTGTTCACCTTCCGGGGCGCTGAGCGGCGCGGCAAGTTCCTCGACGGCGCCGACGCCGCGGTGCGCCGTCTCACCGGCGACTTCGACGACGACGAGCTCTTTGCCCACGTCACCGACCTGGGTGGCCACGACCTCGGCCAGCTCATCGACTGCTTCAAGGCCTGCGACATCGAATCCGACCGCCCCAGCGTGGTGTTCGCCTACACCATCAAGGGCTGGGGGCTGCCGATGGCGGGCGACCCGCTCAACCATGCCGTGCTGCTGAGCCCCACCGAGATCGACGCCCTGCGGGACGAGATGGGGCTCACCGAAGCCACCGAGTTCGACCGCTTCGACCCCGAGAGTCCCGAGGGGCGGCTGTGCGACTCGGTCGGCTCGGACATCAACAACCCGCCGCCGAAGCTGCGGCCCAACCTGGGCGTGCCCGCCTCGGCCGGCCCGCCGACGGTGCGCGGCAAGGTCTCCACGCAGGAGGCCTTCGGGCGCACCCTCACCCGCCTGGCGGACGTTGCCGACGTCGGCAAGCGGATCGTGACCACCGCTCCCGACGTGTCGATCTCCACCAACCTGGGCGGCTGGGTGAACAAGGCGGGCGTTTACTGGCATGAGCCTCGCGACGACCACGGCGGCGCCGAGCGGATGCTGCGCTGGGCGCCCTCGCCGGAGGGCCAGCACATCGAGCTGGGTCTCTCGGAGATGAACATGTTCATGCTGCTGGGCCAGCTGGGCCTGTCGCACGACCACCACGGGCAGCACCTGCTGCCAGTGGGTACCGTGTACGACCCGTTCGTATTGCGGGGCCTCGACGCCTTCATCTATGCCCTCTACAACGACGCCCGCTTCGTGGTGGCAGGCACGCCGTCGGGGATCACCCTGGCCCCCGAGGGCGGTGCCCACCAGTCCACGGTCACCGCCGGGGTGGGGGCCGAGCTGCCGGGACTCACCTACTTCGAGCCCGCCTACGCCACCGAGGTGGACTGGCTGCTGTGTGCCGCCCTGGATGGCCTCAGCCGCCCCGACGGCGAGAGCGCCTACTTCCGCCTCAGCACCCGACCGCTGAACCAGGCGCCGTTCGCCGCGGCCGCCGAGCGACTCGGGACCGACGAGCTGCGCCGGCAGGTGCTCTCGGGCGGCTACCAGCTGCGGCACGCTCCGTTGACCGACCGGCCCGGCGTCACCATCGTCACCACCGGGGTGATGGCCCCCGAGGCCCTCGCCGCCGCCGAGTCGCTGGGTGAAGAGGGTGTGGACGCCGCCGTGGTGCACCTCACCAGCCCCGACCTGACCTACCGCAGCTGGCAGGGCACCTACCGGGCCGCCGCCGCGGCGGCCACGGTGGTGCGCCGCCCCAGCCGGATGCACCAGCTGATCCCGCCCGAGGGGCGCCACCGTCCCGTCGTCAGCGTGCACGACGCCTCCAGCCACGCCCTGGCCTGGCTCGGCGCGGCGGTGGGCTCGCGACACATCCCGCTGGGGGTGGACCGCTTCGGGGAGTCCGGCACCATCGCCGACCTGCACGCCATCGCCGGGATCTCCACCGGCGACATCGTCAACGCCGCCCTCATCGCCGTCTACGAGAGCACCGAGGGCGGCTAGGGGCCTCGCCCGCAAGCCCCAGCGCGGGAGTGTCGCAGGCCCCGGCTATCTTGCGTTCCGGCGGTTGCGGTTGTGTCGGGATGCGGTCGCCGTCGTGGCCGTGGCCACCTCGCCGGGAACCGGCTGCCCGAGCCGGGCCGTCCCGGCCCTCTTGCCCTGCACGGGGCGTCTTCGTCTCCGCCCAGTGCGACCGCAGCCCGCGGATCCCCGAAGGCGGACTCCGAGCCACGATCCACCCGAAGGGAGAAACGAATGCGAACCACCCCGCAGTCAATCGAGAACCGGAGCAACGGCACGCCGCCCACGGCCGTCGGCCTATTCGATGACGGCTGTGACCTGCTGCCCGGCGCCGAGGGCTCCGCTGAGCCGGAGCCGCCCCCGGGCCTGCAGCCGCTGCGCGTCGAGGTCATCCGCAGCGCCAACCGGCACAAGACCATCGGCGCGCGCCTCGCTGGCGGCACCCTCGAGATCCGCATCCCCGCCTGGATGTCCGACGCGGATGAGGCCGAAGCGGTTGAGAGGTTCCGGCGGCGATTCGACGAGCGACGGCGCTGCTGGGAAGTGGACCTCGGCACACGAGCACGGGAGCTGGCGGTGCGCCACGACCTGCCGGAGGCCCGGTCAATCCGCTGGTCCACGCGGCAGCGCCGGCGCTGGGGATCGTGCAACATGGCGACGGGGGAGATACTGATCTCGCACCGGCTGACGGACGTGCCTCCGTGGGTGCTCGACTATGTCATCGTCCACGAGTTGGCGCACCTCCGCGAGGCCGGTCACTCGGCTGCCTTCGACGCGCTGGTTGCTCGCTACCCGCTTACCGAGCGGGCCAGGGGCTACCTGGAGGCTTTCGGCGCCTGGGCGGATGGGGACCTGGAGCGCGGGTCCCTTGATTGAGCGGCGCCGCAGAAGGGTCGGCGCTCGATTGACCACCCGCGAGCGCGGGTTTAGGGTTCGGAAACCGGCGCGGGAGGTGCGGCGTGACGATCAATTCGCTCGACCACTACAACATCCAGACGGCGCGACTCGAGGAGACGATCAAGTTCTACGTTGACGTGCTGGGCTTCTCCGACGGGTACCGGCCCGGGGTGCGGGGGACCGGGGCGTGGTTGTATGCCGGCGGCTACCCGTACGTGCACATCAACGTGATCGACGAGGACATGGCCGGACCCACCGGACCCATCAACCACGTCGCCTTCGAGACGGCCAACGATCCCGGCGACTTCGAGGCCATGCAGGCCAGGCTGACCGAGCGGGGGCTGCCCTTCGACGTGAACGACAGCAGGCCCAAGATCCCGCTGCGGCAGATCTTCCTGCACGACCCCAACGGCATCCGCCTCGAACTCAACTACCGCGACGCCCCGCTGGTGCCCCAATCCGAGGGCACCTGAGGGGATTGCGGGCACCGGAGGGGAACCGAGCCGGCATCCCGGCCGCCGGTACTGATGGCTCCGTGACGGCGGAGGCGGCCACGACCATCACGCGGGCCGACCGCGAGGCGTTCGACCGGGACGGCTACCTCATCAAGCGGGGCCTGTTCAGCGCAGCCGAGGTCGAACTGCTGCAGCAGGCTCTGGCAACCGACGAGGCGCTGCAATCCAGCGCCTTCGGGCTCGACGACGGCTACGGCGGTCAGACGACCGTGGCGGTGTGGAACCACCCCGGCGACGACACCCTGGGCATCGTGCCCCGGCTGTCACGCGTCGGCGGTGCCGTGGCGTCCCTGCTCGGCGGCGAGGTGTACCACTACCACTCCAAGATCACGTCCAAAGCGCCCGGCGGCGGTACCTGGGACTGGCATCAGGACTATGGGTACTGGTACAAGAACGGCGTCCTGTTCCCGAACCTGGCCACCGTCGCCATCGCCATCAGCGAGCTCACCGCGGCGAACGGCACGATGCGGGTGCTGCGAGGCAGCCACCTCTGCGGGCGCTTGGAGCACAGCATCATGGGTGGCCAGAACGGGGTCGACGTCGCCAGGGTGGAGGTCCTGAAGGAGCACTTGGAGGATGTGGCGTTCGCCGCCGAGCCGGGCGACGCCTGCTTCTTCCATTGCAACACGCTGCACACCTCGGCGCCGAACATGTCCGATCGCAACCGGGACCTGTTGCTGTGCGCCTACAACCGGGCCGACAACAACCCCGTCATCGAACACCACCACCCCTTCTACACGCCGCTGGATATCGTCGACGACGGCGCCCTGCTGCGGACCGGTCTGTGGAGCGTGGGCTTCGAGCGCTCGTTCATGGACCCCGCCGACGACATCAGCATTGGGGAGTTCGAGCGCGCCCCACCCGCGGGGGCCCGGCCGGAACCGCTGCCCGGCGAGGGGGCGAGCACGTGACCCGGGTGCCGAACTGCGCGCTCGTGACCGGTGCCACCAGCGGCATTGGGGAGGCTGCGGCGCTCGCTCTGGTCGAAGCGGGGGTGGGCAGCATCGTGGTGGCCGGGCGTGACGCCGGGCGGGCTGCCGATGTGTGCACCCGCCTCCGGGACCACGGCGCCTCGGCGGAGACCGTGCTGGCGGACCTTTCCGATGCGAGGGCGGCCGATGCGATCTTCGCCGAGATCGATGCCCGGGGCCTGGTGACCGACGTTCTCATCAACGCCGCCGGGCTTACGACGCGCGCCTCGTTCAGCGATGTCGACGTGGCGACCTTCGACGAGCTTTTTGCCGTCAACGTGCGCTCGCCGGTGCTGCTGTGCGCGCGGTTCGCCGAGCGCCTGCGCCGGGCAGGGACGCCGGGCACGGTCGTGGACGTCTTGAGCATTGCGATGTACGGGGGCTCTCCCGCCATCAGCATCTACGGCATGACGAAGGCGGCGCTCGGGGTCCACACCCGCAACGCCGCCCACGCCCTGCGCGAGGACCGCATCCGGGTCAACGGATTGGCCTTGGGCTGGACGCTGACGCCGGGTGAGGACACGGTGATGCGCACCACGCATGGTGCCTCCGACGGCTGGGAGGCCGAGTATGGCGGGCATTTGCCGCTGGGACGGCTGATGCGTGCTGACGAGGCCGCCCGCGCCATCTGCTACCTGGCTACCGACGCCTCAGCGCCGATGACGGGCTCGATCATGACGTTCGACCAGGCGTCCTACGGCATCAGGGATCTGCACTCGGATCGATCTCCGCCACCCGACCAGTAGACCTTGCCGGTGCTGCCGGTGCGTTAGGCGGTGTCCCGCGGTCTGCGCCGGAGTGCCGAGGCGGTCGTGGTCAGCCCAGGGGCCAGATGCGGCGGGCCATGCGCCCGAGCACCATGCCGGTGGCGGCACCGCCGGCAACGTCGGAGGCGTGGTGGATGCGCACATGGATTCGGCTGAGGGCCACGGTCGCCGCCAGCATCCACAGCAGGCCCCGCCAGCGACGCCCACCCAACTCGCTCAGCAACATCGCCGCCGCCACCGCGCTCGAGGCGTGCCCGCTGGGAAACGCCGTCGTGATGGGACGGCGCAGGTAGAGGGGCCGCTCGCCGTCGTCGACGAAGGGTCGGGAGCGCTTGATCAGGGTCTTCAACAGCCCGTTCACGAACATCGAATCCAGCCCCAGCACCGCGGCAAGCCGCAGGAGGTTCCGCTCGGCCCGCCACGAGCCGCCAAGCGCGGCCAGCGCTGCCAGGAGTAGCCACAGCAGCCCGTAGTCGCCGAGTTGCGATGCCGTGTAGAACGTCTTGTCCGCCCAGCGCCGACCTCGCAGCTTCTCGAACAGGGTGTCCACGAGGTCGTCGAAGCGATCCACGAACCCCAGGATCCGCTCGACATCGAGCCCGTTGCGGGGCTCTCCCAACCGTTCGCCGTCAAGCGCGCTCACGCCGATCAATGCTATGGCGTGCTTCCCGGTGGGACGATTCTGCAGGTTGCCGCCGGGCGTCCGGGAGTTGCGCCGGTTGTCTCGATGGCAGCGAGGACCAAGCCCTCGACCCAGCCCCTCGACCCGATGACACACCGGGTCGTTGGTCGCCGGGCGGGTGGCTGGTAGATGTAGGTGCGTGGCCGGTCCATCGGATGAGACAGCGCGCTCGGCCGGTGGCGCCGTCGCGCCGGCGGTCGGCGAGAGCGCCGCGCCGGGTCGCGGGCGGCCGCTGGACTTCATTCGCAAGCAGGTTGTGGCCGATGGCGAGGCCGGAAAGTTCGGGGGGCGGGTGCAGACGCGGTTCCCGCCCGAGCCCAACGGCTACCTGCACATCGGCCACGCCAAGGCGGTGTGCCTCAACTTCGGCGTGGCAGCCGAGTACGGTGGGCTCTGCCGGCTGCGTTTCGACGACACCAATCCCGCCGGCGAGGACGCCGCCTACGCCCGGGGCATCACCGAGGACATCACCTGGCTCGGCTTCGAGCCCAGGCCACCCGTACACGCCTCGGAGTACTTCGAACAGCTCTACGAGTGGGCCGAGCATCTCGTCATGAAAGGACTCGCCTACGTCGATGACCAGGACGCCGAGACGATCTCGATCACGCGGGGTGACTTCACGACGCCCGGTGTCAACAGTCCGTGGCGTGATCGCACCGTCGCCGAGAACCTCCGCCTGCTGCGCGACATGCGCGCGGGGCGCTTCGCCGACGGCGAGAAGGTGCTGCGGGCCCGCATCGACATGGGTCATCCCAACATGCTGATGCGCGACCCCGTGATGTACCGGATCCGCCACGCAACCCACTTCCGCACCGGCGACGGGTGGTGCATCTACCCGACCTACGACTGGGCGCACGGTCAGAGCGACGCCATCGAGGGGGTCACACACTCCTTGTGCACGCTGGAGTTCGAGGGAAATCGCCAGCTCTACGACTGGTATCTCGAGCACCTGCCGCTGCCCGGGGACCGGCCGCGCCAGACCGAGTTCGCCCGGCTCAACCTCACCCACACCGTCATGTCGAAACGGGCGCTGGGGGCGCTGATCGATGACGGGCTCGTGGACGGCTGGGACGACCCGCGGCTGCCCACTTTGCGCGGCCTTCGCCGCCGGGGCTACCCGCCGGAGGCGATCCGGGCCTTCTGCGCCCACATCGGCGTGGCGAGAATCAACGGCACCCACGAGATCGAGTTGCTGGAGTCGTTCGTGCGGACGCACCACAACCGCCAAGCGCTGCGGCGCATGGCGGTGTTGCGACCGCTGGAGGTGGTGATCGACAACTGGCCCGCGGGCCGGGTGGAGTACCGGCAGGCCGTCAACAACCCGGAGGACCCCGCCGCCGGCAGGCGGGAGGTGCCGTTCTCGGGGCGGCTGTGGATCGAGCGGGACGACTTCATGCTCGACCCGCCTCGCAGGTTCTACCGCCTCGCGCCCGGCCGGGAAGTACGCCTGAGAGCCGGCTACTTCCTGCGCTGCGACGACGTGGAGACCGGTGCCGACGGTGAGGTGGCTCGGCTGCGGTGCAGCTATGACCCCGAGACCGGCGGCGGGCAGGCCCCCGACGGGCGCAAGGTGCGCGCCACCATCCACTGGGTGTCGGCCGACCACGCCGGCGATGCCGCGGTGGCCCTCTACGACCGCCTCTTCACCGAGCCGGTACCCGGCGCCGACGGCCGCGACCCGCTGGAGTCGCACAACCCGGACTCCCGCGAGTTGATCACCGCTGCCAAGATCGAGCCGGCGCTGTTGGACACGCCGCCCGGCGAGGTGGTGCAATTCGAGCGCCTCGGCTACTTCGCCCGCGACGGCGCCCCGGGTTCGCCGTTGCTGTTCCACCGCACCGTCGGCCTGCGCGACGAGTGGGCCAACATCCAGAAGCGCCGCCAAACGTAGGGATAGAGGCTGATCAGGGCTTCCGTTGTCCGCGTGGCGGTCGTAGCGCTGCTCGTCGCAGTGGGGGTGAGCGCCGTCCCTGCTCCTGCGAGAGGCCAGCAGGCAGGAATCGAGGTTCGCATCACGGCGCAGCGCCTGGAGAGCGGGCGTGTCGAGTTCGCGCTCGAGCAGCGTGGTTCGGATGGCGAGTGGGGTGAGCGACTGTTGCCCTCGCGGCGATTCTTTCCGACCGGGGTGCGCGTGAGACGCTGGCTGGTCAGTTCGCCGCTGACCGTGGGAATCGCGATTGGCGGCGGGGAGGCGGAGGTCGAGGTTCGCATCACGGCGCAGCGCCTGGAGAGCGGGCGTGTCGAGTTCGCGCTCGAGCAGCGTGGTTCGGATGGCGAGTGGGGTGAGCGACTGTTGCCCTCGCGGCGATTCTTTCCGACCGGGGTGCGCGTGAGACGCTGGCTGGTCAGTTCGCCGCTGGCTCCGATCCCCGACCGGCCGGAGGCCGCTTCGTTCTCGATCGGGGACGGACCGCGCAGCGGTGACAGGCTGATCGCGGCTTCGAATTCGCACACGTGTGCGGTCCGACTGGATTGGGGCCTGACCTGCTGGGGTCACGAGGGTCCACGCAACAACCTGAGTGCGGCCACTCTGGACGACGTCGTGACCGTCAGCGTCGGCAATCATCCCAGGGGAACGGAGTTCCACACGTGCGTACTGCACGAGAACCGGACCGTGTCATGTTGGGGTACAGGGACATACGGCCAGCATGGGCACCCGGAGCATGCCTTCCGTTATCTGCCGGCAGAGGTTCCGGGGATAGACGACGCGCGGGCACTCGCCGTGGGCTCCGTGCATACTTGCGTCGTCCATCACGACGGTGGCGTCTCCTGCTGGGGGCAGGGCACGTGGGGCCAACTCGGCAATGGCGTGCGTGACTCGAGGAGTTCACCTGAGAGGGTCCCCGGTGTCAGCGGTGCTGTCACGATCGCGGCCGGAGTCCACGCCACCTGTGCCGTTCATTCCGACGGTGCTCTCTCGTGCTGGGGGGAGGGGGTCGCCGATACCCCCAGGCGGCACAGGCTGGCGGAAACAGCCGACTCCGTTGCCGTCGGCTCGAAGGACGCTTGCGCTGCGAGTTCCACCGGTCGGGTCTATTGCTGGCAGTTGGCTGCGATGCCTCGACCGGCTCTCGTCGCGGGCCTGAGCAACGTCGTGGCGGTCTCGGTCGGTGCTGGGAACGCGTGTGCCGTACATCGCGACGGCACCGTGTCGTGCTGGGGAGAGAACAACTCCGCCGGTCAACTGGGGGACGGGACGAAGACGCCGCGAGAGACCCCCCGGCGGGTCGCCGGGATCAGCGATGCAGTGGCGGTGACTGTCAGCGTGCAGTCGGAGGTTGGAGAAGCGCACGCCTGTGTCGTGCACCGCGACGGTCCGGTGTCGTGCTGGGGAAGCAACGGCGTGGGCCAACTCGGGCACGGCTCGAACGAGTCCAGTCCGATCCCGAGGAAGGTCCGGTTCTCCGATCCGTTGCAGGGCGCGGAGGCGCCGACGGACCGCACGGTCTTCCTGCGCCTGTGGCTCGACGCTGCCGTCCGAGAGTGGGAAGTCGACCATCCGTGGCTCGGCCTGGCGTGGAACCACATTCGTGATCGGTCAGTGGCAGTCGAGACACCGGATGAACTCGGCGGACTTGGGGCACGGGTCAACTTCAGCTGCCAGAAGATTCGCGGGGCTATCTCTTGCGGCGCAGAAAGCCTCAGGATGTTTCTCATGGAGTCGCGGCTTGCTGTTCACGAGCTGGCACATGTCTTCGACTACACGACGTCGCTCGTATCGAGTCGTACATGGGGCGCGGTGCAGTTGTTCTTTGCAGCGAATTATCCGGACTGCTATCCGTCGACTGGAGAAGTCCCTCTGGCAGGTAACGAGATCCTGGCCGACACGATCACTCACGTTGTTCTGCCTGACGGTTACCTGCACTACTTCGAGTTGGGCGAATGCCCAGATCTGTCCGAGAAGCCGAGTCAAGAAGCAGTCGACGTTGTGCGCACCGGCTTAGCCGGTCACGTGCCGGGTTGGTACGTCGAGAACATCGTAAGTGGCGCTGACCTGTGGGCCGTGCTGTCGAACGGCTTCAACTTTGCGGCCCTCGCCAATCTCACTGGCGAATTCGGTGGGCTGTGCACCATGGAATGGATCGAGTTCCCGATCAACCTGGAGCGGTTCCCGCCCGCGGACGCAGACCCGTTCAGGGATGGAGGTTGCTGATTACCGTCGAGGTCGGCGATGAAGTCTGCGAGCCCCACGTCGTGTTGCGCTGTACGTGATAGTCGATGCGGAAGTCGAAGGAATTGGTTGGTGGTGGATTCGTGTGACGGTTGCTGCTTCGGGATCACCTGCGGGTTCGTCCTATCGTTGTCGAGGCTGATTGGACAGACGAGGACGTAGCTATGGACATTGCCGAAGCCATCGAGTGGGCTGCCGAGCGACACCTCGGCGTGCTCATCACCATCCGGGCCGACGGTCGGCCGCAGTCGTCGGACGTCGTCTACGACCTCGACGGGGGCACGTTCTCGATCTCGGTGACCGAGGGCCGGGCCAAGACGACCAACCTCCGCCGCGACCCGCGGGCGGTGCTGCACGTTTCCGATGCCGCCTCCTGGTCGTACGTTTCCTTCGACGGGACTGTCGAACTGCTGCCGACGGCGACGAGTCCCGGCGACGCCACCTGCGATGCCCTCGTGAGGTACTACGAACGGGTGGCGGGCAAGCCACATCCGGACTGGGCGGAGTACCGCCGGGCCATGGTCGCAGAACGTCGTCTCGTCGTGCGCTTCAGGGCGAAGGGCGCAACCGGCATGGTCCGCGGCTAGCCGCCAATTGCGAACCGGGCCTGCCCGTCTGCTGCACGCCTGCCTGTTGCTGCCGACGATCCTCGCAGGCCCATGTCGGCGTACGCGCCTCCGCCGAGTCTGAATCGCTAGCGGATCTGTTCTCATTCTTACCAACGCGAGCTGTAGCCGCTAGCGTCTTGCGGGGCTGCCCGACGGCGTGACTCAGCGGAGGTTCACCATGGAGCGTGTCGTGTCCGACAAGGTGGGCCTGCGGACTCTGGCGATGGCGGGAGTGGCAGTGGCCATGATCGCCGGTGTGCTGGCCCTCGCAGGGGCGGGATCTGTGTCGGGGCAGGAGCCGTCCGACTGCGATGTGCGAGATCTGGGGATGCTCAGCGGAGCCGCAGACGGCATGCTCGAGACGACAGGGAGCTGGTCCACCCAGGACTGCGATTCGCGTTTCCGCGGCGGCAGCGATGCGCACACGTATCAGTTCAGGGTCGCCGTGGCGGGCCGGGTCAGGATCGAACTGGCCTCGGCCGACGCGGACTCCTACCTCTACCTGCTGGCTGAGGATGGCACCCGCATCGCCGACAACGACGACGGCGGCGACCGTCTCGACGCCCGTATCGAACGCGACCTTGCGGCGGGCGTCTACATGATCGAGGCCACGACAGTAGGCGGGCGCGGGCGCGGTCCGGCGGACTTCACGCTCTCGGTCGGCCGCGTCGCCGGCTGCGAGATCACGTTCCTGGGCTCGCTCGAGCCGGGCATTGACCTGACCGCCACCGGCTCCTGGTCGCTGGACACCTGCGGCTCGCGTTTCGTCGTTGAACACCCCGCTCACGGCTACTCCTTCAACATGCCGCAGGGCGGGCTCGTGCGAGTCGACCTGGTGTCGGAGAACGGCGATCCCGTACTCTCCCTGGCCTCGCTGGAGGGCGGAGTGATCTCCGCCAACGACGACGGCGGTGGGTACCGCAACTCGCGCATCGAGAAGTACCTGGAGGCCGGGATCTACTTCATCGAGGCGACCACCTACCTGGAGCGCGACTACCAGCCCCTACAGGCCGACTTCACCCTCACGGTCCACCTCGTGGACGAGGTCGCCCGGCAGCAGGGCTTCCAACTCAAGGTCGAGCAGGTCGATGTCCCGGAGGAGGTGGTCGCCGGCGATCCCTTCACCGTCAACTACCGCATCGGCAACTCGGGCGGCGGTGACCTCCCCGCCGACGGCAGCGTCGCTCACGTGTACGTGGTCGGTCGGCGCGTCTTCGAGAGGCTCGCGCCGCTCACCGCCGCCGGCGGACTCTGGCAGGCCGGGGTCTCCTACCACACCAGCGAGCAGACGGCGAGCGCCACGAGCGTGGTGATCGACGAGGTGACGCCGTTCGAGGCCACCTTCGACGATCCGGGCCCCGAGTGGGTGTTCGTCGCCGTCGTCACGGACGACCCGGAGGGGGAGGAACTGGGATTCCAGGGCCTCTGGCAGAACCTGATGGTGCTGAGCGGCCCGACGTTCGACCCCGTGAAGGTGGAGGTCGACGGCACGGCCTACTGGGTGAACGCCGAGGCGGACAGCGAGGGCATGGTGACGACATCGGTGAAGTCCGTTGCCCACCCAAGCGCGGAGGTCGACGAGGCGACCCGGGCGAAGGCGATCTACGCGGCGGGCGTGCACACGCAACTGCTGGACGGCATCTTCGAGCGGCCGGCGATGGCCGCCCTAGCCGAGGCGGCCGATCCGTCGGCGGCGCCGGTGCCCGTCAGCGTGGCGAACCCGTCGTCGAGCTCCCTCGTCGAGGCGTTCGGGGCGCGGTACGCGAGCGCGTCGGCGCATCCGGGCTGCCCGAAGCGGCGGCCGCCGGCGAGGCGATCAACCCGATCGCGGTCGAGGACCTGACGCTCGCATTCGCCGAGAGCGCATCGGGGGAGTACGCGTCGCTGGCCGCCTCCTGGAGCGCACTGCTGGAGCGGGTCGGCGAAGGCAAGGCACTGACGTTCGACGAGGCGTTCGCCGTGCATTCCCAGCTCGCCTACGCCGAGACCGTCCTCGGGCCGGCGGCGACGGCCGGCAGGATCGTGGCGGCGGCCCGGGCCGCAACTCTGGGTTGGGACGATCCGGAGGTCCAACGCATGTCCTCCGACCTGGCGATTTGCTATCCCGGCGAGTCGGCACTGCGCGGCGCCCTGGAAGCTGCCGGCGCGGACGTCGACGGGCTGATGGCCCTGGATGCCCATCTGTGGGCGGCGCTGCGCGAGTGGCGGAACGCCGCCGACAACGCTCTCTGCACAGCGGCGGGCGTCGACAGCGACAACTCCCGGTTCCTGGAGCGCCTGGCGATCGACGGCAGCGAGGAGTTGAGCGAACTGCTGGCGCCCGAGCCGCCGCCGCCGACCGGGGAGCCGACCCCGCTGCCGTACCGCCTGCGCATCATCGCCCGCCTGGGCGACGACGGGCGCATCGAGCACGGCGTGGAACTCATCAGTGGCTTCCGGATCCTGCCGGATGTCCGTTACCTGCGCGCCGACGCCCCGGTGGACAGGTGGCAGTTCAGCAGCGACGTGGAGTTGGGCGACGACCTGCTCGGGAGGATCCGCGCCCGGCGCCTGGCCGACGGGCGCGTCGAGATGGGCTTCGAGGGCGCCGACGGCGAGGGCATCGTGCCCGACGTCCGCTACCTGCCCGCCGACCTCCCCGGAGGGCTCTGGTTCCGCAGCGGTGAGATCGAGGTGCCGACGGCTCCGGGGTAGAGGCCGGATCCCGTATTGACCGCGGTGTTGCGAACGCGAAGTTCCCGCGCCGGCGGCACCCTCCACGCCTTCAGAGAGTTCGCTTGCCCGAACGGTTAGCATCCTCCGGGTGCGGTGGGGGTCGATCGTCACAGCCTTGTTCGTCGCCGTCGGCGCGGGAATCGGCGTTGCGGTCGGCGGCGTTGGCGGACTCTTCCTCGGGGGTGCGATCGGCTTCCTCGCGGGACGGGTCGGCAACCTGGGCAAACGGCTCGTCGAGGTCGAGCGGGCGCAGGCCGAGATCCGGCAGATCGCGCTCTCCCGGCCACCTCCGCCACCGTCGGACACGGTGCCCCGAACGGAAGAACCGCCGCGGGCGCCGTCCGAGACCCAGCAGCCATCCGTGCCGCCCGACCGGCTCTCGCCGGCGGAGCCGGCGCAGCAACTGGAATCGTTTCCATGGATCGAGCCGGCCGACCGGCCGATCGGGGCCGGACCGGTTCCCACCGGCGCGCCCGGAGTGCCCGCCCTCTCGGAGCCCGACGGCAGCGGGCAACCGCCCGATGCCGAGCCGGCCGAGACCGAGCCCGCGCGCCGCGAGGCGGCAGCCGTCGGCGCCGGTGAGCCGGAGGCCGAGTGGCCGGCGGCTCCGGTCGATGCCGTGGCGGCTTACCAGCCACCGGCCAGCCTCGGACGGAAGCTCGTCGATGCCACCAAGACGTGGCTGACGACCGGCAACGCGCCGGTGAAGGTGGGGGCGATCGTCCTGCTCGTCGGGGTGGGTCTGCTGATCCGCGAGGCCAGCAGGCGGGGCATCTTCACGCTGACCATCGAGGTCCGGCTGATCGCTGTTGCCGTGTTCGCGGTGATCCTGCTGGCGATGGGTTGGCGCCAGCGCGAGCGGCGCCCGATCTACGGACGCAGCCTCCAGGGCGCGGCGATCGCCGTGCTGTATCTCACGACGTATGCCGCCTTCGAGGTGTACGACCTCATCCCAACGGCGGCGGCCGCCGCGGCGGTGATCCTCGTCACGATCGGAGCGGGTGTCCTCGCCGTCACCCAGGACGCGCGCGTCCTGGCGGTTCTCGGCATCATCGGCGGGTTCCTGGCACCCGTCCTGTCGTACTCCCGGCCCGACGACTACGTGGTGGTCTTCAGCTTCTACACGGTGCTGAGCGTCGCGATCGTCGGCGTCGCCTGGTTCAAGACCTGGCCCTCACTCAACCTGCTGGGGTTGGCCTTCAACTTCGGGATCGCGGCGTTCTGGCTCCTCAGTCGCTACGCGGAGGAGGACTGGACGTCGCTCCAGCCGTTCATCGCCGTCTTCGTGATGATCTACATGGCGCTGCCCGTGCTGTTCGCCATCCGGGAGGCGCCCGATATCAAGGGTCGCTGGACGGCGCCGCTCGTCTTCGGGACCCCGTTCCTGGGACTCGGTCTTCAACAACTCGTCGTTGGCCACACCGCCCGGGGAGTCGCCACGAGCGCGTTGGTGCTGTTGGGGCTCCATGTCGTCCTGCACGCCGTCGCACGCCGGCTCGGCCCGGAGTCCGGCGAACTCGCCGCGGCCTACGTCGGCCTGGGTGTGGCGTTCGCCGCCATTGCCGTCCCGCTGTGGCTCGACGCCTACTACATGTCAATCGCCTGGGCAGCCCAGGGAGTGGTGCTGTTGTGGTTCGGCTGCCGTCGCGGCCTGCGGCTCGCCGTCGCCGGCGGCGCCCTGCTGCAACTCCTTGCCGCGGTCGCGTTCACCACACACCTGGCGGACACGCTCCCGTATCCCGAGGGTCGCCTCGTGATCCTGAACGAGTACTTCGCTGCCGCCGTGCTCTTGGCGGCAACCGCGCTCGCGTCCGGTCGCCTGCTCCACCGTGCCGCGCCGCGGATGCGCCTCGACCCGGTGCTCGGGTGGCTGGCGCTCGGATGGGGGAGTGCCTGGTGGTTGGCGGCCGGGCTTCTGGAAATTGCCTATCAGGTTCCGTCTTGGCCGCTGCCGGCTTCGTTCATCTTCGTCGTGGCGTCCTGCGGCGCGGCTGTGTACGCGGCGGAGCGAGCGCGCTGGCCCCAACTCGAGGCAGCAGGGTTCGCGGTGATCCCGTTCCTCGGTCTCGTGTTGCTCCCGTGGCTGCTGGAGGCGCCGTATCACCTGGATCGCCACGGGGGCGCCGCCGTGCTGGCTGTGCTCGGCCTCTTCTCCGGGTGGTTATTCCACCGCTCGGTGCTTCGGAAGCGCTTGGCCCGCTTCTGGTCCTGGCTGGCGCTTGCGTGGGGGATTGGCTGGTGGCTGGCCGGCGGTCTCCTGGAGATCGCCTACCGGCTTCCGTCGTGGCAGCTGCCGATGGCGCTCGGCTTCGTCGTTTCCTCACTCGGGGCGGCGGCATGGGCGGCCGAGCGCGCTCGGTGGCCCCAGCTCAACGTGCTCGGGGTTCTCATCCTTCCGACCCTTGCGATCGTGCTCGGTCTCTCAATCGTCGAGGTGTCCCACCCGCTTGGCCGCTACGGCTGGGCCGCCTGGCCCGTGGCGCTGGTCGTCTACTACTGGTTCCTGCGAATCCGTGATGGTGTGCTGGGTGTGTTGCTCGCGACGCTTCACGCGGGCGGATTCTGGGTGCTCGCCGCCCTCGTCGGCGCCGAGGTGCACTGGCAGATCGGTCGCGTCGCCGGCGACGTGTGGATGCCGGTTGCGGCGCTCGGCGCGGTACTGCTCCTTGTGGCCGGCACGCTCCGAGCCCGCCGATGGTCGATGTGGCCGTGCGGGCCGCACAGGCGGATGTATGTCACCGGTGCCGTCGGCCCTGTGCTGATCGTGGTGGCGATGGCCCTGTTCATCCTGAACCTGCTGCTCGATGGCGACCCGTCGCCATTCCTCTACGTGCCGGTGTTCAACCCGCTGGAAATGCTGGCGGTTCCACTCCTGGCGGTTGCGTTCGCCTGGCGGCGCGCTGCCGCCGCCGAGGATGATCACGCGCTCCGTGGCCTGGTCGACAGCCGCTGGGCACTCACGCTGGCCCCCGCGGGCATTGTGGCGGCGACGATGAGTGTGGCGCGCACGATCCATCACTGGCGGGACGTGCCATGGGAGTTCGTCGAGATGGCCCGCTCCACCGAGCTGCAGGCGGCGCTGTCCATCGTGTGGGCCGTGATTGCCCTGTCGACGATGGTGGTCGCCGTGCGCCGGGCCCGCCGGCCGGTTTGGATGGCGGGTGCATCGTTCATGGGGCTCGTCGTGGCGAAGCTCTTCTTCGTGGATCTCAGCAGCCTCGGCGCGGTCACTCGGGTTGTGTCGTTCCTCGGCGTCGGGGCACTTCTCGTGGTCGTCGGGTACTTCGCCCCGGTCGTACCGGCCGCGACGGTCGAGGGGGCCGAAGACTGAACCGGGCCCGTACGCTCGGGCCATGACAACCATCACCGCCGATCTGAAGGTCCAGCCGGGCGCCGAGTTCCGCGTGGAACTGCGAGCCGGGGAGCATCTATGGGGCGCAGACGAGCCCACTGATCTCGGCGGCAGCGACACGGGCCCCAATCCGTACGAGTTGCTGCTGTCGTCGGTGGCGGCCTGCACGTGCATCACCGTCTTGATGTACTGCAGGCGCAAGGGATGGGATCTCCACTCGGTCTCGGCCCGTTACGAGCACGACCGTGTCCACGCCCGAGACTGCGAGGACTGCGAGACCGACGCCTCGGGCTACATCGACCGGATTCGCAGCCAGATCTTCATCGAGGGCGACTTCGACGAGGAGCAGCGGGCCCGCCTGGTCGACATTGCCCGCCGCTGCCCCGTGCACAAGACCCTCGAACGGGGCGTGTCGTTCACCACCGAAGCCGTGTTCGCCGGCTGAGGGCGTGCCGGCCGTGGGCGCTGCGGCCTGGCCCGCGGCCGTGGCGTACCCGTCGGCGTCCCGGTCGGGAGCGGGTCGACAGAAGGATGTTGAGGCTCAGGGCCCATCCACGAGTCGAGTCAGACCCGACCCCGACCGAGAACCCCTTCAGTCTCACCGCGTCGGAGGGGCTTCGCAACCGCTCTCGCGACCTCGCCGGCCGGCGGCTACCCGTCGGAGGCGTGGCCGTCCCGGCGATCGGCAAGGAGGCTGTTGCACACGGCGCCGACCAGCAGGCCCATCGACAGTAGGTAGAGCCAGAACAGCAGGCTCAACGCCCCGCCCAGCAGACCGAACACCGTGTTCATGCCGCTGGAGGCCAGGTCGAGATAGAAGCGGAACCCTGTCGACACCACCAGCCACCAGGCGGTGGCCACCGCCGCCCCGGGTAGCTCTCGACGCCATCGCGACGGCCGGCGCGGGGCGAAGTGGTAAACGGAGGCGGCCCACAGCACCACGACCACGAACACGGCCGGCCAGCGGAACCACACCCACGCCGTGGCGAACCCCGAGCCCCGTCCGAGCCGCTCGGCGACGTCCTGCCCGCTGCCCAGCAGCGGTCCGACGACCACCATGACCGCGACCAGCGCCGCCACGACGACTGTGACAACCGTGATCGTGAACCCCACGATGCGAGTGGAGAGCCAGCGCCGCCGGTGTTCGTGGCCGTAGGTCACGTCGAGGGCGCGAACCACGGCGATGAACCCACGCGACGATGCGTACAGCGTGAGGACGGCGCCCAGCGTGATGACGCCGGCGTTCGACCGGGTGAACAGATCGCCGACGGTGCGCTGCAACGTGCTGTCGGTTCCGAACGTCTCAACGACCCGGTCGAGCAGCCACCCCTCGATGTCGGCGGCGGCACCCGCGCCGATAACGGCGTCGAGCGAGCCGAGGGTTCCTGCGAACACGATCACTGCCGGGAACAGTCCCAGCAGGGCATAGAAGGCGATCTCCGCTGAGAGTCCCGGCAGCCGCACCCGCAACCAGTGCTGTCGGAACTCCTCGGCCAGCACAAGGGCCCTGTCACAGAGCGCGCGCAACCGGGAGAAATCGGGCCGGTCCATGCCCCACCGAGCCTACGGCCGGCCGGGTCGGGGGCTCGGGACCGCCTCGAAGCGATCCCGACACCGGGGGAGAGCGCCGCCCGGCTCGGTAGCCCGAGCCGGCCCCCGGGTTCAGCGGTGCGTGATGAGTGTCAGACCGTCGCCCACCGGCAGCAGCGCGACCTGCACGCGGCGATCGGCCACGGCGTGCGCATTGAAGGCCCGCAGGGCCTCGGTCGTGGGGTCGTCCTGGGTGGCGATGGCCACACCGCCGCCCCAGAGCACGTTGTCCACCAGGATCACGCCTCGGGGTGAAAGGCGAGCCACGATCTCCTCGTAGTAGTTGATGTAGTTCGCCTTGTCGGCGTCGATGAAGGCGAAGTCGACGGGTGGCTCCGGCGTGAGGCTGCGCAGTGTCTCGAGCGCCGGAGCGATGCGCAGGTCGATGCGGTCGGTGACGCCTGCTCGCTCCCAGTGCGACCGTGCGATGGCGGTCCACTCCTCGGAGATGTCGCAGCACAGGAGCCGCCCGCCCGGCGGCAGCGCCTTGGCGACCGCCAGGGCCGAGTAGCCCGTGAACGTGCCGACCTCCACCGCGAAGCGCGGCCGCAGCAGCCCGACCAGCATCGTCATGAGCGAACCCTGCACCGCGTCGATCTGCATCCGGCCGACGTCGCCGAGTGCCTCGGTGGCGACGATGAGATCCCGCTGGACGGCGTCGGGAGGGCTCGAGTGGGCATCCATGTAGCCCAGCAGGGCCTCGTCGATCCGGGTGATCTGCGAACTCATCGGCGCCCGATACTACGAGGCCACGCCAGTGCTGCACCGGTGGCCGGTTCGGGCCGCTCGTGGATCGCCGCCGCGCCGCACCCGTACCTGCTGGTCATCGGACCCCAGGACACTTCCTCGTGCAGGATCCGGACTGCAAGCGCCGAGCCTCACGGCACAGGTCGTGTCGCCCGGCCTGCCATGGCCACGGGCACGGCGGCAACCACCAGCAGCCCGGCGGCGACGGCCAGGGCGACAGGCAGCGAGACGAACTGCGCCACGAGGCCGAGCGTGACGCCTCCCAGCACTTGGCCCAGCGCCTCCGCTTGGCCCAGGAAGGAGATCACCGTGGCGCGCACCGACGACGTGGCCTCCCGATTCGCCATCGCCTCGGCCAGCGGGTACGTCGTCTCGCCGGCCACATCGAGGATCGTCCAGCCGGCGAGCGCCACGGCGAAGATCGGGCTGATCGCCAGAGCCAGCGCTCCGACACTTGCCACGATCAAGAGCCGAGCCAGCAGCCTGGCGTCCCGGGGTGCATCGCGGCGCGCCAGGCGACGTCGCAGCCAGATCATCACGGGGATCGACAGGCCGGCCATGACGAACCACACGACGCCGAAGAAGAGGACGGCCTCGCCGCCGTCGTAGTCGGGGAGCCCGAGTTCGACGAGTCGCAGTGTGTCGAGCCGCTCGATGGCCTCGCTGGCGAAGCCGGTGATCGCCGCCGCCGACACCACGGCGAGCAGTGTCCGGCGACGCAGCGCGAGGGCGGCGCCGTGGCGCCAGATCATGACTGCCTCGCGCCAAGCGCCTCCTGCGGTCACACTGCTGAGCGCTTCCCGCCGGAAGCCTGTCTCGGTCATGGTGACGGCGAGGTAGGCGGCGAAGCCGACGCTGAGCGCCCCTACGAGGACCATGGCGCCCCGCAGCGACCATGTCCCGACGGCCGCCGTGACGGCGAGGCCCGCCATCACGCCCGCAGACCGCCACGTGGCGTGGCGGACGATGAGCTGATCGAGCGCCGACCCTGCATCGGTTCTGGCCGGCTCCGACGGTTCGGCGGCCCGGGGAGCCGTCCCGGAGCCCGGCTGGATATCTCCGACGGATGCACGGCCCGGGTCGTGACCGCCGGTTGGGGGCGGTGGCGACCGCGCCGGCAGTTCGTCGGTCACCCAGGCGGTCGCCGCGCCGCTCTGCAGCGTCCAGCCGGCGGCCCACACCGCTTGGGCGACCATCATCGCCCCGAAGGCGGGCGACACCGCCATCAGCGCCATCGCCACGCCCATGACGGCGTAGGACGCAACGACGGACACCTTGCGCCCGTACAGATCGGCCAGCACCCCTGTTGGGGTCTCGGCGACGAGGATCGTCAGGACGAGAGCGGTGCCGAGGAGCGCCAGCCGCAACGGTGACAGGCGCAATTCCACGACCCACCACACAACCGCCGCGAGTCCCCAGGCCAGGGTGAACCCCTGCGCGCCTCCGGTCAGGAGGAACAATCGATCGGGCCGTCCACGCACGATCGCGCAGGATAGGGAGCGATGCGAAGCACCGGTCCGGTGGCGCTCCGGGCCTCAGGCTCGAGGAATCACTACCGCTTGCAGCGAACGATTGATGCGACAGCCAATCGGTCATCCGAGTCAGCCTCAGAAAGAAGCCACGCCACATATTGAACTGCTTGTCTGGCGTCGTCGTGGCTCTCCATCGGCTGCAGCAGGTGTCTGACGGCGTCTTCGAGGGGATCGATTCTCAGCGAGGGGTCAGCGTCGCGTGCTGCGTAGCGGCTCAGTGCCGGCAACGCGGGCGGGTCGCCCGGTGGCGGCGCCTCGTGGCCGAGATGCTGGACCAGCCGCGGCGGCGCCTAGTGTCCCGAGTCGGAAGTTCGCTGGCGTTTCGATGGCCCCGCTATTCGCATTTGCGCAGGCCAGCTCGCTGCAGCAATCCTCCGAATACCAAACGAACTAATCGCTCAGGACACTAGCAGCTATCGGTCCACTCAAACCCAACGTCGCTACCGCTGATCGCGACAACGGTCGCCGCGCACAATGGCACGCCGTTGGCGATGATCTCGTCCAACGTTCCGCCGAATCCCGACAGGCGCGCCCAGTAGCTGACCTCGCCCGCCTCGAAGCTGTAAATGCACTGCTCTCCCGCGGGGATCGACCGGACGTCGGTCACGCCGGGGCGCAACGTGGGGCAGTCTCCGGTGCGAGTCTCGGCCTCGAGGGTCAGGCTGCTGCTGGCCAGCCAGCGGCCCGTTTCGACGTCGACGGGGAAGAAGCGGCGGCTGGGCAATATCCGCTCGCCCCAGTCGCCGTCGGTCTGCTGCTGAAGCGCGAACTCGACACGGCCGTCATCGACGCGGCGGGCGACGATTCGGACAGTGACGTCGGGCTCTTGGCTGCCAACGGCGGCAGAGGGGACGGCGACGCCGAGAGCTGTCAGCGCTATCAGCGCCGTGAGTAGGCGTTTCACGGTCGGCTCCTTTGGGGTAGACGGTGGCGAGGAGCGCGTGGGTTCGAGTGTCCCGTGGCCGGCGCTCGCCAGCCAGGGACCGTAGTCGGTGGGTACCTGGGCGCATGCCCGCATGGTTGTCCAAACGCCATGAACAAGAGTGGCTCTTCGCGTTATTGGCGTGAGGTGTAGCTGAGGGTCCCTGGTTGGGGGTCGAGGCCCCGCTGGCATCGGTCATTGTGATGATACCCCGTGTCATTCTTTGTTGCACAGGTTCCGGACGGCACGCGCCTCACCGAACAAGAAACCCTCGCCAGCGATGCGATGCGCGCAAGACCGGGAAGGCCCGGAGGTGCGGGCCACGACGGACTGACAACCCGAGCCCGCCCGGAAGCCCAACCCCCCCGCCGTACCCGTACGCCCCAGAACGATGCCAATCCGGCGCGGGAGTTCTTGCTCGCAGGCAAGGCGAGTTGTCACGCGCCGAGAGACCGTCGAGCGGGCGAGGGGAATCGAACCCCCGTCATCAGCTTGGAAGGCTGAGGTTCTGCCGTTGAACTACGCCCGCGGTGCCGATCAGGCTAGCGAAGCCGGCACCCATCCCTGCCGGCGCGGGCTCGACCTCGACCATGAGGAGTGTCCCGGTGCTCGGCCCGTCGTGGGGTGGCCCTTCGGCAGCCTCGAACCGCAAAACCGACCTCGCCCATAGACTTTTCGACGTGGAGAGCACTCTGGCCCCGGGGGCCGACGGCAAGGTCAAGATCTCGATCCGGGTCGACCAGCACGAGATGGACCAAGCCGAGGAGGCCGCCTACAGGAAGCTCGCCCGCCAGGTGCGCCTTCCGGGATTCCGCCCCGGACGGGCGCCTCGGAAGGTTCTGGAGGCCCGGCTGGGTGCCGGGTACATCCGGGCCGAAGCCATGCAGGACGCCCTTCCCGACTACTACCAGCAGGCCGTGGTGCGCCACGACGTGGACGTGATCGCCCCACCCGAGATCGACATCACCGCCGGCCAGGACGACGGACCGGTGGCCTTCGACGCCCTCGTCGAAGTGCGTCCGGTGATCCGCGCCGACGGCTACGAGGCCCTGGCGGTCGAGATTCCCAGCCCGCTGCCCACCGACGACGAGGTCAACGCCCGGATCGACGTGTTGCGCGCCCAGTTCAGCGAACTCGAGACCGTCAGCCGGCCCGCCGTGGACACCGACCACGTGACCATCGACGTGGTCGGCAGCCACGACGGCACCGAGGTGGAGGGGCTCACCGTGGCCGACTACACCTACGAGGTGGGTTCCGGAGCGGTCGTGCCGGAGATCGACGACAACCTGCGCGGCGCCCGGGCCGGCGACATCCTGGAGTTCAACGCCGACCACCCCGACCCTTCCACCGAGGGACTCCTGCGCTTCCGCATCCTCGTCAAGGAGGTACAGGCGCGGATCCTGCCCGACCTCGACGACGACCTGGTCCAATCGGCCAGCGAGTTCCAGACGGTCGCCGAGTTGCGCGACGACATCGCGGAGCGCCTGTCGGAGGCGAAGCGAGCGCAGGTCCGGATGTTGCTCGGCGAGCGCGTTTCAGACGCGGTCGCCGATCTTGTCGTGGCTGACGTGCCCGAGGCCCTCATTTCCGCCGAGGTCGACCGCCGCCTCGGCGATCTCCAACAAATGCTGCAGGGCCAGAATGGCGACCTGGAGGGCTACCTGGCTGCCACCGGGCAAACCACCGAGGAGCTTCGGGAGCAGATGAGCGAGGGTGCCGAGAAGAGCGTGCGCCTGGATCTCGGGCTGCGAGCGGTGGCCGACGCCGAGGCTCTGGAGCCCGACGGCGCCGACCTGCTGGCCGACGCCGACCGCACCGCCGAGCGGATGGAACTCGACCCTGCAGAGGTCCGTGAACGGCTGGACCGCGGCGGCGGCTGGTCCACACTGCGGGCCGAGCGTCGCAAGGCGATGGCTCTGGACTGGCTGATGGATCACGCCACGGTGACCGACCCCGACGGCGCTCCCGTCGCCCGCGAACTCCTCGCAGCACCGCAGCCGGATCTGGCCGGCGGAGACGAGGAGGAAGGGGCCTTCGACGACGACATCGATGTGTTCGACGGCGACTTCGATGATGACTTCGAGCTCGACGCCGCGGGCGAGGCCGGCCTCGACGATGCGACGCAGGACGAGGCCGAGACCGTATCCTCCACGAAGGACAACCGCGCCCGCCGTCGTCGCTGGGTCCCGAGGCCCTAGGAGTCACCTGCCCGTGACCGCATCCCGCAACTACCTGGTCCCGACGGTCATCGAGCAGACGTCTCGTGGCGAGCGGGCCTTCGACCTGTACTCCCGCCTGCTGAAGGAGCACATCGTGTTCCTGGGCACGCCGATCGACGACACGATCGCCAACCTCACCTGTGCCCAACTGCTGCACCTCGAGTCCGAGAACCCCGACAAGGACATCAGCCTCTACATCAACTCGCCCGGCGGCGACATCAACGCCCTGTTCGCCGTCTACGACACGCTGCAGTACATCCGCCCCGACGTGACCACCATCTGTTTCGGCCAGGCCGCCTCGGCTGCGGCGGTCCTGCTGGCCGCCGGTACACGCGGCAAGCGGCTGGCACTGCCACACTCGCGCATCCTGATCCACCAGCCCTACGCCGGGGCGCACGGCCAGGTCTCCGACATCGAGATCGCCAGCCGGGAGATCCAGCGCCTCAAGGAGCAACTCGAGGAGATCCTGGCCCGCCACACCGGCCAGAGCCTCGAGCGGATCCAGGCCGACACCGACAGGGACTTCGTCATGACCGCGGCCGAGGCGCTGGAATATGGGATAATCGACGAGATCATCGAGTCCCGCGCGCTCACCGCAGACGCCGACGGGTCGCCGCGGATCAGCGCCGTACCCTGAGCAGACGCAGTTTCGGTACCGTGACAACCGCCACGAGCTGCAGGAGGAGGACTGTTGGCCAAGCTGGGTGAGGGCGAACTCCTCAAGTGCTCCTTCTGCGGGAAGACCCAGAAGCAGGTCAAGAAGCTCATCGCCGGCCCGGGCGTGTACATCTGCGACGAGTGCATCGACCTGTGCAACGAGATCATCCGCGAGGAACTCGAACCGCCCGAGGTCCCCCTGGGGGACCTGCCCAAGCCGTCGGAGATCTTCGAATTCCTGAACGACTACATCGTCGGCCAGGAGCGGGCCAAGAAGATCCTCTCCGTGGCGGTCTACAACCACTACAAACGCCTCCAACTCGGCTCGTCCGGCGGCGAGGAGGTGGAACTCGCCAAGTCCAACGTGCTGCTCATCGGGCCCACGGGCTGCGGCAAGACCCTCATGGCCCAGACCCTGGCCAAGATCCTGAACGTGCCGTTCGCCATCGCCGACGCCACGGTCCTCACCGAGGCCGGCTACGTGGGCGAGGACGTCGAGAACATCCTGCTGAAGCTCATCCAGGCCGCGGACTACGAGGTCAAGCGGGCCGAGACGGGCATCATCTACATCGACGAGATCGACAAGATCGCCCGCAAGAGCGAGAACCCGTCCATCACCCGGGACGTCTCCGGTGAGGGTGTCCAGCAGGCGTTGCTGAAGATCCTGGAGGGCACCACCGCCTCGGTGCCGCCGCAGGGCGGGCGCAAGCACCCCCACCAGGAACTCATCCAGATCGACACCACCAACATCCTGTTCGTCTGCGGTGGGGCCTTCGCCGGGCTCGACACGATCGTGGAGAGCCGGATCGGCCGCAAGGGCGTCGGCTTCGGCGCCGACGTGCGACCGCTGGAGGAGAAGGATCTCGGCGAGCTCTACAGCAAGGTGCAGCCGGAAGATCTGCTGCGGTTCGGCATGATCCCCGAGCTGGTCGGGCGGCTGCCGGTGGTGGGGGCCGTGTCGAACCTGGAGCAGGACGCCCTCGTGCGCATCCTCGTCGAGCCCCGGAACTCCCTGACCAAGCAATACCACAGGAAGTTCGAGTACGAGAACGTCGAGTTGGAGTTCACCCAGGAGGCCCTGGACGCCGTCGCCGAGGTGGCCATGGCACGCGGCACCGGCGCCCGCGGCCTGCGAGCGGTCATGGAAGAGGTCCTCCTGGACCTCATGTTCGACCTTCCGGGACGCTCGGACATCGAGCGCTGCGTCATCGACGAGGGCACCGTCCGCGCCAACGCCAACCCGACGCTGGTGCGGCGCCTGCGGCCGGCCGAAGCCTCCCGGCGCGCTGCTTCCTGAGGTGCCGGTAGCTAGAGTCCGGCTTCATCCGATTCGTCACTGAGTTGCCCCACGACGCCGTGGCCTGGCCGTCGAACCGTCGATGACGCTGCGAGAAGCCGTGGCGTGGCTGGATCGCCACGTCAACCTCGAGGCCACGGCGGGCAAGGTTCGCGGGCTGTCCCTGGATCGCATGCGCTCGCTGGCGGCGGTGCTGGGCGATCCCCAGCGCGACTTCCCGGCGGTCCACATCACCGGCACCAACGGGAAGGGCTCCACGGCGCACCTGCTCAGCCGGCTCTTCGCGGCGCGCGGCCTGCACGCCGGCACCTACACCAGCCCCCACGTGAGCAGCTTGAACGAGCGCATACAACTGGCCGGCCGGCCCATCGAGGACGCCACGCTGGCAGAGCTGCTTCTGGACGTGCGGCGGGTGACCGAGGCCACGGATCTCGAGCTCTCGTGGTTCGAGATCATGACCGCTGCCGCACTGCGCTGCTTCGCCGACGCCGCTGTCGATGTGGCGGTCGTGGAGGTCGGCAAGCTGGGCCGCTACGACGCCACCAATGTCGTGGACGGCGAGGTGGTGGTCGTCACGAACGTGGGGGAGGACCACACCGACGGCGGTCCGGGGTGGCGGGCGGCGGTGGCGTGGGAGAAGGCCGGCATCGTGAAGCCCGGAACCACGCTGGTGCTCGGCGAGACGGACCCGGACCTGCGCGACGTGTTCTGCGAGGCCGGGCCCTCACGGACGCTCCTGCGAGGTGAGGACTTCGACTGCGTCCACAACGATCTCGCTGCGGGGGGCCGGATGCTCGACATCCTGGCGGACGGCCGCTACGAGGACGTGTTCCTGGAACTGCACGGGCGCCACCAGGGTGACAACGCCGCCCTGGCGCTGGCCGCGGGCGAGGCGTTCTTCGATGCGCCGCTGCCCGCCGACGTGGTGAGCGAGGCGTTCGCCGACGCCGGCCTGCCGGGGCGCCTCGAGATCGTCGGACGGGCACCGCTGGTCGTGGTCGACGGCGCGCACAACCCCGATGGCGCCTCCGCCGCCCGCTGCGCTCTGGAGGAGGATTTTGCCGGTGCGAAGCGGACGTTCATGGTGATGGGCATGATGCGCGAGCGCGATCCGCTGCGCATGTTCTCCGAGATCGGTGCCCGCCACTGCGAGTTGCTCGTGACCACCACGGCGCCGTCGCCCCGCGGCATCCCGGCCGTCGAACTGGCTCGAGCCGCGGCCGAGGCGGGAATCCGGTGCGAACCGGTCGATGATCCCGCCGCGGCCGTCCGGTATGCGGCGGGTCTCGCGGCGGATGGCGACCTGGTCTTCGTCTCGGGTTCGCTCTACGTGGCCGGCGCGGCCCGAAACGCACACTCGACCGAGCCCGCCACCACCTGGACGTTCTAAGCGCGTTGGCCGGGCCGGCCTTCGCCGGCCTGTCGTCGCCTGCGAAACCCCGCCGGAACGCTGGCAGCTTCGCGAGCCATGCCTGTCCGCCGCAGACTTGGGAGGCGGGGACGCCGGGGGACGGCGCCGGCGCGATTTCGCCAGACGCGCCGCCGACGGCCACCGGCGGCCCCGCCCGGCGAATGTTGAGTGCGAGGGCGGGCCCCGCCGGGCGAGAACACAACCGGACACGGCGACTGCCGCAGGTAGCCTGAATCGGTCCCCGGGCGGGACGAGTCGGAGCGAGTCGGAGCGGTAACGATGGGTGCAACGCTGGTTCTGTGCAAGCCGGACGCTGTCGAGCGTGGGCTTGTCGGCGAGATCCTGACGCGCTTCGAGCGCAAGGGCCTGCGGATCGCAGCCGCCCGGCTACTGCACGTCGACGCCGACCTCGCGGCCCGCCACTACGCCGAGCACACCGAGAAGCCCTTCTACCCCGAACTGCGGGGCTTCATCGGCCGGTCGCCCACGCTGGCCCTCGTGCTGGAGGGGCCCGACGACACCTACGCCATCGTGCGCACCCTGATGGGCCCGACCAACCCCGCCGCGGCACCGCCCGGCACGATCCGCGGTGACCTCGGTCTGGAGGTCACCGAGAATCTCGTGCACGGCAGCGACAGCGAAGCCTCCGCGGCTCGGGAGATCGGTCTCTTCTTCCCTGACTTGGAGTTGTGAGCGCCGTGTCGCTGCAGGCGCCGCGAGGCACGCGAGACATTCTGGCGCCCGACTCCACGAGGCTGCGCGCGCTGACGCAGGCCTTCGCCACGGAGTCCGAACTGGCGGGCTACGGCCAGGTCGTGTCGCCGATGTTCGAGCAGATCGACGTCTTCCGCCGGGTGGGGGAGGAGACCGACATCGTCTCCAAGGAGATGTACCACTTCCGCGATCCCGGCGACCGTCACCTGGCACTGCGTCCCGAGTTGACCGCCTCCCTGGCCCGGGCCTTCGTCCAGCACCGCCCACCGGTTCCCTGGAAGGCCTGGTACGAGGGACCGCAGTTCCGCTACGAGAAACCGCAGGCGGGCCGCTTCCGGCAGTTCAACCAGGTGGGCGTGGAGTTCTTCGGCAGCGACGACCCGCAGGCCGACGTCGAGGTGATCGCCCTGGCCTGGAGGTTCTGTGCCGCGCTGGGCCTGCGGCAGTTGCGTCTGGTCATCAACTCGCTCGGTGACCGGGCCGACCGCGAGGCGTACCTGGCGGCGCTGGCCGGCTTCTTCGGTGGGCGGGCGGATGAGCTGTCGGCGCAGGGTCGGGCCACTCTGGCTCGCAATCCCTTGCGGTTGTTGGACTCGACACGGCCGGAGGATCGGGCCGTCGTGGCCGGCGCGCCCCCGATCGACGACTACTGGAGTTCCGCCGCCGCCGAGCACTTCGAGGCGGTGCTGGCCGGGCTGGATGCCCTGGACATCCCCGCCGACCGCGACCGGCTGCTCGTGCGCGGTCTGGACTACTACCGGCGGACCGCTTTCGAACTGGCCAGTGACGCCTTGGACGGGGCGCAGGACGCGGTGGGCGGCGGGGGCCGCTACGACGGCCTGGTGGCCGATCTCGGCGGTCCGGAGACCCCCGGCGTCGGTTTCGCTCTGGGGGTGGACCGCCTCCTGCTGGCCTGCGACGCCGAGGGGGTGTTCGGTGCACCGCCGGAGGCGGCGGACGTGTACGTGGTGGACGTCACCGGCGGCGCCGAGGCCACGCTGCTGGCCGAGGAATTGCGTCGCGCCGGGGTCCGGGCCGAGCGGGCCTTCGGGGGGCGCTCGATGAAGGCGCAGATGAAGGCCGCCGATCGTTCGGGAGCCCGCTGGGCCGTTCTCGTGGGCCCCGACGAACTCGCCGACGGCGTCGTCTCGCTGCGGGAGATGCGCGGCACACAGTCCGGCGGCGGAGGCGCGTCGAACCAGTCGCGGCTCCCGCGCGCCGATATCGTCGCCGAGTTGACCGCCAGACTCGCTGCCGAGGAGGGGAGCGCACCATGAGAGATCCGCGCGGGATGCGCACCGCCTACTGCGGTGAGCTGCGCGCCGCCGACGCGGGCAGCGAGGTGGCCGTCTGCGGCTGGGTGGACCGGCGCCGGACCCACGGCGAGCATCTGGCGTTCCTGGACGTGCGCGACCACACGGGCATCGTTCAGTGCGTGGTGGACGAGCGCCTCGACGCGCGCAGCGAGTACGTCGTGCGCATCAGCGGCGTTGTGAGGGAGCGCCCCGAGGGCACGGCCAATCCCGCCCTGGCCACCGGCGAGGTGGAGATCGGCGACTGCACGGTGGAGGTCCTCAAGCGGGCCGAGCCGCTGCCGGTTCCGCTGCACGACGACGTGGACGAGAACCTGCGACTGCGCTACCGCTACCTCGACCTGCGTCGCGAGCGCATGCAGCGCAACCTCCGCATCCGCGCCCGCGTCAACACCGCCATCCGCGAGGCCATGGACGCGCAGGGTTTCGTGGAGATCGAGACCCCCATGCTCGTGGCCTCCACCCCCGAGGGAGCCCGGGACTTCGTGGTGCCCTCGCGGCTGCATCCGGGCGACTTCTACGCCCTGCCTCAGAGCCCCCAGCTGTTCAAGCAACTCTGCATGGTCGGCGGTCTCGACCGCTACTACCAGATTGCCCGCTGCCTGCGCGATGAGGATTTGCGCGCCGACAGGCAGTTCGAATTCATGCAACTCGACGCCGAGGCCGCCTTCGTGGGTGCCGACGAGGTGATCGACTTCATCACCACGGCGGTCAGCCACACCGTCGAAGCGGTGACCGGCGCCCCGCTGGGTGAGGTGCCGATCATCACCTGGCACGAAGCCATGGATCGCTACGGCAGCGACAAGCCCGACATCCGCTTCGGCATGGAGTTGATCGAGTGCACCGATCTGTTTGCCGAGACGCAGGCCAGGGTCTTCAAGGTGCCGTGCGTGAAGGGCATCTGCGTGCCCGGCGGCGCCGGCATGGGTCGCAACCGGATCGACGAACTGACCGCCACGTGCAAGCGCTGGGGGGCCAAGGGTCTGGCCTGGTTCCGGCTGGGTGAACCCGGCGAGGACGGTGTGCCGGAGCTCGACGGAGCGCTCACCAAGTTCATGTCGACCGATGAGCAGGTGGCCCTGCCGGAGCGCCTCGGCGCGGCAACCGGCGACATGATCATGCTCATCGCCGATGAGCGGCGGCTCGCCAACCGGGTGCTCGGTCTCCTGCGTCTCGAGTTGGGGCGCCCGCCGGTGAACGAGGGCGGTCTGGCGCCGCTGTGGGTCGTGGACTTCCCGCTGTTCGAGGACATCGACGAGGCCGGGAACCCGCAACCCGCCCATCATCCGTTCACCATGCCCCACCCCGAAGATCTGGACTATCTGGTGCGGGGCGGCGGCAAGTCGCTGCTCAACGTGCGTTCTCAGGCCTACGACCTGGTGATCAACGGCTGGGAACTGGGCTCGGGGAGCGTACGGATCCACGATGCCGGCATCCAGAGGCAGGTGTTCGCCACTCTCGGGATCGACGACGATGAGGCCGAGCGCCGCTTCGGCTTCCTGCTGGAAGCGTTCGCCTACGGGGCGCCGCCCCACGCCGGGTTCGCCTTCGGCATCGACCGGCTGGCCGCCCTGCTGGCGGGGGAGGAGAACATCCGCGAGGTCATCGCCTTCCCCAAGACCCAGTCGGGTTCGGACCCGCTCACCGGCGCTCCCGGCCCGGTCGATCCGGCTCACCTCACCGAACTGGGACTGCGCCTGCGCCCGAGCTGAGACCGCCGCTCTCACCGAGACGGACTGCCTGCCGTCCGCCCGCCACCTGTACCGCCCCTCGCCCGCTGGTCCAATCTTGGTCCGAGTTTTCCGTGGTATGTGCACAAAAGTCGCACCAAGATTCCGCGCGCCCGGTTACGAGCCCCTGTCGAGGCCGGTTCCAGCGGCCTCGTAGACGCTGGCGACGGTGGCGCACAACTGGCCCGGATGCTCCTTGTACTCGCTCCAGGTGAACGTCAGGACCCTCCATCCGCCAACCATGAGAGCATTGCGTCGCCGGGGGTCGCGTTCGAAGGAGACACTGTTCAAGTGCCACCGCTTGCTGTCGAGTTCGATTGCCAGCCGACGGCTCGGGTATGCCAGGTCGACTTGGGCCACGAACTCGCCGCCGTCGTCAAGCGCGCGGTACTCCATGGCAGGGCGGGGGAGGCCGGATCCGACGAGCAGGTCCGCGATCATGCGGCTCCAAGCGCTGAGCGGCACCGGGTCGTCCCCGCAACGTTCGTCGAGAGTTTCCCTGAGAGCGCCGCAACCTGCTCGCCCGTTCCGTGAGTGTGAAACGAGAACGGCATAGAGATCGGACGCTCGGAGGAGCCCGTCGCGTAGCACCGCGTCAATGGTCCGATCCAGCTGCCTGCGGCTGACCACGGCTGCGAGGTCGAGAATCGTGCGGGCCAGTCCAGTGCAGGGTATGCCGTTCCGGACCACGGGCCTGGCCAAGTGCATCTGCGTCATGCGGTACACCTTCGCGCCGTTGACGGCCGGCTTCTTCTCCCATGGCACCGAGAGTTCGAAGCGATCGAGTTCGTAGCCCTCGATGCCGTGCACAGCCGCCGCCGAGCGATGGCTTGCCAGTGCATCGCACGTCATGCATGCGCCGAGCAGCCTCGACAGCGGGGTCACCGGCCAGATCGCGTGCCGGTAGACGCCCCGTGAGGCGCGCACCCAGCGGCCGGCGTGCAGCCGCTCGTTGATCTGGGAGTCCGTCATGCCGGCTTCCAGCACCTGCCGCCGCGAGACAAGTCCGTACTGACTTTGCATCCGCTTCAGGATGAGCGAGTCCCCGGCCATCCGGAAAGACTGGCGAGCGACTGGATTCATCTGTGACATAGACTATCAAGATTGGATATCAATGTAAAAACCATGTAAGATATGGACACTAGGTTGATGGCCGGCGCGAGCCTGCGCAGCGGCGCGATGGATCGCTCCGTGCTCGGTGCCAGCCCTTGCCTCTGTCGACGAATCGGGAATCCACAGAGGATCTGAGACAGGCGTTGGGTTCGGCCGACCGCCGCCGGCTTTCGCAGAGGACTGCTGAGCAATGCCATCTCGCCGTTCTCGCGAGCCTCGACCCGGGTCTCGTCATCGAGAATCGGGCTGCTCGGGGATTGCCCGGCAGTGTCCCGGAGGCGTCAATCAGCCGCGTCGCCCAAGCGCTCACGCTGCGCTCCTCGCCCGGCGGGGGGCCGACCCGCGCAGCGCCGGGCCGGTCGACATCGCCTGTTCACGCCTCGGCCGCTTCCGGAACGAAGCCGCCGTTGCCCGATTCAACGACGTCAAGCTCCTCGAAAACCCTGTGAGCGGGCGCACCCGCCACCGCTTCAGCAGCCGCGGCGACTGCCGACTCGACCGGGCATTGCCCATCGCCGTCGCACGCTCCCGCACGTGCCGCGTCTCGATCTGCATGTCCGGACGCACGATCGAAGACGTTCCTCCGAGGAGCAGGTTGCTGGCGATGCGGTCGCTACGTCGGCCGTCGACGCTGCTGGCTCACGTCGCCGAACGGCGATTTCACCTGCGGCGAGTTGATGCCGTGCCCCCTGATGCCGCGGCGAGTGCCGAGGCGCCGGCCGACGCGGACCGGAATGACTCGGCAGACTCGTGGGTGAGGGCCGACAGCCTCTTCGCCGATCGGGCCCGCCGTAATCCGGCGCGCCGGCAGCCCTTGGCGACCCGGCTGCTCCCCCGGACGCTGGACGGCATCGTCGGGCAGGATCACCTGCTGGGACCCGGAGCCCCGCTGCGCCTGCTGATCGAGGCCGACCGGGTGTCGTCGCTGGTGCTTCGGGGCTGGTTTCCCACTTCAGAGAGGCAACTCCCCATCTGTACCCCAAACGCACACTCCCGTCGGTGGATCCAGGCTTGGACAGGTCACGACGGCTGAATCCACATCGCTGATCCGCCGCGCGTGGTGACGATGCCAATAGACGGGTCACTCGTGTCGGAGACGGTCGGCCGCCTGGAGTGGTCTGCCTTCAGCCGCTCACGAGCCGGGCAGGACGCTACGAGGCATGCGCGAAGTCCGCTTGGACTTGGTTATGAGCCGCTCATCGACTCCACGACGGCGCTTGCAACCCGCCGGGCGATCGCGCTCGGCAGGAAGGCCCTGATCTCTCCGTCGGGGAGCCTGGCGATCCACCTATCGGCCGCGGGAAGCGACAGGGTGATTTCCGCCACCCCAGGGGACTGGGAGTCATCCCTCATCCATTTCCGGTAGCCGGACGGATCGGGGACCGACCAGAAGATGGCAGGTCCTGCGCCGAGACACTCAAACTGCTGCATCTCGGGGCTGCGGTAGCCAGTCCACGCCAGGTAGCGGCTGCTCTCGAGACCGGGGACTACCGCTTCGAATCGGACAACCAAGAATTGCCCGCCGAGTCTCCCTGGGAAAGAGCCACATAGTCGTCGACCAAGAGTTCGTCGTCGTACGAGTGCGTGGAGACCTGGCCAAGATCCCCGAGGGTGGTTGTCAGATCATCGTCCACGAGCGAGAAGAGGAGGCGGACTGCGTCGTTCCAGATCGCAACCTGGCGTTGCTGTGCCTTCCGCAGCTTTGCCTGAACGACGTCGTAGCTCTGATGAGCCGTGGCCGCTCGCTCGAGGCTCCGAAGAGCATCCTCTGCGCGCGCCAAGATCAACTCGGCGATCAAGCCCAGATCACCACCGAGGTCGGACTCCGCGAGGGCCTCGTAATACCGCGAGCAATCTCTTCGCCGGATGATCGTGACCGGTAGCCCGGCGCGGATCAACTCGAGATTCATGACGGCCCGGGAGGTCCGTCCGTTCCCGTCGCTGTACGGGTGGATGTGGGTGAGCCACGTGTGCAGCACGATGGCCCGCAGGAGGGCGGGCACCGCGGGGTTGGCGCAGGACCAGCGTTCCCAGTCCTCCATCGCGGACATGACCTCTTGCCAAGAGCCCACGGGCACGTGCGGCGAACCCCCGATGCGGACGGGCTTGGAGCGGAACAGACCTGCCGCCGGGGAGCCGCCGGGGAGCCGCCGAGGATAAGAGCATGCAGTTCTTTACTTGCTCGATATCCGTCGGAATCGAGTCACGCGCGAGTTCGACAATTCGATCGAGAGCTTTCGAGAGGTTGACGGCGGCCTCTGAGTAGGCGGGGTCGTGTCCGGTGATCGTGATTCCCTGTAGGACGGCGATCTGAGTCTCGCCGACGTCGAGGGTGCTGCCTTCGATGGCGTTCGACTCAGCGATCCACTCGAATCGCTTGTCGCCGAAGTGGGTCCGCAGGGTTAGCTCGGTGAGGCGTCCTTGCTCCCGAAGCAGGTTCGCACGGTCCTGAAGCTCCGCGGCCTTGACGACGAATCGTCGGCCGGATCCTTCGATGCTGTACGGGCTACCGGCTAGGTCGATGGTCATTCGGTGCCCCTCCCGGCTCGAATCTGCCAGGACCATCGGTGAGGGGCTGCTCGTCCCGGCAAGTGATTGCCTAAGCTACCGGCGGGTGCATCCCGCACACGGGATTCGCCGGGCGAGCGGTCCGCGAGGTGCGCGGCATCCGCGGTGGCGTGCGGCGCGACCATCTTTGTGGCGTCGCCAATGGTCCTGTTCGAAGGGGGTGGCTGCGGCCTTGAGTGAAGGCGAGCTTGTTGTTGCGCCGGCCGGCGTAGCCGGGGTGGTGGCGGTGGCCGTCCTCGGGACTATCGGGGTGAGTCTCAGCCCGGCGCAGGCATCTCCCGGCCGCGTCGGCTGACGGTCTACCTGCTGTGCTCCGGCTGCCGGTCGGCCTCGACGCGCTCGACGCCCAGGCCGCCTTCGTGGGCGCCGAGGAGGTGGTCGACTTCATCACCGCGGCGGTCGGCCATACCGTCAAGGCGGTGACCGGCTCACCAACCGGTTGCCCGGGCTCCTGCATCTCGAGTGGGGACGCTCGCGGGTGAACGAGGGCGATCCGGCGTCGTACCGCCCGGTTACCGTCGCCGGAGGTCAGGACACCGGCGTCATTCCGGCGGAGGCCGGAATCCAGTCCGAACCAGCACGGCCTGCATCACCGTCGGAAATTCAGCAGACTCCTGGGTGATGGCCGACAGTCTGTTCGCCGATCGGGCCCGGCGCGATCTGCGGCGCCGGCAGCCCCTGGCGGCTCGCCTGCGCCCCCGAACCCTCGACGGCATCGTCGGGCAGGATCACCTGCTGGGGCCGGGCGCCCCGCTGCGCCTGCTGATCGAGGCCGACCGGGTTTCGTCGCTGGTGCTGTGGGGGCCCGCCGGCACCGGCAAGACAACCGTCGCCGAGGTCATCGCCGCCACCACCGCCAAGGTCTTCGTGGCTCGCAGCGCCGTGTCGGCGACGGTGAAGGACGTGCGCGCCGAGTTGGCCGCTGCCGAGCAGCGCCTCGGCGAGCACGGCCAGGGCACCATCCTCTTCCTCGACGAGGTGCACCGCTTCAACAAGGCCCAGCAGGACGCCCTGCTGCCGGCGGTCGAGTCGGGCCTGATCGTGCTGGTGGGGGCGACCACCGAGAACCCTTACTTCGAGGTGAACCCGCCGCTGCTGTCCCGCTCGGCGCTGTTCCGGCTGCATCCCCTCGATGACGGTGCCCTGAGGGTGTTGGCGCAGCGCGGGCTGGAGGAGACCGGTGCCACCGCGGATCCGGATGCTCTGGAGCACCTCGTGGCGCGAGCGGGTGGCGACGGTCGGGCCACTCTCGGCGCCCTGGAGGTGGCGGTGGCCCTCGCCGGGCAGCGGGGCGAGCCACCGGAGGTGCGGCTCTCCGACGCCGAGGCTGCCACCGATGCCGCCGCCATGGGCTACGGCGTCGACGACCACTACGACGTGGCGAGCGCCTTCATCAAGAGCATCCGCGGCTCCGACCCCGATGCCGGTCTCTACTGGCTGGCCCGGATGCTGGAGGCCGGTGAGGACCCCCGCTTCGTGGCCCGCCGCCTAGTGATCCTGGCGTCGGAGGACGTGGGGATGGCCGACTCGCAGGGCGTGCTCGTGGCCGACGCCGCCGCCCGGGCCGTGGAGTACGTGGGCCTGCCGGAGGCGGCGTTGAACCTGGCGCACGCGGTCGTGTACCTGGCCACGGCCCCCAAGTCCAACCGGGTGACCGTGGCGCTGGACCGGGCACGAGCCGATGTGCGCGCCCGTCGGGGCGAGGTGCCCCCGCACCTGCGAGACGCCCACTACGCGGGGGCGAAGGGGCTGGGCCACGGCGAGGGCTACGAGTATCCCCACGACGACCCCCGGGGCTGGCGCCCCCAGCAGCACCGCCCCGAGGAGGTGCGCGGCAACGTGTACTACGAGCCGTCGCCGCACGGCGTCGAGCAGGAGATCCACGACCGCTGGCGCCGCACTCGATTCGAACCACCGTTACCGAACGAGCGTGAGGATCCCCAGCAGTGATCGAGCCCGCCCGTCGCCGCACTGGGCGGCGGCGCGGGGCACGGGTATCCTCATGATTGCACCAGGGGTGGGCTTGCCGGCCCGACGGGGTCGGCTCCAACGTGTCGGACGAACCGTCACCGCCCGGGGCGGGGACGGACGAGGAGAGTAACCGTGAGTGGTGGCGAGCTTGCCGTGGTGCTGGCCAGCGTTGCCGTCGTGGTGGCGGTGGCCGTCCTGGGTGCCATCGGGGTCAGCCTCAGCCGGGCGCTGCGCGACCTGCGCCGCCTGCTGGCCGAGATTCGCCGCGACCTGCTGCCGGCCGTGCAGCGGCTCGAGGAGGCATCGGGACAGGTGACCGGCGAGGTGCAGCGGGTCGGGGGCTTGCTGGACGTGGCCGAGCGGGTGTCCGAACGAGCCGAGACCCTCTCCCGGATGACCTATCGGGCCCTGCTCGAGCCCTTGAACGCGGTGGCCTCGCTGTTCCGTCGCGGCACACCTCCCGATCAGCCGGCCCGCACGACAGCCGAGCCGGTCGTCACCGGCTGGGGAGGAACAGCCGCGGCCGACGCCCCGCGGCCGGCGCGGCGCATCTCCTGGCCGCGGCGGCTGACGGTGTACCTGCTGCGCTCCGGGTACCGGTCGGCCTCGACCCGCATCGCCGCCCGTCTGGCCGGCGCGCAGGCCCAGCGGGCCGGCACCGCGACCACCGGTGCGGCTCGCCGCAGCCCCGCCGCTACTCCCGCCGCAGCCGAGGGCCCCGCGGGCGGCTCATCGCGTGCCGCTGCCTCGGGAGCCGGCGGTGGCGCCGCCGCAAGCGGAACCGCCGGACTCACGCTGGGGCGCCAGCTTCTCGAGGCCGTGCGCGAGGTCACCAACGAGGTCTCGACCACCATGGAGGAGGGCCGCCAAGCCCTGCGCGCCGACCGCAAGACCGACCGCCGTACCGAGTAGGCCGAGCGGCGCCGCCGATCTGCCGGCGGGACCGCCCGAGTTGCCCCGGCGCGGTCGAAACCGCAGGAATTCGGTGCTCCGGACGGCGGCTGAGTAGCACGTCACACCCTCGGGGCAATACCCTCGATCCGGAATCCTGCTCTCGGGAGTAGGCAGCACACCCGACACCACGCAAGCGCCACGCCATGTCCGGAACCACAGCACGCGAGCTGCGCAGCATCTTCACCGGCTTCTTCGCCGAGCGCGACCACACGATCGTCCCCTCGGCCAGCCTCATACCGTACGACCCGACGCTCCTGTTCACGGTCGCCGGAATGGTGCCCTTCAAGTCCTACTTCGTGGGCACCGAGCCGTCCCCTTACAAGCGCGCCACGACGGTGCAGAAGTGCGTGCGGGCCGGGGGCAAGCAGAACGACCTCGACGAGATCGGCCGCACCAAGCGGCACCTCAGCTTCTTCGAGATGCTCGGCAACTTCAGCTTCGGCGACTACTTCAAGCCCGACGCCATCGCCTGGGCGTGGGAGCTGTCCACCGAGCGCCTCGGCTTCGACCCCGAGCGGCTCTGGATCACCGTGCACCTCAGCGACGACGAGGCTGCCGAGATCTGGCGGGACGCCGTGGGTGTGCCGGCCGAGCGCATCCAGCGCCTCGACGAGGACAACTTCTGGCGCATGGGTGACACCGGGCCCTGCGGTCCGTGCTCGGAGATCTTCTTCGACAAGGGTGAGGAGTACGGTCCGGGGGGCGGCCCGGCCCACGGTGGCGACGAGCGCTACGTGGAGTACTGGAATCTGGTGTTCATGCAGTTCGAGCAGCAGGCCGGCGGCTCCATGGTGCCCCTTCCCAAGCCGAGCATCGACACCGGCGCCGGCCTCGAGCGGGTGCTGACCCTGCTGCAGGGCGTCGACTCGGTCTTCGAGATCGACGAGATGGCACGGCTCGTTCAGAAAGCCTCGGAACTGTCCGGCGTGCGACCCGGCGGCTCGGCGGCGTCCGATGTGTCGCTGCGGATCCTCGCCGAGCACGCCCGCACGATGACGTTCCTCATCGGCGACGGCGTGTTCCCGTCGAACTCCGAGCGTGGCCACGTGCTGCGGCGCATCATGCGCCGCGCCATCCGTCACGCCTACCTGCTGGGCGTGAACACCGTCGTCACACCGCTGCTGGTGGACGAGGTGACCGAGATCATGGGGCACGACTACCCCGAACTCTTCGACAATCACGCTTTCATCCGCGACGTCGTCGAGCGGGAGGAGGTCCGCTTCCGGGAGACGCTGGGCAGGGGCTCGGTGCTGCTGGAGGGGGCGCTGGCCGAACTCGACGAGGGTGCGCCGCTGGGCGGCAGTGTGACGTTCCTGCTGCACGACACCTACGGGTTCCCGTTCGAGGTGACCGAGGAAATCGCCCGCGAGCGGGACGTGGAACTCGACCGGGACGGATTCGAGGCCGAACTGGCCGAGCAGCGGCGCCGGGCGAGGGAGGACTTTGCCGCCCGGTCTGTCGAGGCCGGCGACCTGACGCCCTATCTGGAGGTCGTGGAGGAGTTCGGCGAGACCGAGTTCGTGGGACGGGACCGTGACGAGTCCGCAGCCCACGTTCTGGCCGTGACCGATCGGGGCGTCGTGCTTGACCGCACCCCGTTCTATGCCGAGGCCGGAGGGCAGATCGGCGACACCGGTCACCTCTACCTCGACGGCAGCGACGACGCCCTGGCCGTCAGCGACACCACCTACGTGGTGGCGGGGCTGCACCTGCACCACGTCGAGGGTGCGGTGGGACGGCTGCGACCCGGCCAGAGCGTGCGCGCCGCCATCGACGCCGAGAGGCGGGCGGCCATCCGCCGGCACCACACCGGTACCCACGTCCTGCACTGGGCGCTGCGGGCGGTGCTCGGCACGCACGTCAAGCAGCAGGGTTCGCTCGTGGCGCCTGATCGGCTTCGCTTCGACTTCAGCCACTACAGCGGTCTGAGCGACGACGAGATCGGTGCGATCGAGGATCTCGCCAACTCCGAGATCCTCGCCAACCCGCGGTGCCGGCACTACGAGACGAGTATGGACGAGGCCAAGGCCCTGGGAGCGATCTCGTTCTTCGGCGACAAGTACGGGGACGTCGTGCGTGTCCTGGAGGCCGGTCCGAACTCCATCGAACTCTGCGGCGGCACGCACGTCCGGGCTCTCGGCGACATCGGTCCGCTGAAGATCATTTCCGAGGGGTCCATCGGATCGAATATCCGCCGCCTCGAGGCGGTGTGCGGCCACGGCCCCATCGAGCGCCTGCGCCGCGCCGAGTCCCGCCTTGCCGAGGCCGCCGGAGTGCTTGGCGTCCCGCCTGACGACGTGGTGGAGGGAGCCGGACGCTGGGCCGGCGAGATCAAGGCCCTGCGCGACGAGTTGAAGGAGTTGCGGCGGAAGGCGGCCGGCGACCGGGCGGGCGAGCTTGCCGCCGCGGCCGCCGCCGGGCTCGTCGTGGCGCGCGTCGACGGTGTTGATCGCAACGAGCTCCGAGACCTGGCGGTCACCGTGCGTGATCGGGACAGCGTGACCGCTGTGGTGCTGGCCACGGCGCCGGAGCGTGGCGGCGTGGCGTTCGTGTCGGCCGTCGTGCCGGGTGCCGGCTGGCACGCCTCCGACCTGCTCACCGACGCGCTCCGGCTGGTCGGCGGGGGAGGGGGCCGCAACCCGGACTTCGCCACCGCCGGCGGCAAGGACGCCACCCGCCTCGACGAGGCGCTCGACCTCGTGCGCCACGCAGCGGCAGACCAGAGCGCCCGCGTCTGATCTCGGTCCCATGCTGGTCCGCGCTAAGACCGGCACCTAAACCGAGGCGCTACTTCTGCCGAACTCCGGAGGGGTGGGGACGCCGGGGGACGGCGCCGGCGCGATTTCGCCAGACGCGCCGCCGACGGCCACCGGTGGCCCCGCCCCGGGCTGCGCACAGGTCAGCGCCGGACCGCCGCGAGACTCAGCGCCGAGCGAGCGCCTCCGTGGTCGCCGCGGCCATCGCCTCGACCGGCGCCTCTGTGCCCGTCCAGAGTTCAAAGGCACGCGCCGCCTGGTGAACCAGCATCCGGACACCGTTGAGGGCGCGCACGCCCCGGGTCCGAGCCGCCGCCAGCAGGGGTGTTTCCGCCGGCTCGTAGACCAGATCCACGACCAGCTGACCGGGATGCAGCAATTCGGGATCCAGAGGCAGCACGGCACCGCCGTGGCCGGTCATCCCCAGCGGCGTGGCGTTGACCACCAGGTCGAACCGTCCTGTCTCGGCCGCCTCGACGACGCGTCCTCTGTCGCCCGCAAGAGCAGCCGCAGCCTCGGCGTGCTGCGGCGTGCGGTTCACGACCGCCACCTCCGCGGCCCCGGCGTCGGCCAGGGCCAGCACGACCGCCCGGCTGGCGCCGCCCGCGCCGAACACCACGCACCGCGCCCCGGTGGGGGACCAGTCTGCCTCGCTCGCGAGGGCGTCCACGAAGCCGTCGCCGTCGGTGCTGTGCCCGACCAGGTTCTCGCCGTCGCGTGCCACACAGTTGACCACGCCCAGCAGGCGCGCTGTGGGTGAGAGTCGGTCCACGGCGGCAGCGACGGCCGCCTTGTGGGGCATGGTCACCGAGAGTCCCTCGATCCCCAGCGCCACCGCGCCCGCCAGCGCCTCCGGCACCCGGCCCTCGGGCACCTCGCAGGCCAGGAACACCCAGTCCATGCCGAGCGCGGCGAAGGCGGCGTTGTGGATGGCCGGCGACAGCGAGTGGCGGACCGGGTCACCGATCACGATCGCCAGCCGGGTGTGCCCGCTGAGTCCCGCCGGCAGGCCCGCTAGTGGAGCCGTGTCGTCCCGTTCGGTCACGGCCGCCCCTTTCCGGTCATCCGATCACGCCACCTCGTCTCGGTCTTCTACCGGATCCAGGGGCTGCTCGGCGCACGACGCACCGTCAAAATACTCCTCGAGCGCGGGCGTCGGCAGCCCGGAGCAGGAACTCGTCGAAGTTGTCGGTGAAGAAGAGGGTGCCGTCACGCTCGACGAGCACGAAGAACAGCCACGGCCCCGGCTCGGGGTTCATGGAGGCCCGAAGCGACTCCCTGCCGGGTGCGGCGATCGGCGTGGGTGGGAGGCCGGGGAACTTGCGGGTGTTGTAGGGCGAGTCGACGTCCAGGTCGGACAGAGTTAGTGAACTCTTGCGCTGCCCGATGGCGTAGAGCACGGTGGCGTCCATCTCCAGCTTCATCCCGGCGTTCAGGCGGTTGTAGATGACCCGGGCCACCTTGGGGCGGTCCTCGGAGCGGGAAGCCTCTTCCTCGACGATCGAGGCGGCGACGAGCAACTGGTAGGGCGTGAGACCGATCCGTTCGAGGGCGCTGTCGTAGCCGATCTGGGTGGCCACGCTGTCGAACTGTTCCACCATCCGGCGCACCAGATCCCGCTCGTCGCTCACGCCGCCCTCGTCCACCTGGTAGGTGTCGGGAAACAGCACGCCCTCGAGGCTCGTGATCCCCTCGGGCATGTACTTGGAGCGGATCCGGCCGTCGGTCAGGACCACGTGAAGTTCGGCGGGGTCGAACTCCGGCAGCGAGTCCAGCAGGCGTTCGGCGATCTCGCTGAGCCATAGCCCTTCAGGGATGGTGATGCTCTCGAAGGCCGGCGGGATCGGCCCCGCCTCGAGCACTGCCCGGGCCTGGTCCACGGACATGTTCTCGGCGAAGTTGTAGTGGCCGGCCTGGAGACCCTCGGCGTCGCGCCACCAGAGCCGGGTGATCGTGGCATTGGCGACCACTCCCTCGCCGGCCAGGATCCGGGCGATGTCGTTGACGCCGGCCCCGCTGGGGATCTCCACGATGAACTGGCCCTGCGGCTCGCCGGGAGGGTCGAGTTGGCGCTGCAGCCACGAGTAGCCCCACCAGAAGGCGCCGCCGAGTACGAGCGCCAACCCGCCCGCAAGCACCAGAATGCGCCGCCAGAACCCCCAGGGGCGCCGGAAGCGGATCCAGGAGTCGTCGCCGAAGAACAGGGCCTCGTCCTCGGCGATCGCCTCGGGATCCAGCAGCATGTCTCCGGGTACCGGTTCCCGGCGGGTCGGGGCGCTTGGGCCAACCGGAGTGTCGGCGGGCGTCACCGGGTCGGCATCCGGAGCATCCCGGGCGAGCAGCGGGTCGATCCCGGGTCCGTCGAGATCGTCGCTCACGTCGCCCGGTCCGAGTTGCGACGGGCGTCGAGCCACGACTGCAGCAGCACGGCGGCGGCCACCATGTCCACCACCTGGCGGCGTCGGGGCCCCTTCACCTCACCGGAACGCAGGTGCTGGTTGGCCGACACGGTGGTCAGGCGCTCGTCGCAGGTCTCGACGGGGACGCCCACGACGGCCGCGAGGCGCCCGATCTCCGCCCGCGCCGCCCGGGCGGCGGGACCCATCGATCCGTCCAGCGAGAGCGGCAGCCCCACCACCACCACCTCGACGTTCCGATCGGCCACGACGGCGGCGATGGCGGCGTGGTCCTGCGCCTCGGACCCGGAGCGCTCCAGAACCTCCAGGGGTGTGGCGACGAGTCCCCCGGAGTCACTCAGCGCCAGCCCCACCCGTCGTGTCCCGAGGTCGACTCCCAAGGCCCGCACGAACCCGACGGTACCGCGCCCCGCATTAGGAATTCCGGAATCCCAGTCTGGAGAGGTCAGGCCAGTACGATCAACGACGTCAGCACGACGAGGACTGGCCGGGAAGGCCTGGGAACCGATGCGCATCACCCATCTATCACTCAAGAACTGGCGGAACTTCAAGTCGGTGGACATTCCGATCGCTGACCGTTTGTTCATCATCGGCCCGAATGCCTCTGGGAAGTCCAACATGTTGGACGCGCTGCGGTTCCTGCGGGACATCGCCGGTACCGGCGGTGGCTTGCAGCACGCCGTCTTGGTGCGAGGTGGTCTCAAGCGAGTTCGCTGTCTCGCCGCCCGCAACTTCAACCACGGGCGGGTTGGCCTGGCGATCACGCTGCGTGACTCTGGTAGCTCGACGACCTGGGATTACGAACTCCACTTCACGGGCGAGGGCGGAGGTCGCCATCGCCCAGTGGTGAAGGTTGAGATTGTCAAGAAGGACGGGGAGATCGTTCTCGAGCGACCTGGCGACTCAGACATCGAGGACCGGGAGCGCTTGACCCAGACCGCCTTGGAGCAGGTCAACGCGAATCGCGAGTTCCGCGACGTTGTGGATTTCCTGACCGGAGTCCGCTACCTGCACCTCGTTCCCCAGATCATTCGCGATCCCGAGTTGGGACATGATCGGGCGGGGGATCGCATTCTGGATCCGTTCGGGAGGGACTTCCTGACCCGAATCGCCGAGACCCCGCCGAGGAGCCAGACATCCAGGCTACGGCGGGTCAACGAGGCGCTCCGCCTTGCCGTACCCCAGATCGATGACTTGGAGTTGACACGCGACACAGCCGGGACGCCGCATCTCCAGTGCCGCTACCTGCACTGGCGTGAGCAGGGCGCTCGTCAGGACGAGCGGGACTTTTCCGATGGGACTCTCCGCCTGATCGGACTTCTTTGGTTGCTTCAGGAGAAATCCTCCCGAAGCAACCGGGTTGTCCTGCTCGAAGAGCCGGAGTTGTCGCTGCATGCGTCCGTCGTGCGACAACTCCCTGCATTGCTGAGTCGGTCTATCCGCTATAGCCGTGTGCAAGTGATTCTGTCCACACATTCCGTCGAGATTCTGCGAGACGAAGGCCTCGGCGTCGACGAGGTGGTCGTGCTTCGTCCCGACACTGAAGGGACCACCGCAATCATGGCGGCAGACTTGGAGCGCATCGAGACCCAGCTTGATGCCAAGCTCGACCTGTACGAGATTCTCGAGCCTCTTACCCGGCCAGACGGAATCGAGAGGCTTTCGTTGGTCAAGTGATGATCCCGGTCGCTTGCGCCGTGGAAGGGGCCACGGATGAGCCTGTCGCACGAAGACTCCTGGCCGAAGTGGGCCTTCCGGCAGGCCCGTTCAAGCACGCCGGCAACAAGCAGGGCATCGACAGCGGCTTGGCAGGGTGGAATGCCGGAGCGACTTGGCAACCGTGGCTCGTGATGCGCGATCTGGACCACGACGAGCGGGATTCTTGCGTCCCAGCGCTCCGGTTCCGACTACTCCGTCCCACCACAACACAGGACGGAATGTGTTTTCGGCTAGCTGTGAGAGCCGTTGAGGCATGGTTGATGGCCGACCATGACAGTTTTCGCGAGTACTTCGGGATTCGTGGGAGGATCCCGAGGGAAGTCGATGAGATTGATGATCCCAAGCGGGACCTGATTGACCGCTGTCGGATGTCCACGAGTAGGGATATCCGGGAGGGCATCCCACCCCGCCCGCGAAGCGGTCGGAGGATCGGCCCGGAGTATGTGGCGATTGTCGGGGAATACACCCGCGAGACCTGGAATCCGCAGCGAGCGCGTACGCGCTCAGACAGCCTCGATCGTGCACTGAGGGATCTCGACCGACTTCGTGTCTGGCTGGAAGAGATCCAGAGGTTCTAGTAGTCGGCTGCTGGACCCGGTGGCTGCCGCTACGGGTGTCGCGGGGCCGGCGGGGTGTGACCGGTAGCCTCGGATCCGTGCGTCACGTGGTGCTCGTCGGGATGATGGGCTCGGGGAAGTCGGAGACGGGGCGGAAGCTGGCGCTCGTGCTGGGGCGTCGCTTCGTGGATTGCGACAAGTTGGTGGCCGATGCGGCGGGCTGCACCATCCCCGAGATCTTCGCGGCCGAGGGCGAGGCCGGTTTCCGTCGCCGGGAGAGTGACACGCTGGCCGACGTGCTGGCGAGCACCGACGCTGCTGTCGTCGCAACCGGGGGCGGAGCGGTGACCGTTGCGAGTAACCGAGCCCGACTGGCCGGGGCTGCCGTGTGCTGGCTGCGAGCGCGGCCCGAGGTGCTGGCCGCCCGCGTGGATGACGGTTCCGGGCGACCGCTGCTGGCCTCCGGAACCACCGACGGGAGCGCGCTGGAGCGGCTGCGCGAATTGGTGGCCGACCGGAACCGCTGGTACACCGAGGTAGCCGACATCGTCGTTGACGTCGATGATCTCTCTGTGAACCAAGCGGCGATGGCCGTTGCGGCGCGTCTGGGTGACGTCGACGGGTGGGTCGACGACGGAGCGCGCGAGGCGGCGACGTGACCGATCCCATCCGCATCCCCGTCGGACTCGGCGACCGCTCCTACGAGGTGCTGGTCGGCCCGGGCGTGCGGCACCTACTGCCGGAGACCCTGGCCGCGTCCTTACCGTCCCAGCCGCGGCGTGTCGCCGTCGTCACCGGCGAGGGCATCGGGTTGCACGTCGACGTCGGCGAGGCGGTCGGCGAGTCGGAGACGTTCGTCATCCCGGCGGGGGAGCGGTCCAAGACGCTCGGCACTGTCGAGGAACTCTGCCGGGGGTTTGCCCGGTTCGGCCTCACGCGTGGCGACGCGGTGGTGGCCGTCGGTGGCGGCATGGTGACCGACGTGGCCGGGTTCGCCGCCGCCGTCTACCACCGGGGAGTTCCGGTGGTGTTCGTGTCCACCACCCTGCTGGGTCAGATCGATGCGGCCATCGGCGGCAAGACCGGTGTGAACCTCCCTGAGGGTAAGAATCTGGTGGGGGCCTTCTGGCAGCCCTCGGCGGTGCTCTGCGACACCGACGTGCTCGCCGCACTGCCCGCCGCCGAGTACCGCTCCGGTCTGGGTGAGATGGCCAAGTACCACTTCCTGCGCGGCGACGGTTCCGGCCCGATCGACGCCGCGGCCATGGCCGAGCTTCCCCTCGCCGAGCGAATCGCCCGCTGTGTCCGGCTCAAGGCGGAGATCGTGGCGTCCGATGAGCGCGAGTCGGGACGGCGGATGGTCCTGAACTACGGGCACACGCTGGCCCACGCCCTGGAGATCGCCGGCGGGTTCGATCTGCGCCACGGGGAGGCGGTGGCGGTGGGGCTGATCTATGCCGCGGAGGTCGCCCGGCGGCTGGGACGCATCGACGACGGTAGGGTGGCCGAGCACCGGCAGGTGGTGAGCGCCTACGGTCTGCCCGCCACGCTGCCGGCCGGTGTGGACCCCGGGGAACTCATCGATCTGTTCGGCCGGGACAAGAAGGCCGTCGGCGGGGTCACCCTCGTCCTTGACGGCCCGCGCGGGCCCGAGCCCGTGCGCGGCGTCGGTCGGGACGTCCTGGCTGCATCCCTGGAGGCGATCCGATGAACCAGACCCCCACCCCGTCCGCGGTGATCCTGTTGCTGTCGGGGCCCAACCTGCAGTTGCTCGGGCGGCGCCAGCCGGAGGTCTACGGCCACGACACGCTCGACGACCACGTCCGCACGGCGACCGCCGCGGCCGCCGAGGCGGGATTCGCGCTGGAGCACCTGCAGTCCAACCACGAGGGCGACCTCACCGACGCCGTCGGCGAGGCGCTGGGTCGGGTGGCCGCCATCGTCATCAACGCCGGCGCTCTGTCTCACTACTCCTGGGCGCTGCACGACGCCTTGGCGGCGTTCGATGGGCCTGTCGTGGAACTGCACCTGTCGAATCCCTACGCCCGGGACGCCTGGCGGCACCGCTCGGTGATCGCCCCGGTTGCCGACGGCGTGATCTGCGGCCTCGGCGGGCTCGGCTACCGCTTGGCGGTCGAGGCCGCCGCCGAACTGGCGAGCGCCTGAGATGGTCGCGAGTTCGGTCACCGACGTTGCCCCGCCCGCGGCCGGTGCGGCGGACCTGCCGCCGCTGCTGCTCGCCGGCAGGGCGGCGAGCGTGCGGGCAGCGCTGGCCGAGGGGGTCGAAGTGGCGTCCGCTCCGGGCTCGCCGGACGGCGGGGCCTTCGGTGGTGACGGCGGGAACGGCGCCGCTCCGCAGGTGTGCGAGGCGCTCGTGCTCACCAACCTGGCGAACGGGCGCTGGCTCACCGGCTTCAGCGGCTCCGCCATGATCGTGGTGCTCACGCCCGACGATCTGCTGGTCATCACCGACAGCCGCTACGCCACCCAGGCGCCCGCAGAACTGGAGGCAGCGGGCGTCGAGGGCCGGGTCGTGATCGCCAACCGCGGCGCCGATCAGCAGGAGGCCGCCACCGGGGCGATCGCCGGGCTCCGCCGCGTCGCCCTGGAGGCCGACCACGTCAGCTGGTCTCGCTACCGCACCTTCGCCGGAGAGTGGTTCGGTGACGCCGATCTCGTGCCGGCAACCGGCGTGATCGAGCGGCTGCGCCGGCGGAAGTCGCCCGAGGAGGTCGCCCGCGTGGCGGCAGCGGCCGCCGCCGCCGACGGCGCCCTCGCCGAGATGCTGCCCCGTCTGGCGGAGCGCCCCACGGAGGGCGAGGTGGCCGCGGAGTTGGACTACCTCATGCGTCGGCGCGGCGCCTCCGGCTCGGCGTTCGACACGATCGTGGCGGCCGGTGACAACAGCGCCCTGCCGCATGCCCGGCCCGGCCCGCGCCGCATCGAGCGGGGCGATCTGGTGGTCATCGACTTCGGTGCCATCGTGGACGGCTACCGCTCCGACATGACCCGCACCGTGTGCGTGGGCGAACCGCGGGCACCCGGCGGGCGGATCTACGAGGTCGTGCGGGAGTCGCAGCAGGCGGGGGTCGAAACCGTGGCCGCGGGCGTGTCGTGCGCCGACGTGGATACCGCCTGCCGCGACGTCATCAGCGACGCCGGCTGGGGCGAGGCGTTCCTGCACAGCACGGGCCATGGCGTCGGCTTGGACATCCACGAGGCCCCCAGCCTCAGCAGCCGCTCCGACGAGGTGCTCGCCGCCGGCGAGGTCGTGACGGTCGAGCCGGGCATCTACCTGGCCGGCGAGGGCGGCGTGCGGATCGAGGACACCGTCGTGGTGACCGACGACGGTTGCGTCCGCCTCACGTGCTCGCCCAAGACGCTGGTCGTGGGCTGAACGCCGATCGGAGGTAGGAATGGTCGCCATCACCACCAACGACCTGAAGGGGGGGATGACCCTCGACCTGGCCGGGGGGCTCTTCGCTGTCGTGGACTTCCAGCACGTCAAGCCCGGGAAGGGTCCCGCCTTCGTGCGCACCACCCTGAAGAACGCCCGCACCGGCGCTGTCCTGGAGCGCACCTTCCGCGCCGGCGAGAAGGTCGAGCGCGCCATCATCGACAAGCGCACCATGCAGTACCTGTACCGCGACGGCGACGCCCGGGTGTTCATGGACAGCGAGACCTACGAGCAGCTCTACGTGCCGGCGGCGACGCTCGGCGAGACCGGGAGCTACATCGTCGAGGGCGACTCGGTGATCCTGCAGATGTACGGCAGCGAGATCGTGGGGACCGACCTGCCCGCCGCGGTCACCCTGGCGATCACCGAGACCGAGCCCGGCATCCAGGGCGACCGGGTCTCGGGGGCCACCAAGCCGGCGGTCACCGAGACGGGCCTCGTCGTGTCGGTTCCGCTGTTCATCGAGCCCGGGGAGCGCATCAAGGTGGATACCCGCTCGGGCCAGTACATCGCCCGAGGGTGAGTCACCGGACCGATCCCGACGCCACGCCGGGCGCCCGCAGCGACGCCCGCCGGGCGCGCGAGCGTGCGCTGGGGCTCCTCTACGAGGCCGAGGCGCGGGAGGTCGGCGTGCTCGACCTCCTGGGGCGCCAGGATCTGCCGCCGGCACCGCTGGCCGTCGAGCTGATCGAGGGCGTGGCGACCCACGCCGAGGCCATCGACGGCCTGCTGGAGGAGGTGGCGGTGGACTGGTCTGTGCCGCGCATGGCGCCCGTGGACCGGGCCATCCTGCGTCTCGCCGTTTACGAGTTGGCGCACCGGCCGCAGACGCCGACGGCGGTGGTTCTCAACGAGGCGGTGGAACTCGCCAACCTCTACTCCACGGAGTCCTCGGGCCGCTTCGTGAACGGCATCCTGGCCACCGTGGCCCGCCGCGTCCGCGCCTAGCGAGCGGGGGGAGAGGAGCCGGGGCGAGCCGGTCCAAGCTGGTGGAACGCGCGGCGGAGACTCCGTCGGTTAGCTCGCGGCTGGATCGGGAGAGGCGGGGTCCGCGGCTGCGTCAACACCGTCGACTGGGTGGCCGTCGCTCGGTCGACGCTTGACCGGTCGGGGGCCGGGGTGTCGCTCTCCCTCGGTGCAGGGCGAAGAGTCGTCGCAGCCCGGCCCCCCCGGCCCCCCGGCCCCTCCCTCGGGTGTTTGTGGCGGCCCGGTCGGCGCCGCCGGTGGTGATCCGGCGGCCTCGGAATGGCCGCGGGCTCCGGCCCCGGCATCACCGCCGTCGTGTGCCGTTCCGGCGTAGGTCACACCGTCGTTGCGGCGGGGGCCGGAGTCGTCTGTCTTGCAGTCCGGGGTGCCCTGCTGTGTTCGGCGTGGGGTGCTGTGGTCTTGCTGGCAGCCGCGAACGGCAGGGTTGTGGGGCTGGCTGGGCTCGGTTCAGTGGTGTCGGGTGGTCCGCGTCGGTGGCCGCTGGTCTGGCGGTGGTGTTCGCGGCGGTGTCCTGATTCGCCTCTTCGCGGTCCGAGCCGGTCTGTCTGGTCGCTACCTGCGGGACCTGCATGGTCGTCGGGTGGGATGTCGACGGGTGGTGCGAGGGTGTAGGTGCCGTTGGGGTGGCGGATGATTTGTTCGCCGTGGCGGTGGACGCGGACTTGGTGGCAGCGCCAGCAGAGTAGGCAGGTGTTGTCGTAGCTGGTTTCGCCGCCGTGATCCCAGTGCTCGACGTGGTGGACCTGGCAGATCTGCTCGGAGGCGCCGCAGCCGATGCAGCCGCCGTCGCGGGCGACGAGGCGCTTGCGGAGCCGCTTGGGGACCTTGCGCTGTGAGCGGCCCAGCACGACGTTGCCGGTGTGCTTGTTGAAGATGCCCGGCAGGATCTTGGCGTCGCAGGCGACGGCGAGGGTTTCTTGTTCGGTGAGCGCTGTGCCGTCGGTGAGGCGCGCGCTACAGATGCGTTCGTTGACCTGGTCGTAGTCGGCGAGGATGATCAACTCGAACCCGGCGGGCACGCCGTCGCCGTCGCTGCTGCAGATGAGTTGTTGGAGCGCGTCGGCGAACCGCTGCGGCGGAGTGGCGCGGTCCTTGGGTTCCTCTTGGCGGAACAGTTCGTCGGCCTTGGCGACCAGCGCGGCGCGGACCTGGTTGCCGGTGAGGGGGTCGAGTTGGGCGAAGAGGTGGAACATGCCGTCGGGCTGCTCGGTGATCGAAGCGCGGCGCCAGCGCCGCTGCCGCGCCCGGCGCTCCTCGAGTTCCTGCTCGCTGGTGCGCTCGTTGACGTGCTTCTTCAGCGTCTTGCGGAAGAGGTCGTCGGGTTCCTCTTCGGCGGCGGCGACGAGCAGGCGCTGGTCCACAGGCGACTCAGCGGCGGCGTCGAGAATCAATCCGGCCGCTTCGGGCGTGATCGCCCCTTCTGCCAGCTTCTCAGCCACCCGTGGCGCCCACTCCAACTGAGCCGCGGTCTTGACCGCCTTGCGGGCGCCGGCCCGCGACCGCTTCTGATCCTTCCGCAGGGCCTCCTCGGCGGCGGCGTCGCCCTCCCGGCGGGAAATCTCACCCACGAGATCGGCCTCCAGCGCCGCCAAGGACGCCCGCGCCCGCCCGACGAAGCCCAGACGCTCGCGCACCACATCCAGGTCGATCTCATGCAGTAGCGGCGGCGCACTCAGCCACTCCCCGAGAGCGGCCCACTCGCGCATCCGGTCATCGCCGGCCGGCTTGTCGAGCTTCGGATCGCCGCCCATCTGTCTGTCACCCCCTCTCGAAACTTCTCCGGCTCACCGCACCGCTTCGTCGGTGCGGGTGCCCCTGCTGAATACTTCTCCCTATAATATAATCTGTATAAGACAGAATCCCAACATCAGTATGTATATTTTCGTTTCAGGAGGGAAATAGGTTCAGACTCCCCTCGGATCCCGTTGGCAAGGACCATCAAAAGCCCAGGTCAGCGGTCCCTACCGACCCCTCGAGCGGGCGCCCGCGAAGCGCCCATGATTGTGACCGATGTCACACCGGCATCGCGCTCTGTACGCTGGCCGCCTCTCCTGCGAAAGCGAACTCATTACGGCCTGACGACGCACGACTGGGAATCGGCGGACTTCGGCCACGCCGCCGCTCGAGCACCTACGAGCACGTGCGGGCGGAGCGGTAACAGCAGGGATGGCTGCGTTCTCCCGTCTTGACGTTCTGCCGCCGTGAGTGGCATGTTCGGGCCTTGATTCCGGGGACCCGGTGAAAGCGACGTGAAATGGCCGAGTTGAGCGAGCGGGACGAGGCGTTCCTGCGGCGGGCGATCGAGGTGTCGCGGCGCTCGCGGGCCGGCGGCAACCACCCGTTCGGGGCGCTATTCGTGGACGCCGCCGGCAACGCGCTCCTGGAGTCGGAGAACTCGGTGGTGACGGCCGGCGACCTCATCGGCCACGCCGAGACCAACCTGGCCCGCCGGATGGGCCTTACGCTGAGCGCCGAGCAGATCGCCGGCGGCACCTTCTACGCCAGTTGCGAGCCGTGCGCCATGTGTTCGGGCGCCATGTACTGGGCGGGCGTCAACCGGCTCGTCTACGCCATGAGCGAGACGGACCTGCTGGGGTTCACCGACGGCGGGCGAAGCCAGAACCCCACGATGACCGGCCTCGGCTGCCGTGCCGTGCTGGTCAGCGGCCAGCGCCACATCCAGGTCAGCGGCCCCCATCTCGTGGCCGAGGCGGTGCAGGTGCACGAGGGCTTCTGGTGATGCGAATTGTCGGACCAGCTTGTCGGCTACAGCCTTGCTCGTCAGCCTCCCAGGGGTCGGTTGCGTGGCTCGTAGGCGCTCCAGCAGTCGACGGTGTTGTCGGGTCGGATACCGCAGGTGTGCTGCCAGCCCGAGGCGAGGGAGACGAACGGGCCGGGTAGGGGGACGACGCGGGAATCTCTCCAGACCTTCGGCTGGGGTTCGGGGCTGGTCACAGGGGTCCAGGGGTGGTCGCGGTCGCCGTCCGGACTTTGCTGGCAGGCGGCTCTGTCGGCGAGTCCGGCGTCGCAGGCGTGGTGTGTGCCGGTGTCGGGGACAAGGGGTTCTCCGCTGCGGGTCTCGATTGGCGCCGGGTTCTGGAGGGTTGTGAAGCGTGCCGCGGGGGCGTTCTGTGCGAGTGCCGGCACGACCGGTTGGGCACGGAACGTGAGGTTGTCATCGAGGTTGCCTTCGACGCCCCAACTCGGCCAGCATTCCACGTCGCCGCTGGGGCGGAGGCCGCAGGTGTGGAACGAGCCGGCGCTGAGGGCGCTGAAGATCCCTGCGGGTGTTTCCACGGGTGCGAGTTCCGTGGGGGGGGGACGTCGTGGTAGCCGCGGACGTAGTACAGATGACCTGTGTGGCCCCAGCAGGCCACCTCGCCGGTGGACCGGAGTCCGCAGGTGTGCGCCTCGCCGGCGCTGAGCACGCTGAAGGATCCCTCCGGCGATGCGGTCTGTCCCAAGGTGTTGTCGCCCCAGCAGGCCACCTCTCCGCCAGGTCGCAACCCGCAGACGTGCCGGCCCCCGGCGCTGAGAGCACTGAACGCTCCCCCCGGTGGCGATGACTGCCCAACATCGTCGTCGCCCCAACAGGAGACCGCGCCTGCGGGGCGCAACCCGCAGGCGGACGTCCCGCCGACGCTGACCGAAATGAACTGGCCGGGTGGCGGCCGGGTGGCGGCGACATTCTGCACCAGGCCGCGAGACTTCGCCTGCCAGTCAACCCCTGACAAGATCCCCCAACACTCCGCTTCTCCGCCCGGAGTGATGCCGCAGGTGCTGAACCGCCCCGCATCGATGGCGACGAATTGTCCCGGCGGGGGCGGCACTGTCTCGTGCCCCGACGGCCCGGCGCCCCAACAGGTGACCGTCCCCGACAGTTCGAGGGCGCAGGTGTGCGCCTTGCCGGCGGTGACGGCCTGGAACTGCCCGCCGGGCGCGTCGGCCGGGTGTTGGGTCTCCCGATGAAGGCCGCCGCCGGCACTCCAACAGACGCTGTTCCCGTCGGGGCGTATCCCACAGCCACGCCGGTCGCTGACAGTGAAAGAAGTGAACTCGCCGCCCGGTGATGGGAGCACGCGGCTCCCGTGAGTCGTGGCCCAGCAAATCACCGCATCGTCAGCACGCAGCCCACAGGTGGACTCTTGGGCAGCGCTGACGGCGACGAACCCCGCTTCATGCGGCGGGGACAGCTTCTCGTGGCCATAGCCCCAACATTCGATCTCCCCATCGGGGCGGATCCCACAGGTGTGATACGAACCCGCCGACAGGCCGATGAACTCCCCGCCCGGCGGCTCGGCCTGGCCGCTGAGAATCCGCTCGAGACCGCTGGGTCGGGTGTTGCTTCCCCAGCACGCAACGCGACCTCCCACTTGCAGGGCGCACGTATGCCCCTTCCCGGCGCTGAGCGCTGTGAACGTTCCCTCCGGCGGCGACGACTGCCCGAGGCTGTCATCCCCCCAGCACTCGATGCCACCATGGGGACGCAGCCCGCAAGTATGCGCTCTGCCGGCGCTGACCGCCACGAACGGTCCCGACGCAGGCACCCCCCAGGACACACCCCAACACGCCACATCGCCCTCGGCGCGAATCCCGCAGGTGTGTGTCCACCCGGCGTCGACGGCGACGAACGCCCCGCCGGGCGGTGAGGCCTGACCGTCCCAGTTGTTCCCCCAACACTCGAGCTGTCCGCCTGCGCGGATCCCGCATCCATGACCGGGCCCGAACAAGAGTTTCCCCGACCACCTGTCCCACTCGTAGCCGACCCCCACGCTGACGGACAGGAACCCCTCGACTGCGCCCGTGCTGCGGGGCGCCGTTGAGGCCACCTCCCCGCCGGCGCTCAACACCACCGGAGACGTGGCGACCCATCCACCGCCCGCCAGTGCGCTCGGCGTCACGAACCGCGCACGCGGCAGAACCTCCCGACCGCTCGGGGTCAACAGCGCCAACTCCACACGCCCGTCCTCGAGGCGACGCGCCCGAACCCGCACAGCCGACACACCCCCGTCACCGGACCCCGCCGGTGAGCTCGACCACCACGTCCCCGTCGGAGCTGCCTCGAAGTCGAACACGCGCTCCTGCGGCAACCACTCCATCGCTGTCGCGTTCACACGCAACCCAAACTCCAACCCAGCGCCGACGGCCTGGCGCGCCTCGACCTGTACGAACACGCGCCCCGCCACGCCGCCACCACCCTCAGCCGCCACCCCCTCCGGATGCCCCCGCACCGAACCCCGACCCGACAGGACCGCGTCGCTGATAACGCTCCCCGCCGCGTCGCCCTCGTCTGCTGCCGAGCAAGCGATGCTGGTCACAGCCAAGGTCACCACCGCTGCAAGCAGTCCGCGCATCGATTTCCCCCTGTCCCGGAGCAGATCCCAGGGCACAGTTGAGCCTGCGCAATGCCTGGGGAAGTTCGATCGGCGCACCGACGCCCTCGTACGGAGCCAATCAGCGCTTCAACGGCGCGCCTTTTCCGTGACCGTGTCGTGTTCACCGTCATGACCGTTCAGACGAACCAAACCCCGCCAGAGTTCCCGCTTGAGCGTCCCCCATTGGTGTAAACATCGACGAGGCGGTGTCGTTCGACGCGGACTTCGCGATCTACCGGTACGGCCCTGGCCTGAGCAGGACGTTCACGATCCACCGCTGATCCCAGCGGCCGCCGCCTGCCGGGGTGCATGGTTCCCGGCCGGGGTCGTGGTACCGTCACCCGACCGTTAAGCGGGTCCTGTGAGGCCCGCACGGACCGGAGGTAGAACGCTGTCCGAACGCGAGCGCAGGGCACGGTCAGCGGCGATTGGATCCGCCGGCGGCGGTCTTGGTGATGGTTCTCCGGTTCCCTCCGAAGGCGGCTCGGCCGCGGCCGGCCGGCACGCCGGTACCGCCGGCGATTTCGTCCCCCGTGTGGAGATCATGGATGCCGCCGCCCTGGAGCGGGCGCTGCGACGTATGGCGCACGAGATCATCGAGCGCAACGGCGGCACCGAGAGCCTCGTCCTCGTCGGTCTGCAGATCGGCGGCGTGTTCCTGGCCGAGCGGCTGGCCGCGGTCCTCGGCGAGATCGACGGCCGGGCGGTCTCGTGCGGATCGCTGGACGTGGCCATGCACCGCGACGACATTGGGCTGCGACCCGTCATGGTCCAGGCGCCGACGGTCATCGACGAGGACCTGACGGGCCGCACGGTGGTCCTCGTGGACGATGTGCTGTACACGGGCCGCACGGTGCGGGCCGCGCTGGACGCGGTGTGCGACTTCGGTCGTCCCCGCGCCGTACAACTGGCTGTCATGGTGGATCGTGGGCACCGGGAGTTGCCCATCCGCGCCGACTACGTGGGCAAGAACCTGCCGACGCGCACCGACGAGATGGTGGACGTGAGCGCCGCAGGCGTCGTGCTCGGCGTGACGACCTGAGGAGGATCGCCCCGTGAGTCTCACAACGGCCGGGCCGCGGCACCTGCTGTCGGTCGGCGATCTCGGCGGCGACGGGATCCGCGAGATCCTGCGCCTCAGCGACAGCTTCGCCGAGGTGAACACCCGGGCCATCCCCAAGGTGCCGGCCCTGCGGGGCCGGACCGTGGCCTCGCTGTTCTTCGAGGATTCCACGCGCACGCGGCTGTCGTTCGAGACGGCCGCCAAGCGCCTGTCCGCCGACACCGTGACCTTCAGCGCCGGCGGGTCCTCGCTCAGCAAGGGCGAGTCGCTGCGAGACACGGCTCAGACCGTGGCCGCCCTCGGTGTCGACTGCGTGGTCGTGCGCCACCGCTCCGCCGGCGTGGCCACCCAACTCTCCCGCTGGCTCGACTGCTCGATCATCAACGCCGGCGACGGCCGTCACGAGCACCCCACGCAGGCTCTGCTGGACTGCTACACGATCCGCGGCCGTCTCGGAGCCATCGAGGGCCGCCGCGTGGCGGTGGTGGGGGACATCGCCCACTCGCGGGTGGCCCGCTCCCTCGTGGCGGCCCTGGGGGCGCTCGATGCCGAGGTCACGCTCGTTGCACCGGCCACGCTGCTGCCGCCTGCGGTGGATTCCTGGAAGGTCGCCGTCAGCAGCCGCCTCGACGACGTGCTGCCACGAGCCGACGTGATTTACCTGCTGCGCCTGCAGCGCGAGCGCCAGGACGCGGCCCTGCTGCCCAGCCTGCGGGAGTTCCACGATCGTTTCGGGTTGAGCGCCGAGCGCGTGGAGCGCCTCGCCGATCACGCCATCGTCATGCACCCCGGCCCCATGAACCGCGGGGTCGAGATCGGCGCCGAGGTGCCCGAGATGCACTGCGCCACGATCACCGAGCAGGTCGCCAACGGCGTGGCGGTCCGCATGGCCGTGTTGTTCTGGTTGCTGGGCAGTGGCGCCGCGGCCGGTGCGGCCGAGGGCGCGGCGCCCGGAGCGACCGCGGGCCGCACCACCGCTCGAGCGGCGACGGATGCACCGGCAACGGGCGGCGACGAGACCGCTGCCGGAGCGGACGCCGCCCCGGTCGACCGCGTGACCGGAGCCCGGCGTGGCTGAGCAACCGGCACTGGTCGTCGCCGGCGGCACCGTCGTCGACGCCACGGGCGAGCGGGTCGCCGACGTGATCATCGACGCGAGCGGCCACATCGTCGCGGTGGGCGAAGGACTGGCGGAAGGGTCGGGCCTGGCCCGCCGCACGCTGGACGCCCGCGGCTGCGTCGTGGCGCCCGGACTGGTGGATCTGCACACCCACCTGCGCCAGCCCGGCGGCGAGCAGGCCGAGACAGTGGAGTCGGGCAGCCGGGCGGCGGCTCTGGGCGGCTTCGGCGCCGTGGTTGCGATGCCCAACACGGCCCCTGCCATCGACTCGGCGGCGATGGTGCGCGAGGTGCAGGAACTGGGCCGCTCGGCGCTGTGCCGGGTGGAGGTGGCCGGCGCCATCACGGTGGGCCGCGCAGGGGAACGGCTGGCGCCGATGGCGGAGATGGCGGCGCTCGGCGTGCGGATCTTCACCGACGACGGGAACGGCGTGCAGGACGACGGGGTCATGCGGCGCGCCCTCGAGTACGCCTCCGACCTCGGCGTGCGCCTGGCGCAGCACTGCGAGGTGGACTCGCTGTCCGACGGTGGCCAGATGCACGAGGGGGAGTGGTCGTCGCGGCTCGGCATCCCCGGCATTCCCGCGGAGGCCGAGGAGATCATGGTGATGCGCGATGTGGCCCTCAGCCGCCTGACCGGGGTGCCGGTGCACTTCCAGCACCTCTCCACGGCGGGCTCGGTGGCGATCCTGGATGCCGCCCGCCGCAGCGGTGTGGCGGTGTCGGCCGAGGTGGCGCCTCACCACTTCACGCTCACCGACGAGTGCTGCGCCTCCTACGACGCCACCTTCAAAGTGAACCCGCCGCTGCGCCCCGAGACCGACGTGGCGGCTGTGCGCGCCGCCCTCGCCGCCGGAAATTTGGACGCCATCGCCACCGATCACGCGCCCCACACCGCCGATGCCAAGGACCGCCCCTTCGAGGAGGCCCCTCCGGGGATGCTGGGCCTGGAGACGGCGCTGGCTCTCGCCCTGACCGGACTCGACATGCCCCTCGCCGGCGTTCTGGCGCTGCTGTCGTGGCAGCCGGCGCGCCTTGCCGGGATCGACGCAACCCACGGCGGTCCCGTCGCGCCGGGGCGCCGGGCGAACCTCTTCGTCTTCGACCCGGAGGCCACCTGGACGGTCGATGCCTCCGGAGGCGCCAGCCGCAGCCGCAACACGCCCTACGTCGGCCGCCGCCTACGGGGCAGGGTGCGCCACACACTGCTCGCCGGCGAGCCGGTGGTCATCGACGGCGAGGCGCAGCGGTGATGGCCGGGGCCCGGCGTCCCGGCGCCCTGGTGCTCGCCGATGGCCAGGTCTTCGAGGGCGAGGTTGCCGGTGCCGAGCCACCCGGCGCCCTCACCGCCGGTGAGGTTGTGTTCAACACCGTGATGACCGGCTACCAGGAGGTCCTCACCGACCCCTCCTACGCCGGGCAGATCATCACCTTCACCTACCCCCATATCGGCAACTACGGGGTCGCCGACGCCGACTTCGAGAGCCGCCGCCCGTTCTGCCGGGGCCTCGTGGTGCGCGACCTGGTGACCACCCCCAGCAACTGGCGCTCCACCGGGAGCTTGGACGGCTTCCTCGCACGCCACGGCCTGTCGTGCCTCACGGACGTCGACACGCGTCGCCTCACCCGCCACATCCGCTCGGCGGGCGCCATGGTGGGCGCCTTCGGCACGGCACCGGAGGCCGACCTGCGAGCCGCTGCCGCTGCCGAGCCCGGCACCGACGGCGTCGACCTCGTCGCCACCGTGACGTGTGAGCGTCCCTACCGCAGGCCCAGCACGCGGGCCGACGGCCGGCGGCCCTGGCGGGTCAGCGTCGTCGACTTCGGTGTCAAGACCTCGATCCTGCGCCGCCTGGCGGCCTTCGCCCACGTCGAGGTGGTTCCGGCCGGCTACGGCGCCGAAGGGATCCTGGCCCGGCGGCCCCACGGCGTGCTGCTGTCCAACGGCCCCGGCGACCCCGCGGCGGTGCAGGGCGCCACGGAGGTCATCGGCGGGCTGCTGGGCGCCGTGCCCGTCTTCGGGATCTGTCTGGGGCATCAACTCCTCGCCGCCACCCTGGGGGGCGAGACCTTCAAGCTGCCCTTCGGGCACCACGGCGGCAACCATCCGGTGCGCCACCTCGCCAGCGGCGTCGTCGAGATCACCAGCCAGAACCACAATTTCAGCGTGGTCGACAGCGGAGCCGGCGGCATCGAGGTCACCCACCGCAACCTCAACGACGGCACCACCGAGGGCCTGCGCAGCCTCGAGGTTCCCGCCTTCGGCGTGCAGCACCACCCCGAGGCCGGCCCCGGCCCCCACGACAGCGACTATCTCTTCGCCACCTTCGACGCCTGGCTGGGGGACCTGCACGGCGCCGAGCCGGACGGCGCCACCTTCGCCGGCGGCGACGGCCTCGAATCCGACCCCTCTCGTCCTGCCGACGGCTGATGCCTCGCCGCACCGACATCGAATCCATCCTGATCATCGGCTCGGGCCCGATCATCATCGGGCAGGCCTGCGAGTTCGATTATTCGGGGACTCAGGCTTGCCGCGTGCTGCGCGCCGAGGGCTACCGGGTGGTCCTGGCCAACTCCAACCCGGCCACGATCATGACCGACCCCGACTTCGCCGACGCCACCTACATAGAGCCCCTCGCGGCGGACGTGCTGGCCCGCATCGTGGAGCGGGAGCGCCCCGATGCCGTGCTGCCCACTCTGGGGGGCCAGACCGCCCTCAACCTGGCCATGGAACTCGCCGAGAGAGGCGTGCTGGAGGCCAACGGCTGCGAGATGATCGGTGCCTCCGCCGAGGCGATCGCCTGCGCCGAGGATCGCGAGCGTTTCAAGGCCGCCATGGTGGAGGTGGGTCTGGCCGTGCCGCCGTCGATGGTGGCCCGCTCGCTGGACGAGGCCATGGAGGCGCCGGCCACTGTCGGGCTGCCGGTCATCGTGCGCCCGGCCTACATCCTCGGAGGGCGTGGGACCGGCATGGCCGCCACCGTCGACGAGTTGGCGGCCATTGCCACGGACGGCCTCGCCGCCAGTCCCATCGGGGAGATCCTCATCGAGCGCTCCATTGCCGGCTGGAAGGAATTCGAACTCGAGGTGATGCGCGACCGGGCCGACAACTGCGTGGTGATCTGCTCCATCGAGAACTTCGACGCCATGGGGGTGCACACCGGCGACAGCATCACGGTGGCGCCCGCCCAGACCCTGTCGGACGTGGAGTACCAAGCGATGCGCGACGCCGCCTTCGCCTGCATCCGCCGCATCGGCGTGGAGACCGGCGGCTCCAACATCCAGTTCGCCCTCGATCCCGCCGACGGCACCCAGGTCGTGATCGAGATGAACCCACGGGTGAGCCGCTCCTCGGCCCTGGCCTCCAAGGCCACGGGGTTCCCGATCGCCAAGATCGCCGCCCGCCTCGCCGTCGGCTACACGCTCGACGAGATTCCCAACGACATCACGCTCAAGACGCCGGCCGCCTTCGAGCCCACCATCGACTACGTCGTCACGAAGGTGCCACGGTGGGCTTTCGAGAAGTTCCCCGGGGCGCGCCCCGAGCTGGGGACGTCGATGCAGTCGGTGGGGGAGGTCATGGCCATCGGCCGGACGTTCTGCGAGTCGCTGCAGAAGGCCCTGCGCTCACTCGAACTGGGAAGGGCGGGCCTCAACTGCGATCCCGCCGAGGCCGCCTACGACCGCCTCGACGACGAGGCTCTCGTCCGCGCATGCGGTGTGGCCACCCCGGAGCGGGTCTTCCAGTTGGAGGCGGCATTGCGCCGGGGGATCGCCCCGGAGGAGTTGTACGCCGTCAGCGGTGTTGATCCCTGGTTCCTGGAGCAGATGCGCCTCATCGTGGCCGAGCGGGGCCGTCTGGCGGACGCCCGGCCTGGCCAACTCAGCACACGTGACTGGCGACACCTGAAGCGCCTGGGCTTCAGCGATGACCAGATGGCGTTCCTCTGGGGATGCGCGCCCGGCGAGGTGCGCCGGGCTCGGATGGCGGCCGGCGTGTTGCCCACGTTCAAGACGGTGGACACCTGCGGGGCGGAGTTCGCCGCGGAGACGCCGTACCACTACTCCACGTTCGAGGACACCGACGAGGTGGCACCCTCCGGGCGTCGAAAGGTGGTGATCCTCGGGTCGGGGCCGAACCGCATCGGCCAGGGCATCGAGTTCGACTACTGCTGCGTGCACGCCGCGCAGGTGCTGGCCGACGCCGGCTACGAGACCGTCATGGTGAACTGCAACCCCGAGACGGTGTCCACCGACTACGACACCAGCCACCGGCTCTACTTCGAGCCGCTCACCACCGAGGACGTGCTGGCGGTGCTGGACGCCGAGGAGCGTTCGGCGCGGGCGGGCGGGGGTCCGGGCGTGGTGGGGGTCATCGTGGGCCTCGGCGGGCAGACACCACTGAAGCTCGCCGGCGAGCTCCCGCCGGGACTGGTGGCGGGCACCTCGCCCGCCTCCATCGACGCGGCGGAGGACCGCGAGCAGTGGGGCGAGCTGTGCCGGCGCCTTGGCATCCCGCAGCCGCCCGGCACGGTCGCCACCTCGGCCGACGAGGCCCGGCAGGTGGCCCACCGCATCGGCTACCCGGTGCTGGTGCGCCCCTCCTACGTGCTGGGTGGGCGGGCCATGGTCATCGTGCACGACGACGAGGAGCTGGCCTCCGCCATGGCCGAGATCAGCGGCGAGGGGTCACTCGGCCGGGAGGGAGGGCTATCGGCAGAGCGCCCGGTGCTGGTGGACCGCTTCCTGGAGGACGCCGTGGAGGTGGACGTTGACGCCGTGCGCGATCGCACCGGCGCCGTGCTCATCGGCGGGATCATGGAGCACGTGGAGGAAGCGGGCGTGCACTCCGGTGACAGCGCCTGCCTGCTGCCGCCCGTGAACCTCCCGACCGCCGTGATCGAGACCCTCGAGCGCCACACCCGGGCCATCGCCACCGAGTTGCAGGTCGTCGGCCTGCTCAACGTGCAGTACGCGGTGCCGCGCGGTCCCGACGGCTTGCTCGGCGGCAACGGTGATGCCTCGCCGTCGGTCTACGTGCTGGAGGCGAACCCGCGGGCATCGCGCACGGTGCCGTTCGTGGCGAAGGCAACCGGGGTGCCCCTGGTGAAGCTGGCGACGCTGGCGATGATGGGGAGAACCCTCGCCGACGTTGCCGCCTCGGGATCGGTGGACGGGTGGACGGGGCCCGTGCCCGCCCCCGGCGCCACCGACCCCTGGCGGTATCCCGAACACATCTCGGTCAAGGAGGCGGTGCTGCCGTTCAACCGGTTCCCCGGTGTCGACGCGGTGCTGGGTCCCGAGATGCGCTGCACCGGCGAGGTCATGGGCATCGACCGGCGGCCGGGGCTGGCGTTCGCCAAGAGCCAGATCGCCGCTGGAGCCGCCCTCCCGACATCTGGATCGGTCTTCCTGTCCCTCGCCGACAGGGACAAGGCCGCGGGCGTCACCGTGGCCCGGCGTCTGGCCGGCATGGGCTTCACACTCCTCGCCACCCGGGGAACCGCCGCCAGCCTTGCCGCCGCCGGCGTGGCCACCGACGAGGTCGTGGCGAAGCTCGGTGACCCCCAGGGTCCCCATGCGGTGGCTCTGCTGGACGACGGCCGCATCGATCTGGTTATCAACACCCCGCAGGGCCGCGGCCCCCGCGCCGACGGCGCCGACATCCGCCGCGCTGCGGCGCAACGCGGCGTGCCGCTGCTCACCACCGTGGCGGCTGCACTGGCCGCCACCGCCGGCATCGCCGACCAGCGCAATCACCCCATGGAGGTGCGCACCCTGCAGGAGTATCACCGGGAGATGCGGGCATGAGGATGCACCGCTCGGCGCGCGCCGTCGACCTGCGGGTTTCCGTGGGCGACGTTGAGCTGCCGAACCCGGTGCTGTGCGCCTCGGGGACGGTGGGCTACGGCACCGAGCTGTCCGGGGTGATGGACCTGACGGCGCCGGGCGCGGTCGTCGTCAAGTCGCTCTCCGCGGAACCGTGGCCCGGGAACCCTGCGCCGCGACTGGACACCACGCCCGCCGGGATGATCAACAGCGTCGGCCTCCAGGGACCGGGTGTGGCGGCGTGGGGTGCCGAGCAGTTGCCGGCGCTGCGGGCGGCAGGGGTGAGGGTCGTGGCCAGCATCTGGGGGCGAACCCTCGACGAGTACCGCCGCGCGGCCGAACTGCTCGCACCGCACCGCGCCCACATCCTGGCGGTGGAGGTCAACGTCTCCTGCCCCAACCTCGACGACGGCGAGCACCTCTTCGCCCGGAAACCCGAGTCCACCGCTGCCGCCGTCGAGGCTGCGGGGGCCGCGGGCCTGCCGCGCTGGGCGAAGCTCAGCCTCGTCACTCCCGACCTGGTGGCGGTCGCGGCGGCGGCTCGGGAGGCGGGCGCTGCAGCGGTGACGCTCATCAACACCGTGCCCGGCATGGTCATCGACGTGGCCGAGCGACGCCCGGTGCTGGGCGCCGGGGCGGGGGGCGTCTCCGGTCCCGCCATCCGGCCCCTCGCCGTGCGGGCGGTCTGGGAGTGCCACGCCGCGCTGAGGGATCTCCCCATCGTCGGCGTGGGTGGGGTGGCTCGGGGCGCCGATGCCGTGGAGTTGCTGATGGCGGGTGCCTCCGCAATCCAGGTCGGGACGGCCACGTTCGCCTCGCCGCGGGCAGCCGAGAGGGTGTGTGCCGGGCTGGCCGTCTGGTGCCGGCGCCATGGTGTGGCGGCGGTGAGCGATCTGACGGGCGCGGCCCACAGCGTCCCGAACGGCGGGGCGGGCTGATGGAGTCGAGGTCCGGCTGCCGGGCGGGTCGGCGGCCCGCCGAGGCGCCATGACCGCCACGCCGGTGGACCGCACCCGCTGCGCCCTGGCGCTGGACACCGACGACATCGCCCGGGCGACGGCCCTGGCCCGCGCGCTGCATCCCTGGTTCGGCATCGCCAAGGTGGGCCTCGAGTTGTTCGGCGCGGCCGGCCCACGGGCGGTACGCGCCCTGCGTGACGAGGGTTTCGACGTCTTCGTGGATCTGAAGCTCCACGACATCCCGAACACCGTGGCCGGCGCCGCCCGCGCCCTTGGCGTCCTGGGGGCGCGCTACGTCACGATGCACGCCGCCGGCGGTGCCGACATGCTCCGAGCCGGCGTCGAGGGTCTCGCCGCTGCGCCGCGCCTCCCGGGAACCGGCCCGCCGCTGGCTCTGGCGATCACCGTGCTGACCAGCGATCCCGAGGCCTCGCCGGAGGTGCTGCAGCGACGGGCGCGCCGCGCCGCCGCGGCGGGATGCGGCGGCGTGGTGTGCGCAGCCCCCGACCTGCCGACCATCGTCGCGGCCGTGCCGGACTTGCTGCGCGTCGTTCCCGGGATCCGCCCGCCGGACGCGGCCGCCGACGATCAGTCGCGGGTCGCAACGCCGGCGGCGGCCGCCGCCGCGGGCGCCAACATCCTCGTCATCGGCCGCCCCGTGACCGCCGCGGCGGACCCCGCGGAGGCCGCGGCAGCCCTGCTGTCCACCTGAATGGGGGAAGGGAACTTCCGGCCCGCGCCCGGAAACGTGCCACAGATCACCCGGAAATGCGCCACTCCGGGTTGCGGCCCGGTTACAGTCCCCGCCATGCCACTACCCCCACAACTCAGTGATGCGCAGCGTAAGGAAGCTCTCGCGAAGGCCGCTGCGGTTCGCCGCCGGCGGGCTGAGCTCAAGGACCGCCTCAAGATAGGTGACCTGACACTTGCCGATGTGCTGGACACGGCCTCCGACGACGATGTTGTCGGAGGCACGAAGGTATTGGCCGTTCTGGAGTCGCTGCCCCGAATCGGAAAGGTGACGGCCCGAAGGCTTATGGAGGAACTCGACATCAGTGAGACGCGGCGGCTGCGAGGCCTCGGCGTCAAGCAGCGCGAGGCACTCCTGGCCAGACTGTCGTAGTTTCCTTCGAGGGCTGACGTCGGCCTTCGAGGGCACCGGGACTGGCAACATCACCACTACTGATCGTTCTCTCCGGGCCCGGCGGGTCCGGTAAGAGCACTCTGGCGCGCCTGCTGGTCGGCCAGGACGATCGGCTCTGGCTCAGCCGCTCCTGGACCACCCGGCCACAGCGTGTCGGCGAGCCCGACGATGCTTACCGCTTCGTGGATCGAGCCACCTTCGATGCGGCGATCGCTGCAGGTGACTTCCTGGAGTGGGCCGACTTCGGTGAGTACCGCTACGGCACGCCGCAGCCCGATCCGCCCCCGGGGTGCGACATCCTCCTGGAGATCGACGTCCAGGGAGCGCGCCAGGTGCGCGCGCGCCATCCGGAGGCACTGCTGCTCTTCCTCGAGGCGCCGTCGGATTCCGATCAGGCCCACCGCCTGCGCGGGCGGGGCGACAGCGAGGACCATGTGCGAGCCCGCCTGTCCTACGGACCCGGCGAGCGGGAGACCGCCCGGAGCCTCGGCGCCGTCGTCGTCGTGAACGCCGACCTCAACGAGACCACAGCCGAGATGGGGCGGATCATCGACGATCACCGTCGCCGGCGCGATGCGGAACAGGACGACGGCGTCCACAGCGATTCCGACGGTGACCGGTAGGCTGGTACAGCGCGTCGGTGGCTGCAGCGCGGCAGGAACGTGGTCGATTCGAGGCCGGTGCCGTGGGTGAGAGCCACGACTGACGATGTACTCGACGACCACTTCGGGGAGCGACGATGCCGGGAACCGATATCGGCGACGACACCAACAGCATGATCAACCCTCCGGTGGAGGAATTGCTCGAGCGGGCTGACCACTCCAAGTTCCGGCTGGTCGCCGTCAGCGCCACGCGCGCCCGGCAGATCAACTCCTACTACGGCCAACTCGGCGAGGGTCTCGGGCGGATGATCCCGCCGCAGGTCTCCTCGACGGCTCGCAAGCCGCTGTCGATCGCCCTGCAGGAGATCGAGCAGGGCAAGATCGTTGCGGTGACGGTCCAGGATCCGCCTCCCGAGGAGGAAGAGCCGACGCCGGAGTTGGACGGGGAGTTGCCGGACCAGGCCGGCTGACGTCATCGGATTCCCGGTGTGCCGACCGTGAGTGCCCGATGAGTCCGTTCGCGGGGAGCCGCGTCGTTCTCGCCGTCAGTGGGGGGATTGCGGCCTACAAGGCGGTCGAGATCTGCCGGCGGCTCGTCGATGCCGGCGCTCACGTCGTTCCCGTGCTGACGGCGGCGGCGCAGCGCTTCGTCGGCGAGGTCACGTTCTCGGCGCTCGCCTCGGAGCGAGCCCGCCTCTCTCTCTTCGACGACGCCGATCCGATCCCGCACGTCACTCTGGGCCGGCAGGCCGATCTGGTCCTGGTGTGCCCGGCCACCGCCCGCGCCATCGCCGCCTACGCCTCCGGCTTGGCCGACGACCTGCTGAGCGCCACCCTGCTGGCGACCCGGGCGCCGGTCGTGGTGTGCCCGACGATGCACACCGAGATGTGGGAGCACCCGGCGACCCAGGACAACCTGCGCCTCCTCGCCGAGCGGGGCGTGATCGTCGTGCCGCCGGAGGAGGGGCGCCTCGCCGGCGGTGACGACGGCGCGGGGCGCCTGGCGGCACCCGAGTCGATCCTCTCCGCCGCAGCCGACGCCCTGGCGACCGGTGGCGCCGCTTCGTCCGGGGACATGACCGGACTGCGAGTTCTCGTGACCGCCGGCGGCACGCGCGAACCGATCGACCCGGTGCGGTTCGTCGGCAACCGCTCGTCCGGCAAGCAGGGTTACGCGGTGGCGACCGAGGCGGCCGTCCGCGGCGCCAAGGTCACGCTGGTGGCCACCGCGCAGCGCCCACTGCCGGCGAGCGTGGACCTCGTGCTGGTGGAGACGGCCGAGGAGATGCGCGCCGCCGTCGCCGACCGGCTCCCCGCCGACATCGTGGTCATGGCGGCCGCCGTCGCCGACTACCGGCCCACCGCGCCCGCTGTCGAGAAGATCAAGAAGACGGGCGAGGAGCGCACCATCACCCTCGAACCCACACCGGACATCCTCGCCGAACTCGGCCGGGGTCGTGAGGCCGGGATCCTGGTCGGCTTCGCCGCCGAGACCAGCGACGTGCTGGCCAACGCGCGGGCCAAGCTGCACGCCAAGGGCGCCGACCTCATCGTCGTCAACGACGTCTCGGCACCACGCACCGGTTTCGACCACGACACCAACGAGGTCACCCTCCTCGACGCCGCCGGCGGCCGCGAGACGGTCCCGCTGACCTCCAAGCGCCACGTGGCCCGGGCGATCCTCGACCGGGTGCTGGCGTTACGCGCCGTCGCTCGTTGATCTCCCCGCCGCCGAAGCGGGTCTCGGCGTGGTGCGACGGGTCGCGGCGATCTTCCTGAGTTCCTCAGGACTGAACTCTCGATTCTCGAATTCGACCGCGATGTCGGCCACCTCATCGGGGCTGAAGGACTTGCTCGTCTTCTGTCTCATGGTCTTCCTCTTTGTCGTAGATCTGCTCGTAGCCGGCCCTGGTCCACGACCGTCTCTCCGTCGAGGGTGACGGTGCAGTTGCGCATGGGGAGGTCGAAGTGGCCGCGGCAGAAGCGGCCGGCGGTCTCGTTGGCGCCGGTTGAGTACACCACGTTGCCGGCGAAGGCCCGCAGCTCGGTGCCGTTCAGGTCGCCCTTGTCCCACATGGCGAGGGCCTCCCAGCGGGCGCCGGGGTTCATGCCCCAGCCCACGTGGCTGACCGCGTAGGCGTCGGGTTCCTCGAACGACGCCAGGTAGGAGGCCATCAGTGCGGCGTCGTGGCCGTCGCCGTCGATGGAGACGATGTAGTCGTCGATGATCCGGAGGCTGATGGGCTCGCGGATGTACTCCTTGAAGGTGAGGTTGATGTCACCGGGTGCCAGGACGAGCGTGCCGTTGACGGTTCGCTCGGCCGGGAAGGCCAGCACCAAACCGCCGGGCCAGTGGGCGATGGTGCCGGGTTCGGTGCACCAGCCGTGCGAGCCGGCCCTCACCGCGCCCGGGAGATGGACACGCAGGTCGGTGCCGGCCGCGCTGGTGATGGTCATGACTTCGGCGTCGGTCAGCAGCGCCACGCCGTGTGCCACCCGGTCGGCCAGCGTCGGGTCGTGGGGCCAGCGCTCGGTGTTTTCGGGGTGCTCGGCGGAGATCATCAGCACACGGCTGCCGCCGGCGAGGATCTCGCCCAACTCGGGAGCGTGCAGCAGGCCCTCGGCCGTGCAGTCCACGACGAAGTCGGCCGCCGCCAGGGCGGCGACGGCCGCCCGGTGCCCGGCCAGAGCCACCGAGGCCCCGGTCGAGCGGATGGGGACGGGGCCGGGGTTGATCGGCGTCGGCATGCGCACGTCGGCGACGGCAGCGCCCACGGTCTCCAGGGCCATGCGGGCCGTCTCGACGATCAGCGGGCTGCTGGCGGCTTCCGAGAGCAGCACGGCCACCTCGCCGGCCTGGAGGTTGCACGCCCGGAACTGCTCGGCATAGCGCCGCACCCAGCGCCACTCCGTGGCGGTGGCGTTCATCGCCCCGCCGCCTCTGCCGGATCACCGAGGCCGGCGGTGCCAAGTCGCTCCAGGCACACCTCCACGCTCCAGGGCAGCATCGCGGCGCCGCATCGTGCATCCCGGTAGCTCTGCTCGATGAGGCTCGGGCGCAGCAAGGACCGGCCCCCGCAGATGCGGATGGCGGTGGCGGCCATGGCCGGAGCTCCCTCCATCGTCGTGACCAGCGATGCCCAGGCGCGGTGCACCTTGGCGGGTTCGGGATCCACGCACACGTCGCCGAGGATCCGGTAGCAGAGCGCCTGCGCCCGTTCGTAGACCAGATTCATCTCCGCCCAACCTTGTTGCTTGATGGGATTGCTCGCTCTCCCACTCTCGCGAAGATATTCGGCGGTGAAGTCGCGTACGGCCCGCATCAGACCCAGGTAGGTGAACGAGAGCGTCATGAAGAAGTAGGGCCACCGCGAGGCGGCCTGGTCGAAGGCGCCCGGCGGCAGCCATTCGTTCTCGGCCGGCACGAACACGTCGTCCATCACCAGGTTGCGCGAGTCGGTGGCACGCATGCCGAGCGGGTCCCATTCGCCATCGATCATCAGACCGTCGGCATCGTGGGGAACACCCAGCAGTCGCACCCGCTGGTCCCCTTCGGTTTGGCACAGGATGTTGTGGTAGTCCGAGGCGCCGGCCAGCGATGCGAAGATCTTGCGTCCTGTGACCCGGTAGCCGCCCCCGACCGGTCTGGCGCGGGTGGCGTAGCCGCCGGTCGCCCCGGCAGCGCGTCCCTCCGAGAACGGCTGGCTGTGGATGTGGTGCTCGGTCACGATGCCGTCCCAGAGCCGGGCGCGGCGCTCGACCAGCAGTGCCCGGTCGGCTGCGGTCAGGTCGAGTGCGTCGGCGATCTCGCCGACGAGCAGCGTCGTGGCGACGTGCATGTTGAAGGTCAGCGCCGTCGCGGCGCAGTGACTCCCGAGTTCCTCCGCGGCCAGCGCGTAGGCAACGAAGTCGCCGCCCAGGCCGCCCGCCTCGACCGGGACGGCGATGCCCAGCAGCCCGGCGTCGCGGAGGTCCTCCCAGTTCTCGTGCGGGAAGCGTGCCTCGCGGTCGTACTCGGCGGTGCGCTTGGCGAACAGGGGGCCGAGCCGGCTGACCCGGTCCACGATCTCCATGCGGGCGGGTGTTCTGATCGGATCACTCATGGGACTTGCTCCTTGTCGAGGCACGGAGCCCACGGTCGGCCGAGGAACTCGCTGACAAGTTCGTTGAACCTCTCGGGCGCTTCGGAGGGGGAGAGGTGGCCGACGCCACCAAGTACCTCGAGCGTGCCGTTGGGCAGTCCGGCCGCCAGAGCCTCGGCGTACGCCACCGGAGTCTCCCGGTCGGATTCGCCGACGATGACCAGCGCGGGACAACCGATGTTGCCGAGATCGTCCCGCACGTCGTGGTCGGGAAGGCGCTCGACGGCTGCCCGGAAACCTCCCGCAGAGATCCGACCGAACGAAGCCACGAGTTCCCGGCGAATCGCCGGATCCAGTGCTCCGGCGCAAATCGCATCGATCGCAGCCCCAATCGCGCTGTCCGCCATATCGGCGGGGGACAGGCCGCGCTCGATGGGTTCCAGGCGGGCGGCCCGCCATTCAACTGCGGTGGTCCCGTCGAGCCCGAAAGCCGGGCTCGTGTCGGCGAGCACGAGGCGCCGGACCCGGGCGGGGTGGCGGATGGCCATGTGGAGAGCGTGCATGCCGCCGAACGACAGGCCCACGAAGTCGGCGACGTCGAGTTCCAGGGTGTCCAGCAGGCCGGCGAGACTGTCGGCGATGGCGGCGAACGTCAGCTTCCCCAGTGGAGCCGAGGCTCCGTAGCCGGGCATGTCCCAGGCGATGCAGCGGAACCGGTCGGCCAGGCCGCGCAACTGAGGATCCCAGGCCGTGCGGGTGCCGCCGAGCCCGTGGAGGAAGACAACGGACGGACCTTCGCCCGCCTCTCGCCATGCGATCGGATGACGGTCGTGATCGATCATCCGGCCCTTGCCCTCACGCCGTGATTCTGCGCGCAGACACCGACGAACCAGCGCCAGGCCCCGGGGCGAAGTCGCGCCGCAACGGACTCGAAGAGTTGCGCCGCCTCCGAACTCGGCCAGCCTGCCGGCAGCGCCGAGAGCGGGAGGCCAGGGTCGAGGTAGGGGAGGGCGCGCCAGGCATTGACGTTCGCGACGTAACGGCGGAACGCCTCCCGGTCGTCGTAGACCACGGAATCGAGCACTGCCGGCACGGGCCTCTGTGAAGCCACGTAGGCGTCGTACGCCGCTCGGATCGCCGGGAGGTCCCAGGCGGACGCCACCATGGCCGCTGTGCTGATGAATCCCACGTGGCTCGCGTCCCAGAGAGCGACGTACGAGTCGAGGTCCTCGCGCCGCAGCGTCCGTTCGGTCTCCGCCATGACGGCGACGGGAGCGACCATGAGGCCGCCTGCGGCCTGGCCGAATCCGAGTGCGCTGAGGCGGGCACGGATTCGATACCGCATCATCCTCTCGCCCTCCGGCACCGAGAACGAGGCCAGCACCCACCGTGTGTGCTCGACAGGCCCGCTCCGATGCAGGATGCGCTGGTCGCCGTCGGCGAACCACTCCTCTGCCGGCGCGGTGAGCGTGTAGCCCTTGGCTCCCTCCCGGATGGCCGGCTGCAGGAGCTCGGCCCGTTTCATGCGGGAGACGGCGGACCTACAGGACGCTTCGTCGATGCCGAGCGTGTGGAGGAGTCGAATGAGATCGCCCACCGCGATCCAGCCCCCGAAGCCTCTGATGAACGATCCGTAGAGGTCGAGAATCGTCTCCCGAGGGTTGGCCATACCTGCCATCCTAGGATGGCAAGTTATTGATCGCAAGGATGACGGTATGCAGTGACGATGGATAGCGTCGGGTTGCCGCCGCCGATCGATCCCGACGATTCTTCTGCGTGCCAGTTGTGAGATCGTGTGTCCATCCTGTTTGATAGCAAGTCTGTGACCATCCACGAGAATCTGGCGGAACTGGCGCCCCCACCTCTCGAGGGTGCCTCAGCGATCGGCAGAGTGATACTGCTATTGCAGTGATCGCAATATATGCGCTATATATTGGGTCGTGGGTGAGTTGACATGAGGGCAGAGACTCCGACACGCCCACGGACTGCCGTGGATCTCTCCGATCCCGAGCTGTGGAAATGCGGCGTTCCACACGAGGAGTTCACCCGTCTCCGGCGATCGAGCCCGGTTGCATGGAACGATCGCCGCGACGGGCACACGGGGTTCTGGGCGGTGACGGCGTATGACGACATCGTGGCGGTCTCACGCGACACCGCGTGCTTCAGCTCCCGCGGAGGTGTCATCAGCCTCGACGACCTCGACGACGAGCAGTGCGACGTGCGGCGGACGCTGCTCGAAATGGATCCGCCGCAGCACACCGAGATGCGCCGGATCGCGGCGCGGCTGTTCACGCCCAGGGCGGTTCGGGCGTTGGAGGACTCGGTTCGCGTCACCGCGGCCGGACTCGTCGACGAGGCGCTCCGGCAGGAGACCTGCGACGCCGTCACGGCTGTCTCCGAGCGCCTCCCCATCCTCACGCTCTGCCAGATCATGGGCATCCCTCCGGACCGTCGCGACGACATGGTCCGCTGGAGCGACGCCGTGATCGGCTCCGATGACCCCGAGTACCGGGATCCTGCCGTCGAGGCCGTACCTGCCGAGCAGCGCCGTCTCCTGCCGTTCGGCCATCCGGCCTCCCTCGAGGCGTTCGAACTGGGGCGGGAACTTGCTGTCGATCGACGGTACCGGCCGACCTCCGACGTCGTGAGCGCACTTGCCATCGGTCGGGCCGGCGGCCGGGAGCTCACCGACCGCGAGTTCTGCAACTACTTCCTGATGCTCGTGGTGGCGGGCAACGAGACCACCCGGCACTCGATCAGCCACGGGCTGGCTGCCCTGGCGACCCATCCCGACGAGTGGCGCCGCTTCCGCGCCGGGGAGATCGACCCGCACGCCGCGGCCGACGAGGTTCTGCGTTGGGCCAGCGCAGTCCATTTCGTCCGTCGTGTCGCCACGCAGGACACGACGTTGGGCTCCGTGGCGATCCAGGCGGGGGAGAGGGTGGTCATGTACTACGCCTCGGCGAACCGTGACGAGAAGCATTTCCGTGAGCCGCAGCGCTTCGTCATCGACCGCTCGCCGAACAACCACATCGCCTTCGGCCGGGGCGGCCCCCACTTCTGTCTGGGCTCGCATCTCGCCCGGCTGCAGGTCGGCGTGGTGCTGGAGGAACTCGCCCGGCGGGTGCGACGGCTGGAACTCGCCGGCCTGCCCGAGCGGCTGCGCAGCAACCACATCAACGGGATCAAGCATCTCCCGCTCACGTTCGTGGCCGACCGATGAGCAGCCTGTCCTACCCGCCTCCCTACCTCGCAGCCGCCGTACAGGCTGCGCCCGCGTTCCTGCAACCGCAGGCCACGACCGACCGCGCCGCCTCTCTCGTGGCTGAAGCCGCCCGGGGTGGCGCGTCACTTGTGGCGTTCCCCGAGGTCTTCATTGCCGGCTACCCCTACTGGAACTGGATCATGACGCCGCTGGACGGGAGTGAGTGGTTCCGACGCCTCCATGACACCGCGGTGGTCGTACCGGGCCCCGAAGTTGCGACCGTTGCCGCCGCGGCCCGTCGCCACGGCACCCACGTCGTGATCGGGGTCAACGAACGATCCCGCAGAGGGGTCGGCACGATCTACAACACGATGCTGACCATCGACGATCAGGGTCGCCTCATCGGCCGGCACCGCAAACTCGTGCCGACGTGGGCCGAGAAGCTCACCTGGACCGGCGGGGACGGCTCGAGCCTCGTCGTCCACGACACATCGCTTGGTCCACTGGCGGTGCTTGCCTGCGGTGAGAACACGAACCCGCTGGCACGGTTCGCCCTCCTGGAGCAGGGCGAACTCGTGCACGTGGCCGGCTACATCGCGCTGCCGACCGCCCCCGAGGACTACGACATGGCCGCCGCCATCAAGACGCGCACGGCCGCGCACTCCTTCGAGGGCAAGGTCTTCACCGTCGCCGCCTGCTCGACCATCAGCGACGAGATCATCGCGGCGATGGCTCCCGCCGGGCCCGAGGCGCAGGAACTCCTGCGCCGGGGCAACGAGGCCTGGAGCGGTGTCTGCGGTCCCGACGGCAGCGTCATCGGCGAGCCTCTCATCGACGTCGAGGGCATCGCCTACGGCGAGATCGACCTGTCGCTGTGCGTGCAGCACACCCAGATGCACAACATCACCGGCCACTACAACCGCTTCGACGTGTTCTCGTTCTCGGTTGACCGCACACCGCGTGGACCGGATGAGCCGTTCGATGGCCCCGTCCGGCTGCTTGACATCGAGGCCGATCTCGCCACCGAGGAGATCCGGTCATGAACATCCACTCCGGGGGCGACGTGCGTGATGGCCGGTTGGGCCGTGCCCGCGTCGCCGACGACGCCGACCTCGACCGGTACTACCGCGAGCTGGACGGCCTCGACAGCGGCGCTCTCTGGACCGTCGCCAACGACATCGAACCGTGGGAGCCCCACTCGTTCTCGGCTCCGACCCTCTGGCGATGGTCGGACCTCCGCACCCAGGCGCTGCGCTCGCTCGACCTCGTGAGCCCCGACGACGCCGGGCGCAGGGTCGTCTACCTGCGCAACCCCCAGCGCCGCGAGATCAGCGCCGTGTGTGGGCTGCTGTTCAGCGGCATCCAGGTCATGCGGCCCGGCGAGCGTGCCTCGGCGCACCGTCACGGCGCCTCGGCGCTGCGCTTCGTCATGGAGGGATCCGGCGGTTACACGGTCGTGGACGGCCACCGCGTGGACCTCCACCCGAGGGACTTCGTGCTCACGCCGGGCGGCACCTGGCACGACCACGGTGTGGATGACGGCGGCGAGATCTGCCTCTGGCAGGACGGCCTGGACATCCCGCTCGCCAACGCCCTCGAGGCCAACTGGTACGAGGTGCACCCGGACCACTACCAGGGCGTGGACCACCCACCCAACGACTCGGCGGGCGCGTTCGGCGGCCCCGCCTTGCTGCCGGCCACCTACTCGTGGGACCGGCCCTACTCGCCGCTGCTGCGCTACCCCTTCGACGCAACGTACGAGTCGCTGCAGAGGGCGGCCGCGGCCGGGGTCGACAGCCCCTACGACGGTGTGATGCTGCGCTACACGAACCCTCACACGGGGGGCCACGTCATGGCAACTATGGGCGCGGCCATGCAGATGCTCCGTCCCGGCGAGGCCACGCGGGCGCACCGGCACACGGGCAACGTCGTGTACCAGGTGGCCAAGGGATCGGGCCATTCGGTGGTCGGCGGTCGCCGCTTCGACTGGGTCGAGAAGGACATCTTCTGCGTGCCCTCGTGGACACCGCACGAACACGCCAACGCCTCGACATCCGACGATGCCTGCCTCTTCAGCTTCAACGACTTCCCCGTCCTCGAGAAACTCGCCCTCTGGCGCGAGCAGGCTCTCGCCGGCGCCGAGGACCACCAGCCCCTGCAGACCGCGTGAGACTCGCCGTGTAGCGGACCGAAACATCGGGCGTGCCGTCCGCGCATGCCTCGGGAGGCCGTTGGGAGCGAGCCGGTATAATCCCCGCCGACGGGGGGCGGGTCGCGACACCAGCAGGACGGAGGGCGGCAACCCACAGCCGCCGGGAACGATGATCGAGGCACTGTGAGCCCCACCTACACCTTCACGTCGGAGTCCGTCACCGAGGGCCATCCCGACAAGATGGCCGACCAGATCTCCGACGCCATCCTCGACGCTCTGATCGCGGAGGATCCCAACAGCCGGGTGGCCTGCGAGACGTTCCTGACCACCGGGCTGTGCCTCGTGAGCGGCGAGATCCGCACCGATGCCTGGGTGGACATTCCGGGGATCGTTCGGGAGACCATCTGCGGCATCGGCTACGACCGGGGCGACATCGGCTTCGACGGCAACGTCTGCGGGGTGGTGTCGGCGATCGGCGAGCAGTCGTCCGACGTGGCGCTCGGCGTCGACAATGCTCCCCCCGAGGATCCCGAACTCATGGGAGCGGGCGATCAGGGTCTCGTCTTCGGTTACGCCTGCCGGGATACCGAGACCCTCATGCCGATGCCGATCCATCTGGCGCACCGCATGGCCGAACGTCTCGCCGAGGTGCGCCGGGCAGGCGCCGTGCCCTACCTGCGCCCGGACGGCAAGACGCAGGTGAGCGTGCGCTACGAGGGCGCCGTCCCCGTCGACGTGGAGACGGTTCTCGTCTCCGCCCAGCATTCCGTCGGGATCGATCCGCAGCGCACGATCGAGCCGGACATCGTGGAACACGTCATCAATCCGGTGTTGCGGCCCCTGTTCCCCGAGGCCGACCCGCGGATCCTCGTCAACCCCACGGGGCGGTTCGTGATGGGCGGGCCGGTGGCCGATGCCGGTCTCACGGGGCGCAAGGTCATCGTGGACACCTACGGCGGGATGGCCCGCCACGGCGGCGGCGCCTTCAGCGGCAAGGATCCCACCAAGGTCGACCGGTCGGCCTCCTACGCGGCGCGCTGGGCGGCGAAGAACCTGGTTGCCTCGGGTGCGGCGGACCGCTGCGAGATCCAGATCGCCTATTCCATCGCCATTGCCGAGCCTGTCTCGGTGATGGTGGAGACGTTCGGCACCCACCACGTGGACCCCGCAAGGATCGCCCCTGCGGTCCGCGAGGTGTTCGATCTGCGCCCGGCGGTCATCATCCGCGACCTCGACCTGCTCCGACCGATTTTCACCGCCACCGCCGCCTACGGCCACTTCGGCCGCGAGCGCGACGAGTTCACCTGGGAGCGCACCGACCGCGTCCACGAGCTGCGATCGGAACTCGGCCTCTGAGCCGGACGCCGTCCCGGCAACCGCCGTCAACCGATCCCGATTCCCCGCCTCGGCGCGGCCCGCGGGTCGTTCGCGTGCTCACCGACGTCGCAGCCGTCGACCGCGAGTTCGACTACGAGGTGCCCGCCGGCTGGCAGCGGGACGGTCGGGCGGGAAGGCTCGCCATCGGGACGATGGTGCGGGTGGCGTTGCAGGGTCGCCGCGTGGGCGGCTGGGTGACCGCCTGCGATCCCACCCCCGACGTGCGGAACGCCCCGGAGATGAAGGCCGGCCGTTCGTCGGCGCCCGGTTCGCAGACCGATTCGGCACCCGAGGCCGGCGCCGAACATCCTGCGGATCTTCGCCTGGAACTCGATCTCGGGGGTGATCCGCCGCCCGAGGGGGACGGCGGGCGCGAGCCGCCGCCCCTGGAGTTGCGACCCCTCTCCAAGCTCGTCGGCGTCGGGCCGTCGGCGGAGCTGCTCGACGTGGCGCGCTGGGCGGCCTGGCGCTGGGCCGGGCGCCGCGCCACGTTCCTCGGTACCGCCTCGCCGCCTCGTGTCGTCGAGTACGTGCCCGAGTTCGGCGCGCCCCGCGAGGAACCGCGTCCTCTGGCGACATCCTCGGAGCCCGGGCCGAGCGCGTCCTGGGGGGCCGCCTTCGACCATGCGGTCTCGGTCGTGAGGATCCCGCCGGCGGGCGACAGGGGACCGCTGCTGATGGCGGCCCTGCAGCGCGGCGATGTTCTGCTCGTCACCCCGCACGTCGGCGAAGCGGCGCGCCTGGCCGATTGGGTGCGCCGTCGCGGCGTCGCCGCCGCCCTGCTGCCCGACGGCTGGGCGCAGGCTGCCGCCGGCGGGGTGGTGGTCGGTACGCGCGCCGCGGTCTTCGGACCCGCACCTCGGCTCGCCGCGGTTGTGGTGCTCGATGAGCACGAGGAGGCGCTGGTCGCCGAGGACGCGCCGACGTGGAGCGCCCGCGAGGTCGCCGTCGAGCGGGCCCGCCGGGCAGGCGTCCCGTGCGTGCTGGTCTCGCCGATTCCCACTCTGGAGGCGCAGGAAATGGCGCCGGTCGAGCCTCTGGCACCGCCGCGCCATGTCGAGCGAGAGGGGTGGCCGAACCTGGAGGTGGTGGATCAGCGCGATCCGGAGGTGAGCCGCCACGGTTTGCTGACCGAGGCGCTGGTGGCCCGCCTGCGATCCAGTGACAGCGCCGTCTGCGTCCTGAACCGCAAGGGGCGGGCGCGGCTGCTGGCCTGTGCGGGATGCGACGAGTTGGTGGTGTGCGATTCCTGCGGCGCTGCGGCGGGTGAGGGAACCGCAGCGGGCGCCGAGACTCGATCCGGCGGTCTGGACTGCCCGCGCTGTGGCGAGTCCCGGCCGCGGGTCTGCTCACGGTGCGGCGCGACTCGCCTGCGCATCCTGCGCCCCGGGGTCGCCAAGCTCCGCAGCGAGTTGGAGGTCCTCCTGGGTGAGCCCGTCAGCGAGGTGAGTGGCCCCGCCCGGTCGTCCTCGGAGCCGCCCGAGGAGCGCTCCGGAGCCTCCCGATTCGTCATCGGTACCGAGGCCGCGTTGCACCGGGCGAGCGGGGCCGACCTGGTGGCGTTCCTGGACTTCGATCAGGAACTCTCGGCGGCGCGCTACCGGGCCAACGAGCAGGCCATGGCGCTCCTGGCCCGCGCCGCCCGGCTCGCCGGGTCCCGAGGTGGCGGCGGCCGGATCCTGGTGCAGACCCGTCAGCCCGACCATCCCGTCGTGCAGGCCGCCGGCGCTGCCGATCCCGACCTGGTGAGCCGCCACGACCGTGCCCTGCGGCAGCAGCTCGGATTCCCCCCGTTCGGAGCGCTGGCCGAGATCGCCGGAGCGGCGGCCCCCGCCTTCGTGCAGCGCCTGGGCTACCCCGCCGGTCTGGATATCTCCCCGGTGGGGGAGCGCTGCTGGGTCGCCCGTGCCACCGACCGCGCCCTCCTTCTCGACGCTCTCGCTACCGTCGAACGCCCCCCAGGCCGCCTCCGCCTGGCCATCGACCCGGTGCGCCTCTGAAACGTCCGGCTGCCCGAGCCGACGACGAGAATCGCGGCGAAGGCGATCAGCGCCGGACCCCACCGGGCTTGCACCACCGATCAAGGGCTTTGGCCGCGCGCGTCTTCTGCGGTTCGGGGAGCCACCGCGAATGGATACAGCGCCATCGTGAGGGCTAGGGGCGCGGGCATAGAATCATTGAGGAGGTTGGTGATGCGCCGATTGCTCGCCGCCGCCGTGGCGCTGGCGTTCACCCTGGCTGCCTGCACGAACGCCGGGGAGATGGACAGGGTCGACTCCGGCGAGGGGGACGAAATCGCGGTCGACTCAGTTGACGCGGAGGCAGACAGGGTCGAGGCCGGCGTGAGAATTGTGGACTGGGTCGACTCGGTTGATGGTGAGAGAGAGCGTGCCGTGGTCGAGGCGGTGACGTCTGGGCTGGGTTCGGTGTGGGCGCGCCCGGACGGCGTGGCGCTGGATAAACGTAGCGACCTCGCGGATCGTGTTTTTCTGGAGATCGCGGCGCGTCGGGCCGATAGCGGCGGGGTCGAGGTGGGGGTGCGGCCGAACGCGACTGCGGCGCTGTGGCTTCCGGTGGACCGGATCTTCGACGACGAGGACGCTGTGGCGGGCGACTGGTGGTCGAGTTCTCCGATCGTCCCTGGCGAAGCGGGCACGCTGGGCTGGTTGGGGGTGCGGGTTCGGGCGCGTCGGCTCGACGATGGGCGCCTCGAGTTGGCATTGACGACCCCAAGCGGTCGTGAAGTGTGGCCGCGCGAGCGGATCGTCGGCGCGGGGGAACTCTCCGGTGCTGGCTGGGTCTACGCGTCCCCGATTGTGCTGAGCACCGGTGGGGATCCGGCGCTTCCGGCAGCGCCGGCGGATCCGGCGCGGGGCGGGTTCGAGTCGGTCAGCTTGGGAGAACGCTTCGGGCTGTCGTGGCGCCATGCCTGCGGGATTCGCGCGGATCGGAAAATCGACTGCTGGGGCAACGATTCGCGGGGGCAGGCTTCACCGCCTGTCGGGGAGTTCGTTGCCGTGAGCGCCGGCTATGCCCATACCTGCGCGATCCGGGTGGAGGGTGACGTGACCTGCTGGGGCGGCTCGCCCTGGTCGCCGCCTGCGGGTCCGTTCGTGGAGATCAGCGCCGCTGGCGGGAATCCGTGCGGGATCCGACCCGACGGGCGTGTCGAATGCTGGTCGCGCGCGGGCGCCGCAGTCGGCGACGAGATTGCACCCCCCGCCGGGGCGTTCACGGCCCTCAGCACCGGCCGCCGGCACGCGTGCGGTCTGCGTGTCAGCGGCGAGGTGGCGTGCTGGGGCTCCAATGCCATCAGATACCTGAGCTTCGATGTGATCGTACAGTGGGAGCCCGAGGACGGGTCCGGTCCGGCACGGGCGCCGCGGGGAGCGTTCGCTGCGGTGACGGTTGGGCACCAGCACAGTTGCGGGATCCGTCCCGACGGGAGCGTCGAGTGCTGGGGCGACGACGCCAACGGGCAGTCCACGCCGCCGCCGGGGACGTTTACGGCACTGAGCGCGGCCAACGGCTTCACGTGCGGGCTGCGCCCCGACGGGCGCGCCGAGTGTTGGGGTGGACTCCCCGCCGACCGGAACTACGCATCGCGCTCGACGCGCACTGAACACGCCCCAGCGCCGGCGCCGACGGGACAGTTCGCCGCTCTCAGCGCCGGCGCGGGGCAAGCATGTGGCCTGCGCGCCGACGGCACCGCGGTCTGCTGGGGCGACAACACGCGCGGCCAGGTGGACTCGCCAACCAGCGCGTACCGAGCCGTCACAGCGGGTGCTGTGCACACGTGCGGGTTGCGGTTCGACGGAATCGCCGAATGCTGGGGCGGCGATGACGCCGGGCAGTCATCGCCGCCCGACTGGCTCCCCTTCGACGAGATCACCGCCGGCTCGGACTACACCTGCGGGCGGTCCAACGAGACCGTCGCCTGCTGGGGCGCGGATCTTGATGCCGACGAACAGGACGTCTGGGTGCTGCCCCGCCTTCCCGGACAAACAGAGGGACCGTCGACATTTGCCGCTCTCAGCGCGGGCGCGCAGGTCATTTGTGGGATCCTCCTCGACGGGAGCGCCGAATGCTCGATACCCACCGGGCGGCGCATCGAGGGCACACCCCCCAGTCTCACCGCCACCCGCGCCCCGACAGGAACGTTCACCGCTCTCGACGCCGGCGCGTATCACACGTGCGCCCTCGGCGCCGACGCCACCATTTCCTGCTGGGGAGAGAACACCCACGCCCAGGCGACACCACCCGCCGGGACGTTCGCGGCGCTCAGCTCCGGCCAGCGCCACAGCTGCGCGCTCCGCGCCGGCGGGGAGATCACCTGCTGGGGCGAGAACACCTTCGGTCAAGCCAGACCCCCCACAGAGAGCTTCTCAGAACTCAGCGCCGGCGCCTATTACAACTGCGCCCTCGACGCGGCGGGCGCCATCACCTGCTGGGCGACAACGCCTACGGGCAGGCCACGCCGCCGCACGGGAGCTTCACCGCCGTCAGCGCCGGCGAGCGTCACGCCTGCGCCCTCGACGCGGCGGGCGCCATCACCTGCTGGGGCGACAACGCCCTCGGCCAAACCCGCCCCCCCGACGGCACCTACACGGCCTTGGGCTCCGGCAAAGTCCACAGCTGCGCGCTCCACGCCAACCGCGACGTGATCTGCTGGGGACGAGACGCCGGGGTCAATCACTACGACCCCTTCGACAATGAAGAACCGGCCGCGACGCCTCGGAGAGAATTCACCGCCCTCAGCATCGGCGCCCACCACACCTGCGCCATCGACACCAACGGCGACGTCGAGTGCGCACCAGACCACGGCGACCGCGGACCGAGAGCTGTGATCGGTTTTGGCATGGCCTTCTACTGGGACGAGTGGGCGGACTCCCGCTCCGATCCCCTGCCCGGACCGTTCGTCACACTCAGCGCCGGCGAATACCACACCTGTGGCATCCGCCCCGACAACACAATCGACTGCTGGAGCGGACACGAACCCCGCAACTGACTGAAGTAGACCTCCCCGGGTTTCAGGCAGGCTGGTCTGCCCCGGGTTTCGCGCGATCAACTTGCTTGATGTGGGGCGGTTCATTTCGCCCCGCTCGGCGTCGCTAGGAGGCGCCAGGACTGTCGGCGCCATCACGCAGCGCACGCGAGACGTCAGTAGCTGGCTTTGAGTCCCGGCCGCTCCGCGCTGCAGGCGCCGAACCGACATCTGCATCGAACTGTCTATCGATCTATTGCTATACTGTATATCGTCTAGTCATCTAAGTGGATAGCAGCAAGCTGTCAAAACGTACAGTGCGGAGGTTTTGGGAAGTGATTGCGAGCGGTGGCGGCGCCGAGGCGACGATGGCTCCTTCGGGTTACTTGCCACGGGTCGTCGACGGCGAGATGCGTCGGGCTCTGCGAGCCGCGGGCTGCGTCGTGCTGGAGGGCCCTCGAGCGTGCGGGAAGACCTGGACGGGCCTGCGCTTCGCCACCAGCGCGGTGCGGCTGGACATCGATGTCGACGCGCGCACGATCGGGGCCGTCGAGCCGTCGGCTCTGCTGGCGGGCACTTCGCCTCGCCTGCTCGACGAGTGGCAGGTCGTGCCGATGCTGTGGAACCACGTGCGCCACGCCTGCGACGCCGGTGGCGGGCGGGGGCTGTTCATCCTCGCCGGCTCGGCGCAACCGGCCGACGACATCACCCGCCACACCGGCGCCGGGCGGGTGCGCCGCATCCGGATGCGCCCCATGTCGCTGCTCGAGTCCGGCGACTCCACCGGGGAGGTGTCCGTGGCGCGGCTTCTCGACGGGGACGCAGCCAGCGCGCCGCGCCCGGTGCCAGGCCTGCGTGACGTCGCGGCGTTGCTGTGCAGAGGGGGATGGCCCGGACAGTTGGATCTGCCGTTGGGCGAGGTGCAGGAGAACCTGCGCGGCTACATGTCCGAAGTCGCTCGCACAGATGTGCGCCAACTGGACCGAAGCGCGACGCACGATCCCGCCGGTGTCGAGAGGCTCATGCGGTCTCTGGCCCGCAACACCGCCACCGAGGCGCGGGATGCAACGTTGGCCGCCGATGTCGAACCCGAACTCCTGCATCGGCACAGCGTCCGGGCCTACACCACCGCTCTGAGACGCCTGTTCGTACTCGAGGAACAGCCCGCCTGGTCGGTCCGACTCCGCTCGAGAGCCCCACTGCGCAAATCACCCAAACGACACCTCGCAGACCCGTCACTCGCCGCGGCTCTGCTCGGCGCCGACCCCGACCGTCTGATGAGCGAACCCGACACGCTCGGCCTGCTGTTCGAGTCGCTGGTCGTGCGCGATCTCCGCGTGCTCGCGCAGCCGATCGGCGGTCGCGTTTACCACCTGCGCGACGCCGCAGGCCAAGAGGTCGACGCCATCGTCGAGTGCCCCGACGGGCGATGTCTCGCCGCCGAAATCAAACTCGGTGGATCCGAAGCCATTGAAGCGGCTGCACAGTCGCTGCTTCGCCTCTCCGCCAAGCTGGACGACCAGCGACTGCACCAACGCACAGCCCTGGTCGTCATCACCGCCGTCGGCTACGGCTACAGGCGCCCGGACGGCGTCGACGTCGTCCCCATCACCGCCCTCGGCCCCTAGCCGAACCACCCGGCCACACGCCGCAACGACAACCCCACCAACCCACAGCGACGCTGGTCCTGAACACCGAGGCGGCCATGCGCGGGTGTGACTTGGGTATCAGAGCCAAGAGACAGCGGATGAAGTACACCCGATAGCGCTAGCCGGCAAGACCATTCTCTTGCCACCGGTATGCTGCGGCGGTGCGGGGGTTGGCGATCGAGCACGACCCGACGGGGCACGCGGCGGTGGTCGGCGAGGCTCTGGAGCGGCGTGGTGTCGAGTTGGAGACGTTCCCGGTGGTCGGCGACGTGCGGAACCCCGTCAGCGATCGCGAGTTTCCCGACCCGGGCGATCATGACCTGGTCGTCGTGCTGGGCGCCGTGTGGTCGGTGTACGACGACGCCAGGATCGGAACCTGGATCCACCGCGAGGTCGACTTCGTCCGGGAGGCGCACGACGCCGGGGCAGCGGTCCTGGGTATCTGTTTCGGTGGTCAGGTCCTGTCGGCCGCGCTGGGCGGCACCGTGTCACGGGCCCCTACTCCCGAGTTCGGCTGGCTGAGTATCGACTCCGACCTTCCCGACGGCCTCTCGCCGGGGCCCTGGTTCCAGTGGCACTACGACCGCTTCACGGTCCCCGAAAGTGCCACCGAGATCGCTCGCAACCGCAACGGCCCGCAGGCCTTCTGCATGGGCCGGAGCCTGGGGCTGCAATTCCACCCCGAGGTGGACAGCGGGCTGCTGGCGGAATGGCTCGTGATCGGGGGCGAGGAGCTTCGGGCCCACGGCGTCGACCCTGATGAGATGGCCGCCGAGACCGCCCGCCTGGAGTCTTCGGCGTCCCGCCGCACGCAGCGGCTGGTGGATTGGTTCCTCGACGACGTGGCGGGTTCGTGACAAGAGAACCGCTCTCGCCGGTCGACATCTGTAGTCACGACGTCTACGAGCGGGCCATACCTCACGAGGCGTTCGCCCGCCTGCGGCGGGAGATGCCGGTGGCCTGGCACCCCGAGCCGGACGGCAACGCCGGGTTCTGGGCGGTGACCCGCTGGGCCGACCTCGTGGCGGTCCACCGCGACCACCAGACGTTCTCCTCGCAGGTCGGCGGCACCGAGCTGGAGGAACTGGAGCACGATCCGGAGGCCCGCGAGGCCCGGCGCACGATGCTGGAGACAGATCCCCCCGAGCACACCCGCCTGCGGCGCATGGTGTCTCGCAATTTCACCCGCCGCAGCATGGCCGGCTGGACGGATGCCGCCCGGGAGCTCACGGCGCGGATACTCGACGAGGCCCTGCAGGCGACCGGGGGCAACGGCGCCGCGGCCGAGGTGGAGTTCGTGAGCGCGGTGGCCCGCCGGCTGCCGATCCTGATGATCAGCCGCATCCTCGGGGTGCCCGACGAGGACACCGGCAGCCTCTTCGAATGGGCCGACAGGATCATCTATCACGCCGATCCCGACTACTCCGAGGTGGTCTTCGACAAGGAGGACACCGACCCTTACCGGTTGCTGCCGTTCCGGAGCCCGACGTCGACGAGGGTGTTCGCCTATGCCCAGCAGCTCGCCGGCAGCAAGCGCCGCCACCCGGCCGACGACGTGGTGTCGCTGCTCGTCGCCGCCGGCGAGTTGTCGCCGCAGAATTTCAACACGCTGTTCCTGCTGCTGGTCATCGCCGGCAACGAGACGACCCGCCACGCCCTCAACCACGGCGCTCTGGCGCTCGCCGAGCATCCCGAGGCGCTGGAGCGGCTGCGGATCGACCCCGCCCTGCTGGACACCGCGGTCGAGGAGGTCCTGCGCTACGCCTCGCCGCAGATCCACTTCCGCCGAACAGCGGTGGTCGACACCGAGATCGCCGGTGTCCCGGTGGCGGCCGGCGACAAGGTCGTGACCTGGTACCTGTCGGCCAACTACGACGAGGACACCTTCGGCGACCCCCACACGCTGGATCTGGGGCGCGACCCCAACCGCCACGTCACCTTCGGCGGCGGCGGCCCGCACTTCTGCCTCGGCTCGTGGCTGGCTCGCCTGGAGGTGCGCGTGTTCCTGGAGGAGCTGCTGCGTAGGAACCTGCGTCCGGAGGTGTGCGGGGAGGTCACGCGGGTGCGCTCCAACTTCATCAACGGCCTGAAGCGCCTGCCGCTGCTGCTCAACCCGGGCTGAACCGCGACCGTGGCAGCCCCAGGGAGACTGCCGCGTCATGATGCGAGTCGACCTTCTCGTCATTCCGGCGAAGAGCCTGTCCTGGACTCGATCCAGGGCCGGAATCCAGGGTTCGGCGAATCCGGCGCGTCTGCCGTCCCGTACGCAGCACGCTCCTAGTGTCGTGAGTGGTTGGTTCGTTCAGCATTGTGCTTCGCTTGGTCGTGCCGTCCGTGACGGTCTGGGGGCGTCATCGCCTTCTGTGCGCGAAAAAGCCGCCCTGAACGGCAATTTTGCGCAGAGAAGGCGACTACGACATCCTCGCGACCCTCGCCACATATCTCCAACGAATTACCGACTCCGGACACTAGATGAGTAGTTCCAAGGGGTGGGGTCCACCGTTGGGTGGTTGGGGGTGTCCAAGATCTGGGGGTGAGAACTGCCCCCGATCCTGGAGGACCTTGGCATGAACCCGGATTTGGACACCCTCGTGACTGCACTTTATGTGACGGTTGATGATTTGTTGGTGGCGCATCCGGGGTGGGCGCCGTCGCGGCCGGCGGTGGGGTTCGCCCCGAAGCTGTCTGACGCGGAACTGGCCACGTTGGCGGTGGTGCAGGTCTTGTCGAGATTCGACTCCGAGGCCCGCTTCGTGCGTTACGCCGAAGAGCACCTGCGGTCGTGGTTCCCGTATCTGCCCCAGCGGTCGGGTTACCACAAGCGCCTGCGCCGCAGCGGTCAACTGATGCAACACGTGCTCGGGGCGTTGGCGCGGGACTGCCCGTCGTACCACGACGACGTGTGGCTCGTCGACTCCACGCCGGTCGAGTGCGGGCGCAGCCGCGAGACCCAACGGCGCTCTGACCTGGCCGGATGGGCCTCCTACGGGTACAGCGCCAGCCACTCCCGCTACTTCTGGGGGCTGCGCCTGCACCTGCTCGCCACCCCGTCGGGTCTGCCGATCGCCTTCGCGCTCGCCGACGCGAAAGCCGACGAACGCGACATCTGTTTGGACATGATCGCCCACGGCGACCTGGCCCGCCCGGGCCAGACCCTCATCGCCGACAAGGGCTACCGCAGCGCCGCCTTCGAGCAGCAACTCGCCGACGCGGGCATCGCACTCATCCGCCCGACGACGAAAACAGAACTCGCCCGGCCCCACCAGCGGTTCCTGCGGCCGCTGCGCCAGATCATCGAATCGGTCTTCCAGACCCTCAAAGGCCAACTCGGCCTCGAACGCCACGGCGGGCGCACCCCCGCCGGCGTCGCCGCGCGCATCCTGCAACGACTCCTCGCCCTCACCGCCGCCATCTGGCACAACCAAACCACCCCAAGAGCAAGCCCCGCCCGCAGCCTGCTCGCCTACGACCACTGACCCCTTGGAACTAACCATCTAGGCGGGAGGCAGCCCGACCCGGCGGCGGGCGTCGGCCAGCAGACCCGCCACGTGGGCCTCCGTGGCAGCCGTGCCGTAGACGTAGCGGTCGGGGCGGATCAGGATGGCATGGGCCCCTGCCAGGAGCCGGCCCAGCCAGCCGTCGGGGTCGCCCAGTTGCGTCGTATCCAGGACCCGGGCCAGTCCGGCGCCGCCGGCCGGCCCGTTGCATACCAGATACCAACCGGGCCCCGCCACGTCGTCCAGCAGGCGCTGCTGGCCGCTGGTTTCCACGGCTGGTTGGCGAGCCTGGTGGCCGACAGGAAACGGCGGGGCGTCACCGCCGGTCTCCTGGAAGAGCCCGCCGAGCGGGGGTAGGCGCGACCAGCGCTCGCCGTCGTCGCTGTCGGGTTCGGGGAAGACCGGCTCGTCGAGCAGCCGGCCCGCCTCGATGGACAGTTCGATGCAGCGCTCGACGTGCGGGCGCCGCTCCGCCTCGTAGCTGTCGAGCAGCGCCTCGGGGGCGCCGTCCTGCAGCACGGCGCGCAGTTTCCAGGCCAGGTTGGCGGCATCGCGGATGCCCGAGCACATGCCCTGGCCCATGAACGGCGGCATCTGGTGGGCGGCATCGCCCGCCAGTAGCAGCCGCCCCCGGCGCCAGGATTCGGCGACGGTGGCGTGGAAGTCGTAGACCGCCGCGCGCACGAGTTCACCGTCTCCGGGCTGCAGCCAGGGGGCCAGCAGGCGCCACACGGTCTCCGGATCGCTCATCTGCCCGTCGGACTCGTCGGCGGAGAGGCGGAACTCCCAGCGGCGGTGATTGCGGGCCGACGGCACGAATGTCGCAGGCCGGCGGGGGTCGCACACCTGGTGGATGATGCCGGGAAGCTCCACGGCCCGGCTCAACATCACGTCCACCACCAGCCAGCGCTGGTCGTAGCCGAGGTCGACGAAGTCGATGCCGGCAAGGCGGCGGGAGGTGCTCGCGGCGCCGTCACAGGCCACCACCCAGCGAGCGGGCAACTCCCGCCAGTCGGTGACCTCGACGCCGAGCCGTACGTCGACGCAGTCGAAGCGCCCCACGCCGGCGCGCAGGGCAGTGTCCAGTTCGGGCTGGATGAACACGTAGTCCTCGTGCCAACCCAGGATGGGGTCGCGGACGAAGTCCTCGTAGTCGAACAGAGGGTTGCCGGCGGTGTCCACGAACAGCATGCCGCTACTGGGCTCGACGAGCGCCGCCATCTCCTTCCCCAGCCCGGCGTTCTGGAAGATGCGCATGATCTCGGCATCGAGGTGGCAGGCTCGCGGCAGGGGGTACGGCTCGGTGGAGCGCTCGTAGACGCAGGTACCGATGCCGGCCTGGCCGAGCAGGTTGGCCAGCGTGGCGCCGACCGGTCCGTAGCCGATGACCGCCACCTCCGCCGTGTCGGTGGTGGGGATGGGGGTGTCGGGAGCGTGGTTTATGGCTCGTTCACCTCGACCGGCTCCGGGAGTGGATTCCGGCCTCCGCCGGAATGACGGGAGGGGGGCTGGGTGTCGTCAGCGCTCCAGGTCGGGCGCCTCGTCGGACCAGCAGGTCGTGCCCCACGTGACGCACAGCAGCGTGCAGTCGGCACCGGATGCCGCTCCGTGCCAGTGCCGTTCACCCGGCGGGGCGACCACGAGGGTTCCCGGCTCCAGCATGACGGCGCCGTCGGCGTCGGTGCCGACCCTGCCGCGCCCCGCCGCCACGTAGAGCAGTTGGCCGCCCGGGTGGGCGTGCCAGTTGGTGACCGCCCCGTCGCCGAAGTGCACGTGCGCCGTGTCGGGCTCGTCGTCGCTCCCGGTGGCGTGCAGCATCTCCAACTCCACGTGACCGGTGAAGAGGCCCCCGTACGTGGAGCTCCTGTCGCCGCCGACCACGACCCGCACGGCTCAGCCCTTCCCGGCCACGATCCGGTTGCGCAGGGTGCCGATGCCCTCGACGGTGATCTCGACGATCTGGCCGTCGCGCAGGTACGTCGGCGGGTCCATGGAGTCACCCACGCCACCCGGCGTTCCCGTGAAGATCAAATCACCGACCTCGAGGGTCACGTAGCGCGACAGCCACGCCATCAGGTAGCCCACGTCGAAGATGAAGTCGCTGGTGCGGGCCTGCTGGCGCACCTCGCCGTCGACGCGGCAACTCACCGCCAGGTCGTCGGGGTTCGGGACCTCGTCGGGCGTGACCATGGTCGGGCCGATCGGTCCGAACGCGTCGTAGCTCTTGGCCAGGGAGAACTGCCGCACAGGAGGGCGGAATTGCTCGTTGCGGTCGCTGACGTCGTTGCCGCAGGTGAGGCCCGAGATGTGGCTCCAGGCGTCGGCCGCGGCCAGGCCCTTGCAGCGCCGACCCACTGCCAGCACGAGTTCCACCTCGTAGTCGACCATCTGCAGGTCGAGGATCGGCACGTCGTCGCCGGGGCCGCAGACACAGGTGGGGAACTTGGCCATGACGTGTGGCTCGGTCGGGATCGCCAGGCCGGCTTCGGTGGCGTGGCCCCGGTAGTTGAGGGCGAGGGCGATGATCTTGCCCGGACGCGGAACCGGCGGCCCCAGGGCGGCCTGATCCAGTGCCGGCCAAGCCGGCGGATCGACCTCGGCGGCCAACTCCCGCAGTGCCGCATGGTTGGCCAGGTCGGCGGTCGTCATGGGATCGGGGCTCAGGGCGCCCCCCGAGGCCTCGCCGATGTCCACCGCCCGGCCGTCGACGACCAGGCAGGCTCGTCCGGACACGTTGGCGAATCTCATGGATGCCTCCCGGGGATTGTGCGCGCAGTCGGTCGGTGTCGGGGGCGAGCCCGGGCGCCAGGGTAGAGGTGGCGAAACCGAGGCGCTGCGGGGTCCACGGTGGGGCGCAGGCCGGGTGGCTGCGGACCAGCCGGCGGTGCCGTGATTCTCAAGCGGTCCAGCCGCCTTTGGGCCGGTCGAACCAGATGTGCGCCTGCCCGGTTCCCGCGGCTGACTCGTAGGCGGAGAACAGCCCGCCCGGCGCCCGGCAGGCAGCGCCGCCCAGAGCCCCCACCATCATGAGATAGTGGCCGAAGAACCCCTCCGGCGCGTGCCGGCGGAACCCGTCCACTCCCGCCAGCACCGCGGCATGGTTGCCGGCGCGCAGTTGCTCGATGAGCTTCTCGTCGGCTGCCCGTGCCTCGGGGCTGCTGATGTTGCCCAGATCGGCGGACTCGTGGCGGCGAATTTCTCGCAGCGGCCAGAACCGGTGGCTCAAACCCCCCGAGGCCAGCAGCACCACCCGGCGGTCCAACTCGGCCGCCGCGGCCGCCAGCAACTCGCCCAGCAGCAGGAAGTCATCCGTCGTGGCGGTCTGGCAGATGCTCACCGAAACCCAGGCCTCGTCGCCCTGCAGGTACCCCAGGAGGTTGACGGTGGGGTAGTGGATCGGCAGGTAGGGGTCGTCGCAGGCCAGCACCCAGGTGTCGTCGCGGGCCTTGGCCAGAGCCGCCAGACCGAAGGCCAGTTCGGGATCGCCGGGGACGTCGTAGGGCATCTGCTTCATGCCCCGCGGCAACTCGTCGGAGGTGAACAGGCCGCTGCGACGCTCCTGCGCGCTGCAGATGTGCTCGAACGTGCTGAACCAGTGGGTGTCGAACACCACGATCGTGTCGGGGCGCAGTTCGTCGAGCCGCTCGGCCCGTAGGCGGTCGAGGCCGGCGCAGAGGCTGAAGTCCTCGCCGCCGTTGAGGAGGCGCCGCTCGGGCTCGGGCATCACGATGGGGGGGACGTGCGACACGAGCCCTGCGCCGACGATCTCGCCCATACCTGTCGCCTCGCTCCCGACGGTCGGTGTGCCGGGTCGGACCGGCACGTGCGGCTAGAATCGTTTGGATCCTAACAGTTTCTGCGGGGAGGTGTCGAAATCGGCGTTCAGGGTGTCTTCAGATCGGCAACGGTGCGCAGCAGCGTCCGCAGGTATGCGGCCAGCTGCGTGGCCTCGGTGTCGCTGAGGTCGCGCGTCACCAGCGCCTCCTGCTTGTTGAAGGCAGGCATGATCTCGTCGACCACACGGTGCCCCGACTCGGTGGTGCGCACAAGCATCCGGCGGCCGTCGGTGGGGTGCGGGGAGCGCTCGGCGTACCCCTTGCGTTGCAACGTGTTGAGCACGCCGGTGAGGGTCCCGCCGGTGATGCCGGCCTCGGCGGCGAGGTGGCCGGACTCCTGCTCGCCCCAGACCCGCAGCACGAACAGCACGACGAAGGCGCTCCAGGAGAGTTCGTACTGGCGGAGCACGCCGCGCTCCATGTGGTTCCGCACGGCGGTGGCGGCGCGGAAGATGTTCGAGACCGCGGCGAGTGCCAGCATGTCCAGGTCGAGGGCGCCGAGTTCGGCGCGGATGAGGCGCTCGGCTTCGACGAGTTCGTCGTTCCCGGCGGCGAAGGCTCGCGGCATGTGCGCAACACTACGCCAGCCACCGATGGTGGACCGTGTACCGGCGGCGCGTCAGGACGGCGGTTCCTGCGCCGGTCCGTCCCTGGGCCGGTGCCGGTGCGGCCGCCCGTGCCGCGGCGGCAGATTCGACGCGACCGGTGGCCTGTGGTACGACGCCGCAAACTCCCCCGGGTTTGCGAGACAGACAGGAGGTGTGCCCTGAGCGCCGACTACCAGCAGATCCGCGTGCTCTGGCCCGACCACCTGAACCTGCCGCGCGGCAAGTACCTCCCTGCCGCCGTGGCGGCCGGCGGGGCGCGGCACTGCATCACCACCTTCGCGCTCAACTACGACCGTTACATGGGGCCGGTGCCCGGCGCGGGATTCCTGGAGGGCATGCCCGACCTGCACTGCGGCTTCAGCCTCGACGACGTGCGCCCCGGGTGGGAGGACGGCGTCGGTGTCGTCGTCGGTGACCTCAGTTTCGAGGGCAGTCCCGTGCCCTTCGCGCCCCGAGAGGTGTTGCGGCGGGCCGTTGCCGCCTGGGAGGACATGGGCTACACACCCAAGGTGGGCTACGAGTTCGAGGCCTACCTCATGCAGCCCGACGGTGACGGCGGTTGGAAGTCCGACCGCGCGCCGGGATCCTTCGTCTACGGCACCGGGCACTTCAACGATCCCACCGGTGTCTACCGCGACATCACGGCACGGGCCCTGGCGTGCGGCTTCCGTCTGGAGTCGGTCAACGCCGAGTACGACGAGAGCCAGTTCGAGTTCACGCTGGTCTATGACGACGCCATGGCCGCCGGCGACGAGGCCTTCCTGTTCAAGACTATGGCACGGGAGGTGGCCGCGGAGCGGGGCCACCTGCTCACGTTCCTGCCGAAGCCCATCGCCGGGCGGGGCGGCAACGGCCTGCACGTGAACCTCAGCTTCCTGGACATCTCGGGGGGTTTCGCCCTCGTGGATCACGCTGCCCCGGATGGCCTCTCGACGCTGGCCAAGCAGTGCATCGCCGGCCAGCTGGCCTACCTGCGGTCGATGACGGCGCTGTGCTGTCCCACGGTCAACTCCTACAAGCGCCTGGCTCCCGCACAACTCTGCGGCTACTGGCAGAACTGGGGGCACGACCACCGCTGCACGACCGTGCGGGTGAATCCCGAACGAGGGTCCTCCACCCGGCTGGAGAACCGCCTCGCCGACCCCGCGGCGAGCCCGCACATCGCCACCGCCGCGATCCTGACGGCCAGCCGGCTGGGCGTCACCGGCGGGCTGGAGTGCCCGCCGCCGGAAACTCTCGACGGTCTCGAGAACGTCAGTTGCGAGGTGCACGCGCCCGGGAGCCTGGCCGAGGCCCTCGACGAGCTGGAGGGCGACGAGACCTTCGTCGAGGCGTTCGGCGCCGACACGGTGGCTCAGTTCGTCGCGGTCAAGCGCACCGAGTGGGCCCAATTCGCCGCCCACGTGACCGACTGGGAACTCGACACGTACCTGCCCTACCTCTGACTGCGCCGGCGGAACCGCTTCCTCGTCAACGAGACACCGCGGATCCTCCAAGATCTCGGCTGCACGGCATACGCCGTGAGTATCGACAAGACCCGCATGCGTCCCCCCATGCAGCAGAGAACGACGATCCGGAACGACGAGCGTGGGGTCTGACGCACATTTCTGAGACCCGCTGGCGCCGGCTCCGCCGAGTGTTGCGGCCGTGGTTGCTCGTTCCGTGTTCGCCGGTAGGTTGAGCGGCGACGCGTCGTGGCCCTCCGGAGTGTGCGGCGGTCGCCTGCTTGGCCCCGGTCGGGGCCGTGTCGCCGTTGCGGGCCGTGTTCTTGGCGTCGCGTTCGCCGTTCGGGTCGCCCGAACCGTGGACGCCTTCGGATGCAGGTCCGGATCCGGCGCCGTGGTCGGGCCTGACGCATCCGGTTTCGCACGACCGGTTCGCACGGCGGGAGTAGGATGGAGAGCAATGGAAACGATCATCGCATCCCTGATCGGGGTGGTCGGGGTGGTTCTGAGCGCCCTGGTGTTCTGGGTGGGGTCGGCTGTCAAGGACTCGCGCACGGCGATGGACGCCCGCTTCGACAAGGTGTACGAGCGGTTCGACAAAGTGGATGCCGTGCTGAGGCAGCACGGGGAGCGGACCGCGCGGATCGAGGGCGCTCTTGGGGCTGCGGGCATCCTCGCGCCGCCCCCACTGGCGGCTCACGACGAGCCGGTGGTCGAGACCTCCGCAGCGGAGGCGGCCACCGGCTGACCGCACCGTTGCGGCCGCTGCGCTGCGGGCGGTGACCCACGATGTCGATGTGAGGTCGCCGGTCGTGGTGTCAGGTCAGCCGGATGTTCCGGGGCGGTCCGGATCGGCGGGGCCGAGGTAGGTGTCGAAGAGGTCCGTGCGCTGCAGCAGTTCCCGGCCCGATCCCTCGGTGGCAATCTCGCCCGAGCGCATGATGTAGGCCCGGTCGCAGGCGTCCAGCATGCGGTGGGCGTTCTGTTCGACCACCAGCAGCGTGTGCCCGCCTGCGGCCAACCGCCCGATGAGATCGAACACCAGGTCCACGAGCGAGGGGGCGAGGCCGAGGGAGGGTTCGTCCATCAGCAGTATCCGGGGGGCGCTCATGAGGGCGCGGGCGATGGCGAGTTGCTGGGCCTCGCCGCCGGAGAGGTAGCCGGCCGGTGTGTCGCGCCGGTCGCCGAGCACGGGGAACAGTTCGGCCATCTCCTCGAGGCGTTCGGCACGCTGGCGGGCGGTGGCGGTGATGCCGGCCACGAGAAGGTTCTCGCGCACGGTCAGGTCGGCGAACAGCCGGCGGTGCTCGGGGACGAGGGCGACGCCGGCACGCAGCATCCTGTCGGGCGCCGCTCCCGTGACGTCGGAGCCGTCGAGCAGGACGCGCCCGGCGGCGGGGTTCAGCAGACCGGCCACGGAGTTCAGCAGCGTAGTCTTGCCGGCGCCGTTGGGGCCGATGACACCCACGATCTCGCCCTCGTCGACGCGCAGCGTGGCGGCCCGCAGCGCGGCGATGGAACCGTAGCGGGTGGTCAGCGACTCGATCTCCAGCATCACCCCGCCTAGCTACACGATGCCGGGCTGGTCAGCGGCACGGCCGTGGCCGGCCTGCCGCAGCCGGGCGCGCTCGAGCAGTTCGGCCACGAGCGCGGGGTCGTGCTCACCGAGGGCGGGCACGCGGGCCCGCGGCTCGCCCCCGTCGCTGATGTTGAACGGCGGGCGGAGCACCGTGGTCCGTCCGGCCGGCACGTCCACCTCGGCGAACCGGCCGCGCGCCCGGAGCTGCTCGTGGCCGGCCACCTCCAACGGTCCGTTCACCCTGCCGAAGGCGATGCGTGCCCGGCGGAGCTTCTCCAGCACCACCGGCGCCGCCTCGGCGGCCAGAGCGCTGCTCAACTCGGATTCCAGTTCGTCGACGTTGGCGACGCGGTCGGCGTTCTCGGCGAAGCGGGGATCGGTCGCCAGCTCGGGTCGATCCATCACGTCGGTGGCCAGCGCCACCCATTCCGCGTTGGACTGCACCGCCAGCATGATCACGGCGCCGTCGGCGAGCTCGAAGAGACCGTACGGGGCGATGAGCGAGTGGCGCCGGGCCGAGCGAGCCGGCGGGGCGCCGTCGGCGACGGAGGCGTAGGTCTGCGGCGCGGTCCACTCGGCGAGGCACTCCAGCATCGACAGCGAGATCGCCGCGCCCTCGCCGGTGCGGGCGCGGCGGTGCAGCGCCGCCAGGATGGCGCTGAGGGCGTACATGCCTGCGCAGATGTCGGCGACGGAGAAACCCACCTTGCTCATGCGGTCCGGGTCGCCGGTCAGGGCGACGGCGCCCGACTCGGCCTGGACGATGAGGTCGTAGGCCTTGTCGTCGGCCCTCGGTCCGTCGGTGCCGTAGCCGGAGATGTCGCAGGCCACCAGGTGCGGGTGGCGGGCGACGAGCTGTTCGGCCAGCACGCCGGCCCGGCGGGCGGCGCCGGGCGAGAGGTTCTGGACGAAGACGTCCGCTCCGGCCACCAGCTCGTCGAAGCGCTCCCGCTGCGGCGGGTCGCGCAGGTCGAGGGCAATGCTGTCCTTGCCCCGGTTGCCCCACACGAAGTAGGTGGACTCACCCGCCAGCCGGCTGTCGTAGTGGCGGGCGAAGTCGCCGTGGGGCGGCCGCTCCACCTTCAGCACCCTGGCGCCCAGGTCGGCGAGATGGCGTGTCGTGAACGGCGCCGACACGGCGGTCTCCAGCGTCACCACCAGAACGCCGTCGAGCGGAGCGCTCACGGGTCGATCTCCACAGGCTCCATGGCCACCGACGCTACGCCGTGCACGAAGTTCGAGGCGATCCGCTCCGGCTCGCCGGCCCTGTGCAGGCCGATGCGCCGCTGCAGGAGCTCCTGAATCAGCACCTTGATCTCCATGCGCGCCAGCGACGCGCCGAGACAGAAGTGGTGCCCCCCGCCGCCGAAGGCGAAGTGGTCGTTCGGCGAGCGGGAAACGTCGAAAGCGAACGGATCCTGAAAGGCCTCCGGATCACGGTTCGCCGAGGCGTACCACATGACGACCTTGTCACCGGCGGCGATATCGGTGCCGGCGAGGGAGGTGTCGCAGCGGGTCGTGCGGCGCATGTGCATCACGGGCGACGCCCAGCGGAGGACCTCCTCGACAGCGGTGTCGATGAGTTCGGGATGTTCGTGGAGGCGCCGGAGTTCGTCGGGCCGCTCGGCGAATGCCAGCGCACCGTGGACGATGGCTGTGCGGGTGGTCTCGTTCCCGGCGAACACCAGGAGATGGAAGAGGTTCCGGTAAGCCGCTGGCGGCAGGAAGCCGGTGTCAGCGGCCCGCACCATCCCGGTCACGAGGTCCTCGGTCGGCTCCTGCCGCCGGCGCGCCCCGAGTTCCTCGCCGTAGGCGTACAGCGCATGGCTGGCGGGGCTGGCGAAAGGCAACAGGCGCAGCGGCGTCGTGTTGCCGAAGGCATCGGGCGCCAGCGTGGGTCGGTCGCCGGTGCCCTCCACGAGGTGATCCGACAGCTCGACCAGGTAGTCGGCGTCGGATTCCGGCACGCCGAGCATCAGCATGATCACCCGGATCGGTAGCGGCGCCGCCACCGACTTCACCCAATCCCCGCCGCCGGCTGCCACGAACCCGTCGAGGAGTTCCGCGGCGAGGGCTCGGGTTGCGGCGGTGAGTCGTGCCACGTTGCCGGGTGTGAACCGGCGGCTGACGATGCGCCGCAGCCGGGTGTGCTCCGGTGCGTCGGTGTCGATGAGCGAGCGGCGCGCCTCGAGGGCGTCGGCCTCCAGGTCCCAGAGGTTCGTGTGCCCGATTCCCGACGAGAAGATCGTGGGCTGCCGCGACACGGCACGCACGTCTTCGTGGCGGGTGACAGCCCAGAATCCACCGTCCTCGTAGGGATGCCAGGTGAGGCCCGGCGCGGCCCGCAAGGCGGCGAAGCGGTCGTACGGGATGCCGTCGAGGTACAGCCGCGGTGCCGTCACCTCTACGGAGTCGCCGGCCGAGGTCAACGGGCTCGTCCGGTCCATCGATCGCCTACAGATTCAGGCACCGCCAACCGTCAGCCCCAGCCGGGGGTGCATGCCGGTCACCTCGTGTCCGAGCACCCGCGGCAGGGCGATGGGGAAGTAGCCCTCGGAGATGTGCAGGTCGGAACGGCACACGCCGCAGGCGATCACGTCGATCACCTCCCCGCCCGCGGGTGCAGGCTCGGGATAGTCGTCGACCAACGTCACGGGGGTACCGAATTGCTCAGTACCGCGGCCTTCATGGCTGTCTCCTACGTGTTCGCCGGCACGGGGTCGCGCTCCGTGGCGTCATCGCCCCTCACGCTCTGGGCGAGTGCCGGGGGTGTCGAGATCAGTGCCGAGGTAGGCGGCCTGCACCAGCGGGTTGGCTTGGATCTCCGCCGGAGTGCCCACGGCGATGACCTTGCCCTGATCGAGGGTGTAGACCCGGTCGCAGATCCCGATGATGAAGTTCAGATCGTGGTCGATGACCAGGACGCCGGCTCCCACGGCTGCCGCCGTGGCCCGTACCCGGTCGATCATCTCCAGCGATTCGGCGTCGCTCATCCCGCTCGTCGGCTCGTCCAGCAGCAGGAAGTCGGGACGGGCGGCCGCCGCCCGCGCCAGTTCGAGGCGCCTGGCGTTGCCGTAGTCCAGTTCGCGGGCACGGCGCTGCCGGTGCTCCCAGAGGCCGACGCCTCGCAGCAGCGTCTCGACGTCCGGCCCGGGTCTCTCGCCGCGATGCCGCTCCGCCATCAGAGCCGCCGCCTCGACGTTCTCCTCCACGGTGAGGGCGCCGAAGAGCCGCAGATTCTGGAAGGTGCGCACCAGACCCCCGCGGGCCACGGCGTGGGCCGCGGCCCCTGACAGGTCGCGGCCTGCGGCGACGCAGCGGCCGGAGGTCGGGGTGACGACGCCGCCCATCACGTTCAGCAGCGTGGTCTTGCCTGCCCCGTTGGGCCCGATGAGCCCCACCACCTCGGCGCCGTGGACCTCGACGTGGGCACCGTCGAGGGCACGGAAGCCACCGAAGTCCACCGTCACGTCCGAGGTGGTCAACGTGTTCTCCTGCGGGGGCGGGGGTTCGGTCGCCGGGGGCGGCGCGCCGGCCGATCTCCGCTGTCGCCACCGTCGCAACATCCAGGTGTCGAGTTCCCGGTCGTCCAGCAGACCCGAGGACCGGAAGATCATGAACCCCAGCATCGCCCCGCCCAGGAAGATGCCCGTGAGCCCGTCACGCAACAGCCAGTCCAGCGCCGCCACGTTCACGTCCGGGCCGGCCAGGTAGCGCATGGCTTCGAGGCCGATCGTCATGACGACAACGCCCAGCAGGGCCCCGGCCACACTGTTGCGCCCACCCACGATGAGCATTGCCAGAGTGATGAGCGTGTACTCGAAGAAGAAGAACCGCGGCGTGATGACCCCGATCACGTAGACGCGCAGCGCCGAGCCCACGGCGACGATCACGACCGACAGCAGCAGGGCGGTCATCTGCTGTGTGGCGGGGTCGATTCCGACGGCCCGCGCCGCCAGGTCGTCCTCCCGCGCCGCCTGCGCCAGCCGGCCGACGCGGGTCTGGCGGAACAGCCGGGCCGCCAGGATCGAGGCGAGGAGCAGCACGTAGATCCAGAAGCGGCCCTCCAGCTTGTTGCCGAGGCTGAAGCTGATGCCCGAGCGCCCCCCGCCCGTGAGATCCGTCCAGTTGCGGGCCACCTCGTGCACCACGAAGAGGAGGGCGAGCGTGATGACGGCTGCGGAGATGGCTCCCGTGCGCGCGCCCGAACGGGTGAGGCCCAATCCGATGATGACCGCAGCCACCAGCGTGACGCCGATCGCCACGAGTACCGCGAGCGCCGGCGGCAGGCTCACATCGGCGAGGCCGAAGGGTGCGTCGGGGATGATCTGCGCCTTGCGCTCGGGCGAGATGGCGAGCACGCCGAAGGTGTAGCCGGCGATGGCGCCGAAGCCGATGTGGCCGAAGGACATGACGCCGGTGTTGCCCACATAGACCCCGATGCCCACGACCACGATGGCGTTGGTGAGCATTTGCGTGACGAGGTCGTCGCGTGCCGCCCCGCCGGTGGCGGTGTAGGCGAGGGCCCCGCCGACCAGCAGCCCAAAAAGGACGATCGACCCAAGGATCGGCCCCAGCACGTGCCGGGCCGGATCGCTGCGCATCCCGCAGCCTGTCGTCGAGGCGGGTTCGTGTATCGAGCCGCTGCGTCGAGCCATCGTCCGCCTCAGACGCGCTCGGCGCGGCGGATGGTGACCATCCCCTGCGGCCGGAAGACGAACAGCAGGGCGATGCACAGGAAGACCATGCCGTCGGTGAGGCCCACCAGGCCGTCGGGCAGGCGCGACAGCAGCAGGACCTCCACGAGCCCCAGCGCCAGACCACCCAGCACCGCGCCGCCCAGGCTGCCCAGCCCGCCGATGAGTGCGGCCAGCACGCCCTTCAGCATGGGGTTCAGCCCTGCCGTGGGGTCGGCCTGCCCGGTGCGCATCAGCCAGAAGACGGCAGCCACGCCGGCCAGCGCTCCCGACAGCACGAACGCCCCGCGGATCACCCGGTTGCTGCGCACTCCCATCAGGCGGGCGGCCTCGAAGTCCTCGGCCGCGGCGCGCAGCGTCATACCGAACATCGTCCGGCGCACCAGCCACACGGTGCTGGCCAACGTGACAAGTGTGACCGCGATGACCACCAGGTCGTAGACCTCGAGGTTCACGCCTCCCACGCTGACGGTCTCGAAGAGCCAGCCGGGGCGGGCGAAGGTACGCCGGTTGGCCGAGACGCCCATGATGAACAGCGCCTGCACCACGAAGTGCACGCCGAATGAGGTGAGCACCATGGTGAAGTCCGAGGAGTTGCGCACCCAGCGGAACGCCGCGAACTCAATCGCCAGGGCGGTGAGCATGGAGGTCACGAGAATCGCCGGGACGAGTGCCCACCAGGCCATCCCCTTCGTGAAGAGCAGGTAACTCACGTAGGCACTCACGGTGATGAGTTCTCCGTGGGCGAAGTTGACGAGGTGCATGACGCCGAAGATCACGGCGATTCCCAGCGCCAGCAGGGCGTAGATGCTGCCACGCCCGATCCCGTCGACGAGTTGCTGCAGGAGTTCGGTCACGGCAGCATCTCAGCGTAGGTGGCGTGGCGCGCGGGGATCGACCCGTTCCGGGTGGCGGGCGACTCGATCTCGAGCATGTACTCGCTTGTCTACACGCTTTTGCGGGAGGGGTCGCGCCCGAACGGGCGGGCCCGGCCGGTTGCTCCGGTCGGGCCCGGAGCCAGATTGCAGTCCGGCCGTCAGCCGATGGTTACGGCCAGCGACGGTTGCCCGTCCACCACCTCGTGGACGTAGACAGGCTTCTCCGGAGAGCCGCTACCGCTGGGGTAGGACAGCACGCCGGTCACGCCCTCGACTCCTTGTGCCTCGGCGATGGCGGCACCGATCACGGCCGGATCGTGGGACCCGGTACGCAGGAAGGCGTCGATCACCACGGCGATGGCGTCGGCGGCGAGGCCTCCGAAGGAGGGATTCTCCAGGGCCGTGCCTCGTGAAGCCTCGAAACCCTCGTCGAGTATCACGACCCGGCTGCCCGGTGCGGGGAAGGAGTGGGTGGTGTGGTAGAAGCCCTCAACGGCCTCGCCCTCCGCGTAGCCGCCGGTGGCCTCGAAGGCGTCGGTGATGAGGAACCTTGTCTCCACGCCGACGCCGTCCAGCTGGCCGCGCAGAATGGCCGCCTGGAAGGCCAGCATGGCGCTGTACACCACGTCGGGGGGCGCGTCCAGGTTGGCCATCTCGTTGGCCTGCGACGAGAAGTCCACGTCCTCGATGGGTACGTAGTTGTAGTCGGCGATCACCGTGCCGCCGCCCGCCTCGAACACCTCGGTGAAGATCTCCGGGTTGTAGCCGAAGTAGGGGCCGGGGGAGGAGAAGGTCACGGCTGTGGTCCACTCCTGGTCCAAGGCGAACTCGGCCGCGGCGGTTGCCTGGGCGGTGTCGTCGAAGGCCACCAGGAACGCCAACTGTGCCGGATCCGACAGGGTCGGTTCGGTGGACGCCACGAACAGCACCGGCACCTGGCCGGCGGTCACCTGTAGCAGCGGGAAGCCGAAGTCCGGGAACGGTGGTCCCAGGATCGCCGACACGCCGGCGTCCAGCAGGTCCTGCGCGGCGCGCTGGGTGACGTCGGGGTCGCCCTCGATGTTCTGGATCGTCAACTCCAGCGGGGTGCCGTTCACACCGCCGGTGCAGTTGATGAGGTCGATGAAGTATTCGGCCGCCTGGCTGGCGGGGGCGTCGGCGAAGCCGCCCAGGTCGGACAGATCGGCCGCAAAGCCGATCTTCAGCGGATCACCGCTGGGCGCCGGGGCGCAGTTGTCGAGGTCGGCCGCCAGGACGGCGTCGATGTCGAAGCCCGCGGCGGCCGGGGCCTCCGGCTCGGGCGCCGGCGGCGGCTCGGGCGGGGGCGCCTCGGGCTCCGCCGCCGGTGGCTCGGGCTCCGGTGGCGGTGGAGGCGGTTCGGGTTCGGGAGCGGGAGCCGGCGCCTCCGCTGCCGGAGGTGGGGGAGGAGCGGGGGCTGCCTCCTCGTCGTCGGAGCCGCAGGCCGCCACCAGCAATGTCGCCGCCACGACAGGTACCAGCAATCTGCGCCAAGTAGATGCACGCCGCATGTCCGTCTTCCCTTCCTTGCCCCGTGCCCGCACGCGTCCGTGGTGCGGGCGCACCCCAAACAGTGCCACATATTTCGTTTGGATACAAACGATTACGCCGCGACCGGCCCCCGCCCCGTCGTTCCGGCGAAGGCCGGAACCCACTGTCAACTACCCGACACGCGGTAACCACGCCCCGCTCCCGTCGGCAACCGCAGGCAACACCGCCAGCGGTGGGTTCAGGCCCCGGATCGGGGAAGGGGAGAGGCGCTTCGGCAGAAGGACGAGGAGGTCATCCTCGGCGCGGCGGGCGGATGCCGCGGAACTCCCAGTCGCCCCCGAAGGCGGTGGAGATGACCTCCTCCGATGCGCTGGGTTGGGCACCGCAGTCGTCGCGTACCGGCACGGGTCCGGCCACCACGGTGTTGGTGAGCGCGCCGAGGCCCTCCACCTCCACGGTGACCACGTCGCCCGGCTCCACCGGCCTCGAGCCGGCCGGCGTGCCGGAGAACACCATGTCGCCCGGCAGCAGCGTGATCGTGCGCGCCAGGTCGGCCACGAGGTAGTGCATGTCCCAGGTCATCTCGGCGGTGTTGCCCTCCTGGCGGACCTCACCGTTGACCAGGGTGCGCAGCCGCTTGTTGCGGAAGTCCCAGCCCTCCACCAGGCTCGGCCCGACCGGGCACATCGTGTCGGAGCCCTTCACGCGCAGCATCGAGCCGGCGTCGGTGTCCCGGAAGTCGTGCAATCCGAAGTCGTTGCCGATCGTGTAGCCCGCGATGTAGTCCCCGGCCTCGTCGGGGCTGATGTTGCGGGTCGGCCGCCCGATCACGATCACCACCTCGCCCTCGTAGTTGAGATAGCGGCACCGCTCCGGGCGGACCACGTGTCCCCGGTGGCCCAGCAGCGACGAGGTGGGCTTACCGAAGTAGGTGGGTGCCGGAGGGAGGGCCACCATGAACTCGCGCACCCGGCTGGCGTGGTTGAGGTGGACACAGATGATCTTGCCGGGTGTGCACGGAGGGAGGTGCACCGCGTCCGCCTCGGCGACCGAGCGGCCATCGGGGGCGACGAGCCGGTCACCGGCGACCGTGACCGTGGTGGGGGAGCCCTGCAGCAGGATCCTGCGCCGCTCGCTCATGGAGCCTCCTCACCCGGTCCACGGACGTCCCCGCAAGCCTTGCACAGGGCTGACCCCGATTCCCCGGAGCAGCCCGGCAGCGTCCCTTGCAGAGTGCCGAGAAGTCCGTGGCCCAACTGTCTTGTCATTCCGGCGGAGGCCGGAATCCACTCTTCAGCGAACCGGGGTGTGATGCCGGTGGTCTGCTCGGCAGCCCCTGGAAATCGTTAGGGGCCAAAGTATATACTCGCCGCCGTGTCCGGCTCCGAGCTTCACGGCTTCACCTTCCCCCGCTCGGCCACCGGAGCCGCTGGGCTCGTGCCCGCTCCCCCCTGGCACTACTCGGGCGACATGCTCACGATCGAGTACCGCACCGATCCCGAGGCGGTCGCCGAACTGCTGCCGCCGCCGCTGTCGCCCGCGGCGAAGGATCCGGGTGCGGTGGCCGTGGTGTGGGCCGACTGGCAGTCCTGCTCGGACACCTTCGACGAACTGGCCGATCCGGTGCGGGCGCAGTACAAGGAGTGCTTCGTGGTAGTGCGCTGCCGCTACCGCGACCAGACCTACAGCCGCTGCGTCTACATCTGGGTGGACAAGGACTTCGCCATGGTGCGGGGACACGTGCAGGGGTATCCCAAGAAGCTGGGGGAGATCTGGCTCACCCGGCCCGTCACGGTCGGTCGGGCCGGACCTCGCCTGGAGCCCGGCGGGCGCTTCGGGGCCACCTGCGCCGCCGGTGGGCGGCGACTCATCGAGGCGAGCTTCGAGATCGGCGGTCCCAGCGAGGACGCCGGCTTCGTCAACGCCCTGCCCATGCTGCACCACCGCTTGTTCCCGGCCATCGAGTCCGACGGCACCGACTCCCTGCACGAACTGGTCACCATGCGGGGCTACGACACCGAACTCGGTCCGGCCTTCCGGGGCCAGGCCACGCTCGAGGTCTTCGATTCCCCGACCGAGGAACTGACCCGGCTGGCGCCGCAGGGGATGATCGGCGGCTACTGGCGCAGCGTGGGGACGTCCTGGAACGGCGGTACGACTCTGGAGCCCACCCCCCGATGACGAGGAGGACGATCGGGCGGGGGATGCTCCACCGGCACGACGACCCCGCGGTTGCCTGACCACCTCATGATTCCCCGGCACCCCTGGACCCCCGAGAGCGACGACGGCCACGCCGACCTCATGAGCCACGACACGTTCGTGGCCGGCGTTCCCTACGCCACGTTCCATCGGCTGCGCGACGAGGATCCGGTGTCGTGGTGGGACGAGCCCGACGGCTCCGGCTTCTGGGCGCTCACGCGCTACCACGACGTCATCCGGGCGAACCACGCCTGGGACACCTTCACCTCCCGCCAAGGCATCCGCCTCGAGGAGATGGACGCCGAGGAGACCGAGGCTCGGCGCACGATGATGGAACTCGATCCGCCGGACCACACCCGCCTGCGCCGTCTGGTGAACCGTGGCTTCACCCGCAACACGGTCGACCGGTACACCGAGGCCATCCGCGACCTCGCCCGCTCGGTCATCGTCGATGCGCTGCGGCACGACGAGTTCGACTTCGTCACCGAGATCGCCCGGCAACTGCCCATGCGCATGCTCGGCCGCCTGCTGGGGGTGCCCGACGCCGACGCCGAGCAACTCGTGGTGTGGGGCGACCAACTGCTCTCCAACACCGACCCGGAGTACACCGATCACGTGGTCGACCTCACCGACACCGAGGAGTTCCGGCTGATCCCGTTCCGCAGCCCCGCCGGCCTCGAGGTGTTCCGGTATGCCCAGGAGGCTGCCGCGCTGCGCCGGGAGCAGCCCACCGACGACGTCATCTCCCGCCTGCTGGCGCCCACGTCCGACGGCACGCCGCTGAGCGACCTCGAGTTCAACAACTTCTTCGCGCTGCTGGTGGCGGCAGGCAACGACACCACGCGCTACACCCTCGCCGGCGGCCTCATGGCGCTGCTGGACCACCCCGCCCAACTCGCCCGGCTGCGCAGCGATCCGTCGCTGATTCCCGCCGCCGTCGAGGAGATCCTGCGCTGGACGACGGTCACGATGCACTTCCGGCGCACCGCCACAAGGGACATCGAGGTGGGGAACCGGCTGATCCGGGAGGGTGACAAGGTGGTGCTGTGGTGGGTCGGCGCCGACTACGACGAGCGGGCGTTCGCTGATCCCTATCGCTTCGACATCGGCCGCACGCCGAATGACCACGTGGCCTTCGGGCGCAACGGCCCGCACCTGTGCCTGGGAGCGTGGCTGGCGCGCATGGAGGTGCGCCTGACGCTGGAGGAGTTGCTGCCGCGGGTGACCTCCATCGAGCCGGCCGGAAGCCCCGAGCGGCTGCGCTCCAACTTCATCAGCGGCATCAAGCACCTGCCGGTGAGGGTGAAGCCGGCTTGAGCCGGCTCCCGGCTCAGGCGTAGGGCTCGCCGTCGGTGCCGCCGGACAACCCAGCCCGCCCCAGGCGATCCAGGCAGGCCTCCACGCTCCACGGCAGCATCGTGGCCCCGCAGCGGGCGTCGCGGTAGAGGCGCTCCAGCGGGTGCGGGCGCAACAACGACCGGCCACCGCAGACCCGCACCGCCAGCGAGGCCAACTCGGGTGCGGTCTCCATCGTCGAGACGGCCGCGGCCCATGCCCGGCGCACCTGCTCGGGGGCCGGGTCGGGCCCGGCCTCGCTCAGCACTCGCCGTGCCAGGGCGTGGGTCCGCTCGTAGGCCAGCTGCATCTGCGCCCAGCCCGCCTGCTTCTGGGCGTTGTCCCGCCGCGCTCCCGGGCCGACTCGACCCTCCAGGTAGTCGTCGGTGAAGTCCATCACCGCGCGCATGATGCCCAGGTAGCTGAACGACAGCGTCAGGTAGAAGTGCGGCCAGCGGTACGCCACCTGATCGAAGACGCCGGGGGGCAGCAACTCGGCCTCCGCCGGCACGAAGACCTCGTCCAGCACGAGGGTGCGCGACACGGTGCCGCGCATACCCAGCGGGTCCCAGTCCCCCTCGATGCGCAGGCCGTCGGCACCTGCGGGCACGCTCATGAACCGGATCGTCGGGTCGTCCGGAGCCACACAGATCACGTTGTGGCGGTCGGCGGCGCCGGACAGCGAGGCGAAGATCTTGCGACCGCTCAGCCGCCAGCCCCCGTCGGCGGGCACCGCCCGAGTGGCGACGCCCGCGGTTGCACCCGGTGCGTTTCCCTCGCTGAACGGTTGGGCGTGGATGTGGCCCTCCTCGATGACGCCGGCGAACATGGCGGCCCGCCGGTGCTCGTGCCGGTAGCGCTCGGCGGCGGGCATGGCCAGGTCGTCGGCGATCTGACCGCAGAGCAGCATCGTGGCGGTGTGCATGTTGAAGGTGAGGGCCGTGGACCCGCAGTAGCGCCCGAGCTCTTCCGACACCAGGCCGTAGGTGGCGAAGTCGGCGCCGACGCCGCCGTGGTCGGAGGGTATGCAGAGACCCAGCAATCCTGCTTCGCGCAGATCGGCGTAGTTCTCGAAGGGGAACCGGGCTTCGCGGTCGTAACCGGCGGCCCGCGCGGCGAACTTCGGTCCGAGTTCGGTGACGAGCCCCACGAGCTCGCGCTGGCGGGCAGCGGATGGGGGGCGGTGCGACGTGCTCACGAGGTGGCCGGGGCGATCAGGCAGTGGTGCCCTGGCGGACCTGCACGGTTTTCAGATCGCTGTGGAAGTCGAGGGCGTAGTCGCCCCCCTCGCGGCCCAGCCCGCTGATGCCGCATCCGCCGAAGGGGGCCGTGAGGTCGCGCACCAGGAAGCAGTTCACCCACACCGTTCCGGCCCGCACCGCCCTTCCCACCCGCGCTGCGCGTTCCTGTGAGCCTGTGAAGACGACGCCCGACAGGCCGTAGCGCGTGCTGTTCGCCAGCCGCACGGCCTCGGCCTCGTCCGCGAACTTCTGCAGTGTGAGGACCGGCCCGAACACCTCCCGCTGCACGATCTCGCCGTCGTTGCTCGCGGGGCGGATCAGCGTCGGCTCGTACCACAGGCCGTCGGGCCGGCTGCGGCGCCCGCCGCGCAGCACGGTGTCTCCCGCCCGGCGCGCTCGCGCCACGAACCCCTCGACGCGGGCCAGGTGCTCGGGATGGATGAGGGGAGAGATCGTGGTCGCCGGATCGCGGCTGTCGCCCAGCACGTGCGCGTCGGTGTGGGCGTCGAAGCGCTGCACGAACTCATCGGCCACGCCTTCGGCCACGAGCAGGCGCGTCCCGGCCAGGCAGACCTGGCCCGAGTCGTCGAACTGCCCGGCGGCGGTGCGAGCGGCGGCCTCGATATCGGCGTCCTCGAAGACGATGAGGGGTCCCTTGCCGCCCAACTCGGCGGTGAAGGGCACGATGTTGGCGGCCGCGGCCGCGCCGATGGACCGGGCAGTCTCGGGCGAGCCGGTGAAGGAGATGCGGCGCACCCGCTCGTCGGCCACGAGTGCGGCACCCACCTCGGCGCCCCGTCCCTGCACCACGTTCAGCACGCCCGCCGGCAGTCCCGCCTCGTGCGCCAGGTCGGCCAGGACGCTCGCCGACAGCGGGGACCACTCCGCGGGCTTCAGCACCACGGTGTTGCCCGCCGCCAGTGCCGGCGCCACCTTCCAGGTGGCCAGCATGAACGGGGCGTTCCACGGGGTGATGACAACCGCCGGTCCCGCTGGCATCCGCTCCACGCGGTTGTCGGTCCCGTTCGACGACCAGTCCCGCTCGGTGTAGGACTCGGCCAGGTCGGCGTAGGCCCGGAAGTTACGGGCGCCGCGGGCGATGACCCGCTCCTGCAGGCTCTCCAGCAGCATGGCCATGTCCAGGCACTCGATCTCCGCAAGCCGGTCGACCGCCTCGTCGATCCGTTCGGCGAGACGACGCAGGTGGGCTCCCCGCTCGGCGGCTCCCAGCGCCGCCCACGCCCCCGCCGCCTCGCACGCTGCAGTGACCGCTTCGGTGGCCGTGGCACCGTCGCCGGCGGACACGTCGGCCAGCTTCATCGACCAGTCCAGGGGCGACCGGACCTCGAACGTTCCGGGCGAGGTGACCCGCCGGCCGCCGATGTAGTGGTCCGGTGACACGGCGGTGCCGGCGATCATCGCCCGTGGGCGTTCGTAGCCGCTCATGGCGAGGGGTCGGTGGCCGCGGGAATCTGCAGCACGCGGTACCCGCCGCCGGTGGTGAGCCGCCGCGGTGCCCAACCCCTCGCCTCCAGGCGCCGCACGAGCGAGTCGGCACCGAGGTTCTTGTGCATGACCACCACGGCGAACCCGCCGGGACGCAGGCGTTCCAGCCACTGCACGAGCAGCCCGTCGAGGGCCGTGTTGCCGATGCGCACCGGGGGGTTGCAGTAGACGCCGTCGACGCGAAGCGCCGGGAGGAGCTCCTCGGGGGCGCACACCCGTGCCCGCGCGTGACTGACCTCATCGCCGCCGGCCACCGGCACCCCGGCGGCGATGAGGTTGGCTGCGGCCAGCTCCCGCGCCCGCTCGTTGACGTCGATCGCCCAGATCGTGGCGTCCGGCGCCCGGAGTGCCAGCGCCACAGCGATCGGGCCGTAACCGCAGCCGACGTCTGCAAGTATCCGGCCGGATCCCCGTTCACGGCCCGATACCTCGCCGTTTGCCGATCCCTGCCCGCCGGGGTCGGGGAGAGGTGCGTGCTTGAGGAGGAGGAGCGTGCCCGGGTCGATGCGGCCCGCCGAGAAGATCCCGCGGTCGGTGCTGAGATCGGCCGAGACGTCCTTCAAGGCGAGCGCGACGGTGCGCCGGCGGCGCCGCGACCCGGGATTCGCCGAGAAGTAGTGCTCCGCCCCACCCATTGCGCCGACGATAGCCCGGCCCCCGCCGACCTCGGTCGCTGCGCCGGTCGCTAGCCTCGACGTGGTGGAGATACGGCTGTTCGGCGATCCCGTGCTGCGCTCGAAGGCGGCGGAGGTCACCCAGATCGACGGCTCGGTCGCCAGCCTCTGTGACAGCATGTTCACCACCATGTACGAGGCGCGTGGGATCGGTCTGGCCGCCCCGCAGGTGGGAGTGCGCAAGCGCCTTTTCGTCTACGACGAGCCCGAGAGGTGCGGTCGGGGCGTCATCTTGAACCCGGTCGTCACCGAGAGCGACGGCACCTGGATCTTCGAGGAGGGCTGCCTGTCGGTGCCCGGCTATTCCTGGGAGATCGAGCGGCCCCGCCGGATCGCGCTGACCGGGGTCGACCTCGACGGCAACGAGGTGACCGTCGAGGCGGACGACCTCTTCGCCCGGCTCATCCAGCACGAGATCGACCATCTCGACGGGGTGCTCCTCACCGAGCGCCTCGACCCGGAGCAACGCCGGGCGGCCCTCGGCGAACTGCGGCGGCGAGGCGTGCGCCCCGGAGGGAGCGGGCAGTTCCCGTCGCTCGGCGGCGAGTGACGTCGTGACCCCTTGGCCGGCGACGGTTCGCCGGCTGGTCTACTTCGGCACACCGCAGCTTGCCGTGTCGCCGCTGCGTGCTCTGCGGGCTGCCGGGTTCGAGATCTCACTGGTGGTGACCGGCCCGGATCGCCGCCGCTCGCGGCGCGGGGCGCCCGAGCCCAGTCCGGTGAGCCGAGTTGCCGCCGAGCTGGGCGTACCGGTCACGCACGATCCCTCCGACGCGGTTGCCGTGGCGGGCGCCGCCGACGCCGCGGTCGTGGTCGCCTACGGGCGTCTCATCGGCTCCGAAGTGCTCGAGGCCCTGCCGGCGCTGAACGTGCACTTCTCGCTGCTGCCGCGCTGGCGGGGTGCCGCCCCGATGGAGCGGGCCATCCTCGCCGGCGACGAGACCACCGGCGTCAGCGTCATGGCGCTGACCGAGACCCTCGACACCGGCCCGCTCTACGCCCGGGTCACAACCCCGATCGGTCCGGCCGAGACCCTCGCCGAACTCCGCGATCGCCTCGTGGCGGTGAGCTGCCCGCTGCTCGTCGAGCTGCTTCGCACCGGACCGGGCGACGCCGTCGCGCAGCACGGGGAGGTCACCTGGGCGGCCAAGATCACCGACGACGACCTCCGCCTCGACTGGGACCGCCCGGCCGTCGAGTTGCACCGGCGAGTCCGCCTGGGGCGGGCCTGGACCACGCTGGACGGCGAGCGCCTGCGGATCCTCCGGGCCGGCGTGGTCCCGACACACGCGGGTCCGCCGGGCATCCTCGAGGGGCTGGTGGTCGGGACCGCGGCGGGCGGCCTCCGCCTCGACGAGGTGCAGGCGGCCGGCCGTCGAGCGCTGCCGGCAGGGGAGTGGCACCTGGGTGCCCGCCTCGCCGCCGGCTGCCGCCTCGGCACCACGGCCAGCATTCCGGAGAGTCAGACCCACCACCAACCGGGGACCCCAACAGTATGAGTGTCATTCCGGCGCAGGCCGGAATCCAGGATCGGCCGGCTGAGTTGGCACGGCGAATGGATTGCTCGGTACGCCCCTGGTCCCCGCCGCGTGTCGTGCCCCCACGGTAGGGTCGCAGCGTGTCCGACAGGAACCCGGCCGGCCTGCGGGCCAAGGTTCTCACCGTCTCCGACGGGGTGATCGCCGGCACGCGCAAGGACTCCTCCGGCGAGGCTCTCGGGGAGTTGCTGGCCGGCGCCGGCTACGAGGTGGTCGAGCGACGCGCCGTCGCCGACGGCACCGAGTCGGTGGCGGGGGCGCTGCGCGAGATGGCCGACGGTTTCGCCGGTCTCGTCGTGACGACCGGCGGGACGGGGTTCGGGCCCCGCGATCTCACCCCGGAGGGCACCCGGCAGGTGGTCGAACGCCTCGCGCCCGGACTCGCCGAGGCGATGCGCCTGGTCAACCCGCTGGGACGGCTCTCCCGCGCCGTGGTGGGCACTCGCGGCCGGGCATTGATCCTGAACACCCCGGGATCGCCCCGCGGCGCCGTCGAGTGCACCGAGGCGGTCCTCGACGTGCTGCCCCACGCCCTCCGACTCCTGAGCGACGAGCCGACCGCTCACTGATCCGACGAAGGGTCATCAGCGATCCATCCGGCGTCGACGCGGTCGTCGCCCTCAAGCGCAGCCACGTGATGATGGACGTAGACCACCCGCGCGCCGATAGCACCTGGCCCGGCTGCCAGGGCGCCCTGGAGGAGATGATCGGCCATCTGCCCGCCGACGTGATCGCCGACATCTGTCACGGCAGCGCCGCCGTGCTCTTCGGCCACCCGCTTCCCGTCGAGACTTTGCCCTGGCGGGCTATTCGCCCGTCGCTGCTGAAAGCTTGCCGGCAGCTGTCCTCTGGAGTGATGGAGTTCCTCCTTTGACTTATCTAGTGTTCTATATGTTTAGCTGATGTTAGTGACTTGCAATTAGTCTGGATTGCTCCTAACTTTCGACCGGTCGATTGGTCGTCAATGGCGAAGGTTGGAACGATGCACCGTGTTTGCTGTGGCTATGAGTGGTGTGGTGTGTCTTGCCGCAGCGGGCGTCCAGCGCGGAGACGTCCGGGGGTTTGGGTCGGGCTGTTGCGGCGCGCGGGGGTTGTTGTGGTGGCTATTGCGTTGGTGGGGTCGGTGTTGGTGTTGTCCGAGCGGGCTGTGGTGGCCCAGGCGGTGCCGTCGGTGAGCGTGAGCGCGGGCGCGGCAGGCGCGTTGGAGGGTGATGTGGTGCTGTTCACGGTGACGGCGAGCGAGCAGGTCGCGGCGGGCGCTTCGTTGGATGTGGTGGTGGCGGTGTCTGAGGACGGGAATGTGGACGTCGACGGTGACGGGACGGCCGAGGTCGGCTCGGGTGTGTTGCTCGCCGATCAGGAAGGCCGGCGCAGGGTCAGGATCAACAGCGGTGAGTCGTCGGCGGTGTTCGCGGTGGAGACGGTGGGCGCCGCCGGCGAGGGTTCTGCGGCGGTGACGGTAACGGTTCTGGCGTCAGATCGCGAGGACTACACCGTTGCGTCGTCGTCGGCGTCGACGACAGTGCGCGATGACGGCGCCGAGGCGGTCGTGCATTGGAGTTCGCCCGAGGAGACTCGGCCGTTTGAGGTTGAGCCGATCTTGGCGACGGGCCCGGTGCAGTTGTGGGAGAGTGAGCGTTTGGACGTGGCGGTGCGGGTCGTGACCGATGGCGCGGTCGCACCGAGTGGACACTTCAGCTTGGGGGTGCGGGTGGATCGGGGGACCGCGGCGCTCGTCGACTACGAAGTATCCCGTCGGATTGTGCATTTCGGGTCGGGGTCGGGCGCACATCGTGATGCGGCGCCGTTCAGGTTGACCAGCGACGGTTTGCGGTATGCGGCTGTGGCGCCGGTGCGATTCTACACGAGTAACGATGGACACTATGAGTTGGCCGAGACGCTCGAGCTCGTTGTCGAACGCACCGACGGCGTCCCGGCGGCTGTCCGGCTGGGTGCCGGGGGAGCGTCGCGTCTGCCGATTCTGCTGTTCGATAACGACTACGCCGAAGCCCATATCACCAGCGTCGAGCCCGGCGACGGGACTTTGACTGTCACGTGGGGGTATGCGCGAGAATCCGGCCCGTTTGTGCAACGGACTGAACTGCAGTGGCGGCGCAGCGGCCAGACCGACTGGCCCGCCGACGGGACCGGTCTGTTCGCCACCGGCACGACAGCGGAGATTCCCGGCCTGGACAACGGCGTAGAGTACGAGTTGCGCGCCCGCCCGATCGTGCCCGACGGCAGATCCCACTGGCCCATCTCGTGCTACCTCGGCTGCGCTGTCGGCACGCCCCGTGGCGACGTGATGGCGCCGTCGGTGGGAGTCTCCGCGGGCACAACCGAAGCGACCGAGGGTGACGCGCTGAGTTTCACGGTGCGCGCCGGCGCGCCGTTGACCGCCGATGTGGACGTGGCCGTCGTGGTGTCCGAGGACGGGAACGTGGACAGCGACGGCGACGGCACGCCGGACGCGGCCTCCGGTGTGCTGCATGCCGCACAGGAAGGCCGCCGGATAGTCACGATCGCAGAGGGCGCCTCCGAGGAGACGTTCTCGGTGCGCACCGCCGGCGACGAGGCGTGGGAGGACCACGCCACCGTCACTGTCGCCGTGAGCGCCGCCGACGGGGAGACCTATGCGGTCGACACCACAGCGGCTTCGGCGTCGACGCGGATGCTCGACGACGACGTGCCCGACAGCGAGGTGTCCTGGGGTGTGTCGCTCGCGCCCGACGCCGCGCCGGTGGAGGATCGCGCTCTTGAGTTGCTGGAGAGTGCCAATGAGGCCCTCTACGTGAAGGTGCGAGTCGCGACTGACCACACTGAAGAACCACATGGTTTCTTCGGGGTGCGGGTCGGGGTGGACCCGAGGACGACCCACGGCACCTTCGACTACGTCTTGGGGCCGCAGACGTTGTACTTCGGTTCGGGTGATGGCGCGCCCGCCGGGGCTGTCCCGTTCAGTTTCAGCGCCGATGGTCTCCGCTATGAGGCGACGGCGACGACGTATGTCTCGATCGTCGATGACGATGTCCCCGAACTTGATGAGACGTTCGAAGTCGCCTTGGAGCGCACGCCCGATCTTCCCTCGAGTGTCCGTTTGGGCGCGGCGGCCGCAGCGGGCGTCTCGGTGACGATCCGCAGCGACGACGTCGCGCCCGTCGTGATCAATGAGGCTGAGCCGGGCGACAGGACCTTGAAAGTATCGTGGGTGCTTGGGCTTGAGGATTTCGACAACTACCTTCTCGGTTATCGGGTGCAGTGGTGGCGCAGCGACGCGACCGACCCGACACCGGAAGGCTCGAGGCTCGTGATCGGCAAGACCTCGACGACGATTCGGGGCTTGGACAACGGCGTCCCCTATACCGTCGTCGTCCGGCCCGTCGCGAAGCGTGAGATCAGTGGCCATCCGAGCACCTACTACCCCGGACTCGCGGACGAAACAACCGCGACTCCCGGCGTCAACTTCCGCATCGACGACGACGACAGTCCACGCTTCGCACGCAGCGGACAGCACATCGAGCGGACTGTTCGACTCGTGCACGCCGGTCCTAACGCTTCGGCCTTCGCCCACCGGGACCTGATTCCGGATTGGAGTTCCGGTCCGAGCGCGGCGGCGAGCATGCGGTGCCGGGCGCGGTTGCTCTCTGAGCTGAGCGGTCTCACCGACCCGTACCAGTCGTGCCGGACCGACAGCGACGGCTATCTGACACTCGTCTACACGGCCGGCTCGTTCGATCGCGACGATCTGGTGCGAGAGGACAAGCTTGAGCTGTTCGTCGACGTCGACGGGGACCGTGTGCAGCAGGCTGCTGAGCCGTCCGCCGAACTCGATGCGCTGGGGTTCGTCCGGGCCGCGGATCTGGTGGCGTTGGGGGATTCGTTCTCGGCGGGCGAGAACGGAGAGTTCCGGGCTCGCGGCGGGTTCGGCCGGGGCTTCGACGGGCAGTTCTATTTCACCGAGGGAGCGGGCTTCGAGTGTCATCGCTGGAACAAGGCGTACGCCCGGCTACTGCCCACCCTGCAGTCCGACGCATACAACGACGTCGAGACCTACGCGTGCACCGGCGCCATCAGCCTGAACATCTTCCATCCCGAGGACATCAACTATGACGGCGTCCCGAACCGTGTCAACGATGAACTCGGTGCGCCGTCGGCTGACCCGATCTACGTCACAGCGGTGGATACGTGGGAGCCGGTTCACGGGACGGTTCACACGAATCGTCCGTCGGTGGCCGACTCGGTTGCGGCGTATTATTGGGTGCGCTCGGAGGCGGACCAGGACCCGGATTGGGAACCGCGCCAGGCTCTCTCGTTGAGCCGCGCGAACGCGCGTCAGACCGTGGACATGGTGACTCTCACCATCGGGGGCAACGATCTCGGATTCTCCGACGCTCTGACGTTGTGTTATGCGGGCGAGTGTGCGTCGTTTCTGCAATCTGAGGAATTCACGGAGACACTCCACGCGCTCGGTGACACCCTGATGAACGTGTTCGAGGCCGTGAAGTCCGCCGCGCCGAGCGCAGCGGTGTTCGTGCTGGGTTATCCGTACCTGACACCGTTCAGTGAGCGCGACTATCTGGACTATCTAACTGCGAGAGCTGCGGATCTTCGCCTTCAGCGTCCAAACCCTGGGAGCCGTTTCCTTCTCCATGAGCGAGATGACTGCGATGCGTTGGATGCGTATCCCCTGCTCGAAGCCGCAGGGATCGGTCCAATGGACCCGGATGACGTGATCGATTTGCTCAACCGACTGGTCGACAGCGGCGGGGATGTGGGACGGCTGATCGAGTCGTACTTCGATCCGGGTTTGTTCGGCAGTGCTGGTGTGCCGAGTTATGTTGAGAACGCAGCGAATCTGTTGTTGAAGCTCGACACCCTCGAGAAGGTTCTCTTGAAGGGCGCGGCGGAGCGATTCAGTGACGTGGTCCAGGATCGAGCGGAGGAGGCGGGCGTCCACTACATACATGTGCTGGACGCGTTCGCCGGTCATGATCCGTGCGGGAAGAAGCCGTGGTTGAACGGGCTCGTCGTCGACGAGGAGTCGTCGGCGCTGCTTCCCCGCTCAGGGCGGTCGTTCCATCCGAATGTCGCTGGCCACGAGGGGTACGCGGCGGTGCTGTTGGATTACATCGACATCGCGATTGAGCGGGGCGATCCGGTGAACGATGCGGGACTGCCGACCAATCCCGCTCCGGTGCGTCGGTCGGCGACGCAGCAGGCTTCGGGCCCGCGGGGCGCGGCCGGCCCGTCGGCTGCCGCAGGGACCGCGGACGGATCCTCGGATCCTGGGGAGGAGCCGGCAGCCGCAGTTGTGCAGAACACGGTGCTGTGGGCGCGCCGCGTGAGCCCGGTGGCGGTGCGGTGCAGCGGCTTCCTGGCGCCCGGCGACGAGGCGGTGTTGTCGGCTGGCGGGTTCGCGGCGGGTTCGTCTGTGAGTTTCTCGGTTGTGGCGGCGACGGTGTCGGGCGCGTTGTTGCCGGCGGTGGCGATTCCGGCGGCAACAGCGGACGCCGACGGCCGCATTGAGGTGTCGTGGACGGTGCCGGCGGTTCTGGCGGGCGAGGACTCGTCGACGCCGCGGTTCTACTTGGTGAAGGCGACCGGCGCCGACGCGGCAAGAGCGGCGTTGGTGGCGTTCGCGCCGGGGCCGATGGTGGCCTATCCCGGTGTGGCGCCGTGTGCGGCTGATGATGTGGCGGCGACGACGGTGGGCCGGCCGGTGCGGGTGGCGATCTTGGCGAACGACACCGCGCCCGGTGGCGGCTCGCTGGCGCCGGCGTCGGTGACTGTCGGCGGGGCGAACGGCGGCGTGTTCTCGGTGAGCACCGGCGACGGTTCGTTGATGTTCACGCCGGATCCCGGGTTCGTCGGCACCGCGCGGGCGCGCTACCGGGTGGCGGACGGCTGGGGTATGCGTGTGGGCGCTGAGGTCGCGGTGACGGTGACCGCGGGTTGCACGATCACCGGCACCGCGGGCGTGATGCTCATCGAAGGCACCGACGGCGACGACGTGATCTGTGTGCCGAGCCCGAAGGACCGTTCGGCGTTCCATATGATCGACGCCAAAGCCGGCGACGACGTGATCCTCGGCGGAGATGGCGCCGAGTGGATCCATGGTGGTGCCGGCGCGGACACCGTCTATGGCCGCGGCGGCGCGGATGAGATCACCGGCGGTGCTGGCGTCGACACCGTCCATGGCGGCGACGGTTTCGACACCGTCCACAGCGCGGATCTCGCGGATCGGATCGTCGACGATCCCGGCGGCTATGAACTCCTGCTGAGTCCGCCCGCAGCGCCGGCACACGTGGCGCCGCTGGTCGCAGATGATGCGGCGTACGTGGCCGTCGGAGGCACGGTGGACATCGCGGTGCTGGACAACGACTATGACCCGAACGAGAACCTCGTGGTCGGGTCGCTGCGCATTTCTCGGGAGCCCATGGCGGGCACAGCGGCGGACGGGTCACCGTCGGACAGCGAGGTGGTGGTCCGCTACACCGCAGGCACCGAGATGGGCGTCGACAGCTTCGCCTATGAGATCTGCGACACGCTCGACGCCTGCACCACCGGCCAGGTCACCGTCACAGTCGGATCCTCACATTGCACGATCCTCGGTACCGACGGCGACGATGTGCTGCGCGGCACGCCCGGTCCGGACGTGATCTGCGGCCTCGCCGGGAACGACGTCATCTACGGCCTCGACGGCGACGACACCCTCATCGGCGGCGACGGCGACGACACGCTCTACGGCGGCGACGAGACCCGCATCGGCGCCGGTGACGGCGACGACAGCCTCTTCGGCGGTCCCGGTGATGACACCCTCGCAGGCGGCAACGGCAGCGATGTGCTGTGGGGCGGTCCTGGTGATGACACCCTGCAAGGGAACCGCCGCGCCGACACCCTCGTCGGCGGGCCCGGCGACGACAGCCTCAACGGCGGCGGCGAGAACGACACGCTCTACGGCGGCGACGGCGACGACACCCTCGTGGGCCACGCTCACAACGACACCCTCTACGGCGGACCGGGTGTCGACACTCTGACCGGCGGCAACGGCGACGACGTCCTGTGGGGCGGGCCGGGCGACGACACCCTCACCGGCGGCGCCGGCGACGATGTGCTCTACGGCGGCCCCGGCGATGACAGGCTGTGGGGCAACACCCAGAACGACGCGCTGAGGGGCGGTCCCGGTGTGGACCATCTGCGCGGCGGCGGCCACGACGACAACCTCCTCGGCGGACCCGGCGGTGACCTCGCTTGGGGCGACGCGGGCGATGATCGCGTGTGGGGCGACAGCGGCGATGACCGTCTCGACGGCGGCAACGGCACCAACAACATCAACGGCGGCGACGCCACCGACAACTGCACCCGCGCCGAAACCGACGCCCAATGCGAACGACAAAGATTCTGGTTCTAGCAGTCCCGCGGCGACTCCGCTGGGTGGCGTGTCTCATCGCGGTCGTGTTCGTGGGTGTCGCCTGTGGCGGTGGGGAGACCGCGGCGGGGTCTCCCGCCCGCGGGGCTGAGCCACGGGATCTGGCCGAGCGCCCGGCAATGTCGACGGATCCCCAGGAATTGGCCGAGGCAATAGATGCGGCCGGCGCGCTGTCGGACTTGATGACACCGCCGTATCCCTTCGAATCCTGTGGTTTGCGTCCTGACGGCGAGGTGGTGTGCTGGGGGCTGCAGAGTTGGCCGTTGTCGCAACCGCAGGGGGTGTTCGTGGCGATCAGTAGCGGGCTGACTCACGGATGCGGTCTGCGGGTATCCGGAGGGGCGGATTGTTGGGGGTTGGTGAATATCTATGGTGAGTTGGACGCGCCCGAAGGGAGATTCACGGCGATCAGCGCGTCGGGGAGCCAGACGTGCGGATTGCGGCCCGATGGCTCGGTGGAGTGTTGGGGTGGTGTTCAGGAGTTGCTGGAGGGTGTGGAGCCGCCGGCGCCGGATGTGGCTTTTCCTGGTGGGGCGTTCACGGCTGTGAGTGTGGGAAGTGCGCACGCGTGTGGGCTGCGGCCCGATGGTGACGTGGCGTGTTGGGGGACGAACTGGTTCGGCCAGGTCGACGCGCCGGCGGGGCCGTTCGTGTCCGTGGACGCGGGCGCTAGTCATTCCTGCGGGTTGCGCTCGGACGGGTCGATTGACTGCTGGGGCGAAGACTCCTTAGACGCCGCAATGTTGACCGATCTTGGTGGGATCGAGTTCGGTGGAGACGAGCAGGCGTATGTAGCGCACCGGCGCGACGAGGAGGCGTCGATGGCGGATCTACGCGAGGCTCTGGGCAACTCGGGCTCCCCTGTCGAACCATCGTTGGTGGCGTTTATGGATCTGGTGGGAGCGGTGCCAGAGCCCGAGTTGCGCGAGGAGATGGCCCGCCGGGCGGCAACCTGGGAGCCGCCGCTGGGGCCGTTCGTATCTGTGAGCGCTGGCGACGGGTTCACGTGTGGTCTCCGCCTCGACGGCGAGGTGGCGTGCTGGGGACATTTTGCTCGCGAGGAGCCCCGCATCCCCCTGGAGATCTACGCGGACGTGTACGGGCCACGCCTGCGGGACTTCGGTCACACCGTCAAGGGACAGGTCGCGCTCGGCACGAAGGGATTCAACCCAGACTTCTACCCGTTGTACGAGTCGCTGTACGGGGCGCAGGTATGGGAACTGGATCCCTCGGAATACTCGATTGCGGGGCCCGATGCGATTCCTGTCGAATCGATGGTCGCGGACATGGAATTGGTCGATCCGCCGTCGGGGCCGTTCATCGCCATCGAGGCGGGCTGGCGGCGCGCCTGCGGCCTGCGCCCCGACGGCGAAATCGACTGCTGGGGTTTCGCGGTCGAGGGCAGCACCCCACCGCCGGGCCCCTTCGCCACCGCACCCATCACCGCGGCCACGGTCCCGTAGACCGAACTGCACCGCCGATGACCCGCCCAACAGGCCCGACGGCGCACCGCGACGACACCCTCACCGGCGGCGCCGGCGACGATGTGCTCTACGGCGGCCCCGGCGATGACAGGCTGTGGGGCAACACCCAGAACGACGCGCTGAGGGGCGGTCCCGGTGTGGACCATCTGCGCGGCGGCGGCCACGACGACAACCTCCTCGGCGGACCCGGCGGTGATCGCGCCTGGGGGGACGCCGGCGACGACCACCTCTGGGGCGACACTGGCGATGACCGTCTCGACGGCGGCAACGGCACCAACTACATCGACGGCGGCGGCGACACCGACAACTGCACCCGCGCCGAGACCGACGCCCAATGCGAACAACGAACATTCTGGTTCAAACGCGCTCGCGGCGACATCGATGGGTGGCGTGTCTCATCGTGACTGTTATCGCGGCTGCCGCATGCGGCGGTGGGGAGACCGCCGCGGAGTCTGCCGATCGAGGATCAGACCAGCGCGATCTGGCCGAGCCCTCGGCGATGTCGGCGGATCCCCAGGAATTGGCCGAGGCGATGGATGTGGCCGGCGCGCTGTCGGGTTTGATGACACCGCCGTATCCCTTCGAATCCTGTGGTTTGCGTCCTGACGGCGAGGGGGTGTGCTGGGGGCTGCAGAGTTGGCCGTTGTCGCAACCGCAGGGGGTGTTCGTGGCGATCAGTAGCGGGCTGACTCACGGGTGCGGTCTGCGGGTATCCGGAGGGGCGGATTGTTGGGGGTTGGTGAATATCTATGGTGAGTTGGACGCGCCCGAAGGGAGATTCACGGCGATCAGCGCGTCGGGGAGCCGGACGTGCGGATTGCGGCCCGATGGTTCTGTGGAGTGTTGGGGTGGTGTTCAGGAGTTGTTGGAGGGAGTGGAGCCGCCAGCGCCGGATGTGGCTTTTCCTGGTGGGGCGTTCACGGCGGTGAGTGTGGGGAGCGCGCACGTGTGCGGGCTGCGTCCCGATGGTGAGGTGGCGTGTTGGGGGACGAACTGGTTCGGCCAGGCCGACGCGCCGGCGGGGCCGTTCGTGGCAATTGACGCGGGGGCCAGTCATTCCTGCTGGTTGCGCCTCAACGGGTCTGTCACGTGCTGGGGCGAGGATTCCCTGGACGCCGCAGTGTTGACCGATCTTGGTGGATTCGAGTTCGGTGGAGACGAGCAGGCGTATGAAGCGGACCAGCGCCACGAGCAGGCATCGATGGCGGATCTACTCGAGGCCTTGGGTGACTCGCGCTCCCCCGTCGAACCATTGTTGGTCGCATTGATGGATCTGGAGAGTGCGGTGCCCGAGGCCGAGTTGCGCGAGGAGATGGCTCGCCGGGCGGCGGGTTGGGAACCGCCTGGGGGGCCGTTCGTGGCGGTCAGCGCCGGCGACGGGGTCACGTGCGGTCTGCGTCTCGGTGGCGAGGTGGCGTGTTGGGGATACTTCGCGCGCGAGGAGCCCCGCATCCCCCTGGATGTCTACGCGGACGTGTACGGGTCGCATCTGCGGGACTTCTCCAAGATCACCAACGCTCAGATCAAGACCGGGGTGTCGTTCTTCGATCGGCGGTTCTACCCATTGTACGAGTCGCTGTACGGGGCGCGGGTCTGGGAGTTGGACCCCGAGGAGTACCTGATCGCGGGGCCCGATTGGATTCCCGTCGAAGCGATGGTCGCCGACTTGGAACTGATCGACCCGCCGGCGGGGCCGTTCATCGCAATCGAGGCGGGCTGGCGGCGCGCTTGCGGGCTGCGCCCCGACGGCGATATCGACTGCTGGGGCTTCGACGACGAGGCAAGCACCCCACCGCCGGGACCCTTCGCCACCGCACCCGTCACCGCTCAGTAGCGCCACCGACGGTGAATCTCCAGTTTGTGTGGGAACCAGACGGCGTGGACTGGACCAGCACTGTCCATCGGGTGGCGCGCACGTGGTCTGCAGCGGCTTGCTCCCAACCGAACGTCGGCCGAGCGTCCAGTGGTGAACTCCTCAGAACGGGCTGTCCCGCAGCCCTCAGTGGACGATCTTGGCGAGCGGGAGTTCCAGGATGTCGCTGGCGCCGGCGTCGCGCAGTTCGGGGATCAGGGTGTTGATGACCGCCTTGGGCACGACGGTCTCCACGGCGAAGCCCTGGCCGCGGTAGAGCTCGTTCACCGTCGGGGCCTTCATGGACGGCAGCAGATCGATCACCGCCGTCAGCGCGGCAGCCGCCACGTTCATCTTCACCAGCACGTGGCCTCGCGCCTCCAGCACGCCGGTCAGCAGCGTGGCGATCTGGCCCATGGCGTGACGGCGCTCGGGGTCGGCGTGCGCCGCCGGGTTGGCGAGCAACTCGGTGTGCGACACGAGGACGGTTTCGATGATCCGCAACCCGGCCGCGCGCAGGGCGCCACCGGTCTCGGTCAGTTCCACCACGCAGTCCACGATCTCGGGCACCTTGGCCTCGGTGGCCCCGTAGGAGAGCTGCACGTCGGCGGCGATGCCCTTGCCGGCGAAGAAGCGGGTGGTCAGCGCGGGGTACTCCGTCGACACGCGCACCCCGTCGGGCAGGTCGCTCACGCTCTCGTAGGGAGAGTCGCCCGCCACGGCCACCACGATCCGCACGGGGCGGTCGGTGGCCTTGGAATAGCCGAGGCGGCACAGCGAGGTGACCTCGGCACCGCTCTCGGTGACCCAGTCCCGGCCGCTGATGCCCAGGTCGAAGATGCCCTCGCTCAGGTAGCGGGGGATCTCCTGGGGGCGGAGGATGCGCACGTCGTCGACGCGCGGGTCGTCGATGGTGGCCCGGTAGTCGACCTTGGACAACCGCCGCACGTTCAGGTCGGCGTCGGCGAACAACTCCAGGGTGGCTTGCTCGAGCGATCCCTTCGGCAGAACCAGGCGCAACATCGTGCCCACGCTACCGGCGGCGCCGGGTTGCTCAGCCGCCGCCCGAGGTCTGCTGCACGTAGGCCATGCGGAGGCTCTGCAGGGCCTCCCGCAGCGTCGGCTCGGATTCACCGAGGCGGCCACCCAGTCCCTCGACCAGAGCCCCCATCGCATCGATCGCCAGACGCGCCGCGTCCTGCCGGGGCGGGTCGGCCGTGAGGTGGATGGCGCCCAACTCGTACAGGCCCATGGCGTGGTTGGCAACGACGACCTCGGGCGGAGCTGCAGCGAGCCGCTCCCTCGCTGCAGCCAGCTCGGTCAGCATGGCTTCGGCTCTCTCGCGGTCCTCGGGGCTGAGGTCCTCGAGATCGAAGTGCTCCTCATCGACCGGAGGGCCGGCGTCGTCGCCCGCCGCCGGGGTCTCGCTCCCCGGTTGCGGGTCGCTGGGCACCTGGTGCTCGCCTCCCGGGGTCCAGAGTGTCATAGCAGGCTCCTCGCGGTTGTATTCTTCGATTCTCCGGCGCTTCCTGGTACTCTATGCCCGGCCCGCAGGGGCCGAGCCGGATTCACTTCGGATCGGTTCCGTCGCAGCCCGGCCCTCCGCCTTCGGTGGGCAAGGTGCTGTGGGCCTATGCTTGCCGTCACGCCGAACCGACGTGCCGTGTCGGCGACACCGGTGAACCGAGAGAGGGGAAGTCACGATTGCTGAGTGATAGGCCATAGCTGCGTCGGCAAGTTCCGAGCCGCTTGTCAACGAGAACATCCAGGCGCCGAAGGTCCGTCTGGTGGGTCCCGACGGTGCCCAGATCGGGATCCGTCCGCTCCCTGAGGCTCTCTCGATCGCGCAGGCACACGGATTGGACCTCGTGGAGGTGGCCGACAAGGCCGAACCACCCGTCTGCCGGATCATGGACTACGGCAAGTACAAGTACGACGCGGCGCAGCGAGCGCGGGAGTCGCGCAAGAAGAGCACGCAGGTCGTTGTCAAGGAGATGAAGTACCGGCCCAAGATCGGGCGCGGTGACTTCGAGACGAAGACTCGCAAGGTGCGGGACTTCCTGACCCAGGGCAACCGGGTGAAGATCACGGTCATGTTCCGTGGCCGCGAGACGCTCCATCCGGAACTGGGCCAGCGGATTCTCGACGAGGTCTCCGAGGTGACCGGTGACCTGGCCCGGATCGAAGCCCCGCCCCGCCAGGATGGTCGCAACATGGTGATGGTCCTGGCGCCCGACCGGCGCACACGCAACCGCTCGTAACCCGCGGCCGGCGCCGGCCTGCCGGCGGAACAGAACGAGCCGGTTGCACTTGGTCACCCGCCGGGGTTGTGATCGGCCTCGCCTGCCCCGAGCCTTGAGAGCGTCTCCAACCGAGCGCCAGGAATCGAATCCGGAGAAGAAGACCCATGCCCAAGATGAAGACCCGCCGGGGCGCCGCCAAACGCTTCAAGGTGACCGGTTCCGGCAAGATCGCCCGGCGCCACGCCTACAAGAATCACATCCTCGAGAAGAAGGCCCCGAAGCGCAAGCGCCAGCTGCGCCGCACCGGAGCGGTGAGCAGTGCCGACAGCCCGTCGGTGCGCCGCCAGCTCGGCATCTAGGCACAGGTAGTCGGGAGGTCAGAGCACATGGCCAGAGCGAGACGATCCGTCCAGGCCCGCAGGCGGCGCAAGACCACCCTGGCGCGGGCGAAGGGCTACTACGGCAACAAGAGCCGCACCTGGCGAGGAGCCAACGAGCAGTTGCTGCACTCCGGCCAGTACGCATTCCGGGATCGCCGGGCCCGCAAGGGAGAGATGCGGCGACTGTGGATCCAGCGGATCAACGCCGGGTGCCGCCGGCACGGCTCCACGTACAGCACGTTCATGGCAGGACTCCGCGCCGCCGGCGTGGAGGTGGATCGCAAGGCTCTTGCCGACATGGCGGTCAACGATCCCGATTCCTTCGCCTCGCTCGTGAAGCTGGCGGACGACGCCCGGACCAGCGATCTGCCCCTCGGATCCTGACGCCGCGCCCCTGCGTCGGTGGGTCGGGACGTGGTGCTGTTGACGACGACGCGGCCGCGCCTCGCCGGGTTGCGCCGGTTGGCCCGCTCTGCCGCCGCCCGGCGCGACGAGGGTGTCTTCATCGTCGAGGGAGCGACGCTCGGCGCTGAGGCCGCCGCTGCGGGGCTGCGAATCCGCGAGGTCTACGTCGAGTCGTCCCGGGCCGACGAGCAGGTGCGTCGCCTGGGCGACGAGTTGGCCCGCGCCGGCGCCAACCTGGTGGAGCTGGAGGCGGGAACGCTTGCCAAGGTGGGTGCCTCGGTGACGCCGCAGCCGCTCCTGGCGGTCGCAGAGCGTCCCGAGACCACCGGACCGCCGGCCGTCACGTCGTTCGTGCTGGTCGCCGTTTCGGTCGCAGACCCGGGTAACGCCGGCACCTTGCTGCGCTGCGCGGAGGCTGCCGGCGCCGACGGCGTCATCTTCGCAGGGTCAGCCGCCGATCCCTACGGTCCCAAGGCCGTGCGCGCCTCTGCCGGTTCGATCTTCCGCCTGCCGCCGATGCTGTCCGACGATCCTGCCGGGGTGCTGGAGGATCTGCGCGACCGCGGCCTGCGCACCCTGGGCGCCGCGGCCGGGCGCGGCCTGCCCTACGACCGGGCCGACCTGCGCGGACCGCTGGCGCTCGTGGTGGGCAGCGAGTCGCACGGCCTTCCACCCTCTCTGTCCCGATGCATCGACGAGTGGGTGCACGTCCCGCTCGGGGGCCAGGCGGAGTCGCTCAATGTCGGCGCAGCCGGGGCCGTCCTGTGCTTCGAGGTGCAGCGCCGCCGCCGCCACGACCTCACCGAACCACCCGCGCCCCGATGATCCACGCCATGCGCCTCGTCCCCCCCCATTGTCATCCCGGCCCTCCCCATTGTCATCCCGGCCCTCCCCATTGTCATCCCGGCCCTCCCCATTGTCATCCCGGCCCTCCCCATTGTCATCCCGGCCCTCCCCATTGTCATCCCGGCCCTCCCCATTGTCATCCCGGCCCTCCCCATTGTCATCCCGGCCCTCCCCATTGTCATCCCGGCCCTCCCCATCGTCATCCCGGCCCTCCCCATCGTCATCCCGGCCCTCCCCATCGTCATCCCGGCCCTCCCCATCGTCATCCCGGCGAAGGCCGGGATCCAGTGCCGAGCCGAGCCGCCGGCGACGATCGATGCCGTTGATTACCCGATGAGCGCCGACGCCCCCGATGCCGTAGCCCTCGCCACCGAGGCTCGGTCACGCACCGAGGCGGCGATCGCCGTCATCGGGGCCGCCGCCGATGTCGCCGCACTCACCGCGGCCCGCCCCGACCTGCTCGGCAAGGGGTCCGAGTTGGCGAACCTGCGCCGCCGCCTCGGCTCGCTGGCGCCCGTGGGTCGCCCGGCGGCGGGACGTGCCCTCAGCGAGGCGCTCGCGGAGGTGGAGACCCGCTACGAGGAACGCCTGACCGAGTTGCGAGCGGCCGAGCGCCGCCGGCAACTGGACGCCGAGCGCCTCGACCTCACCGAGTTGCACGAACCCCCGCAGGTGGGGCGGCTGCACGTCATCACGCAGACGCAGCGGCGTCTCGAAGACGTGTTCTGCGCCATGGGCTACACCGTGGCCGAGGGCCCCGAGATCGAGACGGAGTGGCACAACTTCGGGGCGCTCAACTTCCCACCCGGACACCCGGCGCGCGACATGTACGACACCCTGTACGTCGACCACGGCCCGCCGGCCAGCACGCTGCTGCGCACCCACACCTCACCGGTGCAGGTGCGCGTCATGCAGACCCAGTCCCCGCCTCTGTACGTGGTGGCGCCGGGCCGCTGCTACCGCCAGGACACCGCCGACGCCACCCACATGCCGGTCTTCCACCAGATCGAGGGTCTCGCGATCGATGAGGGCATCACGCTCGGCGACCTGGCCGGCGCCATCGAGACGTTCACGACGGCCTACTTCGGTCCCGGCTTCACGTCCCGCCTGCGCCCGTCGTACTTCCCGTTCACCGAGCCGTCCGCCGAGTTCGACGTGCAGCGCCCCGACGGCACCTGGCTCGAACTGGGAGGCAGCGGCATGGTGCACCCGTCGGTGCTGGAGGTCTGCGGCGTCGACCCGGAGCGCTGGAGCGGGTTCGCCTTCGGTTTCGGCATCGACCGCCTCGCCATGCTCCGCTACGGCGTCGACGACCTGCGGGATCTCTGGACCAACGACGTGCGCTTCCTGGAGCAGTTCTGATGAGCGGGGCCGCGGTTCTCCCCACGCCGTCATCGACGACCTGCGGGACCTCTGGACCCAGCCGCACCCGCTTCCTGGGGCAGTTCCGGTGAGCAGGGCCCCGGTTCCCCCCACGCCGTCATCGACGATCTGCGGGATCTCCGGACGCAGTCACACCCGCTTCCTGGAGCAGTTCTGATGAAGGTTCTGCTGTCCTGGCTCCGCGAGTTCGCGCCGATCGAGGGGTCGCCCGAGGGCATTGCCGAGGACCTCTCCGATCTCGGCTTGGCGGTCGAGGACATGGTCACGTTCGCCGACGCGCCTGCCGGCATCGTCGTGGCCCGGGTCGCCGGTCTGCGACCCCACCCCGATGCCGACCGCATCCAGCTCGTGGACGTCGACGGCGGCGATGGCGAGAGGAGGCAGGTCTGCTGCGGCGCGTTCAACATGTCCGTCGGCGACCTGGTGCCTCTCGCCACCGTGGGCACGACGATGCCCAGCGGCCTGGAGATCCGCCGCCGGAAGATGCGCGGGCAGCTCTCGGAGGGGATGCTGTGCTCGGCCGCCGAGCTGGACATGGGTTCCGACGCCGAGGGCATCATGATCCTGCCGGCCGAGCTGGAACTCGGTGACGACCTCACTGCCGCCCTGGGCGTGGCCGGCGACGTGCTGTTCGATCTGGAGGTCAATCCCAACCGCCCCGACGCCCTGTCGGTGGTGGGCGTGGCCCGCGACCTTGCCGCTCGACGCGGCGCTCCGTTCGAGTTGCCGGCACCCCGTGTCGAGACCGCCGGGGCTCCGGCGTCGGCGTCGACGTCCGTCGAGATCCTGTCGCCCGACCTGTGCGGGCGCTACAGCGTGCGCTTGCTGCGCAACGCCTCCGGGGCCCGAACGCCGCCGCGACTCGCCCGGCGCCTGCTGGCGCTGGGCATGCGACCCGTCAACTTCGTCGTGGACCTCTCCAACTACGTGATGCTGGAGATCGGCCAGCCCTCGCATGCCTTCGACGCCGCGCTGGTGCCCGACGGGCTGCTGCGGGTGCGCCGGGCGGCCGAGGGCGAGCAGGTCGAGACCCTCGACGGCGTCGTGCGCACGCTCAACGCCGGAGACGGCGTGATCGCCGACGTCTCCGACCAGCCCATCGGCATCGCCGGCGTGATGGGTGGTGCCTCCACGGAGATCTCCGCGGACACCGACGTGGTGCTGCTGGAGGCCGCCTGGTGGAACCCACCCGACATTGCCCGCGCGTCCCGCCGTCTCGGGCTGCGCAGTGAGGCGTCCGCCCGCTTCGAGGCCGGGGTGGATCCCGAGATCGCCCCGTGGGCATTGGAGCGCTTCGCAGAGTTGGCCGCCGCCGGGGGAGTGACCCTGGCGCCCGATCTGGTGCAGGCACACGGTCATGTGCCGCCGCGCCAACCCGTGCGGGTGCGCACCGGACGGGTGAACGCCATTCTCGGCACCAACCTCACGCCCGGCGAGATGCGCTCCTGTCTGGAACCCATCGGTTTCGACATCTCTCCCGCGCCTGCCGGACCCTCACCCCCGGCCCCTGCCACTCCGGCCCTCTCCTCCGTCATTCCGGCGAAGGCCGGAATCCATCCTGCAGCCGACTCGCGTGCAGGCACCGTGGAGCCACCTGCAACGCCGGCCCGCACCTACCCCGGCGAGGACTGGGACGTGACAGTGCCGCCGTGGCGCCCCGACTCGTCCACCGAGATCGACGTGATCGAAGAAGTGGGGCGGCTCTGGAGTTACAGCCGCATCGCCCGGACGGTCTCCAAGTCACCGCATCCCGGCGGCCTGACGGACCGGCAGCTGGCCCGGCGCCGGGTCCACGAGCTGCTGGCCGGGTTCGGCCTCATGGAGGCCATGCCGCTGCCGTTCCTGGCGCCGGGCGACCTGGAGCGCTGCGGCTTGCCGCCCCACGGCATCACCGTCACCAACCCGCTCGTGGCCGAGGAGTCGGTGATGCGGACGTCGCTGCGCACGGGGCTACTGAAGGCCGTTGCCTACAACTCCGCCCGCCGCCAGCCGGGTGTGGAGTTGTTCGAGATCGGCCATGTCCACACGCCCGGCGCAGGCGAGCTACCCGACGAGGGCGATCACCTGGCGGTTGCCCTGGCCGGCCGCGAGGCACCCGCCGCGACGGCACTGTGGGAGCGCCTGCGGCGCGCCATGCCATTCGTCGCAGCCGAGATTCGCAACGAGCCCACCGCAGGGTTGCACCCGACGCGGTCCGCGGTGCTGCGCGCAGGTGGCGAGACGATCGGCGTGCTGGGCGAGATCGACCGGGCCGTGGCCGAGGCCTTCGGGATCGGCGAGCGGGTGGCCTGGCTCGAGTGCGACCTGGCCCGGCTGCTGGAATCCCACGTCGAACACCCCCGGTACCGCCCGCCCAGCCGCTTCCCATCGAGTGACATCGACCTGGCGTTCGTCATCGACGACGCCACCCCCGCCGCATCCGTCGAGGCCGCGCTGCGAGGGGCGACCGGCGACACGCTCGTCTCCCTTCACCTGTTCGACGTCTTCCGCGACGCCGAGCGCCTCGGGCCCGGTCGCCGCAGCATCGCCTGGCGCCTGCGCCTGCAGGCCGCCGACCGAACCCTCACCGACGCCGAGGTCGCCGAGATCCGAGCAGTCTGCATCGCCGCCGCCGCCGCCACCGGAGCCACCCTCCGCGACTGACGGCTCAGCGGACCGCCCTCTGCTGCTAGCCACCCTGGCGGGCGCCGAAGGGGCTAACGTCCGCACCGCCGGAATCGAGGTCGCCACGACCGGGGCCGCCCGCCGTAAGTGAGAGGCTGCCCGTGCGTGGTTGCAGGTTTGGCCGGCTGACGCCTCGGCGGAGGATCGGACCTTTGAAGCCGCAGACGCCTGAACAAGAATTCCAGTGGGAGCCAGTCTTTCCCGGCTGGGCACTCGAGCCGGCTGCATGGACGGATCGTTCTCCACGCACGGGATGGCACGTCCGGTACACGACCGTCGGTGCACGTCCTCGCGGATCATCGTGGCCGACCGACGACAAGCGTCTCGTCAGCGGCTTGGCCTCGGTCCTTGTTGCGTCGCGGGCGAAGCAGAGCGAACTCGATTCGGACACGGCGTTCTGGGTGACGACGGCGAGGCGGGTGTTGCAGCGAGGAACGCTCCCCGAGGTCGGTGCACGCCGCGAGGACATTGAGTGGAATCCAGGAGTTCTCTCCGCGCTGTTCGAGCCGTCGCGACCCGGGCGGCGGCTCGACCGATCGATTCAGATTCACGACACGTACGAAGCGCCGTTCTTTGAGGAGATGCGGCGCCGGTTTCCTGCTGCGGCTCAGTTCGTCTTCCCGCAGGCGCCGTTCGAATCCTTGAGCGATGGCGGGCCCGAGCCGGCTCGACGTTGGGTCGATTTCCTGTGCGCCATTCCCGGCAGAGAGCCGTTCGTGATCGAGATCGACGGAGCCTGGAAGATGCAATCGCCCGAGGAGATGCTCAATGCAAAGCAGCGGGACGAGGTGCTCGAGGATGCGGGAATCGAAGTAAGGCGTATCCCCGGGATGATGGCGCACGGCGAAGTGCAGCGGCTGTTCGGAGGTGCCATCGACGGACCGCGGTCCGCTCGTGATTCGATCGGTGCCTGGACAGGCGTGCTGCGAGCGGCAAGATCGGTATACGGCATCATCGAGGCGGTAGCAGTCGGCGTCCTCGCGCCGGGTTCTCGGTGGCGCGTCGAGATTCCTGAGGGGGTCGGGGATCGCGACGTGTTCGAGGAACTCCTCCGCTTGGTAGCGGCTCTGGACCGGCTCTGGGAGACCGGCGTCGTCCCTGATCGGATCGACATCGGAGGATCGGATCAGTTCACTTGGTCGAACCCGTGGCCACACTTGGGCCGGGCGGCAGCCGCCGGATCGGCAGCCGTCGTGAGGGTCGACTGGGGAGCCTCTTGGCAGGAACTGGACCGCTGTGATGTCGCGGTTCGCGGCGTGCCGCTACCGGTTCATCCAGGTTGGGATCCGCCGGTGTCGACAGAGCGCCGGACCCTTCCATCGGCGACCGTCCAGGACTGGCAGCACACAAGCGGTTGCTCGGCGAGTTGGCCAAGTCGCTGTTCGGGGTCGAGGAGTTGCGGGAGGGCCAGGCCGAGGCGATTCACCGTGTCCTGACCGGAGGCGACTGTTGTGTGCTGCTGCCGACCGGGCACGGCAAGACTCTGGTCGCTTTCGTGGCGACGCTCGCTCAGTCGGGTATGGCGCTCGTGGTCGCGCCGCTGATCGCACTGATCGACGACCTCGAGAGACGACTGCTCGAGGCGGGCATCGACAGAGTCGCGGCCATCCACTCCGGCCGATCAGCCGACCGGACCGCGGTGGAGATCGTGCACCGGGGAGTCGCGGGGCGGAACGCGCTGTTCGTCATCGTCGCCCCCGAGTGCTTGCAGATGGTGGAGTTCCGGAACGCCCTCGGCGAGGCGTCGGCCAAGGGGACAGTGGGGCTGGCGGTTGTCGACGAGACGCACTGTGTCTCGGAGTGGGGGCACGACTTCCGGACCGCGTATCTCCGCTTAGGACGCAATCTGCGCAGGCTGTGCAAGGGGCCCGACGGTAAGGTGCCTCCTCTCCTCGCTCTCACCGGTACCGCCTCGCCGCGGGTGCTCGAGGACGTGCTGCGAGAACTTGAGATCAACCGCGCGGAGGATGGTGCGCTGCAGCGCCCGATCGACTTCAACCGTCCCAACCTCACATATTCGATCAGCGTCGGCGGAGCGAAGGAATCGTTCGAGATACTCCGCCGGCTCCTCCTTGAGGAGATTCCGCGAGAACTCGACTTGGAGGTCGAGGCTTTGGTGAGAGCGCAAGGTGCCGACACGGCGTCCGGGATCGTCTTCACGCCGTGGGCGGGCGGCGAGTACGGAGTAGAGGCCGTAAGGAGCAAGGTATGTGCATGGTTGGAGGAGTGGAGCGCAACTTGTAGGGAGAAAGTGGGTACATACTCGGGCAAGCAGAACGTCGGGATGCGGACCAGAACAGCCACGCGTTTCCGGAGGAACGAACTGGTGATCCTCGTTTCGACCAAGGCATTCGGGATGGGAATCGACAAGCCGAACATCAGGTGGACGATCCACCTGGGATTCCCGTCGAGCATTGAGGGATTCGCGCAGGAGGCCGGACGCGCTGGCCGGAACAAGGCGCATTCCCTGTGTGCAATTGCCTCGGGGCAACTGGCGGAAGATGATGTGCGGGAACTCTTGGACAGCGATCTCGACCGAGTGCAACGCCGGGAGTACTACGAAGATCTCAGAGCCGAAGGCGAGGACGACGATACAACACGGCAGCTTTACTTTCATTACAACAGCTATCGTGGTATCGATCCTGCCGACGGGACTGATCCGACGAAAGGGTTGGGAGGATTCGAAAAGGCACTTGACAGGGTCTGGGTGATCGGCGAACTACCGCAGGTCGAGACGCTTTGGGGGGAGTTGTCGAAGAAAGGTGCACGGCCCGGTCGGACGTTGGTGGTGTCGAGATTCCCGGTAGGCGCAGAGAGATTCGCAGATGATTACAAGGATCGGATGCAAAGTCTCCGAGACAAGGCCCTGTATCGTCTCTCACTCATTGGAGTGATCGATGACATCACGATCGATTACTCAAAGGATCTAGTGACGATTCGGTTGGCCAACTACTCGACTGAATCGATCGACAGCGCTCTACTGGTCGAGGCGAACAGGATCAGGCCGGGCCAGCAGGAACGACATGAACGGGCACTTGCCGGCGCGCCGCACGGAGTGGACGACCGAATCCGTCATCACGTCGGCTACATGGTGCGCCTCGTGTACGAGGTCATCGAACCGGCACGCCTGAATGCCCTGCGGGGGATGTGGCGCCTCACCAGCGGCAATCCGGACGACGGTCAGATCCGCAGGACCATCGCGGCCTACCTCAGCGATGGTCCGATCACCATGGTGCTGCAGGATCTGGCCACCCGGGGCACGGTCGACTTGGATGACCTGTTCGAATCTCTGGATCTATACCCGCCGAGCGATCCAGATGAGTGGCACGGTGCCGGTGATACGTGGCTTAATGATCATCCGGATAATCCGGTTGTGCTGATCGTCCGGGCGGTGGGTGAAGCACACCAGCCCCGCGGTGAGCCGGATGAGTTCGCAAGGTTCGTCAGGGAGTTGATCAACAGCCCCAGGGACTACAAGGTACACCATGACCTCGGACGGGTCTTCCGGTGGATGTGCGTGCAGCTGGGCACGCATCTTGACGGACGATCCTCAGACTGGTGCAGGTATCTGTGGGCGATATTTCAAGAACATCATGTAGCCCGGCATGTAATGAATCGGGAGGCCGCCTCGATTCTCAGGTCCCCAAGTTCTGTGGCTATTTCGGAACTCGAGGCCGTACTTGCATACACCCTGCCGGAAGTTGTCGAGAAGTTGCAACGGCTGCAACTACCCGAAGGGAGTCACATATGAGCATGACCGATGATGAACTCACCGAGATGATCGACAGACTCACGAAGTTGAATGGAGTGTTGGACGCTCTGCAGAATGAGGCCGGAACTCTCGAGCGCGCCGCCGAACTGTACTCTTCTGCTGGCCAGCAGGTGAAGAGCCTGACTATCCGTCTCGGCGATACGGTTGCAACTCTCGGAGAGGTTCTGGACGAGCTACGCGCGTTCGATCCGAGCAGCATCGATACAAATGTGCGAACCGTTCAGAATCAGGTGACCGAACTTGACAGCCGTATGAAGAAAGTCGAATCAGCCGGCGAACGGGCCAATGCGCAGCTGGGGAAGCTCAGTGGAGCGACGGACAAGAACGCCAAGCGGCTGCGGCTCCTTCAGATTCTGGCTGTTTTCATTCTGGTCACATCTGTGGTGGCGATCATCCTGTAGATGCGTGGATCGGCTGCGGTGACCGCATCGTGATACCCGGGGCCAGGTGGGTCAAGGCCGTCGTCCGGCGAGATCAAGCCGAGGTGTGCCACCCGAGGCGTGGGCGAGGGTTCTGCCGTTGAAGCCAGTGCATATAGTCTGTACACTGTATGTACGTTCTGTCGGAGCTTGAGTAGCGAGGTAGTCGGTGGCAAGGGCACAACGCGACCAGCGGTGGAGTTTCCGAGTCGAGTCTCGCAGTGACTTGCTCGTGCGAGAGGCGGCGACGCTTCTGGGGACGTCGAAGACGGCGTTCGTCGAGGAGAGCGCGGTGCGCCAAGCCGAGGCAGTGATCGCTGAGCATCAACGAATCACGCTCGACGCGCAGGAGTTCGACCGGTTCGTCGAGGCGCTCGATGGGGCGCCCACCGTCGTGCCGCAACTTCTCGACCTCTTCACTCGACCGAATCCGGTTTCGCCGTCTTGAGTCGTCCACTCCTGCCGCCGATCCGGCGGTTGCGCAGTGGAGATGACCTTGATGCCTTCGATTGCGGTGCCGCTGCCCTGGACGAGTGGCTTGTCCGGTTCGCCCTCGCCGATCAGCGGGCCGGCTCCTCGGTGACGTACGTCCTTGAGCGTGGCTCGCGGATCATCGGCTTCTACACCCTGGCGCCGCACGTTATCGAACCCGACGATGCCGCGACCCGACTGAGGGCCGGCCTGCCCGGTAGGCGCCCGATCCCTGTGTTCCTGCTGGCCCGTCTCGGTCTCGACAGGTCCGAGCACGGGACCGGATTGGGTGCCGCCCTGCTCACGGATGCTCTCGCGCGTTGCTCTGCCGCGGCCACTGAGGTTGGAGGGCGGGCCATCGTCGTGCACGCCAAGGACGGCGCCGCGGCCGGCTTCTACCGCCGTTTCGGATTCGTGCCGCTACCCGGCAACCCTCACCACCTCTACCTGCTCATGAAGGATCTGTGGGCGTCGATCACCGAAGCCGCCGGGTTCGGCACTTCCTCAGAGGTGTTGTGACGATGCCGTCCGAGCGCACTAGCAGTGGTTGCATACTAATGCAGGATACTGTATGATCCTGGGATGCTCTCCGTGGCGATTGTTGGGGCGTCGGGCTATACCGGGGCCGAGTTGTTGCGCATCCTTGCCGCGCACCCGGCCATGGCCGTCGTCGTGGCGACCGGTGACACGCAAGCGGGCGTGGCGGTAGGCGACCTCTACCCACACCTGAGCGCCGCCTATCCCGACCTGGTCTTCAGCACCTACGAGCCCGACGACGTGGCCGAGACCGATGTCGTGTTCTTCGCCCTGCCGCACGGCGCCTCGCAGCGGATCATCCCCGGCCTGCTCGACGCGGGCACCGGCGCCAGGATCGTGGATCTGGCTGCCGACTTCAGGTTGAATGACGCCGCCGTCTACGAGCAGTGGTACGGCGAGCCACATGCGGCCCCCGATCACCTCACCACTTTCGCCTATGGCCTGCCGGAGTTGTACCGCGACACGTTCGCCGCCGCCGCAGGCATTGCCGCACCCGGGTGCTACCCCGCGGCCGCTGCGCTGGCGCTGGCTCCGCTGGTCGACGCGGGCGTGATCGAACGCTCCGGCGTGGTCGTGGATGCCGCCAGCGGAGTCTCTGGGGCCGGACGCCCGGCGAAAGCCCACACCAGCTTCTGCGCCGTCGACGAGGACTTCGTGGCCTACGGGCTTCTCGATCATCGCCACACCCCCGAGATCGAGCAGGCCAGTGGCGCCGGCGTGCTGTTCACGCCCCATCTGGCGCCCATGAACAGGGGCATCCTGGCCACCTGCTACGCGCGCCCGACCGGTGCCTGCGACACCGACGATCTCCTGGCGATCTACCAGGAGGCCTATGCCGGCGAGCCCTTCGTGACCGTGAGCGACCGGTCGCCGTCCACCAAGGCCACCCTGGGCTCCAACAGCGCCCATCTGACCGCCCGCCACGACACCCGCACCGGCTGGGTCATGGCGCTCTGCGCCCTCGACAACCTCGGCAAGGGGGCGTCCGGGCAGGCGGTGCAGTGCGCCAACCGGCTGTGCGGTCTCGACGAGACCACCGGACTGGCAACCGTGGGGGTGTACCCGTGAGCGTCACCGCCGTCGAAGGGTTCGTCGCCGCCGGCATCGCCGCCGGCATCAAGCCGTCGGGTGGCCCCGACATGTCCGTCGTGGCCACGGCCGACGCCACCCCGGTGGCGGCCGCCGGCGTGTTCACGTCGAACAAGATGACCGCCGCGCCCGTCGTCGTGACGCGGAGCAACCTCGAACGCTCCGGGGGGCGCGCCGCCGCGGTGATCCTCAACAGCGGCAACGCCAACGCGGCCACCGGTCGGCAGGGGCTCGCAGACGCCGAGCAGATGTGCAACCTCACCGCGGCCGCCCTCGACTGCGACAGCGACCACGTGCTGGTCTGCTCCACAGGCCTCATCGGCTTCGAGCTGCCCATGGAGGTCATCACCGCCGGTATCCCCCGGGTTGTGGCGGCCCGGCACCCCGAGGGTGGCACTGATGCGGCTGAGGCGATGATGACGACTGACACGGTGCGCAAGGAAGTCGTGGTGACCGCCGACGGCTTCACCGTCGGCGGCATCGCCAAGGGCGCGGCCATGCTGGAGCCCGATATGGCCACGATGCTGGCGGTCCTCACCACCGACGCCGCTGCCGAGCCCGACGAGCTGCGGGAGATCCTGCGCGAAGCCGTGGCCACCAGCTTCAACCGGCTGACCGTCGACGGCGCCCAGTCCACCAACGACACCGTGCTGCTGCTGGCCAACGGCCGAGCCGGTCCGGTGCCCCGTGACGCCCTCGCCGCGGCCACCGCCGACGCCTGCCGCAGCCTCGCCCTCCAGATGGCCGACGATGCCGAGGGTTCCACCAAGACCGTGCTGCTGGAGGTCACCGGGGCCGCCAGCGACGCCGAGGCCGCCAAGGCGGCGAGGGACTGCGCCAACTGCCAGCTCGTCAAGTGCTCGTGGTTCGGCGAGGACCCCTACTGGGGCCGCATCGCCAGCGAGTTCGGCGCCGCCGGGGTGGCGTTCGACCCGGAGCGCCTCCGCATCGCCTACGGCGACCACGTTGTGTACGCAGAGGGGCGCCCCCAGCAACCCGACGCGGAGGCCATCGGGGCGTACATGCGCCGCCGCCGGCTACACCTGAACGTGGACCTCGGTCTGGGGGACGGGCAGGCCGAGATCATCACCGTCGACCTCTCCTACGCCTACATCGACGAGAACTCCCGGACGAGCTGATGAGCCCTCACCCCACTTCCTCAGCCGGCGCGCCCCAGTACCCGGCCGCGCCCCGGGTCACCGCCGAGGTGCTCACCCAGGCCCTGCCCTACATCCAGCATTTCGCCGGGCGCACGGTCGTCATCAAGTTCGGCGGCGTGCCGGTCAGCGATCCCGACGTGGCGCGCGCCATCGCCGGCGACGTCGTGCTGATGCACTCCGTGGGGATCCGTCCCGTGATCGTCCACGGCGGCGGGCCGCAGATCGACGAACTCATGGGGCGCCTCGGCAAGGAGCCCTCCTTCGTGGCCGGTCGCCGGGTGACCGACGCCGAGACTCTCGACATCGTGCGGATGGTGCTGGTCGGCAAGGTGAATCGCGACATCACCTCGGCCATCAACGCACGCGCCCCCCTGGCGGTGGGCGTGTCCGGCGAGGACGCCGGCCTGATCCGGGCTGCGCCGCGCGATCCGGCGCTCGGTTTCGTCGGCGAGGTGGCGGCGGTGGACCCCGGCATCGTGCGCAGCCTGCAGGAACTGGGCTACATCCCCGTCGTCTCCACGATCGGGGCCGACGACGCCGCTCAGCCGTACAACATCAACTCCGACACCGTGGCCGGCGCCCTCGCCGCCGCGCTGGATGCCGAGCGCCTGGTCGTGCTCACGGACGTGGCGGGACTGCTGGCCGACGTCGACGACCCGGCAAGCGTCGTGTCGGAGGTGACGGCGGGTGAGTTGGCGACGATCCTGGCCGCCGGCGGCGTGCAGGGCGGGATGATTCCCAAGGTGGAGGCCTGCCTGGAGGCCGTGCGCAACGGCGTCGGCTCGGCGCATCTCCTCGACGGCACGCAACCCCATGTCCTGCTCTTGGAGCTGTTCACCGACGCCGGCATCGGCACCATGATCCGCCCCGACCCCGAGGAGACTGTCGAGTGATGCCGAAGCCCACCCCATCGACACGGACGAGTAGCTCCACCCTAAGGAGGACATCGTGACCCTTGCCACCCGCCTTCAAAGCCTGAACTGGCGTAGCGTGCTCGCGGTCGCCGTCCTGCTCGCTATTGTCGGCGCCGCGTCGTACAACTTGGGGGAGTCGGCCGCTGAGAGCCGCGCCTTTGATGAGCGTCTTGGTGTGGCGCTAACGCACGGCGCCGAGATGGCGGAGATTGACCGTCGAGCGGCTATCGCCCAAGAGGCCCTTGACGAGATCCTCATCACCGACCCGCACTCGGAGTTGTTCCGCAGTGATCTCACTGTGGAGGAGGTACAAGACGCTCTCTACCGGCGATTGTGGTCGCTCCGCGACCGCCTGTACGACGTCACAGCCCCGTGATGGTTGCGCTGAAGCCGCCCAGTCCCCACGCCACCGCTGTGGGCGCGCCCGCCGGCGCCGAGCGCTGCCCGCTCATGCCCAGCTACGGCCCGCCGCAGGTGATGTTCGTGCGGGGCTCCGGAGCGCGCCTGTGGGATCGCGATGGCCGGGAGTACCTGGACTTCCTCTCCGGCCTGGCTGTCACCAGCCTGGGTCACAGTCACCCCCGGGTCGCCGAGGCCCTCGCCGCGCAGGCCCAGCGCCTGCTGCACGTCTCCAACCTGTTCGCCACCGAGCACAACGGCGCCGTGGCGCAGACCCTCGACGGGCTGTTGGGTGGGGGAGGGCAGGTCTTCTTCTGCAACTCCGGTGCCGAGGCCAACGAGGCCGCCATCAAGCTGGCGCGCCGCTGGGCCGGCTGGGGTCGCTACACGGTCATCTCCACACTCCGCTCGTTCCACGGGCGCACGCTGGCCACCCTGCACGCCACCGGTCAGCCCGAGAAGCACGAGGTGTTCCAGCCGCTGCCCGAGGGTTTCCGCCACGTGCCGTTCGCCGACGTCACCGCCGTCGAGAAGGCCGTCGACGAGACCACCGCGGCCGTGCTGGTGGAACCGGTGCAGGGCGAGGGCGGCGTGAACGTGCCGTCCCTCGACTACCTGCCGGCGCTGCGTGCGCTCTGCGACGAGCGTGGCCTGCTGCTGATGTTCGACGAGGTGCAGACGGGCCTGGCGCGCACCGGTCGCTGGTTCGCCCACCAGTACAGCGGCGTCTCGCCCGATGTGGTCACGATGGCCAAGGCGCTGGGCAACGGCGTGCCCATCGGCGCCTGCTGGGCGCGGGCCGACGTGGCCGGCGCCTTCCGCCCCGGCGACCACGCCACCACGTTCGGCGGCCAACCGCTCGCCACGGCCGCGGCGCGCGCGGTCCTCGACACCATGATCGAGATCGACGCCCCGGCCTGCGCCACCGCGGCCGGCGACAGGCTGCGCCGCGGCCTCGAGGCGTTGCCCGGCGTGACCGGTGTGCGCGGGCTCGGCCTGCTGCTCGCGGCCGAGCTGGATCCTGCGCTGGGCCGCAGCGCCGGCGAGGTGGCTGCGGGCTGCCTGGCGTCCGGCTTGGTGGTGAACGCCATCACGCCGACAGCGGTGCGGTTCGCGCCGCCCCTGGTGGTCACCGACGCCGAGATCGACGAGGCCGTGGCGTGCTTTGCGGCCGTCCTACATCCTCACGGCGGCGGGGAGGAGTGATGGTCTCCGTCCGCCACGTGTTGGACGTCGACGATCTCAGCGCGGCGGAGGTGGCCGAAGTGCTGAGCCGCGCCAAGTTGGGGTACCGCGTCAACGTGCTCGAGGGGCGCGGCGTGGCGTTGTACTTCCAGAAGCCGTCGGCACGCACCCGCCACTCCGCGGAGATGGCGGTGACCCAGCTGTCCGGACACCCGGTCTCCGTCCTCGACCAAGAGGTCGGAATCGACACCCGCGAGAGCGCCGAGGACCTGGCCCGGGTCCTCGGCTGCTACCACGCAATCATCGGCGCACGCGTCTTCGATCACAGCGTCCTGGAGCGGATGGCCCCGGTCGCACCGGTGCCGATCGTGAACCTGCTCTCGGACCGTGCACACCCGCTGCAGGCTCTCGCCGACCTGCTGACCCTCCAGGAGGTGCTCGGCGCGCTCGAAGGGCGCACGGTCGCCTACGTGGGTGACGCCAACAACGTGGCGAGTTCGCTCGCCCTCGGCACCGGGCTGACCGGCATGGCCATCCGGATCGGCTCGCCGGAGGGTTACGGCTTCGGGGACGACCATCTCGCCCGCCTGCGCGCCGCCGGTGCGGACGTGGCCTGCTTCGACGACCCCCGCGCGGCCGTGCGGGGCGCCGACGCCGTCTACACCGACGTCTGGACGTCGATGGGTCAGGAGGCGGAGGCGGCGCAGCGCCGGCGCGACTTCGCCGGCTTCACTGTCACGCCCGAACTGATGGATGCCGCCGCTCCCCACGCCGTCTTCCTGCACTGCCTGCCTGCAAACCGTGGCGAGGAGGTGGCCTCGGCGGTGATCGACGGCCCGCGCTCGCGGGTCTGGCAACAGGCCGCCAACCGCATGCATGCCGCTAGGGGCCTGTTCTGGTGGCTGGCAGACCCGACGATGAGCCAGGTTCGGGGAATGGAATGACGGCAACGATGACGAAGGGAGGGCGAACGTGACATCCGGCAACGTCGGCAAGCGGCAGCGCCAGCACCTCATCGAGCGCTTGCTGAGCGATGAAGCGGTCACCAGCCAGGATCAGCTCGTCGAGCTGCTGGCGGCGCGCGGCGTCAGCGCCACGCAGGCGACCGTCTCGCGTGATCTCGACGACCTGGGTGCCGTGAAGGTGCGCGTCGGCGGTGGAGCGGGCGTGTACGCGGTGCCGTTCCCCGCCCAGGAACGCAGCATGAGTGAGGAGCACTTGCGCAGGGTTCTCGGGGACTGGGTCGTGGAGGCCGACCGCTCGGAGAACCTCGTGTGCCTGCGCACGCCGCCGGGCTCGGCGCACGTCGTCGGGTCGGCTCTCGATCGGGCCGGTCTCACCGACGTGCTCGCCACCGTGGCCGGAGACGACACCCTCCTGGTGGTGGCGCGGCAGGGCAGCGATGCCGGCGCTCTCGCCGAGCGGCTTCGCGCCTTCGCCGGCCTGCCCCCCGACAAGCCGCCCGACGACCCGAGGGAGATAGACGAGTGATGTCGATTTCCTTCCACCTGCCGCATCGCCTGCCGCATCACCTGCCGCATCGCCTGCCACATTTCGTCATTCCGGCGGAGGCCGGAATCCAGTGTCCAGCGGTCCGCTCTGCCCTCGGCATTTCGTCATTCCGGCGGAGGCCGGAATCCAGTGTCCAGCGGTCCGCTCTGCCCTCGGCTCGGATCGCTCCTACACCACAGAGGAGATTTGAACGATGACCAAGGCATCCCCTCCGCCCGGCGCCCCCCACAAGGTGGTGCTGGCCTATTCCGGCGGTCTGGATACCTCGGTCATCCTCCGCTGGCTGCAGGTCACGTACGGCTGCGAGGTGGTGACCTTCACGGCCGACCTGGGTCAGGGCGAGGAACTGGAGCCGGCCCGCGCCAAGGCCGAATCCCTGGGCGTGACCGACATCCGCATCGAGGACCTGCGCGAGGAGTTCGCCCGCGACTTCGTGTTCCCCATGTTCCGCGCCAACGCCATCTACGAGGGCGAGTACCTGCTGGGCACCTCGATCGCCCGGCCGCTCATCGCCAAGCGGCTCGTGGAGATCGCCGCCGACGCCGGCGCCGACGCCGTCGCCCACGGCGCCACCGGCAAGGGCAACGACCAGGTGCGCTTCGAACTCGGGGCCTACGCGCTGGCACCGGGAATCAGGGTGATCGCACCGTGGCGCATCTGGGACCTCACGTCCCGCGAGCGGCTGCTGGCGTATGCGGCCGAACACGGCATCCCCATCGCGGCCTCCGCCGGCGGTGGCTCGCCGTACTCCGAGGATGCCAACCTGCTGCACATCTCCTACGAGGGCGGTCGCCTGGAGGATCCGTGGCTGGAGCCCGAACCCTCCATGTGGCGCTGGATCGTCGCCCCCACCGAGGCGCCCGACGAGCCGCTCTACGTCGAGTTGACGTTCGAGCGCGGCGACGCCGTGGCCATCGACGGTCGCCCCCTGCCACCGGGAGCGCTCCTGGCAGAGTTGAACACCCTCGGGTCGGCGCACGGCGTGGGTCGACTCGACCTCGTGGAGAACCGCTACGTGGGCATGAAATCCCGTGGTGCCTACGAGACGCCGGGCGGAACCATCCTGCTGCGCGCCCACCGGGCGATCGAGTCGCTCACGCTCGACAGGGAGGTGGCGCACCTGAAGGACGAGTTGATGCCCCGGTACGCCTCCCTCGTCTACAACGGCTACTGGTGGAGCCCGGAGCGGCGCATGCTGCAGGCGGCGATCGACTGGAGCCAGCAGCGTGTGAACGGGGTCGTGCGCCTCCAGCTCTACAAGGGCAACGTCACGATCGTGGGACGCCGCTCGGACGACAGCCTCTTCGATCCCGCCGTCGCCACGTTCGAGGAGGACGAGGGCGCCTATCACCAGGGTGACGCGGACGGGTTCATCAAGCTGCACGCCCTGCGGCTGAGGACCGCGGCGGTGCGCGCCGCCGGGGGTGCACCCGATGTCTCCTGAGAGCAACGCCGACCCGGGGGGCACCCTGTGGGCCGGACGCCTGGAAGTGAAACCCGCTGAAGCGCTCATGGCGTACACCGTCAGCCTGCCCTACGACCAGCGGCTGGCGGCCGACGACATCGCCGCCTCGCACGCCCACGTGCGCGGCCTCGTGGACGCCGGCCTGCTCAGTGAGCGCGAGGGCGCCGCGGTTGCGGACGCTCTGGACATCGCCGGGGCCGAGCTGGCTTCCGGAGAGTTCGCCTTCGCCCCCGGCGACGAGGACATCCACACGGCCGTGGAGCGCCGTGTCACCGAACTGGCCGGCGATGCCGGTGCCCGGCTGCACACCGCCCGCAGCCGCAACGACCAGGTTGCCTGCGATCTACGACTCTTCGTCAAACGTGAACTGGCAGCCACCGCCCGCGGCGTGCTGGATCTGCAGCAGGCACTGATCGCGCGCGCCAACGACGCAGGCGAGGCCCGTCTGCCCGCCTACACCCACCTGCAGCGGGCGCAGCCGGTGCTGCTTGCGCACCACCTGCTGGCTCACGGCTGGGCGCTGACCCGCGATTTCGACCGACTCCTGGACGCCCGTCGCCGCGCCGACGTGTCGCCGCTGGGCGCCGGCGCCGGTGCCGGCACGTCGCTGTCCATCGATCCCGACTTCACGGCCGCCGAGATGGGTTTCGCCGCCCGCTTCGAGAACTCGCTCGACGCCGTGAGCGACCGTGACTTCGTGGCCGAGAGCCTGTTCGTGCTCGCTCTGCTGGGCGTGCATCTGTCGCGCCTCGGCGAGGAGATCGTCTGGTGGGCCAGCGCGGAGGTGGGCTTCGTGCACCTCGACGACGCCTGGGCCACGGGCAGTTCGATGATGCCCCAGAAGAAGAACCCCGACGTGGCCGAGCTTGCGCGCGGACGTGCAGGGCGACTCATCGGCAGCCTCACCGGCCTGTTGACCACCCTCAAGGGTCTACCGCTGGCCTACAACCGCGACCTGCAGGAGGACAAGGAGCCGCTCTTCGATTCGCTGGCGCAGGTGCAGGGCGCCCTTGCGGCTCTGGCGGGCCTGCTGCGCACCGCAACCTTCGACACCGAGCGCATGCGGGCGGCGGCCGACGATCCGCTGCTGGCCGCTACCGACCTGGCCGAACTGCTGGTGAGCCGCGGTGTGCCGTTCCGGCAGGCCCACGAGCGCATCGCCGGACTGGTTCGCGCCGCCCTGGCGGGGGAGGGCACCTTCGCCGAGTTGGTGGACGCCGAGTTGGGACAGGAGGCCGCCGCACTGCTGGCGCCCGGCGCCGCTCTGGCGCGCCGCACCAGCCCCGGCGGCGGCGGACCCGAGCCGGTCTCCGATCAGCAGAGGCGCTTCCTGAGCCGTTACGCCATCGATAACGCCCGCCTCGTTACCCTCGACCTGCCCCAGAAGTGACAGCCCTCCTACGTCCCAGCATTCCGGCCCCCCTCGACATCATTCCGGCCCCTCTCGATATCATTCCGGCCCCTCTCGACGTCATTCCGGCGGAGGCCGGAATCCAGAGCACAGCGGCGCGACCTGCGCTGACGGGCGTCCCCAAGGTGCGGACCGCGGAGTGACCAACCACCCGGATCGCGCTTTCTTCGAGCGACCGGTCACGGTCGTCGCGCCCGAACTGCTCGGCATGGTGCTGGCCTGCGGCGACCGGGCGGGGCGCATCGTCGAGGTGGAGGCCTACGGCGGCGCCGACGATCCGGCCAGCCACGGCCACCGGGGCCGCACGCCGCGCAACGCGGTCATGTTCGGCCCGCCGGGGCATCTCTACGTGTACTTCACCTACGGGATGCACTGGTGCGCCAACGTCGTCTGCGAGCCGAAGGGGCGGTGCGGGGCCGTGCTCGTCCGTGCCCTGGCGCCGCTGCGGGGCGTCGAGGCCATGTGGGCCGATCGCCCCAAGGCACAGCGCGAGCGCGACCTCTGCAGCGGCCCCGCCAAACTCACCGCCGCTCTCGGCATCGACAGCGTGCACAACGGCGCCGACCTCCTTGATCCCGCCTCGCCGGTGGCTCTCCAGCACCACGATTCCCGTCCGCTCCGCCACGCCACAAGCGGCCGCATCGGTATCACCGCCGCCACCGAGCGCCCCTGGCGCTGGTACGTGCCGGGCGACCCCAACGTCTCCCGCCCGCCCCGCTGACACGGGGATCACGCGAGATGGCTTGCCGGGCGGTTTCAGGAGTCGGTGGGGGCGTCCTCGCGTAGCTCCAGGTGGCCCTCAATTCGCGCCAGCCGCTCACGCACGCCGGTGAGTTGCTCCCGCACGCCGACGAGATCCTGGCGCATCCAGATCAGGACAAGGGTCAAAAGGCCGAGAATAGGCCCGAGAATCGCCGCGTCCATGCCCCTGATTCTAGGTGGCCGCTGCCGGTGAAGGCTGCGCGGTCCGGTTGCAGCCGGCTGCGCCGAGTCGCGCCGGCGCTTCTGCGCCGATGCCGCATTTGACCGTCATCGAAGTGAATGGTAATACATGTAATAGTGCAACACAACTTTGCCTTCGCAATGGTGTCCGCCCGCTCTACTGCTTCACGGGTAGGTTGGCGGCGTGATTGAGGCGCTTCAGGGTCGAGTGATGGCCGTCTGCGTCGGGAAGGTCGGCGAGTTGGATTCCAGCGGCCGCACCATCGCCAGCGCCTTCGTGAAGCGACCCGCCGCGGGGCGCGTGCGCGTCCACAGCCTGGGCGTCGAGGGCGACGAGCACGTCTACGAGGGCCACGGCGGCAGGGACGGGGCCGTGCTCGTCTACTCCTCCGATCACTACCCCTTCTGGCGCGACCTCGGGATCGACCTCCCCGAGGTGGGCGCCTTCGCCGAGAACCTCACCGTCGCCGGCCTGACCGAGGCCGAGGTCCACCTCGGCGACACCTTCGAGGTGGGGTCGTGCGCCGTGCAGGTCACCGAGCCGCGGGCGCCGTGCTACAAGATCGCCGCCCGCTACGGCCGCAAGGACATCTCGATCGTGGTGCAGGAGACCGGGTTCACCGGCTATCTCATGCGGGTGCTGCGCGAGGGCGAGGTGGCCGCAGGCGACGAGATGCGCCTCGTGGAGCGGGACACCTCGCACGCTGTCACCGTCGCCCAGGCCGGCCGCATCGTGAACGTCGATCGCAACGACCTCGACGGCGCCCGGCGGCTGCTCGACATCGACGCTCTCAGCGCCTCGATCAAGCGCACCCTCGAGGCCCGTATCGCTCGCAGCGAGAGACTCGGCCTCGACGTCGACCGTCTCTACCTCTCGGGCCGCGTCGAGACCTAGCGCTCAGTTCCCGCCTCCGACGGGCACGAGATGTGTCCGATCTCGCGTGGCTGAAGGGCCGGGCGGGGATTCCGGCGGCGCTCCGGCGGCCTCGGAATGGCCGCCTGCGCTGGCCCCCGGAACCCCCACCCTCCGCGGTCAGTGTTCGCGCTCGGCGATCGGCGGCGGTTCAGACGTCCCCGGGCGTGGCGCAGCTCGGCATGGCGTTGACCTCGGCGAAGATGTCGATGTAGCTCGTCACGCCCTCGCCGTCGCGGGCGGTCACCGTGAACGGGGGATCGCTGCCCCCGGCGAGAGTGCCGGCGTAGGCGCGTCGGTCGTCCAGGTAGGTCTCCCAGTCGGCGAGCCAGGCGTCCACGAGGTCGACGTCGGCTCCGACCACCAGGTCGTCGGCCTCGACCCGCAGTTCGGCGACCATCTCCTCGAACAACAAGGTGGACCCCACGAGCTGAGTCGCCCGGTCCTCAGGTCCGGTCGCCTCGGCCGCTCCGGGTAGGCGGCCGACTTCTGTGACGGCGGCGGCGCAGATGTCCTGGGCGTTGTGGGCGAAGACGACGTTGTTGAGGACGTCGGGATGGCCGCTGGGTGCCAGCGGGGAGAACGCCCAGATCCAGAACCCGGCCATCACCAGCAGCGCCACGACTGCCACCGCGGCGCCGGTGCGACTCTTCGGCAGCCACCGCGGGTTGCCGCCGTGCCCGCCGGTCTCGGAGTCGTCCGCGCCGCGCATCGAGTCGAGCCAGTTCTGAACTTCGCGGTGCTGGTTCGAGCTTGTCACTGATCCACCTCCAGGGTGTTCTGCTCGCTTTCCCCGGCACCGGGCTGCCCGCCGTCCTGCGCGCCGCCGTTGCCCTCCTCGCCGACTTCGCTACCGGTCCCGGGCTGCTGTCCCTCGCCCTCGCCCGGCTGCTCTCCGTCCGACGGCTCGCCGCCGGACCCCTCATCCTCGGGCTCCCCGCCGGGCTCCTCCCCGGCCGGCTCCTCGGGCACCTCGGCCGGCTCCGGCTCGGGCTTCGGTTCGGGTGGCTCGACGGCCACCTCGATGATCACGGCGCTGCCTCCCGATGCCAGTTCCGTCGCCCGCGGGATCTGGTTCACCACGGTGCCCGGCTCCACCCCTGCACGAACCACCTCCGACACCCGGATGTCGAGGTACGCCTCCTCGATGACGTCGATGGCCTCCTCCCGCGGCAGGTCGATCACCGACGGCACCTCCACGACCGGCGGGTACTGGGTGGTCGTCGTCGTGGGCACGCTCGTGGCGAACGGCCGGGGGCTGAGCCCCTCGTGGATGTCGGCCATCACCAGACCGAAGATCTCCGCAGGGTACGAACCACCTGTCACGTCGCGCTCAGTCGTGGGCGGCTCCATCGGGATCTGCGCGTCCGGGAAGCCCACCCACACGGCCGTCGTGTACTGGGGGGTGTAGCCGGTGAACCCGGCATCCACGAAGTTCTCCGCGGTCCCGGTCTTGCCGGCCACCTGCCGTCCCGGAAGGCCCGCCCGCCGACCGGTCCCACCCTCCACGACCTCCACCATCACGTCGGACAACTCGTCGGCGATCCGGCTGTCCAGCACCCGCGTCGAGTGGGGCTCGTGCTCGTACAGCACCGTGCCGTCCAGCCGGGTCACCCGTGTGACCATCGTCGGGCGCACGTAGATCCCCCGCCGTGCGAGCGTGGAGTACGCCGCGGCCATGTCCAGGACGGTCACGTCCTCGCTTCCCAGCACGGCGGCCAGCACCGGTTGCAGTGGTGACGCAACTCCCAGGCGCTGCGCCATGCCCACGCCGGCCTCCGGCGTCACATCGGCCATGAGTTGGGCGAACACCGTGTTGATGGACCGCACCAGCGCCTCGCGCAGGGTCAAGAGCCCGCCGCCGCCGGTGCTGGAGAAGTTGCCGACCTCCCAGGTCTCCTCGAGCCCCGGTATGGGGAGTTCGATCTCGGACGGGGCCGGGTACAGGGCGCTCATCTGGATGCCCTGCTCGAGGGCCGCGGCCAGCACGAACGGTTTGAACGCGGACCCCGCCTGGCGGCCGCCCTGCGTGGCGAGGTTGAATCGGGCCGAGGCCGCCTCGCCGAAGAAGTCGCGCCCGCCCACCATCGCCTCCACGTGTCCGGTGTCGTTGCGGATCACCACGATCGCCGCCGAGGGACCGCCCTCCCAGGGCAGGATCGTCGTGAGCGCCGCCTCGGCGCTGCGCTGCACCTCGGGGTTCAGCGTGGTGTAGATGTGCAGTCCTCCCTCGAACAGCAGCCGCACCCGCTCGTCGGGGGTCGAGCCGAAGCGGGCGTCGGTGAGGATCCACTGCCTCACCTCCTCCACGAAGTACCCGTACTCGTACTCCTCCTCGAGCGTGGCGACGCGGGGTGCCAGGCGTAGCGGTTCGGTACGGGCCTGGTCGAATTCCTTGCCGGTGATCCAGTTGTTGGCGAGCATCCGCTCGAGCACCGCTTCGCGCCGCTGGATGGCCGAGGGCCTGTTCTCGTAGGGGTTGCGGGCCGACGGCGCCTGGATCAGCCCCGCCAGCAGCGCTGCCTCGGCGAGCGTCAGCTCATCGAGTTCCTTGTCGAAGTACTCCTTGGCCGCGGTCAGCACCCCGTAGGCGCCCTCTCCGAAGTTCACGGTGTTCAGGTACTGCAGGAGGATGAACTCCTTCGTGTAGGCGCGCTCGAGTTGCAGCGCCAAGGCGATCTCCTCGATCTTGCGGCTGACCGTGATCTCGGTGCGGTCCAGGAAGGCTCGGCCCACGTACTGCTGGGTGATCGTGGATCCGCCCTGGAAGACACCGTCGACGGAGATGTTGGAGCGGGCCGCACGCAGCAGCGCCCGCACGTCCACCCCCTGGTGCTGCCAGAAACGCTCGTCCTCGATGGCCACGACGGCGTCCTGCAGGATGCGCGGCACGTCGTCGAGCGACTCCAGGTTCCGCCGGTGCTGCTCGCCGCGGAAGGTGGTGATCAGCCGGCCCTGAGCGTCGTAGATGAACGAGGACTGGGCTGTCGTCGGCAGCGACACCTGCAGATCACGCGTCTCGTAGGTGCAGGCTCCGGCGGCCAGAGCGACGGCGAGGACCACCGAGCCCAGGCGCAGGGCGGTGCGGCGGCGCGCGAGAATGGGGGACACGGCGACGTTCAGAGCCTACGAGAGCACATCCGGTGCGCCACGGCAACGACAGACGCGGCGAATCCGGGGGCAGACTCGGGCGCACGATCCTCGGTGGTGTTGCCCCGGCGCTCCCCGAGGGGACGCGGCATGTCACCAGGACGGCACCGACACACAGGACGGGACGGCGAACCTATGAGCAGGCACGCATCGACGCCAGGCGCAGGGGTGCTGGACGACCTCGCCGAGAGGGGGCTCGTCCACGACACCACCGATCCGGCGGGGTTGCGATCGCTGCTGGCGGAGCCCCCGGCGGTTCTCTACCTGGGGATCGACCCGTCGGCCGCCAGCCTGCACCTCGGCAACCTCATCGGCGTTCTGGTGCTGCGGCGTTTCGCCGAGGCCGGACACGACCCGATCGCGCTGGTGGGCGGCGCGACGGGCATGGTGGGCGATCCCAGCGGCCGCTCCGACGAGCGCAACCTGCTGGATCAAGCCACCCTGGCGGCGAACCTGGCAGGCATCCGCGAGCAGTTCGCTGCGTTCGTCGGAGCGCCGAGCGAGTTCGTGGTCAACAACCACGACTGGACAGCGCCGGTCGGCGTGCTCGACTTTCTCCGCGACGTGGGAAAGCACTTCACCGTCTCACAGATGCTGGCGCGGGAGTCGGTCAGCAGCCGCCTGGCCAGCGAGCAGGGCATCTCCTACACCGAGTTCAGCTACATGCTGTTACAGGCATTCGACTTCTGGTGCCTCTACGAGCAGCATGACTGCCGGCTGCAGGTCGGCGGCTCGGACCAGTGGGGCAACATCGTCGCCGGCGTCGACCTGATCCGCCGCCGCTCCGGCGGGGTGGCGCACGGGCTCACCTGGCCGCTGCTCACCCGTGCCGACGGGGCCAAATTCGGCAAGACCGCTGAGGGCACGATCTGGCTCAGTCCCGAACGGACAAGCGCGTTCGAGATGCACCAATACCTGCTGCGCACCGACGACGCCGATGTCGGGCGCCTGCTGGCGCAACTCACTCTGCTGCCGATGAGCACCGTGAACGACATCGTGGCCGAGCACGAGAGCGACCCAGGCAAGCGCCTGGCGCAGAACCGTCTTGGGGACGAGGTCACGAGATTCGTGCACAACACGCCCGATCAGCCCGACCAGTTGGCGAAAGCCCGGCTCGCGGCGCGGGCTCTCTTCGGTACGGAGCCTTTGACCGCTGAGATGATGGATGCCCTCCAGGCATTCGAACGCCACATTCTGGTTCATCCCGAGTCTCTTGCTCACCCGGGTGAGATGGAGCGACTGCTCTTCGTCTCGGGCCTCTGTTCCTCGATGAGCGACGCACGCCGGCAACTCGCGCAGTCGGCGATCTCGGTCAATCGCAAGCGAATCAGCCGCGAGCAGGTGGCCGGTGGCATCCCCAGCGAGTGGCTGGTCGACGGTCGCTACTTCTTGCTCCAACGCGGCCGCCGCGAGCGCAGGCTGATCATGGTCAACCCCCACGCTGTGGCGTCGCAGTCCACGCCGACCGGCTGATCCCGTTCGCAACCGGCTGATCGCCACCCTGCTCGATCGTTGCCGCCCCATCCGCCGTTATTCCGGCGGAGGCCGGAATCCACTGCGCGGCGGTCGACCTGCCGGTACGAGCGGAACGCCCTGCCGGACAGCTGGCGGTGGTTGCGGTCGCGGCTCCCGACGGTTACGCTGGCCGCCCACCTTCGCACTCGGAACGCGCTGGACGGCCGCAGACCGGACCGGCGAGATAGCGAGGCGAAGGGAGGACGCCACCTTGTGTGCGTCGTTCGCGCCCGTCTGCGGGTTGCGGCGACCGGTGCGCTCCTTGAAAACGGAAGAGAAGACGAATGCCAGTGCGGGTGGCCTCGTCGGATTCCTTGTCCGGCGCGGCCTACCCAACAATTCCGGATTGTCGGACGTGGGTAGGCACCCTCGTCCGGCTCTCCAAGCTGCGGACGTGCAAGGAATATCACGGACGCAGCACAGATTCGACGGTTCGGGGCGGTTCGCCGCCGCGGGCCCGAGATGTCGACGGAGAGTTTGATCCTGGCTCAGGACGAACGCTGGCGGCGGGCCTAACACATGCAAGTCGAACGAGATGCCTTCGGGCATCTAGTGGCGAACGGGTGAGTAACACGTGAGGAACCTGCCCCGAAGACGGGGATAACCACGGGAAACTGTGGCTAATACCCGATGCCCCCGTTGCGGCGCATGCCGCGACGAGGAAAGGCTCCGGTGCTTCGGGAGGGTCTCGCGGCCTATCAGCTAGTTGGTGAGGTAACGGCTCACCAAGGCATCGACGGGTAGCTGGTCTGAGAGGACGATCAGCCACACTGGGACTGAGACACGGCCCAGACTCCTGCGGGAGGCAGCAGTGGGGAATCTTGCGCAATGGGCGAAAGCCTGACGCAGCCACGCCGCGTGGGGGACGAAGGCCCTCGGGTTGTAAACCCCTTTCAGCAGGGACGAAAATGACGGTACCTGCAGAAGAAGCTCCGGCCAACTACGTGCCAGCAGCCGCGGTAACACGTAGGGAGCGAGCGTTGTCCGGATTCATTGGGCGTAAAGGGCTCGTAGGCGGTTCGGTAAGTCAGGTGTGAAAGCTCAGGGCTCAACTCTGAGAAGCCATCTGAAACTGCCATGACTAGAGTTCGGTAGAGGAGCGTGGAATTTCCGGTGTAGCGGTGAAATGCTCAGATATCGGGAGGAACACCAGCAGCGAAGGCGGCGCTCTGGGCCGAAACTGACGCTGAGGAGCGAAAGCGTGGGTAGCAAACAGGATTAGATACCCTGGTAGTCCACGCCGTAAACGGTGGGCACTAGGTGTGGGGCCTAATCAACGGGTTCCGTGCCGTAGCTAACGCATTAAGTGCCCCGCCTGGGGAGTACGGCCGCAAGGCTAAAACTCAAAGGAATTGACGGGGGCCCGCACAAGCGGCGGAGCATGTTGCTTAATTCGAGGCAACGCGAAGAACCTTACCTGGGTTTGACATGTAGGGAAAAGCCATAGAGATATGGTGTCCTTCGGGGTCCTACACAGGTGGTGCATGGCTGTCGTCAGCTCGTGTCGTGAGATGTTGGGTTAAGTCCCGCAACGAGCGCAACCCTTGTCCTATGTTGCCAGCGGGTAATGCCGGGGACTCGTAGGAGACTGCCGGGGTCAACTCGGAGGAAGGTGGGGACGACGTCAAGTCATCATGCCCCTTATGTCCAGGGCTGCAAACATGCTACAATGGCCGGTACAACGGGCTGCAACACCGCGAGGTGAAGCGAATCCCTTAAAGCCGGTCTCAGTTCGGATTGGAGTCTGCAACTCGACTCCATGAAGTCGGAGTCGCTAGTAATCCCGGATCAGCAACGCCGGGGTGAATACGTTCCCGGGCCTTGTACACACCGCCCGTCACACCACGGGAGTTGGCAACACCCGAAGTCAGTGACCCAACCCGTCAGGGAGGGAGCTGCCGAAGGTGGGGTTGGCGACTGGGGTGAAGTCGTAACAAGGTAGCCGTACCGGAAGGTGCGGCTGGATCACCTCCTTTCTAAGGAGTAACACTCTTGTTACTGGCCCAACCGGGTCATGAATGAGAGACTCCCAGTTGATGCACTGGTATCCCGTCTTCTCTTCCGTTTTGAGGGAGCGCCCCTATGGCGTCCCAGCCGAGGCAACGCCCCGCTTTCCGGGGTGGCCCCGGTGGTCCCTTGAGAACTGCATTGCGAGCACGAGCATTTTTCCGCAGTGACTTCTTACGAGAAGTCACGCGAAGAAGTACTGAAAACCCAAGCTACTAAGGGCCAACGGTGGATGCCTTGGCGCCTACTACCGATGAAGGACGTGACTGGCTGCGATAAGCCCCGGAGAGCTGTCGAGTAAGTGTCGACCCGGGGATGTCCGAATGGGGAAACCTGGCACCTTTAATCGGGTGTCACTCCGGCTTGAATACATAGGGCCGGTAGAGGGAACCGGGTGAAGTGAAACATCTCAGTAACCCGAGGAAAAGAAAGCAATAGCGACTCCCTGAGTAGCGGCGAGCGAAATGGGATGAGCCTAAACCGCATTGGTGTGATAGCCCGGTGGCGTTGCCAGTGTGGGGTTGTGGGACTTGATCGTCGGAACACCGGTTCCGGCACGGAGTTACAAAGCTGACGGCTAGCGGAAGTGTACTGGAAAGGCACGCCACAGAAGGTAAGAGCCCTGTACGCGAAAGCTGATCAGCCTCCGTTCGAGTATCCCAAGTAGCGCCGTACCCGAGAAATTCGGCGTGAATCTGCGAGGACCACCTCGTAAGGCTAAGTATACGTAGGCGACCGATAGTGAACTAGTACCGTGAGGGAAAGGTGAAAAGTACCCCGGGAGGGGAGTGAAATAGTACCTGAAACCGCTGGTCTACAAGCAGTCAAAGCGTCGTTCTGAGATCCGTCTCGGAGCCGCGATGGCGTGCCTTTTGAAGAATGAGCCAACGAGTTACGGTATGTGGCAAGGTTAACCCTCGAGGGGGAGCCGGAGCGAAAGCGAGTCTGAATAGGGCGTATAGTCGCATGCCGTAGACCCGAAGCCGGGTGATCTATCCATGGGCAGTGTGAAGCGGGGGTAAGACTCCGTGGAGGCGCGAACCGACCTAGGATGAAAACTGGGCGGATGACCTGTGGATAGGGGTGAAAGGCCAATCAAACCCGGTGATAGCTGGTTCTCCGCGAAATGCATTTAGGTGCAGCGTCGCGTGTTTAGCCATGGAGGTAGAGCACTGGATGGACTAGGGGGCCCACAAGCTTACTGAACCCAGCCAAACTCCGAATGCCATGGCTCCACAGCGCGGCAGTGAGACCCCGGGGGATGAGCTTCGGGGTCGAAAGGGAAACAGCCCAGACCGCTGGCTAAGGCCCCTAATTCTGGACTAAGTGGTAAACGAAGTGGGATTGCCCAGACAGCCAAGAGGTTGGCTTAGAAGCAGCCATCCTTGAAAGAGTGCGTAATAGCTCACTGGTCGAGTGATCCTGCGCGGACAATTTAACGGGGCTCAAGTCCAGAGCCGAAGCCGCGGGTTTCTGCCAGATGGCAGGAGCGGTAGCGGAGCGTCGATCTCAGCAGTGAAGCGGCCGTGTGAACGGACGTGGAGCGTGGTCGAGTGCGAATGTTGGTATAAGTAGCGAGAGAGGGGTGAGAAACCCCTCCGCCGAAAGCCCAAGGGTTCCTGGGGAAGGCTAATCCTCCCAGGGTAAGTCGGGACCTAAGGCGAGGCCGAGAGGCGTAGTCGATGGACAACCGGTTGATATTCCGGTACCACTATGAGCGCGCCAAGGCAGAACTGATATTGCTAAGGGGATGACGGACCTCTAGGGGTCCGGACGAACCGACCCATATCAGGGACGCCAGCGAAGCGGGGACACAGAAGGGTAGGTCAGCCCGGGCGATGGTAGACCCGGGGTAAGCGTGTAGGGCGGGGCGTAGGTAAGTCCGCTCCCCAGAAAGCCCGAGACGTGACGCCGAACCGCCACAGGTGAAGTGACTGATCCCATGCTGTCGAGAAAATCCGCTAGTGAGTTCTCATGGTGCCCGTACCCCAAACCGACACAGGTGGGCAGGTAGAGAATACCAAGGCGATTGGGTGAACTATGGTTAAGGAACTCGGCAAATTGCATCCGTAACTTCGGGAGAAGGATGACCTCCGCGGGTGAAGGACTTCGCGTCCAGAGTTCGAGGAGGTGGCACAAACCAGGGGAGAGCGACTGTTTACTAAAAACACAGCAGCGTGCGAAGTCGTAAGACCATGTATACGCTGTGACGCCTGCCCGGTGCCGGAAGGTTACGGGGAGGGGTTAGCCCATTAGGGCGAAGCTCTGAACCTAAGCCCCGGTAAACGGCGGCCGTAACTATAACGGTCCTAAGGTAGCGAAATTCCTTGTCGGGTAAGTTCCGACCTGCACGAATGGCGCAACGACTTTCCCACTGTCTCAACCATAGGCCCAGCGAAATTGAAGTACGAGTAAAGATGCTCGTTAGTTGCAGAAGGACGAGAAGACCCCGTGGACCTTTACTGCAGCCTGATATTGGTGTTTGGTATACCTTGTGTAGGATAGGTGGGAGACTGAGAAGCATGGGCGCTAGCCCGTGTGGAGTCAATCTTGAAATACCACTCTTTGTATGCTGGGCACCTAATCTAGGTCCGTAATCCGGATCGGAGACAGTGGCAGGTGGGTAGTTTGACTGGGGCGGTCGCCTCCTAAAAAGTAACGGAGGCGCCCAAAGGTTCCCTCAGCCTGGTTGGCAATCAGGCGGCGAGTGTAATGGCACAAGGGAGCTTGACTGTGAGACCTACAAGTCGAACAGGAGCGAAAGCTGGGCATAGTGATCCGGCGGTTGCGTGTGGAAGCGCCGTCGCTCAACGGATAAAAGGTACCCCGGGGATAACAGGCTAATCTTGCCCAAGAGTCCATATCGACGGCAAGGTTTGGCACCTCGATGTCGGCTCATCGCATCCTGGGGCGGTAGCACGTCCCAAGGGTTGGGCTGTTCGCCCATTAAAGCGGTACGCGAGCTGGGTTTAGAACGTCGTGAGACAGTTCGGTCTCTATCCTCTGTGACCGTAGGAGATTTGAGGAAAGCTGTCCTTAGTACGAGAGGACCGGGACGGACGCAGCTCTCGTGTGCCAGTTGTCCTGCCAAGGGCACGGCTGGTTAGCGACCTGCGGAAAGGATAACCGCTGAAAGCATCTAAGCGGGAAGCCTGTTCCAAGATGAGATCTCCCACCGGGTTAGCCGGGTAAGGCCCGTGGTAGACCACCACGTTGATAGGCCGGAAGTGTAAGCACGGTAACGTGTTCAGCTGACCGGTACTAATCGGCCGAGGGCTTGGTTTCAAACACTCTTGCGGTGAAATGTTCGTGCTCGTTGTGGAGTTCTCGAGGGTTGCCTCGGTTGACAAATCTCCGGTGGTCATAGCGGTGGGGCCACACCCGTTCCCATCCCGAACACGGCAGTTAAGCCCACCAGCGCCGATGGTACTTGGACGGAGACGTCCTGGGAGAGTAGGTCGCCGCCGGATTTTCGCCTGAACCCGTCCCGCGCCGAGCGCCGGACGGGTTCTTTCGGTTTTCGTGGCAGACTGCGCCGGTGCGGGTCTGCGTCGTGGGGGCCGGAGCCATCGGGGGTTTGCTGGCCGTGCGGATGGCCGCGGCGGGTCAGGCAGTGAGTGTGGTGGCCAGGGGGGAACACCTGGCCACAATCCGGCGCAACGGGCTCCGGCTGGTGGAGGCCGACGGTACCGAGATCGTCGGGCCCGGCATCGTGGCGTCGGACGACTTCGCCTCCCTCGGCCCGCACGAGGTGGTGGTCCTGGCCCTGAAGGCCCATCAGATCGCTTCGGTGGCCGACCGGTTGGGTCATCTCTACGGGCCCGACACCGTCGTCGTCCCGGTGCAGAACGGCATCGGGTGGTGGTACTTCGAACGCCACGGCGGCGAGCACGACGGGCGGCGTCTGCGGACCCTCGACCCCGATGGCGTGCTGGCGGCGGCCGTGCCGGCGGACCGCATCGTCGGCTGCATCGCCTACCCGGCGGCGACGAAGGCGGCCCCCGGCGTGATCGCGCACGTGGAGGGCGACCGGTTCCCGTTGGGTGAGCTGGACGGAACCCGCTCCGAGCGCGCTCGAGCCGTTGCCGCGGCGTTCGGCGAGGCGGGGTTCACGTCCCGGGTGCTGACCGACATCCGGTCGCACCTCTGGGTGAAGGCTTGGGGCAACCTGGCCTTCAACCCCATCAGCGCCCTGACCGGCGCCACACTTGCGCAGATCTGCCGCAACGAGGCCACTCGCGGGCTGGCCGCGGCGATGATGAACGAGGCCGCGGAGATCGCCCGACGGCTCGGTGTGCGGATCCGCATCACGGTCGAGCAGCGGATCGTCGGCGCCGAGAAGGTGGGGGAGCACAAGACCTCCATGCTGCAGGATGTCGAGGCCGGCCGTCCGCTCGAGGTGGACCCGCTGATCGGCGTCTTCGTCGAGCTGGGCGAGTTCACCGGCGTCCCCACGCCGACCATCTCCGCGGTCTACGCCCTGGTCGCGCTCCTGAACCGCCGCCTTCAGGCCGCGCAACCTGCCTGAACGTGTTGGTCACCAGAGTCGCCCCGCAGCAGAGTCCTCGGCCTGTCCGGGTGGGGACCGCCGGTGGCGTGTCCGGATCTCGCCTCCGTAATCGATCCGACCCCGCCCCCGACATCCCCCACCCTCGGCGACCGTCATTCCGGCCCCTGCCCCCGTCATTCCGGCGTAGGCCGGAATCCACCGTCCGGCACCACAGCTCGCGCATCTCCGTCGGAGTCCATGGGGCGACCGATGCCTGACACCGTCTGGGATCTCCTGAGCGCGGGCGCCGCTGGCGACCCCGCCCTCCTTGCCGAGGACGGTTCGGTGGTGTCGCACGCCGAGTTGCGCGCCACGCTGGCAAGGCTCCGCGACTGGATGCGCGTCCAGAGTGTCGGCACCAACGACCGCATCGCCATCGTGCTGCCGAACGGCCTTGCCGCCGCTGTGGCGTTCCTGGCGGCCGCCGTCACTGGCTGCGCGGCGCCGCTGAACCCCCGCTACCGCACCGACGAACTGCGCTTCTACCTTGAGGACCTGGGGGCGCGGGTGCTCATCACCGGTGACAGTGGCGGTGAGGCGGCCCGGGAAGCCGCGGGCGACGGCGTCCTGCGGCTGCGGATGCAGGGGACGCTGGCCGATTTCGAACTCGTCGCCGACGGCTCACCGCCGCAGGTCGCCGACGGGTCGCGGGCGGAGAGTCGAGCCGGACGGACTTCCGATGGCGCCGATCCCCGACCCGACGACGTGGCCCTCGTGCTGCACACCTCGGGCACCACCTCGCGGCCGAAGATCGTGCCGCTGCGCCAGCGCAATCTCTGTTGCTCAGCGGCTGGCATCGCTGCCTCGCTGCAGTTCACGGGGGCTGACCGCTCGCTGAACGTCATGCCGCTGTTCCACATCCACGGTCTCCTGGCCGGCCTGCTGGCACCGCTTTCGGCGGGCGGATCGGTGGCCTGCACCGAGGGGTTCGATGCGTTCAGGTTCTTCTCCCAGCTCGGCCGGCTGCGCCCCACCTACTACACGGCCGTTCCCACGATGCACCAGATGGTGCTGGCCCGCTCGGGCCGCCACGCGACCGAGGCCAAGTCCGCGGGACTGCGCTTCGTTCGGTCATCCTCGGCGTCGCTACCGGCGCCGGTGCTCGACGACCTGCGGCAGCTGTTCGGGGTTCCCGTCATCGAGGCCTACGGCATGACCGAGGCCACGCACCAGATGTGCGCCAACCCGCTGCCTCCCGGCGAGGCCAAGAGCCGATCGGTTGGTCTGCCGACGGGGATCGACCTGACGGTTCTCGACGGGTCGGGCCGTTGGCTGCCTGCCGGTAGCCGTGGCGAGGTGTCGATCAAGGGTCCCACGATCATCGACGGCTACGAGAACAATCCCACCGCCGACGAGGCCGCCTTCACGAACGGCTGGTTCCGCACCGGGGACGAGGGCTACGTGGACGGCGACGGCTATCTGTTCCTCACCGGCCGCCTGAAGGAGCAGATCAACCGAGGCGGCGAGAAGGTCTCACCCCTCGAGGTGGACGAGGTGCTGCTGCGCCACGAGGCGGTCGCGCAGGCCGTCACGTTCGCCATGCCGCACGACAAGCTCGGCGAGGAGGTGGCCGCCGCGGTCGTGCCGGCCGAGGGCGCCACCGTCAGCGAGGCCGAATTGCGCGAGCACGTCGGTCGCTCGCTGGCCGCGTTCAAGGTCCCCCGCCGTGTCGTGTTCTGCGACGAACTGCCCAAGGGCCCCACCGGCAAGCTCCAGCGCATAGGCCTCGCCCAGCGCCTCGGCCTGGCATAGCGTTTTCCGCGGCCTGCACCACAAGAACTTCGCCCGCTGAGAGGACGGCACCCATGACGGCAATGACTGCGCGGGCAGCCGGATGGACGTCACGACTCCGGCGGGTGTTTTCGATGTCCGAGGGCGTGTCATGAGAGTGGGGGTCATCGGTTGCGGGTTTCAGGGTCGGCTTCACGTCGACGTTCTCAGCAAGCTCCCTGATGTCGAAGTCGCAGCGGTCGCCGATATCGATCCTGATCGAGTTGGGAGCGTGGCGCATGAGTATGGCGTCGCCAACTCGTACAGGGACTACCGCAAGCTGCTTGACTCCGAGCGCCTCGAGCTGGTCACGATCTGCACCATGCCCGTCCACCACGCGGAGATGACCGTCGCGGCCTTCAGCCGAGGTGCCCACGTTCTCTGCGAGAAACCACTGGCGATGAATGCTGCGGAAGGTGTGGCAATGGTCGACGCTGCTCGGCGCGCCGGCAAGTTCCTCGCGGTTGGATTCAACATGAGGTTCATGCCGAATTCCATGGCGATCAATTCGTTCATCCGCGGCGGACGCTTCGGTCGACCTGTCTATACGCGTGCGTGTGCGAACGACGAGATTCCGTGGTGGGGAGAACACTACCGGCGCGGGATCTCCGGTGGTGGAGCTCTGGCCGCTTCGGCAGTCCACCTTCTCGACCTGGCGCTCTACTTCGCCGGATTCCCGGAGCCGGTATCGGCCTCGGCCAGCATGGCGACCCTCTTCCCGACGAAGCGAGGCTCGACGGCCCCGGACCGGACAGCGGCTGCGCGATACGACGCCGAGGACCTGTTCAGTGCTCACGTACGATTCGACGGCGGGTTCTGGCTCACAATCGAGGGCTCGTGGATCGATAATCAACCGCCGCCCACCGGACCTCAACCCTGGAAATACGAACTCACCGCAATCGGCGAAGACGCTCAAGTCTGGTTCGATCCGCTCGCAATAAGAGCCGAGGCCGAGGATGGCTCGACTGTCGACCTTCTACCGCCCAACGCTGCATCGGATGTCTCGTTTCCGCAGTCCGTCGAGCGATTGATCGGAGATGTCGTCGCAGCCGCGCAAGAGGGTCGCGAGCCATGCGCTACCGGACACCAGGCGCTTGTCGTGCAACGGATCGTCGATGCGATCTACCTCTCGGCCTCGACGGCTCGCGAGCAAGCGATACCTCCGCTTGAGGCATCGCCATGAGCCCAAACGCCGGCCGCGCCAGCGGGCCGCCCTGGGAGACTGCTGAGTAATGCTGCGGGCGACGCCCTCTGTCATTCCGGCGAAGGCCAACCGCGCCTGCGGGCCGCCCTGGGAGACTGCTGAGTAATGCTGCGGGCGACGCCCTCTGTCATTCCGGCGAAGGATGCTTCTATGTTTGTCAAGTTGTTGTTGGGGGGTGTTCGAGGAGTCGGTAGAGGTGGCGGGCGATGTAGCGTTTGAGGCAGCGTCGGGCTTCTCGGGTGGTTTTGCCGTTGGTTCGGCGTTTGGCCATGTAGGCCTGGGTTTGGGGGCAGGTGCGGATGCGGGTGAGGGTGATGGTGTGGAGGGCTTGGTTGAGGGTGCGGTCGCCGCGTCGGTTGAGTCGGTGGCGGGTTGTTTGTCCGCTGGAGGCGTCGAGGGGCGCGACGCCGGCGAGGCGGGCGAAGGCGGCTTCGTTGCGGCAGCGGCGGGGGTGGGACCAGGCGATGTAGATCTGTGCGGCGGTGATGGGGCCGACGCCGGGTTCGGCGAGGAGTTGGGGGGCGACGGCGCGGATGAGGGCGGCGATGTGTTGGGTGTGGGTGGTGATCTCGTTGTCGAGGTGTCTGATGCGCGCGGCGAGGGCGCGCAGCGCGAGTTTGGTGGCGGTGCGTTCGCTGGGCGGGTTCTCTGCGGTGGGGCGCAGCGCGGCGCAGCGGCGCACCAGCGCGGCGCGGGGCAGGCCGCGGAGTTCGTCGCGCAGGTCCGCCGGGGCGGTCACGAGGAGGGCCCGGAGCGCGTTGATGGCGGTGACTCGGGCCCCTTGGGCGCCGCGGCGGGTGGTTTCGATGGCGCGCAGCGCTTCGCGGGCGCCGCGGGCTCGGGGGATCGCCGGGTGGGCGCGTCCGAGGGTCTCCAGGGCGGCGCGGCGGGCGTCGAGCGCGTCGGTTTTGGCGCCGTCGGCGCTGGGGGGCCCGGCGGGGTGGGAGAACTCCACGACCGCCTCGCCGGCGCCGGCGAGGTGCGCGGCCACGCCGGCGCCATAGCTGCCGGCGCCTTCGACGCAGAACGCCCGGTCGCCCCGGCGGCTGTGCCGGTTCGCCCAGCGCACCAAGCGCCGATAGCCCGCCTGGGTCGTCTCGAAGACCCCGACGGCGACCTCGGCGCGCGTGACAGCGGCCACGACGGTGGCCGTGACGCGGTCCCGGTCCGGGTCGATACCAACCAGGTGCTCTACGCTGTGCACATCCATGATGCCTCTCCTTTTGGTGTCGTGACGTGCGGTGCGCCGGAGACGGGTCACCGCGACAACACTGTGACGGGTCACACCACCAGGGCGGACAGGCTTCTGATCAGGTCAACGGCAACACGCCCAACCGGCGCCGGCGGCGCGGACGGACAAATCCTTCGCAGAACACGAACGGACCACACACGGATCCCAACGGTCAACCGGAATCGGAGTCACGTCCACACCACCGGCGCCAGCCTGACACCACCTCCAGCACACACCACACATACTCACAGCCGGAATCCATGATCCGGCGGTCCGATCGGCGCCTGCCGTCGATTACTCAGCACACTCCTAGTGTCGTGAGCCGTTAATTCGTTGGTTTGAGGGGTTGGGTGTGTCATGCTGGTGGCGGCAAGGGGGCGGTGATCGGAGTTGATCATGGCTCAGCGGCGCGGCAGGCGTGCGGTTGTGGTTGTGCTCAGTGGGTCTGAGCGGGAGGTGTTGGAGCGTTGGGCGCGGCGGCCGTCGTCGTCGCAGGCGTTGGCGTTGCGTTCTCGGATCGTGTTGGGCGCCGCGGGCGGGGAGTTGAACAAGGACATCGCCGAGCGTTTGGGGTGTTGTGCGGCGACGGTGGGCAAGTGGCGGGGCCGGTTCGCCGTGCGGCGCCTGGACGGGCTCGTCGATGAGCCGCGTCCGGGTCGGCCGCGCACGATCACCGATGAGATGATCGAGGAGGTGCTCGTGAGGACTCTTGAGGAGGCCCCGCCGGGGGCGACGCACTGGTCGACGCGGTCGATGGCCGCCGAGGTGGGCATGTCGCAGAGGGCGATCAGCCGGATCTGGCGGGCCTTCGGCCTCCAGCCGCACCGCCTCGGGGAATTCAAGGTGTCCCCGGACCCGCAGTTCATCGACAAGGTCCGCGACGTCGTGGGCCTCTACTTGAACCCCCCGGAGGCCGCGGTGGTGTTCTGCGTCGACGAAAAGACGCAGGTCCAAGCCCTCGACCGCACCGCGCCGATGCTGCCGCTGATGCCCGGGTCGCCCCAGCGGCGCACCCACGACTACCGCCGCTGCGGCACCACCAACCTCTACGCCTCCCTCGACGTCGCCTCCGGGCGGGTGATCTCGGCGATGACCGCACGGCACCGCAGCGAGGAGTTCCGCAGATTCTTGAACCTCATCGACCGCGAAGTGCCCGAGCACCTCGACGTGCACATCGTCCTGGACAACGTCTCCACCCACAAGACCCCCACGATCCAGCGCTGGCTCCTGCGACACCCCCGCTTCAGCTTCCACTTCACGCCCACCTACAGTTCCTGGATGAACCTCGTCGAGCGCTGGTTCTCCGAACTCACCACCAAATGGCTCCACCGCGGCACCCACACCTCGACCAAGGAACTCCAGGATTCCATCAACACCTGGATCGAGGGCTGGAACGAGAACCCCAAACCCTTCACCTGGCACCGCACCGCCGACGACATCCTCGCAACCCTCGCCACATATCTCACACGAATTAACGGCTCAGGACACTAGGTGGCTGGTGTGGAATGGGTTGTTGTCTGGTGGCTCTTCGCACTCATACTGGTGATGTGTTCCCGGCGGGTGTGGTTGGGGTGTTGGGGGTGGGTGGGGGTTCAGGTGAGTGCCCAGTGGGTGGCGCGGGTGTGCAGTCCGAGCGCGCCGAGGCGGGCGATGTTGGCGGCTGCGGCGAGGAGGTTGAAGTCGGCGTCGACTTTGGGTTGGCCGCGCACGCGGGCGTGGCGGCCGCCGTGGTGTCGGCGCATGAGGTGCGCGAGTTTGCGTTCGACTTTGGGGCGGGTGGCGCGGTAGTCGTCGCGCCAGGCCGGGTTCTGTTGGCGCGCTCGGGACGCGGCGAGGGCGGTTTCGTGTGCGCCGATGCGTATGGTTCTGCCGGCTTTGGCGTCGGTGCAGTCGCCGCGGAGTTCGCAGTCGGCGCAGTCGGCGCCGAAGCGGGCGGTGCCGGCGCCGTCGGGGCGGTAGTTGATGGCGACGGTGACCTCGGCGGGGCAGGTGACCGTCGCGGCGGCCAGGTCGACGCTGAAGCGGTCCTTGGTGAAGCGTCCCGCGGGCGCCTGCGGCGCTTGGGTGCGGCACTTGGAGTTGATGCGGTGCTCGCCGAGGAGGCTCTGGAAGTCGCCGCTGCCGTAGGCGCAGTCGCCGTAGACGGTGGGCCTGCCCGCGAAGTCCTCCACAACCTCCCCGGCGTCGCCGGCAGTGCCGGTGGTGCCGGTGGTGGTGGTGTCGGTGGTGGTGGTGTCGGCGGCGGCGGCGGCGGCGGCGGTGTCGGCGGTGAGCAGGTCGGCGATGAGTTCGGGGGCGGGTCGGGCGTCGGGGGCGTTGGCGGCGGTGACCGCGGTGGCGGTGATCAGCTCGGAGTCGGGGTCCGTGGCGATGTGGCCCTTGTAGCCGTCGAAGCCTCGTGCTGCGGTTTTGTGGCCGTGGCGGGCGTCGCGGTCCACCACCGAGATGATCCGGTCCCGCGCCACGCGCCGCGCGATCACCAGGCGCCCCTCGGGGTCCTCGCAGAGGTCCTGGCCCACAACGGCGGCCAACAACTCCCCGCCCTGCGCGACTTCGACGCTCAGCGCGCGACCCTCGAGGGCTTCGAGCACCGCCACGGCGTCGCCGGCGATGGTCGCCACGAGGGCCTCCCGCGCCGCCGCGTCGTCCCAGTCGCACGCCGGCTTGGACCGCGACGCATAGTCGCCGCCGGCGACGGCGCCCCGCACAATGGCCCCCAGATCGCGATCCGCGGCCTCGAACACGCCGCGGATCGCGGCGCGCAGCATCGTGACGGTGTCCTGGGTCGCGACCGCGTCGTAGATCGGCGCGGAGTCCAGCACCCGCCGCTGAGACAGCGCCCCCGCCGAGCGCGCCACCTCGAGGGTCGCGTCGAAGATCCGCCGCGGCGCACCCGACGCCGCCAACCGGGCCCGCATCCCCACCAACACCGTATGGGAGAACCCGCCGCCGTCGACGTCCAAACCCCCGCACGCGTAACGCCAACGCGCATCGAACTCGAACGCCGCCACCGCCTCACGGTCCGACAAACCGAACCAGCGCTGCAACACCATCACCGTCGCCACCACCCGAGGCGGCACACTGCGCCGCCCCCGCGACGAGAACAAATCATCGAACATCCCCTCGGGAAACAACCGGGCACCCTCACCGAACAACACCGCAAAAATCGAACCAGGACCCACCCGCTCGCCCACAAACCGCGTCCCCTTGAACAAATCAGCCTGACACGGCTCAACACCAACCGTCACAACACCAACCTCCCCACAACACCGAACCACACACCTGTAATTCTACCAGACCACAACACCCCAAACGCCGAGAAAAACACCAGCCACCTAGCACCGCTCGATCGGCTGAAGCTTGCGGCATGCCTACTTCGGTACGATCATCTCGTCATACGTCGACTCAGCGGCGGAGAGGGGAGACCACGTATGGGGGGTGAACCGGAGATCCGGCGAACCGGCGGCTGGGACAAAGGTCTCTCGCCGGACGAGTTCTCCGGAACCGTGTGCCTCGTGACGGGTGCCGCTCAGGGGATCGGAGCCACGATCGCGAAGACGTTCGCCCAACTGGGCGGCAGGGTGGTCCTGGCGGACATCAATGCGGCCAAGGTTGCCGAGAACGCGGAACGACTACGCGCAACGGGACTTGAAGTAACCGGATTGGCGCTCGACGTGCGGGATTCGGTCGCGATCGACGCCGCGTTCACCGAACTCGAGAGCGGGTGGGGATCCGTCGGCGTCCTGGTGAACAATGCCGGCGTCGGCAGGATCGGAGAGTCGGAGGACCTCTCGGACGAAGACTGGGATTTGCATATTGACGTGATGTTGTCGGGCACGTTCAAGATGTCTCGGCGTGCCGCCCCGCCGATGCTGGAACGTGGCTCGGGCGCGATGGTCAACCTCTGTTCGATCGGCGGGTTCGGGGGCAACCCTCAGCGCGCTGCCTACAACTCGGCAAAGGCCGGCATACGGATCTTGACCGAGGTACTGGCTACCGAGTGGGCCGCGCGGGGGGTGCGCGTCAACGCGATCGCGCCGGCGGTCACCAGGACCCCAATGTTGCAGGAGATCCTGGACCGTGCGGAGGGCGAGTTACGGCTCGAGGACTACACGGATCGCACGCCACTCGGTCGAATCGCGGAGACACCGGAGCAGGCGGAGGTCGTCGCTTTCCTTGCGTCGCGGCGCGCCTCGTACATCACGGGCCAGATCCTGGCTGTCGACGGCGGGTGGCTGGCGAGCGATGGATTCCCGACGGGTGACGGGGCATAGCGATGAGTGGACGCGCAGAGGCAGCGGTCGGGGGAGTGGACGACTCCACACGACTCGCCGGTAGGTCGTGCGTGGTGATCGCAGGGGGCGAGCCGTCTTTTGCCGAGCAACTCGAGTCGGCTCTCGGCATGCCGACTCTGCGTCTCGCACCGGATGGACTTGAGTCGAGCGACGGTTCTCTGGACGAGCGGCTGGCTCCAGCGGGTGTTGTCTGGATTCACCTGGTGCCGAGTCTTGCGCCTCCGACTTCTCAGAATAACGATGCCGGATTGTTCGAAGAGGCGGCTTTGCTGGAACGTTCCGTCGGAGCCGCTCGCGCTCTGGGCGACAGGACGCACATCCCAGTGACGTTCGTGGCGCTGCTGCCTGAAATCGGGCTGTTCGCCGGTGCCCAGGAGAGGCGATGCGCACTGGCCTCGGCGACGATGCAGTCGCTCATGCGCACGGAGATCGGCCGTTGGAGCAACTCCGGCGATCGCATTGTCGCCGTCACCTACGCCGGGTTGGAGGGTCAAGCGCCGGACAGTCGGCGCCCCACTGATCAGGTCATCGAGCGCACACCGATGAAAGCGCTGGCCACGTTCGCACAACTTGGCGATGTGCTGCGCTTCGTCGGCTCACGGCAGGCGTCCTACATCACTGGCACCACCCTGCGCATGGATGGCGGGTGGACGGCGTACAGCTGGCACTACCCGGCGAAGACGATCTAGTGTCCCGAGTCGGAAGTTCGCTGGCGTTTCGATGGCCCCGCTATTCGCATTTGCGCAGGCCAGCTCGCTGCAGCAATCCTCCGAATACCAAACGAACTAATCGCTCAGGACACTAGGTGGCTGGTGTTTTTCTCGGCGTTTGGGGTGTTGTGGTCTGGTAGAATTACAGGTGTGTGGTTCGGTGTTGTGGGGAGGTTGGTGTTGTGACGGTTGGTGTTGAGCCGTGTCAGGCTGATTTGTTCAAGGGGACGCGGTTTGTGGGCGAGCGGGTGGGTCCTGGTTCGATTTTTGCGGTGTTGTTCGGTGAGGGTGCCCGGTTGTTTCCCGAGGGGATGTTCGATGATTTGTTCTCGTCGCGGGGGCGGCGCAGTGTGCCGCCTCGGGTGGTGGCGACGGTGATGGTGTTGCAGCGCTGGTTCGGTTTGTCGGACCGTGAGGCGGTGGCGGCGTTCGAGTTCGATGCGCGTTGGCGTTACGCGTGCGGGGGTTTGGACGTCGACGGCGGCGGGTTCTCCCATACGGTGTTGGTGGGGATGCGGGCCCGGTTGGCGGCGTCGGGTGCGCCGCGGCGGATCTTCGACGCGACCCTCGAGGTGGCGCGCTCGGCGGGGGCGCTGTCTCAGCGGCGGGTGCTGGACTCCGCGCCGATCTACGACGCGGTCGCGACCCAGGACACCGTCACGATGCTGCGCGCCGCGATCCGCGGCGTGTTCGAGGCCGCGGATCGCGATCTGGGGGCCATTGTGCGGGGCGCCGTCGCCGGCGGCGACTATGCGTCGCGGTCCAAGCCGGCGTGCGACTGGGACGACGCGGCGGCGCGGGAGGCCCTCGTGGCGACCATCGCCGGCGACGCCGTGGCGGTGCTCGAAGCCCTCGAGGGTCGCGCGCTGAGCGTCGAAGTCGCGCAGGGCGGGGAGTTGTTGGCCGCCGTTGTGGGCCAGGACCTCTGCGAGGACCCCGAGGGGCGCCTGGTGATCGCGCGGCGCGTGGCGCGGGACCGGATCATCTCGGTGGTGGACCGCGACGCCCGCCACGGCCACAAAACCGCAGCACGAGGCTTCGACGGCTACAAGGGCCACATCGCCACGGACCCCGACTCCGAGCTGATCACCGCCACCGCGGTCACCGCCGCCAACGCCCCCGACGCCCGACCCGCCCCCGAACTCATCGCCGACCTGCTCACCGCCGACACCGCCGCCGCCGCCGCCGCCGCCGACACCACCACCACCGACACCACCACCACCGGCACCACCGGCACTGCCGGCGACGCCGGGGAGGTTGTGGAGGACTTCGCGGGCAGGCCCACCGTCTACGGCGACTGCGCCTACGGCAGCGGCGACTTCCAGAGCCTCCTCGGCGAGCACCGCATCAACTCCAAGTGCCGCACCCAAGCGCCGCAGGCGCCCGCGGGACGCTTCACCAAGGACCGCTTCAGCGTCGACCTGGCCGCCGCGACGGTCACCTGCCCCGCCGAGGTCACCGTCGCCATCAACTACCGCCCCGACGGCGCCGGCACCGCCCGCTTCGGCGCCGACTGCGCCGACTGCGAACTCCGCGGCGACTGCACCGACGCCAAAGCCGGCAGAACCATACGCATCGGCGCACACGAAACCGCCCTCGCCGCGTCCCGAGCGCGCCAACAGAACCCGGCCTGGCGCGACGACTACCGCGCCACCCGCCCCAAAGTCGAACGCAAACTCGCGCACCTCATGCGCCGACACCACGGCGGCCGCCACGCCCGCGTGCGCGGCCAACCCAAAGTCGACGCCGACTTCAACCTCCTCGCCGCAGCCGCCAACATCGCCCGCCTCGGCGCGCTCGGACTGCACACCCGCGCCACCCACTGGGCACTCACCTGAACCCCCACCCACCCCCAACACCCCAACCACACCCGCCGGGAACACATCACCAGTATGAGTGCGAAGAGCCACCAGACAACAACCCATTCCACACCAGCCACCTAGTGTCCCGAGTCGGAAGTTCGCTGGCGTTTCGATGGCCCCGCTATTCGCATTTGCGCAGGCCAGCTCGCTGCAGCAATCCTCCGAATACCAAACGAACTAATCGCTCAGGACACTAGGAGACTGCTGAGTAATGCTGCGGGGCACACGATCTGTCATTCCGGCGGAGGCCGGAATCCATGGTCCAGCGGCGTCTGGCGTCGATTACTCAACACACTCCTAGTGTCCTGAGTCGGGTATTCGTTGGTATGTGGTGTTGGGTGGGTTATGTTGGTGGTGGTAGGTGGGCGGTGATCGGAGTTGATCATGGCTCAGCGGCGTGGCCGCCCGGCGGTTGTGGTTGAGCTCGGCGAGGCTGAGCGGGAGACGTTGGAGCGTTGGGCGCGGCGTCCGTCGTCGTCGCAGGCGTTGGCGTTGCGGTGTCGGATCGTGTTGGGCGCCGCGGCCGGGGAGTTGAACAAGGACATCGCTGAGCGCCTGGGGTGTTGTGCGGCGACGGTGTCCAAGTGGCGGGGCCGGTTCGCGTTGTGGCGCCTGGACGGGCTCGCCGATGAGCCGCGCCCGGGTGGGCCGCGCAGGATCAGCGACGCGCAGGTCGAGGAGGTGATCGTGAGGACTCTTGAGGAGGCCCCGCCGGGGGCGACGCACTGGTCGACGCGGTCGATGGCCGCCGCGATGGGGATGTCGCAGACCGCTATCAGTCGTATCTGGCGGGCCTTCGGTCTCAAGCCGCACCGCCTCGGGGAATTCAAGGTGTCCCCGGACCCGCAGTTCATCGACAAGGTACGCGACGTGGTGGGCCTCTACTTGAACCCCCCGGAGGCCGCGGTGGTGTTCTGCGTGGACGAAAAGACCGGCATCCAGGCCCTGGATCGCACCGCGCCGATGCTGCCACTGATGCTCGGGGTTCCCCAGAGGCGCACCCACGACTACCGCCGCTGCGGCACCACCAACCTCTACGCCGCCCTCGAGGTCGCCTCCGGGAAGGTCATCTCGACGATGACCGCACGGCACCGCTCCGAGGAGTTCCGCAAGTTCTTGAACCTCATCGACCGAGAGGTCCCCGCCCACCTCGCCGTGCACATCGTCCTGGACAACGTCTCCACGCACAAGACCCCCACCATCCAACGCTGGCTCCTGCGCCACCCCCGCTTCAGCTTCCACTTCACGCCCACCTACAGCTCCTGGATGAACCTCGTCGAACGCTGGTTCTCCGAACTCACCACCAAATGGCTCCGCCGCGGCACCCACACCAGCGTCGGCGACCTCCAAGACTCCATCAACACCTGGATCGACGGCTGGAACCAGAACCCCAAACCCTTCACCTGGCACAAAACCGCCGACGACATCCTCGACACCCTCGCCGCATATCTTCAACGAATACCCGACTCAGGACACTAGTTCCCACAGCTGCGGCCAGCGAGGAGCACGAGGAGCACGGTATCGATGAGAGTTGGAGTGATCGGGTGCGGGTTTCAGGGCCGACTTCACGCGGAGTGTTTGCAGGCCGTCGAGGATGTCGAGGTCGTTGCCGTCTGCGACACCGACGCCTTCCGTCTGGATGAGGTGAGATCGGCTCACCGAGTTGCTCACGGGTACGCCGACTACCGCGAGCTGCTCGATCGCCACGACCTCGATCTCGTGACGGTCTGCACGATGCCCGTGCATCACATGCGCATGACGGTCGACGCTTTCGCCACCGGCGCTCACGTGTTGTGCGAGAAACCGCTGGCGCTCGACGCCGGGGAGGGGCGGGAGATGCTGAGAGCGGCTTCCGCGGCCGGCCGGATGCTCGCGATCGGATACAACATGAGGTTCACGCCCAACGCGCAGATCATCAAACGTCATATCGATGCGGGAGTTCTGGGCCGCCCGCTGTACACCCACGCATGGGCCAAGTCGTCACAGATTCCCTGGTGGGGCGAGCACTACCGCAAGGAGCTTTCGGGAGGCGGCGCACTGGCTGCCACGGCAGTGCATTTCCTCGACCTCGCCCTGTGGTTCGCAGGATTCCCGAGGCCGGTCACCGCCTCGGCCGGCGCAGCCCAGCTGTTCCCGGCAAAGCGTGGGTCGACGGCTCCGGACGCGGCCCATGCGGCTCGCTACAACGTGGACGATCTGCTCTCGGCGCATCTTCGGTTCGAGGACGACTTCTGGATGACACTCCAGGGAAGCTGGATCGACAACATCCCGTCCCATGAGGATGGCTCGCCCTCCTGGGCGTACAGCCTGGATGCGATCGGCGAGAATGCCCAGGCGGTGTTCGACCCTCCCTCGATTCGCGGCGAACGCGACGGCGAGATCATCGAATTGCTCCCGCCTGGGACGGTGAGCGACGTCTCGTTCCCACCCTCGGTCGCGACTCTCATAGCGCAGACCGTCGACGCCATCCGAGATGGGCGCGAGGCTCCGGTCACCGGCGAGCAGGCACTGGTGACACAAGTGATCGTGGACGCCATCTACGAGTCGGCCGCGGCCGGCGCCGAGGTAGCGATCGACCCGTCGGAACTCGAGCGGTCGGGCTAGTGTCCGGAGTCGGTAATTCGTTGAAGATATGTGGCGAGGGTCGCGAGGATGTCGTAGTCGCCTTCTCGGCGCAAAATTGCCGTTCAGGGCGGCTTTTTCGCGCACAGAAGGAGATGATGCCCCCAGACCGTCACGGACGGCACGACCAAGCGAAGCACAATGCTGAACGAACCAACCACTCACGACACTAGTGTCGTGAGCCGTTAATTCGTTGGTTTGAGGGGTTGGGTGTGTCATGCTGGTGGCGGCAAGGGGGCGGTGATCGGAGTTGATCATGGCTCAGCGGCGCGGCAGGCGTGCGGTGGCGGTTGTGCTCAGTGGGCCTGAGCGGGAGGCGTTGGAGCGTTGGGCGCGGCGGCCGTCGTCGTCGCAGGCGTTGGCGTTGCGTTCTCGGATCGTGTTGGGCGCCGCGGGCGGGGAGGCGAACAAGGACATCGCCGAGCGTTTGGGGTGTTGTGCGGCGACGGTGGGCAAGTGGCGGGGCCGGTTCGCCGTGCGGCGCCTCGACGGGCTCGTCGATGAGCCGCGTCCGGGTCGGCCGCGCACGATCACCGATGAGATGATCGAGGAGGTGCTCGTGAGGACCCTCGAGGAGGCCCCGCCGGGGGCGACGCACTGGTCGACGCGGTCGATGGCCGCCGAGGTGGGTATGTCGCAGAGGGCGATCAGCCGGATCTGGCGGGCCTTCGGCCTCCAGCCGCACCGCCTCGGGAGCTTCAAGGTGTCCCCGGACCCGCAGTTCGTCGACAAGGTCCACGACGTGGTGGGCCTCTATTTGAACCCCCCGGAGGCCGCGGTCGTGTTCTGCGTCGACGAAAAGACGCAGGTCCAAGCCCTCGACCGCACCGCGCCGATGCTGCCGCTGATGCCCGGGTCGCCCCAGCGGCGCACCCACGACTACCGCCGCTGCGGCACCACCAACCTCTACGCCTCCCTCGACGTCGCCTCCGGGCGGGTGATCTCGGCGATGACCGCACGGCACCGCAGCGAGGAGTTCCGCAGATTCTTGAACCTCATCGACCGCGAAGTGCCCGAGCACCTCGACGTGCACATCGTCCTGGACAACGTCTCCACCCACAAGACCCCCACGATCCAGCGCTGGCTCCTGCGACACCCCCGCTTCAGCTTCCACTTCACGCCCACCTACAGTTCCTGGATGAACCTCGTCGAGCGCTGGTTCTCCGAACTCACCACCAAATGGCTCCACCGCGGCACCCACACCTCGACCAAGGAACTCCAAGACTCCATCAACACCTGGATCGAGGGCTGGAACGAGAACCCCAAACCCTTCACCTGGCACCGCACCGCCGACGACATCCTCGCAACCCTCGCCACATATCTCACACGAATTAACGGCTCAGGACACTAGGAGACTGCTGAGTATTTCATCCGCGACGCCGGTCCGGCCGCTGGACAGTGGATTCCGGCCTCCGCCGGAATGACGCTGAGGGTCAACCGCAGCATTACTCAGCGGCCTGTTAGGCCGCCTCGGCGGTGGTGGGGTAGGGTCTCCCGTTCATTAATCGTTCGACGAACTCGTCGAATCGGGGAGGGGAAATGGCAATGGGTACCGCCAAGTCAAAGATTCGCGTCCTGATCGCGCTGGGTATCGCGCTGGCGCTCATCATGTCCGCCTGCAGCAGCGATGACGACGGCGACGTTGTTTCGGCGCCTCCGCCCGCGCCCGAACCTGCGCCTGCGCCCGAACCTGCGCCTGCTCCCGAACCTGCGCCTGCTCCCGAACCTGCGGCCCCGCCCGACTATGAGCAGTTCCTGGGCAGTCCGAGCCCGGATCAATGCGCAGGCGAAACCTACGACTTCGGATTCGACATCTTCTCCGACACCGAGTCGTTCGCGCTCCTCACGGTCGAGGGCTTCCAGGCCGTGGCTGAGGAGATGGGCTGCGTGAGCATCGATGTCGTCTCCGACAACGCCGACCCGCTCACGGCCGTTGAGAACGTGAGAATCTTCGCGGAGCAGGACAAGGACGGCGTCATCGTGGCCAACGTGATCGAGGCGGCGCAGCCCGGCATCGTTGACGTTCTCCAAAGCAATGACGTCCCCGGTCTGGCAATCTTCGTGCCCGCACCGGACATCGCACTGATCGAAGTCGACCTGGGCAACGCCGGCTTGAAGTCCGGTCAGACGCTCGGCGCGCAGGCGGTCGAGCGATGGTCGGGCGAGGAGATCGTCCTCATCGTCGGGACCTTCGACGAGGCCGGCCAGACGACGATCGACCTCACGGACGGGATCGTGGAAGGTGTCACCGCGGCCGTTCCCGACGCCGAGGTCCTCGCCATCGCCACGGCTGCCGACCCGCCGACCGCGAACGCCAACACCGCGGCTGTCGTGGCCAGGATTCCGGAGGATGCGAAGATTCTCGTCGCCTCGGTCAATGACGAACTCACGCTGGGAATGCTCGAGGCGCTCCGCACGGCCGGTCGCAGCGATGAGGACATGGTGTCCGTCGGCCAGGGCGCCAGCCAGTTCGAGGCGATCTGCGAGGGCAGTCTCTACGCGAGCGTGGCGTACTTCCCCGAGAACTACGGCAAGTACGCGATACCTGCACTGATCGGGCTGATCCACGGCGCCGAGCTTCCGGGCTTCATCGAGTTGCCCACCGAAGTGCTGACCGCCGAGAACCTCGGTGAGTTCTACCCGGAGTCTGCGTGTGCGTAGGACGGGCGATTCTTGAGGTCCCCGCTGATGGCGTCTGCCGGCAGGTGACTTGGTTGCACCCGTAGTCGAGCAAGTGAGGCGCTCGCGCGCGGGTGAGGCACGCTCGCGCGAGGGTCGCGATGTTCAGGGCTGAGAGGTCGCGCTCCGCGACGCGCTCCGACCACGTTGCCGGTCGGGGGGCCGGCCAACCCGGGTCGCGCAAGTGGTCGGATCCCAGCTTCCTGCAGAGTCAGGGGTTGCTGCTGATTCTGGCCGGGTTGGTGCTCTTCTTCAGCTTCAAGAGCCCGTTCTTCTTCGCCACCTCGAACCTCCTCAACGTGGCGGCCAGCTCGACGGTGCTGGCGATCATGGCTGCCCCGCAGACGTTCCTGATCGTCTCCGGGGGATTCGACGTCTCAGTCGGCGCAACCATTGCGATCAGCACCGTCTCGCTCGGACTCCTGTTGGCGGCAGGTGTCCCCATGGCGGCCGCAATCGTGGTGGTCCTGGTGATCGGATTCGCGATCGGCGCGGCGAACGCAACCCTCGTTGTGCTCTTGAGGGTGAATCCCCTGATAGCGACGCTCGGCACGATGTCGATCTTCACCGGACTCGCCCATTATCTGTCGTCGGGACAGACCGAGGTCGTGCGCAGCGACTTCCTGCGATGGATCACCAAGACGCAGGTGGGGCCGGTGTCGGTGCTCGTGTTCATGTTCATCGGCGTCTACGCGATCAGCGTCGTGCTGGAGCGCACGACCGTGCTGGGTCGTTGGGTCTACGCGATCGGCGGCAACGCAGAGGCCGCCCGGCTGGCCGGCCTGCCGATACGGCGCGTCCAGTACGCCCTGTACATAGCGTCGGGGCTGTCGGCCGCGGTCGGAGGTGTGCTCCTGACGGGGATCCTGCAGTCCGCATCGCCGCGGGTCGGCGCCACATTCCTACTCTCGGTGGTCACGGCGGTGATTCTCGGTGGTGCGAGTCTCACGGGGGGCCGGGGGTCGATCGTCGGCACGCTGCTCGCTGTCGCAATTCTCGGCGTGCTGCAGAACGGCTTCTCGCTACTGCTGCTTCCATCGTCCGTCCAGACGATCGCACTCGGTGTAGCGCTCATCACCGCGGTCGTCTTCGATGGCATGGTCCGGAGAATCGAGCGGCGATCATGACCGGCGCCCCCGCTTCCGTGCCGGTCCTGGAGGTCCAGAATCTGGTCAAGAGGTTCGGTGCCATCGAAGCGCTCAAGGGTGTCTCGTTCACACTGGAGCGGGGCGAGATCCTGGGTCTGGTGGGCGACAACGGCGCCGGGAAGTCGACCCTCCTCAAGATCGTCTCGGGTGCGTTGGATCCAACCTCGGGGTCCGTGAAGCTCAATGGCGAGCACCTCGAATTCGGAAACCCCGCCCAACATCGTCAGGCGGGCATCGAGACGGTCTACCAGGACCTCGGGCTCGTGGGGAACCTGGACATCGCCGGGAACTTCTTTCTCGGCCGCGAGGTGCGCCTGCGGGACCATCGCAGCCCATTCGCATTCCTCAACAACCGGGCGATGCGGTTGAAGGCGCGTGATGCGATTGCCCGGCTCCACATCACCATTCCCGGCTCGGTGGCGCAGAGGGTGAACAGTCTGTCCGGAGGTCAACGCCAAGCCGTTGCCATCGCCCGGGCGGCATTCTGGAAGCGCGAGCTGCTTCTCCTGGACGAACCCACGGCGGCGCTCGGCGTCCAGGCGACCGCCGAGGTGGGCCATCTGATCATGCAGATCGCCAAAGAAGAGGGCGTACCGATCATTGTCGTGAGCCATGACATCGCCGAGGTCCTCAAAGTCGCCGACAGGGTCGTCGTGCTGCGTCAGGGCGAGACCGCTGCAGAACTCGTGGGCGCGGAGACCTCTGCGTCCGAGGTGGTCGGCTACATCACGGGCACAATCGCACCCCAGACCGAAGCAGGGGGATGATCGCCACGCTCGCGACTTCGCCGACGCCGCCGGCGGGCAGTGACGGGGCATCGCACCTACACTGAACCCGAGTTGTCGGGTGCGGTCGAGAACTTCGACTCCGCAGGCTCGAACGGCGAGATCGAGCCGGGCTCAGGCGGTCATTGAGGCGGCAGCGGTACGCATTCCCGCGGCGAGCCGAGTTGAGGAGGATCGATGGGATACGTCCTTGCGGTGGAATGGACCGCCAAGGCGGGTCAAGGTGACCGGATAGCCGAGATCCAGAAGGAGTTCGCTCCGTTGGCCCGTCAGGAACCCGGATGCCGGAAATTCTTCGTCAGCCGGTCGGACGACGATCCGGACCGGTTCTTCCTCTACGAGGAATACGACGATGAGGCGGCGTTCGCTGCGCACCTCGAGACCCCGCACTTCGAGCGACTGATCCGAGGCGCGGCGCTGGACGTGCTTGAGGATTCTCGAAAGGGGATCTACGAGCCGCTTGCCTGAGCGGACCACCTTGAGCCGGTAGCCGAACGACAGATGAGCCCAGACACCCCCCGGGAACTCCCCGCTGGCACGCCCGTGGAGCCCGCAACCTTCGTGGCGTTCCTCGAGGGCCCGGCCACCGATGCGCACGGAACGGTGTATTTCTCCGACATCCGGGGGAATCGGATCATGACGCTCACCGAGGACGGAGCACTCGGGGTGTTCCGCGAGAACGCCGGACGGGCCAACGGCAACGTGTTCGATCACCAGGGCCGCCTCGTCACATGTGAAGGAGCCGAACACGGCCGGGAAGGCAGGCGGCGGGTCACCCGAACCGACCTCGCAACCGGTGAGATCGAGGTGCTGGCGGAACGCTACGAGGGAAGGCGCTTCAACAGCCCCAACGACGTGACGGTCGACACGCAGGGCCGCCTCTTCTTCACCGATCCCCGATATGACGCCGATCGATCCGACCTCGAGATGGACATCGAAGGCGTCTACCGCATCGACCCCGACGGAACCGTTACTCGGATCATCGGACAGCCCGATGTCGAGAAGCCCAACGGCTTGGCGATCACGCCGGACGACCGGGTTCTCTATGTCATCGACTCGAACAACGCGATGGGTGGGAGCCGGACGGTCTGGGCGTTCGCCCTCGACGCGGGTGGCAACGCCGTCGACCGGTGGCCGGTCCACGACTTCGCCCCGGGCCGCGGGGGCGATGGGATGGAACTCGACGTAGCCGGAAACCTGTACGTGTGCGCCGGGATCCTGACCCCGCGAAGTCGAGCCGAGACGGCCCAGAACCCGCCGGGCGTCTACGTGATCACGCCGTCGGGCGAGCTCGTCGGTCGGATTCCCATCCCGCAGGACGTGATCACCAACTGTTGCTTCGGCGGAAGCGACAAGCGCACTCTCTACGTGACGGCGGGACATATGCTCTACAGGACCAGAGTGAACATCCCCGGGTACCACGTTTACCCGGACGAGGGGGGGCCATGACATCCACCGTGCAATCCAATGACGCGCCAGGTGCTGCCGCCGACCAACGGCTCCATCACATCGGTATGACCGTCGCTGACCTCGAGGAATCGGTGCGATTCTGGGAGCAGATGTTCGGTGTCACAGCGAACGCTCGGCGCCTTCTCGACCAGCCACACATCGGAGCGATAGTGGGCCATCCCGGCGTGGCCATCGACGCCGCCTGGATCGATGTGCCGGGGAGCGACGCCGTGCTGGAGTTGGTGCACTACCTCAATCGCGACGGCACTCCTCTCGACGACGACACGATTAACGCGGGCAACGTCCACTTCTGCATGGAGGTCGAGGACATGGATGCCATCTGGGCACGCGCCGTTGCGTTGGGCGCCCGCCCCGTCAGCGACGCCCCGGTCGAGGTTCCGGTCGGTCCCGCGAAGGGTGCCAGGATCGCCTACATGCGCACGCTCGACGGAGCGACAATCGAGTTCATCCAACCGGCGCCGCCCTCTTGAGCGGATCGCGGCTGGCGAGGACCGGTCTCGGGTGGCCCGGCACCTTCGGCTAACCGTTGATCGGACCGCATGCGCCGGCAACGCCATGTGCGTCATGATCGCGCCGAACGTCTTCGACATCGACGACCTCGGCAAGGCATCGGTGACCGATCCGCGGGGTGATTCCCCGGAACTAGCCCTCGAAGCGGCGGCCAACTGTCCGGTCAGGGCAATCTCGGTGACCGATGCCGGCACCGGAGAGAAGTTGTACCCAAGATATGGATGACAGAGCGCCTCTCGACTTCGGCTTGTTGCGAAGCGTGGCGACCTCGGTGAGACGCTCCGTCCTCACCACGATCCACCATGCCGGAGCCGGTCACGTCGGAGGGCCGTTGTCGGCCACCGACCTGCTCACCGTGCTCTACTTTCACGAACTCAGAATCGATCCGGCGAATCCCTCCCGGGCCGACCGCGATCGGTTCATCTTCTCGAAGGGCCACTCGTCGATCGCGCTGTACGCGACGCTTGCCGAGCGGGGATACTTCCCGAGAGAAGAGTTACTGACGTTCGACCGACTCGACTCCCGCCTGCAGGGCCATCCCGACATGCTCGCGACCCCGGGCGTCGACATGTCGACCGGCTCGCTGGGCCAGGGTCTGTCCCCCGGATTGGGGATGGCACTCGCCGCCAAGCTGAACAACAGGGACTACCGCACGTACGTCATGATCGGTGACGGGGAGTCGCAGGAGGGACAGATCTGGGAGGCCTCGATGGTGGCGGCCCGCTACAAGGTCGACAACCTGGTTGCGATACTCGACTGGAACGGTCTTCAGCAGTACGGCTGGTCCGAGGTCGGCAAGGAACCCGAGGACCGCATGAATCCTCTGGAAGCTCCCGCCCAGAAGTGGCAGGCCTTCGGTTGGCACGTCATCGAACTGGACGGTCACGACCTCCGCGCGATCGTTTCGGCCCTCGATGAGGCGAGATCGATCAAAGGGCAACCGACGATCTTGATCGCGCACACGGTCAAGGGGAAAGGTGTGTCGTTCATGGAGGGGGACTATCTCTGGCACGCAAAACCGATCACCGACGGAGAGTTCGAGCTCGCTCTCGCCGAACTCCAGTGATGAAGCGAGCACGATGATCGTTTCCCGTCCGGCACCAATCGACTCGCGATGACCGCTACAGCCGAGTTGGGCATCGAGATACCGCTCCGCGTTGCGTTCGGGGAGGCGCTGGTCGATCTTGGCAAGGCAAACGATCGCGTGGTGGTGCTCGATGGCGATCTGGGCAACGCAACCCGGGTCGACATGTTCGCGGACGCCCACCCGGATCGGTTCCTCCAGATGGGAATCGCGGAGCAGAACATGGCCGGAGTGGCGGCGGGGCTGGCGACAGCCGGACTGATCCCGTTCGTGACCACGTTTGCGGCGTTCGCCACCAACCGGGATCTCGACCAGATCCGCGTCACGATCGGCCAGACAAAGCTGCACGTCGTTGTCATCGGCGGCTACTCGGGAATCCTGACAAGCCGGACCGGGAAAACCCACCAGGCCATCGAGGATCTGGCCGTCTTCAGGACCATGCCCAACATGACGGTCCTGGCCCCGGCCGATGCCACCGAGACTCGCAAAGCAGTGTTCGCAGCTGCAGAGGACGTGCCGGGGCCGGTGTACATGAGATTGACGCGCGACGCCAGCCCCGTGCTGTTCGGCGACGACCACGACTTCGACGTCGGCCACGGCGTGGTGATGCGACGGGGATCGGATGTGGCCCTGATCAGCACCGGGGTACAGACGTTCCGCGCGGTCAGAGCAGCCGACCTCCTGGAAGCCGAGGGCATCAGCGTCCACCACCTCCATCTGCACACCATCAAGCCCCTGGACGAGGCGGCGGTCATCGAGGCCGCCGGCACCGGTGCCGTCGTGACCAGCGAGGATCACTCGATCATCGGGGGTCTCGGCGGAGCGGTCGCCGAAGTGCTCGCGGAGCAACGGCCCACCCTCATGCGCAGGGTTGGTGTACGCGACGTCAACATCGAGTCGGCACCGAACGAGGCGCTGCTCGAGAAGCACGGATTGACCCCGCGCCACATCGTCGTCGCCGCGAAGGAGATCCTCGGGACGTGGTAGAACTAGAGACGCAGGTGCCCTGAGAGTCAGTCCGGGCTCGCGAGGGTGCTCCCGGGGGGAGCAGACGGAGGTTGAAGATGGCAAAGCAGAGCCTGGTCATGAAAGTGACAGATGTGCCGATGCTGGAGATGGCAAACGGCAAGTTCCGTGACGTGTTCCAGATCACGGATGAGACCTTCGGTCCTGCTACCAAGATCTCGGCAGGTCAAGTGTGGCTTGCACCGGGAAACAGCGACGGGCATGTCGACGTGCATGATCAGGACGAAGCGTTCTACATCATCTCGGGGCACGCTCGGTACTACTCAGATGGCGAGTTCATCGACGTCGAGCCGGGAGACACGGTGTACTGCCCGGCAGGGAGCGAGCACACGTTCTACACAGGCGACGAGATGCTCCACATCTTCTGGTTGATCGCCGGTCGGTGGACGACCGACCTGGCTGACATCAAGCAAGAAGTGGCGGACTGGGTCGAGGTCGACGGCACGACGGGCTGGCACCTCGGCTGATCCCACTCGTCGTTCCGGCGAAGTGTCTCGTCGTTCCGGCGAAGTGTCTCGTCGTTCCGGCGAAGGCCGGAACCCAGTCGGCGGCAACAGGATCTGCACCGCAGGGCTCTTGCAACCAGGAGACTGCTCGGCAATGCTGCGGACCATCCAACTCGCCGTCCCGCGGAACTCCGGCGAGTAGACATGCCCACCTACGAGTTGGACGGCAAGGGGGCCATCGTCACCGGTGGCGGCCGCAACATCGGCCGCGGGATCGCGCACCGGCTCGCCAGGGAGGGCGCCGCGGTCGTCGTAGCCGATATCGATCCCGATGCCGGGGAGGCGGTCGCCGCGGAGATACGGGACGGCGGTGGTCGAGCGATCTCGCTGCCGACCGATGTCAGCGACAGGTCGCAGGTCGATCGGATGGTCGAAGGGACGGCAGCGGCATTCGGCGCTCTCGACATCATGGTCAACAACTCCGGTGTGCTGAGCCCGTCGCTGGCCATCGACATCGCCGAGGACGACTGGGACCGCCACTTCGCGGTCAACGCCAAGGGCGTCCTGTTCTGCTCGCAGGCCGCCGCTCACCGGATGATCGACCAGGGCCATGGAGGCAGGATCATCACCATCGTCTCGACGGCGGGCAGGCTCCCTTCGTTTCGTGACACTCCCGTCGCCGCCTACGTCGCCAGCAAGCACGCCGCCATGGGGCTCATCAAACAGATGAGCCAGGAGATCGCGCCTCATGGCATCCTCATGAACGCCGTGTTCCCCGGCATCGTGGACACGGACATGCTCCGCTCCATGCACCGTGATGTGAGCGAAGAGACCGGTGAGACGTACGAGGCCGTGCGCGAACGGGTCCTCGAGTTGATTCCCCTGGGGCGATACCAGACGCCCGACGACGTGGCGAACATCGTCGCCTTCCTGGCTTCCGCGGACGCCAACTATTCCGTGGGCCAGGCCTTCGATGCGAACGGCGGAGTCTTCTTCTGGTAGCAGCCGGAGTGGCGTGCCCGGCTAGTGTCCTGAGCGATTAGTTCGTTTGGTATTCGGAGGATTGCTGCAGCGAGCTGGCCTGCGCAAATGCGAATAGCGGGGCCATCGAAACGCCAGCGAACTTCCGACTCGGGACACTAGGAGACTCCTGAGTAATGCTGCGGGCCACACCCTCTGTCATTCCGGCGGAGGCCGGAATCCATGGTCCAGCGGATCCAACGGCGTCTGGCGTCGATTACTCAGCACACGCCTACAGCAGGTGACCTCCGTCGACCACGAGGGGATGTCCCGTCACGAAGGAGGCCTCGTCGGAGCAGAGCCACACCACTGCGTTGGCGATCTCCACCGGCTCGCCGAGTCTCCCCATGGGATGTCTGGCGATGGCCGCTTTCTCGGCTTCGGGGTCCCCGTCGAGGAAGAAATCCGTCATCGGGGTGCGGACGACGCCGGGGCACACCGCGTTCACCCGGATGCCGTGTTCGGAATACTCGAGGGCCGCCGTCTTGGTGAGTCCGATCACGGCATGTTTGGCCGCCACGTACGCCGACTCGCCCGGTAGCCCGATGAAGCCGGCGACCGATGACGTGTTCACGATCGCCCCGGCGCCTTGCTGCACCATGTGACGCAACTCGTACTTCATGCACAGGAACATCGATGCCTGCGTCACGCGCGTGACGCGCTCGAAGATGTCTTCCGGGTAGTCGTGGATGAGCGCGCGGGTTCCCAGATTCCCCACGTTGTTGTGCGCGAAGTCGAGGCCACCGAGGGTTTCGACCGTGACGGCGATCATTCGCTCGACGTCCGAGGCCACCGAGACGTCGGCTTCGATCGACAGCGCATCGACACCTCGCTGCTCGACCAGTTCAACGGTGCGGGCCGCGGACTCGATATCGATGTCGACGACGGCGACCCGAGCTCCCGCCGCAGCGAAGGCGAGCGCACTGGCTTGCCCGATGCCGAGCCCGGCACCCGTGACAAGGGCGACTTTCCCAGTGAAGTCCGGCATTCGGAGAGCCTCTCGTTCGGGTCGCAACGCCCTGGCGATTCGCCAAACTCACGATAGCCGCGGGACTTGTGGGCGGCCCCGGGAGACTGCTGAGTCATGCCCCCGATTCCTTACACGTCATTCCGGCGGAGGCCGGAATCCATGGTTCGGCGGATCCGGCGGCGTCTGCCGTCGGCTGCTCGGCACACTCGTGGGGCGTGCGGTGAGTGACGAGGGAGCTGTGCAGCACGCCGGGCCAGCGCTGGCGGCCGACATGCGAACAGGGGTAGGGTTTGGTGCTCTCGCGGCATCGAGGTCGTTGCGTCGGCGAGGCGAAGGGGGGAGGGGTCATAGCGCTATGACTCTGCACCGGGTGATTTTGACTCTGGCACTGTCGGTGTCGCTCGTCGCCGCCGCCTGCTCGGACGACGATGACAGCGGATCGGGCGCGTCGAGCGGCTGGGAAGACCCGGCGGGCAACATGCTGGCATTTTCCAACGTCGCCGCTCCTGCGGGTATCGACTTGGTTCGGACCCCGCCGCCTCCGCCGGCGCCGGTCGAAGGAGCAGAAGGGACCCCCTCCGAACCGCAAGGCATGCCGGATCTCATGGACCCCGCCGCCAACGCGAAGGCAACACAGCCGATGCGAGGAGGAGCGGCCGTGCTCGACTTCGACCGCGACGGTTGGCAGGACCTGTTCCTGGTGAGCGCCGACGCCGGTCCCGACCGCCTGTACCGCAACAACGGCGACGGGACCTTCTCGGAGGTGGGGTCGCAGGCGGGGGTCGCCTTGGAGCATCTCGGCTCCGGCGCAGCGGCTGCCGATTTCGACGGCGACGGGTGGACGGACCTCCATGTGACCAGCCACGGCATGCCCGGGTCCGCCTCCCCGGGGTACCACCGGCTGTATCGCAACCGGGGCGACGGCACGTTCGAGGAGGTCGCCGGCCGGGCCGGCGTGGCGACCACGAGCCGGACCATGGGAGACGGTTTCGGGTCGGCCTTCGGGGATGTCGACCTGGACGGCGACCTCGACCTGCTGGTCACGGGCTGGCAGGACGGATCGCTCGGCAACCGGCTTTTCATGAACAACGGCGACGCCACGTTCACCGACATCACCGAGGCGGCGGGCATCACCGACGACGGCATCCGGGGCTTTGCGCCGTGCCTCGCAGACATGACGGGTGACCGCTATCCGGAAGCCCTCATCGCCGCCGACTTCGGGACCAGCAGGTATTTCGTCAACAACGGTGACGGAACCTTCAGCGAGCGGACCGCGGAGTCCGGCGTGGACCAGACGTGGGCCGGAATGGGCAACACGGTGGCCGACTTCGACGGGGACGGGCGTCTGGATTGGTACGTGACGGCGATCTTCGACGAAGCGGGACTGGGCTACGGGGACGGCAACAAGCTCTACATGAATCGCGGCTCGGGAGTGTTCGAGGAGTCGGCGGAATCGGCCGGTGTGGACGACGGTGGATGGGGGTGGGGGACGGCCGGTGTGGATCTCAACCACGACGGCATGGTCGACATCATCGAGACCAACGGCTGGCATCGCCCGGAGTACGCAGGCGAGCGCGCCAAACTCTGGATCAACCTGGGCGACGGCACGTTCACGGACGTGGCCACACCCGCCCGGCTCGACTACGACATTCAGGGCCTGGGTCTTCTCCACTTCGACTACGACGAGGACGGCGACCAGGACGTGGCTCTGACCTCACCGGCCGGCGATTTTCGCCTCTACCGCAACGATCTCAGCGGTCAGGCCGCCAATTGGCTGAGGGTGTTCCTCGACACGACGGGCGCCGACGGGATTGCACCGCACGGGCTGGGCAGCCGGGTGACGGTGTCGGCGGGAGGCCGTCAGATCCACCAGTGGATCGTCTCGTGCGCGCACTACCTGACCAGCAGCGAGCTGTCGGCTCACTTCGGTCTTGGCTCCGAGACCACGGTCGATGAGGTGCGTGTCGAATGGCCCGACGGGTCGGTGACGATCATGACAGATGTCGACGCCAACCAGACGATGACCGTCTCGCCCGGCTGAGGCGCCGGCCAGTTCTGAGGGAGCTGATCGTGGACACAATCGATGACCAACTGGTCTCACGACAGTTCATGGAAGATCCGTTCCCCGTCTATCGGCGGCTGCAGGAAGAGGCGCCGGTGTACTGGAGCGATGCGTGGGATTCCTGGCTGCTCACCCGCTTCGCTCATGTCGATGAAGCCATTCGCAGTACGGCTCGCTTCCAGAACCGGGTCTATGCCACGTGGATGGAGCAGATCCCTGAGGAGAACAGGCAGGAGTTGTCGTCGTTCGTGGACTACTGGACGACGAGTGGCTTCAGCCAGCAGGACCCGCCTGACCACACCCGCATCCGTCGAGTCGTTGCGAAGGCCCTGACCCCCGATGCCCTCGCCAGGATGCGGCAACGTGTCGCAGCATTGGCCGACTCCTTGCTCGACGAGGTCACCGAGAGTGGAAGTACTGATCTGCCGCCCGATTTCGCCGTGCCGCTGCCCGCCATAGCCGTCAGCGAGTTAGTGGGGTTGCCTCCGGAGGAGAGGGTGCAATTCAGGGAGTGGACGAACCAGTACCTGGAGTTCCTGGGGCCGGGCGGCCTCGACGTCGAGGTCGTGCGGAGGAGCCAGGCGGGTTTGATGTCTCTACGCGGCTGGCTGCTGGATCTTCTCGAGGACCGCAGAGCCAACCCGACAGGCGATGTGCTGTCCAGCCTCGTTGCCGCCGACGTGGCCGGCGACGTGATGAGTGAGGACGAGTTGGTCTCCACGTGCGTCGATCTCGTGTCAGGCGGGGACGACACGACGACGAACATGCTCGGCAACGGCATGATGGCGCTGCTCGACCATCCGGATCAGTTGGAGTTGTTGCGCGATGATCCCAGCCTGATGAGAGACGCCGTCGAGGAACTCGTCAGATACGAATGCCCGTTTCAGATGGTGTTCAGGTTGACGACGGAAGACGTCGAGATCGATGGCACAGTGATCCCCAGGGGACAGATGGTTCGCCTCATCCTCGGTGCAGCCAACCGTGATCCCGAGCAGTTCGAGGATCCTGATCGCATCGACGTCACGCGCGGCCAGATCCGCCATCTCGGTTTCGGATTCGGAACGCACTATTGCGTCGGTCAGGTGCTGGCGAGATCCGAGTTGCAGGTCTCCTTCGAGAGGTTGGTGCAACGGCTCCCGAACGTCCGCCTGGCCGGGATGCCGGTGCGCCTTCCCAGCGTGGGCCCGCGCGGGTTCACGTCATTGCCGCTCGCCTTCGATCCGACGCCGCGCACCTTCGCCGCTCGCTGAACTCCGGGACATTCCGGCCGGCTGCTTGCGCCCGCGGCTCACGTGCCCAGATGCCAGCCCCTGTCGTGGTCGACCTGGCGCCACGATGACTCGACCTCCTCCTGGATCGACTCGAGGTCGCTCCACTTCGCGCCGATGATCCAGAATCCGTGATACGGCGTGTCGTAGGGGTTGTCGAAGCGATGCTTGACCCCGGCCGGGCAGAAGATCACGTCGCCGGGTTCCACGTCGAAGGGCTCATCATCGGCCACGAACTGGGCGCGCCCTGAGATGGCGTAGAACGCCTCGTCGAACGTGTGCACGTCCTCGTGGCCCCGGTACTGGGGACGCATCCAGTACAGGCCGCCGGTGAGGTCGTTCGCACCGCAGACCCCGTCCGTGATCATGAACTGATCCCGCATCTCCCCGTCAGCGGTCTCCCACATGGGGACGTCCTTCACCTTGAACACGAACTTCTTGGCGTCCATGGGATCTCCGTTAGAGGTTGCGGGCAGCACGGCTCTGCGGTGCAGGCAGCAGACGCGACGTTACCAGCGTGTTTGCAGGCGAACCGCCGGCCCGTCATCTACACTTGACCAGCCCTACGGAAGACCGGGATCATGACAGTCGACGCGACGATCGAGGACCAACTCGCCTCGCTGGAACTCGTCTCCGACCCGTACCCGCTCTACGACGAGTTGCGCGAGAGCCACCCCGTCTATTGGTCGGAGGGGTGGAACGCCTTTCTCGTCACCCGCTACGACGATGTGGTTGACGTGCTGCGGGACTACCGCCGATTCGTCAACGCCGGCCGCTACACGCTGTTCATGGAGCAACTGCCCCCGGAACGCCGGGCGGAGTTCGGCCAGTTCGATGACTTCTGGACCAAGCCTGGCTTCAACCTCTCCGATCCGCCGGATCACGCGCTGGTGAGGACGCTGACCAAGCGGTTCTTCACGCGGCGCGCCATGGAGACGGTCCGGCCTCGGGTCCAGGCGTTGGTCGACGAGTTGATCGACAACGTGATCGAGCAGGGCGAGGCCGATCTCGTACGGGACATCGCCACCCCGCTTCCGGCGACGATCATTGCCGAGTTGCTCGGGCTTCCGACGGACGACGTGGCCTGGTTCAAGCGCTCAACTCTGCAGTACATCTCGTTCCTCGGCACCGGTGCACCCGAGCCGGACACGATTCGCCGGAGCGAAGCTGCGCTCCTGGAACTTCGGGAGTGGATCAGAGGCGTGGTGGAAGAACTGCGAAGGGAGCCACGGGACGACATCCTCACCGCGCTGGTCACTGCCCACGACAACGGGAAGATGGTCAGCGAGGATCAGTTGCTGGCCACCTGCATCGACCTTGCCTCCGGTGGTGATGAGCTGCTCACCCACGTGATCGGGACGGGAATCCTCAGCCTTCACCAGCATCCGGACCAACTCCAACTGCTGCGGGAGGACCCCGACCTCCTGCCGATGGCGATCGCCGAGATGCTGCGCTACGAGCCGCCCTTCCAGCAGGACTGGCGCCGGACCACCACCGACACCGAGATTCGCGGTGTGCACATTCCCGCGGGCTCGATCCTCCGGCTGATGCTGGCAGCGGCCAATCGCGATCCACGGGTCTTCGATGACCCGGGTGTCTTCGACATCAGGCGCAACCCCAACCGCCACATTGCGTTCGGCTTCGGCATCCATCTATGCGTCGGTGCGCCGCTCGCCGAAATCGAGCTGGACATCGCGTTCAACACGCTGCTGAGGCGGCTCAACGGCTTGCAGGTCGCAACCGAGACCTTCCAGTGGCACCCGAGCAACGGCCCGCGGGGCCTCAAGACGTTGCCGATTACGTTCGAGCCCGGACCCCGGGTATCAGCGGGGTCGCCGTCGGTTTGATCGACAGGAGTGTGTGGAGCGATCGTCGGCAGGTGCACGCCGAGCCGCTCGAGAGTGGATTCCGGCCTCCGCCGGAATGACCGGAGAGGCGGTTCACAGCATTACTCGGTGGACTGCCCGCCGCTCGCCACGGCTTGGAGGCGGGGCAGCACCTCGCTCCTGAGACGCACCATCGACTCGGCGTCGTGCGGGTGGGGAAACCCGAAGATGAGGTGGCGAAACCCGAGCGCCACAATCGGCTCGAGCTTCTCGAAGATGTCATCGGGCGTTCCCACCGGCTGCTCCGGCCAGATCGGGGCGTCCCCGTTCAGCTTGCGCAGCTCTGCATAGGCGCGATCGGCTTCGCGCCGTGTGTCGCGGATGATCACGACTCGGATCTCGGTGGTCCGCGCAATCTCGCCCTCGTCGCGGCCCACGTCCGCGCAGTGGTCTCGCAGAACCCGATCCTTGCGCCGGAGGGCGTCCGCCCCGTGGTGGAACCCGAAGTTGCAGGCGTCGCCATACCGGGCGACGAGCCTCAACGTCACACGCTCGCCGTCGCCGGCCACGACGATGGGAATACGTTCCTGGAGTGGCCGTGGATCGTTGCGGGCATCCGCAGGCCGGTAACGGCCGTCGGTGGCTCTCGCAGATTCGCCTGCGAGCATCGAACGGAGCAGAGGTAGTGCCTCGCCCAGCCAACGGAGGCGCTCACCGGGACCGGCGCCGAAGCGAAGGCCGTAGCCGGTGTGCTCCGCCTCGAACCAGCCGGCGCCGATGCCGAGAAAGGCTCGTCCGGCGCTGATGTGGTCCAGGGTGGTGACCATCTTGGCGAGGAGCGTGGGCTCTCTGAAGGTGTTGGCCGTTGCCAGCAGGCCGAGTCGGACCCGACGCGTCGCCTGTGCCCAAGCGGCAAGGGTCGAGTACCCCTCGAAGACCGGGCCTTGATCGCCGACGACCGCGAGGACGTGATCCGACGTCGAGAGCGTCTCGTAGCCGAGTTCATCGGCCCGAACCGCCGCGTTGAGCAGGTCGGGCCACGTCGTGTGCATGCTCCACAGGTTGACGCCGAGCAGCACACGCTCCGGGTTGTGCCAGGGTGTCGGTCCGGCGGCGGCTCCCGCCACTGGGTCATCCGCCGCTTTGGCGGGCGGCGCGCATGTTCCGTAGGCCGTCGATGAATATCGCGAACAGGATGACGAGACCGTTGGCGACAGGGATCCACTTGCCTTCGACGTTCGAGATGTTGAGGGCGTTCGTGATGGTGCCCATCAACAGCAGCCCGCCGAACACGCCGGAGATCTTCCCCCTGCCGCCACCCAATGCAACGCCACCGATCACTGCTGCCGCGAAGGAGGTGAACAATGCGCCGGCGGAAATCCCGGCCTGGGCGGCGCCGAGCCTTCCGACCAGCAGCCATGCCGCGATCCCGCACAGCAGTCCGGAAACGACGTAGGCACCGATGATGACGTTGCCGTCGTTGATGCCGGCGGCTCGAGCCGCGTTGCGGTTGCTGCCGACGGCATAGATGCGACGTCCGTACACAGTGCGCGTGAGGACGTAGCTGGCGATGATGAAGACGAGGATGAGGAAGATCGACGAGATCGGGAACTTCAGATCCTCCCTGATGTCGATCCGGGTCTTGCCCAACCAGCGAAAGGCCTCGGGGATGGTGGTGAGCTGCCGCCCGACGCCCACGACGAGCGTGAGCCCGTACAGAAGGATGGACATGCCGAGCGTCACCATGAAGTTGTTCATCCGCAGCTTCACGATGAGCAAGCCGTTGGTGAGCCCCACCGCTGTGCAGACGATGAGCAGGATCGGGAGGACGGCACCCGTGGACCATCCCCGCCCACCGAGGTTCAACTGGTCGGGCGTGCCTTCGCCGAGGATGGTCACCGGCGAGATCAGGACGCCGGCCAGTACCGAGCCGAAGACCATGTTCGCTTCGGTGCTCAGGTCGAAGTTCCGTGTCAGTAGCACCACGGTCTGTGCCAGGACGAGCATTCCCAGGGAGGAGACCGCCGCGCCGAGATTCAGAATGTTCTGGAGGATTTCGAACTGAGTCAGCAGCGACGCGGCGAGGACGGAAATCGCCAGCAGAACCCACACCGAGTTCTTGTCGAGGAATGTCAGAATCCGTCGCCACGCGGAGAGTTCAACGTAGGTTTCGTCGCGGAGGTCTGCGGTCCCCGGCGCGGGCCCCTGATCGATGGCCATCGATTCCCCCCTATCGCACTCGGTGTTGCGACCGGATTCCGTCGGCGCTCCTCGACGCTCTCGTAGGCCCCGAGGCTGCCGCGGAATGTCGCCAGTATATGTCCAAGCCCCAGCGGCCTGCTGAGCCCGGAGACCACCGGAGGGTGGGCTCGCGACGGCACGGCGCAGAATGTCGCCAGGTTGTACGATGCCGGCAGTGCGGTCCTGACGCGCTCCTCGAGCGGACTGCCGGCACAGGGGGAAATCGAATGACTGATCCGACTGGCTCTGTGGACGCTGATGGGGGAGTTCGGTCGCGTGGGGACGCTCCTGTCTTGGAGGCGATCTCGATAAGCAAGTCCTTCGGGCCGGTGCGCGCGCTCAGCGACGTGAGCCTCGAGTTGCGTGCCGGAGAGGTGGTCGGGCTTCTGGGAGACAACGGAGCCGGGAAATCGACCCTCGTGAAGTGCATTTCCGGTACGTTCCCGCCGGATTCGGGATCCATCCGGATGGGTGGGGAAGAGGTCCAGATCCGGAATCCTCAGGCGGCGCGGGAACTCGGCATCGAGACCGTCTACCAGGACCTGCAGCTCGTCGAGGTGCTCGACGTTCCGGCGAATCTCTTCCTGAACCGGGAGGTCTACCGCAAGCTGCCACCGGGTTTGCGGTGGATGCGCATCATGAACACGAAGCACATGCTGCGCGAGGCGGAGGAGATCGTTTCACGCCTCCATATCCAGATCCCGTCGCTCGGGTTGCCCGTCGAGGACATGTCAGGTGGGCAACGTCAATCGGTTGCGGTGAGCAGAGCGGTGGCCTGGGGACGCCACGTCGTTCTGATGGACGAGCCGGTCGCTGCGCTCGGCGTGACGCAGACGGAGTCGGTGCTCGATCTCATCAGGACGCTGGGCGAGGAGGGGATGGCCGTCGTCTGCATCAGCCACAACATGCAGCAGGTGATGGAGGTCTGTCACCGCGCCGTCGTGCTCTACCACGGGCAAGTGGCCGGAGACGTCCGTATCGCCGACGTCGAACCGCGTGATCTGGTCGACCTCATCACGGGCGCCAATCTCGCGGCGGGGGTCTAGTTCCCGACCGCGCGCCCGGTCATCCCGCTTGTCATCCCGGCGGAGGCCGGGATCCGCTGTTCAGCGGTCCGGTCTGCGTCCCGCTCATCCCGCTCGTCATCCCGGCGGAGGCCGGGATCCACTGTTCAGCGGTCCGGTCTGCGTCCCGCTCATCCCGCTCGTCATCCCGGCGGAGGCCGGGATCCACTGTTCAGCGGTCCGGTCTGCGTCCCGCTCATCCCGCTCGTCATCCCGGCGGAGGCCGGGATCCACTGTTCAACGGTCCGGTCTGCGTCTCCAGTGGACTGCTGGCGCGCTTGCGGGCGACCGTACGGCCGCCCGCAAGGAGTCGTGCTAGGTCTCAGGTCTACCGATCGTCACATGAGGTCAGCCCGTTGGGCTCGCTCATGAAGCTGTTCCCGAAGAGGGTCGGCACGTTGGCCGTCTCCTGGGTGTACTCGATCAACTCCATGAAGTAGATCGGTCCCGAACTTCCCTCCACCATCGCGGTGGTGCCTCCCTCGAGGCCGGCGATGTTGACGACCTGGCCGGGCTGCGGCGAGTCGCCCGTCTCGAGGTAGTTCACGGCGATCTGAGCCATCTGGGCGGCCGCCAGGTCGGTTGGGTAGGTCGTCCCGTAGTCCTGGAACCCGCAACGCACTTCGTGGAGCGAGGAGTTGCAGCCATCAGTCCCGAAGATGCCGATGTGGCCGGGGTCATCCTTCGTTACATACAGGTCCAATGCTTCCAGAGCCGACCGCACCGATGGCGTGTAGTCGCAGTTCGAGTGGATGTAGATCGCATCCGTGTCGGGATTCGCCGTGAACCAGTCGGTGGTGATCGTCCCCGCCTTTGCGGTGTCGTAGTCACCGTTACGAACGGTGACCTCGATGTCCGGGTAGTCGTCCACAATGGAGTGGAAGCCTGCGTTGCGATCCTGCGCCTGGCTGGTGGTCATGAGGCCTGTGATCTCGAGCACGGTGCCCTCGGCTGCACCGTTCTTCTCGGTGAGATACTCCACGAGCTTCTGCCCGTTGAGGACGCCGGCGTCGTACACCGGAATGGTCAACGTATAGAGCTGCTCCTGGCCGACGTCGGGAATGTTGCCGAAGAACGACGCAACGGGGGTTCCTGCTGCGTTGGCGACCTTGATCGTCTCGGCCATTGAATCGACGTCCGCCGGATAGATGAGGATGATGTCCACGTCCTGGGCGATGAACTGATCGATGCAGTTTGCCTGGTCGACCGCTGTGGCTTTACCACTGCAGTAGACGTGCTTCATGCCGGCGCCTTCGATCGTGTTCTTGACCTGGTTGTCGAAGGCCACATTAAGGTCGTTGGTCGGGTCGGAGTACGGCGTCCAGGCAACCACGAACTGCGTACCGTTGTTGGGCGTCGGCACGCCCGACGGCGCCTCCGCTGGGGCGGGCGGGGGTTCGGGTGGGGGTTCCGGTGGAGGCGGCGCTGGCGCCTCCGTCGGCGCCGGCGCGGCCGCCGTGTCGTCGTCATCTCCGCCGCACGCTGCGGCGACGAGAACAATGGCGAGCAACGCCAAAAGCAGGCTACGAACTCTCATGAGGACCCCCCTCGATGGTGGCGTGGCCACTGATCGGCACGCCGGAACGCGAGGACGTTCCTCCCGGTCCCCGCACGTCAGAGCATATGTTCCGGGTCAGGAGCAGTCAACCACGGACTGGCGGCGAGGGAGGCTCGGGAGGCTCCCGAGGACGGCCGAGCCGCGCCTGGCACCGCCGGCGACGGGCGGCACTCTCAGATGCGGTCGATTCCTATCTCCCGCGCGAACGCATCGAGTTGCGTCACGACCGTCGCGTTCAGGGGGATGCCGTTCTCGATGCGCTCGCGCCGTGTGATCCACTCGGGTTCGCCAGGCACCAGGATCGAGTCAGCACCTGCCGCGAGGGGCGTCTCCTTCATGAAGGTCACGAGGCGGTCGACTCCCATCTTGAACTCCTCGGGGTCGGCGAACGCCTCCACGTTGATCGCCATCGCCAGATGGCCCGATCCCCACGAGTCGAGCATCGTCGAGCCGGCCTCGAGGAAGGCCCGCGGCATCTCGACCGAGAGGCTCGCTCCCGGTAGCACGGAGGCGAGGATCTCCGTGACGAAGGCGATGCCGTAGCCCTTGTAGCCGGCCATCGGCACCATTGAGCCCCTCATTGCAGCGGCGGCGTCACGAGTAGGAACACCCCGCGAGTCGATCGCCCAGCCTTCCGGAATCGGCTTCCCGCGCTCTGCGTGCAGGCGGACCTTGCCGCGGGCAACCTGTGAAGATGCCATGTCCAGCACGATCGGGTCACCGGTCTGTCTCGGAATCGCGTAGGCGAAGGGAGCGTTACCCATGCGTGCTTCGCGGCCACCGTGTGGTGCCATGATCGCAGGACCGTTGCTGGTGAAGTATCCGATCATGTCGTGACGCGCCGCTCTCAGAACATGCACGGCCAACATGCCGGTGTGGTTGCTGTTGCGAACGGCAACCACACCGACACCGTGTTCCCGTGCGAGGTCTACCGCCCGATCGGTAGCAATTTGGCCGATCACCACGCCGTGACCGTTGTCCCCATCGACGAGAGCAGTCGCGCCGAATTGCCGCGAGGCTTCGACTCGAGGTCTTGGATTGACCGCACCGGCCGCGAGAGCCCGTACGTAAGGTGGTACTCGCACGATGCCGTGTGACCCAACCCCGCGAAGGTCGGCTTCGACGAGGCCGCTGACGAAGCGAACGACATCCTCATCGGGCATGTCGGCGAAGCGGGCCGCCCGACGGACGAATGCCCTGGCATCGGCCACCGATACGGTGCGCCCGTCGTCAACGTCTCGAGACATGTGCTGCCCGTTCGGGAGCGGGCTCTCCTCCTGCTTCACTGCTGGTCGCCAAGGATAAGTCATCGCCGGCTGCTGTCCTTGTGATCGCGGCTCAAGTAGGCAGGGGCGGTCCTCGTAGGCTGGGACGGTGAGCGGCGGGAACGAGACTGATCTGGCGGTGGCGCTCAGCCGGAAGCTGGGGGCCGAGCGGGGGGAGTGGGCGCTGCGGCAGGTGAACAAGGCGGCCGACGCTTTCACCCGGGAGTATCACAAAGAGGCCCTGTCGCATCTGCGGCCGGTGATGGACACCGGGGCCGCTGACGTGGCTGAGGTTCGCGAACTGTACGGGTTGGTGCTGTACCGGCTGCGCCGCTGGCGGGCGGCGGCCCGCCAATTGGAGGCGTTCGCGACGATCACACGCAGTTGCGAGCAGGCGCCGGTGCTGGCTGACTGCTACCGGGCGCTGGAGCGCTGGGACAGGGTGGACGAGCTGTGGGACGAGTTGCGCCGGGAGAGCCCGTCGGCCGATCTGGTCACCGAGGGGCGCATCGTGGCGGCCGGGGCGCTTGCCGACCGCGGCAGGCTGGCCGACGCCGTGGCTCTGCTGGCCGACGGCTGGCGGACCCCCAAGAACCCCCAGGAGTTTCACCTGCGCCGGGCCTACGCCTTGGCGGACCTCTACGACCGTGGTGGCGACCAGCCGGCGGCGCGCCGACTGTTCGCCTGGATCGGCCGTCATTCCCCCGGCTTCGCCGACACCACCGACCGCCTCGCCGACCTCTCCGCGTAGGCCGGCGGGTGGCGGGTTTCTGGGCCGGCGAATGGTCGGCTCCCAGACGCCGAGTCGGGGTCAGATCGTTAGGGATCAAAACAGCCCTTAGCCTGGATCCACCGACGGGTGGGGGGTGTAAATGCGGGGAAGTGCCTCGCTGACCTGGGAGAATGGCCGTTAGTAGCAGCGGCTTTGGCCCGGATCGGGAGGCACTTCCTGTGAGTGGAGTATCGCACAAGATTGACCGGTTGGGGGTGGTCTTCGACGACGAGTCGTTGGTGGCCGATGCGGGTTTGTTGGCGGCGGCGACGCTGATGGGTCGGCTGGGTTTGGCGTCGCTGGTGGACGCGTCGGTGCGCCTGGGGCGCCGCCCCGGCGCGGCGGCGCCGGGGCGGAAGGTCGCGACGTTGGTGGCGGCGATGCTGGTGGGCGCCACGCATATTGATCATGTGGATCGCCTGCGGGCGGGCGCGACCGGGGCGGTGTTGGGGTTCAAGGCGGCGGCGTCGTCGACGGTGGGGGTGTTCCTTCGTTCGTTCACGTGGGGCCACGTCCGCCAACTCGACAAGGCCGCCGCAGAGATACTGGGCCGAGCGTGGGCGGCCGGTGGGGGTCCCGGCGACGCGCCGATGACCATCGACGTGGACTCGACGGTCTGCGAGGTGTCCGGCAGGGCCAAAGCGGGCGCCGCCTACGGCCACACCAAACAACTCGGCTATCACCCCCTCGTGGGCGTCCGCGCCGAGGGCGGGGAGATCGTGCACACGCGCCTGCGGGGTGGGTCCTCCCAGAACGGCAACGTGCACTTCATAGCCGAGACCGTCGCCCGCGCCCGGCGCGCCGGCGCCGCAGGCGACTTGTGTGTGCGCGCCGACTCGGGGTTCTTCAGCTACGACCTCCTCGACCGCCTCGACGACCTGAGGGTGCGCTGGTCGATCACGATCCCCCAATACGCCCACGTCAAAGCCGCCATCGGCGCCATTCCCGAAGACGACTGGGCGCCCATCGACTACACCGACGGCGGACAAGCCCACGTCGCTGAGACCACAATCGTCGCCGGGCGCCGCGGCAACAAGCGCAAGATCCGCCTCGTCGTTCGCCGCAGCCGCCTCGCCGACCAACAACAGGCCGCCTTGTGGCCCGACTGGCGCTACCACGCCTTCATCACCAACCGAACCGACCCCGACACCACCGACGCCGACGCCTACCACCGCGCCCACGCCACCGTCGAACTCGCCATCCGCGACCTCAAGAACTCCACCGGCCTCGCCCACCTGCTGTCGGGACGCTTCGCCGCCAACGCCGCCTGGCTGGCCTGCGCCGCCCTGGCCCACAACCTCTACCGGTGGCTCAACCGCCTCGGCGAGGTCCGCCACACCAACAAGCTCACCGTCGGGCGAACCGTCCGCGACCGGCTCCTCGCCCTGCCCGGGCGTCTCGTCAACCACGCCGGACGCCCCGTCGTGCGCCTCCCCGCCCGATGGCCCTGGGCAACCACCTTCCAGGTCAACCTCACCAACACCCGCGCCCTACCCCAACTCTGCTAACCCCCACCAACAGCACCGCCCGCGCCACCGCCTCGACCCCCGCGCCCCAAAACGCCCCCGCCGGCGAATCCCCCGCCCAACACGCCCCGACACGCCCCGACACGGCGCCACAAACAGCCTCAACACCCCACCAGCGGCCACACCCAACACCCCGACAACACCCCGACACCACCCCACACCCCCCCACCGGTGGATCCAGGCTTAGAGCGCGCGCGGATAGGGGTTGACCTGGGGTTTTGGGTGTGTGGTGGGTGCCATCCACCGGTTGGGGCTCTGTGTCGGCTTTTCTGCCGGTTGGTACATCAACTCAACCGGTGGAGGCAGGCTCATTATGCGCGCGTTGGATCGGGAAGTGAAAGATGCGCTGTGGGCGCCGGCCGAGGCGTTGTTGCCGCAGCGGCCCGATTCGCACCCGTTGGGCACGCACCGCCGTCGGGTGCCGGATCGGGTGTGTTTGGAGGGGATCCTGGTGCGGTTGGTGACGGGCTGTTCGTGGCAGACCGCCGAGCGCCTGTTGGGCTGTGTGGTCTCGGACACGACGCTGCGGGCGCGCCGCGACGAATGGATCGCCGCCGGCGTCTTCGAGGATCTGGTCGAAGAGGCGCTGGGGGCCTTTGACCGCATCGTGGGCCTGGACCTCACCGAAGTCGCCGTCGACGGGTCCGCCCACAAAGCCCCCAGCGGCGGTCCCCGCACCGGCCGAAACCCCACCGACCGGGGCAAATCCGGTTGGAAATGGTCTCTGCTCACCGACCGCGCGGGCATCCCGGTGGGCTGGGCCGCCGACGGCGCCAACCGCCACGACCAGGTCCTGTTCGAGCCCACCCTCGCCGCCGCCGCCGACCGCGGCCTGCTCGAAGACATCGAGACCTTGCACCTGGACCGCGGCTACGACAGCGCCCCGGTCCGGGCCGCCGCCGCCGAGGCGGGCATCGACGACATCATCTGCGCCCGCCGACGACCACGCGGCACCGCCACGCACAAAACCACCACCCCACTCGGGCTGCGATGGCCCGTCGAACGGACCAACTCGTGGCTGTCGAACTTCGGCCAACTCCGCCGCAACACCGACCGGTACCCCCACCACCGACTCGCCCAACTCGCCCTCGCCATCGTCCTACTCATCTGCATCAAACTCATCGACTGGCGAAACCGCTGGTCACCACCTATCCGCTAACGCTCTTAGTTAAGTAGCATCGCGACGGCCTCGATTCGCCCGCTCTGCGCCTCCTCGCGAAGGATGCTTCTATGTTTGTCAAGTTGTTGTTGGGGGGTGTTCGAGGAGTCGGTAGAGGTGGCGGGCGATGTAGCGTTTGAGGCAGCGTCGGGCTTCTCGGGTGGTTTTGCCGTTGGTTCGGCGTTTGGCCATGTAGGCCTGGGTTTGGGGGCAGGTGCGGATGCGGGTGAGGGTGATGGTGTGGAGGGCTTGGTTGAGGGTGCGGTCGCCGCGTCGGTTGAGTCGGTGGCGGGTTGTTTGTCCGCTGGAGGCGTCGAGGGGCGCGACGCCGGCGAGGCGGGCGAAGGCGGCTTCGTTGCGGCAGCGGCGGGGGTGGGACCAGGCGATGTAGATCTGTGCGGCGGTGATGGGGCCGACGCCGGGTTCGGCGAGGAGTTGGGGGGCGACGGCGCGGATGAGGGCGGCGATGTGTTGGGTGTGGGTGGTGATCTCGTTGTCGAGGTGTCTGATGCGCGCGGCGAGGGCGCGCAGCGCGAGTTTGGTGGCGGTGCGTTCGCTGGGGGGGTTCTCTGCGGTGGGGCGCATTGCGGCGCAGCGGCGCACCAGCGCGGCGCGGGGCAGGCCGCGGAGTTCGTCGCGCAGGTCCGCCGGGGCGGTCACGAGGAGGGCCCGGAGCGCGTTGATGGCGGTGACTCGGGCCCCTTGGGCGCCGCGGCGGGTGGTTTCGATGGCGCGCAGCGCTTCGCGGGCGCCGCGGGCTCGGGGGATCGCCGGGTGGGCGCGTCCGAGGGTCTCCAGGGCGGCGCGGCGGGCGTCGAGCGCGTCGGTTTTGGCGCCGTCGGCGCTGGCGGGCCCGGCGGGGTGGGAGAACTCCACGACCGCCTCGCCGGCGCCGGCGAGGTGCGCGGCCACGCCGACGCCATAGCTGCCGGCGCCTTCGACGCAGAACGCCCGGTCGCCCCGGCGGCTGTGCCGGTTCGCCCAGCGCACCAAGCGCCGATAGCCCGCCTGGGTCGTCTCGAAGACCCCGACGGCGACCTCGGCGCGCGTGACAGCGGCCACGACGGTGGCCGTGACGCGGTCCCGGTCCGGGTCGATACCAACCAGGTGCTCTACGCTGTGCACATCCATGATGCCTCTCCTTTTGGTGTCGTGACGTGCGGTGCGCCGGAGACGGGTCACCGCGACAACACTGTGACGGGTCACACCACCAGGGCGGACAGGCTTCTGATCAGGTCAACGGCAACACGCCCAACCGGCGCCGGCGGCGCGGACGGACAAATCCTTCGCAGAACACGAACGGACCACACACGGATCCCAACGGTCAACCGGAATCGGAGTCACGTCCACACCACCGGCGCCAGCCTGACACCACCTCCAGCACACACCACGCATACTCACAGCCCGGAATCGGCTACGTCGAACGCTGCCGACGACGCCCCGTGGGGCCGGCGAGTCGATGGCTCGTAGAGGCGGATCATGAACCCCGGCACCCCTCGGGAATGGCGCCGCCTGAGGCGCCCACCGGGGTAGGGTCGCACCGACGGGTGCCGCCGTCCGCCCGGCCCCGCCAGAGCACATCATCCGACGACACAGGAGCCGCTCGATGCGAGATGTAGCAGCTCTCCTGGGCGCCGACGCCGAGTACCTGCTCGGCCACGCGGCCAAGGCCATCCCCGCCGAGGATCTTCACCTGCCCGGCCCGGACTTCGTGGACCGGGTCTGCGGTGCCACCGACCGCTCGCCGCAGGTGTTGCGCAACCTGCAGGCGCTGTTCGACCACGGCCGCCTGGCCGGCACCGGCTACGTGTCGATCCTGCCCGTCGACCAGGGCGTCGAGCACTCCGGAGCTGCCTCGTTCGCGCCCAACCCGGACTACTTCGACCCCGAGAACATCGTGCGCCTCGCCGTCGAGGGCGGCTGCAACGCGGTGGCGTCCACGTTCGGCGTGCTCGGCGCCGTCGCCCGGCGCTGGGCGCACCGCATCCCGTTCATCGTGAAGCTCAACCACAACGAGATGCTGAGCCACCCCAACTCCTACGACCAGGTGGCCTTCGGCAGCGTCGAGCGGGCCTTCGAACTCGGCGCCGCAGGCGTGGGCGCCACCATCTACTTCGGGTCGCCCGAGTCGCGCCGCCAGATCGGCGAGATCAGCGAGGCGTTCGAGCGTGCGCACCGGCTCGGCATGTTCTGCGTCCTCTGGTGCTACCTGCGCAGCAACGCCTTCAAGGTGGACGGTGTCGACTATCACGGCGCCGCCGATCTCACCGGCCAGGCCAACCACCTCGGGGTCACGATCCAGGCCGACATCGTCAAGCAGAAGCTCCCGGAGAACAACGGCGGCTATGCGGCGGTGGGGTTCGGCCGCACCAGCCCGCTGGTGTACAGCGACCTCACCTCCGACCACCCGATCGACCTGACCCGCTGGCAGGTGGCCAACTGCTACATGGGCCGCGTGGGGCTCATCAACTCCGGCGGCGCCAGTTCCGGGGCCGACGACCTCGCCGAGGCGGTGCGCACCGCGGTCATCAACAAGCGTGCCGGCGGCACCGGCCTCATCAGCGGCCGCAAGGCCTTCCAGCGCCCCTTCGGCGACGGCGTCGAACTGCTCGGCGCCATCCAGGACGTCTACCTCGACGCGTCCGTCGGCGTGGCCTGACGCGGCTGCCGGCGACGCCCGCAGATCCCCCTCCGGTAGCCCGCCGTGCCCTACTGTGACCTCGGTGCAACCTGCTGGCCACCTGTTGTGTGAACATTGTCACACTCCCCGCCGGGGAGGCCCCAGGGAGGCCGTACCGGCGGCCGCGCCGGCGTCGGCACCGGCACGGCCGGACTAGGCCCGAGTAGATTGCTGTACCGGTCGAGTGCCCGCTGCGGCACCGCGCCAATGACTAGCGAAGAGCCAAGGGAACGCACGTGACCGACACTGCCACGAAACAACCCGCGCCCCGCGTCGTCGAAGACCTTGACCGGCTCGTCATCCGCTTCGCCGGCGACTCCGGCGACGGCATGCAGCTCACCGGTGACCGTTTCACCAGCGCCAGCGCCCTGTTCGGCAACGACCTTGCCACCCTGCCGGACTTCCCGGCCGAGATCCGGGCGCCTGCGGGAACCCTGCACGGCGTCTCGGCCTTCCAGGTGCAGGTCGCCAGCGAGACCGTCACCACGCCCGGCGACGCCCCCACGGTGCTCGTCGCCATGAACCCGGCGGCGCTGCGCAGCGAACTCGGTCGCCTCGAGCCCGGCGGCACGGTCATCATCAACTCCGACGCCTTCGAGGAGCGGAACCTCGACAAGGCCGGCTACACCGACGACCCGCTCACCGACGGCACGCTCGACCACTACATCACCTACCTCGTGCCCATGACGAGCCTCACCAAGCAGGTCTGCAAGGACCTGGGCGTGAAGCCCCGGGACGCCGAGCGCAGCAAGAACTTCTTCGCTCTGGGCGTCGTGAGTTGGCTGTTCGACCGGCCGATGGAGCCGACCCTGGACTGGATCCAGATGAAGTTCGGCAAGCGGGAGTTGGTGGCGGCCGCCAACACGGCCGCGTTCAAGGCCGGCCATGCCTTCGGCGAGACGGCCGAGATGTTCCACTCCACCTACCAGGTGCGCCCCGCCCGCCTCGAGCCGGGTACCTACACCAGCATCAACGGCAACACGGCGCTGTCGTGGGGTCTGATCGCCGCCGCCCAGCAGGCCAAGCTGCCGCTGTTCCTGGCCTCGTACCCCATCACGCCGGCCTCCGACGTGCTGCACGAACTGTCCGGGCACAAGAACTTCGGTGTGCGCACCTTCCAGGCAGAGGACGAGATCGCCGCGGTGTGCGCCGCCGTCGGGGCGTCGTTCGGTGGCCACATCGGGGTGACGACCACCAGCGGCCCGGGCCTGGCGCTGAAGGCCGAGACCATCGGCCTGGCGCTCAGCATCGAGCTGCCGCTGCTGGTCATCGACATCCAGCGGGGCGGCCCCTCCACCGGCCTGCCCACCAAGACCGAGGCCTCGGATCTGAACCTCGCCCTGTACGGCCGCCACGGCGAGGCGCCGCTGCCCGTGGTCGCGGCCTACAGCCCGTCGCAGTGCTTCTTCGCCGCCATCGAGGCGGTGCGGATCGCCCTCAAGTACCGCACCCCTGTGATCCTGCTCTCCGACGGCTACCTGGCCAACGGCTCCGAGCCGTGGCTGCTGCCCAACCTCGACGACCTGCCCGACATCAGCGTCGACTTCGCCACCCAGCCCAACGACACCGACGCCGACGGTGCGCCCGCCTTCAGCCCCTACAAGCGTGATCCCGAGACGCTGGCCCGCCCCTGGGCGGTTCCCGGTACACCGGGGCTGATGCACCGCGTCGGTGGTCTGGAGAAGGAGGACGGCTCGGGCAACATCTCCTACAGCCCCGCCAACCACGGCCTGATGACCCGACTGCGGGCCAACAAGGTCGACGGTATAGCCGCCGACATCCCGCCGACCATGCTGGACAGCGACGGCCCGGCCGACGTCGCCATGCTCTCGTGGGGTTCGGTGTGGGGGGCGGTGACGAGCGCCGTGCGGCGGGTGCGCGCCGACGGTGTGCACGTCGACCATCTGCACCTCACGCACCTCAGCCCGCTGCCCGCGGACCTGGGCGATCTCTTGGGCCGGTACCGCAGGGTGCTTGTCCCGGAGATGAATCTGGGGCAGCTGGCCTCCCTTGTCCGATCCCGCTACCTCGTCGACGTGGAGTCGATCACGAAGGTGGAGGGTGTCCCGTTCACGGCGGGCGAGATCGTCGCCGCCATCGCAGGAGCCACAGGTGACGACTGACATGACAACCCCCCCGGCCACCACCCGCGCCGACTGGACCAGCGACCAGGAACCACGCTGGTGTCCCGGCTGCGGCGACTACTCCATCCTCTCGGCGATGCAGTTGCTGATGCCGCAGTTCGGCGTGCGGCCCGAGAACACGGTGTTCGTGTCCGGCATCGGCTGCGCGGCCCGCTTCCCCTACTACATGAACACGTACGGGATGCACGGCATCCACGGGCGCGCCCCGGCGCTGGCCACCGGGCTGGCCACCTGCCGGCCCGACCTCGACGTGTGGGTCGTGGGCGGTGACGGCGACATCCTGTCGATCGGCGGGAACCACCTGCTGCACTCCCTGCGCCGCAACGTCAACATCAAGATCCTGCTGTTCAACAACCAGATCTACGGGCTCACGAAGGGCCAGTACTCACCGACCAGCGAGATCGGCAAGGTCACCAAGTCCACCCCCTTCGGGTCGGTGGACGAGCCGCTCAACCCCCTCAGCGTGGCGCTGGGCGCCGAGGCCACCTTCGTGGCGCGCACCCACGACATGGACCGCAACCACATGCAGGAGATGTTCCGGCGGGCGTGGGAGCACACCGGCGCCGCCTTCGTGGAGGTCTACCAGAACTGCAACGTGTTCAACGACGGGGCGTTCGCCGAGATCACCAAGAAGGACAAGCGCGCCTCGATGCTCATCACGCTGCGCCACGGCGAGCCGATCCGTTTCGGACCCGACCACGAGCGCGGCGTGATGATGAGCCGCACGGGCGAGTTGCAGATCGTCGAGGTGGCCGACGTGGGCGAGGAGAACCTGCTGATCCACGACGAGCGTGCCGACACGCCGTCGCCGGCGTTCGCCCTGTCGCGGCTGTCCTCGGGGCCGTTCATGCCCACGCCGGTCGGCGTGTTCCGGGCCATCGAGGGGCCGGAGTACGCCTCGCAGGTGAGCCGGCAGCTGGCGTTCGCCCAGGAACGCAGCGGTCCCGGCGACCTGCACGCCCTGCTGCGCTCCCGCGCCACCTGGGAAGTCGCCTGACCCTCAGCCGTCGAGCACTCCTCGATGCTTCGGCGAAGCCCGGAGTTCACTGTCCGGTCGCCCCGCTTGGGCCGTCGTCGCGTTCTGTGCGCAATTTTGCCGCCGTGGGCGGCAAAATTGCGCACAGAACGCTGCCCGGCGGTGCCGCCGGTGGCCGTTGGCGGTGCGGCCGGAGAATCGCAGCGGCGCTGTCCCCCCGGGCGTTCCCGCCGTCGGGTCCTGCCTTGACGAGGTGACACGTTGACCGCGGTGCGCAACTTCGTCGTCGACCTCGATGGGGTGATGTGGGTGGGGGAGCGGCCCGTGCCCGGAGCTGCCGAGGGCGTGAACCGGCTGGGGGCGGCGGGCTGCGGTGTGGTGTTCGTGACCAACATGTCCCGTCTGACGGTGGTGCAGCAGCAGGAACGCTTGGTGCGCTGTGGCGTGACGCCGCCCATGGAGGTGGTGACCTCGGCCGTGGCGGCGGCGTCGCTGCTGGCGCCGGGGGATCGGGTGATGGTGTGCGGGGGTGACGGCATCGCCGAGGCGGTGGAGAGCGTTGGGGCGGTCGTGGCGTGTTATGCCTCGGCCGCGCTGGGGGAGCACGCCGGCGACGCGGCCGCGCCGGCCGGTGATGACGAGCCAGTGGTGGACGCGGTCGTCGTGGGGATGGACCCGGGCTTCGACTACGCGGCCTGCGGCCGGGCGATGCGCGCGGTGCGGGCGGGTGCGCGGCTCATCGGTACGAACCACGACCCCACCTATCCCACGCCGGCAGGGCTCGAGACCGGTGGCGGTGCGATCCTGGCTGCCGTGGCCGCTGCGGCCGAGGTCGAGCCCGTCCTGGCCGGAAAGCCCAACGAGCCCACAGTGGCAAGCGTCCGGGACCGCCTGGGCGGCGGACCGGGCATGGTGATCGGCGACCGCCCCGACAGCGACGGCCTGCTTGCCGAGGCGCTCGGATACGATTTCGCCCTCGTGCTCAGCGGCGTGACGGCGCCGGGAGACCTGCCGGTGCATCCCGAGCCCGCCCTCGTCGCTGCCGACCTGGCCGGCGTGGTCGAGGCCTTGCTCTAGGACGGGGAACGCCGGGTGGGTTCGAGCAGACGCCGCCGCCTCGACGCAGAGCTGGTCCGGCGGCAACTGGCGCCGAGCCGGGAGGATGCCCGCCGCCTTGTCGAATCATGTGCCGTGACCGTCAACGGGGCAGTGGCCGAGCGCCCCGCCAGGGCGGTGCTACCCGGTGACGCCTTGGAGGTGTTGCGCCCGGCCCGGTTCGTGAGCCGCGGTGGTGAGAAGCTCGACGGCGCCCTCGAAGCCCTGGGACTCGACGTGACCGCGCGACGCTGCGTCGACGTGGGGGCCTCCACCGGCGGGTTCACCGATTGCCTGCTGCAGCGGGGAGCGGCGCAGGTGGTGGCCGTCGACGTCGGACGGGCACAGCTGCACGAGCGCCTGCGGGCGTCGCCGCAGGTGCGCAACCTGGAGGGCGTCAACGTGCGCCATCTGCAACCGGAGGAGGCCGGCGGGCCGGCGGAGATCGTCACCGCCGACCTGTCGTTCATCAGCCTCCGCCTGGTGATGGAGCGCCTGGCGGCCCTGACGCTGCCCGCCGGCGATGCCGTGGCGCTGGTGAAGCCGCAGTTCGAGGCGGGTCGGCGAGAGGCATCCCGCGCCCGGGGGGTCATCCGATCACCCGAGGTGTGGCAGCGCACCCTGACCGAGGTGGCGCAGGCGGCGGTGTCCGAGGGTCTCGTGCCGTACGGCGTCGTCCTGGCCGAACCTCCGGGCGCCGAGGGCAATGCCGAGTTCTTCCTGCACTGCCGCAAACCACCCGCAGGGACGAGCGACGCGGTGGGGGCACGTGCCGAGGCGAGGGAGGGTCCCGCTGGTGCCGGACTCACCGCCGCGACATCCACGCCAACCGCCGGACAGCTCTCCTCCGCCTTTGTCGCGCGCCTCGACGCGGCTGTAAGGGTGGCCACGGAGCGTGCTGCGCCGAGACCGTGATGAATGCACCGATTCTCTCGGTCCGTGGATCAGGATCGGAGAGAACCGTGCAAGCCACCCGAGCATTCGACCCGCCCGGACACGAGGGCCGGGGGCTGGGGCCGGTTCTGCAACATCATCCTGGCCATGCCGAAGTCCAAACCCCCTACCAGGCGTCACAACCCCAGAAGATGCCCAACGCCCCGTGAGCGTATGGCTCTGGAGCGGGCCGATGCACCGCTGTTCCCCTGGCTAGACGTCGAGCCCTCGGTCACCCTCTGTTGCGGGGTCTGGCCCCGGAGTACGGGGGGTTGGCTCCGTGTGGGGAAGCGGGAAGTCGATGGCGCGAGACGCGAAGCGTTCTGTCGCTGTTGTGACGGCAGCCGGCCCGTACGCCGCAGCGACAAGACCCGCGAGGCGCTCGGGGTCGGCGATGTTCGTCTCGCGGATGAGCCGCGCGGCGTCTTCGAGATCGCGGTCGCGGCGGGCGTGGAGTTTCATCGCAAGCAGGACTCGCGGGCCGGGCGCTTCAATCGTCATCTGGTCGCTGCGGTAGAGCACCTCGGCCTGCAGATCACAGGCCGGGGTGTACAAGCCGACAGCATTGTTGAGCCAGTTCGATCGGAGCCCACGGGCCGCGGCGACAAGATCCGCCGCACTCAACAGTTCCGCCGGGAATCGCATCGAAATGAAATCCACCGTCGCCGTATGGCGCTCGCCGTGTGAGCGTCCCTGCCAGCGCAAGCGATGATCGAGGACATCGACATCCCGGGTGAGCCGGTCCCCCCAGCGCAGAGCCAGCGCCGCACCCCCGGCAATCATCATGTGGTGGTTGGACGAGCCCGCTTGGCGCAGATTCGATGACAGGTCGTCAAACAACGTCCTGATCAGCGCTGCCGTCAACAGTCCCTGTTCCGCCGACGGCGGGCCGGTCATGTCGAGTCGAGGTTCTCGACGGAGAAGTACACCCGGTGGTAGTGGCAGACCGTCGGCGCCGTGGCCCGGACGTCTTGACCGAACCCGGACCGGAGGTCAACGCCGGGCACCAGCGTTGTCTCCTGCGGCGCCCGCGCCTGCAGGACCCATCTCGGCACGGCGTGGCCATCCCGGTCGCAGAGGGCGTGCACAACGACAGCGATCTTCGCAGCGGTGACCGGGTCGGTGCCCGCCGGTGGGCCCTCGTCGACCATTGCGCTGCGACACGACGGCAGATGATTCCAGTCCTTGATCAACTGGATCACCGGCAGATACCCCGCGCCCCGCCCGGGCTCGGCCATCGCCGCTGGCAAGTCGCGGACCGCGAAACACCAGGGCCGACCGGCGGGCCGGCCGTCCTCGCCGGTCGCCGAAGGCTTCGCTGCTCGTTCCCTGCTCCTGCTGCCCACACCCACCGACATGTCGCGACGGTACCACGGTGCCGGTCATCCGGAACCCCCCAGGCTAGGGGATCCCCGCGCCCCGGTTCTCCGCGGGGTGTGACGGAATGACGGAGGCCTGTACCGGAATGACAGAGGCCCATGCCGGAAAGTCGGAGGCCTTCCCGAAATGGTGGGCGGACCGATCCGCGACATTGCTCGGCGGTCTCCTAACCTGAGCCCGTGGCCAGGTTCGCTCTCGTCGTGCACCCGCGGCGCCCGCCGGCGCGCCACCTGGCGCAGGAGTTGGCGGCCTGGCTGCAGGCCGAGGGCCACGAGGTGAGCCTCCCCGGACCAGACGCCCGTTCGGCCGGCCTGGAGGACCTGGCGTGCGACGACGTCGACGTGAGGGAGGCCGACCTGGTCGTGAGTCTGGGGGGCGACGGCAGCATTCTCCGGGCCGTGCGGCTGGCGGCCGACGCCGGCGTGGCCGTGCTCGGGGTGAACTTCGGGCAGCTGGCCTACCTGGCGGAGGTGGAGCCCGGCGACGCCCGCTCGGCCATCGGTCGCTGGCTGGGTGGCGACTTCGGCATCGTCGAGCGGATGCGCCTGGCCGTGCGGGTCCGTACGGCGGGCAGCGGCACCTCCGCGGCACCGCTGGGAGCGCTCAACGAGGCGGTCGTGGAGAAGCTGGACCGGGGTCGCAGCGTGCGCCTGAGTCTCAGCGTCGACGACCGCTTCTTCACCGACTACCGGGCCGACGGCCTCATCGTGGCGTCGCCCACGGGGTCGACGGCGTACTCTCTCAGCGTGGGCGGCCCTATCCTGGCGCCCACGCATCAGGCGCTCGTCGTGACGCCCGTGTCGCCGCACTCGCTGTTCGACCGCTCGCTCGTGCTGCCGCCCGACACCACGATCCGCATCGATGTGGAGTCCGAGCAGCCGGCCGCTCTCGCCCTCGACGGTGACGTGTGCCGGGTGCTGCAACCCGGTGGTGTCGTGGAATGCACCGCCTCGCCGCGACCGGCCCGCTTGGTGACGTTCGATCACCGCCACTTCGATGACATCTTGAAGGCCAAGTTCGGCCTCGGAGACCGCTGAGACGCCGCCGCGGTATCGCCCGCGGCGGCGCACGATGACCGCGGAGAGACGACGTGTACGAGACGCAGAGACCCGCCGGGTCCGCCGGGGGCCGGGCGTGCTGACCGATCTGGTCGTCCGGAACGTTGTGCTGATCGACGAGCTGGCGCTCAGCTTCGGCGAGGGCATGACGGTCCTGACCGGCGAGACGGGTGCCGGCAAGACCTTGCTGACCCAGGCTGTGGCGCTCCTGGCCGGCGGGCGGGCCCATCCGGGCCTGGTGCGCGCCGGCGAGGCGGAGGCCGAGGTGGAGGGGCGCTTCGTCGACGAGGACGGCACGGAGCTGGTGGTTCGCCGGGTGGTCCCGGCCGACGGCCGTGCCCGGGCCTACCTCGACGGGCACCTGGCAGGAGTGCGTGCGCTGCAGGAGGCCGTCGGCGGTCGGGTGGACATCTGCGGCCAGCACAACCATCAGACGCTGCTGCGGCCGGCGGTGCGCCGGGGCGCCCTCGACCGGTTCGCCGGTGCCGACACCGGACCGCTCGTCGAAGCCCGCCGGCGCTGCTCCGACCTCGAGGGGCGGCTGGCGGCACTGGGCGGCGACGAGCGCGCCCGGGCCCGAGAGTCCGACGTTCTGGCACACCAGGTGGCCACGCTGGACGCGGCCGGGCTCAGCGATCCCGACGAGGACGATCACCTCGAGGCCACCGAACGGCTGCTGGCGGCGGCGGCCGCCGTGCGTGACGCGGCCGCTTCTGCCGCCTTCCTGCTGGGAGCCGACGGGCCCGGCGGCGAGGCACTGGGGGAGTCCCTCGGATTCCTCGACGTCCATGAGCCGCTGGCGGAGCCGGCCGGACGGTTGCGCGGTCTCACCGAGGAGGTGACCGACCTGGCCGCCGACCTGCGGCGGCTGGCGGAAGAGGTCAGGGAGGATCCGGTCCGGCTGGCCGAGGTGGTCGAGCGCCGCGCCCTGCTCGCCGACCTGCGCCGCCGCTACGGCGCCACGCTCGCCGACGTCATGGCCTACCGCGACGAGGCGCAGCGGCGGCTGGAGGAGTTGCAGGACGCCGAGGGTGTGGCGGCCCGGTTGGGTGTCGAACTGGAGGCGGCCCGGCAGGCCGAACACACGCAGGCCGCCCGCCTGGGGGACCAGCGGCGCCGTGCCGCTCCCGCACTCGCGGCGGCCGTCACAGCGGAGTTGCGCCGACTGGCGATGCCCAGCGCGCGCCTGCGCCTGCGGGTCGGTGCCGATCCCGGCGACGACGTGGACTACCTGCTTGCGGTGAACTCCGGCGCCAAGCCGGCACCCCTGGCGCAGGTTGCCTCGGGTGGCGAGTTGTCCCGAGCGATGCTGGCGCTGCACGTGGTGCTGATGGCGGCACCGCCCACGGTCCTGCTGGACGAGGTGGACGCCGGGATCGGAGGTGAGGCCGGAACCGCGGTCGGGCGGGCCCTGGCGCGGCTGGCCGCCACCCGGCAGACGCTGGTGGTGACGCACCTGCCTCAGGTGGCCGCCTTCGCCGACGCCCACGTCAGCCTGGAGAAGGTCGACGACGGCTCCGAGGCGCGGGTCAGCGCCCGCGCCCTCGACGATGGTGGGCGGCTGGTGGAGTTGGCCCGCATGCTGTCCGGCTCGCCGCACAGCGGCTCGGCCCGTGACCACGCCGCCGAGCTGCTCGCCAGGGCAATCGCCGAGCGCCAGGCTCCCGCCGGCACGTAGCCGCCGGACGCGCCGTGCCGTAGAGGCGGTCCATAACACAATGCACTGGACCGTCGGTCTAGACATTGTGTAGCCGTCGCAGCCCTCGCTGTCGTGCAGGCCTGAAGAACTCGAGGCTTGTGTATGAGCTATACCTGTTAGCGCTAAGCGAAAGTCGCGAATTGCGCTAACCGAAATTCGCGTCGCGGCGAGGGGTTCGGTCGGTTGTGTAGCAGTTGGTTGTGTAGCAGTTGCGCTCACCGATGCGATCTCATTGCGACTTCGGAGTCCGGTTGGGCCCGATGTATGACCACTGTTGCGAGGCCTGCACAAAGTTATAAGGGGTAGTTGACTGGATAATCAAGTCTGCACCGGCTCGATCGGTCGGCCTTGAGGTCGTCATGACCGCTGGGATGCCGCCATAGCCCCGATGAACAAGTATGATATACCAGTGTTCTAGTCGGTTGTTAGCAGATCCTATCCTGCTAAGCCTGGATCCACCGGTGGGGGGTGTGCGTTTGGGGGTGTAAATGCGCGGAAGTGCCTCGCTGACCTGGGAGAATGGCCGTTAGTAACCGCGGCTTTCGGCCCGGATCGGGAGGCACTTCCTGTGAGTGGAGTATCGCACAAGATTGACCGGTTGGGGGTGGTCTTCGACGACGAGTCGTTGGTCGCCGATGCGGGCCTGTTGGCGGCGGCGACGCTGATGGGGCGCTTGGGGTTGGCGTCTGTGGTGGACGCCGCGGTGCGCCTGGGGCGCCGTGTGGGCGCGGCGGCGCCGGGGCGGAAGGTCTTGACGTTGGTGGCGGCGATGCTGGTGGGCGCCACCCATATCGATCATGTGGATCGCCTGCGCGCCGGCGCGACCGCTGGCGTGTTGGGTTTCCGCCCGGCGGCGCCGTCGACGGTGGGGGTGTTCCTGCGATCGTTCACGTGGGGCCACGTCCGCCAGCTGGACAAAGCCGCCGAGCAGGTGCTGGGCCGGGCGTGGGCGGCCGGCGGCGGTCCCGGGAAGGAGTCGGTGACCATCGACGTGGATTCCACGATCTGTGAGGTGTCCGGCAAGGCAAAGGCCGGCGCCGCCTACGGGCACACCAAACAACTCGGCTATCACCCCCTCGTCGCGGCCCGCGCCGAGACCGGGGAGATACTCCACGCACGCCTGCGCAAAGGCTCCTCGCAGAGCGGCAACGCCCATTTCGTCGTCGAGACGATCGGCCGGGCGCGCCGCGCCGGCGCGGCGGGGGAACTCTGCGTGCGCGCCGACTCGGGGTTCTTCAGCTACGACCTCTTGGGGCGCCTCGACGCGCTCAAGGTGTGCTGGTCGATCACGATCCCCCAATACGCCCACGTCAAAGCCGCCATCGCCCGCATTCCCGAACAAGCCTGGGCGCCCATTGGCTACACCGCCGGCGGCGAGGCGCACGTCGCGGAGACCACCCTCCTCGCCGGCGAACGCGGCAAACAACGCTCCCTGCGCCTCGTCGTGCGCCGCAGTCGCCTCACCGACGCGACGCAGGGCGAACTGTGGCCCGACTGGCGCCACCACGCCTTCATCACCAACCGAACCGACCCCGACACCAGCGACGCCGACGCCTACCACCGCGCCCACGCCACCGTCGAGTTGGCCATCCGGGACCTCAAGAACAGCACCGGCCTCACCCACCTGCCCTCGGGGAGCTTCGCCGCCAACGCCGCCTGGCTGGCCTGCGCCACACTCGCCCACAACCTCTACCGCTGGCTCAACGGACTCGCCACAGGTCGCCCACCGGGCCAACTCACCGTCGGCCAAACCGTCCGCAACCGGCTCCTCGCCCTACCCGGGCGCCACCTCAACCACGCCGGACGCCCCGTCGTGCGCCTCCCCGCACGATGGCCCTGGGCAGCACTGTTCCACACAACCCTCACCAACATCCGCGCCCTACCCCAACTCTGCTGAACCCCCACCGCCAACACCCACCAACCCGGCGCCCGGCGCCGCAACGCGCCCCCACACGCCCCCAACCGGCCCAACGCCGCCCACCGGCGCCCCCACACCGCCACCGGCGACCACAACTTGATCACCCACACGCCCCCAACCACCAAAACCCACCCCAACGCGCCCACCACCAACCCGAATCGGTGGATTCAGGCTAAGAGATCGAACGGCACAAGCCCATGGGTGGCGGCACTCCAGATCGCCACACCCGCCGCTCCCGCGATGAGATAGGGGCCGAGGGGGCGACTGGCACGCAGTCCATGGCGGATCATGGTGATGATCGCCTCGGGAAGCGCTACCAGAAAACCGGCCGCCAGACCCAGCAAAGCTGCCTGCCAACCCCACCATCCGCACAGCAATCCGTTCAGGACCGCCAGGCGTACATCGCCGAATCCCATCGACGGCGGGTGGCTGAAATGCACGAGTGCCAAGGCACCGCCACAGATCGCCGCGCCGATGGCTGCGCCGATGAGTCCAGCGGGTTCCGCCTCCACCAGCGATGCCGCCACATAGAGGATCCAGACCACGCCTGCGGTGCTCCAGATGATCCTCGTTGGCAGTGTGCGAGTGCGGAGGTCGACGGCGGCGAGCCATCCGGCCGCCCCACCCCACACCACGAGAGCCGTCAGGACGAGAGCAGGCGCCATCGGAGCGATCGCGAGGATTCGGGGACTTCTTTCTTCTCCACGTCTTCAAACACCGCGTGAGCAGGTTGTTCTGATAGCATGGTTCGAACAAACGCCAGGCAGGTAACCGGAGACCCGACAATCAGCTTGCAGCGGTCTGCCCCTGAGGTCCGGGGGGGGGGGGGCTGAGTGCGTCGCTCTGCGAGTTTACCCGAGGTTCAATGTCCAACGTTGCACATCCTCGAGGCCCCAAGCAGCCCGCGCCGCGGGGGTCCCAACGGCGTCAAGTCACGCTTCCCGGTGCGTCGAAGCAGAAGCAGCAGGGCGGTGTTCGCGGGGGCCTCCTGCTGCTCGGTCTGCTGCTGGTCGTGGTGTCCGCAGGAGCGTTCTGGTACATCCTCCGAGGTCTGGACGTCCGCGAGGAATATCTGGTCACGGCTCGGACGCTGGAGCGTTGGGACGTGGCAAGCGTCGGGGACTTCACTGTTGTCGAGGCGAACCTGGGTGACGCCGGGGGCGTGCCACCGCAGTTCGTCGACGTTCTCGTCGGCAAGTGGGCCACGGGGCGCATTCCTTCGGGCACGATCGTGACGCCCGGCATGTTCCAAGGGCCACCCCTTTCGAATGAGGATGAGGCCGACAAGGTTCTCATAGAGGTGAGCCTTCCGGCGAGCGAGGCGCCCGGTGGCACGCTCAAGCGGGGCGACAAGATTGCGCTGTTCGGTGCCGAATCCTCCGGTGTCGAGGTCGAGGAACCCTCGGTCGGTCTCATCGGAGTGCTCGAATTGAAGTCCGTTCAGGGCGACAAGCTGACATACTTGGTGACACCGTCTGAGGCGATTGACATTCAAGACATCGTGGATCGCTACCAGTCGGCGTCGAATCGGCGCATTTGGAAGCTAGGTTTCGACCTATCAACTCAGGAACTGATCGACCTCTACGGGTCGCCGAACGCGTCGCCGGCCATCGATGAAGCGTTTGCCGACCTCTCGCCGGATATCGAAGACGGCGGGGCCCCATGATGATGAGCCACCAATCACGTGAACGACGGGTGACTCCCGACCGTCCAGGGGGAACGCCGTGCTGACGGTCTACAGCGCGCACGGTTCGCCCGGGGCTTCCACGACGGCGATGTATCTCGCGGCCCAGTGGGCGTCGTCGGGCACCGAGGTGCTGCTGATCGAGGCGGACCCCGGCGGCGGGTCGCTCAGCCACCACCTGGGCATCCAGTTCACGCCGGGCTCGGCCTCGTTCGTGGCCTCCGGCCTGCAGGTTCGTGCCGGCAATCTCATCGACCATTCCCAGGACGTGCTGTTCAACAACCTGCACGTCATGTCGTCCACGTCGAGTCCGACCGGCGCCCGCGAGATCGTGCGGTGGTGGGACGAGCGCGCCGGCGAGTTGCGTGCCATTGCCGAGGGCGAGATGGCGGTGATCATCGACGGCGGGCGTATCACCGCCGATTCCGTGGCGACCAACCTGACGGCACACGCCGCAGGAGTGATCGCGGTCGCCCGCGGTGACAGTTCACCAACCACCCTCGAGCACATCGGTACCCTGCTGTCGGCGGAGGAGGCCGACGGCGTGGAGCGGTGCGTGGTGACCGTCGGTGATTCGCCTCTCAGCGACGAGGAGTGGCGCGAGAAGTGCGGCATCGTGTGCGCCGGCTCGATCAAGGAGTTCGCCGAGGTCACGGGGGATCTCACCGCGTTCCTGAATCGCAACAAGCGGAAGTACAAGAAGTGGCGGGTGAGCCTCGAGGAGATCGCCGAGAAACTGCTGCCGTACGCCAAACCACCCGCATCGGGTTCCTCCCGGTCCCGGCGCCCCGCTGCTGCCGCTGAGGAGCCACCGGCGAAGGAGGAACCCGCCCCGCCACCTCCCCCGGCGGTCGAAGAGCCGGCACCGGCGGCGCCCGCGCCCGCGGCCGAGCCGCACGGGCACGGCGCCGCCCACGAGGTGCATGACGAGGCTCCCATGGCCGGCACGTACGCCGAGGTGCCGCCGCAACCCGATCCCTACCGCGGGGCACCCGCGGAGGCCTACGGCCAGGCGCCACCACCGGCGGACGACCCGTACTACCGGACCGCATCGGCGTCGCCCTACGCCACCGCACCGCCCCCGGCCTACCAGCAGTATCCGCCCGAGGGGCAACCGGCCTATTTCGAGCCGCCCCCCGCTCCTCCCGAGCACGTGTACAACGAGGCTCCATTGCCGGTCTACCAGCCTCCCCCGGAGGGGCACGCGCCGCCGCAACCGCAACAGCCCGACTACCGGATGCCGCCGGAACTGCTGTCGGCCTACCAGCAGCAGGGAGTGGCACCGCCGTGGGCGCCACCACTCCAGGAACAGTCGCCGTACCCACAGCAGGCCTACCAGCCCCACCCCGAGCTGCCGCCGCCGTACCAGCAGCAGCAGCCGCCCGGCCCGGGTCCGGGGCAGCAGCCACCGCACGAGGCTCCAGCGGCGTACCAGCAGCAGGGGCAGCAACCGCCGCACGAGGCTCCAGCGGCGTACCAGCAGCAGCGGTACGAGCCGCCGAGAGCCGGGCAGCCCGCGTACCAGCCGCAGCCCGTGCAGCCTTCCCACCAGATGTCGCGGGAGTCGGCGCCCGCCCCACAGTCCGCCGCGTACCACCCGCAGCCCCAGCCGCAACAGCCGGTCTACCGGGCGCCCCAACAGGCTCCGCAGGTACCGGCTCCGTCCCAGCCCGTGCCACCCGCTGCAGCGCCACCCGCCCCAACCGCCCACGACGAGGCGCCATCCCCGCAGCCCGACCTGGCCCCCTCGGGGTCATTCCGCGACTGGGCGACCCGACTGCACGACCAGGCCCCGCACGGCACGCCCAACAGCGGTCACGGCGGCGCGTCGTGACCGAGCCCGCTCCGAGCTAGGGAGCCGCCACCATGCCGGATCTAAGTCCTGCGATCGCACTGTTCCGCCGGCACCACGAGTTCCTACTCGAGCGCTTTCTCGACATGGAACGCCAGAAGTTGCCCGTCGACGAGATCGACCGCCAGCTCGTTGACCTGGGCGAGAGGATCGTCCGCGAGTACAACACCGCCGCTCTGGTGTCGGGCTCGGCGCAGCTCGGCGACGAGGGTGTGCGGGAGTTCATCGGCAACGTCCGCGGCCTCATGGGCGGTGGGGCACTGGCCCCGCTGCTCGACCGCCACGACGTCGAGAACATTCACATCCTCGGCCACGACAACGTGGTGCTGTCCCTGGCCAACGGCGAGCGCATCCTGGCGGCGCCGGTTGCGAGCAGCGAGGAAGAGTTGGTCATGATGATCCGCCACCTGGCGGCCACCGCCGGCCACACCTCGCGGCGCTTCGACACGGCCTCGCCGATCCTCGACCTGCGGCTGGCCTCGGGACACCGCCTGTTCGCCGTCACCGCAGTGGCGGAGCGGACGTCGGTGGTCATCCGTCGCCACCGCCTGCTGCAGGCCTCCATGACGAGTCTGGTGGACAAGGGCACCGTCACGCCGCAGATCATCGAGGTGCTGCGGGCCGCGGTGCGCCCCCCGAACCCGGCGAACCTGCTGGTGGTGGGCGGCACCGGTGCGGGCAAGACCACGTTGCTGCGCTCGCTGATCTCCGAGATCCCGCAGTCGGAGTTGCTGGTCACCATCGAGGACACCCTCGAGCTGCACCTCCGCTCGTCGGGTCTGCATCCTCGGACCCTGGCGCTGGAGACCCGCACCGCCAACACCGAGGGCAGCGGCGAGATCAGCACCTACGACCTCGCCAAGGCGGCCCTGCGTATGTCGCCCGACCGGGTGATCGTGGGGGAGGTGCGCGGCGGCGAGGTCATGCAGCTGCTGCAGGCCATGGGCATCGGCAACGACGGTTCGCTGGGCACCATCCACGCCGGCAGCACCCGGGCGGCCATCAACAAGATGCTCATCTACGCGCAGCGCTCGCCCGACGCCCCCACGCCCGATTCGGTGCTGCGGGAGATCGCCGAGGTGCTGCACCTGCTCGTGTTCATCAAGAAGCTGCCCAACGGCCGCCGGGCCATTACCTCCATCCGGGAGGTCACCGCCTACGAGGACGGCAAGGTGCTCACCTCGGAGGTGTTCGGTCCCGGCCCCGACGGCATCGGCGTGTACGTTAGGCCGTTCAAACCCGACGGCGAGGCGCTGGCCCGGCTCCGCGACTCAGGCTTCGACCCGGCGTCACTCGGCGCGCCGTACCGGCCCGAGGAGGTCCGCCGCGAGCGGGCACAGCGCGCCCCGCAGCAGCCGGCGCGCGGGCCCGTCCCGCAGGCTCCCGCCCCGCGGCAGCCGCAGCGGCCTCCGCAGCAGCCCCCGGCCCGCCAGCCGCATCCGGCCCGGCCGCACGCCCAGCCCCAACCCCAGGGGTCGCCCGGCGCGCCCCCGCAACATCCCTACCCGCAGCCGCAGGCCGAGCCGCCTCAACCCGCCCGGGACCAACCGCCCCGGCGCCCGCTCCCGTTGGCGGGCAGGCCCCCGGCGCCCACCGGTGCAGGACCCGCGAGCGCCCCGCAGCAGCCGCCCCAGCAACCCAGCCACCCGCAGCCCCAACCCCAGCCGCGGGCCGCGCCGCCACAACAGCCCCCGGCGGGCGGCCCGGAGGCGGGGCGATGACCGGCGCAACGGCCGCCTTCCTCGGCGCGATCGTCGGCATCGGCCTGCTCACCATCGCGCTGGGTTTCCAGCGCAAGCCGCCGGAGGACGAGGAGCAGGTCCGGCTGCGCAAGTTCCGCGCCAAGGGCACGCGCGCCGAGGCCCGCAAGGCGCTCGCCGACCGGATGCTGCAGCTTGTCCTGGCGGTCGCGCTCGGACTGGGTAGCTGGTACGCGACGGGCTGGGCGGCGGCCGCTGTGCTGGGTGCGATGGCGGGCTACGTGGGCCCGCTCATGCTGCAGGGCCCGAAGAAGCGGCGCGACGTCACCGACGAGATCGAGGCCTACTGCCAATGGGCAGAGCAGGTGCGCGATCTGGTCGGCGCCAGCGGTTCGCTGTTCGAGGCCGTGACATTGTCGGCCGAGAACGCACCGAGCAGGCTGCGTCCCGCCGTCATGAACATGACTGCGCTCGCCCGCACGCTGGGGTTGCCCCAGGCCCTCGACTGGTTCGCCGCCGAGATGCGCTCGCCCTTCGCCGATCGCCTGGTGCTGGGCATGAAGATCGCCTGGGATTCCGGCGCCCGCGTGACCGAGGCGTTCGAGAGCACCGCACGCGGCATGCGGAACGAGGTCGATATGCGCCGCCGCAACGAGGTGGCCAACAGCCGGGCGTGGACACAGGTGACGGCGATCCTCTTCGTCACGATCATCTCGGTCGGCTTCATGTTTGTCTTCAACCGGGGGTTCTTCGACCCGTTCGGCACCACGTTCGGCCAGGTCGTCCTGCTGGCGGTCGGCGTGCTGATCTTCGGCAACGTCTTCTGGGTGTTGAAACTGTCCGAGTCGGGTGTGCCGATCCGGCTGCTCTCGACCGAGCAGGGCGAGGACACCGGTGCGACGCGTGCGATGGCGCGCACCGAGGGTTCATGAGCCTGCTGATCATCGTCCTGGGCATCGCCGGTGGGCTGGGCCTGCTGTCTCTGATTGTGGCGTTCGTGCGGCAGGAGATCACCGAGGAGGAGGCGGTCCTTCAAGCCGTCGCCAATGAGGAGGGCCGTCGCTCGGCGAAAGCGTCGCTGCGCCGCCTGACCCGTTGGCTCGAGCAGGAGCTGCGCGGCAAGCCCGAACTCGTGCAGGATGCCCGCATGGTGGGCCGCAGCCTGGAGGCCCACGCCGTGGCCAAGGTCACGGGTCTCATCGTGGGCGCCGCGCTTCTCGGGGGAGGCGGGTACGTGGCGAGTCTGGCGGGGCTCGGCCTCCCACCGCTGATACTCGTCGCCGCCGGGGCGTTGGGAGCACTCCTGGGCTGGTGGATTCCCGATTCGATTCTCAAGACCGCAGCCGAGAAGGAGCGCATGTACTTCCAGCAGGTCAGCGAGTCGTGGCTCGAGCTGGCCGGTCAGCTGGTGACGGCGGGCTCCGACACGTTCGCGGCGCTCGTGTCAGCGGCCTCCTACAGCGAGCAGCCCGTGTTCGTCACCCTTCGCGACGCGCTGCGGGTGGCCGCGGCCCGCGGCGAGCCACCGTGGTCCGGCCTGCGCCGCCTGGCCGACGAACGCAGGCTCCGTTTCCTCGACCCGTTCTGCGCCTCGCTGGAGATGGCCGGCACGACGGGGGCCGGCTCGCGCGAGACCATCCTCACCCAGGTCGAGTCGGCCCGCTCCAAGGCGATGCACGAGGCCGACGCCGCCGCCGCCTCCTCCGGCGAGAAGATGGGCGCCCCCCTGGCGCTCATCGGCGGTGCCTTCATGATCCTCATGGGTTATCCGCCACTCGCCGGGATTATGGACTCGGCATCGATCGGTGGTCCGGGGTTATAGAGCCATGTCCCGATTGCCTATGTCACGTTGTCAAGGATCGCCCGCAACGGTGGAAACTCGCCGGTCGATCGTGAGGTGGAGAGCTGCAATGTAGGCGCTCCGCCGTTTGACCTAATCGAATCCAAACCGTCCAAAGTCTCAACAGAAAGAGAAAGGAAACTGCCATGCTCACAACCATCCTCCTCGCCACAATTGTCCCGATCCTCACTGGGGTCGCATACGTGGCTCTTCGCAACAGGTTCCCACAGCGGATCGCCGACATCCGGGGCATCGCCCTGCAAACAGTGATCGTCATCGTCGTCCTGCTGGCCATCGCCGGCGCCGTGGCCGGAGTGCTGATCGCCCGCGGTGATCAGGCGGTCGACAATCTAGCGAGCCAAGCCGGTACCCACCTTACCGGCGACCGCTACGACACTGAGCCGGAGTGTGACAACGCCGGATTCGAATGGGACGCCGACGGACCTGACAACGATGCGGCCACTACAGGCGACAATGGGTGCTACACGAATTGACCGATATCTGGCGCCCATCGATTATCCGGTCGGATTCTGCTGGCCAGCGCTCTGTAGCAGGCCAGGCAACATCCCATCTAGAGCGAGTCTGGGAGCGTGGTCCCGGTTGACCGCATCGTGCACCGCCAACCGTCGCTCCGGCGCAGGTGGGGTGCGGATGCACGCGGTGAGGCGCTGCCGGTTGCGATCCTTTTCGTCGGTGTGATGCTCACGATTCTCATCGGGATCCACGTGGTGATCGTGGCGATGGCCCGGACGGCGGTCCAGTCGGCGGCCGATGCCGCGGTCAGCGCCGCGCAGGCGGCCGCGGCGGACGATCGCGAGTCCGAGGGGGTGCGGGCGGCGCAACTCGCCATGGCCGGGGCTCGGGCATCCGTGCGCGAGACCGACCCGCCGGTGGTGATCGTGGAACCCGAGCGCGGCACGGTTGGCGTGTGGGTCTTCGGGGGGGTCAACACGCCCGTGCTGGGGATGTTGCAGCTCACGGCCCGGGCGTGTGCTCCCCTCGACGATGTTCCCTTGTCACAACTTGCTGATTCCGATGCATGGACATGCTGAGCCGCCGGCTCGGTCGGGACCCGACCGGTTCGGGGACCGCCATCGGTGTGGCGATCCTGTTCCCGGCGCTCATGTTGGTGATCGTTTCCCTGTCGATGCTGACGGGCTCCGCCCGTATCGAGCAGGCACTCCAGAGCACCGCCAACCGGGCCGCTCGGACGGCCTCACTCTGCTGTCACCACACCGACGGGGCCCAAACGGTGGTGCATGCGGCCCTCGAGGCTGCGGAGAGCGCCGCGGCCGCCAACCGCATCCTCTGCAACAACGACCTCGTGCACGACAGCACCATCACGTTCACCAACGTGATCGGCAATGACGTACCCATCGCAGAGGATGCCGTCGTGCCACCGGGGGGCACGGTGCGTGTCTACTTGACGTGCCGGGTCCCGCCGGAAGTGCTGGGTGGCATCGGCTTTCCCGGGCTCGAGGTGGAGCGCAGAGCCACCGGCGTCGCGTCCGTGGATCCCTACCGGGCCCGCTCGGGCGGATGAGTCGAGCATGCGACGAGCGCGACCGCGTGGCAGGCCCACCGCCGGCTTCCGGAGCCTGCAATCCCGCCCGGCGCCGCGCCTCGGCGACCGACGAGCGGGGGGCCTATGCCTCGTTCATCGCCATCATCGCCTCGGCGATGCTGTTCCTCGGCGGCATCGCTTACGACGCTCCCCGCCTCACCGCTGCCCGCCAGGACGCCCTGCACGCCGCCAACGAGGCCGCCCGGGTGGCGGCGGCCACCATTGCGAGCGGTGGAACCGTCGCCGACGCCCGAGCCGCCGCCGACGTGCGGCTGGCGCAGTCGCTCCTGATCTACGGCGAGCCGGTCGCGGTGGCGACCCTCGACTGCGTCGGCAGCCGCGTGCAGGTCACCGTCGAGACCGGCTACTTGTTCCGTTCCACCTTGCGTGTTCTTCGCGACCGCCAGCCCATCGAAGCAACCGGAGCCGCCGAGGCCTACTTGGTGCTTCCCGACGACTCGCCGAGCGAACTCAAATACCTCGGGGAGTGCCCTCTCTAATGGAAATACCATCCCCCGCTGAAGATGGATCCGCCTCCTCTCAACGTCGGCATCTCAGCCGCCGGCACCATCGGATCACCAGCGAATGCGACTCGCCTATTGACGGCGGACGGCCCCAATGTGTGGTACGTCCTGCTGTCTTGTGGCGCGGCCACGTTCACGATCTTACAAACTGCGGCGCACGCGACGAGGGCTGTCTACTTTCATCGCGATGGCGGGTGGAATTCGAGATAGTTGACCACTTTTTGACCGTCGAGAGGGTGGGATATAAGTCTATGTCAAGTAGAGTTTCGGTGTCATGAAATTACGATGGCGTAGTAGCCGTGAGGCGAGCCATTCGGCGGATGAGGCCCGGTCCGTGAAGCGCCGTAAGCGCGGGAAGAAGGACGCCGAAGGCGTCTGGTATCATGACCTCGCGCCCATCTTCGAGGAACCCATTTCCGACGACTTCCTGGGGTTGGTCTCGACCCCTGAGGGCGAGGCGCGGCCCTACGAGGAGCCTTCCGTACAGGTGACGGTGGAGCGGAATCTGCCGCCGATCGCGCCGCCCGAGGAAGTGCCTTCCGTGGCCGATCCGTACGACCAAGCGATCGAAGCGCCCGCGGACGAGTTCGGGACTGTGCCCGAAGCCGAGACGTGGGCCGAGCCCGGATTCCCCGTCGGCGGGCCGGCGAGTTCTCTCGATGCGCCGCCCTGGGCGATGGAACCGCCGGACATCCCCGAAGCGGTGTCGCCACCGCCCTCTCTCGATGCGCCGCCCTGGGCGATGGAACCGCCGGACATCCCCGAAGCGGTGCTGCCTACGTGGACCGAGCCCGCCGCCGACCCCTCGGTCGCTGCCGAGACGTCGACCGAACCCGCCCTGGGGGAGCCCGAGCAGTCGGCTCCTCCCGCGGCGCCGCCGGAACCGGCCCCGCGGCAGCCTGAGCGTTCGTTCGAACCGGCTCCGCCGCTGCCCGCGCCCGAGCCGCCCGTGCCGCAGCGGCCCTTCGTTCAAGACTCGGGGCCGCCGGCGGTGGATCCGCCCATGATCATCCCCATCCGGGCCTACTACATGACCCGGGCCGACGACACCCTCCGCAGCATCGCCGCGCAGTTCCTCAACACGCCGTCGCGCTGGCAGGAACTCCGCTCCCTCAACGCCGCCTACCCCGGCATCGCCAACGCCGGTCCCGACACGATGCTGCCGGTCGGCAGCTCGCTCGCCCTTCCCGGCGACCCGCTGCCGTGGGGCAAGCCCGACCCGGTGTACCTCTGGACCCTCGCGGAGAAGTTCCTGTACACCGCTTGGGGCCGCGAACCCTCCCCGGAGGAGGTCGTGCCGTTCTGGCGCGGGCTCACCAGCGGTGCCAAGCACCTCGACATGGGGGCATCCGCGCCGCCGGCCATCGGCGCGCCGGCACCGGCCGAGCCACCGATACCGCCGGCCATGCAGCCGCCTGCCGCACCGCCGCCGCCCGAGGCCCTGATTCCTGCGCCGCCGGCAGCAGCGGCCATACCGACACAGCCCGCCGAGCCGCCGCCCGAGGCCGCGGTTCCTGCGCCGCCGCCTGCCGCACCGCCGCCCGCCGCCTCGGTTCTCGCGCCGCCGGCCCCGCCGCCGGAGCCCCTGCAGGAGACCCGGCCGGAAGAACCGCCGACCGCCGAGCCGCGTGCGGAGCACGAGCCCGAGCCTCCGGCGGCCCCGCCGGCCGTTCAGGACCATGACGAAGCCGCGCAGGCCTACCTGCAGCCCGCCGAGCTGCAGGAGCCGCCCGAGCCGCCACGCCCGGAGCCCGAGCAGGCCCAACCCGCCGCCCCCGAGTCGCCAGAGGCCCCGGCCCCGAGCCACGATCCGCCGCAGCCTGCCCACGAAGAGCCTGCGCCGGCCGAAGTGCCACGGTACGAGGCCGAGCCGCCGGAGCCCGCCGACGAGGCGCCCGTCCCGGCTGAAGTGCCACGGTACGAGGCCGAGCCGACCCCAGCGGCCGCTTACGAGCCGTCGGCGCCCAGCCTCGAGCCGCCCGAGACTGCGGCGCCCGCCCCCGAGCCGCCGCCTGCTCCCGAGCCGTCGGCGCCCAGCCTCGAGCCCCCCGAGATAGCGGCGCCCGCCCCCGAGCCGCCGCCCGAGCCGCCACGGTACGAGCCGCCCATCACCCCCGCGCCCGGCTTCGAGCCGATGCCGGGCATGCCCGATCTGGGACCGATCGAACCTCAGGCGCCGTCCGGCCCCGAATTGGAGGCTCCACCGCTGCCGGCGTTCATGCCGTCACTCACGGGCGCCACCCCCTCGGTCGAGCTGCCCGTCGAGCAGCTCGTCGGCTCGACCCAGCGCGTCCTCGCCGGCACCGCCATCGGCGACGCCATGATGCTGTGGCAACTCGGCCGGCTGCGGCGCCGCCGCGGCGCCAGGCGTGCCGAAGCAGAGCAGGATCCGCTGGAACTCTCCCTCCAGCAGACCGCCCGCATGGACTCGCTCCGACTCATCGAAGCGGCCATGCGCCACCTGCGCGCCGTGACCGTCGCCCAACTCAAGCCAAGACCCCGCGTCGTGTGCGTCCGCACCGGCGCGTACGGCTTCGAAGTCCTGCTGGACCAGCCCGTCGAAGCACCCGAGGGCTGGCAGGCCGCCGCCGGTGGCTACGTGCTCGAACTACCCCGCGGCGTCACCGTCGAGCAACTCGACGCGGTCGGCCAGGGCCCCTCGCTCTGTCCCGCCCTCGTGCCCGTGGGCGACACGGCCGAAGGCCCCCTCCTGCTGAATATCGAGGAGATCGGCTGCCTGGCGGTCTCCGGACCCAACAACCCCACCGCCAGCCTGCTCACCTCCATCGTCGAAACGCTCGGCTCGTCGCCGCTGGCCGGTGACATCCGCATCATCACCGTCGGCGTCAGTTCGCCCGTCGGGCCCGGCTGGGAACGCATCCACGCCACCAGCTTCGACTCGCCCCAACTCGAACACCTCCTGGCGACGGCCCACTCGCCCGCCCACGCCGGCGCCGGATCCATCGACGTCCTCGTCATCGGGCCCGGCAACGACCTGCTGTTCCAGCGCGCCGGGCAGGTCGCCACCACTCCCGGATCGCGCGTCGTGCTCGTCGGCGCCACGTCCTCCGCGGCCGCCCGCTGGCCCTGGCGCATCCATGTGGACGAGAACTCCCGCGCCATCGTCCATCCCATCGCCGTCAACGTCGTCGCAACTCAAGCCATGAGGCCAGAACTGGCTTACCTACTCAGCGAGGCCGCCGAGGGCCCGCACACAACCTCGAGGTTCTAATGACACGAGAAACCGCAGCTTCGCCGAACAGGCGCGTATCGATCCGGATCCATCAGGGGGCGCCCCGGAAGAGGCGCGCCCTCTTCACGGTCGCGAGCCTCGGTGCGGTCAGTGTCCTGGCCGTCGCCTGCGGAGGCGGCGACAGCCCCCCGTCGGCTCAAGGGGGCATCACCGTCACCGTTGCCGGACAGGTCGCCGAGGCCAACGCCGCGGCGCTCGCCTCGCGGCCCGGCGAGGGCATCACCGCCGCCGGCGGCAGCGTGCAGCCCGGCGAACCGTGTCCCGCGCCCGGCAGCGCCGCCGCCGCCGAGACCGTGAAGATCGCCCTGGTCGCTCCTGACGTGTTGAACCTCGGGGTCGTGGGCCTCGGCAACCTGGTCTTCGACGATCCGGCCCACGTCATCGACGCCTACGTCAACAAGATCAACAGTTTCGGCGGTGTCAACGGGCACTGCTTCGAGTTCTACGGCCACGTGTACGGCTTCACCGACCCCGTCGGCGACTTCGGGCGCATCTGCACAGAACTGCCGCAGCAGGAGCCGCTCGTCCTGCTGGTGCTCGGAGCCGACGACGCCACCCTCCAGTGCGCCACACTCGGCGCCCGGATTCCGAGCATCGGACTCTACGCCCAGTTCCCCGAGGCGACGTTCGCCCAGGCGGGTGGACTGCTGAGAGTCGACCACGGCGCAGTGGAGTTCCTGCTCGAGAACGGCATGGAAGCCGCGTTCGCGGCAGGAGTACTCACGAGCGCCGACAGCGTGGCTCTACTGCACCAGGCGCAGCCCGCTGCCGATCCGGGCACGGAGATGTCCCACGGGATGGGCGAGTCTCAGGCGTTCGGTGGTCATGCGCATGACCCGAACGCGCCGGGCGTTGCGGTCTTCGACGCGATGAGCCAACGCCTCGGATTGCAGGTCGCCGGATGGGTCGGTGTGCTGCCGGACTTCTCGGCGACCGGGGTGCTGGTCATCGCGCAGCAGTTCCGCGAGGTCGGAGGTGACATTTTCGATCCGGACGCGGCGTCGTTCGAACAGGCCGTGGCGTCGATGCCGCCCAACTTCGCCCAGCTGCTCGTCGCCATGCGGGATCACTTCATGACGACGGCCGCCGAGATGAGGGATGCGGGTGTGACCGCTGTCGTGGCCGTGGGGGACTGGGCCGACGTGCGCAACCTCATGCGGGCCGCCGAACTGGCGGAGTGGTACCCGAAGTGGATCATCAACGACGCTCACTACGCGCTCCTCGTGCTCACCGACTCCCCCAAGGCGCAGGGCCTCAACCTGGTGCAGGTCAGTTCCCGGCGGGCTGCCGACGACCCCATCGACGGCCTCGACCGGGGATGCCTCAGCCTGCGCAACGCCGACACCGCCGCGGAACCGTTCGCGCACCGATTCCACACCGATGCCTGGAACCTCATGACCTCCACCTGCGACTACCTCGATGTGGTCTTCAGCGCCGTATCGCGGGTGAGCGGTCCGCTGACGAGGGAGTCGTTCGTGGCCGCCCTGAGCGAGACGGACTACGAGGCTGCACACGGCCAGCGCCTCCGGTTCACCGCCGGGGACCTCTACGGGTCCGACAGCTTCCGGGTGCTCAGCGCCGACCCGAACTGCGTACTCAACGACTGGGGATGCATGCGTCCCCTCACCGACTGGGTCCAGCCGGCGGCCGCCGCCGGCGGTGGGGGGAATGGATCGGAGGGATGATTTGAAAGTTGACAGACGCGTAGCGAGGGTGGCGCGCGGCGCCGTCCTGGCGGCGGCGCTCGTCGCCGCGGGCTGCGCCGGCGGCGGGGGAGGGGGGGGCTCCGACCTGGCCACCGGCACCACCGTCGCCGGGGTGGGGGCCGAGCCTCAACAGGCCTCGGCCGCGCCGACCGTCATCCGGCTGGCGCTGGCGCCCGACCCGGTGTGGCAATGGCTGGAGGACTCCGGTACCCGCGCCGAATGGGAGGCGTCCCGCAACATCCGCATCGAGGCCTCCAACCCGTTCGACCAGTTCGCGTCGTTCGCGGGCGGGCACGCCGACGTGGTGGTCATCAACGCCCTTGACGTGCCGAAGTTCGTCGAGCAGCCCGAACGCGACCCCGTCATCATCGGCAAGTACACCACCGACCGCAGCATCCTGGCGGTGCGGCGCACGTCGCGTGCAGATTCCCTCGACGACCTCTTCGAGCGGCGCATCGCCGTGGAGAGTTCGCTCGCCTCCACGCTTCTGTGGGGGCTGATCGCCGACGCCCGCTACGGCCTGGACTTCCGGCAGGGCAGCGCCGAATTCGACCTCGTCACCGTCGAACCCGCCAGCGTCGCCGACCTCGTGATGCGCGGCGACGTGGACGCCTGCATCTGCACCCCCGACTTCAGCGTTCCCTTCCTCGCCGGGGGGCGGCTGCGAGCGCTCTACGACGGGAGGTCGGCCGCGGAGATCTACGCCGCCGACGTACTCGGCGACCCCTCCATGGTGACCATCGCCGACGCCTTCGTCGTCGACAAGGAATGGCACACCGCCAACCCGGGGGCGGTCGACGCCCTCCTGGGTCTGTGGGAGAAGGGCCTCGAGGCCTGGAAGCTCAACAAGACGCAGATCGTGGCCGACTACCCGCACCACTTCTCCGTCGAGAGCGACGCCGAAATCGCCTGGATGTCGGACTACATCGGCGCCCACGACTGGATTGCGCCGTCGGTCTACATCAGCACGCAGGAGGCCGAGACGCACGCCGCCACGTTCGCCCGCATGCAGGCGCTCGGTTTGGTGTCCGATGATTCCACGCAGCCCGAGGTCGACCTGTCGTACTCGCAGGAGGTCTCGGCGCTCGAGGAAGTGCTGAGACCCGGCTCGGGAGAGGGCGGCTCCGAAGGTGACCTCGACAGGCTCTCCGATCGCCTGTCGACGCCCGAGGACGGATCGGGAGGTTAGGCGACGTGAGCACAGCACCCACCATCACCCCCGACTCGGTCTCGGAACTCTCCGCCAAGGAATTGCGACGAGGCGTCTGGCGGCGCTGGGGCTTCCGCCTCAGCGTGCTCGCCGGCTGGGCCGTCTTCATCGCCGTCTGGTACCTCTTCGCGCGGTTCGTCTTCACGCCCCAGCAGCTGCCGCAGCCCCACATCGTGGCCACCGAGGCGTGGAACGTGCTGAGCGAGCGGGACTTCGCCACCAACATCCAAGCCAGCATCCTGCGCGTGGTCGCCGGGTTCCTGCTGGCGGCGGTGCTGAGCATCGTCCTGGGACTGGTCATCGCCTACAGCTCGTGGTGGCGGCGCCTGCTCGGCAGCCTGCTGGTGTTCATCGTCAGCGTCCCCACGGTGAGCTTCGCCATCCTGTCGCTGATCGTGCTCGGCATCTCGCCGCTGGGGCCCATCATCACCGCCATGCTCGTAGCGACGCCGTACATCACGATGAACCTCGCCCAGGGGCTCACCGGGGTTGACCGGCGGCTGATCGTCATGAGCGAGTCGTTCGGCCGCACCCGCGCCCAGATCATCACCGGAATCCTCGTACCGTCCTCGCTCCTGTCCATACTCGGCGGCGCCCGCCTGGCGTTCGCCGTGGCGTGGCGCATGGAGCTGCTCACCGAGATCTTCGCCGCCTCCGAAGGCATCGGCTTCCAGATCCGGCGCAGCTTCGAGAGCTACGACATCCGGGGGATGCTCGCCTGGGCGGTGCTGTTCGTCGGGATCATGTTGATCGTCGAGAATCTCGTCTTCCGCCAGATCGAACGCCGGCTCTCCCGCTGGCGCTCACCGGACGTGGGAACAACGCCATGAGCGACATACACGCCTACCAGGGGCTTCCCGGCCTCCGCCAGGAGGACGCGCAGCCCGTCGTCGAGGGGCCGCTGACGCTGCAGGGCCTGCTGCGGCGACCGTGGTTCATCCGGATCCTGGCCCTCGGCGTGCTGTTGTTCATCTGGCAGTGGGTCACGTGGGCGAACTCGCGGGTACCCGGCATCGACGAGATCGTGCGCTTCATGATCACCGAGATCACCGGAGGGTCCCACGGGGGGACGCTCACCGGCGAGTTCTGGGAGCCGCTGTCGCTCAGCCTGCAGCGCTACGCCATCGGGCTCGTCATCGGGATCCCCGCCGGCGCCGTGCTCGGGCTGGCCATCGGGGCGTCCCGCTGGGCCCGCGGCCTTCTCAACGACACCATCCTGGTGCTGCTGGCGCTGCCGGCGGTGGTGTGGGCGTTCCTTGCCACGCTGTGGTTCGGCCTCTCCTCCGCAGGCCCGATCCTGGCGGTGATCCTCACCGCCATCCCGTTCGTGGCGATCAACCTCAGCGCCGGCGTGCGCAACATCGACCAGAGCCTCATCGAGATGAGCAAGTCGTTCGGCGTGCCCGCCGGGCGCCGGCTCTACCACCTGCTCCTCGGCGGCACCCTGCCCAGCGGCTTCACCGGCCTGCGGCTCGCCTTCATGACCGGTTGGAACAGCCTCCTGATCGTGGAATGGTTCGGCTCCACCTCCGGAGTCGGCTGGCGTGCCCGGTTCTGGTACGACGCGCTGCGCTACCCCGGCTTCGTGGCCTGGATCTTCCTGTTCGTGCTGCTCATCACCCTGCTGGACCGGGTGCTGCTCAACCCGCTGGAGCGGCGGGCCTTCCAATGGAACCAGCAGCCCACCCTCACCTTCGAGGAGGACATCTGATGCCCCGGACCGGACAACCCACCCCAACCACCGCCCCATCGACCCTGGAAGGATGAGATGGCGACCGTACTGATAGAGAACCTCACCAAGGTCTACCCTCCGACCCTCAACCACCCCACACAGGTTCAGGCCCTCGGCGGCGTGAACATGTCCGTCACCGGCAACGTGTTCGTGGCCATCGTCGGACCCTCCGGCAGCGGCAAGACCACCCTCCTGAACATCGTCGCCGGCGTCGAGCGACCCACCTCGGGGTCGGTGCGCGCCCTGCAGGAGGGCGTCCCCGCCCAGATCGGCTACGTCTTCCAGGAGCCGCGGCTGCTGCCGTGGCGCACCGTCGTCGACAACATGCTGTACGTGCAGGACCGCAAGTCCGACCGCTCGCGGCGCGAGGCCGAGTTCTACCTGCAGATGGTGGGGCTCAGCGAGGTTGCCGACCTGTACCCCTCGCAGCTCTCCGCGGGCATGCAGCAGCGAGTCGGCATCGCCCGGGCGTTCCTCGTGAACCCCGACGTGTTGCTGCTCGACGAGCCCTTCAGCCACCTCGACGCCCTCACCGGGCGGTCGCTGCGGGACTACCTGCAGCGCATCTGGCTGCAGACCCGCAAGACCGCGCTCTTCGTCACCCACGACGTCACCGAGGCGGTGGAGCTGGCTGACCGCATCGTCATGCTGCGCCCCGGCGGCGTGGCCTACGACGACATCCCCATCCACCTGCCCCGCCCGCGCCGCTCCGGCGACCCCGCCGTGCGCGACATGCAGGAAGAGGTGCTGCGACGCTTCGACGCCATGGGCGCAGCCGTCCGCTTCGGAGCCGAAGCCCGCTAGGCGGCAGGCTCCGCAGGGCATTGCGGCCGCCCATCCCGTCACTCCGGCCTCCTGTCTCGTCATTCCGGCACTCTCTGCCGTCATTCCGGCGAAGGGCGGAATCCACGTCCGCAGCCTCGCGAGCTGTCCTTGCCGGTGCCCTCGTTGCGGTTGTGGCGACGTCCTGCGCGGCCGGGGCCACGACGGGGGGCGGCGTGGCCCCACCCTCACCCGACCCGGCGCCGCCCGCCCCGCCCCGCCCGGTCGTGGAGGTCGTGCCTGCCACCACCTTCCGGCCACCACTCGATCCCACCGCCGATCCCCGCACGCCGCTGGGGGAGTTGCGCGCCGCCTACCTGCCGGTGTGGTCGCCGGACTTCGACTGGGCGTTCCCGCCCGAGGTCTGCGGCAGCGACTGGCCGCTGGACGCCATCGCCGAGCCCACCTCCGGGGCCGACCCGGCGGTGCTGGGTGACGTGCCCGCGGCGGCGGCGCTGTCGGTGATGCGCTCGGAGTTCCTCTTCTCCCGAGCGCGGGCCACCCCGAGCGCCCTGGCGCAGCTCTGCATCGCCGTCGCCACGGTGGGTTCGGCCCGCTCGCACGCCCTGGGGGTGCTGGCCGAGCACCTGGCCACCGGCAGCAGGAGCACCGACCCGCCCGGGCACCCCGGCGAGGTGGTGGTCGTGGCGGCCGGACCGGCCGCGGCGCTGACCGTGGCCTGCGTCACGCCGGGCTATCCCCGCGTGGTGACCGACGACGGGACGGTCCTCGAGACCCCCGCGGGGTCGTCGCGCCTGCAGGCCTACCTGCTGGTCACCTCCCGCGGCCTCGAGGATGAGGTGACCGACGTCTCCTACCGAGTCTCCAACTTCGCCCACCGCCCCGCCGGTGACTGCGACGGGCTGGACGCCTGGGCAGCCGAATGGAACGCGCACGTGGGCGACTGGATCGAACAGGGCGAACTCTGGGGAGAACTCAACAGAACCGTCACCACCGACGAACTCTGCGGCACCCCGCCGCCGGGGGGCCCCGACGAATGCCCGAGGGACTGGTCGCAATGACGGCTCCGACCCCCCGGCGCCGCCCTCCAACCCCCCGGCGCCTCCTGAGACCCCTTCTCGGCGCCGCCCTTGTCATCGCCGGCATCCTCGTCCCCCTCGAACCGGCAGCCCTGCCGGCCCCGCTGGAGAACCTCGCTCCCGACCCAGCGGCCCTCGCCCAGGAGGCACCGATCGTGAACGGCGACGCTGAGGATTGTCCGGAGGGGTCGAGCGAGAGCCCGAGCGGGGCGGAGTGCATCCGGGAAACACCGGCCTGCTTGTCGCCTGCAATGCCCGGCGACGAAGTCCTGCGGCTATCGGTCGGATACGACCCCGACCTCGACCTCTATGAGTATCCCGGCTTCTGTGAGCACAGAACCTTCCGGTTGGATGACGAGGATTCCTACCAATGCGTCTTTCGAGGTGGTTTCATTGTCTGGGAGGAGCCCGTGCAGAGGGTCATTGAGGAAGAGACGAAAGACGATCACGTCTGTAGGATCATGCAACCCGCGGCGTGCGATGTTGGGATACGAGTCAGTTCGACGACCTGCAGGGCGGTCGAGCGTCGCACGTGGCAGTGTGAGGGCGGATACAAACCCACGAACGCCTTCAACACTTGCTACAAGGCGCGCGACCGCCCTGCGGGCGAGCACCCGGCGTGCAGAGGGGGCGCCCCCGATCTCGTCGCGCTGCGTTGTGATGAGTACGTGGGTAACGACTTCGTGCTGTCTCCCGGAAGCCCGGACTGGGCATGTGCCAGCAAGTTTCCTACTACGGGGCGAGCCACCGACAAACTACGCGACACCACGGGGGGAGTATCGAGCAAACACTGGTGCGAATTCGACTCGTCGCTTCTGAAAGTCGTCTGCCATGACCCCAACCCCCCCGAAGAGGACTGCGCGCCAACTCCGGCGGTGTGCATCAAACGAGCCAGCGAAACAGGCGGATGCAAGGCCATCGCCGACACCATCCGGTGCCGGGCACATCAATCGGTATACCGGACGGTCTTGGCAGAATACAAGATGGGGGAGGAGACGAAGGATAGGGTTCAGATGGAGGTGTCGACGGTGCGTAGCGAGGGATGTGAGCCCTGCGCTCTCCTTCCATTCAGGAGCGTGCCGGAGGACTGTCCCGCCGACCTCTTGGAGGACCTTCCGAGCGGATCAAGCCCCAGTCTGTATGATCACATCCATCGGCTGGAGCTGGACTTCCTGATCCAGGCCTCGGAATGTGCACGCAATGAAGACGGAAATCTGCTCACTCTGCTCACTCGACCGGAGTGTCTTGGTCGCCAACCGTGCGCGGATCCGCCCCGCGGACGTCTCTCGTGGACCTCCACGCATTCCTCGCGACTGGCGATCGTCAACTCCCCCGTCATCCTGAACGTGCTCGACTTTCCCCCCGAGGAACCCCTCATCAGGCAGGTTGTCTATAGGTCAGCAAGGATCGAGAGGCCCGGGCAACGGTACTTGCCACATCCCGAGCGTCCTGGCGGGGAGTCCGACAATCTCATGCATCTGTATCAGAATATCCCGCGGGGGGACGCTGAGCTGGACAGTGTCAGTGGATTCGGCAGTAAGTATGGCGAATGTGCCGTTCGAGGTGCGCCGCTGTTCAAGGTCAGGATCGAAGAACTCTGGCCCGATAATCCCGAGCACCACGCTGAGATTCTGAATCTCTTTGGAGCGCACGCGCTTGCCTGGTGGGATGAGGGTCTCTCTGAGGAGGAGAGGAAATTGCGAACCGCCGCACGTGGGCTTGCCTGGTGGGATGAGGATCTCTCCGACGAGGATCGGGAACTCCGCGGTGCCTCTCTTACCCAGGAATTGGTCTGCAAGCAGATCTTGCCCGTTTGGTGCAGATGGTCACCAACGCGGTCCGGCTATTACAAGTTGACCGGAGCCGCTGCGTGGATCATCGAGCAATGGCAGGGGAGTCCGAGATTCGCCATCCTCGATCCCAAGGCAAGGGATCTGGAGGATCACCTGGAGGACCCGGACAATCGGGCAGCATTGCAGGAACTGCTGGATGAGTTGAGACTTGACGCGGAAGATGTCGGTTTGTATGACTCTCTGGAAAAGCTGCTGCCCAGGTCTCACCTAAGTTCCGACGTGATTTACGCTTCGCCGGAAGAGCAATTCGCGTGTCCTGTTAGAGATCTGCGCATCGATTGTGGCAGCAGCACGGACGCGGGGAACTACACCGAGACCGAGCCCATCGGCATCATGGTGCACGAGCTGCGGGTCGTCACGCGCACACCCAACTCCTAGGACGTCGCCGAGTGGTCAAGGGCCGGTGCATGCGGCGGGCGGGGCCGTTCGGCGGTGGATTGCGCCCTTCGCCGGACTGGCGTTGGGGGATGCGACTGGTGTTCGGGGGCGGGCCCGGCGTTGGGGGACACGACCGACGATGGGGGGCGGGCCGTAGGACCCTGCACACTCCCAGCCGGGGGCCGCCCGCTGCTCAGGCGGCGCGTGCTTCGTCCAGCCAGCTGTCGACCATCTCCCGGTTGTCGGCTATCCAGGCGGCGGCGTGCGTGGCGACGTCGGCCTCGGTGTTCTCGCCGCCCTGGTAGCGGACGTTCTGCAGGGCGACATCCAGCACGTCGATCGTGAACAACTCGAAGATCTTGGCGGCCGCCGGGTTGGCCGCCAGGAAGTCGTTGTTGGCCACGACGCTGATGTCGGCGGGTGCGAAGCCCATGAGGCAGGGCTGCGCGGGCACTGGCTCTCCGGCAGCGCCATCGCCCCTTGCTACAGGGGCAGTCCGCCGGGGTGGGGTTCCGGCGGTGGGGGACACCCGAGGATTGCCGTGGGGCTCCCCGCGCTCAGGTTCCACTTGTTGAGTGCCTCGTCGATCCTCCCGGCGGACCGCCTGGTTCTATCCGCGGTGGCTCTGGTGTTCGGCGAGGGGTGCAGCCCCTCGATCGGCGAAGCCGTCCCGACGGGGGCTTGTCCCGGGGCGGGGGAGATGCGGTCGGCGGCGAGGCGGGCCAGACGGGTGGCAACGGTGGCCATGCGGTGGGCGAGGGGGACGAGTTCTTCGAGCGCGATCTCCGGGTAGTCCGCCGGATACGTTCCGCGTTGGCGCCACAGTGAGGCGTCCGCCGGCACGATGTCGGCGAACAACTCTGCTGCGGCGGCGCGCTCCCCGGCCGACAGTTTCTCGATCATTTCCTCCAGGTGATGGATGCGAGGAGGTTTCTCGCCGCCACCGTGGTGGATCAACGCCTTCAGGGAGTTCTCCGTCACGAGTTGGGCCTGACCGCACACACCTCGCATCCGGACGGAAAGGTCGTAGAGATAGCTCCCCCGGTCTGCTACTTCAAGGGCATCTCGTTCGGCACTGGAGGGTTCTAGGTGTCCCTCCAAGAGGATCAGCGCCGTCGTGGTGTTCTCCAGCGACGCGACCGCCTCTTCCTGATTCGTGGCGGGCAAACCGATCTCCTTCCTCCAGTTCACTCCCTGCGGCTCCCCATCCCGCAGAACGACCGCATCGGCGGCGATGCGACACTCGAACGACGTTGTCACGACCTCGCTGCGGACGGCCCATTCCGGCCAGTCGGTGACACGCACTTCGACGGGATACCCGACCGCGCTCCTGGCCAGTTTCTCGAGTTCCACCTTTCGTCGCCACCGTGTCCGGTAGTCGAGATCGTCGAAGATGGCCACCAGATCGATGTCGCTCTCCGGCGTCTGCTCGCCCCGTGCCAACGACCCGAAAAGCAGCACACGCGACACGCCCTCGACGGCGACGGCCTCGGCGGCACGGCGGGCGTCGGCGAGGCTGGGCGGTGTTGCGAGCGTCGTGACCGCCATGACCGCAAGGCTATTCCGGCCACCGACCTGCCTGTATCCCCGGGCGTCCGGGCCAAGGGGTAGCGGCGGTGACGCGTTCGCTCAGGCGGCGCGTGCCTCGGCCAGCCAGCTGTCGACCATCTCCCGGTTGTCGGCTATCCAGGCGGCGGCGTGCGTGGCGACGTCGGCCTCGGTGTTCTCGCCGCCCTGGTAGCGGACGTTCTGCAGGGCGATGTCAAGGACGTCGAACGTCACCAGTTCGAAGAGCCTCTCGGCCGCCGGGTTGGTGTCGAGGAAGGCGTTGTTGGCGACGACGGCGATGTCGGCCGCGGTGAATCCCATGGTGCAGGGCTGGGCGGGGCACTGGTTCTCGGGTAGCGCCGCCGCGCCGTGTTGGCCGAGTATGGGCTTCGGGACGCTGAGCCAGTAGGCGTTCCGGCCGGGGACGAGTTCGACGATGTAGGCGCTGGGCGTCCACGTGTAGGCCAGCACCGCCTCGCCCCGTTCGAGGCGGGCGATCTGCTGCTCCCACAGGGCCGGGTACTCGCCGGAGACCTGCTCGATGGAACCTTCCCAGCCATTGGCGACGATGGTCTGGTCGATGACGTCTTTGCATCCCCAACCCTCGTCGCAGCCGGCGACCTCGGCCCGGCCGTCACCGTCGGTGTCCCACGGCGCCGGGTTGGCCGCCACGTCGGTCATGGAAGTGATACCCAACTCGTCGGCCGTGCTGGCGTCGACGAGGTATCCCTGAAGGGCACCGGAGGCGATCGAGGTGCCGACGCGGCGGACGTAGTCCCCCACGACGCCGCCGTCCGGCAGGTTCATCTCGAGATCCTCGGCGAACACGAAGTTGTCATGTGTGGGGAACCAGCCGTTGACCCAGAAGTCGTATTCGCCCTTGGCCAACTGCGGGTAGAAATCGGCCGGCGACATCTCCGCCCCGCTGGGATCGCTCACGGTGTAACCGAGTTCGGTGAGGAGTGCCCGGAAGATCGCGGCCTGCATGTAGCCGGTGTCCCAGTTGCCGCGTGCCTGGCGCACCGCGATCCCCGCCCCCGGTGTTGGGGGCCCGCTGTCCTCGCCGGCCGCACCGTCCCCAGCGGCGGCGGTGTCGTCGTCGGCGCCCAGCCTCGTGGCGATCCGGCGCGCCGCCTGTTTCGCGGCGCGCACCGAGATGGAGGCGGCGTCGATAGTGTCTGCGTCCCCCGAGGCGAGGGCCTCCACCAGGTCGGCGGTGGCGAGGGCGAGGGCGAGCGTCACCTCCGCCGTCTGTGCCTGCGCCAGCGCCGCCCGTTGGGCCTCGTCGGCGGCAGTCTCGGCGGCCTGGGCAACCGAGAGCGAGTACAGAGCGGCGGACTGGCCGCTGCCGGCGGAGGAATCGGCGGCTCGCGTGCACGCCGCGGCCACCAGAGCCGTCACGCCCAGCAGGGCCATGCTCAGCAGCCACCAGGTGCGGCCTCGTCCAAGTCGAATGGACCGGGTGACTTTCGCGGAAGCCGCGATACGCGGTCCCGATCCTTCCGGCATCGTTCTTCGTTCCACAGCAACTCGATCTGTTGGGAGACGGATATTGTCTGGGCAGCGGACAAGTGTACGGAGCCACGGACGAACTGCAACCGGTGCCCCACCCGGCGGACCGGACCGCCGTTCCGCCGGCGATGGCGGCATCGGGGCGGTTACTGAAGTAGGCTGGCATCCCGTGGCGAAGCACATCTTCGTGACGGGTGGTGTGGCGAGTTCGCTGGGCAAGGGTCTGACGGCGTCTTCGCTGGGTGCGCTGCTGAAGGCCCGTGGTCTGCGGGTGACCATGCAGAAGCTGGATCCCTACCTCAATGTGGATCCGGGCACCATGAATCCGTTCGAGCACGGCGAGGTGTTCGTCACCACCGACGGCGGCGAGACCGACCTGGATCTCGGCCACTACGAGCGGTTCATCGACGAGAACCTCACGCAGGAATCCAACGCCACGACCGGGTCGATCTACTCGGCGGTGATCGACGCCGAACGGCGCGGCGACTACCTCGGCGGCACCGTCCAGGTCATCCCGCACATCACCGACGAGATCAAGCGGCGCATCCTCGGCGTGGCCCGCCCGGACGTGGACGTGGTCATCGTGGAGATCGGCGGCACCGTCGGCGACATCGAGATCCTGCCGTTCCTGGAGGCCGTCCGCCAGATCCGCCTCGACGTGGGGCGCCGCAACGTCTGCTACGTGCACGTCACGCTTGTGCCGCTCATCGGCCCCACCGGCGAGCACAAGACCAAGCCCACCCAGCACTCGGTGACCGAGCTGCGCAGCCGGGGCATCCAGCCCGACGTCATCGTGTGCCGCAGCGACACCCCGATCTCCGACGACTTGAAGCGGAAGATCTCGAACCTCTGCGATGTCCCCATGCCCGCCGTGGTGAACGCCGCCGACGCCGACAACATCTACGACCTGCCCCTCGTGCTGAACGACGAGAACCTCGACGGGGTGGTGGGGGAGCTGCTGGGCTTCGACGGTGTGCCCGACCTGACCCACTGGCAGATCCTCAGCGAGCGGATGCACAACACCTCCAACGTGGTGCGCATCGGGATTGTGGGCAAGTACGTGCGCCTCATCGACGCCTACCTCTCGGTGGCCGAGGCGCTGCGCCATGCGGGCTGCTCGCGGGGCGCCAAGGTGGAGATCGACTGGATCCCCGCCGAGGACGTGGAGGGTCTGCTGGCGTCGCCGCGCCTGGCGAATCTGGAGGGGGTCGTCATTCCCGGCGGCTTCGGCGAGCGCGGCATCGAGGGGAAGATCGCCGCCGCCGCCTACACCCGGGAGCGGGGGATTCCCTGCCTTGGTCTGTGCCTGGGGATGCAGGTCATGACCGTCGAGCTGGCGCGCAACGAGTTGGGCCTGGCGGGGGCGCACTCCACCGAGTTCGATCCCCGCACGCCGCACCCGGTGATCTGCCTCATGGAGGAGCAGCGGGGCATCACCCAGAAGGGCGGCACCATGCGTCTGGGGTCGTACGTGGCCAAGCTGCGTCCCGGCAGCCGGGTCGCCGAGATGTACGGCAGTGAGGTGGTGTCCGAGCGCCACCGCCATCGCTACGAGTTCAACCCCGACTACCGCGAGCGCGTCGAGGCCGCGGGGCTCACCTGCTCGGGCGTGTCGCCCGACGGCCTGCTGGTGGAGTTCGTGGAGTTGGAGGGCCACCCGTTCTGGGTCGGCACGCAGGCGCACCCCGAGTTCCAGAGCCGGCCCAACCGGCCGGCGCCGCTGTTTGCCGCCCTCATGGACGCGGCGCTGGACCGCGTCGAGGGTCGCAACCCCCGCCTGCTGTTCAGCCACGAGGCGGCCGTGGCGGTGGAGGTGGTGTGAGCCCCCCGGGGCTGTTGCGGGATGTCGCCGCCCGGGAACCCCGTCATTCCGGCGCAGGCCGGAATCCAGGCTGCTGCGGGTGCGGCTGTGTCTGCGGTCGATGAACCAGTAGTCCCCACGGGGCTGCCGGTCGAGGTCGAGGAGTATCTGGACTGGCTCGTTCTGGAGAAGGGCCGCTCCGCCAACACGATCGACGCCTACCGCCGCGACCTGGGTGACTACCTGGCGTTCGGCTCCGACTGCGGCTGGAGCCCCGCTGACGTGACCGCTGAAGGCGTGCTGGCGTGGGTGCGGGCGCGCCTCGACGTCGGCCTGGCGGCCGCGACGACCAAGCGGGGGCTGACGACGGTGCGCAACTTCCACCGCTGGCTGGTGCTGGAGGAACTGCGCCCCGACGACCCGACGGTCACGGTGGAGTTGCCCCGGGTGCCTCGAGGGTTGCCGAAGGCGCTCAGCGAGGACGAGGCGGCTGCGCTGGTGGTGGCTCCTCGCGGTGAAAAGGCCAGGGCGCGCCGCGGCCGGTCCATCAATCGGACGCAACCTAAAGACTCCGAAGCGTCGAGACGGCGCGAGGAGGCCGTGATGCGCCGGGACAGTGCCATCCTCGAGACCCTGTACGGGACGGGGGTGCGCGTGTCGGAGTTGGTGGGGCTCTCGCTCGGCGACATCGACCTGCTTTCGGCATCGATGCGTGTGCTCGGCAAGGGCTCCAAGGAGCGAATCGTGCCGCTGGGGCGTCTGGCGCTGGCGGCGCTGGGGGAGTGGTTGGCGGCGCCGGGACGGGGCGAGATGGAGCCCGAGCGCTGGGCCTCCCGCTCCGACAGTGAGGCGGTGTTCCTGAACCTGCGCGGCAGCCGCCTGAGCCGCCAGGGGGTGTATCAGATCGTGCGACAGCACGGTGTGGACGCCGGGATCACGTCGGCGCTGACGCCGCACGTGCTGCGCCACAGCTTCGCCACGCACCTGCTGGACAACGGCGCCGACATCAGGGTCGTGCAGGAGCTGCTGGGCCACGCCAAGGTGACGACCACGCAGATCTACACCTCGGTGTCACGCGAGCGGCTGTTCCGCGTCTACGCCGAGGCACACCCCCGAGCCCGCCTTGGCGAGCCCTGACGGACCCCGGCGTCCGCACCCGGCCCGCCGGGGTCGGCGGCCGGCTGGCACGAAATCTGCGCGGAAAAGCCGCTCCGGGCGGCAGATCTGCTCACAGAAGCGTTTCAGCGGCGGGGGAGGAACCCCATGGCTTCGCGGACCCGCCCCATCGTGGCCACGGCGATCTCGCCGGCGGTGTCGGCTCCCGCCCGCAGCGCCCGCCCGGTTTCGGCCGGATCGGCGCTCAACTCGGCGAAGCGGCGCCGGATGGGGGCCAGCAATTCCACCACCGCCTCGGCGCAGTCGTTCTTCAGCGGGCCGTAACGGTCGTAGGCGTCCGCCAGGTCCCGCGGCGTGCGCTGCGTGGCGGCGCCCAGGATCTCCAGCAGGTTCGACACCCCGGGCTTGGTCTCGCGGTCGAAGCGCACCTCCGAGTGGCTGTCGGTGACGGCCCGGCGGATCTTGCGGCGCACCACGTCGGGCTCGTCGAGCAGCCAGATCGTCCCCGGGGCGTCGCCGGCGGACTTCGACATCTTGCTGGTTGGTTCCTGCAGGTCCATCACCCTGGCCCCGGCGGGGGGGATGCGGTGCTCCGGGACGACCAGAACCTCGCCGTGGCGGGCGTTGAACCGCTGGGTGATGTCCCGGGTCAACTCGATGTGCTGGCGCTGGTCGTCACCCACGGGCACCACGTCGGTGTCGTAGAGCACGATGTCGGCGGCCTGCAGCACGGGGTAGGTGAAGAGTCCCGCCGAGACGAAGTCGGTGTCGGCGGACTTGTCCTTGAACTGGTGCATGCGCCGCAGTTCGCCGAAGCCGGCCGTGCATTCCAGCACCCAGGCCAGTTGCGTGTGCTCGGGCACGTGGCTCTGCACGAACAGCACGCAGATGTCGGGGTCGAGGCCCGCCGCCATGAGCATCTGCGCCAGGCGCAGCGTGGCCGCCTGCAACTCCTCGGGGTCCTGCGGCACGGTCACGGCGTGCAGGTCCACGATGGGGTGGAACGACTCGTGCGTGTGCTGGTCGGCCACCCAGTTCTGAAGCGCCCCGAGCAGGTTGCCGAGATGGACGTCACCGCTGGGCTGGATGCCCGAGAGGATGCGCTGCACGTCCGAAGGCTAACCCCGCCGCCGAACTCCCCGGTCCATAGGGGCCATCGTGCGTGGGTCCCGAGAAGAGCCTTCCCCCGACTCGATCCGATGCCGGAATGCACGGGTTCCCACGTGTCCGGATCCCCGGCCGCGCGAGGCCGGACCTCTATCATTCAAACCATGGGCGTGAAGGTTCGGACCCCGCAGTTCGAGGGACCGCTTGAACTCTTGATGCACCTCGTCCTGCGTCACGAGATCGACGTCTGCGAGATCCCCCTGGCTGCGATCGTGAGCGACTACCTCGACGAGGTGGCCCGCATGGAGTTCCTGGATCTGGAGTCCGCCACGGAGTTCCTCCTGGGTGCCGCCACGCTCGTCGACCTGAAGAGTCGCCGGTTGCTGCCCGAGTTGTCCGACGACGACGTCGACGAGGAGGGCGACCTTCTCGAGGGGCGTGACCGGCTGCTGGCGCGCCTGCTGGCGTGCGAGACGTTCCGCGGGGCGGGTGCCGCGCTGGAGCGCCTGGCCGCCGCGGCCGCTCTGTCGCACCCGCGCACCGTCGGCCCCGAGGAGCGCTACCTGAACCTGCTTCCGGACCTGCTCGAGGGCGTGCGGCCGACCGACGTGGCGGCAGCGTGCGCCCGGGCCCTTCAGGCGCTCGAGGAGCCCCGAGTCGACCTCTCGCACCTGGAGACGGACACGCTGCGGGTGGGCGACGTCATGGCCGATCTGACGCTTCGACTGCCGGTGCACGGCCGCACGACATTCGGTGAACTGACCCACTCGCTGCCCGGCCGGCGGGAGGTGGTGCTGCATTTCCTGGCCCTGCTGGAACTCTTCAAGCAGGACAGGGTCGATCTCTACCAGGCCGGTCCCCTGGGGGGGATCGTCGTGGAGTGGCGCGCGCCCCTGGCCACACCCGCGATGGCGGTCCCCGAGCCCGTCGGCTGATGGACACCGAGCGCCGCCGGGCGCTGGAGGCCATCTTGATGGTGACCACCGAGCCGGTCCCGCCACAACTCCTGGCGCAACTGCTGGAGATCTCGACCGCCGACGTGGAGGCCGCGCTGGCCGAGCTGACCGAATCGTGCTCCGGCCGCGGCTTCGTCGTGGAGCGGGTCGCCGGCGGCTACCGGTTCGCCAGCCACCCCGACTGCGCCCCCTACGTGGAGCGGTTCGTGCTGGCCCGCGAGCCGGCCCGCCTGTCGCCCGCGGCGCTGGAGACGCTGGGGATCGTCGCCTACAAGCAGCCCGTCTCCCGGGCGCAGATCGCTGCGGTCCGCGGCGTGAACGTGGACGGTGTGGTGCGCACGCTGCAGCGCCGGGGACTCGTCGACGCCGTCGCCCGCGACCCCGGTCCGGGCAACGCGGTGCTGTTCGGGACCACCCGGCTCTTCCTGGAGCGCCTGGGACTCGACTCGCTCGGCGATCTCCCGCCGCTCGGCGCCTTCGTTCCCGACGCCGAGGTCACCGAGTCCCTGGAGGCCTCCCTGCGCGACGGCGGGCGGCCCGACCGCGACCCGGCGCCCGACGGACCGCCGCGGGACGAACCGAGCCCGCCCGATCCGGCGTCGTGACCGACCCCGGGCCACCGGGGAGCGGCGAGCGACTGCAGAAGGTCCTGGCGGCGGCGGGTGTCGCCAGCCGCCGCCACGTCGAGGAGATGGTGCGGGAGGGTCGCATCAAGGTGAACGGGCGTGCCGCCCGCATCGGCCAGAGGATCGATCCCGACGTCGACGTCGTCGAGGTGGACGGCACGGCGATCAGCCTGCGCAGCGATCTGGTCCACTACCTGCTGAACAAGCCCCGCGGCGTCGTGAGCACGGCCTCCGACCCGCAGGGTCGCCCGACCGTGCTCGACGGCCTCCCCGCCGAGCCACGCGTCTACCCGGTGGGCCGCCTGGACATGGACAGCGAGGGGCTGCTGCTGCTCACCAACGACGGCGATCTGGCCCGGCGCGTCATGCACCCGTCCAGCGGCTGCGAGAAGGAGTACCTCGTGGCCGTCGACGGCCGCACCGACGCTGCCGCGCTGGGCGCCCTGCGCCGGGGCGTGGAACTGTCCGACGGCCTCACCGCCCCGGCGCGGGTCTCGAGCCCGCAGCGGGGGATGCTGCGTCTCACCCTGACCGAGGGGCGCAACCGGCAGGTGCGCCGCATGTGCGCCGCCGTCGGCCTCACCGTGACCCGTCTCGTGCGCACGCGTATCGGCCCGCTGCGCGCCACGCGCCTGCACCCCGGCGAGTGGCGCGAACTCACCACGGCCGAGTTGCGGTCGCTGGAGGTCTCCGTCGGTGCCGCTGGGCCGCTCGACCGGGGGGCGCCGGACGGCTGAACGGCCGCTCGCGGTGGTCCTGGCGATCGATGCTTCGGAGTTCAGTAGGATTCACCGCCGTGCCTCGACTTCTGCGAGCTCTGCGAGGAGCGGTCGTCATCAAGGAGGACACCCCTGAGGAGGTGGCCTCTCAGGTCGAAGCGCTCCTGCGCGAGTCCTTCGCCCGCAACGACGTCGCCACCGAGGACCTCGTGAGCATCCTCTTCACCGCCACCGACGACATCCACTCGGCCTTCCCGGCGCAGGCGGCGCGCGAGCGGCTCAGCCTCGGCGACGTCCCGTTACTGTGCGCCCGTGAACTCAACATCGAAGGGGCGATGCCCGGCGTGATCCGGATGCTGGCCCACTTCTACACCGACCGCACCCGCCACGAGGTCGAACACGTCTACCTGGGGTCGGCGACCGAGCTGCGACCCGATCTGGACGTCTGAGCGCGCATGGGACTGGGAGCGCCCGTCGCCGACGCCGGCAGCGTGCAGATCCAGGGCTTGGGGCTGATCGGCGGCTCGATCGGCCTCAGCCTGCGGGCCGCGGGCTGGTGGGTGACCGGCTCGGACATCGACGAGTTGCGAGCGCGCCAGGCGCTGCGCCTCGGCGCCGTGAGCGAGGTCGGCCAGAATCCTCGGGCCGACGTGACGTTCGTGGCGACGCCGGCGGCGGCGATCTCGAAACTGGCCTGGGAGGCCCTCTCCGGCGGGAACGGCGTCGTCAGCGACGTGGGCAGCGTGAAGGGGCCGATATGCGCCAGCGTCGAGCACCCGCGCTTCGTCGGCGGCCACCCCATGGCGGGCAGCGAGCAGGCGGGGATCGTTGGCGCCCGGGCCGACATGTTCGGCGGTGCCGTCTGGGTTCTGACACCCGGGGAGGCCACGCTCGACGAGACCTATGCGGCGGTGCGGGCCGTGGTGGCCGAGATGGGTGCGGAGGCGGTGACCATGCCGCCCGACCTGCACGACGCGCTGGTGTCGGTGGTGTCGCACGTGCCGCACCTGGCGGCGGCCACGCTGATGCGCCTCGCCGACGAGCGGACCGCCGAGCGCACCGTCCTGCAGCGCCTCGCCGCCGGGGGCTTCCGTGACATGACCCGGGTGGCGGCCGGCAGCTCGGACATCTGGCTCGACATCTGCGACGCCAACCGGCTCGCCATCTGCACCTCGCTGGACCGCCTGATCGAGGCGCTCGGGGACGTGCGCGACATCGTGCAGCGCGGCGACCGGGACGCTCTCCACGTCCACCTCGAGCAGGCTCGGATCGCACGGGTGAACCTTCCGTCCGGGATCCCCTCCGACGTCGAACTCGCCGTCCTGCGGGTGCCCGTCAAGGATCGGCCCGGGGAGGTCGCCCGCATCGCCACGCTGGCCACCGAGATCGACGTCAACATCTACGACCTGGAGATCGCCCACTCCACCGAAGGTGACCGGGGGGTTCTCATCATGGTCGTTGCCGCCGCCGTGGCCGAGCGCCTGCGCGCGGCTCTGGCGGCTGACGGGTACCACCCCTCGGTGCGGCATCTGGGCATCTGAGCGGTGCGCTCGGTGAGGGTCAGCAGCAGCGGCGACGGTCTCGCCGTCGTGGCCGGGGGATCGCTGCGGGGCGAGCTGCGGGTGCCCGGCGACAAGTCGATCTCGCATCGGGCGCTGATCCTGGCGGCCCTGGCCGACGGAACCTCGCAGATCTCCGGGCTGTCCGACGGCGCCGACGTCGCCGCCACGGCCGCGGCGATCGCCGCGCTGGGCGCATCGGTGGAGTCCAGCGGCGACACGGCTCTGGTGCGGGGCGGGACCTTGCGCGAGCCGGCCGGTCCCATCGACGTGGGCAACTCGGGCACGTCCATCCGGCTGCTGGCCGGGATCGCCGCCGGCTGCCCCTTCACCACGGTCCTCGGTGGGGACGCCTCGGTGAACCGTCGCCCCATGGGCCGTGTGGCCGAACCGCTGCGGCTCATGGGCGCCGCTATCGAGGGTGCTGGCGGTGGTCGCCGTGCACCGCTGCGCATCACCGGCGGGGAACTGCGGGGCATCCGCTGGGAGCCGCCGGTGCCCAGCGCCCAGGTGAAGAGCGCCGTGCTGCTGGCCGGGTTGTTCGCCGACGGTGTCACCGCCGTACGCGAGCCGATCCCCACGCGCGCCCACACCGAGGAGATGCTGGCGGCGTTCGGTGCCGACGTGCGGACCGACGGCGGTGAGGTCGTCGTGCGGGCCTCCCGGCCGGCGCCGTTCGGCTTCGACGTGCCGGGCGATCCGTCGGCGGCCGCCTTCTGGCTCGTTGGCGCCGCCGTGGTGCCCGGCAGCGAGGTGTCGGTGCACGACGTGTACCACGGCCAGGGACGGGACGGTTTCCTGCGGGTCCTGCGGCGGATGGGCGCCGACCTGTCGGTCGTGCCGGCCGGGGCGCGGCGGGCGCGGCTGACGTGCCGGTACGGTCCGCTGCGGGGGGTGACCGTCGCCGCCGGGGAGGTTCCGGACCTCATCGACGAGATTCCCATCCTGGCGGTGGCCGCTGCGGTGGCCGAGGGGCCGACGCGGTTCGAGGGGGCCGGTGAGCTTCGCCACAAGGAGAGCGACCGGCTGCGCAGCGTGCTGGCGGGTCTGGCCGCGCTCGGAGCGACCGCCGAGGTGGATGGCGATGCCCTTGTGGTACACGGCGGGGCACGGCTGCGGGGCGGGTCGATCAATCCTGCGGGTGACCATCGCATCGCCATGGCGTTCTGCATCGGCGCTCTCGCCGCCGCGGACGGCGACGAGACCGTCGTGGAGGGGTGGCGCTCGGTCGCCACGAGTTATCCCGGATTTGCCGAGGATCTGCGGACGTGCCTGGGGGCCTGCTGAGCAATGCGCCAGGACCTCTCGCCCGTCATTCCGGCGAAGGCCGGAATCCAGGCCCCAGTGGATCCGTCGGCGCCCGCCGTCTCTGCACGCAGCAGTCTCCGAGCGACGTGAGGAGGGCGGTGCGCGTCGCCATCGACGGCCCGGGCGGGGCGGGGAAGACGTCCGTGGCCCGCGCCGTGGCCGAGATTCTGGGCGTGGAATGCCTCGACACCGGTGCCATGTACCGGGCCGTGGCCGCAGCGGTGCTGCGCCGGGGGCTCGATCCGGCCGACGAGGCGGAGGTGGCGGGCGTGGCAAGGACGGTGGTCGGCACGATCGAGGTGATGGAGGGAGTGGTGCGTGTGGAGGGTGCCGATGTCACCGAGGAGATCCGCGGCACGGCGGTCACCGTCATCGTCAGCACCGTCGCTGCCAACCCTCGGGTGCGCCAGGTGATGGTGGCGCGCCAGCAGGCATGGGCCGCCGAGCGCGACGGCTGCGTGATGGAGGGGCGTGACATCACCACCGTTGTGCTGCCCGACGCCGATGTGCGGGTCTACCTGCACGCCGACGCGGCGGTCCGGGCGAGGCGGCGGTCGGGAGAGTCCGGCGGGAACGAGGCCGCGGTCCGCGCGGCGCTGTCGGAGCGGGATCGCCTCGACAGCACCCGGGCGCACGCGCCGCTGTACAGGGCCGACCGTGTGCGGGAGATCGACACGACCCACCGCACCGTGGAGGAGGTTGTCGGTGAGATCATGCAGTTGATTGAGCGAGCGACATGAATGTGAGTGCCTGCGCGCGGCGCCCGGCGGCGCCGCTGACGCCGGATCGAGTAGATGATCCTGCGCCCGGCACGAGCGCAGATGCCGGCGGATCGGTTCCCTCGCGACCGTTGCCGGCGCCGGGAAGGGGAATGCCGTGAGCACAACGAACGACGAGCCCTACAAGGGGGCGCCCTCGGACGACCCGCGTCATGGCGGGGTGACGTTCGGCGAGCCGGCGGGCCCCGGGACATTCCTGTTCTACAGCGCGGTCAAGAACTTCCTGCGCATCGTTGGCGTTGTGTATCTGCGCATGCGCTGGCGGGGCGGGGGGCGGATTCCGAAGGGGGCGGTGATCCTGGCGCCGGCCGGGCACCGATCCAACCTGGACACGCCCCTCATGGGAGCGGTCGCCTCCCGGCACCTGCGGTACCTGGCCAAGAGTTCCCTGTTCAAGAGCCCCTTCTGGACGCGATTTATCGTAGGGGTGGGCGGGTTTCCCACCGAACGCGACAGCGTGGACCGCCGTGCGCTGCGGTGCGCCCGGGAGATTCTGCGGCGCGGGGAGGCCTTGGTGGTGTTCCCCGAGGGCGAGCGCAAGTCGGGCCCGCGGGTGCAGCCCCTCCTCGACGGACCTATCTGGTTGTCGATCATGACCGGCGCGCCCATCCTGCCTGTGGGCATCGGCGGCTCCGAGCGGGCCATGCCCAAGAAGGCGTTGATTCCACGGCCGCACCGGGTGCGCTTCGTGTTCGGCGAACTCATCCCCGCCCCCTCACCGGCCCCCGGCAGGCGCACCATTGGCCGCCCCCAGCGGGCCGAGGCCAGTGCCGAACTGCGCGAGATCCTCCAGGACCTCTTCGACGAAGCCCAAGTCTGGGCCCGCTCACCCAACCCACCCCACCAAACCGGCGGAAGCTGACTTCCCCTCGTCATTCCGGCGGAGGCCGGAATCCAGGTTGGAGGGTCGTTGAGCCCCCGGAGAAGGGGCTAGTGGAGGAAGGGGCTAGTGTCCCGAGTCGGAAGTTCGCTGGCGTTTCGATGGCCCCGCTATTCGCATTTGCGCAGGCCAGCTCGCTGCAGCAATCCTCCGAATACTAAGCCTGAATCCACCGTTTTGGCTGGGTGGGGGTGGGTTTGGTGGTGTTGGGGGCGGCCGGTTGGGTTGGCGGGGCGGTTCGGGGCGCGTGGATGGGCCGGTTGGGGGGGGTGTGGGGCGTGTTGGGGCGCTTGGGGTCGTGTGGGAGCCGTAGTGGGCCGGTTCGGGGCGCGTGGGGGTGTGGTGGGGCCGTGGTGGGCGGCGCTGGTGGGGGGTTCAGCAGAGTTGGGGCGGGGCGCGGGTGTTGGTGAGGTTGACCTGGAAGGTGGTTGCCCAGGGCCATCGTGCGGGCAGGCGCAGGAGGTGGCGTCCGGCGTGGTTGACGAGGCGCCCGGGCACGGCCAAGAGGCGGTTGCGGACGGTGCGTCCGACGGTGAGTTTGTTGTTGTGGCGGGTCTTGGCGAGTTGGCCGATCCAGCGGTAGAGGTTGTGGGCGAGTGTGGCGCAGGCCAGCCAGGCGGCGTTGGCGGCGAAGTTCCCCGACGGCAGGTGCGCCAGGCCGGTGCTTTCTTTGAGGTCACGGATGGCGAGTTCGACGGTGGCGTGGGCGCGGTGATAGTGGTCAGCGGCGATGGTGTCGAGGTCGTCTCGGTTGGTGGTGAAGGCGTGGTAGCGCCAGTCGGGCCACAGTTCGGCCTGGGTTTGGTCGGTGAGTCGGGTGCGCCGCACCACGAGGCGCAGTTCGCGCTTGTTGCCGCGGCGCCCGGCGGCCAGGGTGGTTTCGGCGACGTGCGCTTCGCCGCCGGCGGTGTAAGCAATGGGCGCCCAGTGCGCCTCGGCGATGCTGTCGATGGCGGCTTTGACGTGGGAATAGAGGGGGATCGTGATCGACCAGCGCACCTTTTTGGCGTCGAGGCGGTCAAAGAGGTCGTAGCTCCAGAACCCCGAGTCGGCGCGCACACACAGTTCGCCGACGGCGCCGGCGCGCCGGGCGCGGGCGACGGTCTCGACGACGAAATGCTCCTGGCCGCTTTGGGAGGACCCTTTGCGCAGCCGCGTGTGGAGTATCTCGCCGGTGTCGGCGCGCACCCCCACGAGGGGGTGATAGCCGAGCTGTTGGGTGTGCCCGTAGGCGGCGCCCGCCTTTTTCTTGCCGGACACTTCACAGACCGTCGAGTCCACGTCAATCGTCATCGGTTCGGCGCCGGGACCGCCGCCGGCCGCCCACGCCCGCCCGAGCACCTGCTCGGCGGCCTTGTCCAACTGGCGGACGTGACCCCACGTGAAGGCGCGCAGGAACGACCCCACCGTCGACGCCGCCGCCGGGCGGAACTCCAACACGCCAGCGGTCGCGCCCGCCCGCAGCCGGTCCACGTGATCGATATGGGTGGCGCCCACCAGCATCGCCGCCACCAACGTCGCCACCTTGCGCCCCGGCGCCGCCGCCGCCACGCGGCGCCCCAGGCGCACCGACGCGTCCACCACAGACACCACACCCAACCGCCCCAGCAACGTCGCCGCCGCCAACAAACCCGCATCAGCCACCAACGACTCGTCATCGAAGACCACCTCGAACCGGTCAATCTTGCGCGATACTCCACTCACAGGAAGTGCCTCCCGATCCGGGCCGACAGCCGCGGTTACTTACGGCAATTCTCCCAGGTCAGAGAGGCACTTCCGCGCATTTACACCCCCCAACACCCAACCCCCATCGGTGGATCCAGGCTAAACGAACTAATCGCTCAGGACACTAGTGGAGGAAGGGGCTAGTGGAGGACGGGGCTAGTGGAGGACGGGGCTGGCTTCGCGACCGGACGTGCCCACCACCGTCATTCCGGCGGAGGCCGGAATCCACTGTCCAGCAATCGCGCCGACGATGCAAGTCGAGCGGAAGATTCGTGAATTCTGTGCGGTTTCCAACGCTTCAGAGCACGAACGCGTGTCTGACTGTCGTTCATTCGCACTAAAATACAACCGTGTAACTCACCGAACGACGAACTGGAACAATCTGGTTCGTGCCGGATCACGGTTCTGTACGACCCGTGACGACTGCTTCTGCCAGCGAGGGCGAGGGATGGAACCACTGGTCGGCCACCTATTTCGGACACAAGGCTCGGCGAGCATTTCGGACCGCGCCGGGTTTCGGTACCAGCGGTTTTGCCTACCTCGGAACGCGCGAGCCGAGTTCGTGGAGCAGTTCTCCTTCGTGCTGGCGGCGGCATACACCGCACCTGGGATGCGGAAGGATCCCCGCAACTGCCCTGACCTCCCGACTCAGGCGAATACACGGAAGGGCGACTTTGGCGAGGCGCTCGCCGCCGCTCTCTACGACCAGGCGCTCGCCGGGTTCGAAGTTCCTGCGAGCAAGCTGTGGTTGAAACCGAATCCGGATACTTCGCAGCACGGAGAGGACAATGTGGTGGTCTCGGTTCGGGGAGGCGAGAAGCCGAAACCGGTGACGGTCGAGTCCAAGGTCCGGACGGGCAAGCCTGGCCCTAAGGCCCTGCTCGAGCATTTTGAGCAGCCGATGTGTGGCCGCTCGTCGACGCGGAGAGCCGCTTGGATTAGGGCAGCCGACGCGCTCGGCTCCTTGCCGAAGCATCAGATCGAACTCGCATACCTGCTCGCAGACTTGATGGACCGCGAGTCAAGACCTGATCTACCGCAGCCGATCTACGAAATGCACGGGTTCCTGGTATGCGAGCCGGGGGCGTTGAGCAAGGCTGGCATCTTGTCTCGGTGGGGAACCCGGACTGAGTTGCCGATAAGTCGCCTCGTAATCGTTGAGATCGACCACGTTGATGACTTAGCCTGGATCCACCGGCGGTGGGTTGGGTTCAAGGGCAGGGATCCACCGAAGTGACTCTCTGACCTGGGCAAATGGCTGTGAACACGAACGGCTGCGGGTTCGGATCGGGAGGCACTTCCTGTGAGTGTCCCATCCCGCCGGATTGACCGGTTCGGAGTGGTCCTCTGTCGGCGGCCATGAGATCCTGCCCGGTGGCGGCCATGTAGCTGCCCGCTGGCGGCCAACAGTTCTGCCCAGGGGCGGCCAACAGAACTGCCCGCGTTGATGTCCATTTCCCGTCGGGGTCCACCGCGGCGGGGTGCTCCTCCTACTCGAATGGCCGGTTACCACAACCGGGACCATGGAGCAGGAGGAGCGAATGAAGTCTCGCGAGGAGATCATGAACATGTTGGAAGCGTTCGACCTGACTGGGTCGTTGCGTGGCGCCGGCGAGTTGGCTGGCGTGTCTCATCACACTGTGGCGCGTTATGTCGCTAGGCGCGACGCTGGCGAGTTGGCCGGCGGCGGGCCGCGGCGCAGGGAGCGGATCATCGATCCGTGGCTGGCGAAGATCGAGGAGTGGGTCGAGCGGTCGCACGCCAAGATCCGCGCCGACGTGGCCTTCGAGAAGCTCTGTGCTTTGGGTTACACCGGTTCGGAGCGCACGGTGCGCCGGGCGGTGGCGGAGGTGAAGGCGAACTATCGCCGTGGTCGGCGGCGGGTGTATCGGCCGTGGATTCCCGAGCCGGGGATGTGGGCGCAGTGGGACTGGGGCGCGGGCCCGGTCATTTCGGGCCGAAGGACGAATCTGTTTTGTGCGTGGTTGGCGTGGTCGAGGTTCCGGGTCGTGATCGCGACCTGGGACCGCACCCTGCCCACGGTGATTTCCTGTGTGGATCGGGCAATGAGGGCCTTTGGCGGCGCTCCGACGTATTGGTTGACCGACAACGAGCGCACCGTCACGATCGACCACGTCGCTGGGATCGCTGTGCGGCATCCGGAGATGGTCGCTGTCGGCGGCCACTACGGGATCACGGTGGCGACGTGTGTGCCGGCGGATCCCGAGTCCAAAGGCGGCAGCGAGGCGACGGTGCGGGTCGCCAAGGCCGACTTGGTGCCAACTGACGCGAACCTGCGCGGCGACTACGCCAGTTGGGGCGAGCTGGTCGAGGCGTGCGACGCGTGGATGGCCGAGATCAACGGTCGTGAGCATCGGGTGACGCGGCGGGCGCCGGCCGAGATGCTCGCCGAGGAACAGCATCGGCTGCATCGACTGCCCGAGGCCCCTTACACGGCGGCGTTCGGGGAGACCCGGAAAGTCTCTTGGAGTTCCACGGTCAGCTTCGGCGGGGTGACCTACTCGGTCCCGCACACCCTCGCTGATGAGACGGTGTGGGTTCGTGTGGATGGTGAGCGGGTCGTCGTGGTGCACTGCGCGCCGTCAGGCCCCATCGAGGTTGCCCGCCACCAGCGTTCGACGCCGGGGCATCCGATGATCGACGACGCCCACTACCCGGCGCGCCCCGCCGGGCCGCTCGGGCGGCGCCCGAAGCCGGCGAGCGCGGCCGAGACCGAGTTCTGCGCCATCGGAGACGGCGCCCGCACCTGGCTCGTCGAAGCAGCCGCCGCGGGCACGAGCCGCATGAAGGTCAAGATGGCCCAAGCCGTCACCCTTGCCCGACTGCACGGCACCGAGCGGCTCGACTGGGCGCTCGGTCACGCCGCGATGTTCGGCCGCTTCGCAGACGGCGACCTGGCCTCGATCCTGACTGCTGGCCCGCCCGGAGGGCGCCGACGCGCCGACGACGCGCACTCCCTGCAGCCCTCCACCGCCGCCTGGGGCCGCCTCGGAGGCGACCGATGAACCCAGCGCCGATCGACGAGGTCGTCAACCTGTTGCGCACCCTGCGCCTGCCCCACATGCGCGCCGCAGCACCGGAGTTGTTGGCCACCGCCAAGGCACAACGCTGGGAACCCGCCGAAGCGATGCGGGCGCTGCTCACCGAGGAACTCGCCGGCCGCCAAGCGTCCTCGATCCGGGCCCGGCGCAAAGCCGCCGGGTTCCCCACCGGCAAGACCTTCGACGCCTGGGACGAGACCGTGTCATCGATCCCGGCGCCGACCCAGCGGGCGCTGCGCACCCTCGAGTGGATCCACCGCCACGAGAACCTCGTCGTATGCGGACCATCAGGCACCGGCAAGACGCACTTCCTCGAAGCGCTCGGCCACGCCGCCGTCGACGCCGGCCACAAGGTCACCTGGTTCAGCCTCGAGCACCTCGGCGCGCTCGTCCGCCGCCACGGCGCCGACGACACCGCCGCCAAAGCCATCCAGCGGATCATGCGCGCCGACGTCGTCGTGATCGACGACATAGGCCTGCTCCCGGTCGCAGCCGAGACCGCCGAAGCGCTCTACCGCGTTGTCGACGCCGCCTACGAGAAACGCTCCATCGCCCTATCGAGCAACCTTCACCCCGCCGGGTTCGACGAACTCATGCCCAAGACCATCGCCAACGCCACCGTCGACCGGTTGCTGCACCACGCCCACGTCGTCATGACCGCCGGCGACAGCATCCGCCTCACCCAAGCCACCGCCGGCAAGGGGGTGACGCCACTGACCAAGTGAACCCCGGGCAGTTCTGTTGGCCACGAACGGGCAGTTCTGTTGGCCACCACCGGGCAGTTCTGCTGTCCGCCACTGGGCAGATCCCACTGGCCATTGACAGTCCTCGTCACCTGCGGTTCTTGGTCGAGAAACCTGGGCTATACAACGAAAAAATGCACCAAGAAAGTCTGCGATCGGTGGATCCAGGCTTAGCGAGTTAGGTCTCGCTGAGTTGGCCAGTTAGTTGTTGACGCGCCGGTTCGGCGCTGGTTTGGCCTGTGTGCGCGCGTTCGGCGGCTTAGCCTGGATCCACCGATGGGGGTTGGGTGTTGGGGGGTGTAAATGCGCGGAAGTGCCTCTCTGACCTGGGAGAATTGCCGTAAGTAACCGCGGCTGTCGGCCCGGATCGGGAGGCACTTCCTGTGAGTGGAGTATCGCGCAAGATTGACCGGTTCGAGGTGGTCTTCGATGACGAGTCGTTGGTGGCTGATGCGGGTTTGTTGGCGGCGGCGACGTTGCTGGGGCGGTTGGGTGTGGTGTCTGTGGTGGACGCGTCGGTGCGCCTGGGGCGCCGCGTGGCGGCGGCGGCGCCGGGGCGCAAGGTGGCGACGTTGGTGGCGGCGATGCTGGTGGGCGCCACCCATATCGATCACGTGGACCGGCTGCGGGCGGGCGCGACCGCTGGCGTGTTGGGGTTCCGCCCGGCGGCGGCGTCGACGGTGGGGTCGTTCCTGCGCGCCTTCACGTGGGGTCACGTCCGCCAGTTGGACAAGGCCGCCGGTGAGGTGCTCGGGCGGGCGTGGGCGGCCGGCGGCGGTCCCGGCGCCGAACCGATGACGATTGACGTGGACTCGACGGTCTGTGAAGTGTCCGGCAAGAAAAAGGCGGGCGCCGCCTACGGGCACACCCAACAGCTCGGCTATCACCCCCTCGTGGGGGTGCGCGCCGACACCGGCGAGATACTCCACACGCGGCTGCGCAAAGGGTCCTCCCAAAGCGGCCAGGAGCATTTCGTCGTCGAGACCGTCGCCCGCGCCCGGCGCGCCGGCGCCGTCGGCGAACTGTGTGTGCGCGCCGACTCGGGGTTCTGGAGCTACGACCTCTTTGACCGCCTCGACGCCAAAAAGGTGCGCTGGTCGATCACGATCCCCCTCTATTCCCACGTCAAAGCCGCCATCGACAGCATCGCCGAGGCGCACTGGGCGCCCATTGCTTACACCGCCGGCGGCGAAGCGCACGTCGCCGAAACCACCCTGGCCGCCGGGCGCCGCGGCAACAAGCGCGAACTGCGCCTCGTGGTGCGGCGCACCCGACTCACCGACCAAACCCAGGCCGAACTGTGCCCCGACTGGCGCTACCACGCCTTCACCACCAACCGAGACGACCTCGACACCATCGCCGCTGACCACTATCACCGCGCCCACGCCACCGTCGAACTCGCCATCCGTGACCTCAAAGAAAGCACCGGCCCGGCGCACCTGCCGTCGGGGAACTTCGCCGCCAACGCCGCCTGGCTGGCCTGCGCCACACTCGCCCACAACCTCTACCGCTGGATCGGCCAACTCGCCAAGACCCGCCACAACAACAAACTCACCGTCGGACGCACCGTCCGCAACCGCCTCTTGGCCGTGCCCGGGCGCCTCGTCAACCACGCCGGACGCCACCTCCTGCGCCTACCCGCACGATGGCCCTGGGCAACCACCTTCCAGGTCAACCTCACCAACACCCGCGCCCCGCCCCAACTCTGCTGAACCCCCCACCAGCGCCGCCCACCACGGCCCCACCACACCCCCACGCGCCCCGAACCGGCCCACTACGGCTCCCACACGACCCCAAGCGCCCCAACACGCCCCACACCCCCCCCCCAACCGGCCCATCCACGCGCCCCGAACCGCCCCGCCAACCCAACCGGCCGCCCCCAACACCACCAAACCCACCCCCACCCAGCCAAAACGGTGGATTCAGGCTCAGAGCGCGGAGTGTTCGAGCGGGCCTCTGAACACACCGTGGCTGATCTAGCGCCACATCCGGAAACTCTGGCTGTTGAGTCCGCAGAGGTCGCTCTGGGCCTCTCGTCACCGCTCGCCATCGATCTGAGAGATCCACCCTCGATGGACTGTGTGATCAGTCGCTCCGCGCTCTGGTATCTGGCTGATCGCGACGGCCTCGGCGCCGCCGCGGCCTACGACGCGCGGCATGACGACGATTCGGCCACCCGAGTACTCAGTGCCCTCCTCATGGGCGCTGCGCCGGACGAGGATGACATCGCGCTGAGCGGCATGGGTTCGTTCGTCAAAGCCGTGACGCAAGCCTGGCAGATGCCCCGTCACTCGAAGGCGACGGATAAGGAGATGATCCTGGCTGCGGCGAGGTCGACTGTTGCCGGCGCTGGGCACCCGGCCCGCATCCCCCTAGTGGCCGAGGTGGTCGCGTATCGGCTTGACCGGCACCCACATCGGCTGGTTCCGCCGCACCTTCGCTTTGGGCCGGTCGTCGCAACAACAATCGAGCAGTTCGTGAACTGCGGCGTCGTCGGCCTCTGGCCGGCACAGGCGGAAGTTCTTGGACGCGGTCTGCTCCAAGACCCCGTTGAATCATTCATCGTCCAGTTGGCTACGAGCGCTGGCAAGACACTCCTAGTCGCTCTGTCGTGTGCAGTTGCGCTGGACCAGCGACCGGATCGGCAGGTCGTTGTGGTGGCGAGCACCGGGCGTTGGTTCGGCAACTCCGTCGAGAACTGCGGCGGTGGATTCCAGCGGTCCCGATCGTGCCTGTCCTCGGCGAGATTGAGTTCTTGGGTGAGAACTGCTTCCCCGAGAGCACGGCGCCGAGCCGCGTTGTTGTCACGACACCTGAGCGTCTCGACTTGGACTGGCGACGCGCGACCACCGAGGCAGCCCCGATCGACGTACAGCAGCGCGTTTCGCTGATCGTTGTGGACGAAGCACATCTGCTGGCGGAGTTAACACGCGGCCAGCGCTTGGAGGCAGTGCTCGCGAGAGCTCTCCGCTACGACCTCCCGATCCAGCTTTTCTCGAGCCAACTCGGCGGTCTCCATCAGCTATCCGAATGGCTCGGAGCGGGATCCGCCGAGAGCGATTGGCAGCCGGCGAACGTGGAGCGCAGCGCGTTCTTTCGGAGCGAGAACGGCTCGCAGGGGTTCCTGATGCGGACCAATAGGGAACCCGAACCGTGCATGACGATGCCCGGGGGGAGATGGGATCGAAGCAGCCCGAGTCTCGCGCAGGTCAGGAATGTGTCGTCGATGGCGGCCGGTCTTGCCCTATCGCGCTACAAGGATGGAATGGTGCTTCTCTACACGGCACAGAAGCGCTATGCCCCTTCCATCGCAGCCGCAGTCGCAGAGCGGGCTGACGACTGCTGGAATCCAGATCCAAAGCTCGTAGAGATCGCGGATCGGTTGCCGCCGTCCTGCGACGATTGTGCCAACTTGCTGCGGAAGGGCATCGGAGTGCACCATGCATCGACTACTGCGTTCGAGCAGCGGGCAGTCGAGGATGCAGCTCGACGCGGCCTGATTCGATATCTCATCTGTATCGACACGCTCCTCGCAGGTGTCGACTTTCCGATCCGCACCGTGATCGTCGTCGGCCAGTTCTCGGGGTCAGGGCTTCTCGCTCTCGGTGGGGGATCTCCGGAACCTGGCTGGGCGAGCTGGAAGGGGGGGAAGGTTTTCATCGGGCGAATTCATCATCGTGACGAGGACCAAGGCTGAGGCAGAGTCCATACTCCGACAGCTGGCCGCATATGAGCCTCCACCAACTGCCAGCCAGCTTGGGAATGCCATCCGCCTCATCGAGCGGTACCGAAGCCAACTCGACCTGCCGACGGAGGGGAGCCGAGCAGTGAGGGATTTGGACGCCTTCCTCCTGAGAGCAGTTATCGAGGCGGCGCTCCGGCAAGGAGACCTCCGGTTGGAGCTTGAGAAAACCCTCGGACGAACCCTCTGGTGGGCCTCCGCGCCGGAGGGCCGGCGTGAAGCCTTACTCGATGCAGCTGGGGAGCGGGCGGAAGCTCTCCGATCGCCTGTCGTGCCTTGGGGCTGGAACCGCGTGATCTATCGAACCGGGCTCGACAGAGGCGCGTGTAACGCGCTTCGGGCGAGGTTGGGTCAGCTCGACTCATCTGAGATCCGCTCCCTCGCAGACAGCGTGGAGATGTGCTTAGAGGAATCTGAGCTGATATTGCAGCAGCTCGCTGTCGTCGCGACCAATGTGACTCCGGTCGAACAGTCTTGGCCAAGCGATCTGGATAGTGAACAGCAGAGGGAAACAATTGTCCGGTTCTGGCTCAGCGGCGCTGCCCCGGAGTTGTCCGACAGCAGGTCACTCGACAAGGCCTTTGAGTACCTTGGCCGCTACGCGCCCTGGATTGTAGGTGCCTCAATCGAAATCCTCAGATGGATGTACGAACTCGACTCTTCGCAGCTATCCCGCATCCACACGAACCTGGGATTGGATCGGCTTCGCTTCGGCGTGCCGTCGAGCGACGCGGCGAATGTGGTTGCTCGGGGCTTACCGAGATCTGAGGCCGCCGACTTGTGGCACCGATACCGAGCGAGCCGTGCCCCGGTGAGCTTTCTCTCCTACGTCACACAGGAACTTGAGTCGGACACAGCCGAGCTGCTTGGCCTACACGAGCCTCTTGACGAACCAGAACCATCAGAGTGGCTGGCCGCAGAGCAGGCTCTGTTGACCGACCCCTGGGACCCAATGACAGTCACGCCGTTCTAGCTGGGCAAAGCGCGAGATAGGGCAATCCAAGGAGGGTGACCCCTCGCGTTGGCAATGGGTGTGTGCTTACTGCCCGCTGGGCAGTGGGTTCCGGCCATCGCTGGAACAACGGCTGTGGCGTGGCATGCTCTGGTCGCGCAAGTCCGCCGGCTCGGGCGGCGGGATCAGTGGATCTTGTCGTAGAGATCCTGCCATTCCGGATTGGACTCCCCGATCAGTCGGACCTTCCAAGCGCGGCGCCAGCCCTTGATTTGCTTCTCCCGGCGAATCGCGCTCTCCATGGTTAGATGGGACTCGAACCAGACGAGCAACTGCACCCGGTATTTCTTGGTGAACCCGTCGACTGCGCCGGTCTTGTGCTGCCACACGCGCTGCAGGAGGTTCGACGTTACGCCGAGGTACAGAGTGCCATTGCGCTTGCTGGCGAGAAGGTAGACGCATGGCTGGCGTTCACGTGGGGGCATAGGTCCTCCCTGCTCGGCGGGTTCACTGCTTGATCACGACGATCTGCTGGCGCTACGGGCAGGCTGTTGATCAGATCGGGTTGGCCGACACCTGCACCTGGTTGGCCCAAGCGGAGTCAAGACCCCTTGTGGCCAACTCTTCGCGGAGGCGATATTGCTGGACAATGGATTCCGGCCTTCGCCGGAATGACGGGGAGGGGGGGCTCGCTGACCAAGGTTAGAAAACGACCAGTGATGGCCGCCGGGGAAGGGGTCAGGGGAGGACGGAGCTGGCTTCGACGAGGCGATCGGCGCCGATGCCGGCGGGTGGGTCGGCTCCGAGAGTCACGGCGGCGAACCCGGTGACGGCGCCGAGCAGGTCGCGGATCTGCCGCGGCGGTGGGAAGTACTCGTCCTCGGTGGTGACGCTGATCTCCTCGGTGCCGTGGCGGGGTGCGAGGCGCTCCAGCACCTCGGTCACCAGTTCCTCCGGTGCGGAGGCGCCGGCGGTGAGTCCCACGGTGCCGTTGAGGTCGCCGGGCAGCTCGGAAGCCAGGTTGACGCGCAGCACGCGGGGACAGCCCATGCCGTTGGCGAGCCGCTCCAGGGCACGCGTGTTGGAGGAGTTCGCCGAGCCCACGATGACGAAGGTGTCACACTGCTCGGCGATGGCGGACAGGGCGGCCTGCCGGTTCGTGGTGGCAAAGCAGAGGTCGCTGCGTCCCGGCGTCCACATGTCGGGGAAACGATCCCGGGCGGCGTCGGCCACCTCGGCCCAGTCCCGGTGGCTGAGCGTGGTCTGCGCCAGCAGGGCGACCGGCTCGTCGAACTCGGGCAGTACCGCCACGTCGTCGGTTGATTCCACCCGGTGGATCGCCTCGGGGGCCACCGCCATGGTCCCCACGGCCTCCTCGTGGCCCTCGTGGCCGACGTACACGATGCGGTACCCCTTGCCGGCGCGCACCTTCACCTCATGGTGCACCTTTGTCACCAGGGGGCAGACCGAGTCCACCACGTAGCCGCCGCGCTCGTAGGCGGCGGACCGCACCTCGGGGGCCGAGCCGTGGGCGCTCAGCATCAGCGGGGCGCCGGAGGGCACCTCGTCGATGTCGTCGACGAAGACCACGCCGAGTGCCTCGAACTGCTTCACGACCAGCTTGTTGTGCACGATCTCGTGGTAGCAGTACACGGGCGGCTCGAAGGCGCTGACCATGACGGCGAGCGCCTTGATCGCCATCTCCACGCCGGCGCAGAACCCTCTGGGCGACGCCAGCAGCACCTTCTCCACAGCCATCGGTCAAAGGCTACTCGGCGCACTCGGCGCGCTGGCCCCGATGGCGTTCGTGGTGCAGCGCCGTGGGTTCCGGTCTGCGCCGGAATGACGGGGCGGGGAGCGGGCCGGTGCGCACCGAGGGGTTCTGGCCTGCGCCGGAATGACGGGGGAGGCCGTCGGTTGCGCCGAGCGGGCCCATCGGGGGCGCCGGGAGCACAACGGTAGGATTCTCTCGATGGCCCGTCCGCGCGTCGTCGCTGTGACGCCGTCGAGCCCCGCCGCCGTTGTGGGGCTGGAGGTCGGCGACGAGTTGGTTTCACTGAACGGCGTCGCGCCGCGCGACGTGCTGGAGTACCGCCGTCTCGTCGATGAACCTCAGGTGGAGATCGAGGTTGACCGCGGTGGACTGCAATTCAGCATCGAGATCGACAAGGCGGCCGGCGCCCCGTTGGGCCTCGAGGTTCATTCCGCCCTTTTCGACCAGGTGCGCACCTGCGACAACCACTGCGAGTTCTGCTTCATCTACCAGCTCCCGCCGGGGATGCGCTCCAGCCTCTACCTCAAGGACGACGACTACCGGCTGTCGTTCCTGTACGGCAACTTCACGACACTCACCCGGTTCACCGAGGCCGACTTCGAGCGGGTCATCACCGAGGGCCTCTCGCCGCTCTTCGTCAGCATCCACGCCACCGATCCCGACCTGCGGGCCGAGATGCTGCGCAACCGGCGGGGAGCCACGAGCCTGCGCTGGCTGCGCCTGCTGCTGGCGGCCGGTGTGGCGGTCTACGGCCAGGTCGTCGTCTGCCCGGGCGTGAACGACGGACCCTGGCTGGAGGACACGTTCTGCGGCGTTCTCGAGTCCTACAGCGATCTGCGCGGTCTGTGCGTGGTCCCCCTCGGCGTCAGCCGCCACGCCACCGCCGGTCGCCTACGCCCGCACAGCCTCGCCGAGGCCGTGGCGGTTCTCGACGCCACCGACGCCTGGCAGGACACGTTCCGGTCGGCGCTGGGGCGCCGCATGGTGTTCGCGGCCGACGAGTACTACCTGCTGGCCGGCCGGGAGCTGCCGCCGGCGGCCGACTACGAGGGCTTCGACATGCACGAGGACGGCGTCGGCATCGCCCGGAACTTCGTCGAGGAGTTCATGGGACGCTCCACCGAGCCCACGGGCACCCAGGCGGGGTTCTTCTCCTGGGTCGACGGCGCGCCCGCGACCGGCTACCGGGCGCCGCACCTCGGCTGCACCACGGCCGGAGCACCGACCCCCGGCGGCAACGGTGCGACGGCAGTGGCCGGAGCCGCGCCGGTGACACTGCGGCGCCGCCGCGCCTCGGCGGTGCTGACCGGCGAGTTGGGGGCGGCCGTGCTGGGCCCGATGCTGGCAGATGCCGGCTACGACGACGTCCGCCTGGTGACCGTGGAGAACCGGTTCTTCGGCGGCAACATCGGCGTGACCGGCCTGATGGTGGGTGCCGACGTGGCACGGGTGCTGACCGACCAGCCGCCCGACGGCCGCTTCCTGCTTCCCGACGTCTGCCTGTCGGGCGGGCGGTTCCTCGACGGGCTGACCACGGCCGACCTGCCGCGCCCCGTCGAAGTCGTGAAGACCGACGGCCTTGCCCTCAGGCAGGCGCTGGACGCCCGGTGATCGCATGAGTGCGCCCGTCAGTACCGCGGGGAGCGACCTGGCCGAGGGTCTCGAGCTGCCGACGGTCGCCGTCGTCGGCCGTCCGAACGTCGGCAAGTCCACCCTCGTGAACCGCATCATCGGGAGCCGGGAGGCGATCGTGGAGGAGCGGCCCGGCGTGACCCGGGACCGGAAGGAATGGACCGCGTCGTGGCTGGGACAGCCCTTCGTGGTGGTCGACACCGGGGGCTGGCAGCCCGACGGGCACGATGGCGAACTCGCCGCCCTGGACCGCAAGGTCTCGGCCCAGAGTCGCAAGGCCATGCTGGACGCCGACGTGGCCGTCCTCTTGACCGATGTCACCACTGGCGTCACCGATCCCGACCTCGCCACAGCGGAACTCCTCTGGCGGCGCAGCGGTCCTGTGCTCCTGGCCGTGAACAAGGTGGACGACGAGGGCAGGGAACCGCTCATCTGGGAGTTCGTCACGCTGGGCCTGGGCGATCCCCACCCTGTCAGCGCCCTGCACGGCCGCGGCTGTGCCGACCTGCTGGATGCCGTCGTGGCAAGTTTCCCCGACGCCGGCGCGAGCGCCGCCGGGGAGGCACCGGGCGAGCACACCGACGACGCCAACACCGTGTCGGTGGCCATCGTGGGGCGGCCCAATGTCGGCAAGTCGACGCTGTTCAACCGACTCGTCGGCGAGGAACGGTCGGTGGTGCACGACCTGCCGGGCACGACCCGGGACTCCGTCGACACCCTCGTCGAGACCCCGGCCGGGCGGCTCCGGCTCATCGACACGGCCGGGCTGCGCCGCCGGAGCCGGATCGACGAGGGCACCGAGTACTACGCCATGGTTCGGGCTCTGCGATCGGTCGACCGTGCCGACGTCGTGCTGCTCATGGTCGACGCCACCGGTGGCATCACCCACCAGGACCAGCGTCTGGCCGAGCGGATCGACGGCGCCGGCTGCCCGATCCTGCTGCTGCTCAACAAGTGGGACCTGCTCGACACCACCCAGCGGAGCACCATCCGCGAGGAGGTGGGTGACCGGTTGGGGTTCCTCAGCGGCTCGCCGGCGCTGGGCATCTCGGCGTTCACCGGGCGCGGCGTGACCCGCATACTGACGTCACTCGAGGGCACCATCGAGCAGTACCGGCGGCGCATCCCCACCCGTGCGGTCAACCGGGCGATCCGCGAGGCGCAGGCCGCCCACCCCGCCCCGGGCGGTGCACGGGTGCTCTACGCCACGCAGGGGGCGACCGATCCGCCCACCTTCACGCTGTTCGTCAACCGGCGACTTCCCCCGACCTACCTGCGCTACCTCCAGCGCCGCCTCTCGGAGATCTTCGAGCTGGGCGCCACTCCGCTCAAGTTCCACGTGCGCTTCCGCTGAGCGGGCCGCCGCCCGGCGGAGTCGTGGATTCCGGCCTGCGCCGGAATGACGCGGACGGGCCGACTCTCCTGACCGATCGCCGTCCGGCGGAGTCGTGGATTCCGGCCTGCGCCGGAATGACTTGGACGGCCCACGGGCGGGCGGCGAGTAGATTCGGGTGCCGTGCAGGAGATCATCCTCGGCCTCACTGCGGGCCTCTGCCTCGTGGCCGGCCTCAGTTGGGGACGCATCGCCCGCTACCGCTGGCGCTTCTACCAGCAGGTCCGCGAGGTCATGGAGGCCCACAGGACCGCCGCGGCCAGCGCCCGCGGCCCGGTCGACGACACGGCCGGCGAGCCGGCTGACGACACCGACGGCGAGCCGGGCGGGACCGATTCCCGCCAGGAGGAGGTCCACGCCGCGGAGATGCTGGCGCGCTCCGGCTTCCTGCGCGATCTCCACGCCGCCGGGCTGTACGTCCTCGTGGCGATCATCGCGCTGTTCCTCGTCACCACCGACACGGAGTTCTGGACCGTCGTCATGCTGGTCGTGGGCGTACCGGCCACGTTGTCGCTGATGTGGGGCCGGAAGTCGGGCACCGAGTTCCGCATGGCGCAGGAGCGCTTCGAGATCGAACGCCGAGCCCAGGAGGCGCTGGCGCAGGAGGAGTTGGCGCCGCGGGCCTGGGCGGGCCGCCTCGCCCCCGAGGACCTGGCGAGCTTCGAGGGGTTCGCCATCGGTCAGGTGCACCTGGCGGGATCGGGCCTGATGGCGGGGGACTTCTTCGACGTGTTCGAGGTGTCCCCGGGTCGCCTGGCGGCGGTCATCGGCGATGTTGCCGGCAAGGGCATCGAGTCCTCCATCACGGCCTTCCAGGCCAAGTACCTCATGCGCGTGTTCCTGCGGCAGTTCCGAGACCCGGCCCAGGCCGTCGAGGAGCTCAACCTGCAGATGTTCAACGCCGAGCGCACCGAGGAGTTCATCTCGCTGGTGGTGCTGGTGTTCGACACCGGCGCGGGGACGTTGCGCTATGCCTCCGCGGGGCATCCCACGGCGTGGCTGTGGCATCAGCGTGAGGTGCTGCCGCTCAGTGCCACCGGCCCGTTGCTGATGCTGGAGCGACGCAGCGGCTACTTCAGCCGGGAGATCCCGCTGATGCGGGGCGATCTGGCGGTTCTCTACACGGATGGGCTCATCGAGGCTCGCCGCGGCGGCGACCAGTTCGGTGAGGAGGGTGTGGCGATGCTGCTGCGCCGGGAGCCGCTGCTGGATCCCGGCGACCTGTGCAAGCACCTTCTTGACGCCGCTCGGGACTTCAGCGACACGCCGCTCAGTGACGACGTGGCCATTCTGGCCGTCCGCCGTAAGTAGACCCCCGAGTTCCCGTGCCTTGGTGCGGACCCTGCCAGCGGTACTTCGCCCCCCCGGCCCTGAACCCCGACGGCACCTGCCCGGCCTGCGGCGAGGCGGTCGATATGGGCGATGTCGCCGAGCAGGCCGGCGAGACGCCCGAGGAGGACGTGCGAGCCCCGTGGCACTTCTGGGTCGTGGTGGTGGCCACGGTCGTCTACGTGGCCTGGCGGATCGTGCAACTCGTCGCTGGCGGCGTCGGCATCTGAGCCGGCGTGGGGAGGCACGGTGCCGGACGGATCCCCTGACCGACGTCGGCCGACCGCTCCGGCCACCACGGCATCGAGCGGACCGGCCGCGCCGGTAGCCTCCCATCTGCATGCTCGTTCTTGACTCGCCACCGACGGACTCGCCACCATCGGCCGTCGCCGTCGGGGTGTTCGACGGGGTCCACATCGGCCACCAGCAGATTCTCAGCAGGGTCGTCGAGCGGGCCCGCGCCGAGGGGCTGTGCGCAACGGTCGTCACCTTCGACTCCCATCCCGCTCACACGCTGCGGCCGCAGAACGCCCCGCTCCTGCTCACCGATCTGCGCCAGAAGCTCGATCTGTTCGCCTCCCTCGGCTTGGAGCGGGCCGTTGTGCTCCCCTTCGGTGACCGGCTGGCCGCAACCTCTGCGGATGACTTCATTCGCGGGGTGCTGGTCGACGGGCTGAACGTCAAGGTGGTCGTGGCCGGCGCCGATTTCCACTTCGGGAGTGATCGGGAGGGTTCCAGCGGCACGCTGCACGTGGCAGGAGCGCGCAGCGGCTTCGACGTGGAGACGGTGGACCTGTATCGCTTCCCGAACGCCCCCGAGGCTGTGTCCTCCACCGCCATCCGCCGAGCTCTCGCCGGGAGTCGGGTGGCCGACGTGGCGCAGATGCTCGGGCGGCCCTACGCCATACGCGGCGTGGTGATCGAGGGCGACCGCCGGGGCGTCACCGTCGGGTTCCCGACCGCGAACATTCCCGTGGCCACCGACCGGGCATGGCCCGCCGACGGCGTGTACGCGGGTTTGTTCACCGACACCGATGGCGTCCGTTATGGCTGCGCCATCAACATCGGGCGGCGTCCGACCTTCTTCGAGCACGCCGAGCACTCGATCCTGGAGGCGCACCTGCTGGACTTCGACGGCGACCTCTACGGTCACGAGGTGCAGGTGGAGTTCCTGCGGTTCCTGCGCAGCGAGCGGCGCTTCAGCGGGATCGACGCCTTGGCGGCGCAGCTGAAGAAGGACGTCGAGAATGCCCGGCACATCATCGCCGAGAGCGCCTGAACCGGCCTCCGTCGAGGGGCCTCCGAGCGCCTCGGGAGGGGTGCCGGAGACCTACCTGGTGCTCCTGCGCCACGGGCGCACCGAGTTGAACCGCCGGCGACTCCTGCAGGGCGCCAGCGATCTGCCGCTGGACGACATGGGTCGCCGCCAGGCCGTCGAGGCCGGCGCCTACGTCCGCCGCCACTGGCGGATCGACAAGGTGGTCTGCAGCCCGCGCCGGCGTGCTCGGGAGACGCTGACCCACGCCGGGTTCGACGAGAACGTGATCGTGGAGGACCGTCTCGCCGAGATGGACTACGGCATCCTGGAGGGCACACCGGTGCCGCTGGCGTCCGGCGAGTTGATCGATGCCTGGACCGACGACCCGGGCTACGCACCCGAGGGGGGCGAGTCGCTCGCCGGGATGTACGAGCGCTCGGTGCGTGCCGCCGCGGATCTCCTGGCCACCTCGCCGAACCGGACGGTTCTGGTCTGCTCGCACGCCAACCCCATCAAGGCGATCGTGTCCTGGGCGCTGGGCGGACCGGCCTCGACGATCCTGCGGATGTACCTGCGTCAGGCGTCCGTGTCGGTCGTGGCGTCCATCCCCCCGACGGTGGTGCTCCTCGGCTTCAACGAACGAACCGACCCGCCCTAGCGTCGGACCCCTACGCCGTGCCGACTCTGGCCGACAGCGAGAGCCGGCCCACCACCGTCATTCCGGCGCAGAGCCTGCCCCGGACTCGATCCGGGGCCGGAATCCAGTCTCCGGGAACCCGGTCGCTCCGGTGACCACCGAGACTCCCGAGCCTGGGGCTCCCTCGGCGGTCGCGTTATCCTGAGCCCTCGCGACGAGCGGACCGATGGGAGGCATCATGCGCATCACCGGCATGAACCACGCCGTGCTCTACGTGCGCGACGCCCGGCGCCACGCCCGGTTCTACGCCGACGTGCTGGGCTTCGAGCAGGTCATCGACGATCCCGGCGGAGCCTTCGCCTTCATGCGGGCGCCCGAGTCGGAGAACCACCACGACATCGCCTTCTTCAGCGTCGGCGAGGGGGCCGGCTCCTCGGAGGCGGGCCGGCGCACCGTCGGTCTCTACCACATCGCCTGGGAGGTCCCGACCCTGGAGGCGCTCGACGACGCCCGCCGTCGCCTGCAGGCAGAGGGCGCCCTCGTCGGAGCCAGCGACCACGGCTGCAACAAGAGTCTCTACGCCCGCGATCCCGACGGTCTGGAGTTCGAGGTCATGTGGCTGGTGCCGCCGGAGCACTGGGGTGACGCCGAGCACCAAGCCATCGTCGAGCCGCTGAACCTGGACGCAGAGCGGAAACACTTCGCCACCCTCGGTCTGCGCTGAAGATCCGCCACGATGCCGTCGCCGATGATCTGCTCGCAACCCGTCATTCCGGCGAAGGCCGGAATCCATGACCCGGCAGTACGACGTGTCTCGCAGGTGGATTGCGGCGTGTTCGCATAGCGTCGCAGTCCGAAGGGAGCAACGACATGGATCTGAGCCGCCAGACGGTCTTTTTCCTCGACGACGAGGCGTTCGTCGAGACCGCCCGCCCCGGCTTCCGGCGCCGCGTGATGACCGGCGACGGCCTGCAACTCTGCTTCTGGCGGATCGCCGGGGGCACGTCCGGCTCGTACCTGCATCACCATCCCGACCACGAACAACTCGGCATCGTGGTGCGCGGCGCCCTGGACTTCCGCATCGGCGACGAGTCGGCCCCACCGGAGGACGGGGAACGGACCGTGCTTGGGCCGGGCGACTCGTATCTGGCCTACAAGGGCGTGTGGCACGGCGACAGCGTCTTCGTGGGCGACGAGGAGTACAACGAGTGCTGGATCCTCGACGTGTTCGCCCCGCCCCGGGAGGACCTGATGGACGCCGGCGCGGCGGCGACGCAGGCCGTGCGGGAAGCCGCCGCGACAGATGGCTGATTGGCGCCTCGCCGTCGACATCGGCGGCACCTTCACCGACACCGTCCTGCTCGACGCCGACAGCGGCCGGGTCGCCGTTCACAAGGAGCTGACGACGCCCGCCGACCCGCTGCAGGCGGTGCAGGCGGCCATCGCCGGCGTGCTCGGGCGGGCGGGCGTGGCCGCGGCCGAGGTGACGGCTCCCATCGTGCACGCCACCACGCTGGTCACCAACGCCCTCGTGCAGCGCCGCGCCGGTCGGGCCGCTCTCGTGGTGACGCGGGGTTTCGCCGACACGCTGCTGATCCGCGACGAGCACCGCTACGACATGTACGACCTGCAGATCGAGTTCCCCGACCCGCCGATCCCGCGGGAGCGGATCCTCGAGCTGGACGAGCGGGTGAACGCCAGGGGAGAGGTTCTGAACGTCCCCGACGCTGCCGACCTCGACCGTCTCGCCGCCGAGTTGGCCGCCACCGACGTGGAGGCCGTGGGCGTGTGCTTCCTGAACTCCTACATGAACGGCGCCAACGAGCGGGCCGCCGGGGCACACCTGGCGGCGGCGCTCGGCGTGCCGGTCTGCCTGTCCGTCGACGTGGCCCCGCAGATCAGGGAGTACCCCCGCATGATGACGACGGCGTGCAACGCCGCCGCCATGCCCGTGCTGGGAACCTATCTGGACGATCTCGAGCGCTGGCTGGCCGACGAGGGATTCGGGGGCACCGTGCTGATGATGCTGTCCAACGGGGGAGTGGTGTCGGCCGAGGAGGCGGCCCGCGTTCCCATCCGGCTCGTGGAGTCCGGTCCGGCGGCGGGAGCGCTGGCCGGCACCTGGTACTCGCGCCGACTCGACGAGGACCGCCTGCTGTGCTTCGACATGGGTGGTACCACCGCCAAGGCCTGCCTCATCGAGGACTTCGAGCCGGCACTGATGTCCTCGTTCGAGATCGCCCGCGTCTGGCGGTTCAAGAAGGGGTCCGGCTACCCGGTGCTGGTCCCGTCGGTGGATCTCGTGGAGATCGGCGCCGGCGGCGGGAGCCTGGCGCGGGTCGACGATCTTGGCCTGCTGCGTGTCGGACCCGTCTCGGCGGGCGCCGACCCCGGGCCGGCCTCCTACGGGCGCGGCGGCACCGAACCGGCGGTCACCGACGCCGACCTGCTGGTGGGGTATCTCAGCGCCGAGGCTTTCCTGGGCGGCGAGATGCCGCTGTCCACCGGGGCGGCGCGAGCGGCGGCGGAGCCGCTGGCCGAGCGACTCGACCTGGATCTCGAGAGCCTGGCCGCGGGCATCGTGGAGGTGGTGGACCAGAACATGGCCTCCTCGGCTCGCATGCACGCCGTCGAGCGAGGGGTGGATCTGCGCGGTGTGACCCTGCTGGCGTTCGGCGGGGCCGGTCCCGTGCACGCCTGCCGGGTGGCCGAGCTGGTGGAGTCCTCGCGGGTGGTGTTCCCGGTGCACGCCAGCGTTCTCTCGGCGTTCGGCACGCTCGTGACGCCCGTGCGCATCGACCTGGCCCGCAGCCTGCTGCGGCCGCTGGACGAGTTGCGCAGTGATGACACCGAGCAGTTGCTGGAGTCCATGCGCAGCGAGGGTCGGCGGGTGCTGGCCGGGGCAGGCGTGCCCGGCGAGCAGGTGCGCTTCCGCTACGGCATCGACGTGCGCTACCGCGGCCAGGGCAACGAGATCACCGTCTGGCTGGGCGAGGGCGCCGAGTGGCCAACCGACGATGCCGAGACGCTGGCCGCCTTCGAGGAGGAGTACAAGCGGGTCTACGGACTCACGATCGACGACGTGGCCGCCGAGGTCGTGACGTGGCGGCTGTCGGCGTGGGCTCCGGTCACCGGCGTGGAGCCCGACCTGGCGGCACCCGCCGGTGGTGAGGCCGCCCCGGTTGCACGGCGCTCGGTGCGCTTCGGCCGTGACGGGGCGTCCGACGATGTTCCGGTCTACGAGCGCTCGCACCTGCCGGGCGGCACCCGCCTGGACGGCCCGGTCATCATCTCCGAGGCCGAGACGACCGTCGTGATCCGCCCCGGCTGGACTGTCGAGGTGAACCCGGACGGCAGCCTGCTGGCCCAACGTGAGGAGGCGCCATGAGTTCTGTGGCTGCGAGTCCCGGAGGCACGATGCCGGGGATCGGCGCACCGAAGCGGCGCTTCGACGGCGTCGACCTGCAGGTGCTCTGGCAGAGCATCATCTCCACGGTCAACGAGCAGGCGACCGCTCTGCAGCGCTCGGCCTTCAGTCCCATCGTGCGGGAGGCCGGCGACCTCGCCAACGGGCTGTTCGATCCGCAGGGGCGCATGGTGGCCCAGGCGGTCACCGGCACACCGGGCCACATCAACTCCCTGGCGATGGGCGTGGTGGCCGTGCTGGCCGAACATCCGGCCGAGTCGCTGGCGCCCGGTGACGTGCTCATCACCAACGACCCGTACAAGACGTGTGGGCAACTCCTCGACGTGACCGTGATGACGCCGGTCTTCCGCGGCGGTCGACTCATCGCCTTCTTCTGCTCGACCATCCACCACTCCGACGTCGGCGGCTACGGCATCGGTGCCGGCGGGCGCGACGTGTTCGAGGAGGGGCTCTGGATCCCCATCTGCAAGCTCATGGAGGCGGGCGAACGCAACACCGACGTCTGGAACTTCATCCTGTCCAACGTCCGCACCCCGGACCACGTTGCCGGCGATCTGCACGCCCAGATGGCGTCGGCCGCGGTGGGGGCGGAGCGCCTGCAGACACTCTGTGATGCCTGGAACCTCGACGACATCGACGATCTGGCCGACGAGATCATCGAGCGTTCGGAGGAGGCCACCCGGGAGAGCATTCGCGCTCTGCCCGCGGGCAGTCACCGCGCCGAGGCCCTGCTCGACCTCGCCGACGGTTCGCTCGTGAGGATCCAGTGCGAGGTCTCAGTCGACCCCGATGAGGGCGAGATCCACGTGTCATACGAGGGATCCTCGGAGGCGAGTCCCTGGGGTATCAACGTCGTGCGCAACTACACGCATGCCTACACCACATTCACCGTCAGGTCGATGTTGAATCCCGAGATTCCCAACAATCACGGCAGCCTGGCGCCGATCCGCTTGACTGCTCCGGAAGGGTCGATCGTGAACGCGGTGTCGCCGCAGCCCTGCACGGCTCGCCACGTGGTGGGCATGTTCCTGCCCAACGCGCTGCTGAAGGCGCTGGCACCCCTCAAGCCCTCACAGGCCATGGCGGAGGGCTCGGGTGCGGTCTGGACGATGCAGGTCAGCGGCTCCCATCCCGACGGCAGCCCGTTCATCACAGCCATGTTCACCTACGCCGGCGGCGTGGGGGGGCGGGCCACGAAGCCCGGGCTGTCGGCCTGCTCGTATCCCACGGGTGTGGCCGCTGTGCCGGTCGAGGTTGTGGAGGCTTCGGCACCCATCCGTTTCCTGCGCAAGGAACTGCGGGTGGGCTCCGGTGGCGCCGGCCGCCAGCCGGGCGGCGAGGGTCAGACCATCGAGTTCGCCGTGGACACCGACCGGGAATGGCAGTTGAACGCCGTCACCAGCCGGTTGGCCGCGGCGCCCCAAGGTCTCGACGGCGGCGAGCCCGGAGCGGGCGGCCGCTTCTGCGTGAACGACGAGGCGGTCACCACCCAGGCCCGCCTGCGCCTCGGACCCGACGACGTGGTCCGTCTCGACCTCCCCGGAGGAGGAGGCTTCGGCCCACCGGTCGAAACCCCGGCGGCCGCGGGCAACGGAGACGCCTCTGCCCCATGAGCGAGCCGGCTGTCCCCGCCTCCGCACAGCCGGGCCGGTGGCCGGAGGCGGTGACCTTCGCCGAGACGTGGGAGCGGGCCGTCGAGCGCAGCCCGGAGGCGCTGTTCCTGCGCTATGCCGCACCCGACGGCACCGTGGCAGAGTGGAGTTACGGGGACTTCGACCGCCGGATCGCCGATGTGGCGGCGCGCCTGCACGCCGCCGGTGTGCGTCCCGGGCGGGCGGTGCATCTGGCCCTGGCCAACGGGCCTGCATTCGTGGCCGTCTGGCTGGCTGCCGTGCGTCTGGGGGCGATTATGGTGCCCTCCGACCCGTTCGGTCGGACGCCGGAACTCGCCGGGCACATGTCGCGCACCAACCCGGCGGTGGGGTTCTGCTCCGCCGATCGGGTACAGGAGTACCGGCGAGCCGTGGCGGAGGCAGAAACGCTCGTTCCAGGCCTCTCGATGGACATCGTCGCGGTCGACGAACACGCGCCGCATCTCGATGGTGTGATCGGCGACGGGAGCCCGGCCGGTGGAGCACCCGCCAGACCCGCCCTGGGCGTGCGCGACACCGCCGCCGTCATGTTCACGTCCGGCACGACGGGCCGGCCCAAGGGTGTGGAGATCACGCAGGCCAACTACGCCTTCTGCGGCAAGATCATGGCCGAGAGGGCCGGCTTCAGCCCCGATCACCGGCTGCTGGTGGTGCTGCCGCTGTTCCACGGCAACGCCCAGTACTACTCCTTCGCCGCGGCCATCTGGACGGGGGCGGCCGTGGTGCTGCAGCCGGCCTTCTCCGCCAGCCGTTTCTGCGCCCAGGCCGCGGCCGGTGGCGCCACGGCGGCCAGCCTGTTCGCCGCGCCGATGCGCATGATCCTGGCCCGCGGCGCCGACGGCCCCAGACTGAACCTGGCGCACTGCTGGTACGCCCAGAACGTGAGCGACGAGCAGTACGCCCGGCTGAGTGAGCTCTTTGGCTGCCTGCCGCGGCAGCTCTACGGCATGACCGAGACGCTGCCCGCCGTGCTGACCGAACCGGCGGATGACCCCGTGCCGTCCTCGATGGGGCAGCAAACGCCCGGATGTCTGGTCGACGTACATGACGCCGCCGGTCGTGCGGTGCCCGAAGGCGACGTCGGCGAACTGGTCGTGGGTGGCGAGCGCGGCACCACGCTGTTCGCGGGCTATCTCGACGATCCGCAGGTAACGGAGGCATCGTTCCGCGACGGCTGGCTGTTGACCGGCGACCGGACCCGGCGTGATGCCACCGGGCGCCACTACTTCGACGGTCGTCACAGCGAGGTGCTCAAGGTTTCCGGCGAGAACGTTTCGGTGGTGGCCGTGGAGGCTGTGCTGGCGGAGCACCCCGCCGTGCTGGAGGCCGCGGTGGTGGGACGCCCCGACCCGATCCGCGACGAAGTCCCGGTCGGTTTCGTGGTGGCTCGCGACCCGTCCCAGCCGCCCAGCACCGCCGAACTCATGGCCTGGTGCAGCGAGCGCCTCGGCAAGGCAGCCATGCCACGAGATCTCACCCTCCTCGAGGAGTTGCCCCGCACCTCGGTGGGCAAGATCCGCAAATTCCTGCTCGCCGACCGCGCCGGCGGGGAGACCTGACGCGGCGACGACGGGGAGCGGATCGTTCGGGACCGGCCAATCGCGCCCGCCGGTGTGGTGTGGCATGATTCCTACCTGTGTGCTGCCCGGCTGAGCGGCCGGAGCAGGAGTACAGCACCTTCATTCGCAACAGAGGGAAAAGCCCATGAACAAGTCCAAGCGCATGTCGCTCCTTCTCGTGTCCGTCGCCGTCGCCGGGCTGCTGGCCGCAGCCTGTGCCGACACCGAGACGGCTGACGCCGCTGCCGCCGCCGCCGAGTCGGCGTCCGCTGCGGCCAGCTCGGCGATGGATGTGGCCGACGCAGCCGCATCCGATGCCGGCGAGGCGCTGGCCGGGTTGGGAGCCACCGCTGCCGACGCAGCCGCAGCCGGAGTCGACGCAGCCGCCGCGGGTGCCGGCGCAGCCGCGGCCGGAGCCGAAGCCGCCGCAGCCACAGCGGCTGCCCAGGCGGCTCTCGCGGCAGCGAAGGCATCGCAGGCGGCCGCTGACCTGGCACAGGCCACCGCCGAAGGCAACCAGGAGGCCGTGGCAGCGGCCGAGGCTGCCCTCGCCACCGCCCAAGCGGCAGCCGACGCCGCCGCCGCCGACGCCGCCGCCGCGCAGGCCGAAGCCGACGCGGCACGGGAGCAGGCCGCCGCCGCGCAGGCCGAGGCCGAGGAGGCCCGCGCCGATGCCGCGGCCGCGCAGGCCGATGCCGCGGCCGCGCAGGCCGAAGCCTCCGCCGCGCAGGCTGAGGCCTCCGCGGCGTCCGCGCAGGCCGAGGAGTTGCGGATCGAACTGCTGGTCGCCGCGCTCGACATGAACTCCGATGGCGACGTGGTCTTCGGCGTGGCCACCGCAGGGCCGCGCGACGACGGCGCCTACTACCAGGCCCTCGTCGAGACGGTCGAGGCGTTCGCCGCCGACAACGGCTTCTCGACCCCGATCGTCGTCGACAACATTCGGCCGGCCGACGCCGCCACCGAGCTGGCCAACCTGGCCGAGCAGGGCGTGGATGTGCTGGCCGTGGGCGCCAGCGAGATCGCCGAACCGCTGACCGACCTCACCGAGCAGTACCCGGACATCTTCTGGTACTGCAACTGCGGTGCCGGCTACCCCGTGATACCCGGGCTCGCCCAGGCGCAGGACGACAGCTCGCAGATCAGCTACAGCGCCGGCTACGCCACAGGGATCCTGATGCGCGACAGCGGCGGCGACAGCGTCCACTTCATCGGCTGCTGCGATCTGAACTTCGAGAAGGAGGCCTACATGGCCTTCGAGATGGGCCTGCAGGCCGTGGATCCGGGCTTCACGATGACGTACGTACCGACGGGTAACTTCCCGTTCGACTTCGACAACATCTCCGGCGCCACCGAGGCGTTCAACAACGCCGTGGCGCAGGGTGCCGACGCCGTATACCCGTACCTGGGCGGGGCGCACGAGCCGCTCGTGGCGCTCGCCAACGAGAACGACATCATCGTCATGTCGGCCGGCGCCTCCGACGTGTGCGAGCGCACCGACCTGGACTACGACCTTGCCGTCCAGTTCGACGCCGGCGACTACATCGCGACGCTCATCGAACTCATCGCCGACGGATCGTTCGGCGAGGGTGAGGTGTTCACCTTCAGCGTCGGGCAGTTCCCGTTCGTGGGCGCGAAGCTTTGCGGCGCCACGGCCGATCAGCAGGCCGAGTTCGACGCCGAGTTGGCCCTGATCGCGGCCGGCACCTACGGGGAGCAGTTCTTCGGCATCAAGGCCGCGGCCTACGGCTTCTAGACACAGCAGCGGCCGACTGGACGACGCGACAGGCCCGCCGCCGGGGATGCGACTCCGGAGGCGGGCCTGCCGCGTGGAAGTGACCGTTCCGGCAGGCCGCTGAGCAATGCCTCTGCGCCCGCCATTCGTCATTCCGGCGAAGGCCGGAATCCATTCTGCCGCAGCTCCCGCTGCATCTGCCGCCAACCACTCAGAAGACTCCTAAATCGGTGACCGCGCCCGCTGCCGCCGAACTGGAGGGCATCACCAAGCGCTTCGGCGCGGTCTTGGCGTGCGACGATGTCGACCTGTCGCTGCGGCGGGGTGAGATCCACGGCATCCTCGGTGAGAACGGCGCCGGCAAGTCCACGCTGATGAAGGTGCTCATCGGTCTGGTGCTGCCCGACGCCGGCACGATCCGCATCGACGGCGCGCCCTGCCGCATCAGCGACCCCGCCGAGGCCGCCGAGCGGGGGATCGGCATGGTGCACCAGCACTTCAGCCTGGTTGACCCGCTCACCGTGTGGGAGAACGTGATCCTGGGCGAGCGCATCCGTCTCGATGCGGCCGCGGCCCGGAGCCGCGTGCGGGAGATCAGCGAGCGCTACGGCTTGGACATCGACCCCGACGAGCGCGTGAGCGACCTCAGCGCCGGCCTGCGCCAGCGGGTGGAGATCATCAAGTGCCTGCGCCGCGATCCGTCGATCGTGATCCTCGACGAGCCCACCTCTGTGCTCACGCCGGGGGAGTCCGAGCAACTCTTCGAAGTGCTGCGCCGGGTTGTGGAGCGCGAGAACAAGGCCGTCGCCCTGGTCAGCCACAAGCTGGACGAGGTGCTGTTGGCCACCGACCGGATCACGATCATGCGCGCCGGGGCGGTGGTGGATCGTCGGGCCACGGCGCAGGCCGACGCCCCCGGTCTGGCGCGCTCAATGGTGGGCCGCCCGGTGTCGCTGCGTTCGGAGGGCGCGGCCCTGGGCCATATCGAGGGCTTGGGGGGGGAGCCGAGCGCTGAGGCGGAGGAAACGGAGCTGGCCACAGCACCGGCGGGACCGCCGGCGGTGCTGTCGATCCGTGACGCCACCGCCCGGGGCCGCGACGGCCGGACACTGCTGGACGGGCTGTCCCTCGATGTGCGACCCGGAGAGATCGTGAGTGTCGCAGGCGTGGAGGGCAACGGTCAGGCCCCGCTGAGCGACCTGCTGTCGAGCTTGCTTCCCCTCGAGAGCGGGACCGTGCGGGTCCTCGACGCCGCACCAGTGCCGGGTCGCCCCGGTGCCATGGCCGCGGCGGGGGTGGCGGTGGTGCCCGCTGACCGCCACGAGTCGGGCCTGGTGCTGGACATGAGCGTGGCGGAGAACCTCACTCTCGTGTCCCCGCCCCGGTCCCGTCTGGGCCGCGCCATCTTGGACCGCGCCGGTCGCCGGGCCCGCGCCGAGCGGCTCATCGAGCAGTTCGGCGTGCAGACCTCGGGACCTGATGCCCCGATGTGGTCGCTGTCGGGAGGGAACCAGCAGCGTGTGGTGCTGGCGCGGGAGCTGAGTGGGGAGCCCGCCGTGCTCGTGGCGGCGCAGCCCACGCGGGGGCTCGACGTGGGGGCCATCGAGTACGTGTCCGATCGACTGCGGGAGGCCGCCCGCGACGGGGTGGGGGTGCTGCTCATCTCCACGGAGTTGGAGGAGGTGCTGGATCTGGCCGACCGGATCGTGGTGATCTTCCGGGGGCGCATCGTGGGCGAGATGGATCGTTCCGGCGTGGACATCGAGCGCCTCGGCCTCCTGATGAGCGGGGCGCAGCAGGCGGAGGCCTCGTGACGGCGGTCACCGCGTCAGGGGGCGCGGCGGGCGCCCGCTTCTCGCGGACCCGCAAGGGCGCCTCGGTTCTCACCATCTACCTCACCAGTATCGCCGTGGCCCTGCTGGTGGCGGCAATCGTGCTGTGGGCGACGGGCGGCTCCTGGACCACGGTGCTCTCGGCGCTGCTGGACGGCAGCGTGCGCCGACCGGGCCGCTGGGGCGACACCATCGGCCAGGCCATCCCGCTGCTGCTGGTGGCCCTCGGCACCATCGTCAACTCGCGGGCGGGCCTGGTCAACATCGGCCAGGAGGGTCAACTGTTCGTGGGCGCGGCGCTCGCCGCGTACGTGGCCACGCACATCGGCGCCTCGGGACCGTTCGTGCTGATCCTCATCATGGTGGCCGGCGTCGTGGGCGGCGGCATCTGGGCGGGCATCGCCTCGGCCCTGCGCTACGGGCGGCGCATCCCGGAGGTCCTGAGCACGCTGCTGCTGGTGTTCGTGGCGGCGCAGGCCGTGGGATACGGGCTCAAGAACACCAACCTCCTCCTGGATCCCACACCCGATACCGGCAACCGCAACCTCATCAGCGACCAACTGGACACCTCAACTCGCATCCCGCGCGTCACCGTGACCGGCAACGAGTTCCCCATCAGCGCCTTCGTGGCGCTCGTGCTGGCGGCGCTGGTGGCGCTGGTACTGGCCTGGACGGTCGTCGGCTTCCGCCTGCAGATGCTCGGGCAGGGCCCGCGCACGGCGCACCGCGCCGGTGTGAGCGAGTCGCGCTACGGCGGCCTGGCTTTGGTGGTCTCCGGGGCGTTCTGCGGTCTGGCGGGGGCGTTCATGTTCGCCGGAGGGGACTTCGGCAACTACCGGCTCACGCCGGGATTCCCGGTGAACATCGGCTGGGAGGGGCTGCTGGTTGCCCTGGTGGCGCGGTCGCATCCAATCGTGGCCATTCCGGCGGCGTTCGTGTTCGCCGCCCTCCGCACCGGGTCGGGATTCCTGGCTGCCACAGGCGTGGACCGCGACATCACCAAGGTGGTACAGGCGCTGCTGGTTCTGGCGCTGCTGGTGCCGCCCGCCATCCTGTTCGTCCGCGACCGCCGCCGGGCGCTGGCCGCGGCGCGGGATCGGGTCTGAGCCGTGGTCGGCGACTTCTTCTCCGCCGTCGGCGACGTCCTCTCCAGCGAGAGCACCTACAGCAGCGGCTGGCGCCTGGCGGCGGCGCTGGCCTTCGTTGCCGTGGGGGAGTGGATCGCCGAGCGGGCCGGCACCATCAACGTCTCCGTGGAGGGGGCGATGCTGGGCGGCGCCTTCGCCGCAGGCATGGGCTACGACGCCACTGGCTCCATATCGGTGGGGCTGCTCGTGGGCGCAGTGGCAGGTCTCGTCGTGGGGGCCGTGCAGGCCCACTTCAGCCACAACCTCACGGCGAACCAGTTCGTGGTGGGGCTCACGCTCAACATCCTGGTGCTGGGCCTGGCCAGCTTCCTCAACAGCAGCCTGAAACCCGAGACCGCCACCGCGCACATCTTCGAGGTGCCGGGCCTTGTGGAGATTCCGTTGCTCGGGCCGGCGCTGTTCGGTCAGCCGTGGCCGCTGTACCTCGTGTACCCACTGGTGCCGCTGGCCTGGTGGGTGGTGTACCGCACCCGCTGGGGCCTGGAGGTGCGGGCGGTGGGGGAGAACCCGCAGGCGGCCGACGTGTCGTCCATCAACGTGAACGCCCGGCGCCGCCAGGCCATCTACATCGCCGGAATCACGTCGGGGCTGGGCGGTGGCTACCTGCTGTTGGGGCAGGTCGGCTGGTACGAGGACTCGATCGTGGGTGGACAGGGGTTCATCGCCATCGCCGCGGTTATCTTCGGCGGCTGGACTCTGCGGGGGACGATGTTCGGATGCCTGCTGTTCGGCAGCGCCAATTCCTTCCGGCTCAGCCTGCCGGGCGTCGGCCATCCGCTCAACTCCGAGTTGCTGTCGTCGCTGCCGTTCGTGCTGACCATCTGCGTGATGGCCCTGTTCGCGCACCGCACCCGCGAGCCGCAGTCCCTGGCCCGGCCGTTCATCAGGGGCCTGCGGTGAGAACGAACGGCAGGTGCGGCGGGGCGGTCGACGGCGACGGACAGGCGCGGCAAGCGCGATGAAGGCAATGCTCTATGACAGCCACGGCGGGCCGGAGGTGCTGCGGCTTTCCGAGGCGCCTGATCCCGAACCCGGCCCGACGGATGTCGTGGTGCGTGTGGGGGCGGCCGCGCTGAACCGCCTCGACGTGATCCAGCGGGCCGGCTGGTTCACCATGCCCGGCTTCGCTCTGCCCCACATCGCCGGCATGGACGTGGCGGGCACGGTTGCCGCAGTCGGCGACGCCGTCGAAGCGGTCTCCGTCGGCGACCGCGTCGTGGTGGACCCGTCGCTGTCGGGTGTACCGGAGGGTTCCCTCCTGGCCGGGCAGGGTGACCTGTACGGCGACTTGGGGATCATCGGCGCCACCGCCGACGGCGGCTATGCCGAGTTGTGCCTGGCGCCGGCCAGCCACGTCTTCCCGATCCCGGCGGAGATGTCCTTCGAAGCCGCGGCGGTGTTCCCGACCTGTTGGATGACCGCGGCGCACGCGCTGTTCGACGTGGGCGGGTTGCAGGCCGGCGAGACGCTCCTCGTCCACGCCGCCGGCAGCGGGGTGTCGACGGCGGCAATCCAACTGGCTCACCAGGCCGGGGCCAGGGTGCTGGCGACAGCCGGCAGCGAGACCAAGTGCGCCCGGGCGCGCGAGTTGGGCGCGGCGGAGACCGCCAACAACCGGACCACCGACGTCACCGCGTGGGCTCGGTCGGTGACGCAAGGGGCGGGGGTTGACATGGTGTTGGACCACGTCGGACCGGCGCTATGGGAGGCGTCGCTGTTCGCCCTAGCCAGCCGCGGACGGCTGGTCAACTGCGGAAACACCACGGGCGACGCAGTCACGATCCCGTCGCTGGGCCACCTGTTCCACTCGGGCCTGCGCATCATGGGTTCGGATCCCTACCGACCCGAGGAGTTCGGCCCCGCCTGGGAGACCTACTGCAGCGGCAACTCCACTGCACCCATCGACTCGGTGCTGCCGCTGGCGGAGGCCGGCGCGGCGCAGGAGCGCCTGCTGGCGGGGGACCTGTTCGGCAAGATCGTTCTCCGGCCCTAGCGGACTGCTCAGTCGTGCTACAGAGCGCCTCTCGCGTCATTCCGGCGGAGGCCGGAATCCACTGTCCAGCGGCCAGACTGGCGCCGCGGATGAACTGCTCAGCACACTCCTAGGGCGGGCCGTGGCGGACTCCCCCTATCCGGAGCTGAAGAAGACCCACACGATGGCCCGGGTGGGCCGGCCGTACACCGACTTCAAGCCTCCACCGTCGGTGCCGGTGTGGAACGTCATCTTCGGCCTGGGCGCCTACTGGATGCTGGTGGGGGCCCTGGAATTGGGCCTGTTCGAGGCTCTCGCGGCGCACGGCCCGCTTTCGCCCGAGGAGTTGGCCGGGCACCTGGAATCCTCGGAGTCGCAGACCGGGGCGGTGGCCGACGCCTTGGTGGTGCTGGGTCTGCTGGACCGCCACCGAGGGCGTTTCCAACTCAACGACTGCGCCCGGCGCTATCTGTGTCGCGACAGTCCGGCCTCGATGGTCGATCTGGTGGCGGTGGCACCCGGGCCACCGGAGAACTGGACCGACCTGGCCGACACGCTGCGCCGGGGCGGCCCCGCCCACCCGGTGGACAGCGACGAAGCCGGGTTCTGGGTGCCGCTGGTGGAGGGCACGTTCGCCACCGTGCTGCGCGCCGCCACCCGGGCCGACGCATGGATCTCCTACAGCCGCATGGTGGAGCCCCGCGTGGCCGACCTCGGCGCCGGCGGGGCACCGTGGACTATCGCTGTACTGCAGGCCTGCCCCGGTGCGACCGCAGTGGTGAACGACCTTCCGGAGGTGCTGGAGGTGGCCCGGGCGCGCATCGCCGAGGCCGGCCTCACCGATCGCTGCGAGCTGCGCCCCGGCGACTACCACACCGTCGCGCTGGAGGCCGCTGCCTTCGACCTCGTCGCGCTGGGCCACGTCTGCCGCACCGAGGACGCCGAGGGTGTTCAGAGCTTGCTGGGCCGTACCGCCGCCGCTCTGCGTCCCGGCGGGCGGGTCCTGGTAGCGGACTACTTCCGCACAGCCGAGCCGCGGCGCAGCCCGCAGGGCGTGCTGATGGGTGCGACCATGGCGGCTTGCACCCGCCAGGGAACCGCCTACACCTACGAGCATATGTCGGGCTGGCTCCGCGACGCCGGCTTCGACTCCATCCGGCTCATCGAGCCCATCGGCGCCCAGCAGATGTTCGTTGGTACCAAACGCGCAAGCTGACCACCCAACGCCGCGGCGCTGCTGAGTAGTGTCGAGTCGGTACAAGGTGTTGGAACCTCGTCGTTCCGGCGGAGAGCCTGTCCTGGACTCGATCCAGGGCCGGAATCCACTGCTGCAGCGCGCCGGCCTGCGCTGCCGATCAACGACACAACGACCGATTGGCGTACAAGTCCGAAAGGCGAGCACATGACCACCTCCGAGCAAACGAACGGCAGCGCCGGCGCGCCCGGACGCCCCGAGCCGATCGACCTGCTGATCCGGGCCGGTCACGTCGTCACGATGAACCCCCGCCGTGACATCATCCGCCACGGTGCGGTGGCGGTGCGCGGCAGCGAGATCGTGGCGGTGGGCAAGGAGGCCGACCTCGCCGCCCGCTACGAGGCCGCCTCCGTGACCGGCGGCGATCGCTTCGTGGCCACGCCGGGCATGGTCAACAGCCACATTCACATCACCGGCGAGCCGCTGACGAGGGGGTACGTGCCGGATGACATCACGTTCGAGGAGAACGTGTTCGGGTGGCTCTGCCCGCTGTACGCCACCTACACCGCCGCCGACGAGCGCCTGTCGGCGCAGCTGGCGGCCACCGAAATGCTGCGCTCGGGCACCACGTGCTTCCTCGAGGCCGGCACGGTCCGGTTCCTGGATGATGTGGTGGACGGCCTCGTCGAGGCGGGAATCCGGGGCCGTGTGGGGCGCTGGGTGTGGGATCTTCCCCCCGAGCCCGACGTCTACCGGCAAAACACCGACGAGGCCATCGCGAACCTGCAGGCCGTCCTGGAGCGCCACGGCTCGGTGGCCGGGGGCCGCATCGCCGGCCACGTCGTGCTCGTCGGGCACAACACCGCCTCCGACCCGCTGTGGCGTGCGGCCAGAGAGCTGGCCACCGAGGCCGGGGCCGGGTTCAGCTTCCACATGTCGCCGGCGCAGATGGATCCGGACTCCTTCCTCGCCGAGTTCGGCCACCGGCCGATCGTGCACCTCGCCGAGTTGGGGGTGCTCGACGGCGACGTTGCCGTGACCCACTGCGTGCGTCTCGACGACGGCGAGGTGGGGATCCTGGCCGAGACGGGGGCCAGCGTGGCGCACTGCCCGACGACGGCCCTGAAGGTTGCCTACGGCGTCACGCAGGTGGGCAAGATGCCCGAGATGATGGCCGCCGGGGTGAATGTGGCCATCGGCACCGACGGCAACAACGCCTCCAACTACTCCGACCTGATGCGGGCCACGTACCTCGTGGCGGGCATCTTCAAGGACGCCCGCTGCGATCCGCAGATGTTCCCCGCCGAGATGGCCTACGAGATGGCCACCCTCAGTGGCGCCCGCGCCGTGCAGGCGGCCGACGAGATCGGCTCGCTCGAAGCCGGCAAGAAGGCCGACGTCGTGCTGCACGACACCGACCGCCCGGAGTGGCGGCCGCTGCTGAACGTCATGAACCAGCTCGTCTGGTCGGCCGACGGGCGTGGTGTGCACAGCGTCTGGGTGGATGGTGCGCAGGTCGTGGACGGCGGCCACATGACCACCATCGACGAGGAACGGCTGTGGGCGGAATGCCAGGCCGCCGGCGAGGCCATCTGTGCCCGCTCCGGCCTCCCCGACAAGGCCAAGTTCCCCCTTGTCTGAAGACCTCCACGCGGTGTACGGGTTCTCCCTCGCAGCGGCTGCATCCGCATGCCCGTAACGGTCGTTCGCCACCGTCATTCCGACGAACGCATGTCCCGGACCCCGATCCGGGAGCCTGCGCCGGACTCGATCCGGGGCCAGAATCCAGGGCTGGCGGCCGCGTGACTCCGTCAAGCGGTGCCGTGACCCATTTCCGGTTCGAGGCCGAGATCACGCCCGGCATGACGCCCGGGCAGGTGGCCGATCTGGCCGTCGAGGTGGAGCGGGCCGGCTTCGACCGGCTCGGAATCTCCGATGTCATCCTGTGGCACGACTGTTACGTGCTGATGACCCTCTGTGCCGCGGCCACGGAACGGCTGGAACTCGGTCCTCTGGTCACCAACCCCTACTCGCGCCATCCGGTGGTACTCGCCGGTGCGATCACCGCGCTCGGTGAGATCTCCGGCGGCCGGGCGTTCCTGGGCCTCGGCGTGGGCGCCGGCCTGGAGCAGTTCGGGATCGACTACCCGAGGCCTGTGCGCACCTTGCGGGAGGCGGCGACAATCTGCCGGGGCTTGTGGTCCGGCGAGGAGGTGACCTACGCGGGGGAGGTGTTTTCCGCTGACCGGGCGCGCCTGCAGAGCCCACCCGCGGCGATGCCGGCCCTGGTGCTGGGCACCCGCAGCCCCGGGGTGATGCGCCTCGGCGGGGAGCTGGCCGACCGAGTCCTTGTGGGGGCGCGTTACTGGTCGCCGGCGCAGGCCGAGCAGTACCGCGCCTGGCTGACCGAGGGAGCCGCCCGCGTCGGCCGCTCGCTGGACGACGTGGAAGTGTCGCCACGCCTGACCGTGTGCATCTCCGACGACGGCGACCTGGCGCGTCGCAGCGTCAAGCGCTACGTGGCGCACTATCTGAGTCTGCTGCGCCCACCCGATCTGGATCTGCCGCCGGGGTTCGTCGACGAGGTGGACGAGGTGCTTGCGCAGGCCCGCGGGTGGTACTTCGATCACGATCGCTACGACCCGCCCAAGGTCTTCGATCTCATCGACGACGACCTGGTGGAACGCTTCGCGGTGGCCGGCACGCCGGGCGAGTGCGCGGGACAGATGCGGCGTGTCGCCCAACTAGGGTTCGAGTCGTTCAGCCTCAATCTGGCCGCCGTGCTGCGGCCGACTATGTACGAGGGCCTCGCCGAGACGATCGAGGGCGCCGCCGAGGTTCTCGCTGCACTTCGCGCGGCTTGAGGGTTCGAGCCGCGGCTGGAGGGCTGGCAAGCTCCGGCCGCTCCATGGACATTGCTCGGGCACTTGGTGCGTTGAGTGACCCGCGGGTGATCCGGCAAGGTGGTACGGCTGCGGTCGCGGCGGTGCTGACTGCCATGCTCCTGGCTGGCTGCGGCAGCGACGGAGCAGCCACCAGCACGGCGCCTTCCGGGGGCGCTGCCGGCGAAGGACCGCCCGCGACCGAGACGGCCGGCGCCGGGACCGCCGACGAACTGGCCGCCGGCAGCCGACCCGAGCAGAGCGCCACCCCTGGCACCCCAGCCACCGCCACCGCTGCCGACGCCGGGGACACCGCATCGGGAGGCGGAACATCTGAGGACCGCGCGATTGACGGCGCCGCCGGCGAGGGACCGTCCGATGGTGAAGCGGCGAGCGACCTCGGAGTCACCGATCCTGCGTCAGCGGAAAGTGAGCAGGCAGGCGCCGGCGGTGCAGTCTCGACCGACGCGGGCGATGCGGCACTCGTCGATCACTCTGGTGCCGATACCGCAGTCGGCGATCCTGCGGACGGATCCTCGAGCGTGTCCTCCGGCCATCCACCGGTGGACACGTCCGAAGGCACAGCGGGCGATGGTGCCGCGATGATCGCGACCGATGGCGCCACACCGGGCGGGTCCGCCCCCGGCGGCGATGCCACCGCCGGTGAGGACTTCGTTGCCAGCGACGGCGTTCCGGACCTTGCGATGGTCGATCTCTCCACCGGCTCGACGGTCAGCCTGCGGTCGGTCGTGTCCGGCGAGACGCCGCTGCTGTTCTGGTTCTGGTCCCCGCTTTGACTGACCTGCCAGGAGGAAGCTCCGGGCCTCGAGCAGTTCGCTCGGGACAATTCCCACCGGCTCACCGTGGTCGGCATCGGCGGCGAGGGGAACCTGGAATTCGCGCAACGATTCCTCGACGGCTCCGGCGTCACGTTCACGATGCTGTGGAGTGATACGTTCGCCGCGTGGCGCCACTACTCGGTACGCACGAGTTCCGACTTCTGGCTGCTTGACGAGTCGGGTAACCGGACCGGCGACGGCCCCGCTCCGTATGACCCGGTTGTGGTGGAGCAGATGCTGGCCGGCATGACATGAGTTCTCGACGGCTCCGGGCAGGATTCAGCCGCGCCGTGCTGGCGGTCATGCTGGCCGGGTTGGGTGTCGCCGGAGTCCCCGCAATCGTCGCAGCCCAGGACACGCCGGATCAGCAGGCCGACGCTGGCGACGATGTCGAGGTCCGGATCGTGGCGCAACGCCACGACGATGATCACGTCGAGTTCGCGCTGCAGTTGCGCCTCCCGGGTGAGCCGTGGAGCGAACGAGCGTTGCCGGCGCTGCGCTTCTTCCCTCCGGGGACCGAGGTTGGCCGCTGGCTGGTCAGTTCAAGTCTTGTCCTGCGGCGTGAGGGCGCGACGGGGGAGTCGGCCTCCGGCACGGAGATTGAACTGCGAATCGCGGCGCAGCGGGTCGAGGGCGAACGGGTCGAGTTCGCGTTGCAGCAGCGCCGTCCGGGTGAGACGTGGGGCGAGCGAGTCTTGCCGGCGCGCCGGTTCTTCCCGCTGGGGACCGAGGTTGGCCGCTGGCTTGTCAGCTCCTCTCTTGCCGTGGAGATCGGCGCCGGCACCACCGATGCCGAACCGCCCGATGGTGCCGGGGGCACCGAGGAGCCGCCGGTCGACGAATCAACCACGGGCGGCGAGGACGAGCAGCCAGGCGTCGTGCAGGTCTCCGAGGACGTGCTCGACTTCGACATGATCGACGTGAGGACCGGGGAGACGGTGAACATCCGGTCGGTTGTGAACGGCGAGACGCCGTTGCTCTTCTGGCTGTGGTCGCCCTATTGAGGGATTTGCCAGAGCCACGCTCCGGCTATCGAGCAGTTCGCTCGGGAGAACGCCCACCGCCTCACCGTCGTCGGCATCGGCTCGACCGGTGATCTGACGGCCAACGAGGACTTCATCGACACCTACGGGATCACCTTCACGATGCTGTGGAGCGAGTCCCGGGAGCCGACGAACTACTACTTCACGCACACAGGCACGTGGTCGGGCTTCTGGCTGCTCGACAGCACCGGCAACCGCCTGCGTAACGGCCACTACAGCGACGGCCTGGTCGAGTACCTGCTGAACTTGCTGTTCTGACGCTTCGGGGCCTAGCGCGGCTTGGCGCGGCCTTGCGCCAACTTTGCGCGATTTCGCCGCCGTAGGCGGCGTTTCTGCTCACAGAAGCGGTGGCCAGAGCCGACGAACCGGGCACCGATCAAGCTTCCGCCGTTTGCCCTATCAACTGACCCTTGAGTCGGTATGCCCTGCGACGGCCCGAACACCTCGTCTCCTTGCCTCGGGGGCGCCAGGTGCGGAGGCAGCGTTCCTGTCGTGCGGCGGAGACCGTCGGCGGCGATCACCCTCGTTCCCGAAAGTTCAGTATTGGAGAATATATTACATTATCTATGGATATATATCGAGGCGGCAGGTCTGGTGCCAGTGCTGCGGCCGTGGACGAGGCGCGGCTCGAAGCCCACATGCGACGGCAGCATGGACTTGTCTCCCGCTCCCAGGCTCTGGATGCGGGCATGACCCGGCATCGGATCCAGAACCGTGTGAGGACGGGCCGCTGGCGGCGGGCCGGCAGCGGCGTGTACCAGCACTCGGCTGCTCGGGTTACTCCGCAATCGAGGCTGCTCGCCGCCTGTATCAGCCACGGCGGTCTGGCGAGCCATCGGGCGGCCGCGGCCCTACACGGCATCGACGGGTTCAGCCTGAGGATTCCCGAGGTGGTGGTGCCGTTGGGGCGGGGCAGGTCGGCCACCGGGGTCATCGTGCACCGCTCGGCGCAGATGCACCTCGTCCGGCAGGTGGAAGTCGACGGCATCCCCTGCACGGGGCTGGCCCGCACCGTGCTCGATCTCGCCGCGGTGGTGAGCCGCATGCCGCTCGAGCGGGCCATCGACTCTGTCGTGCGCGACCGGCGGCTGCGGTACAGCGATCTCTACGGCGTGCTGGTGGCCCACTCCCGCAGGGGTAGGAGCGGCTTGGTGCAGTTGCGAACCGCCCTCGACGCCCGCTGCGGCGACGAGGTTGTGCCTCTGAGCCAATGGAGCCGGTCGGTTTGCGAACTCCTGGTTGGGGAGGGCCTCGTGCGGCCGAAGATGGAGCACCCGGTGCATGACAACCACGGGCACTTCGTGGCCCAGGTGGATCTCGCCTATCCGAGCCGCCGGCTGGCCATCGAACTCGACAGCATCCGCTGGCACCACAACAGCGAGTCCTTCGTGAACGACCGCCGTCGCCGCAACCGGCTGCAGGTCATCGGCTGGGACGTGCTCAACTTCACCTGGGAGGACTATTCGGAGCGGCCCAGGGAGCTGTGCGCCGTCGTCGCCAAGGCCTACGCCGCCGCCGGCCCTGAGTGACCTGCCCGACGCCCACGCTTACCGGTCCTCCCTCCGGCCGCCAGGTTTGTCCTCGGCGCCGCGCCAAATCTGCGCATTAACGCCGCACAGAGCGGCAATTCTGCTCACAGAAGCAATTGGGCCTCCGAGGCCTCGACCCGCGGGAGCGCCGGTGCAAGGCGCTACTCGGCGCCCCTTCAGTCGCCGTTGCCCCAGACGGTCTTGGCCGTGGAGTAGACGCCCTGGTCGTAGGAGTACTCGATGACGTTGCCGTCGGGGTCGTTGAGAGCGCAGATGTAGCCGACGGGCGGCGGCATCTCGGTGGGGGACATGTTGAGGCAGCCGGCGACCTCGCCGCGGCGGGCCATCTCGTCGATGGCGGCCTGGCTTGGCAGCTCGATGCCGAGGTGGGCAAACGGCTTGAGCAGGCCGAGCCCCTCTTGGCCGCTGCTGGAGAAGAACTCGATCAACACCAGGATGAACGGCTTCTCGGCCGCATCGGGATGGCCCAGCCAGGCGCCGTGACCCAGGGCGTCGGTGCGGCGGTCCAAGAGTTCCAGAGGTGTGAACTCGGTGTAGAAGTCGATGGAGGCCTGGAGGTCGCCGCACGGTAGCGCCACGTGGGTCCATCTCGGCGTGACCGGATGGACGGGGTAGACGTCCTGGCGCTCACCGGTCGTCGTGACATCTGCCATCCCCGTGGCCGCACGCGCCTCCGCGGCCCCGCGAGCGAATCCGGACTGCTCGGCGCTCATAATCTGTTCTCCCTTGCTGTTGTTCGGTGACAGGCGCGTGGGCCGGAGATCGCCCGGGCTACTCGCTGGTCCAGCCCTCGGGGATCTGCGGGTCGTCCCCGCCCTGGGTCCAGAGGATGAACGTGTTCCCCCACGGATCCTCGAAGGCGCAGTTGAAGCCGTTGAACTCCGCCCAGTAGTGGTTGCGCCACAGTTCCGTGGCCCCGAGGCTCACGGCGGTATCGAGGATGCGGTCGGCGGTGTCGTCGTTGCTGACCAGGATCCACATGCGCTGGGTACGGCCCTCGGTGCGCAGCGTGCGCGGCTCGACGCCGGCGGGGTCGGGATGGGGGCGGGCGTTGGCGATGTTGTGGATGCCCATGTGCAGGTTGCCGACCCCTGACGGTTCGCCGTCGGAGAGGAACTCGTCGCCCGGCACGATGCGGTGGAAGACCCCCGCCGGTCGTCCCTCGACCTCCCAGCCGAAGACCTCTTCGTAGAACCGGGCCGTGGCCTCGGGGTCGTCGCTGGGGAAGTCGACAAAGATCAGCGTGTTCGGGTAGCCCATGGAATCACCTTCCGGATCGTCGGTCGGCCGGCGCCGCGCGCCACCGCCAAACTAGCAGCGTGGCCCGGCCACCGACCCGCCGAACACGGGAGGTACGGCGAGACATTGGACCGATACGGGTTTTCTCTTCGTTTCCGGCCGCCGGTGACGTAAGGTTCTGCCAAGAAGCACCGCCGGACCCCCAGGAGACTGCCGAGTCGTGCTGCAGCCCACCTCTTCAGTCATTCCGGCGAAGGCCGGAATCCACTGTCCAGCAGGCCGAACGATGCTGCGGATGGACGACTCAAGAATCTCTTGGGCGCCATGAGCACGACACACATCTTCTCCGACAAGCCCGCCCTGGCGGACTCCTGGTATGCGGTTGCCCGAACCGGCGACGTTGCACCGGGTCCTCTGGGCGTGCGCGTCCTGGGACGGCCGTATGTGCTCTGGCGAGACCTGGACGGCGTTGTCACGGCGTCGGCGGACCGCTGCCCGCATCGCGAAGCGCCCCTGTCGGCGGGAACCGTCATCGACGGGTGCCTGCAGTGCTGCTATCACGGCTGGCAGTTCGGGGCCGGCGGGCGCTGCGTGCTGGTTCCCTCGACGCAGCCCGGCGTGCCGGTGCCGCCCCGCGCCCACCTGGCGCCGGTGGGGGCGGCCGAGCGCTACGGCCTGGTGTGGATCTGCCCGGGAGTTCCCCGCGAGGACATCCCCAAGATCGCCCAGGAGGACGACCCGTCGTTCCGCCGCCTCAACCCCGACGTGCAGGTCTGGCAGGCGTCGGCCACCCGGATGGTCGACAACTTCCTGGACATCACCCACTTCCCGTTCGTGCATGCCGGGACGATCGGTGGTGAGACCGACGAGGTGGTGCCCCGCATCGCACTCGGGGAACTGGACGACGGCTTCTACGGCTATCGCTACGAGGTGACCGTCAGCAACCCCGAGATCGCCGCGGCCACCTCGGGGCTGGCGGGAGGGGTGGTGGCCCGGAGGATGTCCAGCGGGTTCGCGTTGCCGTTCGCCTGCCGCAGCACCATCGCCTACGAGACCGGCCTCGAGCACATCCTGCTGCTGCTGTCGACGCCGATCGACGACGTCACGTCGTACTTCATGTTCGTCGTGTGGCGCAACGACGACTTCTCGGTGCCCTCCGACGAGGTGCTCCGCTTCGATCTGGCCATCGGGGCCGAGGACAAGCTGATGCTGGAGCGCCTCGAGGGCGCGTTGCCGCTCGACCTCACCGGCACCGTGAGCGTGCAGTCCGACAAGCCGTCGGTGGAGTGGCGCCGGCGCTTCGCCGCCCTGCTGGAGGGCGGTTAGGGCGCTCAGCGTCCACCTGCGGTGCGAGTTGTGCCGCAGGAAGCTGGATTCCGGCCTGCGCCGGAATGACGGGACAGGCGGCGCGCCAGACGGGCGGCGAAGACCCGTCAGGGCATGTAGCCCAGGTTCGTGACGATCCGCTCGGCGGCCTCGGTGTCACCGTCGAGGCTGACGAGGCCCTGCTCGATGGCCTTCGCGCCGGCGATCCGCCCCCCGGCCAGCCGCGTGTAGGTGTGGGCGTCGGTACCGATCGTGATCGTCGGCTCGGCGTCGCCCTCGAAGGCGGCCACGAGCCGGCCGCGGCGGTCGGCCACCTGCACCCGCCAGGCGCGGGCGGCCGGACCGGTCAGGTCGATCAGCACCCGCGCCCCGTCGGGCGCTCGGCCCAGCTTGGCGGCGGCGAACGCCACCGCGAAGGCGAACTCGTCGAGAACGATGTCGACCACCGGCCCGTCCCGGTGCCCCGGCCGGTCGACCGCGCCCCTGATGTCCTGCTCGTGGACCCAGCAGTCCAATGTCCGGATCCGCATGAACCGCCCGTAGGTGTCGGTGCCGGCCGGGGTCCAGGATTCGGCGTCGAAGTCGGACTGCGACATGCCATCCAGCGCCGAGAGCCGCCTGGCGGTCACCTCGCGGAACTCCTCCAGCACGGCCGCCGGTGCCCACGGCCGGCGCTCGGCGATCCACAACTCGTTCATCCGGCCGATCTCGTTGCGGACGTGGGGGGCGTCGCCCACGTCCACCTCCGGCGCAGGGTTGCCGAGCAGCATCCTCTCGGTGCCGATGATGTGGCTCACGTTGTCCTGGACGCTCCAGCCGGGACAGTCGGTGGCGAACGCCCACTCGGCGTCCTCCAGCCCGGCGCACAGGTCGGCGATGGCCTGCCACTCGGCCGCCAGGGCGGCGACGACGGTGTCCTTGTGAACGGTGGCCATGTCGTGTCCTCAGGTCGGGACGGCGCGGCCACGCTACCAGCGCGACCTGCCGGCGCCGGAGCGGCCGCGGTGACGGCGCAACCCCTCCGGCATCTCCTGGGCGTGTGTTGAGCCATCCATGGGAGGCGCAGATGGGGCCGCCGGGCAGTGGGTTCCGGCCTCCGCCGGAACGACGAGCGCGGCGCTCCGCAGAACCGGTCGGCGGTCTCCTAGCCTGACGATGACGAGCCCGCCCGCGACCGGTGAGGGGAACATGGCCTGGGATTTCGCCACCGACGAGGACTTCCAGCCGAAGCTGGACTGGATGCGGGAGTTCCTCGACGCCGAGATCCTGCCGCTCGAGGCGGTCGCCGGTGACTGCACTCCCGAGCAGTGGCGGGCGCTCAGCGAGCCGCTGAAGCAGCAGGTCAAGGAGCAGGGCCTCTGGGCCTGCCACCTCGGCGCCGAACTGGGGGGCCAGGGGTGGGGGCAGGTCCGGCTTGCCCTCATGCACGAGATCCTGGGCCGCAGCGAGTTCGCCCCGATGATCTTCGGCAACAACGCGCCCGACTCCGGCAACGCCGAACTCTTGGCCATCGGGGCCAGCGCCGAATTGCGCCGCCGCTGGCTGGAGCCGCTGCTGGCCGGCGAGATGCGCAGCGCCTTCTCGATGACCGAACCCGACGTGGCCGGGTCGGACCCCCGCCTGATCCGCACCCGTGCCACCCGCGACGGCGACGAGTACGTCGTCTCGGGCCACAAGTGGTTCACCACCAACGGCTCGGTGGCCGACTTCCTGATCGTGATGGTGGTGACCAATCCCGACGTGCATCCCTACCAGGGGTGTTCGATGATCCTGGTGCCCACCGACACGCCGGGCGTGCGGATCGTGCGCGACATCCCCAACATGGGCGAGCCGCACATCGAGGGTCCGCCCCGTCCCGGCGGCCACGCCGAGATCGTCTACGACGAGGTGCGGGTGCCGGCCACGAACATCATCGGTGAGCCCGGCGACGGGTTCGTGCTGGCGCAGAAGCGGCTGGGACCCGGCCGCATTCACCACGCCATGCGCTGGATCGGCCAGGCCCGCCGGGCCTTCGACATGATGTGCGAGCGGGCGCTGTCGCGCACCGCCCACGGCTCGCTGCTGGCCGACAAGCAGATGATCCAGGACATGATCGCCGAGACCAAGATGGAGATCGAGGCCACCAAGCTGCTGTGCATGCACGCCGCCTGGCACATGGATCGCCACGGGGCTTCGGCGTCGCGTACCGAGATCGCCATGATCAAGGTGTACGGCACTCGGATGTTGTTCAATGCGATCGACCGGGCCATCCAGGTGCATGGGGCGCTGGGATTCAGCGGTGACCTGCCGCTGGAGAACATGTACCGCCAGGCACGGGCCTCCCGGTTGGTGGACGGCGCCGACGAGGTGCACAAGGTGACCATCAGCCGCCGCGTGCTGCGTGGCTACGAGGCGGTCGAGGGCTGGCCGAGCGAGCACGTGCCCACCCGCCGGGCAGCGGCGCTCGAGCGCTTCGGCGACATCCTCGAGACGGTCACGGCGAACTCGTAGCGGGCTGCGAGTACTGCTGCGGAGCACGCGGCCGTCATTCCGGCGGAGGCCGGAATCCACTGTCCGGCGGCGCCGCCGTCTCCCGCTGGGGCGCCAACGTACCCTTGGGGTCATGACCAGACTTGGCCTCACCGCCGACGAGATGCTGCTCACCACCCGAGCGGTTCGCAAGCGCCTGGACTTCGACCGTCCCGTGCCGGAATCGCTGCTGCGGGAGTGCGCGCGGTTCGCCGTCCAGGCACCCACGTCCTCCAACGGCCAGAGTTGGCACTTCGTCTTCGTGACCGAGCGCCCCAAGGTGGAGGCCCTCGCCGCCATCTACAAGCGCGGCTCCGATCTGAACAGGGGCAGGTTCGTCGAATCCTCCCGGGCGAGGGCGGAACGTGACGCCACCTGGGGAGCGCAGCAGGCCCGCGTCATCGACTCGGGGATCCACCTCGTGGAGAACATGCACCGCTGCCCGGCGATGCTGATCCCCTGTGCCGCCGGTCGCTCGGAGGACCCCCGTCACGTAGTCGAAGGCGCCGGCTCGGTCATCCAGGCCGCCTGGAGCTTCATGCTGGCTGCCCGCGAGCGCGGCCTGGGCACGTGCTGGACCACGTTGCATCTGCTCTGGGAACAGGAGGTGGCCGAGATTCTGGGCATCCCGTTCGAGGAGGTGCGGCAGTACGCCCTGATCCCGGTGGCCTACACCCTCGGCACCGACTTCAAGCCCGCCGCCCGGAACCTCGGCACCGTGTTGAGCTTCAACAAGTGGAGCCGATCAGCACCCCTCGTGCCGGCCCTCGGGGGCACGCTGGACCCGTAGACCCCGGACAGAACCGAGCCCGGTCGTCCTCCCGCGCCGCCGGCTCGCGTGGGACCGTACGCTGCGGTGCATGACAAGACTTGGGCTGACGGCCGACGAGATGCTTTCCACGACCCGGGCGGTGCGCAAGCGCCTCGACTTCGAGCGCCCCGTGCCGGAGGACGTGCTCCGCGAGTGCGTCGAACTCGCCGTGCAGGCGCCCACGGCCTCCAACATGCAGACGTGGCACTTCGTGTTCGTCACCGAGCGCGACAAGATCGAGGCCATCGCCGCCCTGTACCAGCGTGGCTTCGGTACCTATGTCGGCGATCGCGGGACCATCGCTCGGGCGTTCCCCGACCGTGACGAGGCCTGGGTGGCCCAGCAGGCCCGCGTCGTCGACTCCGCCGTGTACCTGGCCGAGAACATGCACCGCAGCCCCGTTCTTCTCATCCCCTGCGCCGCCGGCCGCACCGACAAACCGCTGGACGTCGTGGCTCTGGGGGGCTCGGTCATCCAGGCCGCCTGGAGCTTCATGCTGGCTGCCCGCGAGCGCGGCCTCGGCACCTGCTGGACGACGCTGCACCTGGCCTACGAGCGTGAGACGGCGGAGATCCTCGACATCCCCTACGACAAGGTGCGCCAGTTCGCCCTGATCCCCGTCGCCTACACGATCGGCACCGACTTCAGGCCCGCCGTACGAGGCAATATCGACAGCATCGTCAGCTGGAACCGCTGGAGCCGTTGACGGCCGCCGCTGCCGGACCCGGCGCACTCGTGGGCCGGGCGCCAACGCGGCGACCGGTGGGGCGCGCCACTGGCAACGCCATCGGCGGCGGGCGGGCTACCGTCTGAAGTAGTGGTTGCTTCGCATCGGTGGTCTGTGAGAGGCACCACCGGTGTACGGGGGCGGCCCGACCCGCGGCGTTGCAAGGAACGACTCTTCCCTCTGCCTCGGATTCCCCTGGCTTGCGTGGCGGGGCTCCTCTGCGTCGGGCTCGCCGCGCTGGTGATTCCAGCCGGCGAGGCTGCCGCCGGACTCGCCGGTCCCAACGCGGGCGCACTCGAGCCGGGTCCCGCTGCCGGCCCTGGCGCCACCGGTACCGCGGAGACGAGTTCTTGGGTCGGCAACGAACCGGGCCGAGCGTTCTCACCCAGCCCAGGTCCGGGTGACCCGGAAATCGGGCGCCCCCAACCCGACCGGGCCACGGTCGTCCGCGGTCCGGTCTTCGTGCGGGGCGCGGCGCGCAGCGGCGACGGCCTCATCGCCGCCTCGCGTGGCCGCACGTGCGCTGTGCGGCGCAGCGGGACCGTGACGTGCTGGGGTCAGGACGGCATCCGCGAGCGCCTGAGCGCCGCAGGTCTGAAGAACGTGGTCAGCCTCAGCACCGGGGATCATCCTCATCAGGAGCTTCACGTCTGCGCGCTGCACGGCGACGGGGCGGTTTCATGCTGGGGGCCGGGACGCGCCGGCCAGCTGGGGCGAGGGGAAACCTTCAGCGGCTACCTCCCCAAGAAGGTGCCCGGGATCGCCGACGCCGTGGCGCTCGCGGCCGGATCCGACCACACGTGCGTCGTCCATGGTTCCGGAGAGGTCTCCTGTTGGGGTGACGGGGGGCTCGGTCAGTTGGGTGACGGATTCGGTGCGTCGGCCGAAAGCCCGCAGAAGGTCCCGGGTCTCGAAGGTGTCGAGAGAATCGACGCGGGGCCGTCCTCCAACTGCGCCATCCACGTCGATGGCGGCCTGTCCTGCTGGGGCTACGGAGGAGGGGCCGGGAACGCCAACGCCTTCGCCCCGGCGCAGGTGGAAGGTCTGCCGCCCGTGGTGTCGGTCTCTATCGGCGAGGACCGGACGTGTGCGGCGACTGCCGCCGGTGAGGTCTACTGCTGGCCCATCGCCGACAGGGCTCAACCGGCACCCGTCGACGGCATCAGCGACGCCGTGGCTGTCTCGGTGGGTGACGGCGGTGTGTGCGCGGTGCACGACGACGGCGGCGTCTCGTGCTGGGGCGAGAAGAACGCGGCCGGCCAACTGGGCACCGGCACCACGCGACCACAGGTTCGTCCGGCGCGTCTCCAGAGCATCACCGACGCAGTTGCAGTAACGATGAGCGCCGGGTCCACGCGTCTCGCCCCACACACCTGCATCGCACACGCGAGCGCCACCTACTCGTGCTGGGGCGGCAACGCTGTTGGTCAGGTGGGTGATGGCGTTGGCACGAGGCGTCTCACCCCTACGCCGGTGGCCGTGCCGGCGGAGATCTCCGAGGATCGGGTACCGACCGACGAGACCGAGTTGTTGCGGATCTGGGTGGACGACGCCGTCGAGCAGAGGGAGACCCGGTTCCCCTGGCTGCGGGCTGCGTGGGACCACATCCGCCATAGGGCTTCCGCAGGACGGATCGATGACCTCCGGGGGGCTGTCCGTTCGTCCTGCAACCTCTCCGACGGGTCGTACGAGTGCTCGGCTGACAGCATGGAGATCGCCGAGATGACGCTCGGTGACGTGGTCCACGAGTTGGCGCACGTCTACGACGGCACCACCGGTCTGGCACCTGGCAGGGCCTGGGGAGCCGTCCAGCTCTACTTCGCCAGGACATACCCGGATTGCTTCCGGGACTACGGCCAGGGGCCCGGTGTGGAGATCCTCGCCGACACCATGGCGCATGTCGTGGTGCCGACGGCATGGCTCGCCTACTACGGAGCCGGTTGCCCTGGCCTGGACGGTGAGCCGGACCGCGCGGCGGAGGAGGTCGTCCTCGCCGGCCTCGCCGGTGACGTGCCGGACTGGTACACGGGGAACATCACGAACGGCGCCGACCTGTGGAGGGAGCTGCGTCGAGCCCTGTCCGCGCCGCTGCTGGCCAATCTGGCGGGGGAGTTCGGCGGGTTCTGTTCGACCGACTGGTTCGGCTACCCGCTGGACTGGTCGGTGGTCCCCGCTGCACGCACCGATCCGTTCCACGACGGCGGCTGCTGACGCTCGATGTCAACGGTCGTGGTCGAACGGCACTCCTGGAGACCGGGGGAGAGCCTGCCGTCTTAGCCCCGAGCAGTCCAGGCCGGGGAGGGCGGCTCAGGCGAGGGCGTACTCGGTGGCCCGCTCGTCGGCGGCGTGGTCGGCGGTGACGCGGCCCTGGTCGGCGAGATGGATGAGGTGTGCCAGCACGGAGCGTTCGGCGGCGGGGTGAAGGATCCGGGGGGTGGTGGTGTACATGCGGGCCACCATGGCCGGGATCGTGGCGGATCCGTCGCGCAGGCACCTGAGGATCTGGGCGGTGCGGCGGTTGCGGTGGGCCAGCAGCGCTCGGGCGTAGCGCACCGGTGTGGTGATGGGCGGGCCGTGCGTCGGCCAGTAGACCTGGTCACGGTCGCCGCGGTCGATCAGGAGCTGCAGGCTGCGCAGGTAGTCGCCGAGGTTGCCGTCGGGTGGCGGGATGATCGTGGACGACCACCCCATGACGTGATCGCCGGTGAACACGCCCTGTTCCTCGGCGATGGCGAAGCACAGGTGATTGGAGATGTGCCCCGGTGTGTGCAGGCATTCCAACGTCCAGCCGTCGCCGGCCACCACGTTGCCGTGGGCCAGTGTGCTATCGGGCGTGAAGTCCCAATCGCCGGGCTCCTCGTCGACGGCTGACGCCTCGGTGCCGCCGCGCCGGACGTCGGTCGGCGGGTGCGGCCCGAATCCCAGGATCGGCGCTCCGGTGGCGGTGGCGAGGGCGCGGGAGGCGAGGGAGTGGTCGCTGTGGGTGTGGGTCACGCAGATGTGGGTGACCGTCCGGCCCTCCAGAACTCGCAGCAGTAATTCCACGTGGGCGGCGTCGTCGGGCCCGGGATCGATCACCGCCACGCGCCGGCGCCCCACGATGTACGTACCGCTGCCGGTGAACGTGAAGGGGCTGGGATTGGTCGCCGTGACCCGCTGCAAGAGCGGTGACAACTGGACCACCGTGCCGTAGGCGGGATCGTGGTCGGTTTCGAACAACTCCTCGAGCCGGGCGGGCGCCCCGCCGGCCCCAGTTGACCCGTGTGATGCCCGGTACGCGTGATCACCGCTGGGGTCCATGGTTCGTCCGCTCCGAGGTCGTCGGGAGATCTCGACGATACCCCCACGAGGGCGACACGACCGACCGCCACCTGCCCGCCAAGGTGCCGGGCATCAGGGACGCATTCGGGCAACTCGGCGACGGGACTTTCGAGCCGCGGCTCGTGCCGACGACTACCCGGACTTTCCGGGCTTCAGCGCCGGCGAGGTCCCGACCGACCCGACCGAGTTCCTGCGCACCTGGATCGACCGGGTCGTGGAGGAGCAGGAGGCTGAGTTCCCCTGGCTACGCGCCGCCTGGGATCACGTTCGCCATCGCACGCATCTGGTTGGAAGTCTCGACCGCCGCGGCTACTCGCGGTACTTCTGTCATGGCCACGGCGTCTTCCAGATCTGCATGTCGGACAGGGTCGTGGTCGGGTCGATGACACTCGGCGTCGTCGTCCACGAACTCGCGCACGTCTTTGACCAAACACCCCAGCTGGCCTCTCCCAGGGCGTGGGGTGCGGTGCAGCTCTACTTCGCAGTGACATACCCGGACTGCTACATCAAAGAGGGATTCGGCGCCGGAGTGGAGTTGCTCGCCGACACGATGGAGCATCTCGTGGTTCCGACCGCCTGGTTGAGCTACCACCACCCGCCGGTGGACTTCGTCGAGTCACCGTTCGACGCCGCGGAATGCCCGAGTGTGGGTGAGGAACCGACCGAGGAGGCGGAGGCGATCGTGCTCGCCGGCGTCGCCGGGCAGGTCCCGGACTGGTACACCGAGAACATCACCAGCGGCGCCGAGTTGTGGGCGGCGATCCGGCGGGCGCCGTCCGTGCGGATCATGCTGAATCCCAAGGACGAGTTCGGCGGCTTCTGCAACCTCGACTGGTTCAGGTACCCGCTCAACATCCGCCGCTGGCCATCCGAGGACGACAACCAATTCCGCGACGGCGGCTGCTTCTAGCGGCCCGCGGCCGGTGCCCGGCGGCACTAGTTTCCCGCCTGTGAGCACCGTACCTCCCTACCTGCAATCGGGCCGTATCGGGTCCTTGGAGATTCCGAATCGTCTGGTGCGGGGGGCGACATCGGAGACGATGGCGTCGGTGAGCGGCGTGGTGTTCGACTCCTACGTCGAGTTGTACCGGCGTCTGGCCGAAGGGGGAGCGGGGCTGCTGCTGACGGGGCACATGTACGTGGATCCCCGCGGGCAGGCCAGCGCCAACCAGACGGGCATCCACGACGACAGGGTCATCCCCGCGCTACGGCAGGCGACCGATGCGGTCCACGAGGCCGGCGGGCGGATCTTCGCCCAGATCGGCCACTGCGGCAGCCAGACGATGATGTCGAGCATCACGCCGGTGGCTCCCTCGCCCGTCCCGAACGCCATGTACACCATCCAACCCGTGGAGTTGACGACCGGCGAGATCCATGCGTTAGTACACGCGTTTGGATCGGCCGCGCGGCGGGCCGCCGAGGCCGGCTTCGACGGTCTCCACATCCACGGCGGCAACGGCTACCTGATCTCGGAGTTCTGCTCGCCGCACGCCAACACCCGCGACGACCGCTGGGGCGGCGACGCCGAGCGCCGCAGCCGCTTCTTCTTCGAGGTCGTCGAGGCGGTGCGGGCTGCGGTCGGCGACGACTTCCCCGTGACCGCCCGCCTGAGCGTCGAGGATTCGGTCTCCGGAGGGCTGCAACGCGACGAGTCGCTGGAACGGGCCCGCGGCCTGGCCGAGCGCGGCATCAACGGCTTCGAGACCACCTACGGGGTGATGCGCAGCTACTTCGAGAACATCCGCCCGTACGTGGCCGTCGAGCGAGCGCAGGCCTGGCGCAACCTGCTGGTTCAACGGGCACGCCAGCCCGCCGGCGCCGAGGCGTACTACCGCCCGTTCGCCCGTGCGGTCAAGGACGCCAGCGGCCTGCCGATCATCCTCGTGGGCGGCGTCCGGACCACGCAGATGATGACCGACATCCTCGACTCCGGCGATGCCGACTTCCTCGCCATGGCGCGGCCCTTCATCCGGGAGCCGGGCCTGGTCCGCAAGCTCGAGGCGGGGCGCACCGGCGGCGTCGCCTGCGTCTCCTGCAACATGTGCCTGGCGCACGACGGCTTCGACCCGCTGCAGTGCTGGCGCACGAGCCCACGCAGCGTTGTCGTACACATCCGCAAGCACTACTGGACGAACCGCCGCAAGGGTCAGTGAACAGCCCGGTTGGGGCCGCATCGGCGCGGCTCTGCTGGACCGGAGCAACCGCCGCCAGGGTCGCGAACCCAACGGCGGGTGGCGGATCATGCAAGAGTGGTCCATGATTCCGCGGCTCGTACGGCCGGCGGCAGCGGTGCTGCTCGTCGTGCTGATCGTGAGCGCGATCCCCGCCGCTGCCGTGGCTCAGGAGGTCGTGGGCGAAGCGGCCGGCGAGGTGTCGGAGGTCGACGTGCGCATCGTGGCGCGGCGCCTCGACGACGGTCGCGTCGAGTTCGGGTTGCAGCAGCGGGGCAGTGGCGGTGCGTGGGGGCAGCGGATGTTGCCGTCGCGGCGGTTCTTCCCGGCGGGCGCCTCGGAGGGGCGCTGGCTGGCCAGTTCGGCGCTGCGGGTCACGGCCGGCGGAGGAGGCTCGGGCATGGAGGTGGACGTGCGCATCGTGGCGCGGCGCCTCGACGACGGTCGGGTGGAGTTCGGGTTGCAGCAGCGGGGCAGTGGCGGTGCGTGGGAGCAGCGGATGTTGCCGTCGCGGCGGTTCTTCCCGGCGGGCGCCTCGGAGGGGCGCTGGCTGGCCAGTTCGGCGCTGCTGGTGACCGCGGCCGGCGAGGGTCCGCGCGCCGGCGACACCCGGATCGCGGCAGAACGAGGTGTCCCTCTGGTCGCGGCGAGCGGCTATCACACCTGCGCCATCGATGCCGACGGCGGTGTCGACTGCTGGGGGGACAACACCTTCGGCTCTCGGCTGGGTGACCCGTCGATACACCAGGCCCGATCTCCGGTGCCGGTTGAGGGCCTTGTTGATGCGGTGGCTATCAGTGTCGGTGATTCGCAAAGCAGTGGGGCAGATGGGCCGACGTGTGTTCTTCACGGCGATCGGACCATCTCCTGCTGGGGACACGATCCCTATGGCGCTCTAGGGCAGGAAACGCCGGGCGGCCTCGCTGTGCCGACAAGGGTTCCGGGAATCGCCGACGCGGTCGATGTGACGGTTGGAGCGCGACACGCCTGCGTGGCGCACGCCGACGGCGGTGCTTCGTGTTGGGGAAGCAACGCCTTGGGACAACTTGGCGACGGCACGGTGCAATCCCGGAGCCGGCCCGACAGAGTGCCCGGATTGAGCGGCGTGGTGTCGATCGGAGCCGGAGCCTGGCACACGTGCGCCGTACACTCCGACGGCACGGCGTCGTGCTGGGGTTCCAACTCGTGGGGGCAACTCGGTGACGGAACGAGATCCGCGCGCCTCTCGCCGGTGAGCGTGCGCGATCTTGACGACGCCGGCTCAGTCTCGCCCGGCACCCACTCCACCTGTGCCGTGCGGCGTTCGGGCGAGGTTTCCTGCTGGGGACAGAACGAGTCACACCTGCACGAGGCCACCGGCGTCGTCGTCGAGACCGGAATCCTCGGCACCGGAAGTCGGAGTAGTTACTTGCTGTTGCCCGCCCGCGTGGTGGGCATCACGGACGCGGTGGCGGTGGGCACGGGCGTGTGGAGTTCCTGCGCGCTGCACCGCGACGGAGGTCTGTCGTGTTGGGGAACGAACGCTACGGGCGAACTGGGCATCGGCACGATGGATGACCGCAGGGAGCCGCAGAGACTGCGCGGCATCAGCGATGCGGTGGCGATCACCGTCAGCAGCAGGAACGGTTGGGGGGGCTCGCACGCCTGCGCGATCACGGCAAACAACGGAACCTGGTGCTGGGGCGACAACCGCTACGGGCAACTCGGCGTCGGCGACACCGAACCACGCTTGGTTCCGACACAGGTGGCCGCGGCGGGCAGCGGCGACGGAACCAATGGTGGCCCGCCGACGGTGATTCCCACCATCACCGTTCCCGATTGGAGTGACGAGGCCTCGATGGCCGACGCGGGCCCGTTCCGCTCCGCCATGGACGACCTCGTACGCCGGAGCGAGGACACGTTCCCCTGGCTGCGAATCGCCTGGGACAGCGTTCGCAGTGATGTTCGATTGTTCGACCTGGCCAGCGGTGGGGTCACGACTGTCGGCTGTGGTTTCTTCGATCCGGACACCTACGAGTGCCGGACATCGAAGGTCGCAATCGGTACCCACCTCGGTGAGAGCAGCCTGCAGGAACTCCTGCGCATTGGCGTCCACGAGTTGGCTCACGTGTACGACGGGGCGACGGCCCTTACGCCGAACAGAGCCTGGGGGGCGGTCCAGTTGTACTTCGCGGTGAACTACCCCAACTGCAATGCCAGCGGCGAGGAGACCATCGCGGACACGATGTTGCACTTGGTTTTTCCCGATGCTCCTCTGACCTACTACGGGCCCGCATCGGCATGCCTGGGGACGCCGTCGGCGCCGACCGAGGAGGATCTGGACGTCCTCCGAAGTGGGCTGGCGGGCGAGGTGCCCGCCTGGTACACGCGCACCATCATCGACGGGGCCGACCTCTGGTGGACGTTGCGGGGCCTGCCGACGATGTCGCTCATCCTCTCGAACCTGATGGGGGAGTTCGGCGGCCTGTGCCGCACGGACTTCCTCCGGAACTGGAGCCTGCTGCCGCTGCGCAAGTCCAACCCGTTCCGTGACGGCGGCTGCTGACCGTCCGCCGGTTCTGCTACCAGCGTCCCGTCCGTGGCCCCTCGCGCCGGTCTGCGGTCGGCGCGGCCGTTCCGCCGGCTCCGGGAGCGGCCACGAAGCCGCCGCCTGCAGCGCCCCGCAGATGCCTCGGGCGGTCAGTGCCGGAGCAGCCCCTACGGGTCAGTGCGCCACGCGAGAGATCTCACCGAACCGCCGAAGACCCTAGGAATACTTTACATAACGGGCATTTCCGGCGCTGGGACGTGCGGGGTTCGGGAGAGTTGGCTTTGCCGAACCAGGCCGAGATCGGTATGCTTATGGAATGCGGTTGTTCAGCGTGTCGTCGGCGGCGGGCGAGCTTGGGGTGAGCCCGCGCCGGGTGCGCCAGATGCTCTCCACTGGCGCGCTGGCAGGTCAGCGTGTTGGCGGTGTGTGGGTGGTCGACGAGCACGCTGTGCGGGTGGCCGCTGGTGCCCGTCGCCCTGCTCATCGGCCGTGGAGCGCTGCTTCGGCGTGGGCGGTCCTGGCGTTGGCGTGCGACGAGGAGCCCGCCGGGCCGGCCGCGGCGCGCTGGCGGGCCCGCGAGCGCTACGCCCGCGGACTTCCCGAGCTGCTCGACCAGCTCCGGGAGCGCGCGGAACTCCGCCGGTTCTACGCCCACCCGGCGACGGTTCCGCGGATCGCGGACCGTCCCGGGGTGGTCCGTACGGGCGCCAGCGCGGCGCCCGAGCACGGCCTGGGCCTCGCCGGCGCGGGCCCCCTCGACGCGTATGTTCGCGCCGGCGAGTTGGGGCGCCTGCTCGAGGAGGTTCCGATGGAGGAAGCTGCAGGCACCTTCAACGTGCGTCTGCACACTGTGCAGGACGCCTGCTGGCCGTTCCCGCCCGGCGCCGCGGCGGCGCCGCTGGCTGTTGTCGCCGTGGATCTCGCAGAATCCCCCAACGCTCGCGAGCGCCGCCTCGGCGTCGACCTGCTGGGCCGCCTGTGAGCGCCCCGCGGCTGCCGGGGCCGCCGCTGGTCTTGCCGGCGGCTCCGGGGCTGGCCGGCGAGATCTGGCCCACGTTGTGCGAACTCGCCGACGCCAAGCCCGACGGCTGGACCCTTATCGGCGGCCAGATGGTCCTGCTGCACGCCCTCGAGCACGACGCCGAGCCGTCTCGCGTGTCGACCGATCTGGACATCCTCGTCAACGCTCGGGTCGTCGCCGGCGCCGTGGGGGCCTTTGTCAGCCTCATCGAGGCGCTCGGGTTCACGCTGGCAGGCGACTCCCCTGACGGCGTCGCTCATCGCTACACCCGCGGGCGCGCGGTGATCGACGTTCTGGCGCCCGAAGGTCTCGGCCGCCGCGCCGACCTGACAACGACGCCGCCGGGCCGCACGATCCAGGTCCCCGGCGGTACCCAGGCGCTCGCGCGCACCGAGCTGCTCCCGGTCGAGTGCGCGGGCGTCGAGGGCCACATCCCCCGCCCGTCGTTGTTGGGGGCGATCATCTGCAAGGCCGCCGCGGTGCCCGTGCACCGCGACCGGCAGATCCAACTCGGCGATCTCGCCCTGCTGCTGAGCCTCGTCGCGGACCCGCCGGCGCTGGCGCCCCAACTCTCTCACAAAGACCGCGTGCGGCTACGCGCCGCCGCGGAGATCGCGTCGTCCGATCACGCCGTCTGGGGCGACCTCGCGCCGCTCGCCGCGGCGCAGGCCAGGCTGGCGCTGCGCACCCTGCTCCCCGGAGCGGCACCGGCCGCCGGCACCCCCATCGAACGCTCCCCCTCCCCCACAGAGAGCCCGGAGCTGGGCGGCCTCGACATCTAGCCGACCCGAAAACGGTTGGAAACCAACAAACTGACCCCTTCAGGAAATCCAGGACGGTTCACCGGAGGTAGTCGGGCATACCGTCGCTCAGCGAAAGAGAGAAACGCCGAGCGTCTACTGAGAGAAACGTCGAGAGTCCTACAGCCGCCTCGTCAGGAATCCGGGTCGAGGACTGTGACGCGGATGGTCTGGAGTGCGCTGCCCTTGGTGGTGGTGGCTGTCACCGCCACGTCCGTCGTCCCGGCAGCGATGCCCGTGAACGAGATGCTGGATCCGGCGACCGTGACGGTGACGATGCCGGTGTCGGAGGACTGGGCGGCGTAGCTGTCGACGGTACCTCCGAATCCTGCCGACACGTCGAGCGCGGTCGGTTCGTCCCCCGCGGTCAGGGTGACGTCGGCGAGGAACCCGACAATCGTCGGCGTGGCTATGTCCCGCACCGTCACGGTGAAGACCTGCAGGGCCGCGCCTGAGGCGTTGGTTGCGTGGATGGAGATCGTGGTGCTTCCCTCGGCGAGTGCCGTCTGCGAACTGGCTTCGTCGCGGTAGTGGTCAACCGCGGCCTCAATGTCGACGGCAGCGAGGGCGCGAAAGTTGACCTGCACCGAGTGAGTTCAGGCGTCGGCTTGGGCCTGGTGTCGGAGTGATGCGAAGTAGGCGGCGTCTGCGTTGCCGGCTACAGGGGTGCGACCTCCTTCGAGGAGCGCGGCTCGAAGCTGGCGGCGGTCGTGGTCCCGTCGGATCAGATCACGCACATACTCACTCGTCGATCCGAAATGGCCAAGGTTGACTTGGGAGTCGACGAATGTCTTGAGTTCGTCGGGGAGTGAGACGTTCATCGTTGTCATACGGGCCGCTTGTAGTGCGTTGGCAAAGATTGCCAAGGATCAGGCCACCGTGAAGGCTATCCGGCCGCTGCCGGCGCGTGGGCGAAGCCTGGATTCGCCCACGGATTGGGGTGTTTGGGTGTGCAAGTTCGGGGAAGCACCTCTCTGACCTGGGAGAATGGCCGTAAGCAGTAGCGGCTGTTGGCCCAGACTGGGAGACACTGCCTGTGAGTGCCGTATCGCGCAGTATCGACCGGGTCGGGATGGTCTTCGACGACGAGTCGTTGGTCGCGGATGCAGGCTTGTTGGCGGCAGGCGCGCTGCTGGGCCGGTTGGGTGTGGAGGTGGTCGTTGATCGCACGGTGCGCCACTGCAAGCACTTTGTCGCTGAAGGGTTACCGTTACCCTTCGCGCGCGTTGACTTCAGCCTCGAATTCAGCGAGGGCTTCGAGGGTCTCGAGGAGGCGAGGGGTCGCGGCAACGTCCTTCAGGTGTAAACACCAGCCGTCCCGAGAGGTCGCGCAGCGGCGCACCGTCGTCTCAAGGGTCAGTCGCTCGTCGCGGTGGCGCCGGAGATGCGTTTGGTGCTCGGGGCAGTAGAGGCCAGTCGCTGTGAGAGCGGTGTACTTCCATGCGAGGCCAGCGCGGCTCGCCATGTCCTCAGCGATAACCGTGGCCCATCGCAGTCTTGCCAGTTGCCAGGCCTCTTCGCTCTCGGCGAGTTGGCCTTCGGCGATGAAGCTGTCGGCGAGCCGCCGGTGTAGCGCGTACGCGAGCGCCGCGGGGTTGATGAGAGGCCTCCCCAGCGAGTTGATGCCGACAGCAGTGTCGAGGTCGGTGCATATCGCGAGCAGTCGACGTCGCCATGGTTCAGGACCGCCCTTCTCCCACGCGTCGGCGAGCGTTTGGGAGACAGCGAGCCACCAGAGTTCATCGGCGCCGAAGCCGGGCCAACACTCCGGGCGGACGAACAGGACGCCGATAAAGCCGATGTCGGCGTCGAATTGCAGCGAGCCATGCCCCCAGGAGCATCGCGGTTCTTCGTCCAACAGTCTCTCCCAATAACCCTGCCAAGGGTCCGGTTCTGTCGAGGTGGTCGTGGTGGCGAATGATTCGTCGGGCGATTCATCGGTCGGTGAAGCCTCCGGGGGCGTCTCGCCGGTGAAGTCGCCGGCGACGATGACGGCTGAGGCAATGGCAATGATCGTCAGGGCGACGCCGCTGAGCAGCCCGGCGCGCCACGCCCGCGCCCCGTGGCTGTCGCGGTGCGCCAGCCAGCGGGCCAGTCGCACGAGGGCCAGCACCGCCAGCGCTATGCCGACAACGACGACGGCGAGCGTGCTGTAGTTCACGCGCCCCTTCCTCCCGGTGCGGGGTTCATTCGTCTCTGCCACCGTACGGGCGGTAGGCATCGATGGCGGCTTGGAGCGCCTCACTCCACGTGAGTTTGCCGTCGTCGAACGATCTGATGATCGGCCACAGGTCTACGTCGAGGGTCACCTGATAAACCCTTGTCAGAACTGCCATGTCTTCCGTCACGCTCATCAGGGTGACGAACGTCGTGCTGTGAATCACCTGCGCTGGGCCATACGTAACGACCGACGTCGCGGAGCGAATCGCCTTCCTGCGGCCGTCACGGATGATGGAGTGCGCCGTAGCGTTCGCTCTGCGTTGGCGGTCGCGGAGCGGGATGCGGCGTGCCCATCGTCGCGCGGTGAAGTTGACCCGGCGCGCGTAGTGGCGCCGGGCTGCATAGTGTCGACGCACACCCCCGGCTGGGAACCCAATGCTGGCCTCGTCGATCAGGTGGCATGCGGCATGGGCCACTGCGAGTATCTGGATGTTGTTGTTGGCGAGTCGGCGGATGTGGGATTGCGCTCGGTGCGCCTCGTCGCTCACGTGCCAGCTCCCGCTTCGGTCGATCCGTGGGCTGCCCGCTCTGGAGGCGTGAGGATCACGGCGGCGAGTTTGTCACAGGTCAGCCGACTATTGAGACGACTGAGACAATCCGCGAGGGATTCTCCCCCGCCGCGACACGGGTAGTGCCAACATTCAGTCGCCGGAATCGCAGCGCGCCAGGGTGGTGTGCTACTCGATCTCACCCTGTTCGGAGGCGGTTGAAGGCGTCAGCCACCCGCTGAGTGCCGGAATGCTCGGACCGCTGGCGTGGGCCTTGCCTGTCGCCGATCCGTAGCCCGGCCACTACCAGCGATGAATCCTCGGTGCCGCGGTTCCGAGATGTCCGGCGAGCGCGATGAAGTCGCCTTCGTCAGAGGTGATGATGCCGTGTCCGGCCCGTGCGGCCAGCACCACGAGGTGCGCATCCACTACGTCGCCAGTGCCCGATCTTCGCAGCAGGTGACCTACGGCGGCGTAGTCGTCCGCGGCGAATGGGTGCACGGTCATCGACTTCGCGATGCGGGCCAGCCGCGCCTGCTGCGCGCCGTCGCGCCAAACCTGGGCCAGTACCGGGGCGGTTGTGTGGAGGACCTCGCCGGTTCTCACAGAGGCCGCCAGGAATGACCGCGCCGCGCTCTCACCGCGATCCAGCGCGACCAGGGGTCCGGCGTCGAGGATCACCGATCGAAGTAGCGGCGCCGCATCGACTCGACTTCATCCTCATCCAGGGGTCCGGCTTCTGCTTCCCACGCCGCGAGCACCTCATTGAGTGTCTTGCGACGCTTGCTCTGTCGAGCGAGCATCCGGATTCCGTGGCGAATTACCGCCGACTGGTCGCCAAACTCCGGGACGAGTTCGGCCAGCAGCTGCCTGTCTTCATCACTGAGCCGGATTGTGGTTGTCGTGCTCATGCCAATAGCGTAGCACACTCGTAATGCGCGGCCAGCGACGAGTGCACGAGCGTCAGCGAATTGAATTGTCCACCACGACGTGGCGGACTATCAACCACACCGTGGCGGATCATCTGCCACGTGGCGGTGCGGTGGATCCGGCCGTTGCGCATGAGCGCGACGCGGTCGGCCAGCGCGAACGCCTCGGCGTGGTCGTGGGTGACGTGAATTGCGGTCTGCTCCAGCCTCGCGAGGATGCGGCGTACATCGCTGACGAGGCGGTCGTGGAGCGGCGGTCCAAGGCGGCGAAGGTCTCATCGGCCAGCAGCAGTTTCGGTTCGGGTGCCAGAGCGCGAGCGAGCGCGACCCGCTGCGCCTCCCCTCCCGACCCGCAGGCCTTCAAGTTCTGACAGCGATCGCACCCCAAGGTTCCCCACCACCGGTGGAGTCCGCCCCCGTTAGGGCAGGATGCTGTGATCCCCACCACGACGCCACACGATATGACGCTTGCCTTCGATCACAGGTCTACCCATCGAGAATGTCGCCCACCCGTTTGGCGCCCACGTCATCTCGAATAGCCCCGACCGACCTTGCACCTTCTTGACACGAAGAGCCGCCCGGAACCCCTCACGCGGGTCCTTCTCCATCGCCAGAAGGTCAGCCACGAACTCTTCGCGCTTGCTGTCGAATCTCTCCTGCTGCTGTCGCGTCAGACGCTCATAATCGCGCATGAACGCACTGGTCTCGTCGTGAGTCGGCGCCACCCAGGGTTAGTGCTAGCCGGCGGCGCGGCCGTTACGGCGCAGCCGGATTGCCGCGAAGAGCGCTTCGTCGCTGTAGTAGCGCACGGCGATCTCACTCTCGGGCACCTCGGGGCTGCTGCCGACGCCGGCGTCGAGTTCCGCGAGTGTCAGAGATTTCTCGGCGTTGTCGTCGTCAGCGCTGGTGACGGGCACGGTGGTCATGGGTTTCGCCCCTCCAGAAGTGCATGGTCACAAGGCTCGGCTGAACTCATGGCGTCAGGCTAAAGCAAGGAGGGACCATGAGTCTGCCTTGTGGCCATGGTCGTCCCAGCGGCTATGCCCCGGATCCAGGCTCAGCGGTCCCAGTGCAGCGGCGTGATGCCGGCGGGGTCGAGGCTGATTGCGCAGCGCTGAGCCGGGACGAAGGGGTGGGACGTAGCCGCTGAGAGCCGGTGCGCCGGGGACGGCGAAGGTGGCGACGGTGCGATCGCCCACAACCCGGCGTCGGCCCGTGTCTCTTTGCATCCCACCAGCGGGTGGTTGCGCCTCGTTTGACGAGCCGTCTGTACTGGTGGGGCGGCCCGGCGCTCGCCTCGAGAATCAGTTCGCACGCGATGAGTGCCCGCTTGCATGCTTTCCAGACGCTGTCGGCCCAGCGGAGTGCGTGCGGGGTCTGCCACCGCCATTCGGTCATCATCGCCCCCTGCGGACCGCAGCACGACAGGGCCGTTCGTTTGCCCGCTGGCGGGCGAGACACACGAGCCCGAGCGGCACCAGAGCGGCGCCGACGGCGAGCGTGGCGTAGCTCACGCGCCCCCACCGTCCCCTCGGCGTTCGCAGTCGAGATGATCCAGCGCTCGGGCGAGGCCCTTGAGCGAGAACTCGGCGCGCGCGAGCAGCGCATAGCTGTTGGCGAGGGCCAGGCCGTTATCGAAGCCAGTCTCCCGATCGAGCTGGAAAGCCAGGTCCCAGCCGTCCCGGTGATACAACACGACGGTGAGTGCTGCGGCGTTGTTAGTTGCCGCCTCGAGGGCGATCGGCAGGGCCGTGTACCAGTGTGAGTGGACGTCAAGGATTCCCTGGTCGACTCTGGTCCAACCGTCGAGTACCGGCGGCGAGGAGTCGAGCTGATGCCTCACGATGACGGCTGAGGCGCCGAAGGGCCATATGCTCCGCCAGCTAGTCAGATTGTGCCAGGCGCCTCGGCTACCGCAGGCAATCGCGAGCAGCGGCGGCACGTCTGGCACGACGGATGGCCAGATGTACTCGTGGGCTGTGGCGAGCGTGCTGATGATCGGAGCGCCCGCCTCGGTCCGGTCGAGAGTCCATTGTCCGCGCTCCGGCGTCGTCGAGGCCGTGGGGGCGGTACCGGAGTCCGCGAGCGGGGCCGTCCTGTCGCCGACGGTGTACCACGACGAGTACAGCCATCGCCGGACGGTTGCGGTGCTATACGGGAACAACCGCGCCTGCGGCAGCCACTGCCGATCCTCACCTACCTGCAGTGCGAACTCCACTTTGCCGCTGGCGAGCTTGCGCGCCGTGACCCTGACGTCGTTCCCGTCGCTCATGCGGTACGGCGACGCTTGCAGCCATCGCCCGGCGTCGACGGTTGGGTACGGAAAGAGCCGGGCCCGCGGTAGCCACTGTTCCCCGTCAGCGAGTTGGAGCCCGAACTCGACGCGGCCGTCGGCGAGCTTGCGCGCAGCGATCCGCACACTTGACGCCGCGTCGGTCTCGCCGACGCTCTGCGCGGCCGCCGGCGCAGGGGTGCCGGTGAACATCACGACGGCGACCGCCAACGCGACGAGAGCGCGCCGGCAACCCTTGCGGGGAGGGTCAGCGGTCACCGCGTGACCCCGCGCCGTCGGGACCGGCGGCGGCGTGGGGGTCATGACGGTTGGACGCTCCATGAGGAATCGAGCCAGTCTTGCCCTCCCCGGGCGCGGTAGTGCCTCATCTCGATGTGGAGCAGTGCGGGGTCCTGCTCGTGCAGTCCTTGCAGGGCGGCGAGTATCCGGTCACGAAGCTCCCACACCGCGGGTTGACGGTACGAGCCCCGCGTCATCCGTTCCGCAATCTGGTGGGCGGCCAGCCCGTCGCCGCTCGTCCGAGCGTGTTCTCGCAGGATCGCGAGGATTTGCTGTTGCAGTTCGGTCATGATGCTCCTCCCTGTCGGGACCGCACAGCGCGGTCATAGTCTCGCAGTGTTCGGAGGCGCTCGAATACGTCAGCCACCCGCTGAGTCCGGTCGACGGCCTCGCGGATTGCGAAACGCACGCCTTCGACCGGACAGCGGCCGCGCCCGGCAGCCGCTCCTTCGTCGCAGACTCGGCGGTCGCGGCAACCGGACGAGGCAGCCCGCCGAGGTGACGGCGATCACCCCCATACTGCCGGCTGTTCGCTGACTGGTTTGCGATTCGGCGGGTGCCATTCCGGTTGGCTTCATCGGCGCCGATAGGCATCGCGGCGATGGCCAACACGGACCACGTGAATCACCAGGCGGGCGTCGATGACCTCGTACAGGATGCGGTCATCGCCAACGCGCACCCTGTACACGGCCTCCTCACCGACCAGAGCGACACAGCTAGGGGGCCGCGGCTCGTCGGCCAACAGATCTATCGCTGCTCGAACCCGGTGTTGTTCCTTGCGTGGCAGCCGTGCGATCGACCTGACCGCCCTGCGGGCGATCTCGACGGTGTAGCGGCTCACTCGAGTCCCAGCGCAGCCTTGACCTCATCCCAGGGCACGTAGTCGTCGTCGGCTCGCGCTGCATCGAGTTCGCGGCGATCCTCGACTTCATCTGCGCTGTCGACGAGCCGGTCGAAGGCGTCGCAATCCAAGATCACGGCGACCCGGCGCCCGCGCCGCGTCACCGAGATCGGCTCCCCCGACCGGCGCGACTCCTCGATCACTTCGGCCAGCCGGTTTCGTGCCTCGCTCACTGCCACCTCGTTCATGTACGAATCGTACACTCTGATGGCGGCGCGGCAACCTACCTCGGTGGAGTCGCGACCACGGACGCTGCGAGAAAGGAACGCGCCGCGCGCTCGCCGCGATCCAACGCGACCAGCAGGCCTGCGTCAACGATCACTGGTCGAAGTAGCGCCGCCGCACCGACTCGACTTCATCCTCGTCCAGGGGTCCGGCTTCTGCCTCCCACGCTGCGAGCACTTCATTGAGCCTCTGGCAGCACTGCGCAGGCTCGGACCGAGGACACGAACTGGTGGATTATCCACCACATTGCGAAGGACAATCCACTGCAGTGTGCATGGCAATGCATCGGCGGGTGTCCCTGTCACTGACGGAAGTCGGTCCAGTCGGTCAGCAGTCCCCTGCTGTCCAAAGGTGAGAGATGGGCAACGCCAGCAGGCGGTCATCGAGGCGATAGGAGTGCGATCCGGTGTGCAGCACGACACCGCAGACGAAGTCGGCGGGCGCTTTGTCTCTCAGCCAGGCGAGCCAGCGGGCGTCGGCGCGGTTGACGGCGGCTGCAGCCTTCACCTCGATTGCCACGAAGCTCCCATCGGCCGCCTCTGCGATGATGTCGACCTCGGCGCCGTCCCGCTCGCGAAAGTGATGGAGCCGGACTTCGTCGTCGAGCCACGCGGTTTGGCGGTGCAGTTCGTTGAAGACGAAGGACTCGACCAGCTGGCCCCGGGCGGGGTCGGTGGGACGGGCGAGTGATTCGGGATTCTTGCCGAGCAGATGTGCTCCGAGCCCCGTGTCGGTCACATGGATCTTCGGGCGTCGTGTCACCTTGCGCGTGAGGTTCCGGGACCACGCCGGAAGAGACCGGACGAGGTAGCTCATCTCGAGGTGGCCGAGATAGTCCTCGGTGGTGGCCCGACTACCGAAGTCTGTGGCGTCATGAATGTTTGCCACCACGAGTTCGCAGGCGGTTCGAGCAGCCAGAAGAGACAGCAGCTTCGGGAGTTGCTGAATGCGGCGCACGCCCACCAGATCCTTGATGTCGCGCTGAGTGACCGTTCGCACGTAGTCGCGGAACCACGATCGACGGGCCCGGTCGGGCAGGATGGTCACCTCGGGAAAGCCGCCCGTACAGATGCGCCGGAGGTAGTCGGACATACCGAGTGATGAGGGCTCACCGGTGAGCAGAAGATCGGGATCACCGAACGCCTGTGCCAGGAATCCGTCGGGTGCGCCATGGAGTTCCCCCTGCGTGAACGGCCACAGTTCCAAGAACGCGGCGCGGCCGGCGAGCGACTCCGAGATCGTCGGGACGGTGAGGAAGTCGGCGGAACCGTTCAGAAGGAACTGGCCGCGCGACCAATCGTCGTCGACGACACGCTTGATGGCCCGCACGAGCGGTTCACCCCCCCGCTGGACCTCGTCGAAAGCACGGGGGGTGGCTCCGAACGTGGCAAAGCCGGTCGGATCGGCCAAGGCCGCTTGCAGGGTGGCTTCCTGATCGAGGCGTGCGAAGGTGCCGGAACCGCCGAGCGTACGCCGCACGAGCGTGGTCTTGCCGGCCTGACGAGGCCCCGTGATGACCACGACGCGGAAGTTGGCCAGAGCGTCTCGGGTGATGGCTTCAAGACGCCGCGGTCGCTCCTCCATCGCGGTTCACCTCAATCCTACTGAGATATCTGTCGACAGTATACTGATAATATCGTCGAGCATTTAATAGGAGAAGCGTAGAGAGTCTAATGATAGACACGTCGAGAGTTCTACCGGGAGAAACGATGCTCGTTGTGGGGTCAGGATCCTGAACGGATCAGTATGACGCCAGCGGGGTTCAGCGCTATGCGGTAGCGCTGACCTGTGGTGAGGTTGGCCGGCGCGTAGCCGTTGAGCGGCGGCGCGCCGGGGACTTCGAAGGTTGCCATGGTGCGATCGCCGGCCACGCGCACGTCGCTCACAACGGCTCCGATGCCTGACGGCCCGCCGGGGCCCACTGCGTCAGGGCGGATCAGCAGGCAGGTCTCGCCGGCTCCGGCACCGGGTCGGCCGGAACGCGCCTGTGTGCCCGCGGCCGGGATGGTCGCAGATCTGCCGCCGGACGCGACGGCCTCGAGACTCAGGGGGCCCCAGGGAGTGTCGATCTCCCTACCGGTGCGCGTACTGCCCGCCGCGCCGCGCACCTCTCCCCCGCCGGCGATAGGACCTGCCGTCCCCTCTGGGAGCCCCCCGGAGCCGGGATGCCACACCGTGCCGAGGCCCAGGAACGTGGCGGTCCAGGCGTCCTGCGGGTCGGCGCGCAGTTGCTGCGGCGTTGCGGTGCGGTGGATGCGGCCGTCGCGCATGAGGGCCACCCGATCGGCGAGAGCGAATGCCTCGGTGTGGTCGTGGGTGACGTGTATGGCGGTCTGACCCAGGTCCGAGAGGATGCGCCGCACGTCGCCAAGGAGGCGGTCGTGGAGCGGACGATCGAGGGCCGCGAACGGCTCGTCGGCAAGCAGCAACCGCGGTTCGGGCGCCAAAGCCCTTGCCAAGGCCACGCGTTGGGCCTCTCCACCTGACAGGGTCACCACGCTGCGCCGCTCGTATCCCCCGAGGCCCGCCATGTGCAGCACCTCGGTCACGCGGCGGGTTCGCTCGGCTGCGGGAACTCCCTGCATGCGCAACCCGAACGCCACGTTGGCGCCCACGTTGCGGTGCGGCAGCAGGGCGTGATCCTGGAAGACCATGCCGAAGCGGCGCCGGTGCGTGGCGATAGCGCGGAGATCCTCCCCCGCCCAAGAGATGTGACCGGCGTCGGGTGCCAGCAACCCGGCCACGGCCCGCAGCAGCGTCGTCTTCCCGCAGCCGCTGGGTCCCAGAAGAGCCAGGATCTCGCCACGCCGCACCGACAGGTCCAGACCGGCCAGGATGGCCTTGCCGCCGAGGCTCACGCCTAGGCCGCGGATTGCCAATCCCTCTCGGGTACTGGATTCCGGCCTTCGCCGGAATGACGATGGGGAGCTGGGCTCCGGAGGTTTCGGGGGTGACGGTGCGGGGTTCGCCGTCGGGATGTGGGTCTCCTGCCCCTCTCCCCTGCCGGCGCTGCGCCCGCCGGCAATCTGGTCGCCGGCTGCCCGCCGCGCTCCACCGCTGTTGCCCGTCGCCTTGCGGGCGCCCGTGCCGCTGTCCTGGTCGTGCATCTCAGAAGTCCGCCGCCCCGACAGGACGGAGGCGATCGATCAGGAGGACGGCCGCTGCGGTCATCACCAGCAGTATCACGCTCATGGCCATGGCCTGCCCGAACGCGGCCTCGCCGGGGCGTCCCAGCAGGCGGAAGATGGCGATGGGCACGGTGGGACGCTCCGGGCGTACCACGAAGGCGGTGGCGCCGAACTCCCCCAGCGACACGGCGAAGGCGAAACCTGCCCCCACGGCAAGCCCGCGCATCGCTAAGGGCAGGTCCACCTCGCGCCGGATGCGGGCCGGCCGGGCCCCGAGGACGGCCGCGGACTCGCGCAGGCGGGGGCTGATCGCCGCCAGGGCCGGGGTCACCGAGCGGATCACGAACGGCATCCCGATCAGGGCGTGCGCGATCGGCACCAGCCACCAGGAGAGTCGCAGATCCAGCGGCGGGCGGTCCAGCACCAGCAGCATCCCGAACCCCAGGATCACCGCCGAGGTACCCAGCGGCATCAGGAAGGCGCCCTCCAGGGCCGCCGCGCCGCGCCTGCGCCGGCCGGTGACGGCGATGGCAACCAGCAGGCCTCCGACCGTGGCGATGCCCATGGCGGTGGCGGCGAACTCCAGGGAGTGCCGGATGGCCGAGAGGGGCGACACGAAGAGCGCCTGCAGGCGCTCGCCGCCGGCCCCCAGGCGGCGGTAGTTGTCGAAGGTATAGGCGCCACCGCTCCGAAGTGAGCGCTCCACCAGCGTTGCGAGCGGCAACCCCACAACCGCAGCCGCCACGCCCAGCGTGCCACCCAGCAGCAGGCGGTCGCCGCGACCCCGCGGGCTCCGGGAGCCGTCGGTGAGGAGACGTTCGGGAACGTGCCGACGTTGCTGCCACACGGTGCCTCCAACCACGAGCAGGAGCACGCACAGCAACTGCAGGAGCGCCAGGGCCGCGGCCGTGTCGAACTCCAGGCGCTGCACGGCGAAGCGCCAGATCTCGGTGTCGAGTGTCGCCCGGCGCGGGCCGCCGAGGATGAGGATCACCCCGAAGGAGGTGAAGTTGAACAGGAACACGATGGCGCTTACCGCAGCCACAGCCGGCGTCAGGCGCGGCAGTGTGACCAGGGAGAACACACGCAGGGGGCCGGCGCCAAGCACTGCCGCGGCGTGCTCGGGGGCCGGGTCGAGTTGCGACCAGAAAGCACCCACCGAGCGGGCGATGACCGCGTAGTTGAAGAACACGTGGGCCGCCAGGATCGCCCAGACCGTGTGATGGAACCGATCGGTCAGGCCGAACCGGTCCATGAGCGAGAGGAACGCGGCAGCGACGACCACCGTGGGCAGGACGAAAGGCACCACCAGCAACGCGTGCACCAGCCTGCGGCCGCGGAAGCGCAGGCGCGCCAGCACCGCCGCCGTGGGCAGCGCAGCAGCCAGGCAGAGCCCGGTGGACGCCAGCGCCTGCCACGTGGTGAACCACAGCACGTCGGTCGTCACCGGGTTGCGCCAGGTCTCCAGCAGGGTTCCGGCGTCGAAGCTGCGAGTCAGCACCCCGACGAGCGGGTACAGGAAGAACACGCCGATGAACGCCGCAGGCAACGCCGCCAGGGCGACGGCCGCGACCCGGGAACGACCCGTCTGCGGTTCACGGACGCGGTCTCGCCACCGGCCGTCCTCGGCGCCGGCGATGCCGATCCTCCCCTCGCCGGCGGGCGTGGCGGCCATGGACGGCGGAACTGCTACGTGCCGGAGGTCAGAACGCTGGGCGGTGCAGGCACAGCAAAGTCTGAGCCGGTGGAACGTGGATTCCGGCCTCGGATCGGGGTCCGGGACATGCCTTCGCCGGAATGACGATGGAGGCCGGTTCGGAGTTCATGCGCCGCTCCCCTACCGCAGGACGATCTCCACCCAGCGGCGGGTCCAGTTGTCACGCTCGGCGGCGATGAGGGCAGGGTCGAGACTGAGCGGCCGATCCACCGCGACGGCATGTTCGGCGAATACCTCGGGAACCTGGGCGGAACCGCTGGCGGGGAACACGAACATGTTGAGCGGGATGTCCTCCTGGAACGTGTCGGAGAGCATGAAGTCCACGAAGGCCTGCGCCCCGGGGAGGTTCGAGGTTCCCGCCAGGATGCCGGCGAACTCGATCTGGCGGAAGCAGCCGTCGGTCAGCACACCGGTCGGCGGGGTGTCCGTCGGCGGGTCGGCGAAGAGCACCTCGGCCACGGGACTCGTGGCGTAGGAGGTCACGAGAGCACGGTCGCCGCCCCCGGCCACGAACTCCCCGAAGTACGCCTCACTCCAGCCGGCGGTGACGGACACTCCCCCGTCACGCAGGACTGCCCAGTAGTCCTCCCAGCCGTCGACACCGAAGGCCGCCACCGTGGCCAGCAGGAACGCCAGGCCCGGTGAGGAGGTCTCGGGGTTCTGGGTGACGAACGACCCTGCGTGACGGGGATCGGCGAGATCCTCGAGGGTCTCCGGCGGCGGCCCGTCGGTGGCGTCGATCCAGTAGTTCACGCACACGTCGCCGTAGTCGATGGGGGTGACGCGGTTCTCGGCGTCGAGTTGCAACTCGCCCGGAACGGCGTCGACCGCAGGCGAGCGGTAAGGGATGAAGAGGTCCTCGTCCAGCGCTCGCTGCAGGAAGGTGTTGTCGATGCCGTAAACCACGTCGGCGATGGGGTTGTCCTTCGTGAGGATGACCTGGCTCAACATCGACCCGGTGTCCTCGCCGGTCAGGAGATTCACCGTGATCCCCGTGCTCTCCTCGAACGACTCGATGATGCCCTCGGAGACGGCGAAGGAATCGTGCGTGACCACGGTGATCTCCCCGGGTTCCGCCTCGGCCGTAGGTTCGGCCGCTGCTGGCGAACCGGAGTCATCGCCGCACCCGCTGATGAGGAGGACGGCTAGGGCGAGCGAACTCAGAAAAATGAGGAAACGATGAGTTGGACAGGTCCTGTGCATGGTTTCCCTCCGCTGGCATTACCCAGATCAGGTTCTGCGGGTCGGCGAGTCCCCTCGCCCTCTCAGCCCGATGCCTCGAGCTCCCCGATTGCGCCAACCACTCTACGTCCAGTCGCAAGCCGGCTGCAAGGTTGCATCGGACAACCCGCCGGTACTCCCCCGCCGGTACGTGGAGTGAGTCCCGCTCGCGAGGCGTCCCTCTCGAGACGTCGGGCGTCTGTTCCCTCAACGCTCAGCTAGCGTTGAGGGCGTGCCGCATCGCCTCGACGTCATGTTGACGAGCCGCCGCTCCGACGGCATCTGGACGTGGCGCGCGGCCGGAGCGCGCCAGCCGAAGGGGGTATTGGAGCCTGAGCTGCTGCCGGCGGGCGCCGCCGTGGGCGATGTTCTCCGGGTGGAGGCCGAGGTGAGCGTCGACGGCATAGCCGTGCGCCAGGTGCTTCCGGCCAAGGCGGACAAGCCCGAGACTCCGCGAGTCGAGCACATCGGCGGGCAGCGCTTCACAGAAGGGGTGACCGGCCCCGCCCGTCACACCAAGGAGGCAACCGACCGTGGCGACCGGCCGTCCGGGCGTCGTGGCGACGGCGGGCGCTCGCGCCGCGACGGAGGCGGCGGGCGCGGGCGTCGTGACGACGGGCGATCCCAGCGCTCGGGATCGGGCCATCGGGGCGGCCGGGGCGACCGGGCCGACAGGCCGCAGCGCGCGCCGCGCCTGCGATCCGGAAGCGAGCACCGCGACGCCTGGCTGGCCACGCTTGAGCCGGAGCGGCGGGCAATCGCCGAGCGGCTGGCGAACGAGGGAATCCGCGCCGTGCGCCAGGCCACCCAGGAGGAGAGCGAGAGCGCTGCCGGCCAGGAGGCGAAGGAGTCCGGTGAGATGGCTGAGGCGCGCCTCACCGTCGTGGAGGAGGTCTTCACGGGCTTGCGTGCCGCCGACTGGCGCGATCGAGCCGAGGCGGCCCGCGGCGTGACCGACGATATCGATCTGCGCGATCTTCGGTCGGTGGTCGCTGGAACACCCCAGCACATTGCTTCCGACGAGGTTCGCAGCCTTGCCGACGAGTTGCGCCGGAACCTGGCTGCCCGCGTCGATCGCGAGCACTCGGCCTGGATTGCCGACCTCGGTTCGCTGCTCAGGAAGGGCCGCGTAATCACCGCGTTGCGGGTCAGCCAGCGGCCTCCGAAGACCGGCACACCCCTCCCGGAGAGCCTCGCGGGAACCCTGCGGGAATCTGCGGCATCCCAACTGAACGCGGACGCCGAGGATGATCTGTGGGTGCGGATGCTCGAGGCGGCCGCGCAGTCGCCGATCCGCCTGGTTCTGACGGCGCGAAGCCTTCCCGCGGAGCCGTCCGAGCGGTTGCTGCGCACGGTCCGGCGTTTCGGCGACCGCCTGCCGGCGCTGCGAATCCAGTTCGCGGAGCATCTCGAGCCTCCTGTCGAGGCGGAACCTCCTACCGCAGTCGAGCCTCCTGTCGAGGCGGAACCACTTGGCGCAGCCGAGCCTCCTGTCGAGGCGGATCCACCTGGCGCACTCGAGCCTCCTGTCGAGGCGGATCCACCTACCGCAGTCGAGCCTCCTGTCGAGGCGGATCCACCTGGCGCAGCCGAGCCTCCTGTCGAGGCGGATCCACCTGGCGCACTCGAGCCTCCTGTCGAGGCGGAACCTCCTGGCGCAGCCGAGCCTCCTGTCGAGGCGGAACCTCCTGGCGCAGCCGAGCCTCCTGTCGAGGCGGAACCTCCTGGCGCACTCGAGCCTCCTGTCGAGGCGGAACCTCCTGGCGCCGCGGAACTCTCAGTCGATGACGTCCCCGACGCCGATGTCACGCAGGAAATCTCCCAACCCGCTGGTGAGGTCGAGGTCGTCTAGCTCGGACAGCGGTACCCAGCGGGCCTCGGCGGCGTCGTCGTCGGCGACGGGCGAGTCCTCACTGCCGACCGCGACCCAGAAATCGGCGATGACGTAGTGATAGTCCTCGCCGATGCGCTCGACCCAGTCGGCGAGCCCCTCGCAGGTGACCTCCAGCCCGGTCTCCTCGGCTACTTCCCTGACCACCGCGGCGGCCAGCGTCTCGCCCCACTCGACCCGCCCGCCGGGCACGGACCACCGCCCGACGGCGGGCCCGTGCCCGCGTCGAACGAGCAGCACGCACCCGTCCCGGACGGCAACAGCGCCGACGCACATCTCCGGTCGCATCAGCCCGGGCCGGCCTCGGGTGCGGGTGAGAGCCGCCGATAGACCTGCAGAGCGCGGGCGGTGAGTCCGAACCGCTCGAAAAAGTTCTTCGTCACCCGGTCACCGGGCAGGGCGATGGAGTCCACGCCGAACGCGCCGGCTGCGGTCGCCCACGCCAGGACCTCCTCCATCAGCGCTTCACCGAGTCCGACCCCGCGGGCTTCGGGCAGCACGTAGAGCGCCTCGACGGTGGCGAGCAGGGACCCGTCCGCAAGCCGCGGCAGCCGGGCTGCGGCAAAACCCACCGCGACGCCGTCGAGGTTGCCCATCCAGAATTGCCGCCCACCGTCTCCAAGAGAGCGGCGGATGCCGGCGACGTCGAAAGGCTCGGGGTAGCGGCTTGCCAAGAGCATGGCGCCGCCCCGCTGGGTGGCCTTCTCGCTCCTCGCCGCGTTGGCAAGGTCCGTCAACGTCGCGCCATCGGCGCCCGTGGCGGTGGTGACGGTGACTCTCAGGGGCCCAGCCTGTCCAGCGACGGACAGATCTCCTCGCCGGAGGGGCACCGAGGATCCCTCCGGCTGCCGAGCTGGCTCTTCGACACGAGCAGGAAACACCCCTCGCAGAGCCACTCGTCGTAGCGTCGCGGCGTCACAGTGCCGAGCATCTCCGCCGGCTGACCGCTGTCAGCCTCGTCGGTGTCGTCATCGGCGGCGAGGTCATCCCCCGCTGCGATGCGATCGCGCAGGATGGTGTTGAGGTCGTCCTCGAGATTGTCCGGGTCGACCTCGTCGTCGAACTCGGGGTCGCTCGTGGTCGGCCGTTTGGTGTTGCGCTCGGGGGTGTCGTCCTCCTTGTCCTTCTCGTCCTCCTCCTCGATGTCGCCGAGAGGATCCTCCTCGGCCTCGAGTTCCTCCTCGAACTCCGGATCGAAGTCGCCCTCTGATTCGTCCTCGAGATCGAGGTCGAGCCCCATCAGGTTGTCATCGTCGGACATGGGTCTCTCCGGCTGCGTGGGACGGTACTGAACACCTGAGAAGGCGGATCATAGAGGTGCGCGGGACCGAATGCGGTGACGCTGACCCCGCGATTCTTACGCGGGGAGCCGGGCTAGATAGCGCTGCTGCGGCGCGTCGCCGCGCGGCGTTCGGAGGCGAGTCGTTCCAGCTCGGGCTCACTGGAGCGGTTCGCGAAGCTCATCATCCCCGCAATGGCCCGATGGCCGGCGGTGGTCTCGATGAGACGGTGCATCTCCTGGGCCACGTGCCGGTAGGCGGGGTGCCCCTGGGTGCTGCTGCGCAACTCGATCAGATGCATCGCCTCGCGGGCGTTCATCTGCATGACGAAGCGGATGCGGTAGGCCAGCGCCACGGCGTAGGCGGCCTGTTCGGGAAAGTCCCCCACCAATGTGTCGTGCAGGTCGGCGCTCCGCGCCATGGTCTCCTCGAACAGCTCTGCGAGTCCTGCCGCCTCGACCGCCTCCGGCAGGCTGTAGCCATGCGCCGGTGCGAGCCGTTGCCACTCGATCGTCAGCATGCGATGGCGCTGCAGATCGCGAAACGCGCCGTAGTCGCACAGCACGTCGAACCGGTAGGAGGGCGTCTCCAGGGCGCGACCCGGCTTGTGCCGCCTGTTGCCGCGCTCCCCGGCGTAGGTGCGCAGCACCTTCAGACGATCCTCGGTGGACATATCCAGCACACGGGTACGCAACTCCTCCTCCGGCAGGTCCACATGGGAGTAGAGGGCGCTGCTCACCAACTTCACCTCGGCATCGGGATCGAAATCCACGAGTTGTACGGCCGGCGACGCGGCGTACCCGTCACCGGTCCCGCCAACGAGGCCTTCCGCCAATTCCGCCATGGCCTCCTGCGTCCCGCGCAGGTAGCGACTCCACGCCACTCCCCTGTCCTCGATGTCCACGCGCTTGAGGAACGAGGGGATGACCTTCCGCAGCTCGGTCAGCATCATGCCGGCGTAGGTGCGGACTTCGGGCAGCGGGTGCGCCCGCATGCGCAGCAGCAGGTTCTCGTAACCCTGCCCGCTGCCGTAGATGCCCACGTTGGACAGCGCGGCGGCGGGCAGCATCCCTCGAACGGCGTCGAACGACTTGGCACGAATGGCCTGGCGGTGCACGAAGTCCGAGTCCCCCGGTGACTTCGGGAACTGCCGCCGGAAGTGCTCGTTCATGATCGGCAGCGTGGCGCCGTAGGACTCGAACATGCCGTCGAGGTCGGCCACGTAGCGCGCGCCGTGAACCGAGCGCAGGATGTCCGGATCGCGGTAGTACCGGTAGCGGCCCCCGAGGCGCGCGTCGTAGGCGACGTACCGGGTCGACTGCTCCAGGTACGACATGAGCCTGCCCCACTCGAGCACCTTGGTCAGGAGGTTGGATGCCTGCTCGCAGGCCAGGTGCACCCCACCGAGTTGCGCCACGGAATCGTCGCCGTACTCGAAGAAAACCCTGTCGTAGAGCTCCTCCGCACGCCGCAGACCGATGGTGGCGTCCACGCCGAGGTCACCGCTGACGTCGAGTTCACCCACGAACTCGTCCAGGAACAGGCGCCGAAGGCTCTTGGCCGACCGCGAGTAGCGGGCGAACAGCGCCCCCTTCACGACCTCCGGGAGGTTCACAAGGGCGAAGACGGGCTGGTCGAGGTTCGTGAAGTAGCGCCGCAGGATCTCGGTCTCGGCAGGGGTGAAGTTCTCCGCGACGTACATCGACCGTGGCTGCCGCCCGCTCCGGTGCCCTGTCAGATTGCTGCCGGAGCGGCAACCTGGCCGCCGGCGAAGTTGGCGGCCACCGCGGCACGGACCGACTCGTCGGACCAGTAGTCGATTGCCACCGCAGCGAGCGTCTTGGCGCCGTCGATCACGCCGCGGTCACCGCTGGCGCTTCGGGCGTAGTCGGCGAAGGACTCGGTGTGGATGGCCACCTCCGGTGGCGCAACCGCGATCATGGGATGGATCGAGGGAACCAACTGGCTGACGTTGCCCATGTCGGTGCTGCCGATCACGGTGCGACCCGGAGCAGGTTGCTGCGGGTGCCGGTCGAGGGTTGCCGCATTGGCGCACCAGAGTTCGACGAGCGGCGCGTTGCTTCGCACCTCCTGGAATATGAAGCCCGCCCATTCCAACTCGAGGTCGACTCCGGCGCCGGCGGCCCCGCCGGTCAGGCAGGACTCCAGCCGCTCCTTCAACACCTCCAGCCGGGCAGTTGTGGGCGATCGGGCGTACCAGTGGGTCTCGGCGTAGGCAGGGACGATGTTGGGTTTCTGACCCCCGTCGGTGAAGATCCCGTGCAGGCGCTCGTCGGTCCCGATGTGTTGTCGCAGGGCGGCCGCGGCCACGTATCCGAGCACCGCGCCGTCCAGAGCGTTGCGCCCGGCGTACGGCGCGGCCGCCGCGTGGGCGGCGCGGCCGTGGTAGCGGGCGTACAGCTGCTGCACGGCCAGGGTCTGCATCTCCGCAAGTTCCAGACCGGCGGGGTGGAGCATGATCGCGGCGTCGACGCCTTCGAGCGCACCACCGTCGATGAGACGGACCTTGCCGCCGCCGCCCTCCTCGGCGGGCGTGCCCAGGATCAGCAGGCGTCCCCCCAGCTCCTCGACGACCTCAGCCGCCGCCAACCCCGCCCCCAGACCGGAGGCGGCGATGATGTTGTGCCCGCAGGCGTGACCGATGTCCGGCAGCGCGTCGTACTCGCACAGGATCGCCACGAGTGGTCCGCTCTCCCCGGCGCGGGCGGCGAACGCGGTCTCCACCCCGTAGGCCTGTCGCTGCACCGCCAAGCCGGCGTCCTCGGCGGCACCGGCGAGGAGATCGTGGGCGAAGTACTCCTCGAACCCCAATTCGGGGTTCTCGTGAATGCGGTGGGAGATCTCGACCAGTTGTTCCGCCCGAGCTTCGACCGCCGCCGCAGCACGGGCCTTGGCGTCGGCCGTGCCGGGCGAACTCTGGGCCACGGAGCGAATCTACCACCCGCCGTCGCGCGCCCTTCGGATCGATCGGCGCCTACACGACCACCCTCAGGGCGTCCGCTTCGACCCGGACGGTAAGCGTCCGCGCCGTGCCGGCGGCCACGCCGTCCAACAGGACCGGCACGGGCCGCTCGAAGGAGGTGCTGAACGAAGCGACCCGGCTGGTGGCGATGTCGGGGTGCGGAACGTGCGTGCCCGACGGCAGGCGTCGCCACGCTCCGAGCCGCTGTCGCAGGGGTGGATCTGCATCGCTGATGTCGAGCAGGCCGTCGCCGGGGTGGGCGCGCGGGCCGAGATTCCAGCGGCCCACAAACGCGGCGTTCATGACGACCAGGGCGCGGCCGGTCAGCCAGGTTCGCCGGGCGATCAGGTGGGCCGTGAACCAGTGGATCCGCCCGTCGAGAAGCACGGAACCCAGGTCACAGGTCAAGACGCTCCCGCCCCCTCGCAAGCGGGCGACGTCGCCGCTACCACCCAGCGTGCGGCAGAGGTCCCCGCCGGCGAGGCCCAGAATCGGCAGCGGATCGCCACGGCGGCGTGCGTCCTCCACGACCCGCCGCGCCTCGGCGTCGCTGCTGACGATCACGCCGCCGTCGGGCAGTTCCCCGGGAGATCCCCAGTTGCGGCCGCGGCGGATTCCCAAGCCGGATCCTCTCGGGCGTCCCTCGTGGCCGGACAGCGCTCGGCGGTGTCTCAGCCCGCCGCGTCCAGAGCGGAGGCGGCCACGACGCCGCGGAACATCCCCTTGGCGACCTCGAGGGCTGTTGCTGATGTCGCCGGCTCCGGCGCCACCCGCCCGAGCTGGCGCGCCAGATCGCAGACGAGCTTCACGTTGCGCACGAAATCACCCGGGGTGGTGTCGTCGTCGAGCACGCGCGCCAGGCCCGCTCCAGCTGTCCAGGCATAGGCCGCCGGCGCGAAACCCCCGTCGGGCGGGCGGGTGCGAGGACGGCCGAGGCAGGCCGTCTCGATCGCTGCGAGCGAGTCGTGCAACTCACCGAGGCGAGCCCAGTTACCGCGCAACGCCGCTGCCGGCCAGCGTGGCTCCACGGGAACGTCACCGCCGCGGCGCTCGTAGGTGCAGCACGCCAGGAGCGCCGCGAACGACGACGCATCGAGGCCGTCGAAGTGCCCGCCCATGAGGGCTTCGGTCACGAGGAGGTCGCGCTCGTGATAGATGCCGGCGAGACGCCGGCCGCTGTCGGCGAGCGCCCAGCCGTCCAGGTGGCCGCGCCGGCGGAGCACCTCCGTGAGTTCGTCGAACTCGGTGGCCAGCGTGTCCTTCTTGCTTCTCAGCTTGTTGCGAAGATCCTCCACCCGGCGTGTGACGCGGCGGAGCCGCCGCTCCGCGTCGTGGCCTCCCCTCCGGCGCGCCGCGGCGTTGGTCTCGGCCAGCATCCGGCGGCTGTCCTGCAATTGCTGTTCCAGCACGACCACCTCGCGGTCGGACTGGTACTGCGCCAGGGAGCGTCCCAACACGCTCCGGGCCTCTTCCGGCGGCAGACGCGCGATGAGGTTCACCACCATGTTGTACGTGGGACGGAAGGCGGAGACCAGGGTGAAGGTCCGGCTGCTCACGAGTCCCGCGACGTCGCCGAACCGCAACCGAGGGCTCCACAGCACCACGGCGTATCCCTGATCGTCGATGCCGCGCCGGCCGGCACGCCCGGTCAGTTGTGTGTAACTCGACGGCGTGAGCAACTCGTGGCCCTCGCCGGAGAACTTGGTGAGCCTCTCGATCACCACGGTGCGCGCCGGCATGTTGATACCGAGCGACAGCGTCTCGGTGGCGAACACCACCTTGATGAGCCCGCGGATGAAGCATGCCTCGGTCGCCTCCTTGAACGGGGGCAGCATGCCGGCGTGGTGCGCGGCCACGCCGTTGAGCAACTGAGCCAGCCAGGCCTCGTAGCCGACCGCGCGGCGGTCGTTGCGGCCCAGGGGCGCGATGTGGGGCTCGACGACCTCGGCGATCTGGCGGCGCTCGGCGGGCGTGGTCAGTTCCAGAGGTGCTCGGGCGATCAGGCGGGCAGCGTCGTCACAGGCCGCCCGGCTGAAGATGAAATAGATGGCCGGCAGCATCCGGCGACGCGCCAGCGTCTCGATCACCGCGACCCTGTCGGGGGCGCGCCAACGCCGCCCTCCGGCGCCGCGCGCGCGACGGCGGGCGCGGCGATCGCGATCGAGACGCTCTCCCTCGGGGTTCGGGCGGTCACCGACGAGCACCGGCAGGAAGCGCAGGTTCGCCCGCTCGTTCTCCCCGAAGCACAGCAGGCTGTCGAGATTCACCGGCCGTCGCGTCTCGGTGACGGCTCGAACCGGACCCCGCAATTCAGCGATCCACGAGCGGATCTCCTCGACGTTGGAGACGGTGGCCGAGAGGCACACGAAACGCACCGCCGGTGGTGCGTGGATGATGATCTCCTCCCAGACCGGACCGCGGTAGGGATCCTGCAGGTAGTGCACTTCGTCGAGGATGACCCAGCCCAGCTCGCGGAGATCCGGCGAGTCGGCGTAGATCATGTTGCGCAGCACCTCGGTGGTCATCACCACCACAGGAGCCGCCGGGTTGATGGCGTTGTCGCCCGTGAGCAGTCCCACCGCCTCCGGCCCGTGCTCGGCCACCAGATCGGTGTACTTCTGGTTGGACAGTGCCTTGATGGGCGCCGTGTAGAAGACCCGTCGCCCCTCCGCGAGCGCCACCCGCACGGCGTGGAGGGCCACGACCGTCTTGCCTGCGCCCGTGGGCGCGGAGACAATCACCGATGCGGCGTCGTCGATCGCGGCGATCGCCTCGATCTGGAAGCGATCCAGTTCGAACGGATAGGTACCTGGCGAGGTCGCGGCTTCGGCGGTGGTCACGAGACGCTGCTTGGCGAACGGTCGACCGGCGTGGTGGGGAGGCTCCCGGCAGCCTCCTCGCGTTCCTTCCGTCGCCGCCGCAGAACCCCGAAGAGGATCGACAGCTCGTAGAACGCGTACATGGGTCCCGAGAGGGCGAGCAGCGTGAAGGGATCACCGGTGGGGGTGATCACGGCGCCGACAACCACGATGCCCACCACGGCCCACGGGCGGATGCGTTGCAGCGTGCTCGTGGGGATGAAACCGGCAATCTGGCCGAAGATCAGGACGATCGGGAACTCGAAGCCCAAGCCGAAAGCCAGAGCCATCTTCACGACGAACGAGATGTAGCGGCGCGGCGAGAAGAAGCTGACGAGGTCGTCGCCACCGATGGTCGCCAGGAATTCGAGGGCGCGGGGGATGCTCCAGAACGCCAGCGCCACACCACCGGCGAACAGCAGCGCGGCCAGCACGACGAACGCCAGAGTGTGGCGGCGCTCGCGGGGGTAGAGGGCGGGCGTGATGAACCGCCAGGCCTGCCACAGGAGGATGGGCATCGCCAGCGCCACGCCGCCGTAGCCGGCCACGCTCACGCGCACGGCGAACGGCTCGAGCGGATCGAGGACGAGCAGGCGGCAGCTTCCGGGGGCGTCGAGTCCCTCGGCGTCGGGCGGGACGACGTTGCAGTAGGGCGCCACCAGGAAGTCCAGGATCTGCGGGTAGAACACCCAGCAGACGACGAAGCCACAGGCGAGGGCGATCAGGGAGATGATCAGCCGGCGGCGCAGTTCGGTGAGATGCTCGATGAGGGTCATCCGCCCCTTCGAATACCTCTCGGGTCTTTCGAGGTCGCTCATCAAGCGTCGCTGTGATCGGGTCCGGGCTCGGATGAGGGCGAGGATGCCTCGTCGGGTTCTTCGTCGGTTGTAGCGGGGTCGGTCGAGGTGTCGGGCGCGGTCGCTGGGGTGGGCTCGCTGCGGCCCCGCTCTCGGGCGAGCGCCTCGAGCGGGGCATCCGCCGCGGCCTGCATCTCCTGCTGGAACTTCGTGATGATCTGGCGGGTCTTCGCCAGGATGCGTCCCATGGCACGAGCGGTTCCCGGGAGCCGGCTCGGACCGAGGACGACCAAGGCGATCACGAGGATCACCAGTACCTCACCAGGTCCGACGTTCAGCACGCGGCCAGCCTATCCCTGGGCCACAATCGGGCCGGTGGAGGGCACAATGAGGCATGGCCCCGCGTCTTCCCGCCCTCGTGTCGCGTCCCATCGGATTCGCCCACCGGGGCGGCATGGCGGACGCCGCGGAGAACTCCCGGGGTGCCTTCGAGGCTGCTCTGGCGCGAGGGGCGACGGGACTGGAGAGTGATGCACGGCTCACGGCCGACGGCTCGGTGGTCCTGCACCACGGCAGCCGCTTTCGCCCGCCGTTCCCCCGCCTGGTCCGGCGCAAGGTGCGCACGGCAGGCCGTGCGGACATGGCCCCCGGCGTGTTATCGCCGGAGGAACTCTACGAATCCTGCGGCACCGGTTTCGAGTTCTCCGTGGACATCAAGGATCCGGAGGCCGCGCCGGGAGTCGTGGAGGCGGCATACCGCGCCGGCGCCGAGGCTCCCGGACGCCTCTGGCTCTGCACGTCCTCGCTGGCGCTCCTCGAGGAGTGGCGGCGACGCTGGAGCGACGTGCACCTGGTGCTCTCGACGCGACGCCGCCGCATGGAGCACGGTCCCGAGCGCCTGGCGGCGCGCCTGGCCCGAGCGGGAATCGACGCCGTCAACATGCCTCACGCCGACTGGACCGGGGGGACAGTCGTGCTGTTCCACCGGTTCGGGGTACAGGCCTTCGCTTGGGATGCCCAGTACGACCGCACCCTCGGCGAACTGCTCGATGCCGGGATCGACGCGGTCTACAGCGATCACGTCGACCGGATGATGGACGCCATCGCCCGCTACTACGACTAGCCGCGAACGAGTCGCCGGTTGTCGCTCAGAGACCGCGGAGATCGCCCAAGGGCCAGAACTGGAACGCTGCGCTGCCGATGACGTCATCGCGCGGGACGGGACCGAAGTTGCGGCTGTCGAACGAGACACCCCGGTTGTCGCCCAGTACGAACACGTGGCCCTCGGGGATCGTGCAGGCGCCGGCGCCGTCGAAGCCTTCCGTCGGGTCGCAGTTGGGGATGGCGGAACGCACGTAGGTCCCGATCCCCGCGGAGAGATAGGGCTCGTTGAGCCACTTGTCACCGATCTTCACGAGCCCTTCGTCGAAGTAGACCGTCTCGCCCTCCAATGCCACGACCCTCTTGACCAGATCGCCGTCGGGGCGCTCGAAGACGACGAGGTCCCCCCGCGACGGGTTGTCGGTGAGTTTGTTGACGAGAATGCGATCGCCGGGCGTCAGGGTGGGCTCCATGGAGCCGGATTCCACGTGAAAGGCGTGGGCGACGAACGAGCGGATCAGCAGCGACAGCACAATGGCCAGTGCCACTGTCACGACCCATCCCGCCACGGTGCGCCAGGGAGTGCGGGACTCCTCGAGGTGCTCGCCGAAGTCCTCCTCGTAGCCCTCGTAGGCGTCCTCGTCGTACAGGTCCGCGGCCTCCTCGGGGGCGGCGGACCGGGTGCGGCGACGCCGAGGAGGGGCCGTTGGGGGAGGTGGTGGTGGCGCGGATGCGAGCAGGGGATCCTCGCGGCGGCCCACCGGGGGTCCTCCGGGTCGGGGTGCGCGCCGGCGGGGAGGCGGCGGGATCGCCGGCGGCACTTGGGCGCGCCGTGGTGCCTCCGGCGGAGCGGGCGGCGCGGGCGGCTGTGGAGGAGCGGCCCGTGGCGCGGGCGGTCGTGGAGCGACGGGCGGCGGCGCCGACGGCACCGCCTCGTGCGCCTCGGCCGGCGGCGGGGCCACAGGCGCTGGTGCTGCCGACGGTGGCGTGATCGGCGGCGGCGAGATGATTGGCGCCTCACCCGGGGGTTCCGCATCCATCGACAACAACTCGTCAAGCAGTCCCGGTGGCACCGCCGCCGGAGGGTCCTCGGGGGGCGCGGGCACGAGGGGAGGTGGCGCTTCGGGCGCCGCAGGCCGGTCTTGAGGCGCGTGTGCGTCGGGCTCGGTAGCAGGTGGTGGTGATGGCGCGGCGGGATCCTGGGCCCCCGGGGGAGGCTCCGGTGCCGGCTCGGGTCCGTCCGGATCCGGTGACGATGCAAGCTCCACGTCGGGTCCCGCGGGCATCGGCCGGTTGGTCAACTGATCGAGGATGTGATCGACCCATCCCGCGTCGGTCGGGTCCGGCTCCCGCGGTGATTCCCCTGGAGGTTCCTGCGTCATCGGGCACTCACCGTAACCGACCGTATTGCCTGTCCTGCGGTTATTCGTCGTAGCGCGCCAGGATCCGTCGCGCCGCCGAGCCTCCGGGATCCGCCGGGATTCCGCTGCTGTCGGTGACCCGCGCGGCCGGGCCGAGTCTCAGGAGCAGGCGCTCCAACCAGGCGATACCTCCGACCTCGAGTCGAGCCACGCAGGTGTCCCCGTGCCAGCTGCGCCGGGTTGTCGGGTGATAGTCGAGCACCCAGTGTGCCGCCGGCTCCAGAGCCAGGTCCACCCACGGTGCATCGGCAGACGGCTCCCACACCACCGCGGGGATCGGCTCCGACGGTGGCGCGAACGACTCGTCCGTCAGCTGCGCCGCCGAGGTGCGGTCGATCCGGAAGGTTCGCTCGTGACGGGCCAGCCGGCAGTAGGCGCGTACGTACCAGGCGCCCGCGAGGGCAAACGTGCGGTACGGCTCGATCACCCTCTCGGTGACGGCGTCGCGGTCGTAGCTGTAGTAGCGGATCGCCGTGGCCCGGTGGCTCCCACAGGCTTCCTGCAGGGTGCCCAGCACCTCCGAGGCCCCGGCGCCGAGGTGTACCTCGAGCGCTTCGGTGGGATTCACCCCCAGAACCTGCGCGAGCTTGGCGAGCCCGCGGTCCAGGGCGCCGTCTCCGGTGACGCCGAGCAGGCTCGTGGCCGCCACGAGCAGCGTGATCGCCTGTGGGGGCGTGAGACGCAGCGGCCTGCGGAAGTAGTCGGCGAAGTTGATCTGAACCCAGCCCTCGTCCACCTCCACTTCGATCAGAGCGTCGGGGGTGTAGGGCGGGACACCCACCATGAAGACCACCTGCTGCAAATCACTGAGGAGTTCGTCGGCGGGATAGTCGAAACGCTCGGTGATCTCGGTGAGTTCGGCGCCGCTGCGGCTTGCCACCCACGGGATGAGTTGCAGGAGTCGCTGCATGCGTTCGGCGGACGTGAGCCTCCGCCGGCCGAGCCTGCCGGCTGCTGCAGACGGTCCTGGAGCGCCCTCCCCGGGGCCTGTCGAGCCTGAAGGGGTCCGGTGTGCGGTGGGTGGATCCACTGCCGATGCTCCCGCCGCGGCGCACGCCCGGAGCCGCCCGAGGAGTTGCGCCCGCAACTCCTCGGGGCCGAGGAGTTCGGCGTGTTCGAGCAGACCGAGCACGAAGTCCACGAGTGCGTCGGGGTTGGCGACGGACACCTCCAGCCACACCGACCCGTCAGGTCGCCGCTCGTGGCGGAGGCCCTGAGCGGTCTGCGCCAGCGTCCAGTCGGCCACCTCGGCATCCACCGTCAGCTGCGCGACCGCAACGTCCGTGCCGATCTCCCACGGAGGTCTCTCCAGGTCGCCGGCAGAGGCAGGCACCGGCTCGAACTCCCCCGGTTGCCCGACCGCCGGCTCCACGATGCGGTCGAGGCGGAAGTGCCGCCAGGCCCGGCGGTCCCGATCGTGCCCGCCCAGATACCAGTGACCGCGGGCGAAGTGGAGACGGACCGGCTCGATCGAGCGCCGGTCGCCGCGGTACCGGAACGAGACCACGCTGCGCTCGCAGATGGCGCGGTAGAGCACGATCAGGTTCTCGTCGGAGGGGATCACGGCCAGTTCGGGGCTCGTGTCGTCGCCGGAGGGCAACCCGCCCAGCGCCCAGAAGGCAGTGTCGGCGGACGTGCCCTCGAGGCGCACCGCCTTCGCCGCCAGGTGCAGGGCGGCGCGCTCGTCCGCCTCGAGGCCCGGATCGCCGAGGTAGTAGTCCTGGGGACGGATCCGGTAGCCCTCGGTGGGCGGGTCGGTCCCGGGAACCACCCCGACCGTCAGGGGGATCCCCATCCGGCGCAACTCGCTCTTGTCCCGCTCGAACGTCCGCCGGAACGCCTCCTTGCCGCTGGCATAGCCGGCAACCTTGGCACGGATCTCCGCTGCCGGCAGCAATCGCTCGGTTGCCAGGAGGGCCGCGGTGAGATTCAGGAGCCGCTCCAGCTTGGCGCTCGCCGGGGCGGTCACCGCCGTTGCTCCCCGCGGCCGCTCACAGTGATGCGATCAGCTTCTCGACCCGCTCGTCGTGCGACTTGAACGGGTCCTTGCACAGCACGGTGCGCTGCGCCTGGTCGTTCAGCTTCAGGTGCACCCAGTCCACGGTGTAGTCGCGCTTGCGTTCCTTGGCGCGCCGCACGAATTCCCCGCGCAGGCGGGCGCGGGTGGTCTGCGGAGGCCGTTCCATGGCTTCGATCACCTGGCTCTCGTCACAGATCTTCTCGACCATACCCCGGTCCTGCATCTTGTAGAACAGCCCCCGCTGCCGGCTCACGTCGTGGTACTTGAGGTCCAGCAGCGCCAGTCGGGGATCCTCCCAGGTGATCCCGTGGCGCCGGCGGTAGGAGTCGATCAGCCGGTACTTGATGACCCAGTCGCACTCCCGGTCGAGGCTCAACGGATCCTGCTCGATGCGCTCGAGGCAGTACCCCCACATCTGCAGGGCACGCTTCTGCTCGACACCCACGTCGAACCGGGTGGAGAAGTCCAGAGCCCGTTCGAAATACTCGCGCTGGATGTCCAGGGCGCTCAGCAACCGACCGTTGGCCAGCCGCACGCGTCGCCGGCAGGTGAGATCGTGGCTGATCTCCCGGATGGCCCGGATGGGGTTCTCGAGCGTCATGTCCCGCAGGACCGCCGACGGCTCCTCCAACATCTGCAGCAGGATGCTGCACGCCCCGACCTTCAGGAAGGTGGCGTACTCGCTCATGTTGGAGTCCCCCACGATGACGTGCAGCCGCCGGAAGAGTTCCGCGTTGGCGTGCGGCTCGTCGCGGGTGTTGATGATCGGCCGCGAGCGCGTCGTGGCGCTGGAAACGCCCTCCCAGATGTGCTCCGCCCGCTGGCTGATGCAGTACTTGGCGCCGCGGGGCGTCAGCAGGATCTTGCCGGCACCGGCATAGATCTGACGGGTCACCAGGAACGGAATGAGCACCTCGCTGTACTCCGCCAGTTCCTCGCGCCGCGTGGTGAGGTAGTTCTCGTGGCACCCGTAGGAGTTGCCCGCCGAATCGGTGTTGTTCTTGAAGAGGTAGATCTCGCCGCGCATGCCGTCGGCATTGAGACGCTCCTGGGCGTAGGCGACCTGCTGATCGAGCACGAGCTCGCCGGCACGGTCGTGGGCGACCAGGTCGTAGAGGGAGTCGCACTCCGGTGTGGCGTACTCGGGGTGCGAACCCACGTCGAGGTACAGCCTGGCGCCGTTGGCCAGGAAGACGTTGCTGCTCCGCCCCCACGACACGACCCGGCGGAACAGGTAGCGCGCCACTTCGTCGGGGCTGAGGCGGCGCTGGCTGCCCAGAGCGAACGTGACGCCGTACTCGTTCTCGATCCCGTAGATGCGCCGTTGCACCGAGCGACCCCTACTCCGCCTGCTCGGGGTCCGGTTGATTCCGGGCGTCGGGCTCCGCCTCGGGCAGCAGGCTGTCGACATCGGCAATCCCGAGACGGCGGAAGCAGCGCCGGCCCAGCGTGCGGTCGAGGGTGGCCACCTCGAGATCGTCGGCGCTGAGGCTTCGTTCCGGTCCGGCGAGCGCGGAGGCGGCGACCCGCAAGGCCGGCGCCACCTCCAGCTCCGGCTCGTAGAGGCTCACCAGACGCTCGGAGATCGCATCGGCCTCACCACCGAGCACCGAGCAGCGGTTCTCGTCGTTGACCGTCCCGTCATAGAGGATGTGGAAGAGCTGCTCGCTGCCCGCCTCGCCGCCGATCTCGGCCACCAGAATCTCGACCTCCATGGGCTTCATCTCGTGCGTGAAGATCTGCCCGAGTATCTGCGCGTACTGGTTGGCGAGGCTGCGGGCGTCCACATCCTGGCGGCTGTACGCGTAGCCCTTGAGGTCGGCGTGGCGAACGCCGGCGATGCGCAACTGGTCGAATTCGTTGTACTTGCCCACCCCGGCGAAGGCGATGCGATCGTAGATCTCGCTGATCTTCCGCAGCGTGTTCGAAACGTTCTCCGCGCACAGCAGGATGCCGTCGCGGTAGGTCAACGCGACGAGGCTCTTGCCGCGGGCGATCCCCTTGCGCGCGTAGTCGGCCCGATCCTTCATGATCTGCTCGGGGGCGACGTAGAAGGGCATGTTCATGGTCGGTCCTCGTTCCGCCGGCTGCGGCGAGCCCCCCGAAGCGATCTGTCAGGGTCAGGAGGCGCCACCGGCGCTCCGTTCGGCGTCCGGCACCACCTCGAGCGACGACAGCAGCGACCGGAACCGCTCCTCGACGTGGCTGTCCTCGAGGCGCCGGTAGCCGTCGGAGTCGATGTTGACGACGACCGGGAAGATGCCCCGCACCAGGTCGGGCCCACCGGTGGCGGCGTCCTCGTCGGCCGCTTGGAAGAGCGCGGAGATGGCGAGATCGGTGGCCTGCTCCGGTTCCAGGGCCGGACGGAATCCGAGTTTCACGACGGTGCCGGCATGCAGGCTGCCGGATCCTCCGGCGGCGTAGTCCTGCTCCTCGTAGCGCCCGCCGGTCACGTCGTACTGGAACAGCCGCCCGCAGCGGCGGCGCTCGTCCCAACCGGCGAACAGCGGGACGACGACCAGACCCTGCAGCGCCGAGGCCAGATTCGCCCGAACCATCTGGCTGAGCTGGTTGGCCTGGCCATCGAGACTGATCGGTTGTCCTTCGACCTTCTCGTAGTGCTCGAGCTGGAGCTGGAAGAGCCGGACCATCTCCATCGACGGCCCGGCCGCGCCGGCGATGGCCACCCCGGCGTAGCGGCCGGCGGGAAAGACCTTCTCGATGCTGCGGTGGCTGATGAAGTTGCCGGCCGTGGCCCGCCGGTCGCCGGCCATCACCACCCCGTCGCGGTGGCGGAGGGCCACGACGGTGGTGGCGTGCGAGAGGCCGGACAGTTCTCCCTGGCCACCGACGGCGGGCGTGACGCCACCGGCGGGGCTCGTCGTGGCGAGCAGCCCGGTGAAACTCGGGCCGGGATCCTCGCCGATGCCGAACAGGGGAAGGGTCCGCCGCGGCGGAAGACTCATGTCGTGAGGGTACTCGCCGCCGGGTTGGGTGCGTGGCGACCCCAGCTCACGGGTGGGCACGCCACCCAGAGGTGCTACTGCCCGCCCTTTTGGATGTAGGAGTTCACGAACTCCTCGGCATTCGTCTCCAGCACCTCGTCGATCTCGTCGAGGAGGTCGTCCAACTCCGCCTTCAGACGTTCACCCGAACGGCTGTCGGTCGGTGCCTCGGTCGCCGGTTCTTGCTCGGGACTCGACCTGGACGGCTTCTGGATCCGCTCTCGTTCAGCCATGGCACTCGTACTCACCCATCACTGCTGCAGCCTTCCGATGAGGTCGGCCGGTGTCGGACACTCCTCGAACAACCTAGCCACATGATGATTGGTTCCGCGGGCAGGTTCCATCATGGGTACCCGTCGCAGGGTCTCGCCGCCCAGGTCGAACACGACGGAGTCCCAGTTGGCGGCGACGACGTGTTCGCCGAACTGCTGGAGGCATCGACCACGGAAGTAGGCGCGCGTGTCGGGGGGCGGATTCTCGATGGCCCACAGGACCTCGTCGGCATTCACCAGCCGCTCCAGGCCCAAGCGGTCGGCCACGGATCGCTCCGGACGGAGATCGTGGTACTGCAGGTCCAAGGCCTGGAGGCGGGTGTCGGTCCAACCGCAGGCGTTGCGTTCCCGGTAGGCATCCAGCAGACGGTACTTGGCCACCCAGTCGACGGTCGCGGCGGGCGCCAGCGGATCTCCCTCCAGCTGGGTGAGCACCGACTCCCAGCGATCGAGCACGTCGTTCGCGACGTCGCCGCCCACCGCGTCGTTCCCGAAGTTGTCGCAATACTTGCCGCAGCGCTCCAGGAGGTCCCATTGGATGTCCAGCGCCGTCGCGGTCGAGCCGTCCGCCAGGCGCAGCGGACGGCGCAGGCTCAGGTCGTAGCTCACGAGCCTGATCGCCTGCACCGGTGTGGCGAGGCAGAGGTCGTCGGGGAAGAGATCCTGTTCGGTGAGGGCGAGTACCAGGGCCGTGGTGCCGATCTTGAGGAAGGTCGCCACCTCGGAGAGATTCGCGTCGCCGACGATGACGTGCAGGCGCCGGTAGAGCCGGGCGTCCGCGTGCGGTTCGTCACGGGTGTTGACGATCGGACGCTTCAGCGTCGTCTCGAGGCCCACCTCCTCCTCGAAGAAGTCGGCGCGCTGGGAGATCTGGAAGGGAACCGCGAAACGGTCGCTGCCGGGCGCCTCGGTGCCCACCTTGCCGGCTCCGCAGAAGACCTGGCGGGTCACGAAGTGTGCGGTGGCGCCGTGCACGATCCGGCCGAACGGGGTGGTTCGATCCATGAGGTAGTTCTCGTGGCAGCCGTAGGAGTTGCCCTTGCCGTCGGAGTTGTTCTTGTAGACCACGAGCTCCTGGCCCTCCGGGAGAAGGGCCCGGGCCGCCCGCATGGAACGCTGCGCGATGGCGTCGGACGCCCGGTCCCACAGCACCGCGCTGCGAGCGTCGGCACACTCCGGTCCGGAGATCTCGGGGTGGGCGTGATCCACGTAGTAGCGAGAGCCATTGGTGAGCACGGCGTTGACGAGGTGCGTCTCGGGCTCGTAAGCCACCTCTCCCCCGCCGACCCCGCGCGCGTCGCGGCCCGGCATCTCGTCCTCGAAGTCCCACTCGACGCGGGCCATCGGCGAGCCGGGAGCGTGCTGGAGGCCGGAGAGGTAGGCGTTGATCAGCAGCGAGGAAGCCGTGATCGGGTTGGACTCCTCGGTACCGCGGTGGGTGATCCCGTACTCGGTTTCGATCCCGCAGATCTTGGGGACGACCACGTTCGGACGTGTCCCGCGGGCGTTACAGGTACTGGCCGGTGGCTACCCGCTCGATGGAGCGGCCACCGGTGTTGGTGTCGTCGCGATGCACGAGCGTGCGCACGAAAACGATCCGCTCACCCTTCTTGCCGGCGATCTTGGCCCAGTCGTCGGGGTTGGTCGTGTTGGGCAGATCCTCGTGTTCGGCGTGCTCACCGACGACGGACACCAACAGGTCCTCCAGCGTGATCCCGCCGAGCCCGCCGGCGATGACTCGCTTGATGGCGAGCTTCTTGGCCCTCCGTACGATGTTCTCGATCATGGCCCCCGAGGCGAAGTCCCGGAAGTACATGGTCTCCTTGTCGCCGTTCTGGTAGGTCACCTCGAGGAACTCGTTGTGCTGCTCGGAGCTGTACATCTCCGTCACCGTCTGCTCGATCATGCCGCGGACCGCCTTGTCCTGCTCGCCCCCGCCGACCGTCTCGATGGCGCTCTGTGCGATGGGCAGGTCGACGGTGAGATAGCGGGCGAAGATGGCAGCGGCCGCCTCGGCGTCGGGTCGTTCGATCTTGATCTTCACGTCGAGCCGGCCGGGCCGCAGTATTGCGGGGTCGATCAGGTCCTCGCGGTTGGAGGCGCCGATCACGATCACGTTGCGCAGGGCCTCCACACCGTCGATCTCCGCCAGCAGCTGCGGCACGACGGTGGATTCCATGTCCGAGCTGATCCCACTGCCGCGCATGCGGAACAGCGACTCCATCTCGTCGAAGAAGACGATGACGGGCCAGCCCTCCGCGGAACGATCCTTGGCCTGCTGGAAGACCCGGCGGATCTGCCGCTCCGTCTCGCCGACGTACTTGTTCAGCAGTTCCGGACCCTTGATGTTCAGGAAGTAACTCCGGGCCTTGTCGTTGCCGGTGGCGCCGGCAACTTTGGTGGCCAGCGAGTTGGCCACGGCCTTGGCGATCAATGTCTTGCCGCAGCCGGGTGGTCCGTAGAGCAGGATTCCCTTGGGCGCCGGCAGCCGGTGCTCGGCAAAGAGGTCCGCGTAGAGAAACGGCAACTCCACGGCGTCGGTGATCTTCTCGATCTGCGCGTCGAGCCCCCCGACGTCGTCGTAGGTGACGTCGGGCACCTCCTCCAGAACGAGGTCCTCGACCTCCGAGCGCAGGAGGCGCTCGATGAGGAGGCCGGACCGGGTATCCATGAGCATCGGGTCACCGACGCGGAGAGGAACGCCGGTGAGATCGTCGGCGAGGTCGACCACCCGCTCCTCGTCGGCCCGGCAGCTCACCACCGCTCGCCGGCCGCCATCGAGCAGTTCGCTCAGCGTGACAACCTCCCCCGTTCCGTCGGCGGTCCGGGCGAGGACCACGCTGAGGGAGTCGTTGAGGGCGACCTCCTGGCCACGCTCCAGCATTCCCTCGACCTCGGGGTGGATCGCCACCCGCATCTTGCGTCCCGAGGAGAACACGTCGGCAGTGCCGTCCTCATTCAGCCCGAGCACGGTGCCGTAGGCATTCGGGGTCTGGGTGAGCTTCTCGACCTCCTCCCGAAGGGCGCTGATGTGCTCGCGCGCCTCGCGCAAGGTGTGGGTCAGCTTCTCGTTCTGCGAGACGGCCTGGGCCAGCTGGCCCTTGGTCTCCAGGAGTCGCTCCTCGAGGGTGCGGATGCGCTGGGGGGTGTCCTGCAGCCGTCGCCGCAGCGCCTCGATCTCCTGTCGCAGCAGCTTGAGCTGGACGCTCTGATCCTTGGGGATCTCGTCGATGGTCTCACCTCCCTCCGGTGGCCTTCGGGTGCGACCCTACACGCGGCGCGTTCGGTTCACGTGACTACACTCGCCCCGGCGGCGGCGCACTCGCGGCAAGGCCGGCCACGGCGCCCGGGCCGCATCCGTGCGGGGCGTGCCCGGGCCGGCGCTATACTCGACAATGCGGTGGTTAACGGGTCAGGCACGCACCGACCACTCAATCAGGGAGCGGCAAGATGAAGGTCTGGATCGACCAGGATCTGTGCACGGGTGATGGTCTCTGCGAGGAGATAGCGCCGGACGTGTTCACGCTGCTCGACGATGGCTTGGCCTACGTGCGCGAGGGTGAGACCATCTTCAGCGACCCCGGCGGCCCCACCGGCTTGGCCGTCGTGCCGGCGGGCCAGGAAGAGGCGACGATCGAGTCCGCCGAGGAATGCCCCGGGGAGTGCATCTTCATCGAGATCGACGCCTGAGCCGGCCTCGGGCGCCTTTCAGAGACTTCCTGCACCGCTTCTGATTCCCGCGACGCGCGCCTCTTCGTTCGAGGCGTCAGCCGCTACGCAGGCTCACCCAGCCGACCACGCGGTCGAAACCCTCCGGCGGGGGCGGCAGCAGTTCCAGGCTCCATCCCACGAACAGCGAGCCCTCCGCCTGCTCGGCGAGCCAGCCCGGCGTGGTGGCGGCCATCGGCGCGAGCAACCAGACCATGGCCCCTATAGCCGCCGCGGCGGCGATACATCCGGCGACCCGGTCGGCGTTGCGCAGCGATTCCGGCAGCGCAAGGTGTAGCAGCCTCCCGAGAGCGGAACCGGCAAGGTGGCCGGCAAGGGCTCCGGCGACGAGAATCCCTGCGCTCACTCCCAGCGGATACGCCAAGGGGTGCCATCGCTGGACGTCGGTGGCGATCTGCTCGAGAACCCAGGGCAGGAGCCGTGTGGCAGCCAGTAGCCCCGGCGCCACGCCCAGCCAGGCGAGTCCCGGCCGGAGCAGTCCGGTGCGCAGCCCTAGCAGTGCCCCCAGCAGCAGCAGGCCCAGCACTGCCAGGTCCAGGAGGTTCACGGCGGAGCGCCCCTAGGTCGGCAGGAGTCGGGCGTGTGTGACGAAACCGGTGTGGGCCACCATGCGGTGCTCGGGCCTCACGGCCTCGCCGGCGATGTACCAACCCCGCTGGAGTACCTCGACGGTGGCCGCCAGGGCCCACGGCCCGCGCTCCAGCGTCTCGCGCAAGCGCGCCGCCTGGATCACGCTGGGGGTGTAGGCGACGAGAATGCCACCGGGGCGCAGGCACCCGGACGCATGCGGGACGACCCGCCAGGGCTCGGGCAGGTCCAGGGCGACCCTGTCCAAGTCCGCCAGATCGACGCCCTCGTAACAGTCGCGCTCTTCGACGTGGTAGCGGGCCGCTGCGGTGGGTCCGAGAAACTCCTGCACGTTCTTCCGGGCTCTGCGGGCGAAGTCGCCGCGGATCTCGTACCCGACGACATCCGCACCGGCACGCAGCAGTGCCAGCGAGAGCGCCCCCGACCCCACGCCGGATTCCAGGACGCGGTCGCCCGGAGCGATGTCGGCAAGGAGAAGCATGGGACCGAGATCCTTTGGATAGATGACCTGCGCGCCACGCTTCATCTTGATGACGTAGTCGGACAGCGTGGGACGGAACGCCCGGAATCTGGTCCCGCCGACCGAGCGCACCTCGCTGCCCTCGGGACGGTCCAGCAGATCGTCCCAAGCCACCAGGCCCGTGTGCGAGTGGAAGAACCCGCCAGGTTCGAGGCGGCGCAGGTAGCTCCGGTCCTTCCGGTCGACGAGCAGCACCAAGTCGCCACCGACGAATACCCGGTCGACGTGGTCCTGCGGCGGGGCAGCGTGCGCTAGAGGTGTGCCGCGGTCGGCCGCCGTGTTGTGTGCTTCCTCCTCGCTCACGCGCCCTGGTGGGGCCGCCGGCGCCGCGGCCCATGGGTGACGACGAGACACTCTCCGGGCCGCAACCGCAGGGTGCTCTGCGTGCCCGGTGCGGTCGGCCACAGGGCGCGCCGCAGTCCTCGCAGTCCCCAGGCCACCAGACCCGCCATCAGCCAGCCCGTGCTCGTGCCGAACAGACCCCGGGTAATGCCGCGCCGGCGGGCGATCACCAGCATCCGCCCGAAGGATCCCACGACTCCGGACCTCAGTATCGACGCAGTTCGACGAACGTCCGCGACAGGCGGCCCCGGCGCCTGCCCAGGATGTACGCCGCGACCACGAGGAGCGCTGCAGAGAGCACACCGACTCGCCATGCGGCTTGCCGAGCCGGCACGCTGGCGGCGTTCAGCGCATCCGCTACCTCCCTCAGCTTGGCCTCGAGGTCGTCGCGGCTGATGCCGGCTGTGCCGGTATTCACGCGGGCGGCTCCGGTGTCCCGCGGCGGCGCGCCCGCGCGGCCGCCCTTGCGAGCAGGAAGACCACCAGGACCGCTGCCAGAACGATGGCGTACGGACTCCAACTCAGGCTTCCGGCGAGGTGATCACCGGTCTCGGTCTGCAAGGCGCGCAGCCCCGCCAATGCCAGGAGTACCAGACCCGTGCAGAGGAAGATGCCGCCGGCGAGTCCGAATCCGAGCCAGGCAGCCAACCGCTTGAGCGGGTCAACAGCCTCCTGGCGAAAGTACGCCAGGACGACATCGCGGAGTTCTGCGAGCACTTCGGCCGGGTCGTCGGTCACGGCGGGCCGCGGCGACTCCCCGGGCGGGGCCTGAGTTCCTGCCGCGGACCCCTCGGAGTACCGGGTCTCGTCGCCCGGAGCCGGAACCATGCCGTGAAGTCTACCGTCGGCCCCCATCCGGCCTGATCCCCGGAAGGTTCCGGGCGGCGCGGCGCGGGCCACCAGAGACATCGGATGGCCGGGGAACGGCACTCGCTGGAGAGGGAACATGGGCAGTTCCTGAACCGCTGAGTGTTCCGTGGCCGGTGGCTCCATGGCCACGAGGGGCTATCCCCCTTCGTCGGTAACGCTCTCGCGACCGCCGTCTGCTTCCGCGAGGTTGGGGTGGGCCACCAGAATCTCCAGCAGTTGATGCAGGAACGCATCCGCGGTCGTGTCCGCGAGATCCTCGCCGTTCAGGATGGCGGCGAAGGTCATCGGCCGGCCGTCACTGCCTGTGGCGAACCCGGCCAACGACGTCACCCCGGCGAGCGATCCGGTCTTGGCCCGCACGCGGCCCACGGCGGTTGAATCGACGAAGCGGTTCCGGAGGGTTCCCGACTCGCCCACGACCGGGAGGTAGGACGCCAGCACCCCGTCGGCGCCCCCGATCTCGAGAATGTCCACAACCTGCCCGCAACTCAATTCGTTCGCCGGGCTGAGGCCGGAGCCGTCGGCGGGTCGGAACACGAGAATCGGCCGGCCCGCATCGGCCGCCAGCAGATCCAGGACCGCCAAGGCGCCGTCGAGCGTGCTACCGGTGCCGGACCACGTCAAGCCGATCTCCTTCAGCATCAGCTCCGCCGTCGTGTTGTCGCTCTCGGTCAGCATGAAGCGCAGGTACGCGCCCAGTGGCGCCGACTCAACGGTTCCCAACGCGACGTAGTCGCTGAAGTCGCGGTCCCGCGCCGCCACGCCGGGCCTCTCGGGGATCCTCACCGAACGGGCTTCGAGCATGTCGTCGAAGAGAACGGCGGTGCGCAGGGCCGGCTCGGGTTCGGAGAGGAGTCCCGCCGTTCTCTCGATGCCCTCGGGGGTCTGGTATCCCTGGTTCAGAGCGACGGCGTTGAGAGTTCCGGTCGCGCCGTTCTCCACCCATTCCTCCGGCCAGGAAGCAACTGCGGTCGCTCCGTCGTAGCGATCCTCCACGGCAATGACACCGCCGGAGATGCGGGTCAGGCCCTGGCTCACAAGGTCGGCGGCCAGGTCGTCGAGCGGCGTGGGGACAGCACCCTGCCTCTCCAGAAGCGACGCGTAATCGGGAGTTGCCAGGAGCGGGTCGCCGCCCCCCACCAGGTAGAGGTCGTTGGGGAGGACGCCATCGACCGGCAGGGCCTCGGCGACGGCCGTGGTGCGGTAGACATGGTCCGGTCCCAGCGCTGCCAGGGCAGCCTGCGCCGTGGCCAGCTTCTGCAGCGACGCGGGCGTCAGGGGCTCGTCGGCGTCCTTCGCGAAGAGCTCCTCCCCGGCCTGGCGCACGACAATGCAGCTCCTGGCCGGGGAGTGAACCGCGAGCGCTGTCAGGTCGCGCTCCAGTGTCACCTCCCGAGGCGCCGGCGGCGGCGGTGCGGCGCTGGTGGCGACGGTGGGCAGGCGTCGCGCCGACAGCAGGGGAACTTCCGCCCCGGCAACGCCCCGCGGTTCCGCCGGCTGCGGATCCTCGGCGAGCCTGTTGGACACCAGCAGAGTCGCGACGGCGACTGCGAGCAGGGCGACAGGGACGAAGATGCGAAACATGCCATCCAAACTGTAGGCCCCGCCCCCGCCCAACCGGTGCTCCCGGCAACTCCGGGTCCGGCCGGTGCCTGAATCCCCGGCTTTTGCGGCGGACGACACCGCCGGTCGACAGAATCCCCGATCGCGCCTGCAGAGGCGATACGGTCAGAGCGTGCAGATCGTCGCGGCCCTGTTCATCGAAGAGATCGACGTCCGCCAGGTGCCCGGACCGTCCACCCGCATCGACCTCACGGGTGCGCACTTCTCGGCCGTCGCCCCCGATGACCTGCCGGTGGTTTGGGCTCCGCATCTCGTCGTGATCGTCCGCTGCCCTGCCGACGGAGACGGCAACGCCGTGCTCGAGGTGGTTTACAGGCGCGACGGCGCACAGATCGCCCGCAACGTCCAGTACCTGCAGGTGGAGCCCGGGAAGTTCAATTTCCGTCTCGTACGCGCCGAGATGGAGTTCGAGGACTACGGCACGGTGGAGGCGCATTGCCGTCTCGGGGACGGGGAGGCCACGGTCGTTCCGTACACTCTCCTGCCCCCTCCCCCGGTGGGCACGTGAGCCGCACGTCACCGCCGCAGGACCGATGAGTTTCGCCGTCGCCTGCTCGGAGGCGGACTCCACGGCAACGGCGGCAGCGGCCGTCGCCGGTGACCTGGCCGCGTCGTTCGGGGGGGAGGACCCCAGCCTCGTCGTGTTCTTCGCCACCGCCGCGCACCTCGACGCCATGGATACCCTCGCTGCCGTTCTTGCCGAGCGGCTTGCGCCGGAACTCCTGCTCGGTGCCAGTGCGGTGTCGGTCATCGCCGGGAATCGCGAGTTGGAGGAGGTGCCTGCCGTCGTCGCGTGGGGTGCCCGGGTGGCCGACGCCGCTCCGATCCGCTTCGGCCCTGCGCTCGGAGCGGATCACTCGCCGATCGACGACCTGCCCCCCGTCGACGAGCACCCGCGGACGTTGCTGCTGCTCGCCGATCCGTTCAGCTTCCCGGCCGACCGTCTCCTGGGGGAGCTCGACGCCACGAGCCCCCAGGTACGGGCGGTCGGCGGCCTGGCCTCGGCAGCCGGGTCACCCGGTGGCAACCGCTTGGTACTCGGAGGGGAAACCTTCGACGACGGCGCCGTGGGCGTGCTTCTCGCATCCGGCGCGGAGGTCGCCACCGTGGTTTCACAAGGGTGTCGACCGATTGGCCGGCCGTACGTCGTGACCCGCGGCGAGCGCAACCTGATCCACGAACTGGGGGGCCGTCCGGCCCTCGAGCGTCTGCAGGAGATCGTGGGGAGCCTGAGCGACGCCGAACGCGCCCTGGTACAGCGTGGCCTGCACATCGGCATCGTGGTCAACGAGCACAAACTGGACTTCGACAGGGGTGATTTTCTGGTGCGCGGGGTGCTCGGCATCGAGCGGGAGTCCCGTGGCCTGGCGGTGGGTGACATGGTGGAGACCGGCACCTCGGTGCAGTTCCACGTCCGCGACGCGGACACGGCAGGTGAGGATCTGAACCGGCTGATGTCGGGGCGGCAGGCCGAGGGTGCGCTGCTGTTCACCTGCAACGGCCGGGGGCACCGCCTGTTCGGGGTCGCCGACCACGACGCCTCGGTGGTGTCCGGTGCGATCTCGCCGGCGCCACTGGCCGGCATGTTCTGTGCCGGCGAGATCGGACCCGTGGGGCGCCGCAGCTACCTGCACGGCTTCACCGCCTCGGTCGCCCTGTTCGGCCAGGGAGCGGACCGATGAACTCGCAGAGCCTTCTCCACGATCGTCCCGGCTCGGGCGTCGTCGGAGATCCCGGTCTCGAACAGCGCGCCATCAGCGTGATCCGTGGCCTGGTCATGGATGCCCCCCACGCCGCCCGCTCCGGCCATCAGGGCACCGCGATGGCGCTCGCTCCCCTGGCGCACGTGCTGTGGAGCCGGATCATGACCTTCGACGCCGCGGCACCCGACTGGCCGGATCGGGATCGCTTCGTACTGAGCGCCGGCCACGCTTCGATCCTTCTCTACACCATGGCCTACCTCTGCGGCTACGGCCTCACGCTGGACGACCTGCGAGCATTCCGGCAATGGGGCAGCCGCACCCCGGGCCATCCCGAGGCCGAAACCGCCATCGGCGTGGAGGTGACCACGGGCCCGCTCGGCCAAGGCTTCGCCAATGCTGTGGGGATGGGTTTGGCGGAACGCTGGCTGCGCACCCGCTACGGCCCCGAACTCTGCGATCACCACACGTTTGTGATCTGTAGCGACGGCGACCTCGCCGAAGGAGTGAGCCACGAGGCGGCCTCGCTCGCCGGGCATCTCGGCCTGGGACGTCTGGTTTACATCTACGACGACAACCGCGTGTCCATCGACGGGGAGACCGATCTGTGGCTCTCCGACGATCCCGCCGGTCGATTCGCGTCCTACGGGTGGCACACCGAGACGCTCGGTGAGGTGGCCGACGATCTCGACGCCCTCGAGGCGGGGCTGCGGCGCGCCATGGCGAGCGAGGCTCCGTCCCTGCTGATCCTGCGCAGCCATATCGCGCATCCGTCCCCCGACCTCACCGACGCACCCGCTGCCCACGGCTACGCCCTGGCGGACCTCGAGATCGCCCGCGCCAAGGCCGCCATGGGGCTGCCACCGGAGGAGAGCTTCTGGGTGCCGGACGATGTCCTGGCCTACTACCGCGAGGTCGGCAGGAGGGGAACCCCGGTACGGCGGGACTGGGAGCGGCGCTGGACCGAGGCGGTGCGCAGGGAGCCCGAGCTCCCGCAGATCTGGGAGGCCCGACCGCCCGAGGGGTGGGACGCAGACGTGGGGCCCTGGGACGTGGGTACCTCCGTGGCGACCCGCGCCGCCAGCGGCGCGTGCCTCAACGCCGCCGCGTCGGCCATGGATCACCTGCTGGCCGGTGGCGCCGACCTGACGGGCAATACGGGTACGAAACTCGCCGGGGAGGATCCGCTGGGCCGTGATGCCTGCGATGGCCGGCAGGTGTTCTACGGGGTGCGTGAACACGCCATGGGCTCGATCATGGTGGGAATCGCCCGCCATGGCGGCCTGCTACCGGTCGGGGGAACCTTCCTGGTCTTCAGCGACTACATGCGACCGGCGGTGCGCTTGGCCGCCCTGTCGCGAGCCAGAGTCGTGTTCTGCTGGTCACATGACTCCCTCGGGGTCGGTGAGGACGGCCCGACGCATCAGCCTGTGGAGCACGTGGCCAGTCTCCGGGCCATCCCCGAGTTGACGGTCATCCGTCCCGCTGACGCCCCGGAGACCCTCGGCGCCTGGCGACTCGCCATGGGCCTCGACGGCCCGACCGCCCTCATCCTGACCCGCCAGGGGACGCCTGTCCTTGAAGGCTCGGACCCCGAGAAAGTACGCCGCGGCGCCTACGTCCTGACGGAACCCGCTGCAGCGGAGGTCACGCTCGTGGGTTCGGGCAGCGAGGTGGCGCTGTGCGTCCGGGCCGCCGAACAGTTGCGAGCCGAGGGCACCGCCGCGGCCGTCGTCTCCATGCCGAGCTGGGAGCTGTTCGCCGCGCAGACCACGGAGTACCGCGAATCGGTGATCCCGGCCGGCCGGCCGTCCCTGGCGGTGGAGGCAGGGGTCACCCAGGGCTGGGAACGCTGGGTGGACCATGCCCTGGGTGTTGAGCGTTTCGGCGCCTCGGCACCCGGAGCCGTCGTGCTGGCGGAGTTGGGTATGAATCCCGCGCGGGCGGTCTCCGCCGCCAAGGAGTTGCTGAACGATGCACTCGGGGGCGGGTTCGCCGACCCCGAGCGGAACACGTGAGCGAAGGGAGTCCCCCATGACCCCACTGGTCGAACTCCACCGGGTGGGCCGGCAGAGCCCCTGGCTCGACAACCTGAGACGCAACTGGATCACCGGCGGTGAGCTGGCTCGTTGGGTGGAGCGGGGCTGCCGCGGCGTCACCTCCAACCCCACGATCTTCCAGAAGGCGATGACCTCCGGCGATGCCTACGACGGCGAGTTGGCGGGACTGACAGCCGGGGGCGCCGGGACCGAGGAGAGCTACTGGCATCTCGTGACCAGCGACATCAGTGCCGCTCTGGGCGTCCTGCGCCCCGTCCACGACGCCAGCGACGGGGTCGACGGCTACGTCTCGGTGGAGGTCGCGCCGGAACTGGCGCATGACGCGGCGGCGACGACCGAGGCCGCGCGATTGCTGCACGATCGGATCGACGCCCCGAACCTGTACGTGAAGGTGCCGGCCACCGCCGCAGGAGTCGAGGCCCTGGAGACCCTGACGGCCGCAGGTCACAGCATCAACGTGACCCTCATCTTCTCCCTGCCGCGCTACGAGGAGGTAATCGAGGCCTACCTGGCGGGCCTCGAGTCCCGCCCCGGTGATCTGAGCGACATCTCGGGGGTGGCCTCGTTCTTCGTCAGTCGCGTCGACACCGAGGTCGACCGGCGCTTGGCGGCGATCGGGACGCCGGCGGCGGAGGCCCTACAGGGGCGGATCGCGGTGGCGCAGGCAAAGCTGGCGTACGCCACGTTCCGGCGGTGTTTCTCCGGGGCGCGCTGGGAGGCCCTGGCAGCACGCGGCGCCCGCCTGCAGCGGCCGCTGTGGGCGTCAACCTCCACGAAGAATCCCACATACCCGGACACCATGTACGTGGACAACCTGATCGGGCCGGACACCGTGAACACCCTTCCCGAGGCAACCATCGAGGCCTTCGAGGACCACGGCAGGGTGGCGCGCACGATCGACGCCGACGTTGACGCCGCCGGTGAGGCTGTCGCTGCTCTCGGGACCGCCGGTGTGGATCTGGCGGAGGTGGCCGAGGTCCTGGAATCCGAAGGCGTGGCGGCCTTCGCCAAGTCGTTCGACGAACTCCTCGACTCGTTGGCGCGCCGCGCCGAGGACCTCACCGCCTGACCGTCCTGCCCGCCCCGTCAGCGCCCGCTCCCCGGGCACCCGACAGCTCTCAGGGGCCCGACATCCCGTCCGTGTCGCCGGTGCGTAGTGCCGCGACCGCCCGGGCGACCGCCCGCCGGGCTCTGAGCAGCCGCCGCTCGGCCGCGAGATGCGCGGGATCGCCGCCGGCGGCCGCTTCCCGCAAGTGTTCGAAGCCGAGGTCGTCCATGTCCGCGGCGATGTCGGCCAGCCGGGTCGCCAGGTCCTCGAGCGAATCCTCGATACCGCCCATACCCGAAGTCTGCCCGATGGACGTTGCGCTGCGGCGCGGTCACACGGTTCCCTTCGGTCCAAGGGCCATTCTCAGAGTCGGCCGAACCGCCCGATAGCCTCGCCTCCGGTGCGTTTCCTCCGCTCATTCCGGCCGGCGGGTCGGCTGCCTCGCGTGCTCGGGGCGGCAGTCGGTTTGGGCGCCTGCGTGGGCCTGCTCGTCGCCGCCTTCGAGCAACTCGTCGTCGAGATCATGCTCGAGCGGCTCTTCGACCTGCCTCTGTGGCAGCAGGCGCTCGCACCGCTCGTCGGGTTGTCCGCCGCAGCGCTGCTGCTGCGTGTGGTGGGCGGCCGGGGCACCACTCCGGCGACTTCCGACGAGTACATCAAGGCCTTCCACGAGCGCTCGCCCCGACTGCCGCTGCGGCAACTCCCCGCCAAGCTCCTCGCCGGCGCCGCCACGATCGGCTGTGGCGGCGCGCTCGGCATGGAGGGTCCGTCGATCTTCGCCGGCGCCTCCCTGGCCCACAATCTCCAGGGGTTGCTCCGCCGCTTCCTGCGCCGCGAGGAGATACAGATGCTGCTCACGGCCGGTGCCGCCGCCGGTGTCGCGGCGATCTTCCGGGCGCCGGCAACGGGTGTGATCTTCGCCCTCGAGGCCCCCTATCGCGACGACGTGACCCGGCGCGCACTGCTGCCGTCGCTTGTTGCCTCCGCGGTCAGCTTCCTGGTCTTCGCGGTTGTGCTCGGCGACACCAGTCCGGTCTTTCCCGGTCTGTCCGGCGACATCCGGACTCTTGCGATCGTCGACCTGCTGGGAGGTGCGCTGGTGGGCATCACCGCCGGTCTCGGCGGCAGGGGCTTCGGCGCGCTGGTCCGCCGTGCCAAGGCACTGCCGCGGCGCTTCGGGTACGTCCCCCGCATCCTCGCCACGGGAGGGTTGCTCTGCGGCCTGGCGTTCGCCACCGACGCCATCTACGGGTCGCCGCTGAGCCTCGGACCCGGGGTGCGCTCTGCGGAGTGGGTGCTGGAGGTGCCGCGAGGCGTGTGGCTCATCGTGGCACTCTTCGGTCTGCGCCTCGTGGCCACGCTGGCCACCGTGGTCGCCGGCGGCACGGGGGGGATGTTCATCCCCCTGGCGGTCCAGGGCGTGCTGATGGGAACCGTTGTGGGTGTGCTGTTGGACCAGGCCGGCACCGGCTTGTATCCGACCCTCGGCCTGGCGGCATTCCTGGGCGCCGGCTACCGCGCACCGATTGCTGCGGTCATGTTCGTGGCGGAGTCCAGCCAGGGATCCTCCTTCGTGGTCCCGGCACTGGTGGCCGCAGCCGTCGCGCAACTCGTGGCCGGGCGTGCCAGCGTCTCCTCCCACCAGGCCGCCGAACGCCTCGGTCACCTCGAGCGGCGCTTCATGCTCCCGATCACGTCGGTACTCCGCACCGACGTGCTGACGGTGCCCCCCGACGCCACGATCTCCGAACTGATGACGATGCACGTGCTCGGACGTCGCGAGCGGGAGGTGGCGGTTGTCGACGGCCATCGCTACGCGGGCATGTGCGGCCTCGACCAGATCGGTGACCTACCTCGCAGCGAATGGGAATCGACCACCGTGGCGGACATGGTCGCCACCGACCTCCCCGCCGCGCAGCCGTCGTGGACCCTGCGAGATGCCGTGGCGGCGATGGATCGGGCGGAGGTCGAGATGCTCGCTGTCGTGACCGCCGACGGCTCCTTCGTCGGGCTGGTTCTCGAGGACGACATCCTGAAGCTCGACGAGATCCTCGACGAGACCGGCGGCTGAGGATCGGCCGGTGGCAACACTCCCGATCCGGATGACCCGCGCCGGGCGGACGCGGAGCCACCTCGGGCTCACGCCGAGGTTTGGCTCGCTTCGTCGATCTCCGCGTCGCCGCTGTTGGCGCACCATGCACGGTGGTCGTGTCCGGGCAGCGCCGCGCACTCGGGGCAGGGCTCCTCGTCGTCCTCGAAGAGTTCGTCGAAGCTGTCGCTGGTTTGCTTCAGCGCACGCGCTTCCTCGTAGCGGCGGTGGCGTCCCTTCTTCACAAGCAGAACTCCGAACTCGACGTGCCGGCCGCCGCGGTGCCGGCGTCCAACTCTTGGCTGTTGGCCGCGACTTGTCGTTGCGTCGCGCGGTACCCGCGGGGCTAGTTAGTTTAGCCGCCGTGCGCGGCGATCTCCGGCAGCGACACCGCCTCGTGGGGATCGGAGGTGACGACCCGGATGGCCGGCCGTGACCGCTGGTTCAGAGCGGCCGACCGGATCGTTGCTCGAGGCGCAGCCTCCCTCCGGGCTCCAGTGCCACCGCCGCTTTCCCGGCGACCAACTCCTCGACGCGCGAGCCGTACCGCTCGTAGCGCCAGCCACCGGCCAGCCGGGCGTCCGGTCGACCCTCCAAGAACGACTCGAGGTCGGCGCGTGTGGCAACGAGCGCCGGATCCAGATCGTCGTCGCGGGCCACCTGCGACAGCCAGGCCGACACGAGTGTCGCCACCGGCTGCAGGTGCGATCTGCGTTGACCGGTCGGTGCGGAGGGCACTCCTGGCGGGTTGCGTCGCGCCTGGCTGATGACCTCCAGGAGTTCGGCGCCCGGCGCGCCGGCCAGCGCCCGATGGTCCACGCCGCGAACCGCGTCGAGAGCGCCGCGCGTCCGCGGAGCCGCCTGCACGACGGCGGCCAGCGCCAGATCGCCGAGCACATGGCGCGACGGTATATCCAGCTTCGCGGCCCGGCGTTCCCGCCAAGCCCCCACGGCAACCGCCATGGGCTGCGATCGCTTGGGCAGCCTGCGAAGTTCGCGCACCCGCAGCCAGGCCTCCTCCGGTCGGCGCGGCGAGGACTGCCGGAGGCGCAGCTTCTCGCATTCCTCCTCGCACCAGGCCAGCCGGTCGCGAGCTGCCAGCGCGGCGTGCAATCTGTCGTGCAGACCCAGCAGGTGCCGCACGTCGTTGGCGGCGTAGTCGAGCTGCTCGGGTCGCAAGGGTCGCCGCAGCCAGTCACTCAGACGGTCACCCTTGGCGACGTCGACATCGAGGAACCTGTCGAGGAGATCGCGCAGCGACGGCGAACGCATGCCACAGAATCCGGCGGCTGTCTGGGTGTCGATCAGCCGGTTCGGAACCCGTCCGACGGCATGCCGCAGGATCTCAAGATCCTGATCAGGGGCGTGCATGACCGCCGTCGCCGGGCTGTCGAGCAGTTCGCCGATGGGTTCGGGCGAGACGGCCAGCGGGTCGACGAGGATCACTCGATCCGCCCATGCCAGCTGGACGAGGCCCAGGCGGGGGAAGTAGGTCTTTTCCCGGTGGAACTCGGTGTCGAGCGCATACAGCGGCTCGGCGCGTGCCTCGGCAACGAGATGCGCAAGACGCGCCACGTCGGAAACCAGCTCGTAGCCGCTCAGAGTTCGGCCCCCGGGTTTCGATCTATGCCCGGCGGGAGCAGAGGCCCGCCGGAAATCTCGCCGATCGGGGTGCCGGCGACGCTATCGGCGAGGCACGGCCGGCGGGATCGAGACCGGTTGGTGTGCCGCGCAGATCATCCGGTGTGTCGACGTCGAGGAGTGTGCCTGGGTGCCGCACGGCGACAACTCGTACCCGAAGCATCTCGAGGGCCGCGGTGAGCCGGCGCTCGCCTCCCGCGAAGGCGGTGCGAAGCACCTCCCGGCAGTCCCGCCGCCACACGGCATGCGTCGGCAGCGGGCGGCCGGCCAGCAGCGGCACGACGACGTCGGTGTCATCGCCGGTGTGGGACAGCAGTTCGCGGACGGTCCCCGCACTGGCATGCGGCAGGTCGCACGAGAGGACGACGACCCAGCCGGCTGCGGCGGCCCGCAGAGCGGTCAGGAGACCGCCGAAGGGTCCTTCACCGGGAGTGTCGTCGGGGATCGCCACGAACCCGAGCCGGGAGAGCCGGACAAGATCTCCTCCGATACTCAGCACCTCGGTTGCACCGGCCTCGAGGAGCGCGGTTCGGGCGATGTCGGCGAGAGATCGCTCCCCGTAGCAGACGAAGGCCTTGTCCTCGCCCATGCGTCGGCTCCGGCCACCGGCGAGCACGGCACCGCTGAAGGTCATCGGGGGGCCGTCACGCATCGAAGAGCCCCGGCGTCCAGTCGGGATCGAGCTGACGCAGGAACTGCTCGCAACGTTGCGCCTCAGCGTCCTCCCCAAGTTCGGCGGCGGTCCTGGCGAGGCCGGAGAGGGCCCGCAGGAATCCCCGGTTCTCCGGAAACCGCCAGCGGACGTAGCCCGAGCCGCGCCAACCGCTCCGGCGCAGTCTGTCGAGACCACGGTGGTAGCCCACGCGGAAGCAGGCGTAGGCCTCCACGGTGTCCCGTGCCTCCTGCCCGAGGCGCGCCCAGCCGTCGAGGAACTGTGGCCAACTCGCCACGACAGCGCTGATCAGAGCGTGTCTCTCGCCCGCTGAGGCCCGGAGGGCATCCTGCAGGAGACGGAGCGCCTCGGTGGGTTCGGCGTCGAGCACCGTCTCGGGCGGTCCGGAGGGGCTCAAGGAAATGGGAATGTCACTCACCGCTGCTCCTGTTCAGCCATGGCGCCGAGGGCTGCGGACCCGAGGGTCGGCCAGGGCGCTACGCGGCACGTGGGGGTGCGAGATGCATTATCGCGCCGGCTGTGGTGCGCTCCGGAGTTCCCGGAGATCCTCGGGCACCCGCAACAGGCGCAGCACGTCGGTGCTCCGCGTCGCCGGGTTGATGCCCGCCAGAACCGCCACGAGATCCCCGGCCCGGATGTGTCCCATGGCGACCGCTGCCTCGATCGCGTCGGCGACCCGTGATTCGTACGCGATCTCGCTGGCGAGGAAGACCGGCTCGACTCCCCAGCTCAGCGACAGCTGACGGACCGTCCGCGGGTCGGCGCTGAAACCGAGCAGCGGGACGCGGGGACGGAAGCGCGCCATCGACCGCACGGTGAACCCGCTGCCCGAGACGCACACCAGCGCGGCGAGGTCCACCTCCCCCACCACCCGCGAAGCCGCCATGGTCATCGCGTCGGTGACCGACAGCGACGCCTGCGTGGGGTTGATCATGCGCAACTGCGTGATGTTCTGCGCCCAGCGAGCATGGTCGAAACGACTGTCGGCCTCCTGGGCGATGCGAGCCATCGTGGCTACGACATGCACCGGGTGGGCACCGATCGCCGTCTCGGCGGAGAGCATGACGGCGCTTGAGCCGTCGAAGACCGCGTTCGCCACATCGGATGCCTCGGCCCGTGTCGGGATGGGTGACTCGATCATGGACTCCAGCATCTGCGTGGCGGTGATGGCGGGGCGACCCCCGGCGATACAACGACGGATGATGTCCTTCTGCAGGTGAGGCAGATCCTCGATCGGGAACTCGATCCCCAGGTCGCCGCGCGCCACCATGATCGCATCGGCCTCGGAGATGATGGAATCGAGGTTCTCCACGGCCATCCGGGTCTCGATCTTGGCGACGAGCAGCGGTCCGGGGGAGGGAGCCGCAGCTCGCAATGCCCGAACGTCCGCCGGCCCCCGGACGAACGAAGCACCGAGGAAGTCGACACCGGCCTCGACGAAGGCCTCGGCGTAGAGGAGATCGCGGGGAGTCGGTGCTGCGATGCTGAGGCGGTCCGCGGGGATGTAGAAGCCCGGTCGACCTCGCAGAAGTCCGCCGTGGAGCACGCGGCCTCGCAACTCCACGCTGCCAACGTCGGAGATCTCGATGAGGATCTGCCCGTCGGCCAGCCCGACGCGGTCGCCGGCCTTCACGTCGTCGAGTAGGCGCTCGTAGTCCACTTCGAGAACGTGGCCATCGCTGCCCGTACTCCCGGGACGGAGGACCACCTCTGCGTCCTGCTCGAGCATGGCCCCACCGCGCGGGAATGGGGCCATGCGGATCTTCGGGCCCGGGAGATCCGCGAGGATGCCGAGTTCGAGCCGCTGCTCCGCCGCAACCCGGCGGATCCGCTCGTAGAGCACGAGCGCCCCACTGAGCGACCCGTGCGAGAGGTTCAGGCGGGCCACGTCCATGCCGGCCTCCATGAGGTGGGCCAGCAGGCGCGGGCTCTCCGAGGTGGGCCCGATCGTCGCAACGATCTTGGTCCGTCGCCGGTCGCTGCTCATACCGACACACCCCACCCCATCGTGTGGGCAGGTTACCGGCGTCGGTAACCTGCGCGTTATCGCCGATCTGCCGCCGTATCTCCGCAACGACGGGCCCCTGGCGTTCGCACATCGCGGGGGCCGTCACGAGGCTCCGGAGAACACCATGGTGGCTTTCGAGCGGGCCGTCGACATGGGCTTCCGGTACCTGGAGACCGACGCCCGCCTCACTCTCGACGGCGTCGTGGTGGCGTTCCACGATCCGGTGCTCGATCGGCTGACCAACCGCTGCGGACGCGTCGCCGAAGTTGGCTGGGAGGAGGTGTCCGCGGCCCGGGTCCAGGGTGTCGAGCCGGTGCCGAGGCTGGAGGACGTGCTGACCGCCTGGCGAGACGTGCGCTTCAACATCGATCCCAAGTGCGACGAGGTCGTGACGCCACTGGCCGAACTGGTGCTGCGCCTGGGGATGACGGACAGGGTCTGCTTCGGCTCCTTCAAGGGGAGCCGGACGGCCCGCCTGGCCAGGATGCTGGGACCGGCCACTTGCCGGAGCCTGGGCCCCTTGGGCGTGGCACGGCTGCGATTGGCCTCGCTTGGGCTGCCCGTCCCGATCGTGCCCAGCGGTGCGGCGTGCGTGCAGGTGCCCGCCTCCATCGAGGGCCGTCGGTTGGTGGATGGGCGGTTCGTCGAGCAGGCGCACCGCAGCTCGCTGCAGGTACACGTCTGGACCATCGACGACCGCGACCACATGCACCGGCTGCTGGACATGGGCGTGGACGGTCTGATGAGTGACCGCCCGAGTGTCCTGCGCGGCGTCCTCGAGTCGCGGGGGAACTGGTGAGCCGTCGCTCCGATCGGGTCGAATCCACCCCTGACGGCGTGTTCTGACCACCGGCAGCGGCCTCTCTGACGGGAACCTGTTGATCAGATCGTTGACAACTCCCGATCAGCTTGTTGACAGTTGAATTTCAGCTGGGGATTTCGCGCCGGATCCTGGGGATTTCGGCTGATTCCGGTCAGTAGCGATTGCACAGCTGGGCGGGGGTTGCTTGAATAGCAGCCAACCGAACCACCTGCTCCGGTCCTTGCCGCGAGGAGAGGAGCCCGCAGGAGGAGCCGAGATCCGGGAAACCGGATCGAAGCAACTCCAGCGGAACCGGGCGGAAGGTTCGGCCAGGATCGGATCCGCTGGAACCTGGCAACAGGAACCGGAGGCGGGTTCGCCGGCCGCAAGGCAGGCGGACTTGCTCCGAACCGACCGGAACCGCCGGAGGCCTCGGCCACCGGTAGAGATCGGGAGGGGCGGAGGAACCGGGCCACCTCTGCGGAGTGGGCCGGACGCTGGGAGAAGATTCGAACGGAGGCCCCGAGAAGCCGACCGGTGCAAGCCGGGAAGCTACTCGGGGCCTCGCTCGTTCTCCCCCGCGTGACGTGGTCCGGCCGGTCGGCGCCGCCGTGTCGGCAGACCGGTCAGGTGCGGTCGCAGGCTCTCCAGCAGTACCAGGCTGCGACGGACCGGTAGGGCCGGAACTCCTCACCGGCCTTCTCGAGCGCGGCGGGCGACGGGAGATCGTCGAGCCCGAACGCCAAGGCGTAGCCCCGGCGCACACCCAGATCGCCCACTGGCCAGACATCGAGCCGGTGCAGCGTGAACAGCAGGAACATCTGCGCCGTCCAGGGGCCGATGCCACGGACCTGCACGAGGCGTGCGATGACCTCCTCGTCGCCGAGCCGTCCGAGGCCCGCCAGCCCGAGAGCGCCCGCGACGTCGCGCACGGCGAGATCCTGCAGCGCTGCGGTCTTCGCCGCCGATAGACCGGCCGCCCGCAGTGCCTCCTCGCCGGCCTCGAGAATCCGCTCAGCGCCGCAGTCACCGCCGAGCGTCGCGAGGACGCGGCTCCAGATGGCTCCCGCGGCCGCTCCCGCCAACTGCTGGTAGACGATCGCCCGGGCAAGAGACGCAAAGCGCTCGGAGACCCGCGGCCGGCCGCCGAGGCGGCACGGACCGTGCAGGGCCTTCAGGTGGGCCATCTCGGGACTGCGGCGGGCGATCTCCTCACTCGCCTCCCGGAGAGTGACGCGTTGCACGCGCCGATGTTACGTGGGCCGTCAGGCAACGCCCCCTGGTCGCTGCTCGGACGGTCGCTCTCCGCGGCGATCGTCATTCGCTGGTCTACACCGCGGTGATGGAACGGTAGGGTCGATTCGTGGCACTCCCGCCGGTCGTCCTCGTCCACGGGTTCGCCACGTCCGCCCGACGCACCTGGGGGCACTTGGGTTGGATCGACTTGCTCGAGGAGTCGGGACGCGTGGTGCACGCGCCGGACATCCTGGGCCACGGCGACGCTCCCAAGCCCCACGATCCGGCTGCCTATGCCGACCTGGAAGGTTGGCTCGTCGATCGGCTACCCCTGGGATCCCTCGACGCCATCGGCTTCTCCCTGGGGGCCCGACTGCTTCTGGGAATCGCCGCCGAGCACCCGAGCCGGTTCCGGCGCCTCGTCGTGGGAGGTGTGGGACGGAACCTGTTCACCGATGACGCTGGGCGCCGCCGCAGGATCACCGCGGCCGTGGCCGCTCCCTTGCCACCCGAGGATCCCGAGATGGCGCACTTCCACGCTCTGGGCGGGAGCCCCGAGGCCGACCGGGGCGCTCTCGCCGCGTTGCTGGAGGGCTTCGCGGCGAAACTCGACTCCGACCGCCTCGCCTCTGTCACGTGCCCCGCGCTGGTGGCGCTCGGTGACCGTGACTCCTCGGGCCCGGCCGATGAACTGGTTGCCGCCCTGGGGAACGCGGAGGTGCGGACACTGCGCGGGGTGGATCACTTTGCCACTCCGAAGAGCTTCGGCTTCCTCGACGCCGCGCTGAACTGGATCAGCGAACCCCTCCCGTAGCGCCGGCGACTCCCGCCGCCGGACCTGCCCACCTCAGCGACCGGCATGCCGGCCATGATGTCGCCGGTCGCGGGAATGGTCGTCAGACTGAAACCAACTCCGCCACGAGTGATCGGCCTAGCGAAGCGGTCGATCGGTGGGCGTCACCGGGGCCGGGAGCAGCGTCCGGCCCTCCAGCCAGTGGTCGGCGGCAGCGGCGCAGGAGCGCCCCTCGGCAATGGCCCACACGATGAGGCTCTGGCCGCGGCCCATGTCTCCGCAGACGAAGACGCCGTCGACGTTGGTCATCCAGTGGTCGTTGCGAGCGACGTTGCCGCGGTCGTCGTACGCCACGCCGAGGCCTTCCAGCAGGCGTGAGCGCTCGGGTCCCACGAAACCGAGCGCCAGGAGCACGAACTGGGCCCGATGGTGCTCCTCGGTGCCATCGATCGGTTCGAAGGACATGCGGCCGTTCTCGAAGCCTTGCTCGACACGGATCGTCTGCAGCCCCGCCACCCGGCCCTCGCCGTCGCCGATGAACCGCTGCGTCTGGATGGCGTACAGCCGCTCACCGCCCTCCTCGTGCGCCGAGGACGTCCGCATCATCAGTGGCCAGGTCGGCCACGGCGTGCTCGAATCCCGCTCGTCGGGCGGCCGCGGCATGATCTCGAACTGCTGCACCGAGGCACAGCGCTGGCGATGCACGGTTCCGAGACAGTCGGCGCCCGTGTCACCCCCGCCCACGATGATCACGTGCTTGCCGGTTGCCGGGAACGGGTGGTCCTGGATATCGCCCTCGATGACCCGGTTGGCGGGTGGCAGGAACTCCATCGCCTGATGGATCCCGTCGAGATCCCGACCGGGGATGGGCAGATCGCGCCAAGCGGTGGCGCCGCCGGCCAGGACGACGGCGTCGAAGTTCTCCTGCAGGGCTCCGGCGGAGATGTCCACCCCCACGTCAGTGCCGGTCGCGAAATTCGTCCCCTCGGCGGCCATCTGCTCCAGGCGGCGATCCAGGAAGCGCTTCTCCATCTTGAACTCGGGAATGCCGTAGCGCAGCAGACCACCGGCGCGGTCCGCCCGCTCGAAGCACACGACTTCGTGGCCCGCCCGCGTGAGCTGCTGGGCCGCGGCGAGGCCGGCCGGACCCGAACCCACGACGGCGACGCGCCGGCCGGTGCGCTCGGCGGGAGGCAGGGGGCGGACCCAGCCCTCGTCCCAGGCCCGGTCGATGATCTCCACCTCGACCTGCTTGATCGTGACCGGATCCTCGATGATCCCGAGCACGCAGGCCGCCTCGCAGGGAGCCGGACAGAGCCGGCCCGTGAACTCCGGGAAGTTGTTGGTGGCGTGGAGTCGCTCGATGGCGGCACGCCACTGGTCGCGGTGGACGAGGTCGTTCCAATCCGGGATCAGGTTGCCGAGTGGGCAGCCGCTGTTGCAGAACGGGATCCCGCAGTCCATGCAGCGGGAGGCCTGCGTCTGTACCGCGTCGAGGCCGAACGGACGGTAGACCTCACGCCAGTCCCGCAGGCGCACCGGCACGGGCCGCCGCGCCGGCAGGGCGCGATCGTGTTTCATGAATCCGTGGCGGTCACCCACAGGTGGCCTCCAGTGACATTGCCGGCCCCTCAGTCGTGCGCCGCGGCCATGATCGCCACCTGCACGTCCCCGTCGGTCGAGGCGGCCCGCGCTGTGGCTTCCAGCACCCGCTTGTAGTCCTTCGGCATCACCTTCACGAACAGGCCCAGGTGTGACTCGAGGTCCGCCAGCATGCGCTCGGCGAGTCGCGACTCGGTCTCGGCGTGGTGCATGCGCAGCCTCTCGGTCAGCCAGGCGCGGTCCTCGTCGCTCATCGGGTCGAGGTCCACCATTTCCCGGTTCACCCGGAGTGCGAACGTGCCGTCGGGGTCGTAGACGTAGGCGACACCCCCCGACATGCCGGCGCCGAAATTGCGCCCCGTGGGTCCCAGGATGACCGCCCTGCCGCCGGTCATGTACTCGCAGCCGTGATCGCCCACCCCTTCGGCGACGGCAATCGCGCCGGAGTTGCGCACGCAGAACCGCTCTCCGACCACACCGCTCAGGAACGCCTCGCCGCCGGTGGCGCCGTAGAGGACGACGTTGCCGGCAAGAACGTTCTCCTCGGCCGCGAACACGGCCTCGCGGTGCGGGCGAGCAATGATCCGACCACCCGACAGACCCTTGCCGAGATAGTCGTTGGCGTCGCCGAAGAGGCGCAGCGTCACGCCGCTGGGCAGGAACGCGCCGAAGCTGTTCCCTGCCGAGCCCTCGAACCGCACGTCGATGGTGTCGTCCGGCAACCCTTCCGCCCCGTAGCGGCTGGTGATCTCGTAGCCCAGCATCGTGCCGACGGTGCGGTTCACGTTGCGGATCGGGAGATCGATCCGCACCGGCTCCCGATGGTCGAGCGCCGGAGCGGCGAGGCGGATCAACTCGTTGTCCAGCGCCCGGTCGAGGCCGTGGTCCTGCTCGGCGACGCAGTAGCGATGGCTGCCGGGAGCGATCTCGGGCATGTGGAACATGGGGCTGAGGTCGAGACCCTCGGCCTTCCAGTGATTGACCGCGGAGGTCACGTCCAGGAGATCGGCTCGGCCGACCGCCTCGTTGAGCGTGCGGAACCCGAGGCTCGCCAAGCTCTCGCGAACCTCGCTGGCCACGAACTCCATGAAGTTCACGACGAATTCGGCCCGCCCGGCGAACTTCTCCCGCAGTTCGGGGTTCTGAGTCGCGATACCGACGGGACAGGTGTCCAGGTGACACACCCGCATCATCACGCAACCCATCACCACGAGCGGTGCCGTGGCAAAGCCGAACTCCTCCGCACCCAGTAGGGCGGCGATGATGACGTCACGTCCGGTCTTCAGCTGACCGTCCACCTGCACGACGATGCGGTCCCGCAGGTCGTTCAGCAGCAGAGTCTGCTGGGTCTCGGCGAGCCCCAGTTCCCAGGGCGTTCCGGCGTGCTTGATGGAAGTCAGCGGGGAGGCCCCGGTCCCACCATCGTGGCCGGAGATCAGCACGACGTCGGCGTGGGCCTTGGAGACGCCGGCGGCCACCGTGCCGACACCCAACTCCGACACCAGCTTCACGTGGATGCGGGCCCGGGGATTGGCGTTCTTGAGGTCGTGGATGAGTTGCGCCAGATCCTCGATCGAGTAGATGTCGTGGTGCGGCGGCGGCGAGATGAGCCCGACCCCCGGGGTGGAGTGGCGCACTTCGGCGATCCAGGGCCACACCTTGTGCCCGGGAAGCTGGCCGCCCTCGCCCGGTTTGGCGCCCTGAGCCATCTTGATCTGGATGTCGTCGGCTTCGACGAGGTACTGGCTGGTCACGCCGAAGCGCCCGGACGCGGCCTGCTTGACGGCGCTGCGCCGGGAGTCGCCGTTGGGGTCGAGCACGTAGCGGCGGGGATCCTCCCCGCCCTCGCCCGTGTTCGACTTCCCACCGATGCGGTTCATGGCGATCGCCAGGGTCTCGTGCGCCTCGGCGGAGATCGACCCGTAGGACATCGCCCCGGTGGCGAACCGCTTCACGATCTCGCTGACCGGCTCGACCTCGGTGAGGGGCACGGGCGCGCGGCCTTCGGTCCGCAGGCGGAACAGGCCCCGCAGCGTCCCGAGATTCTGGGACTGCTCGTCGACCGCTTTCGAGTACTCCCGGAAGATGTCGAACCGACCGGTCCGGGTGGCGTGCTGCAGCTTGAACACGGTCTCGGGGTTGAACAGGTGGAACTCGCCTTCACGGCGCCACTGGTACTCGCCGCCAAGTTCGAGGTCACGGTGCGCCCGCTCGATCTCGTTCGGCGCGTACGCCAACCGGTGCCGCAACTCCACCTCCCGGGCAAGGTGGGAGTAGCCGATACCCCCGAGGCGGCTGATGGTGCCGCCGAAGCACTCCATGACAAGGCGGTGACCCAGACCGACGGCCTCGAAGATCTGGGCTCCCACGTAGGAGCGCACCGTGGAGATGCCCATCTTCGAGAGCACCTTCAGGATCCCCTTGTCACACGCCTTGATGTAGCGGCGGTGCGCCTCGGCGACGTCGCTGTCGGGGCCGAGGCCGTGGGCGCCCTGGGCGATCAGGTCGGCGATGGATTCGAGGGCCAGATAGGGATTGATGGCTGTCGCCCCGTAGCCCAGGAGGAGGCACATGTGGTGCACCTCGCGGGCGTCACCCGTCTCGACGATCAGGCCCACCTGGGTGCGCTTGCGCTCGCGCACCAGGTGCTGGTGGACCGCGCCGGCCGCCAGCAGGGACGGAACCGGGGCGAGAGTGTCGTCGCTGAAGCGATCGGACAGCACGACGAGGTTCACACCGGCGTCGATGGCCTCGCTGACCTCGGCGCGGATCCGCCCGAGGGCGCTGTGCAGGCCCGGACCGCCCTCGGCCACCGGGTAGAGGCAGTCGATCACGGCGGCGCGGAAGGCCGGGTTGATCTGGCCGATGTCGATGAGGCGGGCCAGTTGTTCGTTGGTGAGCACGGGATGATCGATGAGGATCTGCCGGCAGGACTCCGGCCGCGGGTCGAGCAGGTTGCCCTCCGGCCCGAGCCAGCCGTAGACCGAGGTGATGATCTCCTCGCGGATGGCGTCCAGGGGCGGGTTCGTGACCTGGGCGAAGAGCTGCTGGAAGTAGTCGTACAGCAGCCGCGAGCGCTTCGACAACACCGCCACCGGGGTGTCGGTGCCCATCGAGCCGAGCGCTTCCTTGCCATCCCGGGCCATCGGGGCGACCAGGATGCGAAGTTCCTCGTGCGTGTAGCCGAACGTAAGCTGGCGCCGCCGCAGGAGCGGCTCGCCCGCGCTGCGGCCCGCTGAGACCGGCGGCAGATCGCCGAGCCGGACCTGGTTCTCCGCCAGCCACTTGCCGTAGGGGCGGGCAGTGGCCAGCTTGTGCTTGATCTCGTGGTCACGCACGATCCGGCCCCGGCTGGTGTCCACCAGGAACATCCGCCCCGGTTGCAGGCGGCCTTTCTCGACGACCCGGTCCGGGGCGACGTCCAGCACCCCCACCTCGGAGGCCATCACCACGAGATCGTCGTCGGTGACCCAGTAGCGGCTCGGGCGCAGGCCGTTGCGGTCCAGCACCGCTCCGACGACCGTCCCGTCGGTGAAGGCGATGGAGGCCGGCCCGTCCCACGGCTCCATGAGCGAGGCGTGGTAGCGGTAGAACGCCTTCAGCTCCGGTGACATCGACTCGTGGTTCTCCCACGGCTCGGGGATCATCGTGAGCACCGCCTCCGGCAGCGAGTAGCCACCGAGGCACAGCAACTCCAGGCATTCGTCGAAGCGCGCCGTGTCGCTGGCGCCGGGCGTGCAGATCGGGAAGATGCGCTCCAAGGCGCCCTCGGCGAAGTACTCGGAACCCAGCAGCGCCTCGCGGGCGCGCATCCAGTTCTGGTTGCCCTGCACGGTGTTGATCTCACCGTTGTGGACGATCATCCGGTAGGGGTGAGCGAGCGGCCACGACGGGAACGTGTTCGTGGAGAAGCGGCTGTGCACGAGTGCCAGGCCACTGCTCAGGCGCTCGTCGACGAGGTCCGGGTAGAACCCCGTGAGCTGCGGGACGACCAGCATCCCCTTGTAGACGAAGGTGCGCGCCGAGAGGCTCGGGAAGTAAACCCCTTCGTGCGCCAGGCTCATCGATCCGAGCATCTCGCCGCTCGTCGGGTCGTCATCGGGGTCCAACTCGTGGCGGATGCGGCGCCGGCAGATATAGGCGCGGCGGTCCAGGTCGATGCCCGAGTGGCCGTCGCCGGCGATGAACAGCTGCCGGAAACGCGGCATGGTTCGCCGGGCCCCGGCGCCGAGCATGCTCGGGTCGGTGGGGACCTCGCGCCACCCCAGCACACTCAACCCCTCGTCCCGCACGATCCGTTCGACGACCGAACAGGCCTCGGTGGCCCGCGCCGCGTCGTTGGGCAGGAAGGCGATCCCGGTGGCGTAGGTGCCCGGTGGGGGCAGGTCGAAGTCGACGACCTCCCGGAAGAAGGCGTCGGGCACCTGGACGAGGATTCCGGCGCCATCGCCGCTGTTGACCTCGGCTCCGAGAGCGCCCCGATGCTCCAGATTGCCGAGCGACCGCAGCGCCAACTCGACGATGCGATGGCTGGCGCGTCCCTGCAGATCAACGACGAATCCGACGCCGCACGAGTCGTGCTCGAACTCCGGACGGTAGAGACCCTGCGGAGGTGGCAGATCGGGCGTGATGGGCATCGTGTCTCGTCTCGTGACGCTCGGGTTTCGTTGTCTCCGCCGGCGCGCCGGAGGTCTGGGAGGAATCCCGTCAGCGCGCCCGCGCCGGCCGGCGTCGTCGGCGACCGATCCCCTGTGCGATACCCACAGGGGAGTTCATCCTACCGAGAGGCCCTTCCGGGGCCAAGAGCCGGGACCCGTCGACGCTGTTCGGCTGTCAAGGAGCGCATCGTGTTCAGAGTCTCTCGGACACTCCGACGCTTGGGTGGCAGGCGCTTGGTGAGGTGCCATGTGCACGCGCCGGCGATCCTTCACCAACGAGGGCTTGGTCCGTTGGGTCCGCCGGTCGCCTCGGGTTCCGCTGACGCGACGGGGCGCGATGCGGCCGGCTGGCGTTGTCGCCGTGCATCTGGGGGCATGATCATCGGGAGTGGCGCGATGGGCGCCGTCGGGCATGTCGGGGCAGCCGTCTCCCGGGAGTGGCGCGCTGGGCGCGGTCGGGCATGTCGAGGTGGTCGTCTCCCGGGTCGGATCGTCGGTCGGGTGGGACGTTTGTGTTGTTGGGGGGTGAGCAACTGGTGGCTCGGCGGCGCTCGTTGGCGTGGTGGAGGTGGTGGTGGCGGCTGCAGAGCAGGGTGAGGTTGTCGAGGTCGGTGCGCCCGCCTTCGGCCCACGGGATGATGTGGTGAATCTCGCACATCCAGTGCGGCCGATCGCAGCCCGGAGCGGTGCAGGTGCGGTCGCGGGCGATGAGGGCCCGGCGGATCTTGCGGTTGGCGGCGCGGCGGCTGTAGCCCAGGTCGAGCTTCCAGCTCGTGCGGCCGCCGATGGCCTCAGGGCGCCATCGCCGGCGCCCCTGCGGGATGTCGGGGTGCCGCGGAATGCCGCCGGGTCGCCGATGGCGGCGATGATGTCGGCGTCGCAGAGCATGCGGCGTGCCGCCACGGGCGAGATGGGCGTGTTGTCGTCGAGTTCGCAGCGACCCTCGTCATGTAGACCCGCGGTGAGGGTCTGCTGGTCGATGAGCACCATGACGTCGATGTGCGAGCCGAGCGGTTCGCCGTTGTTGTCGCCCAGTTGGCGGCTGCGCCGGGCCATGTCGACGAGGGCGTCGGCGTTGCGCTGCGGGCAGGTGAGTTCCTTGGCGGGCACGTTGTCGGCGTCTGGGTGGTCGGCGCGCCAGCGGGCCTCGGCGAGGCGCCGGAGCTCGTTCTCGAAGAACGCGAACTGGTCGGCGGGCAGCAGGCCGCGCACGCCCCGCATGCCGTCGTCGGTCTCGGAGACGGTGACCCTGCGCCGCCGCCGCTGGGCGACGTCACGGCCAGCTCCGTCGTCACCGGCGGCCCGGTCGGCCCAGCGCCGCAGGAACCGCCGGTAGGCATCCACGCTCATGGATTCGGCGGCCGCGATCAACTCCTCGGGCCGCGCCCGCACCGCCTCCGCCACGCGCCGGGCGGCATCACGGGCGGGATCGGGGAAATCCACCTCGGGGTCGACGCTCAGGTCCACTCCGGCGGGAGCGGCGAACTGCGTGAGCACCTGCGCATGCCCGAGCGTGAGTCGCCCGTCGGCGAGTGCCCCGGACATCTCCGGCAATTCCGCCAGCCCGGCGGCGGTGCGCTCCCGCGCCAGCGCCTCCCGCCGACCCACACCGGTGTGCTGACCCAACCAGGCCGCGGCATCGGCCGCCCCCGCCTCGCGGGCAGCCTCACAGCGAACCGCCGCCCGCAGCGCCGCCGCCTCCCGCGCATCCACCCACGAGCGCACCGAACGTACCGCCCCGAGGAACGTTCCCAGTCCTGCCGCATCCAGCCCATCCGGGTCACCCACCAGCACCCCCAGAGCGCCCACCGGGCAATCCCCAACCCCGCCGGCCACAGACTCGCCGGCGTCTCCCGGCTCAGCCGCAGAGTGCTCACCAGGGCACCCAGCGAGCACACCCTCATCGCCGCCACAGCCGGCGGTGAGCGCGGTCGCGGCGATGAATGGCGCGGTCGAAGTCGTCTCCGACGGCGTGTGTGCCGTCTGGTGCCGAGGGCTTGCCGGCTCGTGGTCGCCCAGGTCAGAGCCCGTTTGCTGCATGTTCACCACACTAGGAGGGGGGTGTGACAGTGCTCCCGGGGCGATGCTCTGGCGCGGTGTCGCGGCGGCGCTGCAGCCAGTGGCAGTGGGCACGGTGGCGGCAGTGGGTGGCGCGGTGGCGGCGGTGAGTGGCGCGGTCGGCGTTGCCTCCGACGGCAGCGGCGACGCCCGGTGCCGAGGGCTTGCCGGCTCGTGGTCGCCCAGGTCAGAGCCCGTTTGCTGCATGTTCACCACACTAGGTGGCTGGTGTGGAATGGGTTGTTGTCTGGTGGCTCTTCGCACTCATACTGGTGATGTGTTCCCGGCGGGTGTGGTTGGGGTGTTGGGGGTGGGTGGGGGTTCAGGTGAGTGCCCAGTGGGTGGCGCGGGTGTGCAGTCCGAGCGCGCCGAGGCGGGCGATGTTGGCGGCTGCGGCGAGGAGGTTGAAGTCGGCGTCGACTTTGGGTTGGCCGCGCACGCGGGCGTGGCGGCCGCCGTGGTGTCGGCGCATGAGGTGCGCGAGTTTGCGTTCGACTTTGGGGCGGGTGGCGCGGTAGTCGTCGCGCCAGGCCGGGTTCTGTTGGCGCGCTCGGGACGCGGCGAGGGCGGTTTCGTGTGCGCCGATGCGTATGGTTCTGCCGGCTTTGGCGTCGGTGCAGTCGCCGCGGAGTTCGCAGTCGGCGCAGTCGGCGCCGAAGCGGGCGGTGCCGGCGCCGTCGGGGCGGTAGTTGATGGCGACGGTGACCTCGGCGGGGCAGGTGACCGTCGCGGCGGCCAGGTCGACGCTGAAGCGGTCCTTGGTGAAGCGTCCCGCGGGCGCCTGCGGCGCTTGGGTGCGGCACTTGGAGTTGATGCGGTGCTCGCCGAGGAGGCTCTGGAAGTCGCCGCTGCCGTAGGCGCAGTCGCCGTAGACGGTGGGCCTGCCCGCGAAGTCCTCCACAACCTCCCCGGCGTCGCCGGCAGTGCCGGTGGTGCCGGTGGTGGTGGTGTCGGTGGTGGTGGTGTCGGCGGCGGCGGCGGCGGCGGCGGTGTCGGCGGTGAGCAGGTCGGCGATGAGTTCGGGGGCGGGTCGGGCGTCGGGGGCGTTGGCGGCGGTGACCGCGGTGGCGGTGATCAGCTCGGAGTCGGGGTCCGTGGCGATGTGGCCCTTGTAGCCGTCGAAGCCTCGTGCTGCGGTTTTGTGGCCGTGGCGGGCGTCGCGGTCCACCACCGAGATGATCCGGTCCCGCGCCACGCGCCGCGCGATCACCAGGCGCCCCTCGGGGTCCTCGCAGAGGTCCTGGCCCACAACGGCGGCCAACAACTCCCCGCCCTGCGCGACTTCGACGCTCAGCGCGCGACCCTCGAGGGCTTCGAGCACCGCCACGGCGTCGCCGGCGATGGTCGCCACGAGGGCCTCCCGCGCCGCCGCGTCGTCCCAGTCGCACGCCGGCTTGGACCGCGACGCATAGTCGCCGCCGGCGACGGCGCCCCGCACAATGGCCCCCAGATCGCGATCCGCGGCCTCGAACACGCCGCGGATCGCGGCGCGCAGCATCGTGACGGTGTCCTGGGTCGCGACCGCGTCGTAGATCGGCGCGGAGTCCAGCACCCGCCGCTGAGACAGCGCCCCCGCCGAGCGCGCCACCTCGAGGGTCGCGTCGAAGATCCGCCGCGGCGCACCCGACGCCGCCAACCGGGCCCGCATCCCCACCAACACCGTATGGGAGAACCCGCCGCCGTCGACGTCCAAACCCCCGCACGCGTAACGCCAACGCGCATCGAACTCGAACGCCGCCACCGCCTCACGGTCCGACAAACCGAACCAGCGCTGCAACACCATCACCGTCGCCACCACCCGAGGCGGCACACTGCGCCGCCCCCGCGACGAGAACAAATCATCGAACATCCCCTCGGGAAACAACCGGGCACCCTCACCGAACAACACCGCAAAAATCGAACCAGGACCCACCCGCTCGCCCACAAACCGCGTCCCCTTGAACAAATCAGCCTGACACGGCTCAACACCAACCGTCACAACACCAACCTCCCCACAACACCGAACCACACACCTGTAATTCTACCAGACCACAACACCCCAAACGCCGAGAAAAACACCAGCCACCTAGGAGGGGGGTGTGACAGTGCCCCGGGGGCGATGCTCTGGCACGGTGGCTGCGGTGGGTGGCGCGGTGGCGGCGATGGTTCGGGTGGCGGCATCGGCGGTGTCGGCGGCGACAGCGGCGGTCGGGCTGGTGGAGGTGCCCGCCGACGGCGTGTGTGCCGACCGGTGCCGGTCCGATGCTAAACCGTGAAACCGCAAGTCAGAGCCCATCTGCTGCACGTCCATCACACTAGAAGGCAGGTGTGACACTGCTCGCGACACAGGGCGACGGTTGCGGACTGCGGCGGCACCCGAAGAGCCGGCGGCGCAACCGTTGGAGGAGCCAGGGGCGGCGATGCTGCTGGGTTCGACTGCCTCCGGGAGGATGCGGAAGGAGCAGCCCGCGCCGGCACGACGGCGCCGCAACGCTCATCCGGCCAGAGCCGGTCGTCAGGCGGGGGAACACGACGGCGAGGCATGGGATTGGAGGCCGCTCTGCCAGGTCGAGGGCAGCCTCCAGGATGCCGGTGGGCTACGCCCGCTGGATGCCCTGTTCTCGAGCTGCCTGAGGTTCATGCTGGACGCAGATCCGGTTGACGACGTGGCCCAGTTGACGATGAGGCAGATCGAGCGGAAGTACCCGAAGGCCGTGCCGTTGCCGGACCCGACGCCCTACGCGCGGAACCTGCTCGCCCCGTGGTCTGTGGATCATCCGACGCCCCCGACGGCCTAGCCCTTGGCGGCGGCCACGCGGAGGCGCGATCACGACAAGTAGGGAATCTCCGACTCCATTCACGCATTCCGATCACGCCGACCGCGAACTGTGGCAGATCAGACGATTCTCATTTGCCCATCAGTAGTACCCACAGTAGATGCATGACGTGCCGTCGGGAGAAGTGGATGACGGCGGTATGCCACTTCCGTTTTGGACGGTGGGTTAGGGGGCTGTGAGGGTGAGGGCCGAGCTGTTGAGCCAGCGGCCCACGCCGGCGGTTGTGGGGAAGAACCGCACCCGGGGCAATTGGCGGTCTCCCCAGGTGTTGGTGTCGCGTTGCTGGAGGCCGAACTCGATGCGACCGTCGGCGAGTCTGCGCGCCACGATCCGCACGTCGGCTGGGGCCAGGTCGAGGGGGGAGCTGACGAGCCAGCGGTTCACGCCGACGGTTGTGGGGAAGAACCGCACCCGGGGGAGTTCGCGGTCTCTCCAGGTGTTGTCGGGGTTGCGTTGTTGGAGGCCGAACTCGATGCGGCTGTCAGCAAGTTTGCGGGCCACGATCCGCAGCGTCGCAGTGGTGCCGTCGGATTCCTGACCCACCGGAACCTGCTGCTCGTTCGCGACGTCGGGTTCTTCACAGCCCCCACCATCAACCCACGGTTGCCCCACGTCAAGATCGTTTTCGAAGTTCGACCAGTATTTGTCTAGCCCTGATTGTTCATGAGAATGGTTTGGGGGGTGGTTTGGTTCTTGTTGGGGTCTTTGGGCGCGGTGTTGGGTGTTGGTGGGGTGTTTGATTGTGGGTTTGGGGTCCGGTGGTGAGGTGTGTCTGAGAAAACCGCGGAGGTTGGTCTGAGAAATTAACCAACTCGTGTCGGGTTCTGGGGTTTGTGGTTGTGGTTGGTGCGATGGTAGTCGATGCGCTGTTGGTGGGCTCGTCGCAGGCCTTCGATGCGCGCTTGGCGGACCTGTTCGCCGCGGCCGTGGTGTTCGTCGTCGGGGGTGACGTAGCCGATGCCGGCGTGGAGGCGGGTCCCGTTGTAGTCGCGGCGGGTGCGGTCGAGTTCGGCGGTGAGGGTGGCGGGGTCGGTGATGGTTTCGAGATGGGGGTTCTCGGTTTTGATGTGCCCGAAGAGGCTCTCGATCCAGGCCTGATCGGTGGGCGCGCCGGGCCGGCCGAGGCGTTGCGCCACGGCGAGCGCGGCGAAGAACTCTCTGGTCGCTTTGGAGGTCATCTGGGGGCCGTTGTCCGAGGCGGCCAACAGGATCGGCTCGGAGTCGTTGTTGGCGAACGCGTCGACGCGTTCGGGTGTGATCAGCTCTGTGAGGCCTTCGGCGCCCAGGGCGCCCTCGAACAGGACCCGCACCTGCGTGGAGGTCTCCTCGATGGAGACCAGCGTGTCGATCCAGCGGCGGCTCACGACGTCGACGATCGCGAACGCGACCCGCCGAGCGGCCGGGAAGTGGGTCACGTCCCAGCACCAGATCTTGTTGGGCTCCCAGTCCAACCAGTCCGGCCAGGCGAGGCGAGGCGCCGGCGCTCGCGCCGGCGTCTCGGGCAGCACAAGGCCGTGAGCAGCCAGAACACGCCGCACCGTCGACGGCGACACCCACACCCGACCCAGGTAGGAGCCCCGGTGGGCCAACTTGCGGGAACTGCGATCGGTGGGCCCCCACTCCTCGACGAGCGCTAAGACCGCCGCTGTCTCCGCCGGGCGCAGCCGATGCAGCGCCACCCCGCCGGGCGGGCGATCCTCAACAGTGCCCGTCGCGCGCAACCGGCGCCGCCAGCGCCGCACCCGGTCATCGGAGGCGCCGAGCATCGAGCACGCCCAACGGTGCGAAGCGCCACCGGACACAGCGTCGTCGACCAGCTCGAGGATCTGTTCCTTCACCGCGCCGGGCACCCTCGCAGGCAGCGGACCGCTCAGGCCCAACCGACTTTTCCCCGCAACATCGCCAACTCGATGGCCTGCGCCTTGACCGCCTCGGTCAACTGCTCCACCTCCCGGCGCGCCGACTCCAACTCCCAGTTGCGCTCCTTCGCCGGCCGGCCCCGGCGCGCAACCAACGCAGCGAGCGCCGCGTCCTTCACCGTCCGGCGGATCCCAATGACCGTCGACACGTCCACCTGCCACTTGCGCGCCGCGTCCGCCTGGGTCATCTCCCGGGACGTAACCTGCAAGAAGATCTCCCACTTCGTCTCCGGCGACAGCACACGCCCCCGCCGACGAGTCTCGTTCTCGCTCATCTCTAACAACTCCTCTCAGAACACCCCGAGAGCATGCCAGAGTTGGGTATTTTCTCAACACCACTTCCGCGTCGAACTCAGACGCAACACAGTGGGGTGTTGTTTGGGGTTTGTGGTTGGTGTGGGGGCGTGTGAGGTTGGCCCGCCGGGTGGTTTGTGGTGGCGGTTGTGATGTTTTGGTGGCCTTCGCTGGGGTGTCAGCGGAGGGCGGCGATGTGGTTGTAGATGCGGGCGAGGTGCGGTGCGCCGGGGTGGTTGGCGGGTAGGCGGATGATCGTTCGGCGCCCGGAGCGGGCGAGGCGTCCGGGGGTGTGCCAGAGGGTCCAGCGGAGGCGTTTGGCGGCGGCTTTGGCGAAGGCGCCGGCGGTGCAGGCGAGTTGTTGGAACCACACGACGAGGGTGCGCGCCCAGCAGATGAGGGCGACCCAGGCGGCGTTGGCGTCGAAGTCCGCGAAGGGCAGGCGGCCGAGGCCGCTGGTTTTGAGGGCGGCGATGTGGTCCTCGACGACGGCGTGGGCGCGCATGTGCGCGTCGCGCTCGGCGGCGGGGCCCCCTTGGTCGGTCCAGTGGCCCCAGTAGCGCCAGTTGTCGCTGGCGAACAGCGAGCGTTGCGCGCCGGGGTGGCGGGGTTCGCGGCGCACGACCAGGCGCGTGCCTTCGGGCCAGTCGGTCGTGTCGACGTACTCGGTGAGGTCCGCGACCGCCGCGCCGGGGCGCAGGGCGCCGTTCTGTTTGATCGCCGGCTGCCAGCGTTCGTCGGTGACGGGCGCCTTGGCGATGGCCGCGTCGATGGCGTCGTTGCGGCGCGCTACCAGGGAGAATCCCACGTTGCGGTCCCGGGCGGCTGCGGCGATCTTCGTCGAGCAGCCCGCCGAGTCGGTGCGCAACACCACCGGGCACATCACGAGGGCGGCGTCGTCGCCGGGCCGGTGGCCCGCCGCCACCTCCCCCGGCAGCCGACCGATGGCGGCGTCGAAGACGTCTATGTGGTCGTCGATGTTGTTGGCCGCCGCGTTGCCGGGACGCAACATCGCCGCCAGCGCGTCGCCGTCTTCGCTGAAACACAACAACGGATGAAACCCGAACCCGCCCTTGAAATGCGCCGCCGCGCCGGCTTTGTGTTCGCTGTGGATCTCCACCAGCGTCGCGTCGATGTCCAAGACCACCGGCCCCGCGGCATCGGCGGCGCGGCGCGCCCAGACCTGTTCGCGCACCGCCGCCTGGCGTGCCCACAGATCCTCCACCGTCGCGGGGTCCAGCGACCGCAGCGTGCGATACAACGTCGGCGCCGAGGGCACGTCGCCGAACAGGCCCCCCTCGGCGCGCAGATACTCGATATCACTACAACACTCCCCGCCGCCGGCGAGCATCAACATCGCCTGCGTCAACACCTTGCCCCGATCATGGCCCGGCGCCCGCTCACCGCCCCAGCGCACACCAGCCGACAAAGACGCCCCCACACCGAACCGATCAGCAAACGCCCCCAAAGCGTGCAACCCCACAAGACCAACCAGCCCCCCGCCGCCGCCTTCTACCCGCACCTGCCGCACACTGTTAGACTTCACCTCGGAAATGCCTCTCTTCCTGGGATCGAAACGCGCGATTGCACACGCATCATCCCACGTCAGAGAGGCTTTTCCGCGGACGCGCACCCCCACCACCCCACAACCCGTGAACAATCAGGGCTAGACAAGTTCTCGAAATATAGGTGGGCAACGGCAATCGGTAGCGGGTTGTTAACCACCCGGTTCGACTCAGTGTAAACATGAGCCAATTCGTGGACGATGTCCGGCTGGCCCCACCGATTGATGCGGTCGAGCGCGGCCGATATTACTTTAGCTATGATGTGGGGATGCTCACCGTGAGGTTTGGCAATCCCATGGTTCACGCTCAAACCGTACTGATAGTTGTGTGCCATGTAGGCGGAGCTCGCCCGGTTGGTTATATTCCAGGCGGCTTTCAGCCAAGGATGGTCATCGCCATCTCTGTCGACTATTTGAGTCTTTACATACCAGCTGAATTCGTTGTATTCGGTCAGGAAGATGCCGTCAGGCACCCGGCTTGATTCGGCAATAGTGTTGAGTTGTAGCCAATCAAGCGACTTGTAGAGGAAAGCAGCCATCTGAGCTTTGGTTACCGCGCTTCTGGGGCAATACTTCAATGGTCCCTGGCTGCAACCGGTGGCGATCCCATCTGCGGCGGTCCCATCTGCGGACCAGGGCGAGAGCTTGGCTCCGGCTAGCCGATTGATGGCATCGGCGTGAGTGTGGCCGTCGATGTCGGTGAAGCCGGCCGGCTCCGATGCCGGGAGGTCGAACGCGCGGGACAGGAATGCGGCCAACTCGCCGCGGCTCACGGTCTCGTCGGGGCAGTACCGCAGCGGATCGCCGGAGCAACTCGTGCTGATACCCAACTCGGCCATCCGCTCGACGAAGGGGGCCCACCACTCGTCGACGTCGACGTCGGTGAACCGCGACCCGTCGATCTCGTCGAGGTCGCTCTCGCCCAACGAGCGCATCAACCAGACTGCGACCTGCCACCGCTGCACGTGCGCGTCGGGACAGAAGCGGCCAACTCCGCAGTCGGTGCCCTCGAAGACCCCGGCCCTCGCCAACGACTGGATGTGCCGGTAGGACTCGCTCTGGGGATCGACAGGCCGCCACCCCATCTCGCCCGAGTCGCCCTCGGGCTCGTACGAGTCACTCTCGGCAGGCACGTCGGTGTAGAACGGGTCGTCGGAGAAGGTCGGCGTGGCGCCGGTCTGGGCGCTGACGGGCCCCGAACCCCCCGCGTCGGTGACCAGCGCTGCGGCCACGACCACCACGGCGACCAGGCAGCGGGCGGTGAGCGAACTTTGCATCGGGAACCTCCGCCGGGTCACGTTAGACCGCTGGGAGCGTGCTGGGCGATCCGTCGGCAGCGCCAGTGCTGCCGACTCAAGACTAATCACGCATGGATTCCGGCCTCCGCCGGAATGACACTTGTGGTGGTTCGCAGCATCACTCCGCGCTCTCCTGGAGTCCACCGGCAACTGCTCTGCGAACAGTACCGGTGGCGACGACTGCTGCTCAACCCTGATCGTCCGAGCGATCCGTTGTCAGCGCCGGTCAGGCCGCTGGGCAGTGGATTCCGGCCCCGGATCGGGCCCGGGGCAGGCTCTGCGCCGGAATGACGGTGTCGGTCGTCGCGGGGGTGCTTGTCGGGCGCGGGTCCCGATCGCGGTCAGCGGCGGCGGAGCAGGTGGCGCAGGATGACCGCGGCTCCGAGGAAGACGGCGGTGATCTCGAGGCGGCCGATGATCATGAGGGCGGCGAGCACCAGCCGGGCGGGGCGGCCGAAGACCGTGAAGTTGGAGGAGGGACCGGCCTCGCCCAGCGCTGGGCCCATGTTGGACATGGCGCTGATCACGCCGGAGGCGGCCGTGACCGGGTCGGCGCCGAGTGCTGAGACGACGAGTGTGCCCACCCCGAACGTGATGATGAAGAGCGTCCCGAATCCCAACACCCGGCCGACGATGCGCTCGGGAATGACCGAACCGCCGAGCTTGATGGGGATCACAGAGCGGGGACGGCGGGCCTGGCGTATCGACCGCAACGCGTGCGCGGCGGCGATCTGGCCGCGGAACACCTTCATGCCGCCCGCCGTCGAGCCCGCTCCCCCACCGATGAGCATCAGGATGGCCAGCACTACCTGGGCCGGCGGCAGCCAAGCCGCGAAATCCCCGAGCCCGCCCCGGCGGATGTTGTGGAATCCCCCGCTGGAGGCGAGCGTCACGACGTTGAAGAAGCCGTCGCGCAGCGACAGCCCGAAGGGGGCACCCTGGCGCAGCCACAGCAGCAGCGTCACCACGCCCGTCGCACCGGCGAGCATCTTCAGGAAGAGCATCTGGTCGCTGGCGCGCCTGTAGACACCGAAGTTCCCGAGCACTGCCCGGTAGTGGAGGCTGAAGCTCATGGAACCGATGATCAGCCCGCCGGCGACGATCAACTCCGCAGCCAGGGAGTCGAAGTGGCCGATCGAGGCGCCGTAGGGCGAGAACCCTCCGGTGGCGGCGACCGTGAGGGCGTGGGCGACGGCGTCGTAGAGTCCCACGCCGGGCACGGCGAAGAGTACGATCGCGATCGCCAGGGTGAGTCCGGCGTAGACCGCCCAGAGGCGCTTGGCCGTGCCGCTGATCCGCGGCGCCAGCCGGTCGCTCTCGGGACCGGGGATCTCGGCGCGCATGAGTTCCTGCCCCCCCACGCCGAGCAGGGGCAGCACACTCACCGCCAGCACGAGCATGCCCATGCCGCCGTACCACTGGGTGAGTTGCCGCCAGAGCAGCATCCCGCGGCCGTGGGTATCGATGTCAACCAGGACCGTCGATCCGCTGGCAGTGAAACCGGAGATCGACTCGAACAGCGCCGAGTCCCAGTGTGCCCAGCCGAACATGTCGGCATCCAGCACGTACGGCAGCGTCCCGAAGAGCGAGCACGACACCCAGGTCCACACCACGACGGGGAAGGTGTCGGTGGGTCGCACGTCGTCGGGAGGCCGGAACCCCCAGGCCAGGCTCACCCCGGCCGCGGCCGTGATGAGGGCGGAGACCAGCAGCGACCTCTCGCCGTCGGAGGTCGCCGAGCCCCACTCCACAAGCGTGGCCACGAGCATCCCGGGCACGAGGAACAGCAGGGCCAGACCCACGACGTGCAGCGAGAGGCTCTCGCGACGCCACCGAAGGGGGACGAGCGAGAATTCGGCCCCCTCACGCAGGGCGCGCCTCATGGCGATCCCCTGTGGCCGTTGGGTCGATCAGCCGCCAGCAGGCGGCGGGTGCCGGCCAGAGCCCAGCCGGCCGCGACGACGAGCGGGAAGAAGGCGAGGCGGCCCAGCAGCATGAGAACCGCAAGGACACCCCGCTCCGCGCCGCCGAGTGCGGTCAGATCAGCACCCGGGGCGGGTCCCATCGTGGCGAGTGCGCTGACCGAGGCGCCGGCGGCGGCCCAGAGATCCATGCCGGCGAGACTCAGACCGAAGACCCCGGCGACGACCGAGAGCGCGAAGAGGATCTGGAAGCCGTTGAGCATGGCCAGGGATCTCTCCCCCACCGACCGGCGCCCGATCTTCACCATGTGCACCGTGTGCGGGTGGATCTCGGTGACGAGTTCCCGGTAGGCGTACCGCGCCACGGCGATGGCGCGGCGCATCCGGAAGCCGCCACCGGCGGTTCCGGCCATTCCACCGGTGGCGATGAGCGCCACGATCAGCATCTGCGCCCCCCAGGCCCACTCCGACCAGGCGGCGACCTCGAAGCCCGTGCTGCTCATGGCCGCCGTGACGGCGAGGGCACCGCTCCGCAGCGCTTCCGGACCGCGGCCGTCCCAGGTCCACGCGGTCACGACGAGAATCGCCGCGGCGAGCACCACGAGGTAGACCCGCAGCTCGAAGGAGCGACGGAGGATCCGGAACCTGCCGCGCACCGCCCACCAGAGGGTGACCGCGCTCACACCCGCGAGTGCCATGAACACCGTCGCCACCGCGTCCACCGCCGCCGAGTCGAAGTGGGCCAGGCCTCCGGTGTGGTTGCCGAAGCCTCCCGTGGAGACGGTCGTGAACGCATAGCTGAAGGCGTCGAACGCCCCCATGCCGGCGGCCGCGTAGGCGACGGTGCACAGCGCGCCGACGGTGCAGTAGACGATGGCCAGGCGGCGCAGCTGCGTGCCGAACGGCGGAGCCGAGGCCCGGTCGGGCAGCGCCCCGCCGTCGCCCGGCAGCACCAGCGTCGGCACGTGCAGGGGCAACGCCGCGCTCAGCAGCGCCAGGGCGGCGAACCCGCCGAGCCATTGCGTGAGTGCCCGCCAGAACAGCACTCCCGCCGGGAGGGACTCGAGACCTTCGAGCACGGTGAGGTTCGTGGTGCAGAACCCGGCGACCGACTCGAAGATGGCATCCGGCAGCGAGCCGGTCGTGCCGGTGGCCAGGTACGCCGCCACCGAGATGGCGATCATCGTCAACCAGGCGCTGCTGACGGCGACGAACGTTGCCGTCGCGGGTGGATTGTGGGGCGGACGCACCCGGCGCAGCGCGAGGGTGCCCACGGCGCCGCAGCCGACTCCCAGCCACAGCAGTGCCATCGCCTCGGCGACCGCCGAGAGCCCGACCAGCCCGGACAGCGCGAGACCCGCCCCGCAGGCGACAGCCGCCCAGGCCGCGGCCCAGAGGCTCAGGCCGGTTCGCTGCCGGGGACCACTCCGGGCGCCGCCCGAGCCGTGCCTGAGCGGCGGGTCCGCCGCGGCTCTCACTCGAACCGCTTGCGGGCTGCGGCGACCGCCTTGGGGCGGGCGAAGATCACGAGGTGATCCTGCGCCTGTAGGACTGTATGGCCGCGGCCGATCATCGAGGTGCCGTCGCGGACCACCGCGGCGATGAGAACCTCCTTCGGCAGGTGGAGATCGCTGATCCGCTGCCCGTGCACACTGCTGCCGTCGCCGACGGTCAACTCCAGCACCTCGACGTCCATGTCCAGGTACGTGGCGACCTGCACGCCACCTCGAATGATCCGCATCACACCGTTGGCGCAGGCGGTGCGCGGCGACAGGGCGCCGTCGATGCCGAGCGTGCGAAGCAGCGGCAGGAACTCCAAACGGTGCAGGAGAGCGATCGTCTCGGGAACACCCATCGACTTGGCGTACAGGCAGGCCAGGATGTTGTCCTCGTCGTTGCCGGTGACCGCCACGACGGCGTCGTGGTCACCGACGCGTTCCTGTTCGAGCAGTTCGGCATCGGTGATGTCGCCCTCGAGGATCAGGACGTCGTCGAGGGACTCGGCGAGTTCGCGGGCCCGTTCGTGGTCCCGCTCGACGAGGCACACCTCGGAGTGCATCTCGACGAGGCGCTGCGCCACCATCTCCCCGGTGCGGCCGCCGCCGAGGAGCATCACACGGTGGGGCCGGCCGTGCAGCAGGCCGAGGAGGCTGCGCAGCTCGTTCGAGGAGGTCCCGAGATCCACGATCCGGACGACGTCGCCCGCCCGCAGGACCATGTCGCGGCGCGGGATGACCGTCCTGTCACCCCGGGACACGGCGCCGATGAGGAAGTCCCAGTCGGGTCCGTAGGGGGCGAAGCTCTCCGAGAGAGGGCGGCCGACCAGCTTGGAGTCGGGACCCAGGACGGTGCCGATGACGGTGACGCGATCGTCGGCGAGCATGTTGATCTCGCTGGCGCCCGGATAGTCCAGGAGGTGAAGGATCTCGACCGCGGTTTCCTCGTCGGGATCGATCACCACGTCCGCCCCTGCCGCCTGGAGCAGTTCCTGCGCCGCGGGTGCGCGCAGAGCCGCCGCCTCGATGCGCGCGATCCGGCGGCCCACGCCGGACTGGCGAGCCAGCATGCATGCCACGAGGTTGGCCTCGTCGTCGCTGGTGACCGCCACGAGCAGGTCCGCATGACGGATCCCCGCGGCGGCCATCACGTCGGGGTGGCTGCCGCTGCCGGTGACGACCAGGGCGTCGATGTGCTGCTCCACGTGCAGCGCGCGCTCGGGATCCTGCTCGACCACCACCACGTCGTGGTTCTCCTTCGTGAGCCGCTCAGCGAGGTAGGAGCCCACCTCGCCCGCACCAACGATGATGACCTTCATGACCTGCACCTCCGGAGGAGTCGGAGACCACCACCCGGAGCCGGATGGGGAGGCTCGCCTGCCGGGGCCGCCGGATCGGGTCGCGAACTCAGTTCCATGGCGCGATCATGCTCCCGAAGCGCCGCACGCCCGCCGGCGACGCGAAGGCGTCCACGGCCACGTCACGCGGCCGGCACCGGAGTTCGGGCTCCCACTGGAAGACGTGGCCCACGCCGACCAGCAACGGGCCCGCCGGAGGCAGCGGCGGGCGCGGAGCATTCCGGAACGCCAGGGCGCGGTCGTAGTACCCCCGGCCGCGTCCGACGCGCGCGCCCTGCGGGCCGAACAGAACCCCGGACAGGAGGATGACGTCGTGACCGAGGACGTCGATCACCTCGGCCCGGACCGGGATCGGGATCCCGAAACGCCCGGGTGTCAGTTCCTCGCCCCGCTGCCAGCGCACGAAGATCAGATGGTCGGCGTCGTCGATGGCCGGCACCGTGACGGCAACATCCTCGTCCCAGAGCCTGGCGACGACCGGCCACAGGCTGATCTCGCCGTCGTCGGCGATGAAGGCGGCCACCACGCGCGCCAACCGCATCTCGGGAATCTCCCAGACGTGTGACGCCAGCGCGGCCGAGGACAGAGCGTGATCCTCTGCCGGAAGGTCGCGTCGCTGACGGCGCGCGCCGGCCTGTCGTGTGGAGACCTCCACCGGAGCGAACTCTAGCGAGGCGTTCGCACCGCGATGTTGCACCCGCGCAATCGTGTGGGGTGCGCCCGCCGCCGGTTGTGGCTCACGACCAACCCGTCGGGCCGCGAGGGGCGGCTGCTAGCTTGCTGAGGACTTTTGGGAACCGAGGAGGTCATTGGAGTGGAGGCGATTCCCTACCTTGCCGGCGCGTCGGCCCTGGCGGCGCTGGCCCTCGCCGGATTCTTCTTCCTTTACGTACGCGCCGCCGATCCCGGCAGCCCCCGGATGGTCCGGTTGATGGAGGCCATCGCAGGCGGGGCGCGAACCTTCCTACGCAGGGAGTACCGCTGGGTGGCCGGCTTCGTGATCATCATGATCGTGCTGCTGGTCACCCTCCTGGACTGGGGCGCCATGGGAGCGATCGCCTACTTCCTGGGCGCGCTGCTCTCGGCCGCGGCGGGCTGGATCGGGATGACCGTGGCCACCATGGCCAACGCCCGCACCACGCAGGCGGCGCGGACGGGTCCCCAGCGGGCGCTGCCCCTGGCCTTCCGCGGCGGAGCCGTCATGGGCTTCTCGGTCGCCGGGCTCAGTCTCCTGGGCCTCAGCTTCTGCTACCTGCTCTTCGTCGTCTGGCTGGAGCATCTCGACGCCTTCAAGGTCATCACCGCATACGGCCTGGGTGCAAGCTCCATCGCGCTGTTCAGCCGTGTCGGCGGGGGCATCTTCACCAAGGCCGCCGACGTGGGTGCGGACCTCGTCGGCAAGGTGGAGGCCGGCATCCCCGAGGACGATCCCCGCAACCCCGCCACGATCGCCGACAACGTGGGCGACAACGTCGGGGACGTCGCCGGCATGGGCGCCGACCTCTTCGAGAGCTACGCCGGGGCCATCATCGCCCCCATTGCCTACGTCTGGTTCGCCTACGGCGCAACCTCGGTGAGCGATTCCGGCGAGGGGCTCCTCGGCGATCTGCTGCTGTTCCCCTTCCTGGTGGCGTTCGTGGGGATGGCGGCGTCGATCATCGGTGCGTTCTTCGTACGCGCCGGGGCAACGTCGCGGGTGAAGGACCTGGCCGCGGCACTGCACCGCGGTACCAACGCCGCGATGGTTCTCACACTGGGCGGTGTCTTCGCCGTGGGGGCGATCCTCTTCGAGGGCAGCGCCTCGTGGGGCCTGCCACTGGCCGTGGTCTGCGGGATCGTCGTGGGATACGCCATCGGTCGCGTGGCGGAGATCTGGACCAGCGACCACTACCGGCCCGTGCGCCAGATCGCCAAGCAGGCCAACACCGGCCCGGCGACCACGATCCTGTCGGGGCTCTCGGCGGGCATGGTGTCGGTCGCCGCCTCGGTCGGGCTGATCGTGACGGCGGTCGGGCTGGCGTACTGGGCGGGCGACGCCACGCTCGGCGCTGCCGGAGCCGACCTCTCCGGCGGCATCTACGGCGTGGCCATCGCCGCCATCGGGATGCTCGCCACCACCGGTGTGGTGGTGGCCGTCGACGCCTACGGGCCCATCGCCGACAATGCCGGCGGCATCGCCGAGATGTCCGATCTGCCCCCCGAAGTCCGGGAGGTCACCGATTCGCTGGACTCGCTCGGCAACACCACCGCGGCGGTCGCCAAGGGGTTCGCCGTCGGATCCGCCGCCGTGACGGCGCTGGCGCTCTTTGCCGCCTTCAAACAGGCCATCGGCGCGGAAGGAGGTGTGCTGGCGCTGGATCTGAGCCAGGTGGAGGTGTTCATCGGGCTCTTCCTCGGGGTGATGCTGCCGTTCCTGTTCGCCGCCCTGACCATCGACGCGGTGGGACGGGCCGCCAACAAGATGATCGAGGAGGTGCGGCGCCAGTTCCGGGAAATTCCCGGCCTGCGCGAGGGAGCCGAAGGGGTCGAGCCCGACTCGGCGCGCTGTGTTGACATCTCCACCCGTGCGTCACTGCGGGAGATGCTCATACCCGGCGCTCTGGCGATCGCCGCGCCCTTGATCATCGGCTTCATCAACATCAACACGCTTGGCGGGTTCCTGGCAGGGGCGCTCGTCTCGGGATTCGCCCTGGCCATCTTCATGGCGAACGCCGGAGGGGCGTGGGACAACGCCAAGAAGTACATCGAGGCCGGCCACCACGGCGGCAAGGGTTCGGAGGCGCACAAGGCCGCCGTCGTGGGCGACACCGTCGGCGATCCCTTCAAGGACACCGCGGGACCGTCGATGAACATCCTGATCAAGGTGATGACCATCGTCTCGCTCATCTTCGCCTCCGCCTTCGTCTGAGCAGGAGTGCCGGGCACCGGTGGAGGTCGCTGACGCTCTGGCGGCCCTGCAGCTGAGGCCCGGCGCCACGTGGAGCGAGGTACGGGCCAGCTACCGGACCCTGCTGCGGGCGAACCATCCTGACCTGACCGACGAACCCGGAGCGGCTGATCGCACTGCCCACCTGACCGCCGCGTACGCCGTCCTCCAGAAGGCGACGGGCAACGGTCGCCGCTCGCTGCCGCCTCCGACCGCGCCGCGGCACGTTCGAGCAACCCAGCCCGGGCGGGGGTCGCCCCCGCCGGCGCCGCCGACGGCTGCTGGACGCGCCGGGCGTGTCGGCGGGACCGGATCCGAGCCCCGCGGCAGCACCGGCGCCACCGACGCCGTCGTCGGTCGGCGTGCGCCGGAGGAAGTGTTCCAGCGCCTCCGGGCCGCTGCTGGTGCGGTGGGCAACCTGAGCGGCGTGGATCCCGAATCGCTGACCCTGCAGATCCTCGTCGAGGCGCCCGGCGCCGCGCCGGCGCAACTCCTGGCCGAGGTGTCCCCGCGGGGCGATGACACGGCGATCATGTTCACGCTCGAGAGCCTCACAGCCGCTCCGGGGCCGCCGATCGAAGCGGTCGTGAAGCGGCTTCTGGCCGCTCTCTGAGCCGATTGCCGGCGACTCAGTGAGGCTGGGCGCCGCGACCGAAGGGACCGCTGGGCCAGCCGAAGCAGTCCACCATCAGTTGATCCACCTGCGCCGCGGTGGCGACCCCCTCGTCGGTGATGCGCGACGCCTCCGCCCGCAGGGCTGACCAGACGCGGTTGGTGACGTAGCCCCACGCCTCCGGCGCGTCAGCAATGACGACGGGGTTCTTGCCGGCTCTGCGGGCGACCTCTACGACGGTCTCCGTGGTGGCGGCCGACGTCAGCGGACCCTGAATGATCTCGGCCAGCTTGCTCGTCGGTGTGGGCCAGCCCCAGCGCCACCCCACGAGCCGCTCCGGGTACTCCAGGCTCTCGGCGAGGACGGCAACGGCGACCCCCTCGGAGTTGCACGCCAGCACGGCGTCGGGCCTGAGATTTGCCTCGACCCGCGCCAGCAGTGCCGTCGTCGCGTCGGGTGGACCCCCATGCGTGACGATGGCCAGGTCCGCGGCGGCGACGGCCTCGTCGGGGTGCTCGCTGAGACTCAGCCGATCGAGGGCCTGGCGCCGCTCCTCGCTGCTGATGCGTCCGGCATCGGCAGCGGCGAGCAGCCCGAACCGGCCGCCGTCCACCTCGGCGCGCGCCACGACCACGGTCTCGGCGTCGCCGCACAGCGTGACCCGATACCCGGCGACGACCAGAACCTGCGCGATGCCGGCTCCCGCCGCGCCGCCGTCCAGCGCGGCCACGCGCTCGACTCGGTGCGGCGTTCGGGCGGTCACGTCAACCGATGTTACGGGTTCGGGCACCGCGGGGGCCCGGTGACGTACGGGCGGTCGGCTCAGAAAGTCCCGGCGGCCCTATCACGGGCGGCGTAGCAGGCCTCCTGCATGCGCACCGGGATCGCCTCGCAGAGCGCTGTGGCCATCTTCGTGCCGTGGTCGTTGTAGACGGCGTTGAGGGAGGCGCCCACAAAGCACTCCTGCTGGTACTCGGGATCGCCGAGGGAGCAGAGCCGCACGACCCGACCCACTTCGAGCAGGGACGAACCGCTGATGTCCCGCCCCATGCTGCGGTAGCAGTTGTCCACCATCTCGGTCTGCACCGTGTCGCAGATGGCAAACGCCTCGGCGAAGTTCTCGTCGGCATATCCCAGGTTGTAGAGCATCCAGGAGGTCTGCATGGCAAAGCACTCGTCGATGTAGTCGTCGGCGATCACGTTGCACGGGTAGAGCAGGTCGTCGGTCCGCAGGTCGGTCTGTATGCCCTGCTGGGCCGAGACGACGTTCTCCATGATGGCGCCGCCGACGCAGGAGCTGAGTTCCCAGTGATCCGGCAGCGCCTCGCAGTACGGGATGGACCCGAACAGGTCGCTGTCGGTGTTCAGCATCACTCCGTGGCCCAGACCGTGGACGCAGTTGTAGTGGGTGAAGGAGTACCTCTCCTCCTCCGTTTCCCCCGCAGCCGTCGTGCAGATGCCCGGCATCTCGTCGAACAGCTCCGTCCCGTTGAACTGCGAGATGGCGTACTCCACCACGCCGTGGTAGTAGCCCGACCAGCAGGCGGATCCTTCGTAGGTGAGCGCGATCCCGACGTCGCCGTAGTGCTCCGCGGCGTCGTTGCCGAGGTCGTGCACGACCTGGTGGCAGTCGCGCGCCACGTAGTCGTCGGTCTCGGAGAGGGCGGCGATCTCGGCCACGGCCACGCCCGCGCCCTCCGTGCGCATGACCTCGGCGAAGTAGTCCCGGTAGCAGTTGGGCTTGCCGACGGTGCGCACGCCGCACTCCTCGACGCTCTCGGGTGGTGCATCGGACAGCAGGGCAAGGGCATCGGGACCGTCCGGAGCCCCGGCGGCGCCGGCGGTCGCCACCTGTGTCCCGCCTCCGCCGTCGCCCGAGCCGAAGACGGCAGGATTCAGCCCGGCCAGCACGGCCGCCACGACCAGGACCGAGGCCAGCGCCGCGGCCTCGATCCGCAGCGAGCGCACCGGGCTGCCACCGGGGTCGCCGGCGGACCGGCGGCGCGCCAGCAAACCCAGGCGCCGGTCGTGGTACATGCCGAGCGGCAGGACGACCGCCGCCAGCACCGCCAGCTTGACGATAAGGGTCGTGGTGTAGCTCGAGCCCGAGAGCAGTTCGGCGCCGGCGAGGAGCCACGTCGAGCGCGCCCCGGTCAGCACGAGCACCGCGAAGGCACCCACCGCAACCGGACCGAACCGGCCGAAGAGTTCCCGTAACGTCGCTGCCCGCTCCGCGGCCGGCCGCTCCCGCCAGCGGCGGGAGGTGCCGACCCAGCCGACCACGAGGAGCGGACCGAGCCAGAGGCTCGCCGCCACCAGGTGCAGTGTCGAGACCCAGATACCGAAGGGATCCTCCGAGAGCACCGCCGTGTGGCTGGTCGCCGAACCGATGGCGACGAGAGCCATCACGCCGAGGCCGGCCTGGAGCAGTGTCCAGCCCGACCGCGTCCGGCTGAGCCGGGGCGACCACAGCACCAGCGCCCCGGCGCCGACCGCCGCCAGCAGCAGGGTCAGACCCATGCCGTCCACCAGAGCCAGTTGAAGATCCTCTGAGACCGAGCCGGTTCGGTAGCCGCGGGTGACGAGGGTGATCACCGAACCTGCCCGGAGAAGGATGCCGACGTGCAGCACGACCGCCCCGACGAACAGCGACCGGCGGGCGCGCCTGCTGAGGAGTTCCTTCGCCGGCGACCCGGGACCCGGACGCAGACCCCAGGCGAGCACCAGCATCGCCCCCGCCACCGCCGCGAGACCGAGGTACCACAGGTAGCGGGCCACGCCGCTGGTGATCTCCAGTGCGCGCTCCAGTGGCGGCGTCTCGGCAAAGCTCGCCCCGGCCAGCGTGTCGCCGTCGGTAGCCCCGACGCCGACCACGACCTCACCGGCCACACGGTGGCCGTCCGGACCCACCGTGATCCACGCGAGCCCGTAGACGCCGTCGTCGAGCGGCGGGAGGGCGAAGTCGATGACGGCCTGATCCTCCCCGATCGGCGTGAGCAACTCGGGGTCCGCAACCGTTCCGCCGTCGACGCCGATGACGTCGAGTTGCACCGTGCGAGGATCGACCGCCTCGGCGAAGACCAGCGTGAGACGCTCGGGCGCCTCGGCCACCATCGTGCGATTGGCGGGGATCGTCTCGATCAGCCGGGTGTGCGCAGCCGCAGGTGAGGAGGTGAGCGCGAGGGTCGTGGCGGCAATGAGGGCCCCGGCGAGGAGGAGGCGCACGAGTCGAGTCGGACGATTCGTGCCGCGTGCGAACTCCGGCGGGGCCGGCAAGCCACTCACCCCCCAGAGCCTACGCGCCACCCCGTACCGATCATGTTCCGATCACGTCGCCCGGGGGTGCTCGTAGGCTCGCTGCCCAGTGAACGCGCCGCAGCGAACGCGCGCCGCCGCGCTGGGGGCGCTGAGGCACCGGGACTTCGCGTTCTTCTGGTGGGCGGCGCTCATCTCGAACGCCGCGAACTGGATGCAGCAGTTCACCGTGCCGTTCCTCATGTACGAGATGACCGCCTCCAACACATGGGTCGGGGCGGCGGCGTTCACGTCGCTGATCCCCGCGGTCGGCCTGGCCCCCGTGGCCGGCGTGCTGGCCGATCGGTTCTCGCGCCAGAAGGTGATGATCATCACCCTGTTCGTGCACACCCTGGCCTGCTCGGCCTTCGCGGCGCTGTGGATGGCGGGCCGGCTCACGCCCTGGCGCATCATCGGCCTGAACCTGGTCATCGGGACCTCCGTGGGGATCCAGGCGTCCAGTTGGCTGGCCCTCGTGCCGCTGCTGGTGCCCAGTTCCAGCCTGCTCTCCGCGATCCGCCTGAACTCTGCGCAGTTCACGGCCTCGCGGGCTATCGGGCCGCTCGCGGGGGCGGGGCTGCTGGCACTGTTGGGCGCGGGCTCGGTCTTCGTGGCGAACGCCGCCACGTACGCGCTCCTGATGGTCGTGATCGCCACGGTGCGCCCCCGCAAGGTCGCAGCACCGGCGAGCCAGCGGGTTCGCGCCTTCCTCGCCGCCGGAGTGGCCTACGTCCGGCGGCGTTCATCGTTACGCCAGGCCGTAGTCACCGGTTTCGTCATGGCCTATTTCGGCGGAGCGCTGCTGCACCTCGCGGCCGGGCTGGCCAGCGAGGACTACGGCGTGGGTGAGACCGGGTTGGCGGGGTTGATCACCGCAGCCGGCGTGGGCTCCGTGGTCGGATCGGCACTGATCATCGGCTACGGCGACCGCGTCGATCGCTCATTGCTGGCCCGCTGGGGCCTGGCCCTCTACGCGGCGGCCTCACTGCTGGCGGTCGTGACGACCAGCTACCCGGTCGGTCTCGCCGGATACTTCCTGAGCGGCGTGGCGCACGTCTGCGTCGCCATCTCCATGAACTCGGCCATCCAATCCCAGGTGGCCGAGGAGATGCGCGGCCGGACGATGTCGCTCTACGTCATGGGCATCTTCGGAGGCTGGCCGACGGGCGCGCTCATCGGCGGATGGCTCGGAGACCAGGTGGGCCTGCGGCTTGTGTTCACCGTCAACGCCCTCGCGCTGGCGCTCTACCTGGCGACCGTCATCGTCCGCTGGGGCGGCCTGCGGGCGCTGGATTCCAATCAGGACATCGCCGACCGGAAGCCTCGCGATCAGCTCGGGGCGCCGGGTAGCACCGCGTAGTGGTCGTGGGCGGCGGTGAAGGCGCCCCTTCCCCCGGTGATGGAACGCAGATCGATGGCGTAACGAACCAGCTCCGACTCCGGGACCAGGGCGCGGATGTGCTGCTCGCCGTAGTTCCCGGGGTCGGTGCCCTGCACGATGGCCCGGCGCGAGGACAGGTCGCCGATGACGTCGCCCAGGCACTCGCCGGGGACGCGCACGTCGACCTGCGACACCGGCTCGAGCACGACCGGGCGGGCTTCGCTCATCGCCGCGTTGAAGGCGAGCCGGCCGGCCATCTTGAAGCTCATCTCCGAGGAGTCCACGGAGTGATGCTTCCCGTCGTAGACGGTGGCGCGGAGATCCACCACCGGGTAGCCGTGCCTGCCGCCGTTCTCCATGGCCTCGCGGATGCCCGCCTCGACGGCCGAGATGTACTGGCGGGGAATGACGCCGCCGCTGATCTCGTCGGCGAACTCGAACCCCGACCCCCGCGGTAGTGGCTCGATACGGACGTGGGCGATGCCGAACTGGCCATGCCCCCCGGTCTGCTTCTTGTGCTTCCCCTCCGCCGCCGCCTTGGCCCTGATGGTCTCACGGAACGGGATCCGCAGATCCTCGATGTCCACCCCCACATTGAACTTGCGTTCGATCCGCTTCAGAGCGGTTCGGAGGTGCATGTCCCCCAGCCCCGAGAGCAGTGTCTGGCGCGTCTCGATCGGGCGCGAGACCCGCAGCGAGGGGTCTTCGCCACACATCCGGCGCAGGGCGTTGGAGAGCTTCTCCTCATCGGCCTTGCTGCGCGGAACCACCGCGAACGACAGCATCGGCTCGGGCCGCGGCGGTGGCGCCAACTCCGTCGATCCGTCGCCCAACGTGTCACCCGTCGCAGTGTCGGCGAGCTTGGCAGCTGCGCCGATGTCGCCGGCGGCAAGCTCGCTCGCCGGTTCGCTCGAGGCACCCCACAGCAGGAAGAGCGTGCGGACGCGCTCGCTGTTTCCGGTACGGGAATTTACGAGAACGGTGTCGGCGCTCAGCGCGCCCGTGGCGAGCTTGAAGACCGAGACGGTGCCGAGGTAGGGGTCGACGGTGGTCTTGAACACGATCAGTGCCGGTGGCCCGTCCGTCGAGAGAACCACCGGCTCGCCGGCGGTGTCCCGCATGGGGCGCGCCGCCAGGGGCGATGGCCCGATACCGCAGATGTAGTTGCAGAGCCGGTCCACGCCGATGGGTATGGTCGCCGAGCCGCACACCACGGGGAACACCGAGGCGTCGGCCACACCGATGCCCAGCGTCTTCTCCAACTCCTCCGTCGAGGGCATGTCCCCCTCCAGATATCGCTCGAGCAGGTCGTCGTCGGCCACGACGATCCCCTCGATGAGCGACTCGCGGACTTGGGTCACCCGTTCGGCCATCTCGGCGGGAATGGTGGTCTCGGTGATCGTCTCCCCCTCGTACAACCAGGCGTCATCGCTCAGCAGGTCGGCCACCCCACAGAATCCCGGCCCCTCCGAGATGGGAAGTTCGAGTGGCGCCACCCCGCCCTCGAAGGTGTCGACGAGCTGCTCGAGGACGCTGTCGAAGGAGACGTACTCACGGTCGAGCTTGTTGACGAAGAACAGCCGCGGGATGCCGGCCGCGGCGGCACGCCGCCAGGCGTCGGCGATGGTGTGGTCCACGCCCGAGGTGGCGTCCACGACCAGGACGACCAGGTCGGCCACCGCCATCGCCGCCCACTGCTCGCCCGCGAAGTCGAACGATCCGGGGGTGTCCAGGAGGTTGATCTTGTGATCGTTCCACTCGAAGGTGGCGAGCGTCATGACCTGCGAACTGCCGGCGGCATGCTCCTCCGGCTCGTGGTCACAGACGGTGTTCCGCGCCTCGATACCGCCCATGCGATCCAGTAAGCCGGCACGGAACAGCATGGCCTCGGCCAGCATGGTCTTGCCGGCGCCGCTGGAACCTACGAGTGCCACGTTGCGGATGCGTTCGGTCGGGTAGGTCTTCACAGACACCCCTTCGCTCAACTCGGATCAACTTGCTGGACCGTGACCGGTGGTTCTCGCCAACCCGTCGGTCGATTCAGCGGAGACTACCGAGACGACCCGCCCACGGCCAAGCGCCACCCCGTCCCGGGCACCGATGGCGATCCAGCACGTGGCGGCCCCGACTCCGATTGCAGAGGTCGGCGTAGGGTGGCATCGTGGCGCACTTCGATCTCGTCATCGTCGGGGCAGGCTCGGGCAACTCGCTTCTGACGCCGGAGTTGGCGGACCGGCGCGTGGCGATCGTGGAGCGCGGCGACTTCGGCGGGACCTGTCTCAACCGGGGATGCATTCCCTCCAAGATGCTCGTGCACGTGGCGGACGTGGCCGAGGCGACCCGCCACGCCGGGCGGCTCGGCATCACGACCCGTCTCGACGAGGTGCGGTGGCCCGAGGTGTCCCAGCGGGTGTTCGGGCGCATCGACCCCATCGCCGTGGCCGGTGAGGAGTACCGGCGGGGCCTCGAGAACGTGGCCGTGTACAAGGGCCAGGCCCGCTTCTGCGGCCCGCGCCGCCTCGAGATCGACGGCGCCGAGGTCACAGGCGATGTCGTCGTGCTGGCTGCCGGGGCAAGGCCCTTCATCCCATCCCATCCCGACCTCACCGGGGTGGACTACCACACCTCCGAGGAGATCATGCGACTGCCCGAGCCGCCGCGACGCCTGCTGATCTGGGGTGGCGGGTACATCGCGGCGGAGCTGGCGCACGTGTTCGGCGCCGCCGGGAGCGACGTGACCATCATCAACCGGGGTGCCCGGCTGCTGCGGGCCGAGGACGTCGACGTGAGCGAGGCATTCACGGCTGCCTACCGGAAGCGCTTCCGCGTGCTCACCGGGGCGCAGGTGCTCGCCGCCGACACCGCACCGACGGGAGAGGTCACCCTGCGAGTGCGCCGTGAAGACGGCGACGAGACGCTCTCGGGCGACGTGCTGCTGCTGGCCACCGGTCGGATCCCCAATGGCGACGAACTCGGCGTGGCGGCGGCGGGAGTGGCGCTGGACGCAGCGGGCTACGTGGTGACCGACGAGCACGGCCGCACCACCGCCGACGGCGTGTGGGCCCTCGGCGACATCTGCAACCCCAACCAGCTCAAGCACGTCGCCAATGCCGAGGCACGCGCCGTGGCCCACAACCTTGCCCATCCGGAGAGCCTGCGGCCGGTGGCACTGGGACCGGTCCCCCATGCGGTCTTTGCCTCGCCGCAGGTGGCAGCGGTGGGATCCACCGAGCAAGCGCTGCAGGCAGCCGGCACGCCCTACCTTCGCGCGGTGCGCCCGTACAGCGACACCGCCTACGGCTGGGCGATGGAGGACGAGACGAGCTTTTGCAAGGTGCTCTCCGATCCCACCACCGACCGACTCCTGGGGGCACACATCTGCGGGCCCGACGCTGCCGTCCTTCTGCAGCAACTCGTGCAGGCCATGGCGTGCGATCTCACTGTCGAACAAGTCGCATGCGGGCAGATGTACATCCATCCGGCGCTCAGCGAGATCGTGGAGCAGGCCCTCCTGGGACTGGTGTCGTGAGCGGCGCGGCTCGCGGCGCGGGCGCCGTCACGGAGCCGCAGGAGCTAACGGCGGGGGGCAGCCTGCCGGCGGTGTGGCGGGACCACGCCATGCGTCAACCTCACCGGCACTGCCTCCACGACCCGACGGCGGGGTGGATCAGCCGCGGGGAGTTGGCAACGGCGGGCGCCGAGGTGGCCGGCCGGCTCTACGCGGCCGGGCTGCGCCGGGGGGACAGGGTGCTGCTCTGCGCACCGTCGGGCCTGGCACTCGTGGCCGCTCACACGGCCTGCCTGCGGATGGGACTGGTGGTGGTGCCGCTGAACGCCGCGCTGCGCCGCCGCGAGGTGACACACGTCGTGAGCGACGCCGCCCCGCGCGGGGCCATCGTCGACGATCCCGAGATGCGTTCCTGGGTGCTCGCGGCCGCTCCCGGGGCGGTCACCTGCACCGCGGCCGTCGACCTGCCTGGCGGGGAGGTTCCGAGCCTCGACGACCTCTCCGGGGACGAACCGGCGATACTCGGCTACACCTCGGGCACGACCGGCGCACCCAAGGGTGCGGTCCTGACGCACGCCAACCTTCTGGCCGGCGCCGAGGCACTCCGCCGGGCGTGGGGCTGGAGCGAGAACGACCGGCTGGTTCTGGCCCTGCCCCTGTTTCACATGCACGGTCTCGGCGTCGGCCTGCACGGCACGCTGCACGCCGGCGCCTCGGCGGTGTTGCAGCCCTCGTTCAACCCGGAGACGGTCATCGACGCGGTCCGCGATCACGACGCCACGTTGTTCTTCGGCGTGCCCACCATGTACCACCGTTTGGCCCGCAGCGAACGAGCCGCGGATCTCGGCGCACTCCGTCTGGCGGTCTCCGGCTCAGCGCCGCTGCCGGCCGACCTGCATCGCCGCCTCGAGACCCTCACGGGGCTCCGCGTGCTGGAGCGCTACGGCATGACCGAGACGGTCATGCTCGTCTCCAACCCGCTGGAGGGCGACCGCCGCCCCGGCAGCGTGGGCTTCCCGCTGCCCGGGGTGGAATTGCGGGTCCAGCGGCCCGGCGAATCGCCGGAGTCGGACCTTGAGGGGCCTGACGGGACTCCTGGTGAGATCTGGGTGCGCGGACCGAACGTGTTCTCCGGCTACTGGCGCCGACCCGGTGCGGGGCCCGGTGCCGGAGGTTGGTTCTGCACCGGCGACATCGGACGGCGCGATGCCGACGGCTACCTCTACCTGGAGGGCCGCACCGGCGAGTTGATCATCACCGGCGGCTTCAACGTGTACCCACGCGAGGTCGAGGAACAACTCGCGGACCACCCGGGCGTGGCCGAGGTTGCCGTAGCCGGCCGACTCGACGAGGACCGGGGCGAAGTCGTCACCGCCTTCGTCGTGCCGGCACCCGGGCAGGAGGCACCCTCGGCGACAGACTTACGCGCGCACCTCGCGCAGCGCCTTGCGCACTACAAGCAACCCCGAGCCGTGGTCGCGCTGGAGGCCATACCGCGCAACGCGCTCGGCAAGGTGCAGCGCCACCTGCTCGGTGAGGTGGCCGGGGAGTCGCCGCCGGCGACGTAACGTAGAGCCAATGGGCAGCACCTGGGGACATACGTTCCGGATCAGCACGTTCGGTGAGTCCCACGGTGGGGCGATCGGTGTCACCGTGGAAGGTTGCCCGCCGCGGCTGGCCCTGGACGCCGAAGTGGTCCAGACCGATCTGGATCGCCGCCGCCCCGGCCAGAGTCGCCTCACCACGCAGCGGGACGAGGCGGACCGGGTCCGGATCCTGTCGGGCACCTTCGAGGGGCGGACGCTCGGAACCCCCATCGGGATGCTGATTCCCAACACCGACGCTCGGCCGGAGGCCTACGAGCACCTGCGCGACGTCTACCGGCCCTCCCATGCCGACTACGTGACCGAGGCCAAGTACGGCATCCGGAACTGGCAGGGAGGGGGTCGCGCCAGCGCCCGCGAGACGGCGGCGCGCGTGGCAGGAGGCGCAGTTGCGCGCAGGCTTCTCTCGGTTGCCTGCAACGTGGAAGTGGTGGCTTGGGTGGCACAGGTGCACGAGATCCGTTCGGGTGCGGACTCCGCAACCGTCACCCCGGAGGCGGTCGAAGCGTCGCCGACGCGCTGCGGCGACCCGGTGGCATCCGAACGCATGGTCGATGCGATCGAAGCCGCCCGCCGCCGAGGCGACTCCCTCGGCGGGATCGTGTCCTGCGTGGCTCGTGGCGTGCCGGTGGGCCTGGGTGACCCGGTGTTCGACAAACTCGAGGCCGACCTGGCCAAGGCACTCCTCTCGCTCCCGGCCGCCCGAGGGTTCGAGATCGGGAGCGGTTTCGCCGCCACGTCGATGACCGGGATCGAGCACAACGACCCGTTCGTGACAGGACCCGACGGCCGGCCTCGCACGCTGTCCAACCACTCCGGCGGCGTGCAGGGCGGGATCTCGAACGGGGAGGACATCGTCGTGCGGGTCGCCTTCAAGCCGACCGCGACGATCGCCTCCGAACAGCGCACAGTGGATCGCTCCGGCCAGGAGGTCGCCCTCTCCGCCCGAGGACGGCACGACCCCTGCGTGCTCCCCCGCGCGGTGCCGATGGTGGAGGCGATGGTGTGCCTCGTACTGGCGGACCACTGGTTACGCCAGCGCACGGTCGCCGTCCTCGACGACGGGGTGTAGCACCGCCGAGGGACCGGGCCCGGCGGCACCGGTCCGAGCGGGGTTCTCAGCCCGCCTCGGCCACCGGCTCGAGTTCCCAGGAGAGGCGGGGGCAGTCACCCCAGAGCCTCTCGAGCTGGTAGTACTCCCGATCCTGCTCGGAGAAGACGTGGACGACGAAGTCTCCGTAGTCCATCAAGACCCACGACCGCGCCGCCAGACCCTCCACCGAGAGCGGCTTCGGTCCCCCCGCGGCGCTCACGCCTTCGACGACCGCCTCGCAGATGGCCTTGACCTGCCGCTGGTTCGCTCCACTCGTGATGACGAAGAAGTCACAAACGGCCAGCAACTCGGCCACGTCGATGAGCAGCGTGTCGCGTCCGAAGTGGTGCTGTGCCGCCCTCGCTCCGGCGCTTGCAAAGGAGATGAGGTCGCTTCGGTCCCTGCCGTGCTGCACTGCGGCCAGTGTAGATCGCCCGAGTCGCAGGGGGCGTCATGGCGGAGCCCGCCCGCCCTCAGCGGTACAGGCCGCGGCGTTCGATCTCGGTGGCAACCGGGCGCGAGAGCACGCTGCCGAGCGCTCGACCCTCGGCCAACCAGCGCCGGACGTGCGTGCTGGATACCTCGATGCCCGGACCCTCGACGGCGACCCAGGACCATCCGGGGGGGGGCACACCTGGGCCCGTACTGCCCAGCCGTGCCACGACCGCCACGGTTGCCAGGGATCGGATCACCTCGGGATGGCGCCAGGTGTCGAGCGAGTCGGCCAAGTCGCTGCCCACGATCAGGAACAGTTCCCGTCCTCCGCCGGTGAGTTCGGCCAGCGTCTCCGCGGTGGACGACTCCCCGCCCTTGTCGATCTCCAAGGTGGACGCCTCGAAGCCCTCGAGATCGCCCACGGCTGCGCGCACGAGGGCGAGGCGATCGGAGGCGGCGCTCACCGGCTGGCCGGCAATCTTCTGCCACGGCACGTTGGCGACCACGAACAGCACCCTGTCGAGATCCAGCGCGTAGCGGGCCACCTCGGCTGCAGCCAGATGACCGATGTGGGGCGGATCGAACGTCCCCCCGAAGACGCCGAGGCGCTCAGTAGCGTTTGAACTCCCCCCCGAGGTTCCCTCCATGGTGCGAACCTACCGTCCCGCTGTCTGGACACGGTGGTCCCCATGGACTAGCATGAACATTGCTCACGAGCGCCTCGTGCTTGTTGCCGGTCGCCCGTGATGGTGCTACTTAGCAGGAAATGCAAGGAAGCGCGTGAGCAAATAGCCTCTCGTTCGGTCTCGATCGGATTTGCACGGACCAGGTCGAGCACCTTTTTCAGCGGCCAAAGCCAACGGGCGCACGAAGGGCGGTCCTGAACCTGTGAAATATGTCACAAGCGCGGATCGCCAGGGCGCACACGACGGGAACAAACCAGCACAACGTGCTGTTGCAACCAAGCGCATCGGACCGAGTCCAGAGGGATCGCACCGGTGGCCGCCAGCGGCCCCGCAGCGGCAGAAGAATCCAACCGGAACAGAGACGAAGAAGAAGTCATGAGTGATTCAGTAGGCCAGTACCTGAACGAGATCGGGCTCGTTCCCTTGCTCACCGCCGCCGACGAGCGGGAGCTGTCACAGATCATCGAACGCGGCCGTGCCGCCGCCGAACGCAAGGCCGCGGGCGAGCGGACCCTGCAAGTCGACCGCGAGATCCGTGCCGCGGCGGCCGCCAAGGACCGCTTCATCCGCTCCAACCTCCGCCTCGTCGTGAGCGTGGCACGGCGCTATCCCCTGCCCCCGGGCATGGAACTGCTCGACCTCATCCAGGAGGGCAACCTCGGCCTCGAGCACGCTGTGGACAAGTTCGACTGGCGCAAGGGGTTCAAGTTCTCCACCTACGCCACGTTCTGGATCCGGCAGGCCATCGGCCGGGCCCTCGACCAGAAGGCCAGCCTCGTGCGCCTTCCCGGGGACCGGTCGGCGAGTCTGCGCGCGGCACTGCGCCAGGTCTCCGGCAACGGCGACGAGTTGGACGAGGAGCACGCCCGCTTGCACCGCCTGACCACCCCGACCTCACTCGACCGCACGATCGGTGACGACGACAGCAACGAGTTGATCGACCTGATCGCCGACGCCAACCCCGGACCCGAGCAGATGGTCATGGCCTTCGCCGACAGCGAGATGGTGACCGATCTCCTCGCCGTGCTCGATGAGCGCGCCCGTTACGCCGTGGAGCAGCGCTTCGGGCTGCAGGACGGCCGCAAGCGCAGCTACCGCGAGGTGGGTGAAGAGCTCGGCGTCACCGCCGAGGCCGCTCGCCGGCTCGTCAAGCGAGCGGTCAACGTCGTGCGCGAGCGGGCCGTCGAACGCACCGACGCCGCCTGAATCGAGTCCCCGCCATGGCCGCGACAGCCTGGTCGCCGGAGAGTTGGCGGCGCTTCCCGGCTCTCCAGCAGCCGGCCTGGCCCGATCCCGCCGATCTCGACCGGGTGCTCAAGATCCTGGCGGGGTTTCCACCGCTGGTCTTTGCCGGCGAGGCGCGCAACCTGACCGCCAGCTTGAGCGACGTGGCCGCCGGCAAGGCCTTCCTGCTGCAGGCCGGCGACTGCGCTGAATCCTTCGACGCACTGTCGGCCGACAGCATCCGCGACAAGTTGCGGGTGATCCTCCAGATGGCGGTCGTCCTCACCTACTCCGCGGGGGTTCCCGTCGTGAAGGTGGGACGCATCGCCGGGCAGTTCGCCAAGCCCCGATCCAGCCCCACGGAGGTCGTCCGCGACGAGACGCTGCCGTCGTTCCGCGGGCACATGGTGAACGACATCGGCTTCTCGGCGTCGGCCCGGATGGCCGACGCCAACCGCCTTCTGACCGCCTACCATGCCTCCGCCGCCACACTGAACCTGCTGCGCTCGTTCACCAAGGGGGGCTTCGCCGACCTCGGCCGGGTGCATTCCTGGAACCAGGAGTTCGTGGCCTCCTCCCCCACCGGCCGCCGGTACAAGGAGCTTGCCGGCGGGATCGAAGCCGCCCTGCGATTCATGGCGGCCTGCGGGATCGGCAGCGGCGACGACGTGCGGCTACACACGGTTGAATTCTTCACCAGCCACGAAGCGCTGATTCTCCCCTACGAGGAGGCTCTGACACGTACCGACTCGCTCACCGGCGATCCCTACGACTGCTCGGCTCACATGCTCTGGATCGGTGAGCGCACCAGGCAGCTCGACGGCGCGCACGTGGAATTCCTTCGCGGGGTGCACAACCCCCTGGGATGCAAGCTGGGGCCGACCACCGAGATTCCCGACGTGCTGGCCCTGTGCGAGGAACTCAACCCCGAGCGCGTCCCCGGCCGCCTCACACTGATCTCCCGGATGGGCGCCGAGAGGATCGGTGACGTCCTGCCTCTGCTCGTGCGCGCGGTACGCGACGAGGGCCACCCGGTCGTCTGGGTATGCGACCCCATGCACGGCAACACCTTCACGTCACCCAACACCGGGCACAAGACGCGGCACTTCGACGACATCTGTGCGGAGATCGACGGATTCTTCGCCGTGCACCGCTCCGAAGGCACCTGGCCGGGGGGTATCCACATCGAACTCACCGGCGACGACGTCACGGAGTGCCTCGGCGGATCGGAGGATCTCAGCCACGACGATCTGCCGATGCGCTACGAGACGATGTGCGACCCCCGTCTGAACGGGCGGCAGTCGCTCGATCTCGCCTTCCGCGTCGCTGAGCAACTGATCGGCTGAGCACCGGTCGCACTCGAGCGCAGCGCGCACCGCGACGTTGTGCGCGGAGTGCCCGGGGTGGGACTCGAACCCACACGACCGCGAGGTCAAAGGATTTTGAGTCCTCCGCGTCTTCCAATTCCGCCACCCGGGCGGGTCGCCGCGACAGTGTAGGATGACCGCCGGTAACCGGCGGCGCTCGGTCGATACTGCTCCACACCAGGGTCGCGACCGGGCGCGGTTTGCATCCGGTTCCCGAGCGCCTACCGTGCGCCCCACGCTCTAAACATCCGTCAACGGACGAGGTCCTGCTCCACCATGTCTCGTGACACCGTTCCCCCGTGCCATCCGAGGGCGCCGCGAATCCGTCTCGCGCCGGATCTGCGCTCGTGATCGTCTTCACCTACCCCGGGCAGGGGTCCCAGGCACCCGGCATGGGGGCGGCGTGGGTGGACGAGCCGTCCTGGGAACTCGTGGAGGAGGCCGGCCGAGCCACCGGCCGGGACATCGCTTTCCTGCTTCTCGAGGCGGACGCCGAGCACCTCCGGCAGACCCGCAACGCCCAACTCGCTACCTTCGTGATGAGCATGCTCGTGCTCGACGCGGTGGCCAGGGTCGGTCTGATGCCGAACGCGCACGCCGGGCACAGCCTCGGTGAGTACAGCGCCCTCGTGGCATCGGGCATCCTGGACTTCGGGGAGGCCGCCTACCTCGTCGCCGAGCGCGGGGAAGCCATGCAGCTGGCCTCCGAGGAGCAGGAGGGGACCATGGCGGCCGTGCTGGGCCTCCCGGACGCGCAGGTTGAAGCGGCCTGCGAGGAGGCCGGGCCGAAGGTCTGGATCGCCAACTACAACGCCCCCGGTCAGGTGGTGATCGCCGGCTCGCCTGCCGATGTCGCCACCGCAGGCGACGTGGCACGCAGCTCCGGCGCCAAACGGGTCATGCGGCTGCAGGTAGGCGGAGCTTTCCACACACCCTTCATGGCGTCGGCCTACGACCGTCTCACGAAAGCGATCGCGCAGGCCGACTTCCAGGATCCCGACGCGCCGGTGTACGCGAATGTCGACGCCGCTCCCTACGAGACCACTCGCCCGTGGCCGCGCTTGCTGGCCCGCCAGCTCACCAGCCCCGTCCGCTGGCACCAGACCATCCGCCGCCTTCTCGACGCCGGGGGCGAAACAATCGTCGAACTCGGTCCGAGGAACGCCCTGACGGGTATGGCAAGGCGCATCGACCGCGGCGCGGTGACCCTCAGCGTCAAGAGCCCCGCCGACATCGATCCACTCCTGGAATCCATAGGGGCCCGAAGCGCCGGGGAGTCCGCCCTTCCCGAGGGTGAGTCGCTCTATGCCTACGAGCGCTTGGTCGTGGCTCCGGCCGCGGGCACCTTCACACCCGCGCGCCCCGACTGCAAGGGTTCCCGGATCGCCACCGGCGCCGTGCTCGGGGAGGTGAGCGGCGAGCCGGTGCGCTCCCCTTTCAGCGGTGTTGTGATGGACTATCTGGCCGTGGAAGGCGAACGGGTCACGGTCAACCAGCCGATCGCCTGGTTGCGCACGGACTGATGCCGGCATTCTGGACGGTGGCCGCTCGGCGTGCACGGAGAGGACGCCCCGGACGATGAGCCGGGGTAGTCGCATCATCGGTTACGGCACGGCCCTTCCCGAACGCGTCATCACCAACCACGACCTCGCTGAGACCCTCGACACGACCGATACCTGGATCACCGAGCGCACCGGGATCAAGGAGCGGCGCATCGGCGGCTCGACCCGCTCTCTCGCGATCGACGCCAGCCGTCGGGCTCTGGAGATGGCCGGGTTGCCCGCCGAGAACCTGGATGCGGTCATCCTCGCCACGACGACGCCGGATCGGGTGATCCCCGCCACGGCCAGCTCCGTCCAGACGAGCCTCGGAGCCCGCTGCGGCGCCTTCGATCTGAACGCCGCCTGCTCGGGTTTCGTGTACGGGCTCAACGTGGCCCACGGTCTGATCCTGGCGGGCGCCGAACACGTCCTGCTGGTCGGTTCGGAAACCCTCAGCCGGTTCGTGGACTGGGAGGACCGCGCGACGGCCGTGCTGTTCGGCGACGGCGCCGGGGCCGTGGTGATGTCGGCCACGCCGGCGGAGGACAATGCCCTGCTGAGTTGGGCGCTGGACTGCAACGGGGAGTTGGAGAAGTCGCTGTACTGCGACTTCGGCCGCTTCATCTACATGGAGGGTCGTGAGGTCTTCCGCCAGGCGGTCCGGATCATGGTTGCCACGTGTGAGCGCGCGCTGGCGTCGGCCGGACTCAGTACCGAGGACGTGAATCTCGTCGTTCCCCACCAGGCCAACGCCCGGATCATCCAGAGCGCCTGCGAGAAGCTGGGGATCTCCGAGGATCAGACCGTGCAGGTGCTCAGTTGGACCGGCAATACCTCCTCCGCCTCCATTCCGCTCGGCATTGCCGACGCCGCCGACAGCGGCCGCCTGCGCGCCGGCGACATCGTGCTGCTGGTGGGCTTCGGTGCCGGCATGACCGCCGCCAGCGCGCTCATGCGCTGGGAGCTGTGAACGACCCAGCCGGCGCCGGCCGGGTCGCGCTCGTGACCGGCGGAGCGCGAGGCATCGGCTTGGCCTGTGCCGTCGCGCTGCGGGAGGCCGGACACCGCGTGGCCGTGACCTACCGAACCAGCCCGCCGGATCACGCCGTGGAGGCAGGACTCGTGGCGGTGCGCTGCGACGTGACCGACGCCGCGGACGTGGACGCCGCCTACGCCGCGGTGGAGGACGCTCTCGGACCCGTGGAAATCCTCGTGTCCAACGCCGGCATCACCCGCGACAACCTCTTGCTCCGCATGAGCGAGGACGACTTCGCGGCGGTGCTGGAGACCAACCTGACCGGCGGGTACAGGATCCTGCGCCGAGGTGTGCGGTCGATGGTACGAGCCCGCTGGGGACGCATCGTGCTCATCTCGTCCGTGGTCGGGCTGGGCGGGCAGGCGGGGCAGGCCAACTACGCGGCCTCCAAGGCGGGGCTCGTGGGCCTCGCCCGCTCGGTCGCCAAGGAACTGGCGGGGCGGAACGTGACGGTCAACGTGGTGGCTCCGGGACCCGTCGAGACCGATATGCTCGGTTCGCTGAGCGAGAAGCGACAGGAAGAAATCCGCTCGGCGGTCCCGCTCGGTCGTTTTGGTACGACGGCCGAGGTGGCGGCGACCGTACGATTCCTGGCCTCACCCGAGGCCGGATACATCACCGGCGCCGTCATTCCCGTGGACGGCGGCTTGAGCATGAGTTGACCCTGAGACGACGGAGTGAATGCAGTGAGCAACGACCATTTCGAACGATTCCGGCGCTGTGCCGTTGACGTGCTGTCGGTCGAGGAGGATCAGGTGACCCTCGAGGCCAGCTTCGCCGACGATCTCGACGCCGACAGCCTCGACCTCGTGGAGCTGGTGATGGCGCTCGAGGAGGAGTTCGACGTGACCGTGGAGGAGGAGGAGCTCGAGGACATCGAGACCATCGGCGCCGCCTTCACGATGATCCAAGCCAAGTTGGGATGAGCCGGCGCCGGGTGGTCGTCACCGGCCTCGGCGTCCTGGCGGCCTGCGGGGTCGGTCAGGAGGACTTCTTCGCCGGGCTGCTGGCGGCGCCCCCCAAGGGCCTGCGGGCCGTGGTCGGTTTCGACCCGACCCCCCACTTCGCCAACGCCAAGGAGTTGCGCCGCCACGACCGGTTCGCGCAGTTCGCCCTGGCGTGCACCGCCGAGGCACTGGAAGAGGCCGGAGACCTGAACCCCGATCCCGATCGTGCCGGCGTGTGGATCGGCACGGGCGTGGGCGGGCTGATGAGCATCGAGACGCACGTGCTCTGGCACTTCGTCAAGGGGCCCAAGCGCGTCACGCCCTTCCTGATCCCGATGATGATGGCCAACGCCGCGGCTGCCGCCGTCTCGATGCGCTACGGCTACCAGGGACCCTGCGAGGTGACCTCCACCGCCTGCGCCTCGGGCACGCAGTCCATCGGCAATGCCGCCGAACTCATTCGCCACGGGCGCTGCGACGTGATGCTGGCGGGAGGCTCGGAGTCCTCGAGTTCCCCGACCGGCTTGCAGGGATTCGCCAACATGACGGCTCTGTCGCGAGTCGGGGTCTCCCGCCCCTTCGACCGCGACCGCGATGGCTTCATGCACGCCGAGGGCTGCGGCATCCTGGTACTCGAGGAACTCGACTACGCCAGAGAGCGCGGGGCGACGATCCTCGCCGAGATCACGGGCTACGCCAGCACGGCGGACGCCTACCACATCACCGCGCCGTCCCCCGGCGGTGCGGGAGCGGTGTCGTGCATGGAGCGGGCAGTCTCCGACGCGGGACTTGATCCGTCCGATGTGGTGCACATCAATGCCCACGGCACCTCGACAACTCTCAACGACGCCAACGAGGCCGAGGCCATCGTCAAGGTCTTCGGTTCACCCGGCCCACTGGTGACCTCCACCAAGGGAGTGACCGGCCATGCCCTCGGGGCGGCCGGCGCCGTCGAGGCGGTCGCCGTGATCATGTCGATGCAGCGCGGCGTGTTGCCCCCGACCGGCGGTTACGTCAACCCCGACCCGGACATGGCGCCGATCCGGATCGTGGCACCGGACCCCTGCGCCTGGGAGCCGGGACCGAGCCTCTCCAACTCCTTCGGCTTCGGTGGTCACAACGCCTGCCTCGTGATCAGCCCCCCGCCGGGCGCCTGAAGGTCCGAGGGAGCCGGGACCGAGCCTCTCCCCGAACCCCTCGGGCTTCGGCGGCCACAACGCCTGCCTCGTGATCAATCCCCCGCCGGGCGCCTGAGGCGCCGAGGGAGCCGGGACCGAGCCTCGCCCCGAACCCCTCGGGCTTCGGTGGTCACAACGCCTGCCTCGTGATCAATCCCCCGCCGGGCGCCTGAGGCGCCGAGGGAGCCGGGCGAGCGCCTCAGGCGGGCACCGACACGAACATAAATTCGCAAGTACAGGCCGTCGTACCGTCCACCGACGCCTCGCCGGATGCCCGCCCAGCACGTGCCGACAGGCGCAGAACCTGCACGTGCAGGTCGAGGCGCTCACCTGGCAACACCTGCCGGCGGAAGCGGGCGCTGTCGATGCCCCCGAACAGGGGCAACCTGTCGCGGAATCGTTCATCGGTGAGCACCGCGTAGGCACCGAGTTGCGCCAAGGCCTCGGTCATCAGGACCCCGGGCAGGGTCGGCCGGCCCGGAAAGTGGCCTCCGAAGAAGGCCTCCTCGCCGGTCGTGCGCCAGTAGCCCTCGGCCCGTTCGCCGGGCACCAGCACGGTGACCTCGTCCAGCAGCAGGAACGGTGGCCTGTGCGGGAGGATCGAGGCGGGTGCCGGCAGCTGACCTCCGGTCACTCGGCCTCCTCGAGGGCGGCCAGGATCTCCACCGGCGTGTCCTTCGGGCTGATGCCGTACCACGCCTGTTCGATCCGCCCCTCGGCGTCGATCAGGAAGGCGGAGCGGGTCGTGCCCATGAACGTGTTCCCGTACATCTTCTTCTCGCCGCGCGACCCGTAGGCCGCCGTCGTCGAGTTGTCAGGATCGGAGAGCAGCCCGAATCCCAGGTCGTGCTTCTCGTCGAAGCGCTTCTGGCGGTTGGGAGGATCCGCGCTCATCCCCAGGATGGACATCTCCTCAGGCAGTTGGTCGGCGATGTCACGCATGCCGCAGGCCTGCTTTGTTCAACCGGGGGTCAGAGCTTTCGGGTAGAAGAACAGTGCCACTCTTCGACCGGCGAAGTCCGCGAGAGAAACCGCATCGCCGTCCTGGTTCAGCAGCCGGAAGTCCGGCGCCGGGTCGCCTGGCTCGAGTCTCATGGCGGGCTCCTCGTGGATGCACGTGTCTGCAGCGCAATCCTAGGGTGGGCCGGCCTCAGATCTGACCCACGAGTTGCCAGGCGGGGCCTCGTCGGAACCGCCTCGATAACATCTGTGCTGGCTAGCAGGTATGAAACCGATCGAAAGGCACGTGATTTGATGTTGTGAAGCTACATCTCGCGCGGGACAAGGATCCGCTTCGTCGTCGCACTGATTGCCGCACCGCCCGCCCTCCTGGCCGCCGCCAACTCCGGTGATGCGTCGGACGGTCCTCCCGAACCCACGACCACCGCGGCGGCAGCCTCACGGTGGCGACCATCTCCGAGCCGCTCACCTTCAACCGGGCCGTCTCCAATGATGCCGGTTCCTCGAACGTGTTGGGCTACCTCTTCGAGGGGCTGACGGAGACGTCCTGGTTGACCGACGAGGTCGAACCTGCGCTGGCCGGATCCTGGGAGCGCTCCGACGATGGCCTCACCTGGACTTTCCATCTGCGCCGGGACGTCACCTGGCACGACGGGGAGCCTTCCACAACCCTGACGTGCGGCGTTACGAGTACGACCCGACGCGAGCCAACGAGATCCTCGACGAGCTGGGCTGGACGGATCGGGACGGCGACGGTGTGCGCGAGGACTCCGCCGGCAACCGCATCGAATTCACGCTCGTGACCAACACCGGCAACAGCGTGCGCAGCCGGGTCACCGAGTTGATCCGCCAGGGAATGGAGGCCGTCGGGCTGGCGGTCGACTACAGGGCGATCGAATTCGGCGACCTGGTCGGCCGGCTCACCGCCTCCTACGACTGGGAGGCCATGGTGATCGGCTTCACCGGCGGACCGGAGCCCCACAACGGCATCAACCTCTGGCACAGCAGCGGCGGTCTGCATCTCTGGCACCCCAACCAGGAATCGCCCGCCACGGACTGGGAGACCCAGATCGACGACCTGTTCGTCAAGGCGAGCCAGGAGCTCGATCACGAGGCGCGCGTGACCCAGTACCACCTCGTCCAGGAGATCGTGGCCGAGAACGTGCCGCTCGTCTACACGACGGTGCCCGAGCGCCTCACGGCGGTTCGCAACGTCTTCGGCAACACCACGCCGACCCTCTTCGGGGTCTGGGACATCCGCCACCTGTACCGCACCGACCTGTTGGAGGTGGCGCCCCCTCTGGAGGTCCCGACGGGCTAGCCCAGCGGCGGCACGATGCGGCTCTCGGGTTCGAAGGTGCCCCAGGCGAACCAGAACGTGTCCACGAACTCGCGAGCGCGCAGGCGGCTACCTGCCAGCTCGCCGGCCGTGGCCTCACCGAACAGGTTCCAGACCGAACCGGTCCCGGTGTCGCGGAACCCGTCGCCGCTGCGGGTGAAGCTCAGCAGCCGCCCGTCGAGTTGGCGTTCGAAGACGCCGCTGGAACCCACGTCGAGCCCGTTGGACAGCTCGGGGGCGTCCAGCGCCGAACTGGCGCCCGGAAGGTTCCAGACGACAAGCGGTACGCCTGCCACCTCCACGTCCACCACGCCGCTGCCGGTGAGATGTGCGTGGCGCACGGCAACCGCATCGCCGGCGCTGCGGATCCCCACGACCCGTTCCTTTGCAGGCAGGCGCTCGTCGATGTCGGTCGACTGGAAGCTCGGGCTCAACAGCCCCGAACTGGTCTCGTAACCGGCGTAGGGATTGCGCCCGTAGGACCGGTGGTAGCCGGTCTCACGCGTCAGGACCAGGCCCTCGGGATACGCGTCGCGCCAAGCCGCCCAGGACACGATGGCCATCGGCCAGAAATCCAGTTCGGTGCCGATCAACTCGCCGATCACAGCAACGCCGTCGAAGTGGGTCCACAGCGACTGCGTCTGCCGGTCGTACATGATCATCGACGACTGGTACAGCATCCCGGAGGTGCCGAAGTCCAGGACCCGCCCCGCGGCGTTGCGGTCGTAGGCAACCGCGGAGTTGCACAGCGGGCAGTACGAGATGGTTACCGGCACACCGCCCACCGTGTCGTTGACCAGTTCGTGCCAGGTCATGACCTGCAGCGGGTAGGCGCGGGCGTCACCGTTGATCTCGAGGGCCAGGACGGCCTCGTTGTCGGCCAGGAAGTCGATCTTTCCGGCGGCCGCGAAGACCGGCGCGTCGATGGCGGGGATACCGTCGGGCGGCGGGCCGCCTGAGCGGATCTGCTCAGGCGGGATGAGGACGGCGAAACCGGGCCAGAAGCGGTCCGCCAGGGCCGAGGGAACCGACTCGCGTCCGCTGCTGTCAGCGAGGGGTGCCCGACCGGGCGGCATTTCGCCACTCGCGTTCGGCGGTGGCACGTCGGTCTCCGGCGCCTCGGGCGCTGTGGCAGGAGGCTCGGCGGCTTCATCACCGGCCGATGGCGCCTCAGTACCCCCGCAAGCCGCCGCGAGCAGGGCGAGCGCCACGACGGCGCCCGGCAGCACACGACGAGGGGCCGCGGCAGGCATCCGCAGCCCGCTCATGGGGATGCGTGCTGATCCAGGGCTCGCCGCAGTTCGCCGACGAACGATCCCACGCCCTCCGGCCCGTGTCCGTCCAGCAGTCGCCGCACGATGGCCGAGCCTACGACCACGCCGTCAGCGACGGTCGTTGCCTCCGTTGCCTGGCGGGGCGTCGACACCCCCACGCCGATCAGCACCGGCAGGTCTGTGACCGCCTTGAGTCGACCGGCGATCACCAAGGCGCTGGCTGCCAGGGCGGCTCGCTCCCCCGTCACGCCGAGCAGACCGACGGCGTAGACGAAGCCCCGGGCGCGGGCACACACGGCCGACAGCCGCTCTGTTGAGGCGGTCGGCGCCGCCAGGAGGACGGTCTCGACGCCGGCCTCGTCGGCGGCCGCAGCCCACGGCCCGCTCTCCTCCAGCGGCAAATCGGCCAGGATCGCCCCGGAGACACCGGACTCCGCCAGCGATCGGGCGAACCGTTCATGCCCCATGTGGTGGGCGATGTTGTAGTAGGTCATCACGACCAGCGGCACGCCGACGTCCAGCTCGGCGGCGGCGGCCAGGATGCCCGCCGGTGCCGCCCCCGAGTTGAGCGCGCGGTCGCCGGCGGCCTGGATTGTCGGACCGTCCATGACCGGGTCGGAGAACGGGATGCCGATCTCCACGGCGTCGGCGCCGGCCGCGGCGGCCGCCTCGACCGCCGGTTGCCAGCCGTCGAGGCCACCGGTGACATAGGGGACGAGGCACTTGCGCCCGGCTTCGCGAGCGGCCCGCAGGGCGGCCTCCAGGCGGCCCGGGGTGCCGCCGCTCACGCCTGCAGCCCCATGACCAGATCGACGTCCTTGTCCCCCCGTCCCGAGAGGTTCAGCAGGACCGTGCGCCCGGCCAACTCCCCGCGCGCGCGGCTGATCCAGGCGAGCCCGTGGGCGGGCTCGAGGGCGGGAATGATGCCCTCGGTTCGCGAGAGCAGTTCGAACGCGGCGAGCACCTCGTCGTCGGTGACGCTCTCGTACCGGGCTCGACCGGTGCGGGCCAGGTGGGCATGTTCCGGCCCGACGCCGGGGTAGTCCAGACCGGCCGAGATCGACTCCGCCTCCAGAACCTGGCCGAACTCGTCCTGCATCAGGTACGAGAGAGAGCCGTGCACGACCCCCGGGGTCCCTCTCCCGACGGCCGCGCCCCCCGCGGGCTCGACTCCCACGAGTTCGGCAGCGCCGTCGGCGAAACCGCTGAAGATCCCGGCCGCGTTGGAGCCACCTCCGACGCAGGCCACCACCACGTCGGGATCGCCGCCGAGTCGCTCGGCGCACTGCTGGCGGGCCTCGCCGCCGATCACGCGGTGGAACTCCCGCACCATCCACGGATACGGATGTGGGCCCATGACCGAGCCGAGGCAGTAGTGGGTTCGCTCGACGGTGGCCACCCAGTCGCGCAGGGCCTCGTTGATGGCGTCCTTGAGCGTTCGGCTGCCGGTCGTCACCGCATGAACCTCGGCACCCAGTAGCCGCATGCGGAACACGTTCAACTCCTGGCGGGCCACGTCGACCTCGCCCATGTAGACGGTGCAGTCCATGCCCAGGAGCGCCGCGGCGGTGGCGGCGGCGACACCGTGCTGGCCGGCACCCGTCTCGGCCACGAGGCGGGTCTTGCCCATCCGCTGGGCCAGCAGCGCCTGTCCCAGCACGTTGTTGATCTTGTGCGAGCCGGTGTGGTTGAGGTCCTCCCGCTTCAACAGGAGTCGGAGACCCAGCTCGGCCGATAGCCGGGGGCAGTCACTGAGCGGCGACGGCCGGCCCGCATAGTCGCGCAACAGATCCTCCAGCCGCACGCGAAAGGCGGGATCGGCCCAGGCGGAGCGGAAGGACCTGTCGAGTTCCTGGCAGGCCGGCACCAGGGTCTCCGGCACGTAGCAGCCGCCGAAGTCACCGAAACGACCCTCCGGCGTCGGGTCGGTCATGGCCATGAATGTTCTCCTGTCGTGGACCCGGCGGAGTCCGTCAGAACTCAGCCTGCCAGTCGTAGAGCGCGCCCGTGGAGGACTCCGGCGGCGTGCCGGCGGCGGCACGCGCCGCGGTGATGAAGTCACGAACGAGGCGGGGATCCTTACGCCCCGGCGAGGATTCCACTCCGGTGGAAACGTCGACACCCCAGGGACGCGTCTTGCTGATCGCCTCGGCAACGTTGGTGGGATTGAGACCGCCGGCCACCATCACCGGCAGCGCGCCGGCGGCCCGCTCCGCGAGAGCCCAGTCGAAGATCTTCCCCGAGCCGGGCTGATCGGCGTCCACGAGGACGATGTCCGCACCGTAGTCCCGCGCTTGTTCCAACTCCTTCGAGCCGGCGCGGAAGGCCTTGATGACCGTTCCCACCTGCTCACGCACGCGCCGGGTCTCCTCGGGGGATTCGTGGCCGTGCAACTGCACTGCCCGGAGGCGGGCCCGGTTGGCGATCCGGACCACCGTGCGGGGATCCTCGTTGCGGAACACGCCGACGGTCAGGATCTCCGGTGGCAGCCGGCGCGCGATCTCGCCCGCCGTGGTCGGCGAGACCCGGCGGGGGGAGGGCGCGAAGAGGAATCCCACCGCATCGGCTCCCATCGCCACCGCCAGCAGGCCATCCTCCTCGCTGGTGATACCGCAGATCTTGACGAACACGCCCGCGACCCTACCGGCCGGCTGCGACGAGATCGGCGACCGCCTGCCCCGCCGCGGCAAGACCTCCGGCGCCGACGAACGACTGGCCAACCAGGAGGTCCGCCAGGGGGCGACCGTCCGCCGACGCGCGCCGGCGGTGGTGCCGGATGATCGCGTCGAGGTAGGTGCTCACGGGATCAGCGGGAGAGGTCGGATCTCGCAGGTCCGCCCGTCATCATCGCCGACGAGTGCCGGCACCGGGGGCTCGGCACGGCGATGCACGTACGCCAGTGCCACCGCCGTGCCGAACGTCGGCGAGTAGGCGCTGCTGGTGATGCGACCGAGCGCCCTGCCGCCGGCGTCGACCAGCGGTGCGCCGGTGGGAGGGACTTCGGCATCCTCGAGCACCACACCGCGCAGCCGCCGCGGCGTATTGCCGCCACGGCTGTCGATCCGGGCAACGAGTTCCTGGCCCACGAAGCAGCCCTTCGTGAAACTCACCGTCTCGGGCACGATGCCCGCCTCAGCCGGTATCAGGCCCTCGGTCAGTTCATGGCCGGCGGCGGGCACCCCCGACTCGATACGGATCGCCTCGAGCGCGCCCGGATCGCAGAGGAGCACGCCCGGCGGCGGCGCCACCTCGCGGGCCACCAGATCCCAGCCCGGCAGGCTCCCCCACCGCACCGGAGCGGCCACGACGGGGGCACTCACGTCGCCGCTCCCGATGTGCGAATCGCCGGTCGCGCCGGGCTCCGGAGAGTCCGCGCCGAGCACCGGCATCGAGGGAGCAGCCGGGCCCCGGACGGCGAGCATGCTGAGCCGTCGCAGTTCCAGGTCTGCCGCGATACGGAGCTTGAAACGCTCGAGGCGCGCCAGGGCCGCTTCACCCGCGCCGGCGGCCAGGTCGAAGACGAACCAATCCGGACCGGCGCGGCTGACCCGCAGAAGGCACTGCAGCTTGCCGTCGGGTTGCAGCAGCAGCGAGAGGACGACGTCACCGGGTGCCAGTGCGGCCACGTCCTGGCTGAGCTGGCCCTGCAGGAAGCTCGCCGCGTCGTCTCCCCGGACCTCGAGGACGTCGCGCCCTGTCACCACCGCTCCCGCGCCGTGACGCAACGCCCGGTAGTCCTCGAGGTATCGCTCGGAGACGCTCACCGTTCCGGGTTCGCTCGCTCGGCGTCACGGGTCATCGCGCGCGCCGCGTGCACAGCCGCCAGCAGCGCACGCGCCTTGGCCCGGCATTCCAGTTCCTCTTCCTCGGGCACACTGTCGGCGACGATGCCCGCTCCGGCCTGCAGGTGGGCGCGGCCGTCGCGCACGGCCACCGTGCGGATGGTGATGGCCGTGTCGAGGTTGCCGGAGAAGTCGAGGTAGCCCACGACACCTGCGTAGGGCCCGCGCCGGGTCGGCTCGAGATCGTCGATGATCTCCATGGCGCGCACCTTCGGAGCGCCGGACACGGTCCCGGCGGGCAGGGTCGCCCGCAGCACGTCCACAGGGCTGTGCCCCTCGGCCAACTCGCCGGAAGCCTGCGAGGTGAGGTGCATGACGTGGCTGTAGTACTCGAGTGTCATCTGCTCGTCGGTGCGCAGCGTGCCGGGCCGGACGACCCTGCCCACGTCGTTGCGCGCCAGGTCCAGGAGCATGAGATGCTCCGCCAGTTCCTTGGGGTGCTCGGCGAGTTCGCCGGCGAGCCGTCGATCCTCGCGCTCATCGGCACCGCGCGGCCGGGTGCCGGCGATCGGGCGCGACGTGACCCTCCCGTCACGCAGCTGCACCATCGGTTCGGGTGAGCTTCCCACGAGGGTCACCTCCGGCTGGCGCAGGAAGTACATGTACGGGCTGGGGTTGATCTGGCGGAGCGACCGGTAGAGCTGGAAGGGGTCGGCCCGGAGGTCGAAGTCGAAGCGCTCCGACAGCACCACCTGGAAGATGTCGCCCTCGAGGATGTGCTCCTTGGCGGCGCGGACCGCCGCGCAATATCCATCCGGGGTGACACTCGACGTGATCTCCGGCAGCGGGTCGCTCTCGCCCGGAGGCGCCAGGAGCGGTTCGGGTTGAGGCCGCGCCCCGGCGCGGGCCAACTCGTCGAGCGATGCGAGCGCCGTGTCGTAGGCGTCGTCGAGGAAGTCCGCCGACGGCTCGGGCGGGAGGATCACGTTGTGGATCAGGACCACCCGCTGGCGCCAGTGATCGAAGGCCACGATCCGTCCGATCACGTCCAGCACCGCGTCGGGCATCCCGAGATCGTCCCGCGGCGCGCTCGGCAGGTGCTCCACCTCGCGGACCACGTCGTAGCCGAGGTAGCCGACGAGGCCGGAATGCAGCGGCGGCAGTCCCTCGATGGCGGGAGACTTGAACCGGTCGAGAATCACCTCGAGGGCCGCCAGCACGCCGGCTTCGGTGGGGACCGGTCCGAGATCGTCGCCGCTGATCTCCAGTCGGCGCCCTCGAGCGACGATCCTGGCACGGGGCCGGCATCCCATGAAGGAGAAGCGACTCCAGCGGTTGCCGCGTTCGGTCGACTCCAGCAGGAACCCCGGTTCGTCGCCCACGATGCGCGAGAAGGCCGCGACCGGGGTGATCAGGTCGGCCAGGAGTTCCCGCCAGACCGGCACCACCCGGTGGTTGGCCGCCAGGCGGCCGAACTCCTCCCTGCTGGGTCGGGCGCTCACGGCGCCCTCAGCCGGCGAAGGAGGTGAAGAAGCACGAGCGCTCGCCGGTGTGGCAGGCGCCGCGGCCCTCCTGGATCACCTTGATCAGCAGGGTGTCACCGTCGCAGTCGTAGGAGGCCTCGCGGACGTACTGCCGGTCGCCGGAGGTCTCGCCCTTGCACCAGTACTCCTGGCGGGAACGGCTCCAGAACCAGGTCCTGCCCGTCGAGAGGGTACGTCGCAGAGCCTCATCGTCCATCCAGGCCAGCATCAGGACGGTGCCCGTGTCGTAGTCCTGGACGATGGCGGGAACCAGACCGTCGGCATTGAAGACCACCGCCTCGAGGGCGCCGGGTGCGGGCGTGATGGGGGTGGCGACGGTCATCGCGTTCATGCTAGAGGCGCCTCCCGCGGACGCCGCGACGCTCAGAGGTAGAGGCCGGTGCTCCCCTCCTCCAGGCGCTGGGCGGCCACGGCATGCACGTCACGCTCGCGCAGGATGATGTAGTCGACCCCCCTGACCTCCACCTCGTAGCGATCCTCGGGGTTGAAGAGCACCCTGTCGCCCTCCTCCATCGACCGCACGTTCGGACCGACGGCGATGACCTCCGCCCAGGTGAGGCGCTTGCCAACCTGCGCTGTCGCGGGAATGAGGATGCCTCCCGATGAGCGACGCTCCCCCTCGGCGGCACCGATGCGCACCATGATCCGGTCGTTGAGCATCTTGACCGGGAGCTTGTCGTCGGGGGCCGGAGGGGCTGCGCCGAGCGAGGGTCGGGAATTCTCCGAAGTCGGCACACCGCGACGCTACCCCGCTGCGGCGCTCTTGGCGGGCCGGACCCGGACGCCGGCTGCAGCGAGAGCGGCCTTGGCCTCGGCGATGGTGTGCTCCCCGAAGTGGAAGATGGACGCCGCCAGCACAGCATCGGCGCCCGCTCCGACGCCCTCGGCCAGATGGTCGAGCGATCCCACGCCGCCCGAGGCGATGACGGGCACGTTGACGGCCTCGCTGACGGCCGCCACCAGGGGCAGATCGAAGCCCTCCTTCGTGCCGTCACGGTCCATCGAGGTGAGGAGGATCTCGCCGGCGCCGAGCCGCTCGGCCCGTGCCGCCCATGCCACCGCGTCGAGCCCGGTCCGCCGGCGCCCTCCGTGGGTGACCACCTCGAACCGGCCCGAGGCGTCCAGCCGGGCGTCGATGGCAACGACCACGCACTGGCTGCCGAACTCCTCGGCGATCTCCGCGATCAGCGCAGGGCGTGCCACTGCGGCTGTGTTGACCGAGACCTTGTCGCTACCGGCGCGCAGCAACCGTCGGGCGTCGTCGGTGCTGCGGATGCCGCCACCGACGGTGAAGGGGATGAAGACCTCCTCGGCGGTTCGCCGCGCCACGTCGAGCATCACGTCGCGAGCGTCGGAGGAGGCCGTGATGTCCAGGAAGACCAGCTCGTCGGCTCCCTCGGCGTCGTAGCGGGCGGCGAGTTCCACCGGATCGCCGGCGTCGCGCAGATCCACGAACTCCACGCCCTTGACCACCCGCCCCGCGTCGACGTCGAGGCAGGGGATGATGCGGACGACGGTCGAACTCATCGGGGATCCGGTCCCCTGTCTCGTTCTGCCGGCGACACTCCCGGTGGCGTTGTTGCGACCCCGGCGAGGAGGCTCAGAGCCTCCTCGAGAACCATCGTCCGCTCGTAGATGGCACGCCCGACGATGGTGCCGGCCAGTGAGCGCTCGCCGACCCGCAAGCGGGCGAGCCGTCGCAGATCGTCGAGATCGCCGACCCCGCCCGAGGCGATCAGGGGAAGGTTCGTCGAATCCAGCACCTCGGTCAGCAACTCGACATCGGGGCCGCCGAGGGTGCCGTCGGTGGCGATCTGCGTGACAACGAGCGCCTCCACGGCGGGCTCGGTGACCAGGACGTCGGCGAGGCTCCGGTCGCTCCCCGAGCGCCAACCACGCACAGCGATCTCGCGTCCGCGAACGTCCAGCCCGAGCGCGACCGGCTGGCGGGCCGAGACCTCCGCGATGAGCGCCGGCGTCTCGAGGGCGGCGGTCCCGATCACGACGCGGGCCACGCCCACGCCGGCCAGCCGTGCGGCGGCGGCGACGGACCGCACTCCCCCGCCGTACTGCACCGGCACGCCTGCGGCGGCGACGATGGCGGCCACCTGCTCGAGGTTGGTGAGTTCGCCGGTGCGTGCCGCGTCCAGATCCACCACGTGCAGCCACGGCGCGCCCGCGGCGGCGAACGACGCCGCCACCGTCGCGGGGTCCCCGGCATAGACGGTCTCGGCGGCATAGTCGCCCTGGTAGAGGCGTACGCACCGCCCGCCGCGCAGGTCGATGGCCGGGAACAGCAGCATCAGCGGCCCGAGAGGATCGCCACGAAATTCCCCAGCAGCCGCAGCCCCTCGGCACCGGACTTCTCGGGGTGGAATTGCACGCCCCACAGCACTCCCGAGGCGGCGACCGCGCTCACAGGACCGCCGTAATCACAGGTGGCAATCGTGGTCGGCGAGATGTCCGGGGAATAGGAGTGCACGAAGTAGACCCACGCCCCGTCCAGCTCGGCAAGGAGCGCATCGGGACGGTCCACCTGGAGCCGGTTCCACTGCATCTGGGGCCGTTTGACCCCGTCGGGGAGCCTCCGCACCTTTCCGGCCAGGAGACCAAGACCGCGGCACCCGGGGGCCTCCTCGGATCCCTCGTAGAGCATCTGCATACCGATGCAGATGCCCAGGAACGGCACGCCGGCCTCCACGGCGCGCCGCGCCTCGCGATCGAGTCCTGCGTCTTCGAGCGCCGCCATACAGGGCCCGAAGGCACCCACGCCGGGCAGCACCAGCCCGTCGGCGCGCCTGATGAGATCCGCCTCGGCGGTCAGATGGGCGTCCGCGCCGGCGCGCTCCAGTCCCTTCTGTGCCGACCGGAGGTTGCCGATGCCGTAGTCCAGCACCGCGACGACAGGTCGTCCCGAATCGCTCATGGGGCTCCGGACTACCGGGCCGGGCGGTCTAGAGGGTGCCCTTCGTCGAGGGCACGTCGGCACCCTCGACGCGCACCGCGTCGCGCAGGCTGCGCGCCACGCTCTTGAATGCGGACTCGAGGATGTGGTGCGTGTTGCGGCCGCGCACCAGCACGAGGTGCAACGTGATGGCCGCGGCGGTGACGAACGCCCGCCAGAACTCCTCCGTCAACTGCGGATCGAAAGGGGGATCGCCGAGGATCTTCTCGCCCGGGGGGTCGACGTCGTAGTAGAGATACGGACGGCCCGAGAGGTCCAGAGCCACGTCCACGAGAGCCTCGTCGAGGGGAACGGCGGCCGAGGCGAACCGGCGCACCCCGCGCTTGTCCCCCAGAGCCTCCCGGAAACACTCCCCCAGCAGGATTCCCGTGTCCTCCACGGTGTGGTGCGCATCCACCGCAAGGTCGCCGCTCGCTTCCACAGTGAGACTCCACCCGCCGTGGCGCGCCAGCTGCGCCAGCATGTGGTCGAAGAAGGGCAGGCCGGTGGACACCTCGCTCCGCCCGTCGCCGTCCACGTCGAGACTGATCGTGATATCGGTTTCCGCGGTGCAGCGTTGCCGCTCGCACTGGCGTTTCGGCACGGATCCTTCTTGGCCAGGTGCGGGAGCTGGATCGGCGTGAGTCTGAAAGGTTTCCTGAACCGCCATGATGCGGCGCCTCCTCGGTTGGCCAAGGGACCAGAGCCGGCCTCAAGCCGGGACAGGACCCCTGGGCAGTATCGCAGCAGCGTCCGGCGCGCGGACGCCTCAGCGCAGAACGTCCGCCAAGGCCTCGAGGAACAGCGTGTTCTCCTCAGGGGTGCCGACGGTCACGCGCAGGCAACCGCTGAGCCCCTCCCAGGAGCTGCAATCCCGCACGAGCACCGATCGTTCGAGGAGCCCCTGCCAGACCGCCGCGCCGTCCCGGCCGGCGGGACGGAAGAGGATGAAGTTGGCGCCCGAGGGCCACTGCCGGACCGGCAGGGTGGACAGGTGATCCGCCAGGCGCTCCCGCTCGGCGACCACGGCGGCCGCCCGCCGGTCCGCCGATTCGGTATGGCGCAGGCAGAGCAGGCCGATCTCCTGCGTCATGACATCGAGGTGGTATGGCAGCACCACCTTGTGCATCTCCTCGATGATGCGCGACGGCGCGAGCGCGTAGCCGAGGCGGACGGAGGCGAGGGCCCAGGCCTTGGAGAACGTGCGGCAGACCACCAGCGGTGCCGCCTCGTCCAGCAGGTCGACCGCCGTGAACCTGCCGGGCTCGCGTGCGGTGAACTGGATGTAGGCCTCGTCCACGACGAGGATCCCTCCGTAGCCGGAAACCGCTTCGAGGGCCGCCCGCACGGTTGCGGGATCCTCGACGGTGCCGGTCGGATTGTTGGGTGTGCAAAGGAACAGCACGTCCGGGCGCTCGGCGGCGACGAAGCGAGCGACCGCTTCGGCGCCGACGCGGAAGTCCGACGCACGGGGTGCAGCGGTGACCTCGGCACCGACGATACGGGCGATGTGCGAGTGCAGGGCGTAGGTCGGCGAGAACAAGCCGACACGCCTGTTGCCGCCGGCGTAGGTCAGCAGCAGGGTCTGGATCACCTCGTTGGATCCGTTGGCCGCGAGCACGTTGTCGAGCGGGAGCCCGTGCAATGCGGCGATGCCGGCGCGCAGCTGCTCGGCGGACCTTGCCGGGTACCGGTTCCAGTCGATGTGAGCCAGCCGTCGTGCCAGTTCCTCGCTGAAACCCTTCGGTGGCCCGAAGGGAGACTCGTTGGTGTTGAGGCGCACCCGCACATCCACCTGCGGCGAGTGGTACCCGGTCATCCCCGCGACCTGCGGTCGGGGTTGGGGCCAGTTCACGGCCGATCGCCCGCGGGAGCCCGATTCGCCAGGCGGTCCAGCCGTTTCCGCACGGACGCCGCGTGCGCCGGAAGGCCCTCGGCCATGGCCAGGGTCTCGACCGTGGGCCCGAATCGGGCCACGGCCTCGGGGCCAGCGGAGATGACGTGGGTCTTGCGGCAGAAGTCGGAGACGCCCAGCGCCGAGCCGAACCGGGCCGTGCGTCCCGTCGGCAGCACGTGCGACGGCCCCGCCAGGTAGTCGCCCAGGGAGGCCGGCGCGTTCTCGCCGCAGAAGATGGCACCGGCGTGGCGGATGAGCGGGACGAGCTCCTCGGGCGACGCCACCATGAGTTGCAGGTGTTCGGGCGCGATCGTGTTCACCACACGGGCTGCCGCCTCCGGACCGTCCACGACGACGGCGTAGCCGGAGGAGGCAAGAGTCGCCTCGATCTCGATCCGGCGCGGGGCCTCGGCGGCTGCGGTCGCCACCTCTGCCGCGACGGCCTCGGCAACAGCCGGATCCCAGGTGACGAGGCACGCCATGCCGTCAGGCCCGTGCTCGGCCTGCACGATCAGGTCGACCGCAGCGAGTTCGGGCGGCGCCGAGCCGTCCGCCACCACCACGACCTCGGAGGGTCCGGTGAACGCGGCCGGCACCCCGACGATGCCGGCCACCTCCTGCTTGGCCACGGCGACGTAGCTGTTCCCCGGACCGGCGATCAGGTCCACCCGCGGGATCGTGGCGGTGCCATACGCAAGCGCGGCCACAGCGCCGGCACCGCCGACGGCGTACACCTCGTGCACACCCGCAAGCGCCGCGGCGGCCAGGGTGACGGGCGCCACCTTGCCGTCGGGGCCGGGCGGCACACACAGCGCCAGGCTCGCCACACCCGCCACCCGGGCGGGGATGGCGGTCATCAGGACCGTCGAGGGGTAGGCCGCCCGCCCGCCGGGAACGTACAGGCCCGCCCGGTCCACCGGGATCTGCAGCGAGCGCACCGTCACGCCGTCGCAGGACCAGCTTCCCTCGGGCTCCCGCTGGGTGTTGTGGAAGGCCTCGATCCGTCCTGCGGCCACCTCGAGGGCCTCGCGCACAGCGGGGTCCAGCGCCCCGAGTGCAGCGGCGCACTCGCCGGGGCTCACGGCGAGATCGGTGAGCACCGCCTTGTCGAAACGCCTGGCCATCTGCCGCAGGGCCGCGTCGCCGTCGCGGCGCACGTCGCGGATGATCTCGCGCACCGACTCCAGGACCTTCGGGGAGGTCGACACCGCGATGGTTGGCAGGCACGGATCGGCGACGCCACGCGCGTCGAGGAGCGCGAGCACTCCGGTCCTCCCCCTCACCGCGGCGACGCTCGCTGTGGCCCGGCTCCGATCCTCGTCGGCCCGGCGCCGGAGGCCTCGCCGGGTTCCCGACGGCTGCCGGCGCGCACGGCGCTCTGCGAGCCGGGCGAGGTGGCGCAGCGGACGCATGCTCAGACGGCGAACGCCGACGGGCAGAAGTCGTTGCAGACGCAACTGCCGCAGTCGGCCCGGCGCGCCCCACACACCTCACGCCCGTGCAGGATCAGGCGCATGCTGAAGTCGCCCCGCTCACCCGCCGGGATCATGGGATTCAGTTCCCTCTCGACGGCGACGGGATCGGTCTCCTCCGTCATGCCGAGACGGCGGGAGAGACGGCCGACGTGGGTGTCGACCGGCAGGCCCGGCAGGTCGAACGCCACGCTGCGCACCACGTTGGCCGTCTTGCGCCCCACCCCGGGAAGGGCCGTGAGATCGCGCATGGACGTGGGCACCTCCCCGACGTGGTGGCGCACCAGCCGATCGGCCATGCCGATGAGGCTGCGGGCCTTGTTCTGGAAGAACCCCGTGGAGTGGATCATCTCCTCGAGTTCGGTGGGGTTGCACGCGGCAAGATCCTCCGGCGCGGGGTAGCGGGCGAACAGCGCCGGCGTCACCATGTTGACGCGCTTGTCGGTGCACTGGGCGGAGAGGATCGTGGCCACCAGCAACTGGTACGGCGAATCGTGGTCCAGCGCGCAGTAGGCGTCCGGGTACTCCAGCTTCAGGCGCTCGTGCGTCTCCCGAGCACGGCCCCGGGGCGAGCGTGGACGACCCATGGCGGCAACGGTAGCGCTCCGGTGCCGGCGTTCCGGGGGATCCGCTGCTGTATCACTGTCGCCTTCGGTGTCCGTGGCGGCCGGGTGACGGCGCCGGTGGCGCTTCCGATTGGACTCCGTCGCGCTCGCTGTGAGGGGGTGCGGGTAGTCTCCGCTCCGGTGGCGATCGAGATCTCCGGACCGGACGATGGTGAGGTGACCTGGACGATCGAGCTGCCGGCGGCCGACCGGCTCACCCTCGATGCCGGCGACCTCGAGGACGAGTTGGCAGCGGCCGTGGCGGCCGTGCGGGCCTGCGGCGGCGGTACCTGCAGGCTCTGGATCGGCCACGTGAGTCCTTCCGACGACGAGGTGGCGGCCCACTTCGGGTTCGCCACCCACCGCGACCTCTGGCAGTTGCGGGCGCCCTTGCCGGCGGCACCCTCGGATCTGGCCGTGCGCCCCTTCGAGCCCGAGGACGAGCCGGCGGTGCTGGCGGTGAACCGGCGGGCGTTCAGCTGGCATCCCGAGCAGGGTGCCATGAGTGCCGAGGACCTGCGGGCGCGCCAGGCCGAACCCTGGTACGACCCGGCGGGGTTCCTGCTGCACGAGTTGGAGGGACGCCTAGCGGGATTCTGCTGGACGAAGGTCCACCCGTCGGGCGGGTCACCGCCCGACGATGTCGCCTTGGGCGAGATCTACGTCATCTGCGTGGATCCCGACTTCCAGGGACGGGGCATCGGCAGGCCGCTCACCCTCGCCGGTCTGGCCCACCTCCACAGCCGTGGGCCGACGACAGCGATGCTCTACGTCGAATCCGACAACGAGGCGGCCAACGCCGTCTACCAGCGCCTGGGGTTCCGGCGCCACCACACCAACAGGGCATATGCGGCAGTTCTCTGAGGTGCCCAGCGTCGCGCAATCGCCCGTCGCACCGGACCACAGCGCATCGCCCCGGCGAGGGGCCAGACTACGGGCATGAGTCGATTCCGCTGGACAAGTCCCTCCCTTCCCCAGACGCTTCAGATCGCGGTCCTGTTCCTCTACATCACCGCCTTCTTCAACGTGCTCGGTGGGCTTATCAACATCACCAGCCTCTGGGGACTCGTCAACTTTCTCAGCGGATTGATTGCCTTCGGCGCTGCGCAGGGGATGGTCCGCGAGCGCAAGAACGGCTACCGCCTGGCGTTGGTCTTTGCCGCCTTGGACGTCCTGTTGACGATCTACAGCGTCTCAGGCGGCTTCTCGGCCTGGTACCTGATCGGCCTGCTGCTGGCGATCGCCCTGGTTGCTCTGCTCGTGCACCCGATGAGCCGCGAGTATTACCGCACCTGGTTCCGTTAGGAGCTTCGCAGTGCGGGCTCGCCGGGCTCAGCGGCCCGAGCAGGAGGACCTGCTGGGCCCGGGCCGCGAGGGTGCCGTCGAGCGCATGTTCGACCGGGCGGCGCGCCGCTACGACCTGCTGAACCGGCTGCTGACGTTCGGGCTGGACCGCCGCTGGCGCCGCCGCAGCGTCCGGTTGCTGGACCTCCCGCCGGGGTCGCTCGTGGCCGACCTCGCCTGCGGCACCGGTGACTTCTGCGGCGAACTCCAGACGGCGGGCCACAGGGCTGTCGGTGCGGACGTCTCAGCCGGCATGCTGCGGTACGCCACGACGTCGGCACCCCTGGTGCGCGCCGACGTGCTGCGGTTGCCGCTCGCCGGCGGAAGCCTCGACGGCGTCGTGTGCGGCTTCGCCCTGCGCAACCTGAGCGACCTGGGAATCTTCTACGCCGAACTGGGACGAACCGTCCGTCCCGATGGGCGGATCGCTCTCCTGGAGATCGCCGAGCCCACCGGACGGGTGCTCCGCCGGGGCCACCGCTTCTACTTTCGGCGGATCGTCCCCACCGTCGGCGGCCTGCTGTCGGACCGGGTGGCCTACCGCTACCTTCCCGCCTCGTTGCGCTTCCTGCCGGCGCCGGAGGCACTCACCGACCAACTCCGCTCCGCCGGCTTCGCAGGCGTCGAGCACCACCTCCTCAGCGGGGGAATCGCCCAACTCATCACCGCCACCCGCCGCGCCTGACGGCGTACGGGCCGCTGCCTGGCGTCGTCGAGAGCCGTCCCTTCGAGACACGGCTCACGGACCATCAACGTCACATCGCCGAGGCAATACGTGATGCAGCCGTTGCTCAGGTCTCGGGACGTGCCGGCCTGGGCATAACGAGCATCGAGTCGATGCTGACCTCGCCGAAATCGTTGATAATGACGCCGATTTTCGAACCCTGGTTGCTACTAAGGAGATGGTTGAGCAGGCTGGCTTTGCCGGCTCCTAAAACCGGTCAAAAGAAGGATAGGAAATGGCAGAACAGCAACTCTGTAGACATCAACCTGAATTGATGCAGTGCCTATTTGTACCAAGAGAGCTGCTACCTTGCTTTTTGTACTCAAGGAAAACGGTGGCGCAACCCGCACATCGACCCCGCTATCCTGAGCCGCCACAGGCAACGACACAATCGCCACACTCAACACCGCCACCACGACCCCCAACCCGACACCAACACGCAATCCCCTGCCCGCCATCGCCGCCGATTCACCGCGCAACACCGACAGCACCACCCGCAACTTCTCCTCGGGACTCTTCTTCCCAGCCTTCACCACGGTCAACTCCTTGCAATGGACTCGAACAGCCAACTGATCAAGAAACGCCAGGGTGCGGTGGAGACACTGTAGAGTGAAGATATTCGATACGTAGAGAACTATTGAGCACGCCGCCGCACCCACCGACGACCGGACGCCGCAGCGAGCCCGGCGGGCTAGACGTCGAGGCCGGCAGCGGGTGCCGGCGCCAGTCCGTCGAAGCCGGCGAGCAACTCGGCAAATCCGGCGAGGGGCACGACCGTGGCGTCGCTGCGCACCTGGGGCTCGTCGCCGCCGTAGACGATGGCCTGGGCGGTGATCTCCGGTAGGGACTCCGCGAGGCGCCGCGGTGAGCCGAACCAGTCAGAGGCGATAGTGCGGCCGGACTTGATCTCGACGGCGGCCAGGCCCCGCGGCGTCGGGTACAGCAGGTCGACCTCGAGGCCGCGGCGGTCACGGAAGAACATCAGGTCCGGGAGCCGGGCCGCGCCGTTGAGGCGGTGCTTGACCGCTTCGGTGACCGCGGCGTTCTCGAACAGCGAGCCCCGCAGAGGATGCGCGGCGACCTGGTCGGCGCTGCGGATGCCGATGAGGTAGCTCGCCAAGCCCACGTCGTGGAAGTAGAGCTTCGGCGCGCGGGTCACGCGTTTGCGGAGGTTCGTGGCGTAGGGCCGCAGGCGGAACACGATGTCGCTGGCCTCCAGGACCGCCAGCCACTCCGACGCTGTCGGCTGAGTCACGCCGGCGTCGGCGCCCAGCTGCGACAGGTTCAACAACTGGCCGACGCGGCCCGCGCACAGCGTCGCGAACTGCCGGAAGGCGTCGAGGTCCCGGATCGCGCCGATCCGGCGCACGTCCCGCTCGACATACGTCACCCAGTAGTCGGCGAGCGCCTCAGTGGGGTCGAGCCCCTGGTCGTGAATGCGGGGATAGCACCCGGAGTAGAGGACGTCGTCGGGGTGGTCGCCGGCGCCCGCCGAGCGGCGCTCGGCCAGCGTGAACGGCAAGAGCCGAAGCATCGCCGTTCGGCCGGCGAGAGACTGGCTGACCGCGCCCGTGAGGCCGAACTGCTCGCTGCCAGTGAGCACGAACAGGCCGGTGCGGCGCTCCTCGTCGGCCAGCACCTGCAGGTACGACAGCAGGTCCGGCACGCGGTGGATCTCGTCGAGCACCGCTCCGTCCGGGAACTGCCCCAGGAAGCCCAGCGGGTCCGCCTCGGCGAACTCGCGGATATGAGGCGCCTCGAGGTTGGCGTAATCCAGGTCGGCGAAGACGCCACGGCACAGCGTCGTCTTGCCGGACTGGCGCGGGCCGGTCACCGTCACGAACGGGTACTGCCCGAACAGGCGCAGCAGATGCGGCGCAATCTCCCGCTCGATCACATCCACAACCTAGCAGCACCGGCGGATTCAAAATGCCACCTTGATTCCGCCGGTGGCGCAGCTGCAGGGAGCCGGCGGCGACCGGCGCGTTGGCGGCAGGGCCGACCCGGTTCGGATTAACGCGGAGGTGGCGCCTCGCCGACTCGACGCTCAGGATCGGCGTTGTCAAATCGCCCACGGCGATTTCATCCAGCAGGTTGTTCCTTTTTGAAATTCGCGCCGTCGACGATGGCGACCAGAGCGTCGAAGTGAACGAGTTGTTCTTCATCAACCCCAGCATCGTCCCCAGCTCTTTGGGCTCGGCCAGTCCCGAGGCTTCTTTGATAAGAGTTACTGTTCTCCCCATGTCTAAAGCAAGGGGAGAACAGTAATTCTGTGGGACTCAAGCAAGACGGTGGCACACAATCCGAGTGTTTTGGATTGAAGGTGGTATTAAGTGGATTGGCGGACAGAATGACACAGCCAATCATGATAGTAAAAATGTCAGCCTTCAAGACATCCCAATTCACTCATCCGCTGACGATAACTCTCCGGTACCCAACCACGACATATTCCATTCACGGGATTAAAATCACAATCGTGGCCGAAATGGTCTTTCGCAAATTGGATTATTCTATCTCCATTCCAGCCATCGTGTATGTAACTGCATTCTCCAGTTTGAATATCAAATTGGCAAATTTTATCCATTTCTGACAGTCTGACACCTTGTGCCGTAAAGTCGCCGTCTGGTGGCATTGTCTGGTCTTCAGCAACAGCGGCGGTCGTCGCGGTCGGCGGCGGTTCCTCGACGTCCTCCTCTGCCGGCTGGTCTTCAGCAACAGCGGCGGTCGTCGTGATTGTGAGGGGTGAGCTTTGTAGCCAGCGGTCGACGCGGGCTGTGGTCGGGAAGAACCGCTGCGACGGCAGCATGCGATCGCCCCAGGAGTTGTCGGCTCGTTGTTGCTGGAGCGCGAACTCGACTCTGCCGTCGGCGAGTCTGCGAGCCACGATGCGCACCGACTCCTCATCGTTCGCCACGCTGAGGGGCAGAGACGAACTCACCAACCAGCGCCCCACCGTTGCGGTCGCCGGGAACAGCCGCTTCGCCGGCAACAAGGGCTCGCCCCACGAGCTGTCGGATTGCTGTTCCCGCAGCCCGAACTCGATCTTGCCGCTGTCAAGCTTGCGAGCCACGATCCGCACATCGACCCCGCTGTCCTGCGCGGCTGCGGGCAACGACACAACCGCCACGCTCAACAGCGCCAACACGACCCCCTTTACCTTGTTGGGTGGCTCTGGCGTGGCAGTGTCGGGGCTGGTTGCTCGCCGCGGCGGGTAGGGCTGTAGCCCCCTGTCAGTTCGATGGCCCGGGGGGTGTTGCCGCCCGCCGCGGTCGGGTGTCCTGGGACCTCTGACAGGGACATGCCTTCGGGGCTGGACGTAAAGTGGTTGAGGCGCAGGCACCGGGAGCATCCGATTGAGAATGCCCCCGGACCCGAGGAGCCCGCCATGGAAGAACCCGACTGCGTCGACATCGAGGTGTTCGTCGGCGTCGACATCGCCAAGGGTGATCACTACGCCTGCGCGGTGACCGCAGGCGGCGCCGAGGTGCTGGCGCGCGGCGTGCGCAACGACGAGGCGGCGATCGGCCGGCTCATCGACGACGCCGCCGCTCACGGTGCGGTCGCTTTGGTGATCGACACGACCAGCTCGGCGGCGTCGCTGCTGTTGGAGGCCACCGCTCGCCGAGAGGTCCCGGTGGCCTATGTGACCGGCCTGGCGATGCGGCGCGCCGCGGACCTCTACGCCGGCGCGGCCAAGACCGACCCCAAAGACGCCGCGGTGCTCGCCGACTACGCCCGCCGCAACGCCGACCGCTTGACGTGGACGGCGCCCAGCGACGAACTCTTGGCGCGCCTGCGGATCCTCAACGGCCGAGACGCCGACCTCGCCGCGGACGCCACCAGAGCCGCCAACCGCCTCAGAGACGCCCTGGTGGCCATCTCGCCCGCCCTGGAGCGAGCCGTCGGCGACAAGGTGGCCTCCAGCGGCGGCGCACGCGACGCCCTGGCGCGCTGGGGCACCCCCACCGCGCTCAGGTCCGCCGGGCGGGCACGAGTGCGCGCCCGCATCGCCAAACGCTCCCCCAGAGCCGCTCAACGCCTCACCGAAGCGATCTGGGCCGCCCTCGATGCGCAGACCCTCACCGTGGTCGCAGAGGCCGCCTGGGGCGACACCATCTGCGAACTCGCCGCCGACCTGGACCGCATCTGCGCTCGCCGCGACCAACTCGCCAGCGACATCGAGGACGCCTTCATGGCCCACCCGCTGGGAAAAGTCCTCGCCAGCCTGTGCGGGTTCGGCCCGCGGACCGGAGCCCGGACCCTCGCTGAGATCGGCGACCCCCACCGCTTCGCCGACGGCGGCCGCCTCGCCTCCTACGCCGGGCTCGCACCCGTGGACTGGCAATCAGGGCGCAGCGCTGCGTCCCGCAAACCCCGAGGCGGCAACCACCGCCTCAAAAACGCCCTGTTCACCGCAGCCTTTGTCGCCGCCCAACACGACCCCGACGCACGCGCCTACTACCAGCGCAAACGCTCAGAAGGCAAACGCCACAACGCCGCGGTCGTCTGCGTCGCCCGACGCCGCTGCAACATCATCCTCGCCATGCTCAAAACCCAAACCCCCTACCAACCACCCCAACCCCAAGACCTGCCCCAAGCCGCCTAGAAAGACTTGACAACAAGACAGGGACACCCCCCACCCCACACAAACACGCAGCCTCCGGGCGGCCCCTGCACTGAATCGCGCCGGGACGATCACCGACTCACCCTCCAAGACGACCCCCACGATCTTGAACTCCCTCACTCCCGGCGTCTACCGCCGCCGCCGATCGCAATCCCTTATCTCGCAATCCCTCATCTCACGGGACCCCGAACCTTACGGTCTCACGAAGAGCGCAGAGCCCACCGACTGCAGCCGCCAAACTCCGGACGGCGCGAACGACCGGACAAGCAAGCGCTACCGATAGTCGCTCGTGTCGATGTCGACGGCCGCTGCGCGGTTGGTGACCCGGCGCGCTTCAGGCAAGCCGCCGGTTCAGCGCCACGGCCGGCAGGTGCGCGCCACGGCACAGCTCTCGACCCGCGACCCTGACCTCGCGGGCTGACCTCGGCCGCTGCGGCCACTACCCATGAGACAGCCCGCGGCCATGCGACCGATCCCGACTCCGGTTGGGATCGTCGACTGTTGGCACCGAGGGCTGTCACACCCTCTCGGTACTGTGCAGGCCATGGCAATCGACACCACAGCAGGCGCCGGCATGGCGGCTGTAGTCGGCGAGGATGCTCAGCAGACCGGCCTGTTCGACACTCCGGTTGGGATCGTCGACTGTTCGGACGGAGGGCTGTCACACCCCCTCGGTACTGTGCAGGCCATGGCAATCGACACCACAGCAGGCGCCGGCATGGCGGCTGTAATCGGCGAGGATGCTCAGCAGACCGGCCTGTTCGACACTCCGGTTGGGATCGTCGACTGTTCGGACGGAGGGCTGTCACACCCCCTCTGTACTGTGCAGGTCATGGGAATCGACGCTGTCGACAGCGCGGGAACGGCCGATGCCGTGGGAGAACGTGCCGGACAGGCGGGCCAGTTCGACCGGGTGAACGGTGTGGCCGTCTCGCACGGAGTCGCGCCGCCGGGACCGGCTGGCCCGGCCTGCAAGGTGCGCGAGTTCGCGCCGGTTGATCGGCAGCACAACGGTGCGGGCCGCGAGGGTTCGGTCGAGGCAGTGCAGGCGTCGGCCGCGGGGATATCCGGCGAGTCGATCCCGACGCAGTCAGGCGGCGCGGCGGCATCGGCGGTGGCCTCGAGGGTTGCTGACGGCATGGCCGAGAGCGTTGCGGCTGCCCTGGACGTGCTGATCGAGAGCCTGCGGGCGCTCGGCACCGATCGTCTCGAGGAACGTCTGGGCCTCGTGGGGGTCTGCGAGAACCGCATGGCGGCGGTGAAAGTCGAAACGGTGGCGGCCCTCGCGCGGCGCGACGGCGAGGCGAAGGCCGCGGACGCGGTGCGTACCAGGACGAGGCAGTCCCGCTACGGCGCCAAGCGGGACGTCAAGCTCGCCGCGCAGCTTGCCGGGGTGCCGAAGACCGCCGGAGCGCTGGCGGAAGGCTCGATCACGCCGCAGCACGCCCGGCTGATCGCCGAGGCCGCAGAGCAGGCTTCGCCCGCCGCGCCGATCGACGAGGCCGAGTTGCTGGCGGCTGCTGAGCGCGAGCCGGCGGACGTCTTCGGCAACACGGTGCGCGGCCACGTCAACGCCCGCATCGGCGACGACTTGGCGGAGCGCCGCCGCCACCAGCGTTCCCAGCGCCGGTTGAGCATCAAGCAGCAGCCCGACGGGATGTTCGAACTGTTCGGCCGATTCGATCCGGTAACCGGCAGCCGCATCGAGACCGCGCTCGCCGCAAAGGCCGGCAATCTGTGGCGCAGTGAGGATCCGAAGAATCGCCCTACCACACAGCAGCGGATGGCGGACGCGCTGGAACTGCTCACCACAACCAGCGGCGGCACCGGCGACGGGAACGTCAAGAGCACAGCGCAAGGCGTCGACCTGCTGGTGAAAGCGGACTACGACACGGTCGCCGGACGCCTGCGCGACGCTCGCCTGATCGACGGCACACCCCTGACGCCCGAGGAACTGGTGCGGCTGGCGTGCGACGCCAACATCCTGCCGGCGCTGTTCAACAGGAAGGGCGAGCCGCTGTGGCTGGGTCGCGGCAAGCGTCACGCCACCGCCCACCAGAGGGCCGTGCTCGCGGAGCGGGACAAGGGGTGCGTGGGCTGCGGCGCCTCGGCCAACTGGTGCCAGGCGCACCATATTGTCCATTGGGAGCACGGCGGCACCACCGACCTGGACAATCTCTGCCTGCTCTGCAGCCACTGCCACCACCACGAGGTGCACACCAACGGCGCCAGCATCGTGCGCCGGGCCGACGGCAGGCTCGCCCTACAGCATCGTGAGCGCCCACCACCGGCCCGCAACCGCAACGGCAGCACCACCGGCGGAGGGTGCGGTGGGGTCCGCCATCCACTTCGGTGCTGATCGAGCGACCGTGGAGCAGCAAGCAGACACACCTGACGGCCTGGCGTGCCTAGACCGCAGCAGGCCGAGACCGGCGGCGACTGCGGCTGCTTGACGTGATCGGTGAGGTTGTCTCTGGGTGGATGGGCTTGAGAGTCACCGTGGGATTCGCTACCCGCCGGGACATGAGTACCTCGGCGGGATTTAGACTCCTATGCCAGGGTGGACACGACCCGGAGGGCGCTGGTGAACGCTGGGCCCCTGACGGCAATCGGGAGGCAGGTGGCGACCGGCGGTTGGCTAGGCCAGGGCGGAGGCGAGCCAGAGACCGGCGGCGAGCGTGAGGCCGTAGGCGGCGAGCAGGCGGCCGGTGGCGGCCAGCACGCTGATGAGATCGGCACCCTCGTCGCCACGCAGGACCCTGCGCAGCGGGGCGACGGCCAGCGGCAAGACGGCGAGGCCCAGGAGCGGCCAGGGTTTGCCGGCCACCAGCGGTGCCATCTGGATGGGATCGATGGGCCGATCCCCCAGCACCAGCACGCCCTCCAAGAGCCAACCTTCACCGCCGGCCAGCGGCACCAGGGCCGCGAAACCGCCGAGCACCAGTGCGACGTACAGCAGGCGCGTGCGCGCTGCGCCCAGGCGGACGGCCAGGGTGCGCTTGTCGGCTGCCGCGTCGCCGCCGATGTCGCGCAGGTTGTTGGCGACGAGCAGTGCACAGCTCAGGCAGCCGCAGCCCACCCCCACCCAGATGCTGCGGGCCGTGATCGCCTCCAACTGCACGTAGGCGCTGCCCACTGCCGCCACGAAGCCGAAGAAGACGAACACTCCCACCTCGCCCCAGCCGCGGTAGCCGTAGGGCCGCCGGCCGCCGGAGTAGAACCATCCGGCCGCCAGACACGCCGCGCCGACGATCAACAGTTCCCAGCCCGCGGCCGCGGCCAGAGCCAGCCCGGCGCCGCCGGCGACGAGACCGGCCGCCCCGGCGGCGGCACGCACGGCTCGGGGCGATGCGAGACCCGAGCCGACGAGGCGTCGCGGGCCGATTCGACGCGCGTCGTCGGTGCCGCGCAGGCCGTCGCTGTAGTCGTTGGCGTAGTTGACGCCGATCTGCAGGGCCAGTGCCACGACCAGGGCCATGGCCAACCGCCACCAGATCAGTCCCTGGCCCCAGCCGTAACCCGGTCGGGCCACGGTGGCGGTGCCCGCGATGACCGGCGCCAAAGAGGCCGGCAACGTACGCGGTCTCGCGCCGGCGACCCAGTCCCGCACCCGCGTCACACCCCGCACGCTACCCGGCCCCCGCCGGCGCGGCGGCATGGGTTGGTGCACGCCGGGCGATCAGCCGGTGCTTGGGCGGCGCGGCGGCGCAGCAGCGAGCCGATGACTCCCGGCGCGGGACGGTCCGCGCTCGTCCTGCGCTGCTGTTGCACAGAGGCCCATCCACGGGGCCGAGCGCCCTGCGGATTCCTCTCTGGCAAGCGCGAGCTTCGTCCCAGAACGGCGCCGCACCACCCGCCCCCTATGCTCGGCGCGTGAACCGCCTCGCTGACGAGGGCAGCCTGTACCTGCGGCAGCATGCCGACAACCCGGTGGACTGGTACCCCTGGGGCACCGAAGCCTTCGACGAGGCCCGCCGCGGCGACAAGCCCGTGCTGCTCTCGGTGGGGTACTCCTCGTGCCACTGGTGCCACGTCATGGCGCACGAATCCTTCGAGGATCCCTCCACGGCAGAACTCATGAACCGGCTCTTCGTGAACGTCAAGGTGGATCGCGAGGAGCGCCCCGACGTGGACTCGCTCTACATGGAGGCGGTCACGTCCCTCACCGGCCACGGCGGCTGGCCGATGACCGTCTTCCTGACCCCGGACGGCGAGCCCTTCTTCGCCGGCACCTACTTCCCTCCCACCTCCCGCCATGGCATGCCGTCCTTCTCCGACGTGCTCCAGCGGGTGCACGAGGCCTGGGGGGAGCGCCGCAGCGACGTGCGCAATCAGGCGCGGCGCATCACCGAGGCGCTCGACCGTTCCGGACGGCTGCCGCTGACCTCCGGCGGCAGCCCGCCGGGTGGTGAGGTTCTGGCTCAGGCTGCAGTGGCCTTGCGGCGCCAGTACGACGCAGCCTGGGGCGGTTTCGGGCACGCCCCCAAGTTCCCGCAGGCCATGACACTGGAGGCGCTGTTGCGCCACTGGCGGAACTCCGGCGACGACGACGTGGGTGCCATGGTGCTCAACAGCCTGGACTGCATGGCCTCCGGCGGCATCTACGACCACCTGGGCGGCGGCTTCTCGCGCTACGCCACCGACCAGCGCTGGCTGGTGCCGCACTTCGAGAAGATGCTCTACGACAATGCCCTGTTGCTGGGGCTCTACACCCGGGCCTGGCAGGTCACCGGCAAGGCTCGCTACCGCCAGGTGATGGATGAGACCGTCGGGTACCTGCTGCGCGACCTGCGCCTGGCCGACGGTGGCTTCGCCTCCGCCGAGGATGCGGACTCCGAAGGCGTCGAGGGCAAGTTCTACGTCTGGAGCATCGAGGAGATCCGCTCCGTCGCAGGCGACGCCTCCAAGGCCGCGATCGACTGGTACGGATCAAGCGAGGAGGGCAATTTCGAGGGCGCCAACATCCTCTGGCGACCTGTCCGCGGTGACTTGCTGCGCCCGCCGGAGGTGGAGACGGCGCGTCAGGCGCTCTTCGAGGCACGCTCGGGGCGGGTGCGCCCCGGCCTCGACGACAAGGTGCTGACCGAGTGGAACGGCCTGGCGATCTCCGCGCTGGCCGGCGCCGCCACCGCCACCGGCAACGACACCTGGCTGGCGGCCGCTGTGACGTGCGGGGAGTTCCTTACGGAGCACCTGAGACGGCCCGACGGTCGCTGGCTGCGCTCCTGGCAGGCGGGCGACGCCGAACGCCCGGCGGGGGCCCGTCACCTGGCCTGTGCCGCCGACTATGCCGCCATGCTGGACGCCTTCTGCCGCCTGGGCGAGGCCACCGGCCGGGCCCGCTGGATCGACGAGGCCCGCCGGACGGCGGATGATCTGCTCCAGCTGTTCTGGGATCACGACAGCGGCGGCCTGCTGACCTGCGGGCGCGACGCCGAGCCGCTCGTGGCGACCCCCAGGAACCTCTTCGATAACGCCACCCCATCGGCGAACAGCGCCGCCGCGCTCGCTCTGCTCCGCCTCGGGGCTCTGGTCGGCAGCGACGAGTACAACGACCGCGCCTCGGACATCTGCAGCCTGCTGGGGCCGCTCGCCGGCGAGCACCCCAGCGCCTTCGGCAACCTGCTGTGCGCCCTGGACCTGCACGCCGCCGGCGCCGCCGAGGTGGTGGTGACCGGCGACCGCGCCGATCTGGTGGAGGTCGTCCATCGGCAGTGGCTACCCAACGCCGTGCTGGCCTGGGGCGAACCGTACGCCTCGCCGCTGTGGCACCAGCGCCCGCCCGGGGCGGCCTACGTGTGCCGGCGCTACGCCTGCGCGGCGCCCGCCACCGACGCTGACACGCTGCGCCGGCAACTGGGGTGCGGTATCGGCGGCCCCTGAGCCGCTGAGAGCCTGAAGGTCCCGGCGGCCGCTGATCAATCCACCCCAGACGCAGCCGGAACCGCTGGACCCTGGATTCCGGCCTGCGCCGGAATGACGGGAGAGGTGGCTCGCGATGACGGGAGAGGTGGCCGGAATGACGGGAGGGATGGCTCCCGAATGACGGGAGAGGTGGCTCGCGATGACGGGAGGCGGGTTGTGAGGCTATTGCCCTGAGGGCGCCTAGTGTCCCGAGTCGGAAGTTCGCTGGCGTTTCGATGGCCCCGCTATTCGCATTTGCGCAGGCCAGCTCGCTGCAGCAATCCTCCGAATACCAAACGAACTAATCGCTCAGGACACTAGGCGGCGGACCGCTCCAGGATGTGCACGCCGCACGAGGAGCCCAGCCCGATGACGTGCGCCAGGCCCACCTTGGCCCCGGGAATCTGGCGGTCGCCGGCCTCGTCCCGCAGGTGCGTGGCGATCTCGTAGAGGTTGGCCACGCCGGTGGCGCCGATGGGATGCCCCTTGGAAATGAGTCCGCCCGAGACGTTCACAGGCGTCGAGCCGTCCCGGTACGGGGCACCCGAGTCGATGAAGTCGCCCGCTCCGCCCGGCTGGCACAGCCGCAGGTTGTCGTAGTGGATGAGCTCGGCCGATGCGAAGCAGTCGTGCAACTCCACCAGGTCGAGGTCCTCGGGGCCCACGCCCGCCTGCTCGTAGGCCGCGTCGGCGGCATTGCGGGTGAGGGTGTTCACGTCGGGCTGCACCTGCCCGCCCTCGACATAGGGGTCGCTCGTGAGCACCGACGCCGAGATCTTCACCGCCCGGCGGCGCTGCTCGGCCGACAGAGTCTTCAGCCGCTCGCCGCTCACCAGCACGGCGGCCGCGGCACCGTCGCCGGTGGGGCAACACATCAGCAGCGTGTTGGGGTACGCCATCATCGGTGAGGCCTTGATCTCGGAGATGCTGAACTCCTTGCGGTACTGCGCCAGAGGGTTCAGGACGGAATGCCGGTGGTTCTTGTGGGCGATCCGGGCGAACTGATCGAAACCCACACCGGGGTGGTCGTGGGCGTACCGCATACCGGCCTGGCCGAAGACCCCCGGCATGGTCTTGGTGCCCAGGATGCCGTCGACGGATCGCACCGACCCGAACCGTCCCGACGGCTCGTACACCTCGGCGGCCTTGCTGCCACTCGGGGTTCTCGTGAGCAGGCCCATCTTGCCCATCTTCTCGACACCCACGGCCATGGCCGTGGAAGCCTCTCCCGAGCGGATCGCCATGAGGGCGACGCGCACGGCGGTGGCGCCGGTGGCGCACGCATTGGCCACGTTGTAGATGCTGACGCCGGTCTGGCCGATCTGGCCCAGCAGTTGCTGGCCGATGCCCGCATTGGCGGAGAAGATCGTCCCGCAGGCCAGCACGTCGATGCCTCCGATGGGCGCGCCACCGTCGTCGAGAGCCCCCAGGGCGGCCTCGGAGGCGAGGTCCACGACGTCGCGACCCTCGTGGCGGGCGAAACGGGTCATGGAGGTTCCCAGAATCCAGACGCTGTCACTCATGTCCGGCTCCTCTCGGTCGGCGCGGTTCGGTCGATGGGGTCGGGGCGGTCAGGCAGCCCGGTCGGTTCGATCAGTGTGTGGACTCGGCTGGTACGGTCGGGTCGATTCGGTCCGGTCGCCCCGGTTCGGCCGGCTCACTCCCCCGCCGGGGCGAAGCCGAAGGCGATGCATTCGGTGCCCTCGCTGTCGGTGCCGACCGGGTAGGTGACGAACCGCACCGCCATGCCCAACCGGACGCTCTCCGGTTCGGGTTCCACGTCCACGAGGTTGGCGCGCACGGTGGTGGCGTCGGCGGTCTCCACGATTGCCGACACGAACGGCACCCGGACACCCGGATCGGCCCGGTGCACGATGGAGAAGGCACGCAGGTGGCCGGTGGTTGCCACAGGAGCGGGGGTGAAGCTGCGGGCACCGCAGGATCCACAGGCGTTGCGCCGGTCGAAGAACCGGGCACCGCAGGCCTGGCACTCCTGCGCCACGAGGTGCGGTTCGGGGTCCAGGACGAGGTAGGAGACGAGCGGGATCTGTCTCGCTGCCATGGACGCCTCCCTGCTGCCGCCGCGATCTAGGACAAGAACCCTACCGCCGCCGACCACCCCAGTCGCCCCAGTGCAGGATCCGACGACGCTTCGACGGTCACGTCCTCAAACAGGTCGCCGCCGACCGCCCCAGTCGCCCCAGTGCAGGATCTCCTCCGGGTCGCGCCAACCGCGGGCCAACGAGCCACTCGGGCGGTCCGCTGCCGGCCAACCCAGTGCCACGGCACCCAGCAGATCGACCCCCTCGGGCACCTGCAGCGTCGCACGCACCTCGTCGTGGCCCCGGAAGAGGCCGAAGAACAGAGCGCCCAGGCCGCGCTCGGTGGCGGCGAGCAGGAGGTTCTGCACGACAAAGGCGCAATCGGTCAGCCAGTAGGGCACCGGCCAGGTCGCCGCGGCCTCCCCCAGACCCCGAGATGAGTCAGCGGCCTTGTCGCTCTCGCGGTAGCGGGCCAGGTAGCGGCGACTGTCTGCGGCAGGCAGCACCAGCGCGGGAGCGCGCAGCAAGCCGGGCCAGGCGAAACTCGCCCGCTCGGGAGGTGGCAGCGTCAACTCCCAGAACCTTCCCACTGTCTCGGGGGTGTCCAGGATGATCAGTTCGGTGCCCTGTGCGAAACCCGCCGAAGGTGCTCGCCGGGCCAGGATGCACAACTCCTCCAGCAGGGAACGCTCGAGCGGCCGGGGATCGAAGCTCCTGGTCATCCGGCGGGCGCGGAGGACCTCCGTCAGGTCCACGGGTGCTCGCGCTGTGCCGGGAGGTCGTGCGAGCGCCGGAGGAACTCAGTCTCGATACTTCTCCAGGCGGCCGGCTGTGGCCCAGGCAACGGCCACCAGCGAGTCACCCCGGTCGCGCTGGAGCTTCGCTATGAGGTCACCGACGCCGGGATCAGTCCTCTCCGGTCGGAGGGTCTCGTAGTCGAGCACAGCCGGCTGCCCGCCGTCACCCGTCGCAACGAAGGCGCGCGGATCGTAGACGCTGTTACCGATCCGGTAGCGCTTGGCCAGACGTCTCCCCCAGGCCCGCTCCTCGCCATTGGCGCTGTGGGCCGGACGGGGGATGACATTGCTCAGCGCCTTGAACGCCTCGAACGTGGAGGGGTCGTTCATGCGGACACCCATCAGCACGTCCTCATCGGGAAAGGCCATCACGGCTCGATGAAGCTGCTCGGCCACCAGGGCCTGCAGGACCGTGCTACGCCGGGAGGTGCGCGCCACCGAGCCCGACCCGAGGATCACGACCGGCGTCCCGCCGATACGTTCCAGCGTGGAGAATACGAAGCCGCGAAGGCGATTGCCCTCATGTGCCTCGGTCAGGAGGACCCAGAGTTCGGTCTGCTTGGAGAGAAATCCGACGGTGAAGGGATTCGGCCCCTCTGCACAGAGATCGGCCATGTCCTCCAACTCGGCGTCGCTGACCGCGGTGCAGTCCCTGCTCTCGACCTCAACTGCCATTGTCGCCGCCTTGTCCAGTCGCTGTCCGGTCACCTCGGTTACCGGGCGGACCGGACCGTCCCCCGGTAGTTCACCCCGATAGTCCAGTGTGCCGGACGGCCGAACGCAAACCGACATGCGTTGGTCCCGGACCATGCGTTGGTCTCAGACCTGCACGGCGTGGGTCCCGAGGAGTTGGCGCAATTCAGGCACGAGTCCCCCATCGGTGTTCACGTGATACTCCTCAGGGAGTTGCAGCAGGTGGGCTCTGCCCACCTGGATCTCGACGGGCGAATCGCCGCCGTGCTCGTCGAGGAGGTGCTTGAGGGCGGTCAGGCGGTCCTCGGCGACGCCGGCTGCCGGGAAGTGCAGGCGCAGCGCGCCGCGGGTCTCGGCGGAGAAAGCCTCGAGTTCGATGCTGATGAGCTTCGGCTCCTCCTCGCGCCGGTCCAGGCGAGCCCGCAGGATCACCACCCCCTCGTCGATGAGTAGGGCATCCTGGGTCACCAGAGCGCGGGGGAAGACCGTGACCGGGATCATTCCTGTCCGGTCGTCGAGGGTGAACGTGGCCATGTGCGCGCCGTTCCGCGTTTGGCGCCTGGCCAGCGACGTGATCGCCCCCGCCACAGTGACCACCGATCCGTCGGGTAACTCTGCCAGTTCGGCAACGCTTCGTTCTCTTCTGCCCACGAGCAACTGCTCGATGCCCTCGAGGGGGTGGTCGCTGATATACAGCCCGAGCATTTCCTTCTCGTCAGCCAGCATGCGCTCACGGGGTGCGTGCATGTCGGGTACGGCGGGTTTGCTGTTGTAGCCGGTTGCCACGCCGGTGTCGCCGAAGAGGCTCAACACGCCGGCGTCCCGGTCGCGCCGCTCCGCCATGGTCGCGTCGATCGTCCCGCTGTGCACGCTGAGCAAACCCTGTCGGGGATGATCCAGCGAGTCGAAGGCGCCCGCCTTGATCAGCGAGGAAACGGTGCGCTTGTTCAGCACCGACGGGTCGACCCGGTCGCAGAAGTCGTCGAAGTCGGCGAACCTGCCCCCGCCGGTGCGGGCGGCGATGATCTGGGCCGCATCGGCGGTCCCCACGTTGCGAACCGCGGAGAGCCCGAAGAGTATGCGCCCCCTGTCGGGGGAGGTCGGGTCGAGAACCGGCGTGAAGTCCGAGTACGACTCGTTGACGTCGGGGACCACCACGTCGATGCCCTGCAGGCGGCAGTCCAGCAGGTAGGGCGTGAGGCGCTCCATCTTGTCCCTGACGCTCGTCAGGAGCGCAGCCATGTACTCGACCGGGAAGTTCGCCTTGAGGTACGCGGTCTGGTAGGCCAGCAGGCCGTAGGCATAAGAGTGACTCTTGTTGAAGGCGTAGTCCGCGAACGGCTCGATCTGGCTCCACCACTGCTCCCCCACCCGGCGGCCGTAGCCGGTGGTCTCACAGCCGTCGATGAACTTCTCCTTCTCCTCCGCCATCTTCTGGCGGATCTTCTTGCCGCAGGCCTTCCGCAGGTTGTCGGCCTCCTCCAGGCTGTAGCCCGCGAACTGCTGGGCGATCCGCATCATGGACTCCTGGTAGATCATGAGTCCGTAGGTGTCGGCGAGGATCTCGGCGGCCGCGGGGTGCAGGAACTCCACCTTCGCCCGCCCCGTCTTGCGGTCGGCGTAGGTGATGTGCATGTTGTCCTTCATCGGACCCGGCCGGTACAACGCCACCAGGGCGGAGACGTCGTTGATGTTGCTGGGGAGCAGGGAGCGCAGCAGGGCGCGCACGGGCGGGCTCTCCAGCTGGAAGATGCCGGTCGTGTCGCCGCTCTGCAGCACCCCGTAGGTGCGTTCGTCGTCGAGCGGCAGCGCCTCGATGTCGAGTTCGAGACCGCGCAGCCGCGCCACGTGAGCGACGGTGTCGGTGATGACGTCGAGGGTGCGCAGGCCGAGGAAGTCCATCTTGAGCAGGCCAAGTTCCTCGACCACGTCCATGTCGTACTGGGTGACGATCGGGGCTGTGTCGGTGCTCTGCTTGTCGGCGGGCTTGCGCTGGATGGGCAGGTGCCCGGTGAGCGGGTCGGGCGAGATCACCACGGCGGCGGCGTGGATGCCGTCCTGCCGGCGCAGCCCCTCGAGGCCCAGCGCCACGTCCACGACCTCGCGAACCTGCGGATCCTCGGCGTACATCGTGCGCAACTCGCCCGCCTGGTCGTAGCCGGCGGCGTAGGCGCTTTCCCGCTCCAGGCAGGCCGACAGCGGGGTTGCGCGGCCCATGATCGGTTCGGGCACCGCCTTGGCGATCCTGTCACCCACCGCGTACGGATGATCCAGCACTCTCGCCGCGTCGCGCACGGCCGCACGCCCCTTGATGGTGGAGAACGTGATGATCTGCGCCACGTGGTCGCGCCCGTAGCGGTCGGCGGCGTAGCGGATCAGGTCGTCCCGGTAGCGGGAGTCGAAATCCATGTCGATGTCGGGCATCTGGCGGCGACCGGGATTCAGGAATCGCTCGAACAGGAGGTCGTAGTGCAACGGGTCGAGGTTGGTGATGCCGAGGCAGTACGAAACGGCGCAGCCGGCGGCGCTGCCCCGGCCGGGGCCGACCCGGATCCCGGCCGAGCGGGCGTAGCGGATGAGATCCCAGACGATGAGGAAGTACGAGGCGAAACCCATGTCGGCGATGACCCGCAACTCGTAGGTCAGGCGGTCCGACGTTGCATCGGGCAACCGATCTCCCCAGCGACGCTGCGCCCCCTCCAGCGTCAGATGCCCGAGATACTCGTCGGCCGACCCGAATCCCTCCGGTACGGCGAAGTTGGGCAGCTTGAGGTCGCCGAAGGGGATCCCAACGTTGCACCGCTCGGCGATACCCAGCGTGCTGTTGCAGGCCTCGGGCAGCTCGGAGAACAGCGCCCGCATCTCCGCCGCCGTCTTCAGGTAGTGCTCGTCGCCCTCGAACTGGAATCGGTTGGGGTCGCTGCGAATGCTTCCGGTCTGCACGCACAACAAGGCGTCGTGGGCGAGGGCGTCGGCGCGATGGGTGTAGTGGCTGTCGTTCGTGGCGAGCGGCGGAACGTCCAGGCGCCGCGCGATCTCCAGGAGTTGCGGCATGATCCGCTGCTGGGCTGCGATGCCGTGATCCTGCAGTTCCACGAACGTGCTACCGGGTCCGAAAATCTCCCGGAGGCGACCGGCGTGGCCCAGGGCCGCCTCGAAGTCGTCCTGCAGCAGCGCCTGGCAGACGTGGCTCCCGAGGCATCCCGTGCTCACGAGGAGACCGTCGGCGTGGTCGGCGAGCACTTCCCAGTCGACCTTCGGCTTGTAGTAGTAGCCCTCGAGGAAGGCACGGCTGGAGATCTGGATGAGGTTCCGGTAGCCGGTTTCGTTCTCCGCCAGCAGCGTCAGGTGGTAGTAGAGCTTGTCCCCGGTGGCCGTCTCGCCACCACTATCGTCGACCCGGCCCCGGCGCGCCGGGCGCTCGCTACGGCTCTCGTGCGCCATGTACGCCTCGATGCCCAGGATCGGCTTGACGCCGCCGGCGCGGCAGGCCTTGTAGAACGGGACGATCCCGTACATGTTCCCGTGATCGGTGATCCCGAGCGCCGGCTGATCGTCCGCGGCAGCCGCCGCGACGAGTTGGTCGACGCGGGATGCGCCGTCCAGCATCGAGTACTCGGTGTGGGTGTGCAGGTGTGCGAAGCGCTCACCGCGTCCAGAGGCCGTCCCCACGATGTCCCCACCTCCTGTGGACAAATCACAGCGCTGTGTTTTCGTCGCCGACCATAGCCGAGGCCGGGCGGGGCTGCTGCCGGCTCGCGGAGTCGGGAGGCACCCTTGACGCGAGCGACTCCGAGGCTCAGAGGTAGGCGCCGGGTCGCTCCTCGGAGGCGCCGCTCTCGGGGCCGGGCCGGAACGGCGGCAACTGGCCTCGCATGTCGGCCAGTTGCCTGCGAGCAAGGATCTGCTGCGCGTAGAGCGTCGCCTGGATGCCCTGGATGAGTCCTTCCATCCAACCCACGAGTTGCGCCTTGGCGACGCGCAGTTCGCCTTCGCTCGGCACTTCGGTCTCGGGGAACGGCTGCGCGAGGCGGTCGAGTTCTTCACGAAGGTCCGGCGAGAGCGCCGAACCGAGTTCCTGGAGCGAGATCTCGTAGATGTCCCGCAGTCGATCGCGGCTGCGCTCGTCGAGAGGGGCCTCCCGGACCTCTTCGAGAAGGCCCCGGAGCATGGCGCCGACCCGCATGACCTTGGCCGGTTGCTCGATGGCGTCTCCGTGCGATTCCTCGCCGGCCCCATCGGCCGGTTCCACGATCTCGGCCTGCTCGGGTACCGGCGAGCTTTGGGCGCTTCTGTCGGACATGCTGGGCGGCTCCGGGTTCGAGGTTGATCCGGCGGGTCTGACGTTAGCGGCGCCGGCAGCCGATCCTCCATCACGCACCGGGCTCGGAAGGCTGCGAGAGCGGTGCCCCTCCCGCGGCAAGGTACCGGCGCGGCGACCGGCCGGGTTGATGCCCGAGACACCTCGCGCCGGGAGCGGAAGGCGGCGACCGGATCGGAACGAGCGAGCACCGGTCGCCCTCCGGGTCACCGGCAGCGACACGGTACGCTCGCAAGCGTGAAGGTCTCGACACGAGCCGACTACGCCAGTCGCGCGTTGCTGTCGTTGACCCTGCACGAGGCGGACTCCCCCCAGTCCGCTCGTGACGTCGCCGACCGCACGGGTCTCCCGCAGCCCTACCTCGAGCAGATCCTGCTGGCACTCAAGGGCGCCGGCCTGGTGCTTTCCAAGCGCGGCGTCGGAGGCGGTTACCGGCTGGCGAGGCCACCCGACCGGATCTACCTCAGTGAGATCGTCAGCGCCGTGGAGGCGCCGATCGTCGCCGACGACTTCGGGGAGCCGCACAAGGACGGTGCGTGCGACCATGAGGGCCAGTGCGTGCTTCTGGCGGTCTGGGCCTCCGTCGGCACGGAAATGCGGCGCCTGCTCTCCTCCTTCAGCCTCGCGGACATCGCGGCCATGGCGGGCGGGGCTCTGTCGTGGCCCGACGAGGCGACGGCGCCGACGGACTGACGACCGGCGCCTGTCGCGCCGGCACTAGGACAGGCCGGCGAGAAGAGCGGACAGGTCCTGCGGAAGCGGGGACTCGAACTCCATGGCCCGGCCGCCGTCGGGATGGTGGAATCCCAGAACTGCAGCGTGCAGGGCAGGGCGCCCGAGCCGCACCGGCGCCTGCGGGTCGTCGGCGGTGGCTTCCCGGGCCTGGATGCCGTAGACCTCGTCGCCGAGAACGGGATGACCGATCGCAGCGAGATGAACCCGGATCTGGTGGGTCCGGCCGGTCTCCAGGCGGCAACCGAGGTGGGTGACGGGTGCCGGACGCCGGTAGCGCCGGCGAACCTCGTAGGTGGTTCGCGCCGCCCGACCTCGTTCCGTCACCGTCATCTGCGTCGGGCGCTGTCCCGACCTGCCGACCGGTGCATCGATGACGCCTCGGTCATCGCCCACGCTGCCCCAGCAGATCGCCTCGTAGCAGCGGCGCACCGTCCGGTCGGCCAACTGGCCGACGAGCGAGTCGTAGGCGCGATCCGTGCGGGCTACAACGAGCAGGCCGCTGGTGCCGGCGTCGAGCCGGTGCACGATCCCCGGCCGCGACCGCTCGCCGACCGCTGCCATCTCCGGAAAGCGAGCCAGCAGCCCCGCACACAGCGTGCCGGTCGACCGGCCGGCGCCCGGGTGAACGACGAGCCCGGCCGGCTTGTCCACGACGACGAAGTGTGGATCCTCGTGGACGACCGCCACCTCGACACCCGGCTCCGGGCGAGGATCGTTGACCGTCCGGTGCCGCACGAGGGCGTCAGGCGCCACGAGCAGCTCGTCGCCCTCGCGCAGGCGCACGGCTCGGGCGGTCTGCACGATGCCGTTCACCTGCACCGCACCGGCTGCCACCAACGCGGCGGACTCGGCGCGGCTGCACTGCCACAGCAACGACACAGCTCGGTCCAGGCGTTCACCCGCCAGGGCCGGGGGGACGGGCTCGCTCACGATTCGCCCAGCAGCGGCTCACCTCGCATACCCGAGCGGACACCGAGCGCCAGGAAGACCACCACCCCCACCGAGATGGCGGCATCGGCGAGATTGAAGACCGGCCACCACTGCGGGTCCACGAAATCCACGACGCTGCCGGCGAAGAAGCCGCCTCCCCGGAAGGCTCGATCGCCGAGATTGCCCAGCGCACCACCGAGAACCAGTCCGGCGAGCGCCGCAACGCTGCGACGCGTGGTCGACCAGGTCAGACCGATGAGCAGTACGGAAACCACGACAGCCAGCACGGTTATCACCGGCGCCAGCGAGCTCCCGAGCCCGAATGCCGTGCCCTGGTTGAAGACGAGCCGCAGCCGGATCGTCCAGAAGAGGTGGATGCTCTCGTTCTCCAGCGCTCGGAGCGCCCAGAGCTTCGTGAGCTGATCGGCCAGCAAGACCGCGGCCGCGACCGCCATCATCAGCAGGCGGTTGTTCCGCACACGGCCCGAGCCACGAGGCTCAGCGCCGTCTGAGGCCACCGGCCTTGTACTCGACCCGTTCGGCCGCCCACGGTATGGCACGCAGGCGTTCCTTCTGGATGGGCTTGCCGGAGACGATGCAGATACCGTAGGTCCCATCCTCGATCCGCTTCAGAGCGTCGTCGATCAACTCGACGGCTGCGCGGGCGGCGGCGCTCAGGGCCAGATCCCGTTCGCGCTCGACTGCCCAGCTGTCACCCTCCCCGGACTCCTCGTCGAACTGCAGATCACCCGGTTCGCGGTCGTCGAGGAGGGCTGCCGCCTCAGCGGCCATGGTCTCGGCCGACCGGACGTACCTGGCTCGCTCGTCGAGCAGCTTCCGGCGCTGTTCCTCCAGGAAGGCGTCGTCGAGACGCCGTCCCGCAAGCGCGTCCTGATTCTTGTCGGAAGAACTTCCGGATGGGACCACCTGATCCTCCTGGCGATCTCGGCCCGGTGCCGCATCTGGGCGACGGGCGCGACAATTCTAGCCGCGGGCCATCACTGCTCCGCTTGCCGAATCCAGCACGCTCGACGGGGCAGCCGGCGCTGCTCCTCCCGGGGCGTCTCCGCAGAGAGACGCGGGGCTCGGTTGGTTCGGCGGTATTTTCTTGCGCCATGAGCGATGTGCCGGCGCGGTATCCCGACGTTGATCCGAAACCCGACTTCGCGGCCATCGAATCCGAGGTCCTCGGCCGGTGGGAGACCGAAGGAACATTCCAGGCCTCCGTGACGGCTCGCCCCGCCGGGGAATGCGGTGCCAACGAGTACGTCTTCTACGACGGTCCACCGTTCGCCAATGGCCTTCCCCACACCGGGAACCTGCTCACCGGCTACGTGAAGGACGTGATCCCGCGCTACCGGACGATGCGCGGCCGCCGGGTCGAGCGGCGTTTCGGCTGGGACTGCCACGGCCTGCCTCCGGAGATGGAGGCGGAGAAGGAACTCGGCGTCTCGGGCAGGCGGGCGATCACCGACTACGGCATCGACCGGTTCAACGCACACTGCCGCCACTCGGTCATGCGGTACACCGACGAGTGGCGGCGGTACGTGAATCGCCAGGCCCGGTGGGTCGATTTCGACAACGACTACAAGACGATGGATCTCCCGTTCATGGAGAGCGTCATGTGGGCGTTCAAACGACTCTGGGAGAAGGATCTCGTCTACGAGTCGTACCGGGTGCTGCCGTACTCCTGGGGAGCGGAGACCCCGCTCTCCAACTTCGAGATCCGCATGGACGACGCCACCCGGCCGCGGACCGATCCCGCCATCACCGTGGCGTTCCGCCTGCTGCGGGCTCCCGGCGATCCCGCGCCCCTGCACCTGTGGGCCTGGACGACGACACCGTGGACCCTGCCGTCCAACCTGGCACTGGCGGTCGACCCGGAGACCGACTACGCCGTCTTCGAGGAGGCGACCGCAGACGGGCCGCGACGTCATCTGCTGGCGGCCGGCGCCGTCGAGCGCTACGGCAGGCAGCTGGGCGATGCCCGGCGCTGCGGATCCGTCCGGGGCCGGGATCTGCTCGGTCGCCGCTACGAGCCCCTGTTCGACTACTTCGCAGGTACCGACGGGGCATTCGTGGTGCTCGGCGCCGACTTCGTGGACACCGCCGAAGGCACCGGGATCGTGCACATGGCGCCCGGGTTCGGCGAGGAGGACCAGCGGCTCTGCGAGAACGCCGGCATCGACGTCGTGGTGCCCGTCGACGAGGTGGGCCGCTTCACCGAGCCGGTCGACGACTGGGCCGGCCGCAACGTGTTCGACGCCAACGCGGGGATCATCACCCACCTCAAATCGCGCGGGCTCGTCGTCCGCCACGACAGCATCGTCCACAACTACCCGCACTGCTGGCGCACCGACACGCCGGTCATCTATCGCGCCCTCAACTCCTGGTACGTGCGGGTGACCGCCATCCGGGAACGCATGGTGGAGTTGAACCAGGAGATCAACTGGATTCCCGCCCACGTTCGTGACGGGCGCTTCGGCAACTGGTTGGAGGGAGCCCGCGACTGGTCCATCAGCCGCAACCGCTTCTGGGGTTCCCCCGTGCCGGTGTGGCGGTCGGACGATCCGGCCCGGCCGCGTATCGACGTCTACGGGAGCCTCGACGAGATCGAGCGGGACTTCGGGGTGAGACCCGAGGATCTGCACCGCCCCTTCGTCGACTCCCTGGTCAGGCCCAACCCGGACGACCCGACCGGGCACTCGGTCATGCGACGCGTTCCGGACGTGCTGGACTGCTGGTTCGAGTCGGGCTCCATGCCCTACGCCCAGGTGCACTATCCCTTCGAGAACAAGGAGTGGTTCGAGAACCACTTCCCCGCCGACTTCATCGTCGAATACGTGAACCAGACGCGCGGCTGGTTCTACACCCTGCACGTGCTGGCGACGGCCCTGTTCGATCGTCCACCTTTCCGCAACGCCGTCTGCCACGGGGTCGTCCTGGCCGCCGACGGGGCGAAACTCTCGAAGCGTCTGCGCAATTACACGGACCCCGAGATCATCTTCACCCGGCAGGGCGCCGACGCCCTGCGGTGGTACCTGATGTCGTCGCCCGTGCTGCGTGGAGGCGACCTTCGCATGAGCGACGCGGGCATCGACGCGGTCGTCCGCGGCGTGCTGCACCCGCTGTGGAATGCCTACGTCTTCTTCTGCATGTACGCCAACGCCGACCGCTCCCGTGGCACCTGGAGCGTCGCCTCCGAAGACGTCCTGGACCGCTACGTGCTGGCCAAGACGCGCCACCTCACCCAACAGGTGTCCGAGCGTCTCGACGCCTACGACGTGCCGGGAGCCTGCGGGGAGATCGAGGCGTTCCTCGGAACCGTCAACAACTGGTACATCCGCCGCAGCCGGGATCGCTTCTGGGCGCCCGCTGCGCAGGCCGACCGGGCGGACAAGCAGTCCGCCTACGACACCCTCTACACCGTCCTCGTGACGTTGGTGCAAGTGGCGGCGCCGCTGCTTCCACTCGTGTGCGAGTCGATCCACCGCGGGCTTGGCGCCGCCAACAGCGTGCACCTGCGCGACTGGCCCGACGCAGACGCGCTGCCCGCCGACGATGGGTTGGTAGCGGTGATGGACCGTGCGCGCGAGGTCTGCTCGGCGGCTCTCGGTGTGCGCACCGCACGCGGCCTACCGGCGCGCCAGCCTCTGCGGTCGGCGCGGGTCGCCGGTCGCGGGGCGGCCGAGCTCGCTCCATTCGTCGACCTCATCGCTGCGGAGATCAACGTCAAGTCGGTGGTGCTCACCGAAGAACTCGACGAGGACGTCCGCTTCGTGCTGCGCCCCCGCGGCGCGGTCCTGGGGCCGCTACTGGGGCCGGCGACACAGGCGATCATGGCTGCAGCGCGTGCCGGCCGCTGGACGCGGGCCGGCGACGGGACCATCGCCGTGGCCGGGCACCACCTCACGGCGGACCAGTACGAACTGGTTCTGGAGACCGCCGAGGATCGCCCCAGCGCAGCGCTCCCGAGCGCCGATGTCATGGTGACCCTCGACGTGGCGCTCGACGAGGGGCTCCGCGGCGAGGGAGCAGCGCGCCACCTCGTGAGGATCCTGCAGCAGGGGCGGCGCGACCGCGGTCTGCACGTCGCGGACCGGATCGAGTTGACGCTCGACCTGCCTGAGGAGTTCGCCGAGGCGATCGCGCCGCACGAGCGGTACGTCGCTGAGCAGGTTCTCGCCGTCGCTGTCCGCCACGCCGATCTGGAACCCGGCGAAGGCGTGGGGACGGGCAGTGTCGACGGCCGGGGGATCCGGTTCTCGATAGCTCGCGTCCCCTGAGAGGCCCACCGCCCCTAGCCGGCGTCCGGCACCCCACCCTCGGCGGCGGCCTGCTCGAGTCGGGCGAGGAAGGTGTCGGCGCCGGCTCCTCCGACGACATCCCCGTCGCCATTCTCGACATCCGTGGGCTCGGGAGCGGTGGCGTCGGGCGTCTCCTCGAGCGCCGAGTCGATCAGCGCGAGTTCCTCGACGACTTCCCGCCGTCGCTCCTGCAGCATCCGGCGGAGCTCCGCCACGCCCGCTTCGAGATCATCGCGCTGGCGTTGGAGATCCTGCACCGCCTCGAGACTCCCGCGACGAACCTCCTCGATGGCCGCCCGAGCCCGCTCAGCGGCCAGGGCCGCCATCGGCGCGCTCCCTTCGGCGAGCAACTCCTCGAGAGCCGCGGCCGCCTCGTTGAGGAACGAGTCCACTTCCGCGGCGTCGTAACCGCGGAACCGCTCCGTGAATTGAGCGTCGCGCAGGACATCGGGCGAGAGTTCCATGGATTCAACCGTAGTGCTCGGCGGCTGCCGGCAAGCAGCTTCCCGGCGGCGCTCAGCAGATTCGAGCGCGCACGTAGAAGAGCACCACCATGACGATGGTCGGCGCAAAGTCGAGCGCCACGTTGCCGACCCGTAGTGGCCGGAGCATCCGGCGCAGCGGGCGCAGGATCGGGTCGGTGACCATGATGAGTCCGCCGGCGAGGGTGGCCGCCACACCGCCGGGTTGGATCGGGAACCAACTCAGCACAGCGCGCAGCAGGAACGCGAGCGCATACAGGAGGAGCAGCCAGCACAGGACGACCACGGGACCGCGACTCGAAGTATCAGGAGTCGGCCGGGAGTGCCCGTTCCTCGAGAGCGACGCGAACGTCGCTGGGAGTCAGCAGGTACACGCCAGGGGTCACTCGTTCCACCTGCCCGTCGAGGGCGTAGCACAACCCCGCGGCGAAATCCACGAGCCGGCGACGCAGATCGCTGCTCGCGTCCTGCAGGTTCACGATGACAGGCTGGCGTTGCTTGAAGTGGTCGCCGACCTCCTGCGCCTCGTCGAACACCGCCGGCGAGACGACAATAGGGCGCACGGCCGCAGTTGACGAGCGAGGGCGTGCGAGCGTCGGGCGGACCATCGGTTCAGCGCTGATGGGATCCGGGGCAGGTCTCGCCGTCGCGAGCGGGGTGGACTCGGGTACCGTCATCGGCTCGACGGCTGCCGGATATCGCTCGGCAGGCGCTGGACCGTAGTGCTCGACGGCGGGACCCCGGTGAGGTCCGCTGAGATGGCCTGCGTACGGTTCGCCCTCGTCAGGTCCGAGGCCCAACCAGTTGACGAAGGATTTCAAGGCCGACATGGACTCTCCTCCAGAAGCGTGCGGGGGATCTGCCTCGCCTCGAGCGCCGAGTGCCCGCAGAACCGCCGAAAATCCACAGGTGTGTCGGTCGGCGCGGCGCCCGTGAGCATGTCCATCGCACCTTGTAGTTTACGCCAGTGTAGTCACGTCGGGATCGTGGCGTTGTCCGCCGGCCGCCGGCGGGGCCTCCCCGAGCAGGATGCGCCCTAGTCGCAGCAGGTTCGCACCCTCCGCCACCGCCAGCGGGAAATCACCGCTCGTCCCCATGCTGCGCAGGGGAAGTCCCAGTTCATCGGCCAGGGAGCGGACCAGACGGAACTGCCGGCGGACCTCCTCCGGCGGACCGGGGAGCGCCATCGACATCAGACCTACCGGGCGCAGTCCCAGTTCAGTCGCTTCGGCGACCAGTCGCCGGACCATCTCCGGCTCGCAGCCTCCCCGACCGGGAACCACTCGTTCGGCTACCTGCACGAGTATCTCCGCTCCGGGGCTGTGCCGCGCGATCTCCACCAGCAGGCGCCGCCGATCCACGCTCTGCCAGAGCCGGACATGAGGTGCGAGGTGGCGCACCTTGTTCCTCTGCAGATTGCCGATGAAGTGCCAGCGCGCTCCGGGCACGGCGCTCACTTTGCCGGTGAGTTCCTGCGCGTAGTTCTCGCCCAGCTCGCTGAGGCCCGCCCGTAGAGCCGCCGCTGCGGTCAGGTTGCTGCGGCCCTTCGTGACCGCCACGATCCTGGTGGCATCAGGATCGCCCCCGGCGTCGGCTATCCGCTGACGGATAGCGACCAGGCGCGCCCCAATGGCCCCGGCGCGCGCGCTCAGTTCGGGCTGATCCACGTCGCCAGCACGTGGCGCTGGGGCTCGCCCCGAGCCCGGTGGGAGTACCAACTGTTGGCGTCGCACGCTGTGCAATGGTCGGCCTCGATGATCTCGTCGATGCCGCAGCGATCGAGCGCGCACCGTACCGCCGTCGGAATGTCGAACGCCGGTGTCCCCCACGCCGTCCGACCGACCACTCCCGAGCCGAGACGGTCGGCCAGGTCCGCCAGAGGCTTGCGCCCGAACTCGTAGCACTCGGCATGTATGCACGGCCCGACGAAGGCGCTGAGATCCTCACCGCCGAGTTGCCGCACGGCCGCGACCGCAGCCTCGATGACGCCGCCGGCGAGGCCGCGCCAGCCGGCGTGCACCGCGGCCACGATCCCCTGGCGTGCAACGAGGGCCACCGGAGCGCAATCGGCCGTCCGGACTGTGAGAATCGCGCCGGGCGCCGCGGTGACGGCGGCATCGGCGAGTTCACCGTCTCTGTGGCCCGGAGACGCCACAACGACGACCTCCGAACCGTGTTGTTGACGGAGTCCCGTCCACAGGCCATCGGCAACCGCGCGCCGCATGTGCGGCTGATCGTCCGCGAAGTTCCCTTCACGGCGGTCACTGAAGCGGATCTCCGCGCGCCCGTCGCCGTTCAGATCGAGTGTCAACTCCAGCACGGGCCGTGCCCGCCTCAGCGGAGGAACGAGGGTATGTCCAGATCCAGATCGTCCTCGGCGGTGGCGCTGTCGTCGGGCTCCGCGAACGGATCGGGAAGGTCGCGGCGCGCCCCGGCAGCGCCGGCTTCATGGCGAGAGGAGGACTCGTCCCAACGATCGAATCCGGCGGCAATGACCGTCACGCACATCGATTCGCCGATGGACTCGTCGATGACCGTTCCGAAGATGATGTTGGCGTCCTCGTGCGAGACGCCACCGATGACCTCCGCGGCTTGGGTGACCTCCAGAAGTCCCATCTGCGCGTTGCCCGAGATCGTGAGCAGCAGACCACGGGCGCCCTCGATGGAGGATTCGAGCAACGGGCTGGCGATGGCCTTGCGCGCCGCGCTGGCGGCGCGATCCTCGCCGGAGGCCATCCCGACACCCATGAGGGCGGAGCCGGCATCGGCCAGTACGGCTCGAACATCGGCGAAGTCCGTGTTGATGAGACCCGGGGTCGTGATCAGATCGGTAATCCCCTGCACGCCTTGCAACAACACGTCGTCGGCCATCTGGAAGGCGCTCAGGAGACTCGTGTTCTCCGAGACCTCGTTGAGCAGTCGATCGTTCGGTATGACGATCTGGGTATCGACCTTCTCCTTGAGCCGCTGGATGCCCTGCTCGGCCTGCAGTGCCCGCTTGCGTCCTTCGAAGCGGAACGGGCGGGTCACGACCGCGATCGTGAGCGCGCCCAGATCACGCGCTATCTCGGCGATGATCGGAGCGCCACCCGTGCCGGTTCCACCCCCTTCGCCGGCCGTGATGAAGACCATGTCCGAACCATCGAGCGCCTCACGCAACTGCTCCGCAGCCCCGTGCGCGGCGGCCTCGCCAACATCGGGATCGCTGCCGGCACCGAGACCTCGCGTCAGTTCGCGACCGATGTCGATCTTGATGTCGGCATCGCTCATCAGCAACGTCTGCGCATCGGTGTTCACCGCCACGAACTCGACGCCTCGAAGTCCGGCTTCGATCATTCGGTCAACGGCGTTCACGCCGCCGCCGCCGACGCCGACAACCTTGATGACCGCCAGGTATTGGTGTGGGGTGCTCACGGGATCCTCCCGGGACTACTGCGGAGTTCTCCGCACGCTGTTTGTTCGATGCTGTGTGGTCGATTCGCTGTCTGAGCTAGACTAAAGTTATAGTTGAACGTTATAATTCTCTGTGTCTCAACAGCAAGTCTATCTACAGGGGAATGCTCGCGTCAACACCGGTGTTGTAGCGGCGCGAACGTCCAAGATGTCGAGACAACGCAGGTTCACCTTCTCGAGGAACGTATGGACCGCTTCGAGCTTTGCATCGAGGTTGCCGCTGTCCCCGAGGAGCACGCGGCCAGGTATGTGCAGGTCGAGCACGTATCCCTCAGGTGTTACCTCAACTGTTCGCACGACTGAACGAACCGGCTCATAGAGAGCTCCGGCGATTGCGACTGCCCCGCGTTGCGCGCCGCCGAGCCAATCACCGGGAACTGCGTTTGCCACGTTCAACCCGAGCACCGGCACGGCCTCCTCAGCAGGCGCGGGTGTGACCGCCAGAACCCGACCACTTGCCCCCACAACCGCCCAGGCGCCGGGCATTGCCACTGCGGCGACCGGAGTTCGCTCGGAAACCTGGAACGTCACACCTCCGGTCCAGGAGCGAGTCGAATAGACATCCTCGACCCACGGCAGGCGGGCGATACGGGCTCGGGCGCCCGGAAGATCCAGACCGATCAAGGGGTGTCCCGGGCTTATCCCCGCAGCTTCCAGAATCTCCGCTGCCGGCGTCCTCGTTGCACCGGTCACCGCGATGCGATCGACGTCCAGCAACTCGCTCCGCGTTGCGAGATACCCGCAGAGCAAAGCAAGGGAAACCGCCAATCCGACCCACAGGAGACGGCGCCTCCGTCGCTCGTCCGACCGGACGGCGGCGACGACGTCGGCACGACGTTGGGCGATGCGTGGATGTGGTATTCCGGGTGCCTGCACTGTCATGTGCTGCTCCTGAAGGGTTCATCGAAGCCGACAAGATGTGTCTCGGGATGCAAGCGGACGCCGCTGTGCAACTCGACGCGGCGCACCACTTCTCGCATAAGGGAGAGAACGTCGGCAGCTGTTCCGCCCGGATCCGCCTGGATGAAATTGGCATGGACCTCCGAGACCGAAGCACTGCCGAGACGCAGCCCCTTGCAGCCCGCTGCCTCGACGAGTCGCCCCGCGAAGTCGCCAGGAGGGTTGGTGAATACCGATCCCGTGTTTGCGCCACCGGGCTGATTCCGGCGACGCCAGCGGACGATGTCGCGGATCAACCGCTCCTCGCGCTCGCGCTCGCTGACGTACAGTAGCAGTTCAACCTCAACTACAACTTGAGATGTATGCAGCGCAGAGGTTCGGTAACCGAGTGCCAGATCCTCGAGGCTGAGGCGCGTGGTCTGCCCCGTTGCCAAGTCCGAGATCTCCACCCGCCGCACGACTTGTTGCATGTCCGAACCGTGCCCGCCGGCATTCATACGAACCGCACCGCCGATACTTCCGGGGACCCCGACGGCCCAGCCGAAGCCACCGAGTCCGGCACCCGCGCACTGCCGGGCCAGCATCGGCAACGGAGTTGCTCCGCCGGCGATGACGGCGGGAGTCTCGATCTGCGCGACTGCGAAGGCCGCGCCCAGACGCAACGCCACACCGTCGAACCCGGCGTCATCGACGAGCAGGTTGGAGCCGAGCCCGACGACGAGAACCTCCCAGTTCTCCGATGCCGTTAGCGACGAGAGGCTCTGCAGGTCCCGCTCCGAGCCGACCTCCACCAGGAGGGCGGCGGGACCACCGACACGGTAGGTGCTCAGGGCACCGAGAGGCGCGTGGATCGCTATCCGGCTGTCCGGCATCCGGGAACGAAGCAACGTCGCGACCCGCTGCCAGTCGTACTGCCCGCGCGACGCGCCATGAGCGGTCACGAGGCGAACTCCGCGATCAATTCTTCCGGCAGGGTCGTGAGATCGCCGGCGTTGAGGGTGAGGCACAGATCGCCCGGGCGCAGTTCGCGCACCAGATAGCGCAACAGGTCCTGGCGGTGAGGAAACCAGGCCACCCGCTTGTGCGGCTCGACGTCGAGCACGGAGTCCACGAGCAACTTACCGCTGACACCCGGCTGCGGGGACTCACCGGCGGCGTAGACATCGGTCAGAGCGACGAGTTCGGCATCGCGGAACGATGATCCGAACTCGCGCCACAACGCCGCGGTGCGCGTGTAGCGGTGAGGTTGGTACACGCACACGACTCGCCGCCAGCCGCCGCTTCGAGCCGTCGCCAGGACAGCTGAGATTTCGCCGGGAAGATGGGCGTAATCGTCGATGAACGTGACCCCGCCGGCTTCACCTCGGAACTCGTAGCGGCGCGAGACCCCGCCGTAGTGCGCCAGAATCTCAGCGCCACGGGTCATCGGGACACCGAGGTGGTCAGCACAGATCATCGCCGCGGTCGCGTTCAACGCGTTGTACGCCCCCGGTACAGGCAGGCGGACCCTCGCCGTGTCCCCGTCGCGGCGATCCAGTCTGAACTCCGCGCCGGTTCGCGTCGCCGTCAACTTCGAGAGGTGGAAGTCCGCACCGGCGGACCATCCGTAACCCACCACGTCCGCATGAGCGGCGGCGAACCGGCGCCCCCAGGGATCGTCGGCACACACCAGGCGAAACCCCTCGACACCCCCGAGGAACTCCTCGAACGCCCCGTACAGGCCCTCGACGGAGCCATACCGATCCAGGTGATCGGCCTCGACACTCGTGACGGCTGCAGCCTCGGGGGCCAGCTGCAGGAACGTGCCGTCGCTCTCGTCGGCCTCGACGATCAGCCACTCCCCCGATCCCCACACTGCCCCGCTGCCGATCTCGTTGACATCGCCGCCGACGATGCAGGATGGCCGTCGCCCGGCTTCACCGAGAATGAGTCCCAGCATGGAGGCAGTGGTCGTCTTGCCGTGCGTGCCGGCGACCGCGAGAGTTCTGCGAAGCCGGCAGACGGCCGCCAGGATGTCGGCCCGGGAACACACCGGGACCCCGGCGCGGCGCGCCTGGACGATCTCGACATTCCTGTCCGGGACGGCGCTGGAACGTGCCACGAGGTCCGGAGTCCTTCCGCTCGGCACATTCACCCCCAAGGTGGACGGCTCGCTGACGTGTTCCGCGCGATGTCCCACGACCACCCCGAACCCGCCGGCCCGGAGGCGTTCGAAGGCGGCGGACACCTTCAGGTCCGAGCCGGTGACCAGGTGTCCGGTGGCCGCGAGCACGGTGGCAATGGCGCTCATTCCGGCACCACCGATGCCGACCACGTGAATGTGGCGTACGCGATCGAGATCGACTTTCATGGCGTCGAATCACCACCGGCGACCGTGCGGACGAGCTCGGCCACCCGTTCGGCGGCCTGAGGCGCTCCCACAGCCGCGGCGGCACGCTCCATATTCCCGAGTTCGTCCGCGTCGGCGAGGAGGCCGCTGATCTCAGCGGCGAGGCGCTCGCCGTCCAATTCCCCCTCGGTGATCACGACGGCGGCACCGGCATCGGCCAGCACGCCGGCATTCGCCGTCTGGTGGTCACCCGCTGCGTGGGGCAGGGGCACGAGCAGTGCGGCACGGCCGGCGACCGCCAGTTCGGCGACCGTGGAGCCGCCGGCTCGGCTGACGACGAGATCCGCCGCCGCCAGGGCCTCCGGCATGTCGTCCTCGTACGCCACTCTCTCGTAGTGGAGCGTCCCCGGGATCGCACGGCCGGCGACCAGGCTCTCTGCTCCGGCGGCCGCGTGACCTACGACGTGACGAACCGCGAGATCACCCCGACCGGCAAGCAGCCCGCAGGCCTCTCCGACCACAGCGTTCAGACGCACCGACCCGAGCGAGCCCCCGATGACAAGGACGAGCCGCCGCCCGGGATCGACTCCGAGGAGGCCGCGGGCCCGTTGGCGTCGCTCGGCGGATCCTGCCCCGCTGCCGGTGGAGGGATGGAGCTTCGCGATCGCCCCGCGTACCGGAAGGCCCGTGACAACCTTCCTGGCGAGGACGGTGGTCGGGAACGCCACCGCGCAGGCGACTGCCCACCGAGCCGCCAGCCGGTTTGCCGCGCCGGCCGTGGCATTCGCCTCCAGCACCACGACAGGGATCCGACGTAGGCGCGCCGCCAGGGCACAGGCCGCACTCACGTAGCCGCCTTGCGCCAGCACGACCCGTGGGGCCATCCGCCCGAGTATCCACCAGCACTGCCAGACGCCGCGGGCCAGAGCGGCGGCGGCAGCGAGGTTGGCGATGGTCAGTCGGCGCTGCAGGCCACGGGCATGGACCGCTGTCGCAGCGAATCCGGCTGCGGTGACGGCGCCGGCGTCCAACTGGCGCCGGCTCACGACGAAGTGGACCGCTCCGCGCTCCAACTCGCCGCCCACGAGGGCATCGGCCACCGCCAACCCGGGGTAGATGTGCCCCCCGGTACCGCCCCCGGCGACCACCGCCCGGACGTCGGAGCGAGCGGGCGTGCCGCGGTCGGGGGATCTCACCTGGACCTGCCCTGGCGCGCCACGTTCATGAGGACTCCCGCGGCTGCGAGGTTCACGACGAGACTCGAACCGCCGTAGGAGATGAACGGGAGTGTGACTCCCATTGTCGGGAGCAGGCCCTGCGCCACCGCGATGTTGGTATAGGCCTGCAGAACGAACCAACCGGTGATCCCCGCCGCCAGGAACGCTCCGTAGGGGTCAGGGGCGTCGCGGACGGCCCGGATCCCCAGCACGCCCAGGCAGAAGAACGCCAGGACGACCATGCCGGCACCGAGGAGCCCCAGTTCCTCGGCGATGATCACGTAGATGAAGTCGGTATGGGCGTAGGGCAGGAAGGCCTTGCTCGCGAGGCCGCCCCCGGGCCCGAGCCCAGTCAGTCCCCCGGAGGCGATTCCCACCTGTGCCTGCACGGCCTGGTAGCCGATCCCGTAGGGGTCCGACCAGGGGTCGAAGAACGACGCCAGGCGCTGGCGCCGGTAACCGAACAGGAACGTGAACAGCACGACCGCCCCTGCTCCCAGGGTCAAGAGTCCCGCCAGCTGCCGGTCCGGCAGACCCGCCACGAACAGCACCACCAGCAGGATCCCGGCGAGGAGCACGACCGTACCGAGACTGGGTTGAGCCAGGATCAGCGCCGACATCGTTCCGAACACCACGGCGAGCGGCAGCAGAACCGTCCTGATGCTCCCCAGGTCGTCGAAGCGACGAGAGAGCAGGGAAGCGGCGAAAAGGACGAGAGCCAGCTTCGCCGCCTCCGAGGGTTGGACGACGAATCCGCCCACCTTGATCCAGCGGGAGGATCCGTTCGCGGTCACGACCAGCGACGAGGGCAGCAGCAGCAACGCCAGTGCCCCGAGCGTGACGAGGACCGCCCCGGCGGTGAGGAAGGGCGCACGCCAGCGGTGGTAGTCGACTCGCAGCGTTACAACGCAGGCGACGAACCCCAACCCGAGCCACAGCGCTTGCCGCCGCGCATGGTGGAAGGCGGAACCGGCGCTGTCGATGGAAGTCACCGTGGAGGACGTGAGCACCATGACGAGACCCAGCACGCAGAGCATCAGCACGACGACGACGAGGCCCACGAAGGTGCCCGAGCGGCGACCCACCGGTGGCTTCAGTATCGCTCGCGTCCCACGCGGCGCGGCCGGTCGAGCAGTCCCGGTGTCGGTCATCGTCCCCCCTCCCCCACCGATGCCCGCACCAGGGTGGCGAAGTGCTCGCCGCGCCGGCGGTAGGAGTCGTAGCTGTCAAAGGAGGCACACCCTGGTGACAGGACGACGGCGTCGCCGGGAAGCGCCATCTCAGCGGCCGCCGTCACGGCCGCTTCCATGTCCCCCGCCCGGACCGCGGGCACCCGCCCCGCGAAGATCGAACAGACCTCAGCGGCCGACTCGCCGATGGCGACAACGGCGCGCACCGACGGAGCCGTGGCCAGGCAGCGGAGGTCGAGGCCCTTGTTCCGCCCGCCGGCGATGAGGACGACCGATTCGAAAGCCGCGGCCGCAGCGAGCGCCGCGTCCGGGGTGGTGGCCTTCGAGTCGTTGTACCAACGGTTCGCGCCGGTCTCCGCAACCAGTTCCAGCCGGTGCGGAAGGCCTCGAAACGCCTCCAGAGCGGCTCGCAGATCGGCGACGGGCGCGCCGGCGGCCAGGGCGCAGGCGGCTGCCGCCTCAGCGTTGAGCAGGTCGTGCGGGAAGCGCCTCGGCAACCGCACGGCCTCGACGACGGCCTCGCCACCGACCCGGAGTACTCCGTCTCGGGTCGCTGCGTCGCTTCCCGGCGTCCCGAAGGTCACCACCCGTCCTGCCGGTGGGCGGCGGCCTCGCACCACCGGATCGGCGTCGTTCACCACGGCCACGTCGTTCCCGCCCAGATTCCGCCAGATGCCGGCCTTCGCATCCGCGTAGGCGCCGAGGGAGGCGTGCACATCGAGGTGGTCCGGCGAGAAGTTCAACCAGGCGGCCACCCCGGGCCGGAACGATCGGCTTCGCCCCAGCCGGAACGACGAGGACTCCACCACGAAGAGTGCAGGACGCGGATCGGCGATGGCGCTGACGAGCGGTAACTCGTTGTTGCCGGCGGCTACCGCCGCGGTGCTCGGCGCCAGGGCCGCCGTCACCAGGGTCGTGACCGTCGTCTTGCCGTTGGTCCCGGTGATCGCCACGACAGGTCGATCGTCCCAGTCCGCCGCCAGGTCGAACTCGCTCACGATCGTCGTGCCCGCCAGCGCCGCGACTCGCATCGCCCTATGGCGGTCAGGCAGGCCCGGTGTCGGCAGGAAAACACCGCAGCGACCCATCAGTGCGCCCAGAGTCTCGTCGTCGGCGGGCGCCGAGCGGAGTGGCACACCCACGGCCGCCAGGGCTTCCCGGGCGGCCGCCGAGGGGGCATCGTCGATGGCGATGACCTCGCCGCCTCGCTCGGCCAGCGCCGCGGCCACCGCCCGGTTCGTGGCGCCCATGCCCCACAGCAGGAACGGTGCACCCGACATCGACGTCACGGTGCGGCCCCTGCCGATCGTGAATCCAGCAGCGGGAAGTAGTCCGCATAGAAGAGGCCCATTGCCACAGCCGTGGCGAATCCGGCGAGAAGCCAGAACCTCACGATGACCCACGTCTCGTGCCAGCCGCGCTTCTCGAAGTGATGGTGCAGCGGCGCCATGGCGAACAACCGCCGCCCACCCATGGACTTGAACACACCGATCTGCAGGATTACCGAGAGGGTCTCCATCACGAACAGACCGCACATGATGGGCAGCAACAGATGCGTGTTCGTCGTGAGGGCCAGGCAGGCCAGCGCCGTGCCGATGGCCAGTGCGCCCGTGTCGCCCATGATGATCTGCGCCGGCGCGGCGTTCCACCACAGGAAACCGACACAACCGCCCAGCATCGCCGCGCCGACCACGGCGAGGTCCAGGGCGTGCGGCAACTGGTACAGGTCGACGTGCCGGAAGGCCCAGTAGCCGATGATGGTGAACGCGGCGAAGTTGAAGATGCTCGAACCCGCCGCCAGGCCGTCCAACCCGTCGGTGAAGTTCACCGCGTTGGATGTTCCCGTGACGATCAGGACCGCCCACAGCACCCATCCCACCGGGCCGAGATCCCAGCCGATGCTCCCCACGCGTGTGAACGACAACTCCGTGCTGACATCGGTCGCCAGGACGGTCAACGTGGCAAAGCCCGCGCCCACCCCGCAGAGGCCCAGCATCTTGGCGCGCTTGCTGAGGCCCCTGCTGTCAGCGCGCGTCACCTTCAGCCAGTCGTCCAGCAACCCGACGCAGGTGGCGCCGAGGATGGCCAGCATCACGAAGAGGCCCGTCCGCGTGAAGATGCCGCCGTGGATGAAGTCGCTGCCGGCGTAACCGGCGCAGGCGCCGGCGACGATGGCAAGGCCGCCCATCGTGGGCGTCCCCTGCTTGTGGGCGTGGGTCTCCGGTCCGTCACTGCGGATCGGCTGAGCCAGATTGCGTGCCCGGAACAGCGCGATCAGCACGCGTGTCCCCACCAGGGACACCACGACTGCGATGGCGGCGGCGAGCAGGAGCCGGATCACCGCGCCGACGCCTCCGTGCCCGCGACGGCCAGCAGCTCGCGCACCACCTCGCGGTCGTCGAAGGGAAGGGTCCGCTCGCCGATGATCTGCGTGGTCTCGTGGCCCTTGCCGGCCACGATCACCACGTCACCGTTGCGGGCTCCGTCGAGCGCGGCCGCGATGGCGCGCCGACGGTCCAACTCGATCTCCGCCGAGCCTGCCTCCACGCCCGCCATGACGGCGCCGGCGATTCTTGCCGGATCCTCGCGCCGCGGGTTGTCGGAGGTGATGATGACCCTGTCGGCAAGGCGGGAGGCGATGGCTCCCATCGCCTCCCGCTTGCTCGCATCCCGATCGCCACCGCAGCCGAAGACCACGGTCAGGCGAGCGTGCACAGGGGCGAGGGTTCGCCCGGTGCTCAGCAGCTGCTCCAATGCTGCAGGAGAATGTGCAAAATCCACGATGACCACCACGGGGTTGTCGGCCACCACTTCGAAGCGCCCCGGCAGGCCCGGCGCACGCTCGAGACCTGCCCGGATGTCCGCCGGGTCCGTGCCGAGGGCCTGCGCAGCCGTTGCCGCCACCACCGCGTTCGCCACGTTGTGCGCGCCGCCCAGAGGCAGGGAGATCTCCATGCCCCGCCAGCGGAACCGGCTCAGCCGCGCCGAGGCATCCAGCATCTCGGCATCGGCGACCGAACAACGTCGCACGTCACCGGTGACGGCGGCGGCGAGGCGCCGGCCCCACGGGCCATCGGTGCAGATCACGCTGATCGCGGTCCGGTCCGCGTCGAACAGCGTCCGCTTGGCCCGGAAGTAGTCCTCCATGTCCCTGTGGTAGTCCAGATGCTCGGGAGAGAGATTCGTGAAGGCCGCCGCGGAGAACCGCAGTCCCTCGACCCTCTTCTGGGACAGCCCATGCGAGCTGACCTCGAGAGCCACAGCCGACGCCCCGGCGCCGCGTGCGGCCGCCAGCCTCTGGGCCAGGTCGGTGGCGCGCGGCGTGGTGAGCACCCCGTCCAGCGTGCCCACGGTGGCGCAGCACCTTTCCGCCGCGCCGAGAATGGCACTGAGCAGATGCGTGACGGTGGTCTTGCCGTTCGTGCCCGTCACGCCGACGAGTTCCAGATGCTCCTGCGGGGATCCCGCCCGAGCCAGAGCCAGCGGGCCCACCGCCGCCCGCACGTCGGGGACCACTGCTTGCGGCAACACCACGGGGAGGGGGCGCTCGACCACCAGCGCCACGGCTCCGGCTGCCGCGGCCGCGGCGGCGAAGTCGTGACCGTCGTGGGATTGCCCCGGCACGCAGCAGAAGAGTGCCCCGGGACCCACCTCGCGGGAGTCCTCGCGCACCGCTGCGACCGAAGGGTCGACCTCCTGGGTTCCGGAGGGGAACCGCAGTTCATGGGAGATCCGGCTGCGGCGCAGCAGTGCCCGCAAAGTCGTCCGCTCAGCCATTGCGGCCTCCCGCCGGCGTTGCCGCCAGGATGACGTCGGGCTCGCCCACCGTCGGCGGGGGCACCATGAGCCGCCGTAGGGCGATCTGGGCGAGTTCGGCGAACGCGGGCGCCGCGGCGCTCCCGCCGTAGATGGTGGTCGTGGGCTCATCGATCAGCACTACGAGGGAGAGTTGCGGATCGGATGCCGGAGCGAAACCGGCGAACGCCGCAACGTACCGGTAGTTCCCCGCCTCGTCCTCGTAGCCGCCGTCGGGGTGGGGCTTGCGGGCCGTTCCCGTCTTGCCTGCAACCTCGTAGTTCTCGACCTCCGCTCTCTTACCTGTTCCGTTGGCCACGACGTCGCGGAGGATCCTGCGCATGTGGATCGCCGCCGTGGTGGACATCACGCGGCGCGCCGAGGTCGTCGCCTGGGGGGTCATGCGGGTGCCGTCCGGCGCGATCACCTCCACCACGATCCGTGCGGGGACGTAGACACCGTCGTTGGCGATCGTGTTGAAGGCCAGCAGCAACTGCAGGGGGGTCAGCGAGATCCCCTGACCGATGGCGATGGTGGCCAGGGAGGTACCCGACCAGTCGGCCACCGGCAGCAGCAGACCCGGCGACTCGCCGAAGAGTCCGAGTCCGCTGGTCTGGCCGAGTCCGAACCGGCGGAGGTAGTCGTAGAGCCCCGTCGCGCCGAGCCGGTCACCCCAGAGGATGGTGCCGATGTTGGAGGACTTCACGACGATGTCGCGCACGGAGTAGTCGAGCGTCGGGTGAGGGCTGTAGTCCGTGAACTCCGAGTCGTGAACCGTCAGGCGGTCGGGGACCGGACGGGTTGTGGCAGGCGTCGCCAGGCCGGCGTCCAGCACGGCGGAGAACGTCAGCCCCTTGATGACCGATCCGGGTTCGAAGGACCACGTGAGCGCCCTGTTCTCCGCGCCGGTGATCACCTCACCGTCCTCGTTGCGAGTCGCCGTGGACATGGCCAGGATCTCCCCGGTGGCCGGGCGCCCGACGATGATCACACCACCCTTCGCGTCGGTCTTGCGGACTTGATCCGACAGGATCCGGGCCGCCTCGAACTGGAGCAACCGGTCGATCGTCAGCCGCAGGTCCGAGCCGTCCACCGCGGGGACCGCCTCGCTGCGGCCCCCGGGGACGCTGCGCCCACCCGGATACTCCTCGCGAATTACCGAACCGGGCGTGCCCACCAGGACGTCGTCGTAGAGGAGTTCGATGCCGGAGGTGCCGTTGTGGTCGAGGCTCACCGAACCGACGATCTCCGCGGCGATCCCGCCCAGCGGGTAGACCCGGTGCGCCTCCGGGCGCGTACCGATGCCCCGCAGGTCGAGTGCGTCGACCTCCTCGGCCCGCTCGGGGGGAACCTGCCGTTCGATGTAGACGAATTGGCCGGGAACGGACATCTTCTGGGCCAGCGGCGTGACCTCGGTACCCAGCACGGGGGCCAGAGCCTGCGCCCTGCCCAGCGGATCGTCGATGCGGGACGGATCGGCGAAGACCGTCGCCCATTCCAGCGACGTGGCCAGCGGCTCGCCGGATCGATCCAGGATGTCCCCGCGCAGGCCCATCGTGTGCGTCGTCCGGATGCGATGATCCTCACCCCAGGCAACGATCCTCTCCGCCTGCCGGAACTGAAGGTCGAACGTCCTCCAGACGAGGCCCGCGGCCATGGCCATCAGCGCCAGCACCAGCACCACTCTGCGGCCCGGCGACCGGTAACGGCCACGAGGGGGCGCTCCGGAGGCGGGACGGTGGCCTCTCGAGCGATCCCGGCCAGCCCGCGGCGATACGTCGTGAGGAGCACGAGCCGGGCTCACGGCGCGGGAGCTTCCGGCGGGACCAGGTAGACGATCGTCGTCGGTGTCACCATCCCGAGGCGGTCACGAGCCGCCTCCCGCAGGACCGCCGGCGAGAGCAGTTGCGCCCGGCGCAGGCGCAGCTCGCGGTCGGCGGCGGTTGCCTCGGTGACCTGCTCGTTCAACTGATCGATCCGCCCCTGGGCCTCGGTGACGACCGCCTGCAGAACCCCGATGACGAACAGGCCGACGAACAGGGCCAGCACCACGACGAGCCCGACGCGGCGGATCCTGCCCGGCTTGGCGCGCGCCGCCGCGACGACCCGAAGGTATGATTCCCCGCGCGACGGTGGCGCGGGTGTCTGCGGCGACGGCTGCGGGCGGTTCACGACCGCGAGACCTCGAGCTTCTCGAAGGAGCGCAGACGGGCACTCCGCGAGCGCGGATTGTCCTGCACCTCCACCGCGCCCGGTCGCTGCGCGCGCCGGGTGAGCAGATGGATGCACTCCACGGCGCCGCAGACACAGGGCAGTCGCGCGGGGCAGGTGCATCCGCCCGTCGCAGCGTCCCTCAGCGCGTCCTTGACGATGCGGTCCTCCCCGGAGTGATAACTGACGACCACTCCCCTGCCCCGGGGCACCAGGTGGTCGATGGCCTGCACGAGAGCCGAGCGGATCTGTTCGAGTTCGTCGTTGACCGCAATCCGCAGCGCCTGGAAGGTGCGCTTGGCAGGATGCCCGCCACGACGGCGGCTCCGCGCGGGGATGGCCGAGCGCACGACCTCGGCCAACTCCACGGTGTCGCGCAGCGGCCGGGCGGCCACGACCGCCCCCGCGATCCGCGGCGCGTGGGGTTCGTCTCCGTACCGGTGCAGCAGGCGTGCCAGGCGCCCGGCGGGCCATTCGTTGACGATCTGAGCTGCGCACAACGCGGCACCGGGATCCATACGCATGTCGATCGGGCCGGCCCGGCGGTAGCTGAACCCCCGGCCGGGATCGTCGAGTTGCATCGAACTGACGCCGAGATCGAAGAGCACCCCTGCGAGGCAGCTGATGTCCCACTCGACGAGTGCCTCGCTCAGATCGTCGAAGCGGCCCTGCTGCAGCCGGACCCGGTCCGGGAGTCGCTGTGCGGCGATGGCCAGCGCCTCGGGATCGCGATCCAGCCCGACGCAGGTCAGATCGGGGCGCCGCTCCAGCAGGGCCGCGGTGTGGCCCCCGGCGCCGATGGTGGCGTCGAGAAGGACCCCCGGCGGGATCGGTTCCAGCGCCTCGACGACCTCGCGGAGCATGACCGGATCGTGGCCGCCGCTCGCGGCGCCCTCATGAGTGGTCACGGTGCCGCCGCACCCGTCGCTCGCCGTTCAGCAATCCCCCGGTTGCCAGGACCTCGCGGAGATTTCTCCCGACGCAAGGGGTGTGGCAAGTGGGCGGAGTAGGGATTAGTTGTCCTCCTGTCAACCGAGGGATTGCTGAACGGCGAGCTCGTTCCGGGTGATCGTTCACAGCCAACTGCTTTCGGCCCAGGGACCCAGGCCCATCTCGTCGGTGTAGGCGCCGGCGCCGCCGACGGACTCCAACCAGACGTCGGTGTTCCACAACTCGATCCGCTCACCGACCCCGGCCACGAAGACACTCGCATCGCTGCGATCGGCGTCGACGCCGAGGACGTCCCGCAGGGGTTCGGGGACGACGATGCGTCCCTGGGCGTCCGGCCGCACGGGGTAGCCGTTACCGGTGAACCAGCGCAGCAGGTTCTGTCCGCTCCCCCGGGTACGCACCTCCTGCTCGAGCCGGCGGTAGGCGGCATCGAAACTCTGCTGTCGCCACAGGCCCAGGCACGGACTCCCCGGCACACGGCCCAGGACGCAGCGGTCGTCCGTGTCTGCACCCTGACGAAACTCGGGGGGTAGTGAGACACGCCACTTCCCGTCGATGGAGCGCTCGTGGCTGCCGGAGAATGTTCTATCCATGTTCGGCTCGTGGCTCGAGATCTCTGTGCGGGGCGTCCCGTACTGCGACCGACCACTCAGAGTATAGGGACTAGTCCCCTTCTCTCACCACATTACCCCACTACTCCCCACCAGGCAAGGCTTCGACCCACAAGCCATCCCACTGGGCGAGACCTCGCCCGCTCCGAACGCGAGGTTCGCCGCCGAAGCTCGTGGTGGGTTGCAGCCGCCGGACGCGGGACGTGCAGGCCGTGTTGCTATCCAACACCCTCCGCGGCCCTCAGCGCCGCGCTGAGGGCGCCGAGCATCCGATCCTCAGGAACGGCGACACCGGCGGCACAACCGGCAAGATCCTGCACCAGTGCCTCCCGCTCGGGCTCGGGCAGTGCGCACAGGCCGGCGAGTTCGGACGGTTCCCAGCGCCGCAACAACCCCGACTGGAATCGTACAAAGGTGCCGCTGCGCCGCTGAGACAGACCGACGACCTTGCGCCCCTCCACGAACACCTCGCCCGGGCCGCGCCCCGCGTAGCAGACGAGCGAGCCCCAGCGCCCGGCCTCGTAAGCGCCTTGGTGCACCTCCCCGGAGACCCCGCATTCGGCCAGCGCGTGCTGCCAGGCCCGTCCCAGCCAGACGAAAGCACGGCCGACATCGGGATGCCACAACGGATCGCCTCGCGGTACCAGGACGTCCACCCACAGCAGATCGGCGGGAGACACGAGCACCACCCCGCCACCGGACCGACGCCGCAGGATCGGCAGGTTGCGCCGGCGCGCCGCAGCCGCATCCACCACTCCGGGGCGCTGCCCGCTTCCGAGCACGACCGCGCCGGCTACCGGACGCATGATCCAGATCTCCCGTCGCGGCCGGGCTCCGACGGCGATCCCATGCAGAGCCCGCACCGATCCGGTCCGCTCGACGGTCGTCCAGGATCCCCCTGGATCGGCCGGCGGCGAGGAGGCGCCGCCGCACCTCACGCCGACAGGGCTCTGCCGTCGCGCAGGTAGGCGCCCCAGTGATCGGGGACCTCGTCGGTGCTGAGGCGGATCAGCGCGGTCCAGGTCGGCGGTTGCGGCGTCCGGCGGAGACCCATGCCGATCTCGCTGGGCAGTCGATCGCGTTTACGCGTGTTGCAGCGACGGCAGGCTGCCACCACGTTGTCCCAGGTGTGGTTTCCCCCGCGACTGCGCGGGCGAACGTGATCGATGCTGTCGGCGCGGCGCCCGCAGTACTGGCAGCTGTGGTCGTCGCGAGCCAGCACACCCCGCCGGCTGAGCGACCCTCGCCGCAGGTAGGGCACGCGCACGTAGTACTGCAGCCGCACGACCGACGGGATCTCGACGCTCAGCTGCGCCGACCGCAGCACCACGCCGGAGAGATGCACCGCATCGGCCTTGCCGTCGAGCACGAGCACAGCGGCGCGACGGCCCGGCACGACGCTCAGCGGTTCGTCCGTCGCATTCAGCACCAGAGCCTGGCTCACGGTGTCACAAGCTAGCCCCATGGCGTGCAATGCCCCAGCCGTGCCGCGAGCAGAGACGTCTGAACGATCTCGCCCAGCTGAGCCACGTGAGGACGTCGCTTACCGAAGGAGGCTGTAACGAATCTCCGTAGGCTGTCACCGACCGAAACGCTCTGTAAGGAGCTGATGCGACTGCAGGTGCCTGCCGGAGCGACTCTCTCCAGAGTTGCGGGCGGCGGAGCACCTCCCAACCCACGGCCACCAACAAGCCGCCGAGCCGGCGCCGTCGAGCGGGAATGCGACTTGTCCGGCCCACCACCGGCGTACCCTAGTGGTCGCGGTGAATCCGGTTGGGTTCGGTGTCGAGCACCATCGGGACCCGCCGAGAACCACAGGCGAGCACGCACCGGATCTGCCAACGTGACCAACGCGAACCCCGAACCGACATCTCCGCTCCCCGGCCAGGCGAGTTTCGCGTCGACGTTCGAGGCGATCGCCGCCAACATCGAGCAGGTCGTCAAGGGGAAGCGCAGGCTTGTCAGGCTGCTGCTGCTCTGCCTCTTCGCGGAGGGCCACGTGCTCCTGCGGGACCCCCCGGGAGCGGGCAAGACCGTCCTCGCCAAGACAGTGGCCCGCACTCTCGGGCTGGACTTCGGGCGCGTGCAGTTCACGCCGGACCTGCTGCCGAGCGACATCGTTGGGGTATCGCTGTGGAACCCCGTCCAGAACGGCTTCGAGTTCAGGCCCGGACCGGTCTTCGCAGGGCTCCTGCTGGCGGACGAGATCAACCGCACCTCGCCCCGGACGCAGGCCGCACTGCTCGAGGCGATGGCCGAGCGCCAGGTCACCGTGGACGGGACCACTCATGGTCTCGCCTCGCCGTTCCTGGTGATCGCGACGGAGAACTCCGAGGAGATCGAGGGCACCTTCCCCCTCCCGACCAGCCAACTCGACCGCTTCCTCATGAGCCTCAGCGCGGGGTTCCCGGATCGCTCCGCAGAGTCGGAGATCCTGGAGTCCCATATCCGCGGGACTCCCCTGGATTCGCTCCCTTCGATCACCGATACCGCTTCCGTTCGAGCGATGGTCGACGCCGTCCGCTCGGTGCACGTGGCGCCCGCGGTGCGGGACTACCTCGTCGATCTGGCCTTCAACAGCCGCGCCCACGGCGCCATCGCCGGAGGGATGTCACCTCGCGCCACGCTCGGGCTTCAACGCACCGCGCAGGCACGAGCCGCGGCCGCGGGTCGGAACTTCGTCCTCCCCGACGACGTGAAGGAGGTGGCACGGCCGATCCTGGCACACCGCATCACCCTTCACCAGAGCGCTCAGTTCGCCGGCACCACTCCCCTCGCGGTGATCGACGAGATCCTGACCGACACGCCCAGCCCACCGGTGAGCGTCCGCTGACCGGACCACCGTCTTGACCCGAGCCGGCGTCCTGACCCTGCTTCCGGCCCTGGTGTTCGGGGCGGCAGCGCTGCTCTTCGGGCTGCCGGAACTCTTCTTCGTGGCGGCGGTGTGCGGCGGTCTCGCCCTCGCGGCGGGCGTCGCGGTCTTGTTGCGTCCCCCGCTGCGGATCACCTGCACGCCGGCCCGCAGGCGCATCCCCGCCGGGACGCCCCTCGGCGTCGGGGTGCGCGTCAGCAATGGGGCCCGGCGGCGATCGACCCCGCCGACCGAGATCATCGACGACTCGGCCGATCTTCCGGGAGCGGTTCTGAGCCTGGGCCCGATGCCGTCCGGGGCGGTCATCGAGGAGCGCTACCACCTGTCGACCGGCAGGCGGGGATGGCGCCACATCGGGCCGATGTGGTTCGAGGTGGCGGATCCCTTCGGACTCGCGCGTCACCGGCACCGCGCCGCCCAGCGCGACAGGGTTCTCGTGTGGCCGCGGATCGAAGATCTGGAAGGTTTCTCCGAGACCATCGAGGATGCCACCGAGCGCCGGCGGCGCGCCCGGATCGTTCCCGGCGTCGAGACGGACTTCCACAGCCTCCGGCGGTACGAGCCGGGCGACGATCCGCACCGGATCCACTGGCCATCGAGCACCCGCTACCAGGAACTGCTCGTTCGCCGCTTCGAGACGGTCCAGCGACCGGAGACCTTGCTGTACCTGGAGACGGACGCGGCCGCCGCGGCTCCCGAGGTCTTCGAGCGGATGGTCTCGGCTGCTGCCGGGCTCGCCGTGCTGGCCACCGCCGATGCCGGGTCCGTCCGGCTGATGACCCGCGACGGAACCGAGGTGCGCGCCACCGGAAACCCGGTACCGGTGCTCGATGCCCTAGCGTTCGTCACGCAGAGCCGTTCCGGCGGGCAGACGGCCCCGGTCCTCCCGGTCGGTGCAGCACGGATGATCCTCCTGGCAGTCGTCGGTGACATGGCTTCGGACCGTCCTGATGGCTTACCCAGGTTCCCCGGCCGCCGTGTCATCCTGCATTTCTGGCAGGACGAGCCGCCGTCGACGCATCGCGATGTCGTGGCCATCGGCCCTGAGGACTCGACGGCCGAGCGGTGGCAGGAATACCGCGCGCGGCGCCGTGGAGTCGCCTGGGAGCGGGACACGCCGACCACAGCCCGCGTGACGGGATGAGCCGGACACCGCGGCCGTCGTCGGCAGCCTCGTCCCTTCCCGCCGAGATCCTCCTGGTCTCGGTCAGTGTCGCGAGCCTGCTCGGTGGTCTCCGGCTCTTCTCGGACGGATCGTTCCTCGCACCGGTCATCGGCTCGGCCCTCCTGGCGCACGTGCTCGTGGCTCTCATGCGGCGCGCCGGTCGCGGCGTCGGCCTCGGCGCCCTGGTCTCCCTAGTGGGTGTCGCCGCGATGCAACTCTGGGTGCACTACCCCCACACGACTCGCTACGGCCTCCCGGGGAGAGCCACCCTCGAGGCTCTCTCGGACGACTTCCGGCGGGCGTGGGACGTCATTGCTACGTCGCAAGTGCCGGTCGCCGCGCAGACCGGATTGGTCATCGCCGCGGCGGCGGTCGCTTGGCTGGTCCCGGTCCTCGCCGACTGGGGCGCGTTCCGGGTCGGCGTGCGTGGTGAGGCTCTGGTCCCTGCAGGCATCGTCCTCGTGATCGTCTCGCTCTTCGGGACCGCCGAGGGATCGATCCTGTACCCCGCCCTGGTGGTGACCTGCGCGGTGGCGTTCGGGTTGGCTCACCATCGCAGGTGGTTGCAGACGAGCCGGGTGGTCGGCGGGCCGGAGCGCCGGTGGCTACGCCGGCCCCGCGGGCTCGTCGCCGGTGCTCTGGCAGTGGCCGGTGGAACGCTGATCACCGTCGCGCTGCTGCCGGTGCTGACCGGCGGGCCGCTCCGGACGCTGCTCGACCCCGCCGCCGCACCGCCCGAGAGCGGACGGAAAGTCGTGTTGAGCCCGCTCGTCGAACTCCCCGGACAGCTCCTGCAGAACCCCGAACAGGAACTCTTCACTGTCCGCAGCTCCCGGCGGGCGTACTGGCGACTGACCGCCCTCGGGGACTTCGACGGCACGGTCTGGTCCCTTGACGAGACGACCGGCACGGCCACCGATTCCCTCACGAACCTCGCCACGACGACAGGTCCCATCACGGAGGTCACGCAGACCTACCGGATCGGCACGCTGGCGGCAGTGTGGTTGCCGGCGGCCTACCAGCCCATCGGCTTCGAGGCGGCCGCGACATCGTTCAGGGCGAGCTTCGAACCGGTCTCGTCGACACTGCTCGTCGGTTCGGGCCACCGCGACTCCGACGGTCTCACCTACACGGTTCGGTCCGCCGTGCCGAGTTTCGAGCCCGCCTTCCTCGAATCGCTGCGCAACGATCCCTCAAACGTCCCGCCCGGATTCGCCGAGGTGCCCGCCGATTTGAGCCCGGCGCTCGCCGAGCTCGCTGCCGGCGTCACCGAGGGCCGCGAGGGCCCATACAAGCAGGCCCTGGCCCTGCAGGACTGGTTCCGCAGCGGGTTCGAGTACGACCTCGATGTCGCGCCCGGCCACTCCAGTTCCCGCCTGGAGACATTCCTGCTCGCCGAACGGAGGGGATACTGCGAGCAGTTCGCCGGCGCCTTCGCCACCCTGGCGAGGACGCTGGGACTGCCGGCGCGGGTCGCCGTGGGGTTCACCCCGGGGATCGCGCTGGAAACCGGCAGCGACGGCGTCACGCTCTACAGCGTCCGCGGGGAGCACGCCCACGCCTGGCCGGAGGTCTTCGTCACCGGCGCGGGATGGGTGGCGTTCGAGCCGACCCCGGGACGCGGCGCGCCCGGGGCGGAGGATTACACGTTCGTCCCCGAGCAGCAGGATGCCCCGGGTCCGTCGACGGCTCCCGCCCTCGCCCCGCCCTCGCCACCGGTGCAGCCGCCGAATGGCGAGCGTCCGGCGCCGGCCCACCCGCCCGTCGTCGCCGAGCCCGGCTCCGGCGACGGCAACAGCATCGCCGGGCGAGTGGCGCTGCTGGTGGGCCTGTCCGCTGCGGGCGTCGCGGGCGCCGCAGCCCTCTACGCGATGGTCACGGCCGGGCTTCGGGTCATCCAGCGGCAGCAGCGGCGACGCTGGGCGATCGGGGACTCCGGGCGGATCGCGATCGTGGCGTGGGAGGAGATTGTGGAACTCCTTCGACCCCGCGGCATCAGGCCCCGCGTCGCCGAGACCCCCCTGGAGACCGCACAGAGAGCGTCGCACCTCCTCGGATCGGCACCCGAAATGTGGCGGCGCCTGGCCTTCTGCGTCTCGGTGGCGGCGTTCGCCGGCGGACCCATGCCGGCTGAACTCGAGAGGCAGGCAGGAACCACGGCGTCAGCGATCTCCGCGACGCTACGGGAGACCCGAACGCTCGCGCAGCGGCTGCGCGGGATCGCCGATCCTCATCCGTGGACGCTGCTGCGGCACGCCGGCCGCAGGGCCGGATGAGCGTCGCGGCGGGTCGCTCGAATCCTTGGGGCGAGCCCTACTCGCCGCGCTGGTCGCGGTTGAAGCGATCGCGCATCCGCTGCCCCGGTGCCCCCGAGCCGTCGCGCCAGGCGCCACTCAGGGGGTTGCGCGAGATCTGCTGCAGCCCGGCCTTACCCACCAGGCGGGCGTTGCGTTCGAAGAACATGGCCGAGGCCAGCATGATCAGGAAGCCCACGAAGGACAGCCAGAACGACGTCGACAGCGTGAAGATCATGAAGACGATGCCGGCGATGAAACCCAGCACGGACCGCCGAAGGTTCCGGAACCCGTGACGGAACACCGTCGTGGAGCGGACCTCCTCGGCGAGTTCGGGATCGGTCTCGTAGAGGTTCGCCTCGATCTCGCTGAGAATCCGTTGTTCGTCCTCCGACAGCGCCACAGGCCTGACTCCCTTCCCGTTCGAGTTGCCGTCCCCCGGGCCGGTCGACGGCCCACCGAGGTGCCCAAGTCTCGCACAAGCAGCGCCTGGCCACAACGCCTCACGCTCCAGGAAACCTGCTCCGATCCCCCTCGCGGTCTCCCCGAGCCGCGGACGGGTGCGTGCTCGCCGGGGCGATGACCTGTGGACCGAACCGTGCCCTCAGGTCGTCCAGCGCCTCATCCAGCGCCGCCGCCGGCGCACTCGTCGCCTCGTCCAGACGCATCTGAACACTCCCATCGGTCAGGAGGCCGCCGGCACCCAGGCCGAGGAGGCGAACCCCCGAAGCAACGTCCAGCAACGCCAGGAGCTCCTTTGCCGCGCGGGCGAGGTGCGGGGCATGGGCTGTCGCCTCCGGGAGGCGCCGCGAGCGCGTCACGGTCCGGAAGTCACCGAACCTCAGCTTGACGACAACCGTGCGGGTGGTGCAGTGCGCGGATCGCAGGCGGGTGGCGAGAGCATCGGCCTGCCGCACGATCTCTCGCTCGAGCGCCGAGCGATCCGAGACATCCCTCGGGAACGTGACCTCTGTGCTCAGGGACTTCGGTGTCCGCGAGGCGACGACGGGTTGGGGGTCGTGAGCCCGGGACAACTCTGCCAGGCGGTACCCGTGCGCCCTGCCGAACGCCGCGACGAGGTCGCCGGCGGGCGTTGCGGCAAGGTCGCCGACCGTCTCGACGCCCATGTCGCTCAGGCGGCGCAGGGTTGCCGGCCCCACCCCCGAGAGCGAGCGCACCGGCAACCGATGCAGGAAGGACAGGGCATCATGGGGTTCGATCACGACGATTCCCGGGCCGGGCTCGACGCCTCCGGGCCCCGGACGCGGCTTGGCCGCCCGGGAGGCCAGCTTCGCCAGCATCTTGTTGGGGCCGACGCCGACCGAGCAGGCCAGGCCCTCAGAACTCTGCACGTCGGCACGGATCCTTCGGGCGATGTCACCGGGGGAACCGAAGAGCCGCAAGGCACCCCCCACGTCCAGGAAAGCCTCGTCCAGGGACACCGCCTCCACCAGCGGAGTGAACGACCCGAACAGTGCCATGATCCGCTCGCTCACTTCCCGGTAGTGGGCGTGATCCCCGGCCAGGAAGACCCCCTGCGGGCAGAGCAGGCGGGCACGGACGGTCGGCATGGCCGAGTGAACGCCATAGCGGCGGGCTTCGTAGGAGGCCGCGGCCACGACACCGCGATCGCCGGTCCCCCCGACGATCACCGGCAGTCCGGCCAGCTCGGGACGGCGCCTCACCTCGGCTGCTGCGAAGAAGGCGTCCATGTCCACGTGCAGCACGGTCGCTGCTCCCAGCGGCGCCATGGTGCCACGTTACGGCGCGCCGGCGGCGCGGGGCGGGCGATCCGCTCGTTGCGCGGCCGCGATGTTCGCGAGGCTCCTAACATGGTGCGGATGAGCGGTCCCCAGGGCGGGTCAATGACGCGCTCCGCCCTGCCGGGACGCCGGGCAAGAGCCGTGGCCACGGCGGCGATCCTTCTGGCGGGAACGTGCGGGGGGCTGATCGGCTACGCCCTCGTGGACATGAGTTGCTCGGGCGACTGCGGTTGGCAACTCGGGGTGGGGACCTTCGGTGGCGCCGTCGTCTGCGCTTCGGGTGTTGCCGTCGTCGCCTCCCTGACCCTGCGCGCCATGAGTGAGTGGCGCGGCTCACATCAGGCGGGCTCCCGATCACCTCTCGCGTTGCGTCGACGCCGCCGGCGCATGCGGTGAGTCGCGGCCTCGACAGTACGGGGACGGCGGCCGACGAGCAGATGCGGGTGATCCTGCCGTCGACGCGCTCCCGACGCTGCGGGGGTGGCGGGCTTCTCGCCGACGAGTCCGGTCCGGGCACCGGCCGATCCGTCGCCGCCTCCTGAGTGCGACAAGCGGCCCCAAATCGGGCAGCATGGTGGGCATGGCGACTCGCATCCTGACGGTGGAGGACGACGAGCGGATCCGTACCTCGCTGCGGCTGGCCCTCGAGGACGAAGGTTGGGAGGTCGAGGAATCCTCCAGCGGCGAGACCGCGCTGGGCATCTTCCGGCGGAACCCCGCGCACGTGGTGCTGATCGACATCATGCTTCCCGGTGTCGACGGTTTCGAGGTGTGCCGCTCCCTGCGGCGCATCAGCAACGTGCCCATCGTCATGGTCACCGCCCGGGAGGACACCCACGACATCGTGGCGGGACTCGAGGCGGGCGCGGACGACTACCTCACCAAGCCCTTCGCACCCAAGGAGTTGTCGGCGCGCATCCGAGCTCTGCTGCGGCGGGTGCGCACCGCCGAGGGCTCGATCACGAACTTCATATTCGCCGACCTCGAGGTGTTCGCAGAGGAGGGTGTCGTCCGCCGCGGCAGCCAGGAGATCAATCTGACCAAGACGGAACTCCGGCTGCTGGTGGAGCTTGCGTCCAGCCCCGGACGCACACTCAGCCGGGAGGTGCTGCTCGAGCGGATCTGGGGATACGACTACTTCGGCGACAGCCGTCTGGTCGATGTTCACATCCGGCGCCTGCGCACCAAGATCGAAATCGACCCGGCCAACCCGCGCCACGTCGTCACCGTCCGTGGCGAGGGATACAAGTTGCAGCCCTGAGACGCCGTGGCCGCACGTGTCTCCCTCCGGCTCCGCGTCAGCGTTGCGTTCGGGCTCGGGGCGCTCGTGCTGGCCGCGGGGCTCTCGCTGATCACCTACGAGTTGACGCGGGACAACCTGTTGACCCGGCGCGAGGAGACGTCCCTGGCCCGCGTCCTGTTCAACGGCACGCAGGTGAGCCGGCTCATCGACGACGAGACCACGGAGGAGGAGTTGCGGGAACTGCTGCAGAACCTCTACACGCCCTTGGGGGCGCGCCCGGTCATCCGGTTCGGGGACCTCTGGCTATCGGCCAATCCGGTGGAGTTCAGCGAGCCGCAGATCGACCCGCTGCTCAAGGAGACGGTGGCGGGGGGCCGGGCGGCGCAGATGCGCTACGTCGTCGGGGAGACTCCCTTTGCGGTCATCGGCATCCCGTACTTCGACATCGACGCCGCCTACTACGAAGCCGTACCGCTCGACGACATCGCCGCCACGCTCAGTTCGCTGCTGATCGCGCTCCTGACCGGTAGCGGGATCACGGTGCTCGTCGGTATCGGCATCGGCATCTGGGCGGCACAGCGCGCCGTGCGACCCCTGACCGACATCGGTGAGGCGGCCGAGGCGATCGCTGCCGGCGACCTGAACACGCGCCTCGAGGGCGCGGACCCCGACCTCGAGCGACTCTCACGCTCGTTCAACCAGATGGCCAGCGCCCTGCAGGGCCGCATCGAGCGCGATGCGCGGTTCACCTCGAACGTGAGTCACGAGTTGCGCTCGCCCCTGATGACCCTGACCGCCTCCCTCGAGGTCCTTCGCAAGCGTCAGGACGAGTTGCCGGTGCGCTCCCAGACGGCCCTCAACCTGCTCAGCGCCGATCTCGATCACTTCAAGCAACTGGTCGCCGATCTCCTGGAGATCTCACGCTACGACGTCGGAGCGGCCGCCCTGGAGACGGAGGATTTCGAGATCATCGAGTTCGTCCAGCAGGCGGCACGCGCCGCCGGCCACAGCCCGCGGCTGACACACTCGCCGCGCGCACAAGGTCTGGTCGTGCGGGCCGACAGGAGACGGCTCGCCCAGGTCATGGCCAACCTCCTGGAGAATGCCAGCAATCACGCCGCGGGAGCCACCCAGATACACGTCGAGCGCCTCGAGTCCGCCGTCGAGATCGCCGTGATCGACGGCGGGCCGGGCGTGGCACCCGAGGATCGCGACGTCATCTTCGACCGCTTCGCCCGGGGGCGCCGGCGGGGATCGGGGGCGCGGTTCAGCGGCACCGGGCTCGGCCTGGCACTTGTGGCCGAGCACGTTCGCCTGCACGGCGGGTCGGTCCGCGTGACCGGCCGGGGCGACGGAAGGTCGGGCGCCTGTTTCGTGGTCACGCTGCCACTGGACGGCCAGTGATCCCCACCCCGGCACAGCGGTCCGCGCGGGCAGCCCGCCGCGCGATGCTCGGTGTCCTCGGCGTGCTGGCGATCGCCGCCGCTGCGTGCGGTGTGCCACAGGATCCGGCGCCGCGCGTGCTCGACGCCTCGGTGCTGCCGGAGGAACTGGCCCAACCCTCCACGACCACGACCTCCACCGAGGCGCCGGTGCCGCGCCAGGCCGTGTACCTCTACTTCGTGGACGGCGAGGCTCTCGGGGCACCGGTCGAACGGGATCTGGCCACGCCCGCAGGGCCGATCGCCGCCCTCGAGGCACTGATCGCCGGACCGACGGAGGAGGAGGCCACCGACGGGCTCACGTCGGTCATTCCCGTCGAGACGGTCATCCTCACCAGTGATCTCACCAACGGTGTGCTGCGCATGGATCTCGCCGCAGGAGCCCTCGAGCAGATCGAGGGCGAACTCCAGCGCCTGGCGATAGCGCAGCTGGTCTACACCGCCACGGAAATTCCGGGCATCGACTGGCTCTGGGTGCTGATCGAGGGCGAGCCCCGCGCCCTGCCCACCGACGAGGGCGACGTGGAAGCCCCGGTGGGTCGGGTCCACTACGCCTCCCTGGGACCGGCCGTCCCCTGAGGGGCGGGACTCGAGGCAAGCGCCCACGACCCAGACTGCCTGCACTGTGTAGGCACCGTGTTGGGGGGTTGAGTTGCCCGGTCTCGGGGGAGGTTGTTTGCCGGTGTTCGGGGTCTACTTGCGTGGTGCTGGGGATTTCCTGGGGATTTCGTCAGACGAGTTGATTTTGACTTGACGACTAGTACAGGTGTTGGTAGTCTTACAGGTATGGAATTTGTCGGCTCGACCAGGCATCGGAGTTTCGAGCCGCAGCGGCACGAGCCGGTGAGCCTGGAACGGTTCTGGGACGAGGTGGCGTGGCAGCGCCGCAACCTCGCCGAGGGCGACACGCTGGATCCCCGCCCCGAGAGTCGCTGTTTCACGGTGCGCTACCGGTCCGGGGGCCTGCCCGCCGAGCGGTCCGCGGAGGTCACCGCGACCGGTACCGAGACGTTGTTCCTGTCCCAGCATCAGTGGGGCGAGGGCACCGGCAAAGTCGGCTGCGGGGACTGCGGCGCGCTGGTGCGAGTCGAGCGCAAGGATCCCGCCAAGCTGTCCGGCGGGGAACTGCAGGACCGGGTCGTGGACCTCGCCGAAGCCAGGGCGCGCCTCGACGGGGAGTATCTGGCGGCGCTGGGCGAACTGGCATCCCGCTCGGGCGCCCAGGGCGCCGCGCACCGGCTACGGGACATGAACCGCATGACCTCCGCAGCGGCCCGCGCCGACGCCCGCCTGGCGCTGGAACTCCACGACAACGACTTCGGTGACACGATCGAGGCGATGAGGGCCGGGGAGGTGAACATGGCGCACGCCCGGGTGATCGCCCGCGAGGCTCCCAAGAAGCACCGCCGCAGCGAAGACGAGTTCCTCGACTTGTGCCGCGCCTATCCCGCGGATGTCGTCGCCAAGCATCCCTTCGCCTATGAGAGCAACGAGATGTACGCCGACCTTGCCGCGGAGCAGGCCGCCAAGAGCCGCGAACCCGCCGACGCCGAGTACGCCCTCCAGCGCGCCGAACGCAAGACCACCTTGAACTACGGCACCGACGGCATGTGGCACCTGCGGGGCCGCTTCGACTTCCTCACCGGCCGGCGCATCAACCAGGCCCTCACCGCCGCGATCCGCGCCCGCAAACAACACGAAAGCTCCGCCGACCACACCAGCGCCCAGCACGCCGCCGACGCGCTCGCCGAACTCGTCTGCGGCGAAACCCGCGCCGACACCCAACTGCTGATCCTCGCCGACTACGACCACACCAACGACACACTCAACAACCCCCGCCTCGACGACGGCACCCCCCTGTCCGCGGAACTCCTCGCCCAAGAGGCCCTCGACGCCGACGTCTACTGCGCCGTGTTCAACGCCGACTGGACCAACCTCGCCCTCGGGCGCACCCGCAACGCCAACGACGCCCAACGCCTCATCCTCGCCGCCAGAGACGGAGGCTGCACCCACTGCGCCGCCCACACCGAACACACCCACGCCCACCACCGAACCCCCCACGCCACCGGCGGCCACACCGAGATAACCAACCTCCAACTCCTCTGCGCACCCTGCCACACCCACCACCACCAAAACGACGGCGCGCACACCCGCGACCACCAACACCCCAACCGCAGCGGGCAACCCCCCGCCCGGCCCCCCAACAGACCCACCGGGAACCATGTCGGGCCCCTCACTGCGGACACCGGCGCCACCACTCCCACCACCCGCGGCCCCTGAACCCGGCCGGGGCGGTCACCTCGCCTCCCCGCCGACACCGCCACCACCATACCCACCACCCGCGGCCCCTGAACCTCGTCGGGGCGCCACGAGAACCCGCCAAGCGCCCCACCCCGAGAACCTGCCCCACCACCCGCGGCCCCAAAGTCCCCGACGCGCCACAAGCACCCGCAAGCGAACCGCACCGCCCGCTGGGTGGGGCGGTTCGCTACGCCTCGCATCGTGCGGTGGTCTCTCCCCGCGGACACGTGTCGGTACCGTCGCCGCCGTTCAGATAGTCGGTGCCGGTGCCGCCCCACAGGCGGTCGTCGCCGGCATTGCCGTTGACGGTGTCCTCCACGGCGCGGCCGAGCAGAACCCAACCGGTCACCGCGCCGGGCCCGCCGCGGGCGCCTCACGACTCGCAACGCGCGACCGTGTCGCCGCCGTCGACGTAGTCCGCCCCGTTGCCGCCGTCGAGACTGTCGTTGCCGGCGTCGCCCCACAGGCGATCATCACCCGCGTTGCCGTGAAGCTGATCATCACCGGCGCCGCCGACGAGACGATCATCGTGACCGCCGCCGCGCAGGATGTCGATACCCGCGCCGCCATGGAGAGTGTCGTCCTGGGTGTTGCCCCACAACACGTCGTCCTCGCCGCCGCCCCACAGCGTGTCCGCTCCGGCGCCGCCGGTGAGCTGATCATTACCAACACCACCCCACAACACATCAGCACCGTTGCCGCCGCGCAGGATGTCCCGACCCGGCCCACCATGGAGCGTGTCGTTGGCGGCGTGGCCGTCGAGGGTGTCGTCGCCCGCGCCGCCCCACAGCGTGTCGTCCTCGCCGCCGCCGACCGCGATGTCGTTGCCGGCGCCGCCGTGGATGGTGTCGGTGCCGCGGTTGCCGGCCAAGGCGTCGCCGCCGGGTCCGCCCCACAGGGTGTCCGCGCCGGCGCCGCCGAAGAGTCGGTCAGCGCCGCGACCGCCGAACAGCACGTCAGCACCGGCGCCGCCGACCAGCGTGTCGTCGCCGCCGTCGAGGAAGTCATCGGCACCGAGGCCATAGATCACGTCATCGCCGCCCAACCCGCAGATCACATCAGCTCCAGCGGTGCCGCGCCGTGTGTCGTCGGCGTCGCTGATCGGAAGACTCCGCGGCGGTCTCCCCGCCGCCACAGGCGACACCTGCGACAACAGCCATGACGACGCACGACACCCATCGAAGCCGCCGCGGGCGCGCCAGGACCAGAATGTTCACCGGTCGCATCGTGCTGTCGTTTCGCCGCGCCGGCAGGTGTCGGTGTCTTCGCCGCCGTCGGCGTAGTCGCTGCCGTTGCCGCCGTTGAGCGTGTCGCCGCCGGTGCTGCCCCACAGGCGGTCATCGCCGGCGTTGCCGTTGAGGGTGTCGCCACCGGGACCGCCCACAAGGCGGTCGTCGCCGCCGCCGCCGTGCAGAGCGTCGCTGCCTTCGCCGCCCCGGAGCGTGTCGTTCTGGGTGTTGCCCCACAGGGTGTCGTCGCCCGGGCCGCCCCGCAGGGTGTCCGCGCCGGCGCCGCCGGTGAGGGCGTCGCCGCCAGGGCCACCAGTGAGGACATCGTCACCGTTGCCGCCGGTGAGCGTGTCGCAGACCTGGTAGGTGAACGTGTCGGCGCCGTCAGCGGTGCCGTCGGCGCGGATCGTGTCGAAGCCGTCGATGACGTGGAAGGCGTTCCAATCGTCAGGATCGGCTACGCAGATCACGTCGTCACCGTCGGTATGCAGCCCTCACGCTCGATCCGAACCGGTGGAGATTGCGCTGAACCCGCCGGCCGGCGCGTCGATCTGACCTTCCGAGTTGTGGCCCCAACACACCACGGTTCCGTCGACGCGCAGACCGCACGCATGGTCACGTCCGGCCGACACATCACTGAACTCACCGGCCGGCGCGTCGGGCGGACCGCTGAGTTTGCGCTCCCAACACGCCACCGCACCGCCCACGCGCACACCACACGAATAATTGCCCGAGGCCGACACCGCGCTGAACCGCCCCGCCGGCGCAGTGGCCTGACCCGCGTGGTTGTTGCCCCAGCACACCACCGCACCGTCGACGCGCACACCACACGAATGGCGACCTCCGGCTGACACCACACCGAACCGCCCCGCCGGCGCGTCGAGTTGCCCCGCCTCGTTGTCGCCCCAACACGCCACCGTGCCGTCGACGCGCACACCACACGCATGAGAAGCTCCTGCGGACACCGCGCTGAACCGTCCCGCCGGCGTGCCGGGCTGCCCTTCGCCGTCGAGCCCCCAACACGCCACCGCACCGTCAACGCGGACACCACACGAATGACCAAACCCCGCCGACACCGCACTGAACCACCCCACCGGCACGGGGGACCCGCCATACCCGCTGGCCCAGAAGCACATCTCCGTGCCGTCCTCGAGTTCATAACAAATCGCCTCCTCCGGCGCGGTCGATCCGTCGTACGCTCTGAGCCCCCAACACGCCACCGCACCGTCGACGCGCAGCCCACACGAGTGATCGGTTCCGGCCGACACCGCACTGAATCGCCCCGCCGGAACGTCGAGTTGCCCCACCTCGTTGTTGCCCCAACACACCACCGCACCGTCGACACGCACACCACACGAGTGATGGCCCCCGGCCGACACCGCTCTGAACCGTCCCACCGACTCGTCGCCCGCCTCGCGGGTCGCGCTGCATCCTGCCGCAACCGCGACCAACGCGACCAGCAACACAACCCTCACCGCCCGCTGGGTGAGGCGATTCTCTACGCCTCGCATCGTGCGGTGGTCTCGCCGCGCCGGCAGGTGTCGGTGTCGTCGCCGCCGTTGGTGTAGTCGGCGCCGTTGCCGCCGTTGAGCGTGTCGTCGCCGGTGTTGCCCCACAGGCGGTCGTCGCCGGCGTTGCCGTTGAGGGTGTCGCCGCCGGGACCGCCCAACAATTGGTCGTCATGGCCGCCACCATGCAACATGTCGCCGTCGGGGCCGCCCCAGAGGACGTCGTTCTGCGTGTTGCCCCGCAGGGCGTCGCCGCCCGGACCGCCGTAGAGGATGTCGCCGCCGGCGTGGCCGGTGAGATCGTCACGGCCGGGACCGCCGAACAACTGGTCGTCGCCGTTGCCGCCGTGCAGCGTGTCGTCACCCGGGCCGCCGTGCAGCGCGTCATCCGCGGCGTGGCCCAGCAACATGTCCTCGCCGGCGCCGCCCCACAGCGTGTCGTCCTCGCCGCCACCGTTCAGGCTGTCGTCACCCGGGCCGCCGACGAGCGTGTCGTCGCGTCGGTTGCCCTCCACGGTGTCGTCGCCCGCGCCGCCGCGGAGGGTGTCGTTGCCGCGGTTGCCGGCCAAGGCGTCGCCGCCGGGACCGCCCCAGAGGGTGCCGACGCCGTCGCCGCCGACGAGCGTGTCGTCGCCGCCGTCGAGGACGTCATCGGCACCGAGGCCATAGATCACGTCATCGCCGCCCAACCCGCAGATCACATCAGCTCCAGCGGTGCCGCGCCGTGTGTCGTCGGCGTCGCTACCCACAGTGACGGTCACCGCGGCGGGCGCGCCGGTGTCGAACTTGCTTGAGTGGTCCCAGCCGGCGCTGGTCGCGGTTCGGGCGCCGCGGGTGGTCGTGGTCAGTGGTGCAGGTGCCGGGCGGTGTTTCGCGGCGAGCCAGGCCGCGGTGTTGGACCGCGGGGTCCCCCGCGACGTGGCGACGACCCGGACCTGCTCGATGGGATCGCCGCGCCAATAGCCGCCCGCGGTCCACGCCGCACACGCCCGCCGGTGCCGGGGGGCGGTCTGCCACGTCCCGGTCGTCGCGACTCGACCAGGATTCGGCGGTGCACTCGCCGGCGGGCCGCCCGCCGAGACCAACAGCGCGGAGCCGGCCTTGCGCGCTGTCACAACCCGCACCGCTCCCCGCCTCGGCGGCGCCGCTGAGCACAACGCGGTCCGCGGCGTCGCCCTCAACGCCAGTGGCCCTCGCCCCAGCAGATGATGGTGCCCTCGGTGCGCAGCGCGCACGAAAGTGTCCCGCCGGCGGAAATGGCGGTGTAGGCGCCCGCGGGCGCCTCGGTCTGGCCGTTGTCGTTGTTGCCCCAACAGGCGATCGTGGCGTCGGTGCGGAGCGCGCACGAATGCGCGTAGCCGGCGGCGATGGCGGTGTAGGTGCCCGCGGGCGCATCGGTCTGGCCGCCCAGGCGTTGTGGCGGCTCCCCCCAACCGGATCTGAACCCGGATCCGAGGAAGTCGTACCATTCGTTGTTGCCCCAGCAGGCGATCGCGCCGTCGGCGCCGATGGCGCACGAATGCGCGAAGCCGGCGGCAACAGCGGTATAGGCGCCGGCGGGCACCTCGAGCACGCCATCGTCGTTGAGACCCCAGCAGGCGATCGTGGCGTCGGTGCGCAGGGCGCACGAATGCGTGGAGCCGGCGGCAACAGCGGTGTAGGAGCCGGCGGGCACCTCGACCATCTCGCGTAGGTCGTCGTCGCTGACGCCCCCGCCCCAGCAGCTAATCGCGCCGTCTGTGCGCAGGGCGCACGAATGCACGAAGCCGGCGGAGATGGCCGTATAGGCGCCGGCGGGCGCCTCCACCAGACCGCGCTCCGCCTCGTCGCCGATGTCCCAGCAGGCGATCGTGGCGTCTGTGCGCAGGGCGCACGAATGAAGCGCTCCGGTGGAGATGGCGGTGTAGGCGCCGGCGGGCGCCTCCAGCAGGCCGCCCAGTTCGTCGTCGCTGGTGCCCCAGCAGGCGATCGTGGCGTCGGTTCCGAGGGCGCACGAATGGGCCCAGCCGGTGGAGATCGCGGTGTAGGCGCCGGCGGGTGCCACGACGGGGCCCCAGGAGTTCCAGCGGTCGTCGCCCCAGCACGTGATGGTGCCGTCTGCGCGCAACGCGCACGAAGACAATGCTCCGGCGGCCACGGCGGCATACACACCCTCCGGCGCCTCGGTCTGACCCAAGGTGTTGTCGCCCCAACACGTGACGGCGCCGTCAGCGCCGAGCGCGCACGAATGACCGTAGCCGGCGCTGACAGCGGCATACACACCCCCCGGCGCCTCCACCTGGCCCCACTTGTTGTTACCCCAACAGGTGACACCGCCGTCGACGCCGACCGCGCACGAATGAAACGAGCCGGCGCTGACAGCGGTATACACACCCCCCGGCGCATCGGTCTGACCCGAGTCGTTGTTACCCCAACAGGTGACACCGCCGTCGACGCCGAGCGCGCACGAATGCACCCCGCCGGCGGCGGCGACGGCGGTATAGACACCCCCCGGCGCCTCGGCCTGACCCCAGCGGTTGTCTCCCCAACAGGTGAGAGTACCGTCGGCGCGAACGGCGCACGAATGAAACGAGCCGGCGCTGACAGCGGCATACACACCCCCCGGCGCCTCGGTCTGGCCCCAGCGGTTGTCGCCCCAACAAATGAGAGTCCCCTCGGCGCGAACGGCGCACGAATGCCGAGCGCCGACGGCGACGGCGGTATAGACACCCCCCGGCGCCTCGGCCTGACCCCAGCGGTTGTCGCCCCAACAGGTGAGAGTACCGTCGGCGCGAACGGCGCACGAATGACTCGAGCCCGCAGCGACGGCAGCGTCGGCGCCGCGGCTGATCGTGGCCGGCGCCTCGGGTCCCTGCATCAGCGCGAGTGCGGCAGCCGGCCACGCGAGGGTGTTCGACCGCGCCGTCGCCTGCGCACCGGAAACGGTGACCCACACCTGATCGCCCGCGCCGCCGTAGGAGCAGCCGCCCTCGGTCCAGTTCGGACTCGCCGGCCAATCCCACGAATCGGTGTGCCACGGCCCGGTCGGGTCGCGGCTCGACCAACACTCCACGACGTACTCACCATCAGGCCAACCCCGAAGGCTTATCACCAGGTGCCGACACCCCACGCCCACACAACCAGACCCATCGCCCACCTCGGCGCCCACGACCAACACAACACCACCCGTCTCCCCCGAGCCCACAACGAACTCCGGATCCGACGCCGACTCCGAGTCAGCCCGGGCCGCAGCCTGCGGCGCCCCAACCGGCGCCGGCGAGTCCACCCCAGCACCCCGATCGGCGCCACCGCACGCAGCGGCCACCAACGCCACCACCAACACCACCCGGCCCGACCGGCGCGCACGCCTCAACACCAACCCCCGGCCCGTCCCAGAACCCCGGCCTCGCGCCACGACCATCCCGAATCCGACACCCGCCACACCCGCCACCGCCGCCGGCCGGCGCGCAGAACCCAACCGGTCACCGCGCCGGGCCCGCCGCGGGCGCCTCACGACCCGCAACGCGCGACCGTGACCGCGCGGGTGCACGAGTCGGCGCCGTCGCCGCCGTCGACGTAATCACTTCCGTTGCCGCCGTCGAGAGAATCGTCGCCGGCGTCGCCCCACAGGCGATCATCGCCGGCGTTGCCGTGAAGCTGATCATCCCCGGCGCCGCCGACGAGACGATCCTCGCCACCGCCGCCGCGCAGAACGTCGATGCCCGCGCCGCCGCGGAGGGTGTCGTCCTGGGTGTTGCCCCACAACACGTCGTCCTCGCCGCCGCCCCACAGCGTGTCCGCTCCGGCGCCGCCGGTGAGCTGATCATTACCAACACCGCCGAACAGCGTGTCGTCGCCATCTCCGCCGCGCAGGATGTCGATACCCGCTCTGCCGTGGAGGGTGTCGTCGGCGGCGTGGCCGTCGAGGGTGTCGTTGCCGTCGCCGCCCCACAGCGTGTCGTTCTCGCCGCCGCCGACGGCGTAGTCGTTGCCGGCGGCGCCGAGACCACGGAGCACGTGGTTTCCGCCGAGGCCGCAGATCACATCGGGTCCCGCCGCGGCGGTGAGTGTGTCGTCGCAGCCGGCGCCGGCGCCGAGAACCACGCGGCCGAAGTTCCAGCGCACCTCGTCGCTATTGTGGCCGGAGGTCGCTACACCGCCCGCCGTGCCGCAGAGCGAAACTCGCGACGCAGGCTCGGCGGCTATTGCCACGGGGTGCCGTTGTCGGGTTTGCCGACGTTGCCCAGGCAGGCGATGGTGCTGTCGGCGCGCAGCGCGCACCATATGCCCGGACCGGCCGAGATGGCACTGAAGGCGCCGTCGAAGGGGTGAACCTCGGTGCCGGCGTGTCCCCAGCAGCCGATGATCCCCTCGGGGCGCAATCCGCAGCTTTGCAGGCCCCCGGCACTGAGCGCAGTGAACACACCCCCCGGCGCGCTGTCGGGCCCGCGGCGATTTCCCCAGCAGGTGACGGTGCCGTCGGTGCGCAGCCCGCACGTGAAGTCGTGACCGGCGACAACGGCGGCGAACTCCCCCTCGGGCGCCTGGCCCTCGCCGTAGAAGTTCAACCCCCAGCACTCGATCGCGCCGCCGGCGCGCACCCCGCAGGAATGGCGCTCACCCGCGGCGACGTCGACGAACTTCCCGCCGGGTGCCTCGCTTTGGCGGGCACTCCCGGAGCCCCAACACTCCGCCTCGCCGCCGACGCGCAACCCGCAGGCGTGCTCCCATCCGGCGTCGATGGCGATGAACCTCCCCTCGGGCGGATCGCTCTGGCGGCGATTGTTGTCGCCCCAACACACGATCACGGCATCGACGCCCAGCCCGCACGAATAATCGGCACCGGCCGCCAAACTGCTGAAGCGCCCCGCGGGCGCCTCGAGTTGCCCGACGCTGTTGTCGCCCCAACACACAATCCCCCCATCGACATCCAACGCGCACGCGTGCGCCGCGCCCGCGGCCACAGCCGCGTACACCCCCACCAACTCCACCTCCGGCACCTCCCGCACGCCCGGCGCCGATCGCGGCGGCGCGACCAGCGCCCACTCCACACCATCGGGGGGATCGATGATGCTTCCCCAACAGGCGATCGTTGCGTCGCTGCGCACGCCGCAGGCGTGGATGTCTCCGACGCTGAGCGCACCGAACGAACCCTCGGGCACCTCTGACACACCGGCGTCCCCCAACCCCCAGCACACCGCGGTGCGGTCGGCGCGCAGGCCGCAGGAGTGCCAGATGCCGGCGCTGACAGCGCTGAACCGGCCCGCCGGGGCGTCGGCCTGACCGTGACGGTTGTTTCCCCAGCAACGGATCCCAGCATCGGTGCCCAGCCCGCAGGCGTGCAAGAAGCCGCTCGCCACAGAGCCAAACGCCGAACTCGGCGGATCGCGGAAGTCCCCCGCCCGCAGTTCCGCCTCATCGAAGGGTGGTTCCGCAGGGTCTAGGCGCGGCAGGGACCAGATCGACGGCCAGCATGCAACGGTCGCGTCGATGTGCACGACGCACATGACGGCGCCGCCGACGCTGGCGGCACGGAACGGCCCCAACTGCCGCCCGGCCCCACTCCCGAATCCCCGCGCGCCGCCCGCCCAGCAGAGCACAGACCGATCCAAACCGAGCGCGCACGCTGCGGCGCCCCATCCGACCGAGATGGCGTCGAATCCTCCGTCTCGCAACGCGCTTTGCGCCCGCTCCGGCAAGTCGGTGTAGGGGACGCCGTCGGGGCCCCAGCATTCGACGGTCATGTCCGGGCGCACACCGCACGAGTAGAACCCGCCGGAGGAGACGGCGCTGAATTGGCCTGCCGGCGCGCTCGGCTCGCCGCGGTTCGCCGTCCCCCAACACGCAACAGTCCGATCCGTGCGCAGCCCGCAGGTCTGCGTGTCTGCGGCGTCGACAGCGGTGAACTCGCCGCCCGGCGCCTCGACCAGCGCGACAGGATTCGCCCCCCAACACACAACAGCCCCATCCGCGTGCAGCCCGCACGTGTGCTCACCACCGGTGGCGATCCCCGTGAACTCCCCGCCCGGCGCGCCAACCTGAGCCCAGTCGTTGCTCCCCCAACACACCGCGGTGTCCGCGACCGCCCCGGCAAGCAGCGCGCACGAGTGCTCGGCGCCCGCGGCGACCGCGCGCAACTCACCAACCGGCGCAACCACCTGACCCGACCGGTTATCGCCCCAACACACCACACCACCAGTCGTCCGCAGCCCGCACGAGTGTCGCCCACCGGCGGAAACCGCGGTGAACTCGCCGCCCGGCGCGTCCGCCTCACCGAACTCGCTCCGACCCCAACACACCACACCACCATCGACCCGCACCCCACACGAATGGGCCGCACCGGCAGAAACCGCGGTGAACTCGCCGCCCGGCGCGTCCGCCTCACCGAACTCGCTCCGACCCCAACACACCACACCACCATCGACCCGCACCCCACACGAATGAGAATCCCCCGCAGAAACCGCGGTGAACTCGCCGCCCGGCGCGTCCGCCTGACCGAACTCGCTCCGACCCCAACACACCACACCACCATCGACGCGCACCCCACACGAATGCCGCCCACCGGCAGCCACCAGAACGAACTCGCCGCCCGGCGCGTCCGCCTGACCGAACTCGCTCCGACCCCAACACACCACACCACCATCGACGCGCACCCCACACGAATGAGAATCCCCCGCAGAGAGCGCCCCGAAACGCACCACCACCATCGACGACGCCAACTCCCCTCCCGACGTCGCCGCAGTCGAACCAGCACGCGTCGCGCCGGTCAAGGTCCCCTCCACAGAACCCTCTGCCGCCTCGTCATTAGGTCGTGCAACCTGCATCTCGGCGGACGGACCGCCCCGCTCTGCATCCGGGACGCCACAGCCCACCGCCGCGCCCAACAACACAACCAGCAACAGCGACTCCGCCCGACCGCCGCGACGCCGCACCTAGCCCACCCCTATCGACGCCACACCGCACACGTCACGGCTCGCAACGGGCGACCGACTCGCCACGGGCACACGTGTCGGCGCCGTCGCCGCCGTCGAGATAGTCGGCGCCGTTGCCGCCCTCGAGGCTGTCGACGCCGGTACTGCCCCACAGGTGATCGTCGCCGGCGTTGCCGTGGAGTTGATCGTTACCGGCGCCGCCGGCGATGCGGTCATCGCCGCCGCCCCCGCGCAGGATGTCGACCCCCGCCCCGCCGTGGAGGATGTCGTCCTGGGTGTTGCCCCACAACAGGTCGATGTCCGCGCCGCCCCACAGCGTGTCCGCCCCGGCGCCGCCGGTGAGCTGATCGTTGCCAGATCCCCCGAACAGCACGTCATCGCCGTTGCCGCCGCTAAGGATGTCCCGACCCGGCCCGCCGTGGAGCGTGTCGTTAGCGGCATGGCCGTCGAGGGTGTCAGCGCCCCCGCCGCCGTGAACGGTGTCGTCCTGGGGGTTGCCGCGGAGGGTGTCGGCGCCGTCGGTCACGCCATCGTCGGGCGTGCCCGCAATGGTGCAGCCGCTTTCGATGATCCATGCCACCGACGGTCGCTGCCGCAGGCCGCGTCTCGATGACGTGTCAACCTCGTGCAACGGTGACCGTGACCCGTGCGGGGGCGCCGACGTTCCAGGAGTCATAGACGATGTAGTCGGCTCGCGCGGTGCCGACGAAGCCCGGCGCGGGGGTGAACGTCACCGACCCGTCGGCGGGATCAACGACGAAGTGCCCGTCGCGCTCATAGATCCGCGGAACAGTCACCGTGACCGTCGCCGGGTCCAGGGTGCCGCCGGTGGGGGCGACGTCGTTGGCCAGCACGTCGACGCGCACCGGGCGATCCACGGTCGTGGCCGCCTCGTCGCCGATAGCGCACGGTGCTACGTCGGGGTACGCCAGAATCGGAGGGACAACAATGGCGTCGAGCTTCTGATGGGTCAACATCAGCTCGCCGGTCGCGGTCACCTGGTACCACATCGGCCCGTCGTGGCCCACCGGCGCCTCGGGAACCGTCCACGTCGTCGACAAGAACCCCTCCGGATCCGCCTGCGCGGCCGGGAGCTCCCTCGGCATTAACTCACCGTCCCCCACCGGCTCGCCACCGCGGGGGACCCGCCCGCCGACCACCGACAGAGCAGCCATCGAATTCGGCCGCAGAAACAGCATCAACAACTCCACCTCCCCGCCCGGCGCCCACGGCCCGTCATAGCGGAAGCGTCTGCCGCGAGAGTCCGGATGCACCAACGACTCCAGTTGTCCGCCGGGCACCAACGTGCCCCCACACGACGGCCCCACGTTCTCCGACGGGATCGCAAAGATCGCCCCCTCCCACACACCACCAACGTCCCCAGACCCCGCGACGCCGCCGACATCGCCCGACACCACACCCGCCCCCACGTCCGCCTCCCTCACCATGTCGTCGTCAATCGAGCCGTTGGCGATACGCAACGGCAACGCCTCGGTCGCGAACGGCCCCGCCGGCGGCGGCTCGAAGAACTCGCTGGAAACGGCACCCCAACAGGTCAACTCGCCGTCGAGCCGGATACCACAGGCGCGCCCCCGCCCGGCAGTGACCGTGACGAACGGTCCCGGCGGCGGGTTCACGAGATCCATGTACCTCAGCACTGTGCGATAGCTGCCGGGATGCAGACCGGCGGCCCGCGCCGCCGCGGTCACGATCTCGGCGTCGGGACCCTCCCACGCCGTGTCGCCGCCATGCTCGACGCCCGCCGCCTGCGATGACTGCTTTGAACGGCCCCGGTGGCGGCTCCCAGTCCTTGTTAGCGCTAACATCCACCCCAGCACCCCGATCGGCGCCGCCGCACGCGGTGGCCACCAACACCACCACGACCACTCCCGCCGACCGGCGCGCACGCCTCAACACCAACCCCCGGCCCGCCCCAGAACCCCGACCTCGTGACACCGGCACCCGCGACCCAACATGTGCCGCGCAGGCCACCTCGCCGACCATCGAACAGAACTCAACGGCTCACACCACCAGACCCACCCGAGCCGCTCACGCCTCGCACCGCGCGCTCGTCTCGCCTCTCTTGCACGTGTCGGTGCCGTCGCCGCCGTCGGCGTAATCGGTGCCGTTGCCGCCGTCGAGGCTGTCGTCGCCGGTAGCGCCCCACAGGCGATCGTCGCCGCTGGGGCCGACTCGATGGGGTGCCCGCGCGGGCGCGGTGTCATGCGCGAGGGGTTGGTGGCGGTGCATGAATCGTGAGGGGTGTCCGCGCGGGCGCGGTGTCATTCCCAGGGGATGCCGCCGTCGGGTACCGCGAGATCGCCCCAGCATTCGATGGTGCCGTCGGTGCGCAGCCCGCAGGACAGTCTGCCCCCGGCGTCGATTGCGACGAACTCGCCGTCGGGCGGGGTGGACTGGCGGTTGAAGTTCTCACCCCAGCAGGCGATGGTTCCGTCGGTGCGCAGCCCGCAGGTGTGCGAGGTGTGCGAGGGGTTCGCGGAACCGGCCGCGAGAGCGTCGAATGTCCCGCCGGGGGCGTCGGTCTCGCCGGCCCAGTTCTTCCCCCAGCACTCGACGGTACCGTCGGATCGCAGCCCGCAGGCGTGCGCACCGCCGGCGGCGAAGTCCGCCAGCGGCCGCTCACCCAACTCGACGGAGTGCATGACGCCGCCTCGGCATTCGGCGGTGCCGCCGTCGCGCTGCACGCACACGAATGTGCCACCGGCGGCAACGGCGTCGTACGCGCCGTCGAGCCGCGCAGCCCACTTGTAGGCAGCAGTGCTGGAGTCGCCCCAGCACTCCAGAGCGCGGTCGAGGCGCAGCCCGCACGCATACCTGTCGGCGACGGCGATGGCGCTGAACGTCCCGGCGGGCACGTCGCCGATGACGTCGCCGCCCCAGCAGGCGACAGTGCCGTCGGTTCGCAGCCCGCAGGCGTGGGAACCGGCGGCATCGATCGCGCTAAACGTCCCGGCGGGCACGTCGCCGATGACGTCGCCGCCCCAGCAGGCGACAGTGCCGTCGGTTCGCAGCCCGCAGGCGTGGCGCAAGCCGGCGCTGACAGCGGTATATCGCCCGGCGGGGCGCTGGTAGATCGGCGCCGGGCTGGGCCACCGGACCCGGTTCGGCGAGCGGCGCACGTCGCTCCAGCACTCGATGGCCCCACCGACGCGGATCCCACAGGAGTGCGCATAGCCGGCGGCCACGGCACTGAACTCGCCGCCCGGCGCGTGGGCCTGACCGCGGTCGTTGGCGCCCCAACACGCCACCGTGTCGTCGCTGCGGATACCGCAGGCGTGCGCAGTGCCCGCCGACAGCGACACGAATTCCCCGCCCGGCGCGTCGGTCTGGCCCGAGTCATTCGCGCCCCAGCACGCCACCTCGGCGCTGTCGCGGATCCCACAGGAAAACCACCGACCCGCCGTGACGGCAACGAACTGCCCGCCGGGCGGGTCGGCCTGACTGAACTCGACGCCGCCGCACAACTCCGGCGCCAACGGCCTCCCATACCTGTCGTAGCTCCGCGCGCACGCCCCGCGGTCGCCGCCGCAGGCCACCGTGCCATCGTCGCGCAGCGCGCACCAATGCGCATCCCCAGTCACAACATCACCGAACGGACGCGCCGACTCATCGGTGTACTCGCGGAACCCGCCGGCATGCCAACACACACCCACACCACTGGCACGCACCGCGCACAACTTATCGTGACCCTTAGTCTTATCCGAAGAGAGAGACCTGAACGGACCCCGCGGCGTGTCCCGCCCCCACCACGACACTCCACCCCCCCAACACGCCACCATGCCCGCGGCTCGCAGCGCACACGAACCCCCGTAACCCGTGGTCAGCGCAACGAACTCACCCGCCGGCGCATCCACCGAAGCCGTCCGCCGCGCCCCCCAACACATCACATCACCACCGGCGCGCACAGCACACGAGAACGCGTCACCCACCGACTCCGACACATAGTCGCCGGCAGGGATGTCGACACCGCCGTCGGAGAGAGAACCCCAACAGCTCACAGAACCATCCGCCCGCCGCCCGCACGACCTGTACCGGCCCGCCGACACTGAGACATACTCACCGCCCCACGAGTCCAATTGACGGAATTCGTTCCACCCCCAGCACACCGCCGCACCGCCGACGCGCACCCCACAGGAATGATTCCGGCCCGCCGAGACCGCGGTGAATTCGCCATCGGGAGCGTCGGACTGGCCGGCACGGTTCGACCCCCAGCACACCGCCGCACCGCCGGCGCGCACCCCACAGGAATGATCCTGGCCCGCCGAGACCGCGGTGAATTCGCCATCGGGAGCGTCGGACCGGCCATCGCCGTCGGCGCCCCAGCACACCGCCGCGCCATCGACGCGCACGCCGCAGGAATGCTCATAGCCCGCCGAGACCGCTGTGAACCGCTCCGGCGGCGCATCGGACTGGCCGAAATTGTTCGACCCCCAACACGCCACCGAACCGTCGGCGCGCAACCCGCAGGCGTGAGTCCTGTTGACCAACTGCGGGTAGCTGCAGTCGTCAGGCAGGGGCCAGCCCTCGCTGAATCCCGAACAGCGCTGCCCGCCCACCGACACCGCCACGAACGGCACCTCCGACGCCGCCCGCTGCGCCGTCAACAACCGCGCCTGCTCGCTCGGGCGGTACGACTCCTCGTGCCAACTACCACACCCCACCACCGCGCCCGCCAACACCACCACCGCGCCCGCCGCCAGACCCGATCGCCCCAACACGCTGGCGAACCCACCACCACGCACGGACCCCCGACGAGCGCCCCTCCGGCGCCGACACCACCCGCGGCGCCCCGAACTCACGACTCGCAACCCGCCACGACCTCGCCACGGCCGCAGGAGTCCACACCGTCGCCGCCGCCGATGTAGTCGACGCCGTTGCCGCCGTCGAGGCGATCATCGCCACCGTCGCCCCACAGGCGATCGTCGCCCGCGTTGCCGTAGAGGGTGTCCTTCCCGGCGCCGCCGAGGAGGGCGTCGTCATGGCCGCCGCCGTAGAGATGATCGTTCCCTTCACCGCCGCGGAGCACATCGTTCTGGGTGTTGCCCCACAAGCTGTCGCCGCCCGGTCCGCCATAGAGGGTGTCCGCGCCGGCACCGCCGGTGAGGTGATCGCCGCCCGGGCCGCCCCAGAGGGTGTCGTCGCCGTTGCCGCCGGCGAGGGCGTCGTCCATGGTGTCCTCGCCCGGTCCGCCGTGGAGGGTGTCGTTCCCGGCGTGGCCCACGAGGCTGTCATCGCCGCCGCCGGCCCACAGCACGTCATCACCGCCGCCACCGTTGAGGTCGTCGTCGCCGGGACCACCGTGGAGGACATCGTTCTGGGTGTTGCCCGCCAGCGTGTCGTCGCCGGCGCCGCCGAACAGCGCATCCGCGCCCGCGCCACCGATCAGCGTGTCAGCGCCCGGGCCGCCCACGAGGGTGTCGTCGCCGTTGGCGCCGGTGAGCGTGTCGTCGCCGTCGCCGCCGAGGATGACGTCGTCGCCGCCGATGCCGTTGATGACATCGTCGCCGCCGAGTCCACAGATCACATCAGCGCCGGGCGTGCCCCGCAACACATCGTCGCCGCCGGTTCCGACGATGGTGCAGCGGCTCGTGCCGACGGTGGTCATCTGGGCGGTTGTGCACGTGTCGAGCGTGTCGCAGATCTCATCGCCGAACGAGTCGACGCCGGCCACATCGTCGGCGAGATAGCGAATCGCCATGTCGCGCTCAGGGTCGACCGCCACGTGGCGGTGTGCCGTGGCGCTGGCCGATCGTGGCTCGACCAGCACTCCAGGAGGTCCTGCCCTGCCGGCTACCGCGCAAGACGCACCGCGAGCTGTCGGCACGGCTCGCCCTCACAACCGGGCCGCCCCGTCGGCCTCGGCGCCGGCGCCGAGCACAATAGATCCCCAACACGTCACCGAGCCGTCGGCGCGCAGCGCGCACGACAGCCTCCCGCCCGCGGCGACGGCGGTGTAAACACCCGGGGGCGCCTCGGCCTGGCCCCAATCGTTGTTACCCCAACACGTGACGGTCCCGTCCACGCGCAGCGCGCACGAATGCGCAGCACCGGCGGACACCGCGGCGTAGATGCCCCCAGGCGCGTCGGTCTGGCCCCCCTCGCCTCGATGCTCCGGCCCCGTAACCGAAGGCGGATCCCCCAAGAACCATCCCGGCCTCTCGTTGTTACCCCAACACGCCACGGTGCCGTCCACGCGCAGCACGCACGCATGAGCCCAGCCGACGGACACGGCGCTGAACACACCGCCGGGCACCTCGAACCGGTCCCAGTCATCGTGGCCCCAACACACCACAGCCCCGGCAGTGTCGAGCGCGCACGAATGCTTCGTGCCGGCGGCGATGGCGGTGTAGACACCACCAGGCGCCTCCACCTGGCCCTGTTCATTGTCGCCCCAACACGTGACCGCCCCAGCAATGTCAAGCGCACACGAATGGGTCAAGCCGGCGCTGATAGCGGTGTAAACACCATCAGGCGCCTCCACCTGGCCCCAGTCATTGTGGCCCCAACAAGTGACCGCACCGTCGACCCCGAGCGCGCACGCATGCGAGAAGCCCGCAGCGACGACCGTATAGGCGCCGGTCGGCGCTACGGCCCGCACATCCAGGTTACTTCCCCAACAGGTAACCGCGCCGTCGACGCCAACCGCACACACATACGCCCCGCCGGTGGACACCGCCCGATAGGCGCCACGAACACTCACAACCGACGACCCGGACTCCGACACCGACGACCCGGACTCCGACACCAGCGGCTCGGACTCCGACACCGACGATTCCGGCTCCAACACCGACAGTTCGGGCTCCGACACCGACGATTCGGGCTCCAACACCGACAGTTCGGGCTCCGACGCCGAGAGCTGTGGCCGCACGACTGCGCCCCCACCACCGCCGCCGGCTCCACCACACGCCCACGCCACCACCACAACCATCAACACCACCCACCGCGACCGGCCCCTACCCGTCAACGCCACCCATCCCTGCAGCCAACAACGAACACTCACGCCATCATCGCCCCAGATCCCCCAGCGCCGCCTCACCTCTCACAGCGCGCCGTCGTTTCGCCGCGGGCACACGTGTCGGAGCCGTCGCCGCCGTCGAGATAGTCGGCGCCGTTGCCGCCGTCGAGGCTGTCAACACCCGTGCCGCCCCACAGGCGATCGTCGCCGGCGTTGCCGTGAAGTTGATCATCGCCGGAGCCGCCGGCGAGCCGATCCTCGCCGCCACCGCCGCGCAGGACGTCGATACCACTGCCGCCATGCAGGGTGTCGTCCTGGGTGTTGCCCCACAGCAGGTCGATGTCGGCGCCGCCCCACAAGGTGTCGGTGCCGGCGCCGCCGGTGAGCTGATCATTGCCGGTGCCGCCGAACAGCACATCGTCTCCGTTGCCACCAGTGAGGATGTCCCGACCCGGCCCACCATGGAGCGTGTCGTTCGCGGCGTGGCCGTCGAGGTTGTCGTCGCCGAGACCGCCGAACAGCGTGTCGTCATCGCCGCCGAGGCCGAAGATCACATCACCACCGCCGGGACCGCAGGTCACATCATCGCCGGCCATGCCCCGCGCCACGTCATCGCCGGGCGTGCCCACAATCGTGCAACCGCTGTCGATGAGCCATACCACCGACGGTCCCCACCGCAGCCCGCGTCGCGGCGATGTGTCACTGTCGTGTCACGGTGACGGTGACCCGTCCGGGGGCGCCGACGTTCCAGGAGTCATAGACGATGTAGTCGCCTAGTGTCCCGAGTCGGAAGTTCGCTGGCATTTCGATGGCCCCGCTATTCGCATTTGCGCAGGCCAGCTCGCTGCAGCAATCCTCCGAATACCAAACGAACTAATCGCTCAGGACACTAGCGTGGTGCCCACGAAGCCCGGCGCGGGGGTGAAGGTCAGCGACCCGTCAGCGGGATCGACGACGAATTCCCCGTCGCCCTCATAGATCCACGACTGGGTCACCGTCACCGTCGCCGGGTCCAAGGTGCCCCCGGTGGGAGGAATGTCGTTGGCCAACACGTCGACGCGCACCGGACGGTCCACCGTCGTGGTCGCCTCGTCACCAACCGCGCACGGCGCCACCCCGGGGTACACGATGATCAGAGGCTCAACGATGGCGTCGAGTTTCTGATGGATCAACATGAACTCGCCCTCCGCCCTCACCCGATACCACATCGGCCCGTCGCGGCCCGCCGGCGCATCGGGAATCTGCCACGTCGTCGACAAGAACCCCTCAGGATCCGCCTTCACCGCCGGCAGTTCACTCGACAGCCCCGCACCGTCTTCCATCGGCTCGCCGCCGCGGGGCACCCGCCCGGCGACCACCGACAGGCGCACCGGCCAATTCGGCCGCAGAGCGACCATCACCAACTCCACCTGCCCGCCCGGCACCCACGGGCCGTCATAACCGAGGCGTCTGTCGCGAGACTCCGGACGGATCAACGACTCCAGCCGCCCCCCGGGCACCAACACGCCCCCACACGACGGCCCCGACTTCTCCAACGAGAACGCAAAGATCACCCCTTCCCACACACCACCGAAGTCCCCAGACCCCTCGACGACACCAACATCGCCCGACACCACACCCGCCGCCGAACCCGGCGCGATGCGCAACGCCAACGCCTCCGTGGCCAACGGCCCCGCCGGCGGGGGGACGACCCGCTCGTCGAAACCCAGACCCCAACAGCTCACCTCGCCGTCGAGCCGGATGCCGCAGGCCTGCCACGAGCCGGCGTCGATGGCGACGAACGGTCCCGGCAGAGGGTTCATGAGATCCACGTACGCGAGCATGAACGCGAAGCTGTAGGAATCCACACCGGCGGCCCGCGCCGCCGCGGCCACGACCTCGGCATCGTGACCCCCACCAGCCGTCTCGTCGTCGCCCTGCTCGACGCCCGCCTCCTGCGACAACGCGCCTTCGGGCTCGGCGCCGTCTACCTCGGCCTGCGCCGCTGCGTACAACTCCCCGACCCGCCCACCGACCACCTCCGCGTAGACCGCCAGCGGGATGCGGGGCTCCTCGTCGGCGACATAACCCCAACAATCCACCTCGCCGTCCAACCGCAACCCGCAGGTGAAACCCCGACCGGCGCTGACAGCCTTGAACGGCCCCGGTGGCGGTTCCCAGCCCGCCGCCCGCCGCACCATCTCACCAACCAACGCCGCATCGAACACCGCGCCCTCGCTCGACATGAAATCCAACTCCCGCGGTGCACCCTCCTGAACCCGCCGCCCGAGACGATCCAGGTACGCCTGCTCGCCGCCCTCGTAACGGAACTCGATCGCCCCCAAGAACCCCGAGTCCATCGAGTCCTCGCCCCAACACTGCGCCGACCCGTCGGGGCGCAACCCGCACGAATGACTCACCCCCGCATCAACAGCCACGAACGCGCCCGGCGGAGCCTGCGAGGCCTGGCCGAACCAATCCTCGCCCCAACACTCCACAGCCCCGTCCGCACGCAACCCACACACGTGCCCGAACCCCACACTCACCGCCCCGAACACCCCACCGGGATGCTCCGTCGCCCACGCCAACGCCTCCTCGGCCAACGGCAAATCAAACAAAGGAGTGAACGAACCCGACAAGTTCTCGGGCCGGCGCGCCCAACACGCCAACCCGCCGCCGGGACGCAGACCACACGCCCGATAGCGCCCCGAACTGACCGCCACAAACGGACCCCCCGGCGCATCCGTCGACCCGTGCCCCCAACACTCGACAGTGCCATCAGCCCCCAGACCGCACCCGAACGTCAACCCCCGATTGATCGCCACAAACGGCCCCTCCGGCAACTCACCATCGCCAGAAGTCTCACCATCGCGAGGCCTCCAAGACCCCCAACACGCCACCGAACCATCCAGACGCAACCCGCACCACTCCAACAGACCGCCCGACAACAACCCCGACAAGGCCTCGGCGTCCGCCACCGCCTCCACCAACCCCGCCAACTCCACAAACACCGGCACAACATCCCCACCCGCCGTGTCCACGCCCGCATCGCCTCGTTCCACAACCGCCGGGGGCTCAACGCCATCCCCACCCGAAACCCCAGAACCATCCGCCCCATCCGAGGCCCCCGCGACCACACCGGCCGTCGGCGCCGAGGCGCGCAACGCCGACCCCACCTCCTCGCCTGCATCGTTGTCCGAGCGCGGCGCCCCGCCGGTGACAGCCGACTCGGCGCCCCCACCTCGCCGCTCCGGCCCTTCCCCAGACAACGTGCCGGGGTTCGTGCACGCCGCCGCGAGGGTGAACACGACGGCGACGCCCGCGACCATCAGCCGGCCGAGCGCCACCACCACCCGCCCCCGCCGCCGGCGGGTGTCTACGGTTCGCATCGGACGACCAGCGGGCCGCGGCCACACGTGTCGGCGCCGTCGCCGCCGTGGAGGAAATCTTCGCCGTTACCTCTCACCAGCACGTCGACGCCCCACGAACCCCAGAGCCGATCATCGCCGGCGTTGCCCCACAGCGCGTCGTCGCCGGGTCCGCCGTCGAGTTCGTCGTTGCCGCCGCCGCCATGCAGCGCATCGGCGCCCCGCCCGCCCAACAGGGCGTCGTCCTGAGAGTTGCCGCGGAGCGTGTCATCGCCGTCACCGCCATGCAGCATGTCGCTGCTGGCGCCGCCGATCAGCGTGTCGACGCCACCTCCGCCCCACAGCGTGTCTTCGCCGTTGCTGGATACGGGATCGTCGCCATCGACCGGCGCGACGCGCGCGACCGTGCACCTCGGCGCCGGGGCGATCATCGATTCATGGTCGATGAGCCATACCACCGACGGTCCCCACCGCAGCCCGCGTCGCGGTGGTGTGTCACTGCCGTGTCACGGTGACGGTGACCCGTCCGGGGGCGCCGACGTTCCAGGAGTCATAGACGATGTAGTTGCCTCGCGTGGTGCCCACGAAGCCCGGCGCGGGGGTGAAGGTCAACGACCCGTCAGCGGGATCAACGACGAATTCCCCGTCGCCCTCATAGATCCGCGAGTCGATCACCGTCACCGTCGCCGGGTCCAGCGTGCCCCCGGTGGGAGGAATGTCGTTGGCCAACACGTCGACGCGCACCGGACGGTCCACCGTCGTGGTCGCCTCGTCACCAACCGCGCACGGCGCCACCTCGGGGTACACGACGATCGGCGGCTCAACGATGGCGTCGAGTTCCTGATGGATCAACATGAACTCGCCCTTCGCCCTCACCTGATACCACATCGGCCCGTCGCGGCCCGCCGGCGCCGCCGGAATCTGCCACGTCGTCAACAAGAACCCCTCGGGATCCGCCTTCACCGCCGGCAGTTCCCTCGACAGCCCCGCTCCGTCTTCCATCGGCTCGCCGCCGCGGGGCACCCGCCCGCCGACCACCGACAGGCGCACCGGCCAATTCGGCCGCATAGCGACCATCACCAACTCCACCTGCCCGCCCGGCACCCACGGGCCGTCATAACCGAGGTACGCGTAGCGAGACTCCGGATGGTCGCGAAACTCCGGATGGATCAACGACTCCAAGCGCCCCCCGGGCACCAACACGCCCCCACACGACGGCCCCGACCTCTCCAACGAGAACGCCAAGATCGCCCCCTCCCACACACCGCCGAAGTCCCCAGACCCCTCGACGACATCAACATCGCCCGACACCACACCCGCCGCCGAACCCGGCGCGATGCGCAACGCCAACGCCTCCGTCGCCAACGGCCCCGACGGCGGGGGGACGGCCCGCTCGTTGAAACCCAGACCCCAACAGCTCACCTCGCCGTCGAGCCGGATGCCGCAGGCCCGCCACCAGCCGGCGTCGATGGCGACGAACGGACCCGGCGGCGGACTCACGAGATCCACGTACGCGAGCATGAACGCGAAGCTGTAGGAATCCACACCGGCGGCCCGCTCCGCCGCGGCCACGACCTCGGCATCGTGACCCCCACCAGCCGTCTCGTCGTCGCCCTGCTCGACGCCCGCCCGCGTCGGCGACGGCGCGCCCGTTGTCTCGTCGCCGCCCACCTCGGCCTGCGCCGCCGCGTGCAACTCCCCGACCCGCTCACCGACCACCTCCGCGTAGACCGCCAACGGGATGCGGGGCTCCTCGTTGGCGACATAACCCCAACAATCCACCTCGCCGTCCAACCGCAGCCCGCAGGTGAAACCCCGACCGGCGCTGACCGCCTTGAACGGCCCCGGCGGCGGTTCCCAGCCCGCCGCCCGCCGCACCATCTCACCAACCAACGCCGCATCGAACACCGCGCCCTCGCTCGACATGAAATCCAACTCCCGCGGTGCACCCTCCTGAACCCGCCGCCTGAGACGATCCAGGTACGCCTGCTCGCCGCCCTCATAGCGGAACTCCAGCGCTCCCAAGAACCCCGAATCCATCGAGTCCTCGCCCCAACACTGCGCCGACCCGTCGGGGCGCAACCCGCACGAATGACTCACCCCCGCATCAACAGCCACGAACGCGCCCGCCGGAGCCTGCGATGACTGGCCGAACCAATCCTCGCCCCAACACTCCACCGACCCGTCCGCACGCAACCCACACACATGCCCAAACCCCACACTCACCGCACCGAACACCCCACCGGGATGCTCCGTCGCCCACGCCAACGCCTCCTCGGCCAACGGCAAATCCAACAAAGGAGTGAACGAACCCGACAAGTCCACCGGCCGCCAAGCCCAACACGCCAACCCGCCGCCGGGACGCAGACCACACGCCCGATAGCCACCCCCCGAACTGACCGCCACAAACGGACCCCCCGGCACATCCATCTCTCCGACCCCATACCCGCCACCCCAACAATCCACGGCGTCATCAGGGCGCAGACCGCACCCGAATCCCCACCCACTGGCAATTGCCACAAACGACCCCTCCGGCACCTCGCGTTCGCGAGGACTCAGAGAACCCCAACACACCACCGAACCATCCGGACGCAACCCGCACCACACCAACGAACCCACCGACAACACCCCCGACAGCCGACCGGCCTCCGCCACTGCCTCCACCAACCCCGGCAGTTCGACGAACACCGGTACAACATCCCCCGCCGCGGCGTCCACGCCCGCATCGCCTCGTTCCATAACCACCGGGGGCTCAACACGATCTCCACCCGAAACCGCAGAACCATCCGCCCCATCCGAGGCCCCCGCGACCACACCGGCCGTCGGCGCCGAGGCGCGCAACGCCGACCCCACCTCCTCGCCTGCATCGTTGCCCGAGCGCGGCGCCCCGCCGGCGACAGCCGACCCGGCACCCCCACCACGCCGCTCCGGCCCTTCCCCAGACGACGTGCCGGGGTTCGTGCACGCCGCCGCGAGCGCGACCACGACGGCGACGGCCACGACCATCAGCCGGCCGAGCGCCACCACCACCCGCCCCCGCCGCCGGCGGGTGTCTACGGTTCGCATCGGACGACCAGCGGGCCGCGGCCACACGTGTCGGCGCCGTCGCCGCCGTGGAGGAAATCTTCGCCGTTACCGCCCACCAGCACGTCGACGCCCCACGAACCCCAGAGGCGATCATCGCCGGCGTTGCCGTTGAGCGCGTCGTCGCCGGGTCCGCCGTCGAGTTCGTCGCCGCCGCCGCCGCCATGCAGCGCATCGGCGCCCCGCCCACCCAACAGGGCGTCGTCCTGAGAGTTGCCCCACAGCGTGTCATCGCCGCCGCCGCCATGCAGTATGTCGCTGCCGGCGCCGCCGACCAGCGTGTCGACGCCACCTCCGCCCCACAGCGTGTCTTCGCCGTTGCCGCCTTCGAGAGTGTCACCGCCGGCGCCGCCGTGCAGAACATCGTCGCCGGCGTGGCCGTCGAGGCTGTCGTCACCCCGCCCGCCCCACAACACGTCATCCTCGCCGCCGCCGACCAGGGTGTCATCGCCGGCGCCGCCGTGCAGGACGTCGTCGCGGCGGTTGCCCGCGAGGCTGTCGTCACCCGGCCCGCCCCACAGAATGTCCGCACCGTTGCCGCCATAAAGGGCGTCGTCGCCGCCTTCGCCGTGGAGGACGTCATTCCCGTCGTCGCCGATGCGGGTCTCGTCACCGCCGTACAGCGTGTCGTTCCCCGCGCCGCCCCAGATCACATCATCACCGCCGAGGCCCACGATGGTGTCATCGCCGCCGAGACCGCAGATCACGTCATCGCCGGGCGTGCCCTCCAAAACGTCGTCGCCGTCGGTGCCCACAATGGTGCAACCCGCGGTGCCGACGGTCACGGTCACCTCGGCGGTGACACAGTTGCCGAGCGTGTCGCAGATCTCATAGGCGAACCCGTCGGCGCCGCCCACCGAACCGGCCACATAGCGGACCACCAACCCGGCCTCGACCGACACGAACACCAACGCGCTGCCCAACACCGGCGAACGCGTGACCGCCAGCGACGGACCGTCCAGATTCCCGTCGGCGTCGAAATCGTTGCCCAACACGTCCACCAACACGATCGCGCCCGGCTCGGCGAATACCGCATCAGCGCCCGCCACCGGTGCCGTCGCCCCGTCGGCGCTCGCCGGCAACAGCACCGGCAACAACACCAACTCGTAACCATCCTCGGCGTCAACGATCACATCGGCGAGGTCGCTGCTGTAGACCGAATCGAAACCCCCACCACCATAAATCACATCCACACCGCTGCCGCCGACGAGCTGGTCGTCCCCGCCGCGGCCGTAGATCACATCGGCGCCCGGGCCGCCCAACACCACATCCGGCCCGGCGCCGGCGAGGATCACGTCATCGCCGGCCTTCGCGTCGATGCGATAGCGCGCCCGACGGTCCGAGGGGTCGCCGACACAGATCACGTCATCACCACCGGTGCCGGTGACCTCGATCACGGCGCCGGACCCGTCGGGAATCGCGCCGGTGATCGTGCAGCCCGCCTCCACGGTCACCGACACCTCGGTCCGTATGCCGACGTTCCACGAGTCATAGGCCGTGTATGTCGTCGTGGCGGTGCCGACGAAACCCGGATCCGGCGTGAACGTCACCGACCCGTCGGCGGGATCGAGGGTGAACTCCCCGCCACCCGCCGCCTCGACGGTCACCGAGGCGGGATCAAACGCGCCGCCGGTGGGCGCCACATCGTCGGCCAGCACATCGACCCGCACCGGTGTACCCAACGTCGTGGTGGCCGCGTCGTGCGCCGGGCACGGCTGGGTGCCGGGATACACAACAAGCGGCTCCAGCAGCCCCGCCACCACCCGGCCGCCGGGCGCGGCGTCGCCTTCGGCTGTGACCGCGTACCACACCGGCGTCGAGGCGTCCGTCGCCGCCGGAACCGTCCAGACCGCCACAAGGCGCCCCTCGCTGTCCGCGGTCGCCGAAGGCAACACGATCTGACCCAACGACGCCCCCGCAGCGGACCCATCGCGCCGCGACAGGGTCCCGCCCACCGCCGACAACGTCACCGCCGCGCCCGCCGCGAACCCGTCGGCGGCCAACTCCACCCGCTCGCCCGGCGACCACAACATGCTGCACCCCGACGCGGCCCCGTCCGCCGGACGCGACCACAGAACCTGCCGCCACACTCTGTCATCGGCCGTGTCGGGATCATCCCCAGTACCACCCTCGGGCGCCGCGCCCGGCGAAGTCTGCGACCTCGCCGAGACATCACGACCGGACCCGTCCTGCCCCGAAGACTCGCCGGGGCGGGACGGCAACGGGACAACCTCAGCGAGTGGAAGACCCGCATCAGTGACTGTCGCGCCGCCTCTGATGCGGTCGCGAATGTACTCACCCAGAGCTGCGGCATACGCTTGATGGCCCGCGGCGGTGGGATGGAAAGAACGATCCGATTTGGGCGGGAAGGCATCAATTCTCGAATCGCCCACCAAACCGTTGAGCCAAAGCCCGTCCACGCCGGCGGTTCCGCTTCCGCCCTGTGCGTCTTCGTGGCGCTCGACAACCCTGTCGCCGCACGCATAATGACCCTCGAACATTTCCCGAACGTCGACAAAATGTATCCGCGGAACGTCACCGTTCTCCTTCTCCGCGGCTTTGCGGTTCGCAGACTTCACCTGATTCGCAATCACATCATTCAGCACGACCGCGGCGTCCCGCACGAACATCCGCTCGTCCCCGATGATCGACTCCTTCGTCAAGCTGTCGTCCTCAAGAAAAGCTTTCGCAAACTTCCATGGACGCTCCTCCTTGGCGTTCCATGCTCTGAGCGCCGGGAGAAGTGTCAAAGCATCGCAGTACCTATCATCAGGCGGGACGAGATGCGAATAACCCAATACGAAGATGACCGCATCGGCCGGCGTTGCCTCTTGAAGCTCACCAAGTACATCGCCGAGACGCGACATAAAGTCCCCCAGCCCAGACTCAAAGCCGTCATCCCTCACACAAGGAAGCGCCCCCGCAAACGAACCAACAAGCCCGTCGCGAAGGAAAATCAATGCCAACTCAGACGACAAACAGCCCGTCAACCTGTCGGCGAAACCGAGATCATTACCACCAATCGACACTGTCACCATATCAACAGCTCTCGCTGCATTCGCAGCACGGAGCGACACAGCCTGACGCGGCACCCAACCAGCATCCTGCTGATCAGCCTCAAAGTCGTATGGCACCAGTGAGTCTATCGACGATGGCCTGTTCGTCGCAATCGTCATCAGTTCAGGCTCTTGGTCGTATACCTCACCGAATTGCTCGAGAGATAGTTCTGAACCAATTCCAATGTCGTCCGGCACGCCATCATTGTTGGTGTCATCCGAGTGGTAGATGTTCCGGGCGATAGCGCCGACGCAGGCGTAGAAGTCGATGGGTGAGGGTCCCCCAGTTGGCAGACCGGGGAAGCCACCCCGCTGAACAATGTTGAGGTCGCTGCTGGCGACAAGAATCGGGTAGGCCTTGTTCCAGCGGTGACAATCGGCCGATGCTCCGTTGGTGAAATAGAACTGCCCAGCGGTGCCCGGGCCGAACCCGCCGGAAGAATAGTATTCGCCGTTCTCGCCGGCGGAGTAGGAATCTCCGAGTGCGACATAGTCGATGGGTTCGGCGATGCGCACGGTGAAGTCGGCGTGCGCCTCCCGGTCGTCGTGGGCACCGTTCGGGTTCTGATCGACATAGAGGCGAATCGTGTCGTCAGACCAGCCCTCCACGCTGGGGGCAACCGCCCCGACGGTGTAGGTGAGCGTCAAAGCGTCCACCTCGTTGGGCGTACAGACGTCGAGGTGCCGCTCGAATGCTGGCACCGTACCGGATCCGGAAACGGCGATGCACTCGATGGCGACACTCTTCTCGTCGCTTGGGCCGGACACGAACTGCGCACGCAGCGGGACGGCGGGAGGACTGTCGCCTGCGCCGCCGACCGAGACCTGCACCCGAATCTTCGCCGTGTTCCCGCTTCTCACGAAACTCCCACCATCGAGATACGTTGGCTCCGAGACAGCCAACGACACCGCCGGCGCAGACTTCGCCTCGACCCAGCCAGAAGCACGAACCCTGCTCTGCTGCGTCGAGTCTCCCGCCCCAACATCGACACTTCGCAGTGACCGCACGCGCACGCTGTAGTCCTCGCCGTTGCCCAGATTCGTGACCGTGGCACTCCAAGCCGACGCGAGTGGCCCGCTCGACGAGACGAGCTCGAAGGGAACCGACAACCACGCATCCGGACCCAGCTCCGGTAGGGGCGGCAGCACGTTGCGGGATGTCGCCGAATCCGGCCGCCGCTGCCGGCTCGGCGACTCGGACAGGCCGCCACCACCGGACGGCGCACCCGACGACGCCGTGGACTCCGGTTGCCACTGCGCCTCGTAGTCATCAGCGGCATCCACGCCATCCCAGGTGACCGTCAACATCCGATCCCCCGGCGTCACGACAACGTTCCGGGGCGCCCAATCCCCGGCGATGCCGGGCTCGGGCGCTGACCAGGCGGTCGTGTAGAGCGTTTGGCCGTCGAGGCTCTGGTGGGTCTTCACGGCGCGGAGGCGCACCCAGTACAGGGCGCCGTCGGTCAGGTCGCTGATCGTGTGTTGTTGCTGGTCGGTACGAGTCGACCGCCAGGACGTCTCGCCGTCGTGTCGCCACTCGAGGTCGTAGCCGGTGATGTCCGCCACGGCATCCCACTGCGCCTCCAGTCCCCCGGTGGCCGATTCCACGCTCGTGATCGCCGGCGGGTCGGGGGGGATCGTGACGGCCTCGTCGGCGAAGCTCGCCGCGGCGTCGCCGTCGGTGATCTGGATGCGCCCGGCGTCGGTGGCGGTGGGCGGGGTGTAGGAGACCGTGACGTCCTGCGTCGCCAGAACCGGTGGCGACGCCAGGGTGAGGGTGACCACCCGGCCCGCCACGGTGACGCCGCTGACCGTGCGGCTCGCGCCGTCGACGCTGACCGTGAACGCGCCGACCGCCGGGACCGAGGACCCGTCGAGATCCGCACCGTAGACCAACTCGACGGCGGAACCGCCGACAAGCACCGCGCCCACCAACTCCAGAGTCCCACAATACGAAAGCTCACGATCGAACCCGATATCAGCGACCGTTGACAGGGCAGCAGGAACGCAACCCGACAACATATTGCCGCCCAAGTAGAGCCATGTCAGGTTGGTGAGATCGCCGAGCTCAACGGGAATACCCCCCGACAAACCATTACTGTGCAAGGAGAGCCATGTCAGGTTGGTGAGATCGCCGAGTTCGACGGGAATACCCCCCGACAAACCATTACTGGACAAGCCGAGCGTTGTCAGGTTGGTGAGATCGCCGAGCTCGACGGGAATACCCCCCGACAAACCATTCCTGGACAAGCCGAGCAATGTCAGGTTGGTGAGATCGCCGAGCTCGACGGGAATACCCCCCGACAAACCATTAGTGGACAAGTCGAGCGATCTCAGGTTGGTGAGATCGCCGAGCTCGACGGGAATACCCCCCGACAAACCATTACTGTACAAGGCGAGCCGTGTCAGGTTGGTGAGATCGCCGAGCTCGACGGGAATACCCCCCGACAAACGATTGACGCCCAAGTTGAGCCATGTCAGGTTGGTGAGAGCGCCGAGCTCGACGGGAATACCCCCCGACAAACCATTACTGGACAAGGCGAGCCGTGTCAGGTTGGTGAGATCGCCGAACTCGACGGGAATGCTCCCCGACAAACCATTCCTGTGCAAGTAGAGATGTGTCAGGTGGTAAGATCGCCGAACTCGACGGGAATACTCCCCGACAACATATTGCGGTGCAAGTAGAGCGATGTCAGGTTGGTGAGAGCGCCGAACTCGACGGGAATACCCCCCGACAAACGATTGTTGGACAGGTCGAGGTATTGCAGGTTGGTGAGGGCGCCGAGTTCGGCGGGAATGCTCCCCGACAAGCCGCCGATATACATGCCGCCGATATACCGTGTGTTGTTGGACAGGTTGAGGTATTGCAGGTTGGTGAGGTCGCCGAGTGCGGCGGGGATGGCGCCGGACAGGTTGTTGTGCTGCAGGTAGAGGTGTGTGACGTTGCCGTTGGTGTTGGTGGTGACGCCGTACCACGTGCTGACCGCGGCGGTTGTGTTCCAGTTGGTGTTGCGATCCCAGTCGGCGCCGCCGGCGGCCTCGTAGAGGGCGACGAGGGCGGCACGCTCGGCGGCCGGTGTCGCCGTTGCTTCGCCGGCGCCGCGCGGCGCTCGCGGCGGCGCTTCGGTGCCCGGCGCGGCGACGCCCACGAACACCCCCGGCGGCAGCGGCGCGCCCGGCGCCCGCGTCACACACGACGAATAACCGGGTTCGGCGCGGTGGGTGCACCCGGAGAAGTCGGCGCTGAACGTTCCCCCGGCGAAAACCACGTCGAGCACGCCCAGCGCCCGGTAGGTGCCCGCCGCGACGCCGGCGGCGCCGAACAGTTCGACGCCCCCAAACGGGCCGCCGACGACAGAGCCGCCGGTGCCGGGGCCGCCGGTAAAAGGCTCGCCGGCGTCATATCCCTCGAACCAGCCCACACCGCGCGGCGACCCCGACAGCGGCCCGCCGGCCGTCACGCCGCCATCACCGCTGGGGCACACCTTCACCAGCGCGCCGGCGAACAGGCCCAGCGAACCCCCATAGGACCCGCACCAACCCCCCTCGACAACCCCAGGCGGCGCGCCCGCCGACACGCCCGAACCGTCCCACCAACCGCCCGAAACCGTCTCAGCGCTCACCCCGCCCGACGGCGACTCCGGTTCCTGTGACCCCTCGGACTCCTGGGCGACAACACCACCCTCTGACAACGCCAGCGACGACGCGATCAGCGCCACCGCCAACAACGCGACCCCAACCCGACGACCACAGACCCCCGAGGCGCGCCCAACGCCCCCCCCCCCGAGTCTCAAGCGGACGGACCGCGGCGGCCGACCTGTCGAACAGAACCCGAACGAACCGCGCGATCATGAGCACCTCTCCTCGAGCCGGCACCGACCCCCACCGAACCGCAGGGACCGAGAATGAGGACCGGAACCATAGCCCAAGAACACATACGCGAACCCGCACACCCCTCCAGTCGGTGAGCGGGGCCCTCGCCACGACCCCCAACGCCGAGATCACGCCCAGCGCTCAATGGCCCCGCGAACTTCGACAAGACGGCGAGCGCACCCAGCGGCGCTGCAGGCCCCCAGATACAGGCGCAGCAACAGCCCAGCGCTCGAGGACCGCAGATCGAACCACCACTCGCCGCAATCCACCGCCAACCCGTCGAAGCGATCCTCGCAGCGGCACGCCAAGCCTCGACGACCGCACCGGGATCATCGACCATAAAGTTCACCTCACCGGAACCGCCACAGCGATCGTACCGACAACCCAACCCGCTCAACGGCACCCCGACACCGGACAACCCCTCCACCAGCACCACCGCAGCCAGCACCCCCGAACCCGAGCAGCGGTTCTCCGCGAAAAAGCAACGCCCCGAGTGCTCGCCGGCGAACTCCAAACCGAAGGTGGCATGGCGGCGCGCGGGTGACCGATGGGTGGTAGCCCGGGACGAGAGCCGACGAGCCACATTGTGAAAGTGACGCGGCTCGACTACGAGCACGAGTCGCTGATCGAGCACCCACGTTGCGAACCGCGGCACGGCTCGACATCCCGGCAGCGCGGACATCGATCATCGAGTGGGACGATGTTGAGGCCATCGTTGTCAGCCGCTTCGACCGATCGCGGAACTCCTTGCCGTCCCCGCTGTTGCGCATCCATCAAGAAGACCTCTGCCAAGAAGAGGCACGGAGGGACTCGCCGTGTAACGGAGCGACAGGCATGCTGTGTCACGCCGGCCGAGATGAGGTATCCAGCGACGACCGGCAATCCCGCGCCGCTTCGACGACAAGTGATGGCGATTGGTGGCCCGTCGTGAGGTTACCCACGGGTATGGCTCCGCATCGCAAAGCCGGCGCCCGGCTCCGCACAACCCGCACACAACCCGCCCCGGCGGCGGCAACCGGCACCGCGCCGACGTCATGGCCGGGTGCGGCAACGCCTAGGAGAGGCAGGCCTGCCCCACGTCCCAGAGCCCGTCGGGGATGGGTTTCAGCGCCGCCGTGGCCTCCGCCAACGCCACCAGCGCGAGGCTCCCTCCCAACACGGCCACCATCTGCCCGAACGCGCCCTCATGAGCGGCATCGGTCGCCGCCACACCGAACGACGTGCACAGCACGCGGTCGAAGGCGGTCGGGGTGCCGCCCCTCTGGACGTGGCCCAGCACCGTCACCCGGGTCTCGGTGCCGGTCCGCTGTTCGATCTCGGCTGCGACGATGGCTCCGATACCACCGAGGCGGAGGTGCCCGTACTCGTCGAGGCCCGGTTCCGGGACGTCCAGGGTGCCCGCGATGGGCCGCGCCCCCTCGGCGACGACGACGACCGATGAGCGAGCACCGCCCTCGTGCAACTGATGCAGATCCGCACTGATCGCAGCGATGTCGAAGGGTCTCTCCGGAACCAGGATCGCCGCGGCGCCGCCGGCGATACCCGCCCACAGTGCCACGTGGCCCGCATGGCGACCCATTACCTCCACCACCATGACGCGGTTGTGCGACTCGGCCGTCGTGTGCAAGCGGTCGATGGCGTCGGTCGCCGTCTGCACGGCGGTCTCGAAGCCGAAGGTCAGCTGCGTGACGCCCACGTCGTTGTCGATGGTCTTGGGCACCCCCACGAGGGCCATGCCACACTCACGGTGCAATCTGTTGGCGACGCTCAGCGTCCCCTCGCCGCCCACCACGATCAGAGCCTCCACGCCGCGGCTCTGGAGGCTCTCGACGGCCCGGCGGGGGCCGTCGCCGGTCATGAACGGATGCACCCGCGACGTGCCGAGGATGGTCCCGCCCCGCGACAGGATCCGCGAAGCGCGCTCGGGGGCGATCACGAAAGCGTCGTCGTCGACGACGCCGCGCCAGCCGTCGCGGAAACCCACCACCTCGTCGTCCCACCGCCTGTGGCCATGCAGGACCACCGCACGTATGACCGCGTTCAGCCCCGGACAGTCCCCACCACCGGTCAGGATGCCGAGACGCATGCTGGACTCAGGCGAGCGCCGGCATCGCCTTGCGCAGGTTCCGTACCGCCTGGCCGATGCGCTGCTCGTTCTCGATGAGCGCGAAGCGCACGTGGCCCTCGCCTCCGGGCCCGAATCCACGGCCCGGCGAGACGGCCACCTTCGCCTCGGTCACCAGGAACGAGGCGAACTCTACCGAATCCATGTGGCGATAGGCGGCCGGAATCGGCGCCCAGACGAACATCGTCCCCCGGGGCGGATCGACGCGCCAGCCGATCCGGGCGAGACCCTCGCAAAGGCTGTCGCGACGGCTCTGGTACGCCTCGTTGACGAGCTTCGGATAGTCGGCCGCCTCGTTGAGCGTCACCGTGGCGGCAATCTGCACCGGCTGGAACGTGCCGTAGTCGAGGTACGACTTGAGCTTCGCCAGCGCGGCCACGGCAGCCGCGTTGCCGACCATGAAGGCCACCCGCCAGCCGGCCATCGAGAAGGACTTGGTGAGCGAGTAGAACTCCACGGCGACGTCGGCGGCGCCGGTGGCCTGCAGGATCGACGGCGGCCGGTAGCCGTCGAAGGCGATGTCGGCGTAGGCGAAATCGTGGACGATGAGCACGTCGTGGGCGCGGGCGAAGTCCACGACCCTCTGCATGAAGTCCAGATCGACGCAGGTCGTGGTCGGGTTGTGGGGGAACGACAGGAGGATGACACGCGGCTTGGGCCACGAATACTCCCAGCGCTGCCGCAGCACCTCGTCGAGGTCGTCGCCAACCGACAACGGCATCTCACGAACCTCCGCTCCGGCAAAGAGCGGCGCATAGAGGTGGATGGGATACGACGGGACCGGGACCAGCACCGCGTCACCGGGCTGCAGCAGGACCCACATCAGATGCGAGAGTCCCTCCTTGGCACCGATGGTGTTGATGATCTGCGTCTCGGGGTCTAGTTCCACCCCGAACCGGCGCAGGTACAGGTCCGAGACCGCACTCCGGAGTTTGGGGATTCCACGGCTCAGCGAGTAGCGGTGGTTGCGGGGGTTGCGGGCGGCCTCGGCCAGTTTCTCCACCGCCACATCGGGCGACGGCAGATCCGGGTTCCCGAATCCGAGGTCGATGATGTCCTCGCCGCGGCGGCGGCCCTCCACCTTCAGCCGGTCGATCACGGAGAAGACATAGGGCGGGAGGTTGCTGATGCGGCGGAACTCCACGCCACCGAGGTTACCGAGCGCGCGCGGCGGGACTGTGCACCTCGGGCGCGTCGAGGAGATCCAGCGCCAGCAGCGCTGCTCCGATGGCCCCCGCCCTGTCGCCGTGCTGCGCCCCCCGAAGTCCCACGGGCGGTCGCTGGTGCTGCTCGAGATAGACCTCCTCGAGGGCGTCACGGACGGGCGCCACAAACATCTCCCCGAGTTCGGACAGGCCCCCGCCCAGAACGACCACCTCCGGGGACACCAGCAGGATCAGGTTGTTCAGCCCGAGGGCCACCCAGCCGGCGAAGGTGCGCAGCAGTCGCCGGGCAACGGGATCGCCCTCCGTCGCCAACTCCCCGACGTGCTCGCCGCGGATGTCCCCGATGCGGCCGTCGACCCGCTCGGCGAGCGCCGGTGCCCCCCCGGCGCGGGCGGCATCCCGGGCCGCTCTCCCGAGCGCCTCGCCGGAGGCCACCTGCTCCCAGCAACCCCGGCGACCGCACAGGCACTCGGGTCCACCGGGGGCGACGATCATGTGACCGGCCTCACCGGCCAGACCGTGCGCGCCCCGCCGGATCTCACCGTCCAGAGCGAGCGCCGCCCCGATCCCCGTCCCGAACGTCACCAGCAGGACGTTCTCGACGCCCGCCGCCGCGCCGCAGGCCATCTCGGCACGCAGGGCGGCGGTGGCGTCGTTGTCCACGGCCACCGGACGGCCCAATCGCCCCGCCAGCATCGACAGCAGCGGGAAGTTGCGGATCTCGGGAATATTCGGTGAGGTGGCCACCCTGCCCGACCGGTTCACCAGCCCCGCGCACCCCACACCGACCGCGGCAATGCCGCCGGGGAGTTCCTCCTCGATCCCGCCCACCATGTCGCAGATGGCGCCGACGATGCCGTCCATGCTTGCGGGTCGGGTGCGGCGCTGAGCCGCCGTGGCCGGGATCGACGTGGAGCCGATCACCTCGGCACGGATGTTGGTCCCGCCGACGTCGAAGCCGGCCGCCAGGGTGGCCGTCACACCGTCGGCGCCCGCGCTCCGGAGCCGGTTCGGGCGGAGAGCACTCGCATGTCGCGGTTGCCGTGACCTGTGGGACTCACTCGCGATCGGGCGCCCTGTCGGTGGCCGTCGACTCGACCCGGCGACGGAGCTGATCCAGAGCCGTCTGCATGATCCGCGATGCCGCACGACGCTTGACGAACCCGGGCAGGGGGACGGCCAGTTCCGCGGAGATGGAGTACGTGATCAGCGTCTTCGCCCCGTCGTCGGCAGAGGGCGCCAGTTCGTACTCACCGTCGATGTGGCGGACCTGGTCGCCCTCGGTGAGCCGCCAGGCCACTCGCAGCGGGTTCGAGCCGTAGAAGTACTTGAGGGTGTACGTGACGCTCCGCCCCATCGCCGCGGCCCGGAATGCGACGAGTCCACCGTAGCCGTTGGCGTCGCGCCGGAGAACCCGCGCTTCCTTGATGTCGGGAGCCCACTGCGGGTAGCGCTCGAAGTCGATCACGACGTCGAAGCAGTCCGCCGGCGAGGCGTTCACGAGTATCTGGCGTGTCAAGAACTCAACCATGCCGCTTCCGCCCCGCAGGAGTGGATCGAGGGGGGAACACCCCGAAGGAAGCACCCCACAGACCGATGAACCCCAGACCGTACACGCCGGCAAGAATACCGAATGCGAGCACGCCGAAGGGACGCAACGCGGCACCCGTCAGCCCCACGGCGAACTGCAGGCCTGTCGCGATCCGGAACTCCGCTCGCAACGCCGGCGAGGCACCGGGCATCTGCAGGAACGCTGACAGCGTCGACACCCTCTCGTTGCGGCTCCGCCGCACGGCCACCACGTACGCCCGTGCGAAGGCCACACATCCGGCGGCGAACAGCGCCAGCGCCACGATCTGTGCCGCCGGCCCCGCACGGTCGGGCCAGACCACGCCCAGCGCGGTGACGGCGCAGAAGATCCCCGTGCCGGCGCGTCCGGCGATCACGAGCCGCCGGCCTGCGTCACCTCGGTGGCGTCGCAGGAGGATCAACTCAACACGTGGCGCAGGCGCCGGGCGAGGTGGTCATAGGAGAAGTGCTCCTCGGCGCGCTGCCGCGCCCGGCGGCCCATTCTCCCGCGGCGGTCCGGATCGTCCAGCAGTGTGGCCAGCGCATCGGCCACCGCGCCGACGTCGTCGGGGTTCTCGACCACCAGACCGCCGGCGCCGTGCTCGACGGCCTCCGCCGCTCCCCCACTGTCACCCGCGACCTGAGCCACACCCGCGGCGGCCGCCTCGAGGAAAACGATCCCGAACCCTTCCTGCTCGAGCCCCAACCAGCGCTTGCGGCACAGCATGGCGAACAGATCCGACGCCCCGTAGAGGTCCGTCAGAGCGTCCTCGGGGACCCGCCCGAGGAGCCGGGCGGGTGCCCCGGTTCGCCGCACGAGCGACTCGAGGGCCCTCATGTCCCGGCCGGCACCGGCGATCAGCAGGCGTAGATCCGGCCGGCCCGGAGCCAGCCGCGCCACGGCTTCGATCAGCCGGTCCATGCCCTTGCGGGGAACGAGCCGGCTGACGCTCAGCACCAGGGTCTCGTCGTCGGACACACCGAGGCGGTGGCGCGCCTCCCGGCGCAGCTCGGGGTCCAGCGGCACGAAGCGCCCGGTGTCCACACCGGGGGGGACGTAGTCGTCCGGAACCATCGCAGGGCACAGGCGGCGCGCCTCGGCCGCGGCGTAGTCACTGGCCGAGATCACGACCTCCGCCCCCGCAAGGGTTCGCCGCAGCACCGCGGCGACGCCCGGGAGGCGCGCCGGCACCGTCACCTCCGCGCCGTGCAGGACAACCCCATAGGGCACGTCGAGGCGCGGACCCAGGGCACCCACGGGCACGGCCGGGTCGAACACCACCAGCTCTGCGCCGACCGATGCCAGCAGCCCGCGGATCTCGGCAAGCACCTTCGGTACTGGCAGCAGGAACGGCATCGCGCTACGCACGATCGGGTAGCCCTCGCCGGCATCGAACGCAGCCGCCTCCGGGTGAGGTCGAGTGAGCACGCAGAATCGATCCGGCGGGAGGCGCCTCCAGAGTTCCCAGAGATAGTTCTGGATCCCGCCCACCTTCGGCGGGAAGTCGTTGGTGACCAGGAGATGCCGACGAACGCGCGGCTCGCCAAGGGCATCGAGTCCCGGAGACCGCTCGCTCACCGCTCCATCCCGCCGCTGGGGACCTGGTCCCGCTCGTCATTCCGGCGGAGGCCGGAATCCATGGGGAGCCCCGCAGCCGGCGGTGTGGCTTCTCCCTCGGCTGCGGCGGTGCGTGCCGGGGTGACCTGTCCGGGTGCTCCGGCACGCACCGGGGGCGTTCCAACCTCGCCGTCGAGTCCCAGTCGCCGCGCTGCCCAGGTGGCATGACGCGCCAGCATCCCGTCGGGATGCCGCTGGTAGCGACGCACGGTCCGGATCACGTCCGGATCCGATCGGTCGGCGGTGTTGCCCAGCACCACGAGAGCGTTGCGCCGCAGGTAGCGGGGCTCGCGCGCGGGTATGTACCAGCGGCCGTGACGTTCCATCAACTCCTCGTCGGCCGCCTCGAGCAGGTCCAGAACGTCGACGGAGGCCTGCGCCCCGGGTTGCGCCGCTTCGAGGGCGCCCCGATTCGGCGGGCACACCTCCTGGCAGTCGTCGCATCCGTAGAGCCGGTCGCCGAGGGCCGTCCGGAACTCCTCCGGGAAGTCGCCCGTGGCCTGGAGGAGCCACGCCAGGCAGCGGCGCGCGTCGACGACCCCGGGGGCCACGATCGCCCCCGTCGGGCAGCCGTCCAGGCATCGCCGGCAGGGACCGCAGCCATCCCGCACACGCTCGGTCGCGGGCCGGAGCGGTGCATCGGTCACGACCGAGCCCAGCACGAACCAGCTCCCCGCCCCTGCGAGCAGCAGGTTGCTGTTCTTGCCGTAGTGGCCCAGGCCGGCCCGGTACGCCGCCTCCCGGTCCACGAGGGCGTTGTCGTCGGCAACGACGACCGCTCGATGGCCCCGCTCGGTCAGCAGCCCCGCCACCACCCCCAGGGCGCTCCGCAACTCCCCGTACACGTCCCCGGTGGCGTAACGGGCCACGCGCGCCGTCGGGCGCCCGCCGGCGGGTTTCGGCGCGGCCGGCTGCGCGTAGCTCAGAGCTCCCACCACGAGCGCCGCCGCGCCCGGGAGGATCCGCGCCGGATCCGTGGAGCGCTCGGGGTTCCGGTACGTGAACTGCATGCCACCGTGGCGGCCCTCCGCCTTGCGCTCGACGAGGATGCGCCGCGTGCTCTCGAACGGCTCCACCGCCGCCACCCCGACGGCGGCCAGCCCGGCTCCCCGACCGGCCTCCAGAACGTCGCGTTGCAAACCCACCGGCGGCATGTCCCGCGCCGGCCCGCACCCGCCGGGGCGACGCACGACTCGCACCGGCGTCAGCCGCGTGGGGCCGTCGTGTCCCTCGATGCGTCCGGCTGTCACCCTCCGAGCGTAGGTGCTGGAAGCGTCGGGCAACGAGTGCCGCGATACCAGGCTCCAGCCCCGGCCTCGACCTCTACTCGGAGACCCCCGCCGAGGGTGTCAGATCCCGCCGGGCTCGGCGCCGCTGCTCGTAGAGACCGAGCGCGTGGAGGGGGAAATACTGTCGATACAGGACGTAGTCCAACAGCGCCGTGCGGAAGAACACCCCGGCCACATCCTGCCTGGGCCATTCCCCATTCGCGTCCTGGGTGTCCAGCAAGAACCGGGCGCCCTGCACAATCGCCGTCCAGTTCGAATCGCCCGCCTCGAGGAGAGCAAGCATCGCCCACGCGGTTTGGATGACCTGACTTTCCTCATGCGCGACGTATCGGCCGGTCAGGCAGCCGCTGTGGTGCTCGCCCCATCCCCCGTCGGGCCGCTGGCGATCCAGCAGCCACCGGCACGCCAGACGTAGCGCCGGATCACCGGGGCGGGCACCGGCGGCAAGCAGACCTCTGACCCCGAAGAAGGTGCCATAGATGAACTGAACGCCCCACACGCCGCGCCACGACCCATCGCACTCCTGGGTCCGGCGAAGCCACGCCTCAGCCCGTGAGACCGCGCTCATCACCTCCGGACCCGTGACTTCCGGGAAGTCCTCCCTACAAGCGGTCAACGCGGCGAGGCAGGACGCGGTGCACTCGACATGGGAACGCTCGGTCATCGACTCGCCAAACATCTCGGCCGGATTCAGCCACTCGAGACCAACCGCAGAGCGCCGTGCCTCATAGCTGCCAAAACCGCCATCGCGGTTCTGACCACGCAACATGAAACGAACCGCATCGCCAAGCACCGTCGTGCTCGTTGCCTCGCGGTCGGCGGCGATCATCCCGAGCACCGCTTCCGCAGTGCAGTCGGTCACCGGCCAGCCATGCGATCCCCCGGCGAAACACCAGCCGCCTTTGGGGTCGGTCCGGTAAGCCTCGCGAAATCCTTCGAAGCTGGTACCGATCTGTTGGCGGCGCACGAAGTTGGCTCCGCGTCGCAGTGCGCTTCCAACGCCGTCGAACTCCGGCACGGTCGCCAGCGCCTGCAGGGAGAACCCGGTATCCCACGAGGCGCTTCTCGCTCCGGTGACGCGTGTTCCACCCTCCTCGTCCTCCCAGATCCAGCCGTCCAGCTGCGCGAGAGCCTGTTGGCAGTCGGTGTCGTTCGGATCACGCAGCCACAAGGCAAGAATGTTGAGGAGACCGCTGACCGGAGAGATGCTCGCATGGTTGGTGGTTTGCAGTTCCCACTTGATGTGCCGGACTATCGCCTCCGTACATCGGGCGCGCCGACCCTTGCCCCCGAACCGTTCGTACAACAGCGCAAACCCATAGCCGGCTCGGAGCCACACACTGGGTCGGGCGAAGAGGTCGGCGTCCCGCAGGCGATTGCGGCCCGAGGAAAAATCGACGTTGGCAAACCCCTGGGGGAACAGCTCCTCTTGTATGGAGGCGATCGCGGACGTGACGGGGGCTCGGAACCGAAGCGGGTAAATGGCCGCCATCGCCATGTAGATGAGCCGAGTATGGCAGTACCATTTCGAAGGATGTAACGCCAGCCAGCGCGGTAAGCTCCACAGTTCCGGCAGAACGGCGTTAACCCCGCGCCAGTCGTAGAGGCCGACGAGCGCCAGCCAGAATTTCCCCCAGCTCGGAATGCCGAGAACCCCCTCTGCTTGCAGGAATCGCCCGGCCGGCTCGATCAACGGATCATCTCGCTCGACACCGAGCAATCTCGCCGCGACGTAGACCAGGGTGGTGACAAACAGGTGGGGTGGTGAGTGCTCGTGCAAACCCCACAAGCCTCCTTCGAGGCGGGATCGCTCGAAGTAGCGCAGCACACGCCGACGTCGGCCAGGATCGAGCGGCCGCTCCACAATATGGTGCAGCAGCACGTATTGCGCAGTAAGCATGGGACACCACACCATCTCACCCTCCCAGGCACCATCAACACCCTGGAGACTCAACAAGCGCGCGCTTGCGCTCCTCAGTGCCGGGCCGGCATCGGGTGACGCAACCTCCTGCGGGCGGCTGGGCCGGAGGTCCCCAACTCTCGATGGCATGGAGATCAGGAACGCGCGAGCCAAGGTGTCCCGAGCTCGCTCGTCCTTCTGTCCATCGGCGTTCCGCGCCTTGCGCAGCTGCCGGACCCCGCGGAGAAGCCACCCGAGACGAACCGCTAGCGCACGAACGATGTCGTGGGCTCGACGCCAGGCGGATTGGTCGTAGGACCTCGGAATCTCGCCGACAATCGCCCGGGCCGCCATCGCGCCACAGGCGAGACCCAGACTGGCCATTGATGTGTCTTCACAAGCGAGCAAACCAATGGTCCGGTCGCGGACCGCGGGACTCTCCCGCCAACGCCGGTAGACCGCGTGCCTGAGCGCCACAGCTTCGACCCGATGATCCGCAAAGACCTCGTACAGCCCCATGGCGAGGAGTTCCGGAGCACGGGTCGCCTGGAAACGCCTATTGGTGAAGTCGCGAAAGTCCCTTCCTTCGGCCAGTGTCAGCGCATCGCCGAAACCGAGGGTCATCCCCACCGCCGTCAACGGATGGTAATGCCCGGCCGCATCCCCAATAAGAACTCGCCGTGGGCTCCCGTATGTGACGCGCGGCCTCAGCGCATTGGCCGCGGCGAGGAATCTCCGCGCCCGCAGCGCTTCGACAAACGCAGGCCTGAGTGTTTCCGGCATCCAGCCGGCGTACGAGTCCGACATCAAGGCAACCAAGTCCCGCGGTGAGTGCCCCAATGGGACGTCGACTATTACCCGGACGGAATGCTCTCCCAAACGATATATGAGAATCGGACCCGGTCCACCGCAGACCACATGTCCATAACCCTCCAGCGGTAACCTCACTCCACTTAGTACGATCCCCATCATCCGCGAGCAGTTCCTCGGACTTGTCCACAGACCCAATGAACGACGCACGATCGAGGCCCGGCCGTCCGCGCCGACAATCAGAGCGGCCTTCACGGATTCATCGGCGCCGTTACGGGTAAACGTGACACACTGGTCTTCGACCGCCCGCACACGCGCGTGGAGCATGAAGTCGACACCCGGCTCGTCCTCGACAGCTTCACGCAGACGCGAGACCAGCGCCTCATGTTCGCATACCAAACCGTGAGATCCGTCCGGATAAGGAAGCACTATCGGCTCCGACCGGTCTTCGGGAAACACCGCAAATCCCTTACCCGTGGCGCTCCGCGGCTGCGTATCGAGCCCTATCCCCAAATCGCCGAGTATCCGCAAGGCGGGGGGATGTAGCCACTCGCCTGCGAGTCGTTTGGAAGCATTGGGGTTCGCCTCGAGCAGAGCCACCGAGGCACCTCGCCGCGCGTGAGCGAGCGCGCACAAGCTACCTACCGGACCTGCGCCGACGACGGCGATGTCGTAACTCCGGGCAGTGGCGCCACTCATCGGAATATGCTCGCCTGCGAGCGACGGCGGCAACGGAGCCGACGTGGTTCCTCGGGATCGGTCACCCGGCTACCGTAGTTCGGAGCAGGGAAGCGGTCCTTCTCCGGAGCCGCAACTCCACGTGGGCCTCACCCAGCGCTCTGTTCAGTTCCTCCGGGGAGAGCCGGAGCGGCGCAGCGCTCGTCGCCGGCGAATCGCCGCCCCGGGAATCAGCGACCGTCGGCGAGACGGCGGGACACCTCCACCCAACTGGACAGCTTGCCCGCCGCGGCACCGCTGTCCAGCGCGCCGGCCGCGAGGCGCAGACCTTCGTCCAGATCGGCCGCCAGTTCGCCGACCACCAGGCCGGCGGCGGCATTCAGGCACACGATGCCGCGCCACGGCACAGACTCACCGGCCAGCAACGCATGCGTTGCCGCGACCCCCGCGGCCACGTCGGCCCCGGCAAGATCGGCAAGCTCAACCGTGGGCAGGCCAAGATCTTCCGGCGTGACCGTGTAGCGCTCGATCCTGCCCTCCCGCAGTTCGATGACCCGCGTTGGCCCGACCGTGGAGAACTCGTCGAGTCCGGGGTAGCCGTGGACGACCATGGCACGCTGCGTGCCGGTGACCGCCAGAACCTCGGCCATGCGCTCGGCCATAGCAGGATCGTTCACGCCGATCACCTGGCGCCGCACACCGGCGGGGTTGGCCATCGGACCCAGGTAGTTGAACGCGGTCGGCACGCCCAGGCTGCGCCGGGTGGGCCCTGCGTGGCGGAGCGCGGGGTGGAACAACGGTGCCAGGCAGAAGGCGATGCCCGCCTGCTCGAGACACCCGGCCACGCCGGTGGGCCCCAGGTCGACAACGATCCCGAGGGCCTCCAGCAGATCGGCCGAACCGCAGGATGACGAGACCGCCCGGTTACCGTGCTTGCACACCCGGGCGCCGGCGCCCGCCGCCACCAGCGCGGCCATGGTCGAGATGTTCAGCGAACCGCTGCCGTCGCCCCCGGTACCACAGGTGTCGATGAGCCCCATCGCCTCGGCGTCAACTCCCACATCGAGCGCGGCGGCGCGCAACCCCTCCAGGAGTCCCGCCAACTCGACGGCGGTCTCGCCCTTCGTTCGCAGGCCGATCAGAAGCCCGGCCATCTGAGCCTCGGAGGCCGACCCGGTGAGCATGGCGTCCGCCGCCGCCCGCGCCTGGGCACGTGACAGATGCTCCCCCGCCACCAGCGTCCTGAACAGCAGCGCGAAGTCCACGCGCCTCTCGGTGCCGGCGGCCGAGCCGACGGCGTCGTTGTGTGTACTCATGGGCAGCCTCGACCTTTCGATGTCGGTGGGTGGCAGGTGCGTCGGCGATCGCCCCGGGCGTCCCGCCCGACGGCGGGTCTACCTCTAGCATGCCAACCGTGTCCGGTAGTGACGAGTCCGGCGCCCCGCCGTCGGTGGCAATGGCGGTGGCAGACCCGGTTCCGGATCGGGCGAACCCCCCGCCGCCATGAGGATTCTCGTGATCGACGTGGGGAGCACGAGCGTCCGGGCCGCCGTGGTGGACGAGGCCGGTCACCTCCACCACGAGCATCGCGTGGCCACGCCGCGGGAATCTCCGGCACCGGGACTCGTGGAGTTCGATCCGGTTGCCCTGGTTGCCGCCACCCGGCGGGCCGCCGCGGCAACGCTCGCCGCGGCCCGGTCGGTGGACGCCGTGGGCATCGCCAACCAGCGCGCCTCCACGGTGGTGTGGGACCGTGCCAGCGGCGAACCCGCCGGACCGGGGCTCGGCTGGCAGGACCTCCGAACCGCCATCGACTGCCTGACCCTGCAGAGCGAGGGATTGCGCCTGGCGCCCAACCAGCCCGCCACCAAGGCGGCTCACCTGATCGCAGCCGCCGGGGTCCCGCCCGAGGATCTGTGCGTCGGCACGCTCGACTCCTGGCTGATCTGGAACCTCACAGGCGGGGTGGAGCACCTCACCGACGCCACCAATGCCGCGATCACCGGACTCTCCTTCGAGGACAGGGTGGCCTGGGATCTCGAGATCGCCGAGCGACTCGGCATCCCTGCCCAGAGCCTGCCGCGCATCACCGACAGCAGCGGGGTGCTGGCGGAGGCCTCCGCGCTGCCGGGAGCGCCACTCATCGCCGGACTCGCCGGCGACCAGCAGGCGGCACTGGTGGGCGCGGGCTGCGTCCGGCCCGGTGACGTGAAGATCACCTTCGGCACCGGGGGGACGCTGGACGTGTGCCGGGGACCCGGGGATCCACCCGCGGCTCCCCGCGGCCCCAGCGGCACGTTCCCCATCGTGGCCTGGCAGCAGGACGGCCGGGTCGTCTGGGGCATCGAGGCGATGATGCTCAGTGCCGGAAGTTGCGTGGCGTGGCTCTGCGACCTGGGACTGCTGGAGCACCCGAGCGACTCGCATCTCGTGGCCTCGGTGTGCGCGGACAGCGGCGGCGTGACGTTCGTCCCCGCGCTGATGGGCCTCGGAACACCCCACTGGGACTTCGGGGCTCGCAGCACCTTTAGCGATCTGACGACCATCGCCGACACCGCGCATCTCGTTCGCGCCGTGCTCGAGGGTGTCGCACACCGCGGCGTCGACCTGATCGAGGCCGCTCGTGCCGACAGCGGGCTGGAGCTGGCCGATCCGGTCGTCGACGGCGGGATGAGCGCCAACGGTACGTTCGTGCAGGCGCTGGCCGACGCCGCGGGTCGCCCTGTCCGCGTGGCCCCGGAGACCGAATGCACGGCTCTGGGCGCGGGCTACCTGGCGGGTCTCGCGATCGGCTGCTGGGACGGATGGGACCAGGTTGCCGCCCTGCGGGCACCGCGGGCCACCGTCGAACCGCAAGCGCGGCTGGACCGGGAGGCGTGGCGGAAAGCCACGCAGACGGCTTCGAACTGGCACCCCGACCTCAGCGCGGTCGCATTCTGAGTTGACCGGTTGAGCCGGCTGCCGGCCACGGGGTACCCACACCCGGCCGGGGGTGGCAGAATGGGACCGACGGCGAGCCGGCCGGGTGACCGCGGCGTCGCGCCGGCAACGGTGACGGCGTCGAGGAAGGTCGGGGCTCCGCAGGGCAACGGTGCTGGCTAACGGCCAGTCGAGGCGACTCGCAGGAAAGTGCCACAGAGAACAGACCGCCGACGGCCCGGGAACGGGCCGGGCAAGGGTGAAACGGTGCGGTAAGAGCGCACCAGCGCCCCGGGTGACCGGGGCGGCTTGGTAAACCCCACTGGGAGCAAGGCCAGACAGGGGGTGGCGGCCCGCCGGCGCTCACCGAGCGCAGCCCCCGGGTAGGCCGCTGAGATGGATGGTCGCCCAAGGCCTCCGGGCCTGGACAGAACCCCGCCTACAGGCCGACTCGCCGTCACCCGGCTCGGCGCGGGCGCGACGGTGGCTCCAATCGGCCGCGGCGCACGAAGACTTGCCGGCGCGCCGCATCGGCGAGCCCGAATCGTCGCCAGGACCACCAGAGCGCCACGGCGCCGATCAACTCCATCGCCAGCACCGCCCAGAGCGGGCGCAGGCTCACCGCGACCACATCGCCGAGCGCCACGCCGCCCAGCGGCCACCAGAATGACGCCGGGCGCAGCCAGGCCCCGTCGAGGATCAGGTGGCAGAAGAGCCCGATCGGAAACCCCAGCCAGCGCCGCTGGAGGAGACGCCTGCCCCATCCGAGAATCATGACGCCCACGAGAACGGCGATCGGGAGCAGCAGGGTTCCCATGACCCACAGGTCGTCGACCGCCAGCGCCAATGACGGGAGGACGGCTCCGACGATCACGAAGCGGTAGTCCAGCGCGCGGCTGGCGAAGGTAGCCGCCACAGCCGGCACCGTCAGGCCGGCGAACCAGAGCAGCACCGCTTCAGAGAACCAGGATGCGCCCGCAGGAGGGGCAGGTGGCACTCCCCTTGTCGATTCCCCCCGGCGGCGCCTCACCGACGTCGGGGAGCTTGCGGAGCCGATCCACCTCCATGAGAGGCAGTGTGAGGTGGCACCCAAGGCAGCTCGTTCCCTCGAGGCGTGCGACCGCCACGCCACCGATCTGGGTGCGAAGGCGTTCGTAGCGCTCCAGTAGTGCCGCTGCAACCTCCTGCGCGGCGGCGGCACGGTCGGTCCGGACCTGGTCGCACTCCGCGTCGATCTCGGCCTCGGCGGCGGTCAGGCGGTCGGCGATGGCAGCGATCCGCACCGCCAGTTCCTCGCGGCCCGTGCGCAGTCCCGCCAGATCGGCGCCGGCGGATTCGAGTTCCTCCATCACCTCGAGCAACTTGTCCTCGACCACGCGCTGGCGCCGCCCGAGCGCGGCCACCTCCTCCTCGAGGCTCTGCAATTCACGGATGGCTGTGACCTGGCCCGAATAGAGGAGCCCCCGTTCCCGCTCCCGCTTGGCCAGAACCGAACTCAGGTCGTCGTCGTAGCGTCTCTGGAGCCGCTCCAGCTCCGCGTGGTGCTGCTGCGCCTCCGCGATGCGTTCATCCCGGTGCGCCAACTCCTGCTCCAACTGGCGTAGCTCCGCCCGTTCGGGGAGTTGGGCGTGACGATGCCCGAGTTGCGCGATGCGGGTGTCGTGCGATTGGAGGTCCAGGAGGCGTTCGAGAGGATTCATGCCTCGCCGCTCGGTTCTCGCCTTTGCTCTGCCATCGCCGGGTGTGACCCTAAACGACAACGACGGGCGGTCACAAGGACACCGCCGGGGAGTTGATAGCGCCCACGAAAATGACGACGCCCCGTCGAATGGGGGGACATCGACGGGCGTCCGATCACCGCCGCGGCAGGGGGGTTGCCGGGGGTGAGTTCAAGCGCCGGGGAAACGGCGATATTGCGGACGGCAGGGTAGCCATCCAGCGCCACGAGGTTGCCTCCGCCTGGGGTGACATCCGCCACACCACGACCTCGCCCAGTGGCGGTCCGCGCCGTGTCCCACCTACCCCTGCCTCCGGTGGTCTCGGGCGATTGGCCTGATGGCACCGAAGGCGTGTACACTCCCGGAAGCGACCAAGTCGTCCTTCGGAAGGGATGGCGGGTCTGGAGAGAATCTCGCTGATCCCGGCTGCTCCAACAGTCCCAGGCCCGCCCCCTCCCCCCGCTCCATCAGCGGCGTCGAACCCGCGACTGGTCCGTACCGGTGGGCGCTGACGGACTCGAACCGCCGACCCCTTCCTTGTAAGGGAAGTGCTCTGAACCGACTGAGCTAAGCGCCCCGCAACCGCAGACTACCCAGCCCGCGCCGCTCGTAGCGCGGCCAGCAGGCTCTCGGTGCCCGCCGCCAGCAGCGTGCGTCGCTCCCGCGGATCCGTGGTCGTCAGGTCCCTGCCCGCGGCGTCGACCACCGGCGCACCGGCCTCCCGGCACACCAGCATCCCCCCGAGGTAGTCCCACGGTCCGTGCGAGTGACAGTCCACGAACCCGTCGAGGCGACCGTCGGCCACGGCACACAGATCGAGCGCCGCGGCCCCCAACGCCCGGTATTGGCGCCATCGAGGCCGGCGCGACGACCAGCCGGACAATCCGATGATCGCATCGGAAAGGTCAGAGACCGCCGACGGGCGGATCGGCCCATCGTCCCGATAGGCGCCACCGCCGCGAATCGCCGAGTAGCGCTCGCCCGAGGCCAGGTTCACCACCAGGGCCGCGAGGGCCCCGAAGTCGTCGACCGCGCAGAAGCTCGTCGCATACCACGGGATTCCCTGAGCCGCGTTGGTCGATCCGTCGACGGGGTCGAGCACCACGACGATCGAGCGATCCGGCGCCTGCAGGCCGGACTCCTCGCTGCACACCCCGAGGCCGGCATCCAGAAGAGCGCTGGTGGCGACCCGATCCGCAGCGAGATCCGAGTGGTGCTGACCAGGCCTCGTCCCGGCCGGACCCCAGTCGCCGAGAGCTCCCAGCGCACCCGCCACGGCCCCGGCGGTCTCGGTGAACAGCGAGAGCAGATCTTCGGGCGCGATGGGTGACACGCTAACGGCGGGGTGCTCCGGCAACGTCGCAGTATCTGGGTGCGGCGATGACCCGGGACGCCCGGGAGCGCCTCGACCAACCCGCTATTCCGGCCCGTCGAGCCACCGGGCCGCGAACCGGCGGTCGGCTCGAGACCGGTGAGGGCTAGGGTTGGCCCCGTCCCAACGCCGGAGGGCCCCAACGCCGAGGAGTTGTCCCTTGTCCATCGTCGATTTTCCCGGATTCGTCACAGATCTCAAGTACCACGCCGCAGAGGGCGGGTTCCACTATCACGAGGATCACCACTGCATCGACATCACGACCGGGCGCCAGTGGTGGGAGATCCAGTTGCACCCGGACTACGACTGCGACGGCCCCCTGGAACTGCACATCGTCGCCGACCTGGACCCGCGTACCCAGATCGCCTTCGAGGACGAGGTCAACAAGCTGCCGGAGGACGCGGAGTGGCCCACCGAAGGGTTCGATCTGGTTCTCCGCTTCCATTGGCGGCTCCCGCCGCTCCCGAACAGTCCCAACCTGCTGGAGCTGGCCACAGAACTCTCCGCCATCGGCGGCACTGATCTACCCCTGCACGTCTGGGCCGCGGACACCATCGCAACAGTCACCGACGACGTGGCTCGGACGGTGCACGTGGAATCGGAGTCGGCGATCCCGCTGGCACAACTCGCCGGTGAACACGAGTTCCTCGACGAGACGTTCGACCTCACCGGGAAGGTGACCCGCTACCTGCACGATCGGGCACCCGCCTGGCTGGGCGAGTGAGGCCGGGAGCGGGAACATCCAAGATCCGAGTACCCACCCGCGGTCGTGGGCTCGGTGGGGATCGAACCCACGACCAAACGATTATGAGTCGTCTGCTCTGACCACTGAGCTACGAGCCCGGGGACAACCTAGCCCGCGGGCCGCTCCCCTCGGCACGAAAGTCGAGTGCCCCACCGGCGACCGTTCAGCTCCGGGGGTGGGGCTCGAACCCACGACAAACGGCTTAACAGGCCGGCGCTCTGCCAACTGAGCTACCCCGGATCGCGCGAGCAGGATATCAGCGGCGTACCTCAGGATTCTCGCATCAGTTCCCGGAGTTCCTCCCCCAGCCCGCTGCGACGCAGCTGCGAGAGCGTCCGTGCCTCGATCTGGCGGAGCCGCTCCTTCGTGACGCCGAACTGCCCGCTCAACTCCGCCAACGTCCGGATGCGACCGTCGACGAGCCCGAACCGCAGGCGCAACAGCCGCCGCACACGGTCGTCGCCGACCGCGGCCAGCGCCTCTTCCACGGCCTCACGGACCGCCGCGCCGTGCAGCCGCTCGAGCACCAGATCATCGGGCCCGGAATCCGAGCCGTCGGAGAGCAGGTCGCCCAGCGACGTGTCATCACCGATGGGAGCCTCCAGCGAGACGGGCGAGGCGCGCAACTCGCGGACTCTGGCCACCTGCTGCTCGTCGGTGCCGCAGCTGCGCGCCAGTTCCGCGAGGGTCGGCGTTCGATGGTTTTCCTGCTCGAACTGCTGCTCGGCCTTGTAGATCTGCGTCGCCAGAGCCGACAGGTGCGCCGGCATGCGCACGGCGCCGCCCTGGTTGGTGATCGCGGCAAGCATGGCGCTGCGGATCCACGAACCGGCATAGGTCGAGAATCGCCATCCCTTGTCCGGCCGGTATCTCGTGGCCGCCGCCAGCAACCCCACGTTCCCCTCCTGGACGAGGTCGGCGAACGGCACGCCTCGGCCCTGGTAGCCCCGTGCGAGGTACACGACGAGGCGAAGATTCGCCTCCGTCAGGCGTCGACGCGCCTCCTCGCCGTCGCGCGCTTGGCGCTGCAGGTCATTGCGTCGGGTCGCCTCGAGGTTCCCGTCGCCGTCGAGGATCGCCTGTGCTGCGATCCCCGCCTGCACCCTGCGCCCGAGCTCGCATTCCTGCTCGGCATTCAACTGCGCCACGCGACCGATGTCGCTGAGATAGGTCGTGAACCCTTCCGTCACCGGTGGGCCTCCCCGGCGCCAGGCAGGTTCGTGACGTACTCCTCCTCCGTCTCGTGGCTCGGGAGGTCCTCGTAGAAGCGCTCCTCCTCGCTCGCCGCCGGCGCCTGGTCGAACGGCTGGGCATCCCCACGCGGCGGCGGGTCGCCGGCCGGCTCCTCCTGCGGCGCAAGATCCTCGCCGACGCGATCGAGAGGCGGCGGTCCGGTTCGTTCTTCGCTCCCCGCCGCCAGGTCGGCTCCCGTGGCGGCCTCGTCAAGGAGCCGGGCCAGCCGCTCGGCCACCGCCAAGGACCAGTTCTCGGCGCGCAACTCCTCGCAGGCGCGCTGCACCTCCCCCAGGTGCCTCCCCAAGCTGGCATCGCCGGTCGTGCGCGCCGTCCGGGTTACGTCGTCGATCCAGGGGCCGGCCGCGTCGAAGACGAAGCGCGCGACCACGTGCGCGGCGTGGTCGGGCGGTTCGCACACGGACAGTCGCGCCAGCACAGCCGCGGCGTCGCCCGTGGCGACCTCGGTGAGATCGCGCAGCGGCGTGCCGCGTGCCAGAAGTGCAAACAACCTGCCGTGGAGTTCGTCGGCGAAGAGACCCACCCCAATCCAACTCGGCAAGTTGTCGGGCGCATGCATGCGCAGCAGCAAGATCTGTTCCTCGATACTCGGCTCGGCGGGCCCGTCCGACGGTCGCCGGCCGTCTCGGGCCTTCGTCCGCGACTGCGCTACGGTTTCCCGCAGCCGGTCGGAGGGCAGGTGACAGGCGTCGGCCACCAACATCAGAAACTCGTCGCGCACGAGTCTCGTGGGATGCTCGTCTACGACAGTCATGGCTGCTTCGGCCGCTCGTACCCTTAGCTCAGGGGTAAGCGGGCGCAGCAGGTTTGCCCAGGCCACGTGCCAGGCGACGTCGTTGACTCGAACCCTGGACTCCTCGAGAGTCGGGTTGGCCCGGCCCAGCGCCCGATCGATGCGGTACTCCAGGAAAGGTACGGCGTCGCGGACGTAGTCGCGCAGGCCCTCAGGATCGATGCGGGCCAGATCGTCGGGATCGGCCCCCGGCGGCAGCCTTGCCACAAAGATGTCGAGGCCGTGCGCTTTCTCCCACTGGTAGATGCGCTCAGGGGCCGTGGAGCCCGCGGCGTCTGCATCGAAGGCAAGCACGATCCGAACACAGAAGCGCCGCATCACCTTGACGTGATCTTCGGTAAGGGAGGTGCCGCAGGTGGCCACCGCGTGCGGCAGCCCGGCGGCGTGCAGCCCGATGACGTCGGTGTAGCCCTCACAGACGATCACCTCGCCGGCACGCACGATGGACTCCTTGGCCCAGTTCAAGCCGTAGAGAAGGCGGCTCTTGGTATAGAGCGGCGATTCGGGGGTGTTCTTGTACTTTGGTCCCGAGGGTCCGTCCGCGCCCGGCAGAATCCGACCGCCGAAGCCGACCGGATCACCCCGCACGTCGAAGACCGGAAACAGCACCCTGCTGTGGAAGTTGTCGATGAGATCGCCCCGGGAACTGACGACGGAGAGTCCTGCCTCCCTCAGATCGCTCGTCGGCGCTTTCGAGCCAAGCGCGCGGGTCAGAACATCCCAACCTCCCGGCGCCCAGCCCACCTTGAAGGCCCGCACCTCGTCCCCGGATATTCCGCGGGACCTCAGGTAGCCGCGAGCGCCGCTTGCGTCGGGATGACGCAGAAGGCGCTCGTGATACCACTCCACCGCTGCTGCCACCACCTCCGTCAGCTTCTTGCGCCGCCCGCTCTGCGCCGCCTCCCCCTTGCTGTCGTACCGGAGGGTGATGTTGGCCCGAGCGGCCAGCATCTCCACGCTCGCGGCGAAGTCGAGACCCTCGGTCTGGCGCACGAAGGTGATGGCATCGCCCGAGGCGCGACAACCGAAGCAGTAGTAGAGGCCCTCCTCGGCGTTGACCGAGAAGGAAGGTGTCTTCTCGGTGTGAAAAGGACAGAGGCCCTGCCAACGCCGCCCCGCCTTGCGCAGCGCCACGGTCGTGCTGATGAGTTGCACGATGTCGGTCGCCTCGCGCACGCGGGCCACGTCGTCGGCGAGAATCCCCAAGCTCAGCCTCCAGCCGTACCGGAGCCGGCGGCCATGACGACCGGCGACAGTCGTGAGTCGGTCATGTTCGCAAGTTACCAGCCGACATTTTCGCCGGGGCGGGTCGCGCCGGAACTCGACGTTGGGACGCTGCCGTGGAGCGGCGCCGGCGGAGGCCGTCGGGCGCCCGCTGGGTTCAGTACGCCAGCCGTTCGTCCAGGTATCCCACCAGATCGTCGATCGCCAGGCGATCCTGGGACATCGAGTCTCGTTCGCGCACCGTGACCGCGCCGTCGGTCAGCGTCTCGAAATCCACCGTCACGCAGTACGGGGTGCCCAGTTCGTCCTGCCGGCGGTAGCGCCGGCCGATGGACTGCGTCACGTCGAAGTCCACCATCCAGTGCGGGGTCAACCTGCCGAGGACGTCTCGCGCCCGCTCGATCAGGTGCTCCTTCTTCGAGAGAGGCAGCACGGCCACCTGGTAGGGGGCCAGCCGGTGGTGCAACCGCAGCACGACACGCGTCTCGCCCCGCACCTCCTCGGTGTCGTAGGCCGCCAGCAGGAAAGCCATCATGGCACGGGTCGCACCTGCCGCCGGCTCGATCACGTACGGCACGTAGCGCTCCCCCGAGGCTTGATCGAAGTGCTCCAGCCGCTCGCCGGAGTGCTCGGCGTGGCGCCGCAGGTCGTAGTCGGTGCGGTTCGCCACCCCTTCCAACTCTCCCCAGCCCCAGGGGTAACGGAACTCCACGTCGGAAGTGGCGCTCGAGTAGTGGCTGCGCTCGTCGAGTCCGTGCGGGCGCAGTCGCAGCAGGTGGGAACCGATGCCGAGGTCGGCATACCACCGCAGGCGTTCGGCGCACCAGTACTCGTACCAGGTCGACGCCTCGGCCGGCGGCACGAAGTACTCCAGCTCCATCTGCTCGAACTCCCGCGTGCGGAAGATGAAGTTCCCCGGCGTGATCTCGTTGCGGAACGACTTGCCGATCTGAGCGATCCCGAACGGTGGGCGCAGCCGGCAGGCCCGCTGCACGTTGGCGAAGTTGACGAACATGCCCTGGGCCGTCTCGGGGCGCAGGTAGACCTCCGCACCGCTGTCGACCACCGGCCCGGCGTGGGTGCGGAACATGAGGTTGAACTGCCGCGGCTCGCTCAGGCTGCCCGCCGAGGCGCACTCCGGGCAACGGTCCGGGTCGTCAAGTTGGTCCTCACGGTGGCGGTGCCCGCATTCCCGGCACTCCACCAGCGGGTCGGTGAAGCTCTCGAGGTGACCCGACGCCTCCCAGATGGCCGGAGGCGAGAGGATGGCCGCGTCGAGGCCGACGACATCGGGACGCATCTGCACCATGGAGTGCCACCACGCATCCTTGACGTTGCGCAGCAGCAGCACGCCGACCGGTCCGTAGTCGTACGTGGAGCGGAACCCGCCGTAGATCTCCGCCGACTGGAAGATGAACCCTCGCCGCTTGCACAGGTTGATCACGGCGTCGAGACGCTCGGCGGCCTCTGCCGGCGTCTCGGAGGATTCTTGGGCCACGCCCGCAGGCTACCGGTGGGTGTGCCGGCCCCTTGCCCTCGAAGCAGCGTCGGATGGCGCACCGACGGTGCCGAGCAGGGGGGGCACACGGAGACGTCGTTCGGTGTGCTGCTCCAGAACCGTCACGGCCAGCCGCTCCACCGCGTCGGTGGCGGCCGAGGCGGGGCGCGCCAGTGCCGCCCCCAGCTGCCCTCCCAGGACCTCCCGCAGGATCGCCACGGTCTCGCCGTCGACCGCCGTTGCGGTGACGGGCCGGCAGGGACGGCACGTCAGGCCGCCGTGGACGATGTCGAGGGCAACGAGAGCATCGCTGCGTCCGCAGTGCACGCAGTCCTCGACGCCGGGGGCCACGCCTTCGAGTTGCGCCAGCCGCCACAGGAAGGCGCCGACGCTGAGTGCTGATGGGTGCGTTCGCAGCGAGCGCAGGCCCCGCAGCAACCTGTCGTAGAGTTCGGGGTTCGGCGTGCGCTCCAGCGCCAGGCGCTCGACGGCCTCCAGCATGGCCATGGCCCGCCCGAGGAGACCCAGATCCTCACGAAGGGCCGCCAACTGCTCGATGTCGCCGGCGCTGTCGGCGCCGGTGATGGTGTCGAGTTCCCCTCGTCCCCGCCATAGCGCGATGTTGACGTGGCCGGCGGGCTCGAGGCGGGAGCCGAAGCGGCTGCGGGTACGACGCACGCCCTTCGCCACACCGCGGATCTTGCCGTGATCTTGCCCCATCAGGACGATGATCCGATCGGCCTCGCCCAGGCGATACGTCCGCAGCACGACCGCCCGGTCGCGGTACGGCCCGGTCCAGTCAGGCGCGCTCACTGCTGTCCCCGCTCACTGCCGTCCCCGCGCCGGTGATCTCTGGAGTCTGGTGGCGGCCGGAGCACCCCGAAGACTCCCGTCCGCGTCTCATTGGTCAATCCCGCCGAAGCGGCGCTCGCGCCGCTGGTACTCGGCGACGGCCTCGAACAGGTGCCGCCGGCCGAAGTCGGGCCACAGCACGTCCAGGAAGACCATCTCGCTGTAGGCCAGCTGCCAGAGCAGGAAGTTGGACAGCCGGTACTCGCCCGACGTCCGGATGAACAGGTCGGGGTCGGGCATGTCGGGGGCAAAGAGGTGCGCTCCGACGGTGTCCTCGGTGATCTCCTCAGGAGGCGCGCCGGTCGCGACGATCCGGCGGACCGCCTCGGTGATCTCCGCTCGGCCGCCGTAGTTGAAGGCCACCGTCAGTGTGAGCCGGCGGTTCGCGGCGGTCAGTTCGGCTGCGGCATCCATCTCCCTCAGCAGGCTCCGGGCGAGGCGGCGATCCCGTCCGCCGACGAACCGCAGGCGGACGCCTCGCTCGTGCATCTCGTCGCGCCGGGCCCGCAGGATGGAACGGTTGAAGTCCAGCAGGAAGCGCACCTCGTCGCGGGGACGGGTCCAGTTCTCCGTCGAGAAGGCGTAGACGGTCAACCATTGCACGCCGATCTCCAGCGCCCCGTCGACGGCGTCGAAGAGCGCATCGAGTCCGGCCTCGTGGCCGGCGGTGCGTGGCAGGCCGCGCCGCGCCGCCCAGCGCCCGTTGCCGTCCATGACGCAGGCCACGTGCGCCGGCACGGCGGAGAGATCGACTTCGGGGAGGCTCATCGGGCACCCGGCGGGCAGGTCGGCATAGCGCCGTTCATCGATGCCATTTGTAGCAGTCAGCGCCCCGGATCGGTTGTTCCCTCGACGCCCCGGAAACAACGGCGCCGCTCCGGGCGCGACGTCCGGACCGCTCGAAGCTCCCGCGCTCGCAATCTGCCTCGCCGTCCCGCGGCTGCCCGGCCGGCACGCCATCACGCGATCGCGGAGTGATAGAACGAGGATTGGTACTCTCCGCTGGTGAGCCTCGCAGAGCGCAGCCTCGCCCTACTTGCCATAGCGGTGGAGGCATTCGGAGCCGACGGCGAGCACCGCCCGGGCCAGGAGCAGATGACCGCGGCCGTGGCGGACGCCTTCGAGAGCGGACGGCACCTCGCCGTCGCCGCGGGCACCGGCACCGGCAAGTCGCTGGCGTACCTCATTCCCGCCGTCCTCAGTGACCGACGGGTCGTGGTGGCAACGGCCACCAAGGCGCTGCAGGACCAACTTGCCACCAAGGAGTTGCCGTTCCTGGCCGCGCAGCGTGCGACGCGGCAGTTGCGCCCCGGAGGCCGGCCCCTTCGCTGGGCCGTCCTGAAAGGACGCTCCAACTACATCTGTCGCCAACTCCTGGCCGAGTCGACCCGAACCGGTGTCCAACTCACGCTCGACGACGCCGCCGCGGCTCCCGGAGCAGCCGCGGCGAGCGACGGCCCGGGCGGCGCCCGCCCTCAGCCTGCACCCGGTGACACGCAGATGAGCCCCACGGGCGAACTGGGACGGCTGATTGCCTGGTCCGACCGCTCCCTGACCGGCGACCGCGCCGACGTGGACTGGGCTCTGCCGCGCGGGCTCTGGGAACGCCTCAGCGTCAACGCCAATCAGTGTCCGGGGCGCAACCGCTGCCCGCAGGGCGGGGCCTGCTTCGCCGAGGCGGCCCGCGAGCGCGCCGAGCGAGCCGACATCGTCGTCGTCAACACCCATCTGCTGGTGCTGCACCTGCTGGGGTTCGGACTGCTGCCGGCTCACGATCTCGTGGTCATCGACGAGGCGCACCAGTTCGAGGACACGGTCACGAGCATTGCCGGCGTCAACATCGGAGAACGCAAGCTGCGCGATGCCGGCCAGGAGATCAACAGGGTGATCCCCCGAGCGGGAGCGCCGCTCGCCAACTCCGGCCGGCGCATCGCGGACATCCTTGAGGGCTACCGGGGCAAGCGCCTCCCCGCCGACGGGCCGGCCGAACTCACTGAGGCGCTGACCCTGGCGCAGAGCCGCCTGGAGATGTCGGGCGCCCAACTGCGCGACGCGCAGACGGCAGGCGACAACGACGCCGAGGCCCAGCGCCTGCGGGCGCTCGGCGAGGTGTCGGCGCTCAGCGGCGACGTGGCCGTGCTGCTGCGGCAGCCCGAGGACACGGTCGCGTTCGTGGAGGGCGGCCCCAGCGCGCCCGAACTGCGCCTCGCCCCCTTGGAGGTCGGCGGGCTGCTGAGCGAATCTCTTTTCGGCGAGCGGACCGTGGTCATGACGTCCGCAACGCTGGGGACCGCAACGCCCGCCTCGCTGGGCCTGGAGCACGACGACTACCGCTACCTCGACGTGGGCAGCCCGTTCGACTACCCACGGGCGGGCCTCCTCTATTGCGCCGCCCACCTCCCGCCCCGCAACTCCCCGGACTTCACCGGCGCCGCCATCGACGAACTGGAGGCTCTCGTCAACGCCGCCCGGGGTCGCACCCTGGCCCTGTTCACCAGCCACCGCATGCTCGACGAAGCCGCCGAGGTGCTCCGCCGGCGCCTGCGCTGGCCGCTTCTGAGCCAGGGCGACCTCCCGGCGCCGCAGTTGCTCGAGCGCTTCGCCGCCGAGGATGCCACCTGCCTGTTCGCGACCATCGGCTTCTGGCAGGGTGTGGACGTCCCCGGTCCGACGCTCACGCTCGTCACTCTGGATCGGCTGCCTTTCCCCCGCCCGGACGATCCGCTCCTCGGCGCCCGGCGGGAGCACATCGGCGACGACGCCTTCCGGCTCGTCGATCTCCGGCGAGCCTCCATGCTTCTGGCACAGGGGGCAGGTCGCCTGATCCGCACCAGCAACGACCGGGGTGTGGTGGCCGTGCTTGACCCCCGTCTCGTCACCGCTCGCTACCGGGCGGCGCTACTCGAGGATGTGCCCCCGCTGCGCCGCACGGTGGACAGGTCCGAAGTCCTGGAGTTCCTCGCCTCGGTCTGACAGCGAGACCGCGCGAAGACCGCGCGCCGGGGACCGCGGAGCGGCCCTCACTCGCAGTAGCGCTCGACGGCAGCGGGACGGTCCTGCCAGTTCGGATCCACCGAGACGTGCAACTCGAGGTACGCACCCGGCGGTAGCTGCCGGCGCACCCGCGTTCCCACCTGCTTGAGCACCCTGCCACGGTGACCGATCACGATGCGACGCTGCGAGACTCGCTCGACGAGGATCTCGCAGCGGATGCGCGGCCACTCCCACTGCGTGACGCGGGTGGCGATCGCGTAGGGCAACTCGTCACGCACGACCGCCAGGAGTTGCTCGCGCACCAACTCCGCCACGGCCACCTCGTCGGGGATCGCGCTCACCATGCCCTCGGGGTAGTACGGAGGTCCCGGGGGCATGCGCTCGAGGAGATGTTCCACGAACGCCTCGACCCCCTCACCCGTTCGCGCCGAGAGTGGGAAGTACGCCTCCGCCGGCACCTGCGACACCTTCGCCAGCTGCTCCAGGATCCGAGCCGGCCTCGCCGCGTCGATCTTGTTGACGACGACCAGGCCGTTGCTCGGGAGCTTGCCGGCCACGAACCGGTCGCCGGGACCGAAGGGAGCAGTCGCGTCGACGACCAGGCACGCCACGTCCACATCGAGGAGAGCGTCCGCGGCGGTGGCGTTCAGCCGGGCACCCAGCACGGTGCGCGGCTTGCCGATACCCGGCGTGTCCACGAAGACGACCTGGACGCCGGCACGGTGCAGCACACCGTGGGTGGCTCGTCGCGTGGTCTGCGGCTTGTCGCTGACGATCGAGACCTTCGTGCCGCACAACCGGTTCAGCAGTGTCGACTTGCCGACGTTCGGGCGGCCGACCAGCGTCACGAACCCCGACCGCAGTCCGGTCTCGGCAGCGTCCCCGCTCGGGCCCGACGTCCCGCCGTGGTCGGCGCCCGCCTCCTCGCCGCCGGTCACGGCTCCCGCTGCCTCCAACATCCCGGGCGCCGTCGCTGACTCAAGACGGCGCGCCGGCGCCGATCTCCGTGACCAGGATTCGGGCGATGCGGCGCCGCTGCACCCGCTCCACCAGGAAACGATGGCCGTTCACCTCGAGGCTCTCGCCCTCGGCGGGGACGCGCCCCAGCAGCGTGAAGATCAGCCCTCCCACCGTTCTCCAGCGTCCCGACGGCAACTCCGCCTGCAGGACCTCCGACAGATCGCTGAGGGGTACCCGGCCGCTGACCCGGAATGCCCCCTCCCCCACGTCCTCCACGAGCGCGTGCTCGACGTCGAATTCGTCGGTGATCTCACCCACCATCTCCTCGAGGAGATCCTCCAGGGTGACGAGACCCGCGGTGCCTCCGTACTCGTCGATCAGGATCACAAGGTGGGATCTGCCCCCCTGCATCTCCCGCAACAGTTCGGCGGTGCGCTTGGTGTCGGGGACGTACCCGATTTCCCTCATCATGTCGCCGACCGGTCTGTCGTCGCCCTCGTCACGCACCGCCGCGATCAGATCGCGCACGTGCACCAGTCCCACGATGTCGTCGATCCCGTCGCCGTAGACAGGGATGCGGGTCAAACCGTTGAACAGAGCCACCTCCAACGCCTCCGACACGCTGAAAGTCCGCTCGATCGCCACCATGTCGGTCCGCGGCATCATGACCTCGCGCGCAATGGTGTCGCCGAAGGAGATGACCGATTCGATGAGGCGATGCTCCTGAACCTCGATGCTCTCGTCGGCCGCCGCCAACTCGGCCACGGCGAGGAGTTCCTCCTCCGAGACCGCCTCCGGTTCGACCCGCTCGCTCTGGCCGAACCGTCCAGGCACCCGCCACAGGCCCATCAACAGCCGCAGCGGCGTGAACACCACCAGCATCCGCAGGAACGGAGCGACGAGCCGGGCGACGCGCTCGGGTCTGCGCATGGCCAGGGACTTCGCTCCGACGCCCGTGGCAAGGTACAGCACGACCAGCTCGATCGCGAACGCCGCGCCCAGTGCTCCGGATCCCCAGCGACGCTGCGCGAGGAACGCCACGAGGGTGGCGACGCCCAGGTGGCAGGCCAGGACCAGGGCCAGCACCACGCCAAGCATCTGCCGTCGTCGCTCGAGAAGCCAGCCGAGAGCGCTCGCACCGGTGGGCTCCTCCTCCATCAGGACCCGCGCCTGGCTCTGGCGCAACCGGGTGAGGCTCGTCTCGGCAGCCGACAGCACGACGGCGCAGAGACTCAGGACCGCCACCGCGGCAAGAGCCAGGGCTTCCGTCATGCGTCAGCCCGACCGGAAGAACGCGGTCGGTCCCATGAACGCAACGTCGGTGGCTCGCTCAAGCCCGGTCGTGCAGTGCAAGGAGCGACCTGGTCCGCCGCTCCATGCGGCGGGCTTCGAGGTGCCCCGCATGGTCGTGGCCCAGGAGGTGCAACACGCCGTGCACGACGAGCAGCGCCAGCTCGTCCGCCAACGGGCGTCCGGACTCGCCGGCCTGGCGCGCCGCCACCGACGGGCACACCACAACGTCACCTATCAGCAACGGAGGCCCCACCTCGTCGGTCCGGGGGCTTGCACGCCTCGACGACGCCTCCACCGGGAACGCCAGGACATCAGTCGGGTGAGGGCTGTCGAGCCAGGTCCCCGCGAGCTCGGCGATCTCAGCCTCGTCGACGAAGGTCAGACCCATCTCGGCGGGACACCGGACCCCTTCGTCGTGGGCGGCGACCGCGGCCAAGCGTCCCCAGCGGTCGAGATCCAGAACGGTCGGCGGGTGACCCTCCGACGCGGCGGTGGTGCCGGCGCGCTCGTCGATCACGTCCACTGTCACCGGGCCGTGTGTGACGCGCCGGCATCGCTGCGGCGGTACGCCCCGCTCGGTGGCCTCGGATCCGTCAACCGGAGGCCGCTGTCCCGTGTCGCACAGCGGGTCCGCAGGCGGGTCCTCGCTCACCGAGGTCGACTCCCCACCGGCTCGTCACCCGCCTCGCTACTGGCTTTCTCGTAGGCGTTGACGATGTCGGCCACGATGGGGTGACGGACGACGTCCCTGCTGGATAGGTGAACGAAGCACACACCTTCGATTCCTCCCAGCAGAGGCTCCAGTCCGTCGAGCCCGCAACGCCCGCCGGCGACATCGGTCTGCGTGACGTCGCCGGTGACGACGGCTCGCGACTCGAACCCGATGCGGGTGAGGAACATCTTCATCTGTTGCGGGGTGGTGTTCTGCGCCTCGTCCAGGATGATGAAGCTGCGGTTCAGCGTGCGGCCGCGCATGAATGCGAGCGGAGCCACCTCCACGACCTCCTGCTCCAGCAGCCGCTGCACCCCGTTCGCGTCCAGCATGTCGTACAGGGCGTCGTAGAGGGGCCTCAGGTACGGGTCCACCTTCGCGGCGACGTCACCCGGCAGGAACCCGAGCCGCTCACCGGCCTCCACCGCCGGGCGGGTCAGGATGATGCGGTCGACCTCCCGCGCCTGCAGGGCGGCGATGCCCGAGGCGACGGCCAACCAGCTCTTGCCCGTGCCCGCGGGACCGATGGCGAACGTCACGGTGGCCGAGCGGATGGCATCCACGTAGGTCTTCTGCCCCCGCGATCGCGGCCGCACGGCCGCGCCGCGGGCGTGGCGCAGCACCTCATCACTCAGCACCTCGCTGGGGCTCTCGTCAGCGGCCACCAAGTCGATGACGTGCACGATTGCTCGCGAATCCACGGGGTGGCCCTGGCGGATCAGCGTGATCAGCTCCTCGAAGACCCGTGCCACGCTCCCGGCGTCGGAGCCGTTGAGGGTCACCTCGTTGCCGCGGACGTGGATGTCCGTCTGCGGGAAGGCCGCCTCCAGCAGGCGCAGGTGACGGTCCGCCGGACCCAGCAGACCTGGCAGGAGGTGGTTGCCGGGAATCGTGACCCGAGCCCGGCTCACGGATTGCTCAGTAGCGGGCGACAACGCCGGAATGGGTTCGTGACGAGGTTCCCGCTTGACGTTCCGAGCGGGCGCACGCAGATGCGCCAACCGTGTCGAGGTATGGCAAGCGACTAGCTCTCCGCTGGAGAGTCTTCCTCGCCGGAACTACTCGACTGCGCGGGAATCGGATCGGGATAGAGATGCTTGAGCGTTCCCGGCTCGACACGGGACTGCTCGATGAACACGTCGACATCGCTCGCCTTGAAGCGGAAGACGCGCCCGAACCGGTAAGCCGGAAGCTGTCCGATGTCGACGAAACGATAAATTGTCCTCGTCGTGAGGCCGAGGCGTCGCGCCGTCTCTTCTGTGCTGAGCCAATCGATTTCCGACTCTACCATTTTCGTGATCCTCACAATTCCCTAAGAGGTTCCATCCCCGGTGCACGCCGACGGCCTGAACACCGAGAACAGAGGGCCCGCGCTCCTCGCAACAAGTTGCCCGTCGCGCTGTCTACCGATACCAATGGGCAGATGTTAGCGGACCAAGCGGCACCAATGGCAACGAACCGAATTCTGTTGGACTCAGAGGGCGGCGATGGCCTCGTCCGGCGTTGCGATGTCGAGCATGATTTTACCGAAGTTGGCGTTCGATTCCATGTAGCGATGCGCCTCGGCCACGTCGTCGATCGCGAATCGACGGTCGATCACGGGCCGCAGTCGCCCGGTCTCGAACAGTGGCAGGACCTCGTCCGAGAATCGCCGGCTGAGCGCGATCTTCTCCTCGAGGGGGCGCGCCCGCAGCACGGTGCCGACGAGGCGAGCACGCTTGGCCATCAGACGGCGGAGCGCGACGGTCGCCTCGCCGCCACCCAGCAGTCCCACCTGCACGACGGTGCCGCACGTGCGCAGCGCCGCCAGGTTCTTGTTCAGGTTCTCCCCGCCGACGACATCGAGCACGACATCGGCACCGCGACCGGCTGTCAGGTCGCGCACGGCCTCAACGAAGTCGTCGGCGCGATAATCCACGGCCAGATCGGCCCCGAGTTCACAGCAGCCCGCCGTCTTGGCCGCCGAGGCGGTGGCCACCACCGTTGCCCCCATCGCCTTGGCGATCTGGATGGCGGCTGTCCCAACGCCCGAGCCGCCGCCGTGGACGACCGCTGTGCGCCCCGGCGTGAGCCCACCCTGCACGACGAGCGCGTCCCACGCGGTGATCCACACCTCGGGGATTGCCGCCGCGTCGGCAAGGTCCACTCCTTGCGGCGGCCGCAGTGCCATGCGCTCGTGCACGACGACCTGCTCGGCGTAGCCGCCGCCGCTCACCAGGCCCATCACGGGATCACCCGCGGCGAAGGCCGTGACTCGGTCACCCGCGCCAACCACGCGGCCGGCGAACTCCAGGCCGAGGATCTCCACCTCGGCCCGGGGGCCGGGATACATGCCCCTGCGCTGCAGGACGTCGGCTCGGTTCAGGGCTGTGGCAACCACCGCAACAAGCAACTCGTCGGGCCCGGGCGCCGGCGCCGGCACTTCGGCGATCCGCAGCACCTCGGGGCCACCGCGTTCGGTCAGGAGGACTGCGCGCATCCGGGGAACGCTACCGGAGCGCAGGCCCGCCCGGCGGCCCCTCCGGTCGTGGCGGCTCAGCCTGCCCTGGGCCATCGGGCGCGCCGGGGCCGGCCCAGATCATGCGGCTGAGCATGCGGGCGGCGATCAGGAGCAGGAGGCCTGCAAACAGCCCTGTCGACACCCGAGGGGATATGACGCCCGCCAAGAGGGCACCTCCGAAAGCGGAAGCCAAACCACCGGCACCTGTGAGGAGCGCGCCGCGCAGATCGACGTTGCCGTGGCGCATGTTGCGCAGCGTCCCGACAAGAGCGGTCGGCAGTACGACCATGAGTGACGTCCCCTTCGCGGTCACGTCGGCCACTTCGAACAGCAGCACCAGCGCCGGAACCACGATGACGCCGCCGCCGATACCCAGAAGACCCGCCAGCAACCCGACGAGGAGACCACAGCCGGCGAGGGCGAAACCGATCGCCGGGGTCAGCGTGATCTCGCCCGTCCCCACGGGTGGTCCGGCCAGAAGCCGGCCTGCCGTCACACCCAGCAGAATCACGAACGCCGCTTGGAGGGTCCGGATCCGGATGCGATTCAGCAGATCGACACCCGCCAGCACGCCCAGCCATGAACCCGAAAAGATCAACAGTGCCGTCGGGACGTCGACCGAGCCGCTGAGGGCGTAGGCCGCGATCCCGGCAACCGCCAGTACGGCGGACGTGGCGAGCGAGGTTCCATGGGCGAGCCGCTGGGGCAGACCCCCGAGCAGCATGAGGCCGGGCGCGATCAGGATCCCCCCGCCGACTCCGAACAGCCCTGCGATGAATCCGGCGACGAGTCCGACTCCGGCGAGAACCCACCTCGGGCGAGCGGCGTCGCCCGTGGCTCCCGTCACGCCGGTGCGTCCGTGTCCCGGATGGTCTCTGAACTCGAGGCCTGCGGACGCCGCCCGGGGCGCGCACCGCCGGCGTACTCGAAGCCGAAGCGCCCCTTGATGCAGAGGTGTCCCGAGGTCACCTCGTGATCGGCCGGCGAGGTCACCCGGAAGATCTGATCATCCTGGGTGTGAAGCTCCAGGTTGCAACCGACGCCGCAGTAGGGGCAGACGGTCGTGGTGACCGCCTGTGCCTCGGGGTCGAATCGCCCGGACTCGTGGAGATCGTATTCCCGGGTGAAGATCAGCGCGCCGGTGGGACAGACCCCGATGCAGTTGCCGCAGTAGACACAGGCCGATTCGGGCAGTTCCACGTCGAACTCCGTGGAGATGCGAGCGTCGAATCCGCGGCCTGCCACGGCGATGGCGAAGGTGTACTGCGCCTCGGTCCCACAGGCGTCGACGCACTTGTAGCAGAGAACGCAACGGTCGTAGTCCCGCACGTACAACTCGTCATGGCGCCGCACCGGCTCACTGACCCGTGCCCGGTCGGCGCCGTGGCGCTCGGGATCGGCACCGTATTCCTCGAGCCAGCGCAGGATCCCCGGTTCTGCACGCGACAGGTCCACGGAGGATGCCAGAAGTTCCAGAACCATCCGGCGCGCCGCCCGCACCCGCTCGCTGCCGGTGCTGATGTTCATGCCCTCGTCGATCCGGCGCGAGCAGGCGGGGACCAGTGTGCGGGCACCCTCCAGTTCCACGACGCAGACCCGGCAGGCGTTGACGGGTGTGATCGTCGGCGCCCAGCAGATCGTCGGCACTTCCAGATCGGCCGCTCGGCAGACGTCCAGGATCGTGCTGCCCTCGGGTGCCGCCCGCTCGACACCGTCCACCCGCACTGTGACCTTGCGGCGGGGAAGCCCCACCGGCACGGGAGCGCTCATCGGCCCGCTCCACCGGCCACCTCGGCCGGCGCACCGGCGAGAAGTCCCAATCGCAGCGCCGAGGTGACCGCCGAGGCCGCCGTGTGGCCGAGCCCGCAGATGGAGGCATCTCCCATCACGTCCGCCAGATCGTCGAGCAGTCCGGCGTCGCCCGGCAGCGCCGAACCGTTCCGGAGGCGGACGATCGTCTCGTTCTGACGCACGGTTCCCACGCGACACGGCACACACTGCCCGCAGGACTCGTCCCGGAAGAAGGCGCTGATCCGCTCGAGGATGTCGCCGATGTCCACCGAGCGGTCGAACACCGTGACCGCCCCCGACCCCAGCGTGAGGCCGGCCGTCCGGACGTCCTCGAAGGTCAGCGGCACGTGTGCAGCCTCGGGAGACACGAACATCCCGGCCGCGCCGCCGAGCAACACCACGCCATCCACTTCCGGCGCGCCGGCGAGCACGAGCAACTCCTCGAGACGCGTGCCGAACGGCACCTCGAAGACGCCGGGGCGCGCCACGCACCCGGCCACCGAGAAGAGCTTCGTGCCGGGGCTCTCCGCGGTGCCCACATCCCGGAAGGCCCCGGCCCCGTTGTTGAGGATCACCGGCACGTTGTGCAGTGTCTCGACGTTGTTCACCACCGTGGGCCGGCCGAACAGCCCGACTTCGGTCGGGAACGGCGGCTTCGACCGGGGCTCGCCGCGGTACCCCTCCAGGGAGTTGAACAGTGCCGTCTCCTCCCCGCAGATGTACGCACCCGCCCCCCGGCGGACCTCCATGTCGAACCGCAGGCCGCTGCCCGCCACATCGGCGCCGAGCAGCCCGCGGTGCCGGGCCTGCTCGATGGCGTGCGCCACTCGCTCCTCGGCCTCGGGGTACTCGCCTCGGATGTAGACGTAGCCCTGGGTGGCGCCGACGGTCGCCGCCGCGATCGTCATCGATTCGACCAACGCGTATGGATCGCCTTCCATCAGCACCCGGTCTTTGAAGGTGCCCGGCTCGGACTCATCGGCGTTGCACACGATGAAGCGGTCCGGGCGGGCAGAAGCGGCGACGGCCCGCCATTTCACCCCCGTCGGGAAGGCGGCCCCGCCCCTACCCCGCAATCCCGAGTCGGCGATCTCGCGCAGCACGGCCTCCGGGCCCATCGCCAGCGCCGCCCGCAGCGCGCGATACCCGCCGTGAGCCCGGTAGTCCTCCAAGCTGGCCGGATCCACGACCCCTATACGTCCGGTCAGCCAAGCCGGACCGGAGGCCACGACGTGAAGCGTCCCGGCCGGCGTCCCCGCAGCGGCAAGAGCATCGGTGACCGATCCCGAGGCCGTCCAGCGGGCCCCCTCCGCTCCCGAACGCTGTACGAAGACGGCCGGAGGCCGATCGCACCGGCCGAGGCACGGACTCCTGTGCACGCCGACCGGCTCGCCGTCAACCAACGAAACGTGCGGGGGACCGTCGTTGGTGTCCGGGGCCTCGGGATGGACACGGCAGGCGATGTCGTCGCAGACGTGGACGACGGTTGCCGGACCCTCCTCGGTGCGCAGCAGCGCGTAGAACGTGACCACGCCGAACGCCTCGGCGCGGGGCACTTCGAGACGCGTGCACAGCTCGGCGAGCGCTTCGGGACTGATCCAGCCCACTCCGTCCTGCAGGGCGTGCAGGGCCGGGAGCAGCAGGTGGCGGCGATCGGGTTCGCGCCGGATCACCCTGGCGTCAACAGCGCCGCGGCGACCGCCCACAGCCCGGTCGAGGACTTGCACCTCCGCCGGCGTGGGCTTGCCGACCGGCGCTCTCGACTCCATCGTTCCAGCCTAGGAGCGCGGCCCGGTGCCGCACGATCACGCCCGTTGACGTGGGAGAGTCGCCTCAGACGCCGCCGGCCCGCATCAGGGCGCGCAGACGAGGCGGGCTGAGGTTGGATTGCGTGATCGATACGCCCAGAGGCGCCAGGGCGTCGTGCACGGCCGCGGCGAGTGCCGCGGGCGTCACGATGATGGCCCCTTCGCCGGCACCGCGGAAGCCGCCGATCAAGTCCGAGGGCGTCTCCCGGTGAACGATGCGCGGGCGCACCACGTCACCGAAGGTGGGGATCATGTAGTCCAGAAGCGTGGTCGTTTGCGGTTGGCCGCTCTCGTCGTAGTGGATCTCCTCGAAGAACGTCTGCCCCAGAGCCTGCGCGACAGCGCCGTGGATCTGCCCGTCCAGCAGCACGCTGTCGATCACGGTCCCGCAATCGTGCACGATGGTCAGGTCGCTCACCGTCACGACCCCGGTGGCGGGGTCGACCTCGACGACCGCGGCCGCGGCGGCCGTGGCATAGGTGGCGGCCACGTTGAGCTTGCCGCGCTCGTCGGGGAAGGGACTCGTGTTGCCCGGGTCGTAGCCCACCACGACGGACAAACCCGGATCCATACCCGGCGGAAGCAGGAACGTGTGGAGATAGGCCGCCGCAGCGATCTGGCCGAACGGGATCGCCGCCTCTCCCAGGCGGAAGAACCCGTCGGCGGCCTCGATCTGTTCGGCGGGTGCCTCCAGCAATCCCGCGGCGATGGCCGCCATCTTGTCGCGCACCTGCCGAGCGGCCTTGGTGACCGCTCCGCCGCCCATGACCGCCGAGCGGCTCCCCCACGTGCCGATGCCGTAAGGCAGCGCCGCGGTGTCGCCGTCGCTGACCTCCACGTCGTCGGGGCTGATTCCCAGCACGTCCGCTGCCACCTTGGCGTAGATGGTCTCGTGACCCTGGCCCTGGGACTTGGTCCCGACGGCCACATTGACCCTGCCGTCGGGCTGTACGGTCAGCATGGCCATCTCGTAGCCACCGAAGCGCCCGGCCAGGGCGTGGATGTTGGGCGCCGTGGGCTCCACCATCTGCGCGATCCCCACGCCCACGAGACGACCCTCCGCCCTCGCCCGGTCGCGGGCCCCGCAGGCCCCCTCATAGTCCGCCGCCTCGAGCAACTCCGAGAGTTGATCACCGAAGCTGCCGGTGTCGAGCACGGCTCCCGTGGCGGTGACGTACGGGCGCGGCTCGTCGGGGATCATGTTCAGTCGCCGCATCGTCACGGGATCGAGACCCAGCTTCTCGCCGATGAGGTCCAGCACGCGCTCCATCAGGAAGATCCCCTGCGGTTGGCCGTAGCCGCGATACCCGCCCATGGGGCCCTTGTTCGTGGCGACGCAGCGCATCTCGAAGGCGTAGTCCTGCAGGTCGTAACAGTTGGGCACCACACTGGTCGTCACCACCGCAGGTGCGCACCCCAGGATGTACAACTCCGGCGATCCCACGTCCACGACGAAGTTGGCGCGCAGCCCCAGCACCTTGCCGTCGTTGCGGTAGGCCACCTCCACTTCGTGGACCTGCTCGCGCGAGTGCAAACCGGCGAGGAGGTTCTCGACGCGGTCCTGCTGCCAGACGACCGGGTGGCGAACGCGCATGGCCAGCACCGCCACCAGTGCCTCCTCGCGCATGAAGTGCGCCTTGTTCCCGAAGCCGCCCCCCATGTCGGGCGCCACGACCCTGATCCTGGCCTCGCTCAGCCCGGTTATGTCCGAGATCACCGTGCGCAACGTGTGCGGCACCTGCGTCGACACGTACATCTCCAGGCGCCCCGTCGACGGGTCGAACTCACCCAGGGCACCGTGGCCCTCCATCGGCAGGCCGCTGATCCGGTGATGGGTGAACCGCTCCCGCAACACGCCGTCGGCGGCTGCGAAGGCGGCGTCGATGTCGCCGTGGCTGCCCGGCATGTACATGAACAGGTTGTCGCCCCAGTCCTCGTACAGCAGCGGCGCGCCGGGCTCCAAACCGGCCTCCGCGTCGGTGACCGCGGGCAGGTCCTCGTAGTCGACCTCGATGAGTTCGAGGGCGTCCTCGGCGATGTACCGGCTGTCGGCGACGACGGCGGCGACCGGCTCGCCCACGAACCGGACCTTGTCGGTGGCGAGCACCGACCAGGTGATCTGCCGCAGGGTCGGGATCATGGGGAGGTGGTGGCTGAACTCTCCGGTGTCGGCCGCCAGTTCGGCCCCGGTGAACACCCCGATCACCCCGGGCAGAGTCATGGCCCCCGAGACGTCCACGTCGCGGATCCGGGCGTGGGCCAACGGGCTGCGCAGGATGGCGATGTGCTTGAGGTCGGGTCGCTGGACGTCACCCAGATACTCGCCCTTGCCGCACAGGAGCCGGGTGTCCTCGCGACGCCGGGTTCCCGTGCCGGTCCGAGGAGGCGCCCCGGGCGGCGCGGCGACGCTCACGACTCCTCCCCGGCGACGGCCTCGAGCGCGTCGACGATGTTGACGTATCCGGTACAGCGACAGAGGTTGCCCGACATCCACTCCTCTATCCGATCCCGGCTCGGGTGCGGGTCCGTCTCGAACAACTCCAGCGCCGTCAACACCATGCCCGGCGTGCAGAAGCCGCACTGCAGGCCGTGGTGCTCCGACAGGGCCTGCTGGATCGGATGCAATGCCCCCGGAGAACCGACACCCTCGATGGTGCGCACCTCTGCTCCGCCCACCTGAACGGTGAACATGAGGCAGGACCGCACGCCGCAGCCGTCGACCAGCACCGTGCAGGCGCCGCAGGCGCCCTGCTCGCAGCCTGCGTGAGCCCCGGTCATGGCGAGGCGGTCCCGCAGAGTGTCCAGCAGCAACTCGCGCGGCTCGACGTCGATCTCTGCAGCCTCACCATTGAGCGAGAACCGGACAGCCGTCATGCGCTGTCACTCCTCATTGGCACTCCTCATTCCGCTCCTCCTCGTCGCGATCGGTCCGGGCGCATTCAGCCGCGGCGGGGCGAGCGTGCCGATCCTGCCCGCTCCCAGGCCCTCCGCACGGCGTCGGTGGCGAGCACGGCGGCAAGCTCACGGCGATAGTCCTTCGAACCGTGCACGTCGCCGGGAGGATCCGCCGCCGCCGCGACCCGTCTCCCCAGTTCTTCCGCTGCGCCGCCGGCAAGGACGGACTCTCCCAGCAGGAACTCCCCCGCCGCGCTGAGATCCACCGGGGTCGGCCCGAGACCGCATCCGGCGATTCGCAGCCGCTCGCAGGTCCCGGAGTCGCCGCGGTGCAGGATGGCGGCCACACCTGCGGTGGCGAAGTCACCGTGGCGGCGGACGAACTCCGAGAACGCGCCGCCGTCACCCTCGCTGTGCCCGGGGATCTCGACCGCGGTCAGCAGTTCGGACGGCTCGAGGCTGGTCGTGAAGGGGCCCGCGAACAGTTCGGCGGCGGGAATGGCCCGCTCGCCCCCGGTGCTGGCGGCAATCACGTGCCCGCCGAGCACCACGAGCAGTGCCGGCAACTCAGCCACGGGATCGGCGTGGGCGAGGCTGCCGCCGAGCGTGCCCCTGTTGCGGATTCCGACGTGGCCGATGAGCTCGGCCACTTCCGCGACGATCGGCGCCTTCTCGCGCACCAGCGGATCGGTCTCCAGGAAGCGATGGCGGCACATCGCGCCGAATCGCAGAGCGCCGTTCCGGGCTTCGAAACCCGACAGAGCCCGCAGGTGGTTCACGTCCACGAGCAGCGTCGGGCGCGCCAGGCGCAGGTTCATCAGCGGCACCAGGCTCTGCCCCCCGGCCAGTATCCGGGCTCCCTCAGTGCTCGCGAGGGCCTCGGCCGCCTCGTCAACGGTCGCGGCCGCGACGTAGTCGAACCGGGGAGGCTTCATGCCGGAACCGCCGCCAGCGTCGCACCTGCTCGTTGGTCCTCTGCTCGGTAGCAGCCCACCAGCCAGGTGTTGAACTGGGCCAGGACCGACTCCTGCCACGAGTACCGTCCACGTGGCGCGAAGCGGGATCCCATGCCCCGCTGCACTGCCGTGTTGGTCGGCAGGTCCTGGTTGTTGAACAACTCCACTCCGTGGATGGCCGCGCCGAGCAGTTGGTCGAACAGCGGTACCTCCAGCGTGGACGGAGGGAATATGTAGGCCATCGTCAAGGTGTGCGAGGACTCGCTCACGGGTTGCACGGTGAACCAGAAGGCCGAGTCGGGCTGGAACCCCATCAACAGGCTGGGCGGGACGTAGGCGAAGAGCATCCGCCAGCGCTCCTCCTCCGTGAGCGTCGGGATGATCGGGAAGATCGCCTTCTGCGTCGGGTTGAAACCCCCATCCGGAATCGTCGCTCCCATGGCGCCGTACATGGCCGCATCACCTTCCTCGTAGGGCGCGTACCAGGCGTTCGATGAAGGGGCGAAGTCGTGGATTCCCTTGTGGAGGCGGTCGGGGTGGTAGCCCTCCATGAAGTTCTCGACCATGATCTTCCAGTTGAACGGCAGCCCACCGATCGTCGCGGGATCCACCGTGACCATGTCCGCCACGTGGTAGTTCGCCAGGACCTCGTCGAGTTTGCCCAACCGAGGCGCCAGGGACGGCGCCTCCTCGTCGAAGTTCACGAAGACGAAACCCTGCCAGAGTTCCGTCCGGAGACGGGGGAGCCCGATATCGGAGCGGGCGAAGTCGGTGGTGCTTCCCATCTCGGGCGCGCCCACGAGCCTGCCGTCGAGATCGTAGGTCCACCAGTGGTAGGGGCAGCGGAACGTCCGGCAGTTGCCGGAGGTCTCCGGAGGCAACTCGAACCATTCCTCCTGAGGCCGCTGTGCCGGCGCCGTCACGCACATGCCGCGGTGCTGGCAGACCGAGGACATGACGTTGATCCGATCCTGCGCCTCGCGCACGACGATCATGGGTTCCCCGGCGACCGTGATCGTGTAGAAGTCGCCTCGTTCGGGGATCTGGTCACCACGCCCCACACAGATCCACTCGTGACCGAACACCGCCTCCTTCTCGAACGCGAAGAAGTCCGGGTCGGCGTAGACGGCAGGCGGCATCCCGACGGCAGTGCTGAAATCCTGGGCCGAGGCGTCGAGGCTCTCCAACGGGATGGGGCAGCGGCGGTGTGTCGACACGAGCACCTCCGGGTCGTTCGAACGCCTCACGTTAGTGCGCGCCACCGGGCCGGTTCCAGGACGCTCTGCGACCGCTGCGACGACCAAGTTCGCCGTCCATGCTCGGCCGAGACTTGGGGAATTACAACCCTAGTAACAACGCCGAGGTCAGCGACCATGTCACACCCCACGGCTGCGAGTAGTGGCCGGCATCACCCTCGGTCGATGGGGCGAGCCGCGGGGGGCACAGGCGGCGTCGGCCACGGTCGGGCGACCTGGAACGCCTTGGCCACGGCGAGCACCGTCTCGTCCGCGAAGCGGCGCCCGACGATCTGGCCGCCGGTTGGCAGACCGTCGGAGCTGAACCCCGTCGGCACCGAGATCACGGGGCAGAAGGGCACGAGGTTGAAGGGCGAGGTCATCTCCAGACCGCCGAAGGAGCCGTCGGATCCCGTCGTGCCGTAGTCCGAGTCCTCGACTCCCACCGCAGGCGGGACAGGAAGCGCGAGCGTCGGGCAAACGAGTACGTCGTGGTGCTCGAGCACCGGGCGAAGCCGCTCCCACTGGCGCGTTCGGATCGGGCCCACACCCTTGAGCTCGACTGCGGTGAGCCGGCGACCGTATTCCACGAGCCTGAGCAGCTCGGGATCCGTGTGATCCTCGTGGCCCGCGAGGGCGTCGCCGTAGAGTGAGGCGAGGGTTGCAGCCCAGTTGGCGTCCCACGCCCAGTTGATCGACGCATCCCACCCGAGTTCAACCGGCTCGACCCCGGCGCCGAGTTCCTCGAGCGTCCCTGCGAGCGCAGCCGTGTTGTCCGCGACCTCGCGGTGCACGCGGTAGTAGCCGAGGTCGAGGCTCAGGGCGACCCTCAGGCCGCGCAGGTCGATCGCCGGCTCGAGCGGGCGTCCGAGCCCCGGAACCACCGAGGTGGGATCTCGTTCGTCAGGCCCCTCGATCACGCTGAACATGGCCAGGACGTCGTCGACGTTCCGTGCCATCGGCCCGAAGTGGTAAACGGGATCGAAATCGTCGGGCGTGGCGTGCATGGGGATCCGGCCGTAAGTCGGCTTGAATCCGACAACACCACAGCAGGAGGCCGGGATGCGCACCGACCCGCCCGCGTCGGAGCCCTCGGCCAGGACCGCCATGCCGGACGCGACCGCGCCCGCAGAGCCACCCGAACTCCCGCCCGGCGTCCGCGTGGGGTCCCACGGATTGCGCGACGTGCCCCACAGCGGGGTCCTCGTGAAGGAGGAGTGCGCGAGTTCGGATGTCGCCGACTTCCCGACGAGGATCGCGCCGGACGTCCGCATCCGCTCCACCATCGGAGGATCGGCCTCGGGCACCCAGTGCTCGAACGCATACGACCCGCGCGTCGTGCGGAGGTGCCGGGTCGGCGTGAAATCCTTCAGGACGTAGGGGACACCGCGCAAAGGCTCCTTCCGGCCCGGGTGCGATGTCGTCGTCGGCGTGCCCGCTGCCCGGCGCGCCGCCGAGCGTGCCTCCGTGCCGTACACGAAGCACAGCAGGTTCAGCACCGGGTTGAGCAGGTCGATGCGCTCGAGATGGGCCTCCACCACATCGACCACCGTGACCTGACCCTCATCGAGGGCCTCGGTGAGCGACGCAACCGACATCGAGCAGAGCTCGCCGGCGCGCCCCCGATCCGACACGCCCGTCAGGAGGCGCCGTGAGGGACTTCGCTGAGGTTCCGGAGGCCGTCGTCGGTCACGAGGAAGTTGTCCTCGATCTTCAGCACGACGGATTCGCCGCCGATCTCGACGACCGTTTCCGGCTCCAGCGCGATCGTCGCGCCGGAGACGAGTGGCACATCCGCGCTCATGAGATCGGGCCGATACATCGTTGGCCACTCGCACGCTCGGAGCCCGATGCCGTGGCCGACGGCGTATGGCGTGCGCGGGTAGCCGTGCCCGACGAGCACGGCGTTGGCAGCCTCGTGGACCTCTGATGCACTCACGCCGGGACGGCAGCGGTCCTGGGCAGCGCGGTAGGCCTCCAGGAGCACCTCGTAGCCCCTCACCACCTCGGGGCGGGGATCTCCGACGAACGCGGTTCGGCAGATGTCGGACGCGTATCCCCCTTGCCCGTACGCGCCGATGTCAAAGAAGAAGGCATCGCCATCTCGCAACTCTGCGCCGTTCGCGAACCAAGCACCGCTCGGTTGCCGGACGTTGCATACGGAATGCGTGAGATATTCCACGCCTTGGCGCTGCAACGACCCCATCGCCACGGAGAGGACGTCGAAATCCCGCATCCCGGGCGCAAGCGCCTCGATCGCTTCGGATGCCGCTATCGCATTGACGCGGCTTACGGCCTCGAGCAGTTCGATCTCGGCCGGATGCTTCTCGACCCGGAGCTCGAACATATCGAGTGCCACGTCGGTGAACTCCACGTTCGGCAGCCGCTCCCGCAGGGCCTCGAACACCTGCCACGCGAACGTGTCCACACCGATGCGGCGGGCGCCGGCGCGTTCGACCTGCTCGGCGAGCAGGCGAGCCCACACGGCCACGTGCATCGTGCTCGCCGACCATGAGGGCGCCGGAACCCAGGCGCTGACGTTGGGCAGCGCCGGCACCGGCTCGGGAACTTCCTCATCGACGAACGGCACGAAGATCAGGCTCTGGCCATCACGATCCATGAGTGCGGCGAACCAATCGTGGTTCTCCGCGATCGTCATGACGCGGTAGTCCGTCACATAGCGGATGTTGTCGAACGCCGTGAACAGCACGTGATCCAGCGCTCTGGCATGCATCAACGATCGGGTTCGCGCCACCCGGTGGTCACGCAGTGCGTGCCAGTCGATTCGCGGCCAGTCGTACACGTGCGGCTCTCAGTCCGAGAGTGCCTGCGAGTACCGGGGAATGAGCCAGCGGTTGAAGTGCGTGATGGGTTGCTCCTGCCAGCACAGCCGGCCTCTGGGCGCGAAGTCCGACCGCAAGCCGCGCTGTATCGACGAGACCGCGCCGAAGTCCTGCTCGTTGAAGTACTCGATGCCGAGCGCGGCAACTGCTTCGAGGTGGTGGAACCGGGGATGCTCCGGATACGCCCGGGGGTACAGCCCCGCCACTTTGATATCGAGCCGGTCGACCGCCGTTGGATTCAGGAGGAAGTAGAACGCGGAATCGGAGTTGACGCCGAAGGCCAGCGTCGGCGGCACCAGGAAGAACACGGCCAACGCCCGTTCCTCCTCAGTGAGCGTGGCAATCGGCGGGAACAGCGCTTTGAAAGTCGGGTTGAATCCAAAATCGGCGTGCGTGGTCTTGCCGGCGCCGATGATCGTGGCGCCGGATGGATCGAAGTCATCGCGCGTCTCGTAGCTGTCGCTTCGCGAGAACTCGCAGATCGGATGGTGCAAGCGGTCGGAGTGGTAGAACTCCACGAAGTTCTCGACCATGACCTTCCAGTTCCACGGGAGATCCGCCAGGAGTTCGGCCTCGCCGGGGACCATGTCGGAGATGTTCCAGTTCGTGATCATCGCGTCGACTGCTTCGAGCTTGGGCGCCAGCGGAGCAGCGCTCCGGTCGAAGTTGGCGAAGATGAAGTTGTTCCACACCTCGACCCGGAGGTTGGGCAGGCCGTTGTCCTCGCGCCGAAATCCCTTGGTCCGCGCCATGTCGGGCGCACCGATGAGGTCGCCCTCCAGGTTGTAGGTCCAGTAGTGGTACGGGCAGCGGAAGGCATGCCCGCAGTTGCCCGATGTCTCGGTGGGCCTGGTGTCCCACCACTTCTCGCGAGGCTTCGGAATCTGATCCGTGATCACCATGGCGCGGTGCCGGCAAACCGATGACATGACCCGGACCTGGCCGTCCTTGCCGCGCACCGCCACGAGCGGCTCGTCCGCGATGGTCGCGGTGAGGTAGTCGCCCGCATCCGGGATCTCGTCGGCCCGCCCGAGGCACACCCACTCCTTCTTGAAGAGGGCGCGCTTCTCGAACTCGAAGAACTCCGGGCTCGTGTAGCACCCCGCCGGCAGCATGACCGCCTCGTCGACCTCTTTGTTCGAGGCCTCCAGGTTGCTCTCGAGGATGCGGCGGACCAGCGGTGTCGTTGTGATGGCCACGTTCGAGACCCCTTCGAGAGAGGGTCCGGCTCACTCGAAGGCGTTGCTGTCCCCCTGAGGATTCCGGTTTCCTGTCTGCTGTTGGGAACGTAGCGCCGATGGATGGTGGGGGTCAAGGTGCCGGAATGGCGGCCGCCGGCGGGGAGGGGGCCAACCGGGAGGGTCACGCGCCCCCGGGCGAGAAGGTGCGGCCGAGGGCTCCGGGCTGCCGCTTGCCCCGCGCGAACAGGAGCATGGCCAGGAGGGCAAGCAGGTACGGCGCCGAGATCAGCACCTGGGGTGTGATCGTGATGCCGATGGCCGGGAGCGCCAGCCGCAGCGCGTCGGCCCAGGCGAACAGGAGGCAGCCCAGAACGGTGCCCCTGATCGTCCACCCGCCGAAGATCACCGCCGCGATCGCGATGAAGCCCCGGCCGGCGGTCATGTTGGGCGTGAATGCTCCGATCACGCCGACCGAGAGGTAGGCCCCGCCCAGCCCGGCCAACACTCCACACAGATAGATCGCCTGTCGCCTCCGCTTGTTGACCGGGATGCCTGTGATGGTTGCCGAATCGGGGTCCTCGCCCGCGGCGCGAATCTCGAGTCCCCAACGGCTGCGCCACAGCACCCACCAAATCAGCGGGACGAGGACGTAGAGCAGGAAGAAGGGCGGCTTCTGCTCGAAGAGCGCCTGGCCTACGAGCGGGATCTGGGCGAGAACGGGGATCGACCACGTGCCGAACTGCAGAGGGATCATGTCGATCGATGCGAGCAGAAAACTCGTGCTGCCGAGGACACCGATGTTGAGAGCGAGTCCCACAACGAACTGGTTGATCGTGAACCGGTGGCTCAGGAGCGCTTGGATGATGGCCACCGCCACTCCCACGGCGATGCCGATGAGCAGCCCGAGGACCGTCGAGCCGGTCGCGGAACTCCCGAGCACCCCGCCGAAGGCGCTGCCGAGCATCATCGCTTCGACGGAGATGTTCAGCGTCCCGGCCCGTTCCGCGACCATTTCACCGAGCGCCACGAAGAGGAGAGGCGCCGCCAGTCGCGAGGCGCTGTCGAGAATGATCGTGATGTCGTGGATCATCCCGGTCCGTCGGGTCGAGTACGGGTGCGGACGCCGCGAGGCGCTCGTTCCGGGAGGGGGACCACTGAACTCACGCGCGGTCGCGAATAGCGCGCGCTTGGCGCTGGCGACCCCGATAGATCATGTACAGCGAGGGCAGGGTGACGGCAATGACGATCAGAGCCTGGACGATCCCGACCAGAGCCCCATCGACGCCTGTTGCGGCGAGCACGCCGCCGCCGGCGCGCAGCGCACCGTAGAGAAAGGCCACCGGGATCGCGTACAGCGGACGGAAGCCGGCGACGAGACCGACGAGTAGGCCCTCCCAGCCGTAGTTGTTCGCGAAACCGGTCCGGATGCGCATGACGTGACCGCTGAGGAGCACGCCGCCGGCGAGCCCCGCCATAGCCCCCGAGAGCAGAAGGGCGCTCCCTCCGATCACCCAGGGCCGAACACCGAAGCGGCGTGCGGCCCGAGGGTTGAACCCGAACATTCGCAGTCGGAATCCCCAGCGCAGGCGCGCGATCGCGAACGCCGCGCCCGCGGCCACAAGGATCGCCACAACGATCCCGAATTGGAGCCGGAATCCCTCGCCTGATGCGAGAAACGGAAGCTGAGCCGCGTCGGGCAGGCGGTCGGACTGTGGGTTGAGGGCAACGAACGCGGCTTCGCTGGGCGATTCCTGGAGAAGCCATGAGCGATTGACTGCGAACGAGATGATCTCGAAGGCGACGAAGTTGAGCAGGAGCGTCGTGATGACCTCGCTGATGCCTCGGCCGTACTTGAAGGCCGCGGCCACCGCCGCCCAGATCGCCCCTCCGATCACGCCGGCCGCCAGGATCACGGGAATCGCTACGAATCCCGGTGCCGGCAGGGCCAGTCCCACCGCGGCGCCGAGCATTGCGCCGAACGCCATCTGTCCCTCGAGGCCGATGTTGATCAGGCCGGCGCGACCGGCGATGCAAGCTCCGACTGCGACGATGAGCAGTGGGGCCATGTGGTTGATCGTCGTCACCAGCGACGAGGCCGAGCCGACGCTGCCTCGGATCATTGCCGAGAACACGGTCCCTGTGCTGCTGCCCGTGAACTCCAGGAAGAGCGACGCGATCAGGAGCGCCACCCCGATCGAGACGACCAGCAGGAGCGGGAATACGAATTTGTCACCGAGGGGCACGCGGCTCGCCGTCTCCTCCAGCTCGGGCAACTCCTCCTCCCGGGCCGCCGTCTCCCGGCCGGTTGGGTTGGGCTTCACGCCGTCCGGCCTCCCATCATGAGCCCGAGCCTCTCGTGATCCACGCCGGCACTGTCCATGCTCCCGACGATGGTGCCGCGGTGGATCACGTCGATCCGATCGGCTAGGGCCAAGATCTCATCCAGCTCGGTGGAGATGAGCAGCACGGCCGTCCCGTCGCGCGCCACGTCGCGCAGCCGGGCCCACATGTCCTCGATGGCGCCGACGTCGAGACCCTGCGTGGGTTGCGCGGCGAGCAGGACGTCGGGGTTTCGCGAGAGTTCGCGAGCCAGCACGACGCGCTGCTGGTTCCCGCCCGAGAGCGACCACATGGGCGCGTCGGTGCTCGCGGCGGCGATGTCGAACTGCCGGATGAGTTCGCCTGCTCGTCTGCGCACGAGCCGGGGCATGATCACCCCGCGCCGCATCACGCGATCCATCTGGTTCAGCACGAGGTTCTCTGCGACGGTCATGCCGAGGACGCTCCCGGACTCGCGCCGGTCCGATGGAATCACGCCGATGGTCGAGTGCCGGTCGGGGCGGCCGAGCGGGATCTCCCGTCCGGAGACCGTGACCCTGCCCGCGTCGGGAGCGAGCAGGCCCGAGAGCAGCTCTACGAGCGCATCCTGTCCGTTGCCCTCCACGCCGGCCACGCCAAGGATCTCGCCCCTGCGGACGCTGAGCGACAGACCCTCGAGAAGCCTGCGCCCGTCGGGACCGCGTGCGCTCACGTTCTCCACCTTCAGCACCACGGCTCGCTCGGCGTCGGAAGAGGGCTCGGCCCGGCCGGCAGGCTCGGCAGGTTCCGCGCGGGCCTCGCCCGGACCCCGCCGTTCCTGGACACCCAAGAGCCCGATTGCCGCACCCTCCGCCTCGAGCGACGCTTCGCGACCCAGCATCTCGTTGGCAAGGGATTCTGCCGTCGCAGTGTCGGTCGCAACCGTGGAGATGGCGCGTCCGTCCCGCAGGACTGTTACCCGATCGGTCGCGCGGAGGATCTCCTCGAGGCGATGGCTGATGAGCACGACAGCGCATCCTCTCTGGTTGACCATCCCGCGCAGCACGTCGAAGAGCACTCGCGACTCCTGGGATGTGAGGACCGAGGTCGGCTCGTCGAGGATGATCAGCCTGGGGTCCTGGCGAAGGCACTTGATGATCTCGACGCGCTGGCGCTGAGCGGGGCTGAGATCCTCCACGCGTGCACGGGGATCGATCGGGAGCCCGTAGCGTTCGCCGATCTCGACGACGCGCTCGATCGCCTCCGAGGACCGGATCCGACCTCGCTCTCCGAGCGCCACGTTCTCCCACACCGTCAACGCGCTGACGAGGCTGAAGTGCTGGTGGACCATCCCGATGCCCGCTTCCAGCGCAGCGATCGGGTCGCCGGGCGGGAGTTGGCTGCCGTCGAGCAGGACCTGGCCGCCGTCGGGACGCACAACTCCCGACACCATCTTCATGAGTGTGGATTTCCCGGCGCCGTTCTGACCGAGCAGCCCGCGGATCTCGCCCGAGTTGACCGCGAGCGAGACGGCGTCACACGCAACGATCCTGCCGTAGACCTTCGTTGCCCCCTCGATGGTCAGCAGCGCGTTCGACTCTCGGGCGGATCCGTTGGGGGATTGGTCGGGCTCCGACCGCCCCCGCTCGTGTTGACCCGGCTCGGCCTGACCTCCTTGCGGAGCGTCCCCGCCGGGCCTTGCGGGTTCAGGCGGCAATCATCATCCCCCGCCCGCGATCGCTTCGAAGTCGATCTCGCCTGCTGCGATCCGCGCTGCGGTGTCGTCGAGCACCTGCTGTTCGGAAGGACTTGCGTCGCAGATCACCGCGCCGACCCCGGCATCGTCGGCGACGCCGAACAGCCCGAGGGACTCGCCATGGGTCAGCTCGCCCGACGCCATCGTCTCGAACACCTGGTCGATCCACGTCGCCGGGTTGAAGGTGATCCCCATCGCGAACTCCGCGCTCGGGTCATCACAGCGGTTCACGGAAGTCGCGATCACGTTGATCCCAGCATTGTTGCCTGCTCTGACCACGGCGCTGAGCGCCCCGCCCAGATACGGGTAGATGACGGAGCAGCCCTGGTCGATCTGCGCCTGCGCCGCCTCCTGCGCCAGCGCTGCGTTCTCGAAGTCGCCGGTGAACGTGACCCGGAGTTCGTAGTCCGGGTTGTGGTCGCGGAGCCCGGCTGCCAGGTGCGCAGCGGCGTTCTTGACGAAGTCGAGTTCGGGGCCGGCGATGTCGCATGCGATCGTGTCACCCTCGCTGCGGTCGAGCAGCAGGCCCACGGCAATGCCGCCGATGTAGTGCGCCTGCGCTTCGTTGGAGTCGCCCGTCGAGAAGCACGGTTGGGGCGGCGGGAACGGAGCGACCAGGAACCAGCTGATGTGGTCGAACTCGCCCGAACATGCAACCGGGATGAACCCGTCGGTGAGTTCTGCGCCCCCGCCGACGATCATGTCAGGCCCCTGGCGGGCAAGATTCTGGAACGCCTCCTGCGCAGCACCGGGATTCACCTGGTCCACGACGATGAAGTCCCAACCGTGGACCTCGGCCGCACTCCTGGCGGCGTCGATCTGACCCTGGTAGAATCCGCCGTCCTGGCTGTCGCCGGCCACGACGTAGCCAAGAGTCAAGGGTTCGGCGTCTTCCATGGGCTCGTCTTCCATGGGCTCGGCGTCTTCCATGGCGGCGTCATCCTCCATGGATTCGGCCTCTTCCATGGATTCGGCCTCTTCCATGGCGTCGTCATCCTCCATGGATTCGACCTCGGCAACAGGCTCCGCCTCGGCAACAGGCTGGGCGCCGTCGTCCGCGTCGTCGCCCGAGCACGCAGCAGCCAAAAGGACGAAGACTGCCAACAACGCCACGATCGGCGTGATGATTGATCTTGACTTGGTCACGAAATCCCCCTGTTACTGCTTGCCATGCCTTGGGCATTACCTCACGGACATTAGCCGAGTCTCCTCGATTGATGCAGCTTGGGAACTGCCCGCCGCCGACCGCGATGCCGTTGCCGGCTCCCCCGTGGATCGAGTCCTCACCCCGATTACCGGCGCTTCGGTTTTCAGCGGGGAGTGATGGTGGCGAGGAGTGTGCAGTTGGGTTTGCCGGCGTGGAGCAGCACTCGGATGCGGTAGTGGGCGAGGCGGCGGTACCCGTAGGCAGCGCGTTTGACGCTTTTCGGCGCTTCGGCGTCGCGAGCGGGGACAGTGTCGAGCAGTTGGCCGCCGGTCACGTCCATGATCGAGTGGATGGTCGCGTCCCCCGGTCTCGGGGGCGGTTGGTTGACGGTGTTCGGGCTCTCGTTGCTTGGTGTTGGGGATTTACTGTGGATTTCGTCAGTTTCGTTGATTATGACTTGATAATCGGTACACGTGTTGGTAGTATGACAGGCATGGAATTCGTGAACGGCGCGAGGCATGTGAGCTTCGAGCCCCAACCGCCTGTGCCGGTGAGCCTGGAACGGTTCTGGGACGAGGTGGCGTGGCAGCGCCGCAACCTCGAGGAGGGCGACACGCTGGTGACCGACCCCGAGAGCCGTCGTTTCACGGTGCGCTACCGGGCGGGGGGCCTGCCCGCCGAACGGTCCGCGGAGGTCACCGCAACCGGCGCCGACACGAGGTACCTGTCCCAGCATCAGTGGGGCGAGGGCACCGGGCGGGTCGGCTGCGGGGACTGCGGCGCGCTGGTGCGGGTCTCGCGCAGGGATCCCGCCAAGCTCTCCGACGGGGAGTTGGCGGACCGCGTCGTGGACCTCGTCGAAGCGCGGGCGCGCCTCGACGGCGAGTACCTCGCGGCGCTGGGCGAGTTGGCGGCCCGCGACGGCGCGCAGGGCGCCGCGCACCGGCTGCGGGACATCACCCGCATGACCGCCATGGCCGCGCGAGGTGACGCCCGCCTCGCTTTGGACCTCCACGACAACGACTACAGCGACACGCTCGAAGCGATGCGCGCCGGCGAGGTGAACCTCTCCCACGCCCGCGTGATCGCCCGCGAAGCGCCCAAGAAGCACCGCCGCAGCGAAACAGAGTTCCTCGCGCTGTGCCGCGCCTATCCCGCCGACACCGTCGCGAAGCATCCCTTCGCCTATGAGAGCAACGAGATGTACGCCGACCTCGCCGCCGAACAGGCCGCCAAGAGCCGCGAACCCGCCGACGCCGAGTACGCCCACCAGCGCGCCGAACGCAAAACCACCCTCAACTACGGCACCGACGGCATGTGGCGCCTGCGCGGCCGCTTCGACTTCCTCACCGGCCGCAGAATCAACCAGGCCCTCGCCGCCGCGATCCGCGCCCGCACCCAACACGAAGACTCCGCCGACCACACCGGTGCCCAGCACGCCGCCGACGCGCTCGCCGAATTGGTCTGCGGCGACACCCGCACCGACACCCAACTGCTGATCCTCGCCGACTACGACCACACCAACGACACCCTCGGCAACCCGCGCCTCGACGACGGCACCCCCCTATCAGCCGAACTCCTCGCCCAAGAGGCCCTCGACGCCGAGATCTACTGCGGCGTCTTCAACGCCGACTGGACCAACCTCGCCCTCGGACGCAGCCGCAACGCCAACGACGCCCAACGCCTCATCCTCGCCGCCAGAGACCAAGGCTGCGCCCACTGCGCCGCCCACACCGAAACCACCCACGCCCACCACCCAACCCCCCACGCCGCCGGCGGCCGAACCATCATCGCGAACCTCCAACTCCTCTGCGGCCCCTGCCACACCCACCACCACCGCAACGACAACCACAACCGCAACGGCGAGCCCAACGATCAGAACCGCAGCGAGAAGCCCCCAACCCGGCCCCCCGACAGGCCAACCGGGAACCATCCCCGGCCGGTCACCGCCGAGGGGGGCGCCGGCACTCCCACCACCCGCGGCCCCTGAACCCGGCCGGGGCGGTCACGACGCGTCACCGCCGACACCACCACCAACACTCCCACCCCGCCTGTCAGGACGCCGCCCCCCGGCGCGCCGAGCCGGGCCGCTCCCGCCCGGAACTCCCCGTCATCCGGCCTCGCGACACGAGCATCCCTGACCCGACACCCGCCGCGCCGGCCACCGCCGGCGGCCAGCGACCAGAACCCAACCGGTCACCGCGCCGGGCCCGCCGCGGGCGTCTCACGACTCGCAACGCGCAAGCGTGTCGCCGCGGGTGCACGAGTCGGCGCCGTCGCCTCCGTCGAGGTAATCACTTCCGTTGCCGCCGTCGAGAGAATCGCCGCCGGCGTTGCCGTGAAGCTGATCATCCCCGCCGCCGCCGAACAGCACATCGTCTCCTTTGCCACCAGTGAGGATGTCACGGCCCCACCCGCCGTGGAGGATGTCGTCGCCGGCGTGGCCGTCGAGGGTGTCGTCGCCGAGACCGCCGAACAGCGGGTCGTCCTCGCCGCCACCGACCGCGTAATCATTACCGGCGCCGCCGTGGATCGTGTCGTTGCCCCGGTTACCGGCCAAGGCGTCGCCGCCGGGACCGCCGAACAGCACATCAGCGCCGTCGCCGCCGAAGAGCCTGTCAGCGCCGGGACCGCCGAACAGCACATCCGCGCCGTCGCCGCCGATCAGCGTGTCGTCGCCGCCGCCATGCAGAGCGTCGCCGCCGGCTGCGGCGGCGATGACGTGAAACGCGTTCCAACCGTCAGGATCGGCCGCGCAGGTCAGTCCACCGCCGGCGCGCAGCCCACACGAGTACGCAAGCTCTGCCACCACCTCAACCGAACAGATCGAACGACTCGTCGGGCAGCCCGTCGTCGTAGCTCCCCCAACACACCACCACACCACCCAACCGCACGCCGCACGCATATACCAAACCCGCCGAGACCTCAAGAAAGCGGCCCGTCGGGGCATCGGTCTGGCCGTACTCGTTGTAGCCCCAGCACGCCACCGTGGCGTCGCCGCGCACACCACACGAATAGAAGGCACCCGCCGAGACCGCGCTGAACGCGCCCTTCGACGAGTCGGCCTGACCCGCCTCGTCGTTACCCCAACACACCACAGTCGCGTCGAGGCGCACACCACACGAATGCACACCCCCGGCCGACACCGCGCTGAACCGCCCCTCCGGCGCATCTGCCTGACCGAAATCATTGTCGCCCCAACACACCACAGCACCGTCGACGCGCACACCACACGAAGACTGACCCGCGGCCGACACCGCGCTGAACGCACCATTTGGCGCTTCAGTCTGACCGACTTCGTTGTAGCTCCAACACACGACCGAGGCGTCAACGCTCACGCCACACGAATGCACAGTCCCGGCTGACACCGTGCGGAACGCGCCGTCAGGCGCGTCGAGCTGACCGAACTCGTTGTCGCCCCAACACACCACCGTTCCGTCGACGCGCACACCACACGAATGCACACCCCCGGCCGACACCGTGCTGAACGCACCCTCGGGCGCGTCAATCTGGCCGTACTCGTTGTCGCCCCAACACACCACTGTTCCGTCGTCGCGCACACCACACGAATGGCCAAAACCGGCCGATACCGTGCTGAACCGCCCCTCCGGTCCATTGCCGCTCTCGCGGGTCGTGCTGCATCCTGCTGCGGCCACGAGCAGGGCGACCAGCAACACAGCCCTCACCGCCCGCTGGGTGGGGCGGTTCGCTACGCCTCGCATCGTGCGGTGGTCTCGGCGCGCCGCGGAGCGTGTCGTCGCCGTCGCTGCCCACAGTGGCGGTCACCTCGGCGTGCGCGCGGGTGTCGAACTTGCTTGAGTGGTTCCAGCCGGCGCTGGTCGCGGTGCCGGCGCCGCGCATGGTCGTGGTCAGCGGTGTGGGTGCCGGTGCCGGGCGGTGTTTCGCGGCGGGCCAGGCCACGGTGTTGGACCGCAGGATCCCCCGCGAGGTGGCGACGGTGACCCGGACGTGCTCGATGGGATCGCCGTTCCAACAGCCGCCCTCGGTCCACTCCGAACACGCCCGCCGGTGCCGGGGAGCGGTCTGTCACGTCCCGGTCGTCGCGACTCGACCAGCACTCGACGGTGCACTCGACTCGATGGTGTACTCGTCGGCGGGCCGCCCTGCCAAGACCAACAGCGGGGAGCCGGCGTTGCGCGCTGTCACAACCCGCGCCCCGCCGCCTCCGCTGAGCACAACGCGGTCCGCGGCGTCGCCCTCAACGCCGGTAACCCTCGCCCCAGCAGATGATGGTGCCGTCGGTGCGCAGCGCGCACGAAAGCGTCCCGCCGGCGGCGATGGCGGTGTAGGTGCCCGCGGGCGCGTCGGTCTGGCCGTTGTCGTTGTTGCCCCAGCAGGCGATCGTGGCGTCGGTGCCGAGCGCGCATGAATGCGCGTAGCCGGCGGCGATGGCGGTGTAGGTGCCCGCGGGCGCATCGGTCTGGCCGCCCAGGCGTTGTGGCGGCTCCCCCCAAGCGGATCTGAACCCGGGTCCGAAAAAGCCGTTCCATTCGTTGTTGCCCCAGCAGGCGATCGCGCCGTCGGTGCCGATGGCGCACGCGTGCGCGGACCCCGAGGCGACAGCGGTGTAGGCGCCGGCGGGGACCGCGAGCAGGTCATCAGCGCCCCAGCAGGCGATCGTGGCGTCGGTGCGGAGCGCGCACGAATGCGCGAAGCCGGCGGAGATGGCGGTGTAGACACCGGCGGGCGCCTCCACTAGCTCGCGCACGTCGTCGCCGCTAATGCCCCAGCAGGCGATCGTGCCGTCGATTCCGAGCGCGCACGAATGCGCGAAGCCGGCGGAGATGGCCGTATAGGCGCCGGCGGGCGCCTCCACCAGACCGCGCTCCTCCTCGACGCCGAGGTCCCAGCAGGCGATCGTGGCGTCGGTTCCGAGCGCGCACGAATGAAGCGCTCCGGCGGAGATGGCTGTGTAGGCACCGGCGGGCGCCTCCACCAGACCGCCCAGTTCGTGGTCGCTCGCGCCCCAGCAGGCGATCGTGGCGTCGGTTCCGAGGGCGCACGAATGGGCCCAGCCGGCGTCGACGGCGGTGTAGGCGCCGGCGGGCGCCACGACCGATCCCCAGGAGTTCCATCGGCCGTCGCCCCAGCACGTGATGGTGCCGTCTGCGCGCAACGCGCACGAAGACAAACTTCCGGCGGCCACGGCGACATACACACCCCCCGGCGCCTCGGTCTGGCCCAGGCGGCTGTCGCCCCAACACGTGACGGCGCCGTCGGCGCCGACCGCGCACGAATGAAACGAGCCGGCGCCGACAGCGGCATACACACCCCCAGGCGCATCGGTCTGACCCCACTCGTTGTTACCCCAACAGGTGACACCGCCGCCGGCGCCGAGCGCGCACGAATGACCGGGGCCGACGCTGACAGCGGCATACACACCCCCAGGCGCATCGGTCTGACCCCACTCGTTGTTACCCCAACAGGTGACACCGCCGCCGGCGCCGAGCGCGCACGAATGATACGAGCCGGCGCCGACAGTGGCATAGACACCCCCAGGCGCATCGGTCTGACCCCACTCGTTGTTACCCCAACAGGTGACGGCGCCGTCGGCGTCGACCGCGCACGAATGATACGAGTCGGCGCCGACGGCGGTATAGACACCCTCCGGCGCATCGGTCTGGCCCCACTCGTTGTCGCCCCAGCAGGTGAGAGTCCCGTCGGCGCGAACGGCGCACGAATGCCGTGCGCCGACGGCGACAGCGGTGTAGACACCCCCCGGCGCATCGGTCTGGCCCCACTCGTTGTCGCCCCAGCAGGTGAGAGTCCCGTCGGCGCGAACGGCGCACGAATGACTCCGGGCCGAAGCGATGGCGCCGTCGGCGCCGCGGCTGATCGTGGCCGGCGCTTCGGCTGGCAGTGTCGGCGCCGGTGCGGCGGGCCACGTGACGACATTCGACCGCCCCGTGCCGCCCGGGCCCGAAACGGTGACCCACACCCGCTCGCCGGGATCGCCGTAGGAGCAGCCGCCCCCGGTCCAGTTCGGACTCGCCGGCCAATCCCACATCGCCGTGTACCACGGCCCGGTCGGGTCGCGGCTCGACCAACACTCCACGGTGTAGACCCCCACCGGCCACCCCCGAAGACCCACCACCAGGAACCGGCAATTCACGCTGTCACAACCGGGCCCGTCGCCCGCATCGGCGCCCACGACCAACACAACACCACCAACCTCCCCCGAGCCCACAACGAACTCCGACGCCGGCTCCGACGCCGAGTCAGCCGGGGCCGCAGCCGCCGGCGGCCCCGAGTCCACCCCAGCACCCCGATCAGCGCCGCCGCACGCAGTGGCCACCAACGCCACCACCAACACCACTCGGCCCGATCGGCGCGCACGCCTCAACACCGACCCCCGGCCCGTCACAGAACCCCGGCCTCGCGCCACGACCATCCCGAATCCGACACCCGCCACACAGGCCACCGCCGGCGGCCGGCGAGCAGAACCCAACCGATCACCGCGCCGGGCCCGCCCCAAGCGCCTCACGACTCGCAACGCGCAACCGTGTCGCCGCGGGTGCACGTGTCGGTGTCGTCGCCGCCGTCGAGGTAATCACTTCCGTTGCCGCCGACGAGAGAATCGTCACCGGCGTCGCCCCACAGGCGATCATCGCCGGCGTTGCCGTGCAGCTGATCATCGCCGGCGTTGCCGTGCAGCTGATCATCACCCGCGCCACCGGCCAGACGATCGTCGCCGCCTCCACGCAGGATGTCGATACCACTACCGCCGTGCAGGGTGTCGTTCTGGGAGTTGCCCCACAGCAGATCGATGTCGGCGCCGCCCCACAGCGTGTCGGCTCTGGCGCCGCCGGTGCGCGGTCCTCACGCTCGATCCGCGCCGGTGGAGAATGCGCTGAACACACCAGCGGGCGCGCCGGTCTCCCCGCTGTCGTTGCGACCCCAACACTCGACGGTGCCATCGAGGCGCAGCCCGCACGAATGGCTAGGCCCAGCCGAGACCGCGCTGAATGCACCGGGCGGCGCGTCGGCCTCCCCGTCGCCGTTGGACCCCCAGCACACCACCGTGGTGTCCACGCGCACGCCACACGAATGCACAACCCCGACAGACACCGCGCTGAATGCACCGGGCGGCGCGTCGGCCTGCCCCCAGTCGTTGTTGCCCCAACACGCCACCGTGCCGTCAACACGCACGCCACACGAATGCAAACCGCCGGCCGATACGGCTTTGAACGCACCAGCCGGCGCGTCGGCCTGCCCCCAGCCGTTGTACCCCCAACAGGCCACCGTGCCGCCAAAACGCACACCACACGAATACAAACCACCAGCCGACACCGCACTGAACACACCAGCCGGCGCGTCGGCCTGCCCGTCGCCGTTGCGGCCCCAGCACATCACCGCACCGTCGGCACGCACACCACACGAATGCAAACCACTAGCCGACACCGCGCTGAACACACCTGCCGGCGCGTTGGCCTGCCCGGTGCTGTTCCATCCCCAGCAAGCGATGGTTCCCTCGATGCGTAGCCCACACGAAGACCAACCTCCGGCCACTACCGCGCTGAACGCACCCCCGGGCGCGTCGAGCTGGCCGAAGTAGTTGTCGCCCCAACACACCACCGTGCCGTCGACGCGCACACCACACGAGTGATCGGTTCCCGCTGCCACCGAGGTGAACCGCCCCTCGTAGGCCTTGCCGCATCCCGCCGCAGCCACCACCAGCACGACCACCAACACAACTCCCGCCGCCCGCTGGGTGGGACGCTTCGCTACGCCTCGCATCGCGCAGACCTCTCGCCGCGGGTGCACCTGTCGGTGTCCTCACCGCCGTCGACGTAATCCCTTCCATTACCGCCGTCGAGGCTGTCGCCGCCGGTATCGCCCCACAGGCGATCATCGCCGGCGTTGCCGTGCAGCTGATCATCCCCGGCGCCGCCGGCCAGACGATCATCGCCGCCGCCACCACGCAGGATGTCGATACCACTACCGCCGTGGAGGGTGTCGTTCTGGGTGTTGCCCCACAGCAGGTCGATGTCGGCGCCGCCCCACAAGGTGTCCTCGCCGGCGCCGCCGCTGAGCTGATCGTTGCCAGCGCCGCCGAACAGCATGTCGTCGCCGTTTCCGCCGCTGAGGGTGTCCCGGCCCGCCCCGCCGCGGAGCGTGTCGTCGCCGGCGTGGCCGTCGAGGGTGTCGTCGCCGAGACCGCCGAACAACGTGTCGTCCTCGCCGCCGCCGACCGCGTAATCGTTACCGGAACCGCCGTGGATCGTGTCGTTGCCCCGGTTGCCGGCGAGTGCGTCGCCGCCGGGTCCGCCCCAGAGGGTGTCCGCGCCGTCGCCGCCGAACAGCCTGTCGTCGCCGGGACCGCCGAACAGCACATCAGCGCCGTCGCCGCCGATCAGCGTGTCGTCGCCGTTGCCGTCCCGCCAATGATGGCGCCGTCGGTGCGCGGTCCTCACGCTCGATCCGCGCCGGTGGACAATGCGCTGAACACACCAGCGAGCGCGCCGCTCTGCCCGCTGTCGTTGCGACCCCAACACTCGACGGTGCCATCGAGGCGCAGCCCGCACGAATGGCTAGGCCCAACCGAAACCGCGCTGAATGCACCGGGCGGCGCGTCGGCCTCCCCGTCGCCGTTGGACCCCCAGCACACCACCGTGGCATCCACGCGCACGCCACACGAATGCACAGCCCCGACAGACACCGCGCTGAATGCACCGGGCGGCGCCTCGGCCTGCCCCCAGCCGTTGTTGCCCCAACACGCCACCGTGCCGTCAACGCGCACGCCACACGAATGCGTATCGCCGGCCGATACGGCTTTGAACGCACCGGGCGGCGCCTCGGCCTGCCCCCAGCCGTTGTTGCCCCAACACGCCACCGTGCCGTCAACACGCACCCCACACGAATGCGCACTTCCAGCCGACACCGCGCTGAACACACCAGCCGGCGCGTCGGCCTCCCCCTCGCCGTTGCTCCCCCAGCACATCACCGCACCGTCGGCACGCACCCCACACGAATGCAAACCACCATACGACACCGCACTGAACACACCTGCCGGCGCGTCGGCCTGCCCGGTGCCGTCCCATCCCCAACAAGCGATGGTTCCCTCGATGCGTAGCCCACACGAAGAAAAACCTCCGGCCACTACCGCGCTGAACGCACCCCCGGGCGCGTCGAGTTGGCCGAAGTAGTTGTCGCCCCAACACGCCACCGTGCCGTCGACGCGCACACCACACGAGTGATCGGTCCCGGCTGCCACCGAGGTGAACCGCCCCTCGTCGGCCTTGCCGCATCCCGCCGCAGCCACCACCAGCACGATCACCAAAACAACTCCCGCCGCCCGCTGGGTGGGACACTTCGCTACGCCTCGCATCGCGCCGACCTCTCGCCGCGGGTGCACCTGTCGGTGTCCTCGCCGCCGTCGACGTAATCCCTACCATTACCGCCGTCGAGGCCGTCAACACCGGTGTCGCCCCACAGACCGTCGTCGCCGGCGTTGCCGTGCAGCTGATCATCCCCGGCGCCGCCGGCCAGACGGTCATCGCCGCCGCCACCACGCAGGATGTCGATGCCACTACCCCCGTGCAGGGTGTCGTCCTGAGTGTTGCCCCACAACAGGTCGATGTCCGCGCCGCCCCACAGCGTGTCGGTTCCGGAGCCGCCGCTGAGTTGATCATTACCAGCACCACCGAACAGCACATCGTCGCCGTTGCCGCCGGTGAGGATGTCACGGCCCGGCCCGCCATGGAGCGTGTCATCGCCGGCGTGGCCGTCGAGGGTGTCGTCGCCAGCACCGCCGAACAACCTGTCGTCCTCGCCGCCGCCGACCGCGTAATCATTGCCGGCGCCGCCGTGGATGGTGTCGTTGCCCCGGTTGCCGGCGAGTGCGTCGCCGCCGGGTCCGCCCCAGAGGGTGTCCGCGCCGCCGCCGCCGAACAGCCGGTCGTCGCCGGGACCGCCGAACAGCACATCAGCGCCGTCGTCGCCGATCAGCGTGTCGTCGCCGCCGTAGAGGACGTCGTCGCCGGCGCCGCCGACGAGCACGTCATCGCCGCCGAGGCCGTAGATGGTGTCGTCGCCGCCACCGCCGCAGATCACATCGGGCCCCGCGGTGCCCCGCAGTTCGTCGTCGCCGTCGGTGCCGACGATGCTGCAGCCCGCGGTGCCGACGGTGACGGTCACCTGGCCGGTCGTGCAGGTCTCCAGCGTGTCGCAGACCTCGTAGCTGAACGTGTCGACGCCGCCGCTGTCGCCGGCGGTGTAACGGATCGCCACGTCGACGCCGGAGACCGCCACAACCCGCGCGCTGCCCGCCACCGGAGCCCGCGTGATCGACAGGGACGCCGCGACGAGGTTCTCGTTGGGGTCGAAGTCGTTGCCCAACACGGCGATGTCGACCGTCTCGCCCGGCGGCACATACGCCGCGTCGGCGCCGGCGACCGGCGCGACGTGCGCCGGCGCCGCGGGCGGGGTGAGGAGGAGTTCGTGACCGTCGGCGTCGTCGACGATGGTGTCGGCGAGGTCGGCGCTGTAGACGGTGTCGAAGCCGTCGCCGCCGTGGATGGTGTCCACCCCGGCGCCGCCGGTGATGCGGTCATCGCCGTCGCGGCCGTAGATGGTGTCGGCGCCGGCGCCGCCGTCGATCCAATCGATGCCGTCGCCGCCGATGATGACGTCGTTTCCGGCTTTGGCGTCGATGACGTGGAACGCGTCCCAATCGTCGGGGTCGGCCACGCAGATCACGTCGTCGCCGTCGGTGCCCTCGATCACCGTGGCATCTGCGGCGCCGGTGATCGTGCAGCCCGCGTCGACGGTGATGGTGACCGCGGCGCTGACGCCGACGTCCCAACCGTCATACACCACATAACGCGTCGTGATGGTTCCCGCGAAACCCGGACCGGGCGTGAACGTCAACGAACCATCCGAGCCGTCCACGACGAAGCTGCCGCCGCCGACCGGCTCGACGGTCACCGAACCCGGATCCAGCGACCCGCCCGCCGGCGCGACATCGTTGGCCAGCACCGCGACCCGCACCGGGCGGCCCAGCGACGTCGACGCCGTGTCGTCCACCGCGCACGGCGCCACACCCGGATACACCACCAGCGGCGCCACCGACCGGGCCGCGGCGATTTCGCCGGACCGGTCGGTGCTCGACGCCTCGACGACATAGGCCCGCGGCGCCGCATCCACATCCGGCGCGGGCGCGCCGGGAATCGTCCAGGTCACCTCCAGGCGCCCCGACGCGTCCGCGGTCGCCGCGGGAATCGTCGGCGCCGACAACAACGCCACCACAGACGTCACACCCACCGCGGGAACACTCACGCCCAACACCGAGAAGCTCACCGCCGCCTCCGCCGCGAAACCCACCGCGAACAACTCCACCCGATCACCGGGCGCCAACGGCGCAGCACACGCCGACGCCGCCGGCACCACCCGCCGCGCCCACAGGAAACCGGTCCCCGATCCCGCCGATGCCGCCGATGCAGCCGCGCCGGAACTCGCTGCCTCGCCAGAACCCTTCCCCGAGGCCCGCGCCGTCGCCGCGCCACGGGCGACTCCCGCATCTCCCCGCTGCGAGGCGCCAACAGGCGGATTGTTCGGCAGCCCCGCACGGTTCACACCACCGGGGCCCCGCAGGGCGCCCTCGATGTAGTCGCGCAGAATACGAGCGTACTCCCGGTGACCCGCCGCATTCGGATGAAACGACCGATCCGAGAAAGGAAGCGCATTGGGCGAGTCCACGACATCAGCATCAACACGCTCAGCCACCACGCCGTAGAGCCAAGCCTCCTCCCCGCCACATGGCTCATGGCCCGCGAACTCGCCGGCGACAGCAACAAAATGCGCACCCTTCTCGCCCGCGACATCACTGAGGGCCATATTCAGGTCAACCCCGGTATCCCGCAGAAACTGCCGCTCACCGCCAGAGATCCCCACAACAAACCCAAGGCCAAAGTTATTCAAGAACGTCCTACGGAGACTGTTGCCGAAGCTGAATCCCGCGTTTCTGGGAAAATCCTGCCTAATTGCTCTGACAACGGAATCCAGGTTCAGGGCCCGACAGGAACCGATGGGATCAGATGGAACCAGTTGCGGATATCCCAACACGAAAATGCTTGCGTGCGGCGCAGCCGCCCTCAACCCGCTCAACACGTTCCGCAGTTCGCCCTTCACCTGATCAATCGAGATCTTCAGACTACCCAAGTCGCAACCCTCCAACTGGAAGCAGTCATTGATCCCATCGCCGAAACCTATATCGTTGCCGCCGATGGTGATCGTCACCATGTCAACGGCTTGTCGTGCGCCCATATCGAGACCCGTATTCAGCGTATTCAGCAACGAGGACTGCCCGTTGAACACACCACCACCGACAGGAACATAAACGTCAGAGGTGACCGCGCCACTGCACGCATAGAAACCGAGACTGCCATAAGCCCTACTCCCGGAGACCAAGAAAGGATACGCCATAGTCCAACGGCGACACTCCGCATCAACATACGAACCCTCGAAGGGATCGAGCCGCCGGTCGTTCGGCTCGCCGTTCTCGCCCGCCGAATACGAATCCCCGAGCGCCCCATAATTGATCGGGCGAACAATCGCGACCGAAGGATCCAGATCCACCGATGACTCCCTCGGGTCACGCTGCTGATTCTTGTTCGGGTCGACATGGAGACGCACGTGATCCATGTCAACAGCAAGATCGCCGCTCGGCAAAACAGACGTGTACACCAGCGTCAGACGACCCTCACCGTCGGTCACACACCGACCACGCGGCGCATCACCGGTCGCCTCCACAAAATCAGCAACCTGCTCGGGCGCTGCGCCCACCCGACACTGAACCCTCTGCCCCCGGCTCGGCCCGGTGAGAATCCAAGCACCCATCGACCGGCTCGCCAGCGGCCGGGACTGCCCACGATCAGAGTCATCCGAGTCGTCGTCACCGTCATACACGAGACGCACGGCCCGTTCCACAGCGTTGCCGGCCCGCACGAACCGCGGACTGTCATCGGCGGCGACGACGAACACGACACTCGGCATACCCTCACCGGTGACCCAGGCGCTCGCCAGTTCCCGGTCATAGCTAGGAGGCAGGATCGCATCGGGGTTGAAGTGTCTCACCGACCGGACCCGCACGTCGTAGGTCGTGCCGTTGTCCAGACCGACGATGTGCGCTGCCCAACCCTGCCCGTCACGCACCGCATCCGCTTGCTGAGACCTCGAGGACCCGCCCCGGCGCCAGTACTCGACCTCGTAGCCGGTGGCACCGGCCACCGTGCCCCAGGTGACGGCCAACATCCGGTCGCCGGACGTGACTTGGAGGTTCTGGGGTGTCCAGTCGCCGGCGATGCCCGGCTCGGGTTGTGACCAGCCGGTCCTGTAGAGGGTTTGGCCGGTGAGGCCCTCGTGGGTCTCGACGGCGCGGACGCGCACCCAATACAGGGCGCCGTCGGTCAGGCCGCCGATGGTGAACCGCTGTCGGAGGCCCGTGCGCGTCGACTGCCATGCCGCCTCACCGTCGCGGCGCCATTCGATGTCGTAGCCGCTGACGCCGCCCACGGGAGTCCAGGTGACCGTCAACCCGCCCGTCGTCGACTCAACAGCGGTGATCGCCGGCGGGTCCGGTGGGACTGTCACGGGCTCGTCGGTGAACCCCGCCGCGGCGTCGCCGTTCGTGGTCTCGATGCGCTGCGCACTGGTGGCCGTGGGCGCCGTGTACGAGACCGTCACTCGCTGCGCTGATGTGATCGGCGACGCCAAGGTGAGCGCCACCACCCGACCCGCCACGGTCACGCCGCTGATCCTCGGGCTCGCGCCGTCGACGCTGACCGAGAACGCGCCGACCGGCGGGACCGAGGACTCGTCGAGATCTGCGTCGAAGGTCAACTCGACCGCGCCGCCGTCGACAAGGACCGCACTGACCAACTCGAGGTCCCTGCAATACGAAAGCTCACGATCGAAAAAGGTGTCCGGGATCTCCGCCAGTGCGGTAGGAACGCAACCAGAGAAGCCGTTGCCGCGTAGCCAGAGACGTTCCAGATTGGTGAGGTCGCCCAACTCAGTAGGAATGGCCCCCGAGAGGTCGTTGAAGTACAAATAGAGGTGTGTGAGGTTAGTAAGACGACCCAAAGAGGAGGGAATACTTCCCGACAATCTGTTGAAAGATAGGTCGAGCAGTCGCAGGTTGGTGAGATTGCCCAACGCTGCGGGAATCTCCTCCGACAAGCCGCTAATGTACGCGCCGTCGCTATAGACGGAGTTCACACCGAAGACGGAGTTCACACCGAGGTCGAGGATTTCCAGGTTGGAGAGGCGGCCCAACTCGGCGGGAATAGGACCCGACAACATGTTAAAGGACAAGTTGAGCAACTTCAGATTAGTGAGGTCGCCAAGCGCGGCAGGAATACTCCCCGACAAACCACCGGCGTCTGCGGCCAAGGCGCTGTGGTCAGTGTTTCCATGTAGATTGAGGCGTTCCAGGTTAGTGAGTTGACCCAATGCGGCGGGAATAGAGCCCGACAAACGATTCCCCAACAAGTCGAGGGTTTTCAGGTTGGTGAGACCGCCCAGTTCGACGGGAATAGAACCTGACAGATCATTGAGTTGCAGTTGGAAGGTTTCCAGGTTGGTGAGGTCGCCGATCGCGGCAGGGATCGTGCCAGATACGTTGTTCCCGTGCAGGTAGAGGTGTGTGATCAAGCCGTTGGTGTTGGTGGTGACGCCGTGCCAGGTGCTGACGGGTTCGGTGGTGTTCCAGTTGGTGTTGCGGATCCAGTTGGCGCCGTCGGTGGCGTTGTAGAGGGCGATGAGGGCGGCGCGCTCGGCGGGCGGCGTCGTCGCCGTTGTGCCGCGGGGGCCGCGCTGGGGGGTGCGGGGTGGGGGTTCGGTGCCGGTGGTGGCGACGCCGACGAAGGCGCCCGGGGGTAGCGCGGCGCCCGGGACCCGTGTCAGGCACGACGAGTAGGCGGTTTCGGTGCGGTGGGTGCATGTCGAGAAGTCGGCGCTGAGCGTGCCGCCGTCGAAAACCACGTCGAGCGCGCCGAGAGCGCGGTAGGTGGCGGCGGTGAGGTTGGGGGCGCTGAACAGCTCGACGGCCGCGTACGGGCCGCCGACGAGGGGCCCGTCGCCATCGGGCGCGTCGGCGTCGGGGGGATAGGCGTCGGCGTCGAAGCCCTCGAACCAACCCACCCCCCGCGGCGAACCCGACAGCAAACCGCCGCCTGGGGCGGTCGCGGCGCCGCCGGGGCACACCTTCGCCACCGTGTCGCCGGCGAACAGGCCCAACCAACCCCCATAGGAGTCGCAGCGACCCTCCCCGACAACCGTCGGCGGCGCGGCGGCCAAGGTCCCCGAACCGTCCCACCAAACGCCGGTGACCGCCTTGGAGGGCTCGGCGCCCGCGCCCGCCGGCGGCGACTCCGAACTCGGGGACTCCTCTGACTCCTGAGCACCAGCCGTGCCCCCCGACAGCGCCAGCGACGACGCGATCAGCGCCACCGCCACGCACGCGGCACCGACCCGGCGACGGCAGCCACTCGGGGCGCGCTCACGCGCCCACGCGGCACAGACCCGGCGCCACGCCCCTACCGCCGGGCGCGCCCAACGCCCCCCCCCCCCGCGTCAGGGGTGAGGACACGGCACGATCACCGGCAACCGAACAATCGAAATGGTCGAAGTGGTCGAAACCCATAGCCCACGCTCCTTCAGCGGACGAAGCCATCCGCGGCGGGACCATAACACCAGAACCACCACCAATCCGAGATCGGACAACACTTCGCCCCAGCCGAACACCACGCCGCCCCCGACGCGACGATCACACCGCCGCGCCGGACCGGCGATTCGGCGGGTCAGAACCTCACGAGCCGCGACGGCACACGGCGCCGCGGCGGACACCACCGCCAGAACCCCGACACACATGGACTCCGGCCTCCGCCGGAATGACGCAACACTCGGGCGGCACAACCGAGGGCGGGGACGCCCGGGGGATGGCGCCGGTGCGATTTCGCCGGACGCACCGTCGACAGCCGCCGGCGGTCCCGCCCGGGCCGCGGAACCCGGGCGATCAGGCCCCGTCCGGCCAGTGCCGCTCGTAGCGCGTCACGAGCCAGCGGTTGAACTGCGCCAGCGTCTCCTCCTGCCACGAGTACCTGCCACGCGGGGCGAAGACCGAGCCCAGCCCGATCTGCACCATCTCGTCGGCGTAGATGTCCTGCACGTTGAAGTTGTTCACTCCCTGCTCGGCCTGCTCGAAGAGGTACTCGAACATCGGGTCAACCAGGGCGGACGGTTCGAAGCAGTACCCGATGTTGATCGTGATCTCCCCGGGACCGTCGGGGCTGATGATGAAGTAGGCGATCTCGTCGGGAACGATGGCCAGCGAGAGTGTCGGCGGGATGAGCACGAACCCGCCGCGCTTGCGCTGCTCGTCGGTGAGGTTGCTGAACACCGGCAGGAGGCACTTCTTGGTCGGGTTGAACGAGCCGTCGATGTCGGTGAAGTGCTGGATGCGGCCGACGGCGCCGTCGTCGGGGTCCCAGGGCAGGTAGTCGTTCAGATGGCTGGGGGCGAACGTCTGCAGCGGGCCGTGCAGCCGGCTTGCGTGGTACGGGTCGTTGAAGTTCTCCATCATGACCTTCCAGTTCCACGGGAGGCCCGGGAGCGTCTTCCCCTCGCGCGTGACCGTCTCGGGAAGGTCGTAGTTCTCCAGCATGGCGTCGATCTTGCGCAGAGACGGGCCGAGGGGCTGAGCGTCGGGGTCGAGGTTGCAGAACACGAAGCCCTGCCACAACTCCGTGCGGAGTCGCGGAAGCCCGTGGTCGGCCTTGTCGAATCCCACGGCCCGCTCCATGGCCGGGGCTCCCAGGAGGGTGCCGTCCAGACCGTAGGACCAGTGGTGGTAGGGACAGGTGAAGCGGCGGGTGTTCCCGGCACCCTCGGCCAGCACCATGCCCCGGTGCTGGCAGACGGCCGAGATCACCCCGACCTCGCCATCGGAAGCCCGCAGCAGGATCAGGGGCTCGCCGGCGATCGTGATGCACCGGAAGTCGCCGGGTTCGGGGACCTGGTCGACTCGTCCGACGCAGAGCCACTCGTGACAGAAGATGGACCGCCGCTCGAACTCGTGGAACTCCTGCGAGGTGTAGATCAGCGGCGGCAACAGGCGCGCCTCGTTGACCGCCGTCGTGGAAGCGGCGAACGAATCACGCAGTTCGGTCGTCAGCACGGTCATCGGGCCTGTTCCTCCTCATGGTCTGCCAGCCGGGTGAGCGGGCCGCCCCCCGGCGCGGTCGGGCGCGGCTGCGCCACGCGCTCGAGGGTCACCGGCGACACGTACCTGGTCCGCGCCCAGCCCTCCTCGTAGGGGCAGATCACCCGATCCTCGAAACGCAGGCGGGCGATCCTCCACTCGCCGTCGTGTTTCACGAAGTCGTTGTCGTAGTGGGCGATCAGCCAGACGGCGGTCTCCCCGTCGAACAGGGTGGCCGCCTCCAGGGCGTGCCAGCGCCCACGGGCCTCGATGCCGTCGGGGGAGATGTCGACAACGGGGTTCGTGAGGAAATGGGCCGTGAACGGGAGCATCGACGGGTTCCGGTGGAACATCTCGGTGATCTCGTCGAGACCGTCGGCCCTGAACTCCGTCAGATTCCCCTGGCCCTCCCAGACCGCGTCCGGCGCGAAGAACCCCGCGGTCACCTCTGCGTCCTTGATGACGTCGATGGCGTGGACGTAGCGGTGCATGAGCTGCTCGATGGCACGTTCGGCCTCGATGCGCCCGAGACGTCGCTCCATCCCGTCCAGCCGCCCTCGAAGATCATCCATGTGCGTGCTCCTCCGGCCGGGGCCGATCGAGTGAACTCCCGTCCCGGCTATCAGATGAGCGCTTCGCTCTCCGCATAGGCCCGATACCTCTGATACAGCCACCGGTTCAACTGCACCACGGTGGTCTCCTTCCAGGAGAACCGACCGCGGGGGGCGAACCGGGATCGGAGCCCTTTCTGCACGGCCGTGTCGGCCACCACGTCCTGATCGTTGTACATCATGATGCCATCGATGACCCAATCGATGATCTTGCCGAAGTTCCGGACCTTCAGGGCCTCCGGTGGTACGCACAGGCCCACGCGAATGGTGATCTCATTGGCTCCGTTGGGGAGGATCAGGAAGTAGAAGATGTGGTCGGAAACCAGGCCGAGCGGCATCATCGGCGGGATCATGGCGAACATGACGCGGTTCCTCTGCTCGGAGGTCAGTGTCGGAATCGGAGGCAGGAGAGCCTTGTGGAGCGGGTTGAAGGCGCCGTCGGTGCGGTCGAACCCGGTTGGGTGCATGATGACGTTCTCGTCGGGGCTGTGCTCCACGAACCCGTGGCCGAGCGCGAAGTCGTGGATGCCCTTGTGCAGGTAGGCGTTGTGGTAGGGCTCCATGAAGTTCTCGAGCATGACCTTCCAGTTCCACGGGTAGTCGGGAATATCCATGGTCGGCAGGCTCACCATCTCCGCGACGCCGTAGTTCTCCATCTCGTCGGCCAGTTGGGTCAGGGTCGGGGCGAGCGGGGGCGGATCCGGATCGAAATGAGCGAACACGAAGCCCTGCCAGAGTTCGACGGAGAGTTGAGGCAGGCAGATCTCGTCCCGGCGGAAGTTATTGGTCCGGCCCATCTCGGGCGCATGCCGAAGGCGACCGCGCAGATCGTACGACCAGGAATGCAGAGGACAGCGGAACAGCCCGGTCTCCTTGCGGCCGGCGTCCTCGGCGAGCAGGTGGCCACGGTGCTGGCAGACCGCCGACATCACCCGGATCGTCTCGGTGTCGTCCATCACGACGAGAAGCGGGTCGTCGTTGATGCTGATGGTGAAGTAGTCCCCGGGCGCCTTCAGGAAGTCGGCCCGCCCCACGCAGAGCCACGAGCGTGCGTAGATGGCCTCCTGCTCGAAGCCGAACCACTCCTCGGAGGTGTAGTACTCCGGAGGGAAGTAGCAGCCGTCGGCGACATCGCCGACGGAGGGCTGCATCTCCTTGAAGCGCGCGGTGTTGACGAGGTGGCCGAACCGGTGGTTCGGGCTTGCCATCATGGCTCATCCTCCCTGGCGAGCGGCCGCCCGCCGGTTGACCTGCTGTGCGAGGCCGCGACCCCGAGGATCCGTCGGGATGGCACCGTCACAGCGCGATTATTGTCGTCGCCCGCCTCCGGCACAATCGGGGCGCCGGGCACGGCCGACCGGAGCGGAGGTGATGGGGAGTGTGGGATTACGATCGGTCACGGATGTGACAGCGGTGTCCTCCGAGCCTCCGGCGCGCTGACGGCCGAGCCCCGCCCTATTATCCTGCGTCCGCCGCATCATTCCGGACAGCAAGGAGGGTGTCCATGAACTCCGGCGACACAGCGTGGATCCTCGCCTCGACCGCCTTGGTCCTGTTCATGACGCTGCCGGGCCTGGCGATGTTCTACGGCGGCCTGGTGCGTTCGAAGTCCGTTCTGTCCGTGATCATGCACTGCTTCGGCATTGCAGCCCTGGCCAGCGTCTTGTGGATGATCCTCGGCTACAGCATGTCGTTCGGCGATTCGGCCGGCGGGATGATCGGTTCGCTGTCCAAGGCGTTCCTCTGGGACATCGGGACCGACTCCCTCAGCGGCACCATCCCCGAGATTGCCTTCGCCATGTTCCAGATGACGTTCGCCGTCATCACACCGGCGCTGATCGTCGGCGCCTACGTGGAGCGGATCAAGTTCAACGCTGTGATCATCTTCAGCGCTCTCTGGCTGCTGGTCGTGTACGCGCCGATCTGCCACTGGGTGTGGGGCGGCGGCTGGCTCGGTGACCGTGGCATCATGGACTTTGCCGGCGGCCTCGTCGTGCACACCAGCGCCGGGACGTCCGCGCTGGTGCTCGCCCGCCTCCTCGGCAAGCGCGATGGGTTCCCCGACCACCTCTCGCCCCCGCACAACCCAGGCATGACCGCTGCGGGCGCGGCGATGCTCTGGGTCGGCTGGTTCGGCTTCAACGGGGGCAGCCAACTCGCCGCGGACGGTGGTGCCGGCATGGCCGTGACGGTGACACATCTCGCCGCCGCAACGGCAACCCTCGCCTGGATGGGCATCGAGTGGGTCAAGCTCGGCAAACCGTCTCTGGTCGGCGCGGTCACGGGCACGATCGCAGGCCTTGCCACCGTCACCCCCGCGTCCGGCTTCGTCGGTCCGGTCGGCGGCGTCATCCTGGGGGCGGCCGGCGGGGCCGTGTGCTACTTCGCCGTGGGACTCGTGAAGGATGTTCTGGGGATCGACGATTCGCTGGACGTCTTCGCCGTGCACGGCATCGGCGGGCTGCTGGGCACCCTGCTCGTCGCATTCCTCGCCACCGGCGCTCTCGGGGGGAGTGGCCTCTCGGTCAGCAGCGGCGACGTGGGACCGCAACTGGGGGTGCAGGCCCTCGGAGCGCTTGTCACGGTGGCCTGGGCAGGAGGGTTCTCGTACCTCATCGCCAAGGGCACCGCCGCCCTGACCGGCGGTCTGCGGGTCAGTGCGGATACCGAACAGGCCGGCCTCGACCTGCCGGCGCACGGTGAGCGAGGCTATGACTTGTAAGGACCCGGCCGATCGGCAGGAACCACCGGTCACCGCGATACTTCGGGTCACCGGAGTATCGCGCGACTAGTCTCGATGGCGACAGGCCGGATTGCAGGGACCGCGGAGAACGGGACTATCGTTCTACTGCGGACACTGCGGCGGGCATCCCCATAGTCTCCTGGCACGGCTAGATTGTCGGGGCGCCCCTGAGCGGCGCCGTGCAGCGGGGACCCATGAGATCGGCAGACAAGGAGCAGCGATGATGGAAGTCACTTCCGAGCGGCGGGGCACAGCGGTGATCGTCAAGACCGAGGGCCGAGTCGACGGATCCAACGCCAGCGACTTTCAGGACGCCATGGAGGACGCCATCGGCGCCGACGACGCTTCGGTGATACTGAACCTCGCGCAACTGGATTACATCAGCAGCGCCGGCCTGCGCATCATCCTCCTCAGCGCCAAGAACCTTCGCCAGCGCGATGTCAAGTTCGCCATCTGCTCGCTGTCGCCGTCGGTTCACGAACTCTTCATCATCAGCGGTTTCGACCAGATCATCGCTATCCACAACTCGGCAGACACAGCCCTGGCCGCACTGGAAGGCTGACCGGAGCACATCTCCGGGACTCGGCGGACGGGCTATACGAGAGCGACCCCGCGAACACGCGCGCCGGGGGGAATCAGGAACGCGATGACCGAAGCGACTTACAAGATCCTGGTCGTCGACGATGAGGTCGACCTGGAACCGCTCATGCTGCAACGCATGCGGCGCGACATCCGATCCGGGCGGTACAGTTTCGTCTTCGCGCACAACGGCATCGAGGCGCTCGAGAAGCTGAACGAGGACGACACCATCGACATGGTGCTGTCCGACATCAACATGCCGCAGATGGACGGGTTGACGCTTCTGGAACAGATCCCCCAGGTGGATCCCAACATCAAGTCCGTGATCGTCTCGGCCTACGGCGACATGAAGAACATCCGTACCGCCATGAACCGTGGCGCTTTCGACTTCGTCACCAAGCCTCTGGACTTCACCGACCTGCGCATCACCATCGAGCGCACACTCGACCACCTCACCGAGTGGCGCGCTGCCCTGGCATCGCGCGACCAGTTGGTCTCGCTGCAGAAGGAACTCGACGTCGCCAACAAGATGCAGAAGTCGATCCTGCCGACGCGTTTCCCGCGCCAGGACGACTACGAGGTGTTCGCCCACATGGAACCGGCCCGCAATGTCGGGGGCGACTTCTACGACGTCATAAACCTCGAGCACGATCGCATCGGGCTGTGCATCGCCGACGTGTCCGACAAGGGGGTGCCCGCGGCTCTGTTCATGATGTCCAGCCGCACGCTGTTGAAGGGTGCCTCCATCGGCTGTGACAACCCCGGCGATGTACTGCGGGAGGTCAACGAACTCTTGCGCGAGACGAACGACACCGAGATGTTCGTAACCCTGCTCTACGGGATCTACGACCCCGCGACCGGGGACTTCACCTATGCGAACGGCGGACACAACGAGCCGCTCCTGATCCGACCGGACGGAAGCTCATCGTTGATCCCGCGCACCGGCGGGATCATCCTCGGCGTGATGGCCGGCATGGACTTCGCCCAAAACACGGTCAACGTTGGACCGGGTGACACCCTGTTCCTGTACACCGACGGCGTCAGCGAAGCCATGAACGTCACGGCCGAGGAGTTCGGGATGGAACGGCTCGCGGAGATCTTCGCCAGCACCCCACCGACCGACGCGGAGGAGACGACAATGGCCGTCTTCATGGCGGTGCACACCTTCGCCGGAGAGACACCGCAGTCCGACGACATCACGTGCCTGACCCTTCACCGCAGCGAGTCGGGAAGTTGACCGCCTACTTCTGCCTGGAGGTCGGATCGGCGGAGAACGAATCCGTCGATGATGCCCTCCGGCACATGGAGCGATCGATCGACGAGTTCGGTCGCCAAGAGCAGTGGCCCGAGGATCTCATCTTCAAGCTGCACCTCATCCTGGAGGAACTCGGCCTGAACGCCATGACCTACGGGGGCGCCTCGAGCGTGCGGATCATCATCTCCGCGGAGGCCGACAGGGTCACCATCGAGATCTCCGACGACGGCGGCGCCTTCGATCCGCTGAACGACGCGCCCCAGCCCGACGTCGACGCGGCACTGGAGGAGCGGTCCATCGGCGGGTTGGGAATCCATCTGGTACGCACGTTGACCAACGACCTGAGCTACCGACGAGAAGGGGGTCGGAACAATCTGACTCTGGTCACGCGGCGACCGGAATGATCGCCGCGATGCGCCGGAGTGTTCCACCGGCGCTCGGGGTGCTCGCCCTGCTCGCGCTGATGGCGACGGGATGCACCCCGGAGAGCGGATCGGTCCCCCCGGCGAACGGCACCCCCACCACATCCGAGCCGGTCGCCGAACCCCTCGGCGACGCGGCGGCGACGCCGCGGGCCGGGGGCGTCTTCGAGGACTCCGTGCTCTTCGGCCAGTCGGCGGCCTTCAGCGGCCCGGCCGAGGAACTCGGCAAGAACATGCGGCTCGGCATCGAGGCGGCCTTCGCAGAAGCCAACCGCAACGGCGGCGTGCACGGCCGGCGCCTCGACCTGGTGTCCCTCGACGACTCGTACGAGCCGGAGGCTGCCGTCACCAACACGCAGCAACTCATCGACTCCGACGGGGTCTTCGCGCTGATCGGCGAGGTCGGGACCCCGACGTCGCGCTCGGCCACGCCGGTCGCGGCCGATGCCCAGGTTCCATTCATCGCTCCGTTCACCGGCGCGGCCTTCCTGCGCGACCCCGAGTGGCGGAACATCATCAACCTCCGATCCTCCTACAACCAGGAGACCGAGGAAATCGTCGCCCGCTTGATCGCCGACCAGGGTGTGGAGCGCATCGCCGTGATGTTCCAGGACGATTCCTTCGGCCGCGCCGGCTACCGCGGCGTCCTGCAGGCCCTCGAGCGGCGGGACATGGAGCCGGTTGCCATCGGGCTCTATCCCCGCAACACCACGGCCGTGCGAACCGCTTTCCTGGACCTGCGGCAAGGCGATCCCGAGGCCGTGGTGCTGGTCGGCGCCTACACGCCGGTGGCGGCACTGATCGCCTGGGCGCGCCACCTCGGCGAGGATTGGACCTTCGTCACGATCTCCTTCGTCGGCTCCAACGCGCTGGCCGAAGAGTTGGGACCGGTCGGCGACGGCGTGTTCGTGACCCAGGTGGTGCCCTTCCCGATCGACGACTCGCTGCCCGTTGTGTCGTCCTACCTCAGCGCGCTGTCCGCCCACGACCCCGGCGCCGTGCCGGGATTCATCTCGCTGGAGGGTTACCTGGCCGGCCGCCTGGCGGTCGTCGGGCTCGAGCGCTGCGGCCGAAACCTCACCCGAGCCTGCTTCCTCAGCGAGATCCTGCAGGGCGATCCCGTTGACATCGACGGGTTCGAACTCTCCTTCGGCACCGGCGACAACCAGGGCTCGGACACGGTGTTCCTGACGGTCATCCGCGACGGTCGCTACGTGCCGACGGACTCGATGTGATGGCCTCGCCGGAGACGACCACCTCCGTCGAGCCGGAGGGATCCGGCCCGGAACAGGACGCCGGGCCGTGAGAGACCTGCTGCAGAGGCTGGTGGCCTTCGCCTTCCGCATCTCGACGCAGATGTACGTGGCCATCGGCGTCATCGTCACCCTGACGATCGCCTCCATCGCGGTGAGTTGGGTCTCCTTCAACAGCATCGGCGATGCGCAGGACCGCGTGACCGACGAGAGCCTGCCTCGGATCGTGACCGCCTTCCGGATCACCGAGTTGAGCAGCGAGTTGGTGGCGGCGGCCCCGCGCCTGACCGTCGCGGCCACGCCCGAGGAACTCGCCGCGGTCTCCGCGGAGATCGTGGAGACGCAGGAGGAGTTCCGCCGGGAGTTCGACCTTCTGGAGCAGCAGAACATCGACGCGGCGCTGTTCGTGTCGATCCGCTCGCGCGCCCGGCAACTCGAGTCGAACATTGCCCAGATAGAAGTCGAGATGCCGACATCGTTCGCACTCGCCGCGGAGATCGAGTTCCTCCGCGAGGAACTGGCCGATATCCGCCAGAGGCTCGATGACATCCTCCTGCCGGCGCTCGACGAACAACTCTTCTACCAGATCACCGGCTACCGCCGGATCGGCGAGCCGCCCGTGCCGCGCGACGAGCACTTCTCCGAGGCCGAGTTCAGCCGGTATCGGCACTTGGCGGCCCTGCAGACCGACACGGCCATCGCCACACAACTTCTCTCCAGCGCGTTCAGCGTCTCGAACGTCTCGCTGATCGAACCCCTGCAGGAGAGTTTCGAGTCGGTCACCGACCGCATCGAGATCAGCGCCGCCGCCATTGGGCTGATCACCCAGCGCGCTCTCCTGGAGTCCGTTCTGACCGACCTGTTCGATCTGGGCCTCAGTGAGCAGAGCGGCTTCACCCTGATCACACGGCAGCTGGAACTCGCCGAGACCCAGCGCGAACTGCTCGCCCAGAACCGGACACAGGCCTCCGAGTTGGCGACCGAGGTGGAGGAGTTGATTCGCACCGCGCAGACCGACGCCGCCGCGGCCACGGACGCCTCCTCGCAGGCCATCAGCACGTCCCGCATCCTCCTGCTGGTGATCGCCGGCATCAGCGTCGTCGTGGGCCTCTCGATCATCCTGGGGTTCGTCAGCCGCATCCTGCTGCGCCGGCTCAACCAACTCTCGGCCCGCATGCGCCGGATGGCCGACGGGGACCTGGAGGACGAGGTTGTCATGAGCGGCCGCGATGAGGTGTCGGAAATGGCCGCGGCACTCGAGGTCTTCCGGCGCCATGCCCTGGAGGTCCAGAGGCTCAACCTCGTGGAGAAGCTGGCCGATGAACTCGGCGAGAAGAACACCCAGCTGGAGGAGGTGCTGGACGAGTTGCACCGGGCCCAGGATCAGATCGTCATGCGAGAGAAACTGGCGGCGCTGGGTGAGGTCACCGCCGGGGTGGCACACGAGATCCGCAACCCGCTCAACTTCGTGAAGAACTTCTCCGAGGTCTCCGCGGAACTGATCGAGGAACTGATCGAGGTTCTCGACGAGGCCGAGGACGAACTGACCGATGATCAGCGGGAGCTGATCCTGGAGATCGCCGCGGACCTCACCGAGAACCTCGAGCGCATCCGCTCGCACGGCAACCGCGCCAACCGCATCGTGCATGACATGCTGATGATGAGTCGTGAGACGGGCGAATGGCGCCTCGCCGACGTCAACGGGCTCATCGAGGAGCATGCCAGGCTGGCCTTCCACAGTGCGCGGGCGGTCGACCCGGACTTCCAGTTGAACCTCGAGTTCGACTTGGATCCCGAGGTGGGCGAACTCGAAATCCTTCCTCAGGACCTCGGCAGGGTGTTCATCAACATGGTCGGCAACAGCTGCCACGCCACCGATGAGAAGCGCAAGGAACTGCTGGAGGCCGGCGAGGGCCGGTCCTACATGCCCACGGTGCGGACGACGAGCCGAAAACTCGCCGACAGCATCGAGATCAGGATCTACGACAACGGCAAGGGCATCCCGCCCGACGTGGTCGACAAGATCTTCAATCCGTTCTTCACCACGAAGCCCACCGACCAGGGAACCGGGCTGGGTCTGGCGATCACGAGCGACATCATCCGGGAGCACGGCGGCTCGGTCCAGGTGAACTCCACCCCCGGGGAGTCCACGGAGATGGCGATCACTCTTCCCCTGCAGCGCCCCGAGGTCGTCGTCGAGGATCCGGCGGCGACCGGTTCAACCGAGGCCTGACCGCAGCCCGGCGGCAAACCCTCAGCCGCCAAGTGGCTCGATGCGTACCGCTGTGGCCTTGAATCCGGCGGTGCCGGAGAGCGGATCCCAGTCGTCGGGCACCAGCAGGTTCGTGTCCACCTGCTCGGGGAAGTGGAGAGTCAGGAACGCCAGACCCTCGACAAGATCAGGGTCGAAGCGCACCGGGGCTTCCACGGCTCCCCGGCGGGACACCACCCTGACCAACTCACCCTCGGCGATACCGAGGCGCCGGGCATCGGCCGCGCACACGTCCAACTCCTCGCGGCGTCGCAGTGGCGAATCGAACGACGCCGTCTGAACCCCCGTATTGAAGGAGTCAAGGCGCCGTCCGGTCGTCAGACGGACGGGGTATTCCTCGTCGAGACCGTCGAGAGGTGGTTCCCACTGCACCGGCTGGAAGGCCACCCGGGGACCCTCGAGGGGATCGGCCCAGAGGCGGCCGTGCAGAAACTGCGTTCCCGGATGGTCGTCATCGGGGCAGGGCCAGCGAATGCCGCCCGACGCCTCGAGCCGCCGGTAGCTCATGCCGGTGTGAAAGGCCGAGAGCGAGCGCACCTCGTCCCAGACCGCCTCCGCATCGGGCTCGCCCCAGTCGTGCCCCAGCTCGCGCGCCAGGGCGAAGACGATCTCGAGGTCGTCGCGTGCGTCGCCCGGGGGCGACACCGCCGGGCGCACGAGCTGCACGCGCCGCTCGCTGGAGGTCACCGTGCCGGTCGTCTCGGCGAAGCTCGCCGCCGCGGGGAGCACCACATCGGCCATCTGGGCTGTGGTGGTGGCGAAGATGTCCTGGACCACCAGGAACTCCAGATCGGCCAGCAGCCGGCGGGCGTGCGCCGCATCCGCCTCGGAGTCCGCCGGGTTCTCGCCCACAACGTAAAGCGAGCACAGGCGCCGATCCTCCATCGCCTCGAACATCTCCGACAGGTGCCAACCGACCCGCGGGGGCACCGCCGCACCCCAGGTCGCCTCGAAACGCTGCCGCTCGGCATCGTCGGTCAGGTCGGCGAAGCCGGGCAGACGGTGCGGCAGCGCACCCATGTCCCCGCCGCCCTGCACGTTGTTCTGCCCCCGCAGTGGTGCCAGACCCGAGCCGAAGCGCCCGACGTGGCCACACAGCAGAGCCAGGTTGATGAGCGCGAACACGTTGTCGGCGGCGTTGTGGTGCTCGGTGATGCCCAGCGTCCAGCAGAGCTGGGCCCGCTCGGCCGTGGCGTAGGTGTGGGCCAACTCGACGATGGCATCGGCGGGCACTCCGGTCATGGACGCCGCCGCCGACGGCGTGTACGGCTCGACGCTCGCCGCGTACTCGTCGAAGTTGGCGGTGGCGTGCCCGATGAAGTACTCGTTGTGCAGCCCGGCGGTGATGATCTCCCGCGCCATGGCGTTCGCCAGGGCGATGTCGGACCCCACGTCGACGCCCAACCAGAGGTCGGCAAAACTCGCCGATGCGCTGCGCCTCGGGTCGATCACGACCAGCTTCGCTCCGTTGCGCCGGCCACGGAGCATGCGGTGGAACATGATCGGGTGGGCGTTGCGGGCGTTGGAGCCCCACAGGAGGATCAGGTCGGTGTGTTCGAGTTCCTCGTACGAACTCGTCCCTCCCCCGACTCCGAAGACCGTCGCCAGACCGACGACGCTGGGGGCATGTCAAGTGCGATTGCAGCTGTCGATGTTGTTGGAGCCGACGACGATGCGGGCGAACTTCTGGAGGGCGTAGTTCAACTCGTTCGTGGCTTTGGAGCAGCTGAAGGCGCCGAAACTCTGCGCACCGTGGCGCTCGACCGACCGCTGGAAACCACCGGCCGCAGCTGCGAGTGCCTCGGGCCAACTCGCCGGCCGCAGATCGCCGCCGGCGTCACGAACCAGGGGCTCGGTGAGGCGTTGAGGCATGGCGCAGCGCCTACTCGCCGGCGCCGGCGACGGCCGGCACCTCCACGCCGGGGCGGTAGTGGATGAAGAGCTCCTCGATGACCTCGCGAAGGCCGGCGGTGTCCGCACCCTTGCTCAGGTCGAGCGTGATGACGTTGGAGTTTATGTGCATGCCGTCGATCGAGCCTCGGGCGAACAACCGGCGTGCCAGTTCATCGGGGGGTCGGACGCGGTTCGCCGGCGGCGAGCCGTCGTAGTACTCATGCCCCATGCCGGTGAGGGATCGGTTGATCTCGAAGCGCACGACGCCCGGACGCGACGACGGCCTCTCGATGACGGTCACGGGCTGTCCCACGGTCGCCCATGCTAGCGGTGGTCAAGTAGACGGAGTTGCGCATCGGAGCCCACGCCCACCGGCTCACCGGAGGGCAGATACTGCATGAACGCCCAGGTGCGCCGATGGATGGCGGACGGGCCCCAGGCGGCCAGCGCGGCACGGTGTCGCGGGCAGGGATAGCCCTTGTTGCGATCGAAGTCGTAGGCCGGGTAGCGGCTTGCCTCCTGCACCATCCGGCGGTCGCGCCAGACCTTGGCCAGGATGGACGCCGCCGCCAGCGACACGCAGCGGGCGTCGCCCCCGACGACGGTGTGCACGGGTCCGTCGAAGCCCCCGGCTGCTGCGGTCGGTGACCCGGGCGCGGGTGACACGAAGTCCCAACGCCCGTCCAGCAGCATGCTGTCGGCACTGGTCGCCAGAGACTCCAGGGCGCGCGCCGCGGCGAGCCGCTGCGCCGCGGACATGCCGAGCTCGTCACATTCGGCGGCGCTGGCACCTCCCACCCCCCAGTCCTCACACGACTCCGCCACAAGAACGAACAGCCGCTCGCGCTGCGCCGGGCGCAGCTGCTTCGAGTCGCGCACAGCCTCGGCAAACACATCGTGATTCCCCCCGGCTCGCAACGCCACCGCCGCCACGACGAGCGGACCCGCCCAGGCACCCCGCCCGACCTCGTCGAGACCGGCCACGACGCGCGCTCCGGCATCCCAGAACTCCTCCTCCCGTGCGAGGTCGGGCCGCTGCGGCCCGCTGCGGCCGGCGCTCGAGACGGCCTCGCCGGCGGGCAGGAGTGCTGGCATGGACCTCAACCGGCTCTCTCGGAGGGGTGCCGGCCGGCACCAGGCGGTGATTCTCGAACCATGGGGCGACTGTACGCGCGGCCGGCGTTCCAGATGGCGGCGCCGGCGGGCACCTGCGCCGGCACGGTCCTCAGCCGGCTCTCTCGGGGGCGTGCGGAACGGCTCGAACCATGGGGCGACTGTACGCGCGACCGGCCCTCCAGTCCGTCACCCCCGGCCACTAGGAGCCAGGCCGTGCTCCCATCAGACTGTGGCACTGAACCCTCGTCCCGCGCGAGAGGGGCGAGCGCCCCCGGTCCGGGGAACGTGCACCGATCCCGGCTCAGGGGCGAAGCAGGGTCTCGCCGACGAGTTCGCGCGTGCTCCAGGCGGGTGCGAGAGCGTTTGCAGTGATCCGCGGTGACGGTGGCTCGGCCCGACCGGGTTCACCGCCGGTGCCGGCACCCGCGAGGACGGCGGACCAGGACTCGACTCGGCTGCCCGGGGGGACGATCTCCCAGAGCACCGCAGGCGCTGCGCCGTGCCAGCGGACCGCGAACGAGAGGGCACCCCATCGCGTCCCGAGGCGATGCACCTCGATGGGCGGACGCTCCGCCCCGAGGTCCAATGTCGCCCCGATCCCGCCAAGGAGGTCGAGGGTGCCGTCGCGTTCGGTCATGAGGAGATCCCGCAGGGCGACGAGGTATGCCCCCCGGTAGACAGGGTCGTCACCGCCGCGATCTGAGGCCCAACCGCCTGTCGGGCCCGCGCTCGCCGCCATCGCCCCGACAGCGGACGCTCCCCCACCGAAACGCTCGGTGATCCGCGCCGACTCCCGCCGGGCCAGACGGGCGAGGGCGTCGGGTTTCCGGGCCGCCCGCACCGAGACCACCTCGGCGGCGCGCCGGGAGAATCCCGCAACGGCCAGGGCCGCGGCCAGCAGGGCCCGCTCGGCCGGGGAGAACCGCCCGTCGGGCGTGTCGGCCGCTTCCGCCCCGACGTCGGTGGCCAGCAGGCGACGAACGGCCGCCGCGGCCACGGCTGCGACACGGCCGCTCGCCAAGCCATCGACACGAAGACCTCCGGCGGCATGCGCGTCCCAACCGCGCCCCACCTGTCCCAGGGTGGGAACGCTCGCCGGCACCGGCGGTCCCGCCTCGGTGGCGTGCAGCGGCAGCAGTACCCGGAGCGCGGTTTTGTGCGAGACCGGCCAGGTCATCGTGGCGCCGGCCCGGCCCTGGCGGCTGCGCGCCCGCCGCGAATCCTCGGGCTGCGAACCTGTGACCTGCGGAACTGCCCCCGGCGCGCTCGTCGCTGCAGCCGCGTTGGCGGACGCGCGCGCCTCTGCCGGCGGGCGTTCCCACCACAACGCCGGCGATCCGTTGGCCAGGACGCCGGCTGCGCCGACCTGCACCCGCCACAGCCCGTCCGACCGCCAGAAGTCACCGGGCTGCAGTGTGAGCGTCACGGCCACGGGGACCGACGTGTCGTTTCGCACCTCCAGCACGCCGAGCGCGCCCGCACCAGCGGTCGGAGCCAGGCAGACGTAGGCCAACTGCGAGACGTCGCCGTCGCCTGTGCGCAGCACGGTTTCCAGACCAACGGGCGCCCCTCCGTCGACACCGGCGGCTCTCTGGCGCACCTTCGCCTCGATACCCGGGACCCAGCGGCGCGTGCCGGTGAACACCTCCCAACCGATCGACCAGCCGTTCCGGCCGGTGACGATCCGCCCCTCCGTGTCGACCGCCATTGCCCCGCGTCCACCGACGGCACCCAGCACCGACCACCGCGACCCACGCCAGTCGTCCCGCAAAGCCTCCGGCGTAGCCCGGCGCCGAGCACCCGCTCGACGATCCACTGCTCCTACCTGCCGGACCGCGGCGCCGGCAGCGGACCGTCCGCAGGAATTGGTTCGCCTCGCCGGCGCACGGCCCCCCTACGAGAAGGGCTCGGGCTCGGGGCGCAGGCTCCGCCCCAGCAGGTTCCCGTAGGCCTCCCGAGGGTCGCGCCCGCCGTCGAGCACCGCGCACAACTCCGAGGTGATCGGCATCTCCAAGCGATGTTCGGCTGCCAACTCGAGGACGACCCGGGCGGTCTTCACTCCCTCCGCCACCTGCTGCATGGCGTCGGTGATCTCATGGAGACTCCGCCCGCGCCCGAGTTCGACGCCAACGTGGTGGTTGCGGCTCTGCGGGCTGAGACAGGTGGCCAGCAGGTCGCCCAGTCCGGCGAGGCCGGCAAACGTCGCTGGTTCTCCACCCATGGCAACACCGAGGCGGGTGAGTTCGGCGAGGCCACGCGTGATCAGCGCCGCCCGGCTGTTGTCGGCCAGACCCAGCCCCTCCGCCATACCCACCGCGAGGGCCATCACGTTCTTCAGCGCCCCGCCCAACTCGCTACCCACCACGTCGTGGCCGACATAGACCCGGAAGTGCTCGCGCGCGAAGAGCGGCCGGAGAGTTTCTGCCGCGGTCACGTCGCTCATTGCCAGCACAGCCGCGGCGGGCGAACCGGCGAGCACCTCTCGCGCCAGGTTCGGGCCAGTGAGGACGCCGACCGGGTGCCCGGGTGCGAGTTCGGTGATGATCTCCGACATCCGCCGGTGCGAGCCCTGCTCGAGGCCCTTGCTCAGGCTCACGACAGGTACCTGCGGGCCGAGATGGGCAACCGTCGCCTCCAGGACGCGGCGGAACACGTGCGACGGCACCGCCATGGCGACGACCCCGGCATCGGCGACCGTCGCCGCCAGATCGTGGCCGGCCTCCAGGGTCGGTGCGAGAGCGAACCCCGGCAGGTATTGCTCGTTCGTGGCCCGGGCGTTGATCTCCTCGGCGATCTCGCGCCGCCGGCACCACAGCCGCGTGGGCGCGTTGGCAGCGACCAGCGATGCCATCGTGGTTCCCCACGAGCCGGCACCCACCACCGTCACGCGCTGCACCGGCGTGACAGTACCGTCCGCGCCCGCCGGCATCGAAATCTCCCTCGCGCCCGAGTGTTTCAGAAGATCACGCCATCGGCCCGCAGGGCCGCGACGTCCGCGCCGGGCAGTCCCGCGATGATCTCGGTGGTGTCCCGACCGGGCTCGGGGGCATGGGTCTCCCACGCAGCGGGTGTTCCGGAGAACCGCACCGGGGGTCGGCTCTGGCGCATCCGCCCCGCCGCCGGGTGAACGCTGTCCACGAAGAACTCCCGGTGAGCCAGTTGGGGATGCTCCGGGAGGTCCGGCACCGCCACGGCAGGGCTGTGCGGCACGTCGCAGGACTCGAGGCGGGCACACGCCTCGGCCACCGGCAGGGCCCCCAGGCGGGCACGGATCTCCCGCCACACCTGCCGTGCGAGGCCGCGGTTGCGATGACGCCCCGCCATCGATGCCAACCGCTCGTCGGCCTCGACCTCCAGGGCGCGGCACAGTCCGGCGTATTGATTGTCGGTCAGCGCCACGATGTACATCCAGCCGTCGGCGCAGGCCATCGGCTTGACATGGGCTCCCGGGTCGGAGCGCTGCGGCCCGTCGTAGTCCAGCAGGGTCTCGCGCCCGGCGGCGTCCACCCAGAGAAACGACGCCGACACCTCGAGCATGGCGACCTCCACATGCTGGCCGCCGGCTCCCCGATCCCGCGCCAGCAGCGCCGCGGTTGCAGCCTGCACGGCGTGTAGGGCGGTGAGCTTGTCCGACACGGTGTGACGCAGGTTGTGCGGCTCGCCCGTCTCCACATCCGCCTCGAGGGCCGCGATGCCGGAGGCCGCCTGGATGATGCCGTCGTAGGCGGGACGATCGGCGTAAGGCCCGGTCGGCCCGAATCCCGTCACCGAGACCACGATCACATCAGGATTGACGGCCCGCAGGTGGTCGTACGACACGCCGAGGCGCGCGGCCACGCCGGGACGGAAGTTCTGGAAGACCAGGTCGGCGCCGGCGGCGAGGTCCAGCACGATGCCGCGACCCGCGTCGGTGGTGATGTCCATCGTTGCCGCCCGCTTGGACCGGTTGGTCATCTGGTAGATGCCCGAGACCCCTCCGACGGCGGGTCCGACGTGGCGCAGCACATCTCCCTCACCGGGAGGTTCGATCTTGATGACATCGGCGCCCTGCTCGGCCAGGATGCCGGCGGCGAGCGGGGCCGCGAGGGCGGTGGCGAGATCCAGCACCCGGACGCCCACCAGTGGCGGGGCACCGGCCGACGGCCGCCGTCGATCTGCCGATCGCCACGGTCCCGCCGAGGTCCCGCCGGCACAAGAGGGAGATTCTCCGAGCATTGTGTCGATCCTTCCGTGGACGGCATCCGAGCCTAGGAGGATGCGCTTCGATCCCACCGATCACGTCGCCGGCGGCGTATGAGGCTCCGGGCACGGGACCCTACGAGGCGGGTCAGTAGACTTCCACCGGTGAACGACGCGGCTGTGCTCGTGCCCGTCAAGGCCTTCCATCAGGCCAAACTCCGCCTGGGGTCGGTTCTCTCGGCAGCCGAACGCGGCGCCTTGGCGCGCCGCATGGCCACCCACGTGGTCCGGATCGCGGCACCCCTCCCGGTAACGGTGGTGTGCGACGACCCCGAGGTGGCGACCTGGGCCGAGGCCACGGGAGCGGAGGTGGTCTGGTGTCCCGGAACGGGCCTCAACGGCGCCGTCACCCGCGGGGTCGCCGTCCTGGCCGCTCGCGGTGTCGCCGAGGTCGTGGTGGCACACGGCGATCTGCCGGGTGCCCGTGGGTTCGGTCACCTGATCGGTGCGGGCGGCGTGACCGCCATTCCCGATCAGCGTGCCGACGGCACCAACGTGCTCTGCGTGCCCACCGGCACCGGCTTCGGCTTTTCCTACGGCGCGGGGTCGTTCCGCCGGCACTGCGCCGAGGCCCGGCGACTGGGACTATCGCTGCGCATCCGCCACGACCCCGGGCTGACGTGGGACGTGGACGTGCCGGAGGATCTTCGACGGCTGCCGCCCCACTTGCGCGACGTGGTGTGCTCCGACGGATCCGTGCCCGATGGCCCAGACGGAGTCGTGGGGAATCCGCTCGCCACAGGCACCGGAGGCTTGGCGTGAGCCGCGATCTTCCGACCCCGGCCAGCGCTCTCTCGGTGTCGGCACATCCCGACGACACCGAGTTCGGCTGCGGCGCCACTTTGGCCCGCTGGGCCGCAGCCGGTTGCGTCGTACACCTGGCCGTCTGTACCGACGGCTCCAAGGGCTCGTGGGATCCCGCTACCGACGTGGCCCGGCTCGTGGTACGCCGCCAAGCCGAGCAGCGCGAGGCAGCACGGCGCCTCGGCGCAACCGGCGAGGTGGTGTTCCTCGGTTACACCGACGGCGAGTTGGAGGCCCATCTGGGGGCACGGGCGCTGCTGGCGTCGTGGATCCGCCGGCTGCGCCCCGCGGTCGTGTTGGGCCACGACCCCTGGAAGCGCTACCGGATTCACCCCGATCACCGCCAGGCCGGCCTGCTGACCACCGAGGCCATCGTGGCCGCCCGCGACCCGCACTTCTTTCCCGAGCAGAACCTTCCGGCGCACCGTCCCGAGCACCTGCTGCTGTTCGAGGCTGATACCCCCGACCACTACGAGGACGCCGACGGATGGGCCGGCGCCAAGATCGCCGCCCTCGAGGCTCATGAGAGCCAGTTCCGCTCGACGATGGGCGTCACTGCAGACGACGACGGGTCACAACTCGGTACCTTCCGGCAGCGGATCCACCGCGAACTCGCAGAGGCCGGAGAGCCCGCCGGGTGGAAGGCCGCCGAGGCGTTCAAGCTGCTGAGCGACCTCTGAGAGCCGGCCCGGCGGCGGCCGTGCCGGGGTCAGGAGGCCGGCGCGACGCTCCCGGCAGCGCCTGGAGTCCCCATCAGCCCGCAACCTTGACCCGCCGACCGCTCGACACGCGGGGCATCCAGTCGAAGAAGCGCCACGCCAGGAGCGCGCCGGCCACCCCCCAGGCGGCCAGGATGGCGAGATCGGCGCCCTGCCAGGCCGGTGCCGGCACCGCCGGATGGAAGGCGGCCGAGAAGGCCCTGCCGAAATGCTTGAGCGGCAGGACGTCGCCCAGGATCCGCAGCCAGGCCGGCGGGTCCTGGGCCGGTACGAAGATGTCCGACACGAACGCCATCGGCAGGATCACGGCGTTGGCCACCGCCGGGGCGGTGTTGCCGCTCGGCGCCAGCGCGGCCAGCGCCAGGCCGAGGCCGGCGAACGCCGCCGTGCCCACGACGAAGGACACGATCGCCGCGGGGATCTTCGCCGCGGCGATGCCGACGCCGAAGAACAGCACACCCACCAGCATCATGATCAGGGTCCCGAGCAGTGCGATCCACACCGACGAGGCCACAGTGCCGGCCAGGAACGCCGACGGTGGCAGGGGGGTTCCCCTGACTCGCTTCAGGAGCCCGAACTGGCGCTGGAAGGCGAGCGTGATGCCCACGTTGGCCAGGGCGGCGTTGGCCGCCGTGAAGGCCGCCAGGCCGGGTGTGTAGAACTGCGCCGCCGGGATCAGGCCGAAACCCACGTCGATCTCCCAGCTGAACAGCGAGCCGAACAGCACCAGCATGATCAGCGGCAGCCCGAGTGTGAAGAAGGACGCCACGGGGTTGCGCCAGAACGTGCGGTTCTGGCTACGCATGCTCGTCCAGGTCAGGCGCCCCCAGGACGGCCAGGTGCCGGCAGCCGCGGTCTCGGCGCCGGCCCGGCTAGCCGGCATCCTCGCCATCCCCGTCGGACCCGATGAGCTGCAGGTAGGCGTCCTCCAGGCTCGGCGGGCTCACCGTGAGGTCCGCCAGTTCGATCCCCCGCTCGACCGCCCAGCCCGTCAGCTCGGCAAGCAGCGCGGTGGGACGATCAGTGCTCACGATGGCGTGGCCCTCCTGGATCTCGGCTGCCGCAGCGACGGGGCCGGGAAGGTCGGCTCGCGCTGCGCCGGCCGGGAGCCGGAAGCGAACAGTCGACTCCTCGCCCCCAAGGAGCTGGGACGGCGGGGCGCAGGCCACGATCCGCCCGTCCATCAGCACGGCCACCCGGTCGGCCAGGTACTCGGCCTCCTCCATGTAGTGGGTGGTGAGGATGATCGTCCGTCCGAGGCTGCGCAGACCCTTGATCATCTCCCATGCCGCTCGCCGCGCCTCGGGGTCGAAGCCGGTGGTGGGCTCGTCCAGGAATAGCAGGTCAGGGTCGCCGATCAGCCCCAGCGCCATATCGATGCGACGCTGCTGGCCGCCGGAGAGCGTCTTGAGGCGGGCGTTCGCCTTGCCCGTGAGGCCCACCATCTCGATTACCTCGTCGCGGTCGCGCGGGTGCCGGTAGGCCATACCGAAGGTGTCCAGCGCCTCGGACACCGTGACCTCGGAAGTGTCCACCGTGGACTCCTGCAGGACGATCCCGATCCGGTCCCGGAACTCCCTGCCCGCCGTCGAAGGGTCGAAGCCCAGCACCGCCACCTCGCCGGAGTCGGCCGTCCGGTGACCCTCCAGGATCTCCACGGTCGTGGACTTGCCCGCCCCGTTCGGCCCCAGCAGGGCGAACACCTCACCGGCCGCCACCTCGAAGGAGATGCCGCGCACCGCCCGGGTGGAGCCGTAACTCTTGGTCAACCCCCGCACCGCAATGGCAGGCGCGCCGGAGGACTCGGTCACTCGGTCTCCTGACTCACAAGGGCGAATGCTTCAGAGCAACCGCGACCGGTGGCGGCAAGTCCGATCACATTCCCAGGCTACCGGCTGCCGGCGGGTCGGCATGGGCCGGCTCGGGGCCGCTCACCTGCGAGCGGCTAGCGCCGTTTCCGGGCGGCGGTGCGCAGCTCGGCCTGCTGCTCCAGCAGGTTCATGATCCCCGGGAAACCGGGGATCCGGCCCAGCCGCTTGGACAGGAACGTCAGGCTCAGAGCCGTGAAGGCCACGTACAGCGGCCAGTTGATGAGATAGCGGAAGAGCACGTACTGGTCGGGGTCCGTGACACCCAGGAACCAGATGTCGAAGCCGGCGGCCAACGCCAGCAGCACGCCGAACACCACGACGATGCGGTCGACGGCCGACCGGTACGCCTCGTGCGTCCGCATCGCCGCCGGAAGGCCCAGAGTGCGCCCCACGAGGTCCACGGCGGGGTTGCGATTCAGCGGTGCGGAGAGCACGAGGCCCGCGGCGATGGCGAACTTGTACCCGATGCCGATGCCGAAGTAGATGTCGTCGTTGTCGGTGATGATCCCGACGACGCCGCGCACGATGACGCACACCGTCACGAGCGGGAGCAACTTGCCCACCCCGACCCCGTGACGCACGCGCAGCAAGCCCGACAGCACCGACACGACGGTGATGGCCCCGATCGCCGGACCCAGACCGCTGAAGCGGAAGAGGACGACGAAGGCGATGACCGCCAGCAACGTGTCGTACCCCACCCACCAGGGGGGCACGAACGCGTCATCGGCGTTCTCGTCTGCCAACCACTCCCCGGCTGCTGATCCGGCCTCGAGATCCTCGGGCTCCGGTGCGCCGGTCGGCGCCGACTCGCCGTCGGTCACCTGGCTGCGTCTCTCTCGGCCGGACGGGCGACCCGGCGCGCCCTCCACCTCAGCGGCCAAGGGCCGTCCAGGCCGTCAGCACTTCGACGTCGCCGAACACCTCGACCTCATCGGGCTGGATCCGTCGCCAGAGCACCAGGTCGAGTTGCTCGCCGGTGCCCCGCACGGCGACATCGCCCCGGGCATGGATCCGTTCGACCTCCAGGCGGCGCTCGGAGATCCGGCACAGCCACTCGCCGTCGCCGTCGGTGCGGTGCAGGTGCAGGGTTCCCTCCGGCAGCGGATCCTGCGCGGCGCGCACCTGGAACGGAAGCAGCACCTCGAGGAGTTCGTCCACACCATCGGCTGCCAGATCGCTGTCCAGCGGACCGGGCTCGCCAACGGCGTTCTCGGCGTCCCAGCGGTGGATGAGGCTCTCGTGCGCCAGGCGCTTGTGCCAGAACGCCCCGGTGTTGATTCCCGCCCAGCCCCATACCTCCTCGGCCGGATCGACGTCCCGCAGAGCGTCGAGCACCCTGGCGTGAGCGCCGGCGTACCAGTCGATCACCGCTTCCCCATGCGGTGGACGGGGAACATCATCCCGGTTCAGCATCGTCGCCGATCGCTGCTCGATGTGCTCGCTGACCCAGTTGTAGACCCACCCGAGGTGACCGACCAGCTTCTGCAGGCTCCAGCGGGGACAGCTCGGAACGGGGGCGTCCAGATCAGCCGTCGCGGCGACCGCGCTGACCGCAGCGCCCTCTCGCGCGGTTGCGGCAATGTAGGCGGCGGTGTCGAAGCTCATCCCACCAGTCTCGCCCACGGAGACGGCACCCGCACACCAACAGCCCCGCCGGACATGCGCGACCACTCCGTGAGACGGATGGTGACGGCTACCTGTGTCCGCGAGAGATCCACTCGTTCGGACCGCTGCGATATGACATCGTGGCTATAGGGTTCCTGGACCAGCAATTTGCCACCGGATCGAAGAGGCCCACGATGATCAGAGACTTCTCACTCGACCTCGATGCCCTGCGCAGTTTTCTGCACATCCTGAGCGTGACGGTCTGGGTCGGCGGACAGATCGTTGTAGCAGGGCTCGTTCCCCTGCTGCGGCGGGTCGACCGCAGGTCCGGCCCGGTCCCCGACGGCGAGATGACCGTCACCCAGCAGGCGGCTCGCCGTTTCGGCCGCATCTCCTGGCCGTTCTTCGCCCTCGCCATCATCACCGGCCTCTGGAGCATCGGGGAAATCGAGTGGAGCGCCAGCACGGGCACCTGGCAAACGCTCTTCTTCGTGAAGATGGCCCTGGTGGCGGCCTCCGGAGTCGGCGCCTGGCTGCACACCCGGGCGCAGCGGGCGCCGGAACGGGCACTGTTCGCCAGCCTGGCGTCCCTCTCGGCTCTGGCCGCCCTTCTGATCGCCGCCAGCTTCAACTCCGTCGCCGGCTAGTGTCCTGAGCGATTAGTTCGTTTGGTATTCGGAGGATTGCTGCAGCGAGCTGGCCTGCGCAAATGCGAATAGCGGGGCCATCGAAACGCCAGCGAACTTCCGACTCGGGACACTAGACGCCGGCCGTCGAACGGAGCGCTCAGTCTGTGGCGGAGTGCTCTGGGCGTGCCGCATGCCGGCATATCCACGCCCACATGGCAATAGCGCTGGCAGCCCCTGCGTTGATCGAGCGGGTTGAGCCGAACTGACTGATCCGCCGCAGCGAGGAGCATCCCTCGACCGCCGCGGCCGACAGTCCGGGCCCCTCCTGGCCGAACAGCAGCACGCAGCGCTCGGGCAGGTGATGTTGCTCGAGCGCCAGCGAGCCCGGCAGGTTGTCGATGCCCACCAGCGGGAGGTCCTCCCCCTCCGCCCAGCGCAGCAGCGACGCGATATCGGAGTGGTGGACGACGTGCTGGTACCGGTCGGTCACCATCGCGCCACGGCGATTCCAGCGCCGCCGCCCCACGATGTGCACCGCCCGGGCACCGAAGGCGTTCGCATTGCGCACCACCGATCCGATGTTGAAGTCGTGTTCCCAGTTCTCCACCGCCACGTGGAACGGGTGCCGCGTCCTGTCCAGGTCCTCCACGATCGCCTCCTGGCGCCAGTAGCGGTAGCGATCCACTACGTTCCGCCGGTCGCCGGAAGCCAGCAGGTCGGGATCGAAGCGAGGATCCTCCGGCCACGGATCCGGATGCGGCCCCACCCCGACGGGCGGCCCGCCGCTGTCGCCGACAGGCGAACCGGTCGAGCGCGAGGACCCTGCGGCCACCGGGCCACCGCTCACAACACCCGGCTACAGCAAGCCAGACCCGGTCGCGTGCGGGCAGAGCGGGAATCCGCCCGCCTCGAGTTCATAGCGAGGGCACGACGACGCATACCACCACCCAGTACTGGCCGCCCACGGCAACGATCACGTTCAGGTGCCACACCTCGTGATACCCGAATCGCCCGGGCCACGGATTCGGGCGGCGCAGGCCGAGAGCCAGCGCGCCCAGGCCGTAGATGGCGCAGCCGACGAGCACGACGGTCGTCCCGAGCACTCCGAGCCCGCGCAGGATCTGACGGATGGCGATCAGCGACGCGCCACCCGTGGCCAGGAAAAGAGTCGTCATCAGCCGGAAGGGAGGGTGCAGCAGGAGCCAGCGCACGACGATCCCGAGGGCACACAGCACCACGGCGACACCGACCAGCCAGGTCCGCGGCCAGCCGGGCACGCCGAGGCCCATGATCGCCCCGTAACTTCCGGCGATCAGGGCGAAGATCGCGGTGTGATCCCAACGGCGCATCCGTAGCCAGCCCTCGTCGCTCCAGCGTCGCACGTGGAAAGCGGCGCTCACGGCGAACATCATCACCACGCTGGTTGCGTAGAGCGCCACAACGGCCCGGGTGCCGACGCCCGGTGTCGTGGCGACCAGCCAGGCTCCGCCCACCACCGCCGGCACGAGCATGGCGGTGTGCAGCCGTCCCCGCCAGCTGGGCGGATCCAGGGAACTCCGCCTGTACGGATCCTCCGAGATGTCCGGTATCCCTTCCGGATCAGCCGGACGGCGATCGAGCCTCCATATCGACGCGGCACGGCGCCACAGCAGCGGCAGCGACCCCGGCTCCCGATCGGGCCACCCGTCGGGAGTGACACCGCGGTGGAAACGACGGGAGACGCGGACCATGGGCTACTGGAACCGCAGGAATACCCCCGAACGGGGCTTCGGATGGAAGTAGGTGGACTTCGGCGGCATGACCTGCCGGGCGTCGGCGACGGCCATGATCGTCTCCACGGTGACGGGGTGCAGCACGAAACCGACGCCACCGGACTGGTCGCAGCGGTGCGCCACCTGTGCCGCACCGAGCACGCCCGAGACGTACTCGATGTTCCGGGTGTGCTCCGGATCTTCGATCCCGAAGACCGGGGCCAGCACCCGCGCCTGCAACCAGGCGGCGTCGATGCCATCCACGCCGCCCGCCGGGGTAAAGCGGAACCAGCGCCGTCCGAGATAGACCCCGAAGACGCCCGAGCGGGGAGGCTCGGCCTCGCCGGCCTCGGTGGGCTCCAGCGACCCGAGCCGTCGCAGCGCAGCCTCGATCGTGGTGTCGTCGGGGTCGGCGACCGGCGTCACCCGGCGGTGGAACACGAGCAGCCGCAACTCGTCGTGCGGGAACAGGCACGCCAGGATGGCGTCGCTCGAGAGCACCTCCCCCGACCTCGGGCCGTCCTCGTCGGCAGCCGTCGGTTGGAGTCCGTCGGCGGCGTCAACAGTTTCGTCGGCACCTGCCGCAGGCATTCCCGGCGGCGACACCCCGAGCGTTGTGAGGATGATGTCGCTGGGGAGAAACCCTCCTGCAGCACTGGACGCCCTCCGCTGGCGACGAGCCCGCTCGCTCACGACCAGGCCGGCGCCGAGACGGTGATGCCCGTCGGTCACGTACAGGTTCTGCCCCTCCAGATCCTCGTTCAGGACCTGCAGGAAGGAGGGATCGGTCACCTCCCAGACCCGCTGGGCGACTCCGTTCGCATCGGCGAAGTCCAACAGCGGCTCCTGGGTGGCCTCGACCTCGTCGAGCAGCGAGCCGATACGGGGAGTTCCGCGGAAAGTAAGACCCACAGGGCTGGACTGGGCACTGGTGAGCGTGAGGAACTCGCTCAGCAACTCCTCTCGATCAGCGTGAGTGCGCTCGTGCGGTCGGATTTGCCCGCGCCGGTAGGCCTCCAGCGGGACCACCCCCACGACCCCTCGCTGGCGGCACCCGTAGCCGATGAGCCGGTAGACGTAGACGGCCGGTCCGGGCCGGGACTCGAAGGCGTCGAGGCGCAGCAGCCGGATCAATGCCATCTGGTTGAGGACGGCCAGTTCGGCGGGGCTGAGAGCCCAGCCCACGTCCTCCGGTGACCTCGTGGCGTGCATGTAGCTGTCGGGCTGTTCGAGGAGCAGGGCGCGCCGCTCCTCGACGCCGAGCCCGTCGTAGGCCGGCGAGACGACCCTCTCCGCCCACGCCTGACGGACGACGCTGGCCGCGAACGGCAGTAGCACCGGGGGGCCGTCCGGCAATGGCTCCGGTGCCGGTTCTCGTTCCGCCATCAGAGCGCCGCCTCGCTCCCGTCCTCCTCGGCGGGTGCCCCGGTGGTGCTCGCCCCGGTGCCCTCCGGAGCCGCCTCGCCCGAGGGCACCCGACGGACCTCCACGTGATAGACGTGAGGCAGCGACGCGATCTCGTCGCCGACCACCGGAGCCATGATCCCCGAGAGGTCCATCGTGGCGACCGCAGCCGTCGCATCCCGGAACACCCGGTTCTCCATGCCCGCCACGTTGAGGTCGTGGCGGCGGAGCACGCCCAGCACGGCGGCGAGCACACCGACGCGATCCTCGTGGCGCACCACGATGACGTGGCTGCCCACGCGCCCGGTCTCGAGGTTCACGCAGTTGACGATGCGCCCCGCCGCGTAGGCCCTGACGACCTTGACGATGGCGGAGGCCACCGCCTCCTGTGCCTGCTCGGTCGAGGCGCCTATGTGAGGTGTCGCGATCACGTTGGGATGCTGCACCAGGCGCGAGGCGAACGTCGCCGTTTGCCCGCCGGGTTCGTCGTCGAACACGTCCACGCCGGCGCGGATGCCTTTGGCATCCATGGCGGCAACGAGCGCTTCGCGGTCCACGAGACCGGCACGGGCGGTGTTCAGCAGGATGGACCCAGGCGGCATCGCCGCCAGCACGGCGGCATCCACGACCTGCTCGGTGCCCGAGAGGTGCAGGCTGAGCACATCGCAAATCGCGGCCATGTCACCGATGCTGTCGTGAAGGGTGATGTTCAACTCCTCGATGCGCTGGTGCGTCTCGGGATCGCGGCCGGGTCGTCGCACCGCGTGGAGGCGCATCCCGAACCCTGCCGCCCGCTCGGCAACCGCCATGCCGATCCGGCCCAACCCGACGATGCCCAGGGAGCGGCTCTTGAGACCGCGGGCGCGGCTGTACCGGGGCTTGTCCCAGCTGCCGTGGCGCAGATCAGAAGCGGCATCGGCGATGTGGCGGTCCAGCGCGATCATCAGGCCCATCGTCAGTTCCGCCACCGCCACGGCGTTGCGCCCGGGCGTGTTGCAGACGTAGATCCCGCGAGCCGAAGCGGCGGCCACGTCGATGTTGTTGAACCCGGCGCCGGCGCGCACGATCAGCGACAGCGTCGCCGAGGCCGCGATGGCCTCGGCGGTGACCGCCGTGCTGCGCACGACCAGCACATCGATGTCCACGTCGGCGAGCAGCGCACCGAGCTCGGCTGCTCCGAGTTGCGGCTTCTCGATGCACTCGAAGCCGCGCCCGCGCAGCTTGGCAACAGCGCGGGGATGGCACGAGTCGGCGAACAGGATCCTGATGGTCACACCCCCTGCAGAATCGGCGGCGTCACGGGCGGTACTCGCCCCGGCTCAGAACACGGGGCCGCCGTCGATGACGACCCGGTGCATGACCCGCGTGCCGTCGAAGTCCGGCGAGGCGAAGTGATGCACTGCACGATTGTCCCAGAAAGCGATCGAGCCCGGATGGCGGCAGAAGCGGCAACAGAACTTCGACGCCGCGACGTCGCAGAGGTGCGGCAGCAGCATCTCACTCGCCGCCTCGATCAGTTCATTGAGGCGCACGGTCGTTATGTTCATTCGGCGTCTCAGTCAAGTCGATACCAGAATTCTCGGCGCCAACCACGCCGGTCAGTTGCGTCGCGGTCGCCGTCACGGCAGGTGCGATCGTGTTCACGACCCCCATGATGGCATCCGGGCGCGGCGCACGGAAAGTGCGCCCGAGACCGGGTGCCGCAGGCCCGTACCGTCGGCGCTTACGGCAACTCGGCGAGGACCGCTCCCACTGCGGCGATCGCCGTCCCGACGTCGTCTGCGGAGATGTCGAGGTGGGTCACCGCCCGCACTCGCTCCTCGACCCGGCTCATGCGCACATCGTGCGCGGCGACACGCTTGAGGAACTCCGCCGCTCGCAGGCCGGTCGACGCCACGTCGATCCACACCATGTTGGTCTCGACGTCCTCGGTGCCGAGCCCCAGACCCGAGATCCCCTCAGCGAGGCGAGCCGCGTTGGCGTGGTCGTCGGCGAGACGGTCGATGTGGTGGTCGAGGGCGTGGAGACAGCCGGCGGCTGCGATGCCGGCCTGCCGCATGGCCCCCCCGCAGCGGTGCTTGTGCATCCGCGCCGCCTCGATGAAGTCGCGGCCGCCGACCAGGACGGCCCCCATCGGTGCGCCGAGACCCTTGGTGAAGTCCACCCAGATGGAATCGGTGGGTTCGCCCCAGTCGCTCGGCGCGGTTCCCGACGCCACTGTGGCGTTGAAGAGGCGGGCACCGTCGGTGTGCACCGGCACCCCCGTGCGGTGCGCCACGTCCGCCACCGCCCGGTACTGCTCCAGCGACCACACGGTCCCGCCGCCGAAGTTGTGCGTCTGCTCGAGGCAGACCAGGCGCGGCCAGGGTCGGTAGGCGTTGCCCGGCGCCAGCGCCTCGGCCACCGCCTCGGGAGCGAATCGCCCCCTGTCGCCCACGAGCAGATCGGTGATCACCCCTGAGTAGGCGGCCGCGCCGCCGGTCTCGGAGCGCACGATGTGGCTGTCGACAGACGTCACGATGGCGTCCCCCGGCGAGGTGTGCGTCGCCACGGCCACGAGGTTGCACATCGTGCCGGTCGGCAGGAAGAGCCCGGCTTCGTGGCCCAGCATCTCCGCCACGCGGTCAGTTAGGCGGTTCACACTGGGATCGGTGCCCTGCTGCTCGTCGCCCACCTCGGCGGCGGCCATGGCGCGACGCATGGAGGCGGTGGGCTTCGTCTGCGTGTCGCTGTACAGGTCGACCGCCGGGGGCCAGGGCACGGGGGGACTCTAACCGGCGGGCGGCACGCCGGCGCCCGGCGACTCGACCTCCGGAGCGGGTCGAGGATGGACGTGTAGCCTCCGAATCGAGGGATTCATCGCGGCGTGCCGGCGCCGCAGACGTGCCGGCACCGCAACACACCCGGAAGCGCCCCAGGATCCCAGGAGACGCCATGAACGACGAGCGACCGCCCGAGAACGCATCGCGTGGCCGCGCGGTGGCCTCGCCGATCGTGCCCTTCTTCGCCTCGGGAGATCGTTCCCGGCGACAACTGCTCGGGGTGCTCCAGTTGGGGGCCGCCGCGTTCGCTCTGTGGATCCTGTCGCTGTACTTCTCGTGGTTCTCGTGGGACTACCGGACCGGCGTGCTCGGCAAGGACCCGGTGAACCTCTGGTTCAACTGCATCATGCTGGGCGGGCTGGCCATGACTCTCTTCTGCGTGAGGCGGCCGCGCCACCGCACGGCCGGAGCGGTCGCCTTCGTCGGTCTCACGATCGGGATGTTCTACGTCGTTGCCGAGAACGCCTTCGGGATGTTCACCTACAACGACGCCCGACCCGGTACCGGCTTCTGGCTGGGCCTGGCCTCCTACGTTGTCCAACTCGCGGCCGCCGGCTACGCCGGGGCTCTCGTCAGCGAGGAGTGCCGCGTCGGGTGCCGGCCCGACGGTCGCCCACGGAGCCCCTGGCTCGTGCTCGGACTCGGAGTCCTCAGCATCGGCTGGATCGTGGCACGCTTTCTCCCGGACTTCGTCATCAGCGTGGAGCGCAGGCCCATCGACGAGTCCGGGAACACGCTGAGCGAGTCCCTGACACCGGACATCTTCGATTGGGGCACGGTGGCGCGCCTCGAGGGCGCCGAGTTCATCCCCGAGCTGACCGCCTGGGTGATCTTCGGTCTGGTGGCACCGCTGACCGCCTGGGTGTTGCGCCGCCAACTCGCCGCCGCCCTGCTCAGCGGCTTCTTGATCTATTTCGTCGCCGACCTCGCGGCTGCACTGGCGGCCAACTACGGGCTCGACTCCAGCGATGACCTTGACGGCCTGCGGCTCACCGTCAACTACGGGCTCGGAAGCGGGTTCCTGGCATTGCTGGCCACCACGGCACTGTTCGCAATCGTCATCGCCGCGATCTATCTCACCGGGTCCGAACATCCCGCTGCGACGGCTGCATCACCGTCGGCGGAGTCCTGAGCGGCTCGAACCGGTAGCGTCGCTGCGGTGAGTGCTCCCGCGCCCCGCCGCAACGTCACGGCAGTCCTGTTGCGGTCGTCCAGCGGGGACGCCTGGATGCTCGACGAAGCGCTCGCCGGACTCGCCGGGAACCACACCGTGCTGGCACCGCGCCACCCGAAGCGGTTCAGCGTGCCGGAGGCCTGCCGGCTGGCGCTCGTCGGAGGCCCCGACCTGGTACTCCTCGTCGGCGGCAACGTGCGCCTCGGCTACAGCGACGTGGCCCGGCTCCTCGACGGCTACGAGGCCGGTGCCCGCATCGTGATAGGCGACCGGCGGCCGCTCGCCGGGCGGGCGCTGCGCCCCCTGGCAGGGCTGACGCTCGGAGTGTGGCGGAACGACATGGGTTCACCGGTGCGGCTCTACGACGCCGCTGCGCTGGGGGAGATCATCTCGCACGTGCCACCCGACAGTGGTCAACCGACCCTGCTGATGAGCATGGTCGAACACCGCCTGCGCTTCTCGGTGAGGGAGATCCGCCTCCGCAATACCGCCGAGACGCCGCGCCAGGAGGATCCGGTGACCGCGCTGGCGGAGATGCTGGCCGGACTCACCGAACTCTGGTCGTTCCGCGCGGCGGCACGCGCCATCGGCTGAGCCGGCGGTCCCGCCGGTTCTCCGGCCGCGGTCAGTTCGCCGGCAGGCTCACCACGTCGGCCACGCCGGCCATCACCGCGAGGGCCTCCCGCGTGGTGTCCGGCGCCACGCCTGCGCAAAGATCCGCCAGCACACGCGTGGCGAAGCCCAGGCGAGCGGCATCCAGAACCGTGGCCCGCACGCAGTAGTCGGTGGCGATCCCCACGACGTCGACTGTGCCGAGGCCACGGGAGCGCAGCCAAGCCTCGAGTGTGACGCCGTCGGAACCAACGCCGTCGAAACCGGTGTAACTCGCCGAGTACTGACCCTTCGAGAAGACCTCGTCCAGCGCGGCGGTGTCCAGGTCGGGGTGAAAGGCGGCCCCCGTGGTTCCTGCGCGGCAGTGCGGTGGCCACGTTCCCGCATAGTCCGGCGAGTCGGAGAAGTGATCCCCGGGGTCGACGTGCCAATCCCGCGTGGCCACGACGGCGGCGTAGAAGCCGGTGAAGTCGCGCACGTAGTCGCTGACGCGCCCCGCCAGAACGGCGCCGCCGGCAACGGGCAGAGCCGCTCCCGGTACGTCACAGAAATCGTTCTGCACATCCACGATGACGAGGGCGCGAGTCGCGCCGCCCTCGTCGAAGGAGCCTGGGAATTCGTTCACGCATCCTCCAGAGCGGGCTCGATGGGCAGCCAGGGCTCGCCGGGGGTCAGCTCGAGCGCGGCGGGCGGGAGCCGGGTGAGCGCCTCTCGATGATAGACGCGGGCCCCCCGGACACTGCGGGCGGGATCGGCGGCCTCCGCCACCACGACCTTGCCGCCGCGCACGAAGTCGGTCTGCAGCGCGTCCCCTCCCGCCGGCGCGGGTTCATCGGGCCCCAGGAGGACCTCCGCGGTCGCCACGCCGGCGCCGTCGAGGAGACGACACGCCCGCTTGCGACCCGGCCGCCAGGACTTGGCGAGGGATCGCTTGCGCACCGCGCGACCGTCGATCTCCACCAGCTTGTAGACCAGACCCGCGGTCGGAGCTCCGGCGCCGGCAACCAACTCGGTACCCACGAGGTACCCGTCGGCCGGTACGGACGCCAGAGCGGCGATGTCATGCTCGTCCAGATCCCCCGACAGGATGATGCGGGTCCGGCGGGCACCGAGTCCGTCGAGTTGGCGGCGGACGGCGATCGCGGAGGCCGCCAGGTCGCCCGAATCGATGCGCAGCGCGCCCATGTCCGGGCCCGCCGCCTCAACGGCCCGCCGAACCCCCTCGGCGACATCGTAGGTGTCCACCAGGTAGGTGCTCCCGGATCCTAGGAGGTCGACCTGCGCGGCCATGGCGGCGCGCTCGTCGGGGTGAGCCAGGACGAAGGCGTGGCCGATCGTCCCACCGGTGGGCACGCCGAACCGCCGACCCGCCTCCAGGTTCGACGTGGCGTCGAACCCGCACACGTAGGCGGCACGAGCCGCAGCCGGGCCCGCTTCCTCATGCGTGCGCCGGCTTCCCCCCTCCAGCAGCATGCGGCCACCGGCTGCGGCCCGCATGCGCGCCGCGGCGGCGGCGATGGCGGAGTCATGGTTGAGGATCGACAACACCAGAGTCTCCAGTACGACCGTCTCGGCGAACGTGCCGCTGACGGTCAGGATCGGCGAGCCGGGCACGTAGAACTCGCCCTCGCGGTACCCACTGATGTCGCCGGAGAAGGAGAAGTCGGCGAGACGCCGCAGGCCGGCCTCGGAGACGATCCTCTCCCTGCGCAGGAAGTCCAGTTCGGCGCGACCGAAGCGGAAGTTCTCGATCGCCGCCAGCAGGCGACCGGTGCCGGCCACGACCCCGAAGCGGCGCCCCGGCGGCAGGCGGCGGCAGAACACCTCGAACGTCGCCGGAAGATCGGCCACGCCCGAGCGCAGCGCGGCGTCGATCATCGTCAACTCGTACTGGTCGGTCAGCAGGGCCACCGACGGCCGGGAGGTCGTCACGGCATGTATCCCAGGGGGTCGACGGCGGTTCCGTTGAGGCGGACCTCGAAGTGCAGGTGCGGGCCCGTCGACAGCCCGGTCGATCCGATCCTGCCAACCTGGTCGAGGGCACGCACGAGATTGCCCGGGCGCACGCTCACCTCCGACAGGTGGGCGTACACCGATGAGATCCCGTCGCCATGCTCGAGCACGACGGCGTTGCCGTAGCCGCCCCACGGCCCGGCGGTGATGACCACTCCCGCCCGAGCCGCGTACACCGGCTGACCGTGCGCCGTGCCAAGGTCGATGCCGGCGTGCAGCCGGTAGACGCCGAGGATCGGGTGGAGCCGGTTGCCGTAGCCCGAACTCACCGTCCCCGCCGTCGGCCAGACGAAGCCGGATGAGCCAGCCGCTTCCTCCTGGGCGCGCACCCACTCCTCTGCTTTCTGGCGGTACTCCTCGACCTGGATGAAGCTTTCCAACTCCGAGGCCTCCCGATCCCACTCGGCGAACTCCTGCTCCAGCGCCCGGCGCCGCTTGTCGAGTTCGGCCTTGATGGCGGCCTGCTGCGCACGACGGTCCTCCAGAACCGCCAGGTCGGCCTCCAAGCCCCCCTGTAGACGTTCAACTTCGCCAACCGAAGCGGCGGCCTCGGCCAGTGCCACGTCGTAGCGATCCTCGGCGAGGCGGATCTCATCCACCAGATCCCCTGCACTGCCGTGCACCGCCTCGAGAAGCGCCAGGCGACGCAATCCGTGCGTCAGATCCTCCGAACCCAGCAAGGTCGCCGTGCGCTCACTCCCGGCCTGCAGGTAGACCTCCACAATGATCGCCTGGACATCGAGACGAACGTCCTGGATGTCCAGCTGGGCCCAGCCGATGGCCGCCTCGTTCTGGCGCTGGACGGCGATCTGCGCGCGCAGTTGCTGCTCGGCCGCCTGCACCTGCGCCTCCTGACGCGCCACCAGTTCCTCGGCCGCCTGGAGGGCCCTGAACACTTCGGCGTCCTCGGCAGCCAGCACATCGATCCGGGCCCGGAGGCCGAGCTTCTCCTCCTCCACCCGCTCCAACTCGGCACGCGCCTCGGCAATGGTCTCCTGTGCGACGCTCGGTGACGCTGCGGGCAGGACTCCCAGCAGGAAAACGAGGACGACCAGCAAGCTCCGCGCCGCCCGACGATCCCGTATCCGTCCTGACGATCGCACGCGGCGGCAGCGTAGCAAGCGATTCCTCCGTGCAACGTCCCTGCCGCGCCCTGGCGGGGCCTCTCGTCAGTGTTGGCGACTTTCCCGGAACGAAGCCCTGTGAGTGAGCAGGCGCAAGATCACCGTCGGAAGGTCCGGCGGTGGACCACTCCTATACTCGCATCGTGCAGCATGACGTCGATGAGGTGCCCGGCGCTGCGGGCAGGCTCGCCCGCGGGCAGCGTCTCGGGGCCGCGGCATCGACGTACCGGCGGACGCGTCGGGACTGATCCTCTCGGGACGGCGCGGCGAGACCACACCGATGAGCCTCGCGGCCGGGCAGGCGCCCGTCGAAGTGCACGGACATGCCGATGCGAGCGACCTGCGGTGTCGGGAGTTGCCGGCGCCGGCGTCAGCCGGTCTCCTCGCGACGTTCGCGGCCGCGGCAACACGTCACCGGCGGTTCTGCTGGCTGCAGCCCGACAGAGATCTCTCTGTGGTCGGCGTCGGTTCGGCTCTGGTGTGGCAGCCGTCGAGTCGCGAGCAGCGTTTCACCGAGGCGACCCGTTTCACGGCCGACGTCGCGCGACTCCTCGGCACCTCGGCCGAACATGGCGAGCACACCGGCGGACCAGAACCTGCCGGACCGATCCTGTGCGGCGGCTTCTCGTTCGACCCGAGGCGGGACGGCCATCTCTCGCGCTGGGCGGACTTCGGCGCCGGAACTCTCGTGATCCCGGAACTGCTGGGGATCGCCAGGCGAGGGAAGGTGCGCTGGCTGGTCACGGCCGGGCGTGATGTCTTGGCGGAGGCGACGCAACGCGCGGCCGACCTCCTGCGGGCAGCCGCGGAAGCTCCACCGGATCCGACCCACCTCGTCCTCCTGGGACAACGCTCCGATGCCGACGACGACACGTACCTCGCCACGATCACGGCGGCGCTGGAGGGGATCGAGGCCGGAGAGCTCCGGAAAGTCGTTCCGGCCCGCCAGGTCACGGCCCACCTCGCCGGCGCGCCGGGCGGCAGCGCCGTTGTCGAGTTGCTGGGGCGGCTTGCAGGGCGCTATCCGACCGCGACGACCTTCGCGGTGGGCTGCGGTCCGCTGACTCTGCTGGGCGCCACCCCCGAGCTGCTGATCCGCACCCGCGGCAGGATCGTCGAGACGGACGCCCTCGCGGGGTCGTGTCCCCGCGGGAACGACCCCGAGCAGGACGCGGCGCTGGCGCGGGCGATGCTGGCCAGCCCCAAGGAGCGTCGCGAACACGACGCCGTGGTCGAGCACCTGCGTCGCGGCATGACCGCGGCGGGCGTCGGTCTCGAGCCCGTCCCGCGGGCACCACAGGTCCGCACTCTCGCGGGCATCCAGCACCTGTGCACACCCCTGCGCGGACGCGCGGCCACCGGTCCCGGCACCATCTTCGATCTCGCCGGCGCCATTCACCCGACCCCTGCCGTGGCAGGCCTGCCGGTGGCCGGAGCGCTCCGGTTCCTCCGCCGTCACGAGTCCACTGATCGGGGCTGGTTCGCGGGTCCGGTGGGATGGACCGACCTAGAGGGCAACGGCGAACTCTGCCTGGCGCTGCGATCCGGGCTCATTGACACTTCGAGCAACGAGATCTCGCTGTTCGCAGGCTCAGGTGTGGTGGCGGAGTCGGACCCCACCGCAGAACTGGCCGAGACCGACACGAAACTCAACGCCCTGCCGTCGGTCACCGACGACGGGCCGCTCGCCGACTCCCTCGGGCAGTGACCGCATACGACTACTTCGGGGCGTTCTTCGAGGAGTTGGCGACCCAGGGCGTGCGCCACGTGGTTTGCTCCCCCGGCTCCCGGTCGGCACCGCTGATCCTCTCAGCCCACGCAGAACCCCGACTGCACTCCTGGGTGCAGATCGACGAGCGGGCGGGCGGGTTCTTCGCGCTCGGGCTGGCGAAGGCGCGGCGTGAGTGCGTCGCCCTGATCTGCACGTCGGGCAGCGCGGCGGCCAACTACCTGCCCGCGCTCACCGAGGCGTTCTACGACGGGGTTGCGCTGGTCACCTTGACCGCCGACCGCCCGCCCGAGTTGCGCGACCGAGGGGCCGGCCAGACGATCGACCAGATCCGCCTCTACGGCGGTCACGTCCGCTGGTCGGCTGACCTGCCTGTTCCCGACGAGGTGAGACCCGACCACGCGCGCTACGTCGCCCGGCGAGCCGTCGCCGCTGCGTCCGGCCCACCGGCCGGCCCGGTGCACGTCAACGTTCCGCTGCGCGAGCCGCTCGAGCCGCCCACCGGGACCGCACCCACGAGAACGGGCGTGGCATCGGGCCGGCGCGTTGAACGCCTCGAGACGGCGGCATCCCCGACCGAGGTGGCGTCGCTGGCCCACCTCGTGCGCTGCCGTGAGAGGGGGTTGCTGGCGGTCGGGCCGTCGGACCTCGATCCCGCCGATGCAGCCGCGCTGAAACAACTGGCGGCGCTGGCCGGTTGGCCACTCGTCGCCGACGCCGCCTCGGGGCTGCGGCGTGGTGCCACGAGTGGGGCCACGGTCGTGGCCAGCGGTCACCATCTGGCCGGCGCAACGGCGTTCTGGGAGCGGCACCGCCCCGACGTGATCATCCGAGCGGGCCATCCGACGGCGGGGCGGATGCTCCGGGAAGGGCTGGCCGGATGGGGGTCGGAGACCTGGCTCATCGATCCCCTCGACCGCTGGCCCGAGCCCACGACGGTACCCGCCGGCCAGTGGCGAAGCCCGATCGGGGCTCTGGCACGAGGGGTTCTGAGCGCTCTCGGGGCCGCCGGGAACGATCCGCCGACCGCTCATGACGGCATCGAATCCGCATCACCCGCCAGCCTCGCCAACCGCCGCGACTCCACTTGGACGCGGGCGTGGCAGGAAGCCGAGGCCGCCGCCCGGCAAGCAATCGCCACGACTCTGCGAGCGGGACCGCTCCTGGAGGCGGGTGTGGCTCGCGCTCTCGGCGAGGTGCTCGGGCCCGACACCACCCTCTACGCCTCGAACAGCATGCCCGTGCGAGACCTGGACGCCTTCCTGGTCCCCCACCGGCGGGCGCCGCGGGTGGTGGCACACCGCGGCACCAACGGGATTGACGGCGTCGTTTCCGCCGCCGCCGGCTGTGCCGCCACCGCGACACCCACCGTGCTGCTCGCAGGAGACCTGGCATTGCTGCACGACGTCGGTGGACTTCTCGGTGCGGTCCGTCTCGGGATCGACCTCACGATCGTGGTGCCCAACAACGACGGCGGCGGAATCTTCTCATTCCTGCCCGTGGCCGAGGCGGTCCCGAGGGGTGTCTTCGAGCGTTTCTTCCTCACTCCCCACGGCACCGATCTGGCCACGGTCCTGGCGGGCCTCGGCATCCGCCACCACCTCGTGAGCCACACCGTGGAACTCTGCGAGGTGCTCGCAACCACTGTGGCCGGCGGCGGGATCGATGTGCTCGAGATCCCGGTGGACATGGAGGCGAACGTGGCCCAGCACCGACTCGTCGAGACGTCCGTTCGGGGGGCCCTGGCGAGCACCGATCGATCGGAACGACCGGAGCGGTGACAGTGAGCCCGTGTGGCGCCCCGGCCCGCGCACTCCCCTGCGCCCCGCCGATCCCGTGACCCGGGGCGGCGACGCCGAGGCCGCCACTTCAGCTCACGGGGGCAGGGCGGCGGCCTCGATCTATCGCTACGTGCTCCCGCTACGCGACCCGCTCATGACCGGCCGCGGACCGATCACCCACCGGCGTGGCCTGCTCGTGTGCCTGCGGGACTCCCTGGGACACGCAGGATGGGGCGAAGCGGCCCCGCTGCGGGGATGGCACGGCCCCGACCTGGCGACCACCTCCGACGTGCTGGCACGCTGGCTGCACGCCGCCTCGCCCATCAGCGATCCGGAAGCCCTGGCACCGCACGCCGACGCGACGCTGCGCGGCGTGCCGTGCGCGTGGGCGGCGATCGGTGGAGCCGTGGCCGACCTGGAGGCCCGCCGGCGCGGCACGACCCTCGCCGCGTTCCTCGCAGCGGAAACACCGGCGGCCCCAGCCCGGTTGTCGGGTCCCGTGGCGACCGCGGCGCTGCTCGACGGCGAGACACCGGCGGCCGTCGCCGATGCCGCGGCGACGGCCGCCGCCGGGGGGTTCGGTACCGTCAAGCTCAAGGTGGGGAACCGGCCCCTGGCCGACGACGTCGCCCGTGTTGCGGCGTTGCGGGAGGCGGCACCGGATGTGACGCTTCGCCTCGACGCCAACGGCGCCTGGGGATCCGAGGCACTTGCCGCCATCGAGGCACTCGGCCGGTTCGAACCCGAACTAATGGAGGAACCCTGCCACGGGCTCGATGGACTCCGGGCACTGCAGGCGCGAGCGTCCGTGCCGATCGCCGCCGACGAGAGCCTGCCGCCCCTGACCGAACTGCAGCGCCACCTGCCGCTCGGCGTGGCCGTCGCGGTGCTGAAACCCTCCGCCCTGGGCGATCCCAGAGCCGTCTTGCGGGCCGTGGTCGCGCTGCGGGAGAGCGGCACCGAGGTGGTCGTCGGCTCCTTCCTCGAGAGTGCCGTGGGGTTGGCGACGGCCACCCATGTCGCCGCGGTCGCCGGCGGCCCGCCGGCAGGCCTCGGCACCTCCGCGATGCTGCTCGACGACGTCTGCGCGCCGCTACCTGTGCGCAACGGCGCGCTGTGGCTGTCGCCGGAGTGGGGCCTTGGGCTCGCCCCCGATCGCGACGAGTTGGCTGTCGTTCTCGACGTCGGCACCTGACGGACGGCCCGCGCCACCGGCTGCCGACCAGCGGTGCCTGGACCGCACTCGCCGTTGCCGCTTCAGCCGGTTCGCGGAGCAATACCGTGTCATCGGCGACCGAGTACCCAAGCCGTCACGACGTGACAGCCCTTCGACAACGAACCAGGAGAACCCGTGAATCCCCCCAGCGACGCCCGACCCTCCGGCGGTTCCGATCCCTTCTCGGCACCCAGGCCACGCGGCGTCGCCGACCCCGCCCGGAGCCTGATCCGGCCCGGTGCCGACTGGCTCGACAGCAGTGAGGCGTACGGCGACATCGGCTACGCCACCGCCGACGGCATCGCCAAGCTCACCATTCGCCGGCCCGAGGTCCGCAACGCCTTCCGTCCGCAGACGCTCTTCGAACTGGCGGACGCCCTCAACCGGGCACGCGACGACGACCGGATCGGGACCGTGATCCTCTGCGGTGCCGGCGATCTGGCCTTCTGCTCGGGCGGCGACCAGCGCATCAGGGGCGACGACGGCTACCTGGGCGACGACGCCGTGGCCCGCAAGGGCATCGGACGCCTCAACGTGCTGGACCTGCAGGTGCAGATCCGCCGCACCCCGAAACCGGTCGTCGCCATGGTGGCCGGCTACGCCATCGGCGGCGGGCACGTCCTGCACATCGTCTGCGACCTCACCATCGCGGCGGACAACGCCGTCTTCGGCCAGACCGGCCCGCGCGTGGGCTCCTTCGACGGTGGCTACGGCTCGGGATTGCTGGCCCGCCACGTCGGCCAGAAGAAGGCCCGGGAGATCTGGTACCTGTGTCGCCAGTACGGCGCGACGGAGGCTCTGGACATGGGGTTGGTGAACGCCGTCGTGCCCCTCGAGGATCTGGAGGTCGAGACGGTTGCGTGGTGCCGGCGCATGCTCGAGCACTCACCGCTTGCCCTGCGGATGCTGAAGGCGTCCATGAACGCCGCCGACGACGGCCTCGCCGGCATCCAGCAACTGGCCGGCGACGCCACTCTCCTCTTCTACCAGACCGCCGAGGCGCAGCACGGGCGGGACAGCTACGTCAACAGGACGCCGCCCGACTTCGGTCAATTCCCTCGCCGCCCCTGACGAGTCTGCCGACCGGTCCGCCGGCACCGCGGGCCGGCGGATCGCTCAGTTGACCTTCACACGCAGTTCGCTGTAATCGCTCGGCACCAGGCAAATGTTTCCGGGGGTCCCGAGGCCCTCGAAGGGGCAGGGATACCGGAACGTCACCGGCTGCAGCGAGTCGCCCATCGCCCACTTACCGGGGGCGAGCGAGCCCGGCACCATGAACGCCAGGTCCACCGGTCCGAGGTTCGCCAGCGCGTCGGCGATGTCGGCGCGGGTGGGATTGGGGCCGGCGTCGTAGAGGGCGCGGAGGGCCACCCGGTAGACGCCGCAGATGAGTTCCAGAATCCCGTACTTGTTGGTCTCGACCGGGTCCCGCGGGTCGTAGTCCTCACCCAGCGGTGAGTTCTCCCGGTACTCCCGCATGCACATCTCGCCGAAGGCGCCCGGATCCCAGTCCGGATCGCGGAAGCGGCCCTGGTCGGTGGTCACCAGCAGGACCGTCCCGTCGTAGAGTTCGGCCGCCGCCGCCCCGCCGAACGTCACGATCAGGCCGGCCACCACCTCGTTGCCCTGGCTGTTGAAGTCGGAGTTGTAGATCTGCACGTCGCCGGGCGCGAAGCCCTGTGTCACCATCTCGTTGATGTAGGCCGGCAGGGAGATGGCGTTGAGCGTGGGGAACAGCACGTCCACGCCCTCCTCGATCAGGCGCTGGACGGACTCGGCCATGCCGCCGGTGCAGATGGACGTGCCACGGCAGTCGATGACGTCGAAGACGGGCACGTCCACACCCGCGGCCTCCAGGGCCGCCAGCAGGCTGCCCTCGACCGCCTCGGCCTCGCCCGGCGTGTTGGGGGCCACGACGGCGGCGCGGCGACCCTCGAGGGCGCCGGTGTCGATGACGTACCTCGCCAGGGCGTTGAGGATCTCCTCCAGCGTGGTGGAGGTGGTGAACAGGCGCCCGCCGCCGCGCCGCACGTATTCCTCCGGAAGGGCCTCATGGCCGATGAGGACGGAATCGTGCTCCTCGGTGATGCAGAGTTGGGCGGTGCCCGCGAAGGTCGTGGCGTTCATCACGATGACGGCGTCGTGGCCCTCGGTGGCCTCGATGCAGGCGGCGTTGCGGAGCGTGTCGATGTCCTGACCGCCCCCACCCAGCGCCGCCACCTCGACGGTCCGCAGGTCGATCCGGCGCCCCCACACGCCGCCGCAGCGCTCGTTGACGATGCGCGTGAGCGTGTCGAACATGTCCGTCGGGTCTCCCACCGGGACGGCGAAGCCGAGAGACACGAGCTCCTCGATCTTTGTGCGCATGTGCACGAACGTGATGGTGTCGGCCTCGATGCCCGCGCCGGCGGCCCGGCGCGCCTCCGCCGGCGGATCGTGGGTCCCACAGAAGGCGTCGAGCGAGCCGAACGGGTGGTCGCGGTCGAAGCCGCGCTGGAAGTCCACGAAGATGCCGCCGCGGGGATCGTCGTAGACGTTGGGCGGCGGCCCGCTGTCGTCGCCGGTGTCCGCGCTCGGTTCGGCTGGTTCGCCGCCGGTGGGAGGCTCGTCCGGGGCCTCGGGGGCCTCGGGGGCGCTGGGCACCGTCTCGAACTCCGCCGGCTCGCTCGGGGCCGGGGGCGCTGCGGCAGTGTCGCTCGCGCCGGTGTCCTCGGCGACGGCGCCGCGGCCCTCGTCGCCACTCGCATCGGCGGCGGCCGCGGGCGCTGCGGCGGTGTCGCTCGTAGCGGCCGCCGCGGCGTCGCCCGCATCGGTGGCGGACGTGCCGGTGTCGTCCCCTCCGTCGCTGCCGGCCGCACCGGCATCGCTGTCCGCCGGGGCCGGAGTGGCGCCGGGGCCGGTGGCAGGCTCCGCCGCACCACCCCCGCAGGCCGCGGCCAGCAGGCCCGTGGCGAGCGCGGCCGCGCAGGCGCGCCCTGCAGCCGATCGCGCTTTCACGAACGCCAAGCTAGACGAGATGGCGACCGCGGGAGAATCCGGCCGCGGGCGCCGGTCAGTCGACCTCGACCCGCAATTCGCTGTAGTCGCTGGGCACCATGCAAATGTTGGCGCTGGTGCCCAGGCCCTCGAAGGGGCACGGGTAGCGGAAGGTCACGGGTTGCAGGGAGTCGCCCATGGTCCACTTGCCGGGCGACAGCGAGCCCGGCAGCATGCTGACCAGATCCACCGGCCCGAGGTTCTCCAGGGCGGCGAAGACGTCGGCGCGGCCGGGGTTGGGGCCGGCGTCGTAGAGCGCCCGGAGGGCGACCCGGTAGACGCTGCACACGAGGCCCACCATGCCGTGCTTGTTGGTCTCGGTCGGATCCCGCGGGTCGTAGTCCTCGCCGAGCGGGGAGTTCTCCCGGTACTCGCGCATGCACATGGTGTCGAAGGCCGTCGCCCCGGGATAGTCCGGCGTGCGGTACCGGCCCGAGTCCCCGTGCACCAGCAGCACCGTGCCGTCGTACAGAGCGCCCGCCGCGTCGCCGCCGAACGTGACGACCAGGCCCGCCACGATCTCGTTGCCGTGGCTGTTGAAGTCGGAGTTGTAGAACTGCACGTCACCGGGAGCGAATCCCTGCGTCACCATCTCGGTGATGTAGGCCGGCAGGGTGATGGCGTTCACCGTGGGGAAGAGCACGTCGACGCCCTCCTCGGCCAGGCGCTGGACGGACTCTGCCATCCCACCGATGCAGATGGAGGTGCCGGCGCAGTCGAGCACATCGAACACCCGCACGTCCACACCCGCCGCCTCCAGTGTCGCCACCACACTCGCCTCGGTGGCCTCCGCCTCACCCGGCGTGTTCGGTGCCACGACCCCGACGCGTCGGCCGTCGAGGGCGCCGGTCGAGATCAGGTACTCGGCCAGAGCACGCAGGTTGGCTTCCAGGGTGGTCGCTGTTGTGAGCAGACGCCCGTCGCCCCGCTGTATGTACTCCGCCGGCAGGGCCTGATGGCCGATGAGCGCTGCCTCGTGCTCCTCTGTGACGCAGAGTTGGGCGGTGCCCTGGAAGCTCGTCGAGTTCACCAGGATGACGGCCTCGTGCTCCTCGGTGGCCTCGATGCAGGCGGCGTTGCGCAGCGTGTCGATGTCCACGCCGCCGACGCCCAATGCAGCCACTTCCACCAGCCGCAGGTCGATCTTGCGTCCCCACACGCCGCCGCAACGCTCATTGACGATGCGCGTGAACGTGTCGAACATGTCCGTCGGGTCGCCCACCGGAGCGGCAAAACCGAGATCCACGATCTCCTCGATCTTGGTGCGCATGTGCACGAACGTGATCGTGTCCGCATCGATGCCAACGTCGGTCGCGCGCCGCGGCTCGCCCGGCTCGCCGTGCGGGAAGCAGAAGGCGTCGAGCGAACCGAACGGGTGATCGCGGTCGAAGCCGCGCTGGAACTCCACGAAGACACCGCCCCGGGGATCGTCGTAGAAGTTTGCGGGGACCGCATCGGCGACGTCGGTCACAGCGTCCCCGGGAGCCGGAGCAGGAGCCGGAGTCTCGGCGCCCGCTTCGCCAGTGGGCACGGTCGCCTCGGGCTCGACGGTCTCGGTGCCTGCGGCGGGCGCGCTGTCCGCCGGAGTTGGGGGATCGACCGCAGAGTCGTCGCCACCAACGGCGGCGTCCTCGTCGGCGTCGCCGGTGGACCCAGCTCCCTCCGTCACCGCGCCGCTGGTGGCAGCTGCTTCCGGCGCCTCGGGCCCAGCGGAGGTGGCGGCGGGCGTTCCATTCCCCTCCCCGCACGCCGCCGCCGTCAGGAGCACCGCCAGCGCCACGGCCATCGAGCGCCCGAATCGGAGTTCCCCTCCCACGGTGACTCAACATAGACGAGACCACGGTTCTACAACACTTGTAGAGCAGCCGTTCACCCTCCCTGTCACGCCGTCGGGCTGTCTTCCCGGACGGCTACCCGTTCGGAATTCGGGACCGACCCCGCCGGATGGGGCAGACTTTCGGCGGTGAAGTCCCGATCGCGGGCATCCCCGATGCTGCAGGTGCGCAACCTCTCCGCTGGATACGGGCACGTGCGCGTGCTGTTCGGCGTCAGCTTCTCGCTGGCGCGCAGCGAGACTGTGGCCCTGCTCGGGGCCAACGGTGCAGGCAAGACCACGCTGCTGCGCACTCTGGGCGGCCTCCTGGTGCCCACCGATGGCGCCGTGCGCCTCGGCGCGCGGAATATCACGTTCACCGAGCCCGAGACCCGCTTCAGACTCGGGATGGTGCAGTTGCGCGGCGGCGAGGGGACGTTCGCCCCGCTGAGCGTCGACGACAACCTCCGCGCGGCGCTCATCGGAGCAGGTCTGCGCCGCCCGGAGATGTTGGAGCGGCGCGATGAGGTGCTGGCCGTCTTCCCCGCCCTGGCCGAGCGTCTCGCCGATCCCGCCAGGGATCTCTCCGGCGGTCAACGGCAGATGCTGGCTCTGGCGATGGTCCTGCAGCACCGGCCCGAGTTGCTCCTGATCGACGAGTTGAGCCTCGGCCTGGCGCCGATCGTCGTACAGGAACTGCTCGGGGCCTTGGCGCAGCTCCGGGAGCAGGGTCGCACGATGCTGGTCGTCGAGCAGTCCGTCAGCGTGGCTCTCAACCTCGCCGACCGCGCCATGTTCCTCGAGAACGGTCGCGTGGTCTTCGAGGGGCGCTCCGAGGAGTTGCTGCAGCGTGACGACCTGCTGCACGCGGCGTTCCTGGGCGGGCCAGCGGCGGCCACCGAGCCGACGGGGACGGGGACGGTCGAGTCGTGATCGAGGTGATGGACTGGGGGGTCTCGCAGCAGGATCTGCTGATCGGCGGCGTCACCGGATTGACGTACGCGGCCCTCGCCGCCGGCTTCGTGCTCGTCTACCGGGCGAGCGGGATCCTGAACTTCGCCCACGCCGACGTCGGTGCGCTCTGCGCGGCCACCTTCGTGCTGATGCTGGCGGGGTACGGGCTGAACTGGTGGATGGCGTTCGCCGTGGCGATCGTGGGCGGCTTCATCGTGGGAGGCGCCATCGAGTTGACCATCATCCGGCGGCTCTCGCAGTCGTCCCGGCTGGTCCTGCTCATCGCCACCATCGGCGTGGGCCAGCTGCTCGTGCTGGCCCGGATCAACCTGCCGTCGGTCCTGCAGCCCGGCCCCATCCCCTCGCCCTTCGACGTTCGCTGGCAGGTCACCGACGACCTCCGCATCCTGGGGAGGGAACTCATCATCATCATCGCCGTCCCGGTGATGATCGGCGTGCTGGGCCTGGTCCTGCACCGGACGCGGTTCGGCCTCGCCACACGGGCAGCGGCCGCCAATCCCGAGACCGCCCGCACCTTCGGGATCCCGACACGCCGGATCTCGACCGCGCTGTGGGGAATCGCCGGATCGCTCTCGGCCGCCACGACCCTGCTCATCGCGCCCCTCGAGGGTGTCAGCGCCGCGCAGACCGGAACCGCCGCCCTGGCACCCCCCCTGCTGCTGCGGGCGCTCGTCGTGAGCCTCATCGCCCGGATGCGCTCGCTGCCCCTGACGCTGGTGGGCGGTGTCGGGGTCGGCATCGCCGAGAAGATCGTGCGCGACAACGTGGAGTCGGCCAACCGCTCGATCGTCGACCTGTTCCTGTTCGGCGCCGTGGTGGTGGCGGTCGTGTTCGCGGCGCGCGCTCGCCGGGACGAGGCCGGCTGGTCGCTATCGCCGAAACTCCGGGCAGTACCGGTGCAGTTCGGGCACCTGCGGATCGTGCGCCACCTGGGCACCATCGGCCTGGGCGGGATCTTCCTGTTCCTGGGGCTGTTGGGCTGGCTGATGGATTCACCCACGGCCCTGTGGCTGTGGACGGGGATCCTGATCCACACCATGGTGGCTCTCTCGCTCACGCTGCTGACCGGCTGGGCGGGTCAGATCTCCCTGGGACAGTTCGCGTTCGTGGGTCTCGGGGCGTTCTGCCTCGTGGCTCTCACCAAGGGGCACGACATACCCATACCGTTCAACGTCTTCGACCTGTCGCTGCAGTTGAACTGGGGGACGGCCGTGGTCCTGAGCACCCTCCTGGGTGCACTGGCGGCGCTGATCATCGGCGTTCCCGCACTGCGTGTGCGCGGCTTGTTCCTGGCGGTGGCGACATTGGCGTTCGCGGTGGCGTCGGCCAACTGGATCCTCGCCCAGGATGTCTTCACCGGCGGCACCACGGCGGTTCGCCCGGTCGCCGAGCCGGTGCTCGGGCCGTTCGACTTCGGCGCATCGCGCAAGTCGTTCTATTTCCTCTGTCTCGGGTTCCTCATCGTCGTGACGGTGCTACTGGCGAGGTTGCGGCACACCGGCATCGGCCGCTCGATGCTGGCGGTGCGCGAGAACGAGGAGATGGCCGCGGCCTCCACGGTGTCGATCACCCGTATGAAGATCCTCGGCTTCGCCATCGCCGGCGCGGTGGCGGCCCTGGCGGGCGCCCTGTACGGGACCCTGCAGGAGAACCTCAGCCCCGCGAACACCTTTGCCCCGGCGTTCTCGATCGATGTCGTGGCGATCTCGGTCATCGGGGGGCTCGGCTCGATCGCCGGACCGTTCCTGGGCGTCCTCTGGGTGAAAGGCATTCCGGCGCTCTTCGACCCGACCGCGCCCCCGGAGTCGATCCGGCTCGTGACGTCCGGCATCGGCTTGTTGCTGTTGCTGCTGTACCTGCCGGGCGGGCTCGTGCAGTTCCTCTACAACGGCCGCGACGCCCTGCTGCACATGATCAGCCGCTCCCGCTTCGGCGCTCGCGCCTCGCCGGAACGACCCACCGGCTTGCCGGTCGCAACGCTCGCCGCGCCTCGTCGGCCGGCGGTCCCCGCGTCGCCGGTCTGGCTGCGCACGCAAGGACTGAGCGTCCGCTTCGGCGGGAACAGGGCGGTACGGGATGTCGACTTCGAGGTGCATCGCGGCGAACTCGTGGGTCTCATCGGCACCAACGGTGCCGGGAAGACCACGCTGATGAACGCGGTCAGCGGATTTGTCCCCTCATCGGGCAGTGTCGAGGTACTCGGACATGACGTTTCGGGCCTCAGCGCGCACGAGCGACACCGCTGTGGTCTGGGCCGCACGTTCCAGTCGGCGCGTCTCTACCCCGACCTCACCGTCACCGAGACGCTCATGGTGGCTCTGGAGGCCCGCCGGCGCTCACTGCTGGTACCGTCCCTGCTGGGGATCCCCCCCTCCCCCGGCGCCGAGCGCCAGAAGCGTGCCGAGGCCATCGAACTGGTGGACTACCTGGGGCTGGGGAACTTCGCCGGCTACTTCGTCTCCGAGTTGTCCACCGGCACCCGCCACGTCGTGGAACTGGGCTGCATGCTCGCCAGCGGTGCCCGCGTTCTACTGCTCGACGAGCCGACCGGCGGCCTGTCACAGCGCGAGACCGAGGAGTTCGGGCCGCGAATCAAGGAGGTGCAGGCCGAACTCGGCGCCGCGGTCGTGGTGATCGAGCACAACGTGCCTCTCGTCATGGGCATCTCGGACCGGATGTACTGCCTGGAGGCGGGTTCGGTCATCTCGGTCGGCACGCCCGAGCAACTGCGGGTCGACCCTGCCGTCATCGCCTCCTACCTGGGCTCGGAGTAGCGGACGACCGGCAGCGGTCGCCGTTGAGACGGCGCGTCGCCGGGGTTGGCGACGGCTTCCGGACCGCTCAACTCCTCACGGCCCGCACGAGCCGATCGAGGATCTCCTCCAGCAGGACCGTGGACGTGCCGAAGTTGAGGCGCACGTGCCCCACGCCACCCGTACCGAATTCGTACCCTTCCGATGTGCGGACCTGCGCCGTCTCGACGAGTCGGGCAGCGGGCTCGGGACCCAGTTCGAATGCCGCAAGATCCAGCCAGGCAAGGAACGTCGAGGCCGGCAGATGGCAACCGGCAGCGGGCAACTCGGTCGCCAGCACGTCGACGATCAGTTGCCGGTGCCGGTCGAACAGCGCGAGCAGCTCGTCGAGCCAGTCGGCCCCGTGCCGCCATGCCGTGATCGCCGCCTCGACTCCGGCACGACCCACACCTCCGAGCAGGTGCGCCGGCATTGCCGCGTTGAAGCGCTCGTGCAATTCGGTGCTGGCGAACACCGCGATTGCCGCCCTCAAGCCGGAGATCGCGAAGGCCTTCCCTGCCGAGTAGAGAGCCACGGTGTGGGGTGCCGCATCCGGCAGGGCCAGCGTCGGGTAATGGCGTCCGGGCGGATACACCAGGTCGAAGTGGATCTCGTCGCTGACGAGGATGACGTCGTGGCGCCGGGTCAGTTCCACCATGGCCTGCAGTTCGTCACGGCTGTAGAGGTGGCCGGTCGGATTGTGGGGGCTGCACAGCAACAGGATGCGAGCAGCCGGTTCGCGCTCCAGCAGCGTCGCCAGGTCGTCGAGGTCGAGGCGCCAACCGTCGGCGTCGTGGCGCAGAGGGCACTCCAGGCTGCGGCGGCGCAGGCTGGGAGCCACATCGTGGAAGTACGGGTAGACGGGGGGTGTAGTGATGACCCCCTCACCGGGCTCGGAGAACGCAGCCACGACCGCCCAGATGCCCTGGAGCACGTCCGCTGTGGGCACCACGAGGTGGGGATCGGGGCGCCACCCGTGCCGCACCTCCGTCCAGTCGGCGAATACATGGCCCAGTTCGTTCGCCCGCCGGCTGTAGCCCACGTCGGGCAGGTCGGCGAGGCGGCGGAGCGCGTCCCGCACCACCGGCGGGGGGCCCAGATCGTGCTCGGCGATCCAGGCCGGCAACACACCCGGCGGATCGATACCCCACTTCAGGTTGCCGCCGGCCCGCTTGGCCGCCTCGTCGACGTGATCCACCATCGGTCCCGGCACGGCGCCAGAGGCGTCGCCGCCACTCGACTCACCGCCCCGCACCCGGCCATTGTGGCACCTGCGGGCGACAATCCGGCCTCTCTCCCCCGGTCCTGCACGGACGAGGCGGTACGCTCTCATCAGTGTCATTGACCGATCGTGACGACCTCCACGAGGAGGTCCGGCTGCGCCTCGAGGCCAAGGGCAGGCGCTTCACATCCAATCATCGACTCGTCATCGAAGTCCTCGCTGACGCCGGCCGGCCGTTGACCATCCCGGAAATCCTGCCACTCACGCCGCGAGTTCCCCAGAGTTCGGTCTATCGCACCCTCACTGTGCTCGAGGAGGTCGGGACGGTGAGCCGCCTGGTTGTCGGATCGAACCACGCCCACTTCGAGTTGTCCGAACAGCTCGGCCACCATCACCACCACCTCGTGTGCCGGTCGTGCGGCACCGTCACCGACATCGATCTGGATCCGGAGACCGAGGAGATCATCGATGCGTCGCTGACGGAGTTGGCTCGAGAGCACAGCTTCCGGGTCGCCGACCACCAGATCGACGCCATCGGCTACTGCTCCGACTGCGCCTGAGCCGGTCGCCGACTCAAGCGCCCATCTGCTCAGGCGTGAGCGCGCTCGTCGTGGTCGCCGTGTCCGTGCCCGTGATCGTCCAATACCACGAGGCGGTCGGCCGGGTGATCGCAGGACTCGCCCGTCGCGTGCACGATGCGTCCCTCGTAGGAGGCCTGCAGAATCTCCGCGGTGAGTACGGCGCCGGGCGGGCCCTGAGCCACGAGGTGGTTGGCCAGCAACAGCACGTGGTCGCAGTGGCGGGCCTCATCGAGATGGTGCGTGGAGAGGATCACGATCGCGCCACGGGCGCGCTCTGCTTCGATCACCTCCAGGATCCTTGTCCGGCTCGCCATGTCCAGCCCGGTGATCGGCTCGTCAAGCAGTAGCAGGTCACCCTCCTGCACGATGGCCTGCGCCATGAGCACGCGCTGACGCTGCCCGGTTGAGAGCTCGCCGAACTGCCGCCCGAGCAGGTCGGCCACCTCCAGCAGTTCCGCGACATCGCGGACGCGGCCGCGGTCGGCTGCGGTGAGTCGTCCGAAGAGCCCGCGGAGCCGGTAGAGCCCCATGCCGATGACCTCGCGGACCGTCAGCGGCATCCACATCCCAATGCCGTGCTGGTGCGGCATGTAGGCCACCCGGTCGGGTCTCTCGACGGCGCCGGAGGCGGGCGTGATGAGCCCGGCCAGAACGTGCAGGAGCGTTGTCTTGCCCGAGCCGTTAGGGCCGATCAGGGCGGTCACCGAACCTGCCGGCAGCTGGATCGTGATGTCGCTGAGGGCCCGTTGACTCCCGTAGCTGACCGTGACGCCCTCGGCACGCAGCGACCGGCCCCTGCCGATGGTCGCCGGTTCGGCGGCCCGCGCGATGACGCTCGTCATGGCAGCCGGCAAGGCTCTCGCCGGCAACCAGGTCCCGCCAGTCCCGAACCATGCATGCCGCTCACGCTAGCGGCACCGCATCGCCGGCCGGAAGGCCGTCCGGAGCGAATACGCCCGACTGAGGTTGAGATTCGTTCTCATTGGCAACTACAATACGGGTATGAGTCTCATTCCAAAACTCGAGTCCCGCCGCGCGGTTCGCGCCGTGAACCGGACACCTCGCCGCACGGTGATCGCAATCGGCTGTGCACTGGCACTTGTGCTGGCAGGTTGCGCGTCAGAGGAGTCCGCAGCGACCACGGCACCGACCAACGGTGCAGCGGCCCCGCCGCCGGCAGAGCCCGCCACCCCGCCGCCGGCCACCGAGCCAACCGAGACGGCGACCGGCAGTGCGGGTGACCAGCCGCCGGCGCGGCTCATCGCCACCACTTCGATCTGGGCGGACATCACCCGCAACGTGGCTTGCGGGGGCCTCGCCCAGGTCGGCTCCGTCTTGCCGCCGCTCGCCGATCCGCACGACTTCGAGCCGTCCATGGCCGACCGTGCCCGGCTCGATGAGGCCGCCCTGATCGTGGCCAACGGCCTGGGACTGGAGGCGGGGCTGGCGGACACCCTCGCCTCGGCAGAGGCCGACGGCACGCCGGTCCTCTCCGTGGGAGAGCACATGACGACCCTCGAGTTCGACGCCGAAATGTTCGACGGCCACGGACACGACGACGAGCACGAGGGGCACGACGAGCACCACGACGAGGACGACCACGAGGACCACGAGGACCACGACGAGCACGACGAGCACCACGACGAGGACGACCACGAGGACCACGAGGACCACGACGAGCACGACGAGGACGAGGACCACGACGAGCACGAGGACGACCACGACGAGCACGACGAGGACGACGAGCACGAGGACCACGACGAGCACGAGGACGACCACGACGAGCACGAGGACCACGAGGACCACGACGAGCACGACGAGGACGAGGACCACGACGACCACGAGGACCACGACGACCACGAGGACCACGACGAGCACGAACACGGCTCGGAGGACCCGCACGTGTGGCTCGATCCCGTGCGCGTGGCGCAGGCAGTCGAGACCCTTGCCGAGGAGCTCGTGGACCAACTCGGGCTGGACGCCGACAGAGTCGCGGCATGTAGCGACGCCTATCTCGCCGAACTCGCACAGCTCCACGAGGACATCGCCGAAACGCTGGAGGCCGTGCCGCCGGCACGCCGCAAGCTCGTGACCAACCACGACTCGCTGGGCTATTTCGCCGAGCGCTACGGGTTCGACGTCATCGGCACCGTCATCCCGGCCCTCACCACCCTGGCTGAACCCAGCCCGGCCGGCTTGGTGGCACTGGCGGAACTCATCGAGGACACGGGCGTGCCGGCCATCTTCGCCGAGGAGCTCGGCGACGGAGCGGGGGAGGCAACCGCTCTGGCCGACCGGCTCGAGGGCGTCAGCGTGGCGAGCCTCTACACCGGCGCCCTCGGCCCGGAGGGATCAGGGGCGGAGAACTACCTCGCCATGATGCGTTACAACGCCCGGCTCATCGCGGAGGCGCTCGGCGGCTGAGCAACTCCGGCGAGCAGGTGCCGCTCCCGGGCACGCCGGGCACGCCGTACGGGCCGGCCCGGCGCCACCGAGGCTGCGAATGACTCTCACCCTCAGACGCGCCACCGAGTAAAACACCCCTGTGGAGTTCCTGACCGAGCCGTGGGCCTGGTGGATCGAGCCTTTTGTCGCCAATCCGTTCATGCGGCGGGCGCTCTACGCGGCACTCCTGGCGGTGCTGTCGACCTCGATCATCGGCACGTGGGTGGTGCTGCGGGGGCTCAGCTTCCTCGGCGACGCCCTGGCTCACGGGGTGCTCCCCGGCATCGCCATCGCCCTCATCGTCGGCGGCAACGTCACCCTCGGCGCCCTGCTGGCGGCGCTCGTGGTGGTCGGCGGGATCAGCACCCTACGCCGTTACTCCCCGCTGCCCACCGACACCGCCATCGGCCTGCTGTTCGTGGGCATGCTGGCGCTGGCCGTCGTCATCATGTCCAGCCAGTCGGGCAGCTACGCCGGCGATCTCACCGGACTGCTGTTCGGCTCGATTACGGGCGTGGACGCCGCCGACATCCATCGCCAGATCATCACCACCGCCATCTCGGCGGGCGGGTCGCTGCTGCTCTACCGGGCCTTCCTGGTGCTGACCTTCGACGAGACCCAGGCCCGGATACTCGGGCTCCGGCCTCGACTCACCCACTTCCTGCTCCTGGCACTGCTGGCCGTGGCGATCGTCTCGTCATTCGAGGTGGTCGGCACGCTGCTGGTGTTCGCCCTCCTCATAGGACCGCCGGCCACCGCCGCACTGTTCTTGCGCCGCGTCCCGCTGATCATGGCGGCGGCGGTGCTGCTGGGGGCGATCACCACGACGATCGGCATCCTCGTCAGCTATCACCACGACACGGCCGCCGGCGGCACCATGGCGCTCAGTTCGGTGGCGCTGTTCCTGGCGGTGCTGGCCCTGAAGGTTCTCGGCAGTTGGGCTATCGAACGCCTGCGTCCCGTACTGCGTCGAACAGGTACCGCCCCGACGAGCGCTGCGACAGGATGAGGTAGGAGCGCCCGCCGGCGACATCGTTGCGGACGAGCGTGCACGCCGCCCTCGCCACCGAAGCGCCGCAGACGGCTCCGTCGGGCATCATCTCCTCGGCGGTGTCGATGCTGCACAGCGCCGCCAGCACCTCCGGCGCTCCCGGGCCGGACAGCCGGAGCATCGCCAGGCCGTGCGTGAGGTCCACGGTCACGGCGCCGGCGGCCGGCAGGGTCGATCCGGACCGCTCCCCGACCAGCAGCCACTCGCCGGGACGCACGCCGCAGACCAGCGAGCCGTCGCCCGCCACCACCGCGGCGCCGAAGCCGACGCCCAGGTGCCGCTCCACCGCGCCGCCGGGCTCGAAGTCCTCGTACACCAGCAGCTTCGGGGTCGCCGACTCGTCGCCGAGGCGCCAGCCGGTGCCGTGCACCTCGACAGCGCCGGCGACCGGACTCGCGAACCCGGGTTGCTCAGGCACGGCGGCGGCTCCTCGCCAGTGGATCCCCGCCTTCGCGGGGATGACGATGCCTAAGGCGGCGAAGCGCGGGGTTCTCAGACACGGAGCCGCTCGCCGTCGGGGTCGAAGTGGGCGTGGTGGGCCATGATGGTGGCCGTGCGACGGCGACCGCCGACGTCGACCACGGTCACGACGCTGCCGGCCCCGGCGTGGCCGGCCTCCACCTGGGCGAGGCAGATGGAACGCTCCAGGGTCGGCGAGAAGCGCGAGGACGTGATGCGGCCGATGATCTGCTCCTTGCCGTCCGGCCCGACACTGACGATCTGGCAGGCCTCCGGCGGGACGTAGGCAGGATCCGACGGCTGCACGGCCACGAGCCGCGGTAGCGACCCGGGTTGGGCGCCGGGCTCGCCCTCCAGTGCCCACTGGAGCTCGGGTCGGCCGGTGAAGTCCTCCTTGTCCAGCTTGATGAGCCACTCCAGGCCTGCGGTGGGTGCCTTGGTGAGGGCGTCGGTGTCCTGGCCCACGATGAAGTGCCCCTTCTCCAGGCGCATGATCCGCTGGGCCTCGAGGCCGAAGGGCGCCACGCCCAGGTCGGCTCCGGCGGCGAGCAGCTCCTGCCACACGTGCGGCCCGTAGCCCGCCGGCACGTGCAGCTCGAAGGACAGTTCGCCGGTGAAGCCGATGCGCCACATGACGCAGCCGGCCACGCCGGCCACGCCGCCCCTTCGCACCTGCATGTACTTGAACGCCCCGGGGCCGAGATCCACGCCGTCGACGAGGCGCTCCAGGAGTGTGCGTGAGCTCGGCCCGGCCACGTTGATGCTGGTGTAGGCGTCGGTGACGGGCGTGACCCGCACCCGCCAGTCGGGGTGCTCGGTCTGCAGCCAGTTCCGGATCCAGACCTCCATGGCGCCCGCACCCGAGCTGGTGGTGCTCATCAGGTAGTGATGCTCGCCGAGTCGCCCGGTGACGCCGTCGTCGAGGATCACGCCGTCCTCGGCGCACATCACCCCGTAGCGCACGGCGCCCACCGCCAGCCGCCGCCACTTGTTGACATAGAGCAGGCTCAGCAGTTCGGTGGCGTCGGGACCCTGCACGTCGAGCTTGCCGAGCGGGCTCACGTCGATGATGCCGACGTTGGCCCGGACGTTGCGCACCTCGGCCCCCGGATCGCCGTAGTGGTCGGGACGGATCCACTGGCCGGCCTGGATCGGGGTCATCCCTGCGGCAGTGTGGAGATCATGCAGCGAGGAGACGCGCACCGGCTCGAACATGCGCCCGGCGAGAGCACCGAGCGTCACCGGTGCGTAGGGCGGGCGCCAGGTGGTCGTACCCACCTCGGCAATGGTCGAGCCGGTGGCCTCGGCGAGGACGGCCACCGTGTTGACCGTCTCCAGCTTCCCCTGGGCAGAGCCCATCGTGGCCGTCGTCCAGCGTTTGACGAGTTCGACGGAGTCGAATCCCTCGGCCGCGGCGTGGCGCAGATCGCGGGAACTCACGTCCTCCGACATGTCCACGATGCCGTCGGTGCTCGAGCGATACAGCTCGGGATGCGGATCGCGGCCCAGGCGGGCACGATCGTCGGGCGGATAGGGCGGCTCGGGACCTTGCACAGGGGCGGCCCAGGCCGTGGCCACCTGCAGGCGATGCGCCAGCGTGGCGGCGCGGGCGGCGGCGAGACGACCCGTGGCCTCGGCATGCGCCACGAGTTCGTCCAGCGAACCGTCGCCGGCGATGCCGCCGGTGCTGAGCACGGTGCCGTCCTCGCAAGCCGATGCCCCCACGGGCGGCGGCGCGCCGTTGCCGTGGCGCCCAGAGTCGTCGGCGTGGCCCGCCGGGGCGGCGAGCGAGCCGCGGCAGGTGGGCGGCGACGGGAAGAAGCGGGCCGCCGCCGGGTCGTAGGCGGGCCGGACCCCGGCCATGTTCAGCAGGGTCGTCGGGGCCGTCCAGCCGACCGCCGTCACGAGCAGATCGGCATCCAGCTTCGTGCCGTCGGAGAGAACGACCCGCTCCACGCCGCTTCGGGGCCCTCGCGCGGCGGTGACCGTGCGGCCCGCCCGCGCGTCCACCAGTTCCACGTCGACGCCCGCCGATGCGAGGTCGGCGGCGGCGGCGTCACCCGACTCGTTGGCACTGAGAACGACCGCCCTGGTGCCGGGGCGGACGGACCAGAGGTTCAGCAGGCGGCGGGCGCCCTGCGAGAGCATCACGCCCGGGCGGTCGTTGCCGGCGAAGAGGTAGGGGCGCTCGATCAGGCCCGGCGCCACGACGAGGACCTTGGCCCGCGCCTTGACGAGCGTCTCGGGGCCGCCCGCGCCGCCCCGCTCGACGATGCCCAACCAGTTGTCCTCCCAGCGGCCCGCGACCGCTGCGTCGGTGAGGATCTCGACGCCGGCAGCGCGGGCGGCGCCGGCCAACTCGGCGGCCACGGCGCGCCCAGCCTCCCCGCTCCAGCGAAGGTGGCCACCGACGGCGTGCTCGTGCTCCACCAGGAGCACGCGCGCCCCGGCCCGCGCGGCGGCCGTTGCCGCGGCCAGTCCCGCCGGCCCGCCACCGGCCACCACCACGTCCGGATGGGTGTAGCGCTTCTCGTGGCGCCACGGCGGGCTGGCGGGATCTATCACACCCCCGGGGGCGAAGCGTGCCAGCACTTTCTCGTAGGTCGGCCACAGCCACCGGGGCCGCATGAACGTCTTGTAGTAGAAGCCGGCGCTGAGAGCGCGGCCGCCGAGCGCCGTGAGCGCCTTCGCGTCGAAGCGCAGCGAGGGCCAGGCGTTCTGGGCCGACACCTGCATCCCGCCGGTCAGCAGGCGGTGGCCGCCGCGCACGTTCGGCTCGTCGCCCACCTGCACCAGCGTGTTCGGGTCCCAGTGGTCGGCCGTCATGACGCCGCGGGGACGGTGATACTTCATGCTCCGCGAGAAGACACGGCAGCCGCTCGCCGCCAGCGCCGAGACGATGGTGTCGCCCTCGTAGCCGGTGACGGGCCTGCCGTTCCAGGTGAATTCCAGCGCACGGGAGCGGTCGATGACCTCGCCCGGCTGGGGCGGCAGTCGCGAGCTGCCGCGTCGCCGCGCCGCAGGGCTCATTGTCCCGACCTCATGCTGCGGCCCTCACGATGGTGCAGGACAGTGGATCCCGGCCTCCGCCGGGATGACGGTTGTGGGCGAGCAATGCGGTCATCGTGGCTCTGCGGGCGCCGTGGAGCCGGACAGGGGCGGGTTGCGGAAGCGGTTCTCGGAGCGATGGCGCTCGGCGACGAAGAAGCGCCCGCAGCCGAGGCGGCAGTACCAGGTCTCGCGGGTCCAGCCGACCGGGTTCTCCTCCAGGTACAGGTAGGCGCGCCATGCCGCCGGTGTCACGTCGGACGGGTCAGGACGCGGAGCAGTCTCGCCCACCAGCGTGAGGTCGGCCGAGTTGCGGGGGCCGCAGTGCGGGCACGGGACCAGCAGCATCAGTGGCCCACGGCGGCGGCGCCCTTCTCACCCACGAGCCGGCCCTCTGCGAAGCGGCTGAGAGCGAAGGGTGCGATCAACTCGGGGGTCTCGCCGCGGGCGATGCAGGCGGCGAGCTGCTCACCGGCAACCGGGGCGGCTTTGAACCCGTATGTGCCCCAGCCCACGTCGCAGTGGAAACCCTCCACCGGCGTCGGGCCGATGATCGGCGAGTAGTCGGGCGTCATGTCGCACAGCCCCGACCACTGCCGCAGCAGGCGCATCGGGCCCAGGCCGGGCATGAGTTGCAGCACGTGGCCGGCCAACTCCTCGGCGAAGGCCAGCGACCCGCCGGTGTCATACGTCGCCAGCGGGTCGACCGCGGCACCGAAGACCAGCTCGCCCCGGTCGGTCTGGCTGACGTACACGTGCAGCGAGCCCGACACCACCACCGCCGGCAGGAACATCTTGACCGGCTCGGTGACCGCCGCCTGCAGCGGATGGGTGGAGATCGGCAGCCGCAGCCCGGCCATGGCGGCCACGAGCGACGCCCAACCGGCCGTGCAGTTCACCACGACCGGCGCCGAGATGTCTCCCCGGTTGGTGCGTACCCCTGTGACCCGCCCGCCGGGACCCTTGCCGCCCCGCTCCGCGCCGCCGACGGTGTCGATGTCGAGCACCTCGGTGTTCTGGTGCATCTCCACGCCGAGGGCCGCGGCCGCCCGGGCGTAGCCCCACACCACGGCGTCGTGGCGGATGATGCCGCCGGGCGGGTGGTGCAGGGCGCCGAGGATGGGATAGCGGGGAGCCCCCGACGTGTCGAGGGCCGGCACAAGGCGCTTGATCTCGTCCGGGCCGATCACCTCGGAATCCACGCCCTGGTGCTTGTTCACCTCGGCCCGCCAGCGCATCGTGCGCAGGGCCCCGTCGCTGTGCGCCAGCGTGAGGTGGCCGCGCCGCGAGAACATCACGTTCAGGTTCACGTCGGTGGCCAGCCTCTCGTAGAGCCGGACGGAGCGGTCGTAGAAGGCCACACCATCGGGTGTCAGGTAGTTGGAGCGCACGATGGCCGTGTTCCGGCCCGAGCCTCCTCCACCCAGGTAGCCCTTGTCCAGCACGGCGACGTTCGTGATGCCCCAGTTCGAGGCGAGGTAGTAGGCGGTCGCCAGCCCGTGCACTCCCCCACCGATCACCACCACGTCGTAGCTGCCACGCAGGTCACCGCTCTCCCAGATCCGCGGCCAGGGGCGCTTGCCCCGCCACAGCAGCGCCGCCGCCGAGTACCGGGCCGGGTAGCGCCGCCGCCCGCGCCTCATCGGCGGTGCGGGCGCACAACGGACTCCTCAGCGCCCGGCCTCATCGACCCCCCTCGGCGCTTTCCGCGCCACCACCGGACGGACCTCGTTGCGCCAGAGGCCGAGCCCCGCGGCTCACCGAACCACCACTCACCGAACCACCGCTCACCGAACCACCGCTCACCGGGCCGGAGTGGGGTAGATCTTCAACGACAGGAATTGCACGGGCAACTCCAGCAGGGCGGTGGGGCCGTGGGCCACCTCGCCGTGAAGTTGCATGGTGTCGCCGGGCCCCAGCCGGTAGCGGTTGGAGCCGTACCCGTACTCCATCGACCCCGCCAGCACGTACAGCATCTCCACGCCCGGGTGCTGGTACAGAGGAAACACCTCGTCGCGGGTGGAAAGCGTGACCAGCACCGGCTCGATCTGCCGCTCATGGCCCCGGAGAGCGCCTAGGTCCTGGTAGAGCCGCCCCCGGCCGCTGCTGGAGTGAATGATCTCCAGGCCCTCGCCGGCCCGGACGATGACCGCGTCGTGCTCCTCGTCGAGGCCGCGGAACAGCGCAGTGATCGGGACGTTGCCGGCATGGGCCAGGCGGCTGAGAGTCGCGATGCTGGGGGACGTGCGGCCGTGCTCGATCTTGGAGAGCATGCCGATCGACACGCCCGCCGCCTCGGCGTACTGCGCCATGGTCAGGCCCAGGTCACGGCGGATGGCGCGCACCCGCTCCCCCACCACCTCGCACACCTGCTCGGCGCTCAGCGCCGGGGCGAGCGCACCGCCGGGATCGAGTTGAGTTGCCGCGGCCGCGCCGCCATCGGGTGTCGCCACCACTTCGCTGCTCACCGCAGGGGCCTCACAAGATCGGGCACGGATACCTGCCACCGACCATCGTGGGGGCCGCGGCTGATATCCGCCGGCAGGACGAGCGTGGCCGGTCGAGGTGCACCATGGCTGAGGTGTCTCGCGGGCTAGGCCGGTCAGAACAGGTCGAGGTAGGTGTCCACCTCGAACTGGGTCACCTGCTCGTGCCAGCGGCGGAACTCCTCGCGCTTCACGTCGACGAAGTAGTCCACGTAGTCGCCACCGGCTACCGGCCCCAGCGCCGCCCGCAGCACCTCGTCGCCCGCCAGGTTGTCGGCCGCATGCAGCAGCGTCGGCGGCATGGCCACGATGCCCCGCTCGGCGACCTCGGCCATGCTGAGCGTGTAGAGGTTGTCGCCGTTCGGCTCCCCGGGGTCGGCGCCGGCGTCGATGCCCGCCAGCCCGCAGCCCAGCAGCGCGCTGAAGGCCAGGTAGGGGTTCGCCGCGCCGTCCATCGCCCGCACCTCGAAGCGCCCCGGCTCGGGGACGCGAATCATCTGCGTGCGGTTGTTGCCGCCGTAGGAGACGTAGGCGGGCGCCCAGGTGGCCCCCGAGTCCGGCGGGCCGACCCCCATGCGCTTGTAGGAGTTGACCGTGGGGCACAGCACGGCCACCAGGGCGGTGGCATGCTCCAGCACCCCGGCCAGGAAGCCGTACGCCAGGGGGCTGAGGCCCAGGCCGCGGGGGTCGTGGTCGGTCTCGAACAGCGGCTCGTCGGTGTCCGCCGACCAGAGGCTCATGTGGGCGTGGAGGCCGTTGCCGGTCTTGTCGCCGAAGGGCTTGGGCATGAAACTGGCGTACAGGCCTCGCCGGGTGGCAAGCGTGTGCATCATCAGGCGCAGCACGATGAGCCGGTCGGCGGTGGTGAGGGCGTCGGCGTACTCGAAGTTCTGCTCGAACTGCCCGTTGGCGTCCTCGTGGTCGTTGGCGTAGTTGCCCCAGCCGAGCGCGTCCATGTGGCGCGAGACCTCGGTGAGGTGGTCCAGCATGCGGGTGAGGCCGCGGGCGTCGTAGCAGGGCAGCTCGCTGACGTCGCGCTCGTCGGCAACCCTGATGGTGCCGTCGGCGTTGCGGGCCACCAGGGAGTACTCGGCCTCCACGCCCGCCTTGAGCACCAGGTTCCTCTCGGCGGCCGCCGCCAGCGCCCGGCGCAGGATGACCCGCGGGGCGTACGGCCACGCCTCGCCCTCCACCGTCGGGTCGCATTGCAGGGCCGCCACGTTGGGCTGCCACGGCAGCACCATGTAGGAGTCGGGATCCGGGATGGCGGCGATGTCCGGATCGGCCGGCGACTGCCCGATGGGGCCGGCGGCGAACCCGGCGAACCCGGCGCCGTCGTTCATCAGCCCGTCCAGATTGCTGACCGGCACCAGCTTGGCGCACGGCTTGCCGTGCATCTCCACGAACATGGCGTAGATGAACTCGACACCGTCGGCGCTCACCCGCTCGCGTATCGCCTCGATACTGTCGCTGCTCATGACGCTGCCCCCTGTGGCTGTGTCGTTACTCGGTTCGTGTCCCGCCAGAGCGTAGGCGGGCGCCTGACGCCGGGACGGACCCGGAAACCGACTCCCGATCGCTCTCCTGCGGTCCCTCCCGGCACTCCGGCTCACCTCCCGGCACCGAGTCCCCTGACAACGAGTACCTGGAGGAAACTTATTTCACTATAATAGTGGTAATTCGCCGGGTATGCCGCCCACCCACCGGGTCTCCTGGAGTTCGTGGGCCGGCAGCCGGGCGGGGCGCCAGGTCGTCGGAAGGGGTGGCCGAACATGTGCGGGATCGTCGGGCTGTTCCTCAAGACGCCGCGCCACGAGCCCGAGCTCGGCCGGCTGGCGGCCCGCATGCTGGAGCAGATGCGCGACCGGGGGCTCGACAGCGCCGGCTTCGCCGTCTACTCCGGCGACGACCCCGCCAGGGTCAAGATCACGGTGCTGGCCGAGGGGTTCGAGGCCGACTGGGACGCCGCCCGGCGCGGTCTGGCGAGCGCCCTCGGCGCCGAGGTGTCGGTCGACCGGATCCACGACCACGCCACGTTCACCACCGGCGGCGACGGCAGGGCCGCCCGGCAGTGGCTCATCGAGAACCTGCACGGCGCCACGGTGCTGAGCTACGGGCACGCCATCGAGCTGTTCAAGGCGGTGGGAGACCCCAGAGGGGTGGCCGAGCGCTACGGGCTGGCGGAGCGCAGCGGCACCCACGCCATAGCGCACACCCGCATGGCCACCGAGTCGGCCGTCACCACCAACGGGTCGCATCCCTTCTCCACGGGCGCCGACACGTGCCTGGTCCACAACGGCTCGCTGTCGAACTACAACCGGCTGCGGGAGGTCCTGGAGAACAAGGGTGAGACCTTCCAGACCGAGAACGACTCCGAGGTGGCCGCCGGCTACCTGTCGTGGCGACTGCGCGAGGGCGACACCATCGGCGAGGCGCTGGAGCGCAGCCTCGACGACCTCGACGGCTTCTACACGTTCGCCGTGGGGGTGCGCGACGGGTTCGCCGTGCTGCGCGACCCCATCGCCTGCAAGCCCGGCGTGATCGCCGAGACCGACGACTGGGTGGCCATGTCCTCGGAGTTCCGGGGCATCGCCGTGCTGCCGGGGGCGGCCGACGCCGACATCTGGGAACCGGCCCCCGCCACGGTCTACACCTGGGGACGGCAGGCGACGTGACCGCCGGCGCTGCGACAGGCGCTGCCCTGACGACCCACGAACGGCAGGCGACGTGGCGACGGGCCGCGTGGGAGCGGACATGACAACCACTCCGAGCAGCACAGCCGCGACGTGCCTCGATCCCAGCGCCGACGGCACCCGGTCGGTCAACCTCGCCCTGCACGAGGCCACGGCGGGCGCCTTCACCATTCGCAACCCCCAGGGCGCCCACGCCCTGGCGGCCGGCCTCGACGCCCCGCTGCGGGTCACCATCGAGGGGCACGTCGGCTACTACTGCGCCGGCATGAACAAGCAGGCCACGGTGACCGTGCACGGCAACGCCGGTACCGGCCTGGCCGAGAACATCATGTCGGGGACGGTCCGCATCACCGGCAACGCCAGCCAGTCGGCGGGGGCGACCGGCCACGGCGGCATCGTCGTGATCGAGGGCAATGCCTCGGCCCGCTGCGGCATCTCCATGAAGGGCGTCACCATCGTGGTGGACGGCAATGTCGGCCACATGAGCGCCTTCATGGCCCAGGCCGGCGACCTCATCGTGCTCGGCGACGCCGGGGCCGACCTGGGCGACTCCATCTACGAGGCCCGGCTGTTCGTGCGCGGCTCGGTGGCGAGCCTCGGCGCCGACTGCGTCCGCAAGGAGATGCGCCCCGAGCACCACGACTTCCTGGCCCACACCCTGGCCGCCACCGGCTTCGACGCCGACCCGGCCCACTTCACCCGCTACGGCTCGGCCCGCCGCCTCTACAACTTCAACGTCGACGACGTGGACGCACTTGCCGCCGCTGCTTCCCCCCCAACAGCGCAGGTGACCACGGACCCCGCCGAGCGCGAGGGAGCAAGCGTCGAACACGCCTCCGAGCCCTCCGAAGACCCCCGAGGGCGGGGGACGCCGGGGTCGGGGCCGGATCGATTACGGAGGCGAGAGCCGGACACGGCACCGGCGGCCCGCGCCCGGTCCTCAGCGGAGGGCGGGGATATCGGGGGCGCCGTAGGCGGCCATTCCGAGGCCGCCGGAGCGCCACCGGCAGCGCCGCCCGGGCCGGCCGCGGCTGCCCACGCCGACTCCCCGTGGCACCTGCGCGAGTCCCACACTTTCGACCGCAACACCATCGCCGAGATCCGCCGGGCCGCCAACACGGGCGTCTACCGGATCCGCGGCTGGGGGGCGAAGCGGATGCTGCCCACCTTCGACGACCTGGTGTTCCTCGGCGCGTCCATGTCGCGCTACCCCCTGGAGGGCTACCGGGAGGCCTGCGCCACCAACGTGGTGCTGGGGGCGCGCTTCGCCGCCGAGCCCATCGAGCTGGCCATCCCCATCACCATCGCCGGCATGAGCTTCGGGTCGCTGTCGGCCAACGCCAAGGAGGCGCTCGGCCGGGGCGCCAGCGCCGCGGGCACGTCCACCACCAGCGGCGACGGCGGCATGACCGACGAGGAGCGCACCCACTCCAAGACCCTCGTGTACCAGTACCTGCCGTCGCGCTACGGCATGAACCCCGACGACCTGCGCCGTGGCGACGCCATCGAGGTGGTGGTCGGCCAGGGGGCCAAGCCGGGCGGCGGAGGCATGCTGCTGGGCCACAAGATCAGCGCCCGCGTGGCCGACATGCGCACCCTGCCCGAGGGCATCGACCAGCGCTCGGCCTGCCGGCATCCGGACTGGACAGGCCCCGACGACCTGGCCATCAAGATCCAGGAGTTGCGGGAGATCACCGGCTGGCGCAAGCCCGTCTACGTGAAGGTGGGCGCCGCCCGCCCCTACTACGACACCGCCCTCGCCGTGAAGGCGGGCGCCGACGTGGTGGTGCTGGACGGCATGCAGGGAGGCACCGCCGCCACCCAGGACGTGTTCATCGAGCACGTGGGCATCCCCACCCTGACGGCGGTCCCCGAGGCGGTGCGGGCCCTGAAGGAGATGCAGGTGCATCGCACCGGCGTGCAACTCATCGCCGCCGGCGGCATCCGCTCGGGCGCCGACGTGGCCAAGGCCATCGCGCTGGGGGCAGACGCCGTGTCGATCGGCACCGCCGCTCTCATCGCCCTCGGCGACAACAACCCCGCTCACGACGCCGAGTACCGCAGCCTGGGCTCGGCTGCCGGCTTCTGGGAGGACTTCCACACCGGCGCCGACCCAGCGGGCATCACCACCCAGGACCCCGAGTTGTCGCGCCGCCTCGACCCGGTGCTGGCCGGTCGCCGCCTCGCCAACTACCTGCAGGTGCTCACCCTCGAGGCCCAGACCCTCGCCCGGGCCTGCGGCAAGTCCCACGTCCTGAACCTCGAACCCGAGGACCTCGCCGCCCTCACCGTCGAGGCCGCCGCCATGGCCGGAGTCCCCCTAGCCGGAACCAACTGGATCCCCGGCCGCCGCGACGGCTGAACCCGCCGCTCGCGGGCCGCGAGACTCAGGCGAGGGGGTCGCGGAGTTCGGTCTTGGCGATCTTGGCGGTGAGCATCGTCGGCATTCGGTCGATGCCCTGCACTCAAAGGGCGCTCAGGTCACGATCGGCACAGCCACGACCGCCGAGCACGGGGATCACACAGCTATTCCTCTACCTCCACCATCTCGCCACACTTGCGCGCCTGCACCAGGACCTTCGACTGGCCGAACCGCAGACGCTCCCGGCTACTGCGCAGGAGGTGCTTCAGGTGCGCGGTGTGCTTCTCTGCAACGAGATACGCCTCTGGTCTGATGCTCGCAGACGGCTCGTCGAGATGCTCTCTAATGAGGTTCATGCCCTCCTGCAGTTGCTCGATCGCCTCGGGATCAGCTGCTCCGTTCTTGAGTTCGACGACCAAGACCCGTATGTGGGCACCCTGCACCGCACCGGCGGTGTAGTCGCACATCTTCGATGTCCGACGGGGTCCCTGTGTGCGCCGGTAAGACGCAGTTGAGACATCAAGTCGCAGCCGGAATTCGCAGCGGGATCCCGGCGCGAACCGGATGTCCAAGCTGCACCCTGCATCGCGGACCGCCGAACCCCGGCTCGGTTCCGCTCGCAGCTCGACGAGTCGGTCGTGGAGTCGGCAGGCCGGGCAGGTCGCATTCCCACACCGGCGGGACTGTGCTCCCCCGCCCCTCTTGCGCGCGTTCAAGCGGCTCTAGAGCAACTCGTTGATGAGTTGGACGGAGTCGTCGTAGAGCGACTCCATGACATCGGTGAAAGTCGACTCGTCAATACCATCGACAGGATCGAGAATGAGTGGGCGGCCAATACACCAGCGCTCCTCGCGGGAGAAGCGCAACGCACACACACTGGGCTTCTCCGAGCCCGATCGTCCGTCCCCCCGACTTGACGCCCGCTGATCCGCCAGCTTCCCGGATCGGATGATGTTGTTGATCTCGCCGAGGAAGAAGTCGGAGTGGGTCGTCAGGACGACTCCCGCGCCACGGCTCACAACATCTGTGAGGAAGGAAGCCACTCGTCGCTGCATCGCCGGGTGGAGGTGCGCCTCGGGTTCGTCGATAGTGAGATGATCGGCCCAGCAAATGGCACCCTTCAGCGCGAGGAGCACGGGCGCGAGTTCGGAGAGCATCGACGAGGCACGCGAGAGCGGGAACGTTCCCTCAGGTGTGACGGCCATCACGGCAGCCGCCGAGTTCGCTCTCTCCTCCAAGGTGATCTCGGCCCCAAGATCCTTCTCGAAGTCCCCCACCAGTGAGCGAAATCGCGGATCCTCACGTTCGTACCGCTGGGGGTCGTCGCTGTCCGAAAGCAGCAGAGAGAGGAAGTCCGCTGATGTTCCTGGTAGCGGATCGATCGCGATGGGACGGATGCCCGCGGCCGCCGACTGCCGGACAACGGCGCCGGCGAGCACCTGGTAGCTGTGCATGATCCCGGTCCGGTTGGCGGGAAGATGAACGGCAAACCGGGGCCAACCCGGGAACAATTCGTCGGGCGATCCCCAATACGTGAGCCATGGAGAGTTGAGCCGGGACATCAGCGAAGGCCTCTGGACCCCTCTGCGCTGCTTCCGGGCCGATTCGGACCGGTACCGAGCCCTCTCGTCATCAAGCAGGCGCTGCAGCCACGTCGCAGGATCAGGTGGCGATACCCGAACATCGTCGGAGTCGAACCTCACCTCCACTTCCCAGGCCGGATCGGTGCTGCGAACTCGCAGGTAGCAGTCACTGGATCGACGGCTCGCCGTCCGGCGCCGGAGTTCGGATGCTTCAACGCCGTACGCATACTCGACACCCTCCCGGACATTCATGCCGAAGGCGGCAAGGCGAGCAGCGGTGAACCTCGTCGCCCACTGCAATGCGGCTTCCGGAGGCGGGAACTCCGCGCCATCGACGGCAGTTGACTCATCGCCTGCCGTCCCAAGCCGGACCTCGAACCACTCCAGGACCTCTGCGGGGATGTCCCTCTCGATCGGCCCCGAGAGCGAGAGATCCGAGTGAGACACACGCAAGACCCGATGCAGGACGGTCGCGAAGAAGGTCTTGCCGGTGTTGTTGTCGCCGATGAGCAGAGTGAGATCGGCCATCTCCACCTCGGCCGAACGGAGCGGGCCGAGGTTCGACACCTCGACGAAGATGCTCACACCGCAATCCTACCCACCACGACCTCCGGCCAATCGGGCTGACAGCCGCCCTCGTCGCCGCCCTCACCGTCGAGGCCGCCGCCATGGCCGGAGTCCCCCTAGCCGGAACCAACTGGATCCCCGGCCGCCGCAAGGACTGAGCCCGCCGCCCCGGCTGCATCTCGACGCTTAGAATAATTTCCCTGAGTATTGTGACGCTACGATAACTTTAGTCTGTGGGCCGACCGACCGCCATATGTGTATACTACTTACGTAACGCGTAATGACCGGGATACGGAGCTTCAAGGATCGGAGGACGGAGCGCTTCTACGGAGGCCACCGCGAGCCGACCTTCCACGCCGTTGCGGAGCAGGCGGCACGTCGGCTGACTCTGCTCGACAGCGCCGAATCACTGCAGGACCTGCGGGCGTTGCGGAGCAACAGGCTGGAGGCACTCTCCGGCGACCGGGCGGGCACGTACAGCATCCGGATCAACCTCCGGTGGCGCATCTGCTTCCGCTGGGGAACCGACGGGCCGTACGACGTGGAGATCGTGGACTATCACTGACGGGGAGGCGAGGAGCCGACGATGAAGGTTGAGGGTGGTATGCGGCCGGTGCATCCGGGGGAGATTCTGGACGAGGAGCTTGCCGAGCGCGGCCTGTCGGCAAGCGCGCTCGCCAGGGCTCTGGGCGTTCCACCCAACCGGATCACAGCGATTCTGAACGGCCGGCGCGGCGTCACGGCGGACACGGCCCTGCGGTTGTCGCGCTACTTCGGCACGACGCCGCAGATGTGGCTGAACCTGCAGAACACGTTCGAGTTGCGGACTGCGGAGATCCGATCCGGCGAGGAGATCGCCCGGCGAGTGCAGCCGGCGGGGGCGACGCAGCCGACCGCATGAGTCGATGAGCGGGCTCGGAGGAGGAGCGACGGACACGCCCCCCTCCCACGACACCCGCCAACGTCTCGCCGTCGAGCACCGTGGAGGCCGCCGCCAGGGTTGAGGGCGCCGGGCGGAGCGGCCGCCCTCCGCCTGCCGGGACTCCATACACCTGCCGGCCCGCAGGACACTTGTCTCGCTAGCCGAGGTCGAGAAGCGCCAAGCCGACTTCGACAGCTCCACGCGCTGTGTCGTAGCGCTCGTCGCTCGGCCATTTCGCACTTATGGCGCCCGCTCGCTCGCGAACGATGTCGTGGGCAAACCTGGGCACCTTGCCCTGCGCCGCCGCGAGTAGCAATTCCGGGACGAGCAGTACCTGCTCGCTGACATCATCGGTTGCCTGGTCGAGGAGGTACGCGACCGAGGCACGGATCGAGTCCGGCGCGTCGCCGTCTGCCCCCCACCACAATTCCCCCGGCCGCAACCACCGAAGAATCGAACAGGTAATCACGGCATCGAAGTACGACCTCACGATTCGCCCGAGATCGAACATCACCCAACGGGGTGCGGCCTCAGGACGAGCGCTGAGCCTCGTGTGGTGAACGACCGCTCCGATCGCGCCGTACGCACTCAGACAGTCCAAGTCCTTCCCGTAGAGCGATCGTCCCCGCACCCGCTGCTGGTGGACTCCGTGACACGACATTCCCCAGAACACGTGCTCCGGATGCGGTCCGTCGCCGGCGGCGAATCTCGGCGACCAGTCATCCTCGGCTCCGGCGTACATGGCATGGAGCCGAAGGAACTCGATCCGATGGTCTAAGAAACCGCGCCCCCGATCGGAGAGTTCGAGAGTGGCGTGATCGAGCAACCTTGACTCATCAGCCAAAGGCGACTCCCATGGAAAGCAGCTGTTCCAGAGATCTGCGAACACTCCGGGCCGAAACTGGTTGGCGAGAGCCGACCACTCGTTCGGCGTGCTCGGTCGAGTGTGGAGTACGAGGCCGTTCACCGTTCGGTCCAGCAACTGCTCGTGTAACTCGTTGGCGACAGCCAACTTGATCCGCCGGACCGTCAACCCCGTAACCGACCCCCATGTGAAGACGAGGATCGCATCATCAGGTTTCAACGCCCTGATCCGCTCACGAAGTCCTTGCTCGTCGTCGTGCGCGACCAGGGGTAACGAATCGTCGAGGCCGAGACCGGCAAGGGCGGCACGGAGTCCGTCTTCGAGATTGACATCGCCTCCGCCGACGAACGCCGGGCGGGGAACCGTCTCGAAGTCGGCGCCAGCCGTCACAACCAGAGTCGTCCGGCTGATCCCGTCCGGAAGCGGCCATTGCCTGCATTGGGCACGGATCACGTCGGCGAGCCCATCGGGATCAGCGACCAGTTCGAAGATCAGGCGAACAGGCAGAGCCGTCCGCTTCCCGCGCGCAACTCTGCTGCGAGGGTGTGGATTGGCTTCGATCGCCAATCCACGGCGGTTTGCGACGCGTTCCCAGAAGCGATGCCCGCGGTCGGCATACGAGGTGTCGGGCATCGCGAGGTGGGGCACCGGTAGAACCATCTCGCCGTACGTTCGTGGATCGACCGCGACGAACTGCGCTGTCTCGGGATCTCGACAGTACGAGCAGGCGCCGGCCTTCCCGTCCGCGGAAGGATCCCCAAGTCCCAGCCATGAGATGACTCTTCGATTGCCTTCCGGCGCAATGCGATCGCACGTCTCGGAGGTGACTCGCCGGTCCACCAGGACGTCAAGCGTGTGAGCACGACCGTGGGCGCCGGCTGCGCGTTCGAGTTCATCCAACAGCGTCCGTTGCAGGTTCCCTGTGGAGTTCACCGACTGGATCCCCACGATTCCCGATCCAGTGTCGCCGACGGCAGACTCCACCATGCGCCGCACCGCAGGGCGACTCGCCGGGTAGGCCTCGAGTATCGCCGTCGGGCCGAGAGTGAGACCGGATCGAGCCAGGAAACTCTCCAGTTGGATCAGAACCGGCGTGAGCCCACCGGTATCGACCACCACACCGTCACCGTCCGAGAGCCGCTCCGACAACCAGGTCGCGATCACATAGGCATCCTGTGGACTCTGAATTGCGTCGGCGAAGCGAATGAACTTGTCCGTGTGCTCGCCACTCGGGAGTCGGTAGTGATACGTCTCCGGCTCCCAGATTGCGCCGCCCCTCTTCAGCAACGCATGCAATTCAATAGCGCGAGCGAGAGCCAACAGTCTTCCACGGTCATCCGGAGCCACACCCGCCCATCGGAGCACCGGTTCGCCCGCAATGCGGTGTTGGAGCACACCGATGCTGATCCCGGAACTGATCACCGGCTCCCCTTGGCCGCTACCGGTCAGCCGGTCCAACCATCGGTCAATTCGATCCGTGTCCGGAGTCTCAGTGGGCACGAGAAGTCACGGCCATCGAAACAACACTCGATCCGCCGATGAGATCGTGTGAAGGCGATCCTGCACCGTAGCCGTCAGTCTCTCGACGGCTCCCTCCGCGGGCGGACTGCCGAGACGGATGTGCAGGTCGACAAACGTTAGGTCGGCGGACCGGTCCTCAGCCCCAACCGCCGTCGTCTGCTGGTCGAGGCCTTCAATGGACGAGTCATCGATGTCGGCGCGCACATACACGCCGGCTCGAGCCACCACGTGGCCCCCTTAGCCTGGATCCACCGACGGGTGGGGGGTGTAAATGCGGGGAAGTGCCTCTCTGACCTGGGAGAATTGCCGTAAGTAACCGCGGCTGTCGGCCCGGATCGGGAGGCACTTCCTGTGAGTGGAGTATCGCGCAAGATTGACCGGTTCGAGGTGGTCTTCGATGACGAGTCGTTGGTGGCTGATGCGGGTTTGTTGGCGGCGGCGACGTTGCTGGGGCGGTTGGGTGTGGTGTCTGTGGTGGACGCGTCGGTGCGCCTGGGGCGCCGCGTGGCGGCGGCGGCGCCGGGGCGCAAGGTGGCGACGTTGGTGGCGGCGATGCTGGTGGGCGCCACCCATATCGATCACGTGGACCGGCTGCGGGCGGGCGCGACCGCTGGCGTGTTGGAGTTCCGCCCGGCGGCGGCGTCGACGGTGGGGTCGTTCCTGCGCGCCTTCACGTGGGGTCACGTCCGCCAGTTGGACAAGGCCGCCGAGCAGGTGCTCGGGCGGGCGTGGGCGGCCGGCGGCGGTCCCGGCGCCGAACCGATGACGATTGACGTGGACTCGACGGTCTGTGAAGTGTCCGGCAAGAAAAAGGCGGGCGCCGCCTACGGGCACACCCAACAGCTCGGCTATCACCCCCTCGTGGGGGTGCGCGCCGACACCGGCGAGATACTCCACACGCGGCTGCGCAAAGGGTCCTCCCAAAGCGGCCAGGAGCATTTCGTCGTCGAGACCGTCGCCCGCGCCCGGCGCGCCGGCGCCGTCGGCGAACTGTGTGTGCGCGCCGACTCGGGGTTCTGGAGCTACGACCTCTTTGACCGCCTCGACGCCAAAAAGGTGCGCTGGTCGATCACGATCCCCCTCTATTCCCACGTCAAAGCCGCCATCGACAGCATCGCCGAGGCGCACTGGGCGCCCATTGCTTACACCGCCGGCGGCGAAGCGCACGTCGCCGAAACCACCCTGGCCGCCGGGCGCCGCGGCAACAAGCGCGAACTGCGCCTCGTGGTGCGGCGCACCCGACTCACCGACCAAACCCAGGCCGAACTGTGGCCCGACTGGCGCTACCACGCCTTCACCACCAACCGAGACGACCTCGACACCATCGCCGCTGACCACTATCACCGCGCCCACGCCACCGTCGAACTCGCCATCCGTGACCTCAAAGAAAGCACCGGCCCGGCGCACCTGCCGTCGGGGAACTTCGCCGCCAACGCCGCCTGGCTGGCCTGCGCCACACTCGCCCACAACCTCTACCGCTGGATCGGCCAACTCGCCAAGACCCGCCACAACAACAAACTCACCGTCGGACGCACCGTCCGCAACCGCCTCTTGGCCGTGCCCGGGCGCCTCGTCAACCACGCCGGACGCCACCTCCTGCGCCTACCCGCACGATGGCCCTGGGCAACCACCTTCCAGGTCAACCTCACCAACACCCGCGCCCCGCCCCAACTCTGCTGAACCCCCCACCAGCGCCGCCCACCACGGCCCCACCACACCCCCACGCGCCCCGAACCGGCCCACTACGGCTCCCACACGACCCCAAGCGCCCCAACACGCCCCACACCCCCCCCAACCGGCCCATCCACGCGCCCCGAACCGCCCCGCCAACCCAACCGGCCGCCCCCAACACCACCAAACCCACCCCCACCCAGCCAAAACGGTGGATTCAGGCTTAGACGGCGGCCGGTGCGCCGAGCGTCAGTTCCAGTTGATCGCCATCGCTCGCCCGCGTCCTCTGCCCCAGTCCGAGCGACACCCAGACGATTGTTCCCACGACGGGAACCCCCTCGATCGTCGACGTTGTCGGCAACTCCCTGCCGGCATCCCAGTCGAGACACGCCGCCGACATGGGTTCGTCGCAGCTCGTCACGATTCGGATACGGCTGGCACCACCAACACCACGGTGCCCCTCCGTGTACTCACTGGCGATCCGGCGGACAAGGTCCAAGCCCACGCCCCGACCGCCTGCCCGCCGTGGCAAATTGCCCGCGACCGCATCCCGAAGAGCTTCCTCCGCACTGCGCGCGCGATCCCGATACTTGGCGTTCACCTGGCGAGGAATTCCCAGTCCGTTGTCCAGCACGGAGAAGTGGAGACGATTGTGGCTGTCCCGCCCGCCCCCGAGTGTGGCATAGACCTGACCGAGGGAGCATCCGGCCGGCTCACGGGCCAGCCCGGCATGATCGGGTATGTTCACAACAATCTGGTAGAAGACCTCGACACAGTCGACGAGCGTGGAACTCATCTCGGAGCGGGGTGCTACATCGAGACGCCCGCTGAGCCAGCTACCGGCAATCCGCCGGAGATCGCGATACAGGTGTTGTGGAGGCCGCAGGTGTGGGTGCATCAGCGAGAGCAAATAGCGCTGGAATGCCGCCCGCACTAGCCACGAGTCGGCCTCGGAACTCCTGGTTTCGACGAGCGCCTCCCGACACATCGTCTCGTCATTCGGATGAAACGGACGCATCCACCCCTCTGCCGCCCGGTCCCACTCCTCCGGAACATCATCTGCCCACGTCACTCCGCCACGGTTCGCCAGCGCGAAGAAGAGCCCACCGCGGGCGAGTTGCAGGTTGAGCGCCTTGGAATCGGGGATTCGGACCGCTATCGGAAGATGTCGAAAGCGGCCAACGAGGAGGTTTGCGACGACCATGACCGAGGGGATGTGTAGACGCACGCCAGTAGGTGTTGATGATCCCGCCAAGACGCCATCCGAGAAGTCAAGAAGGTATGCCGCCTCTCGCTCCTCCGCCTCCAACAGATCCTGTGCAAGCTCCGCCAGCCACTCTGGACTCCAGGAAGTCAGAGACGCAGCCGGTGGTACTGTTCTCACAGTCTCCTCCCCGTTCGACAGCCCAAGTGCCCCCATGCGGTGACGCTCGTGTTCACGACCTGCGGCACGGCGACATCCTATGCTCACGCGATATTCTACACTTTAGATATTTGTCATATCCCCAGATAACCGTTCGTATTCACAACTACTGGTCATGATGTCCACACGCACTCCCCGGATACGTTCAGTTCGCTGGGCTGGCTAACGACTAATGGCCCTCGCGGGACTCAGAGGAGGGAGTAGGGGAGTTCCGCCTTGGCGATCTTGGCGGTGAGCGTCATCGGCATGTGGTCGATGCTCCGCACTCCCAGGGCGCTCAGGTCACGGCCGGCACGGCGGCCGCGAGGGACCAGGACGTCGGCCGGCGTGGCGTTGGGTCCGGCGCACCGCTCACTGGACGGACGGACGCCACGGGCTCGTGGCCGGCGCCGGGATCTCGGCCAGGGGCACGCCCAGTTCGTCATCCCAGGCACGCTTCACGTCGGGAGGCACCGGGCCGCCGCCGGAAACGACCAGGCGCAGCGAGGCGGGCAGACCCCCGTCCCGGTGACGGGACTCGTCAAGTGCGGCAGTCACCACCGGCGGGTCGGCGGCGAGAACCGTGATCCCGAGGCGCTCCACCACGTCGAGGCCGGCCTCGGCGTCCCAGCTGTTCATCACCCAGCAGGTGCCGGTGACCGACAGGGCGGGCAGCAGGTTCGCCACCAGTTGGTAAGAGTTGGACAGCGCGGTCGGTCCGAGGCTCACGTCACCGTCCCCCATGCCCAGATGCTCGGCGGTGGAGCGTGCGACCTGGCAGGTCGGCTCGTGGGGCAGGCACTCCCCGTTCGGCCGTCCGGTCGTGCCCGAGGCGTAGGAAAGGTGGGCGATGTCGTTATCGGCCGCCACATCGGGGGGCGACGCCTGGGTACATCCCAGGATCTCGGCCCAGTCGACCGCTCCGGGCTGGGCGCCGTCGAGGCACACGTAGGTCTCGACGCCCACCAGCGCATCCCGGTGACGATCGATGGCCTCGAAGTAGTCGTGGGTGTAGATCACGACCTTGGGCCGGCAGTCGCCGAAGTAGCCGTCCAGTTCGTCGGCGTGGCGCAGGTCCACCAGCGCGGCGATGGCGCCGAGCCGCCACGACCCGAACATGGCGAGCAGGTAGTCCAGCCCGTTGTGGGCGAACACGCCGACCCGGTCGCCCGGATCGACGCCGAGCGCCGCCAGGCCGGCGGCCACCCGGTCCGTTGCCTCGGCCGCCTGGGCGTAGCTGAGCGACCGATCGCGCTTGACCCAGCCGAGCGCGATCTTGTCCGGGAGGCGGGCGGCCCCCTCCCTCAGCAGCTGGTGCAGGAGCATCCTGGCATGCTAGGAGCCGGCCGGATGATCCCGCTGCATGGCGAGCCCAGCCGCTGGCAGTGGACTCGGAGCAAAGGCAAGCCCAGTGCAGGCCCGCCGCCGGAATGACCAAGAACCGATCGGCGGAGCCTCTCAGAGGTCTCCTAGGTGGCTGGTGTTTTTCTCGGCGTTTGGGGTGTTGTGGTCTGGTAGAATTACAGGTGTGTGGTTCGGTGTTGTGGGGAGGTTGGTGTTGTGACGGTTGGTGTTGAGCCGTGTCAGGCTGATTTGTTCAAGGGGACGCGGTTTGTGGGCGAGCGGGTGGGTCCTGGTTCGATTTTTGCGGTGTTGTTCGGTGAGGGTGCCCGGTTGTTTCCCGAGGGGATGTTCGATGATTTGTTCTCGTCGCGGGGGCGGCGCAGTGTGCCGCCTCGGGTGGTGGCGACGGTGATGGTGTTGCAGCGCTGGTTCGGTTTGTCGGACCGTGAGGCGGTGGCGGCGTTCGAGTTCGATGCGCGTTGGCGTTACGCGTGCGGGGGTTTGGACGTCGACGGCGGCGGGTTCTCCCATACGGTGTTGGTGGGGATGCGGGCCCGGTTGGCGGCGTCGGGTGCGCCGCGGCGGATCTTCGACGCGACCCTCGAGGTGGCGCGCTCGGCGGGGGCGCTGTCTCAGCGGCGGGTGCTGGACTCCGCGCCGATCTACGACGCGGTCGCGACCCAGGACACCGTCACGATGCTGCGCGCCGCGATCCGCGGCGTGTTCGAGGCCGCGGATCGCGATCTGGGGGCCATTGTGCGGGGCGCCGTCGCCGGCGGCGACTATGCGTCGCGGTCCAAGCCGGCGTGCGACTGGGACGACGCGGCGGCGCGGGAGGCCCTCGTGGCGACCATCGCCGGCGACGCCGTGGCGGTGCTCGAAGCCCTCGAGGGTCGCGCGCTGAGCGTCGAAGTCGCGCAGGGCGGGGAGTTGTTGGCCGCCGTTGTGGGCCAGGACCTCTGCGAGGACCCCGAGGGGCGCCTGGTGATCGCGCGGCGCGTGGCGCGGGACCGGATCATCTCGGTGGTGGACCGCGACGCCCGCCACGGCCACAAAACCGCAGCACGAGGCTTCGACGGCTACAAGGGCCACATCGCCACGGACCCCGACTCCGAGCTGATCACCGCCACCGCGGTCACCGCCGCCAACGCCCCCGACGCCCGACCCGCCCCCGAACTCATCGCCGACCTGCTCACCGCCGACACCGCCGCCGCCGCCGCCGCCGCCGACACCACCACCACCGACACCACCACCACCGGCACCACCGGCACTGCCGGCGACGCCGGGGAGGTTGTGGAGGACTTCGCGGGCAGGCCCACCGTCTACGGCGACTGCGCCTACGGCAGCGGCGACTTCCAGAGCCTCCTCGGCGAGCACCGCATCAACTCCAAGTGCCGCACCCAAGCGCCGCAGGCGCCCGCGGGACGCTTCACCAAGGACCGCTTCAGCGTCGACCTGGCCGCCGCGACGGTCACCTGCCCCGCCGAGGTCACCGTCGCCATCAACTACCGCCCCGACGGCGCCGGCACCGCCCGCTTCGGCGCCGACTGCGCCGACTGCGAACTCCGCGGCGACTGCACCGACGCCAAAGCCGGCAGAACCATACGCATCGGCGCACACGAAACCGCCCTCGCCGCGTCCCGAGCGCGCCAACAGAACCCGGCCTGGCGCGACGACTACCGCGCCACCCGCCCCAAAGTCGAACGCAAACTCGCGCACCTCATGCGCCGACACCACGGCGGCCGCCACGCCCGCGTGCGCGGCCAACCCAAAGTCGACGCCGACTTCAACCTCCTCGCCGCAGCCGCCAACATCGCCCGCCTCGGCGCGCTCGGACTGCACACCCGCGCCACCCACTGGGCACTCACCTGAACCCCCACCCACCCCCAACACCCCAACCACACCCGCCGGGAACACATCACCAGTATGAGTGCGAAGAGCCACCAGACAACAACCCATTCCACACCAGCCACCTAGGCTGCGACTGTCGCACGAGTTTTCGTCCAACAGGGAGTAGAGCACCATGATCATCGTCACCACTCCGAGCGTCGAGGGACACAAAATCACCCACGTGCACGGCCTGGCCACCGGCAGCACCATCCGCTCGAAGGTCATCTTCAAGGACATCGGCGCCGGGCTGAAGAGCATCGTCGGCGGCGAGTTGGGGAGCTACACCAAGATGATGCAGGAGGCACGCGCCCAGGCGTTCGAGCGCCTCGAGGAGGACGCCGCCCGGCAGGGCGCCAACGCCGTCGTCAACATGCGCGTCACCACGTCCATGATCGCCCAGGGCGCCGCAGAGATCCTGGCCTACGGCACCGCCGTCACCGTCGAGTAGCCCAACCGGGCAAGCGCCCGGCCCGGGTCGCCGATCGCTGCGGCGCGCCGGGCCGGAGCGTCTACGGCAGCCCCGCGTCCCAGGGAAAGCCGGCGCACCTCAGCCCCCCATGAACATCTTCTGGACGCGGCGATCCAGTTCCTCGGGTGACACGTCCTCGATGTGGGTCGCCACTCCCCAGCGATGACCCCAGGGGTCCTCGAACTGCCCCGAGCGGTCGCCGTAGAAGTGGTCCGCAACTTCGCGCAACGGCGTCGCCCCGCGCGCGAGCGCCTCGGCGAAGGCCGCGTCGGCGTCGGTGACGTACACGCTGATCGTGACGGGCGTCCCGCCGATCGCCTTCGGACCGACGAATCCCATTTCGGGATACTCGTCGGCCACCATGACGAGCGAGTCTCCGATCTCCAACTCGGCGTGGCCGACCTTGTCGCCTGGTGCGGGGATGCGCATGCGCTCCCGGGCGCCGAACACGGCGCAGTAGAAATCGATGGCGTCCGCCGCTCCGTCCACGGCGAGGGCGGCGCTGGCCCGCGGGTAGTTGTCGGGAATCGGGTTGACCATCAGGGACTCCTTGTCGTGCCGTGCCGTTGGGCGACCCGAGCCTAGGCCCCTCGTCGGGACGCAAGGCACGGGTGGTCAGTTGGCAGCAAGCGCTGCCAACCCGAGATCGTGGCCCGACCTCTCGATCGCTGATCTGCACCTCGAATGACGCGGCGTAATGCTCGCCGCGTCAGAAATCGAAGTCGTCCCGTGGCGCGAAGTCGTCCCAACTGGGTGGTCGGCCATCGCTCTCCGGATCCCGGCGGCTGCTCCCGGGCCGGCCGTGATGAGTTGCGATACCGGCAGAGTCGGGTCGGCGCGCCGCAACTCCAGCGGCGACCGCGCCCGGCCCTAGTTGACCGAGATCCTGGCCGGTCTTGTGATGCGCGTGTTGGTGGTCGACGCGACGAGGGTGATCGTCACTGTTCCGGAGCGAAGACCGCGGATCGTGACGACCGACCCCGCCAGGGTCACGTCCACGAGGCGGTTGGGATCGGTGGCGTCGTAGGTGACGTCGAACCCGGTGGCCGCAGTGGAGAAGTAACGGCTGATGTCCAGCGTCGCCGACTGGCCGACCCCCACGCTCACGCTCGGGTTGCTACCCACCAGCGTCAGTATCCCGCCCGAGCCCGCTCTGGTCGTTGTCGTCGTTGCCGCCGTGGTCGTCGTGGTCGTCGTGGTCGCCCCCGCGGCCGTCGTGGTGGTCGTCCCGGAGCCTGCACCGACGGTGACCCTGAAGGCCTGCGCCACGCTGCCGATGTCGTTGACCGCTGTCACGGTGACCGTCGAGGTACCGGCGGCGAGTCCTCTCAGGGTCACTCTGCCGGCAACGGTCATCGACGCCTCGACGCTCGTGGAGTTGGACGATTCGACGGCCCAGCCCTGGACGATGCCGTTGAAGTGAGACGTCACGTCCACCGTCACCGTCTGCCCAACACCGACGGTCTGCTCGGGAACGGAGCCCGAGAGCGTCGGGGCCTCCGCGGCCTCGACGGGTGGCAGAGATTCGGTGGGAACGGCGTCGGTACTGGTGTCCTCCGCGGTGTCGGGCGGTCGCGGCGGGAGTTCGTCCGTCGGCACCATGACGTCGGACTCCTCGGCGGCGGGCTCCTCCCGGGCGGGTGGAGGTGCCGGCGGAGGCGGCGAGGGCTGCGGGACGGTGGAACGGTTGACCTGGGTGGCCCCGGCCCCGACACGGGCCACGAACGTCTGCGTGGCCGTGCCACCCGGTCCCGAGGCGGTCACGGTGATGCTGGCCGTCCCGTTGGACAGAGGTGCGACGATCAGCATGTCCGGCGGACTCACGCCGGCGGTCGCTACGCCGTTGTCCGACGACACAGCCGAGTAGCCGTCTATCGGACCGTCGAAGAACTCCGCCACGAAACGTGCGTGGGCATAACCGTCCGCCGCGATGGCCATGTCCGACATGACCCCGACCGTGACCGGCGGTGGGCCCGAGAGTGCAGGCGACGGCGGAGGCGCCGGCGCGGCCGGCTGCGGCGCAGGCGGCTGCGGCGCAGGCGGGGGCAGCGGATCGGGCGCGGGCGGCGCGGCGAACACCGTGGTGGCAGGTGCCTCGGTCGCCCCGGTCGGAGCTTCCGTCGAGGCCGGGGTGCTCTCCTCGGCGCCGTCAGTCGGCTCCTCGTCGTCGCTACCGCACTGGCTCAGGACCAGTGCGCCGACCGCCAGGATGGCGACCAGCCTGATGACTCGATAGTTCCGGCGGACGGAGTTCGCGTCCCGGCCGTCCAGGCGCCCCCGGAGGCCGGACCCACCGGTCGCCTGGACGCGGCTCGGCACGATAGTTCGTCTTGAACGCCAGATCACGAAACCTACGCTACCCGGAGCGGTCGGCCCTCTGCGTGATACCTGCCGTCGCTGTTCCGTCGACCTTCCGGCGTTGTCCCGAACCGCCCGTCCCGCGCCCTTCGCACCGCCGTGCGGCCCCGGAGGGTAGGCGTGACCAGAGGCTCAGCCGGACCCGTGGTCACGTCGATCTGCGGCTACGCGTCCAGTTGTCGGCCGCCACGGCGACGAGTATGACGCTGCCTTGGATGAGCCTCTGGATGATCGGGTCGATCTGGTGCAGGTTGAATCCATTGAGCATGAACGCGGTGAAGAAGGCCCCGAACACCGTCCGCCAGTCCGCTCCCTCCCCGCCGGCGATCGACGTTCCGCCCACGATGACGGCGGTGAGTACGGAGGGCTCACCCCCGGGCAAACCTCCCCTGTGGTGTCGGTGCAGTCCCCTCGCCGGCCGGTCTCACGCCGGCAGCCGGGCTCTGAAGAACTCGAGCACGTTCGCCCCGGCGAAACGGGCGGCGCGCTCGGGGCCGAACCGCTCGACCAGCTTTCGCGACAGCAGGGCGAAGTCGGCGGGGGCCTTGAACTCCTCGATATGCACGAGGTCCTCGAGCCGCACCAGCAGTTGGCGCCCCAGGATCGGATCGACCTGCTCCACGAGGTCGGCGATGAAGTCGGCGCCGATCGCCACCGCAGCGTCGCCGACCACCGTGGCCGCGTGCTCGACGTGGTCGATGAAGCCATCAACCGTGGGCGTGCCGGCCGCGGCCACGAAACGCCCGAAGGCGTTGATCGCCACGAACCCGCCCGAGCCGGACACGAGCCCCAGCTGCTCGTCGGTCAGGTTGCGGGCGTGGTCGCACAGGGCGCGACACGACGAGTGCGACGCAACGAACGGCGCAGAGGCCATCTCCGCCAGGTGTGTCAAGCCGTGCGCCGACAGGTGGCTCACGTCGACGACCATGCCCAGGCGCTCCATCTCGCGCACGGCTTCGACGCCGAGTGACGTCAACCGGCCGCCCGTGTCGGTCTCACCGACCCCGTCGGCCAGCATCGTCCGGCGGTTCCAGGTGAGCGACGCCATCCGCACCCCCAAGCGCCACATGGTTTCGAGCATCGAGAGCGACGAGCCGATCGGCTCGGCCCCCTCGAGCGCGATCATGAGCGCGATGCGACCGTCACCGACGATGCGGTCGATGTCACCCGCGGTCTCCACGATCCCCACGTCGTGGCGGTGCAGCGCGGCGATCTCGCGTGTCAACTCGAGGATCCCGAGCGTGCGTCGCAGGGCTCCCTCGCCGATGAACTGCTCCTCGGTGAAGATCGGCAGGACCTGGAAGACGACCCCGCCCGCGCGCAACCCCGGTAGCCAGTCGTCGCCGAACGGGTCGGCGGCTCCGCGTTCGCGTCGATGCAGGCAGGCCAGCAGGAGGTCGTTGTGGCAGTCGGCCACTGCGAGAGCCGGCGAGGTGGGGGCGGCAGTCACGGCGACCCTCCGCCTAGGCGAGCGGACCCGCCGCTTTGACCATGACCCGGCACCCGCCACCCGGCACGTAGGTCATCGGCACCTCCGTGACGGTGGTGATGCGAACCCGGTCGGGGTCGGCTCCGGCGCGGACCGCGGCGTTCGCCGCCAGCTCGCGGGCATCCGCCAGGCAGTCCTCGCGGCTCGAGGCGTCGTAGCTGTAGACGCGGTCGACCGATCCGGAGGCCTCGGCGATCCCGGCTCCGTAGGCGTTGGCGACGGCTTGATGCTGGGGCCGGACCACCTCCGAGACCCCCGGAATCACCTGGGGAGTCAGGTGGGCGCCACCGCCGACCGCGAGGAGCGGCAGCGCCGCACGGGTCGACTTCATCCTGTCGCTCATGACCGAGATCTGCTCGTCGACCCAGCCGAGGGCGTCCTGCACGAGTCCGGTGTCGAGCCCCCGCACCCTGTTGCGGTCGCCGAATCCGGTCATCCGGCCGGCGGCCAGCGAGACGTCCGACAGTGTGAGGACGTCGCCGCCGACGCAAATGGCGTCGGTCGCCACCGCGTAGCCCACCGAGTCGGGACCGATGCGCAGGTCGGCGCCGGTGTTGCGGACGATGGTTCCCCCGCCGAGGCCCATCGAGATCAGATCGGGCATCCGGAAGTTGGTCCGCACGCCGCCGACCTCCACCGCCGCCGAGGATTGCCGCGGGAAGCCGCCCACGAGGATCCCCGCATCGGCGGAGGTGCCGCCCACATCGATGACGATGGCGTCGTTCACACCGGCGAGGGCGCAGGCGCCCCGCATGGAGTTGGTCGGACCCGACCCGAGGGTCAGCACCGGGTACTGGCTCGCCTCCGCCGCCATCATGAGGGTGCCGTCGTTCTGCGTGAGATAGGCGTCGACATGCATATGACGCTCGGCGAGGGCCTCCTCGAAGCCGCTGATCACGCTGGTGGCCACGCTCAGCAGTGCGGCGTTCAGGATCGTGGCGTTCTCCCGCTCGAGCAGGCCCAGCGAGCCGATCTCGTGGCTGAGCGAGACGGGGAAGTCGGCGCCGAGTTCGGCGTGCAGGAGGTCCCTTGCACGGATCTCGTGCTCGGTCGTGGCCGGGCTGAACGCGGCGGCCACCGCCACCGACCGGCACTCCGCCCGTACCGCGTCGGCCGCCAGGCGCTTGACCGCCTCGGTGTCGAGAGCGGCGATCTCCCTGCCGTTGTACTCGTGGCCGCCCTCGATGATCGAGGTGGTGCCGACGACCCGGGCGCGAATGTCCTCCGGCCAGGCCGCACCCGGTCGGACTCCCAGCGAGGATGGGGCGGCGAGGCGCAGCACGGCCACCCTGTCCAGACCGCGGCGCTGGATGATGGCATTGGCCGAGTGCGTGGTCCCGAGCATCGCCTTGGAGATCCGGGAGTGCTCGATGCCGACCAGCACGTCGTCCAGGGCGGCCCTGATGCCGTCGATGGGTTCGGGCGTGGTTGCCACCTTCACGGCGGCGAGCACCTCGCCGGCCGTGTCGATCACGACCGCGTCGGTGTTCGTGCCGCCGACGTCGACGCCGACGCGCAGGTCCGGGGACTTGCTCGCCGCGCTCATCGGGGAAGGTCCACGAAGTCCACGTCGTAGCCGAAAGCCACCGGACCCACGAGTTCGAGCATTCCCGGCCTGAGCCACTCGGGGGCGCACGGCATGCCGATGACGACGACCCGGTTGCCGTAGGCGAGGTACTCGGTGGTGATGGGATCGAAGGTCTCGCAATCCAGCAGGCAGATGAGGTTGGGCGTGGTAATGACGGCCTCTCCGTCCAGGAAGGCGATCAGGTTCTCGTTCTGCACCTCGATGCGCATGGTGCTGTCGGAGCCGTCGAGATCCTCGAGGATCACCGTGGAGCGAGCGAACCCCTCGGTGGTCCGCCGGTCGAGGTCCACGACCTTGCCCCGGAAGAACTCCTCCGAGCCGGACTCCGAGAGGAAACGCTCCCAGGCCCCCTCGTCGGCTCGCTTGACGGACTCGAGCAACCGGCCGACCTTGCTGCAATAGGTGAGCGACCCGTGAATGCCGTGCTCGTCGATCTGTGCGGCCGTGAGCGGGTAGCAACTGATGGCGTTCGCCAGCCCGAGTTGGATCACCGCAGCGCGGGCCAGCATCTCGGCGACGTGATTGTCGGTGGTCCTGAACACGCACTGGTTGCCCTTCTCGTCCGCTATCGAGAGCGGGCCCGCCGGCAGGCCGGCGAGCGTGAAGACCGTCATCTCGATCTGCGGGAACGCCCGGCGCATGGAGTCGGCGTTCACGATCGGCAGGCCCATCTCGGCGGCCGTGGCGATAGGAAGCAGCGTGTTGAGCCCGCCCACCTCGATGGACATGATCGCCGCCGGCTCCTTGCCCAGATAGGAGGCCAGCGCCCGGACGGAGCCCACGTACTCGGTGCCGGCAGGGAGCTTCTCGAGGATGACCGTCGGCGCCCCGATCACCGCAGTCGTGAGAACGAGCGCGTCCGGGGGAAGTTCACCCGGGTCGACGACCTGTACCGGGCCGTACGTCTCCAGCGCCTGCTGTACAACCAGCTTCGCCACGTAGGGGTCGCCGCCGCCACCGGCGCCCAGCAGCGTCGCCCCGAGGCACAGGGTCTCGATGTCGTCGGGCGTGAGGAGGTCCATGCCTACAGTCCGTCGGCTTCGTGCGGCCCGATCGGGGTGCCGGGGCAAGGGCGCAGGGCGGTCCGCTGCGGCGCTCTCACCGGGGATCGACGTTCAGCGCCGGCTCGACGACCGGGATCCATGCCAACTCCCGCGGGGCGACCGATTCGTAGCCCCCGGCCCGGCTGGTCCGCCAGCCGTGGTCGGTACCGAGGGTGGCGAGGAACTCGGCATACCGCAGCGGCGCGGTGATGGCGTCGATGACCGGCACACCGATCTTGCGCTGCACCTCCCGGTAGAAGCCGAACTCGATGGTGCATCCCAGGATGATCGCGTCGGCCCTGTCGTGTTCCACGGCCGCCTCGGCCTCGGCGAGGATCCGCTGCTGGGTGAACTCGGGATCGGCCTGGAAGTCGTCCACGCTCATCTCGAGAACGCGGAACGACGCCAAGCGGTCGCCGAACCCGTACTTCACGACGTTCTCGTGCATCTCGGGGATCCACTTCTTGCGGCCCACGAGGATCGAGATGCGCTCCCCGACCGTCGAGGCAGCGTGGAGGCACGCCTCGGCCGGCGCCGTCACCGCCATGGAGCCGGACAGCTCACGCGCCCCGCGCAGGAACGGGTCGTAGAAGCAGCCGATCACGGCAGCGTCGTAGGCGGCCCGTTCCGCCGCCCAGCGGATCACGCCCATCGTGGGCCCCGCCACCACGGCCTCGAGGGCATTCCACTCCAGATGCTGGGGCTCGACGCCGGGCAGCGAGCACACGTCGACCCGCGTGCCCGGAGCAGCTTCGGCGCGCAGTTCCGTACCGATCGGTGCGTCGTAGGCGTCGGTGCCAACGGGGTTGATCCAGAGGATTCGAGCCATTCCCGACCTCGCGCGGGTGTCGTCCAAGTCGCCAAGACTCTAGAGATGAGGCGATTCGTCGAGGATAGGCACTACGCACAGCTCGAGCCATATCACTATGCATCCTGCACTCATTCATATTCGTCGGCCGCGAAACGCAGCGCTCCACGCGTGATCCAGGGACCTGATCACATCCCGACCAACTCTGGGCCCGTGCCGGCCGGATGCGGCCTACATGTGCCGCTCGGGGCCGTCACCGCGGCGCGAGTTACGAACCAGTTGCGCCGCAGCAAGGTCGGCCAGGGCAAACCCGGCGGACTTGAAGAGGGTGATCTGCCCCGGTTCGGTGCGCCCCGGATGACGGCCGGCAACGAGGTCGGCCAGGTCGGCGAGGATCTCGCTCTCGTCGATCACGCCCGCCGCCAGAGGGCGGGCAAGGTCGCCCGCACGCAGCGCTCCGGCCCGGGTGTCCACGAAGACGGCGGCACGCCGGACAGCGTCGTCGTCGGCCTCGCGCATGTCCGGGCGGAAGCTGCCGATGAGATCCACGTGGACCCCGGGCCTCAACAGGCGTCCGGCGACCAACGGTTCGGTGGCGCCGGTGACGCAGGAGATCAGGTCGGCGCGCGCCACGGCGGCATCGAGATCGCCCGCCACCCTCGCGGGTAAGCCGGCGCGGGCCAAGTCGTCGACCACCCCCTGCGCGCGGCAAGTGCTGCGACCCCAGACCTCGACCGCCGAGAGGTCCCGGCCGTGGGTGTGAGCCCGAGCCACCGCCGGCGCGAGCTGCCCCGTTCCGACCACGAGCAGGCGCCCGGCGTCGGAGCGGGCGAGGTGGCCCGCGGCGAGCGCCGACGTCGCGGCCGTACGCCGCACCGTCAACTCGTCGCCGTCGAGCGCCGCCGCAAGCCGGCCCGAGCGACCGTCGAACAGCAGATAGCCGGCGTTGATGGTGGGGGTCGAGGTTCCACTGTTCGTGGGAAAGTAGGTGACCGCCTTCATGCCGATGACGTCACCCGACCGCCAGGCCGGCATCACCAGCAACGATCCCTCCGCCCCGCCCGGAAGCGGCAAGGGGTGAATGTGCCGCTCGGGGGCGCCGGCGGACGGGTCAACCAGGGCCGCGGCGATCGCCTCGATCAGTGCCGGCCACGGCGTGGCCAGCCGGATGGCCGCGGCATCGAACACCTCCACGCCCGCAGCCTCGCGCACGGCGAGCAGGCGACCGTCGCATCCGGCGTGGGGGCCCGGCGACCACCTGGTCCCGCAGAATGCGGCCAAGTGGAGCTCGGGCCGATCAACGCATCGACACCGGCCTCCAGAGACCATTTGAACTCGGCGAGCCGCCGCGCCGTGGGACCGGACTGACCGGAATATCCGGCGCCGACTTCGTTGCGCGGCCTGAGTGTCGCCCGACAGCCGCCGGGGTCGTCGTCTGGGTATCGTCGTCGCCGTGCGGCAACGAGGATTTCCCCGACCCGAGCCGGCCGGAGCGGGTCAGGAATCGGTCTGGAACTATCCCCGCCCACCGGCGCTCGAGCCGTCGACCCGTCGCGTGCGTGTCACCTTGGCCGGTGCGACAGTCGCCGAGTCGTCCCGGGCGGTACGCGTCCTCGAGACGTCACACCCGCCGACGTACTACGTGCCTCCCAGCGACACCGTCCACCGCTACTTCTCGCCTGCGCTCGGCAGCAGCTTCTGCGAATGGAAGGGCAACGCCGACTACTGGACGGTGACTGCCGGAAGATCGAGCGTCGTCGGACGCGCCTGGAGCTACCCGCGGCCCATCGACGCATTCGCCGATCTGGCTGGATACGTCTCGTTCTACCCAGCGGACTTCACCTGCTTCCTCGACGACGAAGCCGTGCGCCCGCAGCCCGGGCACTTCTACGGCGGTTGGGTCACCGACGACATCGTCGGCCCGTTCAAGGGTGTCCCCGGTTCCGACGGATGGCGAAGGCAGCCGTTGGATCAAAAACCCCTGGATCAGACGACGAGCCGCCTGTTGCCGTACACAACAATGCGACCGAGCGGTCACGGGCAATACAGTTGGGGCGCAGCCCCGCGGAGGGAGATCGTTTCGTGAGAGAAGACAGCTCGTGAGGTACGCCGCCCCGACATCGGTGACGGAGGTGGTGGCACTGCTCGCCGACGATCCGGACGCCCGCGTCTTCGCGGGCGCAACCGACCTCGTCCCGCAGATGCGAGCCGGCCGTCCCGAGCCCGGCCTCGCCATCGACGTGAAGAAGATCGAGAGGCTGATGGACGTGTCGCTCGGCGACGGCACGTGGCGGATCGGCGCGGCGGTTCCGACCTCGGACTTGACGGGCAACGCCGCTCTCACCGCCGACCTGCCGGGCCTCGTCCACGCCGGCGGCCTGATCGGGTCGGACCAGATCCAGAACCGGGCGAGCCTGGGCGGCAATCTCTGCAACGCCTCGCCGGCGGCGGACTCCGTGCCGGCCCTCGTCGTGAACGACGCCCGGGCGGTGGTCGCAGGGCCCGACGGCGAGCGGACCGTGGCGGTCGTCGACGTCCCAACGGGTCCCGGGCGGACCTCCCTGGCTCCGGGCGAGTTCATCGTCGAGTTCGAGATCGACCGGCCGCCGCCGCGGACCTCGGACGCCTACCTGCGACTGATCCCGCGGACCGAGATGGACATCGCCGTCGTCGGCGCCGCCGCTCGCGTCTCACTGGGCGGCGACGGCAACTGCATCGCCGCGGCGATCGCTCTCGGCGCGGTGGCGCCGACGGTGGTGACGGTTCCCGGGGCGGTCGAAGCGCTGCTCGGCGGACCGATCAGCGACGAGGCCCTCGCCGCCGTGGCCGCCGCCGCCAGCGAGGCGGCCAACCCGATCGACGACAAGCGGGGCACCGTCACCTACCGGCGGCAGGTGGCGGGAGTGCTCGCCAAGCGCGCCGTGCTGGAAGCGGCCGGACGCGCCGCGAACGGAGGTGGACGATGAGCCGCACCCACGTCAGCTGCACCATCAACGGCGACGAGGCCGAGTTCCTGTGTGACGCGGGTGAGTCCCTGCTGGACGCCCTGCGTGACGAGATGAGCCTCATGGGCGCCAAGGAGGGGTGCGGCACCGGCGACTGCGGCGCCTGCTCGATCCTGATGGACGGCCGGCTGCAGTGCTCGTGCCTGATTTTCGCCCCCGAGGCCAACGGCGCCACCATCACCACCGTCGAGGGCATCGCCAGCGGCGATCAGCTGCACCCGCTGCAGCAGTGCTTCCTGGAGGGCGCCGCCCTGCAGTGCGGCGTCTGCACGCCGGGATTCCTCGTGGCGGCCAAGGCCCTGCTGGACCGCAATCCCGACCCCACCGAGACGGAGGTGCGCTACGCGCTCGCCGGCAATCTCTGCCGCTGTACGGGATACGACAAGATCATTCGCTCGGTTCTGGCTGCCGCAGCCCAGATGAAGGAGGAGGTGGCGGGATGACCATCACAGGAGAACGGCCGAGGTACCGGTACGTCGGCACGCGCCCGGTACGCCACGACGGCCTCGACAAGGTCGTCGGCAAGGCCCGCTACGCCGCCGACCTGGTGCTGCCCGGGATGCTCTACGGGCACATCCTGCGCTCGCCGCACGCCCACGCCCGGATCATCTCGATCGACACCGCCAAGGCGTCGGCCATGCCCGGCGTGCGGGCCATCATCACGGGCGCCGACTTCCCCGACCTCCCCGCCGACGACCCCGAGCGGAACATGACGCGCAACCTGATGGCCCGCGACAAGGTGCTGTACGAGGGCCATGCGGTCGCCGCCGTGGCCGCCACCAGCCGCCGGGCGGCCAAGGACGCGGCCGAGGCGATCGAGGTCAGCTACGAGGTTCTCCCCCACGTGCTCGACATCCTCGAGGCGATGGAACCGGGTGCGCCGCTGCTGCACGACGACATCCTGACCACCGGTGTGGACCCCGCACCCAGCGAGCCCTCCAACGTCTCGAACCGGACCTGCTACGAGCGCGGCGACGTGGATCAGGCCTTCGCCACCGCCGACATCGTCGTTGAGGGCGAGTTCACCACCAAGCCCATCCATCAGGGCTACATCGAGCCCCACGCCTGCGTGGCCGACACCGGCCAGGACGGCAAGACGGTCATCTGGTGCTCCTCCCAGGGGCACTTCCGGGTGCGCTCGCAGACCGCCGCCATGCTGGGCTGGGACACGTCGCGCATCAAGGTGATCCCCGCCGAGATCGGTGGCGGCTTCGGCGGGAAGACCACGATCTACCTGGAGCCGCTGGCCGTGGAGCTCTCGGCTCGGGCGGGCCGCCCGGTCAAGATGGTCATGACCCGGGAGGAGGTCTTCCGGGCGACCGGACCGACCCCGGGGTCACGGATACGCCTCAAGCTGGGAGCCACGAACGACGGCAGGATCACCGCCGCGGTGGCGTGGCTGGCCTACGAGAGCGGCGCCTTCCCGGGTGTCTGGGCGATGCTCGGCTGCATGTGCGTGGTGTCGGCGTACAACGTGGAGAACTTCTTGCTGGAAGGCTTCGAGGTGGTCGTGAACAAGCCCGTGAACGCCGCTTACCGGGCCCCCTCGGCCCCGATGGCCGCCTTCGCCACGGACACGCTCGTGGACGAGATCGCCGAGCGGTTGGGCATGGATCCCATCGACCTGCGCCTGCTGAACTGCCCCGGCGAGGGCGACGTGGCCCCGTACGGACCGAAGTGGCCCCGGATCGGGCTGCGGGAGTGCCTCGAGGCCATCCGCGACAGCGAGCACTACCGCACCGAGCCGGCGCCGGGACACGGCCGTGGCGTGGCCAGCGGGTTCTGGTTCAACATCGGCGAGGCATCCAGTGCCACCGTCAACCTCAACGAGAACGGCACCGCCACAGTGGTCACGGGTAGCCCCGACATCGGCGGCAGCCGCGCCTCCATGGCCCTGATGGCCGCCGAGGAACTGGGCATCGACGTGCATTCCATCCAGCCTGTGGTGGGCGACACCGAGGTCGTCGGTTTCACCGACGTCACCGAGGGCAGCCGCGCCACGTTCGCCACCGGCATGGCGGTAGTGGAGGCCTGCCGCGACCTCAAGGTGCAACTGCGGGGGCGCGCCGCGCTGACGTGGGACTGCGACGTCGACGACATCGAGTGGGCGGACGGCCAGGCCATCCACAGTGGCGGCGAACACGAACCGTTGGTGTTGGCCGCCATCACCGCCGAGGCCGGGCGCACCGGCGGACCCCTGGGCGCCACCGCCTCGCTCAACGCCCGCGGCGCCGGGCCGGCATTCGCCGTGCAGGTAGTCGACCTGTCGGTCGACGACGAGACCGGCCGGGTGACCGTCGAGCGCTACACGACGGCACAGGACGCCGGCACCGCCATCCACCCCGACTACGTCGAGGGCCAGATGCAGGGCGGCGTGGTCCAGGGCATCGGCTGGGCCCTGAACGAGGAATACATCCACGACGCCGGCGGCATCATGGAGAACCCCGGGTTCCTCGACTACCGCATCCCCGTGGCGTCGGACCTGCCGATGATCGAGACCATCATCGTGGAGGTACCGAACCCGAACCACCCCTACGGCGTGCGGGGGGTGGGCGAGGTCGGCATCGTGCCGCCGCTGCCGGCCGTGGCCAACGCCATCCACGATGCCACCGGCGCCCGCATCCGCGACCTGCCGATGTCGCCGCCGCGGGTGCTGGCAGCCATCACGAGCGGCAACGGCGACGGGGGCTGATGGCGACGGTGCACTTCAGTTCGGGTCAGCGCCGGTTGACAGGCGGGGTGGCACAGGTCGAGGTGGAGGCGGAGACCGTCCGGGAGCTTCTGCGCAAGCTGGAGAACATGTTCCCGGGGATCCGGGCCCACCTCGACGAGACCTCCGCCACGGCGGTCGCCATCAACGGCGACATCATCCCCGACGCCATCTACGAACCGGTGCCGCCCGGCGCCGAGGTGCACTTCATCACCCCGCTCGCCGGCGGCTAGCTCGACAGGGGCACGCTCCGCAGCGTCTCGCCCTGGTCGAGGCGCACGACCCGCCGGTCGGTGACGATGGCCGTGATCAGGTCGGCGGGTGTGACGTCGAAGGCGGGGTTGAGAGCCTCGGCGCCGGCGGGTGCGATCGGTGTACCCCGCACGGTGACGACCTCGTCGGCGTCCCGGTCCTCGATTTGGATGCCATCTCCTGACGGGGTCTCCATGTCGACGGTCGACTCGGGTGCCACGACCACGAACGGCACCGACGCATAGCGCGCCGCCACAGCCAGGGAGAACGTGCCGATCTTGTTGGCAGTGTCACCGTTGGCGGCGATGCGGTCGGCGCCGGTCAGCACCACATCGGCCACACCTCTCGACAGCAGCGCGGGGCCCGCGGCATCGACGATCACCCGGTACGGAGCACCCATGCGCTCGAGTTCCCAGGCTGTCAGCCGGGATCCCTGCAGCAGCGGGCGGGTCTCGGTGGCAATCGCCAGCGCCAGGCGTCCCCGCTCGTGGACGGTGCGGATCACGCCCAGCGCCGTGCCCCGCTCGACGGCCGCCAGCCCACCCGTGTTGCAGATCGTCAGCGCCGTGACCCCATCGGCTTCCGTCACGAGCCCCTCGGCAGGCAACGCGTCGGGACCTGATCGCTCGGTCGACGGTGCCCGGCGGGATGCATCTGCTACCACAAGTTCCTCGATGAGCGCCGCGCCGCGGCCTCCCATGGACAGCGAGGCAGCCACCTCCTCGTCACGGACGGCGAGAGCCTCCTCGAGCAGCGCGGCCGGACCCTCAGCCGCCCGCGCTGCCACCCGGTCCACCACGCGGGCCAGGTTGACGGCAGTGGGGCGCGCCGAGCGGATCGCCTCCACGGCGGCCTGGAATTGCTCGCCCCCGGTGCCGTGTTCTCGAGCCGCCAGCACGACCCCGAAGCCCCCGGCCACACCGATCGCCGGAGCGCCCCGGACGACCAGTCGACGGATTGCACCCACGAGGTCGGCCACGTTGCCGATCTCCAGAACCTCGTAGGCATCCGGCAGGCGAGTCTGGTCGACCATCCAGAGACGGTCGCCCGCCCAGTCGAGACTCCGCTCGCCCAGTTCCGTCATCCCGATGTCGCTCCCCTGTCGCCGGTTCACCCCATCATGCCGCCCAGCGAGCACCTCCCGCCGCTTTCGGCCGATCCGCCTTCGGCCGCAACTCCGGTCGCTGCGGCGCGTCCTGCGCCTTTTGCGGTAGACACCCCCTGTGAACGACGGCAGGACCCCGAGCGGCATGATCGACCTGACCGGGCGCGTGGTTCTCGTGACCGGAGCCGGTGGTGGTATCGGCGGCGGGATCGTGCGCCGGTTCGTGGCGACCGGAGCGACCGTGGTTGCGCACACGCGGCACTCCCCCACCGACCACCTGCGCTATCCCGACGGCTCACCCGTCAGCACCGTCTACGCCGACCTGGCCACTGCCGACGGCCCGCAGCACGTCATCGACGAGGCCCTGGTACTCCAGGACCGCCTCGACGGGCTCGTGAACAATGCCGGCGCCCAGCCGATCGCCAGGTTCGACACGCTCACCGACGAGCAATTCACCGACATGATGGACATCAACGTCACCGCCACGCATCGGCTGACCCAACTGGCGGCAGCGGCGATGCGCCGCAACGCCGACCCCGGCGGCGGCTCGATCGTCCACATCGCCTCCATCGAGGCACGCCACCCGACCGTCATGCACGGTCACTACGCCACCTCGAAAGCCGCCCTCGTCATGCACGCCCGGGCGGCTGCGCTCATGTACGGCCCGGACGGGATCCGCGTCAACACCGTCTCGCCGGGCCTCATCGACCGTCCCGGCCTCGTCGACGACTGGCCCGAGGGTGTGACGCGCTACCTGGCTGCCGCACCCTTGGAACGCCTCGGTACCCCGGAGGACGTGGGCGACGCCTGCGCCTTTCTCTGCTCCGACCTCTCGCGCTGGATCACCGGCACCGACCTGCTCGTCGACGGCGGTGTGCTCACGAACACGACATGGTGAGCCGATGAGCCTCGCCGACCGCGTCTACATCGTGACCGGTGCGGCGAGACGCCGTACCAGGGAGCACCGCCCGTGAGGAACCGATGGGACGCTGCGGTGGCGGACGGGTTCCGGTCCGTCCTCGACGAGTGCGTCTACGGTTCCCGCCTGATCGGGTCCGACCCGGCTCTGGTGCTGCACGGCGGCGGCAACACCTCGGTCAAGGCCCATTACCGCGACATCACCGGCGGCGACCGCGAGGCGCTGTTCGTGAAGGGCTCGGGCTGGGACCTGGCGACCATCGAGCAGCAGGGTTTCGCTCCCCTGGACCTGCCGAGGCTGCGCGACCTGCTCGCCCTCGAGTCGTTGCCGGACGCCGACATGATGCGGGAGCTCGCTGCCGCCTCCTTCGACCCGGATGCTCCGGCGCCATCGGTGGAGAGCCTGCTGCATGCGTTCCTTCCCCATCCGGCCGTTCAGCACAGCCATGCCGACGTGATCGTTGCCCTCACGAATCTCGCCAACGGGCACGAGCCAGTGAGCGACGTCTTCGGTGATGACGTCGTGATCATTCCGTACGTCATGCCGGGCTTCGACCTGGCGAGGGCGGTGGCGGAGACGTGGCCGCAGCAGCAGCGCGACGGCACCCGCGGCATGGTGCTGCTGAACCACGGCCTCTTCACGTTCGGCGAGACCACCGCGGAGGCCTACGCCCGTCACGTCGAGTTGATCTCCCTCGCCGAGCAATGGCTCGACGAGCACGCTCCCCTCAGCGCACGTCCGGCACCGGAACTTCCGCCCGTCCCGGCTGCGTCGCTCGCCGAACTCCGCGGGCGGATATCGCGCGCAGCCGGCCGGCCGATGATCATGTGCCGGCACCACGATGTCGTGTCGCGCCGCTTCGTGGGGCGCCGCGACCTCGCCGACCTCGCCACGCGTGGCCCTCTGACCCCCGACCATGTCCTCCGCACCAAGCGGGTGCCGATGGTGGGAAGCGACGTCGACGCCTACGTCGAGGACTACCGCTCCTACTTCCGGAGCCACTGCCATCGAGCGCGCGCCGAACTCACGATGCTCGACCCCGCACCCCGCGTGGTGGTCGATGAGACCCTCGGCGTCCTCACCCTCGGGAGAACCGCGAAGGCCGCGGACATCGCCTTCGACATCTATGCACACACCATGCCGGTCCTCGAGCGATCGGAGGATCACCTGGGTGGCTACGTCGCTCTCGAGCCGCACGACATCTTCGACGTCGAGTACTGGGACCTCGAGCAGGCGAAACTGCGACTCGCCGGCCAGGCGCCCGAACTGGCCGGAGCCGTGGCGCTCGTGACCGGCGCCGCGTCGGGTATCGGCCGGGCCTGCGCAGCGGAGTTGATCGAGCGGGGGTGCGCGGTCGTCGGCCTCGACCTCGACCCCTCGGTGGAGACGGCCTTCACGGGCGCTTCGTGGCTGGGCCTCACGGTCGACGTCACCGACTCCGAGGCGCAGAGCGCCGCGCTGGCCACAGCCACCGAGCGCTATGGCGGCATCGACATCGTGCTTGCGGCGGCGGGGATCTTCGGTGCGAGCACGCCCATCAGCGGGATGGACATGGATCGATGGCGGGCGGTCCATGCGGTCAACGTGGACTCCGTCCTCGCCCTCCTCTCGGCGGTCCATCCGGTCCTGCGGCACTCGCCGATCGGGGGACGGGTCACGATCGTCGGGTCACGGAACGTCGCCGCCCCCGGCAAGGGCGCCGTGGCGTACTCGAGTTCGAAAGCCGCGCTGGCCCAGGTTGCTCGCGTCGCCGCGCTCGAATGGGCGCCCGAGGGCATTCGCGTCAACGTTGTCAATCCCGACGCGGTCTTCGACACGGGTCTCTGGACCGATGCCCTGCTCGAGCGGCGCGCCGCCGAGTACGGCATGTCCGTGGCCGACTACAAGATGCGAAACCTGCTCCGGACCGAGGTCACTGCTCGGGGCGTCGCCAGGGTGGCCGTCGAGTTGAGCACCGACACCTTCGCCTTCACGACCGGCGCGCAGATCCCCGTCGACGGCGGCAACGAGCGAGTCATCTAGAGGCCGCCGGGACCGATCGAGGCCGCCATTCAGTTCCTCCGCCCACTGCCTCGGCCCGGCCAGGTGCGGGATCCGGTTCACAGGTGCGGTAGCACTCCACCTCCGATAGAACGAAGCGCTCCCCGGACGCGGAAGGACATCTCGTGCACAGACTCACCCTGACCCAGTTCGTCACCCTGGACGGCGTGGTGCAGGCGCCGGGCGGCCCCGTCAAGGCGCCTGACGAGTACTGAGGGAGGGACGTGGCCACCTTCGACGACGTCCGCCGGCTCGGCATGCGCCTCCCCGAGGTGACCGAGTCGACCTTCTACGGCACCCCGGCGCTGAAGGTGCGCGGCAAAGGCTTCTGCCGGATGTGGAGCGAGCGCGAGTACAACCGCGACGGCGTACACGACACGGAGGTGCTAGTCGTGTTCTGCGAACCCGAGGCCAAGGAGGCCCTGATCGAGAATCACCCCGACGTGCTGTTCTCCACGCCGCACTATGACGGCTACGGCGCCATGCTCATCCGCCTCGCCGACGTGGAACTCGACGACCTCGCCGAGTGGCTCGAGGACAGCTACCGCCGCCGCGCACCGGCCACGCTCATCCGCCAACTCGACGCTTCCTGAGCCCCTGAGCCATCAGGGCGACGCCGGTCCGCCCGAATGACGGTGGGGGTTCCCGTTCCGGCGCCGCCGGGAGCCGATGCACGGTTGCGGGTGCCGGTCGTTGGGCTCGACTGCGCCGCCGGCGACGTCAGCCGGTGACCTGAACCGTGGCCGGCCGCGTGATGCGCGTCGTGGAGTTGGAGGCGACCAGAGTGATCCTGACAGTTCCGGCCCGCAGACCCCGGATCGACGCCACCGAACCCTGCACGGTCACATCGACCAGCCGATTCGGGTCAGCGCGGTTGTAGGTCACGTCGAAGCCGGTGGCCGCCTCGGAGAAGTACCTGCTGAGGTCCAGATCGGCCGTGTGTCCGACCGAGATGAGCACCTGCGGGCTGCCGCCGACGGTGGTCAGCACAACCTGAGAGGCGGTCTTCACCGAGACCAGGAAACCCTGCGCGGCTCTGCCGGCGTCGTTGGTGGCGGTCACCATGATCGTCGAGTCCCCGAGAACGTCTCCCGAGAGGCTCACGACACCCGAAGTCTCCATCCAGGCCCTGACGTTGGCAGGGGACGACGACACAACCGACCAGCCCTGGACGATCCCGCCGAAGGAGCTGCGCATGTTCACGGTCCTCGACTGCCCGACGATCATCGTCACCGCGGGGATGCCGCCCGACAGCGTCGGCGCCTCAGTCACCGGGTCCGACACCAGCGAGTCGAGCGGCACACCGTCCGGCGTCGTCGTCTCGGGCGTCGGGGCCAGGGCCGGGATTTCCTCCTCGGGCACGAACGGCTCCGTGTCCTCAGCCGGTGCAGGAGCCGCTGGGGGCGCCGCCGGTGCAGGAGCCGCTGGGGGCGCCGCCGGTGCCGCAGCCGGCGGGGGCGCCGCCGGCGCCGCAGCCGGCGGTGATGGCGCGGGCGCCGCGGCGGTGGCCGGCCCCACCCGGACCGCGAACGTCTGCGTGGCGGTGCCGCCGGGACCCGAGGCCGTCATCGTGATGCTGGCGGACCCATCGGACACCGGCGACACGATGAGCAGGTCGGGCGGCGCCACACCGGCGGTTGCCACGTTCGTGTCCGACGACGCGGCGTAGAACCCTTCCACCGGTCCGTCGAAGAACTTCGCCACGAACAGGGCGTGCGCCAGCCCACCCGAGTTCATCCTCATCTCCGGGATGGTTCCCACCGCCACCGGCGGAGGACCCGACGGCGGCGGCAGTGGCGCCGCCGTCGCAACGGTCGGCGCCGGGGCGGGGGTCGCCGGTGCGGGTGGCGCCGGGCCGGGGCTGACCGGGCCGGGGGCGGGCGGCAGGGCCGTCGTGTCCGTGCCGGGCGGGGCAGGGCCAGCAGAGGTGCCGGCAGCCTGGGATATCGCCGGCTCGGCGCCGTCCCCCTCAGACGATTCGCCGTCCCCCCCTAAGCACTGGGCAAGCAGAAGCACGCCGGCCGCCGACACGGCCACGCCACGGGCGAACCGGGAGAACCATCGTGCCCGCTGCCCCGGAGAGGCCCCCGCGACCACCCGGAGACGCCACAGGCAACCCTCCTCACCTGCGGTTACACAATCGTCCGGCACCGGTCCCGGTTTCGACTCGGTGGACACAAGTCGAACCTACTCCGCGACACACTCCGGTCGAGTGATACCCGGTCTTCGGCCGAGGTCCGGTCAGTACGGCGGACCCGCCGCCCCCGTGAGGAACTCCATGTGGGACGAGGCCCGCCGGCCGGAGGCAGTGGGAAGTCCGCCGCGAAGCCGCCTGGGCCACATCGCCGAGAGCCGGAACCTCTGTCTCGGGAGTCGGGAGCCTCTACCCGGGACCACGCCCTGCCCGCAACGCGGTCTCGGACGCCGGCGCCTTCCGAGTTCGGCTACCGGGCAGAGGTACGCGCCGGGGATCGCCCCCGGTTCCCTCGGTTGCGCCGGCGAGGTCCGCCCTTCGGCGCTCCGCTCGCACCCCGACCGTTACGAGCCGGCTGACCACCGCGAACCCCTTGACCGTTGCGAGCCGATTGACCGCCGCGAGCCCCTTGACGGTTGCGAGCCGGCTGACCTCCGCGAGCCCCTTGACCGTTCCGGGTCGCGTGATCACTCGACTCTCGACCGCCGCGAGCCTCTTGACCGTTCCGAGCCTCCTGGCCGCTCGCCCCTTGGCCGTTGTGAACGGGCAAGTCGGCGGGGCGTTCAGAAGCCGCGCCCGACTCAGTCGGCAAGTCACCCGCATCCGGCAACGTGATGGCCTGCTTCAGGCCGAGCCGGCGCTGCATCCGCCTCGCTTCACCCATCTGCTCCGGCTGGAGAAGCGACACCACGAGGCCGCCCCGGCCGGCGCGGGCCGTACGACCCGAGCGGTGCAGGTACGTCTTGTGGTCCTCCGGCGGGTCGTAGTGAACGACCGACGCGACATCATCCACGTGGATTCCCCGCGCGGCCACATCGGTGGCGACGAGCGCCTGCACGTTGCCGTCGGTGAACTGCCGGAGCGAGCGCGTCCGCCGGTTCTGCGCGTGACCGCCGTGTATCGCCGCGGCGCGGATGCCACGCTGCGAGAGTTGCCGGGTCAAACGGTCCGAACCGTGCCGGGTCCGGCAGAACACGATCGTCTGCCCCACCGCGTTGATCACCTGCACGCAAGCAGCGACCCGGTCGGCCCGGTTGACCTGCCAGAACCGATGGGCGGCGGCGATGACGTCGGGCGTCTCGGCATCGACGGCGTGCGTGACCGGCTGGTACTGGTAGTCACGGGTGAGCGTCTTCACGTCACCGTCGAGAGTCGCGGAGAACAGGAAGGTCTGGCGGTCCCTCGCCGTCTGGTCGAGGAGACGCCGCACGGCGGGGAGGAACCCCATGTCGGACATGCGGTCCGCCTCGTCGATGACCGCCTGGTCAACGTCGTGCAAGCTCACGGCGCCCTGGTCGATCAGGTCTTCGAGCCGACCGGGGCAGGCGACGAGGATGTCGACGCCGTCGCGCAATCGCTTCAGCTGGGGGCCGTAACCGACCCCTCCGTAGACGACGCCAACCCGGACGTCGCCGGCGAAGGTGCGCAGTTCGGTGGCGATCTGTTCGGCGAGTTCGCGGGTGGGTGACAGGACGAGTGCCATTGGCCGCCTGGACCTGGCGTGGCCCGCATTGACGACGAGCGGAATACCGAAGGCGAGCGTCTTGCCCGATCCGGTGGGTGCCCGACCGCAGATGTCGCGGCCGGCGAGAGCGTCGGCCATGGTGGCCGCCTGGATCTCGAATGGTTGATGGATGCCGTCGCGCTCAAGGGCGCGACAGATCGATTCGGGTACGCCCAACTGGGCGAAAGTGGTGGACATGATGCTCCTTGCCCGCAGCATGCGGGCGATCAGGTTTCCGCGAGTGCCTGAACTCGTTGATGTGGCGGCACCGCGGTTGGGTAGCTCACACAGGATCAATCGTCGAAAGAAAACCGATTGTGCACCCAACGGCCGAAACTCCCGGCCGTACAACGAGGTTACCAGCAACGGCCACCGAACCCACCGACCCGCCGTCCGGGCGGGCACGGGTGAGCCCTCGGTCGCCCGTGGTCAGTACGGCAGACCGACCGCCCCTGTCAGGAACTCCATGTAGGGCGAGGCCGTGCGGCAGGCATCGGCGAAGGAGTCGATGAATCCGGCGGCTGTGGCCTCGTCCTCGTCGAACATACACGTGGCCACGTGGTCCTTGCGCTTGAGATCCTCGATGAGCGGGTGCTCGGGATCGAATCCCTTCGGCGGTCGCTTCAGCGAGTCTCCGGCCAGGTCGAACTCATCGACGAACTCCGATGCACCCAGGGCGTTCTCCCAACCGGCGGGGTCGGCGGCGATGCGGTCCCGGATCCTCCCCAGCCCCGCCGAGTCCGGCCGCCAGAGGCCGACCCCCGCGAACACCTCGTCGGGCGCCAGGTGGAGGTAGAAGCCGGGTGCGTGCGCCGACTTGCCGGCCTCGTGGCGGAAGTGGACCGCCGCCTGGGTCTTGTAGGGGGTCTTGTCCTTGGAGAACCGCACGTCGCGATAGATGCGGAACATGGAGCCGCCGTTGGCCCGCGCATCGGCGACGAAGTGCTCGCTGATCGAGTGCAGGTACGGCTCGAAGTCCTCGATGAACTGCAGCAGCGGTTCCTTCACGTGCTGCTCGTAGCGACCCTTGTTCTCCTGGAACCACTCGCGCATGTTGTTCGCCCGGAGGTCCAGCAGGAACTCGAACAACTCGGGACCGAAGTGTTGCTGCACCGCAGAGACGCTAGAGGATTGCAGCCAGGATCGGCGCCCGGATGGTCGCGCCGGGTTCCCGGCCGAACCGAACGCGGGCGGCGTCTTCACCTGCGACGTCGGTGTCCAGGGATTACCCGAGCCCGGATTCGCCTTCAGCGGGCAGCCGCGCCGACCGCGAGGAAGTCGCTTATACCGCTGAGATTGACCAGTTTTGAGGCTCTCGGCGGCAAACTGACCAGTATCTTGAGATGCTAAGTCGAGAAAACGCAAACCTACTGGGCCTTCGGGCCGATACTGTTCACTCATGGCGACTGCTCGTCCCCGCTGGCCGACAGGCCCTCGCACTCTATTCTTCGACGACGTCGCCTCGCGGACCACACTTTCCAAGGCGGTCGGAGACGGACGCATCCGTCGCCTCGCACCCCGGATCTACAGCGCAGACCTCGTCTCCGCAGGGTCCGAGATCATCTGGAAGAACTGGTCGTTGCTCTGCGGCCATCTGCTACCAGGGGCCGTCATCGTGGATCGCTCGGCAGCGACCTCCGGGGTGATCTTCGACGGGAGCCTGACGGTTGCCGCCGACACCGGCCGCAAGGCCATCAAGCTGCCCGGCCTTGAGATCCGGATCCGGCCAGGAACACCGCACCAATCGGATTCACCATGGACCCACGGTCTCGTGATGTCGAGCCCCGCTCGCACTCTCGTTGACAACTTGGAGCCCAGTCGGAGCCGCGGCGGTCGACCCTCGCGCACGTTGACGATGACCGAACTGGAAGATTGGGTGGCCCGCAAGTACATCGCCTGGGGTCCCGAACGCACCGACCGCCTTCGTGTGCAGGCCCGCGACCACGCGGCGACAACAGGTCGCGCTCACCATATTGAGCCCATCGACGCTCTCTTCGACCAACTCACTGGGATCGAACCGGTGCGGCCCAGGGCCGGCCAACTGTTCCGGGCAGTCACGACCGGTCAAGGATGGGACGAGCGGCGCATCCGCTTGTTCGCACAAGCAGCCGATACTCTCTCCCGGCTCTCAGCGCCGGCCGTGCCGGTTTGGCTCCGGGAATGCGATCCGCCGGGCGAGCTGCCGTTCTACGAGAGCTACTTCTCCAACTACATCGAGGGAACCACCTTCACGGTCGACCAGGCACGCCACATCGTCGAGACCGGCACCCCACCCGCAGAGCGCCCAGCAGATGGCCACGACATCCTCGGTACGTACCGCTGCGTCGTCGACCCCATCGGACGAGCGGCAACATCGACCGACCCCGACGAGCTCATCGACCATCTGACCACGCGCCACCAGGAGATCATGCGGGGCCGACCCGACAAACACCCAGGCATCTGGAAGGCCGAGAACAACCGCGTCGGCGCCTACGACTTCGTTGACAAGAATCTCGTCGAGGGAACCCTCAGCAGGGGCTTGGAACATGTGGGCGTTCTGCCCGAAGGGCTCGCGAGAGCTCTCTACGTGATGATCGTCATCACAGAGGTCCACCCCTTCGAGGACGGCAACGGTCGCGTCGCACGCGTCATGATGAATGCAGAGTTATCGGCCACAGCCGCTGCCCGTATCGTCATACCGAGCGTCTACCGGAACGAATACCTCGGCGGGCTGCGGCGCACCTCCACCGCGGACGGCGACATCACCGCATACGTTCGGGTCATGACGCACGCGTGGCGGTGGTCGGCTGCGATGCCATGGAACGACCCCGCCGCAACCGAGGGCCAACTGATCGCCACCAACGCGCTACTCGACTCCACTGACGCAGAGGTCAGGGGCGTCCGGCTCGAACTCCCGTAGTGATCGGGTCGGCCCATATCGTGCTGCCGACGGCACAATCCAGTCTAATGATTGGATGAATCTTGGTGAGCCGGTTATGTCGGCGGCGAGGCTTTGGGAAGGCAGCCGATGGACTTCGAATGGTCGCCGCTCGCGGATGACATCCGGCAGGGGATCCGCCGGCTGTGCGCGCGCTTCGGCCAGGAGATGGTGCTCAACTACATCGGCAGCCACGTCCTGGGCCTCCCGAAGTCGTACTGAGGTGACCCAGCGCCACTCACGGCCGCCGGCGCTCGACCGCCGGCTTCTGGAGAGGTCCTTCAACCCGCGCTCGGTCGCCATCGTCGGCGCCTCGACGAACACATCCGCCATGGCCGGACGGGTCTGGGTGAACCTCGAACGGACCGGGTACCAGGGCCGCCTGCATCTCGTCAACCCGAACCGCGACCGCATGGGGACCACCGGGCCCACCCGAGCCTCGCCGCCATCGACGACGAACTGGACGCGGCCATCGTCGTGGTGCCGGCCCGGCTGGTGCCCGAGACGATCGAGCAGTGCGCAGCCCGCGGGATCCCTGCCATCACGGTCTGCGCCGCCGGGTTCAGCGAGTTCGGCGACGAAGGTGCCCGGGTCCAGCGGGAGTTCGCGGCGACGGCCGCCGCGGCCGGAGCCCGGATGATCGGGCCGAACTGCATCGGGGTCCTCAATGTCGCCGACGGCTACGTGCCCGTTCCCACCTACAACATCACCTACCGGTACACCCCGGGCGCGGTGACCCTCGTCAGCCACTCGGGCGGCATGGCGGTGAACCTGTTCAACCGCGCCCAGGGCCGGGGCATCGGCGTCCGCGCCCTCGTCACGCTCGGCAACGAGGCCGACATCGACATGGCCGAGATGGTCGACGCCCTCGTCGACGACGAGAAGACCCGGGTGATCACGCTGTTCATGGAGCGCATCGGCGACGGTGAGCGCTTCCTGACGGCGGCAAGGCGCGCCCACGCGGCGGGAAAGCCGATCGTCGCCCTCAAGGTGGGCCGTTCACCCGACGGCCGCCGCGCGGTCGAGAGCCACACGGGGGCCCTGGCCGGCGAGCCGGAGGTCTACTCGGGCATGCTGCGCCAGGCCGGCGTCGTGGAGGCGACGAGCCTCGACGAGCTGCTCAATGCCTCCCACCTGCTTGCCACGATGCCCCGGCCGGCGGGGCGTCGCGTCGGGGTCTTCACGGTCAGCGGCGGCGAATCGTCGTACTTCGCCGACCGGGCCACGCCCAAGGGTCTCGAGTTGCCCATGCCGAGCGACGGGACCATGGCCCGGCTGCGCGAACTCGTCCGCTTCGCGGTGCCGAACAACCCCTTCGACGCCACCGGCCAGATCATCGGAGACCCCGCCTACGTCCGCTCCGTCGCCGACACGTTCTGCACCGACGAGCATTTCGACGCGCTCGCCGTCGTCACGGCCACGTGGGGCCCCCACGACGCCGATCAGCTCATGCCCTCGCTCATCGCCGCGGCCGAGGCCTCGTCCAAGCCCGCCGTGATCTGCTCATGGTCGGCCCGGCACCTCACCGAGCGCTCCCACGAGCTGCTCGAGGGGCGAAGGTGCCGGTCTACGAGACTTCGGACGAGGGCATCGCGCTCTCGCCGGCCTCGTCCGCTGGCACCACGACACGGCACACGTGGGACCGGCCGCCCACCGGCGAGTCCCGGCGGCGAGCCGGACCGCAGTCTCGGGGATCCTCGATGAGTACCGGTCGAAGCGCCTGCTCGCCGACGCCGGCATCCCCGTCGTCGACGAGGTCACCGTGGACAGCGCCGGCGCCGCGTCGGAGGCGATCGCTCGCTTCGGAGGCGACGCGGTGGTGAAGCTCCTCGCCCCCGGACTCGTGCACAAGACCGAACTCGGACTGGTCCGGGTCGGCGTCCGTGCCCACAGAGCCGCGACGACGCCGGGATCGTCTGGTTCGAGCATCGCGGCTACAACCAGCGCGACGAGGTGGTCGTGCGGGTCACCCGCGTCGGGATGCTCATGCTGAAACCGGACCCGCCAACACCCACCCAGGAAACCTGACCCTCGACAGAGGAGAGGTCCATGAAGTTCGGCATGCTCATCGGGGACGTGCCCCGCGAGGTCGATCCCCTCGAGCAGCTCGACGGCATCCTGCGCCAAGTGGAAGCCGGGCAGCGCAACGGACTCAGCCATTTCGTGATCGGCCACCACTTCCTGTACGGCGAGCTGCGCTGGCTGCAGCCGATCCCGCTGCTGGCCCGGCTGGCCGCCGAGATCGACCAGCACGTTCGCCTGGGCATGTCGGTCCTGCTGGCGCCGCTGTACAACCCGATCGTGCTGGCCGAGGACCTCGCCACGCTGGACATCGTCACCCGGGGCCGGCTCGACGTGGGTGTGGGTTTGGGCTATCGCAGCGCCGAGTTCGACATGCTCAACATTCCCTTCAAGTACCGGGTCAGCCGCCTCGAGGAGTGCCTCGACATCATGAAGCTGTGCTGGGCCATGGAGGACTTCGACTACCACGGAAAGAACTGGCAGATCACCGGAGCGACACCGCACATCGCCTGTGTGCAGGAACCCCATCCACCGATCTGGATCGGGGCACACTCACGGGCGGGGGCGAGGCGCGCCGGCCGGGTGGGCGACAACTTCGTCATCCCGCCCGAGTACGACATCGCTGAGATGCGGGTGCGGTTGGGGATCATGGCCGCGGGGTTCGCCGAGCGGGGCAAGACCATGGGCCATCAGCCGTTGCGGCGCAACACGTTCGTGGGTGCCACCACCGAAGAGGCCATCGCCAGCTTCGTCGACGCGAGCAGGGAGCGCTATCTCACCTACGTGCGCAACGAACTCGACATCCTCGACGAGGCCGATCTCGTGAACAACTACTACGAGACCGTCAAGGACTCCGTCGCCGTCGGAACCGCGCAGGAGGTCATCGACCACTTCACGCGGGTCGCCCGAGAGCTGTCCATCGACCCCATCATCATCAAGCCCCAGTGGCCCCAGATGCACATCGACGAGGTCATCGACGTCATCGAGACCATGGGTCGCGAGGTCATCCCCGCCCTCGCCGAGGTCGACCCGATGCCCCTCGAGGACATCGAGGCATCACTGGCGCCGGTGGCCGACGAGGTGGCCGCGGAACTGGAGAGGCTCGGATAGCGGAGAGCGAAGACCGGCTCTGGGCGACGTGATGGAAGCTTCATTCGGCGACGTGATCGCACTCCAGCGGCTCGGTGATGGCCGCTTCGTGGCGTCCACGCCGCCGTCGTAGCGCTCTCGCTCGATGTGGCCGCGACAGAGCCTGTTGCAGCCACATCAACTCGGAAGCGGCCGCACGGGTCCCATAGTGGCCACTTCCACATTAGAAGTGGCCACTGCGGGACGTGCCGGTAGCGTGAGTCGCGTGGGATACCGGTCGCAGCAGACATACCACTACTGGCGGGGCAGTGCGCAGGTGAGCGAACCCTACGAAGCCTTCGTGCCACATCGCATCGCCGGATGGGCCCCGCATCCCGACGGTGACACGCTCTCTCGCCTCGGCGCAGCCGACGAGGCTCTGCGAGCGCTGCAGCAGGACGCGCCGCGATCGCCGGCGCTGTCGTGGTGTCTCAACCGGACCGAGGCGATCGCATCGAGCAGCGTGGAAGGGATCCGCACGACGCTGAGATCGCTGAGCCTGCTGGAGTCGATGCGAGCGCACCGGAACCCCACACGGGCCGGGGCCGACAGACAGGCCTTGGGCAACGCTCGGCTGAACGCCCTCGCGATCGACCTCGGCCGAAGCCGCCCGGCGGCGGTGACCGTCGTCGACGTCGAGGAGATGCACCGGCGGCTGTTCGCCGCAACCGCTCAACAGGGCGACTCTGGCCGGCTGCGCAGCGAGCAGAACTGGGTGGGCCGCCGCGGCGAGAGAACCCCCGCCCGGGCGTACTTCGTGCCGCCGCCACCGGGACTCACCGAACCCCTGTTGTCGGACACCATGGAGTACGTGTCGGCCCCGCCGTGGCTACCGGTGCTGGCGAAAGCAGCGATCGCCCACCTGCAGTTCGAGACCATCCACCCCTTCGAGGACGGCAACGGCCGCGTCGGGCGGGCCTTGCTGCACTGCGTGCTGCACCGCGACCTGACCCTGCCGATACCGGTGCCGCTGTCATCGGCAATCGACGCGCGCCGCGACGACTACTACGCGGCGTTGCGGCCCTACCAGACCTACATCGGAGATGCGAGCACCGAGGAACGCTCACAGGCCGCATGCGAGACGATCCGCTACATCTCCGACGCCGCCGCGGTTGCCTGCCACTATGCGCACGCCACCTCGCACGTCGTCGCGGGCATGGAGCGGTCCTGGGCCGATCTCGGCCTGCGAAGCGACTCCGCCGCGGCAGCAATCCTGACGCGCATGTCCACCATGCCCGCCGCCGGGGTCAGGTACCTCTATGAGGCGACCGGGCGATCCCCGCGAGCAGTCCGGCGCGCCCTGGCCACCCTGGCCGCCCGCGGAGCGCTATCGGAAAGCGTCGACGAGACCACCGGTCAGAGAGTATTCGAGCTACCCCAGATGCTGCGGATCGTCGACCAACGCCACGACCTGCTCAACGACTGCTGGGACCTGCACACATCCGGCGCCCCGCACGTCACCTCCGAGGCGCTGGCCCGGTTCGACGACGACACGCCTCCCAGCTCCAGACCCGTGATGGAGCGGCCAATCACAGACAACAGTCGATTGAATCTTGACTGACAACGGGAGGTGCAGGCACGAGTAACGGCCCCTGACCTAAGGATTGTTACTCATGTCCATAACCCCCCAAGAAGGCGCAGCCGACTAGACCGACGTCTGGCCGCCGTCGACGGTCAGGATCGAGCCGGTGGTCCATCCGGATTCGTCGGACGCCAGGTAGATCGCCATGGCGGCGATGTCGTCCACCTTGCCGAGGCGCCCCATCGGGATCTGCGGGTGCCAGTGTTGCGCTAGTGTCCTGAGCCGTTAATTCGTGTGAGATATGTGGCGAGGGTTGCGAGGATGTCGTCGGCGGTGCGGTGCCAGGTGAAGGGTTTGGGGTTCTCGTTCCAGCCGTCGATCCAGGTGTTGATGGAGTCTTGGAGTTCCTTGGTCGAGGTGTGGGTGCCGCGGTGGAGCCATTTGGTGGTGAGTTCGGAGAACCAGCGCTCGACGAGGTTCATCCAGGAACTGTAGGTGGGCGTGAAGTGGAAGCTGAAGCGGGGGTGTCGCAGGAGCCAGCGCTGGATCGTGGGGGTCTTGTGGGTGGAGACGTTGTCCAGGACGATGTGCACGTCGAGGTGCTCGGGCACTTCGCGGTCGATGAGGTTCAAGAATCTGCGGAACTCCTCGCTGCGGTGCCGTGCGGTCATCGCCGAGATCACCCGCCCGGAGGCGACGTCGAGGGAGGCGTAGAGGTTGGTGGTGCCGCAGCGGCGGTAGTCGTGGGTGCGCCGCTGGGGCGACCCGGGCATCAGCGGCAGCATCGGCGCGGTGCGGTCGAGGGCTTGGACCTGCGTCTTTTCGTCGACGCAGAACACGACCGCGGCCTCCGGGGGGTTCAAGTAGAGGCCCACGACGTCGCGGACCTTGTCGATGAACTGCGGGTCCGGGGACACCTTGAATTCCCCGAGGCGGTGCGGCTGGAGGCCGAAGGCCCGCCAGATCCGGCTGATCGCCCTCTGCGACATGCCCACCTCGGCGGCCATCGACCGCGTCGACCAGTGCGTCGCCCCCGGCGGGGCCTCCTCGAGGGTCCTCACGAGCACCTCCTCGATCATCTCATCGGTGATCGTGCGCGGCCGACCCGGACGCGGCTCATCGACGAGCCCGTCGAGGCGCCGCACGGCGAACCGGCCCCGCCACTTGCCCACCGTCGCCGCACAACACCCCAAACGCTCGGCGATGTCCTTGTTCGCCTCCCCGCCCGCGGCGCCCAACACGATCCGAGAACGCAACGCCAACGCCTGCGACGACGACGGCCGCCGCGCCCAACGCTCCAACGCCTCCCGCTCAGGCCCACTGAGCACAACCGCCACCGCACGCCTGCCGCGCCGCTGAGCCATGATCAACTCCGATCACCGCCCCTTGCCGCCACCAGCATGACACACCCAACCCCTCAAACCAACGAATTAACGGCTCACGACACTAGTGGTCTGTCGTCGAAATAGCGGGGCGGTGGTTCGCGGTGGTTCGCGCTGGTGATCGAGGTGCTCGTTGTGTTCGAGCCACCTCATCAAATCCGCGACAGACCACTAGTGTCCCGAGTCGGAAGTTCGCTTGGTTGTCGATGGCTTCGCGAGGCACATTTGCGCAGGCCGGCTCGCTGCAGTAGTGCTCGGAATAGCATACGAACCAATCGCTCGGGACACTGCCGGCATTGGCCGCGTCCCGGCGGTCAGCGGCGGAGGTTCGCCGATGCGCTGTTCCCGAACCGCGGACTCGCCGTGGTGGCGTTGGCCGGGTCAGAACGGTCAGCGGCGGAGGGGTTGGTTGATGTCGTTGGGTTTGTGGCCGGGGCGTTGCATGGTGAACTTGCCGCCGGGTTCGCGGCGGATCTCGGCGCCTCGTTTGGAGTGGATTTCTTTGTGGTGGCAGTGCCCGCAGAGCAGGCAGAGGTTGTCGATGTCGGTGGGGCCGCCGTTGTCCCAGTAGTCGATGTGGTGGGGTTCGCAGAAGCTGTTCGGTGCGCCGCAGCCGACGCAGCCCTTGTCGCGCACCGCCAGGGCGATGCGCTGCGCGGTGTTGGCGTCGCGGTATTCGCGGCCCAGCCACAGTGGCTGGCCCTCGGTGTCGAACAGGGCGGGCAGGATCTCCGCCTCGAGGGCGAGGCGCAGGAACTCCTCAGCGGCGAGTGGTGTGCCGTCGGCGAGGCGCGGGTCGGCGAGTTGGTCGGCGACGAGGTCGTAGTCGGCGACCACGACCAGCGTCGTCCTCAGCGGCTTGCCCGTGCCGGTTCGGGTGGCGAGCGCTTCGAACGCGTCGGCGTAGAGCTGCGTCGTGGTGGGGCGGTTCTTCGGGTCCGCGGCCTTCACCAGCCGGCGGTACTCGGCGCCGAGCGCGGTCTGCACCTTGGCGCCGGCGAGGGGGTCCAGCCAGCCGCTGATCCGGTACATGCCGTCGACTTGGGGGCGCATCGAGAACTCGCGCCGCTCCCGCTGCCGGCGCCGCCGCTCCTCGAGGTCGTCCCCTGCGGTGCGCGCATTGACGTGATCGCGCACCGTCCGACCGAACACATCGATCGGCTGGTGCCCTGCGGCGGCGAGGAGTTCGCCCTCGTCGATGGAGGATTCTTCGGCGGCTTCGGCGATCATCCTCGCCTGCTGGGCGGTGATCGCCCCACCCGCCAGAGCCTCAGCCGTCGTCGGCAGCCACTCCAGCCGGCCCGCCACTCGCACGTCCCGCTTCGCCTTGCCGCGGGACTCCCGCAGCTCCTCGCGCACCGCCTCGGCGGCCCCGGCCTCGCCGCGGCGCCCGGCGATGGCGCTGACCGTCTCGGAGCGCAACGCCGCCACGGCGGACTCGGCGCGCCCCACCAGACCCAACCGCTCGTCGAGACGCTCAGCGCCCAACGAGCGCAGTCCGTCGCGCAGCACCCCCAACACCGCTGCCAGCCAACCCGACGCATCCTCGCCAACACCCGAGGTGTTCACGCCGCCACACCCACACAACGACGCCGCACCGCCGCCGGTGTCCTGCGCCGAGATGTCGGCTTCACCGTTCGAACCGACCATGGATCCCGGCCCTCGCCGCAACGACAGATCGTGTGACCCGCCGCCGGTGTACTGCGCCGAGATGTCTGCTTCACCGTTCGAACCGACCATGGATCCCGGCCCTCGCCGCAACGACAGATCCTGTGACCCGCCGCCGGCCAACCCGCTGCCGGACAAGCCGTTGCCGTTCGCGACCGGAGACACCGGCACCCGGGCAGTCCCCCGGGGCTCGGCAGCGGTCAGTCCCGCCACGGCCTCGGCGCGTGCCGGCGGCGCGGCATCCCCGGCGGCGTCGATCACGCCGACCGCGGCGTCGCCGCGGTCGCCACTGTCGGCGCGGTCGCCACGGTCGGCGCTGTGGGCGCTGTGGGCGCTGTCGCCGAAGAAGGTGGGATCGGTCACTGGTCACTCCCCGCGGGTGTTCGGTCGGACTCGGGTCGACTCCCGTCGACGAGCCGGTCGGGGAAGACCGACCCCGCTGCGATCGAGGTCAGTGACCGGTACCCCCTACCCTACCAACCCCCTGCGACACTCACAACGTCTGTTCGCTGTTCATCGGAAATATCTTCTCGGAGTTCAGACTTATCCGTCAACACATCCCAGAAGCGAGCCGGGCACGCCGTCGCGCAGCACCTCGACGCCCGCAGCGTTCGACAATCGGCGCACGACCGCGGGCCCCTTGGGAGACCACGCCGTCGCGCAGCACCTCGACGCCCGCAGCGGCAAGCAAACGCTCGCCGGCGGTCTCACAAGCTCGCATCGGCGCGTGCTGAATAATCGACACCAGGCGCCCGCCGGATCCGCTGGACCACGGATTCCGGCCCCGGATCGAGTCCGGGGCAGGCTCTCCACCGCAATGACGTCCCGAGCGCATCCGGTCGCACGTAACCGTTGACCAGCGACCCGTCCTCGGCGCGCGCTGAGTAATCGACGCCGGGCGCCGCCGGATCCGCTGGACCATGGATTCCGGCCCCGGATCGAGTCCGGGGCAGGCTCTCCGCCGGAATGTCAGTTCGTGGGGCCCGCAGCACTACTCAGCAAACTCCCCGGCCGAGCCCGGGGGTGCGACGCGGCCGGTCCCGGCGAGCCGGGCGGCACGCCACGGGAGCGCTCGACGGATGGTCGGCGCGCCCGTGGCGTGTGTGTTCCCGACGGCGTGGTGCCACAGGCCCGGCCCGCCGCCCGTCAGCTCCAGGCCTGCCGTCGTCGGTCTGTCCAATGCCGGCGTCGGCGCTCACTACGGCGCTATGGACCGCCCACCGTCAGTTCCAGGCAACTGGACAACATCCCGCCCGTCGTCGGTGCAGACAGCGCCGTGGGTGTCGCAGTCGGTGGTGACCGGCAGGACGATGACGACGTCGCCGTCGCCGTTCGGCCTGACCCTGACACGCCGGCCCATGTTGCTGCCCCGCTCCAACGGACTCGCCCCGGTGGCACTGGCCGGGTCCCGGTGGTCAGCAGCGGAGGGGATGCCAGTGCACTGTTCCACAACCGCGGACTCGCCCTGGTGTCCCGGGTGATTGGTTCGTTTGCTATTCCGAGCACCACCGCAGCGAGCCGGCCTGCGCAAATGTGACTCGCGAGGCCACCAACAACCAAACGAACTTCCGACTCGGGACACTAGAACCAGCGCATGGTGTCGGGGGTGAGGTATCCCTTCGCCGCGACGAACGACGGGCAAGTCGAGGCCATCGAGGACGCCCGCCGAGGCGGCGCGTACACCTGCCTCGGCTGTGGGGCGGCGATGGTCGCCAGACGTGGAGCGGTGCGGGTGGCGCATTTCGCCCACAAGCCCCCGACCGAGACGTGCGGCGATCCAGACCGGGGGCTGCATGAGGTCGCCAAGGCCTTGATCGTGCAGGGGTTCACCGCAGCGTTAGAAGCCGGCGGCGAATACCGCGCCGGCTTCGGCTGCGAGGACGCCGACGAGGTGTTCGGTGTCTCCTCGAAGCAGTGCCAGCGCTGCCGGGCCGAAGATGCGCGCCGCCTGCACGAGCGCGCCGGGGCCCACGCCTGGGCAGAGTCGGCGATCAGCGGACTGCGGGCCGACACGCACCCGGGGAAGGAGGTCGAGATCCGTACCTGGGAGCGCGACAAGTTCGGGCACCCGTTGGCGCCAGAAGTCATCGAGCGGATACACGAGAACGCCGTCATCCTCCGGCGGCTCGGCTCCGTCCAGCAGACCCGCAAACCCTGGCTGTTCCTCTACCAGATCCCCCGCGGCGGCGGCCGGCTCTACGCCGACTTCGGTCGACCGAAGAGGAACCCATCTGGGCCGACCGGGAGGCGCGGGCGCTCGTCTACTGCTACCTCAACGGGGATCCGGACGAGCGGAGGCATGACGCTCTGATCCCGCTGGTCCTCAAGAGGTGCCGTCGGGCCGGCGCCGCTGTGCGAGTCAGCTTCTACAACCGGCACCTCGACGACGATCTGATCCTCAGGGAGGATGCCCCCAACATCGCCGCCGACCTCGAGGCGCAGGCCCGCTACGAGGAAGACCCCGATTAGCGGGGCGCAGCAGTCTCGGCATGCGGGGATGGGTAGCGGGCGAAGAAGTCAAGATCGTTGGTCGGGCGATCCACCACGTCGGAGGCCACGAGTGCGCCGGCGCCGACAAGCGCGAACTCGGCGTCGCCAGCGACGCCGGCGAGGGCGGCGCGGATCCTTTCCTGCAGCGGCGTGAGCACCAGCTAGTCGAGCAGGCCGTGGGCCCTCAGCCACCGCTCCCACGGGGCCCGAATGTGCGGCGACAGCACCATGTCGGCCCAGAGGGCCACGACCTCGTCGACGTCGATGAACCACAGCACGTCGTCGGCGAGGCCCTCGGTCATCACCCGCTGGTAGGCGCGGGCGCGCTGACGGCGGTCGGCCAGGTCGTACTCATAAGGCGGCGACCAGGCGACGTGGGGGGGCAGGCGCACCACCCCGGAGGCCTTCGGGCGCGACCGATCCAACAGACCCTCGGGGATCTGCGCCGGCGGCCGCGTCACCATGAGCGTCGGCGACACCGTCGTCGGATGCGGCCCCCCAGACGGGAACCACTCCTCCTCGGTCATGCTCGGCGGCGGCGGACAGGCCATGGGCCCAGAATACCCAGACGGCGTGACACAAGGTGCCAATAACGGCCGGCGGCCTTGGCGGGCCCTGGGCCGGCTAGACGTCGACGCCGGGTGGTGGGGCGTCGAAGGCGCCGGCAATCATGCCAACTCGGCGCGCTCCTCGGTGGTGAGCCCCGGTTTCTCGCCCCGGTCGATGCGGGCTTGGCGAACCCAGTTCCCCAGATTCGTCTCCCTGATGCCCAGATCCCGGGCCACCAACGCGGCCAGCGCCGCGTCCTTGACCGTGCGGCGAATCCCGATCACCGTCGACACGTCTACCTGCCACTTGCGGGCCACCTCCGCCTGGGACATCTCCCGGGACGTAACCTGCAAGAAAATCTCCCACTTCGCCTCCGGCGACAGCACACGCCCCCGCCGACGAGTCTCGTTCTCGCTCATCTCTGACAACTCCTCTCCCAACACCCCAAGAGCCTGCCAGAGTTGGTCAATTATTCACCACCACCTCCGCGTTGAACTCAGACGCAGGACATCAGGGCTAGCGTCTTGACCATGAGTGATCGACGTACAGGAATGCGTGTAGAGGACGATCCGACTCCCGGACGCCGGCCCAGGAGCACGCCATGACGGTCACCGGCGGTGATCTGCGAGAGATGTATCGGCGCATGTCACGCATCCGGCAGTTCGAGGCCACGACCAAGGAACTCATGCTCAAGGGCGAGTTCTACGGCGCGTTCCATACATCGACCGGCCAGGAGGCCTCGATCGTCGGGGCGTGCATGGCGCTTCGCAAGGACGATTACATGGTCGGCACCCACCGCTCGCACGGACATCCGATCGGCAAGGGGGCCGCGCTGGACCGCCTCCTCGCCGAACTGATGGGCAAGGAGACCGGGGTCAACCAGGGCAAGGGCGGGTCGATGCATCTGTCGGACTTCTCAGTCGGCAGCCTCGGGGAGACGTCGATCGTCGGGTCGGGCCTTCCCGTTGCGGCGGGAGCGGCGCTGGGCTCGAAGCTGCAGGGTCTCGATCGGGTGGCACTGTGCTTCTTCGGCGACGGCGCGTCGAACCAGGGGACGTTCCACGAGTCGCTCAACCTGGCAGCGATCTGGACGCTCCCGGCCGTCTACGTGTGTGAGAACAACGGCTACGGGGAGCTGACCGCGGTGGATAACACCATGTCGGTCGAGCATGTGTCGGAGAGGGCTGCCGGGTACGGCATTCCTGGGATCACCGTGGACGGGCAGGACGTGCTCGCCGTCCACGCCGCGGTCAGCGAAGCCGTGGCGCGAGCTCGCCGGGGCGAGGGGCCGAGCCTGGTGGAGACGATGACGTACCGATTCGACAACCACGCCATCGGCATACGAATCGAGAGCTACCGCGACCAGGCCGAGGTGGAGCACTGGAGGACGCACCGCGACCCGCTGGTGCTGTTCCGTGAAGCGTTGGGAGCGCGAGGCATTGATGGCGATGAGCTGGACGCCATCGACGCCGCAGTCGAGGCGGAGCTGGCCGGCGCGCTCGAGTTCGCCCGTGCGAATTCCACCCCTCCGCCCGAGGCCGCATTCACCCACCTGTTCACCAACCCGATCACGGCCTGAGCGACTCGCCATGCACACCGTGACCTACCTCGAGGCGATGAACGAGGCGCTGACCGAGGAGATGGAACGCGACGAGACGGTCTTCGTGATGGGCGAGGACGTGACCTGGAGCCTGATGGGCGTCACCGGAGGACTGGTCGAGCGGTTCGGCCGCGAGCGGGTCCGCGACACGCCGATCTCCGAAGCCGGCTTCGTCGGGGCCGGCGCCGGCGCGGCCATGGTGGGCATGCGTCCCGTCGTGCACATGCTCATCGCACCGTTCGTGTACGTGGCGTTCGATCAGATCACCTCGATCATCGCCAAGTCGACCTACCTCTACGGCGGGCAGGCCAAGCTGCCGATCACGCTGATGGCACCCATGCTGTACGACCGCGGCAACGCCGCCCAGCACTCCGACCGCCCCTACTCGACCCTGATGTCGATCCCCGGCCTGAAGCTCATCGCGCCGGCCACGCCCTATGACGCCAAGGGGATGCTCAAGGCTGCGATCCGCGACGACGACCCCGTGATCAGCTTCGACGACGGCAGCCTGTGGAACCAGAGAGGCGACGTGCCCGATGGCGACCATGTCGTCCCGCTCGGCCTGGCCGACGTGAAGCGGGAGGGTAGCGACGTGACCGTCGTGGCCCTTGCAGGCGCGGTCGCCCATGCCCTGACGGCGGCCGAACAACTCGACGGCGAGGGAATCTCGGCGGAGGTGGTCGACCTCCGGTCGATCGTGCCGCTGGATCGAGAGACCGTGCTGACCTCGGTCGCCAAGACCGGGCGGCTCGTCGTCGCCGATCCCGCCCACGAGATGGGCTCGGTGGCGTCAGAGGTGGCCGCCATCGTCGCCCAGGAGGGGTTCTGGGACCTCCAGGCGCCGATCACCCGGGTGACGACGCCCCACACCCACATCCCCTTCAGCGCCGACCTCGAACGGCCCCTGTACCCGAACGCCGACCGGATCGCATCCGCTGCCCGCCAGCTGATGGCATGACGGCGCTCGCTTCAGAGCCGGGCCCATGACCGCGGTCACCGAGATCCGGCTTCCCCAGTTCGGCATGGGGATGCAGGAGGGCACGATCACCGCCTGGTTCAAGCGGGAGGGCGACCACGTGGCGGCCGGGGAGGTCGTGGCCGAGATCAAGGCGGAGAAGGTCACGGAGGAGCTGGTGGCCACCGGCGGCGGCGTGCTCCAGCGCATCCTGGTGCCCGAGGGCGACACCGCCGTCGTCAACGAGTTGCTCGCCGTGATCGTCCCCGCCGGAGCCGCCGAGCCCGATGTTGCCGGGGAGGAGCCGGCTGCTGTCGAGGACGGGCAGGGGGCTGGCGCCGTGACGGATCAGGTCACCGGCCGCCGGGCTCCCGTGGCCGCGGCGGCCGGGGGCGGGTCCGGTCGGCAGGTCACACCGCGAGCCCGGCGACTGGCTGCTGACCTCGGCGTCGACATCGGCTCGGTGGTCGGAACCGGCCCCGGCGGCCGCGTCACCGAGGACGATGTCGCCGCGGCCGCAGCCGGAGACCCCTCCCCCGCGTCCGCATCCCGCGATCGGGGCTGAGCAGCAGTGCTGTTTCGCGCGTTCGTTCCTGCTGGTGAGCGTGCTAGCCGCCCGCCGCCTGCGTGCCGGTGCCGACTCGGATTGGAATCGCAGTCTCCCCTTCACCGTCGTCGAAGACGGCGAACACCTGGAGTCTGGCGCCGAGGCTGTCGAGGTAGCTGCGCAGGGTGGAGAGCTTCACGTCCTCGCCGCGTTCGAGTTGCGACACGGCCGGCTGGCTGATGCCCAGTTCGGCGGCGAGATCGGTCTGCGAACGCTCGAGAGAACGGCGCAGCTCGTAGAGCCCGATCTCCGCGAGGGTGTCCTGGCGCAGCGCGGCGAGGCGCTCGGCGGCGCCGGGCCGCGCGGTAACCCGGTCGTGAAGCTCCCGGTAAGATTTCGTGTTTGGCATGGTGCTTTTGTCCTTTCGTGATCACGACGCATCGTCGAGAAGCCCTTCTGCTCGCAGTTCGTCGAGATGCGTGTCGTAGAGTTCGTCGGCGCGGGGGATCGCCCACTGGTGCCATTCCTGCCAGCGGCCCGACTTGTCGCCACCCAGCAGCAGGATGGCGTGGCGCCGGGGATCAAAGGCGAACAGGACTCGCAGCGCGCCGCCCTTCGACACCCGAAGCTCTTTCATGTTGGCGTGCCGTGACGAGCCAATCTCACCGACGACGGGCCGTTTCAGGCTCGGTCCGACTTCGGCGAGCAGCATCACCCGGTCGTCGAGGGCGTCCCGCTGCTCCGCGGTCAAGCCGTCCCACCACTCGCCGAACTCATCGGTGTACTCGACTTCCCACACACCCGCCAGTATAAGCTGGATATTGTAGAAGTGAAAGCTTATAGGAGTTCTGTCGGGTCGTCGCCAAACGGCCGAACCGGGCCGAAACCAGCGTATTTGAACCTCTCCGGGCATTGCGCAGGCTCCGACCCTTGAGAGGACCGAGGACGATGTCACCGCGGCTGCAGCCGGAGGCGCCTGACCCGCTTCTCCGCCTAGCCCCTGCTAGGGCAGATCAGCCGACCGGGTGAGGGTGAATCCCTCGTAACCGTTAGCGGCGATCTCGTCGCAGGCGGCCCGGTAGTTGTGGGTTCCCCCCAGGTACATGGTGATGCCGCGGGGCTTGCCCGGGATGTTCGCCCCCGTCCACCACGAGTTCGTCTTGCCGACGATGCTCTTGGCGGCCAGTTCCTCGACCATCCGGGTCCACCGGGTCTCGGCCTCCGGGTCGGCGTCGATGCGGCCGAAGCCACCCTCGACCATGTAGGCGAGGCAGTCCGCGATCCAGTCCACGTGCTGCTCGATCGACAGCATCACGTTGCTGAACACCGCCGGACTGCCCGGCCCGGTGATCATGAACAGGTTCGGGAACCCGGATGCGACCAGGCCCATGTAGGTGCCCGCCCCGTCGGCCCACTTGTCCCGCAGCGCCAGCCCGCCGACCCCGCAGATGTCCATCGACAGCAGCGCGCCGGTCATCCCGTCGAAGCCGGTGGCGTAGACCAGCACGTCGAGGTCGTAGTGACCGTCGGAGGTGCGCAGTCCCCGGGGCGTGATCTCGGTGATCGGCGCTGCTGTCACGTCCACCAGCGTGACGTTGTCGCGGTTGTAGGTCTCGAAGTAGTCGATATCGACGATCAGCCGCCTTGCCCCGATCGGGTAGTCGATGTCGACGAGCTTCTCAGCAACCTCCGGGTCCTCGACCTTGGCCCTGACTTTCTGGCGCACGAACCGGGCGGCACGCTCGTTCGATTCGGGGTCGGTCAGGATGTCGTCGAAGGTCATGGCGAAGCCCGGCCCTCCCCGTTGCCATGAGGCCTCGAGAACGTCGGCGCGGGTGGATTCGTCCATCTCGGGAGCCGACGAGACGACAGGCCGGGGACGGGACAGCCCAGCAGGGGTGGTGCGCTTGAACGCCTGCCGCTCACCGAAGCTGTCCCTGAGTTCTTTGCGGGCGTCGTCGTCGAGCGGGCGGTTGCGTGCCGGAACGGTGTACTGCGCGGTGCGCTGGAAGACGTAGACGTGCTCGGCCGTCTTGGCGACCTGGGGGATCACCTGCACGCCGCTGGAGCCGGTACCGATCACGCCGACACGCTTGCCGGTGACGTCGACGCCCTCCGCGGGCCAGCGGGCGGTGTGGTGCTGCTCGCCCGCGAAGGTCTCGGCACCGGCGAGCGGTGGCTTGTTCACCTCGGAGAGGCAGCCGGCCGCCGACACCAGGTACCGGGCGGAGACCGTCGCGCCCCCCGACGTGTCGATGATCCAGCGGTTCCGGCCCTCGTCGAAGCGGGCCCGCTCCACGCGGGTGCCGAACTCGATGTCGCCGCGCAGGTCGAAGCGGTCGGTGACATGGTTGAAGTACCGCTCCAGCTCGACCTGGGTGGGATACCGCTCGCTCCAGTCCCACTCCTGCTCGATCTCTTCGGAGAACGAGTAGCAGTAGTCCCAACTCTCCACGTCGCAGCGGGCGCCGGGATAGCGGTTCCAGAACCACGTCCCCCCCACGCCGTCGCCCTGCTCGAACACCCGCACCGAGAACCCGAGACCGCGCAGACGGTGCAGCATGTACAGCCCGGCCGCCCCCGCGCCGATGACAACCGCATCGAAATCGCCGTCGAGCGCTGCACCGGCAGCCGTGGCCTCGACCTGCCGCTCCGCCATCAACATCCGCCTCCCGCTAGGGCAAATCCCTGCAACGAAACTACCGGCGAGCCGGAGGCGACCCTTGGAACGATCAGCGGCGCCGCCGCCTTCGATGCCCGGCTGCCCTCAGACACAGAGCAGCGCCGCGCACCCCTGCCCTCCGTTGCGCGACCACCGCAGCGGCACCCAGTGGCGGATGTCCTCGTATGTCGTATCAACCATCGCCATCGTCCCTTCTGCCGCGCCTCACCGGGCGGTCAAGCCGCCGTCCACCGGCAGGGTGACCCCTGTGACGAAGCTGGAGGCGTCACTGGCCAGGAACAGGGCCACCTCGGCGATCTCCTCGGGCCGGCTCGGCCGGCGCAGGGGCACGTCGCGCGCCAGGAAGTCCGCCATGAGCGGCTTGACGTCGGTGCCGGGCTCCCGCCCGAAGAACAGCGGCAGCATGGGGGTGTCGACGGGCCCGGAATGCCGACGTGCGCGTAGAGCACGATGATCCTGCCGTGCTACGAACCCACCTGGACCATCAGGGCCTCGATCTGGTCGACCTGCGTGGCGTCCAGCGTGAACGACGTGGCCGATCCCCCGGCCGCCTCGCAGAGTTCGACGGTCTCGGCCGCCGCGTCCTCCCGGATGTCGGCCACGACGACAGCGCCGCCCTCGGAGGCCATGCGAACCGCCGTGACCCGGCCCATCCCCGAGCCGGATGTGGTGATGACCGCAACCCTTCCGTCCAATAGTCCCAAGACAGACCTCCTCGACCTCGGAGCGCGGTTGCCAGGCGGCTTGCCGCGGAGAATCTAGCGTGATGATTCTGAGGAATCGCTCCGTGTGCGGTACATTCATCGCGGCGTTGGCGCAGCACGTCTGTCGAGCCACTGCAGCGTTGTCTCCTCGAGGCTGAGGGTTCCGATGGCAATCACCAACTCATCGCCCACATCGCCACGTGCTGCCGGGCAGCCGCGCCGCAGGGCCACCAAGGTGGCCACCTCGGTCGCACGCGAGATCCTCCACGACATCGTCGACCGCGGCCTGGCGCCCGGAGCCAGACTGCCGCCGGAGATCGAGATGGCCGAGTCGCTGGGGGTGGCACGGGCGTCGCTGCGCGAGGGCCTGCGGATCCTCGAGGTCCACGGACTGATAACCATCAGGCCGGGTCCGGGCGGCGGGCCGATCGTCGCCCCGATAAGCAGCGACGATCTCGGCCAGACGCTGACCTTCTTCCTGCATGCGTCGGGCGCGACGTTCCGCGAGGTCATGCGGGCCCGGCTGATCCTCGAGCCGATGATGGCCCGGCTGGCCGCCGAACGCGGCGATCCGACTGTGCGTGCCGCGCTGCAAGAGGCCATCGACCGATCCAGCGGGGTACTCGACATCGACGACCATCAGTACCTGGACATCGCCACCAACTTCCACGAGATCGTCAGCGGGGCGAGCGGCAACGGCGTGCTGGATCTGCTCACCCGCTCCTTGAAGGACATCTACGTCGCACGCGTCCGCTCGGTGGTGTACGAGCCCGGCGAGCGGGCCAGGATCCTCCACGCCCACGAGGCGGTGGCCGAGGCCATCATCCGCGGCGACGGCGACCGAGCCGAGGAGTTGATGCGCGATCACATGCAGGAGTTCGTCGACCGCTTCGAAGAGCGCTTCGGAGGCTTCATGGACGAGAAGATCGACTGGTTCTGAACGCTCGCCCTGACGACATTGCCGGTGTGTCGTTCAGTGCGGCGACCTGGGGGCCAAGAGCGGGTCGACCCCGCATCGTGTGCACAGCATGGCCATATGCTCTACCATATGGTCATGGCTAGACGTGAGGTGCTCGTCCAACTCGACGACGATCTCGTGGCCGAACTGGACCGGATCGCCGCGGCGCGGAGCACTAGCAGATCCGAACTCCTCCGGCAGGGGGCGCGAGCGGTCATCGCAGCCGAGCAGGAAGCCCTGGCAGACGCCGAGTTGATCGCCGCATACCGCCGGCAACCCCAGGATCAGGCGCTGGCGCGGTCGGCGGCTCGACTGGCGGCTCGAACCGCGCCCGAGTGGTAGCCCACGGCGAGATCTACTGGGCCGACCTCGGCCCTCCTGCCGGTCGGCGTCCCGTGTGCGTCCTCACAAGAGATGCCGCCGCATCGGTCCTCACTGCGGTCGCCTGCGCGCCGATCATCCGCACGATCCGCGGAATCCGTTCAGAGGTGGAGATCGGCGTCGAGGAGGGCCTGCCCGAACGCTGCGTCATCAACTGCGACAACCTCCTCACCGTCCCCCTCGCCGACCTGGATCCGCAACCAGTTGGACGTCTCGGTGAGATCGTCCGAGCCGACCTCGACCGAGCGCTGCACTACGCGCTCGACATCATCTACTGACCGGTCGGCGATCGCGGCTCGGACCGTCACGGGCACGCGCTGGTCCCCGCCGAGGCCGTACGGAAAACATCTCGATCGCCAACCGCTCACTGCTGCACAGCCGGCTGGAGGACTTCTTCGCTCACCGAACTCCTTCTCGATGCGAGATCCATAGTCCTTGACGAAGAATTGCATAGCACTAAACGAAGAATCCCCTGGTAGGCGAGAGATCCTCATCCACTTACGCTGAAAGCATGATGATACGGAGCATCGCCTGTTACATGGATATGACATGCCTACGAGCCATGGCAACCTCTCGCATCCACAACAAGGAGGCAGTTCCATGTTCGCGTACAAGGTCAGAATGCGTAAGCATCGAAAGGGGCCCCGCCGGTGGTGGCCGGCACCGGCGGTCGCGGCGCTGATCGGGCTGACCGCCCTGGGCGGATTCGCCAGTTCCACCTATGCGATGCCTCCGGGCTCGCGCCCGGTTCACATCAGCAGCTGCCCCGAGACCGTCGCCGAAGGCGACTCGTTCGTGGTACGAGTGGCATCAGCCGCCGACACGGCCAGAGTCGGATTCTTCTTGCGGCTGGATCCGCTGACGGCCGGACCATCCGACTATCTCTCCCAAGGCGGGGTCCACAACGCTCCCAACCCGCATGACCTCACGTTCCACACCATCGAGGACGACCTCGTCGAGGGCGACGAGACGTTCACCATCAACGTTGGTTCTGATCAGTACCGGATCGGCGATCGTGCCGACCAACGGTGTGTCATGAGGATCATCGACGACGATGTGACGCGTGTCAGGAGTGTGCAGATTGCCTCCACCCCGTTCAACGGTCATACCTACCGGTTCGGCGAGACCATCACCGTCGAGGTGACCTTCGACGACACGGTCCGGGTTCAGAGAGAACCGACAGCCATCCTGTGGCTCGGCAATCCAGAAGGCTCCCCATGGACTCCTCCAACAAACAACTGGGAATGGAAGAGAGCAGAATACGCGGGCGGAAGCGGGACCGATACGCTGAGTTTCGCATACACGATACGGCGTGGTGACGTGGATACAGACGGCGTGATCGTCGCGCCAACGAACTCGATGGGAATGGGCGAAGGCACGATCAGGCATGTGCCCGATGGTCACGATGCAGACCATACCCATTCCGGTTTGTTGACCAACCAGAAGGTCGACGGCGGCTCCTAATGGTGTGTCGCGGAAACGATCGCTCCGTCAGGCGATAAACGGGTTCGAACTCGTGTCGAACCATCAGCCTCGGCTCTTCGAGAGCACCCGGCACCGTCAGCTTGCAGATGACACTAGATCTGTGTTATCGTGTCTTCGTGCGAAATGTGACGATCACGCTCGAGGCGGACATGGCGCGATGGGCACGGATCGAAGCCGCGAAGGCCGACCGGAGCCTGTCCCGCTGGATCGGCGATGTCCTGCAGGAACGCAAGAGCCAGAAGGACGGATACGAGCAGTCCCGCCGGGCGTTCCTGGCCCGCAGTCCCGCGTTCCGCCCCGACGACGACGCCGTGTACCCCTCCCGCGACGAACTCCACGAGAGGTAACCGCGTCCGGTGAGCACGTTCGTCGACACGAATGTGCTCGTCTACCTGCGGGACCAGCGAGACCCTGCGAAGCAGGAACAGGCGGGACGCTGGCTGAGGCGTCTGTGGGCCGATGGCACGGGTCGCCTCAGCACCCAGGTTCTCGGCGAGTACTACGTGACGGTCACCCGCAAGCTCGAACCGCCGATGGCACCGTCGGATGCCGCAGCGGACGTGGAGGACCTCATGCACTGGCGGCCCCAACCGGTCGATGCCGACCTTGTGCGCCGCGCCCTGCGAGTGCAGGGCGACCATGGGCTTTCGTACTGGGATTCGCTGATCGTGGCGGCCGCACAGACACTCGAGGTCGACCACTTGCTGACCGAAGACCTGCACGACGAGGGCAGGTACGGCGGAGTGACCGTGCTGAACCCGTTCCGGCACGATGTCGCAGAGGTGCTCGGCGGCGGTTGAGTCACGCCCGGCGCAGCGACCGGGCGCCGGCGTCGAGGGCAATTGACGAGGCGCTCGACCGCACTGCCCGCACCCCGCGCAACCGCCTCGTCCAACACAACCGACAGCTTCCGAACAGCCATGCACCGAGTGATAGCACCCGGTTCCTACCAGGGCACCCCAGGCCCTGGCACGGAGTCGCCCGGCAAGGCGCCGACCGGGGCGGGCGCGCAATAGCGTTGGCTATCAGGCCGAGAACGAAAGAGGTCCGATGCGTTCACGTCACAGTTCGCCGCCGGCGTCACGGGCGTCCCGCACCGCGTCGTGGTTCACGCTCGTGTTCGCCCTTGTGGTGGTGGCCTGCGGATCCGACACCAGGGACGCCGCCGGCAGCGGACGGGAGATCGACCCTGCACCCGTACGCACGGATCCGGCCGTCGATGAGCCGGCGAGAGGCGAGACCGATGCCGAGACCGAGAGCGAGCAGGATGTCGCTGACGAGACCGACGCCGCGGACGCCGATTCCCCCGATCCCGGCCGGAGTCCGGCCGATGCCTGCGTCGACGTGGGCGGGGTTCAGCGCTGCTACAGCCTCCTCGTCCCGGCCTCGGTGACCGAACCCGCACCGCTGCTGATCGACATGCACGCGCTCGGGTCGCAACCCCTCGATCAGCGTGAACTCTCCGGCTTCGAGGCGCTGGCACGGACCGAAGGGTTCATCGTCGCGTGGCCCCAGGGCGTCGGCGGGTCGTTCAACGCCGGGCTCTGTTGCGAACCCGCCGGCAGCGAGGCCATCGACGACGTCGCCTTCGTCCGCACGCTCGTCGAGGACATTGCAGCCGAACATCCCGTCGAGTTGCGCCGGGTCTACCTCACCGGCCTCTCCAACGGCTGTGCGATGGCCCAGCGGACGGCAGCGCAGGCGAGCGATCTCGTCACCTCCGTCGCCTGCATGGCGTTCTTCCTGCTCGACGAGCCGTCCGCCGACTACGCACCGGTTCCCGTCATGGAGATCCACGGCCTCGCCGACGACATCGTGCCCTACACCCGCCGCGGTGAAGGCGAGGATGCGACCCGCGGCGGCGCGAGCGAGAACGCCGCCGCCTGGGCCGAACGCAACGGATGCGCGCCCGAGCCGACGACGACCTCCGACCCCGACGGCTACACCATCAGCCGCTACGAGAACTGCACGAACGGCGCCGAGGTCGCCCTCGTCAGCGTCGAGGGGGCCGGACACGTCCCCTACCGGAGCCAGGGCATCGACGCGGACACCACCCGGCTGGCGTGGGACTTCCTCTCCCGCTTCAGCAAGTAACCGGAATCACGGCCCGGGATGGTCGATTGGGTCTGGGAACTCGCCCTTCCGAACCGGAGCGAGCGTCGCCCGGTGGTCATGAATCTCAGCGAGAACCGCCTCGAAATGGACTCTCGCAGCACCGTCCTGGTCGAGCCGTTTGAAGAAACGGTCGGGTCAGCCGCCTCGCCGCCACGCAGATTCGGGCACGTCAGCCGCCTCGCCGCGGTCGACGGGCAATCGATTTTCCATTTGGGCGCTCATCAGCGATTTCCTCTCCTCACCATCCGGTGTGCCGCCCCCTGCAGCGCTACCAACACACCCCGATCACCCAACCCCCAGACCCCGAAACTGTCTCAGTTCCTTGACACGGGACACCGCCGCGGCGTTCAGCCAGGAGGACATGCTCACACCACGGCGTGCCGCCGCATCAGCGGCAGCCTGTGCAACCTCTTCGCTCAGCGCGACCGAGAGCTTCCGCACAGCCAAGCAGGGGATGATAATACCCAAGTGATACCAACTGCAACGGGATCGGCGTAAATGCGCTCCGAGCCCGATCGTCGGTGTTCAACCGCGGTGGCGGTTGAGGCTGACCGGGTAGACGGGGTCCTGGCCGGACAGCACCAGCGCCACCTGCTGGGCGGCCTTGGCCTGGAGGTCAACCATCGACTCCTCGGAGTAGAAGGCGGTGTGGGGCGTGAGGATCACGTTCGGGCGGCCGCGCAGCGGCAGGTCCGCCGGTGGCGGCTCGTCGGGCAGCACGTCGAGTCCTGCGCCGGCGATCTGCCCGCGGTCGAGAGCTTCCGCCACCGCGGCGACGTCCACCAGCCCGCCGCGGGCGGTGTTGATGACGACGGCCTCCGGCCGCATCATCGCCAGCGCCTCGGCGCCGATGAGGTTCCGGGTCGCCGGCGTGAGCGGCGCATGGACCGACACGAAATCCGCCCGCGCCAGCAGGTCCTCGAACGAGGTCAGCTCCACGCCCAGCGCCGCAGCGTCGGCCGGCTCCACGTACGGGTCGGAGGCGACGACCCGCAGACCGAATCCCTGCGCCTTGACGGCCACGAGCCGGGCGATCTTGCCGAAGCCCACCAGGCCCACCGTGCGCCCCCGGAGCCGGTACATGGGCTTGATCTCGTTGAGCGCCCAGCCGCCGCCATGCACCTGCGTGTTGCCCCGCGTGACGTTCCGCGCCAGCGCCAGCAGCAGCGCCATGGCGTGATCGGAGACCTCGTCCTCGCAGTACTCGGGGACGTTGGTGACGACGATCCCCTTGGACGTCGCCACGTCGAGGTCGATGGTGTCGATGCCGATGCCGGTGCGGGCGATGATCCGGCAGCGCTCGAACTGTTCGATCACCTCACCCGGCAGCAGGGCGTAGCAGTTGATGACGGCGTCGGCGTCCCGCGCCACGGCCAGGATGTCGTCCGCGCCCCCCGAGACCGCCAGGCGCACCTCGGCCCCAATGCCGGCGAGGGCCTCCCTCGTCGGCACGAGATCCGGGAAGACATAGTCGGTCACGGCTACAACGGGGTGCGTCATCGAAGTCTCAGGCTCGTTGGTAGAGCATCCACAAGTCGTGGAAGAGGCGGCTGGTCTCGACGGTGCAATCGAAGACCTGCTTGCGGGCCTCGGCGGTGAGTGCGTACTCGCTGACCAACTCGACGCCCTCGTCACCGTGTTCCTCACCGGCGAGGATGTGCATCGTCCAGAAGATGAGTTGCTCGTCGGTCATGCCGTAGTTCTGGCGCATGGCGGCCACGATGCGGGTGAACGTCTCGGGCACGAAGGATTCCAGCCCGATCGCGATGGCCGAGAGCGACACGTACCACTCGCGGCACAGGCCCATGAACTCGAAGTAGTCGGTGAGGCGGCGGCCTTCGGGGAGTTGCTCGGCGGCCTTGATCTGCTCGGCGTCGGCGCCGAGGGCATCGGCGTATTGCAGGAGCAGCACGGGGTGGGCGCCGGTGCCGGTCTGGTAGCCGGTGCATTCCTCGGCGAGGTTCTTGACGAGGCTGGTGCGCACGTCCTCGTGCGGGCAGCGCACGTAGATCGCCCCGATCCAGGGCAACATGCGCGAGATGTGCAGGTAGAACTGCTCGGTGAACAGTTGGAGTTGCGGGATGGTGACGGTTCCGGCTTCCATCTCGCGCACCACGGGGTGGTCGGCCATCCCCCGGCCGGGACGCGAGCACTCGGTGCGGAGCAGCGGTACGAACTCCGCTGGAGTCATATCTGCCAGTTCGGCCGTCGCCGGTTCAATGCAGGTGACAGTCAAGGAATCCTCCTCCGCGCTGCGAGTATCTGTTGGCCGGCGAGACCCCGGGGAGTATTTCCGGCCACTCTGACCTGGGGTTTCGATGGTGTCGGAGGGGGGACTTGAACCCCCACGCCCTAACGGGCACATGGCCCTCAACCATGCGCGTCTACCAAATTCCGCCACTCCGACGAGGGCGCCGGCTTGGAGCCGGCTCAGGTATCCATCATCAGGGCGAGCGCCAGCGTGACGAAACCGAAGATCAGCGCCACCACGATCGTGATGCGGTCCAGGTTCTTCTCGATGACCGTGGAGCCGGCCGCCGAGGCGCCGAGGCCGCCGCCGAACATGTCCGACAGGCCGCCGCCGCGCCCGCTGTGCAGCAGCACCAGCAGCACAACGGCGAGGGTCGTCACGACGTGCAGGACGAGCGCCATGATGAGCATCGCAGGAACGATACCAGCGCCGGAACGCCCTCAGCGCCCGAGGTGCGAGCCCCGGCGAGCTCTCGGCGGCGGGGACGCCGGTTCGCCGAGCCCTGGATCCCGGCCTCCGCCGGGAGGACGTCCCGAGGCGGCCGTGCCGCGACTGGAAGTGTCAGGTCGCGAGGCGGTACCGGACGATGCGGGCGAAGTCGTCAGCGTCGAGGCTGGCTCCGCCCACGAGGGCGCCGTCGATGTCGGGTTCGGCCATGAGGGCGGCGGCGTTGACCGGCTTGACCGAACCGCCGTACTGGATGCGGACGCCGTCGGCCGCGGCGGCGCCGAAGGAAGCGCCGACCTGCCGGCGGATCTCGGCGCAGACCTGCTGGGCGTCGCCCGGGCCCGCCACTCGCCCGGTCCCGATGGCCCAGACCGGTTCGTAGGCCACCACGAGTCCCGCCGCCTGCTCACGGGACAGTCCGGCGGTGCCCACCCGGAGTTGGGAAAGCACGACCTCCTCCGTCAGTCCGGCCTCCCGCTGGGTCAGCGTCTCCCCCACCGCCAGGATCGGCGTCATGCCGTGGCGCAGCACGGCGTGGACCTTGCGGTTGACGCTCTCGTCGGTCTCGCCGAAGAGTTGGCGCCGCTCGGAGTGCCCCACGATCACGTAGCGCACCTGCAGCTTCGCCAGCATCGACGGCGACACCTCCCCCGTGAACGCTCCGGAGTCCTCGTCGTGGCAGTGCTGTGCGCCCAGGGCGATGGGGATGTCGTCGATGTCCAGCAACGTCTGCACCGAGCGCAGGTCGGTGAACGGAGGATGCACGGACACGTCGACGGCCGCGTAGTCGGCATCCGACAGCCCGTACGACAGCTTCTGCACCAGGGTGATGGCCTCGAAATGGTTGAGGTGCATCTTCCAGTTGCCGCTGATGAGCGGCCGGCGAGGTGTTGTCACGGCTGCGCCTCCTGATCGAATTGTCGAATGCCGCTACCGATGTCTACAGGCTGTGAGGAGTGACGGGGTTCTGCCGGGATCGCGGAACCGGCGCTCTCGATCAAGGACATCGAGACGCATGGATTCCGGCCTGCGCCGGAATGACGGGTGGGGTGACGCCGCAACGATGGGAAGGGGGCGCTGCAACGATGGGAAGGGGGGCGCCGGAGCGACGAGAAGCGCTCGACCGACTTCCTGGCCGGCCTTCTAGGGGGGATCCTCGACCTCGTGCGTTGGGAGCGCAAGCCGCTCGGCCGACTCCCGCAGCGCGGCCATACCGGGCAGGTCGCCTTGCTCGAGCAGCTGGAGCGAGGCGCCGCCCCCCGTCGACAGGTGACTCACCGCGCCGGCGAGCCCCATCGCCGACAGCGCGGCTCCGCTGTCGCCGCCACCCACGACGGTGTGCGCGCGAGTCTCCGCCATGGCTTCGGCCACCGTGAACGTGCCTGCCGCGAATCGGGGATCCTCGAAGGCGCCCAGCGGCCCGTTCCAGAAGACCGTCGCCGCCTCCAGGACCGTGTCGGCGAAGAAGGCGGCCGTGCCGGGGCCGATGTCGGCGCCGAGCCAGCCGTCGGGAAGGTCGGCGCCGAACTGCCGCACCGACCCCCCTCCACCCAGGTCGCCGATCCGACCTTCCGGGCCGAGACCCACCAGATCCTCCGGCAGGTGCAGCGGGAAGCCGGCGTCGAGGAGCGCTCGGCAGTCGGCCACCCGGTGGGGGTCGTACAACGACGAGCCGATGCGATGGCCGGCGGCGGCGAGGAACGTGAAGCACATCGCCCCGCCGATGAGGACGGCGTCGGCCATCGTGCACATGGCCTCCACCACGCCGAGCTTGTCGGCCACCTTCGCACCACCCAGGACCACGACGAATGGCCGGCGCGGCGCCCGCCGCAGGCTCAGGATCTCCGCAGACTCGATCAGGAGCAGCAGTCCGGCAGCGCTGGGCAACAACCGCGGCGGGCCCACGATGGAGGCGTGAGCCCGGTGGCAGGCACCGAAGGCGTCGTTCACGAAGACGTCGTGCCCCTCCGCCAAACGCAGCGCCACGGTCGCGTCTCCCGTCTCCTCCCCCGGGTCGAACCGGAGATTGTCGAGCAACTCCACCCCCGGCACCAGTTCGCTGAGACGCCGACGGATCGGGGACATGTCGAACGCCTCGTCGTGGCGACCCTGTGGACGCCCGAGATGGCTGCAGGCCGTCACGCCGGCACCGGCGTCGCGGAGTAGCCGGATCGTCGGCACCACCTCCCGGATTCGGCTGTCGTCGCTGATCTCGCCATCGCGCAACGGCACGTTCAAGTCGGCACGCAGCAGCACGCTGCGCCCCGAGAGATGGCCCAGGTCGGCAATCGTCGGCAGCCTCATCGCGCCGACATCATCAAAGCGGTTCTCTTGGGACCGACGAGCATGAAGGTGCCACGGACTCCTCCTGCAACCTCACACCGGTCTCCCCGGGCACTGGATCCCGGCCTCCGCCGGGATGACGGGATCGAACAGATGACGGGATCGAGCGGATGACGGGATCGAGCGGATGACGGGACCGAGCGGATGACGGGACCGAGCGGATGACGGGATCGGAGTGACCCGGTCAGCGCGGGCCACCGATGCGCTCGACGAGGTCCACGAGGCGGTTGGAGTAGCCCCACTCGTTGTCGTACCAGCCGCAGACCTTGACCAGGTTTCCGCCGGCCATCGTGAGGCCGGAGTCGAACACGCACGAGGCGGGCGAGCCCACGATGTCGCTGGACACCAGCGGCTCGGTGGAGAACTCCAGGACGCCGGCCAGCGGCCCCGAGCCTGCCGCGCTCTCGAAGGCGGCGTTCACCTCGTCGGCGTCCGCCGAGCGTTCCAGCGTGGCGGTGAAGTCGGTGAGCGAGCCGTCCGCAACCGGAACCCGCAGGGCGATGCCGTCGAGCCGGCCGGCCATGGCGTCCAGCACGAGGCCGGTGGCCCGCGCCGCGCCGGTGGACGTGGGGATGATGTTCACCGCCGCCGCGCGGGTACGGCGCAGGTCTCCGTGCGGACCGTCCACCAGCATCTGGTCGCCGGTGTAGGCGTGCACCGTGCTCATGAACCCCTGGACGACCCCGAAGGCGTCGTCCAGCACCTTCACCATCGGCACGAAGCAGTTGGTGGTGCACGAGGCGTTGGAGACGACTTGGTGGCTGTCCGGGTCGAAGGTGTCGTCGTTCACCCCCACCACGAACGTGGCGTCGACGTCGCGGGCCGGAGCGGATATCACCACCCGCTCGGCACCGGCGGCAAGATGGGCTGCGGCCTTGTCCCGGCTGGTGAAGAACCCCGTGGACTCCACGACGACCTGCACCCCCAGGTCGCCCCACGGCAGGGCCGCGGGGTCGCGTTGGGCCAGCACCGGCAGCACCGCACCGTCGATGGCGATGCCGCCGTCGGCCACTGCGACCTCCCAGGGCGCCGGCCCGAGGACCGAGTCCCGCTTCAGCAGGTGCGCCATCGTCGCCTGGGAACCCAGGTCGTTCACCGCCACGATCTCGAAGCCGGCGTCCCGGGCGCGCGCCGCCCGGTAGAAGTTCCGCCCGATTCGCCCGAATCCGTTGATTCCCACGCGCAGCGTCATGTCTCCTCCTGGGTGTGGTACGAGAACCCGGCCGACCGTCGATGCCCGGCCGGTCTCAGCGTTGCAGATCCCGATGCTGTATCTGCGGATCGAATCCGAGCCGCCGCAGTGTGGCCGCGGCGTGCTCGGCAAGACACACCGAGCGGTGCCTTCCTCCGGTGCAACCGAAGGCGAGCGTGAGATACGTCTTGCCCTCCGCCTCGAACGCCGGCAGCAGCAGCCCGCAGAGATCGTCGAGCGTTTCGACGAACCGCTTCCCCAGCGGGCTCTCGGTCACGTAGTCCCGCACCCGTGCGTCGGTCCCATCGAGGGGACGCAGGTCCGCCACCCAGTGCGGGTTCGGCAGGAAGCGGCAGTCGAAGACCATGTCCACGTCGGCGGGCAGCCCGTGCTTGAAGCTGAACGACAGCACGCGAGTGGTGAGCCGCCGGGACCCGTCATCGTCGATCAAGCGAACGATGCGGTCGCGCAACTCGTGCACGTTGGTGTCGGAGGTGTCGATCACCACGTCGGCATCGGCGCGAAGCGCACACAGAGACTCCCGCTCGTCCTCCACGGCTTCCTCCACCGAGCCCCGCAGGGCGAACGGGTGACGCCGCCGGCTGCTCTCGTAGCGCTGCACGAGCACCTGCGTTCGCGCCTCCAGAAACCACAGCCGCACGTCGCTGTAGTGGGGAGCCCCTTTCGCCGCGGCACGAAGATCCGCCACAGCCGGGGCAATCTCATCGGAGTAGCGCTCGGTGCCCATCGTGAGGCAGAGCCGCTCGATACTCGGCCCCGCCAACTCCAGCACCTTGGGGATCAGCGAGGGCGGCAGGTTGTCGATGACGAAGAACCCGAGGTCCTCGAGGCAGTTGGCCGCCTCCGATCGCCCCGACCCGGACAGCCCGGTGATGACCACCAGCACGCCCCCGAGCCTACCGAGCGCCCCTCCGCTCACCGGCCCGGCGCCCGGGTGCCCCTCCCCAGGACGCGAAGGGCTCACGTATCATCTTGCTGCGTGGAGGCATGGCACGGGGTCGGCAACATTTCGGATTTCGACTTCGAGATGCCTGGGGAGGTTCGCATCGGAGGCCTCAGACTCGCGGTGCACCACACGCACGAGGGTTTCTTCGTGACCGGGGCCGTGTGTACCCATGAGGACGAGAACCTGGTTGACGGACTACTCGACGGTTGCGAGATCGAGTGCCCCAAACACATGGCGATCTTCGATGTGCGAACCGGTGCGGCCCTGTGCGCGCCGGCACGAGTTCCGCTCGCAACGTATCCCTGTGAAGTCCGGGGCGCCGAGTTGTGGGTGCTCGTCCCCGATGAAGGCTCGCCGATGCCGTGAGGCAGCCACCGAGCCATTGACCTGCTCAGATGAGCGCGCTATCCTCACCAATGTCGCCCGATCACATTCCGATCGAGGAAAGTGGTGCGCTACGAACGGGGAGGTGGCTCGTGTCGGAGGTAGAGGGTTCTGTATCCGAGCGCCGCGGTGAGTGGAGGCCGGAACAACCAGCGGGCTTCGCGCCCATTTTCGTTTGGCCACCCCAGCCCAAGGCATTCGGGAAGTTCCTCTTCACGTGGGGTGGCTTCCTCTGGCCGTGGCAGGTCATTTACCTTGGCCTGGCCATCGTGTCGTGGGAGTGGCTGCAGCTGGACCTCGACAGGTCTCGCGACTTCCGGTTCGACTGGATCGCGACTATTTACCTGCGGAATATGGTCATCCTGTGGGTCTTTGCCGGCGGCTGGCACTTAGTCCTCTATATCCTCAAATGGCAGGGAAGCGACCGGAAGTACGACCCTAGATGGCCCTTCGTCGGCCGACGCACATTCCTGTTCAACTCGCAGGTTCGCGACAACGTCTTCTGGAGTTGTATCAGCGGCGTTGCCGTCTGGTCCGCTTGGGAGGTGATCCTCGTCTATGGCTATGCGAACGGTTGGTTGCCGTATCTCTCGTGGTCTGACAATCCGACTCTCTTCGTCCTGCTCTTCCTGGCAGTACCGTTCTGGCGCGAGCTACATTTCTACTTCACGCACCGTCTCCTCCACTGGGCCCCGATCTACCGGCGCGTACATGCATTGCACCACAAGAACACGAACCCCGGGCCATGGTCGGGTCTGGCGATGCATCCCATTGAGCACATCGTTTACTTCAGCACCCTGGCCATCCACTTCGTAGTTCCAACGCATCCTTGGCACATGATGTTCAACGCGACCGAGACCGCTCTCACACCTGCCCAAGGCCATACCGGCTTCGATGGCAATGTCCTTGGCGGCAAATTGCCGACTGGCTCCTTCTTCCATTGGCTGCATCACCGGTACTTCGAGTGCAACTACGGCGAAGCGGGGATTCCCCTGGATCGCTGGTTCGGGACGTTCCGAGATGGCTCCGACGAGGGCGAAGGGGCCGCCCGTCCCACCGAGCATCAGTTCGAGATCAAGGGCGAGGATCCGTATCTGCTCAGGAGCACGTCAGCCCCGAGCGAGTGAGTGGCTGCTCTCAAGGGAGAGGTGCATTGACTTATCCGAACGCCACGCCCAACCAAATCGAGTTCTTCCGCGAGCACGGGTATCTCGTTGTCGAGGACGCTATCGACGAGAACGAACTCGATGTGATCGAACGATGGTGTGACGTCATTCTGGCGGACAAGGAGAACCTCGCGAACGATTGGGCGTGGGACGAGCGCGAAAGCAAGGAAGAGCGCTCATTTCGCATAGTCCAGGCGAACCCATTCGAGTTGTGGCCCGAGCTGAACGACGCGATCTACCGGACGTGGGCGGCTGAGTTCGGCAGCGCCCTGTTGGGCCTTGCCGTCGCGTTCAAGTACGACCAGTTCCTCGCAAAGCCTCCCGCCAAGAGCGTCCCCACGTGGTGGCATCAGGACGAAGGTTACTGGGGCCGCGCCCTGGAGAATAGAGGGATAACGTGCTGGATCCCGCTGCAGGACGTTGACATCACCAATGGGTGCTTGCACTTCAGTGACGGAGCTCACAAACTCGGCGTGATGCCGCACCGACGCGTGGAGGGTTTGAAGAGCGACATTCTGACATGCGACGTTGATGAGGTGCGCACGGTTGCGTGCGCGATTGGCCGTGGGAGCGTGACATTCCACCATTCGGCGACGCCACACATGGCGACGGCCAACAACTCGAATCGATGGCGGAAAGCGCTCACTCAACACCTCTGGGATCCGACTGTCCCGTACGGTCCAGCGGGTGGCGACTTCTACCCGTGGCGGATCGTCGCTCCTCAGACCGAGTCGACGGCGAGGGCGAGCACCCGGGGAGCAGAAGTAGAGATGCCAGGATGAGGCTCATGACGTTCGAGCCCATGTGGGGGCTGACCGGCACGTTGGAGGAACGGCTTCGCGGTATCAAGGAGCGGGGCTATGACGGCGTCGAGGTAGGGCTTCCGGAGTTCATGGCCCGCCTGGGTGATATCCAGCCGGAGGAGGTGCCTGACTTCCCGCACCTATTGCGCGACCTCGACCTCGCTTACCTGCCGATGATCTTCACCCACGAGCCCGAATTCTCGGCGCGCTGGGGTGGGATGACGATCGAACCGGGCACGACCCACGCCGCAACCTTTCAGCAACAGGTAGAGGCGGCCGCTGGGTACGAGCCCCTCCAGATGACCTCGCACTCCGGGTCCGATGCGATGACCCTCGGCGAAGCGATCGAATTCTTCGAGACTGCGCTCGAGGTCGAAAGGGAGGTCGGCGTGCCGATCGGGCACGAGACGCATCGCATGCGCATCCTCTACAGCCCCTTCGTCTGGCGCGACGTGCACCGTGAGCTTCCCGAACTCCGGACGGTGGCCGATATCAGCCACTGGGTGAACGTCTGTGAACGCCTCCCCGACGACCTTGACGACATCCTCTCCTCGTGCGCCGCATCCGCAGTGCACATCCACGGCCGCGTCGGGCACCCCGAGGCCCCCCAGGTCACCGACCCTCGAGCCCCGGAGAACGAGCAGTTCGTCCAGTGGCACGAGCACTGGTGGCGCAAGATCCTCGAGCACCGCCTTCAGTCCGGCGCAGACGTCGCGACGTTCGATCCGGAGTACGGCCCGGCTCCGTACTTGCCTTCCCTACCCTTCACCGACGCGCCGGTCACCGACCTGCTCGAGATCAGACTCTGGGGGCTCGATCGTGTGCGCACGATCTGGGATGAACTGACGACCTGACTCTCGTGCATCCATCGTTCGCGTGTTCATCGCGGTTCGTTCCTCGCCGCAAAGTGGGGAAGTATCTCGGAGAGGAACAGCTCCTTCGCAAGCGGGTTGTCAAGTCCGAGCACATCGCACATGAAATAGTCGACGCCGAGGTCTTCGAAGGCATTTACCTGCTCCATCACCTGCTGAGGGGTGCCGACGAGTGCCCGCTCCCGGGTCCAGACGCGATCGCTGAGTTCATTCGCCGCCCGCTCGGAGTCGGCAACGGCGAGGCGGCCGAACCAGGTGAGCCGTAGCGACAACGGTTCGCGATTCTCCCGTTCGCAATTGGCGTGGAGCACCTGCAGCCTTTGCTCGTAAGCGTTCGGAGCGCAGTCAGGCAGGCTCCACCAGTCCGCGAATCTCGCCGCCAACATGGTCATTCTGTTGCCGCCACCTCCCACCATGATCGGCGGCACCGGATGGGGTTTCGGCTCGCAGTAGGCCTCGCGGATCGCATGGTGCCGGCCGGCGAAGGATGCCCGACCTGGCTCTCTCCAGAGAGCCGTGATGATGGTCAGGGCCTCCTCGACCTCGCTCACCCGGACAGCAGGGCTCGGGAAGGGATACCCATACGCGTCGTACTCGTCCTCTTTCCAGCCGGCCCCGAGCCCCAGCACGAAGCGACCGTCGCTGAGGCACTGCAGTGTTGCCGCCATCTTCGCCAGAAGGGCTGGGTTGCGGTACCCCTGTCCCAACACGATGGGTCCGATCTGGTAGTCGGTCCACCTCGCGGCGGCGTATGACAGAACGGTCCACGCTTCGAACGTCGGCAGGTCGTCCCAGAAGAAGTGATCGGTCATCCAGAGTCCGGTCACCTGCTCTCCCAGGTCGGGTAGGAGGCTCTCCATCCCGTCCAGCCACTTCTCCGGTGCGCCCGTCGGAGGCCCGGCCGGGAGGACAAGACCGAATTGAGCGCTCATGGTCCCATCTCACCGAGTTCGTGCAACCACGGCGGATCCGCCCCGACGCGACTACAGACGATCCCTGCCACGCGCACGGCACGTTCGGCAATGCCCCCCCATGCGGGGCGCCCGACTTCGGCGAGTGCGGCGGCTGTACGGATTCCACCCTGGTGGAGATCGGCGAGAACCGAACCGACGAAGCCATCACCAGCTCCAACAGTGTCGAGCACTGCCACAGGAGGCGACGCCACGGCGATCGACCAGTCCGGAGTGAAGATCTCGCAGCCGTCCGCCCCTCGGGTGACTATGACCACGTGCGCTCGGCCGGCCAGCAACTCACCTGCGACCGAATCGGCGCTCCGGCCCGGCCAGATCCACGCCATGTCCTCTTCGGAACACCGGTATAGGCCGGCGCCAGCCACCCAGCGAGCGTGCCAGTACGCCCAGTCGGAGCGGTCGCCAATGAGTGTGGGACGCACATTTGGGTCGCAGGACACCAGGCCATCGGTCCGCTCGACGAGCTGGGCGAGAACCTCTGCGGTGCTGCCGCGATAGTCCACGCTGGTACCGCCATGGATGATGTGATGCCCGGGGCCGATGGGCGCGAGATCAGCATTTGAGAGCGCCGAGTCGGCCGCACCATCGGCATCGAACTCGAACGAAGGTGTCGGACTGGTCGTCACCACCGCGCGAGCCGTACGCTCGGGACCGCGCTCGATGAGCGAGAGGTCAACCCCGGACATTGCCATGTGGGCGACGAGGAGGTCGCCGTACTCGTCGGTCGACAAGCGACCGAGGAAGGCAGTGGGTGCTCCGAGCCGAGATGCGGTCACTGCGGCGTTCATATTGCACCCGCCTGGCACGACATGGGGAACCATGTCGACAAGTGCCGATCCGCAGCAGACGATCATCCCGTCACATCAGTTCTCATCGCTCTGGCATCCCACGCCGAAGCGCTGCGCGGGAGCCGGCCGCGCGACCAGCGGATCAAGCTGCGGGAATCAGGCCGTGCGGATCGATGACGTACTTCTTGCTCGCGCCCTGATCGAATTCCCTGTAGCCGCGAGGTGCGTCGTCGAGTGAGATCGCGGTCGCATTGACGGCGTTGGCGATCTGAACTCGATCGTTCAAGATCGCCTGCATCAGGCCTCGGTTGTAGCGCATTACGGGACATTGACCCGTGGTCATGGAGTGTGACTTGGCCCAGCCGAGCCCGATACGGATCGACAGGCTCCCCACCTTGGCCGCCTCGTCGATACCGCCGGGGTCACCGGTGACGTAGAGGCCGGGAATGCCCAGGCGGCCTGCCGCCCGGGTGACCTCCATGATCGAGTTGAGCACGGTGGCCGGCGCTTCGCGATCGGATGCCGAACCGTGGCCCCTGGCCTCGAAGCCGACGGCGTCAACGGCCGCATCGACCTCGGGCACACCGAGGATCTGCTCGATCTGCTCAGCCAACGTCGCTTCTGTGGTGAGATCGACGGTTTCGCATCCGAAGCTCGCTGCCTGCGCCAGGCGCTCGGCGATCATGTCACCGACGATGACGACGCCGGCCCCCAGGAACTGGGCCGAGTGTGCTGCGGCCAACCCGACGGGGCCCGCACCGGCAACATAGACCGTGGAGCCGGAGGTGACCCCCGCCGAGAAGGCTCCGTGGTACCCCGTTGGGAAGATATCCGACAGCATGGTCAGGTCGAGGACTTTCTCCATCGCCTGCTCGCGGTCCGGGAACACCAAGAGGTTCCAATCGGCGTAGGGCACCATGACGTACTCGGCCTGGCCACCGACCCATCCACCCATGTCCACATAGCCGTAGGCCGAGCCTGGGCGGTCGGGGTTGACGTTGAGACAGACCCCGGTGTGCCCCTCTTTGCAACTGCGGCACCGGCCGCAGGCGATATTGAAGGGGACCGAGCAGATGTCACCGACGCTGACGAACTCGACGTCGCGACCACACTCGATCACCTCGCCGAGGATCTCGTGCCCGAGTACCAGGCCGGACGGTGCAGTCGTGCGGCCACGAACCATGTGCTGGTCCGATCCGCAGATGTTGGTGGAGATCACCTTGATGATGACCCCGTGTTGGCAGATCCGCCCGACGTTGGCGGGATTCACCCCCGGTCCGTCCTTCAGCACGAGTTCCGGATAGTCAATCGTACGGACGTCGACCGTTCCCGGCTCCACGTAGGCGACTGCTCGGTTGCCTACCATTAGGTGCCCCCAATCTGTGCCCATCTGAGCACACGTAATGCGCTAATGAGGCTATATTGGAGACCTGTTCCCGTCAAGGGTGCAGGCCCGCGGAGAGTCGCGCCGTTTGATGGAGCAGGACCACGACTAGTGGTGCTTCATTTGGAGAAAGGCTTCCCTCATATGATTGACGAAGCCGCGAACGGAAACTCCTGGCTCGCGGATGTCAATCGGGTGGCCGCCATGATTCGGCGACGAGGGCTGGAACTCGCCGTCGAGCACAGCGGGGGCTACGTCATTCAAGCGTGCTCCTCGGCCGACATCTTGGCGACGCTGTACGTCAGATTGATGAAGCTCGGAGCGCCACCGGCCGACACCCTGCCCGCTCCTTTCCGGGGAACCCCGAGAGCGGGGGCGCCAGATCAATGGGGTGGCGCCTTCAACGGCGATGACGCTCCTGAGAACGACCGGTTCATCCTGTCCCCGTCCCACTACTCAACCGCGGTCTACGCGGCTCTGATCGAGACAGGTCGCCTGTCGTCGGACGCGCTGGCAAGCTACAACTCCGACGGCACGACGCTTGAGATGATCGGAGCAGAGCACAGCCCCGGGATCGAAGTAACGGGCGGATCACTGGGCCAAGCGTTGTCGGTCGGCGTCGGCCGTGCGCTCTGGCGAAAACGATGCGGTCATAGCGGCCTGATCTGGGTACTGATCAGCGACGGCGAGACGCAGGAAGGCCAGACATGGGAGGCATTCCAGACCGCCGCTGCCTTCGGTCTCGACAATCTCCGCGTGCTGATCGATGTCAATGGCTGGCAAGTCGATGGCCCCATGGACGAGGTCATGCCCGTCGGATCTTTGACCGCAAAGGTGGCTGCCTTCGGGTGTACGGCGCGGGAGGTCGACGGCCACGATCCAATTGCCATTGCCAGTGCAGCGACCCTCGACGGCGGCGGCCTACCGATCGTCGTGGTGTGCCGCACAGACCCAACGCGTGGCTTTCCCGCGATCGCGGGTCGGGACAACTCCATGACGCATTTCATTCGATTTCGCCCTGGGGAGGCCGAGGAGTTCAGGGCGTCATCGCCGCTGTATGAGGACGTACCTCGATGAACCCGATCAAGGGAACGGTCCGCCGGCCATTCGCGTCCGTCCTCGTCGACTACGCGCGGCGCAACGAGCGCGTGGTGTGCGTCACCAACGACCTGACGAGGTCGGTCGAGGCCGATCTCTTCCGCGAGACCTTCCCGGACCGGTACTTCTCGCTCGGCATGGCCGAGCAGAACCTCGTCGGTGCCCTCAGCGGCCTCGCCCGCGAGGGGCTCGAGCCGTTCTACCCGTCGTTCAGCGTGTTTGCGACCAGACGCCCGTACGAGCAGATCGCATTGAACGTCGCCTACCCGAACCTGCCGGTACGCCTCATCGGGTTCCTCCCGGGAATCACCACGCCCGGAGGAGTTACGCATCAGGCAACCGACGACATCTCGTTGATGGCCGGGCTACCGAACATGACCGTGCTCTGCCTAGCCGACGCGACGGACGTCGAGACGTTCACCGCCGCCCTGCCCGACATCGCAGGCCCCGTGTACTGCCGCCTCCCCCGTGGCGAGGTGCCACGGTATTTCGATGAGCCCTTCCGGTTCAACGCGGCCCGCCTGCTTTCGAATGGCGACGACCTTACGGTCCTCAGCACCGGCGCCACCACCGAACATGCCATCGGTTCCTGCGCGGCGCTCGCCGCAGCCGGCGTGGGCGTGACCCACTTGAACGTCTCCACACTCAAGCCCTTCACGGACCCGCAGGTGCTCGAATCCATCACGAGAACCGGAGCCGCCATCACGGTCGAAAACCATCTCACGCGTGGAGGGCTGGGAACGGCGGTGGCCGAACTGATAGCCGAGCACGGCCTTGGCGCCACACTGCGCAAGGTCGGGATTCGCGACACCTTCACGCACGGCGGCAGGGCCGCGTACCTGTTCGCCTACTACCGCATCGATGCGGCCGCGATTCTTGAGGCCGCGAACGGGCTTCTCGGCCTCACCGTGGCGTGCTCAGACGGTCTGGAGCACGGGCCCGGACACCTGACGCTCAACGCTGCGGTCTCCGAAGGTCTATGAATCCGGTCGATGTCAGTCGACCGACCCATCTTCGAGTAGAGCAGAGGCGACACCGGAGTCCGTCACCAATGAGGAGATGAGGCCCGAGCGCAGAGCCGCTCCGAGCGCCTTGGCCTTGTCCACCCCCGCGGCGACGGCGATCACCGACGGCACGAACCCGAGATCGTCCGCCGTGATCCCCGTCGAGCGGGCTTCCAGAGGCGATGGCACGATGTTCCCCGATCCATCGATGAGTGTGCCGAACATGTCCGCCACAACGCCCATCCCGTGGATCTCGCGTCGCTCGGTCGGCGTGAGTAGATCGAACAAGCCCGATCGCGGAGGATCCCATGATCCGACGCCGGCCACCACCACGGTCAGCGATCGGAAGAGCTTCTTCGCCGCTACGAAGCCGGGATCGGACTGCAGTCCCGCACCCACGAGATCATCATTCACCAGGTACGGCAACAAGAAGGTGTGCATTGGACCCTTGGCCCGCTCGGAGAAGCGCCGCACGAGATCAACAGAGTTCATCCACAGCTCGACCTCGGGCATTCCGCCGACGACCTGGACGGCTGTGCACGGCGGCAGGGGTGGCAGCTCAGAGACAAAATCGTGGAGGGTGCGCCCCCAGCCGATGCCGACGACGTCGTCGCTCGTGAGGATCTCGGCGACGAGGGCTGCCGCCACCTTTGCAACCGCCAGGCGAACGCCGTTGTCATCGGAGAAATCGGCGGCCGTGGCGACCACTGCCCGCTCAAGGCGATACCGGCCCTCCAGCTCAAGCGATAGGTCGGCATCGATCGAGGTCGGAGTGCGGATCTCGATCCGCACGATCCCCTCAGCCAACGCGTCATCGATGAGGCGGGCGACTCGGAATCGGGAGATTCCGAACTCGTCGGCGATTTCGACCTTGCTCTTGTTCTCCTCGTAGTAGCGCTTGGCAATATGCGCCAGCTTCAACGATCGGAGCGGGTCGACCAGTCGATCGGCGGGGTCCACAACCGGATCCATCATCGCAGAGTGTAGGTGCTCATATGAGCGCCCACACTGGACGTGATCGCGAGCAGCGGCGGGACACCTACCCGAACGGAACTCTTCAATCGAGCCGCTTCTGGTCCAAGGCAACGGCGACGATGAGAATGGCGCCAACGGCGACGAGTTGCCAGTCGCTGCTCACGTTGAGAAGAATCAGTCCGTTGTCGATCACTCCGAGCACCAGGACGCCGATGAGAGTTCCGCCCACACGGCCGATCCCTCCGGTAAGGCTCGTGCCGCCCAGGATCACGGCGGCGATGACGGTCAGTGATGTGCCAGTGGCACCGTTCGGAAGCCCGGCGCCGACCGACGCCGTGAAGATGATCCCGGAAATGGCGGCGAAGAGACCCGCTACGACGTACACGGCAATCTGGAATACCGGGATCCTGATCCCAGCGAGCCGCGCCGCCTCGAGGTTGTCACCGATCAGGTACGCGTTGCGACCGAACGTCGTCCAGATCATGACGGCCCCCCCGATCAGGAAGCACGCGACCATCACGACAACCGGAATTGGCAGACCACCGGGAAGCTCACTGAGTCCGATATCGCGCATCGTCTGATCGGATACTCGGATGGTCTTGCCCTCCGCGTAGATTCGAGCGAGTCCGCGCAACAGGGCAAGAGTCCCGAGTGTCGTGATGACAGGGTTTACGCCCAACCACGCAACGACCATCCCGTTGACCAGCCCGGCGCCGACACCGACGCCGAGACCGACCAGCAGGGATGCGCCGACCGGCATCCCGTTACGCAACTGGTCGGCGACCACCACGCTGGTCAGGGCAATGATGGACTCTGTCGACAGATCAAGGCCACCGGAGACGATGACGATGGTCTGACCCACGGCGGCGATGCCCACGACGCTGACGGCCAAGCCGACGGCGACGAGGTTCGGGCGGGTGAGAAACGCGTCATGGGCGAAGGTGAGCGCAACGCACAGCGCAACCAGGAACCCGAACAGAACTGCTGCAGGGTGGCTCGCCAACTCGGCGTAGGCGTCTCGTCCTCGCTGTTGCCACCGCCCCGATGCCCGCGAGTTGCCGTGGCCGGCGGATGCCTTGTCCGGGGGGTCTCCCGACTCATCCATCGTGAGGGATACGTTCTCTCGGCGTCATGAGTCGGTGGCATCGACTCGGACGTCGGTCCTCTGCGAACAGGGCTGGTCTCGCCGTTCTCACAGGGCCAACTCGAGTATTCGGCCACTCGATATATCGTCGCCGCTCAGCGCACCCTGTATGGCGCCGTTTCGAAAGACGACGACTCTGTCTGCAAGAACCTGCAACTCGTCGAGATCATCGGAGACGACGAGCACCGCCAAGCCGTCACGTGTCGCTCGATAGATAGTCGAGTAGATCTCGACCCGAGCTCCCAGGTCGACCCCGAACGTGGGATGTTCGAGCACGAGGAGTGCCGGGTTCAAGGTCAGGAGTCGTGCAAGAAGGCACTTCTGTTGGTTTCCACCGCTGAGGGTTCGGATTGATCTCCGAACGCTGGGCACCTTGATGTCGAGCTGATTCCTCCAGCGGTCCGCGACGGCGTGGCGCTCGTTCCTCCGGACGAACCCGCCACCGACGACCCCGATGGCGCCACCCGCGACGATGTTCTCGGTCACACTGGCATGGGCGAAGATGGCCTCCGTCTTGCGCTCGCCGGGCAGGAAGCCGACGCCTTGTCGCCGGGCTCCGTGGGGAGAGCGAGGTCTGTAGACCTTGCCACGCAGGCACATCCCCCCGGCCTTCGGCCGGGTGACACCAGCCACCGCCCGTGCGAGACGCTCGTGTCCGGCATCGATCCGCCCGAACAGACCGACGATCTCACCACTGCGGACCGTGAGGTCGTGAGGAGACCCCCCGCGTTCGGTGGCCAACCGCTCAACATCAAGGACGACTGAACCGGGCGTGGGTCGACTACGACTCGCGCCTGCCTCGAGATTGGTCCCGAGGATCATCCTGATCGCGACCTCTCGAGTTACCTCCGCCCGAGGCCGTGTCCCCGCGTGCCGTCCGTTGCGCAGGGCGGTGACCGTATCAGAGACGTCCAGGATCTCGTCGAGATGGTGGGACACGTAGAGGACGCTGCCGCCCGACGAGGCGAACTCGCGGATGAGCGTCAGGAGCGACGCTCGTTCGGTCGCTGGAAGGGCCGCTGTCGGTTCATCGAGTATGAGAAGGCGGGCGTTCTGCGAGACCGCCCGAGCGATCTCGACAACACGGCGTGCCGCTGCCCCGTAGTCGGCCATCCGCCGTCGGGGATCAACGTCGACCTCGAAGGGCTCGAGGACCTGGCGTGCTCGGGCGACCGCTGCGGCGCGGTCGAACACGCCGAGTCGCGACGGCAGTGCGCCAAGGAAGATGTTCTCCGTGACAGTCTGGTTCAGGGCGATCTGGGGTTCCTGATGGACGACAGCGAACCCGAGTGCCCGCGCCGCCGCCGGCCCCCCGAGGCGATCTTCTCGACCGTCGACGACGATTCGACCCGAATCAGGCTGAGTGGCTCCGGCCAGCACCCGGATCAGCGTCGACTTGCCCGCACCGTTCTCGCCAACGAGGGCGTGCACCTCGCCGCGCTGAATCTGCATGGAGACGTCATCCAGCGCGACCTGACCTGGGTAGCGCTTTGTGATCCTCTGGAGTTCAACAAGGACGGATTCTGACATCGGCAGGGCAACCGCCTGCGTTCAGGATGTTCGGCCGACCCGCCCGAGGCGGGTCGGCCGAACCACGATGGTCACTGCGGGTAGATGACGTCGACCGTCTCCGGGGTGCAATTGACGTGCGTCACGAAGAATTCGTGAGGAACCGGATCACCGTTGAGGATGTCCAAGGCGAGGGAGATCGTGTTGAAGCCGTAGTCTGCCGGCCCATAATCGACCGAGCCGGCGAAGATCGGGTCGCCCTGACGGAGGAAGTCCCGGGCGACGTTGTCGCAGCCCTGGCTCATGATCAGCGAGGTTTCCTCCCTGCCTGCGGCCACGAGCGCCTGGTGAGCGCCGAGCGCCCGTCCATCCTCGATCGACCCAATGGCGACGAACTCGAACTCAGGGTGCCCAGTGAGCCACTGACGTACCTTGTTGAGAGCGTCCTCTGTGCCCTCGGTGTCAAGATCGAACATCTGACTGTCCGGGAAGTCCGCCAGGACGCTCTTGAATCCGTCGATGTAGCCCTGTCGACGCAGTGCAGCAGCTTCACCGGCTGGAGTGAAGTCAAGATAGACGTAGGCGGTCGACTCAACCGGCCAACCTTTACCCACTACCAGGTTGGCGAGATCCACACCGCCGAGCGTCCCCGCAATGGTGTTGCTCCCGCCGAAGAATGGAGCGCCGGGCACTGGACAATCGATGGCGATGATGGGGATAGGCGGGTCCGCGTTCGCCATCATGTCGGCGATCACGTCGTTGGTCGGAACGTCACACTGATACTCGATAACGGCATCCACACCCTGGTTGACGAATTGGCGTGCGTTCTCGACCGACTTGTCGGCCTCATAGTTGTTGTCCAGCAGGACCAGATTGATTCCGGCCTCAGCGGCCGCTCGCTCAGCACCCTCCCCGACTGTGACGTGGAAGTCAATCCCGCTACCGATCAATCCGAATCCGATTGTGACATCGGTGTTGGCCGCCTCAAGGTCTGCCACATATTCGTCCGACTCGACCAGACCGACAGTCCCGTTGTACGGATCGACAGGGCCCTCCGCAGCAGGAGGGGGCTCCGGCGCAGGAGGGGGCTCCGGCGCAGGAGGGGGCTCCGCAGCAGGAGGGGGCTCCGCAGCAGGAGGGGGCTCCGGCGCAGGAGGGGGCTCCGCAGCAGGAGGGGGCTCCGGCGCAGGAGGCGCAGCAGGGGCCTCGCTACTCGAATCGCTGTCACTTCCGCAGGCGGCTGCGAAGACGGCGAGTACGAAGAGACATGCCAACCAGGCTGAGAATCTAACGCGCCGCTTACCGGTCCGGATCGTGTCGTTCATCGGAAGTCCTTCCCCGTGAGCTGCTCATCGGAGTACCTCGATGCGCAGATGTGAACCAAAACTAGGCCAAACTCGCATTCATGTCAACGCGAACGAGCGGGCTGCTGCTCAGGCGTGGAACTTGGCGTGGACGGCTTCTGCCACCGTTTCGGGCAGCCAGCTGAGAGCTTGCAGGTCGTCCAGGGAGCTGGCCTGCACGGCCCGGACGCCGCCCAGCTCGGCCACGAGCCGCTTGCGTCGTGCCGGACCGAGGCCGGCGATGCCGTCGAGTGCCGAAGTGGTCATGCGCTTGCCCCGAAGTTGCCGGTGGTACGCCAGGGCGAAACGGTGGCTCTCGTCGCGGATGCGCTGCAGCAGGTAGAGGGCCTCGGACTGGCGCGGTATGCGCACGGCCTCGGGCTGGTCGGGCACGAACACCTCCTCGAACTGCTTGGCCAGCGCGGCCGCCGGGATCTCCCCCGCCAGACCCAGGCGGACCAGCACCCGCTTGGCCACCCCCAGCTGCCCGAGGCCGCCGTCCACCAGCAGCAACTGCGGCGGGTAGGCGAAGCGGCCGCGCTCCGCCGGCGGCAGGTGGCGGCCGTCGAGGTAGTTCCGCAGGCGCCGCTCCAGCACCTCCTCCATGGCAGCGAGGTCGTTGTTGCCGGTCACCTTGCGCAGGCGGAAGCGGCGGTACTCCGACTTGCGGGGCAGGGCGTCCTCCATGACCACCATCGACCCCACGTAGTCCTGGCCGCCGAGGTGGCTCATGTCGTAGCACTCGATGCGCAGGGGGGCCTGTGGCAGGCCCAGGTACTGCTGCAACTCGTTGAGCGCCCGGGCGCGGCTGTTGTGATCGCCGGCCCGCTTCAGCCGGTGGCGCTGGAGGGAGTCGCCGGCGTTCTGGCGGGCGGTCTCGGCCAGGCGCCGCTTGGCGCCCCGCTGCGGGACCCTGATCTGCACTCTCGAGCCTCGCAGCCGGCTGAGCCAGGCGGCGTAGAGATCCTCGGCGGCGGGAACCTCGGGCACGAGCACCGCCTTCGGGTAGCCGAGTGGGTTCTCGTCGAAATAGATCCGCTCGAGCACACGGCCCATCAGCTCGGGCCCGGAGAGATCCTCGGCTCGATCCACGATGAAGCCGCGCTGGCCCATGACGCGTCCCTTGCGCACGAAGAACACCGACACGGCGGCCTCCAGCTCGTCGGACGTGACGCCGAACACGTCGAAGTCCTCCGCCTGCGAACCCACCATCTCCTGGCGCTCGATGGCCTTGCGGACGCTCACCAGGTGGTCCCGGAGGCGGGCCGCCCGCTCGAAGTCCAGGGCCTCGGCCGCGGCGGCCATGTCGGCCTCGAGGCGGCCGGTGATCTCGTCGGTGTCGCCGCCGAGGAAGTCCAGCAGTTCGGCGACAAGTTCCTCGTAGTGGGCCTTGTCGATCTCGCCCACGCACGGCCCGGCGCAACGCTCGATGTGGTACAGCAGGCAGGGCCGCCCGAGGCGCTGGTGGTCGGCGAACTTGTTGTCCGAGCAAGTACGTATCGGGAACGTGCGCAGCAGCAGGTCCAGCGTCTCGCGGATGGCGTAGGCGTGACCGTAGGGGCCGAAGTAGCGGTTGCCCTTGCGCTTGCGGCCGCGCACGACCATCGCCCGGGGCCACTCGTCCACGAGCGTGACCGCCAGGAACGGGTAGCTCTTGTCGTCCCGGTAACGCACGTTGAACCGGGGCTGGTGGCGCTGGATGAGGCTGTACTCCAGCATCAGCGCCTCCACCTCGGTGGCCACGGTGATCCACTCCACGGTGGCCGCGGCACCGACCATCTGGGCGGTACGGAGGGTGAGCTGCGCCGGGTTCTGGAAGTAGCTGCCCACGCGGCTGCGCAGCGACTTGGCCTTGCCGACGTAGATGATCCGACCGTCGGCGTCGAGGAACTGGTACGACCCGGGGGCGTCGGGGATGGTCGCAGCAGGCGGACGCTCTATCACGCTCCCATGCTACGAGGGGCGGGGATGGCGGCCCGGACCGCCGGGAGCAGGAGCCGACCGCGGGAGGCGGTTCGAGACTCAGAGCCACGGCCACCCGACACAGAAACTAATGAAATATAGAGAAACAATATGCAGTAGAGTAACCCACCGCCCTGCGCGGGCTATGCTGGAGCGGCAGGAGCGGACCGGATAACCTGAAGGAGGCGACAGGCGTGGGGACTTTCAGTTGGCCGTTGCGGATTGCAGGTATGAGCGGCGCGCGATACGTGGACATCGAGGCGACAGTGGACACCGGGGCCTTCTACACCGCGCTGCCCGCACCTCTCCTGCGCGAGCTGGGCGTCGAACCGCGCTACAGGCGCAGGCTGCAGCTCGCCGACGGCCGGCTCATCGATGCGGACATCGGCGAGGCTCTGGCGACAATCAACGGCGAGAGCGTGACGACCCAGGTGGCCTTCGGGGAGGACGACTCCCCGCCCCTGCTCGGCGCCTACACACTCGAGGGCCTCGCCCTGGCCGTGGATCCGATCGCTCAGCGCCTCGTCCCGCGGAAGATGATCATGTACGCGCGGTGCGCCGCCTGACGCAGCGTCCAGCTCGGCTGCCCGGGTGCTTGCGGGGATCCCCGTAGCAACCCGGCGGAGCGGCTCCGGCTCGCAGGATCGGCACGCCGTAAGGATCCTTGCGGGGATCCGGGCTCACGAGGGTCAGTTCGCGGCCCAAGGCCTGCCCCGCACGAACCGAAGTAGCGGTTCACCAGGGCTGTGGTCGACACAAGGCGACCGCCAACGGCGAGACCGTGACGACCTGTCCTCTTATACTTGCATAGCGACAACTCGGCAATAGATCGCATAGTTGTGTCCCTATAGACTGCCGTAGGGACACAACAACCGTGGTGTGGCGCAGATGCCGCAGGAGGTGCCGTGGGCCGGTCGGTGAGTCGATTCTGGGACGAGCGTGAGTCCTCGTCGCGGCCCGCCACGGGAGCCGATCCGCCGTCGAGGGTCTTTTGCGCCTACGTGCCTCATTCGATAGCGCAGTGGATGCCTCTGATCGAGGATCCGACGCGGCGCCTCGCGCGGGCGGCCGAGGACGCGGTGACGGCCCTCCAAGGCGACCGAGGGACGGTTTCGCCTGCTGAGTGGCTGCTCACCCGAGCCGAGAGCGCCGCATCGAGCACGATCGAAGGCGTGCGACCCTCCGCGCGACGACTGGCCCGAGCAGAAGCCATGCTCGCCGTCGGCGGCAGACCACCCCGAGGAGATGACGGGGAGGCCTTGCGCAACATCCTTGCGACAGAGCACGCATTGGAGATCGGTTCGGCTGCAAGGCCAATCGCGCGCGATGACATCTGCGCCATTCACGCCACGCTCATGGGCGAGGATCCCGAGGCGGGCGCCATTCGCACGCGCCAGAACTGGATCGGTTCGGGAATCTACTCGACTCCACTGGACGCCCTGTTCGTCCCGCCGCCTCCCGAAGCGGTATCCGCACTCCTCGACGACCTCGTGCTGGCCGTCAACCAGCCCGTGGCGAGCCCTCTGGCGCACGCCGCCATGGTTCACGCACAGTTCGAGACGATCCACCCCTTCGTCGACGGCAACGGCCGAACGGGACGCGCCTTGATCCACCTCATGCTGCGCCGCGCCGGCATGACCGCGACACACACGCCGCCAATCAGTTCCTCCTTAGCGCTACGGCGTGACGCATACCTGCAAGCCCTCAACGGCACACGCCCCGTGTGCGATTCCCACGATCCGCAGCGCTCAACCGGAATCGCTGCGTGGGCATCGCTCCTCGCCGACGCCACAATCGAGGCGGTCGCGTTCGCGAGGCGCATCATCGACCACGTCGCAGCCATCCAGAACGACTGGCGGGAACGGATCCGCCCCACGGGGATCCGGGCCGACAACGCTGCGATGCGCCTGATCGATCTGCTTCCCTCCCAACCAGTGCTGAACGCCAACAGCGCCGCAGAACTACTCGACGTCAACCCTCGCACAGCACGACGCAGCATCGACCTGCTCAGCAACGCCGGGATCCTGGTACAACGCAGCGCAGGAAAGCGCAACCGCGTCTTCGAGGCCGACGCGATCATGGGCACGTTCGCGACCCTGGCACGCCTCAGCCCCGGACATACCGACCTCAACACACCGTCACGCCAGGCCGACGCACGTCCCGGCCACTGAACCGAGAGCCCGCCCGGTCGGGCGGCTACTCCGCTGTTGCGGGTTGGACGCGACCCTCGATCCACCCCTCGATGTGTGCCAGCCGCTCGCCGTGGGTGTTGAGTCCGGCTAGGAGAGCCTCGTGACGCTCCGCCGAGCGCTCCTCGAGCCGGTCGATCCGACGCGCCAGGTAGCCCGCAACCGCAATCACCATCGCAGGGTGCGCCGTCAGGATCGCTACCAGCAGCCCTGTATGCACACTTTCATTATATAACACGCATTCTGGAATGCAACTCCGCAGCGACCGTCCAGCGGCTCAGCCGCCGGCTTCGAGGCGGACTCGGTCGGCGGCGAAGGACTCCACATCGTCGTAGTCCGACAGGTCCAGCTCACCGGAGATGCGGCCCTGGGCGATCACGTAGACCCGGTCGGCAACCTCGAAGATCTCGGCGTCCTCGGTGCAGTACAGCACGACCGCCTCGCCGTGGCCCTCCATCTCCGGGAGGCCCAGTTGACTCTCGGGGTCGGCGTACTGGCGCAGCAGCCGGTAGATCTCCGACTTGCTGCCCACGTCGACACCGCGGGTGGGTTCCTCGAGGACGAGGACGCGGGGTCGCGTGGCCGTGGCCGCGCCGATGAGCACCTTCTGCTGGTTGCCGCCGCTGAGCGACCCCATGGGATCGTCCACCGAGCCGGCCTTCACCCGGAACTGGTCGGCGAGGTGCTCCGCCGCGTCCCGCAGCGTCCGCGGATGCAGCAGCCCCAGCCGATCGCAGATGTCGGTGCTGAGGCGCGCCAGCAGGTTCTCGCCCACCGAGAGGTTGAAGAAGAGGTTCTCCGCCCGGTTCGCCCCCACGAACCCCACCTGATCGGTGGCGGCCCTGACGCTGCTGCCGTCGCCGTTCGTCTCCGCGGTGCTGCCCACACCGACACGCAGCGAGCCGGACGCCGCTGCGAAGCCCGCCAGCGAGTGGACCAGTTCCCGCGCCCCGGAGCCCTCGACCCCGGAGATGGCCACGATCTCGCCGAGCCCCACGGACATGTCGATGTCGGAGAACCCGCCGTCGCGGTGCGTCCAACCCGAGAGCCGTAGCGCGAACGAGTCCTGCTCGCCGCCCGCTCGGGCCGCCGTGATGTCGCCCTTGAGGGCGTGGGCTCCGGCCTCGCCTCCCGTGGCGACGCCGACGACGAGTTCGCGAGCCACGCGCTCCTCGGTTAGGTCGTCGCCCCTCAGGATCACCCGGCACTGCCCGTCGATGATCATCCCAACCCGGTCCGCATGCACCACCAGTTCGTGCAACCGGTGCGACACCAGGATCACCAGGCGTCCGGAATCGGCCAGGTCGTGCATACGGCGGAAGAGATCCTCGGACTCCTCCTCTGTCAGAGCCGAGTTGGGCTCGTCGAACAGGAAGATGCGGGCATCCTGGGCCAGGGCGCGGGCGATCTCGGTGCGCTGTTGCGCCGCCAGGGGGAGATGCTCGAGGGGCGTGTCGGCATGTGCGCTCAGACCCATGTCCGCCAGCAATTCGGACTCGGCGGCATCGATGCGCCGGTTCAGGATCTTCCTGTGCTCCCTGCCGACGAGCAGGTTCTCCGCAACCGTCAGGTTCAGGAAGACCTGTGGCTCCTGGTGCACGATCGTCACCTGGGCCGCCAGATCCGCGGCGTCGCGCTCGGCGCCGTCCAGCAGGATGCGTCCCCGGTCGGCGATCACCTCGCCCGCCAGCGTCTTGACCATCGTGCTCTTGCCCGAACCATTGGGCCCGGCGATGCCCAGGATCTCGCCGGGCTGCACGGTGATGTCCAGGCCGTCGAGCGCGACGGTGTCGCCGTAGCGCTTGTGCAGCCCCTCGATGACGATGCTCTCGCCGGACACCACAGCCGTCATCTCCCGCGACTCACCTCAGGAGACCGAGCCGCCTGCCGAGATCTCGCAGTCCGGCACCCAGCGACTCGCCCCCCTGGCGACTCCGCGCCCACTGATCCAGCACGACCGCGGCGATCGTGACCGTACCCAGCCACATCTGCTGCACGAACGCGCCTGTTGCATTGAGGGCCAGGCCGTTGGAGATGACGGCCAGCAGAAGGGCACCCAGGAGGGTGCCCGAGACGGTGCCGCGCCCTCCCGACAGGCTCGCACCGCCGATGATGACGGCCGTGAACACGGGGAACAGGTAGATGCCACCCTGGTTGGGCTGTACCTGCGAGATGAAGGAGAAGTCCAGCAGGCCACCCATGGCCGCCATGCAGGCACTAATCACGAAGGCCAGCGTCTTGTAGCGGCGCACGGGCAGCTTGGCCAGGACGGCAGCCTGCTCGTTGCCGCCGATGGCCTTCATCCTGAAGCCGAACACGCCGCGCGACAGAAGGATGCCGAACACGATGGCGAAACCCGCCAACCAGACCACCTGGAGCGGGAAGCGGCCAGGCAGCGCGTAGTTGCTGGCCAGCGCCCGGAAGAACGTGTACTCGGCGGCGTCGACGTAATCGCCGCCGCGTACCTGCCATTCCTCCGGATCCGGCGGCAATTTCTGCGCCAGGATCGGCGTATTCCTGCTTATGAGAAGGGTGAACCCGAATACGAGCGTGTTGGATCCCAATGTCACGATGAACGACGGAACCTTGACCACGTTCACGAAGAAGGCGTTGAACAGACCCACCCCGATGGCGACGGCGAACGCAACCAGGATCCCGATGGCGATGTGATAGCCGAGCTCGACCCACATCTTCCCCATGACGATGGCCGAGAGGACCGCCAGCGCCGAGAAGGACAGGTCGATCTCGCCAACCAGGAGAACGACCAGCAGACCGAGGCCGATGATGCCGAGAACGCCCATCAATCTGATCATCACGACCAGGTTCCCGGTCTTGAGGAACAGCCAGTCCGACCAGACGGCGAACACGAACCCCGCGATGACGACGGCCGCCAGCAGCCCGGCGACGCGCTGCAGGCCCAGCCCCCGGAGCTGCGAGAGAACCCGGTCGCGAGGCTCGTCAGGCATCGTGGTCTCTGCGTCGTTGGTGTCGTTGCTCACGCGACTTCCCCCTGGGTGATCAGCCTCGGGAACGTCGTGATGGGAGGAGGGATCCGATCCCTCCTCCCATCACATCCACGTCAGAGTGTTAGCCGCCGAGGATCAGATCCAGGTCGCGCCGGGCGGCGTCAACCTGGTCCTTCTGGATCGGCAGCAGCGTCTGCGTGTTCGGCAGGATCCTGCCGTTGGCCAGGAACTCGGCACAGGCGATGGCGCCGAAGCCGGCCTGCTCCGACCAGCGCTGGTCGAGGGCCGCCACCTGGATGCCCCGCTCGACGCCGTCGAGCTGGCCATAACTCACGTTCCAGCCGATCGTGAACACCTCACCCTCGCGGCCACCGTCGACGATCGCCCGGTTGGCGTGCTCGGCGCCGATGTCCACGTTCTCGATGAAGTCCAGCTCGGGGTTGCCGACCAGGATCGCCGAGTAGTCGTCGTAGCTGATCCCCGGGTCGTAGCCGCCGCCGCCGACCTGGATTCCCTCGTCCGGTGTGGTGAGGAAGTCGGCGTCGGGAAGGAGTTCCAGGATGCGGTCGTAGAAGCCCGTCATCCGGCCCTGGGCCCAGAACTGCGTCGGGTCACCGCCGGAGACCATGAAGGTGTCAAACTCGAGACCGTTCGCCTGCATGAACTCCACGGAGAGCTCGGCGGCCTGGCGGCCCTCGTTGTACGGCACCTGGGTGAAGTTGGTGAACTCGTTGCCGTTCGTCGTGAGGCCAACAGTGAACACGGGGATGCCATCGGCGAGGAGCCGGTTCGTGAGCTCCGTGAAGGAATTGGAGTCCGCCGGCTCGATCGCCAGGCAGTCCACCTGATCGACAGCGACCTGCGCCTCGATCTGGGCGATCTGTTGCGGGATGTCGGAGGGAGAGGTCACCGGTGCCACGACCGTGAAGTCCATGGGATAGATCCGGTAGGCGTCTCCTTGCGTTGCCCGGAAGCCGGCCTCGTACTGGTCCGAGAACAGGGCGATGCCGGAGGACTGGTAGGAGAACAGGTAGTTGACCGGCTCTCCGGTCCGGATCTTCTTGGCGATGCGGTCGTTCAGCTCGAAACTGCTGCCGTCCCCGAGGATGTGCGTGAACGGCAGGTCGCCGCCGGCCTCGGTGGCCTGGGCCTGCGCGGCGGCCAGCTGGTCGGTTGCGAAAGCGAGCGACTCCCGCGCGGCGGCGGCCTCTGCACCTGCTGCCTCGGCCTCGGCCTGCGCGGCGGCAGCCTCCTGCTGCGCCGCTTCGGCTTCAGCCTGCGCTGCAGCAGCCTCGGCCTGCGCGGCGGCGGCCTCCTGCTGCGCCTGCGCAGCGGACTCGCGGGCCTCTTCGGCCGTTGCAGAAGCGGCTGCAAGGGCTGCCTCAGCCTCGGCCACAGCCGCCACGTTGCCCTCGGCGGTGGCCTGGGCCAGTTCGGCGGCCGCCTGCGCCGCGGCGGCATCAGCTGCGGCGGCGTCGGCAGCGGCACTTGCGGCGGCGGTCTCGGCCTCGAGGGCGTTCGCCCGGTTGTTCGCCGCTGCGGCGTCGGCGGACGCGGCGGACGCCTCGGACTGCGCGGCGGCCGCATCGGAGCGGGCCGCCCGCGCCTCGGCGAGCGCGTCGTCCGCAGCCCCGGTGTCGGCGCACGAAGCCGCCAACACCGCCAGCGCGGCCAGCAGCGGCATCACGATCCAACGGTTCTTACGTCTGACTGTCATGTCGGTTTCTCCCCCTGTGGGTTGGGTCGTGGTGAGGCACGCCCCGGACCATGGCGATCCAGCCCGCAACCGCGGGAATCGGATCGACCCAACGGCCAGAGGTGCTCGCCACGCCGGAACGCGAACATTCAAGTACAGACACAGGCGGCAAGCAAACCGCACGACAGCGCGGCCGGTCAGATCAGAAGGCGTCGCAGGTAGCGGCCGGTGTGGCTCTCCTCGTGCTTGGCCACCAACTCGGGCGGACCCTCGGCCACGATGCGCCCGCCGCCGTCGCCTCCCTCGGGGCCGAGGTCGATGATCCAGTCGGCGGTCTTGATCACGTCGAGGTTGTGCTCTATCACCAGAACGGTGTTGCCGGCGTCGGTGAGGCGGCTCAGCACACCCAGCAGCTTGCGGATGTCATCGAAGTGCAGGCCGGTGGTGGGCTCGTCCAGGAGATAGATGGTGTGGCCGGTGGAGCGCTTGGCCAACTCGCTGGCCAGCTTCACCCGCTGCGCCTCCCCGCCGGAGAGCGTGGGCGCCGGCTGGCCGAGGCGGATGTAACCCAGGCCCACGTCCACCAGGGTGCGCAGGTGCCGGGCGATCGGCGGCTGGTTGGCGAAGAACTCCAGCGCCTCGGTGCACGGCATCGCCAGGACCTCGGCGATGTTGCGCCCCTTGAAGGTGATGTCGAGGGTGTCGCGGTTGTAGCGGGCACCCGCGCAGACCTCGCACGGCACGTACACGTCGGGCAGGAAGTGCATCTCGATGCGGATGTTGCCGTCGCCCGAGCAGGCGTCGCAGCGCCCGCCGGACACGTTGAAGGAGAAGCGGCCGGGCTGGTAGCCACGCACCCGCGCCTCGTTGGTGCGCGAGAACAGCTTGCGGATGTGGTCGAACACGCCCGTGTACGTGGCCGGGTTCGAGCGGGGTGTGCGCCCGATGGGCTGCTGGTCGATGTTGATGACCTTGTCGAGGGCCGAGATCCCGTCGATGCCGCGGTGGCGCCCGGGCACCATCCGGGACCGGTAGACCTTCTGCATCAGCGCCCGGAAAAGGATGTCGTTGACGAGGGTGCTCTTGCCCGATCCCGACACGCCGGTCACGGTGACGAAGCAGCCCAGCGGGATCTCCACGTCCAGGTCGTCCAGGTTGTGCTCGCGCGCCCCGCGCACGACCAGCCAGTCGTCGCCGGGCGGGCGGCGCAGCAGCGGGACCGGGATGCTGCGCTCCCCGACGAGGTACCGGCCGGTGAGAGAGTCCTCGTTGCGCAGCAACGCCTCGACGGAGCCGCTGTGCACGATGTCGCCGCCGTGGCTGCCCGCACCGGGGCCGATGTCCACCACGTGGTCGGCGGTGCGGATGGTCTCCTCGTCGTGCTCCACGACGATCACCGTGTTGCCGAGATCGCGGAGTCGCAGCAGGGTGTCCAGCAGCCGGGCGTTGTCGCGCTGGTGCAGCCCGATGGACGGCTCGTCCAGCACGTACAGCACGCCCACGAGGCCGCTGCCGATCTGCGAGGCCAGCCGGATGCGCTGCGCCTCTCCCCCCGAGAGGGTGCCGGCCGACCGCGCCAGGGTGAGGTAGTCCAGCCCCACGGCCAGCAGGAAGCCCAGCCTCGAGCGCAGCTCCTTCAGCACCTGATCGGCGATGAGGGCGTCGCGCTCGCTGAGCCGGATCTCCTCGAACACCTTGGCGGCGTCCCGGATGGACAGCGTGCAGATGTCGTTGATGTTGCGCCCGTCGATGGCCACCGCCAGCGGCAGGGGGCGCAGCCGGGCACCCCCGCAGTGGTTGCAGGGCACCTCGCGCATGTAGCCCTCGATCTGCTGGCGGCGGTTGTCCGAAGCGGTCTCGGAGTGGAGCCGCTGCAGGTTCGCGATGACGCCCTCGAACCGGGCGTTGTAGCTGCGGGAGCGCCCGTAGCGGTTCCGGTAGCGAACCTGCACCCGCCGGTCCAGGCCGCCGTAGAGGAAGACCGCCTGCGCCTGCGCGGGAAGGGTCTCCCAGGGAGCACCGAAGTCCACGCCCAACTCCTCGGCGGTGGACTCCAGCAGCCGCTCGTAGTACTGGCTGTGGCCGCTCCCCCACGGGGCCAGAGCGCCCTCGGCCAGGCTGAGGGCCGGGTCGGGCACGACCAGATCGGGGTCGACCTCGAATCTGGTGCCGAGCCCGTCGCAGTGCGGGCAGGCGCCGTAGGGCGAGTTGAACGAGAAGTTGCGGGGGGCCAGTTCCTCGAACGACTTGCCGTCGCTGGGGCGGGCCAGCTGCTGGGAGAACGTCAGGAGCTCGCCGGGTTCCACGTCGAGATCGGCTGCCGCCGGACCCTCGCCGAGCGTGACCACCTCGATCTGCACGACACCGTCGGCCAGCCGCAACGCCGCCTCCACGGAGTCGGTCAGGCGCTGCCCGATTCCCTGCCGCGACACCAGGCGGTCGACCACAACCTCGATGTCGTGCATCTCGTAGCGGGCCAGATCCAGGCGGGCTCTCCCGTCGGCGTCGGTGCCGGCCACGTCGGCCAGTTCGTGCAGCTCGCCGTCGACGCGCGCCCGTACGTACCCGTCGGCCTCCAACTCCGCCAGCAGTGTCTCGTAGGTGCCCTTCCGTCCCCGCACCACGGGGGCGAGGACCTGGAAGCGGGTGCCCTCGGGTAACCGCAGCACCCTGTCGACGATCTGCTGCGGCGTCTGGCGCACCAGCGGCTCGCCGGTCTCGGGGTCGTGGGGGACGCCGACGCGGGCGAACAGCAGGCGGAGGTAGTCGTAGACCTCGGTGATGGTTCCGACGGTGGAACGGGGATTGCGCGAGGCGCTCTTCTGGTCGATGGAGATGGCCGGCGAGAGCCCCTCGATGAAGTCCACGTCGGGCTTGTCCATCTGCCCGAGGAACTGCCGGGCGTAGGCGGAGAGGGACTCCACGTAGCGGCGCTGACCCTCGGCGTAGATGGTGTCGAACGCCAGCGAGGACTTCCCCGAGCCGGAGATGCCGGTGAAGACGATGAGGCGGTCACGCGGCAATTCGAGAGAGACGTCGCGCAGGTTGTGCTCGCGCGCTCCCCTGATCACCAAGTGGTCGCTCACGGGCCCAGCGTAGGGGCCCGGGACGCCCACCGGCGCCAAGCCGGAATCCGCTGTGGAGAACTTGTGACGTGGACCTCCGGAGGGCTCCGAGGCCCTGACGTCAGGTCGCCGCGAAGCTGACCTACGGGTGGCGCGCCGGTGCTCGGAAGCGACTCTCGCGTGCTCGTACGGCCACACAGTCCTCTCGGCCGAACAATCGGTGAATCGGCAGGTACCTACCGGTGAATGCCAGGGGGCAGCGCCGTGACCGGTACTCGCGGCACCCAAGGTGGAAAAGCTGTCGAAAACCGACCGGGCTAGCTCGCACCGACACGCAGATCCGGCGGCGCAGCCCGCATCATCGACGACCGACCCCGGGTACTCAGCCTGAATCCACCGATCGCAGATCATCTTGGGCATCTTTTTCGTCGTATAGCCCAAGTTTCTCGCCCCAAGTTCCGGAGGTGACGAGGACCACCCCGAACCGGTCAATCCGGCGGGATGGGGCACTCACAGGAAGTGCCTCCCGATCTGTGCCGGCAGCCGCTTGTGTTCACAGCTATTTGCCCAGGTCAGAGAGTCACTTCGGTGGACCCCCCCGCCCTCGAACCCAACCCCCATCGGTGGATCCAGGCTCAGGCGCCGGCGGCGTGCGCTCCGGCGATGTCGCGTAACTCTCGGCGCAGCTCGGCGATCTCGTCGCGCAAACGGGCGGCGTACTCGAAACGCAGATCGGCCGAAGCCTCCTGCATCTCCTCGGTGAGCGCGGCGATCAGCCGGGGAAGGTCGTCTCCCGAGACGTCGAGCCCCTCCGCCTGAGCGCCGACGATCCCGCGGCGCCCGCGCCGCTCGTGGCGCTGGCGCTGGGGCACGGGAGCCGTCTCCTCGGGGCGGATGAGCGCCAGGATGTCGGTGACCGCCTTGCGGATGGTCTGCGGGCTGATGCCGTGTTCGGCGTTGTGGGCCTGCTGGCGGGCGCGGCGCCGCCTGGTCTCGTCGATGGCCCGGCGCATGGAGTCGGTGACGGCGTCGGCGTACATGACCACCTGACCGTCCACATTGCGGGCCGCACGGCCGATCGTCTGCACCAGCGAGGTCTCACTGCGCAGGAAACCCTCCTTGTCGGCGTCCAGGATCGCCACGAGGGACACCTCGGGCAGGTCCAGGCCCTCCCGCAGCAGGTTGATGCCGACCAGCACGTCGAAGTGCCCGAGGCGCAGGTCGCGCAGGATCTCGATGCGAGCCAGGGTGTCCACCTCGCTGTGCAGGTAGCGCACCCGCACCCCCATCTCCAGCAGGTACTCGGTGAGATCCTCGGCCATCTTCTTCGTGAGCGTCGTGACCAGCACTCGCGCCCCGGCGGCGACCCGCTGGCGGATCATCTCCTGCAGGTCGTCGATCTGGCCCTTCGTGGGCTTCACCACCACCTCGGGATCCACGAGGCCGGTGGGGCGCACGATCTGCTCGACCACCTGGTCCGACACCGACAGTTCGTGGGGCCCCGGTGTGGCCGACAGGAACACCACCTGACCCACCCGCTCCATGACCTCGTCGAACCTGAGCGGCCGGTTGTCGGCTGCCGAGGGCAGGCGGAAGCCGTGCTCGATGAGGGTCTCCTTGCGGCTGCGGTCGCCCGCGAACTGCCCGTGCAACTGTGGCACGGCGACGTGGGACTCGTCGATCACCGTGAGATAGTCGTCCGGGAAGTAGTCCAGCAGGGTGAAGGGCGCCTCTCCCCTGCCGCGCCCGTCGAGGTGCGCCGAGTAGTTCTCGACGCCGTTGCAGTAGCCCAACTCCTGCAGCATCTCCAGGTCGTAGGTGGTGCGCATCCGGAGGCGCTGCGCCTCCAAGAGCCGGCCCGTGGACTCGAAGTAGCCGAGGCGCTCGGCCAACTCCACCTCGATGCGCCGCACGGCCGCATCCAGGCGTTCGGGCGTCGTCACGTAGTGGCTGGCGGGAAAGAGGATCATCTCGTCGAGGCTGTCGAGCCGCTCGCCGGTGACCGGATCGAGCACCGTGATCTGCTCCACCTCGTCGCCGAACAGCCCGACGCGGATCACGTTCTCCTCGTACGCCGGTCGTACCTCCAACGTGTCGCCGCGCACCCGGAACCGGCCCCGTGCCAGGTTGGTGTCGTTGCGCTCGTACTGCATGTCCACGAGGCGCCGCAGGATGGCCCGGTGATCGTAGGACTCGCCGTTGCGCAGCACCAGCAACTGGTTCTGGTACTCGTCCGGGCCGCCGAGACCGTAGATGCAGGACACCGAGGCCACGACCACCACATCCCGGCGGGTGAGCAGCGCAGAAGTGGTCGAGTGTCGCAGCCGCTCGATCTCGTCGTTGATGGAGGCGTCCTTCTCGATGTAGGTGTCGCTGGCCGGCATGTACGCCTCGGGCTGGTAGTAGTCGTAGTAGGAGACGAAGTACTCCACCCGGTTGTGCGGGAAGAACTCCCGCAGTTCGTTGGCGAGCTGCGCGGCGAGCGACTTGTTGGGCGCCAGCACGAGGGTCGGCCGCTGCACCTGCTCGATGGTCCAGGCCATGGTGGCGCTCTTGCCCGATCCGGTGATCCCCAGCAGCGTCAAGTAGCGCTCGCCGCCGCGGATCCCTTCCGACAGCCCGGCGATGGCCGCCGGCTGGTCGCCGGCTGGTTCGAAGTCGGCCACCATGCGGAACGGGGTGTGACGCCGCGACGTAACGAGGTCGGCGACTGCAGGGTCCGAGGTCACGCGACGACCCTAGCCAGCGGCGCGGCTCCGCAGCGGGCGCAGTCCGGGGCCGTTGCGCCCTGGATTCCGGCCTCTGCCGGAATGACGATGAGAATGGCGCACGGTGTTACCCGGCAGTCTCCCCGCGGGCCGGCGAGTGTTCCAGCGACCAGATCCACTCCCAGCAGCGCGCCACCTGACCGGCCAGATCCCGGCGGGGGCCGTTGTTGTCGATCACGAAGTCGGCCAGAGCCAGGCGGTCGGAGCGCGACGCCTGGCGCGCCAACCGCGCCCGGGCCTCGGCCTCGGTGAGGCCCCGGTCCGCCACGAGGCGCCGCACGGCCACGTCGGGGTCCACGTCGACGACGATGATGCCGGCCAGTCCTCGCCGGCGCTCGGGCCCGGCTTCGGCGAGGAGCGGGATCTCGGCCACCACGATGTCATCGCTGCCGGCCAGCGCCTGCCGCCGTTCGGCCATCCCGGCTCGCACGGCGGGATGCACGATGGCGTTCAGGGCGGCCAGTTCCTGCGGATCGCCGAAGACGATGCTCGCCACGGCTTTGCGGTCCAGATGGCCGTCGGGTCGCAGGATCGACGGCCCGAAGTGGGCCACAATGGCGTCCAGCACAGGCCGCCCGGGCTGCTGCAGTTCGGCGACGATGGCATCGGCGTCCAGCAGGACCGCACCGCGCTCACCCAGAGCGGCGGCGACGGTGGACTTACCCGAGCCGATGCAGCCGGTGAGCCCGACCTCGATCATCGAGGGTCGGCAGGAGTGACGTCAGGCGGGGGCGACAGCCTCGACGCTCTCCGCCACGCCCGTCTCGGCGCTGAATTCCTCCGCGGCGAAGGCGGGCTCGTCCGCCGTCGCCGCGCCCAGGTAGTTGCCCTCCTCGTCGAAGGCGTGCTCGCCGAAATGCTCCTGGAACTCGGCGGCGACCACGCCGCCCTCGGCGGCCTGCTTGATGGAGAGGCTGATGCGCCGGCGTTGCAGGTCGATGTCGATGATCTTCACCCACAACTCCTCGCCCGGGGTCACGACCTGCTCGGGCACCTCCACGTGGTGCGCCGACATCTCCGAGATGTGGGTGAGGCCCTCGATGCTCTCGCCCACCTGCACGAAGGCACCGAACGGCACCAGCTTGGTGACCCGCCCGTAGACCAGCTCGCCGACACGATGGCTGGCTGCGAACTCCTGCCAGGGGTCCTGCTGGGTGGCCTTCAGCGACAGGCTGATCCGCTCGCGGCCGGGATCCACCTCGAGCACCTGCACCTCCACCTCGTCGCCCACCGAGACAACCGAACTGGGATGGTCCACGTGTCGCCACGACAGCTCCGAGACGTGCACGAGCCCGTCCATGCCGCCGAGGTCGATGAACGCCCCGAACGGCACGACCGACGACACGACACCGCGGCGGACCTCGCCGGGCTTCAGGTTGTCGAGGAACTCCTCGCGCTGCTCCTTCTGGGCCTCTTCCAGCCACGCCCGCCGCGACAGCACGACGTTGTTGCGATTCTTGTCGAGTTCGATGATCTTGGCCTCCACTGACGTGCCCACGTAGGGCTGCAGGTCACGCACCCGCCGCAGGTCCACAAGCGACGCCGGCAGGAAGCCGCGCAGACCGATGTCGACGATGAGCCCGCCCTTGACGACCTCGATGACCGTTCCCGAGACGACTCCGCCGGCGGCCTTGACCTCTTCCACGTTGCCCCAGGCGCGCTCGTACTGCGCACGCTTCTTCGAGAGGATCAGGCGTCCCTCCTTGTCCTCCTTCTGCAGGACGAGGGCCTCGACCTCCTCGTCGAGGGCCACGACGTCTCCGGGATGTGCGTCGTTGCGGATGGAGAGCTCGCGGGACGGGATGACTCCCTCGGACTTGAAGCCGATGTCGACGAGCACCTCGTCGTTGTCGATCCGCACTACGTGGCCCGTGACCATCGTGCCTTCCTCGACCGTCACGACACTGCGGGCGTAGGCGGCGGCCAACTGCTCCTCGTTGAGGTCGTTCACGGCGATTTCCCGAGGCTGGACAAGCTCGGCCATCTCATCGGCGGCGAGGCCCGGGAGTGCTTCTGTTGAGAGTTCTGCTGGAGGAGACGGCTCGGAAGTCTCTTCTGCTTCTTCTGCTGGGGTGTGGTCGGTGGTTGAGTCGTCGGGCAAGGACAGGTTGGGGTCGAGGTCGGGCACGGATTCTCACTTGTTCGATGGACGGGACTGGACGACACGAGCCGTCAAAGGGGGCCGATCGGCCCCTGATCACGGGGGCAAGGCTAACAGCACGACCACCAACTGCAATCCCCGGGTTCAGTTCGCTCCGGTGCGGGTCTGTCTTCCCACCGGCGGTGCGCGGGCTGTGGTCCGGGCGCTCGCCCACCGCCCCGGTCGCGGCGCATGTGCCGCGACCGGGGGGCGCGATCCGCCCGTGAGTTCGGACGGCTTGACAGGTGCGATCACCTAGGTTACGGTTTGTGTACTAATACCGGAAACCCGAGGCGAGGCCAGGGAAACGGCAGGTTGATCCTTACTTTGCTCGCACTGAAACCACGATCCGGAAGGGCGCAGGACGTGATCGACCTGTTCGAGAGGGAGAGCATCGTCGACCACGCCCTCTCGCTGGACGGCTGCAGGAGCGTGGAGATCTGGGAGGGAGAGGGCGAAGTCCTCGCCACGGCCACCTGGGACAGCACCGAGTCGTACGAGGCCTGGGTAAACCATCCGGTGCGCAGCGCCGCTGCAGGCGCGCTGAACGAACTTCTTGACACACCGATCCCCGGGGAACTCCGTGGTGGTCGCTACACGCTCACCCTGTCCGGTGGCGAGCCGGCCCTGCGGACCACCTCGGCGCCGGGAACCCGGCAGGCGGGGGGAGCATGAGACACCTGCGCATCGCCATGGACATCGGCGGGACCTTCACCGACGCCGTGTCCTACGACGAGGCGACAGGCCAGTACCGAGCCGGCAAAGCCTCCACCACCCCCGGAGAGCTCTCCGTGGGCGTGCGCAACGCTATGTCTGATCTCGTGGACGACCTGGAGGATCTTTCTTTCGCCGTGCACGGCACCACCCAGGGGCTCAACGCCTTCCTCCAGCGGAGGGGCGAGAACGTGCTCCTCGTGGCGAGCGCCGGGGCGGGAGACGTCTATCAGATCGCTCGCGGGAATCGCGATGCGCTGTATCAGATCCAGTACCGCAAACCCGACCCGCTCGTCGGTCGCGCAGACACCGTCGAGGTCCGCGGCCGTCTCGATGCTCGCGGCAACGAGGTGGAACCGCTCGACGAGGGAGGCGTGCTGGCGGCGGCGCGGCGATTCCGCGAGGGCGGCTACACCTCCATTGCGGTGGCGCTCCTGTTCAGCTACGAGGAACCCGCCCACGAACTCCGCGTGTTCGAGTTGCTGCGGCGCGAACTCGGCGACGGCATCTCCATCAGCCTCTCCCACCGCTTGGCGCGGGAATGGCGCGAGTACGAGCGAACCTCGACGACGGTGTTGGACGCCTATACCGCGCCGATCGTCCGCGCCTACCTCGAGGAACTCTCCAGCGGGCTCGTCGCCGACGGCATGGGCGTACCTCTGCACATCATGCAGTCCTCCGGCGGCATCATCACCGCTGGAGCGGCACGGGAGCACACCGTGCAAACCCTTCTGTCGGGGCCCGTCGGCGGGGCCATGGGCGGCGTCTCCCTGGCGCGCCTGACCGGGCACCGCGATCTGATCTGCATCGACATGGGCGGCACCTCCTTCGATGTCAGCCTCATCGTGGACGGCAAGGCTGACGTGTCGACCGAGGCGTCACTTGAGGGCTTCCCTCTCCTGATGCCGGTCGTCAACATCCACACCGTCGGGGCCGGTGGTGGATCGGTCGCCTACTCCGAGGCCGGCGGCCTTCGCGTCGGTCCTCGGAGCGCGGGCGCCTCGCCCGGGCCCGCCTGCTACGGCCGGGGTGGTACCGAACCGACCGTGACCGACGCCAATGTGGCGCTCGGACGGGTCGATCTCCGGACATTCGCCGGAGGCGAGTTCGCCCTCGACCCGGATCTGGCGCTGAAGGCCCTCGGCGATCTCGGCGTCACGCTCGGCCTCGAGCCGCTCGTCATGGCGGAGGGAATCCTCGACGTGATCAACGCCAAGATGGCCCAAGCCATCAGGACTCTGACCGTCGAGCGAGGCATTGAACCCCGGGACTTCACTCTCGTCGCGTTCGGTGGGGCGGGCCCCATGCACGCGGCGTTCCTGGCGGAGGAGTTGGGAATCAACCGCATGATCGTGCCCCGGTTCCCCGGCGCCTTCTCCGCATGGGGCATGCTGGAAACGCAGTTGCGGCGCGATTCCGCCCGGGGCTTCCCGCACCCCCACGAGACCGCGGATCTCGACGCGCTGCGCGCCATCTATCTCGAGATCAGCGATGAACTCGCCGGGCGGATCCGAGCGGAGGGCGTCAGTGAGGACGCCATCAGCCTTCACTTCGCCGTCGATGCCCGCTACATCGGGCAGGAATACACGCTGACGATCCCGATCGGTTCGGTCGGGTCGCTGCAGGACGACCGCTGGCGCGCCGGGATGAAGGCCGCCTTCGACGCCGCCCACCAGACGCGCTTCGGGCATTCGAACGCGGACGCGCCGATCGAGTTCGTGATCGCCCGCGTCACCGCGTTCGGCGATCTGGGCAGAGCCGAACCATCGCCGATTCCGGCGCGCCGGCGCCGGCCGGCGGCGGAGTTGCGATCCGTGTACTTCGGTGGATCGGCGACGAAGACGCCGTTGTTCCAGAGGGACGATCTGACGCCGGACACGGAACTGGACGGCCCCGTCGTCATCGCCGAGGCGACCGCGACCACCGTCCTTCCACCGTCGGGCTGGCGCCTCAGCGTCGACGCCTACGGGATCATCTCCGCGTCCCGCACAGGGAAGGAGTAGCCGATGTCCGAGCCGCCGAATCCGGTCACCGTCGAGATCATCCGCAATGCGCTCACGGCCGTCGCGGACGAGATGAACGCCACGCTGATCCGCTCGGCGTACACCCCGGTGATCTACGAGATGAAGGACTGCTCCGTTGCGTTGCTGGACGCCCACCACCGAGTCCTCGGGCAATCGGCCGGGCTGCCCATCTTCCTGGGGAACCTCGAGGCATGCACCATCGCCATCGAGGAGAAGTACGGCCGTGACGTCTGGCAGCCCGGTGATGTCTGGATCATGAACGACCCGTACATCACCGGGACGCACCTGCACGACATGACCGTCATGGAGCCGATATTCGCGAACGGCGAATTGCTCGGATTCGCCACCTCGCGGGCGCACTGGCTCGACGTCGGCTCGAAGGACCCCGGAGGGACGATCGATTCCATCGACGTCTTCCAGGAAGGTCTCCGGCTGGCGCCCGTTCGTATCGTGCAGGAGGGTCTGCAGCGGGCTCCGTTGACCGAGGCGATCGGGCGTAACAGCCGCTTCTTCCACGGCGCCATCGGCGACCTCGGCGCGCAGATCGCCTGCTGCCACACCGGCGCCCTGCGGCTGCCCGAGATCTTCGAGCGTTTCGGCTCCGAGACGGTCCTGGCGGCCCGCGACGAGATCTTCCGGCAGTCCGAACGTCTCGAGCGCGCCTTCGTGCGCGAGATCCCCGACGGGACGTACCGGGCCGAGGGAACCATCGACAGCGACGGGATCGGCGACGAGGCCGTCACGGTGCACGTCGAGGTCACCATCGAGGACGACGAGATGACCGTCGACCTGAGCGGCAGCGACGATGTCTGCACGGGTCCGGTGAACTGCGGTGCCACGCAGGCGATCGCCGCGGCCCGAGTGGCCTACAAGCTGCTGGTTGATCCCGACAGCCCACCGAACGGCGGCTCGTTCAAGCCGCTGCGTGTGATCGTGAGGGAGGGGTCCGTGGTGGGGGCAGTCGAACCGTCCCCGGTGGAGTGGTACTTCACCCCCCTCGGATTGCTCATCGATCTCGTGGTCAAGGCGCTCTCCGAGGCGCTGCCGGTCCGAGCAGCGGCAGCCAGCTACGGCGACTCCATGGTGCTCTTCCTCAGCGGCGTGGATCCCGGGACCAATCAGCCGTGGCTCCACGTGGAGCCGACCGTCGGCGGGTGGGGCGCGTGGAACGGATCGGACGGCGAGGACGCGCTGATCAACAACGTCAACGGATCGCTCAAGGACATGCCGATCGAGGTACTGGAGACGAAGTTCCCTGTGCGGCTCCACCACTACGGGCTCCGCACCGACTCGTGTGGCCACGGCGAGTTCCGCGGCGGGGCCGGCGTGGAGCGCGAGTTCGAACTTCTGGCAGATTCCTCGCTGTCGACCTGGTTCGAGCGCAGCAGGACACCGGCCTGGGGACTCGCCGGCGGCGGCAGCGCCACACCGCCGGATGTCGTCATCAACCCGGGGCACGACGGTGAGCGTCACACTCTGAAATGCGCCAACGTCCGGCTCCCCGCAGGTTCGATCATCCGGACCATGACCGGTGGGGGCGGTGGCTTCGGCGAGCCGGGGGATCGGGATCGCAGTGCGGTACGCGCCGACATTGACAGCGGCGTGATCAGCGAGCAGACAGCGCGGGAGGTCTATGGCCTCACGTAGTCACTGACTGAGACACCAGTCGCGCATCTGATCGTCGACGCTCGCTTGGAGGCGCGCGTCCCGAATTCACTCCGAACGCCCGGTTACGGGCGCAACCACCGGCCAAAACACCGGACCACGAGACGAATCCCAAGAAGGAAGGGGAACCCAAGAGATGTCCAGAACACTGAGGAGGCTGGCATTTGCCACTGTGGCGTGCAGTCTCGTCATCGCTGCGTGTGGAGGCGGGGACAGCGCAGACGAACCCGCGGCACCCGCACCTGCGCCTGCGCCCGCACCGGAGCCCGAAGCGCCCCAGCCCGAACCGCCGCCGGCCGAGCCACCGCCGGCCGCGCCCGAGCCCGAAGCGCCTCAACCCGAGGCACCCCCACCACCCGCCGCCGAACCACCGTCGCCACCGCCCGAGCCCGAGGAGCCCGCAGAACAGCTGCGGATCGCCTTCTTCGGCTTCGCTGCGGCGAACGGTTTCGCCCAGGCCACGTGGGCCGGCATCCAGGAAGGCGCCGCTGAGATCGGTGCCGAAGTGCAATTCTTCGATCCCGTCTTCGATGCGAACACGCAGATCTCGCAGATACAGGACGCCATCACCGCCGGAGACTGGGACGCATTCATCGTGCAGGCCAACGACGGCAACGCCGTGATTCCCGTCATCGAGGAAGCACTCACCGCCGGGATTCCCGTGATCGGCGAGTTCACCCCGATCGGACCCGACTTCGCCACCCTCGAACCGCAGGTCGAGGGACTCATATTCGTCGGGGCCTCGCCGGTCCAGAACGGAATCGACCTCGGGGAGATGGCGGTCGAGGCCTGCGCGGAAAGGGAACCCTGCAACGTGGCCTACCTGGAGGGGTTCCGGGCGCTCCCTCTGGATCTGGCACGCACAACGGCTTTCGCGGAGACCGTCACGTCCGCCCCTAACGTCACCCTCGTGGCCAGTGTCGAGGGTGGTTACACACCCGATTCGGGGCTCAGTGCCGCCCAGGACGTCTTCATCGCCCACGATGAGGTACACGTCATGGTTGGGTCGGGACAGGCCATCCTCGGCGCCGAACAGGCCGCCGGCGACGCCGGCGTCGACGTGCTGCTGATCGGCAACGGCGGCTCGCGCCAGGCAGTGGACGCCGTGCGCGAGGGACGATGGCATGCTGTGTTTCTCGACGCCGAGCGCGACGCAGGGCGGAAGGCGTTCGACATCGCCGTCGAAGCTGCGACCGGCGACAATCCGCCCGACTCGTTCGACACGACGACCCTTGTCCCGACGGTGAAGGGCACCGCCGACGTCATCGTGGAGCACGACATCGAAGGCCAGTGGGACGCCGCCTGATTGAATCCGCTGCTTCCCCGACAGGCGCGGAGGAGGGATCCGGCCCATGGGCTCCCCTCCTCCGCGCCGTCGCATTGACGAAGACGTTCGGCGGCGTGGTGGCTGTCGAGCGCGCCTCCGTCTCCTTCGCGGGCGGCCGGATCCACGGCCTCGTCGGACAGAACGGAGCCGGGAAGTCCACGCTCGTCAGGATGATCGCCGGCGCCGAACGGCCCGACAGTGGGCACATCGAGGTGGCGGGTGTGCGGACGGCCTTCGCCTCACCGCGAGCGGCACTCGATGCGGGCGTCACGCTTGTCGCCCAGGAGTTGTCGCTCGTCGGTGCACTGACCGTGGCCGAGAACATCAGCCTCGGGCAGCTGCCGAGGCGGGCGGGTCTCACCGACTTCTCCGAGATGCATCGTCGAGCCAGACGCCTCATCCACGAGTCCGGCTTCGATCTCGACCCCTCCGACCCGATCGGAATCCTCTCGGCGTCGGATCAGCAGAAGGTCGAGGTGCTCCGGGCAGTTGCCCGCAACACACAATTCATCGTCCTCGACGAACCCACCTCCAGCATGTCCGTCGACGAGAGCGCCCGCGTCTACGAGATTGCACGTCGCCTCGCTGCGGCCGGCGTCGCCGTCGTTCTCGTGTCGCACTACCTCGAGGAGGTCCTCGCGGTTTGCGACCTGGTGACGGTTATGCGCGACGGCCGGGTCGTTGAGACCGGGCCGACAAGGGAGTTCTCCGCGGAGGACCTCGTGCAACGCATGGTCGGCGACGCCAGTTCGTTCCGGCACCGGCGCGACCGACGCCCGCCCAAGACAAGGGGAACGCCTCGCCTGGCCACCCGGGCGCTGAGCGGTGGAGGCTTCCGTGACATCAATGTCGACGTCCACCCGGGCGAGATCGTGGCCATCGTCGGCCTCGTCGGGTCCGGCCGCAGCGAGTTCCTGCGCGCTGTCTGCGGGGCGGATCGCCCCAGCAGCGGCGAAGTGCTGATCGATGGGGAGTCGAAGCGGTTCGGAAGTCCGCGGCGGGCCAAGGAAGCCGGGGTGGCCTACATCTCCGAGTCCCGCAAACAGGACGGGATCTTTCCGAAACTCTCCGGGTCGGTGAACATCACGTCGGCCCACGCCGCGGAGGTCAGCCGGTTCGGGTTCGTCGACCGGGGTCGGCAGCGCAGCACGGCGCGGTCCGCCGCCGACCGCGTCGGCGTGCGCGCCCACTCACTGGAGCAGCCCATCGAATCGCTCTCCGGCGGCAACCAGCAGAAGGCGCTCCTGGCACGCTGGCTCGTGAGAGCACCGCGGATGTTCCTCATCGACGAGCCCACCCGCGGCGTCGATGTTGTCTCGATCTCCCAGATTCACGACGTCATAACGCAACTGGCGGGCGACGGAATGAGCGTGCTCATGGTCACGTCCGACTTCGAGGAGGCGCTGGCAGTGGCGCATCGCATCTACGTCTTCCGCGACGGGCGCCTGGTCGGGGAGTTCGCCGCTGCGGACGCCACGAAGTCGTCACTGCTCGCCAGCGCTTTCGGCACCATCGCCGGCTCCCGGGGCGACACGGGATGACCTCGATGCCACGGTCATCGCCGCCCGACCGCACGGGACCTGCAACGACGCTCCGATCCGCCGCGCTGCGCGGCCTCAGCCGCTACGGGATCGTCGTGGCCTTCGTCCTGCTGATCGTCGCCGTCGCCGCCCAGAGCGACCGCTTTCTCACGAAGCAGAACTGGCTCAACCTGCTCGACCAAGCGGCGCCTCTCGGACTCATCGCCGTGGGCGTGACGTTGTGCATCGTCGCCGGGATCTTCGATCTCTCGACCGGCGCCATCTTCGCGGTGGCCGCCGTCACCGCTGCCAAGGTCGCCGCCATCGACCCGTGGCTCGGCATCGTCGTCGGCGTCGGCGTCGGCGCGGTCGCCGGCCTTGTGAACGCCGCGGTGATGCTCACAACCGGCGTCAACTCGTTCATCGGAACACTCTCGACCAGCATCGTCTTCCGGGGTATCGCGCTGCTGACGACCAGCGGCCTCATCGTCTCGGTGGCCGATGCCGACTACAAGATCCTCGGGACTCGGACATTCGCTGACGCCAAGCTCACGGCCTGGATCTTCGCGGCGGTCGCCGTGACCGGTGGGCTCGCTCTGGCACGAACGACCCTCGGGCGCTCGCTGTACGCCATCGGCGGGAACGCCCAGGCGGCTCGCCTCGTGGGGATCCGGGTCGGCGCGGTACAGACGATCGTCTACGCCTTCTCGGGTACGTGCGCGGGTCTCGCGGGGGTTCTCACCTCGAGTCGCACCGGCTCGGCACAGGCCGACATCGGCATCGGGCTCGAGCTCTCGGCCATCACGGCGGTGGTGGTTGGGGGCACCAGCATCTTCGGCGGCGAGGGAGCCGTCTGGCGAACCGTCGTGGGCGTGATGCTCCTGCAGACCATCGGCAACGCCTTCAACCTGCTCGGGATGGACCCCACCTACAAGCAGGTGGTGCAGGGGATCCTCGTGCTCCTCGCCGTTTCCATCGACCACTTCGGGCAGCGGCGCGGCTTCCGCGCCGGCAGGAGGAAGTCCGATGACTGACGATGTTCTCCGGCAACGATGGAACGGAGTCCGCCGGCGCGCCGCCGGCGCGGGTGCAGACGCCATCCTGCTCGCCGGGGGCTCGGACCTCGCCTACCTGACGGGCTACGAGGCGATGCCCCTAGAGCGGATCACGGCATTCGTCGGGCTGGTAGGAGAAACCGAGGAGACACCGGGGCTGATCGTGCCCACCTTCGAGATCCCGCGGGTGCGGTCGAGGCCGGATCTCTTCACGATCCTCGGGTGGGACGACACGACCGACCCCGTCGCGGTCATCGCACGCCGCCTGCCCGAAACGGGCACGGTGCTCGTCTCCGACGACCTGTGGGCGATGCACGTGCTCAACCTCGGACTGCGGTCGCCCGGGTTGTCGCTCGTGGCTCTGGGCGACACTCTCGGGGGACTCCGGTCCGTCAAGGCGCCCGCCGAGCTGGCTGCCATCGCCGCGGCGGGCGCGCTGGCCGACGAGGTTGCGGGGCAACTTCAGGACGGCGCCATCCCGCTGGTAGGACGCAGCGAGTCCGACGTGGCGGCCGACATCGCCGGTCGGCTCCTAGCGGTCGGGCACGACCGTGTCGAGTTCGTGATCGTTGCCTCCGGACCCAACTCTGCCAGCCCGCACCACCACCCGGGAGAGCGTGTGATCGGGCCGGCTGAGATGGTGCTGTGCGACTTCGGCGGCAAGCACAAGGGTTACTGCAGCGACGTGACGCGCTGCGTCTGGACCGGCCCGGCGCCGGCTGACGTAAGCGCCGCCTACGACGCGCTGCACACGGCCCAGGAGCGCGCTGTGCGAGCCGTTCAGGTCGGGAATCGACTCTGCAACGTTGACTGTGCAGCGCGCGACGTCCTACGGGCGGCGGGCTACGGCGAGTACTTCACTCACCGTACGGGTCACGGAATCGGCACCGAGGTGCACGAACACCCCTACGTCACCGAGCACAACACCGCGCCGATCGAACTCGGCCACGCCTTCAGCGTCGAGCCCGGGATCTATGTGCCCGGCCGGTGGGGAATGCGCATCGAGGACATCGTCGTGGTGGAGCCCGGCGGTGCCCGGCGGTGCAACAACGCCAGCCGTGAGCTCGCCGAAGTCTGACCCGAGCGGGGCAGGACGGTTCGCGCTCGAGACGAGCGAACCAACCGACCGGGGGAACAACCCGACCGGTGATCCGCTGGCCGCCCTCGCCGGGCGCGCCGTGGAGCAGGTGGGGATATGGCTCGAGGCGGCCCGCCGCACCGAGACCCCGGCCGAACGGGACGCCATCGACCGCCTGTCCGGGCTCGTGGCCGACGATGAGGGGCTCCGCTTCGCCATGCGGTTCGTGGACAGGGTCGCCAGACCGGAGAGCCGCCGGGCTGCGGCGCGTCAACTGACCGATCTCGTGAGCGAGCAGCCGCTGCCCCGCTTCCTATCGCCCGTCGACAGGGCGCTCCTGCGCGCCGGAGCGCATCTCGCGCCGATCCTGCCGGGAGTCGTCATGCCGCTCACAGAGCGCCGCCTCCGGGGATTGGTGGGCCACCTGGTCGTGGATTCGGCCCCAGGAACGATGGCCGCACACCTGCGGGGCCGGCGTCACGAGGGATTCCGGCTCAACGTGAACCTCTTGGGCGAAGCCGTTCTCGGGGAGGCCGAGGCGGATCGCCGTCACAACGAGGTGCTGCGGCTACTGGAGGTACCCGACGTCGACTACGTCTCGGTCAAGGTCTCGGCTGTCGCCAGCCAGCTCAACTACTGGGATGACGATGGAAGCCTGAAGCGCGTGGTCGATCGGTTGCGACCGCTGTTCACCAAGGCCGCCGCTACCCGCCCGGCGACGTTCGTGAACCTCGACATGGAGGAGTACCACGACCTCGAACTCACGATGGCCGCCTTCATGGCGGTGCTGGACGAGCCGGAGTTGCACTCGCTCGACGCCGGAATCGTGCTGCAGGCCTACCTTCCGGACTCGTTCGAGGCTCTCCAGAGGTTGCAGGCGTGGGCTTCGGAGCGTCAGCGCCGGGTCGTCGGCGGCCGGCGCGGGGGGACGACCAAGATCCGTCTCGTCAAGGGGGCGAACCTGGCGATGGAGCAGGTGGACGCGGCGATGCACGGCTGGGAGCAGGCCACCTACCCGACCAAGGCCGAGACGGACGCCAACTACAAGCGCTGCCTCGACTGGGTGCTCACCGCCGAACGAACCCTGGGCATCCGGGTGGGCATCGGCAGCCACAACCTGTTCGACGTGGCGTTCGCCGGCCTGCTGGCCGCCGACCGGGGCGTTCGGGACAGGGTCGAGTTCGAGATGCTCGAGGGGATGGCGCCGGCGCACGCCCGGGTGGTGCGAGACGGCGCCGGCGGGCTGCTGCTGTACACGCCGGTCGTGGCCCCGGCCGACTTCGACGTCGCCATCAGCTACTTGTTCCGGCGGCTGGAGGAGAACGCCACCGACGAGAACTTCATCCATCGCCTGTTCGGAATGGCCCCGGACAGCGAGTCGATGCGACTGGAGGCAGCACGGTTCCGGGCCGCGGTGCGTGGCCGCTGGGCGGTGAGTTGTGGTCCTCGCCGGACGCAGCGGCGCGACGAGAACGGCTCGGCAGTCGCCCCTGGCCGAGGTGGAACACCAACCGGCGGTACGTCGAGTGCCGCCCCGACCCAACACGGCCGTGGGGGAACGGAGCACAGCCCATTTTCCAACGAGCCCGACACGGACCCTTCCCTGCCTGCCAACCGGGCCTGGGCGCGGCGGGTCATCGCGAGGCTTCCGGGACCTCCACGAACGCCGATCGTGGACGACATCGGCGTCGTCGACGCGGTGCTCGCAGCGGTGGTGGCCGGCGCGACGGCCTGGCGCGGCCGCTCGACCCAGCAGCGCAGGTCGACCCTGCGGAGCATCGCGACCGAACTCGCCCATCGCCGGGGGGACCTGATCAGCGCGATGGTCCATGAGGCGAACAAGACTTTCGCCGAAGCCGACGCGGAGGTGTCTGAGGCCGTCGACTTCGCGCGCTACTACGGCGATCGTGCGCTCGACCTCGACGGCGTACCTGGGGCCCGCTTCGAACCACTGGGCGTCGTGGCCGTCGTCCCCCCTTGGAACTTTCCCGTGGCCATACCCGCCGGCGGAGTGGCCGCCGCGCTCGCCGCGGGCAATGCGGTCGTGCTCAAGCCTGCACCGGAGACGCCACGATGCGCGGAGATCGTGGCCGAGTGCTGCCAGGCCGGCGGTGCCGACACCGACGTCGTCCATTACCTCCGCGTTCCGGACAGCGAGACCGGACGCCACCTCATCGGCCATCCCGATATCGGCGGCGTCATCCTGACAGGTTCACTCCAGACCGCCGACCTGTTCGGATCCTGGCGCCCGGACCTCCGCCTGTTCGCCGAGACTTCCGGTAAGAACGCCCTCGTCATCACCCCCAGCGCCGACATAGATCTTGCTGCGGCCGACCTGATCACCTCGGCGTTCGGTCACAGCGGCCAGAAGTGCTCGGCCGCGAGCCTTGCCATCTGCGTCGGCGAGGTCTACGAGTCGCCGCGCCTCAGGCGTCAGCTCGTCGATGCTGCCAGGAGTCTCGAGGTGGGATCGGCCGCACGCTTGTCGACGGTGCTCGGCCCGACGATCCTCGAACCCTCGGGCAAGCTGTTGCGAGCCCTGACACAACTCGACGACGGTGAGGAATGGCTGCTGGAGCCGCGGCGGCTCGGGCCGGGGCTCTGGTCGCCGGGCATCCGGGTGGGCGTCCGGCCCGGCTCCTGGTTCGGCCGGACCGAGTGCTTCGGACCCGTGCTGGGCATCATGCGGGCGGAGACGCTCGCCGAGGCGGTGGGGTTACAGAACGGCTCACCGTACGGTCTCACCGGCGGCATTCACTCGCTCGACGACGGGGAAGTGGATTACTGGCTGGAACGGGTGGAGGTCGGCAACGCCTACGTGAACCGACCGATCACCGGTGCGATCGTGCGGCGCCAGCCGTTCGGCGGATGGAAGCGTTCCTCGGTCGGACCGGGAGCGAAGGCCGGCGGCCCCAACTACGTGGCGCAACTGGGCACCTGGCAGCCGAGCGATCCGGATCCGGACGACGAGACGTGGCTCGCTCGCGCCGAGGACGCCGACGAGGAGGCGTGGGGGGTCGAATTCGATCGCGGGCACGACCCCACGGGACTGTTCTGCGAGTCCAACGTCTTCCGCTACCGCCCACTGTCACGTGTCGCCGTCCGCATAGAGGCTGCGCTGCGTCCGGCCGACGTCGCCCGCACGCTCAGTGCAGCCAGTCGTTGCGGCTGCGAGGTGATCGTGTCCGACGCCGGTGACGAGAGCACCGGGGAGTTCGCCGGGCGGCTAGCCGACCTCGGTGTCGAGCGCGTGCGGGTGGTCGGCCCTGCCCCCGAGTCCCTCCGGGCCGCCGCGCGTGCCGCCAGGGTCCACCTCGCTGACGATCCTGTGACGAGATCGGGTCGCGTCGAATTGCTCCACTACCTGCGCGAGCAGACCATCAGCCGCACCACGCACCGCTACGGCAACCTGGTCTAGGGCCCGCACCCAGACCCCAGGGGGTGCTCAGCCGCGCTCGGGCCCCCTGGCGATGAGGACGCGCGAGTCGAGGGACGCGCCAAGGACGTGCCGGGCGACACGCTCGGTGTCGAGGGTGTCGCCTCCCTCCAGACGCACCTCGGCACCGTCTGCGACCACCCGGATATCACCCTCGAGGGAATGGACGAGAACGTCGGCAAGAGCCGGATTATCGATGACGTGGATCCCGTCACCGGGGAGATGCACCAACTCGATCCGGAGTTCGAGTTCCGGATGGGAGAGCACTATCGAGGTACCCGGCTGCACCCCGGCAATGGAGCCGCCGCGAACGTGATGGCCGCCGATGCGCGGCAGCAGTTCGGTGATCGTGAGATCCAGAGCCCGCACAATCCGCAGCAGGACCGGCAGGGAGACCTGGCAGACGCCGTTCTCGATGTCGCTGAGGTGGCTGGTCGACACCTCTGCCTCGACGGCGACCTCGCTCAGCACCTTGCCCAGTTCGTTGCGCCGCTCCGCGAGCCGTACGCCGACCTCGTGGCTGATCCGGCGGAAGGAGTCCCGCGCATCTACCGGCTGGGCCATCACTCTCAGACCCTCGCTAGAAGATTGCCGGGCTGACGACCCACAGGACCGCAGCCTCGGTCGGACTCGTCACTTCGATCGTGTGCTCCTCGTGCGATCCGTAGTGCAGCCAGTCGTTCACATCCAGTTCGTGCGGCTCGCCGCCCAGCGTCAGGCGCACCGAGCCGGCGAGCACGAGGCCGAACCGCTCGCCGAAGTGGCGGAAGCGCTGCGGCGGCTCGCCCGGCGGGAGGCGGTGCACGAGCGCCGTGTAAGCCCCCTCGTTGCCGTGCGCGCCAAGGATCGTGTAATGGTGCGAGGGCTCGTCGCTGCTCGACAACCCGGTGCGCAACCCCAGGCGCTCCTCCGATCGCGTGATGTGCAGCCGCGGCCCGGCGGCCTGCTCGAACAGCACCGCCATCTCCACACCCAGCGCCGCCGCCACAGTGGCGAGCCCGGACAATGACGGCACCGACTCGCCCCGCTCGATCTGCGACAGGTACGAACTCGTGTAACCCGTGACGTCGGCGAGGCGCCGCAGCGTGAGACCACGGGCGGCTCGCAATTCGGCCAGATTGCGCCCGACGACCTGGAGTTCGACCTCCTCCACCCCGGCGAGTCTATTGATCGCCGACAGAGCAGCAGGCCCGCAGCGCCCGTCACGGACCGCAGGATGCGCCGCTCATCAGGATCGCCTCGGCCACAGAGGACGACCAGATCCTCCGGGCTGATGACCTGCGAAGCGCGCAGACTCACGCGGATGACGCCATGGCAATCGGCGTGGAGATCTGCTCTCGGGACTTGCCGGACCTGCCATGGCTGGGGCGTGGCTTCGGCTGTTTCGTGGAGCGCCGTCTGGAGGGTCGTCGAAGTGGCGCCCCAATGGCGTGTCATGTGCATCTCGGCGGCACAGCCCCGGACGAACCCGAACCACGCGAATCCGGGAACTGCGCCTGTCCGTCGAGGACGCAGACGACGAGCGTCGTCTGACGCTGCGCCTCGAAAGGACGGAGCCGGAAGAGCCGTTCGCTACAACCCCACGACTACAACGTCCTGGGAGTATTCGGCGAGAGCGCGCAAGTCGCCGGAATCTGACGTGAGCACCGAACCACCCGGCTCGGCCACAGCGACGACCAACGCGTCGACCGCTGACCCCCGCCGAGCCAGTGAACGAAGACGGGCTGCCCGCCTGGCAACCCGCTCGCCGATCCCTTCGAGAACGTCGCAGGTCTTGAGCAGCCGATTCGTCGGCGCGTCCCTGGCCGGGTCACCCTGCAAGCACTCGATGAGTACGGGAGATGGTACGACGGGCGGCCAGAGCCCGTTCCGCCGAAACTCCTCCATCAAAGCAACTGCCCGGCTGGTCCGGGCGGCCAGGAAGGAGACAGCCCCCGAATCGAGGACTAGTGCCAATCAGCTCGCAATCCGGTCGGCGCGGCCAACCAGCCGCCTAACCAACTCCTGTGCCCAGGCGGTGTCCGCCGGATCAAGCGTTCCCACTTCCGCCAGCAACTCCGTGAGGTAGTCCTCTCCGGCTTGGGCGAGCCGCCGACGCTTGAGTTCCACCCGCACAGCCTCCTGCAGCAATTCGGACGCGGGGAGACCCTGAGCCTTCACCTCGGCGTATAGATCGTCCGGTAGATACACCTGCATCCGCGGCATACGTCTAACTATACATACAGAGGCTCACGACGACGACGGCACCTCCTCCGATCAGACCGGCTCGGACCCGAGCGGGGAACGCTGACCGGGGACATCCGGCGACGAGTTCACGATCCGGTTCGCTCTCGATTCCGGACCCCGCCCGGAAGGATGGCTCTTCAGGACTTGGCGGCGGCCCAGGTGGTGCCGAAGGCGAGATCCACGACCAGGGGTACGCGGAGGTCGCAGGCGGTGGACATCTCGTGGCGCACCAGGTCGGCTGCGGCGGCGCGCTCGGGTGCGGGCACCTCCAGGATGACCTCGTCGTGGACCTGCAGGATGAGGCGGCTGCGCATGTCGCCGGTCTCGAGGGCGCCGTCGATGTTCACCAGCGCCACCTTGAAGATGTCCGCCGCCAGACCCTGGATGCCGGCGTTCTTGGCCTGGCGCTCGCCCGCCTGGCGCACCCGGAAGTTGTCCGAGCGCAGTTCGGGAATGGGTCGGCGCCGCCCGAAGAGCGTCTCGGTGTAGCCCAGTTCGCGGGCTCGGGCGACCGCGGCGTCCATGTAGTCCTGCACCGCCGGGAAGGCCCCGAAGTAGGCGTCCAGGATGACCTGGGCCTCCTCGGTGGGGATCGACAGGCGCTGGCCCAGCCCGTAGGCCTCCATGCCGTAGGCCAGGCCGTAGGAGACCATCTTGGCCCGCGAACGCAGTTCGGTGTTCACCTCCGCCAGCGGCACCCCGAAGACCCGCGCCGCGGTGGACGTGTGGATGTCCTCCCCCGCCTCGAAGGCCGCTATCAGGCCCGGATCGTCGGCCAGGTGGGCGATGCACCGGAGTTCGATCTGGTTGTAGTCGGCGATCAGCAACTCCGTGCCCGGCTCGGGCACGAACACCTTGCGGAACGCACGGCCCGCCTCCGTGCGCACCGGGATGTTGTGCAGGTTGGGGGCGTCGGAGGAGAGCCGGCCCGTGCGGGCGACCGTCTGGTTGAAGGTGGCGTGGATCCGGCCGGTGACGGGGTTCACCTCCGCCAGCAACCCTTCCCCGTACGTGGAGCGCAGCTTCTCCACCTCGCGGTACGCCAGGAGGTGCTCCACGACGGGGTGCTCGCCGCGCAGGCGCTCGAGCGTTGCGGCATCGGTGGAGTAGCCGGTCTTGGTCCGCTTCTGCGGCGGCAGCCCGAGCCGGTCGAACAGCACCTTCCCGAGCTGCTGCGGCGAGTTGACGTTGAACTCATCGCCGCCGGCATCGGCGACGACCTGGGCGCGCAGCCGCTCGGCATCGTCGTTGAACTCACGCCGCAGAGCCTCCAGACCGGCGACGTCCACACCGACCCCGAAGTGCTCCATCCGCGCCAGCGCCCGCACCAGCGGCACCTCGACGGTGTCGTGCAGCGATTCGGCCCCGCCGTCGCGCAACGCCTCCCGCAGCGGCTCCGCCAGACGGGCCGCTGCCAGCGCCTCGAGAGCCGTGGCGGTCCTGAGGGCTTCGCCGGTCTCGGCGAACAGCAGCCGGCCCTGCGTCTCGGCCTCGACCTCGTCGCCGAGGAGGGCGCAGCCGGCGTAGCGCGCCAGGAGATCGCCGACGGGATAGTCGGACTGTGAGGGATCCAGCAGGTAGGCCGCGATGGCGGTGTCCAGGTGCAGCGACCGGACATCGATGCCGATCGAGAGCAGACCCCGCATCAGGGCCTTGGCATCGTGCGCGACCAGGGCGGGGGCAGCCTCGCCGAAAAGCCGCCCGAGCGCCTCGCGCAGCGTGGCGTCCTCGAGGAACTCTCCGGGCAACCAGACCGCTCCGCCGGGCGGTCCCGATCCGTCGGCCCCACGCGCTCCGAGGGCGGACGGCGAGCCGGCGGCGGACCCGCCGATGAGCGCCAGGCCTCCCAGGGGCGAGCGGCCGGGCCGGTCGGCCCACGCTGCGGAGGCCGCCAGCGACGCGCCTGCCGCCAGGTCGGCGACGCGGGCCACGGCGTCGGCCGGAGAGGCGGCTTGCTCGACGGCGACCTCCAGCACCTCGACCGCTGCCGCGGGCGCGAACTCCACGCCCAGCGCTTCACCGAGGCGCCCCAGGAGTGAGCCGAACTCCAGGAAGTCGAAGAGCCGGCGGATCTCGTCCACATCGGCGGGAGTGACGGAGAGGTCGGCCACCGACACACCCAGAGCCACATCGCGGCGCAACTCCATGAGCTCGCAGTTGAGATGGACGACGTCCTCTGACTCCTCGAGCGACGACCTGAGCTTCGGGGAGTGCTCCTCGAGGTGCGCGTAGATGCCGTCGATGCCGCCGAAGGTGTTGATGAGCCGGGCTGCGGTCTTCTCCCCCACGCCCGGCACGCCCGGGAGATTGTCGGAGGGGTCGCCGCGGAGCGCCGCGTACGCCACGTAGTCGGCGGACTTCACACCCGTGCGTTTCTCGACGGCGGCATCGTCGTAGACATCGTGGTCGGACATGCCCCGCCGGGGGTAGAGCACCGTGACGCCTTGCAGCGCCACCAATTGAAAGGCGTCCCGATCGCCGGTGACGATCGCCACCTCCAGTCCTTGCTCGTCGGCCTGGAAGGCCAGCGTGGCCAGCACGTCGTCCGCCTCGAATCCGGGAGCCTCCACCGTGTGCACGCCGAGCGTGCGCAGGACCTGCCGCAGGAGCCCCAGCTGCTCCCGGAAGATCTCCGGTGGGGCGGAGCGATTGGCCTTGTAGCTGTCGAGTCGCTCGTGGCGGAACGTCCCCCCCGGCAGGTCGAACGCCACCGCGACACGGTCCGGCTGGTGATCCCGCAGCAGGTTGATCAGCATCGAGGTGAAGCCGTACACGGCGTTGGTCACCTGACCCGAGGCCGTTCGCATCTCCTCGGGGAGCGCGTAGAAGGCCCGGTACGCCAGGGAATGGCCGTCGATGAGCAGTAGGTCGGTCACGGGGTCCCGCTCGGGGCGGCGGCGGCAGTCGCCGGGTCCGGCGTGCCGCGGTGTCTCACCGAGTTCTCTCGCCGGGTGGTGATGCCACCGACAGCGTGCCCGCCAGGAGGTCGTCGGCCACCGAGCGCATCGGGCGGCGCTGGTTCATGGCGGTCCTGCGCATGAAGGCGAAGGCGTCGCCCTCGCGGAAGCCGTACTTGTCCATCAGCAGACCCTTGGCGCGCTCGACGACCTTGCGGGTCTGGAGTTGCTCGGCGTAGTCGGTGACCTCGGTCACCAACGCCTGTGTCTCACCGAAGCGGGCGAGGGCGATCTCGATGGCCGCCACCAACTCGCCGGCGGCGAAGGGCTTCACCAGGTAGGCCAGGACACCCGACTGGGCGGCCTGGGCGACGAGTTCCCGCTGGCTGAAGGCGGTGAGCACGAGCACCGCGCACAGGCGCTCGTCGCTGATGGCGCGGGCCACGGCGAGGCCGTCGTTGCCCGGCATCTTGATGTCGAGGATGGCCACGTCCGGACGCAACTCGCGCACCAGCGCCAGCGCCTCGTCACCGCGCCCGCTGTCCGCCACCACCTCGTACCCCTCGTCTGTGAGGGTCTCCTTCAGATCCAGGCGGATGATCGCCTCGTCCTCGGCGATGACGATCCGCGTGCGCGATCCGATGGCTCTGTCACTCATCATGGGACCCTCCGGCTCGAGAGGCGGTCGAGCAGCTCGTCGAGGCGTTCCTCGAGCGCGGCGATCTCGGTCCGCAGGCGATCCCGGTGGGTCGCCATCGCCTCGGCGTGCCGGGCGGCATCACGGAACTCGCGGTCGGCGAGGGGCGTCTCGGAAACCAGCGACCGCAGGTGGGCGTCGGATTCGGAGTCGCTGAAGTGCCCCAGCTGCTCCTCGGCGACCTGCAACTCATGGCGGCAGCGAGACAGGCGGCGTGATACCTCGGTGATCCGCCGCCGGATCACGGCACCGGGCAGGACGGCGAGGGTCACACCGGCAGTCTAGGTGGCTGGTGTTTTTCTCGGCGTTTGGGGTGTTGTGGTCTGGTAGAATTACAGGTGTGTGGTTCGGTGTTGTGGGGAGGTTGGTGTTGTGACGGTTGGTGTTGAGCCGTGTCAGGCTGATTTGTTCAAGGGGACGCGGTTTGTGGGCGAGCGGGTGGGTCCTGGTTCGATTTTTGCGGTGTTGTTCGGTGAGGGTGCCCGGTTGTTTCCCGAGGGGATGTTCGATGATTTGTTCTCGTCGCGGGGGCGGCGCAGTGTGCCGCCTCGGGTGGTGGCGACGGTGATGGTGTTGCAGCGCTGGTTCGGTTTGTCGGACCGTGAGGCGGTGGCGGCGTTCGAGTTCGATGCGCGTTGGCGTTACGCGTGCGGGGGTTTGGACGTCGACGGCGGCGGGTTCTCCCATACGGTGTTGGTGGGGATGCGGGCCCGGTTGGCGGCGTCGGGTGCGCCGCGGCGGATCTTCGACGCGACCCTCGAGGTGGCGCGCTCGGCGGGGGCGCTGTCTCAGCGGCGGGTGCTGGACTCCGCGCCGATCTACGACGCGGTCGCGACCCAGGACACCGTCACGATGCTGCGCGCCGCGATCCGCGGCGTGTTCGAGGCCGCGGATCGCGATCTGGGGGCCATTGTGCGGGGCGCCGTCGCCGGCGGCGACTATGCGTCGCGGTCCAAGCCGGCGTGCGACTGGGACGACGCGGCGGCGCGGGAGGCCCTCGTGGCGACCATCGCCGGCGACGCCGTGGCGGTGCTCGAAGCCCTCGAGGGTCGCGCGCTGAGCGTCGAAGTCGCGCAGGGCGGGGAGTTGTTGGCCGCCGTTGTGGGCCAGGACCTCTGCGAGGACCCCGAGGGGCGCCTGGTGATCGCGCGGCGCGTGGCGCGGGACCGGATCATCTCGGTGGTGGACCGCGACGCCCGCCACGGCCACAAAACCGCAGCACGAGGCTTCGACGGCTACAAGGGCCACATCGCCACGGACCCCGACTCCGAGCTGATCACCGCCACCGCGGTCACCGCCGCCAACGCCCCCGACGCCCGACCCGCCCCCGAACTCATCGCCGACCTGCTCACCGCCGACACCGCCGCCGCCGCCGCCGCCGCCGACACCACCACCACCGACACCACCACCACCGACACCACCGGCACTGCCGGCGACGCCGGGGAGGTTGTGGAGGACTTCGCGGGCAGGCCCACCGTCTACGGCGACTGCGCCTACGGCAGCGGCGACTTCCAGAGCCTCCTCGGCGAGCACCGCATCAACTCCAAGTGCCGCACCCAAGCGCCGCAGGCGCCCGCGGGACGCTTCACCAAGGACCGCTTCAGCGTCGACCTGGCCGCCGCGACGGTCACCTGCCCCGCCGAGGTCACCGTCGCCATCAACTACCGCCCCGACGGCGCCGGCACCGCCCGCTTCGGCGCCGACTGCGCCGACTGCGAACTCCGCGGCGACTGCACCGACGCCAAAGCCGGCAGAACCATACGCATCGGCGCACACGAAACCGCCCTCGCCGCGTCCCGAGCGCGCCAACAGAACCCGGCCTGGCGCGACGACTACCGCGCCACCCGCCCCAAAGTCGAACGCAAACTCGCGCACCTCATGCGCCGACACCACGGCGGCCGCCACGCCCGCGTGCGCGGCCAACCCAAAGTCGACGCCGACTTCAACCTCCTCGCCGCAGCCGCCAACATCGCCCGCCTCGGCGCGCTCGGACTGCACACCCGCGCCACCCACTGGGCACTCACCTGAACCCCCACCCACCCCCAACACCCCAACCACACCCGCCGGGAACACATCACCAGTATGAGTGCGAAGAGCCACCAGACAACAACCCATTCCACACCAGCCACCTAGGAGTCAGCCCGCCGCCGGCGCCTCAGAACGTCTTCTCCACGAACCGCTCCAGGTGGCGGAGCGTGCGCACCTCGAACGTGCCGTCGCAGTGGGTGCTGTAGTCGCTCATGATCGAGTCGCCGGTGTCCCAGTACGAGCGCGGCTCGGGGTTGAGCCAGAAGACCCTCCGGGCCTTGCGGTTCAGCTCGCGCATGACCCAGGAGCCCGAGGCGTGGTAGTTGTTGCGGGCGTCGCCCAGGATCAGAACCGTGGTCCTCGGCCCGACCGACGGTCCGTAGCGCTCCCAGAAGACCCCGAAGGCGTGGCCGTAGTCGGAGTGGCCGTCCACCCAGACCACGTCCGCGGAGGTGTTCACCCGGTGGACCGCCTCGGTGATGTCCTCGCTCGTCTCGAAGAGGTTGGTGACCTCGTCCAGACCGTCGATGAACACGAACGAGCGGACCTTGGAGAAGTGGCTGCTGATGGCGTAGACGAGGTGCAGGGTGAAGCGGGCGAACGCCGCCACCGAGCCGCTGATGTCGGCGACGACCATGATCTCGGGCTTCGAGGGGCGCTTGTAGCGGAAGCGCGGCTCGGCCAGCACGCCGCCGTAGCTCAACGACTGGCGGATGGTCCTGCGGAAGTCCAGCACGCCCCGGCTGTTGTGGCGTCGCCGCCGGGACAGCCGCGCCGCCAGCTTGCGGGTGAGCGGATGGATGGCCTTGCGCAGCGCCTCCATCTCCTCGCGGGTGGCGTGCATGAACTCCACGTCCTCGGGAAGGGGCTTGCGAAGCGTCCTCGCCATCGCCTCGGTGCCGCGGTCGGCCACGAGGCGGCGGCGGATCTCGGCCTCCACCTCCTTGCGGAGTTGGTCGATGCGTGACTCCATCTCATCACGCTCCAGGAGCTCCTCCAGCGGGGTGAGCGGGCGTCCCGCCTCCTCGCGGATCGTCTCGAGGAGACGCTCCAGCAGATCGTCCAGCCCGAGGTTGCGCAGTGTCCGGTAGAGGTAGTACGTGCCGCCCACGGGCCGGCCCGGCTCCATGCCGGCGTAGCGCTGCACAGCCCGCCACGCCACCGCCCGCAGTTGCGCCTGATCCCCTCGCAGCAGAGCCGCGAACAGGAGCCGGGCGAGTTCGTCGTCGCTGAGCGGCTCTCCGCCACCCCCGTCGCTGCGTGGATCCAGCAACTCCGCCGGATCCACGTCGTCGGCCCAGGCATCGCCGTCGGGTTCGTACTCCGCGCCGCGCAGCGAGAAGTACACCTCGAAGACCGTCTCGAAGGCTCGCCAGTGGGCGTGGTGCTTCACCAGCGTGGCCGCCAGGGCGAACTTGAACGCCGCTCGGTCGTCGAGGGGAACGTGCCGCACCGCCTCCATGGCGTCCAGATGCTCCGTCAGACTCACCGGCAGACCCGAGCGGCGCAGCTCCGCGATGAAGCCACCGAGCAGCCCCAGCAGAGGGGAGTTCGACGCCCCGGCGCCACCGGTGGTGGCTTGGGGTGCCGGCACGCTCATGGCCGACCCGCCACGGCGATCGGTGGCACCGTCCGCACGGGGGATGCGCCTCAGCCAGGCAGGCCGGGGCGCCGGGCCTCGCCGGTGGAGAACTCCTTGAGGACCTTCTCGATGTCGCTGCGATGCTTGAGCAGCGTGTGCACCGTCTCGGCCGCCGTGTCGGCGTCGACGTGCTCGGTGCCCAGCAGGACGAGCGTCCGCGCCCAGTCCAGGGTCTCGGAGACCGACGGCGCCTTCTTCAACTCCAACTGCCGGACCGATCGGACGATGCGAGCCACCTCGTCCGCCAGGCTCTCGGTGATGTCCGGCACCTTGGTCAGCACGATCTGGCGTTCGCGGTCCACGTCCGGATAGTCGATGTAGAGGTAGAGGCAGCGGCGCTTCAGGGCCTCGGACAGCTCGCGGGTGTTGTTCGAGGTGAGGAAAACCAGGGGGATCTGCACCGCCTCGACGGTCCCGAGTTCCGGGATGGACACCTGGTAGTCGCTCAGGATCTCCAGCAGCAGCGCCTCGGTCTCGACCTCCACGCGGTCCACCTCGTCAACCAGCAGCACGACGGGTTCGGTGGCCCGGATGGCCTCGAGCAACGGTCGCGTCAGCAGGAACTCCTCGGAGAAGATGTCATCGGACACCTCGTCCCATGTCTGGGACTCCGCTTGGATGCGCAGCAACTGCTTCTTGTAGTTCCACTCGTACAGCGCCTTGGACTCGTCGATGCCCTCGTAGCACTGCAGGCGGATGAGCCGGGCGCCGCACATCTCCGCCACGCTCTTGGCCAGCTGCGTCTTGCCGGTGCCGGCAGGGCCCTCCACCAGGATCGGCTTGGCCAGCCGGTCGGCGAGGTAGACCACCCCGGCGATACCCTCGTCGGCAAGGTAGTGGACGCCGTCCAGAGCCTCACGCACGGCGCCGACGCTGGCGAAGCGATGAGTCATGACGTGCCAGGCTACGGGGCGCCGGCGCGAGCCCGGCAGGGGCAGCCTCAGCCGCTCCGCCGGCGCCACAGATAGCGGCGCAAGGGAAGCACCAGGTCCCTGGCCGCCGGCTGCCCGCAGAGATTGGCCAGCAGCAGGTAGAGGGCGCCGGTCACGGCCAGGCAGATCGGAGCCGACAGCAGATAGGGCACGCCCTCGAGGGCTCGTACCAGCAGCACGCCCGCCGCCGCTGCCGCGGCGGCGCCGGGCAGCAGCCGCCCCGCCAGTCGGCCGAACGGTGGACGCAGCCCCAGGGTGCGGTTGATGCGCTTGCGCAGCAGTCCCAACTCCAACCAGGCGGCCACCGCGGCGGCCAATGCCAGACCGACCGCACCCAGCCGGCGGATGTCACCCGTCTGGCGGATCTCGCCGTCGAGGAGCCAGAACGCCGGCAGCCCGCCCAGACGCTGGAGTTCGCCGTCGATCACGCCCACGCGGTCGAGCTGGATCATGAGCACCAAACCGCCGAGGGCGGCGAAGACCAGTCGCCCGGCGGCGATCCGGGCGGGGCCCTTCACGTCGCCGGCGGCGTAGCACGTGTTCTGCATCAGGCGGGAGAGACCGGCCGCCACGATGCCCAGGCTGTAGGCCGCCAGGACCAACCAGACCACGTACGTGTCATCGGCGGTGAAGTTCACCCGCTGGTACAGGGCGCCCACGATGGGACGCCCGATCACCACGAAGGCGACCACCGCATAGACCAGGAACAGCAGCACCCTGGCCGCGGCGACGACGAGGCGCTCGTGCATCCGCTCGACGCTGTCCTGCTCGCGTGCCAGCTCGGGGAGATCGGCGGCGGCCACCGACACCGCGAAGACGCTGATGGGCATCAGGTACAGCACCTGGGCGCGGTCCAGATAGGCGATGGCGCCCGTGGCCAGCAGCGACGCCAGGATCACGTCCACGTAGCTCGAGAGCGTCACGACCCCCCTGCCGGCCACAGCCGGTCCGAACCGGCGCGCCACCTCGCGCACGCCGCGCAGCCGCATCCGCAGGCTGATCCGCAAACGCGGTACCAGCGACACGACGGCCGGAACCTGGACGGCGAACTGCAGAGCACCACCGACCAGCACACCCCAGGCCGCCGCCTCGGCGATGCCGGTCTCGACCGCGCCGGCGATGCCGGCCGCGGCGACGGCGGCGATGATGGCGACGTTCCAGAGCACCGGCGCCACGTAGGACAGGAAGAAGCGGCGGTGCGCGTTGAGCACGCCGAGACACCACGCGGCCAGGACGATCAGGCCGATGCCGCCCGCCATGATGCGGATGAGGACGACGGTGAGTTCGTGGCGGGTACCGGCGAATCCGGGAGCCACGAGCCAGGTGAGCGGCTCCGCCAGGACGATGGCGAGTAGCACCAGCCCACCCGTGAGGACGGCCAGCAGCCCGGCGACCGCTCCGGCGAGGCGGCCGGCCCGCTCCTCGTCGCCCTCCTCCAGCACCTGCGCGTACACGGGTATGAACGAGGCCGAGAGCGCACCCTCCCCCAGTAGGTTCTGCAGCAGCTTGGGGATCCGCAGAGCCGCACCGAAGGCGTCGGCGGAGGCCCGCGTACCGAGGAATGCACCGAGGATCACCTCGCGGGCAACACCCGAGAGGCGCGACAGCACCACGCCCCCACCGACGACGGCGGCGCTCCGCCCGCTGCGCCTTCGGCGCGCGCTGAAACCGCCGGTTCCCGGCGCCCCGTCGCCCGCGAACGACCGCCGGTAGAATCCGCGCACGGCAAGCAGCGTAATCAGCGCTGTTCCGGGCACTTGGGAGGCACACCGTGGAGGGATCCGGGGCGGGTGCAGCCGCCAATGGCGACGCACAGTCCAGACGGCAGGCGATGACAGAACTCGGCCGGCGCGCCAAGGCGGTCGCGCCGGTGCTGGCCGCCACGCCGACGGAGGTCAAGAACGAGGCACTCCGGGCCGCGGCGGCGGAGTTGCTGGCCGGTAGCGACGACCTGCTGGCGGCCAACGAGGGCGATCTTGCCGCGGCAAAGGAGGCCGGCATCTCGTCGACGCTGCTCGACCGCCTGCGCCTCACACCGGCGCGTATCTCCGGCATGGCCGGCGGCCTGCGCCAAGTGGCCGAACTACCGGACCCCGTGGGCGTGGTCACGTCCAGCGACGTACGCCCCAACGGCCTGCGCATCCAGCAGGTACGGGTGCCTCTCGGCGTCGTCGCGATCGTGTACGAGAGCAGACCCAACGTCACCAGCGACGCCGCCGGCCTGTGCCTCAAGTCGGGCAACGTGGCCTTCCTCCGCGGCTCCTCGATGGCCATCCGCTCCAACAAGGTGATCGCCGAGGCCCTGCGCCGCGCCTACGTCGCCCACGGCGTGCCGGCGGACGCCCTTGTCCTCGTGACCGACACCAGCCGGGAGGCGGCGGTGGAGTTCATGCGCCTCACCGGTTACGTGGACTGCCTGATCCCCCGTGGCGGGCCCGCCCTCATCCGCTCGATCCTGGAGAACGCCACCGTGCCGTTCATCTTGGACGGCGACGGCAACTGCCACGTGTTCGTGGACCGCACCGCTGACCTGGACATGGCCGAGTCGATCGTGGTGAACGGCAAGACCCAGCGCCCCTCGGTGTGCAACGCCACGGAGTCGCTGGTCGTGCACACCGCCGTGGCGGCGGACTTCCTGCCGAGACTGGTCCGGGCGATGCCCACGGTGGAGATGGTCGGCGACGACGCCTCCCGAGCGCTCGCGCCAAGCATCGAGGTGGCCAGCGAGGCCGACTACGCGACCGAGTTCCTGGACTACAAGCTGTCGGTGCGCGTCGTGGACTCGGTCGATGCGGCCATCGACCACGTCAACCGGTACGGCACGGGGCACTCGGAGGTGATCGTGACGTCCGACGAGGCCGCCGCCGGGCGCTTCTGCGCCGAAGTCGACGCCGCCGCCGTGCTCGTGAACGCCTCGAGCCGGTTCGTCGACGGCGAGGAGATGGGCTACGGCGCCGAGATCGGCATCAGTACCCAGAAGCTGCACGTCCGCGGGCCGATGGGCCTCGTGCACCTCACCGCCATCAAGAACGTCATCCGCGGCGACGGGCAGATCCGCGGCTAGCGGTCGGGAAACTCCGGTCACCATCCGATTCGGTCGGGACCCCGGAGGTTGCAGGTTCGAACCCAGCCCGCTATGTCGGGAAACTCCGGTCACCATCCGATTCGGTCGGGAGCGGCCTCGAGCGCCTGGCCGTGTCGGCCGGCTGCTGGGCGGCCGCTGCGTCAGACGACGAGCCGCCTGTCCACGTCATTCCGGCGACTTGCCTTCCCTGTCATTCCGGCGTAGGCCGGAATCCACTACCCAGCAGGTCCGATCCGGACTCCCGGATGATTACTCAGCCGCCTCGCAGGGCCGGTCACTCTCCCGGAACGGGGGCGGGATGAGATCCTCGTACATGGCGGGGTCGGGGGCGACGACCGCCACCTTGCCGTTGCGCCGTGTGACCACACCCGTGCCGGTCTGATATGCCACTAGGTGCGCATCCTTGGCCGCCAAGATCAGCGAGCGCATCACCGCCTCACTGAAGTCCTCGCCGCGCAGAACCCGCGGGGCGTCCACAGCATCGGGACCTCTGGTCACAAGTGTCCCTCCACTTGGGGTATCCCCGCGTTCAGGAGCGGCGCGACCAGCGTCGGCACGTTCTCGCTCGATCATGGTTTTCGCCCTGCTCGAGCAACACCGGCACCGGACCGGTGTTGTCGTACAGCCTCCACTCATCGACTCTAGCGGCGTAGTGCTCGCGCAGGTTCCGCAGGCCGGCCACGAAGCGCCTGCGAATCACATCCTCGGACACCCGATGCCCGCCTTGCCGAACACGCGCGTCGACCCGGCGGACGGCCTCGTCCGCACCGTCGAGCGACAGGAACACCAGCATCACCCGGTAGCCGTCGAGCCGCCATCGCTCGATCCGCCTGAGGTAACCACGGCCCGACAACGTGGTCTCGAACGCGAAGCTCCGGCCCGCTGCGGCCAAGCGATCGATCTCGGCGAGCATCAGGCGGCCGGCCGCCACCCCGACGCCTGCCCCCCGGTCGAGCGGTGAGAGCCCCCCGGCGATGAGGTCGGCGTTGACGAAGTGCAGACCCGGCGCCTCGCCGCTCAGATGCCGCATCGCGAACGTGGTCTTGCCGGCGCCGTTGGGCCCCGCGATCACGATGATCTGCTTATCTGCCATGCACTATCCCGGACGGGGCGACCCGGAGTCGAGAACGGGGCGGTCCGGTTCATGCTACGGGCGCGAGAGCGCCGTGGGCGACCGCTGGGGCAGGACAAGCCGCTGGACGGTGGGATCGGGATCCTGATCGGGTCAGGGGCAGACTCTCCGCGGGTCGTCCGCTGCGGTGATGGAGTGCGCCGCGACCTGAACGTGGGGGCGCGATGTGCGGGACCACCGCCCTTTGCGGTGCCCCGGGCGCGCGACAGACCGCGCGCTCGTCGCGGGAGTGCTAACTTGCTGCACCGCTGAACTGTTCGCGCCGGGTCTTGGTCGGATCCGGACTGGAGGCTCTCACAATGTCCACAAAGACCCCCCCCCGCAGATGCCTTTGAACTGAAACTCACACGGCGCCGCCGCCGGCGGCGGCGCGCCGGTGCGGCGATCGCGGCCGTCCTGATGGTGACCACCGGCGTCTTCGCGACCACAGCAGCCACCGGTCAGGACACCACGGACAGTTCGGGCGAGGTGCGCATCATCGCTCGCAAACTCGAGAGCGGGCGCATCGAGTTCGGCCTCCAGCAACGCCAAGCCGACGACACCTGGGGCGCCCGCCAACTCCCCCGCGTCCGCTTCTTCCCCACCACCGCCCGCACCGGACGCTGGCTCGCCAGCTCCCCCCTCGCATTGACCGCCGGCGAGGTGCGCATCATCGCTCGCAAGCTCGAAAACGGCAAGGTCGAGTTCGGCCTCCAGCAACGCCAAGCCGATGATTCCTGGAGCGACCGCCAACTGCCCCGGGTCCGCTTCTTCCCCACCACCGCCCGCGTCGGACGCTGGCTCGCAAGCTCCCCACTCACCCTCACCGCGCCCGGAGCAACCCGCCAATACACCGCCAGCACCGCCGCCGACACCTACACGTGCACACTGAGGGGCGGCGACACGCTCACCTGTGTCGGCCAGAGCCTGCTCGCGGACCCCCAAGCGCCCGCCGGTCCGTACACCGCTCTCGCCTCCGGCAACGCCCACGTGTGCGGGCTACGCACGGCCGGCACCATCACCTGCTGGGGCGGCAACTGGGAAGGGCAGACCGACGCGCCCGCCGGGCGCTACACCGCCATTAGCGCCGGCAACTACCACACATGCGCGCTGCGCACCGACGGCGCCGTCACCTGCTGGGGCGAGAACAGTGCCGGGCAGACCGAGTCGCCCGCCGGGCAGTACACGGCAATTGCCGCCGGCGCAGGCCATGCGTGCGGGCTGCGCAACGACGGCGCCGTCACCTGCTGGGGCGATGCGGTCTACGGGGCGACCGACGTGCCCGCCGGGCGCTACACCGCGATCGCCGGCGGCGTACACGACGTCTGCGGGCTGCGCGCCGATAGCACCATCACCTGCTGGGGCAGCCGCTGGACCGGTAGTGGTGGCATGGACGACATGGGCGGGCCTCCCGCCGGGCAGTACACCGCCATCAGCACCGGCAACAACCACACGTGCGCGCTGCGCACCGACAGCGGTGTCACGTGTTGGGGCGAAGACTTCACCGGGGCGACGTGGGTGCCCGCCGGGAGCTACGTTGCAGTCGCCGCCGGCGGCACTCACACGTGCGCACTGCGCACCGACGACACCCTCACGTGCTGGGGTGACGAGTACGTCGGCGGACCACCACCGGTGGACGCGCCATCCGGGTAGACGCCAGGTGGCCGAACGGCTCCTCGTCCCCGGAAGGGACTACGGCGGGTTGCCGTGGTCGGGGGATTCCTCGCGGTCGTGGGCTGTCACCACCGCCCCGTCGTGGCGGGCGGGCGGTGCACACCCGGCCGCGCCGAACCGCTTCGCGGCGCACCGAGGTCACCGGCGCCGGTGAGGGGTGGCACGGCTCGGCGCCTGCGGACACTTGCAGTGGTCCTGGCCTGCGTGGCCGGTGTCCTCGCCGGGCCGGCCGCCGTGGCGCAGACCGGCGACGGGTGGCGCATTCTGGCCATGCCTCTCGCGGACGGTCGCGTCGAGGTGGCGTTGCAGCAACGCGACGGCGGCGGCGAGTGGAGCGAGCGGATCCTGCCCCAGCAGCGGTTCGTGGCCCCGGACACCCCGGTCGGGCGCTGGCAGGCCGGCTTACCGGTCACGATCCGCAGCAGCGGCGGAGTGCGGGACTTGTGCATCGCGGCGCGCCGCCTCGCCGGCGGGGGCGTGGAGTTGGCATTGCAGCAGCGCCACGGCGGCGGCGAGTGGGGCGAGCGGATCCTGCCCCAGCAGCGGTTCGTGGCCGCCGACGCCCCGGTTGGGCGCTGGCTGGCGAGTTCTCCGGTCGCCGTCGCGGGACCGGTGACCACCACCGCCGGCGATCCGCCCGAGGGATCCGCCGGCGGCACTCCCCGCGGCCTGCTCACCCCGACCGGCGTTCCGGTCGCCGTCATCGAGCGGACAGGCTGCGGCTACCTGGTGCGCGCTCCGTGGGGCGACACCGTCGAGATCGCCACCGGCGAACCCATCGAGGGCGTGCGGGTCGTGATCGACCCGGGTCACGGCGGCCGCTGGGAGTCCGGCGCGGTCGGCGGCAACGGCCTTGCCGAACGCGACCTGAACCTCACGCTCGGCCGCGCCGTCGTCGCCGAACTCGCCGGTCGCGGCATCGGCGCGGTGCTGACCCGCACCGGGGACTACGGGACGCCGCTGGCGGTGCGCGCCGCCTTCGCTGACGCGCTGGGAGTCGACGCGCTCATCTCCATCCACCACAACGCGCCCACGACAACGCTGAGCGACACCCCCGGCACCGAGTTGTACGTCCAATCGACCTCCCCGGGCGCGCCGCGGGCATCCTCGGCGCGCCTCGGAGCCCTTCTCTACGAGGAGATCACCGCCGCGCTCACCCGCTTCGAAGGCATCCGCTGGTCCCGCCTACCCAACGCCGGCGTCCTGCGAGTGCTGTCCCCCTACGACGGCGGCGACGTCTACGGCATGATCCGCCGACCCGCCACCCCCGCCGTCCTCGTCGAGTACGGCTACCTCTCCAACCCCGCCGAGGCCAGGCTGTTCGCCACCGACGCATACATCCGCGCAGCCGCCACCGCCACCGCCGACGCCGTCGAGGCCTACCTCCACAGCGACCGCCAAGGCACCGGACACATCCACCGCCCACGCGTCTTCGACCCGGCCACGCCACCCTTCAGCTACGACGAGTTCCCACTCGAATAGCCGCCGCGGCAGTGCATCCTGGTCGCCGGAGCGGGTCCGGGGCCGTGCCTGATTCCAGCCTCCACCGTCCCGGGCCGTGGGGCCGCGCCTCGGGGTGGGTCATGCGGATCGGACGCAACCTGGTTCCAGTTGCCACCGTCGCGGTACGGCCGGCTGGACGGGGCGGCGGAGTTCCGGCGGCAGCGCTCCGAGGCCACTGTCACACCCCCCTCGTAACATCACAAACATGGCAGCGGAAGCACCCCACGGGTCCGGATCCCGGCCCGCCTGCCCGGCAATCCCCAACCCCACCGCCGGCACGACCCGCACCCGCCGAACCGCCCCCGGAACACTGTCACACCCCCCTCGTAACATCACCGTCATGGAGCAGGTAGTGCCCGAAGGACCGGATCAGCGACCGGCGACGCCGACAGCGCCGGAGGGTGTCGCCGCCGGGATGCGCGCCGGGAGTGACGCTCGGAGAACGCTGTCACACCCCCTTCGTAGCATCACCGTCATGGAACGCGCGGACATGCACGAAGCGGCACCGGTGTCGACGATCGATGCGGGTTACTTGGGCTCCGGGCAGGCCTCAGGAGGTGTCATGGCCGAGCGCGGTACTGGCCGCGGCAACGAGGATCGCAGGGGTCCGGACCTCCCACTGGGAGCGTTGGCGGTCCTGGGGAGCAACGCGGATGCCCTCGATGCGGAGGGCCTGGGCGGGTTCCTGGCGGCAGTGCGAGCGGTGCGGTCGTGGGTGGACGCGCGGGAGGCCGCGGCGCTGGCGGTGGCAACTCGCCGCGGTGTTGCCGCAGCGGCGGGCGCGGCGGACACGGCGGCCTGGTTGAGCGGGCACACCGGTGTCGGCCGCCGGGAGGCGCTGGCGCGAACGCGCACCGCGTCAGGTCTGGAGGACCTGCCCGAGGTGGCTGAGGCTCTCGCCGATGGGCGCATCACCCGCGGGCACGTGCAGGCGCTGGCGACCTATGCGGCTCCCGATGGCGTGGACCTGAGTGTCGATCCGGACTTGGACTTCCCCGATGCGGCGCGTGAGGCGGCCCGCCGGGTGGCCCTGGCGGTGCGCGGGCGGCAGGAGAAGTTGATCGCCGCCGCGGAGGCCATGAGCGTCGACGCCTTCCGGCGGTTCCTGCGCCGCTGGGCGGACCGCGCCGCGGGCGACGATGGCGCCGGGCGGGACGTGGCGCAGCGACGGCGGCGCAGCGTCACCACATTCACCACCGACGACGGCCTGTGCGGCGTGCGCGGCCTGCTACCACCCGATCAGTTCGCGTTCTTCGAGAACGAACTGCGGCGCCTGGCCGAGGCCCGCTGGCGTGCCGACCACCCCGACGCCGACAACGTGCCCGCCAAGGAGCTGACCTGCCCCCAGCGCAACGCCGACGCCCTGGTGGACATGGCGCGCCGCAGCCGCCAACTCGGCGACAACGCCGACGAACCGCTCGGCTCACACGTCGACGTGATGGTCCTCATCGACCACGAGACCCTCACCGGGGGCTTCCACGACGACACTCGTTGCGAACTCGACGACACGACGCCCCTGTCGCCGGCGGCGGCGCGACGCCTGCTGTGCGACGCCGATGTCCTCACCGCCATCCGTCACCGCAAGCCCTTCAAGCTCGACCTGGGCTACAGCCGGCGGGCCGCCAACCGCAAGATCCGCAGAGCCCTCATCGCCCGCGACCGCACCTGCACCGCTCCCGGATGTGAGCGGCCCCACTGGATGTGCGAGATCCACCACATCGTGCCCTGGGTCGAAGGGGGACGCACCGACCTGGACAACCTCACTCTCCTCTGCAGCCGCCATCACCACATCCACCACGCCAACGAGGCACGGAAGATCGAGGGGGCACGCCGAGCCGACGGCAACCGCACGACAACCGACACAACCGATCCCCCACCCGACCGAAGTCCCGCCCGCGACGGGCCGGACCGCTCGATTGGCATTGAGCCCTGCGCACACTGACAACCGAAGAGGGCTCCGGTGCGACCCTCGAGCCGGCCCGAACGGCAGCCGAGGACCTCCGGGCGACCCCGAGGTCAGCCTTGCCGCCGTGGGCGAGTTGGGGCAACGGCAGGCGCGGCGGCGCGGTCCGAGCGACCCCGACGTCAGCGACCGGGACATCGGCGCCCTCGACGTCAGCAGCCCCGACATCAGAGTCGAGCGCTTGGGGGCGGGATCCGGGCGGCGGCGAGCGCTACGGCACAGTCCAAGCAGCCCCGACATCAGAGTCGAGCGCCGGCGGGCGGGATCCGGGCGGCGGCGAGCGGATCCCCGGGGCTCGGGGTCTCGGCAAGCACGCGGACCGGCAGCCCGGTGGCGGCGGCCAGCAACTCGCTGCGCTGGTTGGCCGTGTACAACTCCACCGAGGCGTCGGCGCCGGGCGAGGTACCGCAGGCGATGACGAGCGCCTCGCCCGCCCTCGCCGTCACATTACGCACCGCCCCGCTGCGCGTGCGATCGAGGGCGATGGCGATCCGCAGGATCCCTGCCAGCAGCTGCACCCGGGCGCGATCGGCGACGTTCAGCGCGGCGAACTCGGGATGGTCCGTCCGCGGCAGGGCCTTGCGCTGGTAGCGGGCCACCAGGGCGATCAACTCCACCTCGCGCTCGGTGAACCCCAGCAGCCGGTCGCTGCTGCGGATCACGTAGTAGCTGTGCTTGTGGTGAGCGCCGCGCGAGATGTAGCGACCCACGTTGTGCAACATTCCGGCGGCCTCGAGCAGGTCCCTCTCGTAGAGGCCGAAGCGGTGGATGTCGGCCAGCGCGTCGAAGAGTTGCAGCGCCAGGTCGGCCACCTGCTGGACGTGCGGCCGCTCCTCCTCGTAGTCCTCCGCGATGCGCAGCACCGACTCCCGCCTGATGTCACTGAGATGCCAAAAGGCGTCGCCACCTCCACCGGCGTGGACGCCGTCCAGCAGAACGCCCTCGCGCAGGGCGTAGCCGGAGACGGTGATCGCCGGTATCCCGAAGCACTCGAACACGCCCTCCAGCAGGAGGGCGCCCGCCACGATCACGTCGGCCCGCCGCTCGTCCAGACCGCCGAGGGATCGGCGCGCCTCCGGCATCGGCGCCGCGATCACGGCATCGGTGACCTCGGCCAGTTCGGCGCGGGTGAACGAGACGTTGTTGACCCAGCGGTCCCCGGGGCCATTGCGCCGGTGCTCGGCCATCTGGGCGATGGTAGCGATCGTCCCGGAACTGCCCACCGCCAGCTCGTAGCCCAGCGGACTCAGGTCATGACCCACCGGGGCCAGGAACGACCGCACGTAGGCACGGCATTCCCTCACGGCGGTCGCATCGGCCACCCCGCCGGGGAAGAAGCGCTCCGTGAGGCGGACGTGCCCGAGCTTCACGCTGCGCGCCGCCAGCGGCCTGTCCCCCCACCCGATGAGCAGTTCGGTGCTGCCGCCGCCGATGTCGACCAGAAGGATGCGCCGGTCGTAGACGGAGAGGGCCTGCACCACACCGAGGTGGATCAGCCGCGCCTCCTCGGTTCCCGACACGACCTCGACGTCGATGCCCGCCTCCGCAGCGGCACGGTCGAGGAACTCGCGGCGATTCTCGGCCTCGCGGACGGCGCTCGTCGCCACGGCCCGCACGGTTGCGCCGAAGGAGGCGGCGGTCTTGACGAGCCCGCGCAGCGCACCGATCCCACGGTCGATGGCCTCCGCCTGCAACAGGCGCATGTCGCCCGACCCGGATCCCAGACGCACCACCTCCTTGTCCCGGCAGAGGATCTCGAGGCCGCCGGTCTCGCTGACCCTGGCGACCACGAGGTGGAACGAGTTGGTTCCGACGTCGATAGCGGCATGGACCTCGCCGGCCGCACCATTCACCACGGGACTGAAGCTACCGGCGAGCTCTAACCGGCACTCACCGCGCGGCGCAGCAGCCGTTGGCGGAACTCGTTCAGGATGCCGATCGTCGTGAACTGGCGCGTTCGCTCCCGGTCGAACGGGAACACCTGGCGGTGCGCCACGATCTCGCCGTCGACCGACGTGGCCATCCAGACCGTTCCCGGCTCCTCGCCGTCGGCGGAGGCGGGGCCGGCCACACCGGTCACAGCCAGCGAGCAGTCGGCGCCCAGCCGCTCGCAGGCCCCCTCGGCCATCGCCCGCACGGCCTGCTCCGATACGACGGGACCCGCCGGAACGCCCAGCAGGCGCCGCTTGGCCTCGCCGGCATAGGTCACCAGCGAGCCTAGGAACACGTCGCCGGCGCCCGGCACCGCGACCAGGCGCGCCGCGATCATGCCGCCGGTGAGCGACTCCGCGGTCGCCAGGGTCAGACCGGACCGCCGGCACAGGTCCAGCACCGCCGACTCCATCGTCTCGTCGTCGGTCCCGAACACGAGATGGTCACCGATGGCGGCACGCACCGTCGCCTCCTCTTCATCGAGGATGGTCGCCGCTTCCGCCTCCGTTGCGGCCTTGGCCGTGAGGCGCACCTTCAGCCCCTCCATCCCCGAGGCCAGGAACGCCACCGTGGCGCGCCCGGAGGCGTCGAGACGCTCGATGACACCGCTGAGTTGTTCGGCAAGTCCCCCCTCGGATTCGCCCCACGTGCGCAGCGTCCGGCTCTGGATCACCGAGGAGACACCTGCCCGGCGCCGCATGTCGTCGGAGATCCACCCGGTCATCATCTCCTTCATCTCCCAGGGCACGCCCGGCACGGCGTAAATCACCGTGTCTCCCACCGGGCAGACCAGGCCGGGTGCGGTGCCCGGAAAGGTCGGCACGAAGGCAGCCCCCTCGGGCACGTCCGCCTGCCGGAGGTTGTTGGCCGGCATCGGACGCCCGCGGCCCCAGAACTTCTGCTGGATGCGGTCGACGAGTTCGGGGTCCCGCCGGAGTTCGGTGCCCATGACGGCGGCCAGCGCGTCACGCGTGATGTCGTCGTGGGTTGGGCCCAGGCCGCCGCAGACCACCACGAAGTCGCTGCGCGCCACGGCGGTCTCCAGCACGGTTCGGATCCGCTCGAGATTGTCCCCGACCTTCGTCTGGTAGTACGAGTCGATTCCCAGCGTGGCGAGATGCTCGCCGATCCAGGCCGAGTTGGTGTCGATCACCTGCCCGAGCAGCAGCTCGGTGCCGACCGCCACGACCTCACACCTCACGTCGTACCCCCGGTGGCGGCTCCGTTCATGCTGGTCGCACGGCGACCGTCGGCAAGGTAGAGGACACCGGTGATCGTCGTTGCGGCGACCGCCAGCCACCAGACGGCGAGAATGAGCCCCTCGCGCGCCGGCGAATCCTCCGCCGCCAGGGGCGGGACGAGGCTCAGAATGACGGCCAGACCCTGCAGGATGACCTTCCACTTGGCCGAGCGCCGAGCCGGCACGGAGAGACCGCGGCGCGCCGAGTGCACGCGGAACCCGCTCATCCACACCTCCCTAGCGGCGATCAGCGCAACCGGGATCCAACTCACCCTGCCGATGGTGGCGAGGCACGCCATCGAGCCGAGAACCACGATCTTGTCGGCCAGCGGATCCAGGAAGGCGCCGGAGCGCGTCACCGTGCCGGTGATGCGCGCCAGGTGGCCGTCCCAGGCATCGGAAGCGGCGAACACCACGGCAACCGCCGCAGCCACCCATGACGCCCCGCCGTCGTCGTCGGCCCGCAGGATCAACCAGAAGAGCACCGGGGAAGCGCCGATGCGCCCCAGCGTGATGAGGTTCGCGGCGCTGGACAGCCCGAGTCCGATGTCCGGCGCCGGTGCCGTCACGCAGCCTCCCCGGCGGGCGTTCCGACCGGCACGAGGGGCGCCGCCACCAGGTCGACGCCCGCAGCGCCGGTGATCTCGACCTCGACGAACCGGCCCGGTGCCAGATCGCGGGGCACCTCCACGAGGCCGTCGATCTCGGGCGCCTCCCGGTGGCTGCGCGCCCATCCCGGTTCGTCCACCAGGACCGTCGTGCGGCTGCCGACGAGGCTCCGGCGACGCTGCTCGGTGATCGCATCGCAGACCTCGCGCAACTCGGCCATGCGCTCGGCCACGAGCGGCCCGGGAACCCGACCGTCCAGGTCCGCCGAGTACGTTCCCTCCTCCTCCGAGTAGGCGAACACCCCGACCCAGTCCAGTTGCGCCTCCGTCACGAAGGCCAGCAGCTCGTCGTGGTCCTCCTCGGTCTCGCCGGGATAGCCCACGATGAAGTTGGAGCGGAAGACCGCGTGCGGCGCCTGCCGGCGGATCGCGGCGATGCGTGCCAGGAAGCGTTCACCATCCCCCCAGCGCCGCATCCGTCGCAGCAGCGGGCGGGAGGCGTGTTGCAGGGAGAGGTCGAAGTACGCCACGTCTGTGGCCAGGACGGCGGCGATCAACTCGCCGGTCAGATCGGAGGGGTACAGGTAGAGCAACCTCACCCATGGCACGAGCCGGCGCGCCGCCTCCACGAGTGGCACGAGCCGGCGCTCGCCGCGACCCCCGTCGCGGCCGTAGGACGCCAGATCCTGCGCGACCAGCACGACCTCGGACACACCCAGTATCTCGATCTCGGCCAGGATCGCCTCGGCCGTGCGCGAACGCTGCGGCCCTCGGAAAGTGGGGATGGCGCAGTAGCCGCATTTCCGGTCGCAACCCTCGGCGATCTTCACGTAGGCCCACGGGGCCTGTGCCGGTGGGCGCGGCAGGTTCAGCAGATCCATGCGAGGCACCGCAGGTCCGGCGGACTCGACCTTGAGGCGGCGGCTCCCGCGCCGGGTTGGCCCCAGCGTGAGCGGCTCGCCGAAGCCCGCCACGGCGTCGATCGTGGGACGCTCCTCCCGCAATTGAGCCCCCGTGCGTTCAGCCAGGCAGCCCGTCACCACGAGTCGAGATCCAGAGCGGCGTCGCGCCGCCAGGCTGTCGATGACCTCCAGTGACTCGCGCCTGGCATCGGCGATGAAGGCGCAGGTGTTCACGACGACGAGGTCAGCCTCGCCGGCATCGCCGGCCGGGCTGTAGCCGTCCGCGGCGAGCTGCCCGGCGATCTTGTCGGAGTCGACCTGGTTCTTCGGACACCCGAGTGTCTCCAGCCAGTACCGCCTCCCCACGGGTTCAGAGCGTACCGCTGGTGCGCGCGCCACAGATGATGGCGACCCCGCGGTGGAACCGCCGCGACTCGGTTCGGCGCGGCCCCGGTGCGTCGAGCGGGGCTCGCGACCATGCCCGCGCCGCAGTTCCCCGGTAGCCTGAAGGGTGCGGAGCCGCTCAGCAGACGGCGCCGCGCCGAACCGACCGGGGGGAACGCTTCGATGGCCGAGTGGTGGGACGCCCTGACGGGCGATCTGCAGGTCTTCTACCTGATCGGCATCGTCTCGGGCGCCTTCCTGATGCTGCAACTCGTCTTGATGACGGTTGGCATCGGTCTGGATTTCGACTTCGATTTCGAGAGCAGCGATGCCGACGTGGGTTTCCTGTCGCTGCGCAGTCTCACCGCCTTCTTCTTCGCCTTCGGCTGGACGGGCGTGCTCATGAAGCAGGGCGAGAACTCCACCGCGGTGTCGGTGATCGTGGCGGTCGCCGTGGGCCTCGCCGTGTTCTTCGTGGTGGTTCTGATCTGGCGGCGGTTCGCCCAGATGAACGAGAGCGGCTCCCTCGACTACCGCAGCGCTGTGGGCGTCAACGGCACCGTCTACCTTCCGATCTCGGCCAACCGCGCCAAGGCGGGGAAGGTGGAGGTGATGGTGCAGGGACGCATGAAGGTGATCGACGCCTTCACGACCGCCGGCAAGGACCTGCCCGCAAAGACCCGCGTGAAGGTGAGCGACGTGGTGGACCCCACCACCGTCCTCGTCGAGCCGCTCACCTGACACCTCGTAGCCGAAACTCTCCGAGTCCCCTCCGAAAGGACCCCACATGGCAATCATCGCCCTAGTCGTCGGCCTCGTCGCCATCCTCCTGATCGCCCTGCTGTGGGTGGCGTCCCGCTACAAGCGCTGCCCGTCGGATCGCATCCTCGTCATTTACGGCCGCGTCGGCGGCGAGGGCGCTTCGGCACGCTGCCTGCACGGCGGCGGCGCCCTGGTGTGGCCCATCATCCAGGGCTACGCCTTCCTGGATCTCACGCCCATTTCCATCGATATCAAGCTGCAGGGCGCGCTCTCGCAGCAGAACATCAGGGTCAACACACCGGCCACCTTCACCGTCGGCGTCTCCACCGAGCCCGGCGTGATGCAGAACGCCGCCGAGCGGATGCTGGGCCTGAGCCTGGCGGAGGTGGAGAACCTGGCCCGCGACATCATCTTCGGGCAGATGCGCGTGGTCATCGCCACCATGCCCATCGAAGAGATCAACACCGACCGCGAGAAGCTCATCACCAACATCACCGAGTCGCTGGAGACCGAGTTGCGCAAGGTTGGTCTGCGGCTCATCAACGTCAACATCCAGGACATCACCGACGAGTCGGGATACATCGACGCCCTGGGCCGGGAGGCGGCGGCGCGGGCCATCAACGAGGCCAAGATCAAGGTCTCCCAGCAGGAGCGCGACGGTGATATCGGCTCCGCCGAGGCGCAGCGGGAGCGCCGCATCAAGGTGGCGTCGGCCAACGCCACAGCCACCGAGGGTGAGAACGAGGCCAAGGTCACCGTGGCCCGCTCCGACAGCGAACGGCGGCAGCAGGAGGCCGAGGCCGAACGTGCGGCCAACGCAGCCGAGCGGGTCACCCAGGCGCGCGTCGAGCAGGAGTCCTTCGCTGCCGAAGCCACCGCCGAGGTCGCCCGCGCCGAGCGGGAGAAGGCCTCCCAGCACGCCGACATCGTGGTGCCCGCCGAGGTGGAGCGCGAGCGGGTGCGCACCTTGGCCGAGGCCGAGGCCGACCGCATCCGGTTCATCCAGGGCGGCGAGGCCGACGGGCAGCGTCTCCGCATGGAGGCCGAGGCAATGGGCATCCTGGCCCTGCTGACCCGCCGGGCCGAGGGCCTGGGCGAGCTGGTGGACCGCACGGGCGGTGAAGCACAACTTGCCGCCCTGATGCTCATCGCCGAGCAGCTCCCCGTCCTGGTTGCCGAGCAGGTCAAGGCCATCTCCAACCTGAAGATCGACCAGGTGACGGTGTGGGACTCGGGCGGCGGCAACGGAGGCGGCGGGAGCACCGCCAACTTCCTGTCGGGTCTCATCGGCGCCCTTCCCCCGCTGCAGGATCTGGCCGCCCAGGTGGGCGTGAAGCTCCCGACCTTCCTCGGCGAGCTGGACGGTACGGCCACGCCGGAGACGCTGCGGAAACTCGCCGAGGTGATGGAGGCCGAGGCCGACGACGCCGTTGACCAGTAGGGCTCTGCCAAGTGATCCGCCGGCGGCGCCGGTCGGACCGCTGGGAAGTGGATTCCGGCCTCCGCCGGAATGACGGGGCAGAGCGTCCGCGGCAGCGCGCCGGGCGCGCCCGGCTCAGGAGACCAGAATGAGCGGCAGGGCAACCGCGTAGGCGACCAGCAGGGCGCCGCCCTCCCAGCGTTCCAGGCGTCGCTCCCGCCGGTTCGTAGCCAGGAACACCATTGCCAGCAGGATCATGCCGAACATGGCACCGGCGGCGACCCAGGGCACGCCGTCGCCTCCAAGCCCGCCCGGGCGGACCAGCGCGATGACACCCCCGATGGCCAGGCTGTTGAAGATGTTGCTGCCCAGCAGGTTGCCGAGGGTGAGCAGGGGCTGGCGCCGACGAATCCCGGCGAGCGCGGTGGCGAGTTCGGGAAGCGAGGTGCCGATCGCCACGAGGCTGAGGCCGACGAGGCCCGTGGCGAGTCCGATGCGCTCGGCGATGCCTGTGAAGCCGTCGACGGCGAGCTGCGCACCCGCCACGATCGCCACCAGACCCAGAGCCAGCCGCCAGAACTCACCGCGGCTGCGGGGGGATAGGCGCCGTACCGCGTCATCGATCCGCCGGTCCATCCTGTTCGGCGCGGAAATGTCCGGTCCCGGGGCGTCGCCGTGCTGCTCGTCGCGTGCGTGCGGGTCGCGCAACAGCCACCAGGTGGCGCCGGCCATCGTCGCGAGGAGCACGCCGCCCTCCCAGCGCTCGACGACCCCACCGCCGGTGACCAGGAAGACCGCCAGCAGCAGGACCGCGCCGATGGCCAGCGGGACCCGGCGCCAGGCGGCGCGGTCGGCGGCGATGGGAACGGCAAGGGCGGCGACGCCGAGCACGAGGCCCATGTTGGCGGCGTTGGACCCGACGATGCCGCCAAGGCCGAGGGACGAATCGCCCCCGGCCGCGGCCGCCAGACCCACGACCAACTCCGGGAGGCTCGTGCCGAACCCCAGGATCACCGCGCCGACCACGATCGGGGGAATCCCCCGGCGCGCCGCCAGCCGGGAACCCCCGGCCACCAGCCAGTCGGACCCGACCAGAAGGAGCACCAGCCCGACGAGAGCCAGCACGATGTCGACAGCCATCCTCACCCGCTTCCCGTCACCGGGCCGAGCACCGCGTTCGACTCACCGGCGCAGGTCCGCTACGGCGCCAGCAGCACCAGGTCGTCGCGATGGATCAACTCCTCGGGCGTTCCGGCCTCGTGTTCGTCGGTGCGCCGGCCGATGACGGCGTCGAGGCGTGCCGAGGGCAGCCGCACGAGTCCCTTGGCGAAGACCTCCCCATCGGGTCCGGCCACCCCCACCGCGTCGCCGGCCACGAACTCGCCGCTCACCGACCTCACACCCACCGCCAGCAGGGATTTCCCGCGATCCACGAGCGCGCGACGCGCCCCCTCGTCCACCGTGAGCATGCCGACGGATCGGACCGCGAAGGCGATCCACAGCTTGCGGGCGCCCAGCCGCTGCGGTCGCGGGCGAGCCAGGGTGCCCACGTTCTCCCCGGCCACCGCACCACGGAGCACGCCGGGACGGCGGGACGAGGCGATGACCGTGGCGACCCCGGCCCAGCTGGCGATCTTGGCCGCCGACAGCTTCGACGCCATGCCACCACGGGCATCCGCGTTGCCGATGCCGCCGGCCGCAGCCTCGAGCTCGCGGTCGATCTCGCGGATCTCGGCGATGAGCGACGCCTCGGCGGAGATGCGCGGGTCGGCTGTGTGCAGCCCCTCGGTGTCGGTGAGGATCACCAGCAGGTCGGCCTTCACCAGTTGCGCCACGAGGGCGGCGATCCGGTCGTTGTCACCGAACTGGATCTCGTCGTCGGCGACCGCGTCGTTCTCGTTGATGACGGGGATCACGCCGAGCGACAGCAGGCGCTGGAGCGTGTCGCGGACGCGCAGATACCGGTTCCGCTCGAAGAAGTCCAGAGGCGTCAGGAGTATCTGCCCCGCCACGAGGCCGAGCCCGGCGAAGGCCTCGTTGTAGATCGCCATGAGGTGTCCCTGGCCGACCGCCGAGGAGGCCTGCAGGAGTACCGGATCGCTGGGGCGCGTCCGGAACCCGAGCAGCCAGCGGCCCGCGGTGATGGCAGCCGAGGTGACCAGCAGGACCTGGTGGCCGCCTGCCCGCAACTCCGCCAGCATCCCGCAGAGTCGCCCGATCTCCGCGGTGTCGACGTGACCCGAATCGTCGGTGAGCGACGAGGTGCCGATCTTGACGACGACGATCATGTCCCGGTACTCCCGGATCGCGAGCTGCGGGGGGCCGGACCGATCGCCTCGTCGGGTTCGTACTCGAAGCTCAACCCGCCGATGCGCACCTCGTCACCGGCACGCGCTCCGGCACGCGCCAGATCCCGGTCGACGCCGAGCGCCCGTAGCCGCTCGGCCACGTAGTCCTGCGCCTGCAGGTCGGTTAGGTCGGAAACGGCCACGGCCCGGGCGGCCGGGCGGCCGAGAACCCGCCACGCGGCTCCCTCGCGCCGCACGCTGGTGGCATCGGATCCCCTGCCGGCCACGGGGCGGTGGACCACCGGTGCCCGATCAGCCACCGGTGGTGGATCGTCTTGCCTGGCTTCTCGCACGAGTCCGCTGAGGCGACCGGTGAGTTCGGCGATGCCGGCGCCCGTCACCGCTGAGACGACCATGTCGGCGCCCGGAAGGTTCTGGGTGGCCACGTCCGCCTTCGACCCGACGAGCAGGCGCCGGCGCTCCAGCAGATCGGGCCGGTAGGCGCCGAGTTCATCGGTCAGGACGCGCAGCTGGGCTTCGGGCGGCGCCTCCGCGCCGGGCCCGAGATCGATCAGCAGCACCAGGGCACGGGCCCGCTCGATGTGGCGCAGGAAGCGGTGACCGAGGCCCCGGCCCTCGCTCGCCCCCTCGATCAGCCCCGGAACGTCAGCGACCACGAACTCCTCCCCGTCTCCGGTGACCACGACGCCCAGATTCGGCACGAGGGTCGTGAAGGGGTAGTCGGCGATCTTCGGTCGGGCGGCTGAGAGACGGGAGATGAGCGTGCTCTTGCCCACATTCGGCAGCCCCACGAGCGCAACGTCGGCCAGCAACTTCAGCTCGAGCCGCAGCCAGCGCTCCTCGGTCGCTTCGCCCTGTTCGGCGAAACGCGGCGCGCGGCGCCTGTTGGAGAGGAACCGGGCGTTCCCCCGACCCCCCGCGCCGCCCGGCGCCGCCGGCCACCGCTCGCCGTGCGACGTGAGATCGGTGAGGCGCTCTCCGTCCGCTGAGAGCACGACCGTGCCCTCGGGCACCTTCACCAGCAGGTCGGCGCCGGAGACACCGTGCCGGCCCTTGCCGGATCCGTGTGTGCCGGCGGTGGCGCGACGGTGGGGATGATCACGAAACGCCAGCAGCGAGGCGATGTTGCGGTCGGCCACGAGCCACACGTCGCCGCCCCGGCCGCCGTCGCCCCCGTCAGGGCCACCGCGGTCCACGTGCGCCTCGCGGCGGAAGGACACACATCCCGCGCCGCCGTCACCACCGCGCACGCATAGCGAGCACTCGTCGACGAACTCCGACACGGGCCAAGGATACGGCGGCGCCCCCGCCGGAGCGGTGCTGCCCGATCGACGGCCGGCTGTCAGTCGGTGAGAATGTCCACCAACCGCCGGCGGCCGCGGGAACCGAACGCCACGCGACCGTCCGCCGTGGCGAACAGCGTGTCGTCCCCGCCACGACCGACGTTGTGGCCGGGATGGAACTTGGTGCCGCGCTGGCGCACGATGATCGAACCCGCGGTCACCCAGGTTCCGTCGAACACCTTCACGCCGAGCCGCTTGGCGTGAGAATCTCTGCCGTTGCGGGTCGAGCCCCCGCCCTTGGTCTTGGACATGACTACGCCATCCCGATCTCGGTTATCTCGACCAGCGAGTGCCGCTGGCGGTGCCCCCAGCGCCGTCGCTGGTTGGTCTTGGACTTGTAGGTGAAGCCCCTGATCTTGGGGCCCTTGGTCTCGTCGATGATCCGGCCCTTGACCGCGACCGCCGTCAACTCCGCCGGCGTGGCCAGGACCCGGTCGCCCTCCACGAACAGCACGGGACGCAGCTCCACCACCGAGCCGGCCTCACCGAGCAACTCGGTGGTGATGACCTCACCCTCGCTGACGCGGTACTGCTTGCCACCGGTCGCCACGACTGCGTACATAGCCTCTACACGCTATCGCCACGCCCGGAGCCGCCCAACAAGGACTCGTCGAGTTCGAGTCCCCAGCCGCTGCACGTGTCGCACTTTCCGGACAGGGACTCCAGCAGCCCCTCACCGATCCGCTTCCGGCTCATCTCCACCAGCCCCAGGTTGGAGATGTCGCTGACCCGTGTGTGAGTCTTGCTCTGGGCCAGGGCATCGCGGAGGGCACCCATGACCTTCTGGCGGTTGGCCTTGCTCTCCATGTCGACGAAGTCGACCACGATGATCCCGCCGATGTCCCGCAGACGCAGCTGGCGGGGAATCTCGGCGGCCGCCTCCAGGTTGTTCTCGAGAATGGTCTGCTCGAGACTCGTCGAACCCACGTTGCGGCCGGTGTTCACGTCGATGACGGTCATCGCCTCGGTGTGCTCGATCACGAGGGAGCCCCCGGACGGGAGCCAGACGGAGCGGTCCACGGCCTTGCGGAGCTGGCTGTAGACGTGATAGCGCTCGAACAGGTCGAGGTTCTCCTCGGAGCGGTCGTAGAAGGAGACGCGCTCGGCCAGCGCAGGAGCGACGCCCTCGACGTACCTCGAGACCGATCCGTAGAGGTCGGCGTCGTCGATCATCACGCTCCGGTAGTCGGTGGTGAACTCCTCACGGATGACCCGCAGCGCCACGTCGGGCTCGCGATACAGCAGCGACGGCGCCTTGGAGCGCTTGGCCAGCGCGTCGATCTGGTCCCACTGCGACACCAGCCGCAGCACGTCCTGGCGGATCTCCGCGGAGGTGACGCCGTCGGCGGCGGTCCGCACGATGACGCCGTGTTCGGGCGGCTTGACGTTGTCCAGGATGCGCCGCAGGCGGCGGCGCTCCTTGTCGGCGAGGCGCTTGGAGATGCCGTAGGCGTCGCTGTTGGGGACGAGGACGACATAGCGGCCCGCCAGGGACACCTGCTGCGTGAGCCGGGCGCCCTTGTGGGCAATCGGGTTCTTCGTGACCTGGCAGAGGACCCGCTGGCCGACTTTCAGGGCCTGCGAGATCTGGGGGCGGCTGGAGCGTTCCAGATCCTCGGCATCGAATTGGACGTCGCCCCGGTACATGATGGCGTTCTTGGGCGTCCCGATGTCGACGAACGCCGCCTCCATGCCCGGCAACACGTTCTGGACACGGCCGAGGTAGATGTTCCCGTAGATCTCGGTGGTGTCGTTGGCGGGGCGTGACACGTAGTACTCCACGAGCGCCCGACCCTCCAGGACCGCCACGTGGGTGGCGTCGGCCGTGACGTGAATGGCCATGAGGTAGCGGCCCACCGGGCGACCCTTGCGAGCTCGCCCTCGTCGCTTGGCCAGCGTCTCGGCGTCCAGTTCGACCGGCTCACCGGTGGTCAGCGCCTCGACGGGCTTGTGCTTCTGCCCACCGCGAGAGCCCGAACCGCGGCCGCCCCGGCGGCGGCGACGGCCGCCGGACCGCGACCCGCTCCGGTTGCCGCCGTCACGCGTGGGGCTCTGGGATCCCGAGGGTGGCTTCTGGGGGTCCGGCGACGCAGGAGCCGGCCGGCTGTCGCCGATACGGGGCTTGCGACTTGATGCGCCAGCGGCACCGGCAGGCGCGCCGGTCCGTTCTCCGCCGGCGGGGGAACCGGCGCCGGCCGCTCGACCGTTCCCCGGTTTGGTTGATTCAGTACGGCGTTTGGAGGACTCGGCGTCCGTCTTGGGGGACGATGACATTCAGTAGTTCCCTTCTCATCGCGCGCAGACCTCGGGCTGCGCAGCGGGAGCGGCCCGGCACCCGGCCGCGGCAAGTGCTTCACCGGCCGGCTTCAGCACGCCGGCCTGGGGAGCAAGCGGCTCGCACCGTTCGCCGTCCCGCATGATCCATTGGTGCAGCCGCCGGACACGTCCGGCAGGCAGCGGGGGGGCGGTGAGGCGCAGGAATTCTGCGGGCCGCACCGCCCGGGGTTTCGTGCCGAGTTCGGCAACGAGGACGCTCCCGGAGGGGGCGTCGGTCAGTCGTAAGGAGCCGACGGCCGGTCGCACGTCGGAGGTGATGCTTCGGCCTTTGCGCTCGCGCTGCAGCGGGAGGCTCTCCGCCGAACGCACCCGCTCGACCCAGCCGGCGGCGAACCCACGATCCGCGCCGGCCAGCGCGAACTCCCAGGTGCAACTCGTGACCGCCTCCTGCAGCGACGCGGTTCCGGGGACCAACGGGTAGGCGTCGGTGACCGCCATGCCGTCGGGCAGCGTGGCCGTGAGCCGTTCGGGCAGGTCCACGGCGCAAGCGGCAACCTCCTCGGGCGACAGCCGCAGATCCACGTCGAGGTACTCGGCGACCGACTCCTGCCCGGTCGCGAGGGCGAGACCGAAGGAGATCCGCGGCCGCGGGGTGAACCCCTGCGTGTAGGACACCGGCAACTCCGCGCGCCGCACGGCGCGTTCCCAGATCCGGGCGGAGTCGCGATGACCGCAGAAGCGGATCCTCCCCTGCTTGGTCCAGCGCAGACGCACTCTCACGACACACCTGCCAGCGGCGCGGCGGCCCGCAGGCGCACCGGCACCGGCCCGGGCTGCAGGAGATTCTGGCCCGTGCCCTGAGAGCCCCCGGCCGGCGGCACCGCCGACGCCACGACGTGCTCGATGCCGTAGCCCGTGCAGGCCCCGCAGTCGTAGCACGGCGTCCAGCGACAATCCTCCAGACCGGACTCGGCCAGTGCGTCCTGCCAGTCCTGCCAGAGGAAGTCCTTGTGCAGGCCTGCCGAGAGGTGGTCCCAGGGCAGCGCCTCGCCGCCGTCCCGATGCCTGTAGGCGTAGTCCTCGACGGACAGCCCGTGCCGGCTCATGGCGTCCAGCCACAGGTCGTAGTCGAAGTGTTCCGACCACTCCTGGAAGGTTCCGCCGGCTCGCCAGACCTCCTCGACGACCGCACCGAGCCGGCGGTCGCCGCGACTGGCCAGACCCTCCACGAGCGTGGCCTCGGGGTCGTGCCACTTCAGCTTGACGCCCCGGTCGCGGCGCAGGTCGTCGGCCAGCAGCGCCACCTTGCGGCGGAGTTCGGCGACGGTGTTCTGGCCGAACCACTGGAACGGCGTCTGCGGCTTGGGGACGAAGCCCCCGACCGAGACCGTCACCGATGCGCCCCGGACATGGCGGCGGCCCAACTCGACACAGCGCCGCGCCAGGGCGGCGATGCCCAGGACGTCCTCGTCGGTCTCGGTCGGCAGGCCCACCAGGAAGTACAGCTTGACCCTCCGCCATCCCTGGGAGTAGGCGCCCTCGACCGCCGCGTCGAGGTCGTCGGTGCTGATGAGCTTGTTGATCACCTGGCGGAGGCGCCACGAGCCGGCCTCGGGGGCGAAGGTCAGCCCGGTGCGCCGCGCTCGCTGCAGCTGAGCGGCGAGACCCACGGTGAAGGCGTCCACGCGCAGGCTCGGCAAGGACACCGAGACGGCCGGACAGCCCGCACCGCCGGCGCTGTCGGCGGGTCCCACGGTGTCCGCCACGAGTTCCTCGATGCCGCTGAAGTCGGCGGTCGACAGCGACGTGAGGGCGACCTCGTCGTAGCCGGTCCGTTGCAGGCCATCGGCGATCATGGTTCGGACCTGTGCCGCCGGGCGCTCGCGCACGGGTCGGGTGATCATGCCTGCCTGGCAGAAGCGACAGCCCCGCGTGCACCCGCGGAACACCTCCACGTTGAGGCGATCGTGCACCACCTCCGTGAGGGGGACCAACTGCCGCTTCGGATACGGCCAGTCCCCGAGCGAGGCGATCGTCCGCTTCTGGACGGTCTCGGGCGCTTCCGGCCAGCGGGGCGTCGCCGTCGTCGACAGCCCACCGAAGGTCACCTCGTAGGCGGCCGGCACGTAGACCCCGTCGATCCTCGCGAGAACTCCGAGAACCTCCCGGCGCCCTCCGGCGCGATGGCCCGCCACAGCTTCGGTGATCTCGCTGACCACCTCCTCGCCGTCACCGAGCACGAAGAAGTCCACGAAGTCGGCGAGCGGCTCCGGGTTGAACGCACAGTGCCCTCCGGCCCCGACCAGCAGGTCGTCCCCCGCGCGGTCAGCGGCACGCACGGCGACACCTGCCAGGTCGATCAGGTTCAGCACATTCGTGTAGACGAGTTCGGAGGACAGATTGAACGCCAGGATGTCGAAGTCAGCGGCCGCCCGATGCGTGTCAACCGAGAAGAGGGGCAGACCATCCCGGCGCATCAGCGCTTCGAGATCCACCCAGGGGGCGTAGGCCCGCTCGGCCACCGCGTCGGGACGCTCGTTGAGGATCTCGTAGAGGATCTGCAGGCCCTGGTTGGGCAGACCGACCTCGTAGCTGTCCGGGTAGCACAGGAGCCACGCCACCTTGCCGGGACCGTACTCCGCCGGACGGGCACCCTCCTCGCCGCCGATGTAACGCGCCGGACGCTGGACCTGATCGAGGAGAGGCTCCAAAGACGGCCATAACGAATCCACGACGTTCAGGCTACCTGCCCTGCCCATAGCCGATGTCGACCGGTCAGGTGGCGCGCACGAGGTGACGCCGCATCGAGACGTTCAGCACGATGCCCAGGGCCATCATCGTGGTCAGGATCGAGGATCCGCCGTAGGACAGCAGCGGCAGCGGGATACCGATCACCGGCATGATGCCCGCGGCCATTCCCACCGTCTGGAACACCTGGAACAGGATCATGCAGAGCACCCCGGTGGACAGGAGTGAGCCGAAGAGGTCGCCCGCGACACGCGCCGAGCGCCAGATCCGCCAGAGCAGGACCGCCAGGAGCCCGAGAACCACAACGCTGCCCAGGAAACCCAACTCCTCGCCCAGGACGGTGAAGATGAAGTCGGTTTCCTGAGCCGGCACCAGCCCGCTGCGGGTTTGCGTTCCCTGACCGTAGCCCTGACCGGTCAGACCACCGTTCCCGATGGCGATCTGAGCCTGCTCGATATTGAACGTGTCGCCGGCGTCTCCACCGGGGTTCATGATCGACTTGAGGCGCTCCCGCTGGTACTCCCGCACCAGATCCGAACCCAGGACCAACCCCAGACCGACCAGCCCGAGGGCGGTCGCCACCAGAATGTGGCGCGCCTGGGCGCCCGCCACGAGTAGGACTCCCATGGCGATGATCGCGAACACGACGGCAGTCCCGGCATCGGGCTCCATGAGGATCAGCAGCGCCGGGCCGGCGATCAGAACCAGGGCCGTCAGGAGCTGGCGCAGGCTCATGCGCCCCCCGCAGCGTGCCGCGTAGTGGGCCAGTACCACGATCATCGCAAGCTTGGCGAACTCCGAGGGTTGCACCTGGTAACCGCCGAGCACGAACCAGGCGCGCGCGCCCTGGCGCACCGAGCCGAGCGGTGTCAGAACCAGGACGAGAGCCAGCAAGGTAACCCCGTAGAGGGGCCAGATCAGTGGTCGCAGCCGCCGGTAGTCGACGACGGCGGCAACCGTTCCCAGCAGCGCGCCGACGACGGCGAACAGCGACTGGCGCTGGAGGTAGAAGCGGCTGTAGACGTCCGGATCGATGCCGCGCGTGGCGCTGTAGATCAGCGCGATCCCGCACAGGGTGAGGGCGGCCGTCGCTGCCAGCAGGATCACGTCGACGTGAACCCACGAGGCCAGAGGAGTGACTCGCGGCAACAGGCGCCGCTTGGGCCTCACGCCGTCGGAGATGCTCATAGCGTCCCCACCGTCAGCAGCTCCGGGAATGCCATGTCCTGGCGCGGGATCTCCGTGGGGGCCTCCGGCACCCGATCCAGGCCGACCGCCTCGAGCACGCGACGCACCACCGGCGCCGCCCCCTCGCCGCCGAATCCGGCCTCCTCGAGCAACACCGCCACGACGTAGCGCGGCTGGGGCAGAGGCCCGAACCCTACGAACACCGCCGAGTCCGCCTTGCCCGGCACCTCGGCCGTGCCGGTCTTTCCCGCCACCGGCCACTCGTTGTGGGGGAAGCCCTCGAAGGAGTTGTAGGCGGTGCCGAGACGCTCGCTGGTGCGGAGAGTCGTGGCGCCCCGCATACCGTCCAGGATCGGCGCCAGCACGTCGGTAGGCGCATAGATGCGGGAGGATTCGCGCGGGAGAATCTCGTTGACCACCTCGCCGCTGATCGGATCGATCATTGCGATCGCGATGTTGGGGAGATAGAGCTTGCCGCCGTTGGCGAACGGCGTGAACGAGTTCGCCAACTGCAGCGGCGTGACACCCAGGTCGCCCTGGCCGATGGAGATGTTGATCGTGTCACCGGTCCGCCAACCGGGGTCGGGGAAGGCTTCCGGATTGCTCTCGTGGCGGGCGCGCTTGATCTCGGCATCGGGCACGATCCCGGCGTGCTCGAACGGCAGGGCGACACCGGTCGTCCGGCCGAAGCCGAAGTCCCGAGCCGTGTGCTGGATCTGGTCGTCGACGTAGCCGAGGCGGTGCGCGAACTGCTCCGCCAGTTTGTAGAAGTAGACGTCGCTGGAGACCGTGATCGCCATGCGAAGGTCGACATCGCCGTTGGGCGCGCGGTCGGGATTCTCGAACTCGCACTCCCCGATGCAGTCCGCCAGCACGTGGAAACCGGGGTCCTGCGTGGTCTGGTTGACCCCGAGGAACCCGTTGGGGCCGATCAGGCCCGTGGACAGAGCCGCGTAGGTGGTGATGGGCTTCATGGTCGACCCGGGCGAATAGACGCCCTGGATCGCCCGGTTGTTGAGGGGCGCGTGGCTCGCCGGGTGCAGGAACGCGGCGAACTCGTCCTCGCTGATGCCGCCGATGAAGGTGCGCGGGTCGTAGTCCGGGTAACTGGCCATCGCCAGGATGTTGCCGGTGCGTGGATCCAGCACGACGACGGCGCCCGCCGGTGCCGGATAGGTCGCGAAGCGGTCCTCCACCGAATCATCCTGACGTTCACGGGCCTCGAGCAGGCCCCGCAGGAGTTCGTCCTCCACGACCTTCTGGAGGTCCGCGTCGATGGTGAGCACGACGTCGGTACCGGGTTGGGGCGGCCGGTAACCGCGCTCGCGAACGACATTGCCGACGTTGTCGACCTCGATCTCCCGCCATCCGGGGCTGCCGCGCAGGATGTCCTCGAACGCCAACTCCACACCCGACTTGCCGATCTCGTCCACCGTGCTGTACCGCTTCGGATGGTTCGGGCGCGCCTCGAGTTCCTCGGCGGTGACGGTGTCGATGTACCCCAGAACGTGGGCCGCCAGATCACCGTAGGGATAGACCCGCTGGGTGCGCTGGACGACTTCCACCCCGGGGAACTCCTCGTTGCGCTCCGCCAGGAAAACCTTGATGGCGTCGGAGACGCCGACGGCCAGGGGAATCCGGTCGAACGGACCGTAACTGCGGTCGGCCAGGGCCTCGGTCAGCTGCAGAGACTTGGTGAGCACGCCCGAGCGGGAGAGTTGCCGCGCCAGTTCGAGTGCCAAACGCTCCCTCTGGGCCCTGCCGATCTGATCCCGCAGGATGAACGCGTCCATGGTGACCACATTGACGGTGCGGTTTCCAACCAATTCCCTTCCCCGCACGTCGAAGATGCGGCCTCGGGGTGCGGGCTCGGGAACCGTGCGGATGACGTTCCCGACGGCCCGTGCCACGAATTGCTCCGACACCACCACCTGCAGGTACCAGAGGCGCACCACCAGCGTGGTGAGAAGGGCCATGCCGATCACGCCCATGATGCTGAGCCGCAGCATGCGCGAGTCGAAACGGCTGAACCGTCCCCGCCTGCCGGCGGCTTCCTCCCGGTCCGGGTCGCCGCGCCCGTAGGGGGGACGGCCGGCGCCGGGCGGGACGACGGCGCTCATCGCCCCGCGTCGGTTTGCATGGTTCGCGCCGAACGTGGTGGCGGGATCGTGGTCACCGTCTGGCTCCAGGCCCATCGCACGAGTCGCAGCGTCACCGCCGCCAGGACGACCGACCAGAGTTCGACCACACCGAGGGTCACCAGGAAGCGATCGGTGTAGAGGTGATCCTGGCCGACCACCTCACCGGCGAGGACGTAGAGGCACAGACCCAAGGCGCTGAACGGTGGCACCAACCACCACATTCTGACCATGTAGCCCTGCAGGAGCCCGGAGGCGGCAGCCACGAGGGCGTAGGCGAAGGCGGCGAGACCGAGGGGAGTGCCCGCCACGAGGTCGTAGAGCAGGCCGGCCGCGAACCCGAGCCGCAGGCCCCGCCACGAGCCTCCCACCAGACCGCCGGCCACCGCCAGCACCAGCAGCGGCTCCGAGGCTCGACCGTAGATCCGCAGGCCGTCGAGGACGCCCACCTGCAGGACGAACACGGAGAAAAGCACGAGAGCCGACCGGAACACGAGCCGGATCTTCTCGGCGGTCACCGCGAACCCCGGCCGTCACAGGGCATTGTCACAGCGCATTGTCGTACAGCAGGATCGTCACGAAGCTCAGCGAATCCAGGGACGCCGCCGGCTGCACGAACAGGACCTGATTGAGCCCCGGATCCACCTCCACCTCGGCCACCAGACCGACCGGGACATCGGGGGGATAGACGCTGCGGTCGATCCCGCTGGTCGTCACGAGCATCCCGACGGCCACCGGCGTCGTGATGTCGATGCCCTCACTCACCACCAGCGGCTGACCGCGACCCGTCCCCCGGGCGATGGCCACGGCCTCGCCTCCCACGAGGCGGATGCCCAGCTCGAACTCCGGATCGCTGATCAACCGGATGCGCGAGCGCCCCGGGGCGACGTCGACAACCCGCCCCACGAGGCCGGCACTGGTGACGGCGGGCATGCCCATCTTCACGCCCGCCGAAGAGCCCTTGTCGACATCCACGGTGAATCCGGGGAAGTTGCCGAGTTGGCGAACGACCCGCGCCGCGGTCGAGGGGATATCGGTCACGTACTGGATCCCTGTCTCGGCGAGGTACTCCTGGAGGACCACAGTGGCGTTGGCGTTCGCCAGGTCCCGACCGCGTTCGATCTCCAACTCGGCGCGCAGCCGCTCGTTCTCGCGCTCGAGGTCGTCGTATCCCGTCACGGACTCCCACGCGTCGCTCAACGGGCCTCCCGCTCGCCGCGCCCCCGACACGACGGGGTCCAGAGCGGCCTCGACGGCGCTCTTCGCCCGCTCGAACGGGCCGACGTTGCGCACGTCGAGGGTGACGAGCGTGACCGTGACGAGGACAAGGATGACGAGCGTCAGGCGGGAGCGGCCTGTGCGGCTGGCCACGACTGCGGGGACCGCTCCCCTATGCGATCGGCCGGCTACTCAGCGACCGGCGAATGCAGCACGCCTCTCAGTGCTTCGAACTCCTCGAGGGAATATCCCGACCCGTACGCCACGACGTACTGAGGGTTCTTCACGAGGTTGACCTTGATGGCGGTCTCCGCCGCCAAACGCTCTGCGAGGCCGAGGAGTCGGGAGCCGCCGCCGGCGAGGTGTATCCCGCTCTCCATGATGTCGGCCGTGAGTTCCGGCGGTGCGGCATCGAGAGTCGCCTGGACCCCTGCGATGATCTCGTTGAGCGGTTCCTCGATTGCCTCGCGCAGTTCGATCGTGTTGATGCTGACACTCTTGGGCAGCCCGGTCACCAGATCCCGCCCCGGGACCTGGATGAACATCTCCTCGGTCAAGGGCCACGCCGAGGTGTACTTCACCTTGATCTGCTCGGTGGTCTGCTCCCCCACACCGAGGCTGTACTCCTTGCGGACGTAGTCGCTGATGGTCTGATCGAAGTCGTCACCCGCGACGCGCACGGAGCGGCTCACGACGATCCCGCCGAGCGAGATGACGGCGATTTCCGTCGTCCCGCCGCCGACGTCGACGATCATGCTCCCGGAAGGCTCCTGCACGGCGATACCGGCACCGATCGCCGCTGCCATGGGCTCCTCGATGATGAAGACCGGCCGGCGCGCCCCTGCGAACTCGGCGACCTCCTGGACCGCTCTCTGTTCGACGGGGGTGATCCCGGACGGCACGCAGATGACCATGCGGGGTTTGGCGAATCGGTTGCTGTGCACCTGCTGGATGAAGTAGCGGAGCATCTTCTCGCACACGCCGAAGTCGGCGATGACGCCTTCCTTCAGGGGGCGCACGGTGCGGATGTTGGCGGGCGTCCGGCCGATCATCTCCTTGGCGGCACGGCCCACGGCCAGGAGACGGTCCGTGCGCGCGTCCAGTGCCGCCACGCTGGGCTCCTCGAGTACGACACCCTCGCCTCGCACATAGACGACGGTGGTGGCGGTTCCCAGATCCACCGCGATGCCGCGGCCGACCGCGCTACTGATGTTGTTGCGGATTCGTGGCATGTTTGTTCGTCAGAATCTGGTTGGAGCTTGGTGGAGCGGCCCCCGGATCCCCGGGAGGATATTGCATCGCCGGGCGGCAACCAAATGGTAGCGCCAAGGATCGTCCCCGTGGGGTGGGCCGTGAGGGACTTGAACCCCCGACCCCTTGCGCGTCATGCAAGTGCTCTTGCCATCTGAGCTAACGGCCCCTCCAGGAGGCTACCGCATCGCCGATTCCGGCACATGGCCGTGGCCGCAATGACGAGCATCGGGCGGGATTCGAACCCGCGATAAGACGGCTTTGCAGGCCGCTCCCTTCGTCCGCTCGGGCACCGATGCAGATTGTGGCTTCGGAGGCACGAGGCTTCGGACGCGATTCCTCGCGAGTCCGGCCTCCGCGAGCCTGCGAGCGGGCGACCGGGCTCGAACCGGCGACCTTCACCTTGGCAAGGTGGCGCTCTACCAACTGAGCTACGCCCGCAAGTCCGGGACAGTGTAACCGGGCGCCATATCGATCATCCGAGCGTTGCGGGCGATCGAGCCTTCTCCACGTCCTCGAGGAACTCCGCCAAGGCGGCCGAAACAGCCTCGGTCTCGACGAGGAAGCCGTCGTGGCCGTGCGGACTCTCCACCAGCACGTACCGGCAGTCGCCATCGGCCGCCACGACGAGATCCCGTAGTTCGGTCTGCTGGCGGGGCGGGTAGAGCGCGTCCGAACTGATCGAGACGGTCAGCACGGGGGCCGCGATGCGCGCCACCGCCCGCTGCAGGCCGCCTCGACCTCGGCCCAGGTCATGGGTATCCATGGACTTGTTCAGGAGGAGGTACGAGTTGGCATCGAAGCGCCGCACCAGCTTCTCGCCGTGGTAGTCGAGGTAGCCCTCGACCCCGTAGCGATCCCACAGCCCGAACTGCTCGTTGGGGCTGACGAGCGACCGACCGAAGCGCTCGGCGAACAACCCGTCGCTGCGGTAGGTGATCTGCGCCACGGCCCTCGCGAGCGCCAGACCCTCGTGGGGTCCCTCTCCCGGGGGTGCCGCGTAGTACTCGCCGCCGCGCCAGCGGGGATCCAACGCGATGGCGGCGCGGCCGACGGCACTCCAGCCGATCTGCCACGGGCTCGCCGCGCACCCCACGGCGAGCGGGGCGATGGATCGCACCCGCGCCGGGTACATCGCGCCCCACTCGAGCGCCTGCATTCCCCCCATGGAACCGCCGGCCACGCAGAGCCACTGCTTCACGCCCAAGTGGTCCGCCAGGCGCGCCTGCACCCGCACCATGTCTCGGACGGTGACAGGGGGGAACGTCGCCGCCCAGCGGCGTCCGGTCGCCGGATTCAGCGAGGCCGGACCCGTCGTTCCCTGACACCCTCCCAGCACGTTGGCGCACACCACGAAGTAGCGGTGCACGTCGAGGGCCTCGCCGGGGCCGATGACGCCCTGCCACCAGCCGCGCTTGCTCTGGTGCGGGTCGTAGGCGTGCGCGTCGCCCGTCAGGGCATGGCAGATCAGGACCGCGTTGGAGGCGTCGTCGTCCAGGGTGCCCCACGTCTCGTAGGCCACCGTCACGCTGTCGAGCGAATCGCCACTCTCCAGGACGAAGGGCCGAGCGGTCTGCAGCGTGAAGAACTGACGCTCCTCAGGCGGATCACCCTCTTCCCAGGCCCCGGAGGCCGGTAGTCCGGCCGCCAACCGCGCCGGACGGGGCGCGCCGCGATCCTCAGCCATCGACCCACGGCTCCGGGTCCGCCTCGCGCAGCGCCACCACATCCACCCGGTCAGTGAACCCGGGAATCTCCAGAAGTCCCACCACGTCGGCCTTGGTGTTCACCATCAAGTCGGACAGGAGGTCCCCCGGGGCCAGCAACTGTCCTGCTCGAGCCAGATCACAGAGATGTGCGGCAAGGTTCACCGCGTTGCCGATGTAGTCGTCGCCCTCGAAGAGGATGACCGGCCCGGCGGCCATGCCCGCCCGCAGGGGGAGGACTCCCTGGGCGACCACGACCTTCTTGAGATGCACGACGGCTTCCACGAGCGGCTCGTCCTCGACGCCGACGAGCATGGCCCCGTCGCCGAGCCACTTGGCGATCCGGACCCCGTGGCTTGCCACCACGGCGCGGACACCGGCGCGGAACTCGGCGAGGAGCGCCACCGCCTTGCGGTCGCCGTGATCGTCGGTGTAGCGCGTGAAGTTGCAGAGGTCGACGAAGGCGAAGCCTCGCTCCACGCGTGCGGGGCTGATGTCGGCGACAAGCGTCGAATCGTCCACGGGATCAGGCCGAGTGGATTCCGGCGGTCGACTCGTCTGCGCTGCGTGGCGCCTGCTCGTCGCCGGTCGCGTCCGGTTGGGGGTCAACCGCCGACTGTTCCGCGTTCGCGATTCCGTCCGGGTCGGCGCCGTCCGCCGGCACGGTGGCCCGCTCGGGCTCGTCGGGCCCGGGCGAATCCAGAGCCTCCTCGGCGTTCGACGCAGGCGCATCGGCCGGGTCCGGCGCCGCGGCCAACGCCGCCTCCGCGCGGCGGCGGCGCGGCGTCACCAGCAGCAGGAACAGGCCCGACAGCACAAGGACACCACCCATGACCCAGATGTTCACCCGGACACCGGCGAGCAGGCTCGCAGGGTCGACACGCAGGGCTTCGATCCACAGGCGACCGGCGGAGTAGAGGAAGAGGTAGAGAACCAGGAAGTGACCTCGTGGCAGCCTGCCGCGGCGCTCCGTCCGCCACACGAGTCCGAACACGAGCATGCTCCACACCATCTCGTAGGCGAACGTCGGATGGAACGTCTCCGATTCCAGGTATTCCCGTGGGCGGTGTTCGGGGTCGATTTCGAGGCCCCAGGGCAGGTCGGTCGGCCGACCGAAGAGTTCCTGGTTGAACCAGTTGCCCAGGCGGCCGAGGAACTGCCCGGCAGGGAATCCCACGGCGACCGTGTCCAGCATGGAGCGCAGCGGCATCCTGCGCAGCCGGATCACGATGAGACCGCCGACCACCCCCCCCAGGATCCCTCCCGGGATGCCGAGCCCGCCTTCCCAGATCTTGACGACGTCGACCCAACGACCCTGGTAGCTCTTCCAGTCGGTCAGCACGTGGTAGGCGCGGGCGCCGATGAGGGCCAGCGGGACGCCGACGGTGCACCCCTGAACCGCCCACTCCGGATTGAGCCCGCGACGCTGCAGCAGGCGCGCGGCCGCGTACGCGCCGGCAATCACGCCGAGCGCGACCATGAGACCGTAGAGGCGGAGATTCAGCGGCCCCAGGGAGAGCGTGCCCACGTCGGGGCTGGGAATGGAAGCAATCAACTGGGACTCTCCGATGCAGGACTCTCCGGCGGCGGGGGTCCCGCCAGGAATGCTCACCGCCTCGGATAAGTCTAGCGGCGCGCCGCTGCGCCACCGGGCACGGTTATCGTCTGAGCGGTGTCCTCGGGCGCGGCGGCCGATCGGCTCGCCGACCTCAAGGGTCCTCGGACCGTCGCCGTCTGCCTGCCCGCCCTGAACGAGGAATCGACCGTCGGGACGATCTGCGCCGAGGTACGCAGCACGCTGATGGCTCCCACCGTCGGGCTCGTGGACGACCTCCTGGTGCTCGATGACAGATCCACGGATCGAACCCGCGAGGTGGCCGAGGCTGCGGGTGCTCGGGTCGTGGGCACCGAGGAGGTACTGCCCGAGGCCGGAGCGGGCGTCGGCAAGGGGAACGCCCTGTGGAAGAGCCTGGCCGCCACCGACGCCGACCTGATCGTGTGGTGCGATGCCGACCTCACGAGCTTCGAGGCCAACTACGTCACCGCTCTGCTGGAGCCGCTGCTGACCGACGAGCGGATCGTCCTCGTCAAGGGGTACTACGAGCGGCTCCTGCACGGGCAGCCCGGAGGAGGTCGCACGACCGAGTTGATGGCGCGGCCGCTGCTGGCACAGTTCTTCCCCGAGCTGGCGCACCTCCGCCAGCCACTCGGGGGCGAGTACGCGGTACGGCGCGACGCCGCCGTGCAGGTCCCGTTCGTCCAGGGCTGGGGGGTCGAGATCGCACTGCTGATCGACCTGTCCCGGCGCTTCGGGGCGGGCTGCATCGCCGAGGCCGACCTGCGCGTTCGCCGGCACCGCAACCGGACTCCCGAGGAGCTGTCCCCGCAGGCGCTGGCGATCCTGCAGACAGTGCTGCAGCGAGCCGGCGTGGACGTCCCGTCGGCCGCCGCCGGATGGAGCGCCGAACTCCGGACTCCCGGCTCCGAACCGTGCACGGTGTCGCTCAGCGAGCGCCCCCCGCTCGGCGATGTCCGCGCACCGTCACCCTCCTAGTGTCCTGAGCGATTAGTTCGTTTGGTATTCGGAGGATTGCTGCAGCGAGCTGGCCTGCGCAAATGCGAATAGCGGGGCCATCGAAACGCCAGCGAACTTCCGACTCGGGACACTAGGGGACGGCCGCGGCTCAGGCGAACTCGACGATCGAGCGGACGACCTCGCCGGCGAGCATCGCCTCGTAGGGATCAGCTGCAGCCGCTGGTGACGCCGCACGTTGCGCACGCATAGCACGACCCGGCTCGCACCATGCGCGTCCCGCACGACATGCACAGCGGCGAGGCGGAGTCCGTCAGGCCGCCATGGAATCTGTCGCGAGCGGGCTCGCCTGCCGTCGGAGCATCGGATCGGCGCAACACCGAAGGCGGGTCCGGAGCGACGTCGATCCCCTGCGCTGCGCCGACGGCCGCCTCGGCGACGCCGGGAAGCGTGGGCTCGAGCCGCTCGGAGGTTGCGAAGATGCTCATCTCGGCCCGTTCCTCCGGCGACAGGTACGTCAGCGCCAGCCGCCGGAACAGGTAGTCCATGAGGCTGGTCGCGATCCGAATGTCGGGATCGTCGGTCACACCGGCCGGCTCGAAGCGCATCCCGCAATAGGCGTCCACGTAGGCGCGCAGCGGGACGCCGTACTGCAGCCCGTGCGACACCGCGACCGCGAAGGCGTCCATGATTCCGGCCAGGGTGGAACCCTGCTTGGAGACCCGCACGAAGATCTCCCCGGGCCGACCGTCGTCGTATTGGCCGACGGTCACGAATCCCTTGCAATCGGCCACCCGGAATTCCATGGTGCGCGAAGCGCGGTGGCGAGGCAGCCGGCGACGCACCGGCTCGGAAGCGGGTGGCGCGACGTCCGCTGCCGAGGAGCCGGCGGTCTCGGCGGCGCCACCCGCCGCCGCGAGCGGTTGCTGCCACTTCGAATTGTCGCGGTAGACGGCGAGGGCCTTGACGCCGCTTCGCCAGGCCGACACGAACAGATCGCGCACCTCGGCGACGGTGGCGTCGGCACCCAGGTTGACCGTCTTCGAGATGCCCCCGCTCAGGAAGGGCTGCACCGCCGCCATCATCTGCACGTGGCCGTCGGGGCTCACGGTGTTGTCACCGATGGAGCAGGCAAACACCGGGTAGTGCTCGCGCGCCAGGCCGGGAGCACCCAGAATCGAGCCATGACGCTCCACGTGCGCCACGATCCCGGGGATCTCGGCGGCGCCGTAGCCCAACCGCTCCAGGGCCGCCGGCAGCGAGCGGTTCACGAGCACCATCGAGCCCCCTCCGACCAGGGATTTCGACTTGCGCAGGGCCAGGTCGGGCTCAATGCCCGTGGTATCGCAATCCATCATGAAGCTGATGGTGTTGTGCGATACGAAACCGTTGGCCACGTAGGTGACGTTGTCGGGAACGGACAAGTCATAGGTCCACTGCTCCTCGCCCAAACCGGCGCAACTGACCCGGTCGTAGAAGTAACCGAGCAGCCGGGCCAGTTCATCATCACCAGTGCCCTGCAGCAGCTCCAAGGCCGATCGGCGCGACACCATGCCGTTTCGGGCCAGGGATTGCAGCATGGTGCGCCGCAAGCGGCCGTTCTCCGGCGCGAGTCGGTCGACAACGGAGCGGGGCACCGGAATGTGGTCGCGGCGTGCTGCCTGGGCGGTGGCCACCGAGACCAGGGCAGCCTGCTTGCGGCTGCTCATGAAACCGATTTCCTCGGCAAACTCCGTCGAGTACGACAGATTGAGGAGGCGTAGTACGGCCAGCCGCGAGCCACCCCAGCCGGTCCGATCAATTTTTCGAGTCGTGGGATAGCCGATCGCCAGTAACAACGACTGCACGTCGCGGCTGAACTCGATCGAGGTGATCGACCAATGCGGATAGCCACCTCCCACTGTTCCATCGGCCTCGAAGAGTCCTCTGACGAAGGCCCGGTAAGTCTCAGGGCAATTTGTGGCAAGAACCGCATCGGGGATGTGAGGCCGCCATCCCTTTCCAGCATGGCCGTCTACGGGAGGCGTCTTGGCGAAACCGCATGCTTCCCACCACACGGTCAGCGGAACCGAGTGAAATGCCAGTTCGAGATAGCCGGCTTTTTCGGTGACGTGGGTCTCGAGATTGAAGAGTGCCTTCCCGAGCAGTCGAAGCCGCTCCACCACGTCGATGTCCCCAGCCGTCACGCAAAGGCGTAGACCCTTGGCATGCAGGGAACCATCTCCCATGAAGTATCCGACGAACTCGGCCAACTCCGGGCTCATAGCTCTTGGAGCCGTGGTGGTCCAATCACCTGTCCAGTACATCTCTCCCAAGGAGGGCAGGGTCACGCTGCGGGAACCTCCCACCAACTGGTTCAGCTGCAGGGGCACGAGATCACCGGCTTCGATGTCTCTGAAGCGTTTCCATACCCAGTCGCCGGTCAGCGGATCGACAACCTTGATGCGATGGGTGGGCGTTCCTTCGATGCGGTAGCCACGGTGCGTGTCCACGGTCACCACCCGCTCCGCGCCGTTGACATAGAACTGCGTCGCGGTACGGGGTCCCTCGTCTGTTCCAGCTGAGACGCCAAGAGCCTGCCACCGGGCGCCTTGGGGATCGCCGAGCGACCGAAGTCGGATCAGTCCTCGCTCGGTGGGGATGAGAGAGCCACCCACCAGACATCCAGTGGGCGCCAGCACCGTGGCCTGGGCGTTGCGCACGCCGGAGGCCGACGCTTGCTCACACGCCTCGTCCCACGACTCCCGGGCGGCGGCAACGAGCGCCGCGGGCGCCTGGCCGGAGTCGATGCCGGTCACAGCTCGGCGGTGCATGTCCAGGACGCGGAGCACGTCGTCGCGGTTGGCCGCGTACTGCTCGAATGGCCCCATGCGCGCCGCGATGTGTGCGGACGTGCGGTAGGCCTCGCCGCACATAACCGCAGTCACGGCGGCCGCCGTCGCCCGCCCGGCATCGGAGTCGTACGGCAGACCCATGGTCATCAGCAGACCGCCGAGGTTGGCGTAGCCCAGGCCGAGCTGACGGAAGGCGACGGCGTTGCGGCCGATCGCAGGCGTTGGATAGTGGGACCGTCCCACCAGGATCTCCTGCGCGCAGAACACCACGCGGACCGCCGCCCGGACGCCCGCCACGTCGAACTGCCCGTCGGCGCCGAGGAACGCCAGCAGGTTCAGGCTGGCCAGGTTGCAGGCCGAGTTGTCGAGGTGGAGGTACTCCGAGCAGGGGTTGGAAGCCGTGATGCGGCCGGCCGCGGGCGTGGTGTGCCACCGGTTGATGGTCGTATCGAACTGCACCCCTGGATCGGCGCACTCCCATGCCGCCTCGGCGACCTGGCCGAGCAGACCGGCGGCATCGACCGTCTCGACGACCTCTCCGGTGGTGCGCGCCGTGAGATCCCATTGGCGTCCCGCCAGCGCTGCCTCCATGAACTCGTCGGTGACACGAACGGAGTTGTTGGCGTTCTGGTACAGCAGCGAGGTGCTGTCGACACCGTCGAAGCTGAGGTCGAACCCGGACTCACTGAGGACACGCGCCTTGCGCTCCTCACGGGCCTTGCACCAGACGAACTCGGCGATGTCGGGATGATCGGCGTCGAGCACGACCATCTTGGCGGCACGCCGCGTCGTGCCTCCCGAGCGAATGGCCCCGGCCGAGGCGTCGGCACCCCGCATGAAGCTCACCGGCCCGCTTGGCCGGCCGCCACCGGAGAGAAACTCCGAAGCCGAGCGGATGCGACTCAGGTTGACACCGGCACCCGACCCGCGCTTGAAGATCATCCCCTCCTCCGTGTACCAGTTCAGGATCGACTCCATGGAGTCCTCCACCGCCAGGATGAAGCAGGCGGAGGACTGCGGCAGGGCGCCCGGAACCCCGATGTTGAACCACACCGGCGAGTTGAACGACGCCTTCTGGGTGACGAGGAGATGCGTGAGCTCATCGGTGAACGCCGTCGCCTCATCCGCGCCGGCGAAATAACCGCCCTCGGCACCCCAGCGGCTGATCGTGCCGGCGACCCGGTCGATCACCTGACGGAGGGAACTCTCGCGATCGGTACTGCCGAGCCGGCCGCGGAAGTACTTCTGGGAGACGATGTTGACGGCGTTCTGCGACCACGAGGTCGGGAACTCCACGCCGTCCTGCTCGAAGACGACGTCGCCGCCGGTATCGGTGATGAGCGCACGCCGCCGGCTCCATTCCACCGTGTCGAACGGATGCACATCCTCGAGGGTGAAGAAGCGCTGGAGACCGATGCGGGTCTGCTCGGACAGGACGGTCACGTGCTCACCTCGCCTTCCGGCGCCGCGCCGGAGCGCGCCGCAGCGGCCTCTGCTCCGTCCACTCTAAAGCGGAAGGGGCCGAGGTCAATCATCCGGTGGAAGCTACTCATTCGGCACGGGCCGGATGGGCGTACTCAACGGGCGGATGAGGAATTCCCGGATATTTCCCCCGGGCGCGAAGGATTTTCCCCCAATGGCGCGCCGAGTTATCCCCCGGGCCGGCGAGAACTTCCCCCAGGGCCCCCCGCAGACGTTCTGTGGATACCTTGTGGAGGGGCGAACGGACGCCACCGGCCGCGCAGGAGGGCACCGATGGTCGCAATGCAACAGGTCTGGCCACGATTCCGCCCGGCGGTCGATCACCTCGAGGTGTACGGGCAAGCGAGGCGCCTCCAGTCGCGCGACAGGCCCTGGGTGATGATGTGCATGATCACCACCGTGGACGGCTCCGTGAGCGTGAAGGGCCGCTCGGGCCCGCTGGGAGGGCCCACGGACTGGGCGGTGCTCAGCGCCTTGCGCGGTTGCGCCGATGCCATCGTGGTGGGTGCCGGAACCGCCCGCACCGAGGACTACGGCCCTCCCTCGCTGGAGGCGCAGGTCCGGGAACGTCGCCTGGCACGGGGTCAGGAGGCCCTGCCGCTGCTGGCCGTGGTGAGTGCACGCGGCGCGCTGGACCCGGCGGCCCGCCTGTTCGGCGGTCCGGAGCCGCCGCGGCTGTACCTCGCAGCGGCAGCACCGCCGGAGCGACGGGCAGCTCTGGCGACGGTTGCCGAGGTGCGCACGGCCGGTGGAGCGACGGTCGAGGCCGAAGAGGTCGTAGCCGACCTCGCCGCCGAGGGCCGGACCCTCATCCTGCTGGAGGGCGGACCTCAACTCAACGCCTCCTTCGCGAGCGCCGACCTCATCGACGAGTTCTGCATCACACGGTCGCCGCTCCTGGCGCCGGGTGGCCCGGGCCTCATCGAGGGCGACCCGCTGCCGGCGGCGCACGACCTTCGCCTGGATCGCCTGCTTGTTGCCGACGGCATGATCTTCGCCCGCTATCTGCGGCAGCGACAGCCTCACGAATCTGCCTGAGGTCCATCGACCACCGGGACGGGCGCGGTCCCGACGGCCGGAGCAACCAGATGCGCTCCGACGAACTCGCCCAATCGGAAGACGCCCCAGAGCGATGCCCAGAGGAGGAAGCCCAGCACCGCCAGAACCATGGCGCGCCGCCACAGGTAGATCCGCGCCGGACGGCGCCGCGCGGCGTCGAATCGGACTCCGCCGGCCGCGGCGCGGGGACCGGCCGGCGTCGCAAGTATTGCTGAGGACTCCATGTCCTCCAGGATTCCCCGGGGGTGTGACACAGCCCTCGATGTCCCGAGGGTGACTCGATCCGAGGAGGATCCTTGACACCGATGCGTCGATGTGGCAACATCCGTACCGACAGTGGATGGACATGTAGCAAACATAAACGAATGTGTTCCGGCAAGCGGTCCCACTGGGCTTCCGGCTGGTGATCGGCGGCGCATGACACCATTGTAACTCGAAACACCTGTACATATCAAGTCCGCGGATCTCCAGATCCGCCCCCGCAAGGAAGGGCAGCATGAGCAGCGAAACCACGGCTTACACGACCGAGGACACCGAGCCGCAGCCCACGGCCGTGGCCAAACTTTCCGAACGCCGGCAGGCGATCATCCATTTCGTGGCCGAGTACACCCGCGAGCGCGGCTACCCGCCGTCGGTGCGCGAGATTTGCAAGGCCGTGGGGCTCATCTCGCCGGCCTCGGTCCAGCGCCACCTGGTCATCCTCGAGCAGCAGGGTTTCCTGCGACGTGACCCCAGCAAGCCCCGAGCCCTCGAGGTGCACTACGACCCGGTTTCGGGCCACGCCGTGGATCGCCACCCGGTGAGCTACGTGCCCCTCGTGGGTGACGTGGCGGCCGGTTCGGGCGTCCTGGCGCAAGAGAACATCGAGGAGGCCCTGCCGCTGCCGACGGCGTTCGTCGGCCACCAGGACGCCTTCGTGCTCCGTGTGCGTGGCGACTCGATGACCGGCGACGGCATCTTCGACGGCGATCTGCTGGTGGTCCGGATGCAGCACCTCGCCGGCGAGGGCGACATCGTCGTGGCCGGCCTGCCGGGCGACGAGGCCGCCGTGAAGCGGTTCCACCGCGAGGGCGACGAGGTGGTGCTGGTGTCCTCGAACGCCGACTACCCGCCCCGGCGCTATCCGGCGAAGGACCTGCGCATCTACGGCCGGGCCATCACCGTCCTGCGCACCCTCTGACCCCCGGCGCCGATGACGGTCGCCAGCGCGCTGTAGACCGTCTCGAGGGAGTCACGGCACACGTACTCCCCCGCCGTGTGCGCCAGCTCGCTGCGGCCCGGCCCGAAGTTCAACGCCGGGACGCCGCGCGCCGCGAAGAACGCCGCATCGGTCCATCCGAGTTTGGCGCGCACCGCCGCCGGTCCCCCGCCGGCACGCACGATCGCCGCCAGGAGTGGGTGGTCGAGGTGCGGCGCCGCCGCGGGCGCCATCTCCACCACCTCCAGGCTGTCACCGTCGCCCAGGTGCGGGGCCAACATCGCTCGGACAGCCTCGGTGGCCTGCTGGGGCGTGCGATCCGGGGCGAAGCGATGGTTCACAGCCAGGACGGCCTCGTCGGGCACGACGTTGCCCGCAACGCCGCCGGAAACGGCGGTGGCCTGCAGCGCCTCGGCGTAGGTGCATCCGTCGATGACCGGGCGGCGCGGTTCGTACGCCCGCAGTACCCCCAGCACGTCCGCCAGGCGGTGGACGGCGTTGCTGCCCATCCAGGGCCGCGCCGTGTGCGCCCGCTCGCCGCGCAACGTGACACGGAGGTGCATCGTGCCCTGGCAGCCCACCTCGGGCACCGCGCCGGTGGGCTCACCGAGCACCGCCGCGTCCGCCCCCAGCAGGTCAGGACGCACCGCGGCCACCTCGCGCAGGCCGCTGTGCTCCATGGCGATCTCCTCGGCCGCGTACCAGACGTAGGTCATCTCCACCGCCGGGTCGGGGTGCGCCGCGGCGAGGGCCATCATGACGGCCAGCCCGCCCTTCATGTCCGCGGCGCCCAACCCCGCGACACGGTCCTCGCTGAGGAGCGGTTCGCTGTTGCCGTTGGGAGGCACCGTGTCGAGGTGCCCCGCCAGCAGCAGGCGCTGCGAGTTGTCCCCGGCCGTCCGCGCCACCACGTTGTCGCCGATGCGGTGGATCTCCAGCCACCGACGCCCGGCGCACCACTCCTCCACCCGATCTGCCAGCTCGCGCTCGGCGAGGCTGACCGACGGGATGCCGATCAACTCGGCGGTCAGCGCCAGCAGATCGACCGGTGGCGCGGTGATGTTCACGGCACGGACCATCCGCCGCTCAGGTGGCCGCCCCGTGGTCGCGCAACACGTCGTTCAGCACCGACTTGTCGTGGCGCTCACCGGGGTTCAGGCGCTTCACCACCAGGACGCAGGGCAGACCGAACTCCCCGCCGGTGAACGTGCGAGGACGGGTGCCCGTCACGGCCACGCACCACGGCGGCACGACCCCGCGCCCCAGTTCCTCACCGGTGGCGGCATCGATGACCGGGATGGACCCGGTGAGGATGCAGCCCGCGCCGAGCACGGTGCCCTCGCCGACGCGAGCCCCGTCGGCCACGATGCAGCGGCTCCCGATGAGGCACTCGTCACCCACGATGACCGGGACTGCCTGCGGCGGCTCGAGCACGCCACCGATGCCCACCCCGCCGGAGAGGTGCACGTTCCGACCGATCTGCGCGCAGGACCCCACCGTCGCCCAGGTGTCCACCATCGTGTTGGCCCCCACGTAGGCCCCGATGTTCACGTAGCTGGGCATCATCACGACCCCGGGCGCCTGGTAGCTCCCCCACCGGGCCGAGGCACCCGGCACCACGCGCACGCCGCGGTCCTGGTAGCGGGTCTTCAGCGGGATCTTGTCGGCGAACTCGAACGGCCCCAACTCGGTGGTCGACATCTCCGAGAGCTTGAAGAGCAGCAGGATGGCCTGCTTCAGCCACTCATGGACGACGACGTCACCACCCGGGGTGGTCTCGGCCACCCGCACCTCGCCGGCATCGAGCAGATCGATCACCTCGTGCACAACTCGGCGGGCGTCGCTGTCGCCGGCGGAGAGCCCGGCGCGACCTGCCCACAGCTCACCGATCATGGCCTTGAGATCAGCACGGTAGGTCATGGGCGCAGGCTAGCGGGGCCCACCGGACCTTCCGGGGAGCGCCAGCCGCTCGGCCAGCAGCGCCAAGCGCTCGTCGGATGCCACCGCCGCCACCCGCACGTATCCGGCTCCTGCGGGGCCGTAGAACTCCCCCGGGCTTACCAGCGCCCCCGCCTCGGCGGCGATGCGCCTCGCCAGAGCCCAGGCGTCGCCCTCGGGTGCGGGAACCCAGAGGTAGAACCCCCCGCCGGATGATGGCGCCTCCAGGCCCAGTCCGCCGAACACACCCGACAGCAACTCCAGCCGGCGCCGGTAGCGCTCCCGCTGCGCCTCCACGTGGGCGTCGTCATCGAGTGCGGCGACCGCGGCGGCCTGGACCGGGCCCGGCACCATGAGTCCGAGGTGCCGGCGCGCCTGCGCCAGGAAGCCGACCAACTCGGCGTCGCCGGTGTAGAACCCGACGCGCATGCCGGCGAAGTTGGAGCGTTTGGACAGCGAGTGGACGGCAAGCACCCCGTCGGAGCCATGCGAGAGGATCGTGCGGCCCTCCAGTGGAGGTGCCGTCGCAGCACGCCGCGGTTGGTCCCAGACGTACTCGGCGTAGCACTCGTCGCTGCACACCACCACGCCGCGCTCCCGCCCCCAAGTCGCCACCGTCCCCAAGTCCTCCAGCGCGCCGGTCGGGTTGCCGGGGGAATTCACCCAGAGGCAGAGCGCCCGGGCGGCGTCGGCCGCGGCGACGGACGCCAGGTCCAGCCGCCACTTCCCGTCGAGTGGCACCGGGACCGCCCGGAGGCCGGCCAGGGTGGCGCCCATGGCATAGCTCGGATACGCCACCGCGGGATAGAGGACGGTGTCCCGCTCCGGCCGGCGCAGCCGCAGCAAGTGCGGCAGCGAGGTCACGAACTCCTTCGTTCCCACGCAGGCCGCCAAGCGATCCGGCGCAACCGCGATCCCGAAGCGGCGCTCCAGCCAACAGGCGGCTGACCGGCGCACGGCGAGAGACCCGACAGAGGACGGGTAGGACCGCTCGGCGCCCGAGTCGGCCAGCGCCTCGACCGCTGCCGGGGGCGGCGGGTCCGTCGGGTCCCCCACCGAGAGATCCACGCAACCACCGGGATGCTCTGCCGCTACGGCGCGCAGGGACTCCAGACGGTCATAGGGGTAGGGCTCCAGCAGCAACCGTTGGTCGGCACCGGCCGATTCGCCCGCACAGCAATCCTGGCGCTCGCGTTCTGCCGCGTCGGATCTGTGCGGCGAGGTCACCACCACCCCTCCCCGGGGTTCGGCACATCCTCCGCGAGTCCCACGAGCGACTTCCTAGGGTTGGATTTCAGGCTGGGAGCCCCCGCGGGTCGGGCGGGCGGACTTGGGCGGGCTGGCGAGGATCACCGCCACGGCGCTGAACACACAGACGGCCGCGGCCACGATCATGGTGACGGCAAACGCGTGGCTGAAGGAGGCGGCGATCTCCGTTGTCGCGGTCTGTAGTTGCGCCGATGTCAGTTCCGCGGCCGCGTCGAGAGTGCTCGCTGTCTCCAGGGCAGCGCCGGGCGACTCGGCGGCCGATTCGGCGAGCGCAGAGGTGAACGCGTCCGTGTCGATGGTGCGACGGTAGACGACCGTGGAGACGGTGCCGAGGATCGCGATACCGAGCGCGGCACCGATCTCGCGGGACGCGTCGTTGATTGCCGAACCGATCCCGGCCTTGGCCAGCGGGGTCGTGGCCATGATGTCGTTGGTGGCAGGGATGGTCGCCAGGCTGAGCCCGATGCCCGCCAGAATGATCGGGCCGAGGAGGAACCAGTAGCTCGTGGTCGAATCGGCGAATCCGAGGAGGCCGAAGCTCACCGCCAGCACGGCGAAACCGGCCGCCATGACTCGTGGCCGCCCGAAGCGGCTGCTCAGACTCGGCGTGACGGGTGCCACGAGCATCCCGGCCACCGCCTCGGGCAGCGTGGCCAGACCGGCCTGCAGCGCGCTGTAGCCCAGGGAGAACTGCACGTACAGGATCAGCAGGTACCAGTAGCCCAGTAGCGCGATGAACGACGTGGCGTTCACCGCCGCGCCGATGGTGAAGCGGCGGTTCGCGAACAGCGACAGCGGCAGCATCGGGGTCGAGGCTCGTCGCTCCCAGGCCACGAATCCGGCACCGACGACCAGCGAGATGGCGAGGGCGCCCAGGACTGCGGGCGACGTCCAGCCCCGCCCCGGACCCTCGATGATGCCGAACAGCAGAGCGCTGAGCGCCACGAGTGAGGTCGCCGCACCAAGCGGATCGAGCGGGGCCGAATCGGGATCGCTGGATCGGGGCAGCCACAGCGCGGCGGCCAGCAGGACCGCGGCCGCGACGGGGGGGTTGTAGAGGAGCGCCCACTGCCAACCGCCCGGCGGGATGATCCACCAGCCGGTGATGAGCACGCCGGTCACGAGGGGTCCGATCGCCGCGCCGACTCCGGCGACCGCGGCCCAGATGGCGATCGCCTTCTCGCGCTCACCGGGAGCGAAAATGTTCGTGATCATCGACAGAGTCGTGGGCATGACGAACGCGGCGCCGAGGCCCATGACGGCTCGGGCGACGATGAGCACGAGGCTGCTGTCGGCGAGACCGCCGATCAGCGCGGCGACACCGAAGATGGCAAGACCTGCCTCGAGCGCCCCCTTGCGGCCGAATCGGTCACCGAGAGCACCAGCGATCAGCAGCAACCCGCCGAACGTGACGGTGTAGGCGTTGGTGATCCACTGGAGGCCGGTCAGTCCGACACCGAGGTCGCGCTGCAGGCTGGCGAGCGCCACGTTGACGCCCGCAATCGACATGATCACCAGCAGTAGCCCGAGGCTCAGCACGCCGAGCAGCGCCCAGCGGCGCCGGTACACGTCGGGACGCCGGTAGAGTTCTACGGGTTCGAGTTGCACGGACGCGGGCGGGACTCGGTCAGGTCTGACCGTCGCCGCCGTCGGCGTTCCCACCGCCGGTGTGGCGGAAGTCGGCAAACCGGGCCGCGGAGGCGGCGTCGATGCGGACGAGGTAGCGCATCCCGTCGCCGGTCGCCGTCTCCGACAGCACCTGCGACGAGCGGTGCAGTCCCGCCATCACCTCGCCGCGCGAGAACGGCACCACGAACTCCGCCGTCGAGGCCGCCGCCCGCAGCCGGTCGCCGATCACAGCCGTGAGATCCTCCAAGCCGGCTCCCGTTGCGGCCGAGACCGCCACGCTGCCCGGGTAGGCCGCCAGCAGGTGCTCGGCGCCGGCCGCGATGTCGAGCTTGTTGAGGACCAGAAGCTCGGGCACGTTGGCCGCGCCGATGACCCCCAGGACCTCCCGCACGGCCTCCACCTGGCCGCCGCAGTCGGCCGCCGATGCGTCCACGACGTGCAGCAGGAGGTCGGCATCGCCGACAACCTCGAGCGTGCTCATGAACGCCTCCACGAATTCGTGCGGCAGCTTGCGAACGAACCCCACCGTGTCGACGAGGAGCACGGTCTCGCCGCCGGGCAGATCCAGGCGGCGGGTGAGAGCGTCGAGAGTGGCGAACAGCCGGTCCTCCACGTGGGCCTCGGCACCGCAGAGAGCGTTCAGGAGGCTGGACTTGCCGGCGTTCGTGTACCCCACGATGGCGACCGTGGGCCGCGCCGAGCGCTGCCGCCGCCGCGCCTGCACCCCGCGATGGCGCCGGATGTCCCGCAGCCTGCGCTCGAGGGTGTTGATGCGACGCAGCAGCCGGCGCCTGTCCACCTCCAGTTGGGTCTCACCGGGTCCCCGGGTGCCGATCCCGCCGGCCTGCTGGCTGAGCCGGTAGCCGGAGCCGCGCAGGCGTGGCAGCCGGTAGCGCAACTGCGCCAGCTCCACCTGCACCTTCCCCTCGGTGCTGGAGGCGTTCTGGGCGAAGATGTCCAGGATGACCGTCGTGCGGTCGATCGCCGTGCGGCCCAGAATGCCCTCGAGGTTGTACTGCTGCGCCGGACTCAACTCGTCGTCGAACACCACCGTGTCGGCGTCGTATTCCTCGGAGACATCACGGATCTCCAGCGCCTTCCCCCGCCCGACGTAGGTGGCAGCGTCGATGCGGTCCCGGCGCTGCACGACACGATGCACCGGATCCGCACCGGCGGTATCGGTGAGCCGGGCCAACTCCTCCAGGGACTCCGCCACGTCGACGGTCGACTGTGGCGGGGTGACCACGCCGACCAGCACGATCCGCTCGCGGAAGGCCCGATCGATGAAACCACCGGCCTCGCCGCCGAACTCGCCGAACGCCCCCCGGTGGGTGCCGGCGCGCCGGTCGCCGGCCTGACCGCTCACGAATCGCCGCCGCCGGGAGCAGCAGGCTCCGGCGCTTCGACATCCGCCACGTAGATCACGGGAACCCGCAACTCGACGGTGGGACCCACGATCGCCTCGGCGACCCCGCCGGGCATCTCGATCTCCACGGACTCCCCTACCAGGCCCCATCGATGTAGCCGCCAGGCCAGCGCCGCCGCTCCGCTGCCGCAGGCCGAGGTCACGCCCACGCCGCGTTCCCACACGCGCATGCGCACTCGCGAACGGTCGAGAACCGCCACCGCTTCGAAGTTCACCGGACCGAACCGCTGCTGCATGGCGGCACCGACCGACTCCAGCGGCAGCGCTTCGAGGGCACGTTCGTCGGCGAGCAGCGCCACCACGTGCGGGTTGCCGATCGACACCCAGCCGGCGCGCAGGTGCACAGGTGCCATGTCGGCGAGGATCGCTTCGGCGCGCCGGGTCTGCTCCCCGTCCTCGCTCGGCCGACCCAGATCGATGCCGGCGCGGCTGCGGATGCGGCCGAAACCCGCCCCTGTGTCGTCGGCGTCCGCGAAACGGGAGTTCCCGATGACGACCCTGCGATCGCCGGCGATCGTGGCAATCACGGCCTCGGCCTCGTCGCGCCCGGCCCGCAGGGTGAGTGCCTGGGCCAGGCACGCCAGACCGTTGCCGCTCACCTCCGCCTCGCCGCCGTCGGCGTTGTAGAGGCGCATCGCCGCGCGCAACGGTCCCGCCTCGCGCGCGCCGACCGGGCCGGCCGCGGCGCCGGGATCGTCCTCGGGGCGCACCCACATGATCCCGTCCGCGCCGACCCCGCTGGTGCGGCTGCAAACCGCCCGCACCCATCCGGGCGGGCACGGGTCGTCGCCGGTCTCGAGGGCTACGAGAAAATCGTTGCCGAAGACGTGGTGCTTGGTCAGGTGCATCGGTCGAATGTCTCCGAGGGGGCCGGGAACAACCCCGCGTGTGGTGGTCGAGCCGGTTTCAAATCCGGGATCGCTCGAATATCTCCATGAGGGCCGGGAAGACCTCCCGCGGGTCCTCCTGGACATCCAGCCACCGTATGCGGGGGTCACGGCGGAACCAGCGTTCCTGGCGTCGGGCGAAGCGGCGGGTGCGCTGCACCGCCTCCTCGATCGCCTCGGCCAGGCTACAGCGACCGTCGAGATGGTCAAGCAGCTCCCGGTAGCCGAGCGCCTGGCGGGCAGTACGCGACAACGGCATCGGGGCATCCCGCAGCCGGCGCACCTCGTCGAGGAAGCCGGCGTCGAGTTGCTCGCGAAAGCGCTCGGCGATGCGCGCATCCAGCCGCGGGCGGGGCAGCCGCAGCCCGACCTGCGTAAAGAGGGTGGGCCCGTAGTGACTGAGGCCTTGCCCGTAGGACGAGAACCGCCGGCCGCTGCCGACCGTGACTTCGAGAGCGCGGATGATGCGGCGGCGATTCGCCGCACCGGTGCGCTCCGCGGCGAGGGGATCGCAGCGTTGTAGCCGCTCGTAGAGAACCGTCGTGTCGGGCTCCGCCTCCAGTTCGGCGCGTACTTCGGGATACGCGCCGGGAATCTCCAGCTCGTCCACGACGGCCCGGGCGTAGAGCCCCGTCCCACCGACCGCCACCAGCGACACACCGCGGACTACGTGCGTCGTCAACACCGGGCGCACGGCCGCCAGATACGCCCCCACGGAATAGTCGCTCGCTGCGTCCACCAGGTCGATGCCGTGGTGACGTACCTCGGCCGCCTCCTCGGCGGTAGGGGTACCAGTACCGATGTCCATGCCGCGGTACACGGCCATGGCGTCCATCGACAGCAGCTCGGTGGGTGGCCGCCTGCGGGCCAGCTCCACCGCCAGCGTCGACTTACCCGAGGCGGTCGGGCCGACGATGGCGAGCCGGCCCCAGCAACCCTCGTTCTTTCCGTTCACCATCCGCTGTTCTTGCCGCTCAGGCCGCGACCACCGGAATTCGCTGGCGGGGAGCGGATGTGGCGCGCACGGCAACCAACTCGCCCAGCAGGTAGTGCGCCCCGGCGCCGGTGACGTCCACGTCGACGAAGGAGCCGGGTCGCACCGGCGCGCCCGGCGAGAAGTGCACGAGCTTGTTCTGGCGGGTCCGCCCGCTTCCGAGTTCGGGGCGGGTCTTGCTGGGTCCCTCCACCAGCACCTCCTCCCGGCGGCCGATGCGCGCCTCGTGGCGGCGTCGGGCCGAGCGCTCCACGACCGCGCGAAGGCGCTCATAGCGTCCGGTCACGGTGGCGGGGTCCACGAAACCGTCCACCAGGCCGGCGGCCTCGGTTCCCGGACGCGGCGAGAACACGAACGTGAAGGCGCTGTCGAATCCCGCTTCGGCGACCACGGCGAGAGTCGCGGCGAAGTCCTCCTCGGTCTCGCCCGGGAAGCCCACGATGATGTCGGTGCTGACGGCGAGGTCCGGTATCGAGCGGCGAGCCGACGCCAACCGCTGAAGGTAGCGCTCCGCCGTGTAGCCCCGGTGCATGGCGGCCAGCACGGAGTCGCTGCCCGACTGCAGGGGAAGGTGCAGGTGCTCGCACACCGCGGGCGTCTCGGCCATCGCCGCCACCGTTTCGGGGCGCAGATCCTTGGGGTGCGGGCTGGTGTAGCGGACACGCCGTATCCCTTCGACGGAACCGACGGCGCGCAGCAACTCGGCGAACATCGGCCTCACGGGCACCTTCTCCCCGGCGCGGCGACGGGCCAGCGCCAGGTCGCGACCGTAGGAGTTGACGTTCTGGCCGAGCAGCGTGATCTCCACGACGCCGTTGCGGGCCAACTCGTGGACCTCTTCCCGCAGCGTCTCGAAGGGCCGGCTGATCTCCGGACCGCGCACGGCCGGCACGATGCAGAAGGCGCAGGAGTTGTCGCAGCCGATCTGGATCGTCACCCACGCCGAGTGCGGCAGATCCCGGCGCACCCCGAGGGCCGACGGGAACGCCTCGGCATCGGCGCGGACCGCCTCGCTGAGGATCTCGGTGATCGGACCGACCTCCGCGGCGCGGGCGAGCAGTTCGGCGGCACGGTGCACGTTGTGAGTACCGAACACGACGTCCACGTGCGGTGCCCGGGTGCGGACGAGGTCCTGATCCTTCTGCGCCAGGCAGCCCCCGACGGCGATCTGCAGACCCGGGCGCGAGCGCTTGAGACCCTTCAGCCTGCCCAGGTAGGCGTAGAGCTTCTGGTCAGCCTTCTCGCGGATGCAGCAGGTGTTCACCACGACCACGTCGGCGTCGGTAGGTGCATCGGCGGGCAGCATGCCGTCCGCCTCGAGCAGGCCGGCGACGCGCTCCGAATCGTGCTCGTTCATCTGGCACCCGAACGTGCGGATGAAGTACCGCTTGTCCCCGCTCACGTGTCCAAGCGTAGAGGAGGTCCCGTCCGGCCGGTTCCGATGGGAGCCGGCCAGCGGCCGGGATGTGCTCGGCTCGGCGCTCGACAGTGGCGCTACCGGGCGGCGGCGACCTCCGCCTCGGCCGGCTCGGGTGTCTCGGCGACCTGCGGCAGCAGGCGCTCGGCGACCTTGTCGGAGATCTCGAGCACGAGCGCCGGGTTCTCACGCAGGAAGGTCTTGACGTTCTCGCGCCCCTGGCCGATCTGGTCGCCCTGGTACGTGTACCAGGCTCCTGACTTCTTCACGATGTCGAGCCCCACCGCCATGTCGAGAACCGAGCCCTCCCGGCTGATGCCCTGGGAGTACATGATGTCGAACTCGGCCGTGCGGAACGGCGGCGCCGTCTTGTTCTTCACCACGCGGACGCGGGTGCGGTTGCCGATCGCCTCGGCGCCGTTCTTGATGGACTCGATGCGGCGGATGTCGAGGCGTATCGAGGAGTAGAACTTCAACGCCCGACCGCCGGAGGTGGTCTCGGGCGAGCCGAACATGACCCCGATCTTCTCCCGCAACTGGTTGATGAAGATGCACACGGCCTGGCTCTTGTGCAGGTTGGCGGTGAGCTTCCGCAGGGCCTGGGACATGAGCCGGGCCTGCAGGCCCATGTGGGTGTCGCCCATCTCCCCCTCGATCTCGGCCCGCGGCGTGAGCGCGGCCACCGAGTCGATCACGACCACGTCGATGGCCCCCGAGCGGATGAGCACGTCGGCGATCTCCAGCGCCTGCTCACCGGTGTCGGGCTGGGAGATCAGCATCTCGTCCACATCCACACCGATGGCGCGCGCATAGATGGGATCGAGGGCGTGCTCGGCGTCGATGTAGGCGCACACACCGCCCGTGCGCTGCGCCTCGGCCACGACGTGAAGAGCCAGCGTGGTCTTGCCGGAGGATTCGGGGCCGAAGATCTCCGTGACCCGGCCACGGGGCAGGCCGCCGATACCGAGTGCCACGTCGAGCGCCAACGCTCCGGTGGACACGGTCTCGATCTGGAGGGCGGCCTTCTCCCCCATCTTCATGACCGCGCCCTTGCCGAAGTTCTTCTCGATCTGGCGCAGGGCCAGATCGAGCGCCTGCTCGCGCGCCCTGCCGTTTCCGTTGTGGGCTGCGGTGTCCCTCGTCATCGGTCCATTACCTCCTGGGTGGGTTGATTCCCCGGCCCCCGTGGGCGCCGGCTCCATCGATCGTTCGGGGGGAAGTCGGTCTGTGAATATTCTGGGAAGGGGGTGTGACACACAGTGCCGTGACAGACTATGTGTAGCACCTGTGACAACTCCGGATTACAGCAGTGTAATCCAAACGCCCGTTCGCTGCACGTCTTTTGGAGGCGCCATGACCACCGAACAGCACGACCGGCGGGAACTCCGCCGACGACTGTCCCCCCTCCAGTACCACGTCACGCAGGAGGCCGGCACGGAGCGGGCATTCACCGGCGAGTACTGGGACTGCAAGGACGACGGCACCTACCATTGCGTGGTCTGCGACACGGAGCTGTTCACCAGCGACACGAAGTACGACTCCGGTACCGGGTGGCCCAGCTTCCATTCCGAGATGGGCGAGGATCGCGTGGGGCGCCGCCGAGACCTCGGTCACGGGCGAATCCGCACCGAGGCGGTGTGCAACAACTGCGGGGCGCACCTCGGGCACATCTTCGACGACGGCCCCGCCCCCACCGGCGAGCGCTACTGCATGAACTCCGCATCACTGAACCTGCGCCCGAGCGACGACGAGTCCACCGAGACAGGTTCACAGTAAAGTTCAGTATATGACACTCAGTTACAATCGCCTCCCCGGATCGGGAGAATCGCTCGCCGCCGGCAGCGGAATCCGATGAGCATCGCATCCGGCGCTGCGCCGGCGTTGGGCGGAGCGGCCACACCTGAGTCCCCGGTTCCGATCATCGACATCTCCCCCGCCACAGAGAGGGGTGAGGCACTCGCCGGCGTCGGCCGAGCCGTTGACGAGGCCTGCCGGACCATCGGGTTCTTCGTCATCGTGGGCCATGGCGTCCCCGAGGCGACGATCGACGCGGTCTGGACGGCGGCGCGGGAGTTCTTCGACCTGCCGCTCGCCGAGAAGCGCCGCAGCCCGGCCCCGTCGCCGGACTACGCCTACGGCTACTCGCCCATCAAGGGCGAGACCCTGGCCCGCTCCCTCGGCGACACCACGCCGCCGGACCTGAAGGAGAGCCTCAACATGGGCCCGCTCGACCTGCCCGAGGTCGTCCCCGCGGGCGCCGAGGCGATACTCGCCGAGCCCCGCTGGCCCGAACGCCCGGCGACGCTGCGTCCGGCCTGGGAGGTGTACTTCCGCACCATGTCCGATTTGGCTGCCCGGCTGCTGGCGATCATGGCCGTGGGCCTCGGGCTGCCGGAGGACCACTTCGAGCCGGTCCTGGGCCACCACTCCAGCGCCATGCGGGCGATCAACTATCCGCACCTGGAGACTCGCCCGCTGCCGGGCCAGCTGCGCGCCGGCGCCCACACCGACTACGGCACGCTGTCCATCCTGCGCTACGACGAAGCCCCCGGCGGGCTGGAGGTCAGGGGACCCGGCGGGTGGGCGGTCGTGCCGATGGTGCCGGGCGGTTTCGTCGTCAACCTGGGCGACATGATGGCCCGCTGGACCAATGACCGCTGGATCTCCACGCTGCACCGCGGCGGGCTGCCGCCGGCCGACGCCGAGGGCTCCACGCGACGCCAGAGCATCGTTTTCTTCCACAACGTGCGCTGGGACGCCGAGGTCCGCTGCCTGCCGACGTGCCTGGCCCCCGGCGAGTCGCCCCGTTACGAGCCGGTGCTGGCCGGGCCCCACCTGCTCGGCAAGTTCGCCAGCACCGTCGTGGCCACGTACTAGGTGGCTGGTGTGGAATGGGTTGTTGTCTGGTGGCTCTTCGCACTCATACTGGTGATGTGTTCCCGGCGGGTGTGGTTGGGGTGTTGGGGGTGGGTGGGGGTTCAGGTGAGTGCCCAGTGGGTGGCGCGGGTGTGCAGTCCGAGCGCGCCGAGGCGGGCGATGTTGGCGGCTGCGGCGAGGAGGTTGAAGTCGGCGTCGACTTTGGGTTGGCCGCGCACGCGGGCGTGGCGGCCGCCGTGGTGTCGGCGCATGAGGTGCGCGAGTTTGCGTTCGACTTTGGGGCGGGTGGCGCGGTAGTCGTCGCGCCAGGCCGGGTTCTGTTGGCGCGCTCGGGACGCGGCGAGGGCGGTTTCGTGTGCGCCGATGCGTATGGTTCTGCCGGCTTTGGCGTCGGTGCAGTCGCCGCGGAGTTCGCAGTCGGCGCAGTCGGCGCCGAAGCGGGCGGTGCCGGCGCCGTCGGGGCGGTAGTTGATGGCGACGGTGACCTCGGCGGGGCAGGTGACCGTCGCGGCGGCCAGGTCGACGCTGAAGCGGTCCTTGGTGAAGCGTCCCGCGGGCGCCTGCGGCGCTTGGGTGCGGCACTTGGAGTTGATGCGGTGCTCGCCGAGGAGGCTCTGGAAGTCGCCGCTGCCGTAGGCGCAGTCGCCGTAGACGGTGGGCCTGCCCGCGAAGTCCTCCACAACCTCCCCGGCGTCGCCGGCAGTGCCGGTGGTGCCGGTGGTGGTGGTGTCGGTGGTGGTGGTGTCGGCGGCGGCGGCGGCGGCGGCGGTGTCGGCGGTGAGCAGGTCGGCGATGAGTTCGGGGGCGGGTCGGGCGTCGGGGGCGTTGGCGGCGGTGACCGCGGTGGCGGTGATCAGCTCGGAGTCGGGGTCCGTGGCGATGTGGCCCTTGTAGCCGTCGAAGCCTCGTGCTGCGGTTTTGTGGCCGTGGCGGGCGTCGCGGTCCACCACCGAGATGATCCGGTCCCGCGCCACGCGCCGCGCGATCACCAGGCGCCCCTCGGGGTCCTCGCAGAGGTCCTGGCCCACAACGGCGGCCAACAACTCCCCGCCCTGCGCGACTTCGACGCTCAGCGCGCGACCCTCGAGGGCTTCGAGCACCGCCACGGCGTCGCCGGCGATGGTCGCCACGAGGGCCTCCCGCGCCGCCGCGTCGTCCCAGTCGCACGCCGGCTTGGACCGCGACGCATAGTCGCCGCCGGCGACGGCGCCCCGCACAATGGCCCCCAGATCGCGATCCGCGGCCTCGAACACGCCGCGGATCGCGGCGCGCAGCATCGTGACGGTGTCCTGGGTCGCGACCGCGTCGTAGATCGGCGCGGAGTCCAGCACCCGCCGCTGAGACAGCGCCCCCGCCGAGCGCGCCACCTCGAGGGTCGCGTCGAAGATCCGCCGCGGCGCACCCGACGCCGCCAACCGGGCCCGCATCCCCACCAACACCGTATGGGAGAACCCGCCGCCGTCGACGTCCAAACCCCCGCACGCGTAACGCCAACGCGCATCGAACTCGAACGCCGCCACCGCCTCACGGTCCGACAAACCGAACCAGCGCTGCAACACCATCACCGTCGCCACCACCCGAGGCGGCACACTGCGCCGCCCCCGCGACGAGAACAAATCATCGAACATCCCCTCGGGAAACAACCGGGCACCCTCACCGAACAACACCGCAAAAATCGAACCAGGACCCACCCGCTCGCCCACAAACCGCGTCCCCTTGAACAAATCAGCCTGACACGGCTCAACACCAACCGTCACAACACCAACCTCCCCACAACACCGAACCACACACCTGTAATTCTACCAGACCACAACACCCCAAACGCCGAGAAAAACACCAGCCACCTAGGACAGCGCGTGTCGCGCACGTGACGATGATCGCCCGGACACCCACCGCTCCCCGGACATGAGTGAAGGAACCTAGCGATGGATGCTCACGCGCCCAGGGACATTCGCCGGACCAGGGAGGTTGCTCGCCGGGACGGCGCCGTCATCACCAAGTCCTTGAAGTACCGGCTCTACCCGTTCGTCGTGGACAGGGCAAAGGGCGTGCGGTTGTGGGACCCCGACGGCAACGAGTATCTGGACTGGATGGGCTGCGGAGGCGCGGTTCCCGTCGGCTACGGCCATCCGGAGGTGCGCGACGCTGCGATCGCGGCGATCGACAAGGAGTACGCGCACCCCCTCGTCTGCTACATCCACGAACCCGCCGTCGAGTTGGCGGAAAAGCTCGTGGATCTCTTTCCGGGTGACTTCGCCAAGAAGGTCTGGTTCGGGGTCTCGGGGTCGGACGCGATGGACTTCCTGGCCAAGGTCGTTCCGCTCGCGGCCGATCGCCCGCGGGTGATCTCCTTCATCGGCGCCTTCCACGGCATGACGATCGGCTCCGGTGCCATCTCCGGACACGGCGCCCTGAGCAAACCCATCGGCGGCGGTCACATCACCAAGGCGCCCTACCCGAACCCCTACCGCTGTGCCTGGGGGCCATGTAACCCGACGGAATGCTCCCTCCGGTGCCTGGACTACCTCCGCAACGAGCTCCTGACGAACGTCTCCCCGGCGCACGAGACGGCCGCGGTGTTCGCGGAGAGCATCCAGTCCGACAGCGGGGAGATCGTGCCCCCGGACAACTACTTCCCAGCGCTGCGGGAGTTGTGCGACGACCTGGGCATCTGGCTGATCTTCGACGAGATCAAGACCGCGTTCGGCAGGACGGGGCGGATGTTCGGCTTCGAGCATTTCGGCATCGAGGCCGACGCGGTCGGTCTGGCCAAACCGCTCGGCGGTGGCTTCCCCCTCTCGGCCGTCGTCGGGCGGTCCGAGATACTCGAGGTCGACGTCTACACGGCGTACACGCTCGGGGGACACCCCGTTTCGTGCAGCACGTCCCTGGCCTTCATCGAGGTGCTGCAGCGAGAGGATCTCGCCGCCAACGCGGCCGACGTCGGCGGCTACATCAAGGAGAAGCTGCTCGAGATGAAGAGCAGGCACCCCCTGATCGGGGACGTCCGGGGCAGGGGACTGCTGCTCGGGGTGGAGTTGGTCACCGATCCGCAGACGCGCGAGCCGGCGCTCGACGATGCGCGCCGTCTTGCTTACCGCTGCTTCGAGTTGGGGCTCATCCTGCTGTGCTTCAACAGCGTCATGGAGATCACACCTCCGCTGACCATCACCCGCAGCGATGCCGACGAGGCGCTGGCCATCTTCGAGCGCGCCCTCGCCGATGTCGAAGCAGGGCGCTTCGACGACGCCAAGCTGGACGGGTTCTAGCGGCGCCTCACTCGCCGGACTCCTCGCCCACCCGCTGGCGAGCATGCCGACGGGCCGTCCGGAGCAACGATCTGATCGAATCGGCTTGGACGATCATCGCCAGCAGGATGGCGATGCCGAGCGCCAACTCCCTGGCGAACGAGGTGTATCCGGCGAATACCAGCGAACTGTTGATCTCGGATATGAGCACCATCCCGAGAAACGCCCCGAAGAGCGTCCCGGCTCCCCCGGTCACCGCCACGCCGCCGATGATCGGCCCCGCGAGAGTCGACAGCAGCCAGGTCTGTCCCCCGCTGGGCTGACCCGAGCCGAGTTCGACCGTCAGCAGGATCCCGCCCACCGCAGCCAGCAGCCCGCTGATGACGTACGTCATCATGACCATCTGCGTCGTCGGAACGCCGGACGTTCGCGCCGCCTCCACGTTGGCGCCGAGCAGGTAGGTGCGCACCCCCCAGACGGTCATGTGCAGGAACACCCCGAACAGCAGCAGCACGCCGATGTAGACGAACACCGACGGGTGGATCCCCAGCCGCTTGGTCACGAGGAACGTGAGGTCGTCGCGCGGGTAGACCTGCGGGACTCCCTTGGTGGCGAGAACGGCGGCACCGTAAAAGACGCTCCCCGTGCCCAGCGTGCCGATGATGGGGTTGATCCGGATGATCCCCACGACGATCGAGTTCACCAGTCCGAGCCCGATGCCGATGAGAAGCACCAGGACGATGGTCTCGGGGACACCCAGGCCGTGATGCAGCAGCACTGCGGTGATGAGCCCGGTGAGGCCCGCGATCGAACCGATCGAGAGATCGAAGTTCCCGCCGATCAGCACGATCGTCTGGCCGACGGCCGCCACGCCGACAGGTGCCGCGGCGCGCAGGATGTTGGTGACGTTCAACCAGGTGGCGAAGCGCGACTCGATGATGACCGTGATGACACCGACCGCGATGACGGCGACCAGGATGATCTTCGGGAACCGCTGGGCACCGAAAAGCAGGTTGCGGTACTCGCCGTACCTCCCCCGCGGGCGCCGGGACGCCGCGCCGACCAGATCCATCTCGCCGGGCTCGTCCACGCCCACGTCAGGAGTCTCCCGCCGCTGCCGCCTTGTCCGACAGGCCGGTGATCATGGCGACGACATCCGTGGCCTCGACCTCGTCGGCGCGCACGATCCCGACACGCTCGCCCCGGCGCAGCACGGTGATCCGATCGGCCACCTGGAACACGTCCGGCAGGTTGTGACTGATGATGAGGATGCCGATGCCGGCGTCGCGCAGGTGCTTGATGAGATCCAGGACGTTCCGGCGCTCAGCGACTCCGAGCGCGGCCGTGGGTTCGTCCAGGAGCAGCACCCGGCTGCCGCCGCTGACGGCCCGGGAGATGGCGCATCCTTGACGCTGGCCGCCCGACAGCGTCGCGATCTGGGCGAACACGTTGGGGATGTGGACCTTGAAGTCCTCCAACAGGCTCGACGTCAAATTCGCCATCTCCACGCGCCGCAGGATGCCGAACCTCGTCAACTCCCGTCCCGAGAACACGTTCTGCACGACTTCGAGCGTGTCGGCCAGCGCCAGATCCTGGTAGACGGTCTCGATCCCGAGCGTGCGGGCAGTGCGCGGGTTCGCCAGCCGCACGCTCTCGCCGTCGAGCAGGATGGATCCGCCATCGGGCCGGAGGGATCCCGCCAGCATCTTCAGTGCGGTCGACTTGCCGGCGCCGTTGTCACCGACCAGCGCCAGAACCTGCCCTGCGTACAACTCCAGCGAGAGGTCGTGGACGGCTCGCAACCCGCCGAACCACTTCGTCAGCCTGTACCCGGCGTAGAGCGGATCTCCGTGCTGGTTCATGCGCGCGGGGTCAAGGGCCTCGCCGAGTGGCGGGGCGCGGCGCGCCGGCGCCGCGCCCGGAATCGATACCTGCTGCTAGGACCAGAGAGCTTCGAATTCCTCCCGCAGACGTGCGTTGAGGTCCGCCAAGTCGTCGGCGTAGGTATCCACGTTCTCCGGCGTGATGATCACGCCACCGGTCCCGAAGAAGTCCACCGAGGGGGTGAGCCCCTGCCGCAGCTTGTCGAGAGCGACGAGCGCCAACTCCCCCTGGGCTCCCGGGTTCAGCGCCACCGTGCTCACGACGTTGCCCTTGCGGACCCACTCCAGAATGTCCTCGAAGTCGTTGATGCCGACGACGGGGATGTGATCGAAGCCCTCGTCGACCAGGGTCTGCGCGATGACCGCCGCGCTCCCGGTCTGCGTCAGGAAGATGTCGACCTCGTCACCCTGGGTGGTCAGGACGTCCCTGATGATCTGGCCGGTCTTGGTCAGGTCGTTCTGGTCCTCGAAGTTCTCGATCTCGATGTTGGGGTTGATGCCGTCCGCGAGTGCGTCCAAGCGAGTCCGCACGTTCTCCATCGCCAGCGATCCGACGATGTTGACGACCTTGCCGCCGTCGGGCAGGAGGTCGTTGAGCGCCACGGCGTGCAACTCGCCGATCTGCTGGTCGCTGTTGCTCACCGCGATCGTCCGCACGTCGGCGCAACAGTCGGCGTCGAACGTGACGATCGGGATACCGGTGGCGGCGGCCTCCTCCACCACCGGCAGAACGCCGGCGGCGTCGCACGCCGAGACCCCGAGCCCGTCGATCCCCCGCGCCAGCACGTCGCGGATGAGCTGGCTCTCCTCGGCGGCGTCGCACGAACTCGGCTGCAGGAAGATGACCTCGCAACCCAACCGCTCGCACGTGGGACCCACCGCTGCCTCGGTCGGCGCGTAATAGGGGTGCTGCACCGCCGTGACCATGCCGTAGACGGGCTTCTCAGCAGGCGCCTCGGTGGGAGCAGGTGGTGGAGCCGGCGCCTCGGTGGGCGCCGGCGGCGGAGGCTCAGGCGGCGGGGCGGGCGCCTCGGTGGGCGCCGGAGCCGGGGCGGGCGGGGACGGCTGCGCCTCCTCGGAGTCATCGTCGCCGCAGGCTGCGGCGAGCAGAACCACCGCGAGCGATGCGACGAGTACACGTACAACAGAAGACCTAACGAGGGCACTCATGTGCATGTCCTCCCCCCAGAAGCTGCAACTCCCCCTTTAGAAGCTACGAGCAGATTCCCGGCCGGATCCTAGACGATGCCGGCAGGCGGCGAGAAAGGCTCACCACCCCCGTCGGCCTCCCGGTCGATCGGTGCCACACGAGGGTGACGGGCGCCTTCTTGAGCACCCGCAGGCCGATGCCTAGACTCAGGCGCCGCTGGGACGGCCGCGGGCGAGGGGGTACGCGATGGAGACCGGCGACAGACGGATTTCCGAACTGGTCGACCTGTCCGGCCAATGCGTCGTCATCACCGGCGGCTCCCAGGGATTCGGAGCCGCCATAGCTCGCAGGATGGGCGAAGCGGGTGCGACGGTGGTGGCCGCCGCCCGCAGCCTCGACAAGGCGCAGAGCGTTGCGGCTTCCATCCCCGAGGACAGGGGATTCGCCATTCGGGTGGACGTGACCGACCACGACTCGATCCTGAACCTCGTGGCCGAGGCGCAGCAGTTGACAGGCCGCATCGACGTGTTCGTGAACAACGCCGGCGCGTTCTCCAGCTACCTGCTCGACGAGATGCCGCGCGAGGAGTTCCAGCGCGTGATCAACACGAACATCACGGGCAGCTTCCTGTGTGCGCAGGCTGTGGCGCGTGTGATGCGCGCCGACGGCAAGGGTGGGGTCATCATCAACATGGCGTCGGTGGACTCGTTCCAGCCATCCTCGCCGGGATTGGTCCACTACATCACGTCCAAGCACGCGCTCATCGGCCTGACACGCGCCCTGGCGATGGAGTTGGCGCCCTGGGGCATCCGCGTCAACGCCATCTGCCCCGGGGCCTCGCTCACGGAGGGGGTCGCGGACTTCATCAAGGCGGTCGCTCCGCACGGCATCGACGTCGAGACGGAGTTCGCCGGCATCGTGGATCACGTTCCGCTGCGAAGGCTGTGCAGCCCGGACGACGTGGCGATCGCCACGCTCTTCCTGGCGTCGGGGTTGTCGTCGTTCGTGACGGGCACGTCTCTCACCGTCGACGGCGGGATCCTGGCCCAGCCCATGGAGGGCTACCCCGAGGACTACGGGCCCGGCGGCGACTGACCGACTCACCGCGAAGCGAGCCACTCATGCGAGAAACCAACGAACGGCTCATGGAGACCTTCTTCGAGGGCGTCAACAGCCACGACCCTGACCTGCTGGTCTCGGTCCTGGAGGAGAACTGCGAGATCAACGACGAGGGTGCCCCGTATCCCTATGACCGCGCCGGCCTCCATGAGATGCACAGCGCCTTCTACGAGCACTTCCCCGACGCCCGGTTCGAGATCCTGCACCGCATCATCGAGGAGAACGGGGCGTGCTACGTCTATCGAGCCACCGGTACCGGCAGGGGGGAATGGCCCGAGGGCAACGACATCGAGGGCGCCCGGCTCGATCTCGTCGAGGTTCTGGTGTCGAGAGTCGAGGGTGGCGCCATCGTCGGCCTCGACTTTCACATGGACACGGAGTTGCTGAAGCAGCAGGTCTGGCGAAGCTGACCGGCCGTCCCACGGGAAGCAGCCACTGGCACGACCGAGGGTGGGGGACGCCGGGGTCGGGGCCGGATCGATGACGGAGGCGAGAGCCGGACACGGCACCGGCGGCGCCCACCCGGTCTGCCGCGTCAGTCGGCGGCGGCGAGAAGGGCGCGGGCCTGGCGGGCGAGGGGCTCGTCGATCATCTGACCCTCGAAGGCCACGGCGCCGGCTCCGCTGCGCTGGGTCTCCTCGTAGAGCGCCAGCATGCGCCTCGCCCGATCCACTTCCTCGGCGGAGGGCGTGAACGTGCGGTTCGCCCAGGGCACCTGGGCGGGGTGGATGCAGAGCTTGCCCTTGTAGCCGAGTGCCCGCCCCTGCCTGGCGTCGGTGAGGAAGACCTCCTCGTCCCGCAGCTTCACGACGACCTGATCCAGCGCCACCACACCGGCCAGGCGGCACGCCACCGCGACGCGGGACCGGGCGTACAGCACCTCGGTGTTCTCGGGCGTCCGGATGCCGCCGAGATCGGCGACATAGTCCTCGGCGCCGAAGTAGGCCGCCACGACCGGGGGCCGCAGCACGTCGGTGGCGCACTCCACCCCGGCCACGGTCTCGAGCCCGGCCATCACACCGAGCGGGCCGACCGCCTCGAGGCGCTCGGCGACGAGGTCGAGGGCGGCAGCAGACTCCAGCTTCGGGACAACGACACCGGTGAGTTCGGGCACCAGCGCCTCCGCCACGTCGCCCTCGAACCATTCGGTGTCGACCGCGTTGACGCGAACGAAGATCGCCAGATCGGGATGCGCCCGCCGCAGCTCGCGGGCGGCTGCCGCGGCCACCGGGCGAGCCTGTGGTTTGCCGCTCGGCGCCACCGCGTCCTCCAGGTCGATGATGACGCCGTCGGGGCCGCTGCGGGGCAACTTCGGGAGCAAGTCAGGGCGACTCGCGGGGGCGAACAGGGCGCTGCGCAGCCGCAGCCCGGCACCGCTCACGACGCAAGCTCCGGGCGGTCGCGGAACTGCTCCAGTGCCTCGGGGTTGGCGATGGCCTCGGTGTTGCGCACCGGGCGCCCGCACACCGCGTCGCGTACCGCCAGTTCGGTGAGCTTGCCGCTGCGGGTGCGGGGGATGTCGTCCACGGCGACGACCCGGGTCGGCACGTGGCGAGGTGAGGCGTTCCGTCGGATGCGGTCGCGGATCCGTTCGGTCAACTCGCCGGTCAACTCACCCCTGAGCCGCACGAACAGCACGATACGGGTGTCGTCGCCGAAGGGCTGACCGATCACGATGGCCTCCAGCACCTCGGGAACGCCCTCGAGCTGGCGGTAGATCTCGGCGGTGCCGATGCGCACCCCGCCGGGGTTGAGAGTTGCGTCGGAGCGCCCGGCGATGACGATCCCGCCGTTGGCGGTCCAGCGTGCGAAGTCGCCCTGGTGCCAGACGCCCGGGAACCTCTCGAAGTAGGCGCCGCGGTAACGGGGACCGGCGGAGAGGCGGCGCGGATCGTCCGTGACTCCGCCGCCATCGCCTGCGTCATCACCCGCTGCGGGGCCATCCGGGTCGCCCCAGAATCCCAGCGGCATCGAGGGGAAGGCGTTGGTGCAGACCAGTTCGCCCTGCAGGCCCGGCGGACACGATTGCCCCTCGTCATCGAACACGTCGATGGCCAGCCCCAGCGCGGGACGCTGGATCTCCCCGGCGTAGACCGCTGCGGTCGGATCACCGTTCACCAGGCATCCGCACAGGTCGGTGCCGCCGGAGATCGAGGCCAGATGCACGTCGGGTTTCACCTCGGAGTAGACGTACTCGAATCCCTCCGGCGAGAGTGGCGAGCCTGTCGAGGTGATGGTGCGCAGCGTGTCGAGCCGGTGTGTACGCCGCGGTGACAGGCCCCTCTTGGCGGTCGCCTCGATGAACCCAGCGGCGGTGCCGAACAACGTGATCCCCTCCGCATCGGTGAGGTCGAACAGCCGCACAGGGTCCGGAGCCCCGTCGTAGAGCACCAGCGTGGCCTCGCTGGCCAGGGCCGACATCAGCCAGTTCCACATCATCCAACCGGCGGTCGTGAAGTAGAACACGCGGTCGCCCGGGCGCACGTCGCAGTTCAGGCGGTGCTCGACCAAGTGCTTGAGGAGCACGCCGCCGGCCCGGTGGACGATGGACTTCGGCACTCCTGTGGTGCCCGAGGAATAGAGCACGTAGAGCGGGTGGTCGAACGGCAACGGCGCGAAGATCGATGCCGGACCGCCGGCCGTCGAGGTCCCGGTGGACAGGAAGTCCTCCCAGAGCACCGCACCCGGCACGCCACCGAGGTCGGGCTCGGGATCGAGGAACGGGACGACCACGATCCGCTCGAGGTCCGGCAGCCTGGAAGCGATCTCAGCCAGCCGCTCGAGACAGCCGAACACCTTGCCGCCGTAGCGGTAGCCGTCGGCGGCCACCATCACCCTCGGGCGGATCTGCCCGAAGCGGTCGACCACGCCGTTGATGCCGAAGTCCGGCGAGCACGAGGAGAACACCCCGCCGAGCGCGGCCGTGGCGAGCATCAACTCACAGGCTTCGGGGATGTTCGGCAGCCAGGCCGCCACGCGGTCCCCCGGTCGGATGCCGGCGCCTGCGCCCAGTGCCCCCGCTATCCGCCGCACGTCGGCCTGCAACTGCGCCCAACTCAACTCGCGGCGACCGCCGGCCTCGCCACTGAACACGATGGCGGGAGCATCGCCGTCGCGTCGCAGCAGGTTGGCGGCAAAGTTCAGCCGAGCGTCCGGGAAGAAACGGCCGTCGTAGATCTCCGCAGCCGGCTCGATGACGCGCTCCCCGCGCGTGAGGGCGATGACCTCGCAGAAATCCCAGGCTGCCGACCAGAACGCCGCCGGGTCACTCACGGAGAAGGCATGGAGCTCCGGGTAGCTCGTGAGCGGCCCGTACCCCTGATGCTCCAGCACCTCGCAGAACGCCCGCAGATTGGTTGACTCCACCGCCGTTGGGGTCCAGAGCGGCGTAGCTCGCCCGTCAGTGCGCCAACTTTCCTCGGATGCGCGTTCCATGCCGGGCGCGAGCATTGCACATGACCAACTCCGGCAGAACAACTGGAACGATCGCCGGAGTCCGCCGGGGGACGTCCCGAGCGGTCCGCTCTCCGGTGCGCCCCACCTGCCCGCCCCTGGCCCGCCCCCAGGCTCGGGGAGCGACGGTTGTACGCTCATCTTCGTCAGCGACCGTCCGTCCCGGCGCGGCGCTTGCACGGCGCGCAGAGAGGAGCCATCGTGACCGACCCGCTCCTGCACGTTCCCACGGTGCCGCCGCGACCGGGTGTGCGACGCCTGCACCGGAGCGGGTTGCCGGCTACCGCCGCGGCGCTGCTCGCCGCCTGCGCCCTGCTGCTCGCCGCCTGCGGCCAGTCCGACGCGGAGCCCCCGGCGGCAACCGAACCGGCGCCTGCGCCCGCGCCGGAACCCGCCCCAGCGGCTCCAGCCCCCGAGCCGGCACCGGCACCCGAACCACCTCCGCCGGCACCTGAACCTCCTCCCCCTGCACCGGCACCCGAACCACCTCCGCCGGAGCCTCCTCCCCCAGCGCCGGCGCCCGAACCGCCCCCGCCGGCACCCGCGCCCGAACCACCGCCGGATCCGTATGCGCCACCCACCACCGAGGAGGCCGAACCCCAGGAGGCCGAACCACCTTCCGCGCCCGAACCTCCGCCCTCGCCGCCGGAGCCGGAACCGCCCGAACCCGCGGCGGGGCCATTCCCTTCCGATTTCTTGAGCCGACCGCTGTGCGAGGCGGCCGGCTTCGTCTGGTCTGGCGACGACGGTCCCTGCGTGGCGAGCGAATCCGAGCCCACGGAGGGAGCCTTCGCCGGCGAGGCGGCCGTCTACGACGCCCCCGGGGCGCTAGAGGTGCCGCTGCCCCTGCCGCCCGGCGAACCGGGCAGGATCATCGACGTCGAGGAGTTGGATGTCGGCGAGGACTACGTGGGTTACCGGATCCTCTACCACTCCCGCTCGCTGCGGGGTGACGACGTTGCCGTCTCAGGCTTCGTGGCGACCCCGGCCGGCGAGCCACCCGACGGCGGCTGGCCACTGGTGGCTTTCGCGCACGGGACGACCGGCCTGGCCGACATCTGCGCCCCCTCACACGAAGCCGAGGAAATCATCACCGAAGACGGCTCGTACCTCGAGGGATATGCCGTCGTGGCCACCGACTACGAAGGGCTCGGCACGCCCGGCCTGCACCCCTACATCGTCGGTCGCAGCGAGGCCCGCGGCGTCCTCGACAGCGTGCGCGCCGCGCACGAGTTGGAGACCTTCCGGAACGCAGACCACGTGCCCCTCATCTCCGTCACCGAGGAGTTCGTGGTGTGGGGTCACAGCCAAGGCGGTCACGCCGCCCTCCACACCGGGCAGCATTGGCAGGAGTACGCACCCGAACTGAAGCTCCTCGGCGTGGCGGCGGGTGCTCCCCCCTCCCAATTCAGCCTGCTCTACAACGTCCTGCTGGGCGGGCCGTTCCAGGGGTACGTGGCCATGGCCTCGGGCGCGTTCGCCGAGGCGTACGACGAGATCGAGTTGCAGCAGGTCTTCACGGACGAGGCGCTCGGCCTGTTCGAGATCCTCGAGAACGGCTGCACGGGACAGGTCTTCGACGTGTTCAACCCGCTCGCAGCCGAGGAACTGCTAAAGGTGGAGAACCCCTTGTCCGTCCCGCCCTGGGATCGGGTCATCGTCGAGAACGACGTGAACACGGCGCCCGTGCCGGTGCCGGTGGTCATCCTCCACGGCACGGACGACGAGCAGATCCCCGCGATCAGCAGCCAGTTCCTGCTCGGCCAGCTCTGCGTGAAACCCGGTCAGGGCCCCACCGTGCGCCTCGAGTATCCCGGCGAGGACCACGACAGCGTCCTCGACGTCCAGCGCGATGACCTGCTCGAGTGGATCGCCGGCCGCTTCGCCGGCGATCCGGCACCGGACACCTGCGCCCAGTGAGGAGGTCGCACCGTGACACCGGCATCGCAGACGCACGCGCCGGGCACCCCGCAGGAAGCCATCTTCGTGGAGGGGACCAGCGCACACTGGTTCCAGCACTTCGCCACCGGATCCGGCGTCACAGCCGCCGAGGTCCTCGCGGCGGTGCGGTCGGTCCAGGAGGTCGCCACCTCGGCGGCGGTGCACCTCGTCGTGGGCTTCGGCTCGGACATGACCGGCCGGCTCGGGCTGGAGGCTCCGGCGGGTCTCAAGCCGTTCACCGAGGTCAGCGGCAGCAGCGGGCGGCGGGCCGTGGCCACCCAGGAGGACGTCTTCTGTTGGATCCACAGCGACCGCCACGACCTGAACTTCGACGTGGCACTCGCGGCACGTCGGGCCTTCGACTCGATCGGCACGCTGGCCCGTGAGACACCGTCGTGGGTCTACCGGGACAGCCGTGACCTCACGGGTTTCATCGACGGCACGGAGAACCCGCCCGCCGACGAGGCCCGGGAATTGGCGGTGATCGCCGACGGGCCGGGCCGTGGAGGGAGCTTCGTGCTGGCACAACGCTGGGTCCACGATCTCGACGCTTTCGCCGCCCTCGCCACCGGCGAACAGGAACAGGTCATCGGGCGCACCAAGCCCGACAGCGTCGAGTTGGAGGACCTCCCGGCGGACTCTCACGTGGGCAGGGTCGTGCACACCGACGACGACGGGGAGGAGATCGAGATCTACCGGCGCTCGATCCCGTACGGCACCTCCATCGAGGCGGGCCTGTACTTCCTGGCCTTCACCGACGACCTGGCCAAGATCGACCTGATGCTGGCCGCCATGTTCGGCGCCACCGGCGACGACCACCACGACCGTCTCGTGATGTTCTCCGAGACGGTCTCCGGGGCCTACTACTTCGCGCCCCCGCAGGAAGCCCTCACCGGCCTCGGCCTCCTTACCTGAAGCACGGCCGCTCCGCGGCTGCGCCGCTCAGATGCGGCGCGTGCGCCCCTCCCAGTACGGGTCACTGAGGCGCCGCTTGTAGAGCTTGCCGTTGGGGTCGCGGGGCAGGGCCTCCGTGAAGTCCAGCGTGTGAGGATGCCGCTGCTTCGCCAGCCCGCCCTGCAGGAACTCGTGAATGGACTGCCGCGTCTCCTCGCTCGGCTCGACGCCCGGTGCCGGTTCGACGACAGCCTTGATCTTCTCCCCCAGGTCGTCGTCGGGCACGCCGAAGACGGCCACATCACCCACGAGCGGGCACTGCTGCATCACCCCCTCGACCTCCGCCGGGTAGATGTTGACCCCGCCGACGATGATCATGTCACCGGCGCGGTCGTTGAGGAACAGGTAGCCCTCCTCGTTGAAGTACCCGACGTCACCGACGGTGAAGAACTCGCCCCGATGGGAATCGGCCGTCTTCTTCTCGTCCTTGTGGTAGTTGAATCGAAGGCGCTCGGGCATCTTGATGTACACGGTGCCGCTCTGTCCCGGCGGCAGTCCCCGGCCCTCGGCGTCGACGACGATCACCTCGGTCTCGGGCCAGGGCTTGCCCACCGTTCCCGGGAAGCGCCGCGAATCGGCGGGGGTGGCGAGCGTCCCGCCACCCTCCGTGGCGGCGTAGTACTCGTAGATGCAGTCGCCCCACCAGTCCAACATCCGCTGCTTGGTCTCGACCGGGCAGGGTGCCGCCGCGTGGATCACGTGCCGTAGCGACGACACGTCGTACCGGTCCCGCTCGACATCGGGAAGCTGCAGCAGCCTGTGGAACATGGTCGGCACCAGGTGGGTGTGCGTGACGCGATGGCGCTCGATCAGTTCGAGCGACCCGAGCGGGCTCCAGCGGTCCATGAGCACCACGCTGTGCCCCATGTGCAACGACATCGTGGTCCACAAGCTGCCGGCGGAGTGGTAGATGGGGGTCGCGCAGAGGAACACATTGTCGGCGTGAGGCTGGATACCGAACAGCATCAGGAGCAGGCCGGCGAGAGCGGCCGACTCGTCGGGATGGCGGAGACTCAGGGCTCGGCGCACGCCCTTGGGGCGCCCCGTCGTCCCGGATGTGTACCCCATGGTGGCGCCGGTCGTGAGGTTCTCCGGGCGCGTGGCCGGCCGGCCCTCCGTCAAATCGTCGATCGATCTGAAGCCGCCGACAGTGCCGACCGAGAACGCATGGGGGACAGCGGCGTCGTCGAGGACGCCCGACGCCTCGGTGGCGAAGCGCTCGTGGCCGATCAGAATTTTGGCGTCACTGTCGGTGACGATGTAGGCGATCTCCGCGGCACTCAGGTGCCAGTTGACGGGCGTGACGTACATGCCGCCCTGGTAGGCCGCAAGCATCGAGGCGATCTGCTCCAGCCCATTGGGCAGCACCGTGACCATCGAGTCGCCCGGGGCGAGACCGAGGGACCGCAGCCCGTGCGTGTACCGGTTGGTGAGTTCCGCCAACTCGCCGAACGAGGTGTGCCGCCCCTCCGGATCCACCACGGCAGGACGGTGCGGGTCGGCCTGCGCGATGCTCCAGAAGCCCAGGTTGTCGCTCATGGCACCTCCTCCGGCGGGAGGCGAACATACCGCGTGCCGGCGCCGGACACCGGTTGCCCGTGACCGCCGCGAGCCCTGACGGCTCGACGTGCCGAGTCGTCATCCGGGCGCAACATGGGGAAACGTCGGGGTGGACAATCCCAGGGATTGTGTATATCTTGCTGTCCCTGTGGAATTCTTCGTTCCCCTCGCGGCTTTCCTTGGCACCTGCCTGCTCATCGCGCTGTTCGCGTGGTGGTCGGGAGCGTGGCGTTCTGTACTCAGCGGGGTCCGGGAGGACGTGACCGACCCGAGTCGGGATCCGGAGTTCCTGCTGCGGTCCGCAGACTCGGACTGGATCGAGAACCACGACTTCTGGAAGACCTCCGAAATCGAGGAGATCGCCCTCTGACCGACTCTTCGAGGGCGCCCTGACCACCGCCGGCCAACGGTCAGGGCCGGCGCGGTTCAGTTCCGGCTGACAGTCGCCTCGAGATCCAGCAGCAGGTCCTTCGCCCCGGTGCCTCCTCCGTACGGTCCGCGCCTCCCGTCCGCTCGGACGACGCGGTGGCAAGGCACGACGAGGGCCACCGGATTGGTCGCCATGGCCGTGCCGACGGCGCGTGCCGCCCCGGGACTGCCCGCGCTCGCCGCCACCGTCGAGTAGCTCCGCGTCCGCCCGTAAGGGATCGCCGCGGTCACCTCCAGTGCCTTGCGGTAGAAGCCGTTGATCCCGCGCCAGTCCACGGGCACGATGAAGTCCTGCAGCCGGCCGGCGAAGTAGTCGTCGAGCTCCCGCCGGACATCGTCGAGTGGCGCGGCAGCGACCGTCACGCGCGGCGAGACCGTCTCCGCCATGACAGATGCCAGCTTCTCGACGGAGCAGTCGGCCGTGCCTGCCGCTCCGTCGGGCAGGAAGCACAGGCGCCGCAGGCCGGCCTCCGTCAGTGCCAGGCCCAGCCGGCCGACCGGGCTGTCGGTGTCCCACACCCAGACCTCGCTCACCTCACCGCTCACCGCAATGCTCGCAGACACCTCGCCTCCCTTCGCACCGCCGCTCGTACCGGCACGGAGCGTAGCCCGGGGTCGCGACCTGGTGGCGCCACGGCGACGGTGCCGATTCGGAGGAGGGGCGGGCGCGTGGCGGCGCGCCCCCGGTCCCCTCGGCGGACCGCACCCGGTGCGATCAACGACCCCGGGAACTGCGCTGGACGGCCACGTCAGCGACCCAGCGCCCGTCGGTCTCCACCCCGCTGAGGACCTCCATCGCCGCCAGCAGGAACCTGAGGATGTCGGTGGTGCCGGCACCGTCGGGCAACTCGAAGACGAGTCCCCGTCGTGTGTGGTCCTGCCGCACCGCCCATGCCGTCGGCACCTCCACGCCGCGCTCGGCCAGCCGGCGCACCGCGAAACGACCGGTCGCGTGGGCAATCCCGACCGTCCCCAGAACCGTGCTCCGGCCGCGCCGGCGCGGCGGTACCCAGGTGGCGAGCGGGATCGCGGGTCCCAGCGACGAGAACATGCGCCCCAGCGGTGACGTGGGCGGCCGGTCCTCGTCCTCCACCCAGGGCTGCAGGTTGAGCCACCCCCTGCCGTCGCCGCGAGCGGCGAGATCCTCCATACACGACAGGACCTCGGCGGTGTCGCCGGTGGTGAACAGGACGCTCGTCTGATCCACGACCATGGCGCGATGTTGCCACACTCCGCTGCCGGCACCGGCGGCGCGCCGGGTTTTCCGGCCAGTCGGGCCCACCGGCCGGTACCGTACGACCGCGTGAAGCTGATTCTGATCCGTCACGCCCTGCCCGAACGGGTGGAGGACTGTGACGGGCCCGCCGATCCCGGCCTCACCGATGTGGGACACGAGCAGGCGCGGCGGCTGGCGGGATGGCTGAGGGACGAAGACATCGATCACGTCGCCTCGAGCCCCAAGCGCAGGGCGGTCGAGACGGCCCTGCCCCTGGCGACCCAGCGGGACCTCGAGATGGAGATCGTGGAGGGGTTCTCGGAGATCGACGGCGGGAGCACCTCGTACATCCCGTACGAGCAGATGAAGCGCGAGCGGCACGAGATCTGGCGCCACCTGCGCAGCGGGCGCTGGAAGGAGGCCGGATTCATCGACCCCGATCGGTTTCGTGACGAGGTGGCCGGCACCTTCGCCGCATGGGAACCCGAGCACCGGGACCGGACGGTCGCCGTCGTGGCCCATAGCGGCACGATCAACGCCCTCGTCAGCCACCTGCTGCACATCGAGAACGTCTTCTTCTTCAGTGTGGACTACACGGGCATGTCCCGCCTGCGCAGGAACGTCCTCGGCGGCATGCACGTCACGTCGCTGAACGAGACAGCGCACCTCCACACGGCGCGCGACACCCTCGCCCCCCTGCCGGCGCCGTGAGCGCCCCGGGGCTGGAGCCGGCCCGCCCGCTGCGCGTGCTGGCGCTGGCCAAGCAGATCCCCGTGTTCGAGAACATGCAGCTCGGTCGCGACAACCGGCTCGTGCGCGACGGGCTGGTACTGCACATGAACGACTACTGCCGGCGCGGCGTCGCTCAGGGCCTGCAGATCGCCCGCGCCAGCGGCGGCACCCTCAGCGTGCTGACCCTGGGGCCACCCTCGGCGGACACGGTGTGCCGGGAGGCCATCGCCTTCGGCGCCGGCGCCGGCTTCCACGTGACCGATCCGGCGTTCGCCGGCTCTGACACCCTCGCCACCGCACGGGCGCTGGCCGCCGCTGTCGAGCACCTCGGCACCTTCGACCTGATCCTGGCGGGGCGGAACTCCGTGGACGCCGAGACCGGCCAGGTGCCCCCGCAACTCGCCGAGCTGCTCGGTCTGCCGTTCGCCTGCGGGGTTCGCCGGCTGCGCCTCGCCGGGGAGCGGCTGTCGCTCCTCCTCGAGCACAACGACGAGTGGCTGGACGCCGAGCTGGAACTCCCGGCGCTGCTGTCGTGCGCTGAGCGGCTGATCGATCCGTGCAAGATCAAGGACCCGGTCGTCTGGGCGGGCGTTGACGCCGGGCGCATCCGGGCGATCGGTGCCGACGAGCTGGGTCCCGGCCCGTGGGGTGCCGCCGCCAGCCCCACCTCCGTCGGACCGATCTGGACCCTGAAGATCGACCGGCGAGGCGAGATGCTCTCCGGTGCCCTTGCCGAGCAGACCGACCGGGCCATCACGGTGCTGGACGAGCGGGGAGCGCTGTCGGCCGCCGGCGCCCCGGACGTCGCCCGCGGCTCCGGGTTGGCTGTAGACCTGCCGGCGGGCGGAAGCGGCGGTCCCGCCGTCGGCGTGCTGATCGAGCCGGCTCGTGACCGGCACACCCGGGAGTTGCTGGGAGGGGGCGCCCGCCTTGCCGCCGCCGTCGGCGGCCACGTCGTCGCTCTGGGCCCCGCCGCGGGGGCCGAACTCGGCAGCTTCGGAGCCGACGCGGTCCGCCGGATCACCGCCGCCGGGCCGGGCGCCGGTGCCACGCCCGGTGACGGCCACGGAGGGCTCATGGAGGAGGACATCGCCGCAGCGGTCGGCGACTGGGCCGACGGCGTGCCGCCCTGGGCGATCCTGGCACCCAGCACCGCCTGGGGTCGCGAGGTGGCCTCGCGGGTGGCGGCCCGCCTGGGCGCCGGTCTGACCGGCGACGCCGTGGGGCTCTCTTGCGAGGCGGGTCGACTGATCGCCGACAAGCTGGCCTTCGGCGGGTACGTGGTGGCGGCCATCAAGTGCTCCTCAGTGGTGCAGATGGCGACGGTGCGTGCCGGCGTGCTCGGACTGCCCGAGCCGCGCCGGACGCCCGATCCGCCCGTGACCGAAATCACCGTGACGCCGCGCGGGCGTTTGCGCGTGCTGCGACGCACACGGGACGACGACGGCGACCAGCTGGCCCACGCCGAGGTGGTGATCGGCGTGGGTGTGGGTGTGGACGTGGCCGACTACGACCGCCTGCGCGCCGACGCCCGCAAGATCGGCGCCGAGTTGTGCGCCACGCGAAAGGTGACCGACGTGGCGGCCATGCCCCGAGCCCGGCAGGTGGGCATCACCGGACACACGATCTCACCCCGGCTGTACATCGCCATCGGCCTGTCGGGGAAGTTCAACCACACCGTCGGCGTGCGGTCGGCGAGCAGCATCGTCGCCATCAATCCCGATCCCGACGCCCCGATCTTCGACTGGTGCGACGTGGGCTTCGTGGCCGACTGGCGCGACGTGTTCGACGAGTTGATCCCTCGCCTGGAGGCCGCCCTGGCGCACTAGGCGGCGTGCGAGCCGGGGCGCCGGGCTAGTCCCGGACTTCCTTCGGCATGGCCTTGGCGGCGTATTTCTGCCAGTTGTCCTGCAAGGCGTCGATGAGCTGGTGCACGAACAGCGGCGACATGTGGATCCGCTGGACCACGACGCCGTTGCGCGGCTCGGCTCCGTCGAAGTTCATCCGCACGAAATCCAGTGTGAACTCGTAGGGACTGTGCGTGACGGCGGCGAAGTTCGCCCAGCAGCCGCCCTCGAGTTCCGGGGGCAGCCGGATCGACACCTCGCGCTTGGCTCCCGAATCCTCTGCCATGTCGACCTCCCTATCGTGGTGGTTCGGCGGGGACGCCCACGCCGACCTGCACGCTCCATAGCATCGCAGACTTGGCGCCGCGCACCCGAGGCGAGCGCACCGCACGCCCGACCGGCTCAGGGAGGAGACCATGCTCGAGAGCGAAGTCCTCGCGCTCTCCGTGCCGGCCAGCCCGGATCATCCACGCTGTCGACGCATCACTCATGTTCGGTACTCCCTCCGAGAACCCCACGAAGTACCCGAGTCGTACTCGACAGCCAGTGACCAGGCAAGCCGGCTGCTCACTCATCCCCCCGATGAAGGGTGGAGCATGCGCACCGATCCGCCGGCGCGTTCAGGGGCGCAGTTCGATGAAGCCGGCCGCGGCGAAGTCGTTGTCGAATGCCAGGACCTCGCGGAGACGCCGCGCCCGCATCACCTCGAAGCTCGTCGCATCGACGAAGGAGTACTCCCGCTCGCCGCGGCGGCGCAACCAGGCCCATGCCCTGGATTCCTGCTCGCCGGTCACGGCGTGGAGCGCCAGCTTGCGAGCCGACTCCAGCACCGTAACGCGATCCAGGAAACCGACGGCCGTGCGATGGCCGTCCTTCCGGCGCAGGAACGTCCAGGTCTCGCCAAGAACCAGATTCGTCGTCAGAACCTGCTCGCCGGAGCCGATCAGGGCGAGCACCTCCAGCGCCTCAAGATGACGGGCGTCGTCGGGAAGGACCCAGGCCACCCACCAACTCGTGTCGGCGAACTTCACGAGCCGTAGACGACCGCGTCGATCTCGCCCGGCTCCACACTGAGCCCCTTACCGCCGAATCCGGCCAGGTCGCTCCAAGGTTCGGCCCCCGTGTCGAGCCGCTCGGCCGGCAGGACAGCCGCCAAGCCCCGCCGGATCAGCGCGGACTTGGAAATCCCGAGCCGTCGAGCCTCGGCTGCAGCCTCAGCATCCAACTCCTCGGGAATCGTGATCGTCACCGTCTTCATGGCAAGAGCATACATAGTATACGTTACGCAATCTACATAGTCGCTACGGAATCGACGGATACCGGCGAGGGTCGGCCCACCGGGCCAGGATGCGATGACACGCTGCTCTACCGCTGCGTACCCATGACGCGCGGCGGACGGTCACTCGCCGGTGTAGTTGGGTTTGCGCTTTTCGACGAAGGCCTCGACGCCTTCGCGGAAGTCGGCCGTGGTGCGGAGGAAGCCGTAGGCGAGGCCCTCGAGCTCGAGGCCCATCGGCAACGGGCCGTCATAGGCCTGGTTGACGACCCGCTTGGCCATGCGCAGCGCCAGGGCGGGCAGGGCGGTCAGCTCGCCCACCAGGCGGTCAGCGGTGGCGTCGAGTTCGGCGCGGGGCACGACCTCGGACACGAGGCCGACCGACAGGGCCTCGGCTGCACCCATGCGCCGGCCCCGCATCACCAGATCCTTGGCACGCCCCAGGCCGATCATGCGGGCGAGGCGCTGCGATCCGCCGCTGCCGGGGATCATCCCGAGGGAGACCTCGGGATGACCGAGCTGCAGGTCGTCGGCGGCGATGCGGAAGTCGCAGGCCAGGGCCAGTTCCAGGCCCACGCCGAAGGTGAAGCCGTGCAGCTTGGCAACGACGGGCTTCGGGCAGCGTTCGGGAGCCGCCACGTTGTGGTGCAGTCGGGTCAGCACCTCGGGCGAAGCCTCCAGGAATCCGGCGATGTCGCCGCCGGCGATGAAGGCCCGCTCCCCCGCTCCCGCCAGCACGACGACGCGCACTTCAGGGTCACGGCCGCACGCCTCGAACAACGCCGACAGGTGCTCACGCGCCAGCATCGAGACGCGATTCAGCTTGCCCGGCACGTCGAGCGTGATCGTTGCGACGCCCTGCTCAGGGTCGCGCTCGAAGCGCAGACCGTCCAGCTCCGCTGGATACCTCACCTGGTTGGGATCGCTCGTTGCCATACGGTCGGTTCTCCTTCCGTGGTCGTCACGCGGGATGGTTCGGCTGCACGAACTCCTCCCGCAGGAGGCGGCGCAGGATCTTGCCGGACGGGCTCTTCGGCAGGGTGTCGGGAAAGTGATAGCGGCGGGGTCGCTTGAAGCGGGCCAGATCGGCCGATGCGAGGCAGTAGGCGTCCAGCCGGGCGGCGGCCTCGTCGCCGGCCTGCGCCGCGGCTCCGTCGAGCACTACGAACGCGGTGACGGTCTGGCCAAACCGGCCGTCGGGCAGGCCCACCACCGCCACCTCCCGCACGCCCGGCGCTCGTTCCAGCACGTCCTCCACCTCGAGGGGATGCACGTTCTCGCCGCCGCTGATGATCATGTCGTCGATCCGGCCCACGATCCAGAGGTTCCCGTCGGCGTCGCAGCGGCCCAGATCGCCGGTGAAGTACCAGCCGTCACGGATCGCCTTGGCGTCGGCATCGGGACGGTTCCAGTAGCCGGCGAACGCCTCGTCGGAACCCAGGTGGCAGATGATCTCGCCGACCTCACCCGGTTCCACCTCGTCGTCGGGGCCGGCGCCCGGCTCGGGGCGCACCAGGCGCAGCCGGGCGTTCGTGGCGGGCCGGCCCGCACAGCCGGGTGCCGCCCGCTGATCGGAGTGGACGGAGTAGGTGTACACCTCGGTGGAGCCGTAGTGGTTGATGAACACGTCGGGGGCGAAAACCTCGACGCAGCGCTCGACGAGGGCACCGGTCATGGCCGCCCCGGCGTAGGCGAGGGCGCGCACCACCGAAACGTCGGCCGTGGCCAGACGCGGCGAGTGGACCAGGTCGTGGAACAGCGTCGGAGCCAGGTACAGCGACCCGATTTGCTCGGTCTCGATGAGCTCGAGCGCCGCTGTCGCATCCCAGTCGGGCTGGCAGACGAAGCAGCCGCCGACGATCTGCGCCGCCAGCAGGGTGTGGATGCCCATGGTGTGGTACAGCGGCATCACCCCAAGGGTGCGCTCGCCGGGGCGGTATCTCTGGTGCAGGGCCTGTGAGAGACCACCGGCCCGCTCGGCGGCGTGGCTGCGGGGCACGCCCTTCGGCCTGCCCGTCGTGCCCGACGTGTACAGGAAGATGGAGGTCTCGCGGTCGTCGAGATCCGCCGCCGGTGCAGGCACCGAAGCCTCACCGGCGGCCAGCAGGACTTCGTAGGTCTCGCACGGCGCCGAGCACCCGCCGGCGCGCAGGCGCTCGACGAGGTCCGCCGACGAGTCGGCACCTGCGCCCGTGCCGACGGCCACGAAACGGTCCACCGCGCCCGCGCACGCCTGGGCGTGCTCGAGGCCGGCCTCCTCGAAGACGACGAGCCTCGCCCCGGAATCCCCGACGCAGTAGGCCACGTCCGCGGCGGCCACCCGCCACGACAGCGGCACGAAGACGGCGCCCAGCCACTGGCAGGCCCAGTACAACTCGACGGCCTCGCGGCGGTTCTTGAGCACCACGGCCACCCGGTCGCCCCGGCCCACCCCCAGGGATGCCAGCCCGGTCGCCAGCGTGGCGGCGACCTCCTGCAGGCTCCGGTAGCTCAGACGGGCATCGCCGTCCACGACCGCGTCGGCGTCCGGCGTGCGCTCGGCGGCGTACAGCAGCGAGAGCCCGAGGTTCACGGCGGCTCCGCCGTGTCACGGGTGTTGGCCGCGGCGGCGATGGCGTCGATGATCGGGGCGTAGCCGGTGCAGCGGCACAGGTGCCCGGAGAGCATCTCGGCGATCTCGGTGCGGGTCGGCGCCGGGTTGTGCGAAAGGAAATCCACGGCTGCCATGAGGATGCCAGGGGTGCAGAAGCCGCACTGCAGCGCGAAATGCTCCCGGAAGGCCTCCTGCAACGGGTGCAGGCGGCCGCCGTCGGCGAGGCTCTCCACCGTGCGCACCTCGGCCTCGTCGGCCTGCACGGCCAGCAGGAGGCACGAGCGCACGGCCGACCCGTCGAGATGCACGGTGCAGGAGCCGCACACACCGTGCTCGCAGCCCACGTGCGTGCCGGTGAGCCCCAGCCGGTGGCGCAGGAAGTCCGAGAGCAGCAGCCGATCGGGCACGGGCTCGCTATAGCGCCGGCCGTTCACGGTGACAGCGACTTCGGTCAATCCGCTCACAGGGCGCCTCCCCGGGGCCCCGTGGGCGCGATGTCGCAGGTGGTCGTCGTGGCGGGCCTGCTCACGATTCTCCCTCCCCCGCTGCGACGGCCGCCGATGCCCAGGCCTGGCGAATCACCTGCTCGCTGAGCAGCCCCACGAGGTGGCGCCGGTAGGCGGCGGAGGCGTGCAGGTCATCGAACGGATCGGCTGCGACGGCCGCCAGACCTCCGGCCTCGGCCACCGGCGCGGAGTCGCCTGCGGCGTTGAGGTTCTCGCCCACCAGGGCGCCGGCCGCCTCGGTCGCCAGCAGGGGCCGGTCCGCCACGGCACCCAACCCCAGCCGCGCCTCGGTCACGACACCGTTGTGGCGTCGCAGGGCGCAGGCCGCCATGGCGAGCGCATAGTCGCCGTGGCGCTGGGCCATCTCGGCGAAGCCGAAGCCCCAGCCCGGTGCCGCTGCCGGCCACTCCACCTCCGTGAGCAGCTCCTCGGCCTCCAGGGCGGACGTGAAGTGGTAGACGAACAGGTCCTCGGCGGCGATCCTGCGCTGGTCGCGCCGTGACCGCACCAGCACCGACCCGCCCAGCGTGAGCAGCGCCAGCGGCAGCTCGCCCCGGGCGTCGGCGTGCGCCAGTGAGCCACCCACCGTGCCGCGGTTGCGGGTGACGAAGTGCCCGACATGCGGCGCGCACGCGGACGCCAGGGGCAGCGTCCTGCGCAGCAGCGGCGACCGCTCCAACACCGACTGCCGCACCGTCGCGCCCGTGGTGACGGAGCCGTCACTGTAGCTCACGCCCGCCAGGTCCTCGATGCGGTTCACGTCCACCAGCACCTCGGGGCGGGCCAGGCGCATGTTCAGCATGGGGACGAGGCTGCACCCGCCGGCCAGCACCTTGGCCTCGTCGCCGTGCTCGGCGAGCACCGACAACGCCTCCTCCACGCTCTCCGGTCGCAGGTAACGGAACGGCGGCGGCTTCACGGTGCACCCCCGCCGTCGGCGGCGGTGGCTTCGAGGGCCTCCCAGAGGCGGGGGGCGGTGAGCGGGAGTGCCAGGTCGTCGAGTCCGAGAGCGTCGCACACGGCGTTGGCAAGAGCGGCCGGGGCGCTCATGGTGTTGCCCTCGCCGAGTCCCTTGGCCCCGAGGGCGGTGAACGGCGACGGGGTGCAGCGGTGCAGGATGCGCAGTTCGGGGATCTCCGTGGCGCCGGCGCAGAGGTAGTCCATGAAGCTGCCGCTCAGCAGGTTCCCGTCGGGGTCGTGCACGGTGCGCTCCAGCAGAGCGGGTCCCAGGCCGTGGGCGAAGCTGCCCAGGATCTGACCGTCCACGAGGCGCGGGTGCAGCAACGTGCCGGCGTCGTGGACGGTCACGTAGTCGAGGATGCGGACCTCGCCGGTTGCGGGCTCCACCTCCACCACCGCCACGTCCACGACGAAGCCGTGCGCCGCCGACGAGACGACCCGGTCCTCCTCGTCGGGCGGGTCGAGGTTGGGGGCCGAGACGAAGGCGGTCACCGCCAGACCCGGCTCGAGGCCGTCGGGCAGCGACTCGGGGTTCCAGTGCGCCGACCCGGCGAGGCGCCGCAGCGAGACACCGCGGTCGGGCTGGCCCACCACGCGGGCCTGCCCGTCGCGCAACTCGACGTCGCCAGGAGCGCACTCGAGGACGTCACCGGCGATGCGGCGCAGCTTCTCCGCCAGCTGCGCCGCCGCCTCCGCCACGGCTGCCGCCCCGATCCCGGCGAAGCGCGAGGAGTAGTTGCCCGAGGACACCGTCCAGGCGTTGACGTGGGTGTCCATCTCGCTCTGGACGTCCACGTCGGTGACGTCGAGTCCCAGCGCGTCGGCCGCCACCTGGGCGGCGACGGTGCGGTGGCCCTGCCCCTGCGGGACCGTGGAAAGGCGCACCGTCACCCCGCCGAGGGGGTTCATGGCCAGCGTGGCGCCCTCGGCATTGCCGGACTTGGCGTGCCCCCCGGCGCGCTCGGCGGCCGTCTCGGCCAGGGAGATGTAGCCCATGTTGGAGATCGACGGCTCCACCACGCACGCCAGGCCGATCCCCCGGCGGCGGCCGGGGGGCTGTGCGGCTCCGCTGCGGCGCTGTTCGTGCTGCCGACGTCGATGGCCGCTGTAGTCGGCCGCTTCGAGAGCGTCGTCGAGGCAGGCCGCGTAGTCGCCCGAGTCGTACAGCCCGCCCGTCGCGGTGCGGTACGGGAAGTCCCCGGCCGGGATCAGATTGCGCCGGGCGACTTCCGCCGGATCCATCCCCAGGCGGGCAGCGCCCCGCGCGACGATGCGCTCCAGCGCCAGGTACAGCTGCGGGCCGCCGAACCCCCGGTTCAGCCCCGTGGGGCAGCGGTTGGTGTGCACCACACGGTTGCGCACCGCCACGTGGCGCACCGTGTAGGCGCCCGTCAGCGAGCCGTGCATGCGGTAGAGGGTGGCCGGCTCCGGCGCCCGCAGGTAGGCGCCGACGTCCTCGATCACGTCGTAGCGCAGCGCCAGCAACTCGCCGTCGGCGGCGAAGCCGGCCTCCACGCCGGTGACCCGATGCGTGGCGGACCCGCTCGCCGCCAGATGCTCGAGCCGGTCCTCGATCCAGCGAACGGGCACGCCGCAGAGCTTCGAGGTGAGGCCGGCCAGCACGACGTAGCCGAAGACCCCCGCCTTGACGCCGAAGCTGCCGCCGCTGTCGGGCGGCGTGACGAGACGCAGCCGGGCGGCGGGCAGATCGAGGGCGCCGGCGGCGACCGTGTGCAGGGTGAACGGCCCCTGGAAGTTGGCCCACACGGTGAGGGAGTCGACCGCGTGGTCCCAATCGGCGATGACGCCGAAGCACTCCACCGGCGTGGCGGTCCAGCGGCCGAACGGGAACCGGCCACGCACCACGGTGTGCGCGGCGGCGAGCGCCGCGTCGGGGTCGCCGTAACGGAACGACCGATCGGAGACCACGTGACCCGCCTCGGCGGCTTCCAGCGGGTCCATGACGACTTCGAGGGGCTCGTAGTCCACCTCCACCAACTCGGCGGCGTCCTCGGCGAGGTAGCGGTCACGCGCCACCACGACCACCACCGGCTCGCCCGCGTAGCGCACAATGTCGACCGCCACCACATGGTGCTCGGTCGCCCCGCGAATCACCGCACCGAGAGGGCGGCCGACCGCCGCCAGATCGGCTCCCGTCAGCACCGCCACCACGCCCGGCGACCGGAGCGCAGCCGACACATCGATGTCGCAGATGCGGGCGTGGGCGAACGGCGACCGCACCAGCGCTGCGTCCATCGCCCCCGGCGCCGGCGCCAGATCGTCGATGAAGCGTCCCCTGCCCCGCAGCAACGCCTCGTCCTCCACGCGGCGCGGGGTGCTGCCGACCCATCGGCCGGAGGCGGCGACGCCCGTCACGTCACGTCTCCCCGGCGCGGCGCCGCTGTCTCAGTTGCCCGCACCGGCGTCGAGGGCCTGCGCCACCACTTCCAGCGGGTGGCGGACGTCGAGGCCGGCGGCAGCCAGGTGCAGCGAGCAGCCGGGGTTGGCGCTCACCACGATCGCGGCGCCGGCGCGATCCACCGCCGCTGTCTTGCGCCGCCGGATGGCGTTCGCAAGCTCGGGCTCGAGCATCGAGTAGGCGCCGCCCGCCCCGCAGCACAAGCCATCGTCGTCGAGCGTGACCAGCTCGCGCACGAAGGGACGCAGCACGGCCGGAACCGCCTCGTGGCTGCGCTGCACGTGGCGCAGGTGGCAGGGATCCTGCACGGCCACCGTGGCATCCAGCGGCACCGCGGCCGGCACGGCGTCCAGCAGCACGTCGAGGCGGTCCGCCAGCCACTCGTGGACGTCGAACACCCTGGCGGCGAAGGCACGCGCCTCGCTGGTGCCGAGCAACCGCCCGTAGTCCTTCAGCGCCGCTCCGCAACCCGCGGAGTCCACCAGCACGGGGCGTTCGTCGCCGGACAGGCCGGCGACGACCTGCCGGGCGATGGCGACGGCATCGGGTTCCAGCCCGGCGTGGGTGTGCAGCGCGCCGCAGCACGGCACCGCGCCGGCCGTGGGCGTCACTCCGACGCCCGCAGCCTCCAGGACCCGCTGGACGGCGAGATGGGTGTGGCGCTGCCAGGCGTCCATCACGCAGCCGGTGAACAGCCACACGTCCGACCCGGAGGCGCGCAGCCGGCCCCGGCGCAGGGGCATGCGAGCGGGGAGCCCCAGGCGCTTCGTGGGCAGCAGGCGCAGCCGGGTTGCCACCGCCAGAAGGGTCGAGCCCGCCAGCAGCAGGCGCCGGTGGCGCAGGACTTGCAGGCCCGCGCGCTGCCACCAGGGCGTGATGCGCCCCTCGGCTGCCAGCGCCGCCCTCGTGCCCTCCATGAGATGACCGAACGGCACGCCGCTGGGGCAGGCGGTCTCGCAGCCACGACACTGCACGCAGGTCTCCATCGACCGCACGACCTCACCGGTCAGCGGTGCGCCCTCGTTCTGGACTGCTTGCATGAGGGCGATGCGACCCCGCGGCGACTCGGTGTCCCGCCCGGTGACCACGAACGTCGGGCAGTGCGGCAGGCAGAGGCCGCAGGCCACGCACGAGGTGAGTTCGTCGTCGTCGAGGCCGAGGTGCATCAGGACCGCCGCAGCGGGTCGCGGCCCGGATTGAGGCGACCGGTCGGGTCGAACCGTTCCTTGACGCGCCGGTTGAGTTCGGCCACGCCGGGCTCCACCGGCCGCGGCGGTTGGGGCACCGAGGCATGCACGACGCCGACGCCGATCTCGGCGACGAACTCGCCGCGGGAACCCTCGCCGTTCACCGAGCCGGCGGAGCCGCTGCCGAAGGCGGCTGCCTCGGCGGGGGTGCAGGACCAGCGGTGCGGAGGCAGCGGCGGCGGGCCGTCGGCGTCGGCGACCTCGCCGAGGCCCCCGAGCGTCGCCCGGTCGGCGGCGGTGTCGGGTTCGTAGCCGCTCAGCAACACCCACGTACCGGGGCCGTCCCACAGGATCGAGATGGCGGTGCGGCAGCGTCGCCAAACCTCGCGGGGATCGCCGCCGTCGAGGCGGAACCACTGCTCGGACTCGGGAATCGGCAGGGTACGCAGCAGCGCCTCGCCCAGCAGGCCGATCGTGCCCAGGGATCCCACGAGCAGCCGGCACAGATCGAACCCGCTGACGTTCTTCACCGTGGCTGCTCCGCCGGTGGCCACCCGGCCGTCGGCGCATACGTAGCGGGCCTGCAGCAGGGCGTCGCGCACCGGCCCGAGGCCGAGGCGGGTGATCGCCGACTCCCCCACCATCAGCGCCCCGCCCACCGTGCCGCCGGGCCGCTCGGGCAGGGCGGTGCGCTGGCCCGTCTCGGCCAGGGCCCCGTGGAGTTCCTGCACAGGCGTCCCGGCGCGAACTCGCACCGTCATCTCCGCCGGCTCGAGGGCGACGATTCCCGCGGGCGCCCGCACCTCCCGCGTGCCGGGCAGGGCATCGCCACCCACCTGGCGGCGCGTGTCGCCGCCGCGGACGAGCACAGGACCCTCCGAGCCGACGTTCGCGGCGAACTCTGCCAGCACCTCGTCGATCACTCGCACCGCGCTCATTGCCGTCCAAGGAGTCTGCAGAGCATTCCACCGGTGACGGCGATCATGCCGCTGGACAGTGGATTCCGGCCTCGGCCGGAATGACGAACAGGCTGATTCGCAGCATCACCCATTGCCGCCCGGACCTCCGTCAGCCCCAGATCTTGCCATCGGCCGCCCGCAGTGAGCCCAGATCGGCGCAGCTGTGAGCGCTGGGAAGCACCTTGCCCGGGTTCAGGCGGCAGTGCGGATCGAAGGCGGCCCGCAGGCGGCTCTGCTGGTCCAGGTCGGCGTCGCTGAACATGCGCTCCATGTAGTCGCGCTTCTCCACGCCGATGCCGTGCTCGCCCGAGAGCGCCCCGCCCGCCGCCAGCGACGCCTCGATGATCTCGCGACCGGCGGCGTGCACCCGGTCGATCGTGCCCTCGATGCGGGCGTCGAACGCCAGGATGGGGTGCAGGTTGCCGTCGCCGGCGTGGAAGACGTTCAGCACCGTCAGGTCGTGGCGGTCAGCGATCTCGTAGACCTGCTCGAGCACCTCCACGAGCCGGCTGCGCGGCACCACGGTGTCGTGCAGGTAGTAGTCGGGGAGGATGTTGGCGACGGCCCCGAAGGCGCTCTTGCGGCCCTTCCAGAGCCGGGCCCGCTCGTCGTCGTCGGCGGCGGTGCGCACGCTCACCGCGCCGTTGGCGGTTGCGATCTCCGCCACCCGGTCGGCCGAGACGGCGACGCCTCCCGCCGGTCCGTCGACCTCCACGAGCAGGACGGCGGCGGCGTCCCGCGGGTAGCCCGCCTTGGCGAAGTCCTCCACGGCGCTGACGCAGCGCCGGTCCAGCATCTCGAGGGCGGCGGGCACGATCCCCGCGGCGATGATGGCGCTGACCGTGGCCGCTCCCGCCGACACGTCGTCGTAGGCCACCAGCATGGTGCGGACCGCCGCCGGGGTGGGCGTGAGCCGCACCGCCGCAGCGGTGGTGATGCCGCACATGCCCTCGGAGCCGACGAAGGCGCCGCGCAGGTCGTAGCCGGCGGGTTCGGCACCCAGATCGCCGAGGGTCACGACGGAACCGTCGGACAGCACAACCTCCAGCGCCACCACGTGTGCGCTCGTCACGCCGTAGGCCAGGCAGTGCGGACCGCCGGAATTGGTGGCCACGTTGCCGCCGATCGTGCAGACCTGCTGGCTCGACGGGTCCGGCGCGTAGTGCATGCCGTACGGGGCCAGCCGGCGCGACAGCTCGAGGTTCACCATGCCCGGCTGGACCCAGGCCACGCCGTTGTCGAAGTCCACCTCCAGCAGCTCGTTCATCTGCGTCAGGGACAGCACCACGGGCCGGCCCAGAGGCGCCGCACCGCCCGACAGCCCCGTGCCCGCGCCGCGAGGGACGACGGCTCGACCGTGCTCGGCCGCAACCAGCACGCAGGCCGCGACCTGCTCGGTGCTGGCGGGGAAGCACAACGGTCCGGCCGTGCCCTCGCTGTAGATGGAGGCATCACGGGAAGCCAGGTAGCGGGCGGCCGCGTCGGCGCGCACCCGCTCGGCTCCGATAGCCGCACGGAGGTCGGCCACGAGAGCATCGTCGGTCCCCGCTGCGGCCTCGGGCCCCCGCGCCCGACGTCCCAGGCGGCGCACGGCGCCGGTCAGCAGGGAGGCCATCACTTGGCCGTGACCTTGAGGGCCGCCCGCTGGATCTGCTCCTCGCTGGGTCCGCCCGGGGTGCACAGCGCCCGGAACGCCTCCAGCACCGCCTGCGGCGAGTTGCGATGGCGCTTTGCGGCGACCGCCAGCGGCTCGTGGAACGCCCCGCCGCAGTGGGCGCAGGGCCAACTCAACTGCGACATGATCCGGGCAGCCTCACCGCCGGGGAACATCCGCAGAACCTCCACGACGGTGGTCCTGCCCTTGATCTCCCGGGCGTCGGCGGGCGGCTCCGCGGGCCCTGCCGTCCCGCGCCCGCTTATGCCGCGCACCGTCACCGATGCGCCCGAAGGGCTCAGAGGCGTACCTGTTCGAGCACCCGCACGTCCTCGGCGTGCATGCGGATGGCGTTGCGGGGCAGCTGGTAGCGAGCGAAGGGCAGCACGATCACCCTGGCGTCGGGACCGTGGCGCTCCATGGCGTCGCCGAAGGCCTTGTCGAGGCTCGTGGTGGCGTCGATGCCGATGTCTGCGGCCATCTCCAGGTTCTCCTCCAGGGTCACCATGGTGAGGCGCTTGCGGGTCATCACCTCGTAGATCGGCACCCAGATGCAGCCGGCCCACATCTGGATGTTGCGGGCGTGGATGTCGCGCAGCACCTTCTGGTAGTTCTCCGGCGAGGCCGGCATGTACGGCTTCATCAGATCCATGAGCGCCAAACCGGGGAAGTCGCCGATCGCCGTGGTCACGCCCGGCGATGGCGAGCAGTAGATGATGGTGCCCCCCTCCCGCACCACCAGGTCGGAGGACATGCAGCCCCAGCCGGTGTGGAAGAACAGGTGGTCGGTGGGGGCGAACACGCCGCAGACGGCGATGTCGGCGGGACCAGCGGTGGCCACCGGGTTGTCGTAGGCGTAGATGGCGTTGAAGCGCTCGATGGCCTCGATGTGAGCGTCGGGATGCGCGCCGTAGATGCAGTCGATGACCCGGCCGCGGGTGTCCAGCAGCACGTTCATGGTGGCCGACAGGCCGCACATGGTGGCCGCCTCGTCGATGTCGGCCCGCATCGGCCCGGCGTAAGCCCCGTAGTGGGTCTGCGGCGAGGGCACGAACGCACAGTGGTTGGACTCGACGGTCTCGTCGGAGACCACGCCGGGGAGGATCAGCTTGCCGCCGCCGCCGGCGCCCCAGTGATTCGACTGCGCCTGCCCGATCGTGATGACGATCTCCGACCGTGCCACCTCGTTGTGCAGCCACACGGGCGTGCCTCGGGACGTCACACCCACGTAGCTGTAGTTGTCGGCGTTGCGGGGTTCGTTCTGGAAGAACCCGATGCCCATGCGCTCCATGCGGGCCAGGTTGTCGTCACCGATCTTCATGACGATGTCGCTGTCGGACATCGGGAAGACCTTGCCGTTGGCGCACACCACCCTGGCGTCGGTGATGCCGGCCGCCTCGATGGCATCGAAGACCGGCGGCAGCAGCCTGGACGCCGGCGTCGGGCGGAACTGGTTGTCGATGACGACCGCCACGCTCGAGGCGCCCGCCAGGAGTTCGCTGAACCGTGGCCCGCTGTGCGGGTTCTGGAGCGCTGCCCGGGCCGCCTCGGTGGCGTTGGGCACCGCTGGCGGCTCGTCGGGATAGATGGCCGCCAGGAGGTTCTCGTCGGGGACCTCCAACTCGAGCGTCTCCCGGTACACCTTGGTCTCGTCGTCGGCCGCGCCGATCGTCAACGGATCCAGGGATTCGTATGGAATCGCGAATCGGCTCATGGTCTCTCCCGCTTCTCGAAGAGTCGATCAGAGGCTGTACCCGAGCATAGTTCCCGGCCCATCCGGCTTCTGCTGCTCGCCAGCGCTGGGAGCCGATCGCGCCTGACCGACCTCAGTTGGTCGACTCGGGGCATCCGGCGGCGATTATCTCCTCGGCACCCTCGATTTCCTCGGAGCGGATGGTGCGCCAAAGTTCTTCGCCGGTGTGCCAGTCCAGGACGAGTTCGGAGCCGGTTGTGATTTCCTCGAAGTGCGCTGTGCCGTTTGGGTTGAGGCCGCTGAAACGCATGTAAAGCTCCGGGGGCAGGGTAACCAGGACCCACTGGCCGGGGTCGGGGTCGCCGAGGACGTAGGTCCTGCCGGCGCACATGATGCCATCGTTGTATTCGGTGGTGTAGGCGTTCTCGGCGACTTCAACCACTATCTCGGCGTAGGCGGTGGCGCCGACGCTGTCTGTGACGTCTACGCGGACTGTTTTGGGTCCGGCTTCGACGACGTTGTCAAGGAAAGAATAGTCCTCGGTCAAGAGGTCAATGCCGCCCCGGGCGCAGCTCACGGTGATCGCGCCGCTGGGCGCACTGTGTGTGGCGCCAGGCGCGGCAGGGCTGGTGATCGTGTACGGGCCGACGCCGCCGCGCACCTCGTAGGTCACATCGACGCTGCCGAAACCGTACCGACCGCTGGGCCCCAAGACACCCTCGGAGCCCAGACACCAGCCGGGCGAGTCGACTGTCACGCTCAATGGTGCCGGCGCGGTGTCGGTGGTGTACGGCGATGAGCGGAGCCACGTGTCGGTTGCGACGGTCCGGTACGGGAAGAACCGTTTGGTCGGATGCCATTTCGTGCCGTCGATGTCGAGGCGGAACTCGACGCGACCGTCGGAGAGTTTGCGAGCCTCGATGCGCAGCGCCGGCGCGGTGTCGGTGGTGTACGGCGATGAGCGGAGCCACGTGTCGGTTGCGACGGTCCGGTACGGGAAGAACCGTTTGGTCGGGTGCCATTTCGTGCCGTCGATGTCGAGGCGGAACTCGACGCGACCGTCGGAGAGTTTGCGAGCCTCGATGCGGGTCTGCGGTTCGGGGTCCGACGCCGACGAGGACGCCGCAGCACCGGTGGTGCTGGCGGCGACGCTGCACACCACGAGGATCGCGCCGACGACAAAATATAATCGAATTCTTTGATTTATAGATCTATTCCGGTTTCCCTCCACACCCGCTGACGCTAAACGAAGAGGCCCGGAGAGGTACACCGCGGGCACCTCTGGCTCAGCCGGCGAGATCCTCCGCCAGCAGCCCGTCGATCTGCTCGAGCGCCGCAACCATGCCCTCCACGACGCCCATTTCGACCATCTGCTCCATCTCCTCGGCGGTTACGGGCATCGGACCTATCCTCTCGTCGTTCCCGCATCCTTGTTCTCGAAGCGCCCGCGTGGATCCCGGCGTGCCTACGGGGGCGGCAGGGGGCGGCCGTCGGCGATCGCCCGGCGGAACCAGTCGGCGGTCTCGCCCACGCCCTCGGCGAGGGATGTCCGCGGCACCGAACCCAGCCGCTCCTCGAGCGCGCTGTCGTCGAGCCCGCGGGGGAAGGGCAGCTGGTCGGTGCCGTGGGTGATCCCCGCGAAATCGGTTGTCCCGACGATGGCCTCGACGAAGGAGGCGACCGTGGCCACGCTGCCGCGGATGTTGTAGACGTCGCAGCCGCCGGGCTCCGCCCGCGCCGCATCGATCACGATCCTGGCCACGTCCGAGGCGTACTGGAAGCCCATCCAGCCGCCGTACTCGATGTGGTAGGGCAGGCCGCGCACGGCGGCCAGCAGGGCCTGGCAGGGATACGACGTGACGCCCTGGTCGCGGCCGGGTCCGTACACGGTGTGCGGGCGCAGGCCCACGCTGGGGGTGCCGTTCTCGTGCCAGTACACCCTGGCGGTGTCCTCGTTGGCCACCTTGTAGACGCCGTAGTGCGTGGCCGGCTCGCGGCGGGCGTCGTTGGGCAGGATGTCGGTGTCGTAGAGGTCGGGATGGCCGAACACGGCCACGCTGCTGGTGTAGACGAGGTTTCCGATGCCGTGCGCCTGCGCCGCCTCGAAGACGTTGGCCGTGCCGGCCACGTTGATGGCGGCGCCCAGCGGCGGGTTGGCCCGGCACGTCGGCACCTGCAGCGCCCCCAGGTGGATGATGTGGGTTGCACCCTCCGCGGCGGCGAGCACCTGGTCTGTGACCGTCAGGTCTCCCTGGATGCGCCTCGGCCCTCCGAGGTCGGCTTCGTCCACGATGAGCCGCAGCCGCTTGTCGTCGGTGCTCACGTCGAACAGCGTCATCTCGGCGTCTTCGTGCACCAGGTGACGCACCACCCAGGCACCGATACAGCCCATGGCGCCGGTGATGAGGAAATGTTCGTCACTCACGGAAGCGCCTCCGTCTCAGACTGATCCGTTTCGGCGGGTCCGGCAGCGCGACCCGCCCGCGACGCCGACTAGATGCACCGGTTGGTGATCTCGCCGAGGCCCTCGATGGCGGACACGATCACGTCGCCGGGGGCCAGGAACTGCGGCGGGTCCATGCCGAAGCCCACGCCCGATGGCGTGCCGGTGAAGATGATGTCGCCGGGGCGCAGTTCGCAGATCGACGACAGGTAGGTGATCAGGCGCGGGATGTCGTTGATGAATTGCGTGGTGCGGGCGTCCTGCACCATGACGCCGTTGCGCTCGCACGTGAGGCGAAGATCCCACGGGTTGTCCAGCTCGTCGAGGGTCACCACCGCCGGGCCGATCGGCGCGAAGTTGCGGTGCGACTTGCCCAGGTTGAACTGCGGGAAGCCGCCGGCGAACTGGCCGATCCGCTCGCTCACATCCTGCCCGATGGTGAATCCGGCGATGTGGTCGGCGATGTCGTCGGCGGCGATGTCCCGCCCGGCGCGCCCGATCACGACCACCAACTCGACCTCCCAGTCACAGTTGCCTGGCACGAGCGGGATCTCGCAGTTGGGCTCGGCGAGGCACGAGGGGAACTTGGTGAACACCAGCGGGTCGTCCGGCGCCGCCATCCCCGTCTCGCCGGCGTGATCGGCATAGTTGAGACCGATGCCGAACACCTGCTCCGAGCGTGGAACCGGGCAGGTCAGGTCGTCGGCGCTGTACGCGTCACCGCCGTCGGGCGCGTTGTCGGCGGCCCACGCCACGAAGGCGTCCCAGTTGGCCAGGACCTGCATCGGATCGGGCCCGAAGGCGCCCCCGGAGGCCTCGGCGATGTCCCAGGCCCGGTCGCCGACCAGGCCCACAGCACGATGATTGATTGCTGCCATTCGCATGGGCAAAGGTCTAGCAGATCCTCAGTTGATTCTGCCGCGCTCGGTGCCGGCCGGCCGCAAGGGCGACCAGCACCACGGTGGTGGGGGGAGTCCGGGGCGCGGGCTGGCCTCGGCTTCGGCGGAAGCAGTGGCCGGGGACGGCTGCGGTTCGCCGCGGCCGTCCGATTGGATCTTGCGCCAGGCGGCGTCCTCCATCCAGTGACTGATGCCGCGAGGACCGGCAAGCCGGCAGAGTTCCTCGTAGAGGGCCATCGTGACGGTGATCGTGAGTCGATGGCGCTGGGACACGGGGGCACCCTACGGGGCGATCTCGGCTGGGCGCCTGGTTTCGCGAGTGTCTTTCGCGTATATGAACAGTTCTTCTGTGGAAATCAAGAGGACTAGCGGAGGAAAGCCGTCACAAACTGCAGCGGACCCGCCGCGCGGGCCGACCTCGCGGGCACGGCGGCGGGCACCCCGTTGATGGCGCAAGCAGAAAGGAACATCGGATGACCATGATCCAGATGACCGCTCCCGACAACCGACTGGCCGGCCGGGCTCATCCCGACATCGATCTCGTCGGACCGTTGGAGGCCTGCGAGATGCTCGTTGTGGACGAGGCCCAGTTGCTGGACCTGGCAAACGGCGGCCAACTGGCCGCCTACCGGCTGAGCGGGCACCTCAGGTTCCGCTCCGCCGAGGTGCTGAGCCTGGCGAGGTCCTGCCTCTGACACGTATTCGAACCGGGCGCGGCGCACGCATCAGCACGCACGCGCTCGGGAGGATGACCGGGATCGGCGGCCTGGCTCGGAGGCGCACTCCGGGCGGGCCGCCGATCTCTGTCGGGGTATCGGGCGCCGGGGGGAACCGGCTCGGGAACTGCCCCAATCACCTGCCGGGGCCGGGGTGCCGCCGGGCCCCGCTCGCAGGGCCGGTCTCAGGACCCCGCCCGGTCGGCCAGAAGTGCTGCGACGTCCCGCCCGTTGGCCTGGCCCTTGGTGGCGCGCATGACCTGGCCGGTGAAGAAGCCCTGCATCTTCTTGCGCTCCCTGCCCTCGCCGGCGCAGAGGCGCTGCCACTCGTCGGGGTGCTCGGCGATGATCCGATCCACGACAGCCGCCAACTCGCCGGCGCCCACCGCCTCGAAGCCCGCCCGCCGGGCCACCGACGCGGGGCTCTCGCCGGTGCGCACCATCTCCGCCAGCACATCCTTCACCTGGTTCGAGGTGAGGTCGCCGCGCTGCTCCATGGCGATGAGCTCGGCCAGACCCGCCGCAGTGATCTCCCCGGTGCCGTCAGCGAGGTTCTGCTCGAGGTGCTTGAGCACCGCGGCCGGTGCCGCCCCGGCCTCCACGGCCGCCAGCGCCAGATCGTCCTGGCCGCGCTCGACGACGAGCGATACCCGCGCCGGCTCCCCGCCGGTGAGGTCGGCCAGCCGGCGGCGGCGCTCGCGGGGCAGCAGCGGCAACTCGGCGCGGATGCGCTCCACCCAGGCGGGATCCGGATCCAGCGGCACCAGATCCGGCTCCGGGAAGTAGCGGTAGTCGGTCGCCTCCTCCTTGGTGCGCAGCGTCGAGGTGTGGCCCGCATCCTCGCTCCAGTGGCGTGTCTGCTGCGTCACCGGCTCGCCGGCGCTCAGCATCTCGATCTGCCGGTGCGCCTCGTACTCCAGCGCCCGACCGAGCGAGCGCAGCGAGTTGACGTTCTTGATCTCGCAGCGGGTGCCGAGTTCGGTGGCGCCCACCGGGCGCACGGAGACGTTCGCATCCACCCGCAGGGAGCCCTCCTCCATCTTGCCGTCGGAGGCGCCCACGGCCAGCAGCGTGGCACGCATCTCTGTGACGTACTCCCGCGCCTCTGCCGGCGATCGCATGTCGGGCCGGCTGACGATCTCCAGCAGCGGCACGCCGGCCCGGTTGTAGTCGACGAGCGAGTAGGCGGCATCGTCGATCCGCCCGGCTCCGCCCACGTGGACGGTCTTGCCCGTGTCCTCCTCGAGGTGCGCCCGCACGATGCCGACCACCTTGCCGGACGGCAATTCGAGGCTCCCGCCCACGTTGATGGGACGGTCGTACTGGCTGATCTGGTAGTCCTTCGGCATGTCCGGGTAGAAGTAGTTCTTCCGGGCAAAGACCGACGGCTCCACCGTGCATCCGAGGGCGAGGCCCACCCGGATGGCCAGTTCCACGGCGTGCCGGTTCAGGACCGGGAGGGTGCCCGGCAGGCCCATGCACACCGGATCGATGTTGGTGTTGGGCTCGCCCCCGAAGGCGTTCGGGCTGGCGCTGAACAGCTTGGTGCGGGTCAGGAGCTCGGCATGCACCTCCAGGCCGATGACCATCTCCCACTCGGTGCCGGCGGGCGCGCCCAGCCCGGGCGAGCCGGCGGCCCAGATGACGTCGGCGCCGGTGCCCGGCCGGTCACTCATGGCGGCGTGCCCCCCACCGCCGCTCCGGCACCGGCCGATTGCTGATCCGCCAGGGCGCGCTCGAGCGCGGCGGCGGCACGGAACATCACCGCCTCGCCGAGCGCGGGCGCCAGGACCTGAACCCCGACGGGCAGACCGTCGGCGCCGGTCCCGAACGGAACCGATATGGCGGGGTGCCCGGCGAGGTTCGACGCCACGGTGCAAACATCGGAGATGTACATGGCCAGCGGGTTGCCGGTGCGCTCGCCGAAGCGGAACGCCACCGTGGGAGACGTGGGGGCCAGCAGCACGTCGAACCGCTCGTAGGCGGCGGCGAAGTCCCGCAGCACCAGCGTCCGCACCTTCAGCGCCTTGCCGTAGTAGGCGTCGTAGTAGCCCGCGGAGAGCGCGAACGTGCCGAGCATGATGCGCCGCTTGACCTCGTCGCCGAACCCGGCGGTGCGGGTGGCCACGTTCATGTCCACCGCCGTGGTTGCCGGGACCCGCAGGCCGTAGCGGACGCCGTCGTAGCGGGCAAGGTTGCTGGAGGCCTCCGCCGGGGCGATGAGGAAGTAGGCCGAGAGGCCGTAGACCGCGGCGGGAACGCTCACCTCGCCGATGTCGGCCCCCGCCGACGCCAGCGACTCGGCGGCGGCGGTGACACGGGCCGACACGTCGCCGTCCACACCCTCCCCCGAGAGTTCTGTGACGATGCCCACCCGCAGGCCGTCCACGTCATCGCCGAGTGCGGCGGACGGGTCCCCGGCAGGCTCGGGGATGGACGTCGAGTCCAGCGGATCGTGCCCGGCGATGGCCGAGTACGCCAGCGCGGCATCGGCGACCGTGCAGGCCATCGGGCCGATCTGGTCGAGCGACGAGGCGAAAGCCACCAGGCCGTAGCGCGACACCCGCCCGTAGGTGGGCTTCATGCCGACGACCCCGCACAGCGCCGCCGGCTGGCGGATCGAGCCGCCGGTGTCACTGCCCAGAGCCACCGGGGTCATTCCCGCAGCGACGGCCGCCGCACTGCCCCCCGATGAGCCCCCGGGCACGCGTGTGGGGTCGCACGGGTTGCGCGTGGGGCCGAAGGCGGAGTTCTCCGTGGAGGACCCCATGGCGAACTCGTCCATGTTGGTCTTGCCGACGACGATGCCGCCGGCGGCGGTCAGCCGGTCGACGACGGTGGCGTCGTAGGGGGGCTCCCAGTCCTCGAGGATGCGCGAGGAGCAGGTGGTCGGCACACCGCGGGTGCAAATGTTGTCCTTGAGGGCCACCGGCACGCCTGCGAGGGGACCCGGATCATCGCCGGCCGCGACGGCGCGGTCTATCGACTCGGCCCGGGCCAGCGCCGCCTCCGCTGTCACCGTGTTGAACGCCGCCAGTTCGGCGCCGGCGGCGATGACGGCGAGGGACTCCTCGACCACGGCGGTGGCCGAGCGCTCACCGCTGCGCACCGCTGCGGCGATGGCCGCCGCCGGCCCGTCGGCGGTCACGGGAGCCGCCGGGCGCTCACGGGGACTCCCCACGCACGGGGGGTACCCGGAACTGCCCCTCCTCGGTCTCGGGAGCCTGCGCCAGCACCTCGGCGCGGTCGAGACCACGTTCGGGAACATCGGCCCGGAGCACGTTGCCGACCGGATAGGGGTGCGAGGTGGGAGGCACACCCTCGAGATCCAGGGCCGCCACGTCGGCGGCGTGGTCGAGCACGTCGCCGAGTTGCAGCGTGAACCGCTCCAACTCATCGGCGCTGAGACGGAGGCGGGCGAGCCACGCCACGTGCGCCACGTCATCGCGGGAGATCCGCTCGGTCATGAACCCGGAAGCTACCCGCCGACGGCGATCACCAGATCGACCTGAGAGCCGCGCGGCAGTTCGGGCAGCATCTCGGCGACGGCAACCACGGAGCCCTCCGGCACGCTGGGATCCACTCGGGACTCGACGGTTCCCAGCGCCAGACCAACCTCCGAGAGCCGCAACCCGGCCTGCTCGAGCGGCAGACCCACGATGTCGGCAGGGATGACCACCAGCGGCTGGCCCAGCGAGACCTGCACCTTCACCACTTGACCCTCGTCGAGCAAGCCACCCGCTTCGGGCAACTGGCCGACGACTTCATTCGCGGCGGCATCGGCGACGCGCACCTCCAGTCGCCGCACCTCCCAGCCCGAGGCGCTGAGGGTGTCGCTGGCGCGGGTCCAGTCCATGCCGACCACGTCGGGCACCGTGTGGCTCGGCGTGCCGTCGCCACCGCCGGTGTAGAGCACCAGGAGCGCTCCGGCGGCGACGACCGCCGCGGCCGCCACGACGCGCATCAGCGGGCTCCGCCACCTGCCCTGCAGTGGCTTCAGGACGGCTGCCGCCCCCGCGCCGGCTCCCGGCTCGACCCGGTCGTCGCCGACACGCCGGAACGCCTCGTCCAGCCGTGCCGGCGGTGGGAGCATCTCCGCGGTGGCGCGCAGCGCCAGAGCCAGTTCGTCGGCCTCGAGACGATTCTCGGGCCTCGCCGCCGTGGCCTGCACCAGCAGCGGAGCCAGGCGCGCCAGGTGGCGGGCAGTGGCCGTGCCGGCGCCCAGCGGAACGACCGCTCGCCCGAGTTGGCTGATCTCGGCGGGCGCCACCGGACGCCCCGCGGCCGCCTCGGCCAGCGCGAGACCGAGTCCGTACACGTCGGCCGCCGCGAGGTCAGGAGCCGCGGGTTCGTCCTGTGGGGGCGATGGGTCGGCGCCGGCTGGCAACTCTGCTGCGTCATGGTCGGCCGCAACATCGCCGGAATCGGCGTCGCCCTCCTCGCTCTCGCCGGCGCCGGTGAGAAGATCGGACCCACCCGCCGCATCATCCGTCCCGTCGTCCGTCTCGGAGCCGGCGACGCCAGGCACGTCCGCCGTCTCGGCGTCCTCGAACCCTTCCGGGTTGACGGGATCTTCGGCGCCGGCCGCGATCGCTTCCGGGCTCCCGACGTCCGCTATTTGGCTCGCCTCCGGGCTCTCGAAGTCCGCGACGCGGATCGCCTCCGGGGCGTCATAGCGAGTCGCCTCGGTGGGTTCCAGCGGCGCCCGCAGGAAGTCCACACCCAGTTCGGCGAGGCGGAACCTGCCGCTGGCGTCGACGCAGCAGTGCGACGGCGTGAACGCCCCGTGCGTGATGCCCCGCTGGCGCAGGTTGTGCAGCGTCTCCGCCGCCTGCAGCCCGATGAGGAGCGTCTGCGACGGGCTGAGGGCGGCCCCCGAGGAGATCAGGCGGTCCAGGCGCATCGCCGGCGCGGCGTACACGAGGTACGGCACGGGGGCTATTTCCCAGTCCAGCAGCGGCAGGACGTGGAGGTGCCTGAGGGCACGCAACTCCTCGAGCCATTCCTCGACACCGGTTGTATCTGCGACCGCGTCGTCATCCAGGAACGTAACCTCGACGTCCTGATCGGTCTCCGTATCCCACGCCCGGTACGTCCGCCCCAGCCGGCTCGTGGCCAGATACTCGCCGATGCGGTAGCGGCCGGCGATCGGCGCCGGCCCCCAGGTGGCGGCCTCGAACTCGTCCTCGGTTGGTTCGAGCAACTCCTCGTCGACGCCCTCGACGGGTTCGAACGACTCCTCGTCGACACCCTCGGTTAGTTCGGGCCACTCCTCGTCGACACCCTCGGCTAGTTCGAACGACTCCTCGTCGACGCCCTCGACGGGTTCGAACGACTCCTCGTCGACACCCTCGGTTAGTTCGGGCCACTCCTCGTCGACGCCCTCGGCTAGTTCGAACGACTCCTCGTCGACGCCGTCGGTCGCGTCCTCGGCGCTCGGCTCAACGTACTCCTCGACCACGAAGACCGAGATTACCGCCGCGGCTGGCGAGCGGACCGCCTCTAGCCTGACGTGCGTGCCCCTGAGCCGCCGCCGCCAGGCACTCATCGCGGCCGTCGTCGCGGCCGCAGGGATCGCCTCTATCACGGCCGCAGCGCTCGTACGGGACGGTGACGGTGGCCCTCCGGTGGATTCCCGGGTGGAGGAACTGATACCCGCGCCGGACAGCGAGGTGCTGGTACAGCAAGCCGTCGGCCTCGATCTGACCGACACCCCCCGGTACGTGATCGAGCTGTTCCTGAACGGTCAGCGCCTGCCCGATGCGGAGACGCTGCAGGCCACGTCCACGAACCGCGCCGTGTACCAGCCGGGTCAGGAACGCACGGTCGAGAAGCTGCGCGCCGGGGAGAACTGCGTCCGGGCGGTCTTCTATCCCCTCGCCGAGGGTCCTGCCTCGGCGCGCCGGGGCGAGGTCCGCTGGTGCTTCAGAGCCGCCTGAGCGACCAGAATGTGCATCGCGCGGCGGGGTAGACGCACCCCTCGGGCGCGATCTGCGAGGAGTCAGAGCAAGGGCGCCGGCTGCAGGTGCCTTCTCGCCTTCGCTCTTCGACGGATGACGCGCTCGATGCCCGTGACCCGAAAGATTCAGGCATCCCTGTCGCGGTAGGGCGAGAGGCTGTACGGAGGATGACGATGGACGCCACGGACTGGTCCGCTCGCGATTGGGGTAGATCGTTCGCTGCGATCGACTTCGAGACCGCCACAAGTGAGCGCGGTTCAGCCTGCGCCGTCGGGGTGGTCGTCTTCGAGCAGGGCTCCCCCATCGAGGGGCGCAGGCTGTTGATCCGCCCGCCCGGAAACCGTTATGACGCTTTCAACACTGCCCTGCACGGAATCGGCCCTTCCGACACCCAGGACAGCCCTGAGTTCCCAGAGGTCTGGGAGCAGATCGCCGGAATGCTCGACGAACAATTGGTGGTCGCGCACAATACGGCATTCGATATGTCGGTCCTGCGGAGAAGCGCCGAGCACTATGGCTATGAGCCGGCACCGTTCCCCTTCGCATGCACGTACCGGCTCGCGCGCTCAGCGATGCCCGAGGCGCCATCATGGAGCCTCAATGCTCTGGCCGACGAGTTCGGGATTCCGCTGTCACATCACGATCCGGTCTCGGACGCGCAGGCCGCCGGGCACTTGTGGCTGGCGCTATCTGAGCGCTTCAAGACCACGCATCCGGAACTCCTCGCACTGCACGGGTACCGCCTCGGGCGCTGTGATCTGAGCGCCTATCGCCCGTACTCGAATGCGCAACCCTCATCGTCGGGGTCATCAGGTTCGTTCAGCGCCAAGGACTTCGCTCCCCGCGCCGAACCCGACCCGGACGGTCTGCTGTTCGCCAAGAAGATCGCCTTCACAGGCACGCTGTGGTGCATGCCTCGGCGTGAAGCGTTCCAAGCAGCAGTCGATGCCGGCGCGGCGCCGACCGGGTCGGTCAGTAAGCGCACCGACTATCTCGTGGTCGGCACGATCGACTTGCGCAGAGTCGGCGAAACGGGGCTGAGCAGCAAGCACCGCAGAGCTCTCGGTCTCGTTGCCGACGGCAGCAAGATCCAAGTCATCGACGAAGACCAGTTCGTCTGCCTGCTCGCCGGAACTGTCACTCGCGACCAGTGAGCAGGCCCGCCGCGTGAGGCGTTCTCCACGGGGTGTTCCACCACGCCGCTAGAGATGAGGCGCCGGCGACATGAGCAGGAGTTGGTTTCCCAACCCGGGTCGGACAACATGCCGACGTTTTCCCGTTCCTCCCCAAGCCGTGAACTGCGACACCTCGAGGACTACGAGTGGTGCCGGATTGGGGTGGTATGTATATTGCAGATGTTGATACGCCCACAAATGGGCTATAATTCGCTCGTGGTAGACATATCGGGGATCTCGCGTGAGAATCGGCGGATTGTCGAGGATCTCCACCGGGCGTTCAGGGAGCCGTTCACGGCGGCGGAGGCGGCGGAGCGCTTGGATCTGGACCCGGCGAGAGCGCGGCGCCTCACCCGCTATCTGGCGGACCGGGGATGGCTGGATCGCGTTCGGCATGGTCTCTATCTCCCGGTACCGCTGGACTCCCATCGACCCGGGAGGGCGCACATGGATCCCTGGGTGGTCGGCTCGTCGGCCTTCGCGCCGGCGTACATCGCCGGATGGAGCGCTGCCGAGCATTGGGATCTGACAGAACAGATCTTCCGCAGCGTCCTGATGGCCACCGCCCGACGCCCCAGGGATAGGCGTCCGACCGTCGGCGGCACGAGATTCGTCCTGCACACCGTGCCCTCCGGCAAGCATGTCGGACTCGTGCCGGTCTGGCGGGACGGATCGAGGGTACAGGTCACCGATCCTGCCAAGACGATCGTCGATGTGCTCGCCGATCCCAGTTGGGGCGGTGGCATCAGGTCGGTAGCGGAGATGCTCGAGGAGTATCTCCACCGGGACGATCGCGACGATGACAAGCTCATGGAGTACGGCGATCTCGTCGGCAACGGCGCGATGTTCAAGAGGCTCGGCTACCTGCTCGAGCGAACGGACCCGCCAGCCGGCGCTCTCGTGGATGCGTGCCGCGCCCGCCGCAGCAGCGGCATCAATGACCTTGATCCGTCGGTGAACGCCGGCGGCCCGATCCTGTCCGCTTGGGGGATTCGCCTCAACGTCGACCTCGGCCGGGCCGGCGCCCGATCGGGGTGATCCACCAGAGCGACCTTCGTGCCCGGGCGGCCGAGTGGTCGCTGCGAGAAGACGTCGTCGAGAAGGACTACATGCTCGGCTGGGTCCTGGCAGCAATCGGCACCGATCCGGCACTCCGCGACGGGTGGGTCTTCAAGGGCGGCACCTGCCTCAAGAAGTGCTATCTGGAAACCTTCCGGTTCTCCGAGGACCTCGACTTCACCGTGCTACCCGGCGGGCCTGTTGAGTCGCAGGATGTCTTGGACCACCTCGACAGCATGCTCCGCCGGATCGGGCAGGAATCGGGCATCGACTTCGCGGTCAGAGCGCCGCGCATACGAGTGCGACCCAACGGGAGCCTCGAGCTGCGGATCTACTACCGCGGCCCCCGCCAAGCCCCCAGCCCGGCCAGCGTCCGCCTCGACCTGACCCGCGACGAGGTCGTCGCATGTCCACCGGCCATGCGACCGATCCAACACCTGTACCCCGACGAGTTGCCCGAGCCGGCGACGGTTCGCTGCTACTCGCTCGAAGAGGTCTTCGCCGAGAAAATCCGAGCGCTCGGCGAGCGCGGCCGGCCCCGCGATCTCTACGACGTCATCTTCTTGCTGGACCATCCCGCGCTGGTTGACCACGCCGACCTCGTCCAGAGCACACTGACCGCGAAGTGCGCTTCGAAGGGCGTACCCGAGCCGTCATTCGAGTCCGTCGCCACAGGTAGCCGTCGAGCGGAACTCGACGCTGACTGGCACAACATGCTGGCCCACCAACTGCCCGCCCTACCTACCCCCGACCACTACTGGACACGCCTCACCGAACTGTTCGAATGGCTCGCCGGGCAGACGAAACCAGTGGCATTGCCAACCGTGGCCGGCGACGACGAGCCGATCTGGACCCCGACACCTACCCGCTGGACATGGGGAACGGGTTCATCACTGGAGCTGATCCGGTTCGCCGGCGCGAACCGGCTCTGCGTCGACCTCGGATATCAGAGGTCCATACGGCGGATCCACCCCTACTCGCTACGGGTCTCACGCGACGGCAACCTGCTGCTCTACGCCGCCAAGGACGCGACCGGCGAGCTACGCGCCTACCGCGCCGACCGGATCGAAACAGTTGAAGTGACCACCCAACCATTCACACCAACACGTCGAGTCGAGTTCCGGCCAACAGGTGAACTGAACGCACCCCCAATCGGCGGACGCATCGATACCCCGCAGCCGCGATCGTCCGACCGCCCGCGTGCTCAGTGCCGATGACAGTTGTGCCCATACCATCGCCATGGCTGAGGAGGGCTCCCGCGCGACGCACGGAGGCTACGAAACGGTCGACGACTTAGCCTGGATCCACCGGCGGTGGGTTGGGTTCAAGGGCAGGGATCCACCGAAGTGACTCTCTGACCTGGGCAAATGGCTGTGAACACGAACGGCTGCGGGTTCGGATCGGGAGGCACTTCCTGTGAGTGTCCCATCCCGCCGGATTGACCGGTTCGGAGTGGTCCTCGTCACCTGCGGTTCTTGGTCGAGAAACCTGGGCTATACAACGAAAAAATGCACCAAGAAAGTCTGCGATCGGTGGATCCAGGCTTAGTCATCAGAGACAACGACCAACGCTCCAGGCAACTCGCCGGTGGCCAGGAGGTGCTCGAACGCCTCTTCGTCGAGGACCGGGACGCCGAGCTTCTCGGCCTTGGTGAGCTTGGATGCGCCGGGCGAGGTGCCGGCCACCACCGCGGCCGTGGCGCCCGACACGCTGCCCGGCGATCGCCCGCCTCGCTGGTCGATGGCGGCCGAGGCTTCCTCGCGGCTGTAGTTCTGGAGGGTGCCGGTGACGACGATTGCCATGCCTTCCAGCGTCGCCGGCGGAGCCTCACCGGTGTCCGCCGCAGCAGGCGACGGCCCGGCGAAGTTCACCCCGGCGTCGCGCAACTTGCCGACGACCCGCAGGTTGTCCGGGTCGTCGAAGAACGACCGCACGCTGGCGGCGATCGTGGGGCCGACACCGGGCACTTCGGCAAGGTCGTCCTTGGAGGCCCGGACGATTCGGTCCAGGTCGTCGACGGCTTCGGGATCGTCCGGTAGATGGTCAGCGACAGCACCCGCCAGATACTCACCCACCGCCCCACCCAAATGCCGGATGTTCAGCCCGAACAGCAGGCGGGCCAGCGAGCGCTCCTTGGAATCCTCGATAGCGGCGAGCAGGTTGGCGGTGTTCTTTGGGCCGAAGGTGCGGACCACCGGTAGGTCTGCGACGCGCCGCTCGTCCAGTCGGTACAGGTCGGCGACGGAGCAGACCAATCCGGCCGTGACGAGGTCGCCCGCCAGCTTCTCCCCGAGCCTGGTGATGCCCATGGCAGCTGCATACGACCTGATCCGGCGGACGAGTCGATCCGCTCCCGGAATCGTGGCGACGCGGGGGGCCGCTTCTGTATGCGCCGCCGCGGCCGTCGCGCCGGTGACAGTCTTGCGCTCCGCACGCAGTGCGCCGGCAGGCGCGACGGCCGTGGAAACGGGCCGGACGTCCGCAGCCATCGGTGCGATGGCGGTGCTTGCTGCTTCGGCGGCCTCCACGACTCCTGCGGCAGCCTTCACCCCTGCGGAAGCCAGATCCGCCAGGACGGCACGCTCATCGGGGTCACTGAAGAAGCGCCGAACGTTGGCGGCGACCTTCCGCGAGACTCCATCGGCCGCCCTGAGATCGTCCTCGGAAGACACCGACACCGCGCCGAGGTTCCCGAAGCCCTTCGCGAGTGCCAGCGCCGTCTTCTTTCCCACCCCCTCGATCCCCAGTCCCTGCAGCAATTCGGCTGACAACCGTCTGCGCTGGGCCTCGACGTCCGCCAACCGCCGGTGGTCGTACTGTCCGCCGAGGCGGGGCGCCGCGGGCCAGCCGGTGGACGCGTCGACGGCCTTCAAGAGTCGCCTCGCGTTGTCCTCACCGTAGGAACTCTCCATTTCCAGCTTCGCCAGCTTCTCGGCCTTTGCCTTGAGGTCGTAGATGTCCCCCACGTCGGACAGCAGCCCCTCCTTGATAAGCAGGCGCACGTTCTTCTCGCCGAGGCCTTCGATGTCCATGGCGCCGCGCGAGGCGAAGTGCTCGATGCCGCCGGCCTGCTGGTGGGGGCATTGCGGGTGGCGGCAGTGGTGGGCGGCGTCGCCCTCCTCGCGCTCCAGCGGAGCCCGGTTATCGCAGGGGCAGAATTTCGGGAATTGCCACGGTCGCTCTCTCTCGACCCCCTCTGAGAGCACCGGGCGCAGCACCTCGGGGATCACGTCGCCGGCTTTGCGCACCACCACGGTGTCGCCGGGACGCACGTCCTTGTGTTTCACCTGGTCCTCGTTGTGCAGGGTGGCCATCTGCACTGTGGAGCCGCCCACGAACACTGGCTCCAACTCGGCGAACGGCGTGGCCTTGCCCTTGCCCCCAATGGAGACCTTGATGTCCTTGAGCTTGGTGGTGCGCTCCTCGGGTGGGAACTTGTAGGCAATCGCCCAGCGGGGATGGTGGCTGGTGACTCCCAGTTCGGCCTGGCGCCCGAAGTCGTCCACCTTGATGACCACGCCGTCGGTTTCGTAAGGGTGGTCGTGGCGCTGCCGCTCAGCGGTCCGCACATAGTTCTCGACGGCGGCGAGATCCTCTGCCCGCCGCCAGGCCTCGTTGACCGGGAGGCCAAGGCTGTGGAGGAACTCGAGGGTCTCGCTGTGGCGCCCGATCGCCGGCCCGCCGGTCATCGCCCCCAGCTGGAAGCACCACCAGCTCAACTCCCGCTCAGCGGTGACAGCCGGATCCTTCTGGCGCAGCGAGCCGGCGGCAGTGTTGCGGGGGTTGGCGTAGCGGGCCTTGCCGGCGTCCTCCCGCGCCGCGTTGAGCCGATCGAACGCCGAGATCTCCATGTAGACCTCCCCGCGCACCTCCAGCACCTCGGGCGCGCCGGCGCCGAGCCGGCGAGGCACGTCTGCGATGGTGGCCACGTTGTGGGTGACGTCCTCGCCCACCCGCCCGTCGCCGCGGGTGGCGGCCCGCACCAAGCGGCCCCGCTCATAGCGCACCGAGATGGCCAGGCCGTCGAACTTCAACTCGCACACGTACCGGCCCACCGGCCCACCGAGACGCGACTCCGCCCGGGTGTCCCAGGCCCGCAACTCCTCGACGTCGAAGGCGTTGTCCAGCGACATCATCGGCACCTCGTGGGCCACCGGGGCGAACAGCTCCGATGGCGGCGCCCCGACGGTGCGCGTCGGCGACAGCGGATCGGCCAGTTCGGGAAACTCCTGCTCAAGCGCGCGGAGTTCGGCCATCAGGGCGTCGTAGTCGGCGTCGGCGATCTCCGGCGCGTCGCGGTCGTAGTAAAGCTCGGCATGGCGGCGGATCAGCCGGGTCAGCTCGGCGACGCGGTCTCGCACATCACCGGTCGGGAGAGAACCACCGCTTGGAGTGGAGGGCACACTCGCCACGCCCGCACTGTACCGACGCCCTGCGACACGGTCGTTGCCGGCCCTGTTGGACTCCCGCGGGCCGTCGCGGGCCGATGGCGTCCCCGGCGCGGGATCCCGAATGTGATCACGTCGGCGTGGTGCTGCCCGCCCACTTCCGGGGCGCCGACACCTTCAGCGTCTACGGCGGCTTCAACCACATCTGCGACCGGCGCGTCATCGACTGAACGACATGCAATCGAGATGCAACAGGAGTGCCCCTGATCGCGAATAGCGTGCTACCCATGAGGTTCAGGACTTGGACAACGATTCTGGTGAGCCTGGCATTGCTTGCCGGCGCCTGCGGTGGAGGCGACTCCGGCGAGGGTTCCGGTAGCTCGGGTACAGACACCACGACGACCGGGGCAGCACAGGGCACGGACACCACGGCCGCCGCCGAGCCCGGAACCTCCCCCGCGCCCACCCCGCCGGCGGGCACCGATGACCCCGGCACCGCCGACCCCGGCGAAGCGAGCGGCGGCGAGCTGATCCTGGCCGTCGAGCAGTGGCCCGAGTGTCTCAACCCGGTCACCTCCTGCGCCAACGCCTCCTGGACGCTCTGGTCGGTCACCACCCACGTGCTGCCGCGGCTCATGGAACTGGATCTCCAGAACAACTACCGGGTCTCCCCCACCCTCCTCGAGGAGCCCACGACCGCCAACGGGGGGCTGCAGGTGGCCGAGGACGGCACCTTCACGCTCACCTACCGCCTGAACCCCGATGCCGTCTGGAGCGACGGCACGCCCATGACCAGCACCGACGTGTGGTACACGTGGCGCGCCAGGCTCGACACCGCCGGCACCCTGAACACCGTCGGGTACCAACTCATCACGGATGTCAACACCGACGATCCGCAGGTGGCGGTGGTGACGTTCAGCGAGCCCTACGCCCCCTGGCGCGACCTCTTCGACCCGGTCCTGCCCGCCCACCACCTGGGCCCCGACACGGACATCGCCGACCGTTGGAACGATTCGATCCCCATCTCCGGCGGACCGTGGCTACAGCAGTCCTGGAGCCAGGACCAGCACGTCCTGGTGCCCAACGAGTTCTACTGGGACGCCGAGCGCCGGCCCCTGGTGGACCGCGTCGTGATGGTGCCCCGCGAGGACACCGACTCCGAGGTCGTGGCGCTGCAGACCGGCGAGGTCATGGCCGCCTCGCCGCAGCCCTTCCCCGGCGCCGCGGAACGCCTCGGCGGCGACCTGGCGTTCGTGGGTGGGGGCGGCACATTCATCGAGGGGCTCTGGATCAACCAGAACGCCCCCGACCGTCGCTTCGAGATCACCCGGAACATCCGCCAGGCCGTGGCCTACTCGCTCGACCGCGAGCTCATCGCCGACGTGGCACTGGGCTCGATCATCGAGGACCCGCAGGTGCTGCAGTGCGCCGGTTGGAACCCGACGGTCGGCGACTGGTGCGCCGACGACTTCGCCGGCTACATCCAGGACCTCGACAAGGTCACCGAGGTGCTGACGGCCGACGGCTGGATCCGCCCCGACCCCGACGGCCCGTGGGTCAACCCCGACGGCAAGGAGTTGGTCCTCCAGTGGAACACGGTGGCGGGCAACAAGCGGCGCGAGGACGTGCAGGCGCTGGTCGTCGAGATGACCGCGCCCTTCGGCATCGGCTGGGAGATCATCAACTACGACCCGGGCGAGCTGTTCCAGAACCGCCTGCCGGCCATGAACTACGGGCCGGTGGCGCTGTTCGCCAACAGCACGTCGCCGGACCCGACCGTGTTCCAGCTCTACGACATCGACGGCATCCCCAGCGAGGCCAACGGCTTCAGCGGGCAGAACTTCATGGCCTACGCCAGCACCGAGGCCAGCGAACTGGCGGCCGCCATCGACCGGGAGGTGGACGCAACCGCTCGCCTGGCGCTTGTGCGGCAACTCGGGGAGATCCTGGCTACCGACGTGCCCTGGATCCCGTTGTACGTGCTGCCCAACCTGGTGGTGTGGAACAGCACCATGGTGGAGGGTGCGGGCAACGCGCTTTTCAGCGCCTACGGCGGCTTCGCCGACATGTACGACTGGCGCGTCATCAGCTGAGAGGGCGGACGGGAGCGCCACCCCGCGGTCCCTCGCACGGACGCCGGCCGGGGCACAGGAGACGAGGCCGAGGCGGAGTGAACGGAGTCCACAGGTCACGGCGAGGGCACCCGTGATCGCCTACGCGCTACGCCGGCTGGCGATCACCGTGCCGGTGCTGGTGGTCATCTCCTTCGGCACGTTCTGGGCCGCCAGCGAGATCTCCAGCCCGACGGCACAACTGACCCTCAATCCCCGCATCACCCCCGAGGCCAAGCAGGCCTACGTCGAGCTGCTTGGCCTGGACCGCCCGCGGCACGTGCAGTACGGCAAGTGGTTCGCCAACTTCGTCACCGGCGATTTCGGCACCTCGCTGGTGCGCAACGGCCAGGACGTGTGGCCGTTCGTGGAGCGGGCGCTGGCCAACACGCTGCTGCTGGTGGCCGCGGCGGTGAGCGTCTCCCTGCTGATCGGCCTCGCCGTCGGGACCATCTCGGCCATCCGCCAGGGCTCGCTGTGGGACTACGGCTCCGTGGGCGTGTCGTTCCTGGGCATCTCCATCCCGGTGTTCTGGCTGGGCCTCATGCTGCAGCTGTTCTTCGGCCTGTACCTCGCCAACTGGCTGGGCGTCGGCCCACCGCTGCTGCCGACGGCCGGCATCTACTCGCCGGGCCAGCAGGGCTTCGATCTCGTCGACCGGCTGCGGCATCTGGTGTTGCCCACGATGGCGCTGTCGCTGCAGCTCGTGGCCGTGTACAGCCGCTACATGCGGGCCTCGATGCTGGAGGTGATGAGCGCCGACTACATCCGCACCGCCCGCTCCAAGGGGCTGCGGGAGGGCAGGGTGGTGGTGCGCCACGGCATGCGCTCGGCGCTCGTGCCGGTCACCACGCAGGTCGCCATCGACATCGGGCAGTTGGTGGGCGGGCTGATCGTGACCGAGCGGGTGTTCCAGTACCCGGGGATGGGCGTGCTGTTCCTGGACTCCCTGGAGGGCGGCGACTACACGATCCTGCTGCCGACGGTCATGATCGCCGCCGTCGTGGTGTTCGGCCTGAACCTGATCGCCGACCTGCTCTACGGCGTGCTGGACCCCCGGGTGCGGCTGGGACGTGGGCGCCGGGTGGCACGGCATGGATGAGCACGCCGGCTCCCGGGCCGGCGACCGTCGGGACGCCCCGGACAGCGGCGCGGCGGCGGGCACCACGGCGGGCCCTGCAGGGATGGATGCGGGGACACAGAGGGTGAGCGGTGCGGGGGCGGGCGCGGTGGGCAGCGGCGCGACTCTGACCCACCCCGGCGGCGAGATGGAGTCGCTCGCCACCGACGCCCCGGTCAACCCGTGGCGGCTGGCGCTGCGCCGCTTCGGCCGCCGCCGGCCGGCGGTCGTCTCCGTCGCGGTGCTGGCGGTGATCGTCATCGGCGCGGTGTTCGCCGACTGGATCGCCCCCTTCGGCGAGGTGGAGCAGAACCTCGACGACATCCTGCAGAGCCCCAACGGCACCTACCTGCTGGGCACCGACACGCTGGGGCGGGACAACCTCAGCCGGATCCTCCACGGTGGGCGCGTCTCGCTGCTGGTCGGCGTGATGGTGGCGCTCATCGCCGGCGGTGTCGGCACGATCGTCGGGCTCCTCGCCGGGTACTACGGCGGGTTGATCGACGCCGCCCTGATGCGCCTTACCGACACGCTGCTGGCGCTCCCGGGCCTGATGGTCGTCATCATCGCCGCCCGGCTGCTGGGCGACGGCGTGTGGGACGTCGTGATCGTGCTGTCGGGGATCGCCTGGATGACACTGGCCCGCATCGTGCGCGGCAAGGTGTTGACGCTCAAGGAACGGGAATTCGTCGAGGCGGCTCGGGCGCTGGGCGTGCCGGCACGCCAGATCATGCGCCGCCACCTGCTGCCGAATCTGGTGGGCGAGATCACCGTCACCGTCTCATTGACGGTGGCCGTCGCCATCCTGGCCGAATCGACCCTCAGCTTCCTGGGCCTCGGCGTCAGCCCCACACACACCGCCACGTGGGGGAACATGCTGGGCGGCAACGAGGGGTTCGTGATCACCGCTCCCTGGCTGGTGTGGGCACCCGGCCTGGCCATCGTCATCACGGCCCTGTGCGTGAACTTCGTCGGCGACGGGCTGCGCGACTCGCTCGACCCGACGCAGGAGAAGTTGTGACTGCAGGAGAAGCCGTGAGCGCTCCCGCCCGTGTCGCCGGCCCTGCGGTCGGGGGAACCCGTGGCACGGAGCCGCTGCTGTCGGTGCGCGACCTGCGCACCGAGATCGACACCGAGGGCGGCACGGTGACCGCAGTGGACGGGGTGAGTTTCGACCTGCACCACGACGAGGTGCTGGCGGTCGTCGGCGAGTCGGGCTGCGGCAAGACGATGCTGGCGCTGTCGATCCTCGGGCTGCTGCCCCGGCGCACCGGTCGCATCACCGGCGGGCAGGTGCTGTTCAGGGGCGAGGACCTCACCGACGCGACCCCGGCGCGGCTGCGGAAGATCAGGGGTGCCGAGATCGCCATGATCTTCCAGGACGCCCTCACCGGACTGCACCCGCTGCACCGGGTCGGCGACCAGATCGCCGAGACGATCCGCGCCCACGAGCGCATCGGGCGGGGCGTCGCCCGGCGGCGGGCGGTCGAGCTGCTGGACCTCGTGGGCATCCCGGCCCCGGCCCGGCGCGCCGACTCGTTCCCCCACGAACTCTCCGGAGGCATGCGCCAGCGGGTGATGATCGCCATGGCCGTGGCGCTCGACCCCGCCGTGCTGATCGCCGACGAGCCCACCACGGCGCTGGACGTAACCGTGCAGGCGCAGGTGCTGGAGACCCTCGCCGAGATCAGCCACAACCTCAACGGGTCGATCCTGCTCATCACCCACGACTTCGGCGTGGTGGCCGGCACCGCCGACCGGGTCATGGTCATGTACGCCGGACGGCTCGCCGAGCAGGGTCCGGTGTCCGACGTGTACCGCCGGCCCCGCCACCCCTACACGGCCGGACTGCTGGCCGCCATGCCCCGCATCGACGACGTGCCGGGGCGCCTGGAGCGGATCGCCGGCACCCCGCCCAGCCTCGTCTCTCCCCCGCCGGGATGCCGGTTCGCGCCCCGCTGCGGGTTCGCAACCGACATCTGCCGTGAGGACTCCCCTGCCATGCGTCTCTGGCCCCCGGGCGGCGGCGTGACGGTCGCCTGCCACCACGCCGAAACCGTCGCCGCTCAGCGGAACGATGTCTGAATCGACCACCCCATCCCGTCATTCCGGCGCAGGCCGGAATCCAGGTGCCGGCAACGGACCTCTCCTGGCCGTCGAGGGGCTCGCCAAGCTCTTCAGCACCCGCCGCGGCACCCTGAAAGCCGTCGACGGGGTGTCGTTCACCCTGGAGGAGAGACGCACCCTCGGGCTGGTGGGCGAGTCGGGATGCGGCAAGTCCACCACGGCACGGCTGATCCTTCGCCTCCTCGAGCCGACGGCCGGATCGGTCCGCTACCGGGGACGCGAGTTGACCGCCCTGCCCACCGGGGAGATGCGCCGGATGCGCCGCGAGCTGGGGATCGTGTTCCAGGACCCCTACGCCAGCCTGAACCCGCGCATGAACCTCCGCAATATCGTCGGCGAAGGGCTGCGGGTCTGGGAACCGCACGCCGACATCGACAGGCAGGTGGCCGGGCTGCTGGAGCGGGTCGGCCTCGACCCGGCCTTCGCCCGGCGGTACCCCCACGAACTCTCCGGCGGGCAGCGCCAGCGGGTCGCCATCGCCCGCGCCCTGGCGCCCGGACCGTCGCTGCTGATCTGCGACGAGCCGGTCTCGGCCCTCGACGTGTCGGTGCAGGCGCAGATCCTGAACCTTCTCACCGACCTGCAGCGGGATCTGGGCTTGACGATCCTCTTCATCTCCCACGACCTCGCCGTGGTGCGCCACGTGTGCGATCGGGTGGCGGTCATGCATCTCGGCAGGATCGTCGAGATCGGCACCCGGTCAGAGGTGTACGGCAGTCCCCGCCACCCCTACACCCGGGCGCTGCTGTCGGCGGTGCCGGTTCCCGACCCGTCGCGGGAGCGCGGCCGACGGCGGGTGCGCCTGGAGGGCGAGATCCCCAGCCCGCTGGACCCCCCGTCGGGATGCACGTTCCGCACGCGCTGCACCCACGCCGCCGAGCGGTGCGCCGCCGAGGAGCCCGAGTTGGCGCTGCGCGGCCTGGACCATCCGGTGGCCTGCCACTTCGCCGCCGAACTCCCGCCTCCGCCAGAGCCGTAGCAAGCTGGTGCGATGATCGGGAGCCTTCTGGATCGTGGGTTGCGGACGCCGTCGCCCGCCGGGTCGACGACGAGGCCGGTGCGATGATCGAGAGCCTCTGGGTGTGGGGGCTGCGGGCGCTCTGGGCGTCGCTGCCCTGGAGCGTCGGTTGGCTGCTACGCGAAGCGCTGGAGAGTGCGTCGGATACTCTCGCCACGACGGCCGGCGCCGGGGCCTGGGCAGCATGGGCGGTCGGCCTCACCGCCCTGCTCGTGCCGCACACCGTGTCGCTCACGGCCGTGCGGATCCTGGCGCCGGGAGCGCTGGCGACGGCGTGCTGGGCCGCGATCCACACCGGCGCGTCGGCAGCCGCTGTCGTGGGTCTGGCCTGCACCGCCGCGGCGGCGGTCGGCGTGATGTCACCGCTGGTGGGCGCCCGCTTCATCGACGCCACGAGCTACGGCCACGAGCGGCGCCTGGCCCTGCGCGCCCCGGCGGTGGTACTGGCCGGCGCGCTGGCACCCACTTGGGCGCTGACGGTGGGGGGAGTGGCCGCCGGGCCGCTCCTGTGGGCGACCGGCCACGGGGTGCTGGGGCCGCTGCTGAGCGTGGCGGGCTGGCTGCTCGCCACCGCCGGGGTACGCGCCCTGCACAGCCTCGCCCGGCGCTGGCTGGTCTACGTGCCGGCCGGGCTGGTCGTCCACGACCGGATGGCGCTGGCGGAGCCCACGCTGTTCCGCCGCCCGGTGATCGCCTCGCTCGGGCCGGCGCTCGCCGGCAGCGACGCCCGTGACCTCACGCTGGGGGCCACCGGTCTGGTGTTCGAGTTGCGGCTGGTCGAGCCGGTGGCCGTCACCCCCGCCCGCTCCCGTGGCGGTACGGAGAAGGTCGGCGCCCTGCTGCTGGCGCCCACCCAGCCGGCGGCCGTCCTCGCCGAGGCTCGCAAGCGCCGCATCACCACCACCTCGGACTGACGGGCCGGCATCTCGAGTGCAGGGCAGGAACCCGGATCGGGGTCCGGGGCATGCCTTCGCCGGAACGAGTGCGGGGTGGTTCGCAGGCCCGCCGTCCCCGCTGAGGCGGGCGGGGGCTCAGGCGGCTATACCGCCTCCGAGCACTTCGGGGCCGTCGTAGAAGACGACGCTCTGGCCCTGCGCCACCCGCTGCTGCGGCGAGCGCCAGCGCACTTGGGTGTCCTCGAGAACCGCAGGGCGGAGTGTGCCGTGCGCGCTCGTCTGCACCAGCACCGGTCCCTGCACCGCTCCGGCCGCCCAGGTCACGTCGCTCACCGCCTGGCTCTCCGTGAGCAGGTCGGCCCGCTCGCCGACGGTCACGACGCCGGCGGCGACGTCGGTGTCCACCACGTAGACGGGTCGCTCCCGGCCGCCGACGCCGAGCCCCTTGCGCTGGCCCAGGGTCACCATCTGCACCACAGGAACCTCGCCGAGACGGTGACCGCCCGTATCGACGACGACGGCGGGCGTCGTCTCGAGGCGCTCGGACAGGAACTCCCCCCGGGCGCCGCGCTGGATGAAGCACACGTCGGTGCTGTCGGGCTTGGTCGCCGTGCGGAGGCCCAGCTCCGCCGCCAGCGCCCGCACCCGGTCCTTGGTCATGTCCCCCACCGGCAACAGCACCCTGGCCAAGGTCTCCTGACCCAGCATGTAGAGCACGTAGGACTGGTCCTTGGCCGCATCGGCGCCCCGTGCGAGGCGGCGGGTGCCGTCGGGGCGGCGCACGACGCGGGCGTGATGGCCGGTGGCCACGGCGTCGAACCCCAGCGCATCGGCCCGCCGCAGGAGCCTGTCGAACTTGATGTGGCGGTTGCACTCCACGCACGGGTTGGGAGTGCGGCCGGCGGCGTGGTCGGCGATGTAGGGATCGACCACCCGGGCGGAGAAGTCCTCGCCGAAGTTGAAGACGTGGTGGTCGATACCCAGGGCGTCGGCGACCCGGCGGGCGTCCATCACGTCGGCGACCGAGCAGCAACCCGTGTCCGATGGCCCGCCCCACAGTTTCATCGTGACGCCCACGACCTCGTGGCCGGCCTGCGCCAGCAGCGCCGCCGCCACCGACGAGTCCACCCCGCCCGACATGGCCGCCATCACCTGCATCGGCTCATTCCTACGCGCTGCCTGCGCCTGCGTGTGCCGAATCATCGACAGCAGGCGCAGCAGGTACGGCTGGACAATGGATTCCGGCATTCGCCGGAACGACGGAGAGCGGAACCCGCTGCGTCATGCGGCGATCCCCTTTAGGCCGCTGCCCGGCGGAGCTGCGCGATCGCCGGAGGCAGCACGGCCAGGGCCGTCTCGACATCGGCCTCGCTGCTGGCGGCGCCGAGCGACAGCCGCATCGAGCCCCGTGCCAGGCCCCGCGGGTAGCCCATGGCGGCCAGCACGTGCGAGGGATGCTCGGCACCGCTGGCGCAGGCCGACGCCGCCGAGGCGTACACCCCGCCGCGCTCGGCCAGGAAGAGCAGAGCCTCGCTCTCGATGCCCTCGAAGCACAGGTGGCAGGAGCCGGCCACCTTCGCCGATCGGTCGACCGTCACCCCGGCACCCACCGACGGCCGGACGCCGGACTCCACGACCCCCGGCACGGTGGCCCGCAGACCGTCGGCGAGGCGGTCGCGCAGCCGGCCGACGTGCTCGGTCACCTCGCTGCGCCGCGCCAGGGTGATCTCCGCCGCCCGGCCCATGCCGACGATGCCGGCCACGTTCGGGGTGCCGCTGCGGCGCTCGGACTCCTGGCCGCCCCCCACCACCTGAGGCTGCAGCGGCACGCGGTCGCGCACCACGAGGGCGCCGACCCCCTTCGGGCCGCCGAACTTGTGGGCGCTCACCGAGACCAGATCGGCGGGCGCCGCCAGGGTGGCCACGTCGAGCCACGGGAACGCCTGCACGGCGTCGGTGTGCAGCAGCGCCCCGGGGGCGTGCCGGGCCATCACCTCGGCCACCTCCTCGAGCGACCAGACGACGCCGGTCTCGTTGTTGGCGAGCATCACCGACACGAGCCGCACGTCGCCGTCGAGTGCGGCGGCGAGGGCGTCGAGATCCGGCATCCCGTCGCCGTCGACACCGACGACGCGCCCGCCCAGTAGTTCCACCGGGCGCAGCACCGCCGGATGCTCCACGGCGCTGCACACCACCGTGCCGCCCGTGCCTGCTGCGGCGCCGAAGATCGCCAGATTGTCGGCCTCGGTGCCGCTGCCGCAGAACACGATCTCGGCGGGTCGGGCGCCCAGCGCCTCGGCGAGGATGTCGCGGGCGTCGTCGGTGGCGCGCCGGGCGTCCCGGGCCATGCGGTGCGCCCCGGTGGGGTTGGCGTAGCAGGCGTCGAAGAAGTCCCGCATCGACTCGATGACCTCGGGATGCATCGGCGTGGAGGCCGCATGGTCGAAGTAGGCAACGCCGGCCATGTCCCCAGGCTAGGTGGCTGGTGTTTTTCTCGGCGTTTGGGGTGTTGTGGTCTGGTAGAATTACAGGTGTGTGGTTCGGTGTTGTGGGGAGGTTGGTGTTGTGACGGTTGGTGTTGAGCCGTGTCAGGCTGATTTGTTCAAGGGGACGCGGTTTGTGGGCGAGCGGGTGGGTCCTGGTTCGATTTTTGCGGTGTTGTTCGGTGAGGGTGCCCGGTTGTTTCCCGAGGGGATGTTCGATGATTTGTTCTCGTCGCGGGGGCGGCGCAGTGTGCCGCCTCGGGTGGTGGCGACGGTGATGGTGTTGCAGCGCTGGTTCGGTTTGTCGGACCGTGAGGCGGTGGCGGCGTTCGAGTTCGATGCGCGTTGGCGTTACGCGTGCGGGGGTTTGGACGTCGACGGCGGCGGGTTCTCCCATACGGTGTTGGTGGGGATGCGGGCCCGGTTGGCGGCGTCGGGTGCGCCGCGGCGGATCTTCGACGCGACCCTCGAGGTGGCGCGCTCGGCGGGGGCGCTGTCTCAGCGGCGGGTGCTGGACTCCGCGCCGATCTACGACGCGGTCGCGACCCAGGACACCGTCACGATGCTGCGCGCCGCGATCCGCGGCGTGTTCGAGGCCGCGGATCGCGATCTGGGGGCCATTGTGCGGGGCGCCGTCGCCGGCGGCGACTATGCGTCGCGGTCCAAGCCGGCGTGCGACTGGGACGACGCGGCGGCGCGGGAGGCCCTCGTGGCGACCATCGCCGGCGACGCCGTGGCGGTGCTCGAAGCCCTCGAGGGTCGCGCGCTGAGCGTCGAAGTCGCGCAGGGCGGGGAGTTGTTGGCCGCCGTTGTGGGCCAGGACCTCTGCGAGGACCCCGAGGGGCGCCTGGTGATCGCGCGGCGCGTGGCGCGGGACCGGATCATCTCGGTGGTGGACCGCGACGCCCGCCACGGCCACAAAACCGCAGCACGAGGCTTCGACGGCTACAAGGGCCACATCGCCACGGACCCCGACTCCGAGCTGATCACCGCCACCGCGGTCACCGCCGCCAACGCCCCCGACGCCCGACCCGCCCCCGAACTCATCGCCGACCTGCTCGCCGCCGACACCACCACCACCGACACCACCACCACCGACACCACCGGCACTGCCGGCGACGCCGGGGAGGTTGTGGAGGACTTCGCGGGCAGGCCCACCGTCTACGGCGACTGCGCCTACGGCAGCGGCGACTTCCAGAGCCTCCTCGGCGAGCACCGCATCAACTCCAAGTGCCGCACCCAAGCGCCGCAGGCGCCCGCGGGACGCTTCACCAAGGACCGCTTCAGCGTCGACCTGGCCGCCGCGACGGTCACCTGCCCCGCCGAGGTCACCGTCGCCATCAACTACCGCCCCGACGGCGCCGGCACCGCCCGCTTCGGCGCCGACTGCGCCGACTGCGAACTCCGCGGCGACTGCACCGACGCCAAAGCCGGCAGAACCATACGCATCGGCGCACACGAAACCGCCCTCGCCGCGTCCCGAGCGCGCCAACAGAACCCGGCCTGGCGCGACGACTACCGCGCCACCCGCCCCAAAGTCGAACGCAAACTCGCGCACCTCATGCGCCGACACCACGGCGGCCGCCACGCCCGCGTGCGCGGCCAACCCAAAGTCGACGCCGACTTCAACCTCCTCGCCGCAGCCGCCAACATCGCCCGCCTCGGCGCGCTCGGACTGCACACCCGCGCCACCCACTGGGCACTCACCTGAACCCCCACCCACCCCCAACACCCCAACCACACCCGCCGGGAACACATCACCAGTATGAGTGCGAAGAGCCACCAGACAACAACCCATTCCACACCAGCCACCTAGTGTCCTGAGTCGGGTATTCGTTGGTATGTGGTGTTGGGTGGGTTATGTTGGTGGTGGTAGGTGGGCGGTGATCGGAGTTGATCATGGCTCAGCGGCGTGGCCGCCCGGCGGTTGTGGTTGAGCTCGGCGAGGCTGAGCGGGAGACGTTGGAGCGTTGGGCGCGGCGTCCGTCGTCGTCGCAGGCGTTGGCGTTGCGGTGTCGGATCGTGTTGGGCGCCGCGGCCGGGGAGTTGAACAAGGACATCGCTGAGCGCCTGGGGTGTTGTGCGGCGACGGTGTCCAAGTGGCGGGGCCGGTTCGCGTTGTGGCGCCTGGACGGGCTCGCCGATGAGCCGCGCCCGGGTGGGCCGCGCAGGATCAGCGACGCGCAGGTCGAGGAGGTGATCGTGAGGACTCTTGAGGAGGCCCCGCCGGGGGCGACGCACTGGTCGACGCGGTCGATGGCCGCCGCGATGGGGATGTCGCAGACCGCTATCAGTCGTATCTGGCGGGCCTTCGGTCTCAAGCCGCACCGCCTCGGGGAATTCAAGGTGTCCCCGGACCCGCAGTTCATCGACAAGGTACGCGACGTCGTGGGCCTCTACTTGAACCCCCCGGAGGCCGCGGTGGTGTTCTGCGTGGACGAAAAGACCGGCATCCAGGCCCTGGATCGCACCGCGCCGATGCTGCCACTGATGCTCGGGGTTCCCCAGAGGCGCACCCACGACTACCGCCGCTGCGGCACCACCAACCTCTACGCCGCCCTCGAGGTCGCCTCCGGGAAGGTCATCTCGACGATGACCGCACGGCACCGCTCCGAGGAGTTCCGCAAGTTCTTGAACCTCATCGACCGAGAGGTCCCCGCCCACCTCGCCGTGCACATCGTCCTGGACAACGTCTCCACGCACAAGACCCCCACCATCCAACGCTGGCTCCTGCGCCACCCCCGCTTCAGCTTCCACTTCACGCCCACCTACAGCTCCTGGATGAACCTCGTCGAACGCTGGTTCTCCGAACTCACCACCAAATGGCTCCGCCGCGGCACCCACACCAGCGTCGGCGACCTCCAAGACTCCATCAACACCTGGATCGACGGCTGGAACCAGAACCCCAAACCCTTCACCTGGCACAAAACCGCCGACGACATCCTCGACACCCTCGCCGCATATCTTCAACGAATACCCGACTCAGGACACTAGGTGGCTGGTGTTTTTCTCGGCGTTTGGGGTGTTGTGGTCTGGTAGAATTACAGGTGTGTGGTTCGGTGTTGTGGGGAGGTTGGTGTTGTGACGGTTGGTGTTGAGCCGTGTCAGGCTGATTTGTTCAAGGGGACGCGGTTTGTGGGCGAGCGGGTGGGTCCTGGTTCGATTTTTGCGGTGTTGTTCGGTGAGGGTGCCCGGTTGTTTCCCGAGGGGATGTTCGATGATTTGTTCTCGTCGCGGGGGCGGCGCAGTGTGCCGCCTCGGGTGGTGGCGACGGTGATGGTGTTGCAGCGCTGGTTCGGTTTGTCGGACCGTGAGGCGGTGGCGGCGTTCGAGTTCGATGCGCGTTGGCGTTACGCGTGCGGGGGTTTGGACGTCGACGGCGGCGGGTTCTCCCATACGGTGTTGGTGGGGATGCGGGCCCGGTTGGCGGCGTCGGGTGCGCCGCGGCGGATCTTCGACGCGACCCTCGAGGTGGCGCGCTCGGCGGGGGCGCTGTCTCAGCGGCGGGTGCTGGACTCCGCGCCGATCTACGACGCGGTCGCGACCCAGGACACCGTCACGATGCTGCGCGCCGCGATCCGCGGCGTGTTCGAGGCCGCGGATCGCGATCTGGGGGCCATTGTGCGGGGCGCCGTCGCCGGCGGCGACTATGCGTCGCGGTCCAAGCCGGCGTGCGACTGGGACGACGCGGCGGCGCGGGAGGCCCTCGTGGCGACCATCGCCGGCGACGCCGTGGCGGTGCTCGAAGCCCTCGAGGGTCGCGCGCTGAGCGTCGAAGTCGCGCAGGGCGGGGAGTTGTTGGCCGCCGTTGTGGGCCAGGACCTCTGCGAGGACCCCGAGGGGCGCCTGGTGATCGCGCGGCGCGTGGCGCGGGACCGGATCATCTCGGTGGTGGACCGCGACGCCCGCCACGGCCACAAAACCGCAGCACGAGGCTTCGACGGCTACAAGGGCCACATCGCCACGGACCCCGACTCCGAGCTGATCACCGCCACCGCGGTCACCGCCGCCAACGCCCCCGACGCCCGACCCGCCCCCGAACTCATCGCCGACCTGCTCACCGCCGACACCGCCGCCGCCGCCGCCGCCGCCGACACCACCACCACCGACACCACCACCACCGGCACCACCGGCACTGCCGGCGACGCCGGGGAGGTTGTGGAGGACTTCGCGGGCAGGCCCACCGTCTACGGCGACTGCGCCTACGGCAGCGGCGACTTCCAGAGCCTCCTCGGCGAGCACCGCATCAACTCCAAGTGCCGCACCCAAGCGCCGCAGGCGCCCGCGGGACGCTTCACCAAGGACCGCTTCAGCGTCGACCTGGCCGCCGCGACGGTCACCTGCCCCGCCGAGGTCACCGTCGCCATCAACTACCGCCCCGACGGCGCCGGCACCGCCCGCTTCGGCGCCGACTGCGCCGACTGCGAACTCCGCGGCGACTGCACCGACGCCAAAGCCGGCAGAACCATACGCATCGGCGCACACGAAACCGCCCTCGCCGCGTCCCGAGCGCGCCAACAGAACCCGGCCTGGCGCGACGACTACCGCGCCACCCGCCCCAAAGTCGAACGCAAACTCGCGCACCTCATGCGCCGACACCACGGCGGCCGCCACGCCCGCGTGCGCGGCCAACCCAAAGTCGACGCCGACTTCAACCTCCTCGCCGCAGCCGCCAACATCGCCCGCCTCGGCGCGCTCGGACTGCACACCCGCGCCACCCACTGGGCACTCACCTGAACCCCCACCCACCCCCAACACCCCAACCACACCCGCCGGGAACACATCACCAGTATGAGTGCGAAGAGCCACCAGACAACAACCCATTCCACACCAGCCACCTAGAAGGCTGCCGGGCAATCGACGGTGAGCGCAGCTGGAGCCGCCGGGACTGGATTCCGGCCTTCACCCGAATGACGCGAGAGGTGGCGACAGGACTACGCCACGGGCAGCTTGGGACGACTTGCCTCACGAGCAACGCCGGTGGCAGCCCGGTGTTGCATTCGCGGCGCGGCGCCCGACAGGCTGGGAGCGTGGAGGACTACCACCCCGGTACCTACGGCGAGGCGTTCGCCGACGTCTACGACGAGTGGTATTCCGACGTCACCGACACCGAGGCCTGCGTGGCGACGGTCGCGCGGCTCGCCGCCGGTGGTCCTGTGCTGGAGCTGGGAGCCGGAACGGGCCGCCTCGTGCTGCCGCTGGCAACGGCCGGCGTGGACGTCTGGGCTCTGGACGCCTCCCGGACGATGCTGGCTGCGCTGGCCGCCAAACCGTCGAGCAAACGGGTGCGACTCGTGCTGGGCGACATGGCCCGCCCGCCGCTGCGGCCCGGCGCCGGTTTCGCCGTGGTGCTGTGCGCCTTCAACTCGCTGTTCAACCTGCCCGACATCGCCGAGCAACGGCTCTGCCTGGAGTCGGCGGCGGGGCTGCTGGGCGCCGGCGGGAGGCTGGTCGTGGAAACCTCGCTCCCCGGGGGTGCTCCCGACCCCGACACCGGCGCTGTCGCCGCAGCCCCTGGGGAGTTCGAGACCGACGGGGTGGACGTGCGGACCCTCGAGCGGGACCGGGTGGTGCTGAGCGCCTGGCAGCACGACCCGGCGACGCAGGAGATCCGCGGTCAGATGATCGACATCACTGCGACCGGCATCCGGCTGCGTCCCTGGCAGTTGCACTACCGCACGGCACCCCAACTGGACGCGGCGGCGCGTGACGCCGGGCTGGTGCTGCAGGAACGCTGGTCGGACTGGCAGGGCGGGCGGTTCGACCCTGTCCTGTCGACCGAGCAGATCGCCGTCTACGGGCTGCGCTGATGAGCCTGCGTGTGGCGATGACGATCCACGGTGGCGCGACACCGCGTGGCCGGAACGTCGGATCGGCTCAGGGATTTCGAACTCCACGACCGGCTCCAGGTGTGGCCGTCGAGCCATCACCCGGCGGGAACGTGGCATCGGCTCTGCGATGAGCCTGCGCGTTGAGACGACGATCCACGCCCCTCCCGAGGTGGTCTGGACCCACCTCGAGGACATCGCCTCGCACACCGAATGGATGGCCGACGCGGTCGCCATCGAGTTCCTGACCGACCGGCAACAGGGCGAGGGCACGCGCTTCGCCTGTAAGACACGGGTTGGGGTCCTGTGCACCACCGACGTTATGGAGATCACCGAGTGGTCACCGCCACGGGTGATGGGCGTACGCCACTCGGGCGCCGTCTCCGGCGAAGGGCGCTTCGAGTTGCTCGCCGGTCTTGCCGACGAGTCCACAACGATGACCTGGCACGAGCGGCTGCGCTTCCCGTGGTGGATGGGCGGCCCCCTCGGCGCCACGCTCGCCCGACCGGTGCTGCGCCGCATCTGGCAGGGCAACCTCGCCCGCTTCAAGGACCTCTTGGAGGCGGGGCCCCGCCGCTAGGAAATGTGCCAGGCAGCACAGTCGCGCCTGGCGCCGTTCCGGCTGAAGCCGGAATACCAGGCTTGTTCCGCACCGCCTGCGCCTGTCGTCGCAGCATTCAGCAGTAGCCGACGCGGGCGCGCGGCGGATTCTCTAGAAGATCGGATCGACCCAGGTGGTCGCCGTAACAAGAGCGGTGAAGAAGAACAGCCCGGCAAGTCCGGCGCCCGCCATCGAGGCCACCCAGCGCGGTACCCGACCGCTGCGGTCGGGAGTGAGCAGGATCCAACTGGCCAGCAGGCCGCCGGCCAGGCCGCCGATGTGGCCACCGATGGAGATATTGGGGAAGAGGAACGTGGTGATGAGGTTCAACACCAGCAGACCCATCACGCCCGAGTCCCGCGCCCTGCGGCCCACGGCCCGGGAGATCATCAGGTGTGCCCCCATGAGGCCGAACACGGCACCCGAGGCGCCGATCGTGACCGCCCGGGGCGACACCAGCAGCGCGCCCAGCGAGCCCGACAGGAGTGCCGCCACGTAGAGCAGGGCAAACCGTACGAAACCCAGATGCCTCTCCAGCGATGCGCCCAGCAACCAGAGCAGCAGCACGTTGAAGCCCACGTGGAGGATGTTGGCGTGCAGGAACCCGCTGGTGAGCAGGCGCCACCACTCTCCGCCGACATCGACGGCCGGACCCCACAGCGCGCCGTTCTCCATGATCCGGCCCATCCCGCTGACGCCGCGCCACACAGATCGCTCGGTCGCGGCCGAGACGACGAAGAGCACGAGGTTGGACACCACGAGCGTTCCGGTGAGCACCGCCGGCCGCCGGGCAGCGGGGCCGGCCACCACGGCAGGCCGCAGCCGGCCACGCCGTGAGACCGGCGCGGGCCCGCGGGGCACGCCGGCGCCGGCCATCGCCACGCGGGCCGCCCGCAGGCACTCCGGGCAGTGGAACCCGACAGGGGCGATGATCTGGCAGTCGGCGCAGATCAGCCGGTCACAGCGCTGGCAACGCACGCCGGTCGGGCGGTTGGTGTGCCGGTAGCAGACCGACTCCGATCCTGCCCGGTCGCTCACCCCGTCACCCTACCGGCCTGCTACCGAGCCGGCCGTGCCGCGTCACCGGGCCCGAGGGGCGGGTTACGCTGATCGTCGAGCAGTGGAGGCCGGAATGATCGCGAACTCGATACTCGCCCACCAGGGCGGCTGGGACGAGATCCTCATCATCATCGGCCCACTCGCCGCGATCGTGTGGGTCGTGGCGCTGGTCCGCCACCGCGTGCGTCGGGAAACCGACGCCGAGGCGGAGGCCGAGGCCGGCAGCGGCGCCGACGCCGCAGCCTCCTAGATGAGTAGTTCCAAGGGGTGGGGTCCACCGTTGGGTGGTTGAGGGTGTCCAAGATCTGGGGGTGAGAACTGCCCCCGATCCTGGAGGACCTTGGCATGAACCCGGATTTGGACACCCTCGTGACTGCACTTTATGTGACGGTTGATGATTTGTTGGTGGCGCATCCGGGGTGGGCGCCGCCGCGGCCGGCGGTGGGGTTCGCCCCGAAGCTGTCTGACGCGGAACTGGCCACGTTGGCGGTGGTGCAGGTCTTGTCGAGATTCGACTCCGAGGCCCGCTTCGTGCGTTACGCCGAAGAGCACCTGCGGTCGTGGTTCCCGTATCTGCCCCAGCGGTCGGGTTACCACAAGCGCCTGCGTCGCAGCGGTCAACTGATGCAACACGTGCTCGGGGCGTTGGCGCGGGACTGCCCGTCGTACCACGACGACGTGTGGCTCGTCGACTCCACGCCGGTCGAGTGCGGGCGCAGCCGCGAGACCCAACGGCGCTCTGACCTGGCCGGATGGGCCTCCTACGGGTACAGCGCCAGCCACTCCCGCTACTTCTGGGGGCTGCGCCTGCACCTGCTCGCCACCCCGTCGGGTCTGCCGATCGCCTTCGCGCTCGCCGACGCGAAAGCCGACGAACGCGACATCTGTTTGGACATGATCGCCCACGGCGACCTGGCCCGCCCGGGCCAGACCCTCATCGCCGACAAGGGCTACCGCAGCGCCGCCTTCGAGCAGCAACTCGCCGACGCGGGCATCGCACTCATCCGCCCGACGACGAAAACAGAACTCGCCCGGCCCCACCAGCGGTTCCTGCGGCCGCTGCGCCAGATCATCGAATCGGTCTTCCAGACCCTCAAAGGCCAACTCGGCCTCGAACGCCACGGCGGGCGCACCCCCGCCGGCGTCGCCGCGCGCATCCTGCAACGACTCCTCGCCCTCACCGCCGCCATCTGGCACAACCAAACCACCCCAAGAGCAAGCCCCGCCCGCAGCCTGCTCGCCTACGACCACTGACCCCTTGGAACTAACCATCTAGCTTCTGCCCGCCGCCTGCCGGCGGGGCCTCAGCGAGCCGGCACCCAGGAGATGTCGGCGCCCAGGGAGCGCAATTTCCCGACGAGGTCCTCGTGGCCGCGCCTGATGTGCCGGGTGTCGCGCACGACCGTCTCACCTTCGGCACCCAGGCCGGCGACCACCAGTGCCGCCCCCGCCCGAATGTCCGTGGCGCGCACCGGGGCGCCCGAGAGCCGCTCCTTGCCCCGCACGATGGCGCATCGCCCCTCGACGCGGACATCGGCCCCCATGCGGATCAGCTCGCCCACGTAGCGGAACCGGTTGGCGAACACGTTCTCGGTCACGAGACCGACCCCGTCGGCGAGACTGAGCATGGCGACGAGAAGCGGCTGGTAGTCGGTGGCGACCCCCGGGTACGGCAGCGTGACGATCTCCGTCGAGCGGAGCCGGTGCGGCGACATGGCCCAGAGCCCGCCCTTGATGGTGGACGTGCGGAGATTCATCTCCCCGAGCTTGTCGCAGAGCATCCGCAGGTGGCCGGGCTGGGCGCCTCGCAGCGTGATCTCGCCCCCGGCGATGCCGACCGCCGCCAGGTAGACGGCGGTCTCGATCCGATCCGACACGGGTGTGTGGTCCACCGGCGCGAGCGGGCCGCGGCCGTTGATCGTGATCGTCGGGCTCCCGGCGCCGAGCACCTCGGCGCCCATGCGGTTCAGGAACGCCGCCAGGTCGGCGATCTCGGGTTCGCGGGCGGCGTTGTCGATGACGGTCCGGCCCTCCGCCGCCGTGGCCGCCATCATGATGTTCTCGGTGGCGCCGACGCTCGGCCAGGCCAGGCTCACCTCCTCGCCCTTGAGCGTGCTGGCCCGCGCGTGGACGTAGCCATGGCTCACGTCGATGTCGACACCCAGGCGCTCGAGGGCCGCCAGGTGCATGTCGATCGGGCGTGATCCGAAGTCGTCGCCGCCGGGTAGCGCCACCATCGCCTCCCCGCAGCGCGCCAGGAGCGGACCCAGGACCGAGATGGAGGCCCGCATCCGGCTGACGAGTTCGTAGGGGGCGTGCGGGCTTAGACGCTCGGGCACCTCGATGTGCAGGACATCGTCGCCGCCGTACCACAGCCGGCAGCCGAAGCTCTCGAGGAGCTCGACCATCGTGTCGACGTCGGAGATGCGGGGCACGCGCCGCAGCGTGAAGCGTCCCTCGGCCAGGGTCGTGGCAGCCAGCAGCTTGAGGATGCTGTTCTTGGCTCCACCGATCTCGACCTCGCCACGGAGCGGCCCGCTCGCGCGCACGAGGATGTCGGGGGGCGGCGTGCTCGGGGCGGGCACGCCGGTGCCGGTCGCGTCCGGCGAGCCGGCGCCGGCCGTGGCAGTGTCCTCAGGCTGAATCATCCCCTCCAGTATGCTCGGCGCATGCCCGGGTATCCGCGATAGGAGCACGATTGCCCCGTGTGACCTGCACTTCAACGTGCAGCCCGGATGAACTGCAGCGCCTCCTCCAGCCTCGGCAGGACGTCGTCGTCGAGGAGTTCGATACCGGGGCGGGCGACGCCTCAACCGCCGCCGCCGCCCCGCTCGCGGCCGTGTTCAAAGCCGTCGGCGGCCCGTTCCGGCACTACCGGCGCACCGTGACCATCGTGGGACGCGGTGAGTACGCCGACCTGGTCCGCCGGCGGATCAGCCATCGGCTCCCGGCGCCGGCCCGCCCGTGGTTGCTCGGTCCGCTGGTTGATCGCGAACTGCGCCGCCCTGGCACCGAACGCAGCGAGAACTCCACTCTCGTCCGCCAGCAGATCACCTACCAGCTCTCGATACCGGTGTGGTCATGGTTCTTGACGCCGCTTGTCTGGCGAGAACTGCGCCGACCCCGCACCGACGGCAGCCAACCCTTCTGGGCGCCCGCCGAGCGGCTCGATCCACGATCCGGGCAGGTGCTGGGGGTGCTGTGCCTGCTGTCGGTGGTGGCCGGCTACCTGGGCACGCTGCTGAGCCAGACCATCACGTTCGCCTTCGACGAGTTCGACGCCGGGCTGGCCACGCAGGGGAACACGCTGACCGCTGTGCGGGTGGGTGTCCTGCTGGCCCTGGCGCTCGTGGCGCTCGCAGACCGCCGGGGGCGGCGGCCGATGCTCCTCTTCGCCGCCACCGCCGGCTGCCTGGCTGCGGCGGCCGGGGCCGCGTCCGTCGGGGTGTGGACGTACGGCGCCAGCCAGACCATCTCCCGCAGCCTCTCCACGGCGATGCTCGTGCTGCTGCTGGTGCTCGCGGCCGAGGAGGTCCCCGCCGGGGCGCGCGCCTACGCCGTTTCCGTGCTGACGCTGTCGGCCGGCCTGGGATCGGGCATGGTGGTGTGGTTGCTGCCGCTGGCCGACCTCGGGCTGCGTGCCTGGCGGATCCTGTTCCTGGCGCCTCTCCTGGCGCTGCCGCTCGTGCTGTTCTGCTCCCGCCGCCTGCCGGAGAGCCGGCGGTTCAGCCCGGAGCCGTCGCGGCACGGTGACCAACCGGACCCGGGTCGCTCGACCGGGACCCCGTCGGACTCGGATCGCTCTATCGGGACCCCGTCGGACTCGGATCGCTCTACCGGGACCCCGTCGGACTCGGATCGCTCTACCGGGACCCCGTCGGACTCGGGCCGCCCAACCGGGACCCCGTCGGACTCGGGCCGCCCAACCGAGACCCCGTCGGACCTCGACTCGGACGAACCCGCCGGCGGCGAGTCCACCGGGAGCTCTGACGTCTCCGGGACCGCCGGGCAGGCCGCGCACGCAGCGGCGGATCCTGCGGGACGGACCGACACCACGGCCCGCGCCACAGCGGGCGGCAGCGACCACGCGCATCTCAGCGCCGAAACCGCCCGGCGGGCGAAGCGGCTGTTCCTGCTGGGGATCGGGGCGCTGCTGTTCTCGATGTTCGCGGCGCCCGCCTCCCAGTACCTCAACGAATTCCTGCGCACCGAGCGCTCATTCTCGGCCAGCGAGATCAGCGTCTTCCAGCTCTCCATCAACACGCCCGCCGGGATCGGGGTGCTGATCGGCGGGCGCTTCTCCGACGTGCGGGGCCGTCGCAGGATCGGCGCCCTGGGTCTCCTCGGCGGTGCGATCTTCACGGTGCTGCGCTACTCCCAGGCGGACTGGCCGATGTGGATGTGGGGGATTCTGGCGGGCATCTTCGGCGCCGCCAGCGTTCCCATCATGGGAGCGTTCGGGGCTGAGCTGTTCGGCACATCAAACCGGGCCCGATCCAACGGGCAGATCACGGTCTTGGGCGTGATCGGCTCGATGATCGGCCTGCAGGTCGTCGGCCGCTTCACCGATGCCGGGGGCGAGTTCTGGCACGTCTTCGCCATGGTGGCCGGGGCTCCCCTGATCGTCGCGCTCCTCGTCCTGCTGGCGTTTCCCGAGACCGCTTGGCGCGAGCTGGAGGACCTGAATCCCGAGGACGTCGAGCACGGGAACCAGCCGCCGCCGAGCGCCGCGGCCTGAGCTGGGCCGCACGGGCCGCCACGCCGAATGGCAGCGGCTCGGCCCGCCGTCTCAGCCGGCCAGGTCCTCCAGCCAGCTGCGCGCCGCTGCGGTCACGTTTGCGTCGTGGGCCGGCCGGGTGTCGTGACCACAGCCGGGGATCCAGACGTGGGTGACGCTGCCGGGAATAGCCGCCGTCTCCGCCGCGAACTCCTCGGGCGTGCCGAACGGGTCGCGATCGCCGCCCAAGAACAGGCACGGCACGTCCAGGCACCCGAAGTGCGCCACCCGCAAGCGCTCCGGGCGCCGGGGCGGGTGCAGCGGGTAGCTGAGCAGGAGGAGTCCGGCCGCGGGGAGTCCGCCGGCGGCCGCCATCGAGCAGATGCGGCCGCCCATGGACCGCCCGCCCAGGACGAGGCTTCCCGGATCGACGCCCTCCTCGGCGCACATCGCCTGCGCCTGCTCCTCGATGAACGGCACGAGCCGCTCCGCCCGTGGGGGCGGTCCACGGCGGCCGTCGCTGCGCTGCGGGTAACCCAACCGGCGCACCGGCAGCGGTGCCAGCGCCTCCTCCAGAGCGACCAGCGTGTGGTGGTCGGGGCTGCCGCCGGCGCCAGGTACCAGCAGCACGCCCCCGACGGCCCGAGCCTCGCCGAGTCTCGTCACGACAGTAGGATGCGCCGCGCCTCCACGAGGTCGCTGATCCGCTCCCCCGCCTCGCCGTCGGCACCGCCGGTGTCGGGATGCACCGAGGCGACGAGAAGGCGGAAGCGCTTCTGCACGTCGGACGTGGCGAGTCCGTCGAGCGAATCCAGCCCGAGTACGTCGAGCGCCCAGGAGTGAGGCTCGGGCACCGCCGGGGGTGTCGCCCGGTGGCCGTCCAGGAACCGCAGCAGTTCGCCGTCGCTCCCACCTGGCCAGGTGAGAACGCGCCGGACCGCTCCCAGGATGTCGTGGCGCTCCAGTCGGGGCAGCTGCCGCGTGGCGTAGATGGCGCCCAGCACGTACTGCGCCGCCGAACCACCCCGGTCGCTGAACTCGAACGCCGGCCGGCCGTCGGCGCGCCGCAGGAGACGGTGGCGGCTGCGTGTCAGCCCGATCCGGTCCTCCTGCACCCGGTGGCGCAGGCGGGGCTGGCGGATCCGCTCACCCCGGGCGATCTGGCCGATCAGCAACGGCAGATCGTCGAGGCTGTCCTCGTCGAGACCGTCCAGGTAGCGGCCCACGACGCCGGCCACGAGCACGGCACCGGGGCGCAGCGGGAGATCCAGCGGCAGGCGGCATTTCCCCACGGCCACACGCCGCGTGGGCACCACCGCCCGCGAGTGGAAAGTCTCCAACTCGGCCAGGATCACCGCTTCAACCTAACCGGCCCTGCAGGTGCTCTCACCGGAGCCGGCCAGGATCACCCTCTCGAAACGACCAGCCCCGCGGATGTCCTCACTAGGATCGGCCAAGACCACCGCCTCAACCCAACCGGCCCTGCAGGTGCTCTCACCCGGGGTCGCGTTAGCGTTTTTCGATGGCCGCCACGCCCACCCCCACACCCGACACCTCCACCACCGCGGCCGAGGTCGGCTCTTCGATCGGATTCGTCGGGCTCGGAACGATGGGCCGGCCGATGTGCCTGCGGCTGCTGGAGGCCGGCCTGCGGGTCGTCGCGTACGACATCGACGGGGCCGCCGTGGCGGAGGTTGCGGGGCGGGGTGCCGAGGCGGCGGGTTCCGCGCGGCTCTGCGCCGAAGGTGCCGAGGTGCTGTTCACGTCCCTGCCGATGCCCCGGCACGTCGAGGTCGTCATGGCGGGTGACGCCGGCGCTCTTGGTGTCCTGCGTCCCGGCTCGGTCTGGGTCGATCTCACCACGAACAGCCCCGAACTCCTGCGTGAGCTGGCCGGGGCGGCGCCCACCGGCGTGTCGGTCGTCGATTCCCCTGTCACCGGCGCGGTCGACGGCGCCCGCCGGGGCACGTTGACGCTGTTCGTCGGGGGCGAGGCCGAGATCGTCGAACGGGTAAGCCCCCTGCTGTCCCACCTCGGCCAGGTCATCGAATGCGGACCGCTCGGCGCCGGCACCGTCGTCAAGCTCATCACCAACCAACTCTGGTTCGCCGCCGCGGCTGCGCTCGGTGAGGGGTTCGCCGTGGGCCTCGCCAACGGCGTGGAGTTGCGCACGCTGTGGGAGGCCATCCTCGCCAGCGTGGCCGACAGCTTCGTGGCCCGCCACGACGCCCCAAGCATCTTCGCCGGCCACTGGGATCCGTCGTTCCCCCTGGACCTGTGCCTCAAGGATCTCGGACTGCTCGCCGATCTGGAGTCGAACGTCGACACCGACCTACCCATGACCGCCGCCGCCCGCTCGGCGTTCGAGCGTGCCGCGGCGCGCTACGGCGGGCGTGCCGGCGAGATGTCCGTCGCTCGGCGGATCGCCGAGGATGCCGGCCTCTCGATGCGCCTCGACGGCGACTGGGTGCCCCACTGGCAAGCGTGAAGAGGCTACGAGGAGCGGACCGGATGCGACAATCGACCCGCGTCCAATCCGCGAGAAGCGACCCATGACGCTTGCCGAACGCGCCGACACGCGGTCTTTCGCACTCGTCGATCTCGTCGATCTCGAGCGATTCCCGATCCACGAACCGTCGGCGCCTGCGTACGCCGAGGCCGTGACCTCCGCTCGCCGGGGGCTTCGCAGCGTCGGCTGCGCGGTGCTCGGAGGCTTCGTGCGCTCCGAGGCCGTGCGCGTTCTCAACGACGAGATCCTCGAGCGGAAGCACGCCACGCACTACTCCACGCAGATCATCAACCCCTACTTCCACACGACCGTCGACCCGGCCTACCCGGCGGACCACGTCGTGAACACGTTCATGGAGCGAACCAGCGGCTTCATCCCGGGCGACGCCTGGGACCCCGGCTGCGCCACCGACACGCTGTTCCATGCCCCCGAGGTCGCCCGCCTGCTGGCGGACTGCCTCGAGGTCCCCGAGTTGCACTGCTACGACGATCCGCTCGCCGGTCTCACCGCCAACATCTGCGATCCCGGCCAGCAGTTCACGTGGCACTTCGACACCAACGACTTCGCCGTCACGGTGCTGGTGCAGCCGGCCGACTCCGGGGGCGTCTTCGAGTACGTGCCGGACATCCGCTCCGCCGACGACGAGGGGTTCGACGCCATCGGCGCCGTGCTCGGCGGCGACCGCTCCCGCATCCAGGTCCTCGATCTGCACCCCGGCGACCTGCAGATCTTCCGTGGCCGCCACTCGCTGCACCGGGTGACGAGGGTCGACCGTGACTCCCGGCCACGCCACGCCGCCATCTTCGCCTATACCCGCGAGCCGGGAGTGATCGGACGCCTGGCCCGCACGAAACAACTCTTCGGCCGGGTTCTCCCCGAACACGAGCAGGCCGAACGGCAAAGGGTCCGCTCGGACGCACTGCTGGACTGACGAAGCTCAGCTGCCCCGTCCGAGCTGCCGGCGGGAGTCCGTAGCCGCCGGTCGGGGCCCGGCGGGGCAACCGGATCCAGTTCGGGGCAGGCTTGGACTCGATCTGGGGCCGGATTCGACTCGGCTGCAGCCCCAGTTGCGCCTGCCGAAGATTCCTCAGCGCACTCCTACACGAAGTGGTGCAGCACGTCGCGGGTAGCCCCGGCCGCGGCGGCTATCTCGTCCTGCGTGGCGTCGCTGTGCACGATGTCGGCGAGCGCCGCCACCTGGTTCAGCACGGCCCGCCAGGTTCGGGCCTCGAACCCGAATGGCAGCGCCAGTTGCCGGATCTCCTCAGTACCACGGGCCAGGTTGCGGTTGCCCTTGCGGTCACGCGGGTTGCGCTGCAGCCGGTCGCTCGCCACGAACAGCCGGGAGAGGACGTCGTGAGCGTCCACGCCGTCGAGCCCGGGTCCGAACTCCGACGAGTCATCTCCGTCGGTCCCCTCGGTCAGCTTGTCGAACAGCCCGTCGACCCGCGCCTCGTCCGCCGCGGCGACCTCCAGATCACCGTCAAGGTCGAATCCGTAGGCGATGCCGGCGCCGTCGAGGACGGCGGTGAGGCGGGTCACGTAGTCGTCGTCGAAGTCCCCGAGTTCATAGGCGACCCGAGGCACATCAGCTGCCAGCGCCGGGGCGGCCGCCCGCACCACCGCGTCCACGAACTCGTCCACCTGCTGCTCGTCGGCCTCGCGCACCACCAGCACCGCGCCCTGCCAGGCGTGCGGCAGGCCGGCACCCAGCAGCAGGCTCTCCATCATCGACCGGGACTGCGAGGAGTACTCGTGAAGGTCGTACTCGAATTGGTCCTCGCCGGACTCACCCACCTCGGTGGCATCCGCCGGCGGGCGGTCCACGGTGGCGACGCCGCACTCCACGCACGAGGCCACCTCGGCCGCATAGCCCGCGCCGCACTGGAAACACCAGACCTGCGACTCGGAGCCTCCCACGCCACTGCTGCACACAACCATGCCCCCATGCTGACACGCCGGGGACCGTTCCCCAACACAATCCCGCCCACGGAGCACCCGGCCGACCACCGGAGCCGCCCTACCTCACCCCGACTACTGCCCATCACGAGCCTGTCCACCGAGTACCACTACGCGACCCCCCAAGCCGCCCCAGCACCACGCCGGCCGTTCCCCGGCACGATTCCGCCCCACCGAGCGCCTGCGCGACCACCGGAGCCGCCCTACCTCACCCCGACCGCTGCCCATCACGAGCCTGTCCACCGAGTATCACTACGCGACCACCGGAGCCGCCCCAGCACCACGCCGGCCATGTGCGTCACGCGCACGCCACCAGGCGTCCCCGGCAAGCCCATGCCGGTCGGTAAGGTGCTGGCGTGGAATTCCAGCCGGGGCGGAACCTGGCGCTCGAACTCGTGCGGGTCACCGAGGCGGCGGCCATCGGGGCGGCCCCCTGGATGGGGCGGGCCGACAAGATCGGGGTCGACGCCGCCGCCGTGGACGGCATGCGGCGGGCCCTCAGCGACGTGCACATGGACGGCGTCGTGGTGATCGGAGAGGGCGAGAAGGACGAGGCGCCCATGCTGTTCAACGGCGAGCGGGTGGGTGACGGCTCCCCGCCGTTGTGCGACGTGGCGGTGGATCCCGTGGACGGCACGACCCTCGTCTCGCTGGGGCGCGGCAACGCTCTGGCGGTGATCGCCGTGTCCAATCGCAACTCCATGTACGACCCGGGCGCCTGCGTGTACATGAACAAGATCGCCGTCGGCCCCGAGAGCGCCGGGATGATCGACATCGAGGCCTCCCCCACCGAGAATCTGCGCCGGGTGGCCGCCGCCAAGGGCGAGAAGTTGTCCGAGTTGACCGCGGTGATCCTCGACCGCCCCCGCCACGATGCTCTCATCGCCGAGGTGCGGGAGGCGGGTGCTCGGATCCGCCTGATCCCCGACGGCGACGTGGCAGGTGCGCTCGGCACGGCGTGGCCCGAATCGGGCGCGGACGTGCTGTTCGGCATCGGCGGGACGCCCGAGGGGGTGATCTCCGCCGCCGCGCTCAAATGCATGGGGGGCGACATGCAGGGCAAGCTGTGGCCGCGCGACGACGCCGAGCGGTCGGCCGCCGAGGCCGCCGGCTACGACCTCGATGCCGTGCTCGGCATCGACGACCTGGTCGCCGGCAACAACTGCTTCTTCGCCGCCACCGGCGTGACCAACGGCGACCTGCTGCGGGGCGTCGGATTCCACTCGTGGGGCATCTCCACGCAGTCGCTGGTGATGCGCTCACGCTCGGGCACGGTCCGCCTCATCAACACCCGCCACCGAGAGCACGGCCCACAAGCGAAGGACTGATCCAAGCCCTGCGCAGCCGCGGCACGTCCCCGGGCCCCGTGCATCTTCCCCCATCGCCGTGCGCCCCGTCCGCGCGCTGCTCCTCGCCGCTAGGAGACTCGGCGGGTCTCGGCCTCGGGGACATGTCGCTTCGCTGTGCCGGCTCGAGCGCTCAGGGAGCCGACCACGGGTGACCCGACCGACGACCGGATACGTCGCTCCCCGAGGTCCAGGCCCGATGTGCCGAGACCCGATGGCCCTCGACCCGATGGGAACCTGCATTGGAACCCGCCCCGGAGCGCCGACCGCCGGACCCCCGAAGGGTCCTGCGTGCGCCGCCAGTCGGTCCGGGATTCGATCCTCGGGCCGAGCCCAAGTCGATACGTCGATCCTCATCGAAGGCGGCCCCGCGCGGCATGCCAGCGACTTCCCCGCTGATACGACCGGGTCATTGGCGCGCCCCCGGTCGCTGTTCGGCTGGCGGCGACCGGTGCGACCGCCGTTGGCGTAACGGGGGTCGGGTTCCTCGCCCCAGGTGCCATCGGAGCCTCGGACGAGCACGCGCTTGTGGTCGTGCAAGCGGTGATGGCATGCGGTGCAGAGAAGGGCCAGATTGTCGATGTCGGTGGGACCCTCGGTGGGCTTGGCCCAAGGGACGATGTGATGAGCCTCGCACCAGGCGGGCTCGGCCGCGCAGAGCACACAACCGCCATCGCGGACAACCAAGGCGCGGCGCTGGACGTCCGTGGCGGCGCGCTCGCCCCGCCCGTGCCAGAGCGGCTCGCCCTCGCCCGAGAACAGCAGCCCGAACAGCTCGGCACCGCACGCCAGGCGCTCCAGTTCGGTCTGCGGAATGGGGCCGACGCCGGGGATCTCACATCGCCCCTGCGGATCCGTCCCCGACACCACGCCGGCCGAGGCCACAACAACAACCTGATGACGCGGCGAGAGCGGACGCGCAGCACCATCACCACGCCCCACCACCGGCACGCCGTTATCGCCGCAACCGAGGCTCGACTCATCAGCGGCCACCGCGCCGTCATCGCCGCTAGTGCTGGCCTGCTTCGTGCGACTCGCGTCAGCCGGCCGATCTCCGCGACCCCGAGCTCCGCCGCCCGCCGCCACGGTGGGCGGACCGGGATGGAGGCCGACGGCAATGGCGAGGGCGTCGAAGCGGCGCTGTTCGACGCTGCGCGCATCGGGGTTCTCCCGCCCGCCCTCGGCACGCCAGATGCGATCGGCGATGCCGTTGATGAGTGAGCGGAACTGGGCACCGAGCACGCGGTCGAAGGCGGCGTGCGCCATGAACATCCCGTCGTCGCCGTCACCGAAGTGCAGGAGCCGCCGGCGGCGCTGGCGCAGGTGCTGCTCGTGCAAATCGGCGGGATCCTGGTGCCGCTGCGTCCAGTCCTGGATGTGCCGCCCGGCCCGGTCGGCAGGCACCGCGGCCACCTGCGCCAGCAACGCGGCGTCGTCGTCGACGGCCTCGGCGCTCGTCGCCGACGCGGCCCGCGCCAGAGCGTCGGCGTGCTCCGGCGAGATGTCACCCTTTGCAAGCGCCTCGGTGACCTTGGGCATCTTGGCCAGCGTGCCGGCCCGCTGACGGCGCCGCCGAGCCTCACGGTGCGAGCTGCCCGCATTGCGGCGCAGCACCTCCACGGCATCCACGCCGCCGTCGGCGAGATCGTCCAGAGCGGTCACGGTGCGCGCCTCGGCGGCATCGGCACTCGCACGCACCCGACCCAGCGCGGCCACCAGAGTCCGCAGCACGCCCCGCCCGGCACCCTCCAACGACAGGCCACCCAGTTCCACCACAAGTGCGTTCACCAGACTCAGGACACGGCCGATGGTGTCCGCGGCACCTACGAACACGACCTCCGGCAGCGTCCCTCCGAGAGCGTCCGGGCCAGACCCATCGCCCCGCCCCGCCGCCGACGCCACTTCGGGCTCGCCACCCCGCACCGCGCCGAACAGGCTCTCCATGCCCGCCACAGTACGAAGGGGGTGTGACACCACTCCCTCGGCGGCTCCGGGCGGTCGAGCCTCCCCGACCACCCCAGCGGCTCGGAGCGGTCGAGCCTCCCCAATCAACTCAGCGCCGGCCTGGGGCGGAGCACCCGCTGCCGGCAGCGCACCCACGATCCTGGGCTCGCCGGACCGCTCCCCGCCGAACAGGCTCTCCATGACTGCAACAGTACGAAGGGGGTGTGACAGACGCTCCCTTGTCAAGCGGCGGATGGTTGGGGTTGTCATCGGATGTGTTCGGCGATGCGGTCGCCGTAGTGGACGGTCAGGGTGTTCAAGATGGCCTTCCAGCCGTTGGTCTTGCCGGTGAGGTTCTCGCGGTTGGTGCGTTTGGAGGTGGCGACAAGGTAGAAGACCTCGCCGGGTTTCACGCAACCTGGCGCCGCATGCCACCCGGGTGGCGGACCGGTTCCACATCGAAGCCTCGCCTCCCAGGCGCTCACCGAGGTGCGCTGCCGACGCCAGCAGGAAACGACCGGCCACCGCGGCCGGCGAGGCGACCCGCTGTGGGGAGCGCGCCGGGACCTGCTGCGGGCCCGAGAACATCTCACCGACGCCGCCCGGAGGCGCCTGGACGCCGCTTTCAGAGCCGACTGGTGGGACGAACTCGAATGCGCCTGGACCCTCGAGGAAATGCTCCGCGGCGTCTACCGCAGCCCCGACCGGCACGTCGCCGAAGCCGCACTAGTGTCCCGAGTCGGAAGTTCGCTGGCGTTTCGATGGCCCCGCTATTCGCATTTGCGCAGGCCAGCTCGCTGCAGCAATCCTCCGAATACCAAACGAACTAATCGCTCAGGACACTAGCAGACTGGCACTCCTGGGCCGGCGCCTACGACGTCGCCGAGACGAACCGCCTCGCCCGCACCCGGCGCTCCTGGGAACTCGAACTACTCGCCTACTTCGACGAACGGCTCACCAACGGTCCCACCGAAAGCACGAACCGGATCATCAAAGCCGTCAAACGGCAAGGATTCGGCTACACCAACCCCGAGAACTACCGAACCCGCGTCCTCTACCGCTGCGCATGACACACTGAACCCGCCAGACAACCGAACCCCCGCTGCCCCATCAATCGCGGAGAGCCACAATACCGCGAAGAGCCATCAATTTCCCGCGGCGTTCTCCTCACACTTCCACACGCATTCCTGGATTTTGGCCGTTTCGCTTAGCACGCAATTCCGCTGGCACGTTTGAATCCGTCCTTCGGTCGCCTTTGGCTCTGAGAAGTACCTCGCGCCGCGTTTCGGTATGTCGGCGCCGCTCTGCATACAGACGACGGACAGTTGAAGTATGGGGGCCTGACTAGATTGGGAGAGATTCGCACCGGTACCGTATGGGTTCCAGATTGTATCCAAGGTAGAGGGAACGAAACCTAGTGGCCCGGTTTCCGTCTGGTTCCGCAACACCATGGGTGCGGCGACTATGGGCGCCTCCGCAAGGCCGGATTCAGAGGCCACGGTTATGTATTCCACCGGAGAAGGAGCTTCGTGCGAGGCTTCCAATACCTGCCCTGCACCCACAATCATCATTCTCGAGCCTTCGCGAATTCGTGGGGAGGTGGGCGGCTGAAGGTCCCTGAGTAGGGGTCGAGGCCCTGCTGGAATCGGTGATTGAGAGATCAACGATTCAGGAGGGCCCCGATGGCTTCTGATGATATGCGGGTGCGGCTGCACCTGCGGCAGGTGCGAGTGCTCGCGGTCGTGGTGGACACGCCGAGCGAGTTGGTTGTGGAGGTCGAGTCCACCCTCAGGCGGCTGCGATGCGTTGCGTGCGGGTTCAAGTGCCACAGGGTGCATGACCGTCGCCGGCGCAAGGTCCGTGATCTGGAGGTGTCGGGACGGCGTACGACGCTGGTGTGGATGCGGCGGCGGCTCTCGTGCGGCAACTGCGGTGAGCGTTTCTTGGAGGACCACCCGGAGTTCGTGGGACGCCTGACGCGGCGCCTGGCCCGCAGGCTCGTCGCGGACGCCCGGGTCATGCCGATCAGCGCGGCGGCGCGACGCCACGCGCTGAGCTGGCATCTGGTGATGGCGCTGGTGAGGTCCTGGGCGGATCTGGTGGCCGAGCACCGACGCAGCCGCCGATGCCGGGTGCTGTTGGTCGATGAGACCTCCATGCGACGGCGGCACCGCTATGTGACCGTGGTCCTCAACGGCGACACCGGCCGCACCCTGGCCATGGTCGAGCACCGCAACGCCGCGGCGCTCAGCGGGTTCTTCATCGAGCAGGGCCGGCGCTGGTGCGCAGGCGTCACAGTCGTGGTCAGCGACGGCTCGAAGTCCTACAAGGCCGCCATCGACGCCCACCTCGGCTGTGCCCGCCACGTGCTGGACCGCTTCCATGTCATCAGATGGTTCGCCGCGGGGCTCACACAGGTGCGCCGCGACGTCCAGCGCCGCCAGCCTGAAGGCGTCACCCCCGCCTTTGACCCAGAGGTGTTCAGGGCCAGGTTCGCGCTGCTGAGACGACACGACACCCTCACAGACACCGACCGGGCCCGCCTCGACAAACTGTTCGACACCCACCCGAGGCTGCGGGCTGGCTGGCAGGCCCTCCAGGAGCTGCACGGCCTCTACCTCGCCGACGACTACGACGGCGCCCTGGAGGCCCTGGGACGGTTCTGCGACCTCTACGAGACCGGCGAGCTGCCCGAGTTCCACGACATCGTCGACACCATCATCGCCTGGTCAGACCAGATCCTCGCCTGGCACCACACAGGCCGGGCCTCCAACGGCAGAATCGAGGGAACCAACAACCTGCTCCAAGTACTGCGACGCACCGCCCACGGCTTCACCAACCCCACGAATTTCGAAGCCCGCGGCATCCTCGTGACATAATGACCCCAACCGGTGCCAGCAACCCTTCATCCCACGTTTACGCGAAGGGCCTCATTCTCTGGTTGCTCCCATCCTTTGGCTCCAGCCAATCTCCCGGACGGTAAGAAGCAGGCTTCAGCCCTTGATCACGAATCAACAAGGTCTGAACATCGGAACCAGCGATTGTGGGGACGGTCACCCCAGCTGCAACCTCAACCCCTGCGAGATCGACACCGGGTGCTTGTGGAGGATCGTCTGGGAGCACTAACCCTGATTGTTCACGGGGTGTGGGGTGGTGGGGGTGCGCGTCCGCGGAAATGCCTCTCTGACGTGGGATGATGCGTGTGTTGAGCACGTTTCGATCCCAGGAAGAGAGGCATTTCCGAGGTGAAGTCTAACAGTGTGCGGCAGGTGCGGGTAGAAGGCGGCGGCGGGGGGCTGGTTGGTCTTGTGGGGTTGCACGCTTTGGGGGCGTTTGCTGATCGGTTCGGTGTGGGGGCGTCTTTGTCGGCTGGTGTGCGCTGGGGCGGTGAGCGGGCGCCGGGCCATGATCGGGGCAAGGTGTTGACGCAGGCGATGTTGATGCTCGCCGGCGGCGGGGAGTGTTGTAGTGATATCGAGTATCTGCGCGCCGAGGGGGGCCTGTTCGGCGACGTGCCCTCGGCGCCGACGTTGTATCGGACGCTGCGGTCGCTGGACCCCGCGACGGTGGAGGATCTGTGGGCGCGCCAGGCGGCGGTGCGCGAACAGGTCTGGGCGCGCCGCGCCCCGGTGGCGGGGCCGGTGGTCTTGGACATCGACGCGACGCTGGTGGAGATCCACAGCGAACACAAAGCCGGCGCGGCGGCGCATTTCAAGGGCGGGTTCGGGTTTCATCCGTTGTTGTGTTTCAGCGAAGACGGCGACGCGCTGGCGGCCATGTTGCGTCCCGGCAACGCCGCGGCCAACAACATCGACGACCACATAGACGTCTTCGACGCGGCGCTCGGGCGGCTGCCGGGGGCGGTGGCGGCGGGCCACCGCCCCGGCGACACCACCGACCTCGTGGCGCGCCCGGTGGTGTTGCGCACCGACTCGGCGGGCTGCTCGACGAAGATCGCCGCAGCCGCCCGGGACCGCAACGTGGGATTCTCCCTGGTAGCGCGCCGCAACGGCGCCATCGACGCGGCCATCGCCAAGGCGCCCGTCACCGACAAGCGCCGGCAGCCGGCGATCAAACAGAACGGCGCCCTGCGCCCCGGCGCGGCGGTCGCGGACCTCACCGAGTACATCGACACCAGCGACTGGCCCCCCGGGACGCGCCTGATCGTGCGCCGCGAGCCCCGCCACCCCGGCGCGCAACGCTCGCTGTTCGCAAGCGACAACTGGCGCTACTGGGGCCACTGGACCGACCGAGGGGGCCCCGCCGCCGAGCGCGACGCGCACATGCGCGCCCACGCCGTCGTCGAGGACCACATCGCCGCCGTCAAAACCAGCGGCCTGTTGCGCCTGCCCTTCGGGGACTTCGACGCCAACGCCGCCTGGGTCGCGCTCATCTGCTGGGCGCGCAGCCTCGTCGTGTGGTTCCAACAACTCGCCTGCACCGCCGGCGCCTTCGCCGAAGCCGCCGCCAAACGCCTCCGCTGGACCCTCTGGCACACCCCCGGACGCCTCGTCCGCTCCGGGCGCCGAACGATCATCCGCCTACCCACCAACCACCCCGGAGCACCGCACCTCGCCCGCATCTACAACCACATCGCCGCCCTCTGCTGAAACCCCACCAGAAGGCACCAAAACATCACAACCGCCACCACGAACCACCCGGCGGGCTCACCTTACGCGCCCCCACACCAACCACAAACCCCAAACAACACCCCACCGGACCCCAAACCCACAATCAAACACCCCACCAACACCCAACACCCCGCCCAAAGACCCCACAAACAACCAAACCACCCCCCCAACCATTCTCATGAACAATCAGGGCTAGTAGACTGCTCCGAGGACTCAACGGATAAACCGGACTACTTGGCGTGGGTATGCGGGACTCTAAGCCGTCCCAATCCTCAGGTGCAACGTCGGTTTCGATGGCTATCGCCGCAGACCACGATGGTGGAATAGGTAGTAATATAGGTTGTGCCTCTAACCCCAGTGTCGCATGGGGCATCCCCGGCCATACAGGCACAGCGCCGTCAAGATTACTGATCGTCACGCGCACATTGCCTGAGGGTTCGAAATCGAGGGTGAACACGTAATTGTTTCCGTCGTGTGCTCGGAAGGTAAGCACACCTCGGGATGATCCGGTGTTCTCGTATGAATACTCGCCAGTAGTATAAGTAGGAATCCCTGTAGCTGGATCGCGTTCGACACGATAGCCAAGACCCGGAGCGAGCTCACAGGTATCAAACACCGGCGCACACCCGAACCACAGACCGGGGATGAAATCACCTCGGCCCCATACCAGCATGTCGAATTCTTCCGCGGTTCGTGGCGCTCGTGGGACATCAGCTTCATCTTCGAATTGCGCCACGGAGTTGGGCATTCTGAAGCTCCGGTCGAATGGTACGTTCGTGTTGACCCCTGCATCGAAGCACTCGTCAACAAATGAGCCGGTTGTCAGGGTCGAATAGGCCAACGTGATCGCACAAGAGCCACGCGACGGATCGTCGAACTCGAAGAAGATCCTGCCGGTGTCCGACCCCGTATTGTCATACCTGCAGTTGGCGTCCAAGGTCACGCCGCCGCTGGTGTGTCGGCAACGTTCCGGCGTCAGGAATCGGAAGTTCTGGCTAGGAATACCTATCGGTTGAGTCCCGAGCCGGTCAAGTAGTTCGGCAGTATCCTTCGGAGCGCGAGCAGCCGTCGGAATCCCCCAGAACGGCGGCGACCATTGGCAATCTGCTTCTGTGTTGATTGGACGGATGCGGATCTGGTACGCGATCTCGTTGGCGAGGCTGTCGTATGTCGTCGCGCTGATGTTCGGACCGAGGAAAGTGCGCCGGTCGGTCCAGGGTCCGTCGTCGCCGCGCCGAATCTCCGTCTCGTAGCCCAGCACCTGGACCTGCTCAGCGGTCTCGTGTGGCGAGCTCCATATGACGGTTAGCCGCTGGTCACCGCTGTTAGTGCGAAGATTCCGTGGAGGTCCGCACGCAGGCAACAGGTCTTCGACCAGAATTGTCACGTCGATGGTGTCGCTACCGCCTCTGCTGTCAACCACGTCTACGGTTACTGTGTAGCGGTTCTCGGTTTCATGGTCGTAAACGATGCCTTCACGAGTGCGAATCTGCCCAGTATCGGCGACAATTACGAAACTCTCGGCATCGAGTCCACTGATGGTGTAGGTGAGTGTGCCAGCACCGACAGCAGACACGGGAGTGTCGACGTTGATGCCGGCAGGGGTGGGCCAGTTCTAGTGGTCACTGCACGGTGAGGTCACTATCGAGAAATGCCGCTTTCTGGTCGATCAGTTCGATCTGCCAGTTGCGTTGGCCCTGAACCCCGGAATCGCAGGTGTATCTCAAGGCCCCTGTCGTCACCGAGTCAAAGATGAGTGAGATAGTGCAACTGCCGCCGTAGTCCCCACCATCGAAAGTAAGCGTCAGGGTGCCCGAGTTCGGACCCTCTGAGGAGTAGCGGTAGCTTCCCGGAATGTGGCCGGACTCAACAAAGCGGCCGTTGGACATGAAGTCAACGAAGAAGTCCCCATCACCGGTATTGCTGCCGGCGTTCAGCCGGCCACCAACTACGAGCCTGGCAAAGGATACCTCATCCACTGGAGCCAGTCCTTGGGTGCGGGGCGTAGACTCGGATAGGCAGGCGGCGGCGCGCATTTGGAACTCGTTGAGAATCTGGTTGTCGGCGCCAGCGACGTCTTCGGCGATCAGGCCCATCACGTCGGTGGCCGCGAGAGCCTCGCGGAGGCAGGCCACGTGGTTCGTGTCCAATGACACACCGTCGCTGCGCATTCGAGCCACCATGACCGAGAGCGTCACTTCCTCGGCGGTTTCGGTGTTCAGGCACCTGAAGATGTCGAGGAGCCATTGTACGGCGGCGCTGTCGTCCATGATCGGTCTCGCCGCGACGTGGGCGAGGAGGTCATCGCCGAGCGTGTCGGCGATGCATTGCTGTTCGGCGGGGGCGATCTCGCCGAACAGTTCCTGCCAGGTCGTGGTGCTGGTCACAGCGAACCGCACGTCGCGGTGGGTCGGCACAGTCGTCGCCGTATCTGATCCGGAGAGGTAGTCGACGCCCAGGAAGTAGTCGCCACCAGCTGCTCCTGAGGGGTCTTTGACGACCACGAGGTATTCGCCGGTCACCGGCGCGGTGTAGACCAATTCGGCGTTGGTGGAGTGGCCGAACAGCGCCGGACCGCTGTCGTCGTCCAAAGCCAGCGGGTCGAGTTCGCCGGTCGGCGAGTCGATGTAGACGAGTGTGTCGGTCGCGATTGCGTCGGTCCACACGACGATCGTGTCGCCCGCGGTGAGGTTCAGCGCGTACCAGTCGATGTCGGCGTGGTAGTCGATCACGCCGCCGATGACGTCGCCGGGCGCGAGCCGCGTCCCGTCATCGGGGTCCTCGAAGGGTGCGAGTCGGACACTGCTGGACAGTACATAGCTCGACGGCGCTCGTAGGGCCGTGTCGGCGGGCACCGTTGACACGGCAACGAAGGTGGGGCCGTCGACGGGCAACTCCACGACCGCCGACTCCACGCCGGCATATCTCTCGTCCACGGAGGCGACCTCGCCGGCGGGACCTCCCACAACGATCTCACCGTCGTGGGGCCCGTCGATCTCCACCGAGAGCACCAGGCCCGCCTCGCCCTCGAAGGCGAACGCCTCGCTGTCCCAGACGTGCTCCAGATCGACGCGGTACTCGAACTCGCCCGCCTCGGCCACCGGCAGCGGTTCGAAGCCACCGTAGGTCTCGTAGTCCTCGATGAGGAATTGCACGATCCCCGCATCATCAGCAGCCGATGTCGCCACCGAGAAGCCGGCCTCACTGAAACTCCATGTCGAGATCCCGACGACCTCGCCGAAGCCGTTCACCAGCGCGCCACCGCTCTGACCCCCAGCGATGTCGGCGTCGGTCTGCAACATCGTGAGCGCATAGACGTCCCACTCATGGAACCGCGACAGGATGCCCGCGGTGATCGAAGGCTCCGGGTAGAGATCCGTCTCCGCCGGATAACCCACCAGGTAAACGTCACTACCCGGGGTCATGTCCTCCCCGTCGGCGAGGCGCAGCGGCGCAACCGGCGCATCGATCGGCCCCAGCACCGCCAAATCCGCGAACGGATCCCACCCCACCACGGGCGTAGAGAACTCCGACCCGTCGGCGAAAACGACCCAAACCTCCCGGTAGGGCCACACCACGTGATAATTCGTCACCACATAGCCGCCATCAACCAGGACCCCGCTGCCGGTCCCCGCAGCCGTCTCGACGAACACAACCGACGGCGACACCCGCGCATAGATCTCACTCGCCGACAACAGCTCCGAAGCCCCGGCGGAGACCTCCGGCGCAGGCTCGGGTTCGACCTCTTCGATGACCGGGGGCGGCTCGGGCTCCACCTCCACCGAGGTAGTAGCCGCAGGTGCAGACTCCGATGCCGCCCCCGGCGCACTGGACGCCGTCGTGGCCGAGCCATCGACCGAAGCGACGTCACTCGCAGGCGAGCCAGCACCGCACGCAGCGGCGACAACCACCACCACAAGCCAACGAAAACCACCACACCCCCCAAGCAACCGAACAGGCCCAGAACAAGCACTCATCAAGCCCACCCCCAACTTGTTCCGACAGCGATGCGAACACTACACAGGGGTTCCCCCGAAATCGTGGAAGCATTGTCCCGGGTCAGGAAGTCTTGCTCAGGTCTAGGTTGGGTCTGATGCAAGGAGATCCTGAATCGCACTGGGGTTTGTGGAGGCTCGGTTTAGAGCGTTAGCGGATAGGTGGTGACCAGCGGTTTCGCCAGTCGATGAGTTTGATGCAGATGAGTAGGACGATGGCGAGGGCGAGTTGGGCGAGTCGGTGGTGGGAGTACCGGTCGGTGTTGCGGCGGAGTTGGCCAAAGTTCGACAGCCACGAGTTGGTCCGTTCTGAGGTGCTTCTGAGTAAATGTCCGCTTTTCGGGTTTTGATTACGCAGCACTGGGCGGGTGTGTGCATGGCTGGTTTGGTTTGTTGTTGCGATGGTAGGCGATGCGGGCGAGGCGGGCTCGGGCGAGGCCGTCTCGGCGGGCCTGGCGGATGTGTTCGCCGCGGCCTTGGTGTTCGTCGTCGGGAGTGACGTAGCCCAAGGAGGCGTGCAGGCGTCGGGTGTTGTAGTCGTGGCGGACGATGTCGAGTTCGGCTCGCAGCACATTGGGGTCGGTGATCTGTTCGAGGTGGGGCCACTCGCCTTTGACGTGACCGAACAGCGTTTCGATCCAGGCTTGGTCGGTGGGGGTGCCGGGGCGGCCGAAGCGCGCCGCGATGGAGCACAGGGCCAAGAACTCCCGGGTGGTGCCGGCGCGCATCTGGGGGCCGTTGTCCGACATTGCCAACAGGATCGGCTCGTCGGCGCCGCCGTCGCTGCCGTCGCCCTGGCGGGCGTCGTTCGCCCAGCGGGCCTCGATGCGCCCCCACAGGCCCTCGACGTCGAGGGCGTCGGTGAAGATGACCTCGACCTGTGTGGCGGACTCCTCGGCAGTCACGAGTGTGGCGAGCCATTTGCGGGTCACGACGTCCATGATGGCGTAGGCGACGCGCCCCGCGGCACCGAAGTGGGTGATGTCATAGATCCAGATCTGGTGGCGTTCCCAGCGCACCCAGTCCCCCAGGGGGCGCGCCGGGACCGGCGCGCGCGGCGCCCGAACGGGTAGAACGAGCCCCTCACCTGCCAGAACGCGGTACACCGTGGACGGAGACACCCACACGAGGCCCTCGTAGGAGCCGCGGTGGGCCAACTTGCGGTAGCCGCCGTCGATGTCGCCCCACCGGTCGAAGAGGTCCAGGATCGCCTGGCGCTCCGTGGGCGTGATGGCGTGCACCGCGCCGCCGCCGGCGGTGGCGTCGTCGAGGCGGCCGGCCGCCTCGCGCGCCTGCCAGCGCCGCCAGCGCCGCTCGTCGAGTTCCAAGGTGGCGCACGCCCGCCGCGCCGTCCAGCCCTGCCCCGCGGCGGCCTCCACGAGGTCCAAGGCGGCGACCTTCACCACAGCGTCGACGCGCGGGGGCCACGCGGCGGTCACCCCCAACGCTCTTTTCCCTCCAACAACGTCACCTTCACCGCCATCTCGCACAGCGCCTCGCCCAGCCGCGCCACCTCGGCGCGGGCCCCCACCAGCTCCGGATCCACCCCGCCGACGCGCACCCCCGGGCGCGACGACGCCAACGCGTCCAAGGCGCCCTGCTTGGCGACCCGCCGGGCGCGCATGATCGTCGACCGGTCCACCCCCCAGTGGTCCGCGCACTCCGCGACGCTCATCTCCCCCGACGTCACCTGCACGAACGCCTCGTACTTCTCCACCGGCGACAACCGGCGACGGCGCCCGCGGCGCCCCCCACCGGTCCCCTGCACACTCGAATCACTCATCTGACGCTCCTCTCACAGCGCCACACTCCCACACCGATGCTGCGTAATCAACCACTCCAAAGCGGACACGAAGTCAGAACCAAACCAGTCGGCACCGCGACTCACGAGGCGATCTTGTGACTCAAGGTGCAGCGCCATGGCCATGTAGGCATCGCCCGTGGCGACTTCTCGCCAGTAGCCAGCGAGTACCTCTGCCGGATTGATCCCGCGTTCTTCGAGTGTGCGCAGAGTTGTCAAGTAGTTGTGGGGGGACGACCGGTCGTCATCTCGGTTTGTCGCTTGGCGAGGACGTCCGCGTCGCGGGGCGATCAGTTCCACCGCAACATGCTGGTCGTCCGATTCTCCGAAACGGCAGTCGATCTGGCTGATGACGGACGGTCGCATGGTCATGAATCGGGAGAACGATTCGAAGTGTCTGATCCATTCCTCCACGATCGCTCGCAGCTTCACCGAGCCTTCGACCTGCCAGTACACGGCGTCGACGAGTGAGAAGTGCTGTTCGGGGTCTTGGCCCGGAAGACTGATCGTGGCGCGGGAACCGCGAACTAGGGACACGCTGGTGTCGCCGATTATCGTCGTGCACAGCGTCTCGTCGCGGAGGTCGATCCTTGCTGTCTCTCGGTCATTGTCGAGTTCGATGTTGTCGGGTTGTCGCCACAGCGCCCACTGAGGCAGGTCATCAATCCGAATCCGAGCGCTCGTGCACTCCTCGTCTGATGCCACCCACGCGTTGCCCTTGGTGAGCCACCCGACTCTCCAGTCTTCATGTCCATCGGACACATGGCCGGGGCTCCATGTCGAGTTTGCCCTCAGGTTGTCGAAGAGGCTGTAATGCCTCGCGCCACGATCGGTACCCCAGATTTCGGGCCGCGACCTGTCCGACTCTGCTGCTGGGTCACTTGGCGGGAATGGTCGATTGCCGAGGAAGCCGATGGTCTCCAGAACGAACGCGCCCTGGGTGACTTCCCGCAACGTGCCTGGTATGCGTTCTGCGGGATCAGGCGGCTCGTACGCCTCCCCAGCATCAGGCGGGTTGCGACCCACCATTCCCCGAGAATCATGATCCCGACACCGTATCTGCGGACTGCCCGCGTCCTCGGCGGCGAGTAGATCACCCACCGCCCGACGGTGAGCCACTGTGCGCCTCGCTCTTAGATCACACCCGGGTGTGTGTGCCCCGCGCTGAGCGGGGTCGGCCAGTGCCACCGGTGGGAGTGCCCCCGACTGATCCGTGTGCTGCTTCCGCTTGGGTCGCCGCTGACCCCATCTGCCACTACGACTGTCCACCGCGAGCATGGCGCACTGTTCGGACGGTCATCCCTCATCGGCCGTGGCGTGACCCTTCATGGGCGTCCCGACTACGCCACGAGGGCATCCAGCAGACGAGGTGTAGGTCGTCGTCGCTGATTCTGGGGAGCGTCTTGGGGGCAGTAGGGCTGGGGGCCGAGGTCGCGCACAAACCGCAGGAGGTTCTCGACGTGCGAGCGCCCAGCGACGTCCCTCCAGGTTGTCGGATCGACGTGAAGGAATCACAGGGCGATCCACTGCTTGATCCCGACCAGCGCCCCTTTGCCCACCCCGTACAATCGCTGCCATGTCGAACCCTCCGGGATCTGCCTCCAATAGTTGGGGCGAGTTCGCCATCCTCGGGCGGAGCGCTGCTGGCCAAACTGCATTCGCTACCTTCGGCGGACTCGGGGGCTATCTGGTTGGCGCGCTCGCAGAGAACATCATGCCGAGCGGCGGGCCTTGGTGGGCGATCGGCGTCACAGCCATCACCTGGGCCGCTCTCGCGGTCGGTGCGCTCGGGTTCCACTGGCTCAATTGGCGCTGGCCAACCCGTCATGACGCTCGCTCACCGGGTGCGTGGACGTTCGCGCTCGGAGACAGCAGGACCATCGGCGCCATAGGCGGGATCGCTGTTGGCGGTGTCGTAGCCGTGCTGTTCTCCGCTGCCGCGTCTAACCAGTCCAAGGCGTCTGTCCTCTTGGGCGTTGTTATCGCGATGGCGTGCGTCGTGACCGTCGTGGCTCTCTGGTACCTCACAATTGGCTTGCGACTGCAGCGCGTTGGAGAACAAACCGCCGCTGCGGCGGAGCCCGAGACCACCCCTCTCCGGGGTCCGGGTGAACCCGTCCCTGCGGTGTGGATCGGCGGCCACTGTTCCTCGACCTGGGACCGTTCGCGTCAGCCACCTAGAACCTCGCGCTGAAACCCGACGACCAGCACGACATCACACACACGCCGACGGAGACCGACCCGGGACACACCCAACACTCCGCTTGGCAGCAATAGGAGCATCACTCATACTTGGGGGTGTTCTCGGTCGGCGGTGGGTCTGACGCAAGGAGATGAGCATGGCGAAGGCCTCGAAGAAGAGCCCCGAGGAGAAGCCGCGGGTGGTGTTATCGGTGTTGCGCGGCGAGTTGTCCACACCGGCAACAGCACCGCCAGCACGTCCTCGGAGGTGATCTCGGAGACGAGCATGTCGGCGAGGCGCGGGGAGGCGAAGCGCCCGAGCGTTGAGCGCCAGTTGTTCGCGGATTTGCCGCCGTCCTTCCACGACGGCGCGCGCATCTCGATCGCCTGCTCGCACGCCCCGGCGAAACTCAGCGCAGCGGTGTTGCGACGCAGCGTCGCGGGGTCGCCGCCGCTGCGGGCGAGTTTGCGGTACTCGAAGGCCATCTGGCGGGCCTCGGCGAGAGACGTGTACGGGTAGCCGCCCAAGCCGAGGTCGCGACGCTTGGGGCGCATGGTGCCCCACCAGATCCACTGCTTGGACCCCGACGGGCTGACGCGTCGGATCAGGCCGTGCTGGTCGCCGTACTTTCCGGGCAATGTGGCACTGGAAGGCACCGCCGGAACCTCGACACGCATGGATCCCGGCCTTCGCCGGCATGACGAACAGCCGCCGGAATGACACTCATACTGTGTGGGTCCCTGGTTGGTGGCGGGTCTGACCCTCCGGAATGCTGGCCGTGGTGCCTTGCGCGCGATCTGTCGGCTTGTTGCTGGCTGGGGACGCGCACCGACCGGTCGGGCGGATGTGACCTGATAGCGCAACCGGTCACCAACCTCGCACCCTACGCCCCCGTCAAGGCCGGGATGCTGGCCCCACTTCAACAAGTCAGGCCGGGATGCTGGCCCCACTTCAACAAGTCAGGAGCCTTGAGCTGAACACCGTGAGTGTCCTGTCCGCCGTCCCGGCCGGTGGTGCCCGCATTCGTTGTCGAGCTCGAAGGAGGGCCGCACCATTATGTCCGAGGAATCTGTTGAAGTCGTCGGTGAGGTGGACACCCATCGCGATGTCCATGTCGCCGCCGCTGTTGATGCCGCGGGGCGGCTGTTGGGGACGGCGTCGTTCCCGGCCGATACCGCCGGCTACGGCGAACTCGCCGCCTGGTTGGCGACGTGGGGTCGCCTCGGCGTCGTCGGCGTCGAAGGCACCGGCAGCTACGGCGCCGGCCTCGCCCGCCACCTCGCCGCGGCGGGCGTGCGGGTCATCGAGGTGAACCGCCCCAACCGCCAGGCGCGGCGCCGGCGCGGCAAGTCCGACACCGTCGACGCCGAGGCGGCGGCGCGTGCCGCCCTCAGCGGCGACGCCACCGCGCAGCCCAAGGCCGGCGACGGTCCGGTGGAAGCAATACGGCTCCTGCACGCCACACGGCGCTCCGCCGTCAAGGCCCGCACCCAGGCGACCAACCAACTCAAAGGGCACCTCGTCACCATCCCCGAACAGATCGCAGGCCCCCTGCGGGGCCTGCCCACCAGCGCTTTGGTCAACACCTGCGCGCGCCTGCGCCCCAACGCCGGCGGCGGCGAGATCAGCGAACTCGACACCGAGATCGCCCGCCTGGCCGCCGAGACGAACCCCGCCCTGCTGGGCGCTCGCGGCGTCGGCGCCGAAGTGGCCGCAACCCTGCTCATCGCCGCCGGAGACAACCCCGAACGCATGACAAGCGAAGCGTCCTTCGCCGCCCTCTGCGGCGCCAGCCCCGTCGAAGCCTCCTCGGGGCGCACCGTGCGCCACCGCTTGAACCGCGGCGGAAACCGCCAAGCCAACAACGCCATCTGGCGCATCGCCATGGTCCGCCTCCGCTGCGACGAACGCACCATCGCCTACGCCGCCCGCCGCAGCGCACAGGGCAAAACCCGCCGCGAAATCCTCCGCTGCCTCAAACGCTACATCGCCCGCGAAATCCACCAACTCCTCACCGACCCGCCCCCCGTGCCACGCGGCGACCACCTACGCCACCTCCGACACAACGCAGGCATCACCCTCGCCGACGCCGCAAACGCCATCAACACCCACACCGGACGCCTCAGCGCACTCGAACGAGGCACCCACCACAACCACAACCTCGCCACCCGCTACCAGAACTGGCTCACCCAACACGCCGCTTGACAAACATAGGAGTATCTCACGACTGGACAGTGGTCATGCTCACGAGGCTCCCTCCTTGCGGTGAGCAATTGACGGCGGACGCGACCGGAACCTCGACACGCATGGATCCCGGCCTGCGCCGGCATGACGAGTAGGCGCCCGCATCACGAATGGGCGCCGGAACCTCGACACGCATGGATCCCGGCCTGCGCCGGCATGACGAACAGCGCTTTGCGGCATTCAGGAACAGCGCTCGGCGACAGTAGGGAGACGAAGCGGTCCGCGGCACGGCGCGGCACACTCCTAGGATCTGCGCCGATGCGCCCCCACCCCGATGAGCGCAAATGACTGAGCCCCCGGGCGGGCACCCCACGAGCCGGCGGGCCGCCGAACTCACGCCGAGCCTCATCCGCGACATCGCCGAGGCCGGCCGCAACCAGCCCGGCGTGATCCCCCTCTGGTTCGGGGAGGGCTGCTGGCCGAGCCCCGACATCGCCGTCGAGGCCGCCCGGCGGGCGCTGCGCGACGGCGATCACTTCTACCAGCCCAACAGCGGCAAGCCGGAGCTGCGCAACGAGATCAGCGCCTACCACCGGCGCATCTACGACACCGACATCGAACCCCGCCGCATCACGGTCACGGTCTCGGGCATGCAGGCCCTGGCTCTGGTCGCCCAACTTCTCGTCGATCCGGGCGACCGCGCCGTGGTGATCGGCCCGATATGGCCCAACATCCGTGAGACACTGCGCATCAGCGGCGCCGTCGTGGTCGAGCACGCCCTCCGCCCCGCCGGCGATCGCTGGTCGCTCGATGTCGAGCGGCTCACGGAGGACGTCAGCGAGGGCACCCGGCTGGTGTTCCTCAACAGCCCGGGCAACCCGACGGGATGGACGATCATCCCCGAGGACCTGGATGCGGTCATCGAGCACTGCCGGCGCCACCGTGTCTGGCTCGTCGCCGACGACGCGTACTCGCGGCTCTACTACGGCCACCCCTACGCGCCCAACGCCCTGACCCGCACCGAGCCCGACGACCTGGTCATCTCGGTCAACACCTTCTCCAAGACCTGGTCCATGACCGGGTGGCGCCTCGGCTGGATCGTGGCGCCGGCGGACCTCGAAGTCCCCCTGGCGATGCTCACCGAGTTCAACATCGCCGGCGCGCCCGGGTTCGTGCAGGCCGCCGGCATCGCCGTGCTCCGGGACGGCGAGCCCGATGTCGAACTGCTGCAGCAGCGCCTCGCCTCACTGCGGCCGCTGGTCGGCCAACACCTCAACGGCGTCCCGGGCGTTCGCTATCTCGAACCCGAGGGCGCCTTCTACAGCTTCTTCGGCATCGACGGCATGACCGACAGCGTCGCCACGGCCAAGCACATCCTCGCCACCTGCGGCGTCGGTCTGGCCCCCGGACGGGCGTTCGGCCCCACCGGCGAGGGCCACCTACGCCTCTGCTTCGCCCAACCCGCCGAAACCCTCACCACCGCCCTCGAACGCCTCGCCACCTACTTCACCGAGACCGCCAGGCGCTGAGCATCACGCCAACAGTGCCGGGCACCCACTGGCCCTGAACGCCTGCGACCCAAACTCGACGGCCTGAGATGATGATCGCCCACATCGACCGCCGCCGTCCGACCTAACCGCAAGCCGGCCAGTCAGCACCCTCACGTTCCGGGCGCTCAAGCAGTGCCGTGCCACCTCGGCGGGACTCCGGCAGGAGTTACTCCGCAGGCGGGAGTAGATTTAGGTTGCCGGCGACGTGGGAGGTCGGTTCATGTTTCGCCTGAAGTCTCTGGATCACGTCGTTCTGCGAGTGACGGCCATCGAGCGTTGCCTGGACTTCTACCAGGCAGTGCTCGGCTGCACCCTCGAGAAGGCCCGTACCGATATCGGCCTGTACCACCTCCGTGCAGGTGATTGCATCATCGACCTGTTGGATGTCACCGGTCCGATCGGGTTGGAGGGAGGCCCTCCCCCGGGCCCGACGGGCCACAACGTCGACCACTTCTGCGTCCGCATCGAACCCTTCGACGAGGACGCACTCCGCCGGCACCTCGCCGGCCACGGCATCGACGCCGGGCCGGTGTTCAACAACTGGGGCGCCGATGGGCGAGGACCCTCGCTGTACATCAACGACCCGGAGGGCAACACCGTCGAGATCAAAGGCCCTCCAACGCAGCCCTACGACCCCGACGTCGGCTTCATCCCCTAACCGGAGACCACTGAGCGGCCACCACGTCGAGGGCCGGCGACCAGAGCCGATTCCCCGAGTTCCTGCACCCACAACGTGGTCGAAGTCTCCGATCTGGTCCCGGCGATACAACAGCGCAGAAACCAATAGCTCGATCTCTAGGTACTTCGCCGAAACCTGAACTTCCCTCGCTATTGTCCGGTATCGCCTGAACCGGTATTATGTGGACGTAGCAAGCCATTCCCGACAAGAACGAAGCGCATGCCCGCATTCAACTTCGAACTCATCGACTACGACGTGCGAACCCCAGGACGCCTTGCGCGGACCCTGCGCGACCGCCGCCGTAGCCTTGGCCTCACCCAGGCCGAGACAGCACAACGCGCCGGCGTGTCCCCCCAGTGGCTGTCGGTTTTCGAGAACGGCAAGACCAGCTGCGGCACGCACCGCATGATGCGACTCCTCGACGTCCTGGACCTGTCCCTCGCACTGCACCCCCGGCCGCGAACCGTCTCAGACTCAGTCCTCGACGCCGCCACGAACGCCGACTGAGCACCCCGCCTCATGGCACCAGAACCGCTCACCGTGCTCATCGCCGGCCGACCAGCAGGCGTCATCGGCCATCACCGCTCCCAGCTGCGCCTCACCTACGACGAGTCGTACGCGGCGGATCCCACCGCAGTGCCCCTGTCGTTGTCGATGCCGCTCAGCGAACCCGTCACCGCCGGGCGCCGCGTCGGCGGCTGGCTCAGCGGCCTGCTGCCCGGCAACGAAACCGTGCGACGACGCTGGGCCGCGAAGCACGACGCGATCTCGCATTCCCCCTTCGATCTGCTGTCGACACCGATCGGCCTCGACTGCCCGGGCGCCGTGCAGACCTGCCCCAGCAGCCGCCTCGCAGACCTTCCTTCACGCCCGTCCGGCATCGACTGGCTCACCCCGAGCCAGCTCCGACACCTCGTCGACGAGCTCGTCCGCGAACAGAACTGGCAGCGACGCAACGCCCGATCCGCATGGAGCCTCGCCGGCGCACAATCCAAGACCGCGCTGGTCCGCGACGGCGACCGATGGGGCGAACCGTGGGGAACCACCCCGTCCACCCACATCTTCAAGCCCTCCATGCGAGACCTCAACGACCAGGCGATCAACGAGCACCTCTGCCTGAGCGCATCCCGCTTCTGCGGCATCGCCGCAGTGCACACCGAGCCGCTGCGCATCGGCGAGCATTCCGTGCTCGCTGTACGCCGCTACGACCGGCTCCCTCGCCCCGACGGCACTGGAGTTCCCCCGAGATCGTGGAGGCATGCTCTTAGAGGAAAGGGAGAGCTATGCCAGAGACACGACGACGTTATGACCGGGAGTTCCGTGGCGGTGCGGTGCGGATTGTGGTCGAGACGAACAAGCCGATCGCCCAGGTGGCCCGCGATTTGGGGATCCATCCGGGCACGTTGGGCAACTGGGTCGCCGCGGAGCGTCGCGGCGCCGCGCCGGGCGCGCTGGATGTCGACGAGCGCGCCGAGTTGGTGCGCCTGCGCTCAGAGAACGCCCAGTTGCGCATGGAGCGTGATGTGCTCAAACGATCCGTGGTCCTGTGGGTCAACGAGGCGACAAAGTGAGTGTGGCACGCCTGATCGCCTCCTACAGGACCACCCTGGGGGTGCCCCACGCGCTGTCGTGTCGCCTGCTGGGCGTGAGCGAGTCCTGGTTCTACAAGTGGCGTGATCGCCCCCCGACGCTCGCCGAGTTGCGCCGCCGGGACCTCGACAAGGCCACCCTGGCCTCCTTCGTGGCCTCAGACGGCACCTACGGCTCGCCGCGCATCGTCGACGAGCTGCGCGGCGACGGCTGGGCGACCTCGGCGAAGACCGTGGCCGCCTCGATGCGCCGCCAGGGCCTCACCGCGCGGCCCAAACGGCGCGCACGCAGGCCATCGCGGTCCGCCGGGGCGCCCGAGGGCGCCTCGGCGGACCTGCTGCGCCGCGACTTCGGCGCCGCCGCGCCGAACCAGAAGTGGTGCGGGGACTTCAAACAGGTCCCCACCGGCGAGGGGCCCTTGCATCTCGCGGCGATCCTGGACCTGTTCAGCCGGCGGGCGGTCGCCTACGCCTTCAGCGGCCGCACCCCCACCGCCGAGACGGCGTCGGACACGCTGCAGATGGCCGCCTGCGCCCGCGGCGGCGACATCGCCGGAGTGATCTTCCACACCGACCGCGGCACCCAGTTCACCGCCAAGGACTTCGCCGCGACCTGCCGACGCCTCGGCGTCACCCAGTCCATGGGCCAACCCGGCACCGCCCTGGACAACGCCGCCATCGAATCGTTCTTCGCGACCCTGCAGAAAGAACTCCTCTGCCGGCGCACCTACCCCACCCGAGCCGAAGCCCGACAAGACATCGCCGCCTGGATCGACGGCTGGTACAACCCTCGCCGCCGCCACAGCACCCTCGCAAACACCAGCCCCAACACCCACGAACACAAGTACACTACCTGAACACACCCTCCACGATCAGGGGGGAATTCCAGGGTCCAGCGCGTGCATCAAGAAGACTTCCACCAAGCCTGCGGCGAACCCGACGCCGACATCTACCAGACCGACACCGGCGGCCACTCGATCAGCCGCCTCGCGCACATCATCGCTGACCACTCCGCCGAACCCGACACCGACCGGCGCCGATTCTTCGACGCCCTCGTGTTCAACTGGCTCACCTGCAACACCGACGCCCACTCAAAGAACTACAGCCTCCTTCTCGCGGCGGACGGCAACCGTCTCGCCCCCCTCTATGACATGTGGTCCATGCACCCCTACGACCCCGAATACGTGCGCTCGTTCACGATGGCCATGTCAGCACTCCCCGATCGGCGCATTCTCGCCGCCGAGAACCCTGACGCGTGGACCGCCACAGCAGCAGCCGTAGGCCTCCCGCCATTGCACGGCCCCCCACGAGCAGGCGCACTCGCCGCCGCAGTTCCCGACGCGTTCACCCGAGCCGCCGACGAACTCCCGGCCTCACTGCGCACATCCCCCATCGTCCACACCCTCACCACCGCAATGACCGAACGCTCGCAGCACTGCCTCGGCGCCCTCGCCCCAGCCCGCACACGTCGCACTGCCCGCGACCGCAGCACTCTCCCCCGTCGAGACCTCGGCCTCTGACAAGCGCCGGTTCGCCCGGAGGGCTCACCCCATTGGGATCCCTCAACCCCATCCACCCAGGGACAACCTCCGCGGCATGCACAGCTAGCTGTTTGGCTGGCGGCGCCGGCGGAGCCACCGCACCACCACGATCAGCAACGCGGCGAACAGCAGGAACTGCACGGCTCCAGTGTGCCACGCGTTGCCGTGTTCTCCGGTGGCGCGCCGGGCGCCTCGCCGGCGGCGGTAGGTTGCGGCCCGTGAGCATGGGCAACATCGACCTGGGACCTGTCGGAATCTGGACCGGGATGCTCGACCAGGTGCCGTCGGCGCGTGCGGCCGAACTCGCCGCCGAGGTGGAGGAGTTGGGCTACGGGGCGATCTGGATCCCCGAGGCGGTCGGGCGGGATCCGTTCGTGATGGCCACGCTGCTGCTGGCGGGCACGTCGTCCGTCAAGGTCGCCACGGGTATCGCCAACATCTACGCCCGCGACGCCATGACGATGGCCAACGCCCAGCGCACCGTGTCCGAGGCCTTCGAGGGCCGCTTCCTGCTGGGCCTCGGCGTCAGCCACCACACGCTCGTGGAGGGCCTGCGGAAACACGACTACTCGCGCCCCCTCAGCTACATGCGCCAGTACCTGGGGCGCATGCGCGAGACGCTGTTCGTCGCCCACGGGCCCCAGGAATTGCCCGAGATGGTGCTGGCCGCCCTCGGCCCCAGGATGCTGCGGCTGTCGGCGACGGCGACCGCCGGTGCGCACCCCTACTTTGTGCCTCCCGAACACACCGCCGTCGCCCGGGACACCATGGGACCCACCGCTGCGCTGTACCCCGAGCAGATGGTCATCCTCGACACCGACGCCCATACGGCCCGCGAACTGGCGCGCAAGAGCATGGCGATCTACCTGGGGCTACCCAACTACACCAACAACCTGCTGCGCCTCGGCTTTGAGCAGGCCGACATCGACGGCGGACCCGGCGGCGGGCCGTCGAACCGCCTCATCGACGCCATCGTGGCCTGGGGCACCCCCGAGCAGATCGGCGCCCGCGTCCAAGCACACCTCGACGCCGGCGCCGACCACGTCGGCGTGCAGGTGCTGGCCGACGACCCCGACACCACAGCCGAAGGCTGGAGGATCCTGGCCGCCGCACTACTGGCCTGACGCACCGCCGCAGCCGCCGGCGGAGATTGCCGGCGGGCCACCATCACGGCTCGACTGGACTTCTGGCGGACACAGGTGCCGGGACGAGATCGACGCCGGCTCTCTCTACGTCGCGGTCACGTCAGGTGCTTCGTGTTCCTGCCGATGAGCCGAACCGCCGACCGCCGGGGCAGGAGGCGACCCATGAGCACAGCGGTCAACCGATTGATCAGTCCAGGCACCAGGCGCGGTCCGCGGCCGAGCCCGTCGAGTGTCCGGCGCGCAGCCTCATCGGGCGACAGCATGCCGGGCACGTCACGGTTGTAGGACTTGATGTAGCCCGGGGTGCGCATCGCGCCGGCGCAACAGGCGACGACTTCGACGCCGTGGGATCGCAGCTCGTACCAGAGACCCTCGGCGAGGATCATGTTGAACGCCTTGCTGGCCGCGTAGACAGAGATGTAGGGCGTCCCTTGCAGGCCGGAGAGCGACGACATCAGCACCACGGCACCCCTGCCTCTGCTGCACATGCCCGGTACCAGGGTCCGCAGCACCCGCAGGGGCCCGCGCACGTTGACGTCCACTGCCCGTTCTATTTCCTCCTCGGGGGCTTCGGTGAAGGGGCCCACCGGCGTGTACGCCGCGTTGTAGATGATGATCCCGAGTTCCAGCTCGGCGACGGCGTCTGCCAGCGCCTCTGCGACCGTGGGGTCGGCCAGGTCCCCGACCAGGCAGCGAACCTCGACCTGGTACTCGGTGGTGAGCTGCTCTTGGAGTCGGGCCAGCAGGTGACCGCGGCGCGCAACCACCACCAGGTGCATGCCCCGTGCGGCGAGCTGGGAGGCAAACGCCGCGCCGAGCCCTTCTGAGGCGCCGGCGACCACGGCCCACTTGCCGTACCTGTCCGGAAGGGCACGGGCGCGCCGCTTCACGGGAGGCGATTCACTCACCACCGAACTCTAGAACCACCCACGACGGCACGGTGAACCGACCCGGACCCACACCGACTCGTGGGAGACTCTGCGCCATGGCACGCATCAAGGTCATTCCCGACGACTCCTGGGACGGCGCACTCGGCGAGATGCATCCGCAGGTCGTGGACCCCACCTACGGCCGGGTCGACAACATCCTCGCCGTGCACTCGCTGAACCCCCGGGGCATGGCGGCACACCAGGGGTTGTACGAATCGGCCATGGCCGGCACGGCGACGCTCCGCAAGGTCGAGCGCGAGCTCATCGCCATGGTCGTGAGCCTCGAGAACGACTGCCACTATTGAGTCGTCCATCACCGGCGCGGTCTGCGCCGGGCCATGAAGGACGACGAGTTCGTGGCGGCGATCGAAGCAGGCTGGCGGGCTGCGGGGCTGTCACCGAAGCGGGTGGCGATGCTGCAGTTCGCGGTCAAGCTCACGCTCACCCCGGCCGCCGTGGACGACGCCGATGTGGACACGCTGCGATCGGCCGGCTTCTCCGACCGCGACATCCTCGACATCGTCGAGGTGGTCGGCTACTACGCCTACGCCAACCGCCTCGCCGACGGCCTCGGCGTCCAGACCGAGTCCTGGATCCCCGACTGACCCAGGACGGGCGGCTGACGCTCGGGCGCCGCTGCGTCAGCGGCTCAGATCGGGGTCGAGTTCGAAGACCTCCGGCGACGCGAATTCGCCGTTGACGACGTGGTAGACGGAGACGATCAGTGAAATCACGTTGCCGGTCCGGTTGATCTCGAGCGGGCCCGATGCGCCGTCATAGTCGATGTCCTCGCCACGCTCGAGCGCCGCGACCCCGTCGGCGTAGCTGTACACCTTGGTGCCCGGCGCGTTCAGCACCCGGGGCACCTGCGCCGCCACGGCGGGCCCGTCGGTGGACCCGGCGGCGGTCATCGCCAGCGCCAGCGCGATGTACTGGTCGTACTGATTGGCCTCGAGAAACCCGGTCGGGGGTCGCTTGCCTGTGTACTCCAGGTGGGCGGCCACGAACGTGTCGTAGGCCGGCGACTCGAAGTCGTCGGTCATGATGACGCCCAGCACCCGACCGATGGGCAACGCGGTGGCAACTCCGGCGAACTCAGGGACGAGCAAGTCGGGGGAGATCAGGATCGGGGCGGTGTGGCCCTGCGCGATGTAGTCCCCGATGATGGAGATCCCGGCGCGGGGGCCGGCGCCGATGTAGACGGCATCGGGGTCGCTGGCGAAGGCCTGCTCGACCTCGGCCTGGTAGCTGTCGTGGCCGGGCGCGAATCGCACGTCGGCTGTGATCTCGCCGCTGATCTTGTTCTCCCAGACGTCCTTGAACACGTTGGCCGGGCTCTCCGTGCCCTCGGTCTGCTGCACCAACATGGCCACCCGCGTGTAACCCAGGTCGCCGCCCAGTTGCGCGGACATGACGCCGAAGGTGGTGTCCGAGGCGGTGAGGCGCCACACGAAGTTGCCGCCCTCGGTGTCCAAGATGGTCGTGCCGCACACCGGGCACATGGTCGGCATCTGATCCTCCGCCACGGTGTTCAGCAGGGCCACGGCTCCGTCGGACTCGAGTCCGCCTAGCGCGTGGATTTCCTCGCGGATCCGGTTGTAGCCCGCAACGGAACCCTCAGCCGTTGACAGGTTGTCCTCCACCACGAGTTCCAACGGGCGCCCGAGCACGCCGCCGTTGGCGTTGATCTCACCGATGGCGGCCCGTGCACCGTCAAGGCTGGCGGGACCAAAATAGGAGTAGTCCCCGGACAGGCCGCTCAGGAACCCGAACCGAACCGGCTCCTCGACAGACTCGCTCTCCGAAGGCTCCGCTCCCGACTCCTCGAGTGGTTGACGCGGCACCTGCAGGCTCAGGTTGGGATCGAGTTCGATGGTCTCACGGTCGAACCACAGTCCTTCGTCGACGTGCAGGACGCGCACCGTCGGGGAAACCAGGTCGCCGCGCTGGTTCATGTCGAGCGAACTCGAGGCGCCGTCGTAGTCGATGTCCTCGCCCCGCTCGAGCGCCGCCACGCCATCGGCGTACGTGTACACCTTTGTGCCCGGCGCGCTCAGGACGCGGGGCACCTGCGCCGCCACGGCGGGCCCGTCGCTGCTCCCGGCGGCGGTCATCGCCAGCGCCAGCGCGATGTACTGGTCGTACTGGTTGGCCTCATAGAAGCCCGTCTGCGGCAACTTGCCCGCGTGTTCGATGTGCGCGGCGGCGAAGGCGGTGTACGCCGGGGAATCGAAATCGTCGGTGACCGAGGCGCCCAACACCCGGCCCGTCGGCAGTTCCGCGGCAATCTCGGCAATGTCGTCGGCGGCCAGATCAGGCGAGACCAGGATCGTGCCCTCGTAGCCACTACCGATGACGTCCGAGATGACCACATCACCGTCGCCGTAGCCGGCGATGATGAACAGAGCCTCCGGGTCGCCCTCGATGACCTGCTGAACCTCAGCGGTGTAGCTGCCGAACCCGGGAACGAACTCCACCGCAGCGGTGATCTCGCCACCGACCTCGCTCGCCCAGGCTCCCCTGAACGCATCGGCGATGCCGTCGAGCCACCCCCACCACGGTTCCGCCTGCCGCACCAGCAGGGCCACGCGGCTGTAGCCGAGGTCGCGGGCGAGCTGCGCGGCGACGACACCGTAGGTGGCCCGCGAGACGGTGAGGCCCCACAGGAAGTCGCCGCCCCCGGACTCCAAGTCGCTCGTGCCGCACAGGGGGCACATTGTCGGCATCCCGTCCTCGGTGACGGCGTCCAGAAGGGCGGCCGCACCGTTGGGCTCCAGGCCACCGAGCGCATCGATCTCGGCGCGGATCCGGTCATAGCCGGCGACTGACCCCTCGACGGTGGAGAGGCTGTCCTCCACGACGAGTTCCACCGCACGGCCAAGGACACCGCCGCCGGCGTTGATCTCACCGATGGCGGCCCGCGCGCCGTCCAGGCTTCGCGGATTCACGTACGCGTCGCGTCCGGACAGTTCAGTCACGAACCCGAACCTGATCGGCTCCGGGGCGGGCGGTGGCTCCGGGGCCGGCGATGGTTCCGGCGGCGGCTCAGGCGGAGGCGGTGGTTCCGGTGGTGGAGGCTCGGCCGCAAGCGGCGGTTCCGGCACAGACGGCGGCTCGGATACAGGAGAGATCTCCGATGGCGGCGCAACCGCGGACGGGCTGTCGCCGCTGCAGGAGAAAGCCAGAATCGCCAGCGCGGCCAACACAACAGCAAGGCGCCCCCGGCTGGTGGCCATCAGAACACCCCTCTCGGGCGGAAGCGTCCCACTGATGTGGATCTTCCAGCACGGGAGAGTCTATTTCGGCGCGCATCGGGGGGCGGGTCGACGCCGGTGGCCGTGGCGGTAGCGGCGGCGGGGGCCGCATCGGCCTGCGGTCGAGTCTGGTTGCGGACGATCATCGCCAGGGACGCAACCACCAGCGCCATGGCGAGCATCTGCAGCGTCGAGAGGGCCTCGTCGAAGATCAGCCAGGCGAGCGCCGAGGCCACGACCGGCGTGAACAACGACAGCGTCGACGCCAGCCACAGGGGCACGTGCTGCAGCGACCAGTTCATGGCGTTGTGGCCCAAGATCCCCAACCCGAAGGCCAGCACCGCCAGCCACACCCAGTCCTGGCCGCGGGGCCACGACAGGTCCTGACCGAACAGCGCCGCCAGCGGCAGGCCGATCACACCGGTATAGATCGCCACGCACGCCGTGTACTCGTGTGTCGACACCTTCATCTGGGCGCGCCGGGTGGCGAAGAAATAGAACGACCACCCCAACAGCGCACCGGCCGCGGCCAGGTCGCCGCCGAGCGACCAGTTCTCGCTGCCGGAGGATCCGATCGCCACCACCGCCACACCGCCCATAGCCACCGCCGCATAGCCGATGTCGCGCCGCCGCATGCGCTCGCCGAAGAACAGCGCCGAGACCGCCGACACCACCACGACGTGCAGGGCGTTCATGATCGTGACGTTGGCGATGGTCGTGAACTTCACCGCCGTGATGAACAGACCCGCCGTCGCACCCATGGAGAGTCCGCCCCACAACGAGTGCCGCATGCCCGCACGTGTGACGGGCGTCCGCCGCACTGCCAGCACCACCGCCATCACGATCGCATAGAGCAGGAACCGGTAGGCCATCAGAGCGAACGCGCCCATGTCGATGAACCGCACGATGATCCCCGACGTGCCCCACGCCGTCACCGCCAGAGTCGCCCCCGCAATCCCCAGCGGCAGCTCCCTGCCGCTCTGACCAGTCACTGCCCCAGGCACCACCAGCGGCGTTTCGCTCACCACCGAACTCTACGGCCGCCGCCGACGCCGACGCTGAGGGCCTATCCGGACCCGCTCCGAACGTCTTGGCGGCTTGGTGGCCCGCTCATAGAGTGCGGTGCGGGTTCGTCCCACTGGGGGTGGGGCAGGTTTGAGCCGACCGGGAGCCACCGTGGACATGAACGCAACTCGCAGAAGTGATCGGCCGCTGCCGAACACCTACTGGGTCGTTCCGGGCCGCTTCCTGGCGGGCGAGTATCCGGGCGCCACGTATCGCCGGGCGGCCGCCGACAAGGTGCACACCCTGCTGCGAGCCGACATCGACCACTTCATCGACCTGACACAGCGGCGCGACAGGTTGGCGCCCTATGCCGAGCTGGCGGCGCAGGAAGCCGGCCGAATCGGCATGGAGGTCGTCCACGAGCACCATCCCATCGTGGACTTGGGCGTGCCGCGCCGTCGGGAGGAAACCGCGTCCATCCTCGACGCCATCGACGAGGCGCTGGCGGGCGGCAGGAACGTCTACGTGCACTGCTGGGGCGGCATCGGCCGCACCGGCACCGTCGTCGGCTGCTGGCTCGTGCGCCACGGCAGGACGGGTGACGAGGCGCTGGCCCAGATCGCCGAATGGTGGCAGCACGTGGAGAAGAGCTACATCCACCCCCTCTCGCCGCAGACGCACGAGCAGCGCCGCTACGTCCGCCGCTGGGTCGAACCGTCACGGGAGGTGCCCGCGTGAGTGACGCCGCTGTGCGAGACCGGTTCCGGGGCTGCCTGCTGGGTCTGGCGGCGGGCGATGCGCTCGGCACCACCCTGGAGTTCAAGTCGCCCGGCACCTTCGAGCCGATCGACGACATGGTCGGTGGCGGGCCGTTCGACCTGCAGCCCGGCCAATGGACCGACGACACCTTGATGGCCCTGTGCCTGGCCACGAGCCTCATCGAGCGTGGCGGGTTCGACCCCATGGACCAGATGGAGCGCTACACCCGCTGGGTGGGCCAGGGCTACCTGTCCTCGACGGGGACCTGTTTCGACTTCGGTAGGACCGTGGCCCGGGCGTTGGCGAAGTTCGTCCGCTACCACGACCCGTATTCCGGCTCGACCGACCCGGACACCGCCGGCAACGGTTCCCTGATGCGCCTGGCGCCGGTGCCGATGTACTTCGCGGGCGACGCCGCCGAAGCCATCGTCAAGGCCGCTGACAGTTCCCGCACCACCCATGCGGCCCACGAAGCGGTCGACGCCTGCCGCTACTACGCCGGGTTGCTGGTGGGCGCCCTTCGGGGCATCGACAAGGACACGCTGCTGTCCCCCCACTACTGCCCCGTCGGCGGGCTCTGGGAGCGCGACCCGATGGTGCACAAGATCGACCGCGTCGCGGCCGGATCGTTCAAGTACCTCGAACCCCCGGACATCCGAGGCACCGGCTACGTCGTCGAGGCGCTCGAAGCCGCCCTGTGGGCCTTCGATCGCTCCGACGGCTTCCGGGAGGGCGCCCTGCTGGCAGTGAACCTCGGCGACGACGCCGACACCACCGGCGCCATCTACGGCCAGCTAGCCGGCGCCCACTACGGAGCCGAGGCGATCCCGGCCTCCTGGCGGGCCAAGTTGACGATGCTGGAGGAAATCACCTCACTCGCCGACCAACTCCACGACCACGCCGCTCCCGGGTCGTAGAAGATGCTGAGCGTTGTCGTCTTCGGCGTCGTTTGCGAGTTGGCCGATGACGACCCGTACGCACCCGTATTTCGGTACGACCCTGCGCCGGCACCAAGGAGAGTCGAGGATCCCGACCAGATTGCGGCCCCTGCGCCGGACACCAAATGGGTCCACCAGCAGATCACTAGCCCTGATTGTTCACGGGGTGTGGGGTGGTGGGGGTGCGCGTCCGCGGAAATGCCTCTCTGACGTGGGATGATGCGTGTGTTGAGCACGTTTCGATCCCAGGAAGAGAGGCATTTCCGAGGTGAAGTCTAACAGTGTGCGGCAGGTGCGGGTAGAAGGCGGCGGCGGGGGGCTGGTTGGTCTTGTGGGGTTGCACGCTTTGGGGGCGTTTGCTGATCGGTTCGGTGTGGGGGCGTCTTTGTCGGCTGGTGTGCGCTGGGGCGGTGAGCGGGCGCCGGGCCATGATCGGGGCAAGGTGTTGACCCAGGCGATGTTGATGCTCGCCGGCGGCGGGGAGTGTTGTAGTGATATCGAGTATCTGCGCGCCGAGGGGGGCCTGTTCGGCGACGTGCCCTCGGCGCCGACGTTGTATCGGACGCTGCGGTCGCTGGACCCCGCGACGGTGGAGGATCTGTGGGCACGCCAGGCGGCGGTGCGCGAACAGGTCTGGGCGCGCCGCGCCCCGGTGGCGGGGCCGGTGGTCTTGGACATCGACGCGACGCTGGTGGAGATCCACAGCGAACACAAAGCCGGCGCGGCGGCGCATTTCAAGGGCGGCTACGGGTTTCATCCGTTGGTGTGTTTCAGCGACGACGGCGACGCGCTGGCGGCGATGTTGCGTCCCGGCAACGCCGCGGCCAACAACATCGACGACCACATAGACGTCTTCGACGCGGCGCTCGGGCGGCTGCCGGGGGAGGTGGCGGCGGGCCACCGCCCCGGCGACACCACCGACCTCGTGGCGCGCCCGGTGGTGTTGCGCACCGACTCGGCGGGCTGCTCGACGAAGATCGCCGCAGCCGCCCGGGACCGCAACGTGGGATTCTCCCTGGTAGCGCGCCGCAACGGCGCCATCGACGCGGCCATCGCCAAGGCGCCCGTCACCGACAAGCGCCGGCAGCCGGCGATCAAACAGAACGGCGCCCTGCGCCCCGGCGCCGCGGTCGCGGACCTCACCGAGTACATCGACACCAGCGACTGGCCCCCCGGGACGCGCCTGATCGTGCGCCGCGAACCCCGCCACCCCGGCGCGCAACGCTCGCTGTTCGCAAGCGACAACTGGCGCTACTGGGGCCACTGGACCGACCGAGGGGGCCCCGCCGCCGACTGCGACGCGCACATGCGCGCCCACGCCGTCGTCGAGGACCACATCGCCGCCGTCAAAACCAGCGGCCTGTTGCGCCTGCCCTTCGGGGACTTCGACGCCAACGCCGCCTGGGTCGCGCTCATCTGCTGGGCGCGCAGCCTCGTCGTGTGGTTCCAACAACTCGCCTGCACCGCCGGCGCCTTCGCCGAAGCCGCCGCCAAACGCCTCCGCTGGACCCTCTGGCACACCCCCGGACGCCTCGTCCGCTCCGGGCGCCGAACGATCATCCGCCTACCCACCAACCACCCCGGAGCACCGCACCTCGCCCGCATCTACAACCACATCGCCGCCCTCTGCTGAAACCCCACCAGAAGGCACCAAAACATCACAACTGTGTTGCGTCTGAGTTCGACGCGGAAGTGGTGTTGAGAAAATACCCAACTCTGGCATGCTCTCGGGGTGTTCTGAGAGGAGTTGTTAGAGATGAGCGAGAACGAGACTCGTCGGCGGGGGCGTGTGCTGTCGCCGGAGACGAAGTGGGAGATCTTCTTGCAGGTTACGTCCCGGGAGATGACCCAGGCGGACGCGGCGCGCAAGTGGCAGGTGGACGTGTCGACGGTCATTGGGATCCGCCGGACGGTGAAGGACGCGGCGCTCGCTGCGTTGGTTGCGCGCCGGGGCCGGCCGGCGAAGGAGCGCAACTGGGAGTTGGAGTCGGCGCGCCGGGAGGTGGAGCAGTTGACCGAGGCGGTCAAGGCGCAGGCCATCGAGTTGGCGATGTTGCGGGGAAAAGTCGGTTGGGCCTGAGCGGTCCGCTGCCTGCGAGGGTGCCCGGCGCGGTGAAGGAACAGATCCTCGAGCTGGTCGACGACGCTGTGTCCGGTGGCGCTTCGCACCGTTGGGCGTGCTCGATGCTCGGCGCCTCCGATGACCGGGTGCGGCGCTGGCGGCGCCGGTTGCGCGCGACGGGCACTGTTGAGGATCGCCCGCCCGGCGGGGTGGCGCTGCATCGGCTGCGCCCGGCGGAGACAGCGGCGGTCTTAGCGCTCGTCGAGGAGTGGGGGCCCACCGATCGCAGTTCCCGCAAGTTGGCCCACCGGGGCTCCTACCTGGGTCGGGTGTGGGTGTCGCCGTCGACGGTGCGGCGTGTTCTGGCTGCTCACGGCCTTGTGCTGCCCGAGACGCCGGCGCGAGCGCCGGCGCCTCGCCTCGCCTGGCCGGACTGGTTGGACTGGGAGCCCAACAAGATCTGGTGCTGGGACGTGACCCACTTCCCGGCCGCTCGGCGGGTCGCGTTCGCGATCGTCGACGTCGTGAGCCGCCGCTGGATCGACACGCTGGTCTCCATCGAGGAGACCTCCACGCAGGTGCGGGTCCTGTTCGAGGGCGCCCTGGGCGCCGAAGGCCTCACAGAGCTGATCACACCCGAACGCGTCGACGCGTTCGCCAACAACGACTCCGAGCCGATCCTGTTGGCCGCCTCGGACAACGGCCCCCAGATGACCTCCAAAGCGACCAGAGAGTTCTTCGCCGCGCTCGCCGTGGCGCAACGCCTCGGCCGGCCCGGCGCGCCCACCGATCAGGCCTGGATCGAGAGCCTCTTCGGGCACATCAAAACCGAGAACCCCCATCTCGAAACCATCACCGACCCCGCCACCCTCACCGCCGAACTCGACCGCACCCGCCGCGACTACAACGGGACCCGCCTCCACGCCGGCATCGGCTACGTCACCCCCGACGACGAACACCACGGCCGCGGCGAACAGGTCCGCCAAGCGCGCATCGAAGGCCTGCGACGAGCCCACCAACAGCGCATCGACTACCATCGCACCAACCACAACCACAAACCCCAGAACCCGACACGAGTTGGTTAATTTCTCAGACCAACCTCCGCGGTTTTCTCAGACACACCTCAATTCTCATGAACAATCAGGGCTAGCCGGCGTGACGAGCGTAAGGGGGCACTGTCGGATATCCCGCTCTGGCGGCGCCCGTGGGAGGCGTACTGGCATCGGCGACGGCCGTCCGGCGGCGTCAGCTTCACCGAGTTCGCAGACCTCAGCGACGGCCGGCGCGCCATCCTCCGCAGCGACCGCGGTTTCAGCTGGAGCCCTTGGCATGGCGTTACACAGGAGAGCTTGGCCGACGAGGTACGCGGCTACCTCGCCGCCGAGGAAGAAGACTGTTGTCCGATTACCCCCGAATCGGTCGTCGAACTCGTGCAGCGCTACTACGACATCGAAGTCGACGCGCCATCGGTTGAAGCTGCGCTGAAGTTGCCGCGTCGAGTCGAGTTCGGCGCTCGCCTTCTCACGGAACTGTCACGCCACGCACCCTCGACTAGGCCATCCTCGGCCCAGCCGGAACAAGGGTGACACCCCGAGTTCCTCGCCGAGATCGAGGTGACCGCCGCGAGGTAGCGGTCAGAGGCCGGCTGTCCCTCTAGATGAGTAGTTCCAAGGGGTGGGGTCCACCGTTGGGTGGTTGAGGGTGTCCAAGATCTGGGGGTGAGAACTGCCCCCGATCCTGGAGGACCTTGGCATGAACCCGGATTTGGACACCCTCGTGACTGCACTTTATGTGACGGTTGATGATTTGTTGGTGGCGCATCCGGGGTGGGCGCCGTCGCGGCCGGCGGTGGGGTTCGCCCCGAAGCTGTCTGACGCGGAACTGGCCACGTTGGCGGTGGTGCAGGTCTTGTCGAGATTCGACTCCGAGGCCCGCTTCGTGCGTTACGCCGAAGAGCACCTGCGGTCGTGGTTCCCGTATCTGCCCCAGCGGTCGGGTTACCACAAGCGCCTGCGCCGCAGCGGTCAACTGATGCAACACGTGCTCGGGGCGTTGGCGCGGGACTGCCCGTCGTACCACGACGACGTGTGGCTCGTCGACTCCACGCCGGTCGAGTGCGGGCGCAGCCGCGAGACCCAACGGCGCTCTGACCTGGCCGGATGGGCCTCCTACGGGTACAGCGCCAGCCACTCCCGCTACTTCTGGGGGCTGCGCCTGCACCTGCTCGCCACCCCGTCGGGTCTGCCGATCGCCTTCGCGCTCGCCGGCGCGAAAGCCGACGAACGCGACATCTGTTTGGACATGATCGCCCACGGCGACCTGGCCCGCCCGGGCCAGACCCTCATCGCCGACAAGGGCTACCGCAGCGCCGCCTTCGAGCAGCAACTCGCCGACGCGGGCATCGCACTCATCCGCCCGACGACGAAAACAGAACTCGCCCGGCCCCACCAGCGGTTCCTGCGGCCGCTGCGCCAGATCATCGAATCGGTCTTCCAGACCCTCAAAGGCCAACTCGGCCTCAAACGCCACGGCGGGCGCACCCCCGCCGGCGTCGCCGCGCGCATCCTGCAACGACTCCTCGCCCTCACCGCCGCCATCTGGCACAACCAAACCACCCCAAGAGCAAGCCCCGCCCGCAGCCTGCTCGCCTACGACCACTGACCCCTTGGAACTAACCATCTAGTGTCCCGAGTCGGAAGTTCGCTTGGTTGTCGATGGCTTCGCGAGGCACATCTGCGCAGGCCGGCTCGCTGCAATAGTCCTCGGAATAGCAAACGACCAATCGCTCGGGACACTGCCGGCATTGGCCGGGTCCCGGCGGTCAGCGGCGGAGGTTCGCCGATGCGCTGTTCCCGAACCGCGGACTCGCCGTGGTGGCGTTGGCCGGGTCAGAACGGTCAGCGGCGGAGGGGTTGGTTGATGTCGTTGGGTTTGTGGCCGGGGCGTTGCATGGTGAACTTGCCGCCGGGTTCGCGGCGGATCTCGGCGCCTCGTTTGGAGTGGACTTCTTTGTGGTGGCAGTGCCCGCAGAGCAAGCAGAGGTTGTCGATGTCGGTGGGGCCGCCGTTGTCCCAGTAGTCGACGTGGTGGGGTTCGCAGAAGCTGTTCGGTGCGCCGCAGCCGACGCAGCCCTTGTCGCGCACCGCCAGGGCGATGCGCTGCGCGGTGTTGGCGTCGCGGTATTCGCGACCCAGCCAGAGTGGCTGTCCCTGGGTGTCGAACAGGGCGGGCAGGATCTCCGCCTCGAGGGCGAGGCGCAGGAACTCCTCAGCGGCGAGTGGTGTGCCGTCGGCGAGGCGCGGGTCGGCGAGTTGGTCGGCGACGAGGTCGTAGTCGGCGACCACGACCAGCGTCGTCCTCGACGCCTTGCCCTTGGCGTGTCGGGTGACGAGCGCTTCGAACGCGTCGGCGTAGAGCTGCGTCGTGGTGGGGCGGTTCTTCGGGTCCGCGGCCTTCACCAGCCGGCGGTACTCGGCGCCGAGCGCGGTCTGCACCTTGGCGCCGGCGAGGGGGTCCAGCCAGCCGCTGATCCGGTACATGCCGTCGACTTGGGGGCGCATCGAGAACTCGCGCCGCTCCCGCTGGCGGCGCCTTCGCGCCTCGAGGTCGTCCCCTGCGGTGCGCGCATTGACGTGATCGCGCACCGTCCGACCGAACACATCGATCGGCTGGTGCGCCGCCGCGGCGAGGAGTTCGCCCTCGTCGATGGACGACTCTTCGGCGGCTTCGGCGATCATCCTCGCCTGCTGGGCGGTGATCGCCCCACCCGCCAGCGCCTCAGCCGTCGTCGGCAACCATTCCAGGCGGCCCGCCAGCCGCACGTCCCGCTTCGCCTTGCCGCGAGACTCCCGCAGCTCCTCGCGCACCGCCTCGGCGGCCCCGGCCTCGCCGCGGCGCCCGGCGATGGCGCTGACCGTCTCGGAGCGCAACGCCGCCACGGCGGACTCGGCGCGCCCCACCAGACCCAACCGCTCATCGAGACGCTCAGCGCCCAACGAGCGCAGCCCGTCGCGCAGCACCCCCAACACCGCTGCCAGCCAACCCGACGCATCCTCGCCAACCCCCGAGGTGTTCACGCCGCCACACCCACACAACGACGCCGCACCGCCGCCGGTGTCCTGCGCCGAGATGTCGGCTTCACCGTTCGAACCGACCATGGATCCCGGCCCTCGCCGCAACGACAGATCGTGTGACCCGCCGCCGGTGTACTGCGCCGAGATGTCTGCTTCACCGTTCGAACCGACCATGGATCCCGGCCCTCGCCGCAACGACAGATCGTGTGACCCGCCGCCGGCCAACCCGCTGCCGGACAAGCCGTTGCCGTTCGCGACCGGAGACACCGGCACCCGGGCAGTCCCCCGGGGCTCGGCAGCGGTCAGTCCCGCCACGGCCTCGGCGCGTGCCGGCGGCGCGGCATCCCCGGCGGCGTCGATCACGCCGACCGCGGCGTCGCCGCGGTCGCCACTGTCGGCGCGGTCGCCACGGTCGCCACGGTCGGCGCTGTGGGCGCTGTCGGCGCTGTCGCCGAAGAAGGTGGGATCGGTCACTGGTCACTCCCCGCGGGTGTTCGGTCGGACTCGGGTCGACTCCCGTCGACGAGCCGGTCGGGGAAGACCGACCCCGCTGCGATCGAGGTCAGTGACCGGTACCCCCTACCCTACCAACCCCCTGCGACACTCACAACGTCTGTTCGCTGTTCATCGGAAATATCTTCTCGGAGTTCAGACTTATCCGTCAACACATCCCAGAAACGAGCCGGGCACGCCGTCGCGCAGCACCTCGACGCCCGCAGCGTTCGACAATCGGCGCACGACCGCGGGCCCCTTGGGAGACCACGCCGTCGCGCAGCACCTCGACGCCCCCAGCGGCAAGCAAACGCTCGCCGGCGGTCTCACAAGCTCGCATCGGCGCGTGCTGAATAATCGACACCAGGCGCCCGCCGGATCCGCTGGACCATGGATTCCGGCCCCGGATCGAGTCCGGGGCAGGCTCTCCACCGCAATGACGTCCCGAGCGCATCCGGTCGCACGTAACCGTTGACCAGCGACCCGTCCTCGGCGCGCGCTGAGTAATCGACGCCGGGCGCCGCCGGATCCGCTGGACCATGGATTCCGGCCTCCGCCGGAATGTCAGTTCGTGGGGCCCGCAGCACTACTCAGCAAACTCCCCGGCCGAGCCCGGGGGTGCGACGCGGCCGGTCCCGGCGAGCCGGGCGGCACGCCACGGGAGCGCTCGACGGATGGTCGGCGCGCCCGTGGCGTGTGTGTTCCCGACGGCGTGGTGCCACAGGCCCGGCCCGCCGCCCGTCAGCTCCAGGCCTGCCGTCGTCGGTCTGTCCAATGCCGGCGTCGGCGCTCACTACGGCGCTATGGACCGCCCACCGTCAGTTCCAGGCAACTGGACAACATCCCGCCCGTCGTCGGTGCAGACAGCGCCGTGGGTGTCGCAGTCGGTGGTGACCGGCAGGACGATGACGACGTCGCCGTCGCCGTTCGGCCTGACCCTGACACGCCGGCCCATGTTGCTGCCCCGCTCCAACGGACTCGCCCCGGTGGCACTGGCCGGGTCCCGGTGGTCAGCAGCGGAGGGGATGCCAGTGCACTGTTCCACAACCGCGGACTCGCCCTGGTGTCCCGGGTGATTGGTTCGTTTGCTATTCCGAGCACCACCGCAGCGAGCCGGCCTGCGCAAATGTGACTCGCGAGGCCACCAACAACCAAACGAACTTCCGACTCGGGACACTAGCGGCGGAGCAGTTGCTTGAGCCGCCGGACCGCAGGTGTCCACAGCCACTCGGGCTCGCTGAACCGGTGATGGTTCTCGTCGGGCAACCCCATGGGGTCGTAGTAGCTCTTGTCGGAGTTCTTGCGCAGGTCGTTCGTCCGCTTCAGCACCTTCAAGTAGGCATAGGCCGTCCCCTTGTGCGTCCAGCCCTGCCGCAGGTAGTTCCAGTTGTCCGGCGCCAGGTGCTCCGCCGCGGCGAAGTGCCTCCGGGCACGCTCGCTGTCGCCGGTCGCCTCGAAGTGCAACGCCAGCTTGAACGTGGCTTCTGCCAGCAGCGTGTCGTCGTCGACGGGCTTGAGCCGCTCGGCCAGTTCCGCGCTCGACCAGACGTGCTCGCTGTCGGCTCCCCGCTCGATCCAGTCGCGAGTCGTCCGGGCGAATGCGTCGCCGCCGAGGCGAACCTTGCCAAGGCCGAACCTGATGGTCGTCTCGGCCGGGTACACCCCTTCGTTGCTGCGAACGATGCGCCCGTCCTCGTCGATCCACGCGGCCGATGGCACGTTCACCCAGCCGAACAGCGAGCTGACGTGGTGTGTGGGGTCGACGACGCACCGGTAGGTCGGCGAAGCCCGGTCGAACCACTTGCCCACTACCTCGGGACCCCCCGAGTCCTGTGCCACGCTGATCAACTCGAACCGGTCCGGACCGATGGATTCGTACAGCTCCTGCCAGACCGGCAGGCTGATGCGACACCCTCACCACGATGACCAGGTGAATAGCACCACCTTGTGGCCACGCAGATCCGAGAGCCTCAACGTGTCGCCGTTGCGCTCGGTCACCTCGAAGTCGGGGGCAATTGCGGATTCCAGCCCGCTGCGGCGGACCTCGGGCACCGAGCCGAGGCTCCACACGTCGCCGTCGCGCACGTGCTTCTGGCCGATGAGGTCCGCGAAGTCCGAGTAGCAGAACCACACCCAGCCGTCGGCGTCGGCGATCCAGTCCTCACGCCTGTCCGCCGGCAGCGGCACGCACAACTCGCCCCAGCACGCGCCTTCCGGCTTCATCTGCCAGCCGGTGGCGCCGCGAAGCTCGTCGAGTCGCACCCACAGCGCATCCGTGACGTCGGTCCGCTGGGAGACCTCGTTCGTCTTGCCGTTTGCGAGGATGATCAAGACCGCTCCCCGAGAGCCGAGTCGCCCGGCCATGCAAGCGCTCCACCGTGGGAATGCCCGAGCAGGAGTTGACCGTACCGCCCGCAGGCGATGACGGCCAGCACACCTAGCGGAGCCGGGCTCCGCGGAACTTCGGCGCGAGCATTCCCCTCTGCCCGCCCTGCCGGACGGCTAGGTCCGGGCGTCAAGGCAGTTGGGCTCGGTGCGTCCGGTTGCCCACTGCAGGATCTTGCGGTCGGAGGTGACGAGTTGGCGGCGCGCCACGATGGCGGTCGCCGCGATCAACTGATCGGCGGGGTCGGCACCGAAGCCCTCTCTGCTCTCGAGTGCGGCGGCGAGGAGTGCTACCTCCGCGGTGACGGGGATCTCGCGGACGCCCCGGTCGATCAGCTCGCGGTGCCACAGTTCGGGGGCCCGGCGCAGATCGATCCTGCCGTCGGTGTGGAGCCGGGCGACCTCGAGCATCGAGACGGCGGAGAACGACAGCGAACCCCCCTGATCTGCCTCCTCGATCATCGCCCTGGTCCGAGGACCGAGTTGTTCGCTGCCCTGGGACATCCACAGCAGGACGCCGGTGTCCAGGATGAGAGCCGGGCTCACCCTTCGTCGCTGGACGGGACGCCGTTCAGCACCCCATCGGGATCGGAGAGCATCTGCCAACGCTCGGGCGGAATCGCCGGCTCCTCGGGGTCCCAGGCGATGCGGATGTCGTCGCTCCACCCGATGATGCTCGTGGTGGGCTGCTCCACGTAGGGCACGACCGCGGCGACAGGCCGGCCGTGCTTGGTCACGATCAGCGTCTCACCGGTGGCTCGGACCTCGTCCATGAGCCGCAGGCACTGGTCACGGAATTGCGCAGCCGGAATGCTCCTGCTCGATGCGTCCACGCCGATCCCCCCAATCTGTACATAAAATTCTAGCCACTTCGGCCTCAACTCTCAATGCCGAACCCAAGGATCAACGAGGAGCGGCCCGGCGTCGGTTGGGCCGCTGGAGAGCCAGGTGGCCAAAGAGGTGGCGATTGCATGTCATCTCACGCCGGACCAACGCCACGGTGTCCGCTTCCGGTTGGCGCAGGACGCGAATTTCGGTGAGCGCTCACACCTCGGCGCGTCCACCCGGCCGATGGCCGCGTGGACGCGACCACGGGTACCCTTGGGCTGTGTCTCGCCGCGACCTGATCTTGGGTGAGCACCGTGAAGCCATCCGCGCCGCCGCGGCCGCCAACAAGGCCTCCTCCATCGCCTTGGTGGGGTCGGTGGCACGTGGTGAGGACACCGCTGGCAGCGATTGCGACTTCTTGGCCACGTTCGAAGCCGGGGCCAGCCTCTTCGACCTAGCCGGACTCCGGCTCGATCTCCAGGAACTGCTGGGCGGCCATGTGGACGTGATCTCCGTCGGTGGCCTCAGGCCGAAGCACGCCGACATGCTCGCCGAAGCAATCACCCTATGACCACCCGCGTCCCATGACCGCCCGCGCGGGCGAGCGCGATCACGACCGGGTCCAGCACATCCTGGACGCGGCGGACAAGTTGGCTGAGATCGTCGCTGAGGGCCGCGAGGCCTACGACACCAACTGGCGCCAGCGCGACATTGCCGAGCGGCGATTGTTGATCATCGGAGAGGCCGCCGGCCAACTCTCCGAGGGGTTCGTGGCCGCGCACCCCGCCCTTGAGATTCGCAAAGCGAAAGACATGCGCAACATCCTCGTCCACGCCTACGACAATGTTGACCCGGACCTGGTATGGGACGCCATCGCGTTCTCTGTGCCCAAGTTCGCCGCGGTCCTACGTAGCCGACCGGATATCGCCGCTCCTGAGCCCGGCGCCGAGAAACCGGACCTGAACATCAACTAGCTGCCGAAAGATCGGCGGCGGCTGTCGTTATCACGCTGACCCAAGGCGAGGCCCTGCTCGATCCCGGCCTGCATCTCGGCGGACGGCTCACCGCGCTTGCTCTTGATGTCCTCCCCCGCGAACGCTGAGAACAGACCGCCTGCCGCTACCTCGCCGGGCTATCGATCGGCGCCCTGCGGGGCGTTGACAAGGACGCGCTCCTGTCCCCCGGCTACTGCCCCATTGCCGCCGAGATAGGTTCGACAAGACGTCGGCGTTCGACGCCGCGGGGGCTCTGTTCTCTGTTCTTGTATACACGTACAGAGGACGTTACAATTCGGTCATGGTGCGGAGGACGTCAACTGATATAGAGAGAGAGGCCGCGGAGGCGCTGGCCAACGCACTAGAAGGTCTGGGGATCGCGGTGGCCGTCTCCTATGGCACGAACGACTGCAGCCTGTCTGGACCCGATCTCATCGTTGATGTGGCAGGGCAGCTATTCGATGCCGAGGTGAAGACGGTCGTCACCGCGGCACATGGCGATCAACTCGCTCGGAGCCTCCGCGATCGTCCCAGGCCAGTGATCGTGCTGGCGCAGCGCATCGCTTCTGATGCGAAGCGGGTACTGCGTCGGCGCGGAGTGAACTTCTTCGACATGCGGGGAGAACTGCGAATCGTCGAACCACCGCTGATCATCGACACTCGGGTACCCGCCACCTCGGACACGCTCTCAGCACCGGTTGGGCCGCTGGACAGCCAGGTGGCCAAGGAGGTGGCGATCGGATGCCTTCTCACGCCGGATCAACGCCACGGCGTCCGCGAACTCGCGCGGCTGCTGGCCCGGGCGCCCAGCGCAGTGTCCGCTGCTATGAACAGCCTTCGCTCAGCAGGCCTCCTGACCTCCGCGGGCGAACCGATGCGTCCAGATCTGTTCCACGAGCTGCTGAGCGTGTGGCGGCGGCGCCCCGTACCGCTGGCCGGCCTGCCCGATCCGACACCAGGTCGAGACGCAACCCGGCTTGGCCTCGGCCTCGACGACATCCACAGCACCACAGGCTGGGCACTCACCGACACGCTCGCAGCCGCCTCGTGGGGCGTGCCCATCGTGGCCCGCGGTGACTACCCGCCGGACTTCTACGTCCCCTCCCAGGCCGAACTACGTGCCGCGCGGTCGTTGCTCGGCGGCGTCGTCGATGCCGCCGACCGGGCCTGCACCGTGGCGGTGGCGCCCGTACGGCTGGTCTGCCGCCACCGCTGCGATCACTCCGAGACATCCGGGCGGCAGTGGCCGGTCGTCAACCACATCGTCGCCGCCCTCGACATCGCCCAGGACGAAGCACGCGGACTCGAAGCGTTGTCCCACTGGCAGCCTGAGAGCATTGTCCGCGCCTGGTGAACGAATCGTCCTACGACGCCGCGTTTCTGACCGAGGAGGACCTCGCGCTGCTCACCCGGTTCGGTGCCGCGCTTCTCGACCCAGCCGATCCAAGCCTGCCGTTGGACTGAGCGCGTCGCCCGCTTGGGCCGTCGCGTGGTAGGACGCATCACAACGCGAGTTTCCGTCAGCCGAGAACGCCAATTGCAGCTAGCGCTCACGCCCTCCCAGCGCGTTTCGCCTCAGGCCACTCGCACTGCGTCCTCTAGCTGGTCGGGCATCTCGACAGGGAACGACAGCACCAAGTGCCGCCCCAGCGCTGTCGCCACCCGGGCGAGCGTGTCGATGCGGTTGCGCACACCACCACCCTCCTCGAGTCGTGAGATCACCGACTGCGTGGTGCCCATGCGCTCGGCCAGCTCACGCTGACTCAGCCCCGCTGCTATGCGCATGTCGTAGATGAGCTGAGCGAGGGCAAGGTCCTGCTCGATCCCGGACCGCGTCTCGGCGGACGGCTCGGCGCGCTGGCTCTTGATGTCCTCCCACCGCGAACGATTCGCCATCATGTCTCCCTTCGTAGATCGCTGCGAGCGCAACTCTCGGCAACACTTCGAGCGCGGGCCACCTCGGCCCGCTCGTTGTCCCGCTGCTTACGAAACGTCGTGAGCAGCACGATGCGACCGTCGGACGTATATCGGTAGGTGATTCGCCGGGCCGTCGAGCCCAGCGAGAACCGAAGCTCGAACAGCCCGCCGTCCAGACTCCGCGAGAGCGGCATCCGCGCCCGCGAGCCCAACGACGCCAACCGATCGATCACGACGACCGCTCGGTTCCATTCAGCATTGCCAAGGCCGGCAAGCCACTCGGCAACCTCGTCGTGCAATTCGACTTCGGCCACACGCACCATGATCGCACAAACAGTATTATCGCACAAGAACGATCATGCGGGCCTGCTGCTCGCTCGAATCCGAAGAGCCGCTAAGGAACAGACGACACCTCGATGGCCCTGTGCCTGGCCACAAGCCCGACCGAACGTGGCGGGTTCGACGCTGCAGACCAGATTCGGCGCCGCGTGGCACTGGTGCCTCGCTCGCCTGACCGGCCGGACCTCTGGGGTGGGGGGATTCGCTGGCCAGCGTCAACTGCCGTATAGATCGTCCAGCACCGGATCGACAGCGGCTCGGAGCCGACCAAGAGTGGGCACGATCCAATCACGCGCCTCGGGCCAGAGATCTTCGTCCTGGATAGCCATTGGCTCGGGGAAGTAGGAACTCACGCGCGAGGCTCGTCGGTTCTCGAGCGCTGACCACTCGAGCGGTTCGCCGAATGCTTCTTCGATCTCGTCTCTTCGCGACTTGAGCGCCGCGTAGACCTCGGCGGTGCTGTCCGCATCGCGAGTGTCGATATAAGCCTCGACACGCAGGCGCCGACTGCCGTCGAGTTTGCAGAACGAAACGTTGAACCCGACAGCCTGGCGCTGCTTGAAGGGCATCCATGCTTCTTTCGATGGCTGGCCTCGTCCGGCCCAGTCCGCACTGTCCTCACGGAAGCGCGTCTGGACTTCGGCCCAGAACCGACGATGCAGCTGATCGCGCTCGCTGTCTTCGCGGTCCTTACTTGCGCGGACGCTCTTGGACCAGTTGTCGGGCTGCACATCGATGCGAAGCCGCGGTGCAGGAATCGACTCGCCGATGCGCCAGACCTCCAAGCCGAGTCCGAAGAACCCGCAGTCCTCTTTCGAGATCGAGTTGAGCCAATTGAGAGCAGATCGGTGCTCGGGACGGAAGTCCTCGGTCAACAGCACCGCGTAGCTTGCGCCCAGGCCTGCCGCGTAAGTGATGAGCTTGCCGATGTGGTCGTGGTCGGTCGAGCCGTACATGTTCTCCACCACCACTAGATGAGTAGTTCCAAGGGGTGGGGTCCACCGTTGGGTGGTTGAGGGTGTCCAAGATCTGGGGGTGAGAACTGCCCCCGATCCTGGAGGACCTTGGCATGAACCCGGATTTGGACACCCTCGTGACTGCACTTTATGTGACGGTTGATGATTTGTTGGTGGCGCATCCGGGGTGGGCGCCGCCGCGGCCGGCGGTGGGGTTCGCCCCGAAGCTGTCTGACGCGGAACTGGCCACGTTGGCGGTGGTGCAGGTCTTGTCGAGATTCGACTCCGAGGCCCGCTTCGTGCGTTACGCCGAAGAGCACCTGCGGTCGTGGTTCCCGTATCTGCCCCAGCGGTCGGGTTACCACAAGCGCCTGCGTCGCAGCGGTCAACTGATGCAACACGTGCTCGGGGCGTTGGCGCGGGACTGCCCGTCGTACCACGACGACGTGTGGCTCGTCGACTCCACGCCGGTCGAGTGCGGGCGCAGCCGCGAGACCCAACGGCGCTCTGACCTGGCCGGATGGGCCTCCTACGGGTACAGCGCCAGCCACTCCCGCTACTTCTGGGGGCTGCGCCTGCACCTGCTCGCCACCCCGTCGGGTCTGCCGATCGCCTTCGCGCTCGCCGACGCGAAAGCCGACGAACGCGACATCTGTTTGGACATGATCGCCCACGGCGACCTGGCCCGCCCGGGCCAGACCCTCATCGCCGACAAGGGCTACCGCAGCGCCGCCTTCGAGCAGCAACTCGCCGACGCGGGCATCGCACTCATCCGCCCGACGACGAAAACAGAACTCGCCCGGCCCCACCAGCGGTTCCTGCGGCCGCTGCGCCAGATCATCGAATCGGTCTTCCAGACCCTCAAAGGCCAACTCGGCCTCGAACGCCACGGCGGGCGCACCCCCGCCGGCGTCGCCGCGCGCATCCTGCAACGACTCCTCGCCCTCACCGCCGCCATCTGGCACAACCAAACCACCCCAAGAGCAAGCCCCGCCCGCAGCCTGCTCGCCTACGACCACTGACCCCTTGGAACTAACCATCTAGGTGGCTGGTGTGGAATGGGTTGTTGTCTGGTGGCTCTTCGCACTCATACTGGTGATGTGTTCCCGGCGGGTGTGGTTGGGGTGTTGGGGGTGGGTGGGGGTTCAGGTGAGTGCCCAGTGGGTGGCGCGGGTGTGCAGTCCGAGCGCGCCGAGGCGGGCGATGTTGGCGGCTGCGGCGAGGAGGTTGAAGTCGGCGTCGACTTTGGGTTGGCCGCGCACGCGGGCGTGGCGGCCGCCGTGGTGTCGGCGCATGAGGTGCGCGAGTTTGCGTTCGACTTTGGGGCGGGTGGCGCGGTAGTCGTCGCGCCAGGCCGGGTTCTGTTGGCGCGCTCGGGACGCGGCGAGGGCGGTTTCGTGTGCGCCGATGCGTATGGTTCTGCCGGCTTTGGCGTCGGTGCAGTCGCCGCGGAGTTCGCAGTCGGCGCAGTCGGCGCCGAAGCGGGCGGTGCCGGCGCCGTCGGGGCGGTAGTTGATGGCGACGGTGACCTCGGCGGGGCAGGTGACCGTCGCGGCGGCCAGGTCGACGCTGAAGCGGTCCTTGGTGAAGCGTCCCGCGGGCGCCTGCGGCGCTTGGGTGCGGCACTTGGAGTTGATGCGGTGCTCGCCGAGGAGGCTCTGGAAGTCGCCGCTGCCGTAGGCGCAGTCGCCGTAGACGGTGGGCCTGCCCGCGAAGTCCTCCACAACCTCCCCGGCGTCGCCGGCAGTGCCGGTGGTGCCGGTGGTGGTGGTGTCGGTGGTGGTGGTGTCGGCGGCGGCGGCGGCGGCGGCGGTGTCGGCGGTGAGCAGGTCGGCGATGAGTTCGGGGGCGGGTCGGGCGTCGGCGGCGTTGGCGGCGGTGACCGCGGTGGCGGTGATCAGCTCGGAGTCGGGGTCCGTGGCGATGTGGCCCTTGTAGCCGTCGAAGCCTCGTGCTGCGGTTTTGTGGCCGTGGCGGGCGTCGCGGTCCACCACCGAGATGATCCGGTCCCGCGCCACGCGCCGCGCGATCACCAGGCGCCCCTCGGGGTCCTCGCAGAGGTCCTGGCCCACAACGGCGGCCAACAACTCCCCGCCCTGCGCGACTTCGACGCTCAGCGCGCGACCCTCGAGGGCTTCGAGCACCGCCACGGCGTCGCCGGCGATGGTCGCCACGAGGGCCTCCCGCGCCGCCGCGTCGTCCCAGTCGCACGCCGGCTTGGACCGCGACGCATAGTCGCCGCCGGCGACGGCGCCCCGCACAATGGCCCCCAGATCGCGATCCGCGGCCTCGAACACGCCGCGGATCGCGGCGCGCAGCATCGTGACGGTGTCCTGGGTCGCGACCGCGTCGTAGATCGGCGCGGAGTCCAGCACCCGCCGCTGAGACAGCGCCCCCGCCGAGCGCGCCACCTCGAGGGTCGCGTCGAAGATCCGCCGCGGCGCACCCGACGCCGCCAACCGGGCCCGCATCCCCACCAACACCGTATGGGAGAACCCGCCGCCGTCGACGTCCAAACCCCCGCACGCGTAACGCCAACGCGCATCGAACTCGAACGCCGCCACCGCCTCACGGTCCGACAAACCGAACCAGCGCTGCAACACCATCACCGTCGCCACCACCCGAGGCGGCACACTGCGCCGCCCCCGCGACGAGAACAAATCATCGAACATCCCCTCGGGAAACAACCGGGCACCCTCACCGAACAACACCGCAAAAATCGAACCAGGACCCACCCGCTCGCCCACAAACCGCGTCCCCTTGAACAAATCAGCCTGACACGGCTCAACACCAACCGTCACAACACCAACCTCCCCACAACACCGAACCACACACCTGTAATTCTACCAGACCACAACACCCCAAACGCCGAGAAAAACACCAGCCACCTAGAGCGCCTGACGATACGTCTCTGAGCACCAAGTCCGCGCTGTAACCCCCGACGGAGACCTCCTGGCCTTCAAGCTCGAGATCCATTCCGAGCGCGTCGCTCACAAGGTCGACGTTCTCCCCAAGCCAAGGCGTGAAGTCGCCCGCCTCCTTGGGCCACACATCGCGCACCGAGACCTGCTCGAGTTTTCCGACTTCACTCTCGACCATGGTCGCCCCTTCCTTCTGGCCCCGAACCCGACCGGTACAGCCACCACCGAGCCCACCGGCGTCGCCCGCAGTGCAGACCGCGATGTGGTGGTCAGCTCATGCGCTGGCCCTGTCTAGCCGGTCGTCGACCCAACCACGCAATCGGACGCATCGTCCGATATCGAGCGACCTGACCGCGGGAAACCCGAACCACACCGCTGGCTTGCGATTGCGCTGGCTAGTCTCCAGCGTCGTGCCCCGGACAGGTTCAGTTGGTGGCTCTGCTTCGTCGCTGATCGAGGAGTTTCTTGGAGCGCACCCTCGCCGCGAGTTGTTCGTGGCGGTGGGGTACGCCAGCGTCGCGGGCATCGCCTGGTTGGCCGAGCGGGCCGGTGACCGCCCGGTCACCTTGTTCATCGGGAACGTCCGGCCGAACCACTTCAAGGAGATGTCGGACAAGGACCGGGACACGGCAATCCGGTTCCTGCGCCGCGGCGACGTGCAGGTGCTCACCTGGTACCAGAAAGCCCGCGACAACCGCCCCGCGCGCGAGGCACATCTCAAGGTCTGGGCTGTCATGTCCGAGAGTTCCCGGCGTCGCGGACGCCCAGGCGCCGTTGAGGCGATGCTGGTCGGTTCGGGCAATCTGACCAAAGCCGGCCTCGTTCATAACGAGGAGGCATTCGCACACGCCGCAGGTGAGGACCTGCGGCGCATCGGCGCGCAGCTGGAACGACTGCGCTCTCATCAGTGGAAGCGCAAGGACAAGATCCTCGAGTACATCACCCCGGAGGAAGCAGCCGACCGGCCCGGCTGCCTGACCTCGCTACTGCCCGCCATCGTCGCCGCAACCCTCGCAGCGATGGCGCGCTCCATGCCGGCGGTCTCGAGGATGCGGAGATCGAGGTAGCCCGGGCCGATCCAGAGAACAGGCCCGAAGAGCCCCCCTTACTCGTTGGATGGACCCCCAGGGTGAGGAACTTCACTGATCAGAAGCGGAGAGTTTCAGTGATCGCCGCCAAACTCTCAGCCAAACACCACCAGCCCCTCGCTGCCACTCAGCGACAGGACAGCGAATCGGAATAGCCGGCATCGATTCCCACAGCGGTGGATGCAGGCTCAGTTGTTGAAGTCGAGTTGTGGTGCATCTGCAAACGGCGCGGTCACGCTCGCCTCGATCAGAGTGTCCCAGCGCTGTCTCGTGGTCTCGTTCTCGTACGTGAAGAACCGATCGCACCGGTGCAGCTTCGCTGACGCGAGATGTATGGCGTCAGCAGATCGAATCCCACCAACACTTGCCTGCTTGGCTCGGCGAATCACCGAACGCGCCTCTCGCGCAACGGTCTCAGAGATGTCTACGAGCGCGATCGGTGATGCCGGCGTCCATAGTTCGTCGATCGCGGCATCGCTCGCCAGTGAGATGTCTGCCCCCGAATCGGTTTGAACATAGGCCACTTCAGTGATCGAGAGAACCGAAGTCAGTAACTCGACTCGTGCTTGTCGCGCGTCCTCCAGAATCGACTGGACGGTATCGGCGCGGCTCTCCTCGTTGGCGACGTAGGCGAGGAGCACATTGGCGTCCGCGTAAACGCGGGGCACCTTATCCGGCATCCCGGATCCGCCTCACAACCCGCTCGGCCGGCTCGGCGGTTTTCAACGCGCCCCGCGCTTTGAGGTAGCCGTCGGGCTCTCCTTCGTCAACTACATCCACCCGGGTGACCTGGCGGATCGAGATCGGCTTGCCCGTAGCGACATCCCGCGTGATGGTGCCGGTGACGTCAGCGACACGCCCCCAGGCCTCCCGCATCACGTCCTTGTGGTCGGGGTGGGGGAAGCAGGTGACAACCTTGTCATAGACAAGTTCGTAGATCGAGAACCGGAGAGTCTTGCGTTGGGAAAGCATCTCCACGCGACCGCGCACCGCTCCGAGCGACTTGGTGGTCTGCAGTTGCCTCTCACCCTGGCTCGCGGACGCCGCGGTCACCGCGGGCGCAACGAAGATGACCTCGTCGTCGCCTGTCTCAAAGACGACCGGGGTGCTCTCGTCTGCGATCTCGGTCAGTTCACGGACGACGCGCAGGAGAGGAAGCCCGGGATCGATATCGCCCCTCGCAACTTGTCGCGCAGCTTGAAGGTAGTCGTCACACATCGCTGGAATGTGCCGCTCAGCATCACTGTCGAGTGGTACAGCCTCCGCGGTGGCAGAAGCACTGCCGTAGTCGAGTCCGGCGAGTACCCATCGAACGTTCGCGCTGCGATTCTCGTGCAGCGCGTCGAGGACGGCGCAGAAGCCGGCGAGCGCGGCCGACAGCTTGTCGATCGTTACCTCGCCGTCGAGGCGGAGAGTCACGAGATCGTCGGCCATGTCCCGAACTCTACGATTGAGAGTTCGATCTTGCCACCGCGTGCACGGCCGTCCCCTTAGCCTGGATCCACCGTTTCGGGGCTTGGCGCAGCGTCCCGACCCGAGTGCGACTTCGCTGCTCGCTACGCTGAGCGGCCGTTCCGCCGCCTAGCCCGGAGACAATTCCTTGGGCACGCGCACGGGTGTCAGCGAGTTGTCTCGCTGTGTGTCAATCGATCTTGAGGTCTCCAAAGACACCGGGCGCATCCACGCGTTCGCCGGCGAACGATCCGACAGCGACGAATCCGTCGTCTTCCCCCAGCAAGGCCGCACCCTCGATCGAGCGCTCGCAGACCTCGACGATCTCGCCGACGGGGCGAGCTTCCTGCTCGGCCACAACCTCATCAAGTTCGACCTCCCCCATCTGCGAGCCGCGAGCCCCGGGCTGCGGCTGCTGCAGATGCCGGCGGTGGACACGCTGTGGCTCAACCCTCTGGCGTTCCCGCGCAACCCCTATCACCGTCTCGTCAAGCACTACCAGGACGGGCAGCTCAAGCGAGACCGCCGCAACGACCCGAGACTCGATGCGAAGCTCGCCCTGGGGGTGTTCAGGGACCAGCAGGAGAAGCTGCTGGAGACGCCCGCACACCTGCTGGTCGCCTGGCACTGGCTCACCACAGCCGACGGTTCGCCGGGATTCGACTTGTTCTTCGAGACCCTGCGCGGCTCGTCCCGTCCGGGCTTCGCCCAGGCGCGTGACGCGATCCACACCTGTCTGAAAGGCGCCGCGTGCGAGGTGCAGGCACATCGCTTGATCGCGGATGCGGCAGAGCACGGCTGGCCACTCGCCTATGCGCTGGCTTGGCTGTCGGTGTCGGGCGGCAACTCGGTGATGCCTCCCTGGGTGCGGCACCAGTTCCCCGAGGCGGGGCAACTGGTTCGCCGCCTGCGCGACGAGGCCTGCGCCGACCCGGGCTGCTCGTGGTGCCGGGACCGCCACAACGCCTCCCGGGAGTTGAAGCGCTTCTTCGGGTTCGACGACTTCAGGTCGGAACCTGCGGATCCCAGCGGGCGCCCCTACCAGCAGCTCATCGTCGAGACGGTGATGCAGGGCCGCGACGTGCTGGCGATCCTGCCGACGGGCACAGGAAAGTCGCTCTGCTATCAGATCCCGGCGCTGTCCCGCTACCACAAGACGGGCGCTTTGACCGTGGTGATCTCGCCTCTGGTCGCCCTCATGGCCGACCAGGTGGCCGGACTCCAGAGGCTCGGGATCACCTCGTGCGTCTCGATCAGCGGGCTCCTGTCGATGCCCGAGCGGGCCGAGGCGCTCGATCGGGTGCGGCTGGGCGACGCCGCCATCGTGTTGATTTCCCCGGAGCAGTTGCGCAGCGTGGCCATGCGCCGGGCACTGCAGCAGCGCGAGATCGGCGCCTGGGTGCTCGATGAGGCCCATTGCCTGTCGAAGTGGGGCCACGACTTCCGTCCCGACTACCGCTACGTGGGGCGCTTCATCCGCGAGCAGGCCCAGAAATCACGCGTTCCGCCGGTGTTGTGTCTGACCGCCACGGCCAAGCCGGACGTGATCGATGAGATCGTCGACTACTTCCGGCAGAAGCTCGATGTCGAGATGACAGTGTTCGACGGTGGCAGCAGGCGCACGAACCTGGAGTTCGTCGTGGCCGAGACCACCGGCTCCAAGAAGCCCCACGACATCCATCAGCTGTTGACCTGGCATCTGCCGCCGGAGGCAGAAGGCGGCGCGATCGTGTACTGCGCGACGCGACGGCGGACCGAGGAGGTCGCTTCGTTCCTCACCGCCCTCGACATCAACGCCGATCGCTTCCACGCCGGGCTGCAGCCGGAGGAGAAGAAGAACATCCAGCAGAGCTTCATCGACGGCGACTTGCGGGTGATCGCCGCCACGAACGCCTTCGGGATGGGCATCGACAAGCCGGACGTGCGGCTGGTGATCCACGCCGACATCCCGTCGTCGCTGGAGAACTACCTGCAGGAAGCCGGCCGCGCCGGCAGGGACCAGCAGCAGGCGCACTGCGTGCTGCTCTACGACCCCGACGACGTGGAACGGCAGTTCGGTATGTCGGCGCGCTCCCGGCTCACGCGGCGCGAGATCCACGGCGTGTTGCGGGCGCTGCGCAACCTCAACCGCCGCGACCGCTGCGGGGGCGAGGTCGTGGCCAGCTCCGGGGAGATCCTCATCGCGGACGAGGACAAGGACGTCAGACGGGACTCGGCCACCGACGACACGCGAGTCCGCACGGCGGTGGCCTGGCTCGAGGAGGCGCAGCTGCTGAGCCGCAACGAGAATCACGTGCGGATCTTCCCGTCATCGCTGCAAGTCAGCTCTGTCGAGGAGGTCCGGCAAAGGCTCCAGGACAAGCCCATCGATGCCGGTTACCGCCGTTGCCTCACGAAGATCGCCGAGGTGCTGATCAACGCGAACCCCGACGAGGGCATCTCCACGGACATGTTGATGATGGCGTCGGGGCTCAGCTCCGAGGGGGTCCGGGGAGCGCTCTATGACCTCGAGCGGTTCGGGATCGCCAGCAACGACACCGAACTGACCGCGTTCGTCCACGTCGGTGTGCGAAACCCGTCGCATCGCCGCCTCACCGAGGCGAACGAACTTGAGCGGCAGTTGATCGAGTGGATGCAGGAGGCAGCCCCGGACCTGACGGTCGGAGACTCGGCGCCGCTGAACCTGCGCGTCGCCTCCCAGCGACTGAAGAACGCCGGCCACCCCCATGTCCGGCCCGAGCACGTGACCCGCACGATCCAGGGCATCGCTCGCGACGGGCGTGGCGACGACGACGCCGGCAGCCTCATGCTGCACAAGCACGACGCGGAGAGCCTCCGGGTGACTCTCAAACGCGAATGGTCCTCGCTGGCCGGCATCGCCGAGCGCCGCCGCAATGGCGCTTCGCGGCTGCTCGACCACTTGCTGGAGCAGAACACGAAAGGCAGACGGGGCAGCGACCTGCTGGTCCGCACGACTCTCGGGAAGTTGACCCAGGCCATCGAGGGCGACCTGACGCTGGTGAGCCAGAACGGCGACGAACGCAAGCTGCGCAGGCTGTTGGAGCGGGCCCTGCTGTGGCTGCACGACCAGGAGGTCGTCAGGCTCAATCGCGGCCTCACCGTGTTCCGCCCGGCCATGACCATCGTCCTGGACCCCGACCCCCGCGGGTTCAAGCAGTCCGACCACAAGTCCCTCGCGCTGCACTACGACGCGACGGTGCGCCAGATCCACGTGATGGCCGAGTTCGCCGAGCGGGGCCTCGCCAACGTAGCTCATGCGCTGCAACTGTCGATCGACTACTTCACCCTCGGCGAGGACGCGTTCCTGCGGCGTTGGCTCCCCGACCAGCGCCAGGAGCTCGGCCGCCAGACCACGCCGAAATCGTGGACCAAGATCGTCGAGAGCCTGAACAACCCCCGCCAGCGCAACCTGGTGGCCGACGACCGCGAGACCACGAACGTGCTGGTGCTCGCCGGGCCCGGCTCGGGCAAGACCAGGGTGCTGGTGCATCGCATCGCCTACCTGATCCGTGCCCTGCGCGAGGACCCCAGAGGCATCCTGGCGCTGGCCTACAACCGCCACGCCGCCGTCGAGATCCGCCGCCGGCTGCGGGACCTGATCGGCGACGACGCCCGCGGCGTGATGGTGTTCACCTGCCACGCCCTCGCCATGCGGCTCGTCGGCGCCAGCTTCTCGGGCCAAGCGGACCGGGAGACCGACGGCGACCTCAGCGCGCGGCTCAATGAGATACTCCGCGAGGCCACCGCGCTGCTGAGCGGCAAGGAACTCGAGCCTGAAGAAGCCGAAGAGACTCGGTCGCGCCTGCTGGCGGGATTCCGGTGGATTCTCGTCGACGAGTATCAGGACGTCACCGACGACGTGTACGACCTCATCTCCGCACTTGCCGGCAGAACCCTCACCGAGGAGGACTCCCGCCTCAGCTTGTTCGCCGTCGGCGACGACGACCAGAACATCTACGCGTTCAACGGGTCCTCGGTGGAGTTCATCCGCCGCTTCGAACAGGACTACAGCGCTAAGCCGGCCTTCCTAATCGACAACTACCGATCAACCCGCCACATCATCGACGCCGCGAACGCCGTGATCGACTCGGCGAACAACCGGATGAAGGTCGACCATCCGATCCGGATCAACCAGGCGCGCTCCAAGGACCCCGCCGGGGGCCAGTGGACCGACCGCGACCCAGTCGCCCACGGCAAGGTGCAAGTCCTACAAGTCGCAGACAGCAGCGCCATCTCGCAGGCTCAGGCCGCAGTTGCCGAGCTGAGGCGGCTATCGAGTCTCCACCCGGACTGGGACTGGTCGAAGTGCGCGGTGATCGCCCGCCAATGGAGCTACCTCGAACCTGTGCGAACCGTCTGTGAACGTGACGAGATCCCGGTGCAGATGGCCAACGAGGGCAACCTGAGCCTGTGGCACTTGCGCGAGACCCAAGCCCTGGTCAAATGGGTCCGCCAGCGTGGCCCGGGCATGCTCCGCAACGCCGACGTGAAGGATTGGCTGGACAGGCAGCCCTCCGGCCCCTGGATCGAGCTGCTGCGGCAAGCCGCGGAGGAGCACGACATCGAGACCGCCACCGCGGAGGTGCCGGCGGCATCGTTCATCGAATGGCTAGCCGAATGGGCTCGCGACGCCCAGCGCCGCCAGAACGGGTTGCTGCTGTTGACCGCGCACCGAGCCAAGGGGCTGGAGTTCGACCACGTGGTCGTCCTCGACGGAGGCTGGGACCGCGTCAGCCACGGCGAGGACCCCGACGCCCCACGCCGCCTCTACTACGTGGCCATGACCCGAGCCCGTCACACCCTCGCACTGTCGCGCCTCCCAGGAACGCACCCATTCCAGGACGCCCTGCGGGACAACCCATCGGCCCAATGGCGCGATCCCATAACGCTCCCCCTACCGACGCCGGAACTGGCCCGCCGCCATCATCGACTCACCCTGAGCGACGTGTACCTGAGCTTCGCCGGCTACAAGCCCCCCGACCACCCCACCCACCGCGCCATCGCCGAGCTGGCACCCGGCGACCAATTGCAGGTGCGGCCAAAGTCAGACCGCTGGGAACTCCGCAACTACGCAGGAGTCGTCGTGGGGACCCTGGCACGCAAGTTCGAACCTCCCCCCGACATGCGATGCGTCAAGGCCACCGTCCTCGCCGTCGCCACCTGGAGCCGCGACCGCTCAGACCCGCAGTACCACCAGCACCTCAAGAACGACACGTGGGAGGTCGTGGTCCCCGAACTCGTCTTCGAGCCCCTCAGATCATGAGGGCCGGAGCCCACTGAGCCCCAAGGCGCTGTCCCGCTGACGAGGGACGATGAGTCTCCCTCAGGCCACTCGCAGCTCCCTCGGGGCCTAGATGCTGCGGCTGTCGGCGACGGCCGCCGCCGCGATGTCCTCCTCAGCGTGAGTCCGCGGTCAAGTGGCGATTGCACCCGATCGTAGGCCCGCCGGTCTAGCCTCAAATCGTGACGATGACCTCCACAGCCGGATCAACACAGGCGGCGGTGTTTGTAGAGCGCGTCACCATTCGGAACTTCAAGGGGATCAGAGACCTCGAGGTCGAGTTGCAGCCCGGTCTGTCGTTGTTGGTGGGCCGCAACAACGCGGGCAAGTCACGCATTCTCCGGGCGTTGCACGTCGCGGTCGGTAGAACTGAGGCCGATCGGGACGACCTCACGGTCGGCTCGAGCGATCCTGCGGAGATCGATGTGACCCTCGCCCCCCGCGTCATGCCAACACCGCGGAGAGTCGCGCCGCTGAGCACCGATGGCGACGACTCCCAGCCGGCCGACGAGGTGTTCGAACCAGCACTCCAACAACTCTTCGGCGCGCACCTCGCCCTCGTCTCCGATAGTCCGGAGCGCCAACGGTTCGCTTGGCGGACAACGATCATCTCGACCAGCGAGAGAGCCGGAGCCCGTAGCCAGTCCCATTCGATGGCCTACGACGCGCAGGAGGACAAGTGGCATGCAACCAGTCACGTGGTGCTCCATGATGTGCGCGGCCTCGTGTATGCCGAGTTAGTCGACACGCGCCGGGATCTGTCCGAGGAACTGCGCCAGCGCGGCACCGCCGTTCGCCGCATCCTGAACGACCTTCAGGTGGAGGAAACGGACCGGGCGACTCTGGAGCAGCGGCTGGCGGAACTCGGTGACGACATCCTGGAACACAGCGACACCCTGAAGAGCCTGCGCGACTCGCTGGATTCCCTGGATCGGTATGTCGACTCTTTGGGATCAACTCAGGTCGACCCCGTGCCGCGAACCCTTGAAGAACTGGCACGCGCTGTCGGCGTGAGCTTCGACGACGGCGTTGAGCGCCTCGCGTCGCGGCTGCATGGATCAGGCGTCCGCAGTCTCGCATCCCTACTGGTGCAGGATGTGTTCTATAGCCAGACCCTGGGCCGAGACGGTGGAACCATCCGCCCGCACCCGGTCACCCTGATCGAGGAGCCGGAAGCCCACCTTCACCCGCACGCCGTCTCGGAGGCCGCCGGACTGCTCGAGGAAGGAGCCCGTCAGGTAGTCGCCACGACCCATTCGCCCGGACTGGCAGCCTCAGTAACACCGCAAGCACTCCTGCTGGTGAGACATTCCCCTGAGGGTGGCCACAGCGTTGTCGATTTCGGTCCGGCCGAACGCGACGATGACGACGTACCCCGTACGAGGAAGCCCCGCTTCTACGTGAGTGAGATGGAGAAGCTCACACGGCTCGCGGAGCGACCGTTCGGTGATCTGCTATTCGCGCGAGCCATCGTGATTGGTGACGGGGCCACCGAGCGAGCGTTCCTTCCGCCCGTGCTGCGGGAAGCCTTGGGCCAGTTGGCTCATGGCGTTTCTGTAGTCGACTCCGTTGGCATGAACGATCCGATAGTCCGCTCTGTGATCAAGTTCGCCCGGCATGTCGAGGTTCCGCTCGTGGTGTTCGCTGACGCTGACCCGGCCGGCAGGGCGAGAATCGCCAATCTCGTTGCGGATGGATTGATGGACGAGACCCACGACGTTGTGTGGGCGAATTACCCCGATTCCGAGCAGTCAGACAGAGGCAAGGGATCCAGCGTGGCCATCGAGAAGATGATGATCGATGTCGCGCCGGACATTTGCATCGCCGCGTGCGCGTCCCTGGGTGAGGCGCCCCAGGGCGAGGCCGACTTGCTGGCGGCGATGAAGCGGCAGAAGGGAACGATCGGAGCCACCCTGGCTCGAGAATTCGTAGCCGCCCGGCCCTTCGCTCAAGCGAGCGGCTGGCCCGAGCCACTCCGCAGACTGGCGGATGCTCTTCGGGATCACCTCGCCCCGGAGCCCAAGAACGGCGAGGTCGCGACATGACCCTCGTCGTTCCTGGGACGGCATCCGACTTTCCGCTCACCGGCGAGCAACAAGCCGTCGTTGACAGCGATGCTCCTGCGCTCGTTGCGACCGCGTCGGCGGGGACGGGGAAGACGGAGATTCTGGTGCGGCGCGTCGAGTGCTACATCAACGACCCGGACAGTGGAAACGCGAACGTCCTCGTCATCACCTATACGACCCGAGCAGCCAACGAGTTCAAGTCCCGGCTACACGGTCGGGTCGGTAGCTCGATGCAACGGATTTTTGCCGACACGGTCCATGGGTTCGCACATTCGGTCCTCATCTCTCACGGCAGCCACGTCGGCCTTCCGCCGGACTTCCAGGTCATCAACAACACCGAGGATCGAGCTGAGTTGCTGGCGGCCTACGACATATGGTTGGCTCCGGACAACCCCGCGGATTTGTTCCGCCAACTAGATCTCGCTCGAGCGAAGTGCCAAAGCCATCCCGACCTCAAGTGTTGGAGGGATGCCCTGGAGAGCAGGGGCGCTGTCGACTTCAGCGAGATGATCACGAAGGCCACAGATGTGTTGCTCATCCCAGCCATCGCTCGGATGATGCGGGTGATTTACGGCATGGTGATCGTTGATGAGGCGCAGAACCTCACCGAACAGCAATACCGATTGATCACCGCCCTCGTCGGAACGGACACCGAAACGGGCCAGCCGCTCGTGTCAACGACGCTGCTTGGCGACCCGAACCAGTCGGTCACCGGCTTCGCGGGCGGCGACAGCCGGCTCATGACGCGTTTCGTGGAGGACTACGGCGCCCGCGAGTGTCAACTCACGCAGAACTTCAGGTCGTCTCAGCGTTTGGCCTCGCTGGAGCAAGTGGTCTCGCTGGAACTCGGCGGCGGGAGACCTCGCGCCGGTGTCCGCGCAGAACGCGCCGCCGCCGGCGTGATCGACTGCGAGGAGCTCCCGAGCGAAGCGGCCGAGAGTTCCTTCGTCGCCGATTGGGCAGAAGGTCTCCTCAGCGACGGCCTACCCGTAGAAGCCGCCTCCCTTGGTGAGACGCGCCGAGTGCGCGCCGAAGAAATAGCGGTGCTGGCTCGGCATTCCGCCACTCTGAGCGCTGCAGCGGAGGCGATCGCCGCACGAGGACACGAAGTGGCGCTCGCGCACAGCGAGGACGATTTCATGGCAACCTTCACCGGGACAGTCGCCTTACTGCTGATGCGCTTCCGAAGTGCGCGTCACCGGTTCGCGGCATCGGGCGCGTTGCGCCGCGAACTCAGACTGCCAGACTCGGATTTCGCTGACGGCGATGCAGGTACCGCCAATAGCGGGCTCACCGGGGCTCTCCGTACACATGCCGATGAGAATCTCGACATCCTCGTTCCGCTGCTCGCAGTCGAGTCGCCGTCCGAGTTCGTCGGCGCCCTCGAGGAATGCCAGTTGCCAGAATCGGCGCGAGGCGAAGCACTCGCTGGTTGGCATGCCGACCAGCGCCTGATTGGCGACACATGGTCCAAGTTCACGAGTCTGACTCCAGTCGCTGAACGATCGTGGACCCGTTTCGCGCTCCATTTCGACTGGGTTCAACGGGCACGCGACCTCGGCCCGGGCATACGACTGATCACAGTTCACAAGGCGCAGGGCAGGGAGTTCAAAGCGGTCGCCATTGTCGGCATGAACGACGGTCAATTCCCAGACTTTCGTGCCACGTCAGAAACCGCTCGCCAGGCCGAGTTGCAGGCGTTCTATGTGGCGGCGACACGCGCGTCACGCGTGCTTCAACTGACAAGAGCCCTCGTACGCCCGACCCGCTACGGAGACCGGTTCACGGAACCCTCTCCGTATCTGGAACTCGTCGAGAAGGCAACGGGTCAGGCGTAGACGACGAACCCGACAACGACTCCCGATTGAACCGGGTGGTCAGGTACCCCAGTGGTTGGCCTGGTATTCCAGCATGTCGTCCCCGTGGAGTTGTTTGGTGGCATTGCCGGTGCGTACCCAGAACTCTGTGGGGCTGGTGCCGCCTTCGTGGGGCTTGGCGAAGACCGGTTTGCCCGACGACGCAGCTGTGACGACGCACATGTCTGTGTTGGCGACGGTGTCGAAGTCGATGCGCACGACGCCGGCGGTCGGGACCGAGAGGCTGTTGTCGAGGAGTTGGCGAAGGAACAACTCGTAGCCATCTCGGTTGCCTTTGGCGCCGAGCGTCTGCATGTCTGCAGCGAGGCCGACCACGCTGCCGTCGTCGTCGACTCCGATGAGCAGTTTGCCGCCTTGGGCGTTGAGGAACCCGCAGACTGTCTTCACGATGGCGTGCTCCATTCTCTTGTCGGGCCGGCCGGCTCGGACATTCCAGCGGGCGGTGGACTTGAACTCGACGGTCTGCGACTCGCCCACGGCCAGCAGGTCGGCGACGCGTTCGGCCGGCTCGAGCGCAGCGTGGTCGTCCCAGAGCGTGTTGAATCCGTCGCGTACTACCTGTGCCAGCAGTGAGCGTCGCCGGTCAAGAAAGATCGGGTAGTCGAGTTGTTCCCATCCAACCGGTAGGGCGTGCCAGCGGATCTGGCGCTTGAGTTGGTCCGGGTCGAGCCCGGCCATCATGGCCGGCCAGTAGGCGACGGGGTCGTCGGCTCCGACGGCCGCGTTCTCGAGCCAATCGAGGTACGCCATGTTGGCGATCGCGTTGACGTGCCGTATCCCGGTGATGCCCTTCGTGGCAAGGTATTTCTTCGGGAAGAGGTGGTGCCGCTCCACCGACCGGGGGGCGGTGACGGTTGGGTCAAGCAGGTCGCGGATGCGAAGGTCGCTGAACAGTGCCTCGGCATCGAGAAGGTTCAACGCGGCCTGGTACGCCGACAGCACCGGCGACTTGGCCGCGGCGGTATCGAGCCGGTTCGGCAGCGAGATGTCCCAGTAGTCGGTGGTGAGCGTGGCCCGCACGAGGCGGTCGAACTCGTCGCAGAAGGCTCGCCCTCCGTCGGCGGCCTTGGGCGCGGCGAGGCGACCGAGGTCGGCCTCGATCTGGGTCTCGTGGGATCCTGTGTAGCGGCTCGTGGTGTGGGCCATGAAGAACCAGCGGGCGATGACGCCGCGAAGGGTCTTGCGGTCGAGGCCGAAATCGCATCTGCCGATCAGCCACAGAACGTAGGTGTAGATAAGAGCGTTCTGTGAGGTCAGCATGCGGCCGCTGCGGAACCCCGCATGGGTGAGGCACTTGAGGAACTCGTGCCAGTTGCTAAGGTCGAGGACCTCGTCCTGCGCTTCCGCCAGGGCTTGGAACTGTGCGGTGCGGCGGGTCTCGGACACCTCGCCGGTCTCCAGGTCCTTGCCCCGCAGGATGTTGTAGACGTGGCCGAGCCGGCCGCGCCGGAATGCCAGTCCCACGCCGGCGCGCAGCAACTGGTCGGGGCTCGGATCGATGAAGGGGTTCTTCGGCGACGGTCCAGTCACGGCCTCGTCCACGGCGTAACGCGAGAACTGTTCGAGTTGGCGGCGGCCCTTGTCCCAATGGACGGACATGAGCGTCAGGATGAAGTCCGCCTGCTTGAGCTGAACGCCTCGGGAGTTCGTGCGCACGAAGATGTCCGCGACCTGCTCCTCGTTCGCGGTCGCGTTCACCTCAAGCACCTGGAAGCCGAAATCGCGAAGATCGCGGACCCGGTCGATCCGCTCCTCCAGACGATCCGACTTGTCGCTCCAACTGCCGTCGCTGTCATCGAGCCCGGCGCCGCGGTGCTTCCCCAGACGCTCAAGGAAGGCTCGAACCGTCGACCTGTACTTCTCGGCCCACAGCACCGTGATGTCCGCGATGTACTCGGGATTCCGCTCGATGGCAGCATCAGTGACCTCGAAGGTCTCATCCTCAGGCCGGAACGCGATGCGGATGCGCTTCTGCTGGTACCGGCTGGTGAGAACGGACCGGCCAGTCAGCACCGCAAACAGCGACGTCAACCGCTGCTGGCCGTCCACAATCAACAGCCGAGCCACCCCGTCGTTCTCGCCGCCTCCCACTTGGCGCACACCCGCATCCACGCCCGTCTCCCAGAACATGAGCGTCCCCACCGGATAGCCCCGATACAGCGAGTCGAACAAGTCCCGAACCTGCGCCGATGACCACACGAACGGCCGCTGAATATCAGGCAGCGCGATCTTGCCGTGCTTGATCTCCTCGATCAGATGCATCAGCGAGTACCGAGTGTCGCGATAGATGGTGGGCGCCATGGCTCTCCCGTCTCGGCCGTCCAGCCAGTCCGGGAAGGGTATCCAGCACGAGTCCGGTCGGCTGTCCTGAGGCCTAGATGGTTAGTTCCAAGGGGTTAGTGGTCGTAGGCGAGGAGGCTGCGGGTGGGGCCGGGTTGTTGGGTTGTTTGGTTGTGCCAGATGGCGGCGGTGAGGGCGAGGAGTCGTTGCAGGACCCGGGCGATGACGCCGGGGCGGGTGCGCCCGCCGTGGCGTTCGAGGCCGAGTTGGGCTTTGAGGGTCTGGAAGGTCGATTCGATGATCTGGCGCAGCGGCCGCAGGAACCGCTGGCCGGCGCGTGGCGGTTCTCGGGCGGCGGTGGGGCGGATGAGGGTGATGCCCGCGGCGTTGAGTTGTTCCTCGAAGGCGGCGCTGCGGTAGCCCTTGTCGGCGATGAGGGTCTGGCCGGGCCGCGCCAGGTTCTGGTGGGTGATCATGTCCAGGCAGGTGTCGCGTTCGTCGGCTTTGGCGCCGGTGAGCGCGGCGGCGATGGGCAGCCCCGACGGCGTGGCCAACAGGTGCAGGCGCAGCCCCCAGAACCACCGGGAGTGGCTGGCGCTGTAACCGTATTCGGCCCATCCGGCGAGGTCGGAGCGCTGTTGGGTCTCGCGGCTGCGCCCGCACTCGATGGGCGTGGAGTCCACGAGCCACACGTCGTCGCACCACGACGGGCAGTCCTGCGCCAAGGCGGCCATCACACGGGCCATCAGTTCGCCGCTGCGGCGCAGGCGCTTGTTGTAGCCCGACCGACCGGGCAGATAGGGGCACCACGCTGTGAGGTGTTCTTTGGCGTAGCGCACGAAGTGGGCCTCGGAATCGAACCCCAACAAGGCCTGCAACGCCGCCAGAGCCACCAGTTCGGCATCTGACAGTTCCGGCGCGATCCCCACAGCGGGCCGCTCAGGCGCCCACTGGGGGTGCGCCACTAACAGATCATCAACCGTCACATACAGTGCGGTCACGAGGGTGTCCAAATCCGGGTTCATGCCAAGGTCCTCCAGGATCGGGGGCTGCTTACACCCCAGATCTTGGACACCCTCACCCACCACAACGCGGACCCCACCCCCGCTCGCACCCCTTGGAACTACTCATCTAGGGAGAGCGGCCCCGGAGGGCGGCTCTCCCCTGGTAGACGGCGGACTTGCGTCCTACGGGAAAGAGTAGCCGCCGCAACGCTCAGCACGCTGCTGCTCGCACTTGAGACGGCCGGCTGCCCCGAGGGCTCTGTCGCCGATTCGCCTTGCGTGATCGAAGGCCGTCAGCGGGGCGGAGTCAGCGTCAGTGCCCTGACGCCAGGTCGACCGTGATCGTCATGCCGAGTGCTGCCGCGGCCCTCTGCAGCGTGGTGAGTGTGGCGCTCGTGCCACCCACCTCGAGACGGGCAACCGCGGCCTGGCTCGTCGCCATGCGAGCAGCCAATTCTCGCTGAGTCAGCCCCGCGGCTTCTCGCGCGTCACGGACCTTCTCCCCCACCTCCAGAGCCAGACGGACCGCAGCTAGCGCTTCGTCGAACTCGGCGCGCTCACTCGCACTCATCGCGGCGAGCCGCTTGTCTCGCAGTTCGGTAATCGTTGGGCGCGCCATCATTCCTCCTCGACTGCGTGTCCTTCAGCAATGCACCGTCGCAGCGCCCGCCGAGCGCGCCGGACTTCGGCTCGCTCGTTCTGCCTCTGCTTGCGGAACGTCGTCAAGAGAACGATCCGCCGGTCGTCCGCGAAATAGAACGTGATCCGCCGAGCGGTGCGGCCGAGATCGACTCGAAGCTCGAAGAGCCCGTCGCCGAGTGGGCGCGAGGCCGGAAACCGCAGCCGACTGCCGTCCTCGGCGAGTCGTTCGACGGCCGCCATCAGCGCTGCGAATTCTCTCACGGAGAGCGATTCGATCCATTGCTCGACTTCCGGCTCGACCTCCATCGACCACATGACATCAACAATGATATCAAGCGCTCGTCGGGACAGAATTGCCACGCGCTCGGATTCCACCGAAAAGTGACTGGGGAGAGCGGCCCCGAAGGGCGGCTCTCCCCTGGTAGAAGACGGACGTGCGTCCTGCTGAAGAGACTAGCGCCAGACGTGCTGCGCCGGAGTGAGCGCTGCGCGGGGATGCAGCGATGGGACGTGGCCGCGGGAACTCTACGGGTCGAAGAAACCTACTCGTCGCTCGCGGCGTCGCTGTCAGATCGCGACGTAGCGCCAGACAAGCCAACCAACTCCACGATCACCTTGAACGCCACACCATCGGCTGCGCGTCGGGTGGCCACGCTCGCGATTGCTTGCGCTAGTTCGTCTGCTGGCCATGCAGGTCGGTGACCGGAGAAGTCTCCGACCTCCTCAAGGGCGTGCGCGAAGAACTCGTACGCGCTCTCCTGCGTGGTCCAAGTTCGTGCGCTGCCGTCTCGGTACTTCGCCGGGGCAGTGAAGCGCAGAATCCCCAGCGCGACGGCAGTGGAGACCGCCTCCGACCAAGCGTCTTGCGCCCTCCGCACGGGGTCGAAGCTACGTCCGTAGGCGCCGGTGTTGAGCGATCCTTCGTCAGGTACGGCGGGAGGCGGAGGGAGTCCCGCGCAAACGATCCCCGCGTGGTGAACGATCTGCTCCAAATCGCGCAGACTCAGCGAATCGTGCCCTGCCAGCGACTCCAAGGCGTTCCAGGCCAAGGGTGCCGTGGCCACGATCTGCGATAGGGACGTGTCCGCATATAGCGCCCGCACGAATCGCCCCCGATTCTGTGATTGCTCGAACCCTCCGGCGCCGGGTGGGGCCAACGGCACGCGCATGTCGATGAATCGCCGTAGGTATCGCTCGGCGCCATCGAACTCGCCGTGCATCTGCACCACGGCCTGTTCGAGTGCACCGGGGTGGATGGTCAGCACGGTGGCCAACCCCGGGTGGTCGCAGATGCTCCGGACCGCTCGGAGCATCCCGAGTGCGTACTCCGGCGGGCAGCGATCCAACTCGTCGATCCACACCACGACCAGACCGGGCAACGAGTCCACGTACTCCCGCACAAGGCGGGCCATCTCTTCCACAGTGTCCGCGGCCGGCGTATCGCCGCGACCGAACTCGCGGAGCAGCAGTGTCGGTGCGGAAATCGCTTCGCCCAACTCGGCGAGTCGACTTCGGCGTCGCCGACGGTCCAACTCTTGGGTCTGTTCCCGCGCCGCTAATTCGAGCGCGCGCCCTACCGCTACTGCGAGATCGACCAGCGGCACACCTGTCACGCCCTGAGTCAGCGCATTGACAGATATCACCTCGGCGACATCCGGCTTGTTGCGCATGACCGCCGCGCACATCCGGGAGAACGCCGTCTTCCCCGTACCCCAGCCCCCCTCAACCGCCCACACAACCGGCGTCGCCGTCGCCCGGACCCGCTCGCAGAACTGCTCAACCTGCTCCTGCCGACCGAGCGTGTCGTGACGGTACGGGTCATCCGGATCGGCCACGAACTCCCCCGCTCGGGCCTTCATCCCTGTCGATTGCTGCCGGGTGGGCAATTCTGCTTCCTGGCGCTGATCCTCCCGACCCCTAGAACGAACGTCATTTGCAGCGAGCACTAAAGGCGCGCCCAAGATGACGCCCAGCACGAACCCGACGAGCCCTACAAACACTGCCTCAACCGTGCGCGGGCCGAAGATCGAATCCGGTTGCCCGAGCCAGGGCAATGCCGCCGCCGCGAAGACGACGCCAAGCAGACCAACGACCATCACCCAAACAGCCGCCCCCTGGAATACTCGCCGCGCAGCCGTCGCGAACCCTCGCTCACTGCCCTGACGGAATGCGTCGGCACCGAGCACGATGACCACGATGGCCGCCGTCGCAAGCAGGCCAAGGCTTGCTCTGACCGGCTCGATGTGCCCAACCGAAGTCGCCCAAGCGAGCGAGACCCCGACCGGTAGGCCCGGTAGCCAACCGAAGGCCAGCAACTCCCGGCCAGCGACGTTGAACGGGTCTGTACTGCGGCCAGCGCGCCGACGACGCCGCGCTGTCTTCGCTGGGGTGCCCCCCGGGGCCGGGTCGTTCACCGACGCTCGAGCCGCCTCTTCCTGTGGGATGCGGGTGCCCGGAAGACTCCGAGCCCTGGGCGGACTCATGCCGCGTCACCACAGGTGACCGCGGCTATCCGCTGCCACTTCCCCTCAGGTCCACCGAGTATCGGCAATCCCCAGGCTCCGGTGTCGCCACCGGCGGCGGCCCATGCCTCGCGGGCCGCTTCGTCGTCATAGGGGCAGCGGAACAGAACTGCTACGAGGATCGCCATCAAGTCATCGGGACGCTCGTAGCGCAGAACGTCGCAGCCCTCAAACGGCTCCGAGGATGAGGTCCGGACCTCGTAGCCGTAGCCCTCGAACAGAGACTCGGATATCACGCCGGTGGCGATCACCATCGCGTCGGCGAGTACCGCCTCCAGCAGTTGTTCAGGTGTCGGCTGCCGCTCGCTGTAGCAACCGGCGTAATGCTGGGCGAACGCGTCTCGGACCGGTCGCCACCTGTCCCCTGCAGTGTTGTTCCACACCCGCGCGAGAGCCTGCAGGAGCGGCTCAGGTAAGAGGTCTGCGTCGGCTTGAGCGGTGGCGTGCGCCAGCACGAGTTGGTTCCCACGTACACACGCCACTGCCGGGGGGTCGGCGTATGCCCCACGACCCCCGAACAGGTCCCGCGTGAGTCGGAGACCGCCAGCCGGACAGACCTCTGCGAGATCTCCAACAAACTGAATGGCACTTGCCTCCCATGCTTCGCGGACCCACGGCCACGGCACTTCGTACTGCGCAACGATGGCGGCAAGCACCTCCAGGGTCTGTCCCTGCACCGGTGCGGTGTCCGCGCACAACCGCGGAACCAACTCAGCCCACCAGTCCACTCGCCGCTCCTCGTCACTGCGGAACCGGAGGAGTGACGATCCGGACTCGCGCTCGGCGTTCGCTTCCGCCACAGCCTTGGCGGTGACAACGTCGACGCCACAGTTGAACAACTCCTCCCTGATAGCGCCGAGCAGGTGTGGCGGCGGCTCGCTGGAGTCGACGAGGCAACCTCCGAATCCGTCACTCCACGGGCTGTCTTCGTAGTAGCCGTAGCCGCCAAGGTTGAGGTCGCCGATCGTGGCACCGCTGGCAATCACCATTGCGTCGACAAGCAACTCCTCCTGCAGGCGCTCGGGTGTCGGCGCCCGGCTGCTGTAGCAGCCGGCGTAGTGATCGGCAAACCCCTGTTGGATCGCCCGCCACGAATCACCCGAGGTCGTGTTGTTCCAGACGTGCCCAAGTTCATGAAGGACGGCTTCCTCCTCCTGCACAGCACGCAGCGTGAGCAGGAGTTCCCGTCCGCGCACGCACGCCACCGCGCCGCTGCAGGGCTCGGGCAGCCTTCGGTCGAAGAACTGCACATCGCTGCGAGCCCACGCGCCGCGCACCCACGGCCACGCCGCTTCGTACTGCCCGACGACACGCTCAACGAGGGCGATTCCCTGCTCTTGGACTTGTGGATGCACAGTGGTACGGGTCGTAGCTGGTGCTGGCTGTGCCTCGACTGCTGGCACCGGCGCTGGTAGTGCCTCGACAGCCGGTGCAGGAGTCGGTGGCGAGGCTGCGGCGGCCTGGTCTGCTGAGGGAGCTGCAGGCAAACGCGGCGCCGTGTCAGTCACCAACTGCGGCGTATCGGACCCGGCGTCGGTCAACAGGAGCGCGATCACGGCTCCTCCGCCGGCGGCGCCGATGACTAGCAGGACCGCGACGAGTGGACTGACCTGTCGGCGGTTCCGGGACATAGCGCAGCATTATTCCCGGAATTCCGAACATTTACGATGAGCGCGGAGGTCGAGGCACTGCTAGATCCGCTACTGCGCCGCCTCTGCGTATGCGTCGGTCAGGGCGTCAAGCAGATCCCCACTGATGTCCTGGGTCCAGTTACCCTGACCAACTCGGATCCCACTCAGTTCCTCGATCCGCTCGCTGAAGCCAGGCGCCCTCTTCTCGAAGACGCTGCGCCAGAACAGCACATAGGCACGTCCCGCGGCACCTCCCTCGTTGTACAGGTCCACCAAACTCCTGTTCTCGTCTCTCAGAAGCGGTCGGAGTACGAACCGTTTCCTTCCTACCCCCTCGGTGGTCGAGAGGCGTGCCAGGCCTCGCCGTTCCAGGTCGCAAGCCCAATGCAAGAGACGCCTCAGCGCCTCTCTGTGCTCCGGCGCAGCCTCGCCGATACTGGCCTCGAATGTCTCGCTGCCTCTGTGGTAGACGGTCCCGGATTCCTTGCGGCGCGTCTTCTCCACGGTCACCTCGTGCCGCTCAGGTGTCACACGCTGCGGGAGCACGACGGACGTACCGCCAAGGTTGAAGGAGTTGACGGCAACGAGGTCGATGACCAACTTGTCGGTGACGTGCTCCAGATAGGCCACCAGCGTCATCAGCTCCGGCGGCACAGTGTCGAGCACGAACACGAGTCGGAAGCGGCCTTCTCGTAGGTGCTCGTCAAGGGCCGCCGTGAACTCATCGTCGTCGAACGCATCCTCCTGAACCGACCGCAACGCATCCACGATTGACTCGTGGCCGCGCTGCCGCAGACTGCCACCGAAGCGATCCTCGAGTTGTTCTCGAGTCGTACCGTGGAGGTGCGCCGCGTAGGCCAGGATCTGTGCAACCACGGCGCGACGGGCCTCGCTGCTGTAGGCGAGCTTGACCTCGATGATGACCGGCCGGCCCGACGTCTCCACCCCCACGAGATCGGCGTAACCCGACCCCAGGGGCACCTCCCGCCCCAGGATCAACAGCGGCGGCGCCCCGGACAGCGGCAGCATCTCCGGCGTCTCCTCAATCAGGCCGTGCAGAGTCGCCTCGTCGGGGAACCCCTCGGGCCGGCTCAGCTTCCAGCCCCCATCGTCCTGCGTCCAGATTCCCGGCAGTGTCATGTCACGCTCCCCCGCCCTTCGATCCGAGCGGTCGCACCGACGCTGGATGGCCCCGCCCGGAGCCGGAGCCGAGGGCCGGGGCTGCTCACCCCGGTTAGGTGATTCAATCTACTACGAGTAGCCATATAGTTCAGCAGATGGGAATCAGTTCTGAGAACTGCAACCTCATCGGCGAACTCCTCGACATCGACCCGGCCACTATTGACGTGAACCTGCTGGTGCCCTGTCCCCCGCCATTGGAGGTGCCCGAACTGTGGGGATCCTGCAGGGGTGAGATCACCGTCACCACCGATCTGACCGAGCCGACCGGCGGCGAGGCGGCCTGGATCAGCGACTGGGACGCCGAGTGGGACGAGTTTCTGGCAGAGCCACCAGGGGCCGCTGACAACGACACCGAGCCGACCGGCTAACCGTGGCCGGCCGGGAACGAGGCCTCAAGGCCAGTGGGCGCCCGGGTACGGCTTCGGGTTCTCTGTGGCCCAGCGGTGCAGGTGCCTTGCCAGGGCGGGGGCCAGCGCTGAGCCGCGCGGGTGCTGCTGTTTGCGAACGAAGACGACCGCCACCGAAGGCTCGCTCGCGGCGTGCCGGTCGGTGGTAATCGTGGCGAAGTCCGCGAAGTTCTCGGTCACGACGACGCGTTGTTGCTCGACGGCCGCCTCGTAGACGGTGGCGTCGTCGCTGCCGGCGAGTCCCGCCTCCGCCACGCCGACGGCATCATGGCCCAGCGCGTTCAACTCCGCCGCCGTGGCGGGCGGCAGCATCTCGTCGATCAGCCACCTCAAGGCGACAGCAGCTGCTCGCGCCGGCCGGCCTGGCGGCGGACCTCCTCGGCGGCCCGCTCATCGGCTTCGATCAGCACATCGATCTCCTCGGGGAAAGCCCCGTAGAAGTCCGCCGCCAGCAGCAGCGACGCCGCCGGCAACCCGGTCTCGACAGCCAGATTCTCGACACGGTCCATCCCCCGGCCCGGTGCGTGGGCGAGATCCCGCACCACCTCCCACACATCGGGACCGCCCACCAGGGCGGCGCGCCGACCCGCCGGGCCGGTCCGGTAGACGACCCCGGGGAACCGGCGGGTCTTCAGACCCTCGTCCAGCAGGACGGAAACCAGCTGCGTGACCGACGTCCTGGCGGCGCAACTCTCGCTCTCGAGCCGGTCGAGCAGCTCCTCGGCAAGGCGGAATGATGTCGGTCGTGGCACGGCAACACCTCGTAGTTGACTCGCGCTACATCGTAGTGACCAGGCGGCGGCAACCGCACCACTCCGTAGACGTGCGAGCGACCTCCCCGACCGGCTGAACTGGGCTATGCAGGTCCGGCAACCGGAAGGAGGATCGGTGAGAACCCGCCCTGGCACGAACTCGCGGCTCGCCGGACCCCTCGGCCGGCTGCGATCGGCTGGCCGGTCGCGCCCCTACCTGCGCGCCTGCGTCATCGTGAGCCTGGCCGTTGCCCCCACGGGGGTGACCTTCGGGGTGGTCGCCGATGCAGCCGGCTTCGATCTGGCCCGGATCGTGGTGATGTCGGCGCTGGTGTTCACCGGGGCGTCGCAGTTCGCCGCGGTCGGCGTCATCAACGACGGCGGCAGCGGTGGGGCGGCGGTCGGCTCGGCGCTGCTGCTGGGGGCCCGCAACGCCCTCTACGGGCCGGTGATGCGCCGCGCCCTGCCCTCCTCGGCGCCGGCCCGCATGGGCGCCGCCCAGTTCGTGATCGACGAGACCACCGCCGTGTCCACCGCCCAGACCGACCGCCGACACGCCGCCGGCGCCTTCTGGTTCTGCGGCGTCCTGCTGTGGCTGGTCTGGAACGCCTGCTCGGTGGCGGGGGCACTGCTGGGCGCCGTTCTGGGCACCCCGGAGACGTGGGGGCTCGACGCGGCCTTCCCGGCGATCCTCGTGGCGCTGCTGGCCACCCACGTGCGCACCGCCGCCGGGCGCACCGCGGCGCTGGCGGCGGCCGCCGTGGCTCTGGGCGTGGTGCCGATCACCGGGGCGGGCGTCCCGATCCTGGTGTCGGTGGTCGCCCTGGCGCCCGCCCTGTGGGTGCGCGCCCGCCAGAAGCAGCCGCCCGCCGGTGAGGGTGCCGCTGGGGACGGCGGGAGTGCCGGCGGGGCTGGCGGGATTGCCGGGACTGGCGGCGATGCCACTAGTGGCGCCGGCGTAGACGAACCGGGTGCCGGGCTGTGAGTTGGCCGCTGATGATCGCCCTGGTGGCCGGGTGCTACGGCCTCAAGGCTCTGGGTACCTCGACCCTTGGCCGCCGCGTCGAGCGCAGGCTGGGGCCGGCGGTGGCCCTGCTGCCGGCCGCACTCTTCGCTGCACTCATCGTGATCATGACCTTCGAGGACGCCGGCACGCTCGCACTCGACGCTCGCGCCGCCGGCGTCGGAGCCGGAGCGGTGGCGGTGTGGCGCAAGGCCCCGCTCATCCTCGTGGTGGTGATCGCCATGGCCATCACCGCCGGCACCCGGGCCATCACCTGATCGATTCTGTATAGATAGCCGTTATTTTTCGGCTATTATTGATGGCGTGCTGTACGATCGTCTGGCCAGGGTTCCCGATCAGAGCTTCTTCCTGCTCGGCATGCGAGGTGTCGGCAAGAGCACGTGGATCCGCCAGGTGCTGCCCGACGCGCAGCGGTTCGACCTGCTCGACGAGGCATTGTTCACCGACCTGCTGGCCGACCCGGCGCTGTTCGGCCGGCTGCTGGCGAGCGCCCGGGCCGGCGACTGGGTGGTGGTGGACGAGGTGCAGCGCGCTCCGGGTCTACTCAACGAGGTGCACCGCCAGATCTCCGAGCGGGGGGTGCGTTTCGCCCTGCTGGGCTCCAGCGCCCGCAAGCTCAAGACGGCCGGCACGAATCTGCTCGCCGGTCGGGCGCTGCGCAAGGCCATGCACCCCCTCATGCCAGCCGAACTCGGCGACGACTTCAACCTCGACAAGGCGCTGCGCTTCGGCACCATCCCGCTCGTGTGGACCGCACCGGACCGGCGAGCGGTGCTCGAGAGCTACACGCAGCTCTACCTGCGGGAAGAGATCCGAGCCGAAGCCGCCGTGCGCAACCTCGGCAGCTTCGTGCGGTTCCTGCCGGTGGCGGCGCTGATGCACGCCCAGACCGTCAACGCCGCATCGCTCGCCCGCGACGCTGGGATCGCCCGCTCCACCGTCAACGGCTACCTCGAGATCCTCAGCGACACGCTGCTCACCACCCAGCTGCCGGCCTTCGAGGCGCGGCTGCGGGTCCGGGAGCGGCGCCGCCCCAAGCTGTACTGGGCCGACCCGGGGCTCGTGCGGGCCGTCAAGCGCCAGCTCGGCCCCGTCGCCGCCGAGGAGCGCGGCCCCCTGCTGGAGGGCTGGGTGCTCGGCAACCTCCGCGCCCACAACGAGCACCAACACCTCTACGACGACATCGGCTACTGGGCCGCCGCCGAGTCGACCGCCGAGGTGGACTTCATCCTCACCCGCGACCGCCGACACCTGGCCATCGAGGTCAAGGCCGCCGAGCGCTACAACACCGCCATGCTCAAGGGGCTCCGCGCCATCGCCGATTTGGGTGGGCTGGCCCGACGTGTCCTCACCTACCGGGGCCGCCACTCGTTCCGGACAGAGGACGGAATCGACGTCTGGACCCTCGACGACCTGCACCTCGCCCTGCAAGCCGACCAACTCTGGCCCTAGCGGCCCTACGGGCCGAGGCTGGTGATGGGGAGGACGGTTATCCCGTCGGGGCGGTCGTAGGCGTAGCCGGTGGCGGTGATGACGGCGAGTCTGGCGGGATGGCCGATCCGGTCGGTGTCGACCTTGTGGCGCAGGCGTTGCAGCGAGCGGGCGGCTCCCTCGACGGCGTCGGGACCGCCCAGCTTGACCTCCGCGGCCAGCCAGGCGCCGTCGCCGGTCTGGACTATGGCGTCGACCTCCAGGTTGGCGGTGTCGCGGTAGTGGTACACGGCACCGCCGTTCGCCTGGGCGTAGACACGCAGGTCACGCACTACCAGCGACTCGAACAGGAAGCCGAGGGTGGGCAAGTCTCCCAGCAGCCGGGCCGGGCCGGCGCCCATGGCGGCCGCCGCCAGCGACGGATCCACGAAGTGGCGTTTCGCCGCCCCGCGCACGGCGGCGCGGGACCGCAGGTGCGCCGGCCACTGGGGCACGTCCTCGACGATGTAGAGCCGCTCCAGGGATCGCAGGTACTCGGTCGCCGTGGTGCGGTTGAGCGGGAGTGCGCCGGCAGCATTGCCATGAGGCGAGATTCGGATCCGCGGTCCAGTAGGGCGGCGATCTGTGGATTAGTAGGGTAGATGGATGAGAATTAGTAGTGTTCAAATACGTGGAGCGGTAGGGTGACTGGCAGAGCAGCGACCGGGCAGCGAGCAGGAGTGTGAGCCGATGGCCGAACCCGACGGGGGTGCGTATCGCCGGCGTGTCGTGGACGAGGAGTTGGACCTGCTCCTCGATGCGCTGCCCGCCATCAGCATCGAGGGTCCCCGCGCTGTCGGCAAGACGTGGACCGCCCAGCGTCGCGCCCGCACCGTCCATGATCTGGACGACCCCGAGACGCTCGCACTGGTGCGGGCCGACCCGGCCCGCCTGACGAGGGGTCCCGAGCCGATCCTCATCGACGAGTGGCAGCGCTACCCGCCGTCGTGGGACCTGGTGCGTCGAGCGGTGGACGCCGGCTCCGGGGCGGGCCGCTTCCTCCTCACCGGTTCGGTCGCGCCGGACACTCCCCCCACCCATTCGGGCGCCGGGCGCATCGTGACGCTGCGCATGAGACCGATGAGCCTCCACGAACGGGGAGCGCAGGAACCGGCCGTCAGCCTGCGGCGCCTGCTGGGCGGCGACCGGCCTCCCATCGACGGGCAGACCGACGTGACCCTCGAGGGCTACGTCACCGAGATCGTCACCGGCGGATTCCCCGGATCGCGATCGGCGGACGCCAGGGCGCAACGGGCGCTCCTCGACGGCTACCTGCACCGGGCCGTCGACCACGACGTGGCGCTGATGGGCTACCGGGCGAGGCGTCCGGGCGTGGTGCGACGCTGGCTGGCCGCCTACGCCGCGGCCACGGCCACGACGGCGACCTACGAGACCATCCGGGACGCGGCCACCGGAGGCGAGGGGGACAAACCGGCCAAGACCACGACCACCGCGTATCGCGACCTGCTGGAGGCGATGTGGCTGGTCGAACCGGTCCCGGCCTGGTGGCACACCGGAAACCCGCTCAGCCGGCTCAAACGCGGGCCCAAGCACCACCTCGCCGACCCGGCGCTGGCCTGCCGCCTCCTGGATATCGGCGCCGACGAACTGCTCGCCGGCCGGCCCGCCGCAGGTCTCGACCTGCCCCGAACCGGACCGCTGCTGGGGGCGCTGTTCGAGTCCCTGGTCACACTCGACGTGCGGGTCTACGCACAGGCCGCGGAGGCCCGCGTCGGCCACCTGCGCACCTGGAACGACGATCGGGAAATCGACCTCATCGTCCAGCGCGGCCGGCGGCTGCTGGCCATCGAGGTGAAGCTGACCACAACCCCGCACCGCCACGACACGCGCCACCTCCGCTGGCTGGCCGACAAGATGGGGCCCGACCTGGCCGATGCGATGATCGTCACCACCGGGCGCCACGCCTACCGCGATCCCGACGGCATCGCCATCGTGCCCGCCGCCCTGCTCGGCCCCTGAGCAGGAGATTCCCGCGGCACGACGCCGACGGAATCGCCGAGACGTCGACCGACAGAGATGGCCGACCCGGGAGTGGTGCGGGCCGTGAAGCGCATCCTCGAGTTTCGCGGCCTGCGAGTCGTGGCCGGATCCGCACTCGAGCGAGCGGAGCAGTTCGGTGCGGGGTTCAGCAGTCGGCCATTGCTCGGAGGGCGTCGCACATCTGGAGGCGTCCGAACTCGTCGAGTTGCCCGAGCCGAAGCGTGAGCACCGACTTCGGCACCGCAGCGATGTTGTCGAACGATGCGACGCTTTCGTGGTTGATCCCCTCAGCGGGTCCGACCGGGATGCACGTCGGGATCGAGCGGATCGTGCTCGTTACCGGCGCCACCACTACGTTGTTGAGCACCGGGATCACCTCGTCGCGTGAGACGACCAGCACCGGGCGACGCTTCTGATTGGGCGGCTCCAGGAGCCACAACTCGCCCTGAGCTACCACGGTTCGGCTTCGGTCATCGCAATGGCGTTGGCCATCGCTTGGTCGTCGTCATCAATCGTCTGCGGCTGCGCCCGGTACGAGTCGGCAATCACCTTGCCGAGCCGCGCCCGCTCGACGGACTCGGCGAGATGCTCGACCGCACGGCGGATCACCTCCGAGCGAGTGGCACCGACGCCCGCAGCGACGAGACGGTCGATCGTCTGGATCTGTCGTGGGCTGAATCGAGTCGGAACCGGGGCTGTCATACAATCAGTATACGCACGAGGCGGCGGGAGTGAGTCTTCATTCCTAGGGTTTGGCGGGCGGGGCTCCGGCGCTCCGGTTGCGGCGGCGCCGCCACCAGATCAGGGCGATGACCCCGGCGAAGATGGGCAGGAACGGCACCAGCACCCCGAAGACGATCAGGACGACGCTCACGATGGCGCGCAGGCCGCCGGCGCCGTTGATGACCGAGTCGAAGAACCCGGGCCACGAGCCTTCCTCGACCACTTCCACCCACAGCGACGTGTCCCCCGACACCTGCTCCAGCACGACGCCCTGGGCGTCCACCGGTACCGCCTCGACCGTGAGACCGATCTCCAGTCCCCTGGTGGCCAACCGACCCGCCAGGCGCCCCTCCACCACAGGCTCGGACAACGAGGCCACCAGCAGACCGCCGGGCTCGATCCGATCGAAGCTGCCTTCGAGCGCCGTGAAGGAATCGACATCGATGCCCACGTTCTCCGGGCTGATCTCCACGTCGGTCAGGGCCGACGCGCCTACGTTCTCGACCTCCAGGCAGAAATAGACCGTGGCGTCGGGCTCGACCGTGACGTGCTGGATCCCGAGACACCTGTCGTCAACGTTGTCGGAGACCGAGGCCGTGACCACGATCGCCGCGTCGGGAAGCACGTCGGGCGACTGGTAGATCGTCAGAGTGATCGTGGCAAGGTCCACTTGGTTCCGCAGGGTGCGCAACTGGCCCCTGAGAGTCTCCAGGGTGGTCTCCCTGTCCAGCAGCTCCCGCTCGAGCTTGGCCACGTCCTCGAGTTCGGCAGCCTCCTCGAGAAGCTTGCGCAAGCGGACCACGCTCACCTCGGCAGTGGTGATACGGCTTTCGAGGTCGACGATGCGCGCGGTCACGTCGTCGGCGCTGATCGACTGATCGACCAGCTCTCCGACGCCGGCCAGGCGCTCCAGAGCCGACGCGAAGTCCCCGGGCCGCACCTTGAAGGTGATCTCGGCCACGGGTTGGGGCTCGGTCCGGGTCGTCTGGGCGAACACGATGCCGCCGAGGCCCTGCACTATGGCCACCGCTTCCTGGCTTGCGGCGGCCACGTCGTCGACCTCCACGGTGATCGTGGCGCGGTACACGATGTCGCGACCGAAGTCGGCCGGCGTGAGGGCCGTCGGAGCGCCGAGGGCGTCGGACACCGACTCCCCGGCAGATCTCGAACCGCCTGCCGCCTGCGGCTCGGACATCGTGTCGTCGGCCGCAGCCTCCGCGGCAGCCCCATCCGCCGCGGAAGCCGCACGCTCGTCGGCAGGCGCAGCGGCAGGCTCCGGCGCAGGCGCACGCAAGAACGCAGTCTCCGCGTCCTCATCATCGGCGCCGCAAGCGGATACCAGCACGACGAACGCGGCGAGCAGCGCCAGCACGAAGTAGTTCAGGGTACGACCGGTCGATGGTTGATGGCTGTGTCCGTCACGCATGGGGGCCTCCAGGCTCGGTTTCAAACTTAGACGCCGACCGAGCCGGTCTGGTTCCCGGTCAATCCGTCGAACCCGCCCTTGCCGAGACTGAGGGATCGGCGTGGTGAACCCTCGACCCACCGGGGGCAACCTCCCCGGTCACCTACGGCCGCGAGCGCGATATCTCGGTGAGCGAGCCGCCCTCGTCACCTAGGTGCCGTCGCCCGCTTCGAGCCACGTCGCCAGGATTTCCAGGAGTTCGGGGACAAATTCCGGTTCCAGCTCGGCGTACTCGTTGACGCTGCCGGTTGTGGCCGCTTGGAAGAGGTGGTTCGCCGACGGGATTGTTGCGAGGGTGTGACTGGGGATGTCCGACTCGGCGATCGCCTCGGCCATGGCCGCGGAGTTGCCCTCGGCCGGCACCTGCGTGTCGAGTTCGCCGTAGAGGGCGAGGATCGGAACGCTGAGGGCGACGACGGCGGGTCTGGGGTCGTAGTCGAAGAATGACGCGAACCAGACACTCCGCAGGGACGCCAGCTCCTCGGCGACGACCGCGTCCAGGTAGGCGTCGTCGTCGGGAATCGCGTTTCGCAGGTCTTCAGAGAGTGCCTCCAACTGTTGCCGCGCCAATGCCCGGATCGACGCTTCAACCTCGTCCCATCCCCGCCCGGTGGCGACAGCGCTGAAGACCTGCTGTTGGAATGCTTGGGCCTGTTCGATCTGCTCGGCTGTGGCGCCGGCATCATCCAAGAGTTGGCGTTGCTGCGCGCTGAGGGTCTCGGCGGCCGACACGGCGGGGGCGGCAAGCAAGACCACGAAGGCGACGCTCTCGGTTCGGTTGGCGACGAGCGGCGCGACGATGCCACCCTCACTGTGGCCAACCAGACCGATGCCGCCGGCGTCGATGTCGTCTCTGGCCACGAGCAGGTCGACCGCGGCCTCGACGTCCCCCGCACGGTCCTCGATGGTCGCCAGCAGGCCGTCGCCGGTGGAGCCGCCAACACCCCGGTCGTCGAATCGCAGGGAGGCGACACCAAGTTGGGCCAGATGGTCGGCGAGCACGGCGAACATCGGGAAGCCGAGGAGGTTGGAGTCCCGGTCCTGGTCGCCGCTGCCGCTGATCAGGACAACGGCGGGATGCGGCCCGTCGCCCTCGGGGAAGGTCAGCTCGCCGGCCAGCACGATCTCGCCGTTGGAGAACACCACGACCTCGCGGCGATACATCGAGTCGACCCCGGCCGGAGCTCGCGGGTCGTCGGCGCGTTCCAGCCAGAATGTTGCCGGGAACCCGCCCTGGAGGAATTCGCCTTCGATCACCCCGCCGCTCACTTGCCCCTCCCATGTGGCCAACCCGAGCGGTGACTCCAGTTCAAAGTGCACGCGTCCCGACTCGAGCGACACGTTCGACAACCTCAAGCCGACCGCACCCTGGATGTCGATCGTCGCTCGAAGGCCGTCATCGGAGGCCCTGAAGGTCACCGAGAAGGGAAGGTCTCCAAGTCCCGGCACCACGGTGACTCCCTCCCAGCGCCCCGCCAGATCCCCAGCGACCACACCGGTCGCATCACCTGCGTCCGAAGGGTCCAGAGCATCGGGTTCGGGGGGCGGGAGCGGTTCCGCCGGTGCTGTCGTGTCCGGCGTGGGGTCGACCACCTCAACGGGCTCAGCAGCCGGCGTATCGGTTGCGGGAGGGCTCCCGACCGTCTCCTCAGCGACCTCCGCAAGGTCCGACTCAGTGGACGGGAGCGGTTCCGCCGCCGGCGTCGTGGCAGGCGTGGTATCGACCGTGGCTGCGGGCGCCGGCGCCGGAGCGGTCGTTGCCGCAGTCCCCGACGGCGAGGCCTCCTGACCGCCGCACGCCGCGGCGGCAAGAAGCACCACCGGGACAACCACGGAGGCAAGAATCCCGATAGGTCTCATAGCAATCATTCACACCCATCGACGGTTCTGAGCCAACCGTACTTGAGCTGACGACGTCCTGACGGGCTGTTCCGGGTCGGTGTCGCTGCGGCGTGCTGGTGCGTGGCGCCGTCAACATCGTGCGGGCTCCGATGGATCAGGACTCCCTGCTGGCGCACCTGCTCGAACTCTCTGCTGAAGTATGAACCCGCGGCCACGATCCCTTCGGCGCCCTACGATGGGTCGATGGTGGAAAGGTGACGACGGGCGAGCGACATGAGCAGGTCACTGGACGAAGGGGTATCCGGTCATGATCGACTGGCTTGGTATTGACCACCTCGTCGAACTCTCCGGGACCGAAGCGATTCTGGGGTTTCTGACGCCGCTGTTCATCTTTGTGGCGTTCTTCCTGGCGCAGGTGCTACTGCCCGGATGGCGGGTTCCCGGCTACGCCGTCGATCCGGAGACCGGTGAGCCCCGAAAGTACCGGCTGAACGGTCTGCTCGTATTCGTGCTCGCGGTGATCGTGTGGGCCGTCGAGTTCGCCGGGATGCCGCGTGATTGGTTCTACCGGTCCACGCTGTACGCCGTGGCCGGCGGGACGGCCCTCTGCGTGCTCATCGCAATTGTCGCGGTGTTCAGCCAGCCGCGGGGTGAGGCGAAGAACCCGCTCGCCGGACTGTGGGCCGGGCGGAGCCGGGAGTTGTCGCTCTTCAACCACCGCTTCGACCTGAAGATGTACACCTACGTCGTCGGCGGGGCGATGTGGGCGCTCAACGCCCTGTCCGGCGCGGCCTACCACCACGAACGCTTCGGCGAGGACGCCAACCCGGGCGTCTACCTGTACGCGGGGTTCCTGACGTTCTACGTACTGGACTACTTCGTCTACGAGCGCGTCCAGCTCTACACCTACGACATGATGCACGAGCAGGTCGGCTTCAGGATGCTCTGGGGCGGTCTCATCTTCTACGGCTGGTTGTTCATCCTCCCGCTGTGGGGCATGGCCGCCCACCCCGACCCCGGCTTCTCGACCGCCTGGACGTACGTGTGGCTCATCGGAACAGCGGCGCTGTTCCTGCTCGGATGGGGCATCTCGCGTGGCACCAACATGCAGAAGTACACCTTCAAGCGCTGGCCCGACCGCAAGTTCCTGGGGTTCATCGAGCCCGAGTACATCCAAGCCGGTGACCGCAAGATCCTGGTCAGCGGTTTCTGGGGTGTCGCCCGCCACACCAACTACATGGGCGAGTGGACCCTTGCCCTGGCAATCGGCCTGGTCTTCGGCCACTTCGGCAATCTCTGGGCCTGGACCTACACGATCTTCATCTTCGGGTTCTTCACCTGGCGCCAACTCGCCGACGACAAGCACTGTGCCGAGAAATACGGCGCCGAGAAGTGGGAGGAGTACCAGGCCCGGGTGAAGTACCGGATCTTTCCCGGCGTCTACTAGGAGCGCTCCCTCTGTTCGGTCGCCGAGAAGTTGGGGCCGACTGCGGAGACGGCGCGTAAGTGGGTGCGCCGCAGCGCTGGAGGATGACTTCCGTGTCGGCGGCTGTCAGCAGTCGGCGAGGGCTTCGAGCGCGGCGCAGATTTCGTGGCGGCGATTGCGGACCGAGCCCACACGGTCGGTGAGGAACGACTTGCGGATCGGCTGGAGGTTGTCGAAGGAGGCGGCGCAGAGCTCGGGCAGACCGTCGTCGGCGTCGAGGGGCAACTCGGTGGGGATGCCCCGGACAGTGCGGGTGACGGGGGCGACGAGGATCCTGTTCAGCACCGGGATGGCTTCGCTTCGGGTGACGACCAGCACCGGTCGTCGCTGGTCCTCGGCCTCGGCCCACCAGACGTCGCCTTGCGCCGGTGTCACCACGGCTCCTCGGCGATCATGGCGACGGTCGCCTCGTCACTCCAGCCGACTTCGCTGTCGGTCTGCGGCAGCCGGCGGTACCCCTCGACGATCGCCTCGGCCACTGATTGGCGCCGCTGCTGATCGACGAGTGCCTTCAAGCCGTCGCGCACCGCGTGCGACCGTGAGGTCACGACACCGGTTCGCACCAAGTCGTCGACTTGGGCAGCGAGTTCGTCATCGAGCCGGACCGCGATTTGGATCATGCGAACAGCATAGCGAATCGGTATGCGCTTTGCATGATGCCCGTCATAAGGTCGGGTCTGAACAACGGCCCAAGTGACATTGCTCGTTACCGAAGTCACGATCGCCCAACAATCGGCGACCACAATCCCCCAACCAGAACGGAAGCAACACTCCGACTGAAGGCGCCCTCGCGGCCCCGGCGTAGGATCGCTCGATGGCTGAAGACACCTCCGGCTGGCTGACCGAGCGCTTTCTCCGCCTGCCGGATGGCTCGTTCCCGCATCTGGGGGTCCGCGAGGGCGATGTGACCGCGGTGGCGCTGCTGTCGGGCAGTCCGGAGCGGGTGGAGATGATGGCCGGCCTGCTCGACGGTGCCGAACAAGTCAGCAATCGCCGCGGCTATGCGGTGTTCGTCGGCTCCTGCGGCGGTGCTCGGCTGACTGTTGCCACCAGCGGCGTGGGGTCGCCGTCGATGGCGATCGCTACCGAGGAGTTGGCCGCGTGCGGAGCGTCGTGCTTCATACGGGTCGGCAGCTGTGCCGCGCTGTCGCCCCGCCTGCCGGTGGGCGGTATCGCCGTGGCCACGGGCGCGGTCAGCGACGAGGGCACCAGTCGCTACTACGCGTCCGAGAACTTCCCACCCGTGGCGTCGCAGCGCGTCGTGGCGGCGCTGGTCGCCGCCGCGGCCCGCAACGGCACGTCGGTCGAGTTGGGCCTCACTCGCTCGACGGACAGCTTCTACGAGGGCGAGCGCACTGTGGAGGTGATCCGGCGCTGGAAGGCACTCGGCGTGCTGGCGTTCGAGATGGAAACGTCGTGCCTGTTCACCGTGGCGGCGGCGCTGGGCTGCGAGGCGGGCGCGGTGCTGTGCGCCGGCTCCGACCTGCTCACCGGCGAGGCCACCTACCAGGGTCAGGGACTCGCCGAGTACGCCGCCGGCCAGCAGGCCATGCTGGAGTTCGCCCTGGCCGCCGCCGCCGATCTGTCTCGCTCATCGGGCCTCGAAAGCCACTAGACGCCGGATCACAGCCACTAGACGCTGGATCACAGCCTCCAGACGCCGGATCCTCCGCTGACCGGAGGCCGCCGGATTCGCTCAACTCGCCCTGACGAGCCGGGAGCCCGCTCCTGACATTCGCTCACCGTGACGCCGGGCGTCGTCGGCGGATCAAACATCAAGTGGACCGGATGTTTGGATGTATGCCATAATCGCGCCGTGCGGGCAGTGCATAGACGAAGCGGGCACCAGCACCGGCCGGAATCGGCCACCCCGATCCGGGTCAGCGATTCCAGCAGGGTGCCGCTCGCGACGCAGATCGCCCGGCAGTTCATGTGGCAGGTCGCATCCGGCAGCATCTCCACCGGCAGTTACCTTCCCGTGATCTCCGAGTTGGCCGCCGACCTCGGCGTCAGCATTCACACCGTCCGCGCCGCCTACCGGCAGCTCGCCGACGACGGCATGGTCTCGATCAGCCGTGGATCACGAACCCGTGTGCTGGGGTACGACAGGCATCGCGCCTCGCTGGGCAACGATTCTCACCCGAGCTACACCATCGGCGTGATGGTGCCGGCCTTCACCGACTATCACGCCGACTTTCTCCAGGCCTTGAGCGGGGAGGCCGAACTCGAGGGATGGCTGCCGACCATCTGCCAGACGAACAACTACAACGCGCTGGTCGTGTCGCGCTGCCTCGACCAGCTGTTCAGCCGGAACGTGGACGGCGTGATCCTGATCCACTTCGAGACCGCTGCCGACGAAGCGGTCGTCGGTGTCCTCGAGTCGTCATCGGCGCTGCGCCCCTTCGTGTTCGTCGACAGCGCCAACATCGGGTTGGGGTCGCACATCCTGGCCGACCGTACGTCGGACGCTCACGAAGCCACCACACATCTCGTCGAGCACGGCCATAGGCGCATCGCGCACATTGCATCGCCGGAGAAGTCGAGTCGCAATCTCCTCCTCGGCGGGTACTCCCGAGCGCTGGCTGACGCCGGCATCCCTCCCGACGACCAACTCGTCGCCTCCGCGTCCGATTTCTCGCTCGAAGCCGGGGCAAAGGCTGCGACGCAGCTCTTGCTTCAGGAGGACCCGCCCACGGCCATCTTCTGCGCCGGGGACATCCTGGCGCTCGGAGCATTCTCCGCGGTCCGCGAGCGCGGGCTTCGTGTTCCGCGCGACGTTGCGGTGATGGGCTATGGCGAACTCCCCGTTGCGCGCTTGGCGGCCCCACCGCTGTCAACCGTCCGGCTCCCGGCCGACGAGCTCGGACACGAGGCGATCCGCACACTCCGCCAGGCGATCGAGGACGGAGAGTCCCAGCCACCGGTGACGGTTGAGACCGCGCTGATCACCCGGGAGTCCTGCAACTGCGCCGCTCGCACCGGCGGGTGACCGAAGGCATATTCGACCGACGAAAGGAACAGGAAATGAAACGTACAAGTCACTGGAGTCGCTATCTGACGCTGCTCCTCGCCGTCATTCTCGTCGCCGCCGCCTGCGGTGGGGACGACGACTCGACCGCGGCGCCGCAGCCTCCCCCGCCGGCCGCCGAACCCACGGCGCCACCGCCCGAGCCGCCCCCCGAGCCGCCCCCGCCACCGGAGCCGGCCGAGCCACCCGCCGAGCCACCCGCGCCACCGCCCGAGCCGCCCCCCGAGCCGCCCCCGCCTCCAGAGTCGGAGCCACCGCCCGAACCGGTCTCGGTGTCGCTCCGCCTCCCCTGGTTCCCGAACGTCCAGTTCACGGGATCGTTCGTCGCCTCGGCGAAGGGATTCTTCGCCGACGAAGGTCTCGACGTCACGATCAATCCGGGTGGATTCGACGTGAACAGCATCACCCTGGTGGCGGCGGGAAGCGACACGTTCGGACTCCACGACACCGGTTCGCTGCTGTTCGCAGCCGCCGAGGAGATCCCCCTCATGACGGTCGCCACCTACTTCCACAAGCACCCGGGAGCTGTCATGGCGCTCGCCGACTCCGGCATCGAGACCCTCGAGGACTTCAGGGGCAGGAGGATCGGCTTCGCAGAGGGCGGGCCGTGGCAGCTGACCCAGGCCATGCTGGCGAAGAACGGCATCGATCTGGACGATCTGGAACAGATCGCGGTCGGCTTCGACCTGAGTCCCATCCTCAACGGCGATGTGGACCTGAAGACGGTGTTCGCCACCAACGAGCCGATCCTCGCCGAGCAGCAGGGCTTCGAGGTCAACGTCTTCGTGCCCTACGACTACGGGATCGAGACCTCGGCGAACGCACTGTTCACCACCCAGAGGTACTTCGACGACAACCCCGAGACCGTGTGCGCGATGGTCCGCGCCATCACTCGCGGTTGGGAGTACGCCTTCGAGAACCCTGAAGAGGCGCTCGACATCGTCATGGCCGTCGACCCGGAGAACCTCGACCGGGCCAAGGAGGCTCGCAGTCTCGACGCGGTGAAGGACGCCGTCCTCACGCCGGATGCGGTCGCCGACGGGATCGGCTCCATGAAGCACAGCCGCTGGGAGACCGTCGATGAGGTGCTCCGCGACTACGGTGGCCTGACGACGGACGTCGACCTCAACTCGGTCTACTCCGACATTTGCTTCTAGCCGTGAACGGCATGAGGCGGTTCCGACTGTAAGAGCAGCCTCCGAAGCACTTCACCCCGCTGGTAGGAGGAGCGCGTGGCGATCTTCGACAAGAACGCGGACACCCAGGACAAGGTTCAGTACCACCTGAGGGTCCGACCCGGAGATGTCGCCGACTACGTGCTCCTCCCCGGCGACCCCGCCAGGGTGGGGTTGATCGCGGAGCATCTGGACGATCCCACCGAGATCGCCGACCACCGCGAGTACCGGACGGTCACCGGCTCGTATCACGGGATCCCGGTCAGCGCCACGTCGACCGGGATCGGCTGCCCGTCCGCCGCCATCGCCGTCGAGGAGCTCTACAACGTCGGTGTCTCGCACTTCATCCGTGTGGGCAGCAGCGCCGCGTTCGTTCCCGGCATCGCCAAGGGCGACATCCTCATCAACACCGCTTCGATGCGCTGCGACGGTGCGAGCGCGATGTATGTGGACGACGGATTCCCGGCGGTGGCAGATCACTTCCTCGTGCGCGGTCTCATCGACGCGGCATCCGACCTCGGTCCGGGCCGGGGATTTGGCACGCACATCGGTATCAACGTGTCGAGCGACGGGTTCTACGCCGAGACACCCGAGTGGGTCGAACGGATGATCAAGCAGAAGATCATGAACGTGGAGATGGAATCCTCGGCGATCTTCACCATTGCGCACCTGCGCGGCGCGAAGGCCGCCATGGTCTGTGCATGTTCGTACAACTTCGCTGCACCCACCGAGATCGACTACGAGGGCGTCAATGAGCCCCTCATCGTCGGCTGGCACAACGCGATCGACGTGGCGCTCGAAGGAATACGGCGACACGGGGAGATGAAGAGAGCCGGGTGAACGACACGAGCCAGGCTCGAGATCTCGGAGGGATCGCCGTCGAGGGCATCACCATGCGGTTCGGTGGTCACGAGCCGATCACCGCGCTGGAGAACCTCAGCTTCGAGATTGCCGACGGTGAGTTCGTCGCCATCGTCGGGCCCTCGGGCTGCGGCAAGTCGACGCTCCTGCGGATCATCGCCGGCCTGCAGCAACCGACCTCCGGGTCGGTGAGAGTGCGAGGAAAGACACCCGACGAGGCGCGACGCGACGTTGAGTTCGGCTTCGTCTTCCAGAGTCCCGTGCTGTTCCCGTGGCTGCGGGTTCTGGGCAACGTCCGGCTGCCGGACCGGATCCTCGGCAAGCGCAACCCGCACGCGGTCACGGACGCCGACGAACATGCACGAGGTCTGCTGCGGGACGTGGGTCTGGAGGGTTTCGAGGAGTACTACCCCGAACAGATCTCCGGCGGGATGCAGCAGCGCGTCGCGCTCGCCCGGGCGCTCAGCTACGGCCCGTCGACCCTGCTGATGGACGAGCCGTTCGGCGCGCTGGACGAGTTCACCAGAGACAATCTGAACATCCAACTCGTCGAGGTGTGGCAGCAGACCCGCTCGACGGTGCTGTTCGTGACCCACAGTCTCCAGGAGGCGATCTTCCTGGCCGACCGGGTGGTCGTGCTGAGCCCGCGTCCGGGCAGTGTCATCCGGATCGCCGACGTGCCGTTCCCCCGGCCGCGGGAACTCGGCATCCGGTACCGTCCCGACTTCGCCGCACTGAACGGCGAGCTGCGGGAACTCCTGCAAGTCGACGCGGGGGCTGACGGCGACGGGGAGGGTGAGCCACCATGACGGGCGCCGGGGCCGGCACCCGTCGTCGCTCGAAGTGGCGGACGTACGTCCCCGCAGCCCTGCTGTTCCTCGCCGCACTGGGCATCTGGGAACTCTGGGTCGTGGCGCGCGATGTCCCGACGTACCTCCTGCCCAGGGTGTCGGAGATCGGAACCGAACTGGGCGAGCAGGGGTGGTCGTTGTTCGGCCACCTGCGCTGGACGATGCTCGAGGCCGTTCTGGGTTTCCTGGCGGGAAGCACCGCGGCATTCGTCGCCGCGGTCATCTTCGTTCACCTTCGTGCGGTGGAGGGCGCGCTGTTCCCCTGGGCGATCGTGCTGCAGACGATCCCGATCGTCGCCATCGCACCGCTGCTGACCATCTGGTTCGGTTTCACGCTCGTGCCGAAGGTGGTGATCGCGGCGATCATCTGCTTCTTCCCGGTGCTGGTGAACACGGCTCGCGGGTTGAGATCCATCAGCGCGCAGGCCCTGGAGTTGATGAGCGTCCTCTCCGCCCGCAAGTCAGCGGTCTTCTGGCGCCTGCGGCTCCCGAGTTCGCTGCCTTACATCTTCGCGGGACTCCGCATCGCCTGCACGCTTGCGGTCATCGGCGCCATCGTTGCCGAGTTCACCGGATCGGACCGCGGGATCGGGTTCGTGATCATCCAGGCGAGCTATCGACTCGACACGAAGCGCCTGTTCGCCGGCCTGCTGCTCTCGTCGGCGGGAGGAATCGTGTTCTTCAACCTCATCGGGCTCCTCGAGAGGATGACCCTCCGCTGGCCGGGAGCGCGCCTCAAGGAAGCCTGACCCGGACACATTCGATGACGTCCTGAGGGGTCCGGCCGCACTCGCGTATGAACGCTGGCTCGATCTGTTGGCGCAATGACGTGTCACGTGGAGGCAGGATCCACGAATCGTCCACCAACTCGGACAGCCGGCCTCGATGCCCAGACCGTGAATGGCTGGGAGCACAGATCACTCGGACCCCATCGTCGTAGAGCGGCTCGCTGTGCACACCGGGCATCGAAGCGAGGGGAGTCACCCTCCCAACGACCGCTCAAGGATCTGCCGATTCAGTTGGATCCGTCGTCGCAACTCCCTCATCGCTCAGAAGGACGTGCGAATGGCCCAGAGGTCGGGGAACACGGGGCGCATGATTGTGGAGCGAAGGTAGGCGGCCCCGTCGGAGCCGCCCGTGCCCCGCTTGGTGCCAATCGTGCGCTGCACCATTCCGGAGCGCGTGCCGTAGGGCTGCAGAACAGGCCTCGACGAGTCCTCGGCATGGATCATCCGACCCCTCATGGGAATCGTGATCGCATCGACCCGCTCGATCACACCGACTTCGACCAGAGGGACGATCCCGCGGGTAGCGAGGGCGAGGTTGATGGATCGGCCGGCCGGGATCTCGACCCGACGGATGTCGGACCGGGCCTCGTACACGGTCACGTCGCACCCCTGCCGGGCCAGGTAGAGCGCCATCAGGGCGCCGGCCGGTCCGGCGCCGACCACGACGATCGGGCCGCGCTCGCCGAGCGCGCTCATGGGGCTGCCTCGTCGAGTGCGCGGTCCAGGATGTCGACGAAGCAGTGGATGTCGCCGAAGGTGTTGTAGAGAGGTACCGGCGCGATGCGGATCACATCGGGGTGCCGCCAGTCGCAGGCCACGCCGGCGTCGGTCAGCGCCTGGTGCACGGCGCGGCCGTCGACGCCGGGTGCCCGGACCCGCAGGGAGTGCTGGCAGCCGCGTTCGGCCAGCGAGACGGGTGTGATCGCCTCGATGCGGTCGCCGATCAGTTCGGCGAGCAGGAAGTCGAGGTACTGGATCTGTCGTTCGGACTTCGCCCGCAGCGGCGCCATGCCACCCGCCCGATCGAAGACGTCCAGCGACGCCCGCAGCGCCGCCATGGCCAAGATGGGCGGATTCGAGAGCTGCCAGGACTCCACGGTGGAAATCGGATCGAAGATTGTCTCCATCTCGAAGCGGATGTCGGGGCGCTGCCCCCACCACCCCGCCAGCTTGGGCAGCGAGCCGTCGCCGACGTGGCGCTCGTGCACGAAGGCGCCCCCGATCCCGCCGGGGCCGCCGTTGAGGTACTTGTAGCTGCACCAGACGGCGAAGTCGACGCTCCAGTCATGCAACGCCAGCGGCACGTTGCCCACGGCGTGTGCCAGATCGAAGCCGACCCGGGCGCCGACGTCGTGGGCCGCGGCGGCGATCTCGGCCATCGGCAGGACCTGGCCGGTGTAGTACTGCACGCCGGGCAGCAGCACCAGCGCCAGCTCGGAGCCGTGGGTGGCGATGAGCGCCAGCAGATCCTCGCGCCGCAACGTCTCCTCCCCCGCTCGCGGCCGGGCCAGGACGAGCGACTCCGCCGGATCGCAGCCGCGCTGGCGGATCTGGCTCTCGACGGCGAAATGGTCGCTCGGGAAGGCGTGGTCCTCGATGAGAACCTTGTGCCGGACCGGAGTGGGCTCGTAGAAGCTCACCATCAGCAGGTGCAGGTTCACCGTCAGGGAGTTCATAGCCACGACCTCGCTCGGGTGGCCACCGACCAGGCGCGCCAGCAAGTCCGTCAACAGCTCGTGGTACGGCTCCCAGGCCAGCTCCCCGGCGAAGTGCCCGGCCACGCCCAGGCGTGCCCACCGCTCCAACTCGGCGTTCACGTGGTCGGCAGCCGCACGGGGGGCGGCCCCCAGCGAGTTGCCCGCCAGATAGATCTGCGGCGACCGGTCGGGGCCCTCCGGAAGGTGGAACTCGCGGCGGAACCCCGCCAGCGGATCAGCGGCGTCCAGTGCCAATGCCGCCTCGGCGCCGACACGGAACGAGAGGTCCGTCCCGGTCATGGCCCCGAGAGCAGAGGCTCGCAGGCGTCCGGTTGGCCGGAGGGGGCCCGTCGCCGATGGGACGTCATAGGTGCTCGGGACGTCTCGGGCCCTACAGCCTCACCCACCCTTCGGGTGGTTCCTTGCCCGGGTGCACCGCCCCGCACTGCGGGCAGGTGCGCAACTCGTCGTGGCGGTAGAAGCGCTCGAACAGCGGCGGCAGGTCGCGCACGATGCTGGTCAGGATCACTTCGACGCGATGGACGAGCGAGCGGCACTCGAAGCAGTACCACTCGAAGGCGTCGGCTGCGCCCGGGGGACGCTTCGGCTCGACGACGAGTCCGATGGATCCTTCCTGGGGGCGCTGCGGGGAGTGGCGCACATGGGGCGGCAGGAGGAAGATCTCGCCCTCCCGGATCGGGAGGTCGCAGTGGACGCCGTCCTCGATGACCTTCAGCACCATGTCCCCCTCCAGTTGGTAGAAGAACTCCTCGACGGGATCGTCGTGGAAGTCCGTGCGGCGGTTCGGTCCACCCACGACGGTCACCATGAGGTCGGCGTCCTCCCAGATCTGCCGGTTGCCCACGGGCGGTTTGAGCAGATCGCGGTGCTCGTCGATCCACGTCTGGAAGTTGAATGTTCGGAGCCGCGTCGGGTTCGTCATGTCAATCCCCTATCGGTTCTCGGGCTGCGATTGGGCGCTCACACCTGGAGTCCACATTGTTCGAAGGCCTCCCGCGTGGCGGCTTTCTCCCCGTCAGTCAACTCCAGCAGCGGCGGGCGGACACGGCCTCCCACCTGGCCGAGCAGCTCCTGCCAGTACTTCTGGTGGGCGTGCGGCTTCTCGGCCGGCCTGGTGCCCCTCAGCGCCTGGCGCACCGGGTTCAGGCTGTCGCTGATGCGGCGCGCCCCGGCGGCGTTCCGGGCGAGCGCCGCCTGCGTGTAGTCGTGCATCCGCCGGTCCACCGCCGTCTGCAGCAGGTACGGCGGCGATGAGCACAGGTACAGCTTCCAGTCCAGCTCGAGGATGTTGTCGAGCCACTCCTCCTCCGAGGCGGTGCTCACCTGGATCCGGTCCGAGGCCACTCGGGTGAGTTCGGCATACATCGGGCGCGGCACGCTGTACTTGATGGCAACCACGTTGTCCAGGTCGGCCAACCGGTCACAGAGCCCCGGCGACATCAGGTAGCCACTGTCGGGGTGGCTCCACAGGGCGATGCCGATGTCGACCTGCTGGGAGATCGTCTCGTAGTACCCGTAGACGGTCTCGTCTACTTCGGAGACGAAGTGCAGCGTCGGGGCGTGGATGACGATGTAATCCGCCCCGGCCTCCTCGGCATGCCGAGCGAGTTCGAGGACGACATCCAGGTTCTGATCCGAGCAGGACATCATGGTGTGCGCCCGCCCCCCGGCGGCCTCGACGGCGAGCTCCAGGCTCCGTTTCCGCTCCTCGACGCTCATCGAGAAGAACTCTCCCTGCTTGCCGGAGACGAACAGCCCGGCGATGCCCAGGTCCTCGGTCCAATGACCGACGTTGTGGCGGAACCCGTCCTCGTCCAGCGTCAGATCGTCCGTGAACGGCATCAGAGCCGCCGCCCAGATCCCTCTCAGGTTGGCCCGGGCGTAGGCCTTGGCGTCACCTCTGGTGTACTTCATGTCCGGCGTCGTTCATGTCGTGCTGAGCAGACCCCTTGGTCAGACGATCGAGATGCTGTGGGAGACGTTCTTCACGACCATGTAGTTGTGCAGGCCCTCCAGCCCGCCCTCGCGGCCGTATCCGCTGGACTTCACACCGCCGAAGGGCGTCTCGGGCACGGATGCCTCGAGGGTGTTGATCGAGAGGTTGCCGGCCTCCACCCGTTCGACCATCCGATCCACGTAGTCGGCGCGATTGGTGAACCCGTAGGCCGCCAGCCCGTAGGGCACCGCATTGGCGCGTTCGATGGCCTCGTCCAGCGAACCCACCCTATTGACCACGGCGAGCGGCCCGAAAGGCTCCTCCTGCATCACCCGGGCATCGTCGGGAACCTCCGCCAGCACGGTGGGCTGGAAGAAGTAACCGGCGGTCCCGATCCGCTCGCCGCCCGTGGTGACCGCAGCTCCCTTGGAGCGCGCGTCCGCCACGAACCCGGTCAACGCGGCAATCCGGCGGTCGTTGGCAAGCGGACCCATCTCGGTGCCGGGGTCCATGCCGTCGCCGACCACGGTGGCCGCCGCGCGCTCGCTGAAGACGTCGAGGAACTCCTCGAAGATGCTGTCGTGCACGAAGAAGCGCGTCGGCGACGTGCAGACCTGCCCGGCGTTGCGCATCTTGCGCACGGCCGAGCTGACCGCGGCGGCCTTCACGTCGGTGTCCTCGCAGACGATCACGGGCGCGTGACCGCCGAGCTCCATCAGCACCGGTGTCAGGTGCGCGGCGGCCAGCCCGGTGAGTCGCCGACCCACCGCCGTGGAGCCGGTGAAGGCGACCAGGCGGACCACGTCGTGTGGGATCAGATACTCGGAGATCTCCGACGGGACGCCGAACACCAGGTTCAGCACACCGGCCGGGAGGCCCGCATCGTGAAAGGCCCGGGCGATGTGCATGGCGCCCGCCGGCGTCTCCTCGGACGGCTTGAGGATGATGGAGCATCCCGCCGCCAGGGCGCCCGCCACCTTGCGAGCGGGCTGGCTCATCGGGAAGTTCCACGGCGAGAAGGCGGCCACCGGGCCGATGGGCTGCTGGTGGACGACGTGGTTGATGCCCGGCCCGCTCGGGATGACACGGCCGTAGGCGCGGACCACCTCACCGGCGTCCCACTCGAAGAACTCGCAGCCGCGGATGACTTCCAACCTGGCCTGCCGGTACGGCTTGCCGTGCTCGAGCGTGATGTCGTGCGCGATCTCCCCTTGGCGCTCTCGCATCAGGGCCGCGGCGGTGCGCAGGACCTCGGCCCGATCCTTGGGCGCGGTGCGGCTCCACACCTCGAACCCCTTTGCGGCCGCCTCGAGAGCATCGTCGAGATCCTGCCGGTCAGCGCACGAGAGCCAGCCGATGACCTGCTCGTTCGCCGGGTTGACCACGGGCAGAGCATCCGCCGTGGTGCGCCAGGAACCGCCGATGTAGAGCCCGATATCGGGATAGTCAGTCATTCGTCCCCATCGGTGTCCCCATCAGCCTCGGCGCGTTCGCTCCGACGGTAACCAGGGCCCCGACGGCGCAGGAAGAGTGTTGACTGCCACTGACTGCGATGGTCGCAGAGTTGAGCCATGCAATCAAGTGCCAATTCGGACCGAATACTTAGCGGATTTGGTAAGTCACCTACGTCGCCAAGCGAGTCGCGTGCGGCCCCACTCGAACCGAAGACAACCCGAGTTAGTCGGCGGTACGCGAATGCTCTTGTCCAGCTTCAGGAATCCACTCGCGCCAGTAGTCGGCAGCCGGCGCCTGGTGGATTGTTGCTAGCCATCGACTCTCACCATGATCGCTGCGCCGCTGTCCCCGGCTGCGCATCCGGTGAATAGTCCGTAGCCGCCGCCTCTGACGCGGAGTTCCTCGATCAACTCGATGACGAGCCTCAACCCTGTCGGGCCTTGAGGGTGACCCCACACGAGAGAGCTTCCGAAGTTGTTCACGCGATCCCAATCCAGATCCAGTTGGTCGCAGAGGTAGACGTCGTTCACGGCGAAGGGGTTGTGGGTCTTGATCGCGGCCACTGAACTGATCTTCAGTGACAGCTTCTCCAACAGAGACTGCGCTGCCGGCACCGGCGCCTGGCCCATGAACGCCGGACGCACCCGGGCGGTCGCGAAGCCCAGCAACCGGAGGGTCCGGTCGCCTCCCGCTGCGGCAACATCGCCGCTCACCAGTTGCACGCCGGCGTTGCCGTCCGCGGGGAATGTCTGGGCAAGCGACGTGACCGTCCCGGACTCCAACACTGGTCGCTTCGAGTCTGCCACTTGATCGGTCACGACCCTGGGTCCGTGGTCTCCGCCGTCCCCTGAAGTCGATTCCGGCTCTACCATGTATTGGCGCTGGAATGCTCGGTCCGAGTCCAACGCACGCGCGTACTGTGCGTGTCTCAGCACTGTCATGTTGTCCTGGTCGCGGCGTGTGTAGCCGCCCTCGGCCGCGATGTTCTCGGCACTCGCAATCATCTGATGGCCGAGATCGGGATCAGAAAAGTTGTCCCACACCCAGTTTTCGCTGATACCCGGCGCCGCGGACGAGCACGGATAATAGAGGTGGGGCCCGTTGCTCGTGCGGTCGGCACACACGGCCAGCACGCTTCGGCTGTCGCCCAGTTCGATGGCCGAAGCAGCGCTGGCCAGCACAGCCGCCGATGTCGCACACGCCTGGCTGATCGTTGGGCCCGTCACTCCCGCAGCCGCTCCCAGTAGCGACGACAGCCGAGGTGCCCCAAAGAAAATACCCGGCGAGGGGATGGTGATGCCGAGATGAAGTTGGTCGATCATGGCGAGGTCAATCCGGCCCTCGGCTGCCGCTGATTGGCCACACTTCGCTGCCAGGTTGATGGGAGATGTATCAGCGAAGGCACCGTGCCAACGGTGAAAGGGGCTCGACCAGTAGCCACGATCGAGGATCCAGACATCCTCGAAGGCCATGGCGGTCATCGACTCACACTCCCGCGCGGCAGGGATCGGGGTCGAGATCGCGTCGCCAGAGGAGCTTTTCTTTGGTCTGGGTTCGGGGAAAGGTCCCGGCCGCTACGCAAGAGACGGAGAAAGTTGCCGCGAGTCTCGCCTTGAGAGATTCTTCGATTTCCCGGGGTCGGATCTCGCCGCGGTCGGCGACCTCAACGACGACGTGCAACGGCGGATCATGATGATGCCCCTCGCGGTCGAGCGCGATCCGGAGTTGGCCGGTTACCCGAGGCGCGAAACTCGTCACCACGTCCTTGACCGCCGACGGCCACACGTTGACTCCCCGCACGAGGAGCATGTCGTCGGTGCGGCCGATGCATACCATTCTCGGGCCGGTGCGCCCGCATTCGCACTCGTCGCCGCGGATCTCGACGTGGTCGCGGGTGCGGAAGCGCACGAGAGCCCCGCACTGTCGGTCGAGGTGGGTGAAGACCAACTCTCCCCGAGTCGGACCTGGGCCGGTGTCCACGACGGCGCCGCTTGCCGGGTCGATGATCTCCAGTAGCACCATGTCTGGCACCAGGAAGTGGTTCCCTTTCTGCCCTTCGCATTCACCGGAGTGGATGGGGACTACATCACCGTTGCCGACGGACTCGGTGACCCGCGCCTGCCATTTCTCCTGAAGCGCGGAGCGCACAGCAGGGATACCTCCCCCCGGCTCAGCTCCAACGAGGACACGCTCAAGGCCGAGAGTTGCCGGGTCGATGCCGCGGCGGGTGGACAGGTGATCGGCGATGTAGCCGGCGTAGGAAGGGGTACAAGTAAGCACAGTGGCCCTCAGCTCGACGGCGGCGTCGATGAGACGGTCGGTGGCCCCGATCCCGATGGGAACAGCCGTGGCACCAATCGCGGCGAGTGCCTGCTGCACCGGGAGTCCCCCGACAAAGAACCCGATACCGAAGCCGATCATGACAACCGAGTGAGGCCGGACACCCTGGGCGTAGTAGGCGCGTGCGACAGCCTCCTGCCACTGGGCGCTGTCGAGGTGGGTGACGCCGATGTAACTGGGTGTTCCTGTCGTTCCGGATGTGGCATGGACTCTGACGACGTCGGCCATATCCACACCTGCGTGAGTTCCCAACGGAGGATGCTCCTGTTGGGCGTCTCTCAATTCCTGCTTCTCGGTGAAGGGAAGCTCGCTCAGGTCCTGCAGGGTGCCGATGTCTGATGGTGAGGCACCAACTTCATCAAACTTCCGACGGTAGAACGGCGAGGTGTCGCACAGCCTCCTGAGTTGAATCGTCAGCTTCTCCTCCTGGAGGGCGCGCAACTCCTCGGGCTGCATCGACTCCACGTCCGACCAGTGATCGAGCCGGTTCATCCTCCGTGCCCCCAGGTCATTTGCTGGGCTCCCCGGTGATATCTGACCAATCGCGCTCCCGGCGATAAGACGCCTGAAGCGACACGTACTCGGCGGTCGCGAATCGGGCAAGGGTACTCGCAGCCGCACTCACGGGCCCGATCACTCTCGCGGGCACCCCCGCGACCAGCGACAGGGCCGGCACCTCCTCGCCGGCCTTGATCAGGGCTGAAGCGGCGACGATCGACCCGTCTCCGACAGAGACGCCCGGCAATATGACGGCATTGGCGCCAATCAACACACCATTACCTACGACGCAGCCCTCGATCACCGCGCCGTGGCCCACTGTGACGTCGTCGCCGATCTGTGTTGGCACCGGACCCTCCTCAGTGTGAAACACGTGAACGGTGGCGCTGTCCTGCACTGAACAGCGCTCTCCGATGCGAATCGGTCCAAAGTCGCCGCGTATCGTCGCGCCGAACCAGATGCTCGAATGTGCGCCGATGACAACATCGCCGATCACCGCCGCGTTTGGTGCGATATACACGTTCTCACCGATGGTGGGAACTGTGCCTCTGTAGGGAATCAACATCTGCCCATCACTGGCCACAGGGTTCCTCCTTGGTTCGTGCATCGACGTCTCCGGCATCGTGCGTCGGTAGTCCGGCATCAGTCCCGCCCCGATGGTCGAAGCTGTCTGCGCGCTCCGCTGAGCGCTGACCGTCGGCCGGGCTTATGGCGTCGGCCACTCCCAGGTAGGCGTGGCGAAGCCTGTCCGGCTGCCGTTGGATCTGCGACGCCGTGCCTTGAAGTACGACTTCGCCCCTTGCCATCACGACGGCGGTGTCGCCGACAGCAAGCGCGCGGTCGGCAAACTGCTCTACGAGCAGCAGCCCGATGCCGCTGGCCGCCATCTGCTCCACGGCTTGGATCATCCGATCTATGACCGTCGGCGCAAGCCCGAGTGAGAGTTCATCGATCATCAGCACCCGCGGTCGTCGCAACACGGCGCGACCAAGGACGACCATCTGCTGCTCACCGCCCGAGAGCAACTCGGCCGCGACCGAGGCGCGGTCCCGCAGCTCGGGGAACAGTTCGAAGGCGGGCTCCAGTTTCCCCCGACCGGCCGCGACGAGGAGGTTTTCCTCAACGGTCAGGCTTGGGAACACTGTCCTCCCCTGCTGGACATACGCGAGCCCCAACCGGACTCGGTGGCGCCGGGAGGACCGGGTGATGTTCTCGCCGCCGAGGAGGACGCGGCCCCCGGACGGTCGAAGGACACCGCTGATTCCGTCGAGCAGCGTCGACTTGCCTGCGCCATTGGCGCCCAACAGCACTGTGACCTTGCCGGGACCCACAGAAAGGTCAACCCCTCTAACGATTGGCTGGCCGAGACGGTCGACTCGCAATCCCTCCACGAGCAGTTCCGCAGAGCGCGCCCGGTCCCATTTTGTGCTCTCGCAGGCGTCCGTCGCGGTCATGCGGTCGTCCCCAGGTAGGCAGCGACGACCGCTGGGTCCTTGAGGACCTTGCGTGGCGAGCCGGCTGCGATGAGCCGACCGAAGTCGAGCACCGCAACGGAGTCGCACAACGATGCGACTGCGTCCATGTCGTGCTCGATCAGCAGGACGGCCACTCCCAAGCGCTTCGCGGCCGCGGCCAGCGCATCGACGAATCTCTCCCGCTCCGGTCCGGCCAGGCCAGCCGTAGGTTCGTCGAGCAGCGCGACTTTGGGGCGCGAAATCAGCGCGGCGCAGACCTCGAGGATCCGGCGCGATCCTACGTCGAGGGTGGCTATGGGGGCGGAGGTCGGAGGCAGGGAGAACCAGTCGAGCGCCTCGGTCACCCGCGCGCGCGAGCCGGCAGACGCGAGTTCAAGGTAACCACCACAGGTAAGAGCGCTCGGCGTGTGGCCCTGTTGGAAGGTTCGCCTCAAGCCCTGAAGGGCGCGCTTGCGGGGTGAAATCGCGGTGACGTCCTCGCCCGCGAGGAGGATGCGCCCCTCGTGATGGGCCACGAACCCGCTGAGCACATCCAACAGCGTCGATTTCCCGGCGCCGTTGGGTCCTATCAGTCCAGAGAATCCGCCCTCCGGAATGGAGAGGCTGACGTCGTCCAGTGCCTTGACTGCGCCGTAGGACACCGCCACGCCCTGGATCTCCAGAACCGTTGTGGAGTTAACGGTTCGGTTCTGACAGGTGAGCCCACATCCGACGCCTGCCCGAAGGCCACCGGTGAGTTCAGACGCCTTGCGGGAGAGACGCGGGCTGTCGTCCGTCGCGAGCGCCGGCGCCGAAGCGCCGGCGTCCGCTCGGTGAGCGCTGGGGGCGGCGCGGGACTTGTGGTAGGCCGCCCGCAACGCGGCCGATAGTCCGCCCTCGCCTTGGCTCAGTGCCACGACTCCACCGACGGCAAACAGCATTGGAGCAATGTCCCGCGGCAGCCCGACATCGCTCAAGAAGTTCGGGATGAGCTGGCCGAACAGTCCGGTGAGCACCGCGCCCTCGAAGTGTCCGGCGCCGAACATAAGAGCTGACGTGAGAATCGTCATCGACTCCATGGGCTGGAAGCTGGCTGCGCTGACGATTCCGTTGAGGGCCAGCAGCAGCGCTCCTCCGACTCCCGCGATGGCCGCGCTGACAGCGAACGCGGAGAGTTTGGTCACTACCACACTGCGGCCCATTGCTGCCGTGGCGCGCTCGCTGTGACGCACCGAGGACCACCATCGGCCCGTGCGGGTTCGACGCAACGCGGTGACCACAGCTCCTGTAGCCCCGAGGGTGACTGCAGACAACAGGAAGAAGCCCGAGTCGCTCTCGGCGAAGCCGGGCGGCTGCACCCGGTTGCCCTTGATCAGGCCAGGAAACCCGTCGGCGAACACCACCCGGGCCATGGCCGCGCTGAACACCAGCGTAAAGACTGCGAGGTTCAGCCCTCTGAGCCTGAGCGCGGGAATGCCGATGATCACGCCGGCCGCGAATGGCACGATGGCTGCGAACGGGAGCATGGCCAGGAAGGGGAGGCTCGTCTTGAGGTTGAGCCAGCCGACGGTCCAGGCCCCGATCCCGGCGAAGGTCATCTGGCACAACGAGAGCAGCCCGGCACTGTTATAGATCACGCCCACACTGATCGCGACTATCGCGGTGATTGCCGCGCTGGTGAGGAGGAACAGCCAGAACGGGCCGGCCAGCTGCCAGACGACCAGCGCTGCACCCAGATACACCAAACCGGCGACGGCGCTACCGAGCCGCATCCCACACCTCGTGACGCTGGGTCCACAGCAGCACGGCCGCCGCGATCAGGAACGGCACCGCGCCGCGGTATTCCGACCACTCCTCGCGATATGACGACACCGACTCGACCACTCCGACTCCGATCCCACCAATGAAGGCCAGACCAAGGTTGCGGAAGGCTCCGATCAGGGCAGCGGCCATGGCCGGGAAGATGAGGAAGCCGAGACTGGCGAAGCTGCCGGGAAGATTGGACGCGACGATGATCATCGCGACGGCCGACACGAAGCCGGTGAAACCCCAGACGAGTGCGGTTCGCGCGAACAGAGGAACTCCGAGCAGTTCGGCTACGACAGGCCGCTCCGAAATGGCGCGCACCTGCACGCCGACCCTCGTCGAGCCGAGAATCCAGCTCGTGAGCAGCACCGTCGCGAGGGCGAAACCCAGCACGATCACCGTTGCGGTCGTGACTGCCACGCCCCCGATCGGCACTGACGCACCTCGGAGGATGACGGGCACGGCCCTCGGGGTGTCGCCGAAGAAGCGGAACCCAATGGCAAACAGGCCCACGGTCGTCGCAATCATCGCGGCGGTGCGCACCGCGGTACCGGTCTCGCCGAACAGGCGGGCGAACACCAGCCCCACGGCGGTGGAGATGCCCACCGAGAGCGCGACTCCGACCGTTGCAGCTTCGACGAAACCCCAGCCGCGGTTGACTCCGATGGCGGCGACGTAGGCGCCGAACGCGCCGACAACCGCTTGACTGAAGTTCACGACGCCGGCCATCCGGTACAGGACGACGATGCTCACCCCGAAGATCGCGTAGGCACCGCCCGCGGCGAGCCCGGCAACTACCAGAGTGAGCATCGACCGCCCCGGTGGCCTAGTCGGGAAGGATCACCCATTCGTCGACCGCGGTCACCCAGTTGCCGTCGCGCAGCTCGACGAACTTCGATGCCTGATTGGGAGCGTGAGCGTCACCGGGTCCGAACGTGTAGGGCGTTCCCATCAGCGGTGTGTGGTAGGGCTCCATCGCCAGTAGGGCTTCGGCAATGGACTCGCGGGTGATCTCTCCATCGATCCCCTGCAACACGTCAGTGAAGATCGTGCCCGCGAGGTAACCGCCTTGGGCGAAGGAGGAGAGCGGTATCCCGGCTGAGGTCATGAGCGCCTTCCAGTCGTCCAAGACCGGTGAATCAGACCCGTAGGGCTCGAACTCCGAGTTGGCACGCAGTCCGTTGCCGGCGCTGCCCAGTTGGCCGGCGATGGCATCGGTGTAGTACGGCGTCAGACCGATCCAGACGATGTCGCCGAGATCCTGCGCTTCGATGGCTCGCCCCACGGCCAGCGCGTGCGGCTCGAGACCGTCGACGATCACTGCCTGGCATCCGGTGTCCCGCGCTCGCAGCATCAGTGGTGTCGGGTCGTCCTCCAACGTTGCGGCCTTCACCCGCAATGCCAGCGACTTGCCGGTGATCGCCTCCCAGCGGGCCACCGCCGCGTCGAACGCCGGCGCGAGGTCCGGAATCACCCACAGGTTGACTTGGCACACGCGGTCCAGGGCCAAGATCTCCGACGCGTAGTACATCGAGACCGTTATCGCTGAATAGGGCCCCGTGGTCACCGGGGAGATGTTCGAGGACAGGTAGCACAGCGGATCGGCACCCGCGCCCATAACGGAATACACGCCCTGCTCGGCGTAGAACGCGGAGTTCACGGCGCAATCGAGCACGCTCGCCGATCCCACCAGCGCCACGACGTTGTCCTGCTCAACGAGCTTGCGGCCCGCGGTGGCAGCGCCTTCGGGAGTGCCGCCGTCGTCTTCGACGAGAAGTTGTAGGGGCCTCCCGTCGATGCCACCTTGGGCGTTGACTCGGTCGAACACCGCCTTCACGGCGACCGACGCCTCCGGGAACAGCGCTGCTCCCGTGAGTGAACTGACGTTGCCAACCAAGATCGGCTCTCCGTCCGCGACGGCCGGGGCGGTGGTGTCGGGAACTGCGCCCTCGTCCGTGTCTGCTGGCGCGTCGGATGACGCCGACGCGGTGTCGTCGTCCGGTGCCTCAGCCGCACTGCCGTCCGATGCTTCAACCGCACTGTCGTCCGGTGTCTCGCCTTGCTCGTCCGCCGTGTCTTCGTCGGGCTCGGCATCAGCATCCCGGGTTGGCTCGGAAGGCTGGCCAGAATCGATTTCTGTCACCTGAGCCTCACCCGGTGTGTCGCCGTCATCGTCGCCGCAACCCGCGGCGATCAGGGCTACGGCCGCAAGCGCTGCCAAGAGCACTCGCAGCCCCTTCGAAAGGTGGTGTCTCATGTTCGTTCTCCTCGGGTGCTTGCTTTGTGGACTCGGGTCTGGCCTGCTCAGGACGCTGTGATCAGGGGGGACGGCTCGGTGCCCGCAACGCGAACCGCACCCGCCGGCATTGCTGCCACTTCGTGCCACAGGCGGATCTCGATCTCCTGGCCGAGGTCATCCACCATCGACAGGAACGAGTTGAAGATGGCGAGATGAGTCGGGTGCGACTTCGACCAGTCCTCCAGCGACTTCAGGTCTCGGAACCAGCCCACGAAGCTGGTGGATTCGAGGTCCTCGCCGTCGATGGTCTGCTCCCGCAGGAGCCGGCTGGATATGCAGCCGGTCTCGGGATGGGCAGCAAGGAAGTCGATCCCGGCCCTCAGATTGGGCTCGACGTCTGTGAAGTACAGGTTCCGCTCCACCTCTCCGCAGTACGCCCAAACCTGACCCGATCGGATCAGGCACAAATTGCCGGGCGACGGCACTCCTGGCTCCGCGGCCAGATCGTCTTGGGCGCTGGCCGGAATCCGATCGCGTGCGGCTCCCCAGTACTCATGAACATCGGTGATTTCCACCGCGAGGAGATTGCGGACACCAGGTGTCATGTCCGGGGTGGAGTGCAGCGTCTCCCACCTGTCGGCCGGGATGACTGCGGTCTCCTGCAGGACGCCAGGCCGGCTGAGGGTCGGCGATCGCTGTTGCCACCGCCGCTGCGACTCCGGGTCGGTCCAGTATCCGAGGAAGACGGTTGCCTGGTCATCGGCGTTCACAATCCGAGCCCGCTCGAGGTGGCTGGGAGTGTCAGGGCCGCGAGTCAATTCAGCCTTCAGTCCAGCAACGGTCGTCGCGTTGTCGGCGCCCAGCACAAAAATCATCGAGAACGCCGTGCGCTCAGGCAGGTCAACCGTTGTCCAGGCTGGAACCTCCGGCACGTGCCCTTCAGGTCTGTTGGCGGCCATGTCAGTGCTCTCGCTGCTTTCTCAGTCCGCCGATGGCATCCCGTCGTGAGCGGGGATGATCGTTGCTGACACGGCTGGCGGCTCGACCACCGGTTCACCGATCATCTCCACCGCGGGCTGGGGCCGCTTGTCGAACAGCAGGCGGGTGGCGTCGGGACGCGAATAGTGGCCGCTGGGGTCGGTGGCCATCTTCGAGATGGGGATGAGCGACAGGTCGACCTCGGCGTAGACAATGCCCTCGGTGTGCTCGTCGAGCAGATCGGAGATGAGCGTTCCATCAGGGCCATAGACGCGGCTGCAGCCACCGCCGCCGCCGCCGAGCAGGACGGCGTGCTGGTCGTTGTCGCAGAACAACTCCATTCCCGTCGATCCGGTCAACGTCGTGGCCGCAAGGGCGAAGTTCGAGCCCTCCACCGCGTAGAGTTGGGTGGCGTTCATGTTCACTTCGACGCTGAAGGCGTGGGCTTCGCGGTAGAGGCAGAAGGAAGGCCAACTGGCGACGTGCACCTGCTCGCCCTGGCTGTACATCGCGAACTTCGTCAGCGGCTGCAGATGCTCCCAGCAGTTGAGCGCGCCGAGCCGGCCGATGCCGGGCACATCGAGGACATGAAGGTGGCTGCCGTCGCCTTGGCCGAACATGGCCCGCTCCACGTGGGTGGGCTTGAGCTTGCGCCGAGCGAACAGCGCCTCGCCGTCGGCCCCGAAGATGAACTGAGCCATGTACAGCGAGCCGTAGTCCCTCTCGCTGGCCCCCATCACCACAGTGATCTCGTTGTCAGCAGCGGCCTTCGCCAGGCGGTTGAACCGGGCGTCGCCCACCACGATGGAGTTGGCGTGGTACTGGGGAATGAACCGCATCGCCATCGCTTGGGCGTCGAGCCACAAGAAGTGTGGGTAGCCCGGGATCCACAACTCCGGGAACGCGATCAGCCGGGCACCGCTAGAGGCGGCCTCCGCCATCAGGGCTGCCGCCTTCTCGACGCCGGCGTCGGCATCGAGCCAGCACGGCTCGGCTTGCACGGCTGCCACTTTGTAGGGTTCGCCAGCGCTCAATGTCAGCACTCCCGCATGTCACCGGGCCATGCGAGGCACGTCCCGGGATCGTGTCTTTCGTCGCTGACTCACCGTAGAGACGAAGATCTGGCTCGTCTTCCCTCTCAGCAGGCAATTTCTTGTCTGACAGTCCGCTCATGGGTTTGCGCATGTGCTTCGACCTGCGTTCGTTGCGTGACTAGTCTCTCGTCTGTCAGTCGGCTCGCACGTCCGAGGCATGCAGCATGAGCATCACCGTCAGCACGGACTCGGTGACTCCGCGGGAGCGGTTCGACTTCTGGCACGAGGTGATATGCACGGCTTTTGTCCGCCTCGAGGCCGAGACCATTCCTTCGGACAAGCCGTTCCGGGCCGAGATCTCGACTTCCGATCTCGGCCCCCTTACGCTGAGTCGAGTGCGGGCCGAAGCCCATGCGGTTCAGCGCTCCACCCGGCTCATCAGCCAGGAACCGCGTGATGAAGTGCTCGTTTCGGTCCAACTACGGGGCAACTCCGTTGTCTGCCAGGACGATCGCCAGGCCCTGCTCGCACCTGGCGACTTCGCCATGTATGACGCCACCCGTCCCTACGATCTCATCATGCAGGACCAGCACGAGATGCTCGTGTTCCAGTTCGAGCGAGCGTTCTTGGTGGAGCGCTGTCCCTCGCCGGAGCGGCTAACAGCCATCCGGATGTCAAACGACACTCCGGTGACGGCTCCCGTGTCGTCGTTCCTCCGGTCGCTGGAACCAGCGGCGCTCGGTGGTGACAGGGTTGTGTCGCGCCAGCTCGCCACCAGCGCTCTCGACCTTCTTGGGCTCGCGCTGGCAGACCGCTTCGGCGCCGAGGCCAGCCTCCGCGCCGGCCGCACCAAGCACTTCCTGAGAGCGTGCGCCTACATCAACGCCTACGCATCCGATCCCGACGTAACCCCGACGCGGATCGCGTCGTCGGTGGGGGTTTCGCCGAGTTATCTACACGAGATCTTCAAGGAACACGGAGTGACAGTGAATCAATACCTGATCCGCAGGCGCTTGGCTCGGTGCATGGACGATCTGCTCAGCCCCCAAGCCGCGTCACGGACCATCGCGGAGATTGCTCACAGTAATGGCTTCAAGACCTCTGCTCACTTCTCGCGCCGCTTCATCGAGGCTTACGGCCAGACACCCCGAGAGGTCAGGCGCCGGCGCCTAGTCCAAGAAGGCCGATCCGGGCAGCACAAGGCCCTCGGAGACTCGAAAGAACCGTAGTCATCCAGAGGTCGCAACTCTCGTCCTAGCGGCCTCTCGGAGCGCCTCGACCAGCGCATGCGCGCTCGACGGGAGCTTGGCGCCCGATCGCGTCATGATGCCGACAGGGACCGAAGTGCCCTCGACGGTCGTCGCCAACGAAACCAATACGTCACGATCGATTTCTTCGACGAAAATGCCCGACGGGACGACCGCCAGGTGCCGACCCCGCAGCACAAGTGCTCTCAGGGGTACCGCAGCAACACATTCGATGACGTTGGTCGGGGTCCGGCCGCACTCGCGTATGAATGAGGCTTCGATCTGTTGGCGCAACGACGTGTCACGCGGCGGCAAGATCCATGAATCGTCCACCAACCCGGACAGCCGGCCTCGATGCCCGGACCGTGGATGACTGGGAGCACAGATCACTCGGACCTCATCGTCGTAAAGCGGCTCGCTCTGGACACCGGGCATCGAAGCGAGGGGGGTCACCCTCCCGACGACGATGTCAAGCCGGCCGGACATCAAGTCCTCGTGCAGCCGATCGGGCGTGCCTTCCGAGATCACGATGCGTACGAGCGGTGACCTTCTTGTGACCTCGAACACCGCGCTCGGCAGGAAGTCCGCGGTGCCCGCAAGCAGAGCCCCTACCCGTACTTCGCCGCCGCCACCGTAGACGACCTCTTCGGCATGCCTGATGAGAGAGTTGACTTCAGACGTGACGAAATGCATATGGGTCATGAGCAAGGCGCCGTCAGCCGTGAGCGTCATCCCTCTCGGACCTCGGTCGAAGAGGCGGACGCCGAGAATCCGCTCGAGTTCGGCCAATGTCCGCGACGTAGCGGGTTGGGTCAAGTGCAGCACCGCGCTTGCTTCGCGGATTGAACCAGAGTGGGCGATCGTCGTCGCCACGATCATGTGCCGTAGTCGAATTCTTCGCGCGAGCAGTTCAGCGGAACCCATCGACATAACGGTATCGATATGTTAACGGGAGGTCACATGTCCAGAAATGGCCTCAATTCCGGATCGTAATGGTCGCCAGTTCGATGCTGCAGGACAGCACCAGGTCCTCGATGGGGGGATCTGGAACCACCATGAACGCTGTCACCGAGCCCGGCTCGACGGCGACGGTCGTCGCTCCCCGACCGAGCGCCTCGGAGCCGAAGCCGTTGAAGATCACGCCGATCACGACCTCGAGTGGTGCCGTGGCATCGTTCCTGACGTCGCCGTCCCAGCCGTTCTCGGTGCAGGTGCCGAGATTGACCAGCTCGGTCAACTCGCGCAGCGAGGCCTCATCGGTCGCGGCACGGTCGGTCTGCGGCGCGGCCTCGGGAAGGCGAAGGCAGGCTGTCGAGATGACGCTCAGCACCACCGCCAGGCTGAGGAGCGACGCCAGCGATCGCTCAGACATCGGGCGGGGCCTTCGAGATGGCGCCCATGATGAGGCCGACCAGTCGTTCCACGCTCGTGTCCTGATCGACGGCTTCGATTGCGACGACCCGTCCGCGCCGGAGCACCATCACCCGGTCGCAGATCTCGAGGACCTGCGGCATGTCGTGGGTGACCAGCAGCACAGCCGCACCGGCCTCGGCGAGGTCCCTGATCAGCCGGAGGACCTCTGCGGACTGCTCGACGCCCAGCGCCGCGGTCGGCTCGTCCAACAGGACGATCGACTGAGCCCAGCGGCCGGCTCGAGCCACCGAGACCGACTGACGCTCGCCGCCCGACAACGACGCCACCGGGGCGCGGACATCGGGTATCTGCACACGCAGCTTCTGCACTTCGGCAGCCGCCTCGGACCGCATGTACCGCTTGTCGATCCAGCCGATACGACGGCCCAAGACGTTGGAGACGAGCGGTTCGCGGCCCAGGAACAGGTTCTCGGCGGCATCGAAGATCCCGACAACGCCGAGCCTCTGGTGGACGGCCTCGATGCCAAGCGACTGGGCGTCGAGGGGCGAGCGCAGTTCCACCTCTCGTCCCCGGACGATGACAGCGCCCTCCTCCAGGGCGTGTACCCCGGTCAGGGCCTTCACCAGGGTGGTCTTACCGGCACCGTTGTCCCCCAGGAGCCCCACCACCTCTCCGGGATGCACCCCGAAGGAGACGCCATCCAGCGCCACGACCGGGCCGAACCGCTTCGTCGCACCGTCGACTTCGAGGACCGGATCGCTGTCGGAGCGCACCTGCGCCGAACGGGGTTTGACCGTCGCCAGTGCCGCGCGCCCGTCGAGGTCGTCGCGCTCTGCGGGTCGCGGGCGCTGGCGCCTGGCGGCACGCACGATCGCCACCTGGAAGCCGGCCGAGGAGACGAGGACAGCACCCTCGACCACCCGCGACCAGTTGGTGTCCACGCGGAACTGGATCAGACCGTTCCCGAGCACCGTCAGGAACAGAACACCGGTGATGATGTTCGCCGCCGACCCGTGCCCGCCCATGAACGCCACGCCCGCCAGCAGCACGGCGGTCAGGATCTCGAGTTCGAGGTTCTGCCCCGTGACCGGCGGCGCGCTGTCCAGCCGGGACAGCTGGATGAGCCCGCCGAGCCCCGAACCGATCGAGACGATCACGTAGAGGCTGCGTCGCCTCCGGGTCACGTTGATCCCGACGTCGACAGCCGCCTCCTCGCCTGCGCCGCAGGCGTGCGCGTGCCGCCCCCAGCGCGTGCGGTACCAGAGCACGAGCAGGACACCGGACCAGACCGCAGCCCAGAGCACCGGTGCCGGGAGGTCGAACGGGACGGTCCGGGATCGCCCGACAAAGGCGAACCCGCGCCCGAAGTCGCGGCGGATCTCCGAACCGGTGATGACGAACGCCACGCCCCGGAGCAGGAACAGCATCCCGATCGTCACGACGACCGGCGAGAGGTGCCAGCGAGCGCAGAGCGTGCCGTTGACCATCCCCACGAAGCCGAGGATCACGACCACGGCGATGCACGCCAGCACTGGATGCCAGCCGAAGTCGGCCATGAAGTGCCCGCCCAGCACGACCGCCAGCCCGAGCGCGCTGCCAACCGAGAAGTCCACTCCACCGGACTGCAACAACATGCCCAGCGGCACCGCGATCATGATCGAGACCGCGCTGGTGAGCAGCATCGTGTGGATGTTGGTCACGGTGAGGAATCTGTCCCGACTCAGCGCCAGGATCGCCGCCAGCACCACCAGCGCGGCGATCAGGCCGTAACGGATGGCGATGTCGGTCAACCCCCGTTGACGGATCCACCTCACCGGAGCCGCCACGTCCGGGGCGCTCAACCGGTGCCCCAGTCCCCGCGAGCCCCGGAGGCGATCATGCGTCGGGATCCGTGAAGAGCCGGCGGTAGATGTCCGCGGCCCGCACCAGTTCGCCGATCTCGATCCACTCGATCGCCTTGTGGGCCTGAGAGATCGAACCGGGACCGAAGACCAGCAACTCCGTGGCGACGTCGTCGTAGAACAGCGCGTTGCTCCCGAAGGCGGCCACTGCGGGAGGTTCGCCGCTCAGCCTGCTGATTCGCTGCACCAGCGGCAAGTCCGGTGGCCGGTAGAAGGCGTCGACGGCGAAACCATCGGCCACCTCGACGTCGACAGTGGCCGGACGAGCCGCGGCGACCACGAGCTCACCCAGCGTCGCCACCACGGACTCGACCCGCTCCCCGGGCGCGGTGCGCCGGTTGATGACGACCTCGCAGCGGTCGGGGACGATGTTCGGCGCGATCCCGCCGGTAATCCCAACGGTCGCCACAGATGCCGCCCCAACCGGTGTCGGCCACTGCAAGCCGACGAGGCGGGCATGCTCATCGTCTATCGCGGCGACGACTCGCGCTGCGGCGCTCACGGCGTTGATGCCGGCGCTCACGTGCGCCGAATGGACAGCCTCGCCGTGCACGATGACCTGGAAGTCGACCCCGCCCTTGTGGCCGTGCACGGGAGCGCAACCGGTCGGCTCGGCGACGATGAGCTGGTCGACGGTCATGTCATTGTCCAGGAGCCAATCCCGGTAGCGCACGGCGCCGACCATGCCGCGCATCTCCTCGCCCACCGTGCCCACGACCTGCACGGTCGGCACCGGTCGGCGACCCTCCGCCCGAAGCTCGCCCAGGACGCCCAGCACGACGGCCAGGCTCGCCTTCGTGTCGACCGCGCCTCGCCCGAACACCCGGGTCCCCTCCACCACGCCGTCGAACGGGTCCCTCGTCATGTGCTCGACGCCGACGGTGTCGAGGTGAACGTCGACGGCCATGGTGCGTGGCGAGGAGCCCGCGAACGTGGCATAGACGTTGCATCGTCCGTCTCGGACGTGGTCCACGACCACCTCGGCACCCAGGGACTCCGCCCGCTCGGCGAACCAGGCGGCCAGGCGCCGCTCGCCCCCGTCGCCGGAGCCGGCGTGGTGAGGGTTCACGCTGGGAATCCTCACCAGTTCGCCGACCGACGCGGCCAGACCTTCCGGCGAAGTGGGGTCGGGGCCGCTCATGCTTGCTCGAGTCCGACATGCGAGCCGGCGGAACTCACGGGCTGGCTCTGCTCCAGATCGGCGATCAGGTGCTTGAGCATCGCCTCGAGGCGGGCAGGGTCGACCGAGGTTCTCACGAGCGTCTCGTCGAGCGCCACGCTCGAGACCTCCATCAGTTGCCGGCTCGCCGCCCGGCCGGCCTCGGTGAGTTCGAAGATCCGCTGGCGCTTGTCGTCGGTCCCGGCCCGGCGCGTGAGCAGGCCCCGGCTCTCCAGGCGTGCGCAGGCCCTCGACGCCGTGGGTTGAACGATGTACGCCAGCATCTGGATCCGTTGCAGTGTCAGGGGCCCGTAGTCCGCCAGGGAGTTGATGATCCGACACTCCGTAACGTCGAGGCCCACATCGGCGAGCCCCGCGTGAAACGTCTGGGACAGCAACTGGTACGAGCGGTGCAGCAGGAACGGCAGGTAACTCTGGAGGAACCCGTCATCCGCCTCCCGTGCCTCGGCGACGCCGCCGGGGCGTGTGTTTCCGTCAGTCATACCAGCCTGAGTACCACAGATCGGCCGGCGAGGGATCGACCGGCAAAGATCAACCGGCGATCAACCACCGTAGGCGGAGAACACCCGCTCGAACCACGCCTGCGCCCCCTCGACGTCATCGATCGAGATCGGCACGTGGCGGGTCTGGAAGGTGGAGTTCGCCTCGTCGCCTGTGATTGCGGCCTGGCTGACACGGACCACGGCGAACCCGACCGCTTCGAGATCCAGCGCCGCCGACATCGTGTACATGCCGTCCATGCCGCCGCCGTTGGCGATGAGCTCGATGGCCGGAAGCTCACCGTCCACTCCGGCGATGAACACGTTCCCGGTGTCGAACCCTTCGGTCTGCTCGAACGCCGCGTAGCTGCCCAGCGCCGAACTCTCGGTGATGCCGATCACCATGTTGATCCCAGGGTCGGCCTGCAACGCCTCCAGCGTGGCGTCCAGCGACGAGATCGGGTCGAGGGTGCAGAACGTCTCGACCGGCGCGGCGCCGGTGTGTGCGGTGATCCGTTCGATCGGGATCGAGGTCCGCAACTGGATTCCCGGGGGTGCCGGCGGGCACCCGTGAACCAGCCACGAGAAGTCCTCCAGCGCGCCCTCGTACTCGTTGTCGATCCATTCGATTGCCCGATCGGAGATGATCGTGCCCGGGATCTCGTCGGCCAGCAGGATGCGGCCATCGGCGCCGGGATGGTCCCAGAGATAGGTCACCACCGCAATACCGGCCGCCTGGGCCGCCGCGAAATGGGCGTCGTACCCGCCCGGACACATGCTCAGGACGACGAGCGCGTCCACGCCCGAGGCGATCATGTTGTCGATGTCGGCGAGCTGCGCCTCGCAGTCACCCATGGCCGAGCCCTCGACGATCTGGAATCCGAGGCGCTCTGCCTCAGCGAGCGCCGGCTCCAGCACGTTCTGATAGATCGGCACGTTCTCGAAGCCGTAGGCGAAGCCGATCACCCCACCAGTTGACGGCTCCTCAGCCGGCTCGGGCTCCTCAGCCGGCTCAGCCACCTCCGGCGCGGGCTCCTCGGCCGGCGCGGGCTCCACAACCGGCTCGGGCTCCTCGGCGGGCTCTTCGGCCAGCTCGGGTGCCTCGGCCGGCTCGGCCGCCGCAGCCGGCGCGGGCTCCTCGGCCACTTCCGGCTCGGCGGATGCGGGCGCTGGAGTGGCCGGCGTCGCATCACTGACCGCATCGCCGTCATCGCCACATGCCGCAGCGATGAGCGTGAAGGCGAGCAACGCACCCATCCACAGCTTTCCCCGTCGGAGACCATTCATGGCTACCTCCCCCCTGGCCCAACCAGTGCTGAGCCAGCAATTGCATTACCATGCATATATTATCTGGCGTTGCGCTGGACGTCAAGAGCGGACGATCCACGAGTCATGCGAGGAGGAGCGCGAATGCGACGATCGAGCCGTGGCGGAGCGCCGACGACAACCGGTCGGGTGACGGCGCCCGACCGCGCCGCTCAGAGGGCTCGGAGCCAGCCCTCGACGGCCTCCCGATGGCGCTCGCGCTCGGAGAGGAACGAGAAGTGGCTGCTGTCCTCGAAAGTCACCAGCTCCGATCGCGGCAGCACCGCATGCATGTCCTCGTGACAGGCCGGACCCGTGATGAAGTCTCTTTTCCCGCTCACCAAGAGTGTCGGGACGTCGATCCGGCCCATCTCCTCCAGGACGTCGTAGCCGGCCAGCGCCGGTCCGCTTCGATTCCAGGCGTCGGCTCGGTAGATCGTGCGGCGATGGATGTCGGCGGCAGCGTCGCGGTCCATCCCCGGCCAGTACAGGGGAAGCGCCCGGGACCACGTCTCAGCCCATTCGCTGTCGGAATTCATCGGCCTGCTGAAGAGGGTGCGAAAGGCCGCGACGGCGTCCGGGTCTGCGTCTGCGGGGATGTTGGGCGGGTGCCGAAGATTGGCTGCGGTACCGGCGAGGATCAGCCCCGACAGATGCCGTTGGTACCGCAGCGCGTACCGGATCGCCACGAAGCCGCCGAAGGAGTGCCCGTAGACGACGAACTGATCGCATCCAAGTTCGCGACGCAGCACCTCGGCGTCGGCCGCCAGCGAATCCAGCGTGACATCGTCCCAGTTGTCGACCGGCGCCGACCGCCCGTTGCCCCGGTGGTCGTAGAAAACGACCTGAGCGGAGCCGGCCAGGTCGTCGAGTGCGAGCCGGAGGTACTGATGGTCGAGTCCCAGACCGCCGTGCATCACGAGCACGGGCACGCCCTCCCCACAGATCTCGTAGAAGATCCCGCCCGCGAGAGCCATGGGAGAGATCCTCGCACAGCCCGCGCGGCGAGGCCCGCGCGGCGCGGCGCCGGCGCCGATCTGATAGCGGTTGGGGTCGTGTTCCGTCGATCGCCGATCCGATGAGGCTGTTCTCGGGTCGTTCCCGGCCGGCTGCACTGGGGCCGCTGCCCGCCGAGCGCTTGCCCCGGACCGGCGGCGGGATCGCCATGGACGCGCTCCCACCGCTGCCGGACCCACACCACCGGGGAGGAGGCGCCCGGTGCGTCAGCGGTGTCGTCGACCCGATCGTCCGAGTCTTCGCGAAGGCTCGGCACGCCGGCGTGGCGCCGGGCCGGGCCGCGATGCCATCGCCGCAGGCCGCCGCCGACAACGTGAAGGGATACTGCTATTTCCTGGATGCCGATCTGGTCGGGGTGTGCGAGCTGCCGGCACAGCCATGGGTGAGCGATCCTCTCGACGGTCACACGCACGCCATCTCGATCCTGGTGGCTCATCGGCGGCCGATCCGCCGCGGCGAGCCGGGATACGACTGGATCGCGGGCGCCGATCAGGTTGGCGCCGATGTTCGGGCCATGGAGATCGCCACCGTCGTGGCCCGCTATCTGGGCACGCTGGGTTACGAGGCCACCGCGCACAGCCTGGCCGGCAGCGACGTCGACCATGCGGTCGTGGCTGTGAGCGCAGGTGTTCTGGAGGCTCATCACGGCAAACTCCGAAACCCGCTCGTGCGCGGCGGTTTCGGGCTCGCCACGATCACCACCGACTTCGCTCTCCCGGCGGATCAGCCGCTGTCGCCGGGCCACATCATCGCCCGGGCCCGTCTGGCGGTGCGTCACGCGTTCGGCTTGGGCGGCACCCGCCCCGGCTGGCGGCGGCTCGCCGGTCAGAGTCGCCCGTGGCATCTCGGCCGGTACCCCATGGAGAAGGTCCGCCGGGTCGATGAGCCCACAACGCTGATCATCGAGGAGGAGGTGGAGCGCGCCGCGGCGCGTCACAACTTCTTCATGCGGGCCCGAGCCGGCGATCTCGGCGAGCGCCCCCAGCGCGAGGTCGACAGGTTCATCGAGAAGGCGCCGCACGGCATGGCGTCTCGCGTCATGCTCGAGGCGCTGGTACCTCTCCAGACCGGCGAGGTCGCGCCCCGCATCGCCGACGGGACCGAGGATCCCGGCGCGAACGCCGATGCGGTCAAGGCGCTCGGGCACTTCCTCGGCGCCGACATGACGGGCGTCTGCGATGCCCCTGCGTATGCCTGGTACTCGCACACGGCGGACGGGGCCGTGATCGAACCCAAGCACCGCAACGCCATCATCTTCGTGCTGGATCAGGGCTACGAGACCATGGAGGGGGCGTCGGGCGACGACTGGATAAGCGGCGCCCAGTCGATGCGCGCCTATCTCCGAGCCTCGATGATCGCTTGCACGCTGGCGGCGCAGCTCCGGTCCCTCGGCTGGGCCGCCCAGGCGCACACCGCCGTCTACGACGAACTCAACCACATTCCCCTGCTGCTCCGGGCCGGCATCGGCGAGCTTTCCCGCATCGGCGAACTCGTGCTCAACCCCTTCGTGGGGCCCCGGTTCAAGTCGGGCGTGGTGACCACCGACATGCCCCTCGCTTCGGACCGGCCCATCGACTTCGGGCTGCAGGACTTCTGCAGCAAGTGCAATAAGTGCGCCCGGGAGTGCCCGGTCGGCGCCATCCGCTTCCGCGGCAAGGTCATGTTCAACGGCTACGAGATGTGGAAACCCGACGTGGATCGCTGCGCCAGGTACCGCATCACGAACATGCGCGGCTCGGCCTGCGGGCGCTGCATGAAGACGTGCCCGTACAACGTCGAGGGCGTCCTGTCGGAGCGCCCGTTCCAATGGGCGGCGATGAGGCTGCCGTTCGCTCGCGCCTGGATCGCCCGCCTCGACGACCGGCTGGGCCGCGGTGAGATCAACCCCGCAAAGAAGTGGTGGATCGATATCGAGATGGTCGACGGCGCACCCGTGCCGCCCCCCAAGGGCGCCAACGCCCGGGGGCTGACCATTGGCCGCAAGCCGCGCGACGAGAACTCGTTCGCGCTGTTCCCACCGTCGATCGCGCCGCCGGGCGCCGACGGCATGACACCGTTCCCCCTGGACCGCAAGCAGGGCATCGAAGCGGCCAGAAGCGCCGAATCCCCCGACGAGGCCCGGCGCCGCGATCGGCACCCGCGTCTCAGGTGACCGTGGCTCGGGGCGTGGGCTCGGGGACGGTCCAGCCCTGCGGCATGGCGGCGAAGTCGAAGAACGGCGCGACGTCGCCACCCGCCACCGCGTCGGCGATCTGCGCGTAGAACCCCTGCCCGGTCTCCTGCGCGAACGTGATCGGCACCTCGTCGCCGGCGCCGATTTCGGGACGCTGCACGTACTCCGGGAACGGCACCTCGGCCGCGTCGCCTGCCGAGTAGCCGCGGGCGAAGAGTTGCTCGAGCACACCGAACCCGTCGTGACGCACCAGCTTGGAGCCGCGCAGCGATCCTCCCATTTGCGCGATGTGCTCTGTGAAGTCGTCCAGATCTCGCGTCTCGAACGCAACGTGCTGGCAGGCGTGGTCGCCGTGGCACTCGACGAATTTTGTCACCTGCGATTGCCCCGCCCGGTCGATGCCCTCGATCAGTGCCACCCCGAAGTCGCCGTAGTCGATGCACCAGAGCTTCATGCTCGAGTCGGGGTCATCGGGACGCACGTCGTCGATCCGGTTGATGAGCGTTCCACCCTCCACCTCGATGTGGAACCAGGCCCAGCGCTCGATCGATCCCTTCTCGCAGGCGTACGTGACGTGGTCGACCTTCTTGAGGTGTGACATGGCGCTCGCTCCTCGTGATCCGGTTCTCGTGTCGGCTGAGGAACGAAGACAAGCAGAGTGGCGGTGCAAATGCTCAATAGTTGAGCAACCTGGCTACTGATTTGTCCGATTACTATCAGAACGACGTTGAACAGGAGGAGAGACATGCCCAACGGAAGCAGTGTGCACATCCCGCTGGACGACACCGATCGCCGGATCATCGGTGTGCTGCGCCGCCATCCCCGTCAGGGTGTCTCCGAGATGGCCCGGCGTACGGGGCTCGCTCGCGGCACGGTGCACGACCGCATCCGGCGTTTGGAAGCGCGCAAGGTGATCACGGGGTACGGCCCCGACATCGAGCCTCGCTCAGCCGGACTGGGGGTGTGCGCCTTCACGACCCTCACCATCGCCCAGGGCGCGCACGACGCCGCCGTGCGCAAGCTCGCCGAGGTCGACGAGGTTCTCGAGATCCACACGGTCACCGGGCGCGGCGACCTCCTCGTGAGGATCGTGGCGGCCACCAACGACAATCTCCACGAGATCCTCCAGCGGATCGCCGCCATCGACGAGGTGCGCCGAACCGAGACGCTGCTCGCCCTGCACACGGCCCTGGCGCGCAACGTCGCCGACCTCGTCGCCGCGGGCACCCGACGCTGACCCAGTGGATCGCGGACGTGACAGGATGGCGGGGCTACGGAGAGACTGAAAATGCCGCTCGGCGGGCGGCGCTGGGGGTGGTGCCGTAGGCCTCGACGAAGCAGCGCGAGAAGTGGGCGGGGGACTTGAAGCCGTGGCTGAGGGCGATCTCGGTGATGGTCTTGGCGCGGTGCTGGCCACAGACGAGGTCGTCGCGGCAGCGGGCCAGGCGCCGGCGCATAAGGTAGGTGGTGACTGTCGTGTTGTGATCCCGGAAGAGCTGGTGCAGGTAGCGCAGCGAGACCCCGATCGAAGAGGCGATGCGGGCCGGATCCAGGCCGGGGTCGTCGGCGTAGGCGTTGATGTAGGTGCAGGCCCGCAGGAAGTGCTTGGTGCTGCTGGACCCGGGGACCATCTCGTCGCCGAAGTGGTCGGCCAGGGCCACCCCGACCAAGTCGAGGGCGCTCGTGGCGAGTTGGCGGGACACGGCGTTCTCCTCGCCGAAGGCGAAGGGTTCGAGCGAGCGCAGGAACGATGACACCGGGGCGGTCACCGTGCCGTTGCTGCGCATGCGCACCGCGGTCAGCGGCTCGGGGAACGGGCAGCGCTCCAGCAGGAACTGGCGGTCGAACTGCAGGACCAGCATGTCGAACTCGCCGGGCATGACGAGGTTGTAGGGCCGGGTGGCGTCGTAGAGGGCGAAGTCGCCCGCCTCCAGGACAGCCTCGCGATCGTCCTGCATCACCACCCCCACACCGCTGAGCTGCAGCGAGACGAGCACCTCGTCGCGGGGCTCGGCGCGGATCAGCGACGGGGAGCGGTGGACCGTGTGGGGCTGCGCGTGCACGCGGCTGAGCGCTAGCGCGCCCAGGTCGGTGCTGAAGATCTCGGCCTGGAAGGGCTGCTCGGACGGCAGCGTCTCGGCCTCGAGGCGCACGAACGCCGAGCAGATGACCTCGTGCCAGAAATCGAAACGATCCCGGCCGGCAACTGTCTCGGTGTTCGCCGATGTGCCCACGGCCTCATCCTCCTGGGCTGCACTGGGCTGAAGCATTCTCCCAGCGCAGAAGAGAGTGCACTCTGGGACAAGAGATTACACGCTGCGAGGATTGCCGCATTCGCGGGCCCCTTCATAGCTTCATCGACATGGCGGAAAGAGCCGCGACGGTTCGCTGCAGCGCATCGCTTGCCCCGCGGCGCGTGCGACCTGCGGAAATAGGGCACAGCGGCCCTCCTCCACCTGTTGATCCGCATTGGTGAAGGAGTCGCAATGACAGCAGCCGCCCCGTTCGTCGCCGCCGCCGTGCAGGCGGAGCCGTGCTGGCTCGACGTGGAGGCCGGCGTCGAAAAGGCCGCTGGCCTGATCGCCGAGGCCGCCGCCAACGGCGCCCGACTCGTGGCGTTCCCCGAGACGTGGGTTCCCGGCTACCCACACTTCCTGTGGCTGGGGCCGCAGGCCTGGGGTATGCAGTTCGTGCAGCGCTACCACCAGAACTCCATCACCGTCGGCGACGAGGCGTTCCAGCGGCTGGCCGGGGCGGCCGCCGACAACAACATCGCCGTCGTGTTCGGCGCCAGCGAGAAGGACCGGGGGTCGCTGTACATGGCGCAGTTCGCCTTCGGCGCCGACGGTGAGGTTCTGTTCTGTCGCCGCAAGCTGAAGCCCACCCACGTGGAGCGCGCCCTGTTCGGCCAGGGCGACGGCAGCCACCTGCACGTGCAGGACGTGGAGGGCATCGGCCGGCTCGGGGCGTTGAACTGCTGGGAGCACCTCCAGCCGCTCACCAAGTTCGCCATGTACAGCCAGGGCGAGCAGGTGCACGTCGCCAGCTGGCCCTCGTTCTGCCTCTACCGCGGGCTGGCCAACGCCCTCGACATCGACGTCAACATGAACGCCACGCAGGTCTACGCCGTGGAGGGTTCGTGCTTCACGATCGCGGCGACCACCGTGACCGGCGAGGCGGGGCTGGACCTGTTCGGCGAGAGCGACGAGCAGCGCGCCCTGCTGGGCGGTGTCGGCGGCGGCGGTTGCAGCCGCATCTACGCCCCCGACGGGCGGATCATCTCGAACCTTCTGGACGAGCACACCGAGGGGATCGTCTACGCCGAGATCGACCTGTCGCTGATCCCCCTGTCGAAGGTCGTCCAGGACCCCAGCGGCCACTACTCGCGCCCCGACGTGACCCGCCTGGTCTTCGATCCCCGCCCGCAACCCGCCGTGGAGATCGTCGGTGCCGAGGCGGAGACGCCCGGCGACGGCGACCGGGCGCTCGAGGAACTTCCACAGCCCGCAACGGCCTGACAGGCCGGCACGCGTAACCGAAAGGGAGGACACCATGAAGAAGCACACACTCCGGCGATATCGGCTCGTCCCGGCGGTGCTCGCCGCCTTCGTTCTGCTGGTGGCGGCCTGCGGCGCCGACGAGGAGGGGGCCGCGGAGCCACCAGCACCGGCGCCCGCCCCGGCCCCCGCGACCGGTGCCGAGACCGCGCCGGAACCGCCACCGGCTCCCGCTACCGAGTCCGACGCCGCCACTGGGCCCGAGATCGCCTCGGCGGCATCCACCGAACCGGAGGCCGCGCCGGAACCCCCGCCCCCACCCCCCGCCGAACCGGCGGCGCCCGCCGAGGCCACCGGCGAGCCGATCCGCGTCGGCAACATCAGCTCCCTGACCGGCGGCGCGCTATTCCCCGAGGCCTCGGTGGCAGCCAAGGCGGTCTTCGACCGGGTGAACGCCTCCGGCGGGATCGGCGGGCGCCCGATCGAGTTGATCATCGAGGACGACGGCGGGACGCCTGAGGGTGCCGCCACGGCGGCCCGCAAGCTCGTGGAGCAGGACGACGTGGTGGCCATGGTGGGTTCGGCCAGCACGCTGGAGTGCGTGGTCAATGCCGGCCTCTACGCCGAGACCGGTGTGTATTCCATCCAGGGCACCGGCGTGGACCCGCTGTGCTTCCTGTCGCCGAATATCTCACCGGTCAACACCGGGCCCTACGCCGGTATCACGGTGTCGCTGTTCTACGCCTCCGAGACGCTCGGCTTCGAGAACGTCTGCAACGTGAACCTCTTCGTGGTGCCCGACCTGGCGCCGGCCTTCGACGCCGCCGTCGCCCGCTGGGAGGAGTTGACCGGCAAGTCCCTGGCCTTCCGGATCGCCGCCGCCACCCTGGCGGACGACCCGACGCCGCTGATGCTGCAGGCCCGCGACGCGGGCTGCCAGGCGGTCGTGATCGACGGTGTGGAGCCGCACGCCTTGGCCGTGGGGCGGGCCATCGAGGCGCAGGGGCTGGGGGACATCACCTGGATCGGCCTCACCTCGTACTACACCGACGCCATCGCCGGCCAGCTCGGCAGCGCCGGAGGTGGCCTGCAGGCCAACTCGGAGTTCGAGCCGTACGGCTCGACGTCACCCGTGCTGGACGACTGGCGCCAACTCATGATCGACAGCGGCGTGGCGCTGACGTCGTTCGCGCAGGGCGGCTACCTGGCGGCCACGATCTTCACCGAGGTGCTCGCCGGCATCGACGGTGAGATCACCCGGGAGTCCGTGGCCGCGGCACTGCTCGCCCTCGACCGCTATGACACGCCGCTGCTCGGCACCCCATACTCGTTCGGTGACGCGCCGATCCACGCACCGAACCAGGCCAGCAAGTTCGTGGTGCTCCAGGACGGCGCCTGGGTGACCGCACTCGACGAATGGGTCGTGCTGCCGAACTGACCGCCATGGGCGGCGACGCGACGGCGGGTGGAACCGCCTGGGCTTGCTCACGCTGACCGTCGCCGCCACCGCTGCCGCCGGTGCGTACGCCATGTTGGGCGTCAGCATCGTCGTGCTGTACCGGATGGCCGGGGTCGTCAACTTCAGTTGCGCCGTGGTCGGGGCGTTCGGCGCCTACACCACCGCCGTCGCCTTCGATCACGGCTGGCCCATCGGGGTGGCGATGGCTGCGGGCATCGGTCTGGCCGGCGCCCTGGCGACGCTCACCGGCCTGATCTTCGCCCGGTTCTTCGCCGAGGCCGCCGGAGCGGCCCGGACCGCGGCGATGATCGCCGCCACCGTCGGGTTCTTCGCCGTGGGGTTCCGCATCTTCGGCGACGCGCCGCGGAGCGTCCCGGTGCTGTTCCCGGGCGTGTCCTGGTCGGTGGGCAACGTGGTCGTCACCTTGAGCAGCCTGATCGTGGTCGGCGCGGCGATCCTCACCGTGCTGGCGATGACCTGGGTGCTGAGAGGCACGCGGCTCGGGTCACAGGTGCGGGCCATGTCCGAGCGACCGGTCACCTCCGAGCTGCTGGGCGTACCGATCTTCGCCCGCACGGCGATGGTGTGGGGCTTCACCGGGGTCGTCTCGGCCTTCGGGATGATCGTCGTGGCGTCGAACCTGCCCGGCGGCTTCTCGAGCCTCGGGTTCTTGATCTTCCCGGCCATGGCGGCGGCGCTGATCGGCGCGTTCCGCAACCTTCCTCTGGCGTTCGCAGGCGGCATCGTCGTGGCCGTCATCGAGTCGCTGTCCTCCTACCGGACCTCCTGGGCGGAGTACCGGGGCGCCGTGCCGTTCCTCATCGCCCTCGTGGTCCTGTTGTGGACCCAGCGCAAGCAGGTGTGGGATGCGGCGCGCTGAGATCACCGGCGCCGCGGCCTACATCGCCGGGGTGCTGCTGATCGCCCGCTTCGCCGACGAGTTCTGGCTGTTCCTGCTGACCAGCGCGCTGATCACCGCGCTGGTGGCCGTCAGCGTCGGGGTCATCTACGACAACGCCGGGCTGCTGTCGCTGTGCCAGATGACCTTCGCCGGCATCGGCGCCTGGACCGTGGGTTGGCTCAGCCACCGCTCCGACCTGCCGTACCTGGCGCAGCTACCGCTCGCCGCACTGGTGGCGCTGGCCGTCGGCGTCGTGGTGGGGATTCCGGCGCTGCGCCTACGGGGCCTGAACCTGGCGGTGTTCACGCTGGTGTTCAGCGCCGCAGTGTCGCGAGTGATCTTCGCCGACGGCTTCCCCGGTCTGCTGGAGGGCAACCGCGTGAATCCTCCCGATTTCGCCGACGGGGAGGCCGGCTTCTTCCTGCTGGTGGCGATCGTGCTGGGGCTCGTGGCGGTCGTTGTGGCGGCGCTGCGGCGGGCGCGCCTGGGCCGGTGGTGGTTCTCGGTGCGGCGCAGCGAGCGGGCCGTGGCCGCTCTGGGCCGCAGCGTCGTTCGGACCAAGCTGTCGGCGTTCGCCGCCAGCGCGGCCGTCGCCGGCTTGGCGGGCGGGCTGCTGGTGGCGCTCAACGGCGTCGTGAGCGGGGCCAGCTTCGAGCCCCTCGAATCCATGACGATCCTGACCGCGGCGCTGATGTTCGGCGCCGGGCACTTCGAAGGCGCCCTCCTGGCCGGGCTGTTCGGGCGGCTGATCCCCAACTTCCTGAGCGACCTGGGACTCCCCCAGGACATCGCCCCGATGATCTTCGCCGCCGGCGGCCTCGTGGCGCTCAGCCAGGGCGAGGGCGGGCTCTCGGCGGCGCTGCGGGCGGGGCTTCGATGCCTGCACTCCCTCGCTGCGGCACCCCAACTGCTCCCCGCGGTGGCCGGGCCGACCGCTGGTTCAGCCGGCGCGCCCGATCCCGCAGGCAGCGCCCTCGCCGAGGGCGGCCGCCGAGCCGGCACGCCGGCAGGGCCGTCCGGTGAACCCGCCGACGTTCCCGGCGACGGGGCCCCCGTCCTGGCGCTGGACGGCATCTCGGTCTCCTACGGGGCAGTGAGAGCGCTCGACGCCGTGTCGCTGGGCATCGCGCCGGGAGCGATTCTGGGGCTCATCGGTCCCAACGGCGCCGGCAAGTCCACGCTGGTCGACGCCGCCGCCGGATTCGCCGGCCGTCACGACGGCACGGTGACCCTCGCCGGGCAGGACATCGGTCGCCTCGCACCTCGCGAACGGGCCCGCCGCGGTCTCCGGCGCTCGTTCCAGCAGAGCCACGTGCCGTTGGACCTCACCGTCGGCGGCTATCTCGACCTGGCGGCGGGCGACTCGTGGCTGCCGCTGGACGAGGCGCTGGCCCACTTCGGCTTGCCGCCGGTGGCCACGCCGGTGCGCTCGCTTGATGTGGGCACCCGGCGCATCCTGGAGGTCTGCGGCACCGTCGTGTCCCGACCACGGGTGGTGCTGCTCGACGAACCGGCCGCCGGCCTCGCCGGTCACGTCCGGGAGCGGTTCGTAGCGGCGCTGGCAGCGATCCCCGCCACGTTCGGCTCGTCGGTGCTGCTCATCGAGCACGACCTGGATGTGGTGTCCGCTACGTGCGACCGGGTCGTGGTCCTGAACTTCGGGCGCATCATCGCCGACGGACCGCCCGAGAAGGTGCTGGCGCATCCCGAGGTGGTGGCCGCCTACCTCGGGGCGCCCGGCGGAGGAGCGGAGGCACCGTGACCGGCTTGCGCATCGAGGGCTTCTGCGTCGACCGTGCCGGGTCACCGGTGGTGCACGACGTGGATCTGGAGGTCGCCGCCGGCGAGGTGACGGTGCTGCTGGGCGCCAACGGCGTCGGCAAGTCCACGCTGCTGGACGGCGTCGCCGGGGTGGCGCCGGTGCGCTCGGGCCGTGTGTTCCTCGACGGAGCCGACATCGGTCGCCGGTCCCGCCGCCGGCGGGTGCGCGCCGGTCTGGCCTACGTGCAGCAGGGCCGCGAGGTCTTCGGCGACCTGACCGTCGAGGAGAACCTCCTCGTGGCGGCGCCCCGCCGGCGGATCGGCATGGCGTTCGAGCTGTTCCCCGAACTGCAGCCGCGTGCCACGGTGGCCGCCTCGCTGCTCTCCGGCGGCGAGCAGCAGATGCTCGTGCTGGCCCGCGCTCTGCTGGGGAGGCCGAAGGTGCTGATGATCGACGAACTGTCCCTCGGCCTGGCACCGGTCATCGTTGACCGCGTCCTGGCCACGGTCACTGATCTGGCCGCCGACGGCCTGGGGATCCTCCTCGTGGAGCAGTTCGCCGACCGGGCGCTGGCGTGCGGACACGGAGCCGCCGTCCTGGCCCGCGGCCGGATCGTGCTGCGCGGCCCCGCAGCCGAGATCCGCCGCCGCCCCGACCGACTCCAAGCCGCCTACCTGGGAGGCGAGACCGACCAACCGGACTCGCCCGACGGAGAGTCCGGACACTGACACCCAACCAACCGCGCAAACGCGACATGATCCACCCAGAGGAGCCGCCATGACCGCCAACCGCCCCGAGGGCCATGTCCCCCAGGTACCCGCCTGGACCGCCGTCGACCTGCCCAAGCGGACCGTGTTCTCGATGCTGTTCGTCCGCGGCGGTGACGACGACGCCATCGAGGCGGTGCTGGACACCGTGCGCGCCGGCACATACACCCCCGACCACGCCGAGCGTGCCCGCGTCGTCAACGCCTCCGAACCCACGACGGTGCTGCTCGGCTACTGGACCGATCCCGACCGCCACGAGCGCTGGCGGGAGCGCCCCGACGTCGTCGCGGCCCTCGCCGGACCCGGAGTGCTGGAGGAGACCGCCACCATCCCCGCCGAGCGCTGGGAGACCCTGCACTCCACCGAGCACGTCACCCCGGGCGTGCGGAATCTGCTGCCCGCGACACTGACCGACGTCCACGAGTACTGGGGCGCGGCACGGGACCGCATCGCCGCCTCCGCCACGTCCGACCTGCGGGCCGAGCCCGGCGAGCCGGTGCCAGGGAACCTCTGCCTGATCCGCTCGGGTCAGATCTGGAAGCACTGCGACGAGCGCGAGCGGGAGATCTACTTCGACGAGGTGGAGCCCAACCTGACCGCAGGCATCGACTTCCTCGACGACGACCCCGAGACCGGCTGCCTTGCCGCCCGGTTCCTGCGCGAGCAGACCCTCGACGGCGAGGACCTGGAGTCGACCAGTTTCGTGGGCTGGTTCGACGAACTCCGCTCCCTCGAGCAGTGGGCCAAGTCGCACCCCACCCACCTCGCCATCTTCGACTCGTTCCTGGCGATGGTCGGCAAGCTGGAAGGCCGCATCGGCCTCCGCCTCTGGCACGAGGTCGCCGCCATCCCCGCCGGCGGCGTCACCGTGGCCGGCAGCGACCCCTATCCCCTGCTGGCCGGCTGAGGCCCCGAACTCAGTTGGCGACGCGGCGACGCGGCGACGCCAACTCTCCGGAATCCGGCACGAGAGCAGTCACCGGGAAGCCGCTAGCCAGCGGAGCCGAGTCAGTTGCGAGGCGGCGCGCCGGCGCGGACGCTCGAAGGGGTTGCGCCGTAGGCGTCGGCGAACTTGCGGGCGAAGTGTGCAGAGCTCTTGAAGCCGTGCGCATGGGCGATGTCGGTGATCGACATGTGCGCTCTGGTCGCATCCACGAGATCGTCATGGCACCGGGCGAGGCGTCGGCGGAAGACGTGCTTGGTGACCGATGTGCCGTTCTCGCGGAACAACATGTGGAGGTACCGGACGGACACACCGATCGCCGACGCGATCCGCGCCGGATCGAGTGATGGGTCGTCCATCTCCGTATTGATGTAATTGCAGGCACGAAGGAAGTACTTCCTGCGCTGCGCGCCCGGCTCGGGCTCGGCTCCTAGTTGTTCGGCAAGCGTCACGGCCAGGATGTCCAGCATGCTCGCTCCGACCTGCCGCGCAACGATTGTGCCCTCGCAAAGAGCAGCGGGCCGGATCGAGCACAGGAAAGACGACAGCGGGGTCACTGACGGCGCATCGCCAGGCAGGCGGGATGCCGTCAACTGTCCGGCCAGGGGGCAGCGCTGCAACAGGGCCTCTCGGGCGAACTGCAGCACGATCATGTCGAACCGATCCGGGAGGGCAAGTGTGAACGGCCGCGATCCGTCGTAGAGCGCTGCGTCGCCCTGTCCGAGCGCCACCTCCCGCCCCTCTTGGGCAAGGATTCCGGCTCCGCGGAGCATCAACGACACCATGAAGGTGTCATGTGGCCGACTCTCGATCTGAGCGTTCGAGCGGCGGACGTGATGAGGCTCCGCCTGCACCCGGCTGAAGGTCACCGGTCCTACGTCCACGGCGGCCAGCTCGGCACCAAAAGTCCGATCCGACGGCAGTGTCTCGGCATCGATGTGCACGTAGGTACGGCAGATCACGTCGTGCCAGTAATCGAACCGCTCGTGCTCCCGAACCATCTCGGTCGTCTCAGCAAGCGCCATGGCCGCCTCCGCAGTGCGGCGGTTGCACGTGTTCGCCGCCGGACAAGAACCTATGCGCCCAGCGGGAAGCCGTGCCGATCCGCGAATCCTACGTTGAGGACCTGAACTGCGCGGCAGCGGACGACGGGGCACTACTGCGGGTGATCCGAAGACGTGACGGAAGCGGGTTGGGCGATGAGGACCGCGTTCACCGAGGAATACGAACTCGACATACCGGTTGCGAGCGCCGGTATGGCCTTCGTGGCTCGCGCCCCGTTGGTTGCCGCGGTATCGGCATCAGGCGGGATCGGCGTGCTCGGCGGAACCGCCATGCCACTGGCACTGCTGGAACAGGAGATCGCCGCTGTTCGGGCATCCACAGACCATTGCTTCGGGGTCAACTTCATCCCCCGCTTCTGTGAGTCGAAGCACATCGCTCTCTGCGCGAGCCTCCGCATCCCGGTCGTGTCGTTCTTCTGGGATGCCCCTGAGAGTGCCTGGGTGGACGAACTCCGCGCCGCCGGCACGAGGGTGTGGATACAGGTCGGCTCCGTCGATGAGGCCGCTCGGGCGGTCGAAATGGGCGCGGATCTCGTCATCGTGCAGGGGATCGAGGCCGGTGGACACAATCGCTCCACGGCGGGGACGTTCACCCTCGTCCCCGCCGTGGTCGACGCGATCGCACCCGTTCCGGTCCTCGCAGCGGGCGGCATCGCCGACGGCCGTGGCGTCGTGGCAGCCGTCGCGCTGGGAGCCGAGGGCGCCTGGGTCGGTACTCGCTTCCTGGCCAGCGCGGAGGCCGACGCCCACCAGGACTACAAGGCGAGGCTCGTGGAGGCCGGTGTGAACGGGACGAGGAGGCACTGGGTGTTCGGTCTGGACTTCCCGAACGCGCCGGTCCGGGGACTTCGCAACAGGATCGTCACCGATCACGAAGGCGCTGACCAGCCCCCGCCGTATGAGGGACTCGATCCTTCCTCGCTGCCCGTGATCGGCAATGCGGACGTGTTCGGTCAGACCGTTCCCCTGGTGAAGTACACGGGGCTACCACCGACCTCCGGGACGACTGGGGACCTGGAGCAGATGAGTCTCCTCGCCGGCGAGTCCGCCGGTCTCATCAGCGACGCGCCCCCTGCCGCAGAGATCACTCGCCGACTCGCTGCAGAAATCGGCATCGCCGCGAGCCGGATCAGCGGCAGGTGCAAGTAGCTCCCACAGCACGAGTCCGCCGCGTCAATCCCGGTCCCACTCGACGTGGAGGCGGGTGGGACCGCGGAAGGTGATGTTGGGGAAGTAGTCGAGCCGCTGGTGGGGGGCGAGGCGCAGCGAGGGGATGCGCTCGGCGAGGATCTCGCCCACGAGGCGGGTCTCGAAGCGGGCGAGGCGGGCGCCGAGGCAGAAATGGACGCCCTTGCCGAAGGAGATGTGGCGGTTGGCGTTCGGGCGACCGATGTCGAAGGTGTCGGGGGCCTCCCAGATGTCGGGCTGGCGGTTGGCCGAGGCGAAGTTCAAGAGGATGGGCGTGCCGGCCGGCACGTCGTAGCCGCCGACGGTCGTGGCGGTCGTGGTGATGCGGCGCCAGGAGATCTGGCTGGACTCGTAGCGCAGCACCTCCTCGACGGCGTTACCGATGAGTAGCGGGTCGGCGCAGATGGCGTCCCACTGGTCGCGGTGACCGAACAGGCACAGCAGGGTGTTGCAGATGAGCGCGGTGATGGCCTCGTGGCCGGCGAAGGAGAGGCCGTAGATCACCGACTCGACCTCGCGGTAGGTCATGTCGCCGGGGTGGGCCTCGTGGGCGTCGATGAGTTCCGACGCCAGGTCGTCGCCCCGGTTGTCGCGCTTGGCGGCGGTGAAGTCGCGGCAGTAGCGCCAGTAGTTGAGCATGTGCTGGGCGATCACCGCCTGCTCGTCGGGGCTCGGGGCGCCCCAGGAGAACGCCTTGCGGTCGCCGCACCAGCCCTTCAGCATCTCGTCGTCGCTCTCGGGGAAGCCGATGAACCGGAAGATGGTCTCGCCCGGCAGCGGGAAGGCGAAGGACTCCACGAACTCCGCCGGCGGGCCGGCGGCCAGCATGGCGTCGATCAACTCGTGGCTGCGGCGGCGGATGTACGGCTCGAGGTGGCGCATCCGCTTGTTGGAGAAGCCCTGGCGGGTGTGGACCCGGATGCGCCCGTGGTCGGGTTCGGGGCGGTTGGACATGACCGCCACCGGGTCGAAGTCGGGAGCGCTGAGGATCTCGTGCGCCAGCGGCGCCAGCGGGAAGACGGGATCCTGGACGTTCACCGAGGCGAACGTCTCGTGGTCGGTGAAGATGCGTTCGATCTCGGCCATGTCGCACACGACCAGGTAGCCCAGCTTGCCGGCGTAGAACACCGGCGTGGTGTCGCGCAGTTGCGCGGCGATGGCGTACGGCTCGGCGAGGTAGTCGTCGTTGAGCGGGCTCCAGGCTGTGTGCACGGGACATCCGGCCGGCGGCGGTGGCGGGGCCGGCCGCTCGGAGTGGTACTTGTTGGTGGTCACGAGAACTCCACCGAAAACGTGCCGAGCGGGCCGTAGTCGAAGCGGAACGTGTCCCCGGAGCGCACGACCATCGGACGGGTGAACGAGCCGGCCAGGATGGTCTGCCCAGCCTCCAGGGCGCGCCCCTGGGAGGCGTAACGGCGCGCCAGCCAGGCGATCCCGCGGGCGGGGTGGTCGAGCACGCCCGCCGCCACGCCAGTCTCGATGATCACGCCATTGCGGTAGGCAAGGGCGCCGACCCAGCGGAGGTCCACCTCGCGGGGCTCCATTCGCTGCCCGCCGCAGATGATGCCGGCATCGGCGGCGTTGTCTGCGATCGTGTCCACCACGGTGCGGCTCCGCCCGGTGGCGGGGTCGGTGCGGTAGGTGCGGGCGGCGATGAGTTCCACGGCGGGTGTGACGTAGTCGGTGGCGTCGAGCACATCGTCGGTATCGAAGTCCTCTCCGGCGAGATCGCGGCCGAGGACGAACGCCAACTCCACCTCGATCCGCGGGTCGCAGAAACCGGCCGCCGGCGGCCCCTGGCCGGGCGGGAACACCATGGCGTCGGTAAGGAATCCCGAGTCAGGGGTGGTGATGTTCATGGCCTGCTGCATGGCATGGGAGGTGAGGCCGATCTTGTGTCCGATCAGGCTCTCGCCGCGCCCCAGGCGCAGCCGCAGCCAAGCTGCCTGGACCCGGTAGGCGTCCTCGACGGACATGTCGGGGTGGATCGAGGTTGTCTGGCGCACCTGGTGGCGGTTGCGTTCGGCCTCGTCGAGCAGCCGGGCCTCGGCCTGCACCTGCGCGTCGCTGAGGCTCACGACGCCTCCGCTGCCACCTCGGCGAGGGAGAGGGACGCCAGTTCGGCGAGCTCGTCGAGCAGCCGTGCGAGCCGCTCGGCGCCGAACTCCTCCTCGATCCGGTTGTAGGCCGCCTCGGAATGCGGGGCGATGCGCCGCACCAGTTGCCGTCCCGCGCCGGTGAGCCCCAGGCTTGCCCGGCGCTGGTCTCCCTCGGTCGTCCGGCGCCCCACCAGGCCGCGTCCCTCGAGGTTGGCGATGATGCGCGAGGCGCTCGGTGCCTGCAGGGCGGTGCGTTCGGCCAACCCGGTAAGGTCGAGGCGGTCGTCGGCGGCGGTCAGGGCGCGCAGCACCCGCCACTGCTGTTCGGTGAGATCGTGGGCGGCCAGCAGCGGGCGGAACCGGCGCATGGCCGCCTCCCGGGCCCGCAGCAGCGCCATCGGCAGCGACTGGCTGAAGGGGCGCATGGGGATGGCGTCGCCGGTCAGGACGTCGAGCCGTCCCAGGCCCTCCGCCGGTAGCAGCGGCTCGTCGGCGATCGGGTTGCGCAGGGTGCCGATCTCCGGCACCGACACCTCGACAACGTCCCCGGGTTGCAGCCAGGTGGGCGGATCCAGCCGGGCGCCGGCCCCGGTGGGCGTCCCGGTGCAGATCACGTCGCCGGGACGCAGCGTGATGAACGTGGACAGGTAGTGGATCTGGTACTCGATGCCGAAGCGCATCGCCGCGGCGGTGTCGTCCTGGCGCACCTCACCATTGACGCGGGTCGTGAGATGCAGCGAGTCGAGGTCGGCGAACTCGTCGATGGTCACGAGCCAGGGGCCGATGGCGCCGCTGGCCTCCCAGTTCTTTCCCTGGGTGACGTTGAACCTGCCGTGGCGAACCCAGTCGCGGATCGTTCCCTCGTTGGCGAGCGACAGTCCGGCGATGTGGTGCCGAGCCTCCTCGACGGGGATGCGACGTCCGGCTGTGCCGATGACGACCACGATCTCGCCCTCGTAGTCGAACTGCGCGCTCTCCGGCGGCCGGAGCAGGTCCTGGCCGTGGCCGCAGAAGGAGTCCGGGAACCGCACGAACACCGACGGGTAGGAATCGTCGCTGCGCTCGGTGTACTCCCCCGCCCGGCCGCCGTAGTTGACGCCGATGCAGAAGATCTTCTGCGGCGAGGGTAGGAGACGCTCGAAGGTGACGCCCCCCAGCCGGTGGTCGGGCGGGTCGTCGGCGAAGGCGCGGGCCTCGGCGAGGCGGCCCTGGCTCAGCAGCTCGCTGAGATCCGCCACGCCCGCCAGGCGGCGGCCGAGATCGACCACCCCCGTTCCGCCGGCGCTGAGCAGACCGAAGCCCGCCTCACCTTGGATCGAGTAGGACAGGAGCCGCATCGTGATCTCGTCCCTCCGTGCTGGATCGAGGGGCTTTCGCCGCGATACTATACATGATAAGCAGTTGCTGAACTTGTGCAGCATCGGGGCAGCGGCCGGCAAGAAGCGCTGCTCCGGAGCCTGCAGAGGGAGCGAGGGGCGTGGCCCACATCACCATCGAGTACTCGGCCAACCTCGCCGAACACCACGACGTGGGCGCGCTGGTGGAGGCGGTGCACGAAGCCGCCGCGGCGCACGGTCTGACGTCGCTCGATGGGCTGCGCACCCGAGCCGTGGCACGAACCCACTACCGCGTCGCCGACGGCGACCGGGACCACGCCTTCGTGGCGATCGCCGTGCGCGTCGGGCCCGGGCGCGACCCCGCCGCCCGCACACGTTCCTGGAGGCGATCCTCGATGCCGCCGAGGCGCACGTCGGCACAACCCCGAGCCCGCTGGCGGTGGCGTGGTCGGCCGAGTTGACCGAGATCGACGCCGCCTTCCGCATCAACCGCAACGGCGTGCGCGCCCGCATCGCCGAGCGGAACCGCCCCAGCCCCGGCGGGCAGCGATGACTCCCCCGGCACCGATCGCCCCCGACAGCAGGCGCGCCCCCCGGGTACGACCCCACCGCGGATGCGGCAGATGACCTCGACCAGCGGTCTCGCCGAGAACCTGGCCGCCGCCGAGGCGCACCTGGCCCACTTCGCGGCGCGGCCCACCGGCCATCTCATCGCCGGCGAGACCGTGCCCAGCGTCTCGGGCGCCACGTTCACCAACCACTCCCCGATCGACGGATCGCCCCTCGGCACGGTGGCCGCCGGCGATGCCGCCGACGTGGGCGCTGCGGCAGAGGCCGCGGCACGGGCGTTCGAGACGTGGCGCGCGGTGCCCGGCACCGAACGCCAGAGGCTCCTTCATCGTGTCGCCGATCTGATCGTCGAGCGCGCGCAGCAGATCGCCGTCACCGAGTGCGTCGACACGGGCCAGACCATCCGGTTCATGCGCGCCGCCGCGCTGCGGGGTGCGGAGAACTTCCGCTTCTTCGCCGACCGGGCACCGGGCGCAGCCAACGGCCTGGCACTCCCCTCGGCGCACCACGTCAACTACACGACCCGCCATCCCATCGGGCCGGTGGGCGTGATCACCCCGTGGAACACCCCGTTCATGCTGAGCACGTGGAAGATCGCCCCAGCGCTGGCCGCCGGTTGCACCGTGGTCCACAAGCCGGCCGAGTGGAGCCCGCTGACGGCGCACCTGCTGGGCGAGATCGCCGGCGAGGCCGGCCTGCCGCCCGGCGTGCTGAACGTGGTGCACGGCATGGGCGAGACAGCTGGCCGGGCCGTCACCGAGCACCCCGCCATCAAGGCCATCGCCTTCGTGGGCGAGTCGGCCACCGGGTCCCAAATCGCCGCCCAGGGTGCGCCCACCCTCAAGCGGACCCACTTCGAACTGGGCGGCAAGAACCCGGTGATCATCTTCGAGGACGCCGACCTGGACCGGGCGGCCGACGCCGTCCTGTTCATGATCTACAGCCTCAACGGCGAGCGCTGCACGAGCGCCAGCCGGCTGCTGGTGCAGCGCTCCATCCACGACGCCTTCGTCGCCCGCCTCGCCGAGAGGATGCAGCGGATCCCGGTGGGTCATCCCCTCGATCCCGCCAGCGTGATCGGCCCGCTCATCGGTCCCGAGCACTGCGCCAAGGTGCGCGGCTACCTCGACATCGCCCGGCGGGAAGGCGCGACGGTGATCGAGGGCAGGCCGTGGCACGGAGCACCCCCCGGCGGCAACTGGGTCGCGCCCGCCCTGCTCACCGGCGCCACCAACTCGATGCGCATCGCCCAGGAGGAGATCTTCGGGCCGGTGCTGGTCGCCATCCCGTTCGACGACGAGGCCGACGCCGTGCGGACCGCCAACGACACCCCGTACGGCCTCGCCGGCTACCTCTGGACCGGCGACGTGGGGCGCGCCCACCGCGTCGCCGGCGAGCTCGAGGCGGGCATGATCTGGGTGAACAGCCAGAACGTGCGGCACCTGCCCACCCCGTTCGGAGGCACCAAGCGCAGCGGCATCGGCCGCGACGGCGGCGACTGGAGCTTCGACTTCTACATGGAGACCAAGAACATCGCCATCGCCCTCGACACTCACACCATCGGCCGCCTCGACGGTGGGGAGACGTCATGAGCCTCTACTACGTGCAGAAGTTCCTCTACCAGTTGAACCGCGACCCGGCGCTGCAGGAGCGCTACTCCACCGACCGGCGAGGCGCCCTCGCGGGCTACGAACTGACCGGCGAGGAGGTCGAGGCGCTCATCGAACCCGACATCGGTCTGCTGTTCCACCTCGGCGTGAACGGGCAGATCCTCATGCACTTCGCCGCCCTGGGTGGCATCGAGTGGAGCGACTACCTGCAGCGCATGCGCGACGGCATCGCCATCCACGGACCGGTACGCGAGGGCGTCTACGCCATGGTCGGCTACGAAGGGACGCAGACCCACGCCGCACGGCTCGGGCAGTCCGAGACGCCGGCGACACCCAGCGAGGCAGGAAGCTGAGATGCCGCTCGTCTACGCCGGCGTGTGCAGCCACGCTCCGGGCATCACCGGCCGCGCCGAACGGGCCGATCCCGAAGTGCGCGACCGCTTCTACGAGGCGCTGGAGGGGATGCGGGAGGCCCTCGAGTCCGCCCGGCCCGATGCCCTGATCGTGGTGGCGGCCGAGCACTTCGCCAACTTCTTCATGAACAACATGCCCGCCTTCGCCATCGGCATGGCCGACTTCTACGACGGTCCCATCGAGGATCCCGACTGGCTGCGCATCGACAAATTCCGCGCACCCGGCAACCGCGACCTCTCAAGCCGCATCATCGGCGAGGTCATGCAGACCGTGGACGTGGCCTACGCCGAGGAATGGCTGTTCGACCACGGCATCGCCGTGCCGCTGCACTTCCTCACACCCCGCTTCGACCTGCCGATCGTGCCCGCCAACATCAACTGCCAGGGACCGCCGCTGGCGCCGCTGAACCGCGCCTGGGCCTTCGGGGAGGCACTGCGCCGGGCCGCCGACGCCGCACCCGAGCGACTCGCCATCATCGGCACCGGCGGCATCTCACACTGGCCCGCCACCCCCGACTCGGGGAGGATCAACGAGCCCTGGGACCGCCAGTTCCTGGACCACTGGTGCCGCAACGACCGCGAGGCCCTCTGCAGCTACGACGACGTCGCTGTCTACAACGAGGCCGGCCAGGGCGGCTTCGAGATCCGCACCTTCGTCGCCGTCAGCGCAGCAGCTGCGGGCGCCCCGGGAACCGTCCACTTCTACGCACCGATCCCCATCTTCGCCGTCGGCTGCACCGTCGCCGACTATTGCCTGAGTTGAAACTCCCAAGTCATGCGTATCCAGCTCGCCGTACAGAGCGATGACCGGAACGTCGAGGGCGACAATGACGGGCCTGCGGCCGTAGCAATCTGCTACCATGTTTCTGGAGGTTGCTTCATGGCTATCAGCACTCCCATTCGAGTCGACGAAGACATCCACGCGTTCGCCACCTCGGTGGCACCGACAATGAGCCGCAGCACAGCGCAGCAGGTCAGCCACTGGGCGCGAATCGGAAAAGAACTCGAAGCATCGCCGAGCGTCTCGCTGCGAGAGATCGAACAGGTGCTCGATCGCCAGGGCTCCTACGACGACCTCAACAATAACGAGCAGGCAGTAGTGCGAGCCGAATGGGCAGAACGCACCGAGCGACGCCGCCGAGGGCTCGACTTTGCAGCGGAGTTCGCAGCGGAAGGCCGGTCCTACGTCGAGCTTGACGACGGCGGCAGCATCGTCAGGCACCAGCCGTAGCGACTCTGCTGACGTGCTCGCTGAAGCACGCGGTCCGTGATGCCTACACCCGTCCTCCACGTCATTGCAGGGCCGAACGGAGCCGGCAAGAGCACGTTCTATGCGCGGGTATTGGCCCCGTCCACGGTGGAGTTCGTCAACGCTGATGAGATCGCCGCGCTGCATTGGCCTGGGGTCGAGAGCGAGCACGCATACGACGCGGCGCGACTCGCCGAACAGCGCAGAACGGATCTCCTGCGAGATCACAGATCGCTCGTGACCGAGACGGTCTTCTCCCACGAGTCGAAGGTCGAGATGGTGCGCCGCGCATCACAAGCCGGCTACATCGTCGTGTTGCACATCATCATCGTCCCAGAGGACTTAGCCGTTGCCAGAGTCGAAGATCGAGTAGCGAACGGCGGCCACGCAGTGCCAGAAGAGAAGATCCGCTCCCGACATCAGCGACTCTGGAGGCATCTCGCGGAGGCAACCGGCATTGCCGACGAAACACATGTCTACGACAACACGTCGGCGCGCACGCCATTCAAACCCGTCGCTCTGTTCCGGGCAGGTACACTCGCTCGACAGCCGCAATGGCCAACCTGGGCACCGCCGGAATTGACAAGCTGCAGATGAGGTCGTTCGATTCCCCCGAGTGGAGGTGAGCGGACTCGAGCCGGTCGCGAATCCCCAGGTCATAGTCTATTTCGTGGGCCGGATTGGTCGTTCTTCCCACGAACCTTCCCACGCGGTCGCCGCGGCGGTTCAGACCGCCGGAATGCTCCGGAATCGTGGACGTCTTGGGGGGCACGGGCGCTTCGAGGGTGACCCCGAGGTCGCCGAATGCGGACTTCCTGGTATTCCGGTGCCAACCGGTATCGACGCGTGCGGGTCCGTGCCAGCAGATGTGGTAGAAGGCTCGGCAGGAATCACGTGGTTCAGCCGGCCGGATTCAAGAGGCTTCGTCTCGGTCCGGCTGGTGGCTCATTCCAAGGCGGTCTCCCACAGCCTGCGGATCGGGACGGCCCGGAGGCGATGACCGAAGCCGGCACTGATCTCGCCGTCGTAGAGCACGACTCCGGCGGCGAAACGCTCGCCGGTGGCTGCTGCGAGCTTCCGCAATCCACCGAAGTCCGCATTGGTGACCGTGGAGCCGGCCTTGACCTCGACTCCGGCGACGAGGCCGCCACGCCCCTCGATCACGATGTCCACCTCGGCGCCGTCCTTGTCCCGGAAGTGGAAGAACCGCAGGTTCTGGTGATGCCCGCTCGCCTGGCGTCGCAGTTCGGTGTACACGAAGGTCTCGGTCAGTTGCCCGAGAAGTCCCCGATCCGCCCGCAGGGTCCCCGCGTCGGCGCCCAGCAGCGCGCAGGCCAGCCCCGCGTCGCCGACGTGCAGCTTGGGCGTCTTCACCAACCGCTTGAGGCGGTTGCTGTGCCACGGAGCCAGCCGCTCCAGGAGGAACAGCCGCTCCAGCAGGACCAGGTAGTCGCGGATCGTCGGCAGGCTCAACTGGAACGGCGCCGCCAGGCGGCTGGCGTTGAACAGGCGCCCGGTCTGGGTTGCGGCGACCTCCAGCAGCCGCGGTAGTGCGTCGAGCCGCGAGATGCGGGCCAAGTCACGGGCGTCACGTTGCACCACGGCATCGAGGTAGTCGGCGTGCCAGCGGGCGCGCCGGCGCCCCGGGGTTCGCACCAAGGCAGCCGGGTAGCCGCCCGCGGCGATCCGCTCGTCCATCTCGGCGCCCAAACGCCTGCCCGCCGCGACGCCGAAGCCGTCACCGAACAGGGCATCCAGGAACCCTGAGCCAGGCTCATCCCAGTCGCCCGGCGCTGCGGGTGCGGCGAGTTCGGCCTGCGACAGGGGGTGCAGCCGCACCACCTCCATGCGACCGGCGAGCGAGTCCGCCAACGCCGGCACCAACAGCACGTTGCTGGAACCCGTCAACACGAAGCGCCCCGGGCGGCGGTCACGATCGATCGCCACCTTGAGCGCAGCGAACAGCTCTGGCACACGCTGCACCTCGTCGAGCACCACCCGCTCGGGAAGATCCGCCGCGAACCCCACAGGGTCCGCCTTGGCCGCGTTGCGCGCCGCGTCGTCGTCGAAGGTGAGGTACGCGTAACCCAGCCCGGCCGGCCGCGCCGACCGATCCCCAGACGGCCACCGGGTCCAATCGAGGTGCTCCGGAGCGCAAACCGCCTGCGCGAGCGTGGTCTTGCCGCACTGGCGAGGACCATGTATCACGACCGCAGGAGAATCCTCGAGAGCCTCAATCAGCCGACCTCGAACGTGGCGCGGGTAGAACAGAGCAGCGCCCATCGGCTGATTGTAACCTTTATCTGCGGCCACTTGCAAGGTTTGCTCTCGTCTGATCGATAGCCAACAGTTCGTCCGATCGAAAACCAAACCCAGCTCGCGCCGTCACCGCCCCAAGTCGAGCGAGGTGGCCGCACGAAACACGGCGCGCACCAGCAAGGCGTGCGTGTCGCCCTCTCGGCCTGAGTCCCGACGCCGATCACCGAACTCTTCGGCCGAACCCACTTCCCACGATTCTTCCCACGCGAGATGCCGCACTAGCCGACATGCAACCGGCACGGGCACCCCACATCCACTCGAGCGCCGGCGTGACCTCGGACTTCCGGGACTCTGTGGCACCCCATGGGTACAGATAGGGTCGTATGGGACTTCCCGAGTGGAGGTGAGCGGACTCGAGCCGGTCGCGAATCCCCAGGTCATAGTCTATTTCGTGGGCCGGATTGGTCGTTCTTCCCACGAACCTTCCCACGCGGTCGCCGCGGCGGTTCAGACCGCCGGAATGCTCCGGAATCGTGGACGTCTTGGGGGGCACGGGCGCTTCGAGGGTGACCCCGAGGTCGCCGAATGCGGACTTCCTGGTATTCCGGTGCCAACCGGTATCGACGCGTGCGGGTCCGTGCCAGCAGATGTGGTAGAAGGCTCGGCAGGAATCACGTGGTTCAGCCGGCCGGATTCAAGAGGCTTCGTCTCGGTCCGGCTGGTGGCTCATTCCAAGGCGGTCTCCCACAGCCTGCGGATCGGGACGGCCCGGAGGCGATGACCGAAGCCGGCACTGATCTCGCCGTCGTAGAGCACGACTCCGGCGGCGAAACGCTCGCCGGTGGCTGCTGCGAGCTTCCGCAATCCACCGAAGTCCGCATTGGTGACCGTGGAGCCGGCCTTGACCTCGACTCCGGCGACGAGGCCGCCACGCCCCTCGATCACGATGTCCACCTCGGCGCCGTCCTTGTCCCGGAAGTGGAAGAACCGCAGGTTCTGGTGATGCCCGCTCGCCTGGCGTCGCAGTTCGGTGTACACGAAGGTCTCGGTCAGTTGCCCGAGAAGTCCCCGATCCGCCCGCAGGGTCCCCGCGTCGGCGCCCAGCAGCGCGCAGGCCAGCCCCGCGTCGCCGACGTGCAGCTTGGGCGTCTTCACCAACCGCTTGAGGCGGTTGCTGTGCCACGGAGCCAGCCGCTCCAGGAGGAACAGCCGCTCCAGCAGGACCAGGTAGTCGCGGATCGTCGGCAGGCTCAACTGGAACGGCGCCGCCAGGCGGCTGGCGTTGAACAGGCGCCCGGTCTGGGTTGCGGCGACCTCCAGCAGCCGCGGTAGTGCGTCGAGCCGCGAGATGCGGGCCAAGTCACGGGCGTCACGTTGCACCACGGCATCGAGGTAGTCGGCGTGCCAGCGGGCGCGCCGGCGCCCCGGGGTTCGCACCAAGGCAGCCGGGTAGCCGCCCGCGGCGATCCGCTCGTCCATCTCGGCGCCCAAACGCCTGCCCGCCGCGACGCCGAAGCCGTCACCGAACAGGGCATCCAGGAACCCTGAGCCAGGCTCATCCCAGTCGCCCGGCGCTGCGGGTGCGGCGAGTTCGGCCTGCGACAGGGGGTGCAGCCGCACCACCTCCATGCGACCGGCGAGCGAGTCCGCCAACGCCGGCACCAACAGCACGTTGCTGGAACCCGTCAACACGAAGCGCCCCGGGCGGCGGTCACGATCGATCGCCACCTTGAGCGCAGCGAACAGCTCTGGCACACGCTGCACCTCGTCGAGCACCACCCGCTCGGGAAGATCCGCCGCGAACCCCACAGGGTCCGCCTTGGCCGCGTTGCGCGCCGCGTCGTCGTCGAAGGTGAGGTACGCGTAACCCAGCCCGGCCGGCCGCGCCGACCGATCCCCAGACGGCCACCGGGTCCAATCGAGGTGCTCCGGAGCGCAAACCGCCTGCGCGAGCGTGGTCTTGCCGCACTGGCGAGGACCATGTATCACGACCGCAGGAGAATCCTCGAGAGCCTCAATCAGCCGACCTCGAACGTGGCGCGGGTAGAACAGAGCAGCGCCCATCGGCTGATTGTAACCTTTATCTGCGGCCACTTGCAAGTTCCACTCTCGTCTGATCGATAGCCAACAGTTCGTCCGATCGAAAACCAAACCCAGCTCGCGCCGTCACCGCCCCAAGTCGAGCGAGGTGACCACGCGAAACACGGCGCGCACCAGCAAGGCGTGCGTGTCGCCCCATCGGCCTGAGTCCCGACGCCGATCACCGAGCTCTTCGGCCGAACCCACTTCCCACGATTTTTCCCACGCGATGTAGCGCTATAGCCACATCCACCGGGCACCTGCGACCGTTTCCGACCCAGATGCCGCGGTGACCTTGGAGTTCTGGGCCGTTATGGCACCTCATGGGCACAACCAGAACGGTTCGATTCCCCCGAGTGGAGGTGAGCGGACCCGAACCAGTCGCGAATCCGCAGGTCACAGTACATTGTACGGGTCGGCTCGACAGTTCTTCCCACGTTCCTTCCCACGCACGGCACGGGTACCGGAACTTGACAGCACGGGTACCGGAACCTGACACGGCACGGGTACCGGAACTTGACAACCGCTGGGCGTGTCTAGGAAGTCTCCCGATCCGACTCGGCATCGACGCGACGCTCCCGCTGGCTAACCTCCCATGCCCTGTCGATGACGCGGGGGATCTCGCAGCAGTCCGCATGTGAACGCCTGCCCTGGATCATTTGGGGTGTGCTCAACGACACTGGTGCCTCCCGTGCCCTGCAGAGCGGTGAGCTCGGGAAGGTCCAAGGTTTCGAACCGGCACGAGACTCCGACTACGGGCCGGTGCGGTGGGTGTCCGCCAACTTTGAGCCGAGTTGGTGTCTGTGGTTGTTGCTGATCGAACCGAGCGGGGTCTGGCTGGCGGGGCAGAACACGAACAGCGACGGCTCACCGCCGATGTCGTACCAGCAGCCGGCGGCCTCGTAGGGTCTCTTGCGGGGCGCGCCATCGGCGGTACGTTCAATGCGGTGGATCAGCCCCCACGGCCCTCGCGCGTCGAACTTGATGCGACCGAGGTGGGGCTTCGCGACCGATAGCACGACGACATGCGGCCGCAGCACCTTCACCAACTCGTGCCACAGGCCGACGCCGTCTGCGGCAAGCGCTGCCCGGTCGGTGTCGCGAAGGCGGCTCCATGTCGGATCGGTGGCCACCGGTGAGCAGATGTCGGTGTGCAGCACCGCCGAGGCTCGCCCTTCGTAGTAGCTGGCCCCCATGCCGTTGAGCAGCGATTCGAAGTGCCCGAACCACTCGCGATAGGGGTCCGTGCGGAAATACGCCGACAACGCGTCAAGATAGCGCCCCGGGTCCCCGCGACCGGTGCCGGTCGCCAGCGGGAAACGCCGGAACGGGTCATCTCGGGGGAACTCGCTCAGCGACGGGTTCAAACCCACCGTCACCACCCGCAGCGGCGACACTAGATACGCCTCAACGTCACCGAAGAACAGGATCGGCACAGCCGGCGTGACACGCGCCTCCAGCGCAGCGGCCCGCTCGAACAACCGCCATGCCCCCGACACTTCCGCGCGCAGCACCGACAACACCACCTCCAGCTTGCGCTCAGGGCTTCGATTCGCTGGCTCGGACTTCACGATCCCCTGGCACCAGACCCAACGTAAACCGGAGCAAGAATTCCCGACACGCATACTTGAGGGTGTCCCCCGTCGGTGGTGGGGACCGAGTTCCGATCCGCTCGCCTCCCGTCGTCGTACTCGACTCGATCAACGGCCACCACTAGTGCATGGTCGCGTTAGTTTTATTGCTGTGTTATGTTGGGGGGTATGACGATGCCGGTGGTTGTGGATGTGTCTGATGCGGATCGGGCGGTGCTGGAAGCGCGGGTTGGCGCGTCGACGACGCCTCGGCGTGATTGGCAGCGGGCGAAGATCGTGTTGATGGCCGCGCAGGGGGCGTCGTCGCCGGTGATCGGCGCGGCGGTGGGCCTGAACCGCAACCGCGTGGACGAGTGGCGGCGCCGCTTTCGCGAGGAGGGCCTCGAGGGGCTGGCAGATAGGCCGCGTGCGGGGCGGCCGCGGGTCTATGGGCCTCAGGAGAGGCTGAGGTTGGTCAAGACGATCACGTCGCGTCCCGCCGAGGCCGGCCAGTCGGGCGGTCGGCGCCTCAAGGCCCGCATGTCGATGCCCGAGGCGGCGCGGCAGTTGCGGGAGCGCCACGGGATCGCGATCTCGGATTCGCAGGTGTGGCGGATCTGCCGGTCGCTGAGCCTCAAGCCGTGGCAGGTCCGCTCCCCGATGACGTCCCATGACCGGGACTTCGACGACAAGGCCGTGGACATCTGCGCGCTGTACCTGCGCCCCGAGGCCCACTGGGCGGTGTTCAGCGTTGACGAGAAGACCGGGATACAGGCCAAGAGCCGCACCAACCCGACCCTCCCGGCGCTCCCCGCGGGCACCTCGGGTCCCGTCGGGCGTCCCGCCCAACAGGAGTTCGAGTACCGCCGCCACGGCACCAAGGCACTGTTCGCCGCGTTCGAGTGCGCCACGGGCAAAGTCACCGCGGCGCCCACGGACTCGATCCGCTCGGAGAACTTCGTCGCGTTCTTGGCCCACTTGGAGGCCCAGGTTCCCCCGCACCTCGAACTGCACTGCATCGTCGACAACCTCGCCACCCACTCCACCGACGCCGTGGAGGACTTCCTCGACACGCACCACCGCGTCTTCCTGCACCGCACCCCCACCCACGCCTCCTGGCTCAACCAGATCGAGATGTGGTTCTCGATCCTCACCCGCCAACTCCTCGACACCGCCGAGTTCGCCCACACCAGCGACCTCGCCACAGCCATCCTCAACTACGTCGACGACTACAACAAACGAGCCAAACCCTTCAAATGGACCTACCAAGCCACCCACCACACCAACACCAACAGCAACACCACTTACGCGCGTGACCACTAGCAGTGCCATGTCGCTGGCTCTCTCGAGTAGGGGCTTGATGGCGAACTTGGCCGCATCGTGTGCTGGGCCGACACTCCCAACTGCTCGGCGACCTCCCCGACGGGCCGGCCCGCCTCGATCAGATCTCGAACCTTGAGCCGAAACGCTGTCGGATACCTCCTGGGCACGATGACGCCCTCATGGTCGCCGTTCCCGATAGTCGACGAAACCGACCGCGAATAACACGGGGCAGACCACCTCCGGGAAAGCCAGGATGGTTCATAGGAGCCGATCAACGTCGCGGCGCAGTTCATTCACAGTCAGCTCGATGAGATCCACCCGCCGTCTTGTCTCCTCGATATCCCACTCGGCGGCACCCTGCCAGAGGCTGTCCTTGTACCATTCCTCGGTTATGACCTGATCTTTGAAGGCTGCCTCGAACTCGACACTCGGCGCCCGGAGCAGTGCCACAAGCCCAAGAGCCTGCCAACAGAACACGGCGATGAGGGCCCATTGAAGACGCCCGCCGTCGCCCACCACGCCAACGAACACCGCTTGCGCGACGAGGACACCCAAAGCCTGGAGCGCCAACAAGTGCGACTTCGGCCGGGGCGGTACGGCGAACCGCTTCTGTAACGGGATCATGAAGATCGGGGACACGAGCCAGATCATCAGGTCCCGTACGGACACGAGCACTTCTGTCCAGCCCGCCACCGTCGCCGCCTGGTGCTGCCCGTCTCGACGGCTTCCATCCAGTCGAACCGCCGCGGCCGCTTCGGCGAGCGCCTGCCGCGAAGTGAGGTCGCCGTCGGTGAACGATTTGATGATCGGCGCCAGGTCCGCGTCGAGGTCCGCCCCGGTGATGTCGCCCATCACGGCGATCTCGCTCTGCGCGATGTGCAGAGCGACCGTCGTTGCCAGGTGGATGATCTCGTCGGCGCTTTCGGTCGCGAGCCTGGGCGCCGCCTCCAGCGCTCGCCGTCGGCCTTCTTGGATCATGAGTCGCGCGAGGGGGTTGCGCCCTTGACTCCTGGCGCGCCGTGCCCACAGGCGGGCCGCGTGCTTGACCCGACGCACGTATGCGGCCCCGCCAGCGGGATCGCCAGACGCGCCGTCGCGGATCAACTGGCACTTGACGTTCGCCACGCCGAGCGTGAACTGCAGCGAATCGACCAGGTGCTGACGGTCGCTCATGCCGGGGCCGTCCTCGTGGGTGATTCGGGCACGGTAGATCTCTGCCCGAAGTCAAGCAAGCTGAATACGCAAGACCCCGGGGCTCACCAGCTTGCTTACTCTCGTGCGGTGGTATGGAGGCTGGCTATGACTGAGCGGGAGTGAATTCCCGGAAGTCGTTGTCTCCCCGTTTGACGTAGTGGTCGACTATGGCCTTGCGATTCTTGAGAGTCTGCGGTTCGGTGGCGTGGTTGGTCGCGGCCATGAGGTCTCGGACTTGGTCGCGCAAGGCGAAGTGATCCCAGTCGTTGGCTGCGCTCTGCAGTATCTGAACGGTGAGTTCGGTGGCCTCAGCGGGTCTGGTGGCTGCGACTTCGCTGAGGCGTGCAATGACATCGGAGCCGAGCCACCCAAGTCCACCGGCTTTCAGCGCTACGTGAAGGCCTGCGAGCGACCATTCGTCGTCGAGCTTGGCGGAGGCGAACGTGTGGGCGAAGGCGTTGGCCTCGCGCTCGTGGGCTTGGGGCTCCGTGCCGATCACGGCGAGTCGTGAATCCCATAGCTGTCGAATTCGCTGCAGCACCTCGGGCTCTACGTCTCCGTCGGTGTTGCCAAGCGCTCTTCCGAGGAGGCTCATGACTCTTTCGGCGAGGTGGTCATCTGCTAGTTCGAACCAGCGTTCGAGCAGTGAGGGTTGCAGGCGGCCGCGCCAGAAGAGCGTGATGAGGTGTTCGCCTAGCTTCGCGTCGGTTCGTTCGTCGTCGGCGAAGCCAACGGTTCCGGTGGTTGGGACTCGTTCCACGGCGGCCTCGTACTCGTGTTGCAGCACGCTGTACACCGCGTCAAAGGGCGGGCACCAGGAGATGTATGTGTCCCAGGCGGCGTCGCGGAGGCCGGCGAGCTCCGGGGCGCGCGGGAGGATTCGCGTGATATTGGCAACTACCCAACTCTCGTCGAGGAGTATGAGCCAGGGCAGCCACTTCCCGTAGACGGCCCGCACCGCGAGCGATGGCTCGCGGCGAGGCTCAAGGTGTCGCTCCAGCACGGTCCGCACTTCGGAGATCAGGTCGAACCCTGCGGCGGTCTCCTCGCCACGCGCCTCGAGTTCACGTCGGCACCACAGCGCATATGCCACAACGGCGTGCATCGCCTTGCCACGGTTCACGTTGAGCGACTGCGTGAAGGGATCCATGTTGGAGTAGCTGCGACTGGCCTCGTCTCCCGACAACGGATCCGGGTCGCCCGTGAGCGGCTCGAGGACACCCCAGACGACCTCCCGCAGTTCGAACGGGATCCGGTTGTCGCGATCAGCGACGCCTTCTTGGAGCAGCGACGCTGCCTGGCCGCGGGTCCAACTCCACCCCGGGTCGCGGTCAAGGGTCGATGGCTCTCCGTGGTGGTCGAAGGGGTGTCCTAGCACCGAGGCAATCAGGCGTAGGGGTGGATCCCACGGCACGAAGGCGCCTGCCTTGACAGCCGTTTCGAGCCCATTCAGGAAGCTGCGTACGTAGGTCGGGTCCAGAGCCTTGACCCGGTCCGCAGCAGCGGCGAAGTCGCCAGCGCGTTCGGCAACGGTCGCCTGGAGTGTGCGTCCGAGGCCTTCGATTGAGGGACTGAAACCCCACCTTGCGCCATCGCCCGGCTGCCAGGAGGCCAGAAATTCGATGACTTCACCCGGAGACAGATTGTTCATCTCCTCGGCGGTGAGAGGAGTTTCGGGCCCGAACCCGCTCTCGGTCCATGCCAGAAAGTCTGGGTGTTCAGGCTCCCCGTATTTCGCCACGAGTTCGCCGTGCAGCACCAAAGCGTCGCCGGAGAGGTGATCGGCGACGATGCTCAGCCACTCGAGTTGCCAACACTCGGCATAGACAGTCTCGTCCTCGGGGCTCGGCGCGGAGCCGCTCAACGTTTCCCGGCGCTGTCGGAACTCATCGAGGTCAGGGCCGGCGAGCACCCAGCTCAGGAACGTCCGCTGGGTCTCGGCAGGTGTTTCGCCGAGTCGAGCGCGAAGCAATCCGGCGTACTCGTGCTTGAGGCGATAGTCGTCGAAAATGTCTCGGTCTGCGATGCGCTCTGCCGCCAGATCGGCGGCGTCCGCGACAACGCCTACGACGTGCAGCGCGATGCGGCGATGCAACACGGTCTCAGCCTCAAGCACCTGCACCACAGCGTGGAGATCGTGCTGGGAGACCTCGGCGAGACGAACGGCAGCGTCGCGTACGGCCGTCACGAGAGCACAGCGAACGCCGTGGTCCGCGTTCTGAGTGTGGTCTTCGATCGCTGGTCTCCAGATGCACGAACCAGCGTCGGAGTCAGATGACTCGTCGTCGCGTCTGCTGAACTTGACTGCGACCGACAGCCGAGACGAGAACAGCTTCAGGCCCTTTAGGCCTGCCGAATCGACCAGATCCGGCAAGATCTTCGCGATAACTTCCTTGTACCTCCACTCCGATAGCCGACCCACGGGCTCCGGCAACAAAGCGAGGACCTCGGCAGTTGTGGAGTCGCCGGATTCACTGGACTTGCGCTCGAGCATCAACAGGTACTTCGCAGCGTTCAGTCCCTGATTGATCTTCCCCTCGCGCACGAGGCGAGAAGCGGTCGTTGCGGCCTCATCGGCGAAGTGGTCGACGAACTCGGCCGCTGTTGGGTCAGTGATCCACTGGACAGTCTTCGGGGCGAGTCTCCGGAACTGTTCGCTCGGTAGGGCTTGGACGCACTTCAGCAGAATGCCCGTCACCCACGGGTTGGCCGACGGTTGTGACTTCTGGAGGACCGCGGCGACGGCGTCCGGCGCCAGAGGTGCCATCCGAGCGAGGTAGCGGCCCTCGGGCCATGGCGGAAACCGCACGTACCCAGGCTCATCAGCCGGCACCGGAGCCGGCGCGCTGTCGAATACGCCTCGCCCCCCTAGTGCGGACACCCATTCGGGGTTCTCCAGACGGTCGAAAAAGTACGCCCGGTTCTCAGGACGAGTCGCCAGAGCTGCTAGCTGATCGAGTTCGGCGGCAGAGGGTGGAGTCCAGTCACTCATCGTCTATTCGATTCATTCAGCAGCCTGTCAAGGTCGTCCAGATTCTCGTATGAGGGCTTGAAGACGGCCATGACGTGGTCCTCGAACGCGAAGAAGTTCCTCACCCACTCACCGTCCGCCTCCGCCGGCAGCGGTTCGTCCCCTGCGTGCGCGAACTTATGCACATCACGAAACATTTTTCTCCAATTGTCGACTACATGCCGGGGAACGGGACCCTGATCGCCCAGGGCGCCAAACGCGGACCTGTCACGAGCCGCTCGGTTCGCCCGAGCGCCAATGTGGTCCTCGATCAGCTTGCCCACCGAGGCCAGAAACTCAACCGACACGTCCCGACGTGAGGGCCCGGACGCAGACGGCGCGGATTCCTCCGGCAGTCGCAGCCCTCCATCCTCCGGAAGCCCCTCGGCGACCCATCGTTCGTGAACCTTCGCAGTGAGGTGCTCGTAGCCCGCGTCTCGGCGCTGGACCTTGGGGCCGAGTGCACCAGGAAGGCGATTGCGAATCTCCCGAATCGCGTGCGCGATGAAGTGAGCTCGACCCGGGAAGCTGTCGCGCATAGCGAGCACGAGCGCACCCCGGTACAGCGGCGCAAGCGCGGGCGCCCTCTCCTCCAGCCAACCGAGGAGTTCTGCCCGCTTCGGCGTCCACCACGGCTCCAGATCGCGCTCCGACTCCCCGAGAGCATCCAGGTGATCCTCGGGCGAGTCAACATCGAACACGCAGCCAGGATGCCCGCGCGAGCCACGTTCGACCACCCACACCACCCACGGCTAGACCAAAGCCAAACCCTCCCCGGATTCCAGGCAGGGTGGTCCGCCCCGTGGTCTCGCCGTCGGGATAGTTGAGGTCTCACGCGCGTCGACCCAAGGGAGGTCATTGTCTCGATGGGGTGCCTCGCGTTCCGGCGCACGACTATGCATCTGGTGGAGGCGTGCGGATTCGAACGAGTTGCGCACTCCCTGGTCACAGCCATTTCGAGGGTCCGCTCGATGGCGTTCCCTCGAACCTTCCGACGCGCCCAGAACGACTCTGCCGGACGTGTGGCTGACCGTCCGCTACCCGAGCCCTAGATTGCGGCACTAGTCGTTCGCGTAGCCCTTGATGCGATCAAACCACTCGCGGACGAGGGCGAGTTCTGCTGCCATTTCTTCGACGTCCGGCGCGACGTAGTTGAATTCTGGGCTCTTGTCATGACGCCGCGCCCAGCGTGACACGCGGGAGTAGCTCTCCTGGAACTCCTTGTTGTCGTCTGGTGTGAGGCGAGCAAGCAGCTTGAGCATCCGCGGCCGGACCTCGAGCGTGTTCCGATCTACTACTCGGCCAACTACCTCGACACTCAGCATCCGCTCCCAGGTTTCGGACAGCTTCCCGGCCCAGTCAGCGGTCTCCTTCTCAAGCTCCTCTTGCCGCCATCCAGTCACCTCACCTCGAATCCGCGCTAGGTCGGCATCAAGCGTGCCAAGTCTGGCCTTCACGTCTCGCGTCTTCCAGGGATGGGATTCGCGGCAGACTCCCGGCCTGTTGTCTCCGCGTCGCTCCACGGAGCGTTCAACCATGGGAACCTCAACTTCACCTGCGGCCCGAGCAAGGTCGAGAACAAACGCAAGGTCATGGGTGAACACAACCACCTGGCGCTCCTGCGCGAGGTCGGCGAGGCGAGAGGCAACTCGTCCGCGCCTGATGTGGTCCAGAGATGACACTGGATCGTCGAGCACGATCGCCGACTTCGAGTCATCCATGAAGGCCTCGGTGAAGAACCCAGCGAGACCGAGGGCGGTCTGCTCTCCTTCGCTCAGAACCTTCGCCATCGAAGCTTGCTGAACCGCTCCGACAAACGCTGGTCAATGCCGAAGTCGACCCTTCTGACCACCCGTGTCCTCCAGGGTTACCCGCTCGAGCCGGAGTCGATCTGACTCTCGCGTGAACCGGTCTCGGACAAGCGTGGTCACGTGAGACCTCGTGAGAGCGGTCGCCTTGCGAGTGATCACGCCCGTATCGGTAGTTCTCTTGGCATCGTCCAGGAGACGGCGTTCGCGCCGGCGATCCACCTCGCTGTCCAATGCCCGACGTGCCCCCGCCATCAGGATCCGATCGCTAACTTCGACGCGCTCAGCGGACACCTCCGCGAGTTGCTCTGCGAATTGAGACGAATCAACTGCAGATGCACGGTGTCGGAGAGCTTCCGACGATGCCGTCGCGACTGCTACCTCGTCTCCCTCCTGCGCCGCTTCTGCTGCCGCCAGGCAAGTCGACAAGTCATCCACGGACGCGACGATGCGACCGAAGGCCTCCAACCGACCTCGCCAAGCCTCAACCGTCTCAGGGTCTTCCTCAGCGATCTGCTCGAGCGACACGAGTACGGGTGCCGGGTTAGTGGCAACGCTTCGCAGCGAGTCAGACTGCCGCTCTGCTTCTCGTTCAGCGGCAGCTGCTTTCCGCTCGGTCTCATCCTTGACTGCGGCTTCGAACCGGCCGAAGCGGGTGCGGGCATCGTCGCCGAGGATCTGATGGCAGAGGACGCAGGTGTCCGCGTCAGCTGGGAAGTGCTGGCCAGGGTGTGCCTCGGTCTCAGCGAACGTTCGCGCAGCCTCCCAGAGCACTCGCCAACTCACCGAGCCGACACCCGGAACGGGCTCGGCTTCAAACGACTCCCCCGCCGCGATGGCTGCAGCTCGCCGCAACGCAGCCGCCTCGACTTGAGTCGCCGAGGCCTTTCCAATCGCAGCCGGGGAAAGCTGCGACCTCAGACTGGAGAAGTGGCGGCCCACATTTTCGTAATGGCCGGCGAGAGCCAATAGTCGCCTGCGCTCCTGGTTCGGGTCAGAAGTCCTGAGCCGACTCTCCTCGCTCTGCAACTCTTCGAGCCGCTCCGAGGCGTCGGCCGGGACCGCGCACGCAGCATCAAGAGCAGACGTTGAGGTGTCTGCCGACAGCTGCGCTAGGAACTTCGATGCGGCCCCGCCTTCGGACACCCCGGGGAGGTCTTCGGCTCTCCGAGCGTTTTCTTGCAGCAACCGATCGAGTTCGGCCCTCACTCCATCGCATGCCCAAATGAGACCGTCGAGAAGAAAGATCCCCGCGGGCCGGAAAGTCACCTCAGACTCACCAGCCAAGTAGGCATCGCCACAAGCCTCATCGAAGTACCCGATCTGGCGGAGTTCAGACGTGACCTCGCCAGGCCAGCGAAACGGCGGTCGGTCGACCCCGCCGACTGCGATCACTACCTCAGCGCGCTGGTCCGCTCCGTCACTGTCCGAGAAGATGTCGCTCAGCACGTCCTCTCGATGTCGCGACCTTGCTACATCCTTCAGGAGCCGAGCGAACCCCGACTTACCGCTCCCGTTGTCTCCATAGACAACGACGAGGCCCTCGTTCGGGAATTGCAGGCGCTGACCCGCAACGAGCGCGTTGACACCTGATGCAACCTCAAGACCCTTGAGACTGACCTGGCCAGACCCTCCCTGCGCCCCCGGCACATCCTCGAGCCGAAGCGGCAGCTCCGTGAACTCACCCTCAGATGCAAGCCGCGTTGCGATGTCTGCATAGTCGCCCTCGCTGAGCGGCTCTCCCCGCGCCAGCCTTCGGATCACCGCTACCTGCCACGCTGGGCGGGACGCTGACCATTCGACAATTTCTGACTCAAGGGATGCCATTCAGCAAGCATGGCAGAGCAGTGTGAGCCTCCCCGGGTTTCGCGCGATCAGAGGTACGCCCTGGGTTCCACGCAGCCAGCTTGCTTGATCTTGAGCGGCAGTGGTGGCGAGAGTGACAGCAACTGCTGATCGAAGGCGGCGCCGGCTTGGCGGCGACAGCCTTCGTCGGGCCGAGGTCGGGTGGGGTGCTCCGACAGAACTCGGCTGGGCCAAGTGCCCCGCAGCTTGACGATCGCGGGCTCGGAGAGGACCCGACTGGGGTTCTCGCCACCACGCTGCTGCGCCCACCGTGGGCGCTGTCAGGATCATCATTTCCCGAGGTCGCTGTTGGTCTGTGTGCCTGGCTCGGGTCTTGGTCCCTTTCGCTGTCCCACGGCCCGAACCGGGTAGGGCGACTGTCGCTCCGCGAACGTTGGCGGGTGCCGTCTGTGGGTGATCTACGGCTTTCCTCTTCGGGTGCGACCATCGCCGGGAGTCGAGCGAGGTGACCGTGCGAGGCTCGGAGCACGCTGCACGCGGACACCTCCGACGGGACGTCCACGACAGGTCTTTGGGCCTTATTGGCCTGGAAGCAGTTATAGGCCGGTGACCAGCGAGTTTACGATGTCCTGCTAGGCTCGTGTTACTTCATATATCAGTCGTGCCACTTGCCTCTGAGCATGTCGTCGCACTCGTCCAGTTGCTCTTCGAGCGGGTACCCCGCAGTCCGTGGTGTGGCCTGCGTCGGGTTTCTCGCTTGGTCCTCCTAGCGGGGCAGGGTCGCGTGTTCGCGCCGAGGCGGGCAGTTCGGGCGGCGTCTGCGTGAGTGCCGAACTCGAGGGCCCCTCGGAGACGATCCGGGGACTTCGCCATTGGCACCGCGGCGGGGCTAGTGGGCGCCGGGACGCCTTCGTCCTGCGCGGTGCGTGTCGCCGCAGGCGCATCTGACATCCCAATACGCCATGCCCGCGCCGAGACAGACGGCGCCGATAACCACGATTGCGGCCTGCTGACGGGGTTAGCGTCGGCAGGGATTCCCGTGGCCCGTGACGGCGTTGAACCCAAAGAGCCGGACCCGACCGTCGGGAGGCCGCAGAACCCAACGTTGGGTTACTACTTACGTGGCTCGCCACCTAAGTGGTCACTTATTTCTGAGACCTCCGAAGAGGCGAGAATAGCGGGCTATTTTCTCGGGGCGAGCAACGGCAGGCGGGCGCAAGAGGTCACCGCTGTCAATGGCCAGTGGGATCTGCCCAGTGGCGGACAGTAGAACTGCCCAGCCGTGGCCAACAGAACTGCCCGGTGGTGGCCAGGTGTTCTGCCCGCAGTTCAGTTGGTCAGTGGCGTCACCCCCTTGCCGGCGGTGGCTTGGGTGAGGCGGATGCTGTCGCCGGCGGTCATGACGACGTGGGCGTGGTGCAGCAACCGGTCGACGGTGGCGTTGGCGATGGTCTTGGGCATGAGTTCGTCGAACCCGGCGGGGTGAAGATTGCTCGATAGGGCGATGGAGCGCTTCTCGTAGGCGGCGTCGACGACGCGGTAGAGCGCTTCGGCGGTCTCGGTTGTGACCGGCAGTAGGCCGATGTCGTCGATCACGATGACCTCGGCGCGCATGATCCGCCGGATGGCTTTGGCGGTGGTGTCGTCGGCGCTGTGGCGGCGGACGAGCGCGCCGAGGTGCTCGAGGCTGAACCAGGACACCTTGTGGCCGGCGTCGACGGCGGCCTGGCCGAGCGCTTCGAGGAAGTGGGTCTTGCCGGTGCCTGATGGTCCGCAGACGACGAGGTTCTCGTGGCGGTGGACCCACTCGAGGGTGCGTAGCGCCCGCTGGGTCGGCGCCGGGATCGATGACACTGTCTCGTCCCAGGCGTCGAAGGTCTTGCCGGTGGGGAACCCGGCCGCTTTGCGCCGGGCCCGGATCGAGGACGCTTGACGGCCGGCGAGCTCCTCGGTGAGCAGCGCGCGCATCGCTTCGGCGGGTTCCCAGCGTTGTGCCTTGGCGGTGGCCAACAGGTCCGGTGCTGCGGCGCGCATGTGGGGCAGGCGCAGGGTGCGCAACAGGTCGAGGGCCTCGTCGATCGGCGCTGGGTTCATCGGTCGCCTCCGAGGCGGCCCCAGGCGGCGGTGGAGGGCTGCAACGAGTGGTCCTCGCCGGCGGTGTGGCGGCGTTGTCCGGGCGGGTCAGCAGTCAGGATCGAGGCCAGGTCGCCGTCTGCGAAGCGGCCGAACATAGCGGCGTGGCCGAGCGCCCAATCGACGCGCATCTGGCCGTGCAGTCGGGCAAGGGTGACGGCTTGGGCCATCTTGACCTTCATGCGGCTCGTGCCCGCGGCGGCTGCTTCGACGAGCCAGGTGCGGGCGCCGTCTCCGATGGCGAGGAACTCGGTCTCGGCCGCGCTCGTCGGCTTCGGGCGCCGCGCGAGCGGCCCGGCGGGGCGCGCCGGGTAGTGGGCGTCGTCGATCATCGGATGCCCAGGCGTCGAACGCTGGTGGCGGGCAACCTCGATGGGACCTGACGGCGCGCAGTGCGTCACGACGACCCGTTCACCGTCGACGCGCACCCACACCGTCTCATCGGCCAACGTGTGCGGGACCGAGTAGGTCACGGCGCCGAAGCTGACCGTCGCCGACGGCGACACCCGCCGGGTCTCACCGAACGCCGCCGTGTAAGGCGCCTCGGGCAGTCGATGCAGCCGATGCTGCTCCTCGACGAGCATCTCGGCCGGCGCCCGCCGGGTCACCCGATGCTCACGACCGTTGATCCCCGCCATCCACGCCTCGCACGCATCGACCAGCTCGCCCCAACTGGTGTAGTCGTCGCGCAGGTTCGCGTCGGTGGGCACCAAGTCGGCCTTGGCGACCCGCACCGTCGCCTCGCTGCCGCCTTTGGACTCCGGGTCCGCCGGCACACACGTCGCCACCGTGATCCCGTAGTGGCCGCCGACCGCGACCATCTCCGGATGCCGCACCGCCACCCCCGCGACATGATCGATCGTGACCGTGCGCTCGTTGTCGGTCAACCAATACGTCGGCGCGCCGCCAAAGGCTCGCATCGCCCGATCCAGGGAGGCGATCACCGCAGGCAGGGTGCGGTCCCAGGTCGCGATCACCACCCGGAACCTTGACCACGCCAGCCATGCACAGAACAGATTCGTCCTTCGGCCGGCGATCACTGGGCCCGCGCCCCAGTCCCACTGCGCCCACATCCCCGGCTCGGGGATCCACGGCCGATACACCCGCCGCCGACCACGGCGATGGTTGGCCTTCACCTCAGCGACCGCCCGGCGGACCGTGCGTTCCGAACCGGTGTAACCCAACGCAGTGAGCTTGTCGAAGGCCACGTCGGCGCGGATCTTGGCCCCGGACCGCTCGACCCACTCCTCGATCTTCGGCAGCCACGGATCGATGATCCGCTCCCTGCGCCGCGGCCCGCAGCCGGCCAACTCGCCGGCGTCGCGCTTGGCCACATAGCGGGCCACGGTGTGATGAGACACGCCGGCCAACTCGCCGGCGCCACGCAACGACCCAGCCAGGTCGAACGCTTCTAACATGTTCATGATCTCCTCGCGAGACTTCATTCGCTCCTCCTGCTCCATGGTCCCGGTCGCCGTGACCGGCCATTCGAGTAGGAGGAGCACCCCGCCACGGTGGACCCCGACGGGAAATGGACTTCAACGCGGGCAGTTCTGTTGGCCGCCGCTGGGCAGAACTGTTGGCCGCCAGCGGGCAACTACATGGCCGCCACCGGGCAGGATCTCATGGCCGCCGACACCCCCGAATCCGAAGACACCTGCCCGGCGGTGATCCCGTCATGGCACCGGGTGTGGGAGGACTTCGTGCGCACGCTCAGCCCGGGCGCGGATCCCACTGGCCGTTGACACCGGGGACGCGTGTGCGTCACGTGACGGCGGTCGCTAGCCCCCAAGGCGGCGTCGACAAGACCAGCATCATGGAACCAACTCGCAGGGCGGTCCCCAGCCTCGGTTGATCGCGCGATCGATGCGGGCCAGACGAACCCCGTTCGGCAGATTCGTGCCCACGAGGTCGAGGTCACGGCCCACCGACGTGATTGACCGGTTCCCCGTGAGGAGCAACTCCGCCGCGTCAGCGTTGAACTCCTACCTGAGCCGCCGCAGAGACCTCCCAGGCGGCGTGCGCTCGTGCGTCTCAGTCACGGCCACCCCCTCGTGGAGGCATCACGTCAACAGGGCGACCCCCAGGTGTGCTCCCACGCTGCCTCAAGCGTGCGCCTCGGCTCGCGGGGGTGGGCGACTACGAGGGGTTGTAGTCGTCGGGGAATCTCCGGTCGAAGTCAGCGGCGAGTTCAGCGTCATCCGGCGGCGCCGCGGCCTGCGATGCCGGCCCGGCGTCTTGGGACCTTCCGCCCTCGGCCGCTTGTTCGTCGAGGCGAGCACTGCGAAGGAGTCTGTGCACGGTGCTGGCGCGCCAGCGCCCACCGCGGGCAGTCGGGATTCCAGTAGCGGCGAGGTGGTCGGCGATCTGCTGGAACGTGTTGCCGGCGGCGCGCAACTCCTGCACGAGGCGTCGCGCCTCGGGAGTGTGCTCGACGGGTCGACCGAGGCGGGTGCCGCTGGCTCGGGCGGCGGCGAGCCCGGCGCGGGCGCGGGTGCTGCGCGATCGCTGCTCGACGCGGGCGGCCGCGGCAAACAGCGCCACAGCATCCTCGCCGCTGCCCGAGGGCGACTCGAAGCCCTCCTCGACGACGACGATCGCCCACCGCTGCTGGTAGCTGCGCTCCACCACGTCGGCCCAGATCCGCACGCTGTGACTCACGCGGTCGAGCCGGGCGACCACGAGCGCGCCGGCGTCGCCGCTCGCGAGGTCCGCTAGGGCTGGCCCCAGCGCGGGCCGCTCGTCGGGGGCGACCGAACTGTCGACGTCCCGGTCGAGCGCCGACGCATGGATCCACCAGCCGCGCCCAGCGACGGCCGCGGCGGCGGTGTCGTGCTGCGCCGCCAGCGTCAGGACGTCCGCAGCCAACTCCTCCGTCGAGGCGCGCGCATAGACGATGGCGCCGACGCTCATGGACGCAATCTAGGGTTACTACTTACGTGGCTCGCCACCTAAGTGGTCACTTATTTCTGAGACCTCCGAAGAGGCGAGAATAGCGGGCTATTTTCTCGGGGCGAGCAACGGCAGGCGGGCGCAAGAGGTCACCGCTGTCAATGGCCAGTGGGATCTGCCCAGTGGCGGACAGTAGAACTGCCCAGCCGTGGCCAACAGAACTGCCCGGTGGTGGCCAGGTGTTCTGCCCGCAGTTCAGTTGGTCAGTGGCGTCACCCCCTTGCCGGCGGTGGCTTGGGTGAGGCGGATGCTGTCGCCGGCGGTCATGACGACGTGGGCGTGGTGCAGCAACCGGTCGACGGTGGCGTTGGCGATGGTCTTGGGCATGAGTTCGTCGAACCCGGCGGGGTGAAGATTGCTCGATAGGGCGATGGAGCGCTTCTCGTAGGCGGCGTCGACGACGCGGTAGAGCGCTTCGGCGGTCTCGGTTGTGACCGGCAGTAGGCCGATGTCGTCGATCACGATGACCTCGGCGCGCATGATCCGCCGGATGGCTTTGGCGGTGGTGTCGTCGGCGCTGTGGCGGCGGACGAGCGCGCCGAGGTGCTCGAGGCTGAACCAGGACACCTTGTGGCCGGCGTCGACGGCGGCCTGGCCGAGCGCTTCGAGGAAGTGGGTCTTGCCGGTGCCTGATGGTCCGCAGACGACGAGGTTCTCGTGGCGGTGGACCCACTCGAGGGTGCGTAGCGCCCGCTGGGTCGGCGCCGGGATCGATGACACTGTCTCGTCCCAGGCGTCGAAGGTCTTGCCGGTGGGGAACCCGGCCGCTTTGCGCCGGGCCCGGATCGAGGACGCTTGACGGCCGGCGAGCTCCTCGGTGAGCAGCGCGCGCATCGCTTCGGCGGGTTCCCAGCGTTGTGCCTTGGCGGTGGCCAACAGGTCCGGTGCTGCGGCGCGCATGTGGGGCAGGCGCAGGGTGCGCAACAGGTCGAGGGCCTCGTCGATCGGCGCTGGGTTCATCGGTCGCCTCCGAGGCGGCCCCAGGCGGCGGTGGAGGGCTGCAACGAGTGGTCCTCGCCGGCGGTGTGGCGGCGTTGTCCGGGCGGGTCAGCAGTCAGGATCGAGGCCAGGTCGCCGTCTGCGAAGCGGCCGAACATAGCGGCGTGGCCGAGCGCCCAATCGACGCGCATCTGGCCGTGCAGTCGGGCAAGGGTGACGGCTTGGGCCATCTTGACCTTCATGCGGCTCGTGCCCGCGGCGGCTGCTTCGACGAGCCAGGTGCGGGCGCCGTCTCCGATGGCGAGGAACTCGGTCTCGGCCGCGCTCGTCGGCTTCGGGCGCCGCGCGAGCGGCCCGGCGGGGCGCGCCGGGTAGTGGGCGTCGTCGATCATCGGATGCCCAGGCGTCGAACGCTGGTGGCGGGCAACCTCGATGGGACCTGACGGCGCGCAGTGCGTCACGACGACCCGTTCACCGTCGACGCGCACCCACACCGTCTCATCGGCCAACGTGTGCGGGACCGAGTAGGTCACGGCGCCGAAGCTGACCGTCGCCGACGGCGACACCCGCCGGGTCTCACCGAACGCCGCCGTGTAAGGCGCCTCGGGCAGTCGATGCAGCCGATGCTGCTCCTCGACGAGCATCTCGGCCGGCGCCCGCCGGGTCACCCGATGCTCACGACCGTTGATCCCCGCCATCCACGCCTCGCACGCATCGACCAGCTCGCCCCAACTGGTGTAGTCGTCGCGCAGGTTCGCGTCGGTGGGCACCAAGTCGGCCTTGGCGACCCGCACCGTCGCCTCGCTGCCGCCTTTGGACTCCGGGTCCGCCGGCACACACGTCGCCACCGTGATCCCGTAGTGGCCGCCGACCGCGACCATCTCCGGATGCCGCACCGCCACCCCCGCGACATGATCGATCGTGACCGTGCGCTCGTTGTCGGTCAACCAATACGTCGGCGCGCCGCCAAAGGCTCGCATCGCCCGATCCAGGGAGGCGATCACCGCAGGCAGGGTGCGGTCCCAGGTCGCGATCACCACCCGGAACCTTGACCACGCCAGCCATGCACAGAACAGATTCGTCCTTCGGCCGGCGATCACTGGGCCCGCGCCCCAGTCCCACTGCGCCCACATCCCCGGCTCGGGGATCCACGGCCGATACACCCGCCGCCGACCACGGCGATGGTTGGCCTTCACCTCAGCGACCGCCCGGCGGACCGTGCGTTCCGAACCGGTGTAACCCAACGCAGTGAGCTTGTCGAAGGCCACGTCGGCGCGGATCTTGGCCCCGGACCGCTCGACCCACTCCTCGATCTTCGGCAGCCACGGATCGATGATCCGCTCCCTGCGCCGCGGCCCGCAGCCGGCCAACTCGCCGGCGTCGCGCTTGGCCACATAGCGGGCCACGGTGTGATGAGACACGCCGGCCAACTCGCCGGCGCCACGCAACGACCCAGCCAGGTCGAACGCTTCTAACATGTTCATGATCTCCTCGCGAGACTTCATTCGCTCCTCCTGCTCCATGGTCCCGGTCGCCGTGACCGGCCATTCGAGTAGGAGGAGCACCCCGCCACGGTGGACCCCGACGGGAAATGGACTTCAACGCGGGCAGTTCTGTTGGCCGCCGCTGGGCAGAACTGTTGGCCGCCAGCGGGCAACTACATGGCCGCCACCGGGCAGGATCTCATGGCCGCCGACAACCGCGGCCGGTTGCTTGCGGCTCCATGGGCGCGGCGCGTCGCCGTTAGAAGGGGTGCCACCGGCGCCTTGGTCTGCGGCTGTTCCGACGTCAATGAGCCCGTTTGCGGAAGCTCCGTCCGGTTCGCTGTCAGCGGATTCTCATGTCCGGGTACTGGCACGGAAGAGTCGCGGGGATGCTGTCAGAGGCAATATAATGACGGCATGGTGAAAGATCGCGAGTTGGCGCCAGCGACCCAGGAGGCGCTTGGCCTGTTGGCTGCTCGGGTGAGCATCGCGCGCCGGGAACGGCACATGCGGGCCTCGGAGCTTGCTGAGCGCGTGGGTGTCTCGCCAGCGACGATCCGCAAGGTTGAGCGCGGCGACCCGTCCGTCGCGCTCGGCACCGCCTTCGAAGTGGCCACGACACTCGGCATACGGCTCTGGCACGACGATCCAGACCGTCGCGCCTGCGAGATGGACTACTTGTCGGCGCGGCTGTCTCTGCTGCCCGACACTGTGCGGCAGGTCAAAATCGATGACGATTTCTGACGACGCGCCGAAGGTGGCGCCCCCCGACGCGTACGTCTGGGTTTGGCTGCCGGGGGGCGCCGAGCCGGTCGTCGCGGCACGTCTGCACGACTACGGCCGCCGGATCGGCTTCACGTACGGCGCCAGCTACCTCCAGCGTGACGCCGCTATCCCTCTCAGCCTGCCTGACTTGCCGTTACGGCCCGGCGAGGTGATGCCGCGGCGGGGCGACGACATGGCTGCCCTCGTGCGGGGCGCACTACCGGATGTGTGGGCAAGGAGCGTCATAGAGCGCCGCCTCGATCTGTCCCCCGAGGACCTGTCACCCCTCGGTTACCTCCTTGCGGGCAGTTCGGACCGTATCGGCGCCTTGGACTTCCAAGACAGCGCAGAGCACTATGTCGCCCGCACGCAGGACCCGGCGCCCCTCCATGAACTCCTTGAGGCCGCATACCGCATCGAAGAGGGCTTGCCGCTCAGCGAGCCGCTGCGGGCGGCGCTGCTGCAGAGCACGTCCGCTGGCGGCCTCCGCCCGAAGGCGCTGATCGGCGACGACGACACCGGCGTTGTCGCTAAGTTCCCGTCGTCGCGAGACCTCGTCCCGGTCGTGCAAGGCGAGTTCGTCGCCATGACTCTGGCCCGCGCCGCAGGCATCACCGCATCGCCGGTCACCCTGACGAGCGTGGGCCCCCGGCGGGTCCTCCTAGTCAAGCGGTTCGACCGCACCCCAGAGGGCCACCGCAAGCACATCGTGACAGCCGAGACGGTGCTGCGCACGAGCGACGCCCGCCGCGGCGCGCCCGGCAGCTACGTCGCGCTCGCCTCCGAGGTCCGATCCCGTTTCGCCGACTCGGCTCCCACACTGCGGGAACTCTTCTCGCGGATCACGTTCAACATCCTGTCCGGCAACAACGACGACCACCTGCGCAACCACGCGGCGTTCTGGGACGGCACACACCTCTCGCTGACGCCCGCCTACGACATCTGCCCCCAGGACGGCTTCGGCGCGGGTTCCAGGCAGGCCCAGGCGTACGGCGCTGAATCCGAGAGCCGCAGCCAAGTCGCGCGCTGCATTGACCACGCCGGGAACTACGATCTCTCCCCACGGCAGGCGCGGGAACTCGTGAACCACCAGATCACTGTGATCCGCGACAACTACCACGCCATCTGCGACCGCGCCGAGCTGGACCGACGCCAGCGGGACGCCCTCTGGTCGCGCTCGTTCCTGCACCCCGCAAGCCTGGCGGGCCATGTCCGTGACACGACCCTCAGGCCTTCTCCGGTCAGACGACCCCGCCCCCCCAGCGCCGATCCGCCGCTGAATCTGTAGGCGCCGCCGCCGGCCCCCCTTCGCTACTGGCGCCGCGAGGCGGGCCCAAGGTGGCGCTGAATGCTGGACCGCCTCGCTCGGCGTGTGCGCGTCGCAGCAGCAATCAGACAGTTCGCTACGACGACGATGGCGGTACCGCCAGCAAGCAGCGCAACCGCGGCGACGGCGGCGGCGGCGACGGCGACGGCGATGAGCGCCACGACCGTCGCTACGGCGACAGGTACTTGGCCACACTGCGCTCCAACAGGCTAGCTACCTAAGTAGTCGCCCAATCTAGCGATACGCGGAGATGAGGTAGCAAACCCAGATATCTCGGATAGTATAGTTTTCGAGATATCTGCGGAGGCGATGCATGCTCGACGATCAAGGCACACCCAACTCGGCGGCCGCACCGAGGGCCTCCGAGCAACGGTTGCGTCCGTCGCCCGGCATGGAACGGTCGATGCGCCACCCCGGGGGCCGGCGAACTGAGGGAGGAATTGTGCCGAATGTTGTGGCGTTCTTGAGCGCGAAGGGCGGCGTCGGCAAGACCGCTTTGTGCGCCAACGTCGCCTCCCAAGCGGCGCGCCTGTTGCGCCCCGAGCGCGTGTTGGGCGTGGACCTCGATCCCTCCGGGGACTTGGCGTTGGATCTCGGCTACCGCGGCGAGTCCCCTGATGACGGGGGCGCCGCCCTGGCGGACACGTTGTTGCGCGGCACGACGCCTCGCCCGGCTCCGACCGGGCGCTGTGGTCTGGATGTCCTCCCCGGCGGGCCGCGCTTGGGTTTCGCGGTGACCGTCAAGGCGTCTCTGGCTTCGGACGCCGTCGGCGCGCTCGCCGAGACGCTGGGGGGTCTCGGCGGCGACTGTGGCCTCGTCGTCGTGGACTGCCCGCCGGGGCTGGGGGTAATGACGCGTCTGGCGCTCGCCGCCGCTGACGGGGTCGTGATCCCGATCCGCGCCGATGATGCTTCGCTGGCCGCGATCGGCGCGCTTGCGCCGGTCTGGCGTGACATCAGAGCACACCACAACGCCCACCTGGCGCTGCTTGGGGTCGCTCTGATGCAGGTTCCCGCCGACGGGCGCCGCCTCGAGACCCAACTACGCGAGGACCTGTGCGCCATCGGCGAGGGGAACCTGCGCGTGTTCCGCACCGCGGTCCGCGCCGATGCCGAGGCGGCCTGGGGGGCGCGCCGGCTGGGTCTCACCGCCGACGACTACGCCCGCCACGCGGCCCGACACACACGGTGCGCCGACAGCGATGCGCATGTCCGCGCCGCCCGCGCCCTCGCCGATGACTACCGGCATTTGACCAGTGAGGTCCTCGACCGCCTACGCGACCGCCGAACCGAGACCACTCGGGGAGCCCGACGATGAGCCGCCCTCGCCCGGGACCTCCCCGCATCGACGCCGCCGCGTACGCGCCGCCGACTCCCAGGCGCCGACCAGCGACCCGGCAACCTGGCCCGGCGACCAAGAAATCTGTTGTCGTCTCCGTCGACGCGGACCTGCTCGCCAAACTCAAGGCGCATTGCGCCACGACGCGCATGTCCCCCACCGAGGTGATCCTCACCGCACATCTCGAACTGTCTGAACAGGTCCAAGACGCGCTGAAGCCAACACCCGCCGATGAGCGGCGCATCGCCTTGGGCCTGCCTCAAGCCGCTGTCAGCGGTCGCCTCGGCCCGGGCAAGCCGCTGTCTCTGTGGCTCTCGTCGGTGCCGCTGGCCGATCTCGACGCCGCCGCCGCAGCGGTCGGCATCACCCGTCGCCGCTACCTCACCGCCTTGCTCGAGGCACTCCTCGACGACGCCGACACGCGCTGACCGGCCGACCCCCAACGAGTTCCGATGCCTGCACCACGACCGTCCGCCGCCGGCGCGAGCGCGCGGTCCTTGCCGCCCGAGGGAGCCGCGGCCGCGCCGAGTGCGCGCGGCTACCGGTTCAGGTTGTATCCGTCGCCGGAGGTCGAGAGGGTGCTGGGACGTTATGCGGGCGCGGAGCGCTGGATCTACAACCGGTCCGTGCAACACCAGCGCCAGCACCGCACCAACGGGCAGACGGTGCGGGCGCTGAGCTACGCCGAGCTGCAGCAGTTGGCGCCGGCGGAGGCGCCGTGGCTCGCCGAGATCCCCGCCCGCGTGCAGAGCCAAGCGCTGCGCCTCGCTCAACAGGCACTGAAGGACAGCCAGGAGGTCCCCGGCCGGGGCGCTCCCCGCTACCGCGAACGCCGTGGCGGCACGGTCGGCTTCTCCTGGCAGAGCACCACCGACACCACGCTCCAAAAGATCTCCAAGCGCACGCACGAGGTCCGCCTCCCGGCGGCGCGGGGGCGAGCACCGGTCGCCTGCCGGGTGCGCGTCGATGCGGGCCGCACCCCGCCGCCGGAGGCGTATCGCAGGGGCGCCTTGCTGCGCGCCAAGCGCGACACGGTCAGCGACTGGTGGCTCACGATGAGCGCCGCCGCCCCCGCGCAGCGCGCCGCGCCGGCGGGCACGTCCTGTGGCATCGACGTGGGAATCACGCAGTCCCTCACCCTCGCCGACCACGCCAACAAGGTCGAGTACTACAACGCCCCGCCGCCGCTGAGCCCCGCCGAGCATGAACGCCTGCGCCGCCTCCAGCGGGCAATGGCCCGCGCCCGGCGCACGAACCCGTGTGACAGCGACCCGTGCCCCCACCAACCGGGCGAGTGCTGGCGGCGCAGCAACCGCTACGAGCACAAGCGCCGCCAGGCCGCCAAGCTGCGCCGCCGCGCCCAGCGCCGCCGCACGGACTGGACCGAACGGGTCACCACCCACATCGCCGACCGCTACCACCGAGTCGGCGTCGAGGACCTCCGAATCCCGGCGATGACCAGGAGCGCCAAAGGCACCATCGACGCGCCGGGCCGCAACGTGGCCGCCAAACGCGGCCTCAACCGCGCCATCCACAACCAAGCCTGGGGGACCACCACTCGGCGCCTCCAGGACAAGACCGCCGCACGCGGCGGCGAGGTGGTGCGGGTCCGCGCCGCGTACACGTCCCAACGCTGCGGCGCCTGCGGGCACACCAGCGCCGCCAACCGCCCGACCCGAGCGCACTTCCGGTGCGAACGGTGCGGCCACAGCGACTGCGCCGACGCGAACGCGGCCCGCAACATCCACCAACAAGCTCTCCAAAAGAACCCCCCAGCGCGTGGCGGGGACCGGTCACCAGACCCACCAACGGGCCAGTGACCCAAAAGGACAGGGAGCGACCAGGCGCCAACCCCCAAGCAGCCCAACAGCGACGAACTGTCAATCACTCTCACTGCGAGCCGAGCGCCGCAGCGAGAGAACCGAAGGCGACCACACCGAACACCGCGCCACACCGGCGTCGCGACCGTGCCGGGAGCCAACGGCGAACGCGAGGAACCCTTCTGTCCCGAATAGTCCCGCACGCCGGGGGTGGTGACCGTCGCACAATCCCGCGGCGAACACGACCAAGCCGCGCCCGCGTCCGGGGCGCCCACCGCCTCGGCGTCAGCCGAGTCCAACCGCCGGCCCCCTAGCGCGGACACCCACCGGCGCGGAGAGGTCCGGGCCCGCGCTGCGGCGCCGGTTGACCCAGCCGCCGCCTCGATTGCTCAGCGACGAAGCGCGCTGCCCGCACAGCGCACGCACACCCGTCGAACGCGAGCGCCGTCACCCATCCCGCTGACCGCCCGAGAACCCACCCCGGCGCACCCCCGCGGGGGCCTGTCGGTCGGTCACGCCCCTGGGCGCCGCGGCGCCGCGACGTGTAACGTCGGCGGTGCCGTTGAACGCCGGAGCCCTGCCGGGCTCCTTCAGAGCGACCCGTTTGCGGGGAGGGCCCTTCCCGGGGCTCCCTTCGGAGGGTCGCGTGGGCGTTCAACGGCAATTGAAGCCCGATCCGCCCCGAAGGGAGCCACCCCGTGGACACCGCCGAACCCGCCCGCGCCGCATTCGACCCCCGGCACCTGCCCCCGACCGCACCGGCGGTGGCGCGATCCCGGACAAGCCGCACGCATCCCCGCCGGGCCGCCAAGAGGGCCCTCGTCGCTGTCGTCGCGCTGATGGCAGCGCTGAGCACGATGGCGGTGTCGTCGCCTGTGGGAGCCCAGTCCACCGATGCGGGGTCCGATGAGGTGCGCATCGTGGCCCGGAAGCTCTCCAGCGGGCGCATCGAGTTCGGGCTTCAGCAACGCCAGGTGGACGAGTCGTGGGGCGACCGGCGGCTCCCGTCGTCGCGCTTCTTCCCCACCGACGCGACGGTGGGGCGCTGGTTGCGGAGTTCACCCCTGACAATCAGCGTCGCCGCGACACCCAGCCGCGCCGCCACCGAGGTGGTGGTGCGCATCGTGGCCCGCAAACTCGCCGACGGGCGCGTCGAGTTCGGTCTCCGCAAGCAACTCAGCGGCGACACCCACAGCGGAACTCTGCTACCTCGGGCGCGCATGTTCCCCACAACCGCCCGCGTCGACAGCTGGCTGCGCAGCACACCACTCTCAGTCATCACCACCCAACCGGCGACCACGACCCAAACAACCCAGCCAGCGACGGGCTACACCGCTGTCGCCACCGGCCAGGAGCACACCTGCGGGTTGCGCGCGAACAGGACCGTTGCCTGCTGGGGCGACAACACATTCGAGCAGACCGACGCACCCACCGGACAGTTCAGCGCGATCACCGCCGGCATTTGGTATTCGTGCGGGCTGCGCACCAACGGCTCTGTGGCGTGCTGGGGCGACAACCGGTCGCAGCAGGCAACGCCGCCGGAGGGACAGTTCACGTCCGTCGCGGCGGGGTTCTTCCATGCGTGTGGCCTGCGGACCGACACCACGATCGCCTGCTGGGGAGACAACAGCGACGGGCAGTCGAACGCTCCCGCCGGACAATACGAGGCAGTGACTAGCGGCTACCGTCATTCGTGCGGCCTGCGCGCCGACGGCACCGTGACCTGTTGGGGCGACAACGAGTATGGCCAGACCGACGCACCGAGCGGACAGTTCACTGCCATCACCGCTGGTTGGGGCCATTCGTGCGGGCTCCGCACCAACAGCACCATCACCTGCTGGGGTGATAACACTTTCGGGCAAGCGAGCGCGCCCGACGGGCAATTCACATCGGTCGCGGCATTGTACGTGCACTCGTGCGCTCTGGACGCGAGCGGTGCCATCACCTGCTGGGGCCACAACAACCGCGGGCAGTCGAACGCTCCGGGCGGGCGGTTCACGGCGCTGGCTCCCGGCCGGCCCGCTACGTATGCGTGCGGGTTGCGCACCGATGGCACCATCGACTGCTGGGGAATCCACGTCGGCACCGGCCAGGCTGACGGGTCGAGGGAACAGTACGTCGCCGTCGCCGCCGGTGGCGGTCCCACCTTCCGAGACACCGACAGCGGCGGCATCGAGTTCACTGGTGCGTTGAGTCACTCGTGCGGGCTGCGCACTGACCGCACCGTGACATGTTGGGGCGCCAACGAGTACGGGCAGACCAACGCGCCTGATAGCAAATTCCTCTCAATCTCCGCGGGCTACTACCACTCCTGCGGGCTGCGCGATAACAACACGATCTCATGCTGGGGCAACACCGGCATGGGCGCGACCACCGCCCCAAGCGGGACCTTCCGCGCTGTCGCCGCCGGCGGCAACCATTCCTGCGCACTAACCACACCTGACCAAACGGTCACCTGTTGGGGAAATAACAGCGTCGGACAACTCGACAACATCCCCCAAGGGCAGTTCACGACCATAGGCGGCGGCAACAGCCATACGTGTGCCCTGCGCGCCGACGGCACCATCGCCTGCTGGGGCGATGACACCGCCGGCGTGCTCGACGCGCCGAGTGGGCAATTCGCAGCCATCGCCGTCGGCGGCAACCACAACTGTGCGCTCAACTCCTCCGGCGCGATCACCTGCTGGGGCTGGCACGGCTCCGGCCAAACAAGCGCTCCCACGGGGCAATTCACCGCCGCCACCGGCGGCAACAGCCACACCTGCGGCCTGCGCACCGACGGCACCATCACGTGTTGGGGAAGCGACACCACAGATCGGCTGAACCCACCGAGTGGACAATTCAGGGTCCTCGACGCGGGCTACGACCACACGTGCGCCGTGCGCGCCAACGGCACCATCGCCTGCTGGGGAGCCAACGACGACGGGCAAACAGACGCCCCGGACTCCTAGATGAGTAGTTCCAAGGGGTCAGTGGTCGTCGGCGAGCGGGTGGTGTGCTCCGGGTTTCGCTCGGTCAGCTTGCTTGATCTCGGGCGGTGGTGGTGTTGTGCACGTCGTCGGATGTGGGGTTGTGGTGCGCGTACCAGTCGGCGACGGCGTTGTTTGCGTCGGCGAGGCGGCGGGCGTAGCGGGCGGGTTGCTGGGGCGAGGTCCAGCGGCCGGCTTGTGTGACGGCGGGCAGCGGGGCGCCGGCGGCGATGAGGTCTTGGGTCATGCCGACGCGTCCGCTGTGGCCGGTGAGGCGGTGCGGGAGTCCGGCGGCGCGCCCGGCGGCGTCGAGGCGGCGGGCGATGCTGGCGCCGCTGAGGCCGAGCAGCGGCGCGTCGGGGCCGGTGTCGGCGCCGGCTTCGGTTTGCAGGGCCCGCCAGGCGGCGATGTCTCCCATGGTGGTGGGTGAGAGCCACAGTTCGGGGCGTTCGTCGTCGTCGCTGTGGGCGGGGCGCAGGCGCAGGCGCCCGCTGCCGTCGGGGGCGGTTTCGATGTCGCCCCAGCGCACGGCGGCGGCTTCGCTGCGGCGCAGCAGCGCGTCGCGTAGCAGGCCGACGATGACCCGGTCGGCGGTGCCGCGCCGCTCGGCCCGCTGGGGCCCCTCGAGGCGACCCGAGGGCGTCTGGCGGGCCACCAGCGCCGTGGCGCGGATGGCGGCCGCGTCGGCGGCGCGCAGCGGGGCCGCTGTGCGGGGCGCGCTGTCGGCGCCGGCGGCGCAGCGGCGGCGGAAGTCCCGCACCCAGCGCCGCACCGTGGGGTGCGACGCGGGGTTCTCCCCGGGCGCACCGGCGTCCGGCGCCATGGCGCGGTGCGCCGCCGCGACCGAGGCCAGCATCTGGCCGACGCGGGACACCGACAGGCGGGGGCGGCCGTCCTCGCCCAGGGCGGTGTCGTTCAGCCAGCCCAGCAGGTGCTCGGGTTCCGCCGGCAGGGCGCTCACGTCGACGGCGGCGGCCCAGCGCCGCCACGAGTCCCACACCGCCGCGTAGGCGCGCCGGGTCTCCGGCGCCCAGTGGTCTGCGATGCCGGCCGCCGCGGCGGCCGGCTGGGGATCAGCCGGCGGGAACGCCGGGGACGCGGCTGCTGTTGCGGCGTCGGCCACGACGCGACCATAGCAGCCCCGTTAAGTGGATTACCGGACAAGGATGGCTGCCGGTCGGTAGCCTGGCCCGGGTGAACCCGTGGGAGGGCTTCGACGTCTCGGTCGGGGCGGTGACCGACATCGGCCCCCGGCCTGTCAACGCGGACCGATTCTTGACGGCGCGGTCGCCGGTCGACGGTGCCTGGGTGATCGCCGTCGCCGACGGTCTGGGCGCCCACCCCCGGGCGCCCGACGCCGCGGCCGCGGCCGTGGGGGGCCTCCCGGCGCGGATCGAATCGCTCGACGCCATGGCCGACGCCTTCGTCGCCGCCTCCGAGCGGGTGGTCGCCGTGGCGCAGCCCTTTGAGGGGTACCTCCCCGAGCGGCGCGCCGAAGGCGCCAGCGACGAGGAGTACGAACGCCGCCTCGCCAACTATTGGTGGTCCGAGTCGTGGTTCTACAACCACGGGGCCGGCAGCCCGTTGTGCACGCTGTGCGTCGCCGCGTGGACACCGACCGGCGGCCTCCTCGTCGCGTCGATGGGCGACACGCTCGCCTTCGAGGTCCACTGGCGTCCCGGCGGCTCGCCCCACCGGCGCCTCATCGCCGACCCGCACCGCGACCCGCCGCTTGCCCGCTACGTCAGCAGCTACCTCGGCGGCCGCCCCGCGGGCTCCCTCATCCGCCGCGATTGCCCCGGCGGCTACAACGGCGACTTCGCCGCTGTCGAGGTGGAGCTCCCGGCAGATCCCGCGGCCGCTGTGGCGGTCATCGTCGCCAGCGACGGCGCCTGGGAGCCTCTCTGGCGGATCATCCGGGCCGCCTGGGACTCTGCCACCGACGACGAGCGTCGCACCTATTCCTGGCAGCCGGTCGTCCTTGCCGACGGCTGGACCGTCGACGTCGCCGGGCGCCCCCTCCCCCCGCTGTACAGCAAGCACACCGGCCTGGAACACCGCGACCTCGCCCCCGCCGTCGCGTCGGTTGCCGGACCCGCTGCTCCGGCGGACGCCCTCGCCGGCCGCGTCCTCGACGCGGCCCGCCGCCTCGGCCTCGAGGACAACGCCACGGTCGCCGCCGCTGTGCTGTCCCCACCCCCGATTCCCGCGGCGCCGGGAAACGCCACCACAGAGACCGAGGCGCGCCAAGGCGGCGACCCGCGACTGGGCCCCGAGGACCGCGCACTGCTCATGAAGGTCATCGAGGGCGACGAGTTCGTCGACGAGCTCGACGCGACCGGCGAGACCATTCACGGCGGAGACCCAGCTCGGTAGGGCACCCAGCGGGCGACCGCCGCCGCTCGACCGCCGGCACCGCCGGATTGCGTCCCGGCGCCGCATTCGCCCGGGCCGGTACCGCTGAGGGCTAGCTCCCGCTGCGTGTGCAGTAGGCGCCGCGGAGGTCGCCGACGTCGAGCACGGCGAAGCAGCCGGGCCGGCCGTCGCGGTTGAGGCCGAACACCTCGGTGGCGCCGTCGCGGATGTGCTCGTGGTTGCGCTCGTGCCAGTGGCCGTGGAACACCAGGCGGGGCTCCGTCCCGCCGACGGCGTCCTGCAGGAGGCCTTGCGCGTCCTTGCACTCCGCGAGGATCCGGGTCGGGATCAGCGCGTCCGGCACCCCCCGCAGGCCCCGCACGCCGGCGGGAGCGTCGTGGCAGAACAGCACGTCCAGTCCGCCGGGCGCGTTGGCGAGCAGGCGCGCCAGGTCGTCCCGGCTGGGCGCTTCGTGGTCGGGCCACCGATAGGGCGCGACCTCGGGGACGAACTTGTCGGGGCTGACGGCGCCGCCGAGGGCGCCGCAGCGGGCGCCGCCCCAGGTCCAGGTGCTGCCCCTGTCGGCCCACCACAGCGACCCGCCGAGGTGCAGCGGGCGGCCCGCCTCCCGCGCCGCGACGACGTCGGGGCGCTGCGCGTAGGCGGCCAGGCAGGGCCACGCCTCGTGGTTGCCGTCGATGACGACGACCGGCGCCGGCGCCCGCATGGCCAGGCGCATCAGCGGCGCCCACGACAGCGACGGGTAGCCCTCCAGGTGCGTCCGCGGCCCGGTGCCCCAGGAGCAGTCCGCCAGCCAGAAGTCCCCGACGGACACCACGGCGTCGCAGCGTTCGCGCTCGGCGACGCGCAGCGCCCCTTCCAGGACGCCGGCGCGGTTGTGGATGTCGCCGATCACGACAACCCGCTGCACCGCTCCGTCGGCGACGGCGGGATCCTCGCCCCAGGCTCTCCTCGGGCGCCACCGCCCACCCATGAACGCCTCCTCGGAGGCGTCCCGCGCGTGCGCGGTCCGTTCGAGGCCTACGTCAGGGCCCGAGGAAGCGCTCACAACGGCATTTTAGCGGACGGTAACATCATTACCGTCTATGTTATGATAGTGGGCGGTAGGCTGCGCCGATGGAGGCACGGTCATCCCCGCAGGTGGGCGGCGGGTCGCCGCGTTTCGGCCCGGAGCGGCTGTGGGAGGAGACCCCCGCGGTCAGCGACGGCGCGGTGGGGCGGGTGCTGGTGCTCGGCGACATCCACGACAACGCCGGGGCGCTCGCCGGGGCGCTGCACCGCGCCGCCCTGTCGGGATGCGACGCGCTGGTGCAGGTCGGCGATTTCTGGCTGCAGGACGCCGGGTGGGCGGGCTGGAACCCCCAGACCCGCAGATTCGACGAAGCGTGGGCGGAACTGCTGTGGCTGGCCGTCGAGTCGCCGATCCCGGTGGTGGTCCTCGACGGCAACCACGAGGCGTGGCCCTGCCTGACCGAGTTCGCGCAGCGCCCCGACGTGATCGCGGCGCGGGCGGCGGGCCGCCCGCTGCACCTCGGCGGGTCGCTGTGGTGGGCGGACCGGGGCAGCACCTGGACCTGGGGCGGCGCCCGCTGCGGCGCCCTCGGCGGCGCGGTCAGCCCCGACAAGTGGATGCCGGCCCTCGCCGGGATGCGCTGGGCCGACGACGAGGCGCCCGCCGCCGGCGACCTGGCGCGCCTGTGCGCCAACGCGCCCGGCGGCTTGGACGTGCTGTTCTGCCACGACGCCCCGGCGGGCGCGCGGGGCCTGCGCAGCGGACTTGAGTGGCGGGTCCCGGCGCGCATCGCCGCCGAGGCCGCCGACGTGCGCCGGCTGCTGCGCGCCGCGGTGGACCACACCGAACCCCGCCTGGTGTTCCACGGGCACTGGCACCAACGCAACCACGCGCGCATCCGCGGCGGCGCCACCGAGGTGCTCGGCCTCGCCGACGGCGCCGAGCCGTGGGCGGACTGCGCGGCGGTGCTGCACACCACCCCGCCGGGCGCCGGTTACCTCCCCGGGGAGGGCCTCTGATGGCGCCGGGCAGAGTCGTCACGGTGGCGGGCCGCAGCGTCGCCGGACCCCGCCACGCCAACGAGGACCGCTACAGCACGCACCTGGAGCCCGCTGAGGGGTCCTGGGTCGTGGCGGTCGCCGACGGCCTCGGCGGCCACGACCGCGGCGCCGAAGCCGCCGAGGCCGCCATTTCCGACCTTCCCCGGCGCGTCGAGTCGACCGGCGCCATGTGGGAGGCGTTCATCGCCGCCGCCGACCGGGTCGCGGCGCTGGCGCCGCCGGGCGCCACACCGCAGACCGAGCCGCGGCGCTGCCCGATGGCGGCGCTGTACGTCGCCGCGTGGACTCCCCCCGGCGGCCTGGTGGTCGGCTGGATGGGCGACGTGGTCGCCGTGCAGGTCCACTGGCGACCCGGGACCTCCCCCACGGGGCGCCTGCTGGGCCGCCCGCACCGCTTCCCCGAAGGCGGACTGTCGCACTGCCTCGGCTACGACGACCCGCGGCGGCGCGTCGGCGTGGGACTCGCCGCGATCGCCGAACCTCTCGACGCCGGCGACGAGAACGCCGTCGTGGTGGCCGGCGACGGCGTGTGGGAAGCGCTGCTGCGGGGCCGCAACCTGGGCCGCCGCTGGGGCGTCGGCGACATCGGCGACCGCATCGCCGCGGTGGCCGCGTCGGTGCCGGCCAGCGGCGCCGCCGACATCGCCGAGCGTCTCCTCGACGCCGCGGACCGCGCCGGCCTCGACGACGACGCCACCGTCACCGTCGCCCACACGCCGTAGCCGCCGACCCCACGCGCTGCGCCCCGATACCCCACGGGCCAGGGTCCGCACCACCACTTCAATAGTGATCGGTAACTACATTACCGATCAGAAATGACTGCGCTGACTGTAGACTCCCCCCCCCCATGAGAGCATCGCCCTCGCCGCAGAGCCTCGACGAGTCCGACGCCGAGTTCCGGTTCGCTCCCGAGCGGTCCTGGGACGGCGAGCCGCGGCTCGCCGACGGCGCGGTGCGCCGCGTCGTGGTGATGGGCGACATCCACGGCAGCGCCCGGATGCTGCGCCTCGCGCTGCGTGTCGCCACCCGGCAGGACTGCGACGTGGTGGTGTCCGTCGGCGATTTCGGGTTGCGGGACGCGTCATCGCCTCGCCGCGACCCGCTGCGGGTCGCCCCGCAACCCTCGCCGGTCCCCGAGTTGACCCTCGCGGCGGTGCGCGCGCCGATCCCGATCGTGGTCGTCGACGGCAACCACGAGGTGTGGCCGTGCCTGCGACAATTCCTGCAGCGCCCCGACGTGGCCGACGAGCGGCCCGCGGGGAGGCCGCTGCACCTCGGCGGGTCGCTGTGGTGGGCGGACCGGGGCAGCGCCTGGACCTGGGCCGGGCGCCGCTGCGGCGCCCTCGGCGGCGCCGTCAGCGTCGACAAGAACATGCCCTCGGTGGCGGGGCTGCGCTGGCCCGCCGACGAGGCGCCCTGCGACGGCGACCTGGCGCGCCTGTGCGACAACGCGCCCGACGGCCTCGACGTGCTGTTCTGCCACGACGCCCCATCAGGCGTGCGGGGCCTGTCCGGACACAATTCCGCATTCCCCATCGAGATCATCGCCGAGGCCGACGACGTGCGCCGGCTGCTGCGCGCCGCGGTGGACCGCACCGAGCCCCGCCTGGTGTTCCACGGCCACTGGCACCAGCAGAACCAGAACCGCATCGCGGACCGCCCCAGCGACGTCTTCGGCCTGGCCAACGACGGCCGCCCCGGCTACCTCGCCGCGCTGTCCCTGGAGGACCTGGACGCCGCCTACCTGCCCGACGGCGCGCACCGGCAATAGGACCTGTCGCGGCCGACGCCGCCGCTGAGAGAGGAGGGCTGTGATGCGCTGGTGGACCGCTGATCACCATTTCGGCCACGCCAACATCATCGGCTACTGCGACCGCCCGTTCGCGGGCGTGCACGCCATGAACCTGGCGCTCGTGGAGCGCCACAACGACCTCGTCGCCGACGGCGACGAGGTGTGGATCCTCGGCGACCTCGTGCTGGGCAACCACGCCATGCTGCTGCGCCTCGCGGTCTCACCGATGCGGGGAACCAAGATCCTCGTGCCCGGCAACCACGACCAATGCTGGGCGGGCCGCCGCGGCGGCCCCCAGCACGCCGACCGCTACGGCGACCTCGGCGGCATCGCCCGCATCGTGCACGATCCCCCGCCGGTCGCGCTCGCCGGCGAGACGGTGCGCCTCAACCACTTCCCCTACCTGGATCATCCGCCCGGGCGGCCGCCGAAGTTCGCGCAGTGGCGCCCCGCCGACGCCGGCGAGTGGCTGCTGTGCGGCCACATCCACAACGCGTGGCGCCAGAAGGGCCGACAGATCAACGTCGGCGTCGACGCCTGGGACTTCGGCCCCGTCGCCGACGACACCCTCGCCGCCCTCATCGCAGCGGGCCCCGACGACGTGCCCTGCCCCACCTACCCAGCGCCGCCCGAAACGGCCGGGGCGACGCCGTGACCGCGCCCCGAGCCGACGCGGCGGCGCCGCGCGGTTTCCGGTTCGCCCCCGAGCGGGCCTGGGGCGACGAGCCGCGGGCCGCCGACGGGGCGGTGCGCCGCGCCCTGGTGATGGGCGACATCCACGGCCGCGCTCAGATGCTGCGACTCGCGCTGCGTGTCGCCGCCTCGGCGGACTGCGACGCGCTGGTGTCCGTCGGCGATTTCGGGCTCGTGGACTCGTCGTGGTCGCCTCGGGCCCGCTTCGCCGACCGCCGGTTCTGCCACGGCGCCGAACTGGTGCGCCACGCGCGGGCGGCGCCGATCCCGATCATCGTCGTCGACGGCAACCACGAGGTGTGGCCCTGCCTGGTCGCCTATGCGCAGCGCCCCGACGTGACAGCGGCGCGGGCGGTGGGCCGGCCGCTGCATCTCGGCGGGTCGTTGTGGTGGGCGGACCGGGGCAGCGCCTGGACGTGGGCGGGGCGCCGTTGCGGCGCCCTCGGCGGCGCCGTGAGCCCCGACAAGATCGAAGCGACGCCCGCCGGGGCGTGCTGGCCCGACCACGAGGCGCCCGGCGACGGCGACGTGGCGCGCCTGTGCGACAACGCGCCCGGCGGCCTCGACGTGCTGTTCTGCCACGACGCGCCGTCAGGCGTGCGGGGCCTGCGCAGCGCGCCGTGGCTGTTCCCCGCCGAGACCCTCGCCGAAGGCGACGTCGTGCGCCGGCGGCTGCGCGCCGCGGTGGACCGCACCGAACCCCGCCTGGTGTTCCACGGCCACTGGCACCAGCAGAACCGGGACCGCGTCGGGGGCCGCCCCAGCAGCGTGTTCGGCCTGGCCGGCGACGGGCGCCGCGGCTACCTCGCCGCGCTGTCCCTGGGGGACCTGGACGCCGCGTACCTGCCCGTCGGGCGGCGGGTATGAATTCCGCGCCCCGCTCCACGGTCGCCGCGGTCACCGCGGTCGGGCCCCGCGCGGTCAACGAGGACCGCTACTTCACCGCCGGCCCCGCCGGCGACGGCGCCTGGGTGATCGCCGTCGCCGACGGCGTCAGCGGGACCGCCGAACCGCACCGCGCGTCGCAGGCCGCCGTCGAGGGCCTCCCCGACTCGATCGAGTCCCTCGAGGAGATGCGCGGCGCGTTCGTCGACGCCGCCGCCCGAGTCGAGGCGTTGACGCCGACCTGGGACGAGGTCGAGGCCGAGTGGCGCGCTGAGTACGCCAGCGAGGAAGAGTGGCGCCAAGTCCGCTTTCCGGAGGACCCCGTGCGCCGCTGGACCCGCGACAGCGAGTTCGACCGGCGGTACGGCCCGTGGGAATACTCGTGTCCGGCGACGACGCTGTGCGTCGCGGCGTGGACGCCCAAGCGCGGCCTGCTCGTCGGCTCGATCGGCGACACGCTCGCCTTCGACATCCAGTGGCGCGCACAGGCGCCGCCGTTGCGCCGCCTGATCGCCGACCCGCACCGCCAGCCGCCCCTCGGGAGGGGCGTCCGCAGCTACCTCCGCAGCGGCCGCTCCGAATCCTTCCTCGATGCAAGAGTTTCTGGCCGCGGCCGGGACGACGGCTACTGCACCCACGACTTCTGCGCCGTGCAGGTCCCGCCGCCGGCGCCCGGCGCCGTCGCTCGCGCCGTCATCGTCGCCAGCGACGGCGCCTGGGAGGAAATGGACCGGCTCTACTGGGCCGCGCGCCGCGTCGCCGAAGACCCGACAGCCGATGTCTACGCCTCCCCGGACCCCGCGACCGCGGCCGCCGCAGAGCGCGACCGCTACACCTACGACCCGCGCCCGTTGCCCGCCGACTGGCCCCGCCCGCCGCTGGGCGACCTCAGCGAGGAACCCCCCGACGCGCTGTACCGCGTCCACACCGGCCAACCCGACCGTCTCCTGGCGCAGCCGGTCGCGGCGCTCGTGCCGTCACCCGCACCAGCCGAGACGATCGCACGCACCGTCCTCGGCACGGCCACCGCACTCGGCCTCGACGACAACGCGACGGTCGCGGCGGCGGTCATGTCCCCCCTCGCCAACCGCACAGAAACGACGTGACATCGTGCCCGGGACATCCACCGACCACCCCGACCCAGGCGAGGGCATCCCCCCCAAATGGGGCGCAAACGCCGGGGCCGCCGAGCGCGGCCCCAGCAGCGTCTTCGGCCTGGCTCGCTCCGGGCGCCTCCGCTACCTCGCCGCGCTGTCCCTGGGGGACCTGGACGCCGCCTACCTGCCCGTCGGGCGGCGGGTATGACGTCCGCGCCCCGCTCCACGGTCGCCGCGGTCACCGCCGTCGGGCCCCGCGCGGCAAACCAGGACCGGTCCTTCACAGCACGTGACCCCGCCGACGGCGCCTGGGTGATCGCCGTCGCCGACGGCGTCAGCGGCAATCCAGATGGCGACCTCGCCGCCGCGGCCGCCGTCGCCGGCGTGCCTCAGCGGATCGCCTCGATCGAGGCCATGCGGCAGACCTTCGCCGACGCCGATGACGCGGTCGTGGATCTTGCGGACTGGCCCGGAATGTCCAAGGGCTCGCCGGAGATGTGTCCGATGGCGACGCTGTGTGTCGCCGCCTGGACACCCGACGGCGGCCTCATCGTCGGCCGGATGGGCGACACGCTCACCACCCTGGTCACCTGGACCGGAACCGGCGTCGTGGGGCATCTCCTCAGCGACGAGCTGCGCCGCTCGCCGCGCGGTGTCTCGCCCGTCTGGCTCGGATCGGGGATGTCGCTGCGCCACTGCAACTACGTCGGCCTCGAGGTGGTCACGTCGCACGACCCGCCTGCTCCTTGGGCCGTGGTGATCGCCAGCGACGGCGCCTGGGAGCCGCTCCTGGGAGGCCGCGAGCAGGCCCGTAACGCGCCGATCACCACCCTCGCCGCCCGCTTCGCCGCGATCTGCGATCCGCCCTACGGCCCTGCCCCGCGCATCGCCGAACGCGTGCTCGGACTCGCCGCCGACGCCGGCCTCGACGACAACGCCACCGTCGCCGTCGCCCACATGGCCCCCTCTCCCGCCACAGACTCCGCCGCCCTCCCCATCCTCCACCGCGGGGACCCGCGTCTAACACCAGAAGATCGTGCCGCTCTGTTGGAGATCGCCACGGGCGACGAGCTGCTCCATGCGCTGGACGCCACAGGCGACACGATCCACGGCTACCACCACGCCCCGCTGACCGAACCGCCAGCCGAGCCTCCCCCGCCACCGCGGCCCCCAACGAGCCGCTCCTCGGCCCCGAGGAACGTCCATCTCGTCACCGAAATCCTCACCACCCTCACCGGCAGACTCGAAGAGCACCAGGGCGCGGTCGTCGAGGCGGAACTGCGCCGCGACGACGGGACCACCATGCTGATGGTGCGGCTCACGAGCGGCCTCTGCGCCGATGCGCTGCTGGCGGTGTGGGTCCACGAGCGGATCGACCCGCGGCGCATCGCACAACTCGTCTCCGAAGCCGAAGAGTACGCCGACACCTTCACACCGCCGGCGGCGGTGGTCATCGCCTCCGCCTTCCTTCCTGTTCGCGCCCGGCAGATTCTCGGTGACCTGCAGACCGGCTACATCGACACGACCGGCAACGTGATCGTGCGCGACGTCCCCCCACCCGGCGCGGCCAGCGGCGCCGGCGCGGTTCACGACCCGTGGGCACCCAGCCGAGGAATCGAACTCCGCACCCTCTCCCGACGCGCAACGGGACGCTGCCTGCGGGCACTGCTCGACGGCCCGCCGCCGACCACCATCGCGGCGCTCGCCGCCGCGGCGGGCGCCTCACCGCGCACCGCCGGCCGGGTGCTCGCCTACCTCGCCGACCAGGGCGCCCTCGACCGCCCCGCCCGCGGCGACATCGCCGCCAACCTCGACGCCGCGTCGGTGCTGGCGCTCTGGGCCGTGGACTACAGGCAGATGGGAACGAATCGCCCCTGCTGGTTCACCGCGCCCGGAATCATCGAGGACATCGCCGCGCTGCTGCGCGCCACCACGGCCCCGTATGCGGTCACGGGCGCGCTCGCCGCCTGGTACTACCGGACCATCCTGCCCGTCGACTGGGTCACCGTCTACGTGCCCGACGCCGCCGCGGCGACCACTTGGGGCCTCCAAGAACCCGACCCGGCCGGCAACATGCTGCTCCTCGAACCCTACGATCCCGTGGTGTTCGAACGAACCGTCGACTGCTACGGCATCCGCTGCGTCGCCCCCGCCCAACTCGCCATCGACCTGCTCACCGGCCCCGGCCGCGAACCCTCACAGGCCGACTACCTAATCGACGCCATCGCAGACCACCCCGGGTGGCCCCCGGTGGCCGCCACCTAGCCACCCGGGATCCCCTCACCGCACCTCGGCGTACCGTTCCCCGGCGGCGGTCACGGCTTGAGATGCTCACCGTCGAGGCGCCCCAGCAGGTCGGCGAGCCCCGACAGCGGCAGCGCCTCGCCACCGTCGTGGCGCCGCCTTTGGGTGCCGCCGTAGACCACGGTCCTGGAGGTGATTCGCGGCTCGCACTCGCGCATCCTGGTCAGCGGGTCGAACCAGTCGGGGGAGACGGTGGCATCAGCGGTGGTCTCGATGGCGCCGAAGCGCTGCCCGCTCCCATACAGGAGGCGGCACTCCACGCCGCCGGCGCCCCGGTAGTAGGACACGTCGGGTCTGCGGCGGCGGTTGAAGCCGTGCTTGCGGGTCTCGGTCACGACGAGGTTCTCGAACAGCGCCGTCCGCAGGGGATGGGCGGCGAGCTGGCCCGCGTCCTCGATGCCGACGAGGTAGCTGGCCAGCCCGACGTCGTGGAAGTAGAGCCTCGATGACCTGGCACGGCGCCTTCTGATCCTGCGCCATCGGCTCGTGGCCGGAAACTGGTGGACCGCGCTGATCGGGTTGAGCAGGAAGACGATGTCGCTGACCCACAGGACCCACAGCCAGCGGCGCGCCGTCTCGGGCGACACGCCTGCGGCGGCGGCGAGCCGCCGCAGGCTCACCCGTTGGCCGACCCGGCGCGCGCACAACCGGGCGAAACGCCCGAAGGCGTCCAGATTGCGGATTGAGCCGATCCGGCGGGCATCGCGGTCGACGTGGCTCGCGAAGTAGTCGCTGAGCGCCTCGGTCGGGTTGAGGTCCTGGTCGAAGATCCCCGGATAGCAGCCCGAGTACAGGATGTCGTCGATCCGCTCGCAGCCGCTGGCGAGCCGACGCTCGGCCAGTGTGAACGGCAACAGACGCAGCATCGCCGTGCGCCCGGCGAGCGACTGGATGGGCTTGCCGATGAGGCCGTACTGCTCGCTGCCGGTCAGGACGAAAAGGCCCTTGCGCCCCACCTCGTCGACGTGGACCATCAGCTGCGACAGGAGCACGGGAACATGGTGCACCTCGTCGAGAATGGCGCCTTCGGGGAACCCCGCCAAGAAACCCCTCGGGTCAGACTCCGCGCGACGCCGAACATCAGGATCCTCGAGGTCGGCGTACCCCAGATGGGCGAACGCGGCGCGGCACAGCGTTGTCTTGTCCGCGTGGCGCGGACCCGTGACGGTGACGAACGGGTACTGCCCGAAGGACCGCAGCAGATGGGGCGTGATCTCCCGGTCGATCACGACGCCCGCCCGACTCTGGCCATGCGGGCGACGGCGACAGTCGCGTTGTCGTCGAGGCCCCGGTCGCGGGCGGCGGCGAGCAGACCCTCCGCGATGCGCCCAGCCGGGCTCCCGGCGGGCCCGACGAATACGACGATCCTTTCGCAGACGTCGTAGACGCCATAGCCGTCGGCGTCGTCGGGGCCGGGCAGGAACTTCTCCCAGACGCCGTCGCTGGCCATCACGACCGCCCACTCGCCGGCGCTGAGAGCGGGGATCAGCGATTCAAAATCGGACTCTCTGGCCACCGCCAAAGCAAACTCGCCGTCGTCGTCCTGCACTGTCACGAGACTGAGCTCGGCGCCGCCCAGGTCAGGTTTCGTGCACGGCACATCGGCTCCCAGACAACTCTGCAGGCCGCCGAACGGGTTGCGATGCGGTACCCCCAGGAGGCCCCCGTCGGCGCGTGCTGGGTCTCGCCAGCCGACCAAGAAGGGCAGCGTGTCGCCGGCGTGAGCGACGACAAGGCCGCCTTCGGGCGTCCACGCGGCGACGCAGAGCGTCGTCATCGGGCACCGTTCAGGCGAGGACCGCCACGCCGTCGGCGACGGCGCCAACGCCGCGACCGCCCGGTGCGCGGCCACGAACGCCTGCGCCATGTCCGCCTCCGAGGCGATACGCGACGGCAGGGCGGCCACGGCCGCCTCGGCGGCCTCGGCTCCTCGCGGGAGGCCGCCGAGGCCGTCGGCGACGGCGATCACCCACGACCCGTCCTCAGCGGACAGCGCCGTGAACGACCGGTCCTCGTTCACCTCCCGCGGTCCCGGGTCGCTGCGAGCCGCGACGGTCGCCGGGCATCCACATGGTTGCAGAACTGCCATCCGTCCACTCCTCAGGTCTCTGAACTTGTACGGTAATTATGGGACTTATATACCTGAGTGACCGTTGGGCCGCTTGGGTGTATTTGTTTGTGACGCTGTTTGTTGGCGCTGGCGGAGTCGTGGAAGACTCTGACGGCGTCGTTCAGCATCGTGCGACGGCTGTCCCTGCCGCCGTTGGTTGCGTCCCGGGCCGGGTAGAGTTCGGGGTTCGCTTTTTCGTTTGTGTTGAGTGCGGCTTGCACGTCCGCTTGGGTGTGCGAGCCGCATTGTGGGCACGAGAACAACGCTTGGGTCTCGCGTTGGCCTCGTTCCCCACAAACGAAACAGGTCAGTGATGTGTACGCGGGGTTGACGCGGACTGTCGCTGTGGAGGCGAGCGTGGCGGCGCGTTCGATGAGCGCCGCTTGGCGTTCCGGAGCGGTTTCGGCGATGCGCCGGTTCAGTCCCCGTTTCGCGGCGACCCCCTCGTCGGGAACGTTTTGGTGCCCCGCGCGGAGGCGGTCATGTTGGCGAGTTTGGTGTCTTCGAGGACGACTTGGCGCACGCCGGGGGTCGTGACGATCGCTTTGGCGACGTGACGTTGATGGTTGACGCGCACGTTCGTGTTCTTGGCTCGCAGCGCGTTGTAGCGGCGACGCTGCCGGGCGTGGCGGCGACTGCCGACAGTTTTGCGGGACATCGACTGCTGCAATCGTTCCGCCTCCGCGTGGCGTTTCTCGTTGGCTTGTCGCTGTTCCGGTGACGCGTAACGACCGTGGGGCGTACCCGTGCTGCACACCAACGGCACTGCGACGCCCCAGTCGACGCCCACCGAATGTTCGCGCTCCGTGACGGGCGGCGGCGACGCCGCCTCGCCGGAGCACAAGAAGTGGACGCTATATTTGCGATGCTCCGCCGTGGTGCGCCGCGTGACCCTGCCGACAGTGTCGGTCACGTCGACGATGTGCACCGCGCCCTTCCACGTCAGCGGCCCGCCGCGGTGGGTCGCTAGAACGTCGTCGACAGTGTCGACGCCGTCCGGCAGGGGGATTCGCGTGCCGCCGGGGAGGCGCAACGCTCCGTCGCGAACAGTGCACCCCTCTAACACGGCGAGTGCGGGGCCCGAACTGCGCTCCGCGTCGCGGCGAGTCCGGAACAGTCGCTTGTCGCCCCGAGCGACATGCGCCAACAACCTCTTGTCGGCCCGCGCCTCCGCGGCCGCCGCCGCGCGAACCTTGTCGACCAAACCCCCCAGGCGGTCCCGCGCCGCGCCGTCGCCGCCCACACAGTCGACGACGTCCCCCAGCGCGGCGAGGAACGACTCCTGCGCCTCCTCGGCGCGCCCTGTCGCCTCAGCGACCCGCCGGGCGCGTTCGCCTGCGGGCATCGCCGACAGCTCCGAACTCGGCGGCGTCGCCCACAAATGCAGCGCAACGTTCTCACCCGACCCCACCAACTCGACGCGGCGGCGCTGGTCGGCTCGACACGACTCCAACGCGCCCACAGCGCGGGCAAACGCAACCGCGGCGCCACTGCGACTCTCGTCGGCCAGCGCCCCGAACACGCCCAGCGCCGCGTCAGTCCTCTCAACGCTCTCAGAGGCCGCGTACACGAGCGCGTTGCGGCGCTTCGACCACTTCCTGACCGCCTCCACCGCGCACCAAAACCCGCCGCGCTGCAACACCAAGCTGTGACCAGAACCCGTCTCGGCGCGTATCCGCGTCAACGGCACCGAATCGTTGCGCGGGCTCGCGATCCGCTCGCCGGCGTAATGCTTGGGGATTACATCGGATAGTGCCCGACAACAGCGAACAACCGGCGGTGAGCGGCCAGCGGCGGAGCCCCGGTGTGTACGCTGGGGGCGTGAGCGTCGCAACCGTCACACCCAGCGCACCCACCGTCGGCGCCGCGCGCCGCGCCGCCACCCCTCTGATCGCTGCCGGGGCCGAAGAAGTGCTCGTCTTCGGATCGGTGGCCCGCGGAACTGCCGGACCCGACAGTGACATCGACCTAGTCGCAATCTTCGCGGACATCGACTATTCAGACCGCTCACGCATCGAAGAGAGCCTAAGAGCCACCGCGGTGGAGGCTCTCGCCGACGAAGAGGCCGCCGAGCGGTGGCCGGTCGGCGTGTTGGCGACCGACTGGCCCGAATGGCGCCAGCGATGCCGACGCGTTCCCGCATCGCTGGAGGCAACGATCGAGCGTGACGCGATATCGGTCGCGACCGCGGCGCGGCGCCGCCGCTCGAACTGGGCGAAGCCTATGATCAAGCCGATGAGCAACTCCGCCGAGGCGGTCGAGCAGTTCGGAGAAGCCCTGCTTCGCAGGGTTCACGATCTCGCCGAAAGAGCAGGACCGGGCCGCGTCGAATCGGACCCGGAGAAGAGCGCCGCGTACCGGGAAAGGGAGAGGCGCATACGGGTCATCAACGCCACCGTCGAGGCGGCGCTTACCTGCGAGATCTCGCTGAAAGTGCTGCTGATCGCCGCGGGGAAGGTCGGGGGCGTCGAGGTGGAACTCAAAAAGCTCGGCCGCAACGTCGATCACCTCATGCAGAGATTCGAAGGCGAGGCGACCGGCATCAAGGCGCGTCGCATCCTCCAGGGACACGGCGTCAACTTCGCCGAGATCGGCGAATGGCGCGCACGCGGAACGTACAACGTGCCCGAGGACCGGCTCTACGGCGAGGCCGAAGCGCTCGTCGGCTCCTATGTGGCCGCCGCGGTTGAACTCTTCGACTACACGACCAGCGTGATCCTGCCGCTCGTCACCGACTCAGACCAAAGAGCAGCCCTCGCCGCCGAAGCCGCCGAGGCAACAACCGAGATCACCCGTTGGGACGTGATCTCCGGTGTGGCAAATCCTCCGCCGCAACCCGGCATCGGCATGACCTAGTCGCCAGCCGGGATCTGTACGACCTGGCCGCGGGCGCCCCGGACCCCGTCACGCGCGAGGCGACCGGACGAGAGAGCAGCGCCGCGCCGCATCCAAACGCCATACGCCGCCGCGATCGGTGTGCTGGGTGCCGCCAGCGGCCAGACGGTGCACTCGCCAACCGGGCCGACAGGTGCGGAGTTCCACACCCATCAGGCGCTCAGCCTCGACGACCGAGGCCTTGGTGGCCTGCCGATTGGCACTACCCGATGTAATCCCCTAATGCTTCCTCAACGACCCCTCAACGCCCCAATTGTATGCCTGAGCCTGAATCTGACGAACCCGCCAAATATCACGCGCCACGCCACCCGACAAGCCCCGCAACGACACGCGCACAACCGTCCGACAACCCACCACACCACCACCGGTAGCGCCGCCACCGGAATCGGAATCGCTCCCACCCGCCACGCCACCCACGATAGAACCCCCAACGACCAACACCACGCATCCCCCACACGCCCACGCACACCCGCCCCGACCGCCGGGGCGACCACACGCCAACACTCACCGAAGACACGCGCCATCTCCACCACGGCGCCGAAACCGGGCACACAACCGGCCCGAAGCCCACCAGCACACACAAGACAACCACGACCGCCTAACAGCGACACCACAAAGCCACCAACACCCCACAACCCTCACCCACACGGGGCACATAGCGCGCCAACCCTACGAGAACACCAGCACAATGTCACTCACGGTTATAAGCCCCGTAATTATCTTACCTCCCGATAGAATTGTCTGGTGCTCCCTTTGGTTACTACTTACGTGGCTCGCCACCTAAGTGGTCACTTATTTCTGAGACCTCCGAAGAGGCGAGAATAGCGGGCTATTTTCTCGGGGCGAGCAACGGCAGGCGGGCGCAAGAGGTCACCGCTGTCAATGGCCAGTGGGATCTGCCCAGTGGCGGACAGTAGAACTGCCCAGCCGTGGCCAACAGAACTGCCCGGTGGTGGCCAGGTGTTCTGCCCGCAGTTCAGTTGGTCAGTGGCGTCACCCCCTTGCCGGCGGTGGCTTGGGTGAGGCGGATGCTGTCGCCGGCGGTCATGACGACGTGGGCGTGGTGCAGCAACCGGTCGACGGTGGCGTTGGCGATGGTCTTGGGCATGAGTTCGTCGAACCCGGCGGGGTGAAGATTGCTCGATAGGGCGATGGAGCGCTTCTCGTAGGCGGCGTCGACGACGCGGTAGAGCGCTTCGGCGGTCTCGGTTGTGACCGGCAGTAGGCCGATGTCGTCGATCACGATGACCTCGGCGCGCATGATCCGCCGGATGGCTTTGGCGGTGGTGTCGTCGGCGCTGTGGCGGCGGACGAGCGCGCCGAGGTGCTCGAGGCTGAACCAGGACACCTTGTGGCCGGCGTCGACGGCGGCCTGGCCGAGCGCTTCGAGGAAGTGGGTCTTGCCGGTGCCTGATGGTCCGCAGACGACGAGGTTCTCGTGGCGGTGGACCCACTCGAGGGTGCGTAGCGCCCGCTGGGTCGGCGCCGGGATCGATGACACTGTCTCGTCCCAGGCGTCGAAGGTCTTGCCGGTGGGGAACCCGGCCGCTTTGCGCCGGGCCCGGATCGAGGACGCTTGACGGCCGGCGAGCTCCTCGGTGAGCAGCGCGCGCATCGCTTCGGCGGGTTCCCAGCGTTGTGCCTTGGCGGTGGCCAACAGGTCCGGTGCTGCGGCGCGCATGTGGGGCAGGCGCAGGGTGCGCAACAGGTCGAGGGCCTCGTCGATCGGCGCTGGGTTCATCGGTCGCCTCCGAGGCGGCCCCAGGCGGCGGTGGAGGGCTGCAACGAGTGGTCCTCGCCGGCGGTGTGGCGGCGTTGTCCGGGCGGGTCAGCAGTCAGGATCGAGGCCAGGTCGCCGTCTGCGAAGCGGCCGAACATAGCGGCGTGGCCGAGCGCCCAATCGACGCGCATCTGGCCGTGCAGTCGGGCAAGGGTGACGGCTTGGGCCATCTTGACCTTCATGCGGCTCGTGCCCGCGGCGGCTGCTTCGACGAGCCAGGTGCGGGCGCCGTCTCCGATGGCGAGGAACTCGGTCTCGGCCGCGCTCGTCGGCTTCGGGCGCCGCGCGAGCGGCCCGGCGGGGCGCGCCGGGTAGTGGGCGTCGTCGATCATCGGATGCCCAGGCGTCGAACGCTGGTGGCGGGCAACCTCGATGGGACCTGACGGCGCGCAGTGCGTCACGACGACCCGTTCACCGTCGACGCGCACCCACACCGTCTCATCGGCCAACGTGTGCGGGACCGAGTAGGTCACGGCGCCGAAGCTGACCGTCGCCGACGGCGACACCCGCCGGGTCTCACCGAACGCCGCCGTGTAAGGCGCCTCGGGCAGTCGATGCAGCCGATGCTGCTCCTCGACGAGCATCTCGGCCGGCGCCCGCCGGGTCACCCGATGCTCACGACCGTTGATCCCCGCCATCCACGCCTCGCACGCATCGACCAGCTCGCCCCAACTGGTGTAGTCGTCGCGCAGGTTCGCGTCGGTGGGCACCAAGTCGGCCTTGGCGACCCGCACCGTCGCCTCGCTGCCGCCTTTGGACTCCGGGTCCGCCGGCACACACGTCGCCACCGTGATCCCGTAGTGGCCGCCGACCGCGACCATCTCCGGATGCCGCACCGCCACCCCCGCGACATGATCGATCGTGACCGTGCGCTCGTTGTCGGTCAACCAATACGTCGGCGCGCCGCCAAAGGCTCGCATCGCCCGATCCAGGGAGGCGATCACCGCAGGCAGGGTGCGGTCCCAGGTCGCGATCACCACCCGGAACCTTGACCACGCCAGCCATGCACAGAACAGATTCGTCCTTCGGCCGGCGATCACTGGGCCCGCGCCCCAGTCCCACTGCGCCCACATCCCCGGCTCGGGGATCCACGGCCGATACACCCGCCGCCGACCACGGCGATGGTTGGCCTTCACCTCAGCGACCGCCCGGCGGACCGTGCGTTCCGAACCGGTGTAACCCAACGCAGTGAGCTTGTCGAAGGCCACGTCGGCGCGGATCTTGGCCCCGGACCGCTCGACCCACTCCTCGATCTTCGGCAGCCACGGATCGATGATCCGCTCCCTGCGCCGCGGCCCGCAGCCGGCCAACTCGCCGGCGTCGCGCTTGGCCACATAGCGGGCCACGGTGTGATGAGACACGCCGGCCAACTCGCCGGCGCCACGCAACGACCCAGCCAGGTCGAACGCTTCTAACATGTTCATGATCTCCTCGCGAGACTTCATTCGCTCCTCCTGCTCCATGGTCCCGGTCGCCGTGACCGGCCATTCGAGTAGGAGGAGCACCCCGCCACGGTGGACCCCGACGGGAAATGGACTTCAACGCGGGCAGTTCTGTTGGCCGCCGCTGGGCAGAACTGTTGGCCGCCAGCGGGCAACTACATGGCCGCCACCGGGCAGGATCTCATGGCCGCCGACAACCGCGGCCGGTTGCTTGCGGCTCCATGGGCGCGGCGCGTCGCCGTTAGAAGGGGTGCCACCGGCGCCTTGGTCTGCGGCTGTTCCGACGTCAATGAGCCCGTTTGCGGAAGCTCCGTCCGGTTCGCTGTCAGCGGATTCTCATGTCCGGGTACTGGCACGGAAGAGTCGCGGGGATGCTGTCAGAGGCAATATAATGACGGCATGGTGAAAGATCGCGAGTTGGCGCCAGCGACCCAGGAGGCGCTTGGCCTGTTGGCTGCTCGGGTGAGCATCGCGCGCCGGGAACGGCACATGCGGGCCTCGGAGCTTGCTGAGCGCGTGGGTGTCTCGCCAGCGACGATCCGCAAGGTTGAGCGCGGCGACCCGTCCGTCGCGCTCGGCACCGCCTTCGAAGTGGCCACGACACTCGGCATACGGCTCTGGCACGACGATCCAGACCGTCGCGCCTGCGAGATGGACTACTTGTCGGCGCGGCTGTCTCTGCTGCCCGACACTGTGCGGCAGGTCAAAATCGATGACGATTTCTGACGACGCGCCGAAGGTGGCGCCCCCCGACGCGTACGTCTGGGTTTGGCTGCCGGGGGGCGCCGAGCCGGTCGTCGCGGCACGTCTGCACGACTACGGCCGCCGGATCGGCTTCACGTACGGCGCCAGCTACCTCCAGCGTGACGCCGCTATCCCTCTCAGCCTGCCTGACTTGCCGTTACGGCCCGGCGAGGTGATGCCGCGGCGGGGCGACGACATGGCTGCCCTCGTGCGGGGCGCACTACCGGATGTGTGGGCAAGGAGCGTCATAGAGCGCCGCCTCGATCTGTCCCCCGAGGACCTGTCACCCCTCGGTTACCTCCTTGCGGGCAGTTCGGACCGTATCGGCGCCTTGGACTTCCAAGACAGCGCAGAGCACTATGTCGCCCGCACGCAGGACCCGGCGCCCCTCCATGAACTCCTTGAGGCCGCATACCGCATCGAAGAGGGCTTGCCGCTCAGCGAGCCGCTGCGGGCGGCGCTGCTGCAGAGCACGTCCGCTGGCGGCCTCCGCCCGAAGGCGCTGATCGGCGACGACGACACCGGCGTTGTCGCTAAGTTCCCGTCGTCGCGAGACCTCGTCCCGGTCGTGCAAGGCGAGTTCGTCGCCATGACTCTGGCCCGCGCCGCAGGCATCACCGCATCGCCGGTCACCCTGACGAGCGTGGGCCCCCGGCGGGTCCTCCTAGTCAAGCGGTTCGACCGCACCCCAGAGGGCCACCGCAAGCACATCGTGACAGCCGAGACGGTGCTGCGCACGAGCGACGCCCGCCGCGGCGCGCCCGGCAGCTACGTCGCGCTCGCCTCCGAGGTCCGATCCCGTTTCGCCGACTCGGCTCCCACACTGCGGGAACTCTTCTCGCGGATCACGTTCAACATCCTGTCCGGCAACAACGACGACCACCTGCGCAACCACGCGGCGTTCTGGGACGGCACACACCTCTCGCTGACGCCCGCCTACGACATCTGCCCCCAGGACGGCTTCGGCGCGGGTTCCAGGCAGGCCCAGGCGTACGGCGCTGAATCCGAGAGCCGCAGCCAAGTCGCGCGCTGCATTGACCACGCCGGGAACTACGATCTCTCCCCACGGCAGGCGCGGGAACTCGTGAACCACCAGATCACTGTGATCCGCGACAACTACCACGCCATCTGCGACCGCGCCGAGCTGGACCGACGCCAGCGGGACGCCCTCTGGTCGCGCTCGTTCCTGCACCCCGCAAGCCTGGCGGGCCATGTCCGTGACACGACCCTCAGGCCTTCTCCGGTCAGACGACCCCGCCCCCCCAGCGCCGATCCGCCGCTGAATCTGTAGGCGCCGCCGCCGGCCCCCCTTCGCTACTGGCGCCGCGAGGCGGGCCCAAGGTGGCGCTGAATGCTGGACCGCCTCGCTCGGCGTGTGCGCGTCGCAGCAGCAATCAGACAGTTCGCTACGACGACGATGGCGGTACCGCCAGCAAGCAGCGCAACCGCGGCGACGGCGGCGGCGGCGACGGCGACGGCGATGAGCGCCACGACCGTCGCTACGGCGACAGGTACTTGGCCACACTGCGCTCCAACAGGCTAGCTACCTAAGTAGTCGCCCTCCCTTTGATCGACCCAGCGCCGACCTGCGAGGAAGCGCCACGCCACAGCGATCTCGACTGCTGCGTCGCAGCCACGCGCCGGACCGTCACGATGCGGCACGATCGTCTCGGCCGCCGCGGCGTCACTCGCCCGCGGCATGGCTGACGCGCTGGACGATGAGTTCGCGGACAGCCCGCTCGCCGTCGCCGCGGCAGCGGTGGGAGCGCCGTTGTCGGAATTGGCGCGACTGGTGATGCGCCACAGGCCAGCTCTGGACTTCGCGGTGCCGGGCTGGCTCGCCGATGCGGTCACCTGCGTCGGCGGCCGCTGGGGCGTTCCCTCTCCGATCGCGGCGGCGTGGCTGCTTGCCCAAGGGGTCGCCCGGCTCCTGGTCGCCGAGCAATGTGATCGCGTGGAGTGGCGCGCCGAGGGCGTGCCCGGCCTGTCGTCGCTCGGTCCCGCCGGTGAAGACGACGCCCGGGCGTTGCGCATCCCCACAGATGGCCCCGAACTGCACAATGCGCTGGGCGTTCTCGCCGCGAAAGCCGGCGGTGACCGCCACGACATCGCCCGCTTTGCGCTCGGCTGGGGTGTGTGGCAGTTCGATGAGCAGTTGCTCGGCGGTGACCACACCTGCGCCGACGGCTGCTCCCGCAATGTGCCGGACATTTCGCTCAACGCGCACGAGGCGGCCGCGGTCGCCGACGTCCCGCTCGAGCCGCTCGCGCTGGCGCTGCTGTCGCCGAGGCAGTTCATCGTAGTCACGTTGCCCGCCTGGGTCGACATCTGGCTCAACTGTGTCGCCCGGCGCTGGAATACCATCGTCGGCAACGCTGCCTCCTGGCTCCTCGCCGAGGGCGTCGGCTACCTGTGGGCGCGCGACCAGGCTGGTGACGCCGCCTGGCGGGACGGACCGAGCCGCTGGATCCTCCCCACCCACGGCGGCTGCTACGGCCCCGAGAGAATCGTCGACATGCCCGGCGAAGCGCTGCAGCAGCTCCTGCCGGTGCTCGCGAGGCTCCGTGGTGACACCCTGGAGGGGATGGCCGCGCTCGCCCTGGCCACCGGCGCCGAGTGCTGGCAAACCGACCACGGGTGCTGCTGCGGCCGACGCTGCAACCCGGCGCCCATCACGTGAACGGGGCGGTCTCAGCGGTTGGTGCGCCCGCTGCTCGGGGCCATGTGGGCGACGGCGACGGTGGCGTTGCCCTCGAGGCCCCGGTCGCGGGCGGCGGAGAGCAGACCCTCCGCGATGCGCCCAGCGGGGCCGCCGGCGGGCCCGACGAGTTCGGCGGCCCGGCGACCGAGCTCCCAGGTGTCGACATAGTCGGGGTTCGACAGCAGCTTCTCCCAGACGCCGTCGCTGGCTACCGCGACGGCCCAGTTGTCGTGGGGTGCGACCAGGTCGTCGCGCACTGTCACCAGGTTGAATTCGTAGCCGCCCCGCTGCGGATCCGTGCGGGGCACATCAAGGCCCAAACAGCTAGTCAGCTTGCCGGAGAAGTTCCGGTGCACGGGCCCGAAGACCCACCCCATGCTCTCGCCAAGACTCCGCTGAGAGACCACGACTGGCAGCGTGTCGCCCATGTGGGCGACGATGAGGCCGCCGTCGGCGCTCCACGCGGCGACACAGAGCGTCGCCATGGGGCACCGACCCGGTGAGAACCGCCAATCCGTCGGCGACGGCGCCAACGCCTTGACCGCCCGGTGCGCGGCCACGAAGACCGTCTCCATGTCCGCCTCGGAGGAGATGCGCGGCGGCAACGCGGCCACGGCGGCCTCGGCGGCGTCGGCGCCCCGGGGGTGGCCGCTGAGGCCGTCGGCGACGGCGATCACCCACGACCCGTCCTCAGCGGACAGCGACGTGAACGACCGGTCCTCGTTCACCTCCCGGGGACCCTTCTCGCTGCGGGCCGCGACGGTCGCCACGCTCGCCGAACGCCCACCAGCGGGCAGTGTTCCCATGCGCCGAGACTACCGACCGCGACCATATCTACACGGTAATTATATTACTGTGTAGATAATGGTATTGGTTCCGGTAGGCTCGGCGCATGGGAGTGCTGCCTGGGCCCACGCCCCGGACCACGCCGTACTGAAGAGCGCTATGCCTGCGAGCCAGACCGAGACATCCCCCGCCGGCCGCGCCGCCGCCGCTGTTGTGCCTGCTGGTGCGCCGACTCGGGCTGACGCGGAGGCCGCGGCCTCGGTGTTGATCGCTGCGGGCGTAGCGGAGGTGCTGCTATTCGGGTCGGTGGCCCGCGGCGACGCCACCGCCGACAGCGATATCGACCTGGTGGCGATCTTCGCCGACCTGCATTACGCCGAGCGCGATGCGTGGCGGTGGGCGCTGGAGGCCGAGGCCACCACCGCGGCCGGCGTTCCGGTGCAGGTGCATGTGACTGATCGCCCGGAGTGGCGCTGGCGCACCCGCCGGGTGTGTTCCTCGTTTGAGGCCTCCGTGGCGCCCGAGGCGGTGCGCCTCGTCGACCGCGACGTCGGCGAGGTCCGATGGGACAAGGAGCACGGGTTGGCGAAGACGAACGACGAGGAGGCGCTCAATCACCTCAACGATGCCTGCGAGCACTTCATCGCCATGCGCTCCGATCTGGGACCGGAGCGCGACGCCATCTGGATGGGCCAGCCGCTTTCGCCGGGGGAAGTTGTCGCTGCTGAAGGTGTGCATATCCGGTGGCTGTGCGTGGCCGCGGCGGGCGCCATCGCGTCGACGGTGAAGGCGCTGCGCGCCGCGGCCAGCGGCGCAGGCCCCGTCGGTTCCGCCGGTGACCCGACCGCGAACTGGTCGGAGGCTCGTCGCGCTGTGCTCGGTGTCCTTCGGGATCGCCCGCGGGGGATACCTGAACGCGGCATCGCCGTGTTGCTTGAACTCTCCGAGCACCGCGTGCGCCAAGATCTGGAAGCGTTGGCGGATCAGGGGTTCGCCCGGTGCGCCAACGAGCATGTGACCTGGGGATGTGATCTGATAGAGGTGCTGCTGTGGCACATCGACCTCACCGAACAGTGTGTGGAAGCGCTGGCGTTCCTGCCTCCTCGCCGCCCGCGGGAGGAAGTCTCGTGCCCAACCAGGGTGCCCGCGGAGTTCTGGCCAATGTTCTGGTCGGGCTCCCGCGGCAGCGACGCCGTCTTGCCGCGGGACTCCTTCCATGTGGCCTGCGAGCTGTTGGACTGCCCCGATCGCGCCGCTCAGACGTGGGCGCTGCGATACCTGCCTCTCGACGTGCTCGAGAGATGCCGGGGGATTCGCGGATTCGACTCGGGCGAGATCGCGAGCGCTCTTGACGGAGCGATCGCGCTGAGACAGCAGGCCACCGACGGTGTGTTTGGCTACGTCAAGGCCCGGGCGGCCGCGCTTCGCGAGTTCCTGTACCACGAGATCCTTGACACTGGCGACCCTGCGGGTACCGAAGCGCGTGACCGCCCCGATAAGGCAGGGCTTTGCAAGAAGTACAAGCATGCCCTCAAGGGCGACGACGTTCCCGAGGGCAGTGGCCCCCCATTCGGCGGTAAATGACCGCAACGCCAGCGAGGCCGCCGGGGCGAACCTGTGCTTCGCCGCTCAACAGGGGAGCGCACTGCCGGGACACGCCCATCGTGGGGTGTTCGCCACCACGCCGGACCTGCCGATACTCGGGGCCGGTTGGAGCGCGCCACATTTCGAAGTCCCCGGGTGTGACCACTGACCGGTTAGCCGATCTGGCGCCGCGCCCGTGCCGGGCGGCGGTGAATGTCGCCGACGTGGCCGTTCATCGGCTCGCCTCGCCATCGGCGGCGGCGCCGGCGAGACTCTTGTCGTTCGCGACGTCCGCGGACCGTGTCCGCGAGTCTCTCGACGCCTTCTCGGTGCTCTCCGGCGAGCCACATCGCGACGTCGGCCTCAACGTCTAGCTACCCAAGCAGCCCGCAAGCTCTTGTTCAGCAAGTGCCAGCCGGGCCTTGCCGTCTCGGGCAGCAACCGCGAGATAGTCGTCACAGACGATCAATCAAGTGCAATTCCCAATTCGCGCGCCGCGTCCTCCCGGTCCAACTGCTGGAGGAACAGGGCGAGTTCTGGACCACGCGTGAGTTCGGCAACGATACGGCTACCTTCCTCGCTAAACCCGAGGTCTTCGGTCCCCGGTCGCTGGACCATGCGAGGGATTGACTCAGCGGCCATGTGGGCGACGGCGACGGTGGCGTTGTCGTCGAGGCCCCGGTCGCGGGCGGCGGCCAGGACCTCCGCCGCGATGCGCTCCGCGGGACCGCCGACGGGGCCGGCGATCTCGCCGACCCAGTGGGCGATTTCTTCGGTGGACCACCAGGGGATGCATTCGTCGACGGGATGCAGTTTCCGCGAGGCGCCGTTGCTCAGCACGACCGCGGCCCACTCGCCGGCGAGGTGCCCCTTGGTCTCACACCAGAAGGCAGCACCGACCCGCTCTCGACTCGTGCGGGGAGCATCAATGCCCAAACAGCTAGTCAACCAACCGGCAGCGCCGTGATGAGCGCGCCCCGAGACGTACCCGTCAGCGACTTCTTGGTCCCAGCCCAGCAGGACCGGCAGCGTGTTGCCCATGTGGGCGATGATGAGGCCGCTCTCGGCGCTCCACGCGGCGACACAGAGCGTCGTCATCGGGCATAGCTTCATCGCGTCCCGCCACGTGGTCGGCGACGGCGCCAACGCCGCGACCGCCCGGTGCGCGGCCACGAAGACCGTCTCCATATCGTGGAGGGAGGCGATGCGCGACGGCAACGCGGCAACTGCGGCCTCGGCGGCGTCGGCGCCCCGGGGGTGGCCGCTGAGGCCGTCGGCGACGGCGATCACCCACGACTGGTCCTCGGCGGACAGCGCCGTGAACGACCGGTCCTCGTTCACCTCCCGCGGTCCCGGGTCGCTGCGAGCCGCGACGGTCGCCGCGTTCGCCGAACGCCCACCGGAGGGCAGTGTCCCCATGCGCCGAGCCTACCGAACGCGATCACTTTATATACGGTAAGCGTGTTACTGTGCAGTATTGGCGGCGCGTCGGTAGGCTCGACGGGTGGGAGTTCTGCCGTCGCTGCGGGTCCTCGACGAGTTCGAGGCTGGGTTCCGGTTCCTGCCCGGCCGCGCCTGGGATGACGACGCCGCGGTCGCCGACGGGGCCGTGGACCGTGTGCTGGTGCTCGGCGACATCCACGACGGCGCGGAGGTGTTCGCGGCTGCGCTGCGCGCGGCGGCGGAAGCCGTCTGCGACGCGCTGGTGCAGGTCGGCGACTTCTGGCTGCAGGACGCTTCCTGGGCGGGCTGGGATCCCCAGGCGCGCTGCTTCGAGGCGTCGTGGGGCGAGTTGATGTGGCGCGCTGTCGAGGCGCCGATCCCGGTGGTAGTCGTCGACGGCAACCACGAGGTGTGGCCGTGCCTGACGAGTTTCCTGGCGCGCGCCGACACCGCCCAGGCGCAGGCGGCGGGCCGCCCGCTGCATCTCGGCGGGTCCCTGTGGTGGGCGGACCGGGGCAGCACCTGGACCTGGGGTGGCGCCCGCTGCGGCGCCCTGGGCGGCGCGGTCAGCCCCGACAAGCACCTTCCAGACTTCGCCGGTGACGGCTGGGCCGAGGACGAGGCCCCCACCGGCGGCGACCTGGCGCGCCTGGTGGACAAGGCGCCCGGCGGCTTGGACGTGCTGTTCTGCCACGACGCGCCGGCGGGGGTGCGCGGCCTGCGCGGCGGCCTCCCCTGGCAGATACCGGCGAACATCGAAGCCGAGGCGGACGACGTGCGTCGGCTGTTGCGCGCCGCCGTGGACCGCACCGAACCCGGCATCGTGTTCCACGGCCACTGGCACCAGCGCAACCACGTCCAACTCCCGGGCACCGCCAGCGAGGTGTTCGGCCTCGCCGCCGACGGGTGGCCTGGCTGCGCCGCCATCTTGGAGACTGCTGCGCAGCGCGCCGGCTACCTCGCACGCCGCGATGAGTCTCGAACCTGAGGCCGGCCGCGACGGCGGCGACGGGGAGCACCGCCCCGGCGCGCCGCGCCTGGACGACGCTCAGCGCGCCGCGGCGGCGCTCGGCGGCGCGGGCGCGTCGCGGGTGCTGGTCTACGGGTCGGTGGCCCGCGGCGACCAGCGGCCCGGCAGCGACATCGACCTGGTCGCGATCTTCGACGACCTCGACTACGACAAGCGCTTGGAGGTGAAGCAAGACCTCTGCGAGCGGGCCGGGGAAGCGGCGGGCCACGAGGTGAACGTCCATCCCACCGACTGGCCCGAGTGGACGATGCGCACCCAGAACGTGTCCAGTTCCTTCGAGGCGCACATCGCTGCCGACGCGGTGACGCTGTGGGACCGCGAACCCCGAGAGGTGCAGTGGCAGAAGCCGATGGTCAAGGCCACAACCAATCTCGAGGAGGCCAAGGAACCCATGATCAGCGTCGAACACGCGGTCCACTACAAGCTGCGGGGACGCTTGGAGGCCATTGTCGATCATCCCTCTCTCTTGATGGAGCAGCCGAGGGCTGCGTGGGGCGACCACGAAATCGTGGGCATGTTCTGCAGGGACTCGACGTTCGCGTTGTGGAACGCGGTGCGTGTGATGGTGAGCCTGCGCGGCGGGTACCCGCCGCGGCTGTTGCGTGATCTGGACTTCGCCGGGTTCGTGGCCGCCCTCCCCCCGGAGGTGCGCGCCCGATGCGCCCCGTGGGCCGAGGAGGTGGCGAAGATCGACGTCTCCGGCTACGAGTCGTCCTGCGGGGACCGGTGGTGCTGTTTCCCCGTGGTTCCCGGCAAGGAGACCGTCGAGATCGCGCGCACTCTCGCCGCAGCGGCCGCCCGCGCCGCCGTCGAGGCCCTCGAGCAGATACGCCGCAGACTGAACGACGCCGCCGACGGCGCCTGGTGGCGTCTCACCCTGCTGGAGGACGACGCGGCCGAGGTTCTGGCATTGCTCGAGCGGTGGGATCCCCCGATCAGGGGCGTCGCAGCTCCCGCGGAGCCCGTCGGGGCGCCGCCGGAGTGCGACTAGAGAGGAGCGAAGCTATGCGCTGGTGGACTTCCGATCACCATTTCGGCCACGCCAACATCATCGGCTACAGCGACCGTCCGTTCCTCGACGAGCCGTCGATGAGCCGCGTCCTCGTGGAGCGCCACAACGACCTCGTCGGCGACGGCGACGAGGTGTGGATCCTCGGCGACGTAGCGATGGGCGACCGGACGGTCGTGCTGCCCGCCTACGTGGCGCCGCTGCGGGGCACCAAGATCCTCGTGCCCGGCAACCACGACCTGTGCTGGGCGGGCGGGCGGTCCCCCGACAGGCACGCAGACCTTTACCTGGCCGCGGGCATCAGCCGGATCGTCCACAGGCCCCACCCGGTCCGCCTCGCCGGCAAGAAGGTGCGCCTCAGCCACTTCCCCTACCACGCCGAGCCGCCGGAGTCGCCGCAGCGGTTCGCGCCGTGGCGCCTCGCCGACGCCGGGGAGTGGCTGCTGTGCGGCCACGTGCACAACGCGTGGCGCCAGAAGGGCCGACAGATCAACGTCGGCGTCGACGCCTGGCACTACAGCCCCGTCAACGACGACACCCTCGCCGCGCTCGTCGCCTCCGGCCTCGACGACATCCCCTGCCCCGCCTACGACACGCTCCTCGAGCCAACGGGCGGCTGAACCAACAGCTCCCCGACGGGAGTCCCAGCAGCCGAGCGCGCTGGGACCGACCCTCCGTGGCCGGTTCTGGATTCGCGACGAGCCGGCAGGGGCCGACAGGGACAAGTGCAGAGGCGATCTGCCACCGCGCGCGCCGCATGTCGGCATCGCGCCGCATCTCGGTGCTCACAGCGGCACGGCCCGAACTCGATGTTGCGGCCATCACCGGCGACCTTCTCGTCGAGCGGCGAGGCAGAACCCCGCGCCCGGCGGGTGCGGCCCTCGTCTGGATTACTGCTCGGGTGCTGTCAGCAGCGCGGCGGCCCGGGCGGCGATTCGCCGGGACGGGTGGCACGCGGCGACTCGCAACATGCCCCCGGGAAGGTCGCGGAGGATCTCCTGGTTGCGGCCGTGGATCCGCAGGGCCGCCAGGAGGCGCCATCGCGCCCGCCGCGACAAGGCACCGGGCAGCGCGGTCACGTGCAGCAGCGCGGCCACGTGGCGGACGACGGCGCCGCGGCCAGTGCCGCGCCACGATTTCGGCGCGCCGGTGGGGGGCCATGGGGGTGCAGCGCGCCACCATCACATCCAGCCCAAGGTCCTCGATCATGAGGCCGCGGCGGGTCGCCTCGGCGTCCGGCGCGCTGAGCCTCCCGGCCTCGAGGGCGTCGTCGAAGGGTCCGGTGTCCCACCAGTCGAAGAATGAGCGTGTCGTCATGTCGATCTGGTTTCGCTCCTCTCGCGCACAGACGGCGGCAACACCCGCCGTCGAGGGGGTCAGACGATGGGGTCGCCGCGCTTGGCGCCGACGAGGCCGCCTTGGGTGGCGGCGAGAGTCTCCGGCGGCACGGCGTGGATGCGTTCGACTCGAGCGAGGGGCTCCTCGGCGGATTCGAGGGGCCGGAACGTGAGCCAGGATCCGCCGCCGACGGCGCCGCAGTCGGGGCACTGGGTCGCGGCGGTGAGGATCTGTGTGTCGCGGCGGAGCCAGGACTTTGGCCGGCATGGCCAGCGCTGCTCGTCGCAGAGGCGGTGGGCGCGGCCGCAGCAGATGAACTGTTGGTGGGGCCAGATGATCTCGTGCGGCCCGTCGCCGTAATCGAGGACGCCGCGGTACAGGGTGAGGTCGGCGTCGCTTGCGAGGTGCCATTCGATGAGTTCGTGGGGGTCGAGTTTGACGGCGAACCGCAGGGAGCCCCAGGCGTACCGGCACACGGTGAACGGGTCGCCCAGGGCGCCCCCCGAGGGGGTCCAGTCGCACAGCGGCCTCCACTCCGCCGCCCCCGATGTGATCGCGTCGATGACGTCGGGGAGCGTCGCGCCGTGCAGTCCGTTCTGGGAGCGGAAATCGTCCCAGACGGTCGTGGCGTCGTCGCGGACGAACTCGGCGCACTGCGTGAGGGTGTGCGCCGCCTCCCGGCGCAACTCGGCGTTGAGGTAGGCGGCCAGCGCTTGGAGATCGGCGCCGGCAAGCCCGGAGGCGGTGCGCAACTCCGACGGCGACAGGGGCCACTCGGCGGCGTTGGCGACCGTGTAGCAGTCGAAGCCGGGCGCCTCGGTGTAGGGGCGCCACAAGGTGGCGGACCCGGATTCGTGTTGGAGGCGACCAGGGTGGCGCCTTCGGCTGAGCACCGTGGTGGCCTCGATGATGGTGCGGTTGCCGGTCGCGGAGTCGTCGCAATAGAACGTGCGGGCGAAACGCTCGAACGCGTTCTTGAGGGTCGCGTCGAGGATTTCGCTCAGCACCTGGCGGGCGTCGCGTTCCTCCTCGATGGGTTCGTAGGCGGCTTTGGCGGTCCAGCAGTCGACTAGGTGCATGGGTCGCTCCTCGTGGCCTCGGCGCCGCCGGGCGGGATCGCCCCGGAGGCTCGAAGGTCCGCTAGAAGGCCGGCGAGCGCCGCGGGCGGCAGGACGTCGATGCGTTCGACGACGCCGAGCGCCGCCGCGGTCGCGTCGACTTCCCGGCAGGTGAGCGGCGAGAACTCATTGTTGGAGCCGCAGAGCTTGCATTGCGCGTCTCGGGAACGCAGCAGGCGAGGCAGGCGCTCGGTGGGGTTGTCGGATCGGGTGACCCAGAACGGCAACCACAGGTCCGGAGCCCAGTCGCGTCCGCAGCACGAGAACCGCTGGTCTGCCCAGATGATTTCCCAGGTCGCGGAGTCGTCGCCGAGGAAGCTCCGGCGCAGGTCGAGGGTGACGTCGCCACTGAGGTGCAGGCGCAACAACTCGTGTTTGTCCAGTTTGACGGCGAACCGCAGGGAACCCCAGGCGTAGCGGCACACCGTGTACGGATCGCCGAACGCGCCGCCGGTCGGGGACCAGTCGCAGAGCGACCGCCAGCACCCGCTGCTCGAGTTCAGCGCGTCCAGGAAGTCAGCGAAGTCGATTGAGGTGGGCTGCCCGAACTGAAGATACGAGAACTCTTCACGGACGAATTCGGCGACCGTTCCATGGTCCTCGGACTCGTCGCTATGGCGATAGTCGGCGCAGGCGGCGAGCGCGCTGGCTGTCTCGTCGCGGAGTCGGGCGTTCAAGTACGCAGCCATCTCGGCCAGGGTGGCGTGCCGCAGAGCCGGATCGGCGCGTAGCTGGGATGGCGTCGCCGGCCAATCGAGCGGGTTTCGCTCGGTGCACCACTCGAGCGCGGTTGGGACGCGGTGTTGAGCCTTATACGACTCGCGCTCGAGGGCCGTCTCCGCGGCGGCGAGCGCCGCGCTCAGCAGGCCCCCGGCGCCGACGGCGTCGGCGACGGTGCGCCGCCGGGCGCCTCGCTGGCCGTTGTGGTAGTCACGCAGCAGTGGGTCGGTCGCGATCTTGCAGATCGTTCTGTCGATGTTCTCGGCGAGGGCCCAGCGCGCCTCCTCCTCGTCGGCCACGCGGCGCCCGATTTGGCCGGTGTGTGTGTTGATGACTCGCATGTCCGGTCCCTGTGTTGCTGTCAGGCCGCCGGCAGTTCTGGCGCGATGGCGTGCAGTCCCTCGTCGCGCCCGGCGGCGAGCGTGTCCGCGGGAAGCGCGTCGAGCGCCTCGACGACGCCGAGGGGCAGCGCCGCCTCCGGGCCCATCGGCCGCGCCGTCAGCCAGGACCCGTGGCGGACGCTGCCGCAGGCCAGGCACTGGCGGGCCGTGGCCGCCGCGGCGGCGCCGGAGCGCCCCCAGTCGGTGATGGCCAGCGGCGGATGCGCGGCGTCGACGATGCGGTCGACGCCGCAGCACGGCAGGGTCTGGCGCGGCCAGATGATCTCGTGGATCCCGCGGCCGTAGTCGACGAACACCCTGTACAGGGCGAGGGGCGCGTCGCCGGCAAGGTGCCGGGCCAGCAGTTCAGCGGGCTCGAGGCGCACCTCGCCACGCAGCGGGCCCCACCGGTAGCGGCACACCGTGAACGGGTCACCGCCGACGCCGCCCACCGGCGTCCACTCGGTGGCCGCGGTCCACTGCACCGGCCCGGCGGCGAGGGCGTCGGAGACCTCGCTGGCGCTGACCGCGCCGAGCGCGGCACCGGCGGCTGTTTCCCACCAAGTCTCCTCCCCGCGCGGAGAACCCCAGGTGACGGCGCCCGACTTCGTCCTTGTGAAGTCAGCGCATTCGCGTAGGAGATGCGCCACCTCTTCGCGGAGGCGACGGTTCAGGTCCGCCGCGAGTTCCGCCATGGTGACGTGCGCCGAGGCGGCGTCGCGACGCAACGCCGCCGGCAGGGGCCACGTCTGGACGTTGCGCTCTGTGAACGGCTCGAGAGCGAACCGGCGTCGTCTCGGCGGGCCCGAGTCTGCGATCGACATCCAGCACGCAAGGACGGCGCAGTCCTCGACGACGTCACTCAGGTTGCGCTGTTCGCCGCTCGTCTCGCGGAACGAACTCCGGGCGAACGGCTCGAACAGGTGCCCGAAGAGCTCTTCGACGTTGTGGCGCAGGACCAGCAGCACCTCCTCCTCGGAGTCGACCCTGGGCCCCGCCGCGCCGGTCTGAAAATTCGTGACCCTCATGGCGTCGCCTCCGGCGGCGCGCGGTTCGGTCCGTCGGCGCCACCACGCGGGAGGGGCCCCTCGAGTAGGGCGCCGAGGCGGGTGGTCCGGCGGGAGATGACGTCGCAGAACCTGTCGGCGAAGTCGGCGGCGACGGCGCGCACGGCGACCTCCTGGGCGGCTTGGTCGAACGCGGCGGGCAGCCGGCGCGCGAGGGTGGCGACCCGTTCGAGGAGCCGGGCCGCTTCGAGGCCGAGTTGGCGGGCGGCGCGGCGCCAGCTGGCTGCGGTGATGTCGCTGAGCCGGTGGTCGCCGCCGATACCCATGGCGAGCCACACCTTTGCGTCGAAGGCGCTGTGGGGGACCTGTTCGGCGGCGGGATGGTTCGGCAGCGACGACGACACGCCGTACAGCGGCGCCAGCGCCGCCTCGGGGCCGTCGAGGAGGACGGCGAACTTGCGGGCGTGCGCGCCGCGCGCGGCGATCAGCCACGCGAACGCCAGCGCGTCGGCGAAGCGCCACACCTCGCTCTCGCCGCCGCGGGCGCGCAGCACCCCGGCGATCTGCGCCGCCGACGGCCCGCCCTCGTCCCGGTAGCCCCGGGGCGGCGGGTAGCCGAGCGCCCCGCAGAGGTGCTCCTGGTGGCGCCGCTCGACGGCGCCATCGGGCCGGGCGGCGCGGTCGAAGCGTTCCACGGCGAGCGCCGTCTCCTTGTCCTCGAAGATGAGGATGCTGCTGCGGGCCGCGTCCAGGCCGGCGTTGCGGGCCGCGGCGAGGCAGAGGTGCTCGTTGAGGTCGCCATGTTCGATGCGCCCCCGGATTTCGTCCTTCATCGATGGGAGTTTGAGGATGTGGGTCGTCGGCGTCCCGGCTGCGGGGATGCCCCAGCGGTCCCCGCAGCGCGCGACGGCGACTTTGGGGTGGCCGCCTGCGAGGGTGAACCATGCGATGTCCGGCCAGCCGAACCCGACGTATTCCGCCAACTGCACCTCGAACAGCAACGCCGCCAGTTCGGCATCGGACAGCCAGCGCGTCTCGCCGGGCGCCTCGGCTGCGAGGTGCGACTCGCCGGGCGGGTGGAACGACACCGCGCCGGCGCAGTCCCGCCCGATCGGCGAGGCGAGCAACGCCAGCGGCGTCGGCGCCGCGGCGACGCCGCTGGCGACCCAGTGGGCGATCAGGCTCGAGTCGTTGGGCAGCTGGCCCCACAGCCAGTTCCCGACCCGGTCTCCGTCGAGGCACTCGGACTCCGCGGCGGGCAGGGACAGCGACAGCGGCGTCGCCGCCGTCTCGGCACGGTAGTCGTCGCGCCAGCGCAGCCGCAGCCCGCCGGCGGCGGACTCGGCGACCTCGGCGACGGGCCTCCCGGCGAGCGCGACGATCAGCGCGGCCATCAGCGGTCCCCCGCCGGGTGGTTGGAGGTGATGGCGCGCAGTCCGCCTGCCGCGGCGTCGCCGCGGCTGAAGCCGCAGCCCCGTAACGCGTGCGCAGCGGATTCCTGACGGCCCGAGCCGATGTCGGCGAGCAAGACCAGGCTTCCTGCCTCGGCGTCCACGCGGCGCAACGGCCACCCAGTGGGGCGATCGACGATGCGCAAACCGACGCACGGGGATGGATGAGCGTCGCGACGCGCCGGGGGAGCGACAGCAGGATCTCCCGCCCCCCCGGCGCGACGGGTCGCGTGGGCGATCACGAGGCCAGGTCCCAGGCGACGCTGTCGACGCCGTCTCGGGCGATCGCGTCGAGCGTCGCCGAAGGGAGAGCGTCGAGCGCCTCGCGGGCCCCGAGCAGCGCCTCCTCGCCGGGGCCAAGGCGCCGAGAGACGAGGACGCCGCCGACGAGCGTCACCCCACAGGCACCGCAGCGGTGCGGTATCTCGACATACCCGCGCACGTCTCTGGGCCTGTATGCCTCCTTCCCCAGCTGCACCGGCCGGGGAGGATCGGAGAGCCTCAGGTCGCTGTCGCAGCATCTGCGGGGCTCGGGCCAGATGAACTCCGTGGGACCGTCCCCGTCGTCCAGGACCGTGCGGAACAGGGCCAGTTCGGCGTCGCCGGCGAGGTGCGCGGCCAGCAGTTCGGCTGGGGCGAGTTGCACGCGCGCCTCCTCGTCACCCAGCCGGAAGCGGCACACCGTGTAGGGGTCGCCGCCGAGTCCCCCGCCGGCGTTCCACTCGTCGAGGGTCTCCCATTGCGGGCCTCGGGCCTCGCCCGCGTCCTGTTCCAGCCACGAGACGTCCGCGCCGTGGCTCTCGTCACAAAACCGGTGTGACACGGTCTCGGGGACCACCGCCGGGACCAGGACTAGGTGCAGGGCGGGCCGCAGGAAGCCTCCGCAGTCGCGCACCAGCGCGGCCAGGTCGCCGCGCACGCGCGCGTTGAGGTTCTCCGCCAGCTCGGCGACAGTCGCGCCGGCCAGCGCCGGGTCGCGGCGCAGCTCCGACTCGCTCAGCGGCCACTCCGGGACGTTCGACTCGTCGAACGGCGCGAGCCCCAGCTCCCAGGTGGGCCAGCCGCGCCGCAGCGCCTCGCCGAGCACGCCGGGGCGCTGCTTCGCCACGCCGAACACGGTGCGGCGCCGGCGGTCGCCGTCCTCGCCGATGATCGCCGCGTCGTCGGGGTGCAGGTACCCCCACACCAGAGAGACGCCCCACGCGAGTCGGCGCGCGACGCCCCCGCTGAGCGCTCTCAGAGCCTCTTCCATGCTGAAGACCTCGTGGCCCAGCACTCCGCCCGGAGCCCATCCGAAGTTGTCGCCGATGATGCGCATATCGCCCTCGCCTTGTTGCGATGCCGCCCGCCTTCCGCGGAAGGGATCTGCACAGTAGGGGCCACCAGCACGCATTCCACCTGGTCAGAGGCTATTTTCGCTTCCTCTCCAGACCGTTCCGGAGTCCTTCGGACCCGGTTCGGGAACCGCTCGAAACAATTTCCGGAACACGCCCACAAGACAGCTATTACCGCTCCCTTCTAGTTCCAGTGTCCTACCGTCCCGGTGGAGTGAGGGGCGCATCATGAGAAGGGAGACCCATTGAGAAACGCCCTCACCGTTACCAGCCCCAAGGGCGGCGTCGGGAAGACGTCCCCGGTCGCAAACGTCGCCGCCAACATCGCCTGGTGGGGCCACCGCGTCCTCGCTGTCGACCTTGACGCGCGAGGTGACCTCGGCTTCGATCTCGGCTACCTCGGCGACCCCGAGCGCGACGACGCGGGCCGAGGCCTGTGCGACGCGTTGCTCAACGGCGCGCCGCTGGAGCCCAGGCCCAGCCAGGTCCACAACGTCGACGTGATCGGCAGCGGACACCACCTCGACTTCGCCGTATCGGTCGACGACCGCCTCGCCGGCGACGCCCACATGCTCACCAGAGCGCTCGCGACGGTCGCTGGGGACTAGGAGCTCATCGTCGTCGACTGCCCCGCCGGCGGGGGTCCTCTGCCCAGGCTCGGACTCGCCGCGGCCACCGGCGCGGTCATCCCCACCAGAGCCGACTACGCATCAATCAACGCGATCAACCAGCTCGCCCGCCAGTGGCGCGAAATCACCGAGACCTACAACCCCGACCTCGAACTCCTCGGCGTGGTGCTCACACAGATCCCTCCCGACGAGGACGACCGCCAGCGACAGATCCGCAACAACCTCGTCGACACGGGCGGCCAGTCCCTGCGCGTCTTCGAGACCTGCATCACCGACGCTCCCGAGGCCGCCTACGAAGCCCGCAACAGAGGCCTCCCCGCCTATCGCCTCGCCGACATCCTCGAAGACCGCTGCAACAAAGCCCGACACGTGCGGGAGACAGACCGCAGACTCGCCGAGGATTCGCGCAGACTCGCCACGGACTACCGCCAACTCATCAATGAACTCGCCACGATGCTCGGAGGCGTGTTCGCGCAGAGACTCACCCAGGTCGCGGTCCACGAGCGCGTCATCCGCGTCATGGAGGGACTATGAACGACGACCACCAGATCCGATTCCCCCGCATGGACGACAGTGCCGTCTTCGCGCGGCGGGACTCCAGCCGGCCCGCCTCCCAAGCCGCCCGCCCGAGCGCCGGCGACCGCAAACGGTCCGTCGTCGTGAAAGTCAACCCCGAACTCCTCGCCAGATTCAAGAAGCACTGCGCCCAGAACCGCCGCTCGATCACCGACGGCGTCATGACGGCCCACGTCACACTCGGCGAGAGAGCCCAGCAGAGGCTCAGGCCCAACGAAGAGGACGAGGAGCGCATGGAGCTTGGCTTTCCCCCACGCAGCATGAGCGACCGCCTCGGTCCCGGCGATCCGCTCTCGCTTTGGATCACCCCCCAGGCCCTCGACCGGCTCGACAGCGCGGCCGCCGAAATCGGCACCACGCGTCGCCGCTACGTCACCACCCTGCTCGAGACACTCCTCGACGAGACCGAGCGGCCTCCCGCCGCAACCTGAGACGACCGACCCCGGGGCGTCAACGGATCAGCGCGCCTCGATCCCCATCACCCAGGGACAACGTCCCCGGTTGTCACACCTAGCCGCCCCGTGCCACGACATCGGCTGGGGCTTACAGGCACTCGTGGTTCAGCGGCGACGACGCGCGGCGGGCGAGGCATCCCCACCGAGATGCCCCTCGACCCCGACGACGGCCGGCCGCAGCCCTGCGCGGCGTCCTTCGACAACCCTCAGCCGATTCGCAAGTCGTTCCTGACTGACCGTCTGGGCTCGATCGGCAACCGTCGCCACGAGAACTGCACCTCCCCCGAGGCCCTCGCCGACTGCTAATGACCGACCACCATCCGGTATCGCTCACCGATCACACCTCAGCCTGCGTGAGACCCGGCGAGGTCCAGGGAGGTTCGGTCTGTTGGGCTCCAGTTGATCGGCACGGGATGAGCAACGTGTTGTCGGCAGAGAGCACGTCTGGATTGGTGAGGTTGTGGAGTTCGAACAGGCCTACAGTGCCCACCAAGCCGACTGCGCACTGGTTGGAAACCGATAAACCGAGTCTCCACCAAACAGTGAAGATGTGTGCGGGGAGTGGGCTGTCGGCGTCTGACTTGCCGCAAAACTGGCCTTGCACGACGTTGCGGGTGCCTTGCCTGGGACACGTCGACGTCGCCGGCCCGCTTCTCGGACTTGCCAGCTGCGGCCGGTCCGGAACGAGCGACGTGACTTCATAGCGCCTCTATGTCAAGTCGCGGCGTTGTGGTGGGCGCGGGCGGCGTCGGCGAGGAGGGTGCGGTAGACGGTTTTGGCGAGTTGTCGTTTGAGCGCTCGGAGGGCTTCGTTGCGGCTGTTGCCGGCGTCGCGTCGGCGCTGGTAGTAGTCGCGGCCGGGGCCGGGGCGGATGGTCTGGGTGTGGGCGGCGAGGTGGATCGCGTTGTTGAGTTGGCGGTTGCCGCCGCGGGACAGTCGGTGTCGGATGACGTCGCCGCTGCTGGCTTCGATCGGCGCGGTGCCCGCGTAGCTTGCGAGGTGGTCGGCGCTGGGGAACCGGCCGATGTCGCCGATGTGGCCCAAGATCTTGGCGGCGAGCACGTCGCTGATCCCCGCCAGGTCGCAAAGGGTGGTGCCGCTGGCGGCGACGGCGGCGCCGCAACGGCGGCGGTTATTGGCAAGGGCACCGTCGAGGCGCCGCACGTCGGCGAGGAGGTCGCGGGCCATCTGCTTGCGTTCAGCGTCGACGCCGTCTCCGGGGCGCACTTTGGCGAGGAGGCCTGCGGCGGTCTTGGCGCTGAGCTGGGTTGGCGCGCCGCCGGCGATCAGGTCGCGCAGGTGTCGGTGCAGCCGGTTGATCACCCGGCGCCGTTGCTTGGTCAGTTCGTCGCGCCGGTCCGCCAGCAGCCGCAGCACGCGACGGTGATCGTCCGCGGCGACGCGGGGCAGATCGGGGCGCTGGGTGGCGACGAGCGCGACCGCGCGGGCGTCGATGCGGTCGGTCTTGCGGCCGTGGCCCGTCTCGAGGGTCCGCACCCGCGCCGAGAGCGTCGCGGGCACATCGACAACATGCTCGCCGGCGGCGACGAGTTGCTGGGCCAGCAACTGGCCTAGGCCGCGGGCGCCTTCAATCGCCCAGCGACGCTCGGGCCACCGGGCCGCCCAGCTCAACAACTCCCCTGGTGTCGAGCGGGCCGCGCGCAGTCTGATCGTGGCGGCTTCGACGGATCCGGGACCGATCGCGGTCGCCGTGTGGGAAGCCTTGTGCGGGTCAATACCGATAACCACCGTCATTCGTCGCTCCTTCGGTTGCCGGGGAATGGGTTCCACGGCGGGCAACCTGAATTCAGGAAGCGATGCACGCCTCTATTGAGCCACGCCGCAGCGGGCGGCGACCGGCCAGACACGCCATGAGAGAGCCACACCGAAGTGGGCAAGGAACGTGAGAGCCCAACCGGTCACCGACCTCGCACCCTACGTCCCCGTCGAGACCGGGATGCTGGCCCCTATTTCAACAAGTCAGGAACCTGCGCTGACAGATGCCTCATCACTGTTGTGTCCGTCCCGTCCCGGCACGCGAGCCGCTTCGAGATGAAGGACATCCCCATGCCAGATCCGCCCCAGACGGTGATCGGCAGGATTGACTGCTACACCGATTTCCACGTTGCCGTCGCGCTCGATCCCCTCGGCCGAGTCGTGGGCACCGAGTCGTTCCCGGCGACGGGTGCCGGTTACCGCTTGACCCACAGTTGGCTCGCGTCGTTCGGGCCGATCGCCGCGGTCGGTGTCGAGTGCAGCGGATCGTTCGGCGCGGCGTTGACCCGATCGCTCGTCGAGCGGGGTTGCCGAGTGATCGAGATCAACCAGCCGCACCCGCATCTGCGCGCCCGTCGCGGCCACAACGACACCATCGACGCCGAGGCCGCTGCCCGCAAGGTGCTCTCGGGCGAAGCGACCGCCACCGCCAAGGACACCACCGGCATCGTCGAGGCGATCCGCCAGCTCAGCGTCGCCCGCAACAGCGCTGTCAAAGCCCGCTCCGCGGCGTTGTGCCAACTCGGCGACCTGCTCGTCACGGCCCCCGCCGCGTTGCGCGAGCAGCTCGACGGCCGCCGGACTCTCGAGGCCAAGGCTGCCGTGTGCGCCCGACTGCGCCCCGACGCCGACCGCCTCGCCGATCCCGCCCAGGCCGCCAAGACAGCGCTGCGCAGCCTCGGGGGTCGCATCGCCCGCCTCGGTGCCGAGGCCGCCGACCTGGAGCGCCGCCTCGACGGGCTGGTCGCCGCCGCGGCGCCCACCACGGTGTCCCGCCTCGGATGCGGCACCCACCACACCGCGACCCTGCTCGTCGCCGCCGGCGAGAACATCGACCGGCTCGGCTCCGAGGCGTCCTTCGCTCACCTGTGCGCCACCGCGCCGGTCCCCGCCTCCAGCGGGCGCACCAGCCGCCACCGGCTCAACTTCGCCGGCAACCGCGCCGCCAACGGGGCCCTGCACATGATCGTCCTCGTCCGGCTCCGCTACTGCGAACGAACCCGCAGCTACATGGACCGTCGCCTCGCCGAAGGCAAGACCAAGAAAGAAGTCATCCGCTGCCTCAAACGCTTCGTCGCCCGCGAGCTCTACCGCACCCTCCGAGCCGACCTCGCCACCCTCACAACCCGCACTTGACATCTATAGGAACGTCCCAGGGCGATTCACCCGAGGCGTCACCTGATTTGATCGCGCACCTCGACAGCGGCATTCGCCCGGTGTATCTGACGCGGCCGATAGACGTTGTTGTGGGTGGGCGGATCGCGTACATCAACTCGTGCGCCGACGGCGGCATATCCCGGTATCTGCTCGTGACTGGCGTCAGTAGCGAGGCTGCGCGCCCCGCGAGCATGACCGACGACGTTGACGAGGTTACTGCGTGTCACGAAGCGCATAGCACGCGCCGTCCCGGCGTTGAGGGTGAGGCGATTGAGGTGTCTGCGCGGGTTGAGGCGGTGTTCTTCGCGTGGCCGCTTCCCGACGGTCGTTACCGGTTGGAGACGTCGCCGGTGAACATGATCGCGCCGTGTTGAGGGCTCGTCCTAGCAGGGGTCGAGGCCGCCGACGGGCTCTGGTTTATGTACGATGCGGACTCTTCCGTCGTTGAGGCGCTCAACGTACATTAGTTGGTGGCGACTAGGACGGTAGCGGTCTGCGCCCGTGTAGCCGTAGTACATGTAGCACCCTCGCACGGACGTGCGGCCGTAGTTCGGGTCGATGACGATGAACGCCATGCTTATCGTGTGGGTTCCGCAGTCGGGGTCGGGGTGCCATTCGATGCGGGTACCGGCTTGGATGGAGATCGGGTACGAGATGGCCACCGGGAAGAGGACGCCCCGGAGGTCGAAGCCCGGCGTGTTGCTTGTTGGTGTGCAGATGAAGATGCGGATGACGTTGGGGGCGTCGTTCGCTCCGGCGCAGAAGCCCTCCACGCCGACGGCGCCGTACGTGTCGTCGGGGTAGGTGTCGGGGAGGATGTCTCGGCAGGCCTGTTCTTCGTCGACGACGCTTGTCGTCGCTGCTGTGGTTGTCGTCGGTGCTGTGGTTGTCGTCGCTGCTGTCAGGGAGACGGGAGAGGAGACGAGCCAGCGGCCGACTTGGGTGGAGATGGGGAAGAATCGACTTGTCGGCAGGAGGCGCTGCGTCCAGCCGGTGTCGGTTCGGTGTTGCAGCGCGAACTCGACGCGATCGGTGTTCGTTCGCGCCGCGGCGACCCGTACCGTGGCACCATCGACGTCGACGGGACTCGAGACGAGCCAGCGCCCCACCGTGGTTGATAGGGGGAAGAGGCGACTCGTCGGCAGGACTCTGCGGCCCCAGCCGTCGCCGTCGTGTTGCTGCACGGCGAACTCCACGCGGTCCCCGGCGACCGACCGAGCCACGACACGGACGTCGCCCACACCGGATTCCTGCGCCACCGCCGGATGTGCGGCGAAGACGACGGTGCCCAGCAGGCACACAGCCAGGGCAACGGCCACACGGGTGTACCCTCGACCGCGCGGGCGCCCCGCGGCGTATGAGCGAGACCGGGGCCCGTCAACGCCGCGCCCGGAGGTCCGCTGCGCGCCGAGGCGGCAAGTGTCGGTGTCATCCCAACAAGCGACCGCCTCGGCGGTGTTGGCGGCCGCTGCGCTGCCAGCAACACCCGCGTCGGGCATGCTCCCGGCCGTACCGGCACAGGCGCGTGCGGCGATGAGTTCTCGCGCCTCCCCCAGCGAGGATGCGCGGCCGAGGGGCGCAGCGACTCCACAAAGGCACGTCGACTCGCGCTCACCGTCATCGGGAATCCAAAACACGCCCAGCCCGTCCCGGTGCGATGCGTCGCTCACCGACAATGCCGCGGCCCGGCGCCCCGAGCGCCGATTCCTCATGCCGCCAAACTACCCCAGGACGCTGTGCCTCCAGAGCAGATGTCGCGCCGCAAAGTGCAACGCAGGGTGTTGCCCGACCAACGGCCCCTGGACACAGCTACGGGCACTACCCGGGACACGCCCACTAGGAAGCTCACGATCTCCGAGCATGCTGCCGGTTTGAGCCCCTGCGAAGAACGCGTGGGAACGCGCGTGGGAGCAGTCGCTAGACGGGCTCGCCAAATATGTTCTGAACTGGGGAATCACGAGTCGTCCGGGCCGCACGCCGGAACCCACTCGACACATCCTCGCCACGATGACCTCCCTTCGATCGACGTGCCCGAGGTTCAGCTATCTGGACAGCGCCGAACTCGGGGCAGACCAGAGCCATTGCGCCAGATGGCACTCCAGCCCGCCGGCACCCTCGATCACCCAACCGCGCCTTGGGAACTGCCGCGCTCAGCACCGCAGCTGCCGATAGCCAGCCGCGGTCACATCGACGTGCAGCGACGGCGCCGTGGTGTTCGGTCGCCGCACGAACCGCGGTGGCGGTGTCGGTGGACTTGTGAGGATCGACTCCGATGATCATGAAGCGCTCCTCGGTGTCGCCCGATAACGAGCCGCGGTCTGCACGCGCACTTCGAGACCCGCACCGAGAATCCCGCCTCTGTTGAGCAAGATGGCTCGGCAGACCTCTTTCGGGCGCAGACGATGGTATTCGCGAAGAGCGGGCGGAAGTGCTCCTCGACGCTGTCGCGCAGGGCTGGCAGCAAGTCCTCTTCGGAGTCGACCCTGGGCCGGGGCGCACCGGTCCGGTAGTCGATGATTCGCACGGCGTCACTCCTTCGGGTCGCGGTCGGGCCGCCCGGAGCCGGCGGGCGCGTCGAGCAGGGCGGCGAGGCGGGCGGCGCGGCGGGCGATGAGGTCGCAGAGCCTGTCGGCGAAGTCGGCGGCGACGGCGCGGACAGTGGCGTCCTGGGCGGCCTGGTCGAACGCGGCGGGCAGCCGGCCGGCGAGCGCGGCGACGCGGTCGACGAGTTGGGCGGCGTCGAGACCGAGTCGGCGGGCGGCGCGGCGCCAACTGGCGGCGGTGATGCGGCTGAGCTGGTAGTCGCCGCCGATGTCCATGGCGAGGAACACGTCGCCGTCGAAGTCGCCGTCGGGCTGCTGTTCGGCGGCGGGATGGTAGGGCAGCCACGACGCCACGTCGTACAAAGGTGCCAGCGCCGCGTCGGGGCCGTCGAGGAGGACGGCGTAGTTGCGGGCGTGCGCGCCGGGCGCGGCGATCAGCCAGGTGAACGCCAGCGCGTCGGCGAAGCGCCACACGTCGCCCTCGCCGCCGCCGCGGGCCCGCAGCAGCCCGACGATCTGCGCCGGCGACGGGCCGCCGCGGCCCTGGTAGCGCAGCGTCGGCGGGTAGCCGAGCGCCCCGCAGAGGTCTTCCTGGTGGCGCCGCGCGGTGGCGCCGCCGGGTCCGGTGAGGCGGTCGAAGCGTTCCACAGCGAGCGCTGTCTGGTCCTCGAAGCGTTCGATGGTGCTGCGGGCCGCGTCCAGGCCAGCGTTGCGGGCAGCGGCGAGGCAGAGGTGCTCGTTGACGTCCTGGTATTCGAAGCGCAGCTGTGGGGGTTTGAGGATGTGCGTTGTCGGCGTCGCGGCGGCGGGGATGCCCCAACGGTCCCCGCGGCGAGCGAGGGCGACTTTGGGGTGGCTGCCGGCGAGCGTGAACCACGCCACGTCCGGCCAGCCGAGCCCGCCGGCGTGCGCCACCTGCAGTTCGAACAGCAGCGCCGCCAGTTCGACGTCGCCCAGCTAGCGCACCTCGCCGCTCGCGTCGTCGGCAGTGTGGTCTGTGTCGCCGGGCGGGTGGAACGACACCGCGCCGGCGCAGTCCCGCCCGATCGGCGAGGCGACGAGCGCGAACGGTGCCGGGTCCGCGGCGACGCCCGTGGCGACCCAGTGCCCGATTAGGCGCGGGTCGTCGGGCAGCAGGCCCCACAGCCAGGACGCGACCCGGTCGCCGTCGAAGGAGGCGGACTCGGCGGCCCGCAGGGGCAGCGACAGCGGCGTCGCCTCTTCTTGGGCGCGGTAGTCGTCCCGCCAGCGCAGCCGCGGCACACCGGCAGCGGACTCGGAGAGTTCGGCGACGGGCCTCCCTTCGAGCGCGACGGTCAGCGCGGCCATCAGCGGTCTCCCGCCGGGTGGTTGGAGGTGATGGCGCGCAGCCCGGCGGCCGCGGCGGCGGCGAGCGCCGCTGGGGGCAGCTCGTCGAGGGGTTCGATCACCGCGAGCGGCCCGGCGTCGTCCTCGACGGCGCGTCGGGTCAGCCACGAGGGGTAGCTGACGGCGCCGCAGATCATGCACTGCACGCCTTGTGCCCACAGCAGTGTCTCCGGTGCGCCCCAGCGGGAGTCCCGGTCGGCCCACTGCGCGGTCCGCAGCGGGATCCGAGCGCCGCCGGCGAGCGGCCAGTCGCGCCCGCAGCACACGAACCTCTGGGCTGGCCAGATGAACTCGGTACGCCCGCCGCCGGCGTCGATGATCGTGCGGAACAGCGCAAGGTCCGCGTCGCCGGCGAGGTGCAGGGTGAGCAGTTCGTGAGAGTCCAGTTTGGCGGCGGCGCGCAGAGGACCCCAGGCGTAGCGGGCGACGAGGAAAGGGTCGCCGTCGACGCCGCCGCGCGGTTCCCAGCCGCCTCGTGCTGTCCAGCAGCGCCCTCCGGATCGGACGGCGTCGACGACCTCATCCATCGTTGCCGCCGCCAGGTCGCCAGCGCCGCGGATGCGGTCCCCGAGCGTCTCGCCGGTTCCGTTGGCGCGGTAGTGCGCGCAGTTGGCGAGCACCGCCGCGGCGTCCCCGTGCAGGCGGGTGTTCAGGTGCTCTGCCAGCGCGCCGAGGGGAGCGTCCGCGAGGTCGGGGGTTCGGCGCAACTCAGCGACGGTCACTGGCCAAGTGGCGGTGTTGTGGGGCGCGAACGGTGCGAAGAACAGATACTCGATTCTCCAGGGCTGCGAGCCGATCGGGTCGTCGACAGGAGGCCACAGCGCGCCGCCCAGCACGGTGGTCGCTTGGGCAGCGTCGGCGAGGCTGCGGCGCAGCGCGCCCGCCTCGCCGTTGTCGTAGGCGCAGACCAGCAGCCCGCGCATGGCGCGGCGCAGGCGCTCTTGGGCAATGCCAACCAGCGCGAGATGCGCTTCCTCCTCGGAGCCGACGCGGTGCAGGGACCGCCCTGTCGTGTGGTCGATGATGCGCATGAGTTCTCCTTTGATGCCGTAGCGGTCCGGCGCGGGCGCCGGGTGGGCGAGAAGGAGCGCTTCTCGCCCGCCCAGCACGTGGGGTTCAACGGCACAGGTCCCAGGCGGCGGCGCTCCGCCGGTTTGCGGGTGGTCTCAGCTGAGCGGCAGATCCCCGGCGACGGGGTCGATGCCGTCGCGGGCGATCGCGGCGAGCGTCCCGGGCGGGAGCGCGTCGAGGGGCTCCGCCACGCCGAGGGGACACTCGGCGGCGTCGCCGTCGGCGGGCCGACACGTCAGCAAGGAGCCGTAGCTGGCGGCGCCGCAGACCCGGCAATAGCGCCCGCGGGCGCGCAGTGACACGTCGGGGCGCCCCCAACGGGCGATGTTGATCGGCGGCGCCGATCCGTCGAACCCGCTCGACAGTCCGCAGCACACGCGGGCCTGCTCGGGCCAGATGAACTCGGTGCGGCCCTTGCCGTAGTCGACCACCATCCGGTGCAGGGCCAGATCGGCGTCGCCGCGCAAGTACAGCTCGAGCAGCTCGCGGGGTTCGAGTTGCACGCGGGCGCGCAAGGCGCCCCAGGCGTAGCGGCACACCGTGTACGGGTCGCCGTCCACGCCGCCGCCCGGCGTCCACTCGTCCACGGCGTCCCAGGTCACCGGACCGGCGACGATCGCCTCGGTGACTTCGGCGAGGGTCACGTCGCAGAGACCGCTGGTCTCGCCGAAGCGTTCCCACATCGTTGCGGGGCGATCGCCGCGGTCGCCCCGCGGGTCGAGATAGTCGACACACTCACGCAGCACCGCCGCCAGATCCTCCCGCAGACGCATGTTGAGGTGCCGCGCCAACTCCTCCACGCCGGCGTCGGCGAGGGCGGCGTCGCCGCGCAACGCCGCCACGCCCACCGGCCAGTCCAACGTGTTGCGCGCCGTGAACGGCTCGAACGGCACGCTGGCGAGCCCCCACGAGACTCGCCTCATCCGGGGACCGCCCGGGGTCGGGTCCAAAGCGGCGCCCAGAACCGGCGTCTTCGCCGCGACGTGCTCCACCGTGCGCACCGCGTCGGAGTCCTCTTCGAGCCGGCACCCGCAGTCCGCTCCGGAATCGGCTGCGTCGATGTCGTCGGGATGCACGCAACGCCGCAGCTTGTAGTCGACGCCGGCGCGGATCGCGTCGTCCACGATCGCGCTGAGACCGATCCGCGCTTCCTCCTCAGAACTCACCGAGCACTCCCGCGTGCCGGTCCTGAAGTCAACGATTCTCATCTCTGTCTCCTCTCCAATGGGGGAACGGGAACCACCCTAAAGACCGAACAGGGCGCATTACTCCTGGTCAGAGACCTTTTTGATCCGTTTTTCAATCTTGCGAGAATCTCCCGCGAACGACTTCCTACTCCTTCCCTTCTAGTTCCATTGTCATACCCTGCCGCCAGACTGGTATCCTCACCGGAAGAACGATCAGGAGCACACATGCGAGACGTGATCGCGGTAGCGAGCGGCAAGGGAGGCGACGGCAAGACCGCGCTCGTCGCCAACGTGGCCGCAACCGCGGCGGCAAAAGGCCTGCAGGTGCTGGCCGTGGACCTCGACGAGCGCGGCGACCTCGGCATGGACCTCGGCTACCGCGGCACCGACGCCGACGACGAGGGCGCCGCGCTGAACCGCGCCATCGCCGCCGGACCGAGCAAGGCGCCGCGCCTCGTATACAACGTGCGCCCCGGCCTTGACGTGTTGCCCGGCGGGAAGCATCTCAGCTTCATGAACTGCGTCTCCGGGCGCATCAATTCCGACGCCGCTCACGCCCTCACCGAGACGCTGGCTCACTTCACCGGCGACTACGGCCTCATCCTCCTGGACTGCCCCGGGCGCATCGGGCCGATGACGCACCTGGCGCTCTCCGCCGCTGACGCCGTCGTCATCCCCGTACGAGTCGACGACGCCTCACTCGCCGCTATCGACGTCCTCGGCCGCCAGTGGCGGGAAGTCTCAGCAGGACCGAACCCGCGTCTAGCGCTCCTCGGCATCGCGCTCACCCAGATCCCCCCGGCCGCAGACGCACTCTCGCGGGCCGCGCGCACCGACCTAGCCGAGATGGGAGGCGGCACCCTCCCCGTGTTCGCAGCCACCATCCGCTCCAGCCAAGACGTCGCCTACCACTCCCGACGCAACGGCATCACCACCGCCGACCCCGAACGCACCGACACCCCCCACGACCTCACCAACGACTACAACGACCTCGCCAGCGACTACCGTCAACTCGCCGACGAGATCCTGGAGAGGTTCCAAGCCCTCTAGCCATCGACCCCTTGGACCCGACGTGAACGAACGACGCCGCCGCCCGCCCATCATCGACGCTGAAGCATTCACCCCACCCGTCGACACCACGCCCGGGCGCCGAAGGAACACCCAAGAGCACGCGCCACTGCCGGGGCCGAATCGCTCCGTCGTCGTCAAAGTCAACGCAGAACTCCTCAACGGACTCCGCACTCACTGCAAAAACAAGCGCATGTCGGTCACCGACGCCGTCCTCTCCGCACACCTCAACATCGGCAAAGACGTCCAACAAGCACTCCGACCAACCCCCAGCGACCAACACCGCGTCGCCCTCGGACTCCCCCAAACCAGTGCCAGAGACCGCCTCGGACCCGGCAAACCCCTATCGCTGTGGCTCACGCCCTACGCGCTCGCCGAACTCGACGCCGCCGCCGCCGCCGCCAACATCACCCGCCGCCGCTACATCACCGCACTACTCACCGCGCTCCTCAAACCCGCCAACACGCCAGACAACACAGATCGCGACAACCCCCCCGAGGACTAAACCGGCTCTCCGGGGACACTCAGAGGCCCTCGGCAAGCGGCGAGCGGGCCTCTCAGACGCCCGGGTGGGAGGCCCGGCACCCGATCACCGCCGCCTGTCAACGGCCAGTGGGATCTGCGCAGTGGCGGACAGTTGGACTGCCCGTTGGTGGCCAACAGAACTGCCCGTGGGTTAGTTGTGTCCCGGGTCAGGAAATCTCGCTCAGGTCTAGGTTGGGTCTGATGCAAGGAGACCCTGATGGCCAAGCCCTCGAAGAGAAGCCCTGAGCGCAAGCTGCAGGTGGTGTTGTCAGTGCTGCGCGGCGAGGTGGCGGTGGCGGAGGCCGCGGCGGGTCGGCGTAGTCTGGAAGGGGTGTTGGATCTGGAAAAGTATTCCGAGTTCCGGTTCGCGCCTGAGCGCATCTTGGGGGGGATGATCCCGCGGTTGCCGAGGCGACGGTGCGCCGCGGCGCTGTGTTCGGCGACATCCGCTGAGAGGGCCTCTGGATGCGCACCGCGGCGCGCATCGCCGCCCGCATGGACTGCGACGCTGTCGTGCAGGTCGGCGACTTCTGGCTGCTGGACGGCTCATCGCCGGTCTGGCCACCGCTCAGCCGCGCCCGGTGGGAGGTCGACCCGCCACCATGGCCGGAGGTGATGTGGTGGGCCGTGACGTCGCAGATCCCGGTGATCGTCGTCGACGGCAACCACGAGGTGTGGCCCTGCCTGGACCGCTACCAGCAGCGGACCGATGTGATCGAAAGCCGCCGGCAGGGCCAGCCGCTGCACCTCGGCGGCGCCGTCAGCCCCGACAAGGAGTGGGCCAGCCCCGCCTACCGGTGGCCCGCCAGCGAGGCACCCACCTCGCGCGACCAGCAGCGCCTCCTCGCGAATGCGCCCGCCGGCCTCGACGTGCTGTTCACCCACGACGCGCCGAGCGGCGTCTAGGGCCTCCACGGCGGGATGGAGATCCCGCAGTGGATCGAGGACGAGTGCGCCGAGGTGCAGGACCTCCTGCAGGCCGCCGTGGCGGCGACCAAGCCGGAGTTGCCGTTCCACGGCCACTGGCATCACGCCAACCACGAACGCATCCGCCCCGCCGACATAGAGGTCTACGGCCTCAAACACGAGGGCCACACCGGGTGGGCGGCCGTCTTGGACCTCGACGAGATGCAGGCCGACCGGCTCCAGTGGTAGAGCGCCGCCCCGCCGCCGGATCCGCCTCAAAACGGCGACGGGACCCCTCTGGGCGGGTCCGGCGCCCCTAGGGAGCGACCGAACCCGCGCACAACGGTCCCGTTCGGCTGCGAATTCTAACGGCGCCGCGGCTCAACCCAACCTGATGCGCGGCCGCTGTTTAGACGCCGAGATCGGCGTCGTGCGCCTGTCGCCGCTGTCCCTAGCTGAACCTCCCTGGGGATGGAACCGGTGTAGGCAGGCGGACGGGCTACCCGCCTACTACGTATTGGGCACGCAGCCAGAACACGCCCCGGATGGACCCCTCACAGTCGTCGCCGCCGGAGGAGCCACGTTGTGTGGCGCGCACGCGCCAACAACTCCATATCGTGCTGGGCCAGACAGTTTGCTACGACGACGATGGCGGTACCGCCAGCAAGCAGCGCGACCGCGGCGATCTCCTTGATCGTCCAACCCTGCCTACGCAGGTCCTCTAGCTTCACGAAGTCCTCCTGGTTCATCATGGGGACGGCTCCTCCAGCACATCTCGATGCTTAGTCGCTCGACACGCTGGAGGAGCCACCCCCGTCGGTGGTGGATGCTGATACCGGGCCAGGAGACCCCCGACACCAACGCGAATTTCAGTTAGCGCCAAACGCGAATTTCAGTTTGAGGGGGACCCGTTTGTGAGTCCAGGCGCTATGGGTGTGTTGGTTGGTGTTGGTGTGTCCAGTGGTCAGCGTAGGCGGCGGGTGTGAGCCCTCCGAGGGATTGGTGTGGTCGGTAGGTGTTGTATTCGGTTCTCCAGTCCTCGAGCACGACTCGGGCTTCGAGGAGGTCGGCGAAGTCTTCGGTGTTGAGGCATTCGTCTCGGAGGCGTCCGTTGAAGGACTCGATGTAGGGGTTCTCCCAGGGCGATCCGGGCTCGATGTAGGCGGTGTGGGTGCCCCAGATGCGGCACCAGTCGCGCAGCGCGGCGGAGACGAGCTCGGGGCCGTTGTCCATGCGCAGGTGGGCTGGGGCGCCGCGCTGGGCGACGAGGCGCTCGATGACGGCGACGACGCCGTCGGCGTCGATGCTGTGGGCGGCGTGGATGGACAGGGCTTCTCTGGTGAACTCGTCGACGATGTTGAGCAGCTTGATGCGGCGCAGGCCGGCGGTCTCGTCGAACTGGAAGTCCAGGGCCCACACGTCGTTGGGGCGCTGGGCGCGTAGCCGCGCGGCGGTGCCGTCGGCGAGGCGGCGGCGCTTGGCCCGCCGCTGAGGCGGACGTTGTAGACGCTCGTCGCGCCAGATGCGCTGTGTGCGCTTGGGGTTGGTGACCAGGCCCTCGCGGTGCGCCACCGCATGGGCCTTGCGCCACCCGAGACGGCGATGGCAGCGCGCGAAGTCCCGCAGGTGACGGCGATCACTGAAATTCCCCACTTCTGATCACTGAAATTCCCCACCCTGGGGGTCCACCGACCGGCGGTGGGGCTCCTGTTTGCTGGGCGTTGCGAGACGTTCAGCGAGCACAGGAGCCCCACCGAGATGATCACACAGGGAGAGGGAGTGGAGATTCACGCATTGAGAAGGCAGGGATGGTCGATCTCGGCGATCGCCCGGCACGTGGGGGTGGATCGCAAGACGGTGCGGGCGCATCTGGGCGGTGGTCGGGAGGCGGGGGTGCGCCGGGGCGCGGGGGTGGATCCCTTCGATGAGTTCGAGGCGTATGTGCGGCGCCGGTTGGGCGATGACCCGCATGTGCGGGCGACGGTGCTGTTCGGCGAGGTGGCGGCGTTGGGCTATGGGGCGTCGTATCCGACGTTCGTGCGCCGGATACGTGAGGGGGGGCTGCGCCCTGAGTGTGCGGCGTGCGCGCCGCAGCGGGCGCATGCAGATATCGAGCACCCGCCTGGCGAGGAGATCCAGTGGGACTGGTTGGAGTTGCGCGACACGCCGTGGGGTCAGAGGGCGTTCGTGCTGGTCGGGGTGCTGTCGTATTCGGGTCGGCTGCGCTGTTGGTTCTCAGAGGCGATGGACCAGGCGCACCTGGTGGCGGGCATCGGCGAGGTGCTGGTGCGCCTCGGCGGCACGGCGCGGCGCTGGAGAACCGACCGCATGGCCGCGGTGGTGGCGCCGGGCACCGACAGGGTTCAGGCGTCGTTCGCGGCGGTGGCCAAGCACTACGGCGCCGCGGTTGATGTGTGCCCGCCCCGACGTCCGCGACGCAAGGGCGCAGTCGAAAAGGCCATCGACTATCTGACCCAGTCGTGGTGGCGCACCGCGGCGGTCGGGTCGCCGGAGGCCGCGCAGGTCGCCGCGGACCGCTGGTGTGTTGAAGTCGCCGACGCTCGAGTGCGCCGCGTCGGCGAGGTCGCTTGCACTGTCGCTGAGGCCGCCGCCGGCGAGGCGCTGGAGGAGCTGCCCGCTGTGGCGTTCCCCGCCGAAGTGACCGTCGAGCGCACCGCAGCGGCGAACGCGCTCGTGTCGCTGTGGGGCAACCGCTACTCGGTGCCCCCCGAACTCGCCGGCGCGAACGTCCAGGTCACGCACCGCCTCGGCGCCGAGGGCATCGAGATCCGCAGCGGCGCTGGGCGCATCGTGGCGGCACACCGCCTGGCGCCGCGGGGCGCGCACCACACGATCCGCCTGCCCGAGCACACAGAGGCGCTACGGGCCGTCGTGCTGGGCGCATTCAACGCCGAGGCGCCGTGCCGGCCCAAAGCCAACCGGCCCCCGAGCCCCGCGGCGATCGCACTCGCGGCCCGCCTCGGCGGCGCCGATGTCGCTACAGACCCCGTCATCGACCTCGACGTCTACCGCCGACTCACCCAACCAGGAGAAGCCTCATGAGCGCCGCTGACAGCCTCTACCAACAGCTCAGATCCCACCTCGCCTACCTCAAGTTGACTGCCGCCGCCGAAGCGCTGCCCGCCGCCCTCGACCGCGCCGGCGCTACCGGCGAGACACACACCGAGTTCCTCCAAGCGCTCCTCGCCATCGAAGTCGACGCCACCGAACAGCGCCGCCTCGCCGGCCGGCTGCGCTTCGCCAACTTCCCGGTCCCCTGGCGCCTCGACGACTTCGACTTCAGCGCCCAACCCAGCATCGACGCGGCCCTGCTGCGGGACCTCGCCACCTGCCGCTACACACACGACGCCACCAACGTGCTGTTCATCGGCCCGCCCGGCGTCGGCAAAACCCACCTCGCCGTCGCCCTGGGACACGCCGCCGTCGAAGCCGGCCACCGCGCCTACTACACCACCGCCGCCGACCTCGCCGCCCGCTGCCGCAAAGCCGCCATCGAAGGCCGCTGGGCCACCACCATGAGATTCTTCGCCGGCCCCGGCGTGCTGATCATCGACGAATTGGGCTACCTCTCCATGCCCACCGAAGACGCCAACGCCCTGTTCCAAGTCATCTCCCAGCGCTACCTCAAATCCAGCATCATCTTGACCACCAACCGCGGCGCCAACGCCTGGGGAGACATCTTCGGCGACACCACCATCGCCGCCGCCATGTTGGACCGGCTCCTGCACCGCTGCGCCGTCATCAACATCACCGGCGACAGCTACCGCCTCCGAGCCCACCAAGCCACCAACCGACAACGAACAACTACAATCCAACCACCCCAAGGTGAGGAAATTCGCTGATCAACCCTGGGGAACTTCGCTGATCGCCGTCACAGGTGCTCGCGCAACTCGGCCTCAGCGTCATCGGGCGCCGCTTTGGGCCGGCGCTGCGTCGAGCGGTGCTGGCCCACCACCACGCACGCCCGGCGCTCAGAGACCCCGAACCGCGCCTGGATGTGCTCAACAGCGATCCGGCGGCGGTCCGGGGTCACCATTTTCCCTCGGCCAGCTCCTTGAGCATCGCCTTGTCCAGCTCCGCCTCCGCCAACAGCTTCTTGAGCCGGGCGTTCTCGACCTCCAATTCCTTGAGCCTCCTCGCGTGGCTGGGGCTCATCCCCCCATAGGCCCGGCGCCACCGGTGCCACGTCGACTCGGTGATCTCCAAATGGCGCAACACCTCGGTGAGATCAGTGCCCGAACCGAGCATCCGCTCGCCCTCGCGGACCTTGCGGACCGCCTGCTCAGGGGTGTGCCTGCTCCTCTTCATTGTGGTCATCCTCCCATCCTTGGGGATTCAGACCCACAACACGCGGACTCAAATCAGGGTCCCACCTCAAGTTAGCACTCACAGTCTGCGCTCCAGACCACTGGGGAGGAATTGGGCGCAGCTACTGACTGTCTAACTCCTTGACACGCTGTGAGCTGCAGCGCTATAGCTGAAGCCATGACCGAACGAGGACCGGAACTGACACGACCGAGCCTGCCCCACCCGAGTGTTCACATTGCGATCACACTTGCCTCGCGGGGTGCCCTGATGATTGGCGCTGCCAACTCGTCTCGTCGCGTCCGCCGCGGAGCCACCGACATAGGAGGACCCGACCATGGGTGACCGGATTCTGAGGTTCGCTGAAGTTCTCGAGGTGACCCGCCTAGCTCGATCGTCACTTCTCCGGCGCGTCAAGGACGGAACATTCCCGGCGCCGGTCCGCCTCGGCGGCGACCGGAGCCGCGCAGTCGGGTGGCTTCGGTCCGAGGTCGACGAGTGGATCACGAGCCGGCCGCGCGCCACCGAAAGCCCCCATGGCCGCCGCCAGAGGTCCGTGGCGTTCCGACCACGCTCTGAGGAAGTCTCCATCCGAGTCCCATTGTGGGATATTCCGAGCGACAGAGGGGCCGCACAACCGGCATCGAATATACTCTGACCTGGATATTCGAACTGTCATAGCTGCGCCCACCCTGTGCGCACAGATCTGTTAACGCGCTCTCTTGACGCTGGCGCGCCACTACCGCCACGACGACCACTGCGTCGGCATTCACATCTCCGACCAACGCTGCTCTTCGACGCCGCACGTGGCGAGACGAGACCACCCGACGACAGCCCCTCACGCTCGCCGCTTGACAAGGGAGCGTCTGAGAGTCCCCAGTGACCAGGCCCTCAGTTTCTGGCAGTCCCTCAGCTGGCTCCGCACCGAGTTCGAGGGCTGGATTGCCGCGCGACGCCTCCGATGTGAACTCCGTGAGTATTCGGGGTCGCTGGATGTGCTCGCGGTACCGTGACTCATGCCCCAGCCGCCGAGCGACGCGGACATCGAACTCGCTCGCGAGCTCCTCGCGTTGTGGGACGACGGCGATGGAATCTCCAAGAGCCAGTTGGAGCGCCAGACGTGGGATGACGGGTCCTCCCACGGTCGGAGGTTTGACCGTTTCATTCGATCGACGCTCGGCGTGGAGACGTCGCGGCGCTCAAGGCAGACGGACCGCATCGCCGAGCTTGAGACGCAGATCTTGTCGCTCGGCGCGCTCCCTGCGGGCGCTACCGAAGTCGATTGGCAGGTCCAGCTTCAGCAGGCGAGGGCCTCATGTCTGGAGGCATTGCGTATCTGGAATGACCCGACCACCGCGTTCCGGACCGGCGCGTTCTCGTTGCTGTTCGTCACGGCGTGGAACAGTCTGGCGTTGGCGTTGCTGCAGCGTGAGGGCAGAGAGTGGAGGCGTCTCAACCCGTCTCGTGAACCAGCCCTCGTTGAAGGCGCCGAGCAGTCGCTGGACACCCTCGAGTTGATCAACAGGGCGTTCGCCGGCGCTGACTACCGCGGCATTCGAGAGAACCTTGCGCGGTGGGTCGAGTTTCGCAACGCCGTCGCGCATCGGCACCTCCCAGCACTGGACGCCGTCGTCATTCCTCTGGCGCAGGCCGGGCTGCTGAAGACTGAGGCCGTCCTTGTGGATGTCTTCGGCGCCGAGTACGCGCTCGGCGAGAAGCTGTCGGTGCCCTTGCAGCTCTCGGGTTTCCGGGACCCCGACGTGCTGGCGTCGCGCAAGAAGCTCCAAGCGTCGCTGCCGCTGGACGTGCAAGCGATACTGGCCCGCGCCTACGACGCTCCCGCTGACCTGCTCGCCGACCCCACCTACATGATGCGCGTCGCGTTCATACCGGCCGTGCCCGCTTCAGGGAGAAGTCCCGATGTGGTGGCGTACTTCGTGCGACCCGGCGAGGTGCCGAGCGAACTCGAAGAAACTCTTGACAGGTACGTCGTCTTGCCCAAACCGACGGGGCGACCCAACTTCAGCGCGACAGAGGTGATCAGTGAGGTGCAGAGACGAACCGGCTACAAGTTCCACGCGAACCTGCACGCACAGGTGTCCAGGAAGCTGGGCGTACGACCTGGTCGCGGCGAGCCGGAGGCGACGCAGGACATCAAGTACGCGGAGTACATCACCAGCTTCAAGCGGTACCTGTACAGCCAAGCGTGGATCGACCTGCTCGCAGAAAAGCTCTCAACGCCCGAGGGATTCGCGGAATTGACCGGCGTTCCCGCCCGTGCAGATTGATGCGACCTGGCTGCGCACCCGCACAGGGCAGCAACTGCGGAACACTCTCAGAGAACTGGAGTGATGACTCTCCCGAGTTCCACGCAGGCTGGTCTGTCCCGTGGTTCGCGCGGTCAGTTTGCTGGAACGCAGACGGATCGGGCTTCTAATGGACCCGAGCGCACGGGACTGCACGCCAATACACGCTGGCACACGGTCGACTCCGCGAACTCCCTACTCAGAGGCACTACGGCACACGCGAATGCACGCTGTTGCACGGTGACGCTCGGCGCGACGGCGACCGCGCCCACCCCGCCAGCGAAGTCACGCTGCAAGCGCAGATGTGGCGCGGGGCGGTTCGCCGCCGGTACCGCCGACTCGTGCCGTCGCGACCGAGCGATCACCGACGTCCCAAGAAGGAACACAACCATGAGTGACCGGATCCTGCGGATCGAAGACGTACTCGAAATGACAGGTCTGAGCCACTCATCGCTGTACCGACGCATCAAGGACGGCACCTTCCCGGAGCCACTTCGCCTCGGCGGCGACGCCAGCCGCGCCGTCGGCTGGCTCGAATCAGAAGTCCTCGCCTGGATCGCCAGCCGGCCACGGGCCGCCGAGGCCCCCCACCGCCGCCGCCAGAACACCCTGCCCTTCCAGCCGCGATCTGACGGAGTCTCGATCCGAATCAAACTAGGCGACACCTCGAGGGAGCCGGTCGAGAAATCGGCATGAAATAGTTGGTCACCTGCGACTACCGGTAGGGCACGCCGTGGGACACACACCCCGCTCCGACAGCGCGAAACCGTCCCTGACCTGCACAATTCGTCTCTTAGTTCAGCGCCGACGCCCGGCGCGACCCCTCAACGAGGCGACCCGGCGGCGAGGCGGCAACGCTTACCCGTCGCCGCGAGCCGAACAAAGCCGGAAACCCTCACCGCAACAGGACCTGAAGCGGTAGTGGCGGTGCTTCCGGAGAACCGTTCTTTCTGGCCCTGATCGTCTGTGAAACCATGAGTGAACACCGAACGCAGAGTCCTCACCATCTTCCCTGATCAGCGAGCATTTGAAGGCCTCGTTGTCGTGGAGCTCCATCCACAAACGACGGTGATTGTTCGGCGGGGCGGTGAGTACGCGCTAGGTGCTTGTGGCGCGCCGGACTGCACCGATTCTGATCATGTCGGCGGCAACGGTGATGCCTTCGCGGATGTATCGCACGATTGGGACTACGTCTTCCGACGCTTGGCTGGCGATCCGCTCCGCGAGTGTGGGCCAGAGCGCTTCTGCTAGGGCGACCTTGCTCGGCTCGGCAGGCCATTGTTTCCACACGGACTTGATCTTGCCGCTGTTACGACGGCACTTCTCCAGGTGTTGGCGGAGTTCGTCTGGTGGCATCGCCGCTGCGTGGGGTGACACGTTCTGGAGAGCTGTGGCTAACTCATCGTCGGACCAGTGCGCGAACTCAAACTCGTGGCGCCATGTGCGAACAAGGAGCATCTGGGTGAGCATCTGTCTCATTTCGGGGCTCTGCAGGCGGCTCTGCAGGCGGCTCTGCAGAGACTCCCAGATGCTCGCCACCATCGCGCCGTGTTTGGCGCGCGTCTTGTCCTCGGTCTCGTAGTCGTGCTCCGCGTCGACCATGATCAGCAGCGTTGTTAGCGGCACGGTCACGCGGGCGTGCCGTGGCGCATCAGCGTCCAACTCGGGGGCAGCCACCGCGCGTGCGAGCAGTGTGACGTCCCGCTGGTTCCCTTGGAGTGGGATTATCTCGATGCGGAGGTGTCCGGGATCAGGGGCGATCTCCCGCAGGACGCGTTTTGCGATCAGCGCCTCGGATTGTCCCTCCACGGCGAGAACAAGCGACGCGCGGTTGCTGAGCCCAAACGTCTTCAGGGCGTCCCAGCGTTCCGCGGGCATCACGCGGATGCGCTCATCTCGCGGCGTTATGAGACCGGGCGTCGGCGCGAGCAGGGAACTCTCCAAGTCGACGCTGTGAGAGGAATCCACATGGCGGGCAATCACCTCAGCGGCGACGCGGAGAGCGTTCGCCATTAGCGCATCAAAGCGCAAGCGGCCCCACGTGTCCGGGTCCGCGAGTCGAACGATCCGGTGCCAGTCTCCGAGCGGATCGATCACGCTGGCCGACGCGAGGAGATAGTCGGCCTGCCGCAGCAGGGTGTCTTGCGACAGTTCTTGTTCATCGACGAGTCGAACTGGGCTGACCACATCCACATATCGCCAATAGTCGTCTGCGGACCACGGGTCGTGCGTGACGAACGGCCTTCGAATGGTGTGTAGCCCGATCGCGTTGCCACGGTGCCTCCCCGATAGCGCCTCAAGCGTCCAAACCAGGAATCTCTCTCGCCTGGACGCTTCGCGCTCCTCCCGATCCGAGGGTTCGAGTTCCCACGACAGCGCAAGATCCGGACCCGGCAGCAGGCTGGCAGTGAACCACGTGTCGATTCCTCGAATCGCGAGTAGCTGGTAGTGCGAGTAGTAGAACGCGCGTCGGGATCGACGACTCGGCCAAGGCGACCAGCGCCGGTTCGCGGGGTCACTCAAGCGTCCCTCTTCGTGCGCTTGGTGGACAACGTGCTCAGCCGTCCAGCCGTCAGGATCGACCTCTGGGTAGTCCACCGGGGCAGCGACCTGGCGCGCATGGACCTCGTAGAACGGCTGCAGCAGGCGGCGCCGGTGCAGGAGTGCCAAGTGCGCTTCGGTCAAGCTGACGCCGCGCTTGTCAGCCTCCTCGATAAACGCCCAGGCAGTAAGCAGCGGAGTTTGGCTGAACACGTACGGGTCGGCGAGAAGCGCCACAGTGTCCATCGCGCTCGGGGCGGGCAACGTCGAGACGCGATGGATCGGACGTCGTCGAGGCATCAGCGGTGACGATCGGCCAAGTCTCGGTCCTTTGCTCGGCTGGAGAGTGTAAGAGCACAGCCCAACAGGCCGTCACCCAATCGCCGAGCCCTTACCACCCTCCCCCTCCTCCAATACTCGGTGCGCGGAGCCCGGCTCCACACAACCGGTGCGCCTCTGTTTCGTGGAGCCCCACTCCACACAACCCTTCAACGACGCCTGCCCATGCTTGAGGAGACGCGCCTAGTAATCGATGTCGCCACCAAACTCTCGGCTGACTGAGAACATGTAGGAGTACGCAGTGATCAAACGGGGTGATCTTGAGCCGATCTGGGACATGAGGGCAGCAGCGGCGGCGAGGGCGAGACCAACAGGATCCCCTTGACTGATGCTCCATGCTGCGCCCGCCAGCCCGAGCGACATGGGTGGGAGATTCCTGCCGAGCCAGCGGCGCGTCGAGAGCTGGAGTTGCTGGCTGGCGTCGGCAATCTCTTGGCGACGCTCGGCCAGAAGCCGCTCGCGGTTGTCGGCGTCGTCGATCACAGCGAGTTCGGCCATGAAACTGTGGAGGTCCCGCATGTATTTCCGATGTTCGCAACGGTGTTCCTCTCGGAAGTCAAGAATGTCGTCCAGAGGGACGGAAGCGAGGTCGAAGCTGACCGGCGCTAGATTCAGGGTGATCACCTTGCCGGTTGACGGCATCGGAGTTCTCGACAGCGTCTCGGTAAGTTCCGTGATCGCGTCCTGATCGTTGGTCACGGGGTGGATGTTCAGATCCTTGCGGGCACCCGCGACACGGGATAGCTGACCGAGGATGACGAGGATCGTCCTCCGCACAGTCGGATGTAGCGGAATCGAGACACCGTCTTGGCTGGGGCGCGCAAGTCCCTTCGCCCTGAGTTCGTCAACTAACATTTCAGCTAGGCCCACGTCAACGCCGTAGCCCATGCGCGACCGCGATAACGCGTGGAACGGAACGTCTGTGGATAGCCCGTCGAACGCTCCTTCTGTCAGCAGTTCGACGATTACTTCGGCCAGACACTCGTTCATTTCCTCGTCGATCCAGTCATCTGGTTCGAGCACGCGAAGCAGATCACGCTCTTCGAGGGGTATGACCGTGGAGGGGTCCGCAGCTACATGGCGGTCGTGCATGTAGCGCGGTAGCAGGATCGCGATCTGATCGAAGAACAGCAGGAGCGACTTCACCCAATCGCTCTCGCCCCATCCCCAATAGGGGGCCGGGTAGAAATATGCGACCTCGGGCCGTTCGTTCATCTTTCGGTCCCTCCAGTTGAGGTTAGCGAGTCCACGGGACAGACCACCCGCAGTGCACGGTGGGGCGCGAGGTACTCACCACGACAGCCCTGCCCGAGCACAGCGGCGGGAGCCAGAATCAGGCAAGTTGCCCCGTGCATCGCGAGCCGGCCAAGGGCTACCGAACCCGCCCGATGACCGGCGCCGGGACTCCGAGCGCTCTGACGAACCGTCTATCCAGATTCGATTATGGGACACTTCGAGGGACAGATCGGCCAATGACCGCCCTCGAATATACTCTGACCTGCGGTTATAGGTCAGTTGAGGTGCGCCCACGGCATCCGAGCGGGGCTTGCTCGATATCTGGAACGTCTATGCGTAACGCACACGGTCGTGCGCTTGCTACGCGATCCCAGAGGCCGAATCGAGCCCACCATCTCGCGGCGCTTGCGCCAACGAAAGCCCAGTCGGAGGTGGTTCAACAGTTGTCGCTCCTGGTGGCGTGGTCTGCCCACTGGCGCATCAGTTCGACTCGCTGCTCGTAGAGGTCGGTTCTCACGTAGGCCTGTTCGACACTGTCGCCGACGGTGTGCGCGAGCGCCATCTCGGCAACTGCCCAGGGGGCGTTGGATTGTTCGAGCGCCCAAGTCCGGAACGAGGAGCGGAAGCCGTGCACGGTTGTCCGCTCGGCCAGGCCGTTGTCGCGTAGCAGCTTGGTCAACGCCATGTCCGACAGCGGATGACCTCTCTTCGCAGGAGACGGAAAGACGAGATCGCTGCCGTCATCAAGCGTTCGCGCACGCTCCAGGACAGCAACAGCGTCATCGGTCAGCGGGACGCGATGCTCGACGCCTGCTTTCATTCGGTCGCCCGGTATGCGCCATTGGCGGGCCTCGAGATTGATCTCGGACCACCGGGCACCTCGGCTCTCCCCGCTCCGCGCCGCCGTGAGAACCGCGAATCGCAGGCAGAGCCGCGCCGCCGGCGACGCTCGGGACGCGTCAACGACCGCTAGAGCCGCAGGGACTTCCCGATAGTCGAGTGCCCGGAGGTGGGCCTTGACCTTGGGCATCCGCGGCAGAGCCGCGTCGATGCGTTCGTCGGCGGGGTTGCTGTCGATGTAGCCTTGGGCCAGCGCCCAGGCAAGCACGGTGCGAGTTCGCTGGCGGACCCGCCGGGCAGTCTCGGGTTTCGTCGCCCAGATCGGTTCGAGGACACGCAGAACATCGCCTTGCTGGATGCGGTGCACCGGCAGCGAGCCGAGCGTGGCAAACGCGTGACGCTCGAGGGTCTGCATCCAAGAAGCAGTGTGGTGCGCGTTGCGCCACCGCGGACGGTTCGCCTTGTGGACGGCTTCGGCGGCCTCGCGAAACGTCGGCGACTCGCGACGGCGACTCTCGGCCAGGGGATCACGCCCGTTGCGCACCGCGCATCGGTTCTCCATGGCCTTGGTCCGGGCCTCCGCGAGACCGACAACGGGGTATCCGCCGAGGCCGATGTCGCGACGGCGGCCGTCAATGGCGAGTCGCTGCACCCATGACTTCGACCCACTCGGCTGAACGACGAGGTACAAGGTCGGATCAGCGCGGTAGCGGCCCGGCGATGTGAGAGACTTGATTTCGGCGGCGGTGAGCTTTCCCACGGAGCGGTTTTTCCCACGTTTTTTCCCACGCGAAATGTGGGATCACCTGGAACCCTATAGGCACCCGTGAACCGCGACAACCCCTCCTACACCGCTCTGACCAGGGCTTTCTCGACCTGAATGGCGCCTTGTGGACACGTATGGGGGCCCCTGAAACAACCCCCTCGGTGGAGGTGAGCGGACTCGAACCGCCGACCTCTTCGTTGCGAACGAAGCGCTCTAGCCGACTGAGCTACACCCCCGTACGGGACACTCATCGTACCGCTACACGCCACCGCTGCTTCGGAGGTTGGCGCCCACATCTCTACCCCTAGCCTGCTCCGGGTGCGGCGCATCTCCGATCTGTCCTGGAACGTTCTCGGCTACAGCCTCTGGGGGGTCGGGTGCCTGCTGTTCGCGGTGGCTGCCGTTCGTGACGGCGACGTGGTGTCGACGGTTGCCGGCCTGCTGTTCCTGATCGGCATTCTGGTCGTGATCGGACCGTTGATCCGGGCGTCGCGAAGCAACTGAATCGGGACCGGCGCGCCGAGGAAACCCCCAGTCGCCCCCGGCGCAGAGAATGCCGGGCGCTGCGTCAGTGCTGGCTGCGGGCAGTGCCGATGAAGGCGATCGCCGCTTCCTCCGTCGGAGAGGAGACATCCGGCTTCCTTGCGGCGGCGGTGCGGGCCGAGGCGATGTCGGTGACCTTGGCGTGGCGCTCGAGCACACGGCGCTGGCGGTGGGCGAGCGCACCGACGTAGGTCGCGAGCAGGACGTCGATCACGAGGTGGGCGGCGATCATGGCTCCGCCGGAGGTGACCGCCATGAAGAACGTGATGAGGGCCAGACCGGTGAGGGCGATCAAGATGTTCCGGCGCCGCAGGCGGGCCCTCTCCCGCTGCAGGCGGGCTATGCCCTCGCGATCCACGGCGAGGCCGGGCGCCACCAGGGCCGGCCGCGGCATCGGGGAAAGCTGCTTGACCCCGGTGAGGGCGACGACTTTGCTCGTGCCTTGCCAGGAGGGCACCGAAGAACTCGTCGCCCGGGAATTGAACCTACGTTCGCCCTGATACTGGGAAAGGCGTCGTAACCACCTTGGCGCAAGTACGGCCAACCACAACGCGGCGAGGATGAGGATTGTCACTAGAGTAGGCACCGGGTCTCCTACTACAAGTATGTCATTTGTTCGGGCCGAGGTTGTGGATATCTCGGTACTCGCTTGCTGCGTCCCGGTTGGCGAGGGGTCTGCAAGGTCTTAGCGAGGATCTCGGTCCGCGTCTCAAGTGCCGGCGAGCACCAAACAACCTAGCGCTCCGGATGTCCGGGATTGGCAGATTTCCGGGCCGAAATCCGCCCAAAAGCACGACCAAAATGTGGATTTGGTGGGGATTTACTGGGATTTCGAGAAAGAGTTCCGGCAGCGCTCGAGTTTTTGCTCGAGCAGCAGGAGCCTGCGGGCTAGGCGGCTCCGTCGCGACGGTAGGTGCCGGAGCGTCCGCCGGTCTTCTCCCACAGGTGGACATCGCTGATCACCATGGAGCGGTCCAAGGACTTGCACATGTCGTAGATGGTCAGCGCCGCCACCGTGCACGCCGTCATGGCCTCCATCTCGACGCCGGTGCGGTCCAGTGTCTCGACCTCAGCCTCGACGTCGATGTGGCTGTCCTCGATGCTGAAGTTGACCAGCACCGACCCCACGAGCAGGGGGTGGCAGAGAGGAATCAGGTCGGGTGTGCGCTTGGCGGCCTGGATACCGGCGACTCGGGCGACCGCCAGGACGTCGCCCTTGCCGATGGCGCCGCGGGCGACCGCCGAGGCCGTCTCGGACGTCATGTTCACCCGGGCCCGGGCGATGGCACGTCGATGCGTGGGCTCCTTGGCGGAGACGTCCACCATCCGTGCCCGACCGAGAGGGTCGAGGTGCGTGAACCCCAGATCGCTCATGGCGCCGAGCCTCCCGCCGACCCTCAGCCGCCGATCTGGGACATGGACCGGCTCGGCCGCACGAAATGCACCTTGCCGATGCTGTGGCCGGCCCACTTGTCCCGGACGGCGCCCCGCACGATCTCGGCGAGGTCGTCATCGGTTGCGCCGCTGCGCAGCGGGGCCCGCAGGTCGTACTCCTCCAACCCGAAGAGGCAGTTGCGGAACTGCCCGTCGGCGGTGAGGCGGATCCGGTCGCAGGAGCCGCAGAACGACTGGGTCACGCTGGCGACCACCCCGAAATGCCCCTTGCCGTCGAGGTAGCGGAAACGGCTCGCCGGCTCGTTGCCCCGGCGGTGGGCCTCGAACGGGAAGACCTCGCCGATGCGCTGGGTGATCTCGGTGAGGCCGACCACGGCGCCGGCACGCCACCCCTCCTCCGCGTCGAGGGGCATGTACTCGATGAACCGCACCTCGACGCCCTTGTCGCGCCCGAAGGCCGCGAAGTCGAGGAGTTCGTCGTCGTTCACGTCCCGCATGACCACGACGTTGATCTTCACGGGATCCAGGCCGGCGGCGAGGGCCGCGTCCACGCCATCGAGCACGCGGGGCAGGTCGTCGCGCAGCGTCACTTCGCGGAACCTGTCGGCCTGCAGCGAGTCGAGGGAGATGTTGATCCGACGCAGCCCGGCGGAAGCCAGATCACCGGCCAGAAGGCCGAGCGTGACGCCGTTGGTGGTCAGAGCCAGGTCGGTGCCCAGCGGCGCCAGCATCCCCACGAGGTTGGCCAGACGGGCACGGACCGTGGGTTCCCCGCCGGTGAGGCGAATGCTGTGCACACCGAAGCGCTCCACGAGCATGCGGGCGACGCGTTCGATCTCCTCGAACGTCAGCAGTTCCGAGCGGGGCAACCAGTCGAGCCCATCGGGAGGCATGCAATACGTGCAACGGAAGTTGCAGCGATCGGTGACGGAGATCCGCAGATCCCGATGCACCCGACCGAACGTGTCGAGGAGTTGCTCCGCCATCACTTCAGGCTACCGGCCCAACCGGGTGCGATGCCCGCCGCCCCCGACCCCGGGGGCTCCGGCCAGGTTCCGCGCCACCCCGCAGGTGGACAGGCGCCTCAGTCCTCGTGCAGGCGGATGAGATCGACGACCTCGCCCGGAGCGGCGCCTTGCCCGTCGGGGAGCACCGCCAGCCCGTTGGCCGCCGCCAGCGAGGAGAGCTGGTGGGAGCCCTGACCACCCGCCGACTGCACCTCGTAGCCGCCTGCGCCGTAGGCCCACACGACTCGGGCGAAGTGGATCTTGCCGTCGGGTCGCCGGCGCAACGGTGCAGCGGCGGTGGCCCGCACACGAGGCCGATGGAGCTGCGTGTGCCCCATCATCCGGCGCAGCGCCGGGCGCGCCAGCAACTCGAACGACACCATCGAGCTGACCGTGTTCCCGGGCAGCCCGAACACGGGCGTGCCATCCACCATGCCGAACGCGAAGGGCTTGGCCGGCTTGATCGCCACCTGCATCCAGGACATCTCCCCCATCTCGTCCAGCACGACCTTCACGCAGTCGTAGTCGCCCATGCTGACGCCACCGCTCGTGAGGACGGCGTCGCAGGTCTCGACGCCGCGTGCGATGGTGGTCCGGATCGTCTCGGGGTCGTCACGCACCATGCCCAGGTCGACACCTTCGAGGCCGGTCTGGCACACCAGGCTGAGCAGCGAGTAGCGGTTGGAGTCCCGCACCTGCCCCAGCGACAGCGGCTCGGAGCCGTCCACCAGTTCGTCGCCGGTGGACATCACCCCGACCCGGGGCCGGCGGACGACCTCCACCGCGTGGATCCCCAGCCCGGCGAGCACGCCGAGGTGGGCCGGCTGCAGAACCTCGCCCGGCTCGAAGACCACCTTGCCGACCTCCAGATCCTCGCCGGCGGTGCGCACGTGGTTGCCCACCGGCACGCTCACCTCGGCGACGACGCGGTCGCCACCGTCGAGCGCCCGGGTTCGCTCCACCTTGATGACAGCGTCGGCTCCGGGTGGGATGGGGGCTCCGGTCATGATGCGTATTGCCTGGCCGGCGCCGACGCTTGCGGTTGGCACCCCCCCGGCCGCCAGCGTTCCCACGACGTCGAGAGTCACGGGGGCTGCTGCGGTGTCGGCCGACCGCACGGCGTAGCCGTCCATGGCCGTGTTGTCGAACGCCGGAACCGCCTCGGTGGCCACGACCGCGCCTGTGGTCACGTGGCCGAGCGCGTCAACCAGCGGCAGCCTGACCGTCCGCAGCGGTCCGCAGCGGTCGATGACGACCTGCTGCGCCTCGGCGAGGGGAATCACGAAGTCGCGACCGACCGGCGGGTGAAGACGTTCGGAAGTCTCCCTTCCTCACCCCGGGTGAGGCGCAGGATGTTGGCCCGGTGCATGAAGACGATCACGAGGGCCAGAGCCGCCAGGAGCACCGACTCCCACCACGGGATGTCGCTGAGCGCCACTTCGATCCCGACAGCGATGGGCAACACCGGCACTGCCACCAGCGATCCCACCGACGGACGACCCGACCACTTCGTGACGACCAGGAACAGGAGGATGGCGCCGAGAGCGGCGTACGGCCACATTGCCAGCGACCCGCCGCCGTAGGTGGCGACGCCCTTGCCGCCGCGCAGGCGCCGTGTGAGCGGCGCGATGTGACCGATGACCGCGGCCAAGGCGCAGCCCAGGGCAACGGACCGGCCGGCCACGAGCAACGCCGTCAGCGTCGGGGCCAATCCCTTCACCAGATCGCCGAGGAGGACCAGAGCTCCGGCCCCCCGTCCGGCAACCCGGTACATGTTGGTCGCACCCGGGTTGCGCGATCCCTCTTTCATGGGATCGATGCCGAAGAGGCGGCCCACGAGATGCGCGGTCGGGAACGTGCCGAGGACATACGCCACAAGGAGGAGCAGCCACCACGGAGTCATGGGCGACATGTTAGAACAGTCTTCGTTCGGCGTCAGCGCCGGATCGGGATCAGGGCGCACCATCCCCGAGGGGCCGAACGGCCGCCGGCGCAGTCCGGCCGGAGCCGTGCCCGCAGCCCACTCGCCAGGTGGCACCGACCCGCGGCAGCTATAGGGTTAGCAGCCGGTCCATGAGTCGTCCCACCGGTGCCTGAGCGGGCCACCCAAGGCGAGGAAGCCCATGCCCACCTACGAATATCGCTGCCGAACCTGTGATGACCGCTTCGAGGTCCAGCAGTCCTTCACCGAGGACAGCCTGACCAGTTGCCCTGCCGCCGGTTCGGAACAGAGTCCGGCCGCCTGCATCGCCCCCAGCGAGGGCGTGGTACGGAAGGTCTTCAGCGCCCCGTCCATCAGCTTCAAGGGCGACGGGTTCTACAAGACCGACAGCCGCTCCTCGACCACCCGCGCCACCAACGGTTCGAAGGACAAGAAGCTGGCGGAAGAGGTCGCGAAGTCCGACGACACGGCACCCAAGGCGTCCGGCAGCGATGGCGGCAGCGAGAGCAAGGAATCCTCCGGCGCCGCCGGCGGGGAATCGAAGGGTGACCGCGCCACAGCAGGAGCCAACTCGTCGTGAGAGCGCCCGCACCGGCGGCGCGATGACCACCGCCGGCACCGGGGTACACATCGGCATCCTCGGCGGCAGCGGCTTCTACTCCCTGGCCGAGGACCTGCGCCCCGTCGAGATCGACACCCCGTACGGGCCGCCTTCGGCTGCGCTGCGGATCGGGCACTTCGCCGGTCGGGAGGTGGCCTTCCTGGCCCGCCACGGCGAGAACCACGAGTTTCCCGCCCACCGGGTGCCCTACAGGGCGAACCTCTGGGCGCTGCGGTCCCTGGGCGTGCGGAGCCTCCTGGCGCCCTTCTCCTGCGGTTCGCTGCGGGCGCACATCGCGCCGGGCGACTTCGTGATCTGCGACCAGATCGTGGACCGCACCCAGGGGCGCGAGCAGACCTACTACGACGGGCCCCAGGTCCACCACCTGACCTTCGCCGAGCCGTACTGCCCGGCGCTGCGGCACACGGCGGCGGCCGCGGCCCGCGCCGAAGGCATCGGTGTTCACGACACCGGCACGGTGGTGGTCATCGAGGGCCCTCGCTTTTCCACGCGGGCCGAGTCGCGCTGGTTCTCAGCACTCGGCGGCGACGTGGTGAACATGACGCAGGTACCGGAGGCGCCGCTGGCCGGCGAACTGGGCATGTGCTTCGCCGGCGTCGCCCTCGTCACCGACTACGACGCCGGCGCCCTCGACGGTGGCGGCGCCGAGCCGGTCACCCACGAGCAGGTGCTGGCCGTCTTCCAGGAGAACGTCACACGGGTGCGGAGCCTGATCGGGCGCCTCGTGGCGGACCTCCCCGCCGAGCAACCCGCCTGCTGCCGAGACCGCGAAGGACCGATGCTCCCACACGACTCGGCCTAGCAGCTCCCGGGCCACCGATCGGGCGTGCCGACCGCCCGCTCCAGGCGATTCGCAAACCCGCGTGCACCGCAGCCGCGGGCACAGTCGCCCCAGCCATCGGCAGCAGCACGACCCACGTCCGCGCACGGGTAACCTCTGGGCAGGCGTCGGCCCTCCCGGCGCGGCTTCCCCCCAACTCCCACCGGCGAGAGGAAGCCCGCCATGCCCACACTGTCCCCGATGCGCCGCCGCGCCGATGCGCCGTCCTGGCGCCGCTCACCCCTGTACCGCTGGTTGCGCCGGCCACTCGTCTACTGGAGCGTGGTGGGGCTCCTCCTCGTCATCACGGTCATCGGCGTCGCCCGCCAATCCGATCGCCAGCGGCAACTCACCGAGACGTACGGCGAGTTGCGCGAGGTGCCGGTGGCCGTCGCGCTTATCCGACCCGGGGAATCTCTCGGCGCCGAGGCGGTGCGCTGGGAGCAGCGTCCGGCCGCCGGCGTTCCACCCGGAGCCGTGACCGATCTCGCCGAAGGGGCGCTGGCCGCCGCGGCGATCTACCCGGGGGAGGTGATCCATACCGAGCGGGTGGCCGGCAGCGGTGGTGGGCTCAGCAGCAGGCTGGCCCCCGGCGTGGCGGCCGTATCAGTGCCGGCTTCGTACGGCGTTCCCCCGGTGCAACCCGGCGACCTCGTGAACCTGATCGCCGTGGTCGACACGTTCGCCGCCGAATCAGCGCCCAAGGCTCGCACGGTGGCCCGGCACGCCACCGTCGTGGAGGTCGACGAGGACGCCGTGACCGTCGCTATCGGCGCCACCGAGGTGGAGCCCACCGTCTCAGCCCTCATCTGGGGCACCGTCGCCGTCGTCGCCGTCGCCAGTTCCGCCGGCTGATCGGGCTTGGATCACGCGGTAGCGCTTGAGGTGCGCCCGGACGAGCGGCCCGTCGTGGGTCAGAGCCAGCCGGTGTCTCGGAAGGACGTGGCGACGAGGGCCAGAACGGAGATGCCGAGGGCTGCCCGGTACCCGGCGAAGGGAGCGAAGTCGATCCGCCTCACGAGGTTCAGGAGCAGCCGCACCGCTCCCCAGCCCGCGATCGCCGCCGCCACCGTTCCCCAGATGAACGCGGCGCGCGCATCGGCGGGAACCCCCGACCAACCGCCGATGTCGATCAGCTTGTACACCGCTGCGCCGGCAATGATCGGCACGCTCATGAGCATGGCGACCCGGGCCGCCTCGGTGCGCGAGAACCCCCGTAGGCGCGCCGCGGTCATGATGGCGCCCGACCGGGACACGCCCGGGACCAGCGCCAGCGCCTGCGCCACGCCCAGCGCGACGGCGTCCGTGTGGCCCAGGGCATTCGGCGTCCGGCGACCGCCGCGGCGGTCGGCCCACCACAGCAGGACCCCGAACACCACGAGGGTGCAGGCAGTGACCCACACCCGCTCGTTGCGCTCCAGCACTCCCCCGGCCGTCACCCCCGCCACCGCAGCCGGGATCGTGGCCAGCGCCAGGAGCCAGGCCCGCGCCCCGTCGGGGCTGTGCCGGCCGGCGGCGTGACGCACGCCGGCCACCACCAGTTGCGCCACCTCCCGGCCGAAGTAGGCCAGGACCCCCACCAGGGTGCCGGCGTGCAGGGCGACCTCGAAGGCCGTCCACAGCTCGGGATCCCCGTCGAACGGCTCCCAACCCGCCAACCAGGTGATGATCTGCAGGTGGCCGCTGGAGGAGATCGGCAGGAACTCGGTCAGCCCCTGGAGGATGCCGAGGATCACGGCTTCCAGAACCGACATTGGCGTTGCCCCGCGTGCCGGTCAGGCCGGCGGGGCGCTCACTCCCCCGACACCGTCACGTCGGCGACCACGAGGGTGACGCCGGCGGCCGTCATCGGCAGCCACGTCAGGTCGCTGCCGACGGCCACCACGTCGAGCAGCATCCGCTGCAGGGTCGACGCCACCGTGAACTCCCGGATGGGCTCGGCCAGCGCGCCGTTGCGGATGCGCAGACCCTCGGCGCCCGTCGAGAAGTCGCCGCTGACGGGGTTCACGCCCGAGTGCAGGCCGCTGACACCCTGGACGAGCACACCGCTGTCGATACCCGCGATCAACTCGACCGGCGAGGCCGACCCCGGCGTCGCCACCAGCGCCATGCAGCCCACGCCGGGAGTGCTGGCGTAGCCCCGCACGGCTGAACCGGTGGACGCGGAACCCGAGCGGCGCCCCGTGTAGCTGTTGTGCAGGAATCGCTGCAGGACGCCACCGGTCACCAGCTCGTTGCGGCGTGTGGCGAGGCCCTCGCCGTCGGTCTCCCCGGCGCCGAACGCCACCGGATCGGTGGGGTCGTCGGTGAGCGAGAACAGAGGCGAGGCGACGCTCTCGCCGAGACGGTCGGCGAACAGCGAGCGGCGCTTCAGCACCGCCTCGCCGGACAGCGTGCCGCCCACGATGCCGAGGAACTGAGCCGTGACCCAGGGGTCGAACACCACCGTCGTCCGTTGCGTCGCCGGCTTGCCGGCACCGAGCAGGCGCACAGCACGCTCGGTGGCGTCGTCCGCGGCCTGCTGCAGATCCAGATCCTCGAGGCTGCGACCGACGCTGAAACCGAACCCGGTCTGTGTGTCGTCGCCCTCGGAGGCCAGCGAGTAGACCGACAGGTAGCAGCCGGAGTCACGGCCGACGGACCGGATGCCACTCGTCGTCACGACCGCCCCCACTGAGAGCGAGTCGACGTAGTCCGCCGACTCCACGCCGCAGATGCGACGGTCGCCGGACCGCACCGCACGCTCCAACTCCAAGGCCAGGTCGATCTTCTGCTCCGGCGCCACCGCGGCAAGCTCCGGGCGAAACAGGTCCATGTCCGGGACCGCCACGCCGTCGGGCTCCGCCACGCCGAGGTGCTCGTCGGGGGTGCCGAAAGCGGCGTTGTCGCGGGCGGCAGCCAGCGTCTCGGCCACGATGGCCTCGTCGCAGCTTCCCGCGTGGGCGAACCCCTGCCGCTGATCAACGACCACCCTGATGCCGACACCGTGCGCCGTCGCCGAGGCGAACGACTCCACCTCCCCCTCCCAGGCCCGGACCTCGGTCTCGACGGAGCGGACCGCCACCACCTCGATCTGCTCGCCCGGGGCGGCCTGCGCCACGACGCGGTCACCGAGCGATGCCAACTCCTCGCCGGTCAGGTCGTCGTGATGCACGGGTACGCCCCGATGGTGCGCGGCGTGGCCGGCGGTCTCAGGCAGCGGTGCCGCCCACGGTGAGGCGCTGGACCCGCAGCGTGGGTGTCCCGTCGCCCACGGGAACCCCCTGGCCGTCCTTGCCGCACATGCCGGGCGATCCCATGGCGAAGTCGTTGCCCAGGGCGTCGATCAGCATCAGAACCTCGGGACCGTTGCCGATGAGGTTGCCCTCGCGGATGGGGGCGGTGAGGCGCCCGTCCTCGATCAGGTAGGCCTCGGTCATGCCGAACACGAAGTCGCCGGTGGCGGTGTTCACCTGCCCGCCGCCGAGGTGCGCCACGTAGACGCCGTGCGGCGTGTCCGCCACGATGTCGTCGGGGTCGCTGTCGCCGTTGCCGATGAACGTGTTGGTCATGCGCACCATCGGCAGGTGCTGGTAGCTCTGGCGGCGACCGTTCCCCGACGACGCCGGGCGATCCGACCGGTCGGCCCGCAGGCGGTCCCACATGTAGTCCATCAGCACGCCGTCGGCGATGAGGACGTTGCGCTGGGCCGGCCGCCCCTCGTCGTCGATGGCGTAACAACCCCACTCGGTCGGCATGGTTCCGTCGTCGATCAGTGTGACCATGGGGTTCGCAACCTGCTCGCCGATCCGCCCGGCGAACACCGACGCCTCCTTGGCGATGAGGTCGGCTTCGAGACCGTGCCCGCAGGCCTCGTGGAAGAGCACTCCCCCACCACCGGGGCCGATGACGACCGGCACGGCCCCGCTGGGCGCCGGCCGGGCCCCGAGCTTCCGCAGCGCACGCTGCGCCGCCACCCGGGCGAGGTCGGTGACGTCGACGGTGTCGAACAACTCGAAGCCCACGGTGCGGCCCACCGACTCCCGTCCCGTCTGCATGCCGGTGTCGCCCACCGCCACCACCGACACGGAGAACAGCGTCTTGGTCTGCTCGTCGGAGGCCAGCAGGCCATCGCTGTTAGCAACCAGGATCGAGCGGTGGCTGTCGCCGTAGTTGCACGCCACCTGGGAGATGGCGGCTCCCTCGGCACGTGCCGCCTCGTCGGCGGCCCGCAGCAGGGCAACCTTCCGCGCCTTGGCCACGGCGTCGGGCGCAACGGTCACCTCGTTCGGGGCGGGCGCACCCTGACGCTGCAGCTTCTCGCCCGGTCGTTGCGCACCACCCGCCCGGGCCGCCGCTGCGGCAGTCTCGGCGGCCGACCGCAGGCCGGAGGGAGTGAGATCGGCCGTGTGCGCGAAACCGATCGACGATCCGGAGCGAACGCGGATACCGGCGCCGCTCAGGCGGCCGGAGACCAGTTCCTCCACCTTGCCGTCGTCGAACGCGGCACGGGAGTTCCGCCGGTCCTCCACGAAGACCTCGGCGAAGTCACCGCCGGTCCGCAGCGCCGCATGCAGGGTGGCATCGAGGAGTTCCGCATCCGGCATGGCGCTTGACATTGCTGCCTCCTTCGCCGCCACGGGCCGCGCCTTCATGCGATCACGGCTCGGGCGACTTCCAGGGTACCAACCGTCGATCCCGAACCCGGATCGGCTCCACGTGCCGGCTCGCTCGCCCGCCCGGATGGACGTGACCGCTCGCGCAGCGGCCCGTAGGGTACAGGCCGTGGCTCTCGAACCAGGTGCTCGCGGCCGGGCTGAACGCACAGTGAGCGAAGCGGACACGGGGGCATCGGTCGGATCGAGCGACCTGCCCTTCCTGGCCACGCCAGTCGTGCTGGCGCTCTGCGAATCCGCCACGCGGGACGCGCTGGCCGGTGCACTGCCGGACACGTCGACCAGCGTCAGCATGAGGGTCCATCTCGATCACGTGCGGCCCGTACCGGTGGGACGGCCGGTGTTCGCCACCGCACGCCTCGAACGCGTCGAGGGCCGGCGCCTCACCTTCAGCGTGGAGACGCGCGACAGCAGCGGCGATCTGGTCAGCAGCGGGCGGATCGTGCGGATCATCGTGGACCGCCAGAGGTTCGCCCAGCGCGTCCCGCGGGAGCGCTAGACCCAACCGAACCGGCCGCCGGCTCGGCCCCGTTCGCCCGACACCGGGGGGTCGTGTCCCCAGCAGAGATCGGACATCACACCTCGAGACCACCTGCAGGCTGCTTCGTTCGCCTCCCCGTGGGCACAAAACGCGGCCCCACCACTCACGAGTAACCTGGAAAACACTCAACGACGGAGCCGGCCGACGAGTGAGCCACCGTCACGCCGGAGTCGCGCTGCAAACGCTACCGACCCGGACACCAACGCACTGCCGAGACGTCGAGGAACCCATGGACCGCAAGCGCACTTGGACCGTTTACGCGCTCCGCGCGGGCATCAGCGCCGGTCTGCTGACGTTCCTGATCGTCCAGGGACCGAACCTCGACGCATCCAAGCTGCTGCCGGACTGGAACCGCTGGACACCCTTCTGGCTCTTCGGGGCCTTCGCCCTCACCGGGCTGTCCCTCATTCTGGCCGCCGTCCGCTGGCGGCAGGTCACCGAGGCGTTGCACCTCGACGTTCCCTTGCGCGGCATCCTCTCGCACTTCATCGCGGGGCAGTTCGTGTCGAACATGATGCCGACAACCATCGGCGGCGACGTCCTGCGGGTCACCCGGGTCGCCGCCGACACCGGAAACCGTCCGGCGGCGTTCGCCTCGGTGATCTTCGAGCGGCTCTCGGGGTGGCTGGTCCTGCCCCTGCTCACGTTCATCGGCCTGGCGCTCAACCCGCCTCTGGCCCGGCTGGGGGCCTCGTCTGTCACTGCCATCGGGCTGGCGTGCATCACCCTGGGCTCCTTCGTCGGCCTGCTCTACATCGTGGGGCACCCGGCCACCGGCCGCTGGCTGGCAGGCCGCACCGGAATCGGGCGCTACCTCAACGCCATGCACCTCGCCGTGGACGCGCTCAAGGCGCAGCCGCGGGCAGCCGTCCGACTGGTCGGCGCCTCGTTCGCCTACCAGTTGTCGGTCCTGCTGGCGGTCGGCTGCGCCGTGGAGGCCATCGGCATCGACGAGGTGGGCTTCACCGCCCTCCTGGCGTTCTTCCCGGCGGTGCTGATGCTGCAGGTCCTGCCGCTCGGCATCGGCGGCCTCGGGGTACGCGAGGCCTCGCTCGTCTTCTTCCTGGGCTCCATCGGGGTCGCTGAGGAGCAGGCCTTCTCACTCGGACTCCTCATCGGCCTGCTGATCCTCGTCTGCAGCCTCCCGGGACTGCCCGCAGTGCTCTTCGGCGGCAGGCTGTTCGGCAGGCGCCGCTCCCGAGCGGACCCGCCGGCGGCCGATGAACGCGCCGAGGTCCTCGTCTGAGGTCGGCCATGACCACGGGACTCGCTCCGCCCGACGACCGGATCCGGCGTGGCTCGCGGGCAAGATCGGCACTGTCGTCAGCCGTCGAATCGCTACGGCGCACCGCCGCCGATCAGGTGGGTCGCGAACGTGCGACCCGCCAGGATCTCGGGATCCGCTGGTGGCGGGAGATCCTTCTCATCGGTCTGTTCTACTTCGGCTACAGCATCGTCCGTAACCAGTTCGGGTCGGCTGCAGTGGGACCGGGCCTGGCGCTGAACAACGCCGAGATCGTCATCGAACTGGAACGGTCGCTGGGCCTCTACATCGAGTCCACCGTGCAGGGATGGTTCCTGGGATGGGACGCGTTCATCGCCGTGTGGAACGTGTTCTACGGCTTGTTGCACTTCACGGTCACGTTCTTCACGTTGATGTGGCTCTACCTGCGCTTCCCGGAGATCTACCAGCGCTGGCGGACCACCGGCCTGCTCTGCACCGGCTTGGGTCTGGTCGGCTTCGCCTTGTTCCCGCTCATGCCGCCCCGCCTGCTCGGCGACTGCGGTGCGTACGGCGCCTGCCTCGCCGACGCCGCTTACGTGGACACGATGGTGCACTACGAAGGGTTGTGGTCGTTCGACTCGGGCACCTTCCAGAAGCTGTCCAACCAGTACGCGGCGATGCCGAGCATCCACTTCGCCTGGGCGTTCTGGTGCTTCCTGGCACTCCGGGGCCGGATCCGCAGCAACTGGGGGCGCGTGTGCCTGTATCTCTACCCCCCGCTCACCCTGTTCGCCGTCGTGGTCACCGCCAACCACTACTGGATCGACGCGGTCGCGGGAGTGTTGTGCCTGATGCTGGCGCTGGCGTGGGCCACGCCGCTGGTGCGCCTGGCGCAACGCCGGCGCCGGCGGGCTCGGCGGGCCGAAACGGAGTCGGAGGCCGACACGGCCGCCCGGCAACCGGCGAGCAACTAAGGTATCCACAGATTGTCCCCGGCCGACGATCCCATCGAGGCTCCACAATGCTCCTGAACAGGGTCATCACACCCGCTGTTCTCCGATCGATGAGCTACGAGGAACTCGACGCGCTCGCCGAGGAGATCCGAGCCTTCATCGTGGATGCCGTCACCACGCACGGTGGCCACCTCGGCTCGAACCTGGGCGCCGTCGAACTGACACTCGCCCTGCACCGCGTCTTCAATTCCCCGACCGACGCGATCATCTGGGACACGGGGCATCAGGCCTACGTCCACAAGATCGTCACCGGCCGGTCCCACCTGTTCGAGCAGCTGCGCAAGCCCGGCGGGCTGTCGGGCTATCCCTCACGGGAGGAGTCCGAGCACGACTGGGTCGAGAACAGCCACGCATCCACGTCACTGAGCTATGCCCACGGCCTGGCACTCGCCTACCAGTCGGCCGAGCAGCGCGGCGGCGCCCGCCGCCGGGTGGTTGCCGTGATCGGCGACGGGTCGATGACAGGCGGGATGGCGTTCGAGGGTCTCAACAACCTCGGAACTTCCAACCTCGATGTCGTCATCATCTTCAACGACAACGGCCGCTCGTACGCGCCGACCGTGTCTCGGCTCAGTGAACGCCTGGCGCGCCTGCAGGTGAACCCGACGTTCGTCCAGCAGCAGGAACGGGTGGAGCGGATCCTGGGGGATCTCCCGCTCGTGGGCGACCACGTCGACCGGGTCCTCGACGCCCTCAAGGCCGGCGTCCGCGAACTCTCGGAGTCGCCCTCGTTCTTCTCCGACCTCGGAGTCCGCTACACGGGACCGTTCGACGGCCACGACGTCCGCAACCTCGAACGCAGCCTGCGCCACGCGGCGGAGTTGACGGGTCCGGTCGTCGTGCACGTCCTCACCGACAAGGGTCGGGGCTACGAGCCGGCCGAGCGTGACCCCATCAAGCGCATGCACGACACGTCGCAGACCAAGCACGGCAGCTACACCCAGGCCTTCGCCGACGCCATCGTGAAGGAGGCCGAATCCCGGCCGGAGTTGGTGGCGATCACCGCAGCCATGCCCGACTCCACCGGCCTGCTGGCCTTCAAGGAACGCTTCCCCGATCGGTTCGTGGACGTGGGCATCGCCGAGCAGCACGCCGTCACGTCGGCCGCCGGCATGGCGATGGGCGGCCTGCGGCCCGTGGTCGCCATCTACTCGACGTTCCTGACCCGGGCACTCGATCAGGTGAACCTCGATGTCGGGCTGCACCGCCAGCCGGTCGTCTTCTGCCTGGATCGGGCCGGGATCACCGGCGACGACGGCCCCTCGCACCACGGGATCCTCGACATGGCCCTGCTCACGAAGGTCCCGGGCATGTGCGTGATGGCGCCATCGTCGTACCAGGAGTTGGAGATCATGCTGGCGCAGGCGCTGGACATGACCGATGGGCCCGTCGCCATCCGCTGGCCGAAGACCGCGGCGCGCCAGGTTGGCGAGGACGAGGTCGGCCACGGGCTGGCCGGCCGCAAGGTCCGCAGCGGGGAGACCGTCTGCCTGCTGGCTGTGGGCAAGATGCTGGAAGCCGCCGAGGACGCCGCGGACGTTCTGGAGAGCCGGGGCGTCTCGGCATCGGTCTGGGACGTGCGGGTCGTGGCGCCGCTGGACGAGGCGATGCTGAGCGATGCTCGCTCGCACTCCCTCGTCATCACCATCGAGGACGGGATTCGCGAGGGCGGCGCCGGGGCGTGCATCGCCGCAGCCCTGAGCGAGATCGACGGTGCCGGAGGGGCCCCGGCGATACGGATCCTCGGGATCCCGACCACGTACCTCCCGCACGGCAAGCCGGATCAGATCCTTGCCGCGTGCGGCCTCGACGCCGCGGGAATTGCCTCGACGGCGCGGGAGGCTCTCGGCTGACTGCGTCTTGCCTCGCGCCTCGGCGGCGGGCGGGCTCCTGGAAACCTACTGGTAGAAGGGGTTCTCCCCGGCCGCGTGATCGGTTACGTCGATCACGTCGAGGATCTCCGGAACATGCTGGGAGATGATCGCGGCGACACCCTGATGCAAGGTGGCGGCGCTCATGGTGCATCCCTGGCAGCCTCCGCCCATCAGCAGGTACGCCTTGGTGTCCTCCACCCTGACGAGTTCCACGTACCCGCCGTGGGAGGCCAGGGACGGGTTGACGTGGTTGTTCAGCAGGCTCTGGAGGCGCTCGGTCACCGAATCCGACTCCGACAGGTCGATGCGCTCGCCCATGTCGGGCCGGTTGGGGTTGCGGATCACCAAGCCCCCCTGCAAGGGGTTGCTCGGGACGTCCAGGGTTGCGCCGGTGAGATTCTCGACGGAGTCCTCGGGAACGATGACGGTGAGCCCACTGACCTCGTAGACCGCGTCGCCGCCGTCGACCCTGTCGATCTCGTGCAGCGACAGGTCGTAGCTGAACTCGAAGGTCATGCTGGGTGACATCTCCGTGCCCGACACGGCAACGCGCAGCCCGAGTCCGGCACCGTCGGGTTCGTCGGCCAGCGCGCCGAGCACGACCTCGACGGCTTCGTCGGCCACCTGCATGATCTCGGAGACGGCGGTGGCGGTTACGGTGGGGCCCGCGGCCGAATCGGCGTTCACACCTGACAGGATATAGGCGTTCACGCGCTTGCCCCGCCCGGGAACCGGCGCGAACGGCGAAACCGGCACGTGGACCGACGAGAGAACAAGGAGTTCGGCGTGAGCGAGTCTCCGGTCACCATGAGCCTGGCCGGCAACGTTGCGCTCGTTCGGATCGACGACGGCAAGGTCAACGCTCTGAACCCTGCCCTGCTCGACGGCTTGTGGGGTGCTCTCGACACCGCGGAGGCCCACGCCGGAGCCGTCGTCCTCGCAGGGCGGCCAGGGGTGTTCACCGCCGGGCTGGACCTCAACGTGGTACGCACCAGCAACCGCGCCGCCATGGATCTGCTCCACAAGGGCACCGAGATCTTCCTCCGGCTCGCCGAGTTCCCGCGTCCGGTCGTGGCGGCCTGCACCGGGCACGCCCTGGCCGCGGGGGCTGTGATCCTGCTCTGCTGTGACGTCCGCGTCTGCTCGGCGGGCGACTTCAAGATCGGCCTCAACGAGGTGGCCATCGGACTGGCCCTCCCGGAGTTGGTCGTGGATCTGGCACGAGCGCGGTTGTCGCCCCGCCACTTCACCGTGGCCTGTAACACCGCGCAGATCTACTCGCCGACCGAGGCCGTCGATGTCGGGTTCCTCGATCGTGCGGGCTCACCCGATGCCACGAGCGATGCCCTGCGGGTGGCTGCCGAACTCGCCCAGCGACTGAACGCCGACGCGTTCGTAAGGACACGCCGGGTGACCTGCCGAGGGCTCGCCGGCACGATCATGCGCAACGCGGCCGCCCTGATGGAGACTCGGCAAGCAGGACCCGCCACGACCTAGACCACCTGGCGTCGCCACCGTCCGCGGCCGGGCGCCGATCTTCCGACCTGCAGCCCCCGATTGGCCGGGCAGCCCGCTCCGGCGAGTGGGCCTCAGCGCAGGTGGCGACCGCAGATCGGCCAGGGGAACCAACCCCGGCGGGCGTGCAGGAGCCGCGCACGCGCGTCCTGCACCACGGGTGCGGCCCAGTGCGGGCGCCCGTTGCCACCGACCGTCTCCCAGGTCGACTGGTCGAACTGGTAGGCGCCGTAGTAGCCGTTGCCCGTGTTGACGAGGTAGTTGTTCGTCGACTCGCAGTCGCGCAACGCCGCCCACTGCGCCGGCGTGGGGTCGCTCCGACCACGGCGGGCCATTTCCCGTTCCGCCTCGCCGTGGATCTCGGCGACGGACGCCACCCAGCGCGCCTCTACCAGCCGCTCCTCCAGGAGCGGGATGTCGCGCTGCGCCAACTGGATGTCGCGGTGCACGACGTCGATCCGGTCGACGACGAACACCAGACGGTTGCCCGCCTCCTCGAGCAGACTCTCGTAGTCGCTGTACGCACTGGCGACGGCACCCGCCCGCGCCTCGAGCAGGATCTGCAGGTACAGCGCGTCGATGAGGTTCTCCAGAGCCAGCAGTTCCGCGTTCAGAGCACCGAAGCGACCGGTCACGTAGGACGCCACGAGATACTCCGCGGCGCGGTTCCGTGACTCGATCACGTCGCGGATCAGCGCCTGCTCCTGCCCGACCAGATCGGCAGCCTCGGCGACGAGGGCGTCGAACTCCTCCGCCCGCTCCGCCAGTCTCCGGTTGGCCGCCTCCAGGTTCTCCTCCGCCCAGGCGAGTTCCTCCCGAGCAAGCCGGTCGTTCGTGAACGGCGGATCCTCGTCGCTGCCCAGCTCGCGAGCGGTCGCGCCAGGAGCGGTCGCGGCGACACCCGCCACCACCACGAGCGCCAAGAGGTAGCCCCACCTCCGCGGACGAAGCGGGGTGTTGTTCGTGCCCATCAGTGCAGTTTCCTTACCGCGTAACTCTCACGAACACCAAATCCGCCCGTACCGCACCCACGCCGTCCTCGCCGCTGCACCCGTCGGGGGGAGTATGGGCCTACGGTCTTCGACGATGTGCCCCGATGCATCCGCTCCGTCCGGCTACGACGCCGTCGTCGTCGTCTCCTTCGGCGGCCCCGAAGCACCCGACGAGGTGATGCCGTTCCTCCGTAACGTGACCCGCGGGCGAAATGTTCCGGAGCGCCGACTCGAGGAGGTGGCCGAGCACTACCTGGCCCGCGGCGGCCGCAGCCCCGTCAACGATCAGAACCGCCGGCTTGTCGCCGCCCTGGAATCGGCTCTGGAACACTCCGGCCTCGACCTGCCGGTCTACTGGGGAAACCGCAACTGGCATCCGATGCTGGCCGACACGGTGGCTGCGATGCGCTCCGACGGCGTGCGGCGGGGGCTGGCCTTCGTGACCTCGGCGTTCGGTTCGTACTCGGGCTGCCGCCAGTACAGCGAGGACATCGCCGCGGCCGTGGCGGGCTGCAAGGGGGCGCCGGAGATCCACAAGCTGCGCCTCTACTACAACCACCCGGGCTTCATCGAGCCGATGGCCGAGGGAGTGCGGGCCGCGCTCGGTCGCCTGGCCGATGGCGGAGCTACCGGCCCGGCCCGGCTGGTGTTCTCGGCGCACAGCATTCCGGTGGCCATGGCGACCGGCGCGCCCTACGAGCGGCAACTGCGCGAGGCGGCCGGGTTGATCGCCGAGAGAGTGCCGCAGGGTAGGCGGCCGGGCGAGGCCGGCGAGTGGGATCTGGTGTACCAGAGCCGCAGCGGTCCGCACCGCGTGCCCTGGCTGGAGCCCGACGTCGTCGACCACCTCGGGGCGTTGCACACCGAGGGCGTCCGCGACGTGGCTCTGGTCCCCCTGGGGTTCGTGTCGGACCACATGGAGGTCATCCACGACCTCGATGACGAGGCAGCTGGAGCCGCGGCAGCGGTGGGCATGCGCCTGGTCCGCTCCCCCACCGTGGGGACGCATCCGGCGTTCGTGGCCATGATCGTGGAATTGATCCGCGAGAGCATCGACCCGACCACACCCCGCCGCGCCCTCGGCACGTCCGGTGCTTGGCCCGACCACTGCCCGGCAGCCTGCTGCGCCCAAGGCCGCTAGGCCGCCGGTCAGATCCCCGGACCAACTGCACTGTCATTCCGGCGGAGGCCGAAATCCATGCGTGTTCGGTCTTGGGTCGGCAGCACCGGCGGCGATGGGCCAGGAACGCGCGCCGCAAGCTAGACGTTGAAGCGGATCTCCAGGACGTCGCCGTCCTGCACCACGTAGGAGCGGCCCTCGGCACGCAGGCGGCCGGCGGAGCGGGCGGCCGACCACGAGCCGATCTCCAGCAGCTCGGTCCATTGGATCGTTTCGGCCCTGATGAAGCCGCGCCGGAAGTCGGTGTGGATCAGTCCGGCGCAGACGTCGGCCCTGGCGCCGGCCGGGAACGGCCACGCCCGCGTCTCGTTCGGGGCGGTCGTGAAGAAGGTGTGCAGGCCCAGGGCGCGGTAGGAGGCGGCGACGAGGCGCGCCAGGGCGCCCTCACCGAGGCCGAGGCTCTCGGCCATCTCCCCCCGATCCTCGGCGGGGAGCTGTGCCACCTCGGCCTCGAGTTGCGCGCAGACCGCCAGCGTCTCCGCGCCGCCGAGTTCCGCCGCCACAACCCCGACGGCCGCCTCCGCGTCGGCCGGAGACACGTCCTCGCCGATGTTGACGACGGCCACGACGGGCTTGTTGGTCAGCAGGAAGCACGGGGCGAGCAGCGCCCGCTCGGCGTCGGGGAGATCGCTGCGCCACAGCGGCGTCCCGCCGGCGAGCGCGGCGGCGGCCCGCTCCATGCGCGCCACCTCGGGTCCGACGGTGGCGTCGCCCTTGGCCTGCCGGCGCTTCTTGTCGATCTGGCGCTCCAGGCTCTCGAGGTCGGCCAGGCTGAGTTCCATTTCGAGGGTGTAGAGCGACTCCACCGGATCGCTGACCCCTTCGACCTCCTCGCTCCGGAATGCTCGGAGAACCAGCACGATTGCGTCGACCTCCCGGATCCCGCCGAGGAAGCGGTTGCCGAGGCCCTCCCCGGCGGCGGCGCCGGCGGCCAGCCCGCCGATGTCGGTGAACTGCACGCTCGCCGGCGTGGTGGCGGCCGACTCGCTCATCCGGGCGATGCGCCCGAGGCGCTCGTCGGCCACCTTGGCGTCACCCAGGTGGGTGCCGGTCGTGGCGAAGGCGTAGGGAGCCACCGGTGAGTCACCACCGGTCAGCGCGTTGAAGAGCGACGACTTGCCGGAGTTGGGCAGGCCCGCTAGCCCGAATCGCTGCACAGCGGCCGCAGCGTACCGGCACGCTCTCCGGCGCGGACGACGGTGCCGCCGGCGGGCCGGCCGCGAGCTTGCCGGGTTGCGGCCGGTAGGCTCATTCGCCGGGAGGTACCCATGTCGAAGCGCACCCAGCGCAAGCGGGCCAACGCCCGGCGCAAGAAGGCCAACCACGGGCGCAAGCCGAACCTCGGCCGCAACTCCTAACCCGCGGCGGCGCCGAGGCGCTCCCGGCCGCCCCCACCTCTCATGACCCCGGAGCCTTCCCCGGCGCCCGATCACGCCGAGTTCGGTCAAACCGCACCCGACCTCCCGGCGCTCATCTACGACGGCGACTGCGCCTTCTGCAAGCACTGCGCCGTCTGGATCGCCGCCCGACTCCCGACCGGAACACCGGTCCTGGCATCCCAGCAGACCGACCTCGCCGCCCTGGGCCTGACTCCAGAGCAGGCAGCGGACGCCGCCTGGTGGATCGACACCGACGGCCAACCCCACCGCGGCCACCGCGCCATCGCCGCCGCGCTACAAACCTGCGAAGGTGCCTGGAGCCAGCTGGGGCGGGTTCTGACCATCCCTGTGATCTCCACCCTCGCGGCCGGCGTCTACGAACTGGTCGCGCGCAACCGCCACCGCCTCGGCTGCAAGAACTGCCTCAAGAAAACCAGCCGAGGCGGCCCCGCCCTCTCCTAGAAACCCGTCGAACGCGCCGAGCGGGCTGCGACCAACCGAGGGCGGAGGCCCGGGGGGCCGGGCTGCGACGACTATTCGCCCGTGCGTGGAGGAGCAGAGCGGCACCCCGGGCCCCCGCCCGGGCTGTCGACGATGGAGGCGGGGACGGCGCCGGCGCGATTTCGCCGGACGCGCCACCGGCGGCCCCGCCGGGCTAGGCGGCGACGATCTGCTCGTATTCCTCCGAGGTGTCCACCTCGTGCTCGAACTGGATGACGCCGATCTCGGTGAACCGGTCGCGCAGCCAGGCGTCGCCGGCGTCGAGCAGGCCGAGCTTGCGGCAGTTCGGCACGATCTTGGAGAAGAGCATCTTCTGGAACATGGTCCGCTCCGGTGGCAGGTTCAGCAGCAACTCCACCATCGGCCGCACCGGCACGCCGAGCCGCTCCCACACCTCCTGGGACAGGAACCGGTCGCGCATCCGCACGGCGGCCTCGAAGGCGAACTCCTGCCGCTCGCGGATCTCGGCCTGGGTGAGGTGGCTGTAGTACTCCTGCAGGCTGAGGACACCGAAGGCCACGTGGCGCGCCTCGTCGGCCATGACGTAGCGCAGCAACTGCCGCAGGAGGGGCTCCTCGGTGCCAGCGTGCATGAAGCCGAAGGCGGCCAGGGCGAGACCCTCCACCATGATCTGCATGCCCAGATAGGTCATGTCCCAGCGGCTGTCGTTGATGATGTCGTCGAGCAGCAGCCGCAGATGCGGGTTGATGGGGTACTCGCTGTTCAGCTTGGTGCGGAGGTAGCGCCCGAAGACCTCCACGTGCCGAGCCTCGTCCATGACCTGGGTGGCGGCGTAGTACTTGGCGTCGATCCACGGCACGGTCTCGACGATCTTGGCCGTGCACAGCAGCGCCCCCTGCTCGCCGTGCAGGAACTGGCTGAGGCGCCAGGCAATCGCCTCGGTCCGGTACTCGGCCCACTCCTTGTCGCCCCATTTGTGCAGCGGCGACGACGGGTGGCCGGCCAGATCCTCCCGCGTCGGCGGCAGTGCGTCACCGACCCGGAAGATCGTGCTGGGGTCAACCTCCAGGTCCCAGGGCAGGTCGTTGGCGTTCCACTGCGAGGTCTTGCCCTTCTCGTACAGCTTCTCCAGCTTGGGGCGCGCCCCCTTGTCGTAGTCCCAGGTGAACAGCGCGTCCGACTCGTCGGGGACGATGTGCTCGACCTCAGAGGACTGGGCGTTCGAGCGGCAGATGTCCAGGATCGTGTCAACGTCGTTGACCGACATCCTGTCCAGGATCGCCGCGTCGCTGCGGTGCTCGGTGCTCGTCATGTGCGGCCTCGCTGCATTGGGAAGCAGGCATTCGGAGGTCTGGTCCGACTGCCGCCGCGCCGGTACGTCCTTGCAGGTTATCCCCGCTGCCCCAGAGCCAGAACGCGCCCGGCACGCCCGCTGCGACGACCCGCGTGTTTCCGCCACCGCGGCTAGCCTGCCTGGGTCGGCGGGCTGCGATTCGCGCCGGATTGCGGCAAGAGGCCGGGCGACCGCCCCTGGGCGGCTCACGTGCCGCAGTTCGCCGGACACGCAGGACAGGGCGACCGCCCCGAGAGTCGAGAACCGTAGAGGGAAACGAGGGAACCATGAGACGAGGACTATCCGGCTTGCTGGCGATCCTGCTGGCCACTGTGATGGTGGCCGCAGCGTGCGCGGGAGACGACGACAGCGCCGGCGCAGTTGACGAGGCGACGACCGCGGCGCAGGACGCCCTGTCGGACGCCACCGTTGCGCAAGCGGAGGCACAGGCGGCGACGGCGCAAGCCGAGGCCGCCTCCGCTGCTGCTCAGGAAGCGAGTGCGGCGGCGGCGCTGGCGCAAGCGACCGCCGAGGGCAACCAGGAAGCGGTCATCGCGGCCGAGGCGGCTCTGGCAGACGCCCGGGCCGCAGCCGATGAAGCGAGCGAACGGGCAGCCGCCGCCCAAGCGGAGGCCGACGAGGCCCGGGCAGCGGCAGCAGCAGCCGCGGAGCAGGCTGCCGCCGCACCTACCGAGGCCCCAGCCGCACCGCCGCCCGAGCCGCCGGCCGAAGCGATAGACATCAGCGCCGCGCTGGTCTTCGACATCGGTGGGCGGGGCGACCAGTCGTTCAACGACTCCGCCGCGGCGGGCCTGGACAGGGCCGCGGCCGAGTTGGGAGTGCAGACCTCTGAGGCCTCACCCAACCCGGACGGCTCCAACCGCGCCGAGTTGCTGCAGCTCTCCGCCGACGGCTCCGACGTTGTCTTCGGCGTGGGATTCCTCTTCGGTGAGTCGATCACCGAGGTGGCGGCCAACAACCCCGACACCTACTTCGGCATCATCGACAGCGCCCCCGACGGCACCGACAACCTCGCCGGGCTGGTCTTCGCCGAGCACGAGGGCTCGTTCCTGGTGGGCGCCGCCGCGGCGCTGAAGTCCACGACCGGCACGGTCGGCTTCATCGGCGGCGTGGACATCCCGCTCATCCGCCGGTTCCACGCCGGCTTCGAAGCGGGCGTCCATGAGGTGAACCCGGACATCCGGATCCTGGACGCGTATGTGACCGAGCCGCCGGACTTCGACGGCTGGTCGCAGCCGGCGGAGGCCAAGATCATCTCCCAGTCCATGTACGAGCGTGGCGCCGACGTGATCTATCACGCCGCCGGCGGCTCGGGCGCGGGCCTGTTCGAGGCGGCCAAGGAGTTCAGCGAGGCCGGCGGCTCCAAGGTTTGGGCCATCGGCGTGGACTCCGACCAGTACTTCACGTCCTCCGAGGAGGTGCGGCCGTACATCCTCAGCTCGATGCTCAAGCGCGTCGACGTCGCCGTCTACAACACCATCGAGTCGGTCGTCAACGGCGACTTCACCGGTGGCGTCACGGTCTTCAACCTGGCCGTCGACGGCGTGGGCTACTCCACGAGCGGCGGGTTCATCGACGACATCGTCCCGCAACTCGAGGAGTTCAAGCAGGCCATCGTGGGCGGCAGCATCGTCGTTCCGGAGACAACAGAACGTGGGGGCGGTGAGGACGTGAGCGCCGCGCTGGTGTTCGACATCGGCGGGCGCGGCGACCAGTCGTTCAACGACTCGGCCGCAGCCGGGCTGGACAGGGCGGCCGAACTGCTGGGCGTCAACACCAGTGAGGCCTCTCCCAACCCGGACGGCTCCAACCGTGCCGAGTTGCTGCAGCTCTCCGCCGACAGCGCCGACCTGGTCATCGGCGTGGGCTTCCTCTTCGGTGAGTCGATCACCCAGGTGGCGGCCAACAACCCCGACACATCCTTCGGCATCATCGACAGCGCCCCGGACGGCACCGACAACCTCGCCGGGCTGGTCTTCGCCGAGCACGAGGGCTCGTTCCTCGTGGGCGCCGCCGCGGCGTTGAAGTCCACGACCGGCACGGTCGGCTTCATCGGCGGCGTGGACATCCCGCTCATCCGCCGATTCCACGCCGGCTTCGAAGCGGGCGTGCATGCCGTGGATCCGAGCATCCAGATCCTGGACGCGTATGTGACCGAGCCGCCGGACTTCGACGGCTGGTCGCAGCCGGCGGAGGCCAAGATCATCTCGCAGTCCATGTACGAGGGCGGCGCCGACGTGATCTATCACGCGGCCGGCGGCTCGGGTGCGGGCCTGTTCGAGGCGGCCAAGGAGTTCAGCGAGGCCGGCGGCTCCAAGGTTTGGGCCATCGGCGTGGACTCCGACCAGTACTTCACGTCCTCCGAAGAGGTGCGCCCGTACATCCTCAGCTCGATGCTCAAGCGCGTCGATGTCGCCGTCTACAACACCATCGAGTCGGTCGTCAACGGCGACTTCACCGGTGGCGTCACGGTCTTCGACCTGTCCGTCGACGGGGTGGGGTACTCCATCTCCGGCGGATTCATCGACGACATCATCCCGCAACTCGAGGACTACAAGCAGCAGATCATCCGCGGCGACATCGTGGTTCCCGAGACCACCGGGTGATCGAACAGGCTTTGCCGCCGGTGCGAGGTCTCGGACACATCCGGGACCTCGCACCGGCGGCCCGTCCGACTCAGCCGAACCGCGGGAGATCGCCCGGCGTGGCGTGATCACGCGGCCGGCAGCCCGGGCGTGCCAAGCTAGGCAGCGACCAGACGAAGGAGCACGGCACGCCTCGTGACGACACCCGCCCTCGCTCTCGAGAACATCACGAAACGCTTCCCCGGCGTCCTTGCCAACGACCGGGTGAGCCTGACGGTTGCCGAGGGAGAGATCCACGCCATCTGCGGCGAGAACGGCGCCGGCAAGTCCACACTCATGAACGTGGTCTACGGCATGCTGCCCGCCGACGAGGGGCGCATCCTCGTCGGCGGCAACGAGGTGCACTTCCGCTCGCCGCGCGACGCTCTCGCCGCCGGGATCGGCATGGTGCACCAGCACTTCATGCTGGCCGACAACCTCACGGTGCTGGAGAACATCATCCTCGGCGCCGAACCGACCCGCGGCGCCGGCCGTCTGGACTTCGCCAGTGCGCGCCGCCGTATCACCGAACTCAGCGATGCCTACGGGCTGGACGTTCACCTCGACGAGCCGGTCGAGAACCTGGGGGTCGGAGAGCGCCAGCGCGTGGAGATCATCAAGGTGCTGTTCCGGGGTGCCCGGATCCTCATCCTCGACGAGCCCACGTCCGTGCTGGTACCCCACGAGGTGGAGGAGTTGTTCCGCAACATGCGCGACATGTGCGCCCGCGGCGAAACGATCATCTTCATCGACCACAAACTCGACGAGGTGCTGGAAATCGCCGACACCATCACCGTGTTGCGCGCCGGGCGAACCGTCGGAACGGTCACCCCGGACGAGGTCACCCCCCGGGACCTGGCGGAGCTGATGGTCGGCTCGGAGCTTCCCACGCCGGGTGCGAAGACGAGCACGACCCAGGAGACGGTTGCTCTGGAGGTGGAGGACCTCTGCGTCGTCGACGACGACGAGCGCGAGGTCGTGCGGGGCATCGATCTGGAGGTCCGCAAGGGCGAGATCCTCGGGTTGGCCGGCGTGGAGGGCAACGGCCAGATCGAGATGGTGGAGGCGCTGCTGGGCATCCGCCCGTTGTCGCGGGGCCGCATCCTCCTGGAGGGCACCGACATCGGCGACTGGCCGGTGCGTGAGCGCCGCGAGGCCGGTATCGGCTACATCCCGGAGGACCGTCACCGCCGAGGCCTACTGCTTTCCGCCCCGCTGTGGGAGAACGCCATGTGCGGCCACCAGACCAAGGAGCCGTACTCGCGCCACGGCTTCTGGCTCAGCCGCAAGGGAGCTCGCGACAAGACCCGGGAACTCATCGCCGCCTTCGACGTGCGCACACCGGGGCCCGACGTAGCCGCACACGCCCTGTCCGGGGGCAACCAGCAGAAGCTGATCATCGGCCGCGAGATGATCATGGCGCCGCGCCTGTTGATCGCCGCCCACCCGACCCGGGGCATCGACGTCGGCGCCCAGGCCGCTGTCTGGGAGACGCTGCGCCGGGCCCGCGAGGAAGGGCTGGCCGTGCTGCTGGTCTCCGCCGACCTGGATGAGCTCATCGGGCTCTCCGACCGGCTGCAGGTCATCTTCCGGGGACGGATCTCCGCCGGCCTGGACCCGGCGACCGTGACACCCCGCGAACTTGGCGCCCACATGACCGGCGCCGGCGCCGAGGCGCAGCACGCATGAGTACCTCCGTCCCACCGGGGTACCGCGGCGGAGCGGGGGACGGCCGGCCGTGAGCACCCGAGCGTCGTACCGGCTCCCGGCGCACCGGCGCTTCGCGCTGGCGATGGCGGCGCCGCTGGCGGCACTCGTCCTGTCGCTGCTGGTGGCGTCCCTGGCGCTGGTCGCCAGCGGCAGCAACCCCTTCCCGGCCTACCAGCGGATGTTCGCCTACGGGTTCGAACTCGAGACGCTCATCGGCATGGTGAACCGCGCCACGCCGCTGTACCTGTCGGCGGTGGCCGTGGCGATCGGCTTCCGCATGAACCTCTTCAACATCGGCGTGGAAGGCCAGTACATCCTGGCGTCGATCATCGCCGCCCAGGTGGCGGCCGAACTCTCGCTGCCGGCGCCGCTGCACCTAACAATCACCATCCTGGTGGCCATGGCCGTGGGCGCGGCATGGGCGCTGATCGCCGGTGTGCTCAAGGTGACCCGCGGCATCCACGAGGTCATCTCCACGATCATGCTGAACGCCATCGCCATCAAGTTCGTGGTGGCGATGCTGTTCCGACAATGGGACGTGCCCGACGAGAGCCTCAACCAGGAGACAGCCGAGATCCCACCCTCCGGCAGGATGCCCAACCTCAACGGCGTGGTGGAGACGTTCACCCGCGAGATCGGCAAGGGCAAGGTGCTCTGGGGGTTCGTGATCGTGGCGATCATCGTCGGGATCCTGTACTGGATCTACATCGCCCGGACGCGGCCCGGCTACGACCTGCGGGCCTCGGGCATCAACCCGCTGGCGGCAGAGGCCTCGGGTGTTCCTCCCGGGCGGACGATCATCGTGGCCATGGCGCTGAGCGGGGCGGTCGGAGGCCTCGTCGGCCTGCCCGAGGTGCTGGGCCGGGACTTCGCCTACGGGTTGCAGTTCACGCAGAATCTGGGGTTCGCCGGTATCGCTGTGGCACTGCTGGGCCAGAACCATCCGGCGGGCATCGCCGTCGCCGCCCTGGCGTTCGGATTCCTGGACAGCGCGGCGCCGATCCTCGACGTGCACGGTGACGCGCCCCAGGAGATCGTCGAGATCATGAAGGGCATCATCATCTTCGCCGCGGTCATCACGTACGTCGTGGTCCAGCGGCGGCGCCAGGACGAGGAGGCTCGCATCGCCTCTCTCGCCATGCCATCGGCCGAGCCGGAACCTCCACCGGCCCCGCCGTCCGATGAGCCCGAGCCCGACGCGAGGCCCACGTCATGAGCATCTCCGAAGACGCTCCCCCCAGCGACGACTCGTCGCCGTCCTGGCAGCCCTTCAAGCGCTTCGCCGGGCCACCCGGCTGGTACCCGCGGCCCACCAACACCCAGCAGGAGCGGCAGTACCAGCAGCGGCTGCGTTTCGCGATCTTCGTGGTCATCGCGGTTGCGCTCATCGCCCTCACCGAGCAGTTCGCCAGACCGGCCACCGATCAGCTCTCCTTCAGCACTACTTGGTCCATCGCGCTCGCCTACGCGGTGCCGATCCTGATGCCCGCCATGGGAGGCATCTTCGCCGAGCGCGCCGGTGTTGTGAACATCGGTCTGGAGGGAATGCTCATCCTCGGCACCTGGTTCGGGGCCTGGGGAGCCCTGGAGTTCGGACCGTGGTGGGGAATGCTCATCGGCGCCGCCGGTGGGGCGCTCGGGGGCCTGCTGCATGCCGTCGCAACGGTCAGCTTCGGCGTCGACCACATCATCTCGGGTGCCGCGATCCTGGTCATGGCCCCGGGCATCACCCGATTCCTGTCCGACAAGGTCTTCGCAGGCCGTCCCGGCGGGGGCATCACGCAGTCACCGCGGGTGGAGAGCGTGGACTCCTTCAGCGTCCCGTTCCTCGCCGGCGGGGCCGGCACCGCCGACGCCCTCGGGCGCATCGAGAGCTGGGACTGGTTCTGGATCTCTGACGCGGCGGGGATCTTCCGTGGATTCCTCTGGAACGTGTCGTGGCTGACGTTGATCGCTTACGCGACTGTTCCCATCTCGGTCTGGCTGCTGTGGCGGACCTCGTTCGGCCTCCGGCTGCGCAGCTGCGGCGAGCATCCCATCGCCGCCGACAGCCTTGGCGTGGACGTCTACCGCTACAAGTACTACGGCGTCGTGCTGTCCGGGGCCTTCGCCGGCTACGGGGGCGCCTTCCTGGTCATCGAGCTGACCGGCATCTACCGGGAGAACCAAACCGCCGGCAGGGGCTTCATCGGGCTGGCCACGACCATCTTCGGCAACTGGCGGCCGGTCGGCGCCGCCCTGGGCGGGCTGCTGTTCGGGTTCGCCGACACGCTGCAGTTGCGCGACAGGGCCGCGGTCCACGGACTCCTGCTGCTCGTCGTGCTCGCCCTGGGCGTTGTCATGCTCCGCTTCCTGATGAAGCGGCAGTACCGCGCCGCGACCGGCTTGGCCATCGCCGCCGGCGGGTTCGCCGTGTGGCACTACGCCACGGAGACCGTGCCCAAGCAGTTCCCGCAGGCCCTCCCCTATCTCACGGTTCTGCTGGTGCTGCTCGTCTACACCTCCCGGCTGCGCATGCCCGCAGCCGACGGCATGCGCTACCGGCGGGGCCAGCAGCAATGAGCGCGGCGAGCGGTCCGGTGACCGCCGCCGACGCGGACTGGGACGACCTGTTCCGCCGCGCCCGGGCCGTCGCCGCCAACGCCTACTGCCCCTACTCCCGCTACCACGTGGGCGCCGCCGGACTGGTGGACGACGGGCGCGTCCTGGTGGGCTGCAACGTGGAGAACGCCTCCTACGGGCTGGCGCTGTGCGCCGAGTGCGCGCTGGTGTCGTCGCTGCACACCACCGGAGGCGGCCGCCTCGTGGCGATGGCGGTGGTGGGCGGCTACGACATCGACGATCTCCCTGCCGGCAATCCGTGCGGGCGCTGCCGGCAGCTCCTCTACGAGGCGGGTGGCCCCGGACTGGTGATCAACCGGGACGTGACGCTCAGCGACCTGCTGCCCGACGCATTCGGTCCCGACGACCTGTGAGCGGCTTCTCCACGGTCGACCTCATCTGCGCCAAGAGGGACGGGCAGGCGCTGCGTCCCGACGAGATGACCTGGTTCATCGACTCCTACACGGCCGGGCGCATACCCGACGAGCAGGCGTCTGCTCTGTTGATGGCGATCTACTTCCAGGGCATGCGCCCCGATGAACTGGCCGTGTGGACGCAGGCGATGATCGACTCCGGCGAGCGCCTCGATCTCTCCGGCCTGGAGCGCCCGACGGTGGACAAGCACTCCACCGGCGGCGTGGGCGACAAGGTGTCGCTGGTGCTGGCGCCGCTGCTGGCGGCGTGCGGGGCGGCGGTACCGCAGCTCTCCGGCCGGGGACTGGGCCACACCGGCGGCACACTGGACAAGCTGGAGGCGATCGCCGGCTGGCGGGCCGCTTTGTCCAACGAGGAGATCCTCGCCCAGATCGCCGACGTGGGCGCCGTGATCTGCGCCGCGGGCGCCGGCTTGGCACCCGCCGATCGGCGGATCTACGCCCTGCGCGACGTCACCGGCACGGTGCCCTCCGTGCCGCTCATCGCCAGCTCCATCATGAGCAAGAAGATCGCCGAGGGCACCGGCGCCCTGGTCCTGGACGTCAAGGTGGGTACGGGCGCCTTCATGAAGACCCAGGCCGACGCCCGCGAGGTCGCCGAGGCGATGGTCTCCCTCGGCGAGGCGCACGGCGTGCACACAGCGGCGCTGCTGACGGGGATGGACACTCCACTGGGCCGGACTGCCGGCAACGCACTGGAGGTGAACGAGTCGGTGGAGACCCTCGCCGGGGGCGGTCCGGTCGATCTGGTCGAGGTGACGCTGGCTCTGGCCCGGGAGATGGTCACACTTGCAGGCCTGGACGCCGACCCGGCGGAGGTTCTTGCCTCGGGGCGAGCCATGGATGTCTGGCGGGCCATGATCGCCGCCCAGGGGGGCGACCCCGACGCCGGACTCCCGCAGGCACCGGTCGTCGAGACCGTTCCTGCACCGGCGGACGGGGTGCTGAGCCGACTCGACGCCCTGGCCGTGGGCATCGCCGCCTGGCGTCTCGGCGCCGGCCGGGCACGCAAGGAGGACGCGGTGAGCGCCACAGCGGGCGTCGTCTGTCTTGCCAAGGAGGGCGAGACAGTGCGGGCCGGGCAACCGCTGCTCGAACTGCACACCGAGGAGGAGTCGCTGCTGACCGGCGCCCTGGCGGCCCTGGCGGGCGGTTTCGACGTCACCGCCGAGGCCGGGCCGCGGCCGCCCCTCGTGCTGGACCGCGTGGCCGCAGGCACCTGACCGTGACCACCGGCGCCGACGTGCCGTCCCTCGAGCAGATCCGGCGGGTCCCGAAGGCACTCCTGCACGATCACCTCGACGGCGGCGAGCGACCGGCCACCATCGTGGAACTGGCGGCGGAGACGGGCTATCGCGGCCTTCCCACCACCGATCCCGACGATCTGGGCCGCTGGATGGCGCGCGCCGCGGCCCGCCACAGCCTCGAGCTGTACCTCGAGACGTTCGTGCACACCCTCGGCATCACGCAGACGCCCGACGCCATCTCCCGCGTCGCCGCCGAGTGCGCCGAGGACCTCGCCGCCGACGGCGTGGTCTACGCCGAGGTGCGCTTCGCCCCCGAGTTGCACACCCGGCGCGACCTCAGCATGGACGAGGTGGTGCGCAGCGTCCTGGCCGGCTTCGCCGAGGGCAGCCGGGGGCGCAACATCCGCATCGTCGGGCTGCTGTGCGCCATGCGCAGCGCGGCGCATTCCACCGAAGTCGCCGAGTTGGCGGTGCGCCACCGGGACGACGGCATCGTCGGCTTCGACATCGCCGGCGCCGAGGCGGGCTACCCCCCCACGCGCCACCTGGCGGCGTTCCAGTACCTGCAACGGGCCAACTTCCATTTCACCGTCCACGCCGGGGAGGGTTTCGGCCTGCCGTCCATCTGGGAGGCGGTGCAGTACTGCGGCACCGAGCGCCTCGGCCACGGCGTGCGCATCGCCGAGGACATCGAGGTCGATCCCGACGATCCGGGGGCCCAGCCGCGTCTGGGGCGTCTCGCCGCCTTCGTGCGCGACCGCCGCATCCCCCTCGAGCTGTGCCCCAGTTCCAACGTCCACACCGGCCTGACCCCATCGATCGCCGAGCACCCCATCGAGTTGCTGCGCCGGCTGCGGTTCCGGGTGACCATCAACACCGACAACCGTCTCATGAGCGACACGAGCCTCAGCAAGGAGATGTCTCTCTGCGCCGAGGCGTTCGGCTGGACGATGGCCGACCTCCGCTGGCTCACGATCAACGCCATGAAGAGTTCGTTCATCCCCTTCGACGAGCGGCTGGCGCTGATCGAGGACGTCATCAAGCCCGGCTACGCCGCCCTGGCAGCCGGCTGAGGAGGACGCCATGCGACGATTCCTGATCGACACCGACACCGCCTCCGACGACGCCGTGGCCCTGATCATGGCGCTGCGCGCCCCGGACGTGACCGTCGAGGCGTTGACGATCGTGGCGGGCAACGTGCCCCTGGACCGATGCGTCCAGAACGCCCTGTACACCGCCGAACTGTGCGGTTCGCCGGTGCCGGTACACGCCGGTCTGGCCCGGCCCATCTTCCGCGAGCCGGTGACCGCGGAGATCGTGCACGGCACCGACGGGTTGGGCGACATCGGCCTGGATCTCACCGGGCGCACGCCCGCCGACGGCCACGCCACCGATGTCCTGGTGGAGACCATCTGCGGCTCCCCCGGTGAGATCACCCTGGTGACCCTCGGGCCGCTGTCCAACGTGGGCACGGCCCTGCTACGGGCGCCCGAACTCGCCGGGGCCGTGCAGCACTGCTACATCATGGGCGGCACGGGACGGCTACCGGGCAACATCACGCCGGCGGCCGAGTTCAACATCTACGCCGACCCCGAGGCCGCTCGCATCGTCTTCGAGTCGGGCATGCCGATCACGATGGTGGGCTGGGACGTGTCCTGGAGTTGCGCCTTCGTGGGCCCCGAGGGCGAGGCCCGGCTCCGGGCCATCGGCACCCCGTACTCGGACTTCACCTGCGACATCCAGCGGGCCCTCACCGAGTTCGTCGGCAGGATGTCCGGTGTCGAGGGGTTCGACCTGCCCGACCCGCTGGCGATGGCGGTGGCGCTCGACCCCGGGATCGCCGACACAGAGGACTTCTACGTGGAGGTCGTCCCCGGCGACGGCCCGGCGCGCGGCCAGACCATCGTCGACCACATCGGGGTGACCGGGAAACCACCGAACGCCTCGGTCGTGACCCACGTGCCGCCCGAGGCGTTCATGGCCTCGCTCTGCGCGGCGCTGCGCTGAGGGAGACGCTGGTTCGGTGAACGACGCTGGTGTCGATGCCGGCGGGCAGCGGTGCCTCGGCTTCCTGGGCGACCTGCTCCAGGACGTGGTGGTGCACCGCCGCACCGCCGTGCGGACCAACACCGACACGCCGTGCGACATCCTCCGCCGCCGGGGCGGCAGCGCGGCGACCGCGGCTGTGGCCGCCGCCGGCGTGCTCGGCCCGGGCCGCGTGCGCTTCTTCGGGCAGGTGGGCGCCGACGGCGTCGGTGACGCCCTGCTCGGCGGGTTGGCCGCCTGCGGCGTGCAGCCCTTCGTGCGACGTGGCGGGCGCACCGGCACGGTGGTCGTGCTCGTGGGCGCAGACGGCGAGAGGACGATGCTCACCGATCGCGGCGCCTGCGCCTCCCTCGACGGCTACGACCCCACATGGCTGGCGGATCTCGGCATCCTGCACGTGGCGGGCTACTCGCTGCTCCAAGACCCTCTGGCGTCGGTGGCCCGGCGGATGATCGGCGAGGTTCGCCGCAGCGGCGGTGCCGTCAGCGTGGACGCCTGCTCGGTGGGCGCCATCGCCGACGCCGGTGTTGCCGCGTTCCGGGCGACCCTCACGGGCATCGTCCCCGATGTCCTGCTGTGCGATGCCGGAGAGGCGAGCCTGCTGGAGGCCACCGGCGGGCACCGGGAACTCGCGGAGTTGGTTGTCGTGAAGGACGGCCCTCGCCCGACGCGCCTGTTCGGCGAAGGCTTCGACGGCGAGGCCCTCACACCGCCGCACCTGGAGGGCGTCTCGGACACGACCGGTGCCGGCGATTCCTTCGTCGGCGGGCTCCTTGCCGCCCGACTGGTGGGTAACGCGTGGCCCGACGCGATCGTCGCTGGTCACACGACCGCCGCTGTTCATCTCCTGTCGCAGGCGGCGGCCAACGACGAGTCGGATCTCGACGCCGCCGCGCACCTCCGGGCACCGGGGACGGGGGCATGAGATCGTTGGTCGTCCACCCGCGTGTGGCCGAGGCCCTTGCTGCGGGGCGGCCGGTCGTGGCGCTGGAGTCCACGGTGTACTCGAAGCTGGGGCTTCCGCCGGGGCGGAACGCCGAGGCGCTCGAGCGTTGCCTCACCGCGGTCGAGTCGCAGGGAGTCACACCGGCAGTGACCGCGCTGCTCGACGGTGTTCCCCGCGTAGGCCTCGACGACGCCGGCTACGTGACCATTCTGGCTTGCGAGGAGAAGATGGCCGAACGCGATCTGCCGGTGGCCATGGCGGGGCGCTGGCCGGCGGGAGCCACCACGGTGTCGGGCTCGCTGGCGCTGGCGCACGCCGCCGGCATCCGGGTCTTCGCCACGGGGGGCATCGGCGGCGTACACCGCAACAGTGCCGTCACCGGCGACGTCAGCTCCGACCTCGAGGCCCTCGCCCGCTACCCGGTGGCGACGGTGTGCGCCGGCGCCAAGGCCTTCCTGGACCTGCCGCACACGCTGGAGCGACTCGAGACGCTCGGTGTACCGGTCGTGGGCTACGGGTGCGACGAGCTTCCGGCCTTCTGGAGCCGCAGCAGCGGCTTGGAATTGCCCTTCCGCGTGGACTCCCCCTCCGAGGCGGCCGCCGTCGTGGGCGCCATGGGTCGCACCGCTGTGTTGTTCGTCGTGCCACCCCCCGCGGCGGCGGCCGTGGCGAACGCCGTCATCGACACCGCAGTCTCGGAGGCTCTCGCACGTGCCGAGGCCGCCGGCATCTCCGGCAACGAGGTCACGCCCTACGTTCTGGACGCCATCGACGAGGCCACGGCGGGACGCTCGGTGGACGCCAACGTGGAGCTCGTCGTCAACAACGCCCGTTGCGCCGCGGCCATCGCCGTCGCAGCCGCCACCGCCGGGTAGAACTGCGCGCCACCACCCCGCCCCGATACGCCGCCCCGACACCCCACCCCGCTCCGCCGCCCCGATACCCCGCCCCGATACGCCGCCCCGATACGCCGCCCCGATACCCCGCCCCGATACGCCGCCCCGACACCCCGCCCCGACACCCCGCCCCGACACCCCGGCCCGATACCCCGGCCCGACACCCCGCCCGTCATTCCGGCGAAGGCCGGAATCCATCGTCCAGCGATCCGGCGAATGAGTCGAACAGAGATCGACCGCCCACCTGGCCGCACCACGCTCACTGCGTCGCGACGATCCCCCCACCGGGTCGCTCGACGTGTACCTGGACATGGGTGCCCGCCTCGTCGATCCAGCCCTGCGTGGCCGCCCACGCCATCATGTCGTCGAACCGTTCATCCCAGGCCGGCTCCCGGCCCGGTGGGGCAAGCTGCCGGATCGCCTCGACCGACCACCAGAGATGATGCGTGCGCCCGAGACGGGCCTCGTCCCCGAGCATCCGCAGCACGTCGTGACGGTCGCCGTCGACCTCGATGTGGAACCGACCGAAGTCGTCGGCCTCCGCCAGGTGGCGCTCGCCGGTCCGCAGATCCAACTCGACGTACATGTCCTCGTACCTCCGGAAGGTTCGGGCAACCAGTTTCATCTCACATCGCGCCGATGTCACTGTTTCACGAGCCGCTACGCTGTCGCCGTCGCCCGGCGCGGCACGCAACGGTAGAAGCAACGTTCAGCGCGGAGCGTCCGGACGGTAGGCCGGCTCAGCGCCGATCCGGCCGTTCGGACATGGTGCAGGAGGTGCACAATGAAACTGATCACGGCAGTGATCAAGCCCCACCACGTGGACATTGTCAAGGCAGCGCTGAACACCGTTGGCATCCACGGCATGACCGTCTCGGAGGCGCAGGGCTACGGCCGCCAGGGGGGTCACACCGAGACCTACCGGGGCACGGAGTACCAGATTTCCTTCACCCCCAAGTCGCGCATGGACATCGTGGTCGACGACAAGGACCTCGACGCCACCGTGAAGGCGATCGTCGAGGCGGCCCGCACCGGCAAGATCGGCGACGGCAAGATCTGGGTGACCGAGGTGGACCGCATCGTGCGGATCCGCACCGGCGAGGAAGGCGCGGACGCCGTCTAACGGCCGAATGCCAGCGGCAGGCCCGGGCGGGGCCATTCGTAGGCCAGCAGCAGCCCCCCGGCCGCCTCGGTGACATAGGCGGTCCGCAGGTCCTCGCCACCCCAGCAGACGTTCGTGACCAGCGGCTCGGGCGCCCGCACGTAGCTGATCCCGCCGTCGGGGCGCACCAGGCACAGGCCCTCGCCGAGGGCTGCCACGACGACCGTGCCGTCGGCCTCCACCGCCAGGGAGTCGAAGTGGCCCAGCGTGTTGGCGAGGCAGCGCTTGCTGCGATGATCGACCCGTCCGGGGCCGATGATGTCCCAGGCCCAGAGCCGGCCAGTGGGCGTCTCGGCCACGTACAGCGTGGTGCCGTCGGGGGACAGGCCGATGCCGTTGGGTCCGATGAGCGGGAAGATCGCCCGGCGGGCGAACGAGCCGTCGACGGTTGCGTAGAAGACGCCCACCCGGTCCTCGTCGTGGGCGCGCACCTTGCCGTGGTCGGTGAACCACATGCCGCCGGAGGCGTCGAAGATCAGATCGTTCGGGCCGCACAGGCGGTGACCCGCGCAGGCTGTGTACAGGACCGTCACCTCTCCGGTGTCGAGGTCGAGGCGGTCGATGCTGCCGGTGATGTACTCGGGGCTCTGCCCGGCGCCCGTGCCCGGCGCCACGGGCAGCCAGAAACCGCGCCGCTCGTACCAGGCGAAGCCCCCGTTGTTGCACACGTAGGCCGCGCCGTCAGGGCCGATCGCAAGGCCGTTGGGCCCGGCCGTCGTGACGCTCTTCCACGTGGCCACCGGCTCGCAGGCGCCGTCGGGGGTGATCCGGGTGACCCGCGGCCCCCGCACCTCCACCACCAGCACCGAGCCGTCCGCCAGCGCCACGGGACCCTCGGGGAAGGCCAGACCCTCCGCCACGACCCGGTAGGGCAGATCCACGACGCCGCCGGCCGTGCCCCCCGCCGCGAACCCCGTTTCCGCCATGTCACTGCCTCCTCGCCGACTCCCCGGCCGGGCTGCCGGTCGCGCCGCCCGTCCACCGGCAGACGAGGCTAACGGGCGGTCGCGCGGTGCCGGTCGGGTTGCGCTGCAAGCGGGAACGCCGGTGTTACTGTCCGAGCCGTGCCCAGAGTCGTCGGTGCCGGCAGCCTGCAGCCGCTGCCTGCAGCCGGTCGGCGGTTCAGCGAGACCCGCCGGGTGCGGCTCGACGAGGCGGGTCCCGATGGTTTCCTTCGCCTCGACGCCCTGGCCTGCCACCTCCAGGACGTCGCCACCGACGACTACCTCGACGCCGGGTTCGGCGACGATCGGTCGTGGGTGCTGCGCCGGCTCCTGGTTGCGGTGCGCTCCCCCGCCGTCTTCGACGAGACGCTCACGCTCACGACCTGGTGCTCGGGTCTCGGGAGCCGCTGGGCCGAGCGCTCGACGCAGTTGCGCGGTACCCGCGGGGCGGGGATCGACGCTGCGGCGCTGTGGGTGCACCTCGATCCCGCCACGGGCGTTCCGCGTCGCCTTGCCCCGAAGTTCGAAGGCGTCTTCGGTCCGTCCGCCACCGGCCGCAAGGTCGGCGCCACCCTCCAACATCCGCCGGCGCCCGCTGCCGACGGGGCGATCCGGTGGGTGCCCCGGTGGTGCGACCTGGACGTGCTGGGTCACGTGAACAACGCCGCATACTGGACGGCGGTGTTGGAAGCCGTCGCCACCCGGGGCCTGCGCTCGTCCTACCGTGCCGAGATCGAGCACCGTGCGCCGGTCAGCGCCGGGCAGGTCCTGGGCACACCGCTGACCGTTTCCGGCGACGGAACGGTGCGGATGTGGTTCGTGCATGACGACGATCTCCGCGCGTCGGCTCTGATCGGCCCCGAGGCGTCCCCCGGCGACAGCACCGGCGGGGACGATCGGCCATGAGGTGGCGTCCCACGCTGGCCGCCCTCGGTGTGCTGGCCGTCGTCGCCGCGCTGGCCGTGGCCACGAGTTCGGCCTCCTCGCCGACCGTGAGCGCCTCTCTTGACGACCCCGCGAATCTCGCGGAGCCCGCGCCGGGCCCGGATGCCTCGTCCGTCGAGCCGGCGACTGCCGCCTCCGGGGAGGACGGAATCGAGAGTTCCGCGCTACCCGCCGATGTGCCCGAGCAGGCGACATCGACCGCGGCCGATCCCAGTAACGAACCGGCAGCCGCCACCCCCCTGGCCGCGGATCGCCAGACATCCGTCGCGCGGGCGGGTGGCCCGCTTGCGCCCACTCCCAGGCCGGACATCATCCCCACGATCTGCCCCGATCCGTCGGATTCGTTCTTCAGCCAGGCCCTCCTCGAGGACAACTGCTACTGGCTGATCATCGAGGACGAGGAGCACCGGGAGCTCACGGAGGAGGAACTCGAGCTGCTCGGGTCGGTCCCCTCCGTGGCGGGCTCCATTGCCGAACCGCTGGGACGGCCGGCCCGCAAGATCCGCCGAGGTCCCACCGGCGAGTCCGGCGAACCACGCCTCTACCTCACGTTCGACGACGGCCCGAGCACGAGATGGACCAGGCCGACGCTCGACCTCCTCGACCGCTACGGGGCGCGCGCAACGTTCTTCCCGGTGGGCGCGTACGCCAGCCTGAACTTCAATCTCATCGAGGAGATCGCCGCCCGCGGCCACACCATCGGCACCCACCTGTGGTCGCACGAGATCGCCGCCCTCTACGACGAGGATCTGTTCCGCAGGGAGCTGAGGGCCAGCGCCGACCTGTTCGGGAACTACGGCACGAACTGCCTGCGCACGCCGTACGGCATCACCAACGACGACATTTTCGAGTGGGCGGGCGACGAAGGATTCGACATCGTGCTGTGGGGCGACGTGGACCCGCTGGACTGGAAGGACCCCGGGATCGACGAACTCACCCGGCGCATCCTCAACGGGGTGCGGCCCGGAACGATCCTTCTGCTGCACGAGCGGACCGGGGCAAACACCCTGGCCGCCCTCGACGCGGTGCTGGGAGCGCTCGCCCAGGCCGGCTGGCGCTTCGACGAGCCCATCTGCCCCCTGCAGTTCTAGGAGACCACGACCGAGTGACCGCCAACCGTCATCCCGGCGAAGGCCGGGATCCATGCGCGTTCCTGTCGAGGGTCGGCAACATCGGCAGGCACGGCTCAGGGATCCGCCCCCCGCTCCACCGGCGCAGTCGTGGCGGAGCATCGGCGGGGCTTTATGATGGGTTCCCCTGTTGACCGTAGCTCAGTTGGTTAGAGCGCCGGGTTGTGGTCCCGGAGGTCGGGGGTTCAAATCCCCTCGGTCAACCGCCACCGAACCCGGCCCCGGCCGGGCTCCCGGCAAGCCCCTCTAGCTCAATTGGCAGAGCAACGGACTCTTAATCCGCAGGTTCTGGGTTCAAGTCCCAGGGGGGGTACTCCAGATCTGCAGTCAAATAGCTGCTGACCTGCGGATATGCTGACCACAGCAGAACTGGTTAATACCGATGGTATGCGAAAATGCCGGAGCTACGTTCAGCGTATGACTGATCGAGCCGGTCCAGTAGATTCATCGAACAAACCAAATCAGATCGTCCAAATCGCCGCGTTGGCGGACTGTCGCACGTGCGGCCAGAGGTTGTATAAGGGTCTGGAGGTCGTCGAGCGCCCACGGTTCGCCGCCGCGGTCCAGCAGCCGGACCTGGCCCGGATGCGGGCCGTCTGAGGGGCAGGGTCACACGCGGTTGAACCGCTCTAGCTTTCCGGGAGGGTGGGGAAACCCGGGGAGGTTCAATCCGAGTCGCTGGCCCAATACGGACCGTAGGTGGTACGCTTTGGACCAATGGTGCGCGTCGAGTTGGAGCGGGTCGAAGCGCTGGAGTTGCTGGGAATGGTCATCGCGCATCTCAACGTCGCCGAGTCGACCGGGGAACTCTCGCCACGGATCCCGACCCTCCTCGCAATCCGCGACAAGCTGGCGGGGGGCCTGCGGGAGGAGCAATGAGCTACAGCGACGCTGACGTGTCCGCCGCCAACGCGGCATTGGACAAGTACCGCAGCGGCCTCGACCATGAGACCGGCGCCGCGCTCGCCGTGGTCGGCCTCAGCGCCGAGCGGGCCCACAAGGAGATCGCCATCCGCGACGACATGATCCGCACTGCACACCGCGTCGGTGCATCGCTGCGACAGATCGCCGAGGCGTCCGGGCTGGGCCGCAAGACGGTCACCGCGATCGTCGAAGCCGACCCGCTTCAAGCGTGACGCCAACTCGATCCGGTCTCGACTGAACCCGAAACCGATGAAATCTTCCACAACCGGCAACGGCGACACTCGTCTCTCGTCATGCTCACGCCCGTCGAGTACGAGATCCGTCACGCCACCACCAGCGCCCGAGGTCAAGCAAGCTGACCGCGCGAAACCCGGGGCACACCTGAGCCTGCGTGAAACCCGGGGAGGCTCAGCGAGGCGGTGGCTTGCCAGTTGACTGCCTCCCCGCCGGGGCGCGGTCACGTGTCGGAACCTTGGCGCCCGGCCCGGCGCCACGGGATCGCGCGGCGGTCCCTGTCCGGTCGTGACTCGTCAAGGCCCGGATAAGGCGTGCGCACTTCGCGGACCTGGCCCCCATAGAGCCTGTCGGGCTTCGGCTCGCCGCCCCAGACGACCACCTGAGGGAAGGCGATGGTGATGGACGAAGCCGCGAGAGCCTGATGGATCGCCACCACGAGATCGTGGCGGGCGGCAAGTTCGCTGGGAACATCGCTGGCGTGCCAGTAGAGAACGCTGAATCCGATGCTGGAGTCGCCGAACCCGTCGAGGTTCACAGAGGGCTCCGGCTCTGTCAGCACCCGTGGCACCCTCGCCAGGGCGTCGTAGATGACGTCGGTCGCCTGCTGCAGGTCGGTGTCGTAGGCGACGCCGACCGCCAGGGAACTGCGGCGCACGGGCTCGCGGGTCAGGTTGACGATGGTGGCGCCGACCACGTTGGCGTTGGGAATGCGGACGTGTGTGCCGTCGAGGGACCGGATCTGCGTGGTACGCGAGTCGATGTCCTCCACGACGCCGACACTGCCGGCCAGCTCGACGGTGTCGCCCACCGTGTAGGGCCGGCGAGTCTGCAGGATCACCGACGACACGAAGTTTCCGACCACCGGCTGCAGTGCGAGCGCCAGCACGAGACCGCCGAGCCCCAGCGCACCGAGCAGCGGCGCCACGCGCACACCCAGGACCGTGAGCGCGTACGACAGGCCGACGATGAACACCGCGTAGCCGATCAGTCGCGAGGTCAGGATTGACGCGAAGCCGTGCCCCAAACCTTGAACCACGACCCGGCGCAGAACCTTGGAGACGACCATCGCCACGACCAACGTGGCGACAAGGACGATCCCGGCCTTGATCCAGTCCGAAGCGGTCAGGGAACTGTCCAGCAGCGCCCCACTGTCGGACTGGGCGAGCACCGCGACGAGATCGAACATCAGCACCCCAATCCGTCGTAACCAGTCAACAACGCCCCGAGACGGGAGTTGCGGTCAGGGCGAGCCGATCGAGATCCACGCATGCACCTCGATAGACGCACGAGACAGGCAAAAGTTTCGTGCGAACAGTGGAGATAGTTGATCGGCTGGACATCAGTTCTTGTGCGGCTCGTTGGGTTTGGGGCGGCGTTCTCGGCGGCTCCGCGGCCACGGCGCACTCGTCCACGCCGAAGTGCAGCGCTCGAATCAGCATCCACCCGATACTGACATACCGGCACATGGCCTGTCCCGGGTGTTGCGCGAGGAATCTTGCTGACCATCGCCGGGATTGTCTTCGGTCTCCTCACCCTCACCGACCACGAGCCGGCTACCCGCGGCCGCCGGAGCGGGTTCGGCGTACGCGACAATGTCGGCCGAACAACCGTGAAGGGGTGCAGATGGACCTGGTCATCCGCAACGTCCGTCTCCGTGGGGTGCCCGAGATCCGCGACATCGGGATCGTCGGCGACACGATCACGCGCATCGAGCCCCATATCGCCGAGGCGGCAGAGGCAGAGATCGACGGCGATGGCGGGCTCGCCATCCCCAGCTTCGCCGACTCCCACTCCCATCTCGACAAGTCGATGATGATCTACCAGAGCCCTCCCGCGGTCACCGGAACGATCACCGAGAGCCTCGCCCGCTCGTACGTGGCCAAGAAGTCCAGCTCCGTGGCCGATGTCGTGGCGCGTGGCCGTCAGGCCCTCCAGTGGGCGATCGCCAACGGCACCGGAGCCATCCGGGTCCACTCCGACGTCGACCACGCCTGGGGAACGACCGGGGTGGAGGGGTTGCTGCAGCTGAAGCAGATGTTCGCCGGCGTCGTGGACCTCCAGATAGTGGCCCTTCCGGCCGCGAACCCGATGAACGACGAGCTCCGGGCGCTGGTGCGGCGGGGTATGGATCTTGGCGCCGATGCCATCGGCGGATCGCCCCATCTGGAGGACTCCCCACCCGACGTCGTCCGGTATGTGGACTTCGTCTTCGACGTCGCGCACGAGTACGACGTCGACATCGACCTCCACATCGACCAGAACGTGGAATCCACGTCCGACACGCGCGCCGCCGAGCACGTGCTCGTCAAGACGCTCGAGGAGGGCTACGAGGGCCGGGTGACACTCAACCACTGGGGCGCGCTGTCCGCCTACTCCGAGGCGGAGGCCTCCAGGGTGATCGGGCTGGCGAAACGGGCTGAGATCAACTTCTGCGCCTGCCCGAAGGAAGAACTCATCATCTGTGGGATGGGCCCGTCACGGATCAAGCAGCTGGTGGCCGCCGGGATCAACTGCGCCTACGCCCACAACAACAACGGCGACATGTTCTCGCCCTACGGGCGGATGGACATGCTCGAGGCCGGCCTCTTCGCCATCCACGCCGGCGAGTTCAACACGATGACCGACGCCGAGACGGTCATGGACATGGGAACCGCCAACCCGGCCCGCATCATGGGCCTCGAGCGCTACGGGATCGAAGAGGGGAACCCGGCGAACCTCAACGTCCTGTCCGCACCCAGCGCCTACGAGGCCTTCCGTCAGAACGCCGACCGTCGCTACGTGATCCGCCGCGGCCGCCTCGTCGCCGAGACGACCACCCAGACCAAGCTCCACTTCGACATGGCAGGCGCCTGAACCCGTCCCTGCCCGGAACCGGCCGGAGCGGGTGGAGAGGCTTCCGGGCATCCGAGCGTGGGCGGTTTCCCATGGTCTCGGGAACCTGAAGCGCTGCTGTACCGTCCAATTGGTATGACAAAGTTGCTCGGGTTTCTGGTCTTGCTGTGCTCTGTCGCCGCGGCATGCGGTTCCTCGGACACGACCATGACAGCATTGGAACCGGTGGCTGATCGGCTGCCGACTGATCGCGACGCCCCCGGGACGACCACCACCTCCGAACCGATGGGCGAACCGGTGGCTGATCGGCTGCCGACTGATCCTGACGCCCCCGGGACGACCACCACCTCCGAACCGATGGGCGAACCGGTTGTTGATCGGCTGCCCGCTGATCGTGACGCCCCAGCCGGTGATTGGGTCGCCGGAATCAACACAGCCGGGTGGGACTTCCATCGGCACCTGATAGGCAACGCAGTCTCCAGCCCGATGAGCATCGGTATCGCCTTCAGCCTGAGTCGGGCCGGGGCATCGGCTGACTCCGGGGCAGTGCTCGACAGGATCTTCGGATTCCCCGAGGTTGATCTCCATAGTGCCGCCAACGCCGTCGATCTCATGCTGGCCGAAGCCTCTGCCGAGCCCACCACGTTGGAAGTAGCCAACCGTCTCTTCCCTGACGACGAGTTCTCGCCACTGCCGGATTTCCTCGACACTGCCACCACTCACTACGGGGCGGCTGTCCAACCGATCGACACCACCGATGGCGCCGCAGCAGCCGACACCATCAACCGATGGGTCTCGGGGAGCACCCGCGGGCTCATCCCCATGATCGTCACTGAGAGTGTTGTGCGAGACCAGAAGTTGGTCCTCGTGAACACGGTCTACCTGCAGGCTGACTGGATCGAGCCATTCCTCCCCGAGTTGACCAGCGACAGCCGGTTCACCACCGACGACAACCGGTCGGTCACGGTTCCGTTCATGCGCGACAGGGAGCCGGTCCCTCGTCGCTTCGTTCAGTTCGAAGACGCCGACGCCGTTGAACTCCCTTACCAAGGTGGCGAACTGGCCATGTGGCTCATCGTCCCCCACGACCCCGCCGGCCTCGCGGCAGTCGAGGAATCGCTCGACGCGGAGGCAGTGATCGGACTGCAGAGTGCCGCCCAAACGGGTCTTGTCGACCTCACGATGCCCAAGTGGGAACAGACCTTGCCGCCCACCGATCTCTTCGAATGGCTCTGCCCACTGGGGTTCTGCGCCGGCGCGCGCTTCGACGGCATCGCCCCCGGCATCTTCATCACCGCCGCGCTCCACGGCGCCAAAGTGATCGTCGATGAGAAAGGCACCGAAGCGGCCGCAGCCACCACCATGGCCTTCGCAGAGTCCGGACCTCCTCCAGCCGATCTCACGATCGTCGCCGACCGCCCGTTCCTCTGGGCCATCGTCCACCACGGCACCGGTGCTGTTCTCTTCGTAGGCCGCCTCGTCGACCCCACCGCGTAGCAAACCCCAACTTCGATCTCACACCCTTCGCGATCGGACGGACCCCTCAAGACCACGCTCGAAATAGTTCACCGCCCGCCGGACCACGGGCCACTCGAACCGGACTACTGGTACCCCGCCGCACCCGAGTAGGGGCGGCCTACAGCCGTCGGGGGCCAGACTCCATGTTGTCGCCGTCCTCGACGGTAGCGAGGCTGATGCGTTCGCCCCCACCTCGTCTGATGCATGATGGCTCGCATGACCCAGTCCAGTAGGAGCGGAGGGACAACGTCCCCGGTCGTGACAGCCAACGATCGACATGAACCGCCGGTGCCCGACGTCCGCGTGGAGGGCGGGACGATTCTGACGCTCGGTGACGGGGCCAGGTTCTTCGAGACGGGGTTCGTCGACGTCGTCGGGGATCGGGTCGTGGCGGTCGGGTCGATCACCGAGCGCCCCGCGGGGAGTCCGCGACGGGTGATCGACGCCACGGGAAGCATTGTCCTGCCGGGTCTCATCGACGCGCACACCCACCTGTTCCAGGTGGCGGCACGCGGCCTGGGGGATGGCCTCGGCCTCGCCGAGTGGCTGAGGACGCACATGATCCCGCTGGCGCTGCAACTCAGGCGCGATGAGATGGTTGCTCTGAGCGAACTCGGCGCACTGCACTCGCTGCGGTCGGGAACCGTCGCCGCCATCAATCATCACTACGGCGGCCGGCGCGAACCCGAGGATGTCGTGGCGGTCGCGCACGCCATGGAACGCGTCGGACTGGCGGGTGCGGTCGCACGCATGATGGTCGGGGAACGGACAGGCGCCGCAGACGCGTTCAAACTGCCGGCGGCCAACTTCGGTTACACCAACGCACAGGAGATCGAGCTGACCGAAGCGGCCATGCGAGAGAAGCCCGCCGGACCGGTGGCGGTGTGGCCGGGCCCGGCCAATACCGCCTACTGCTCCGACGAGATCCTCGTCGCGAGCGCGGAGTTGGCGCGGCGCCACGGCGTTCGCTGGCACACCCACGCCGCCGAGGACGCCTTCGCCGCTGACGTCACGTGGCGACTGCGGGCGGGACGGCGCACGCTGGTGCTGCTCGACGACCTCGGCCTCCTCGACCCGGACGCAGTCCTGGCACACGCCGTGTGGCTCGACGACGCCGAGATCGAACTCGCCGCAAGCCGCCGCCCGCACCTCGTCTACAACCCGCTCTCCAACGGGTACCTGGGTTCGGGCATCATGCGACTTCGCGAACTCCGCTCCCGCGAGGTGCCGCTGGCCGCCGGCACCGACGGGTGCGCGGTCGCGGGTCAGGACATGTTCGAGGTGGCTCGATTCGGAGCCCTGCTGCAACGCGTGGCGGCGACCGACGCCTCCGCCATCAGCGTCGGGGACATGATCAGGCTCATCACCGGTGGCGGCGCCGGCGCTCTCGGAACAGGAACCGGGGCCATCGCTCCCGGCGAGCCTGCGGATCTCATCGTGGTCAACACATCCTCACTGCACCACGAGCCGGTCAACGACCCGTTGGCGACCGCGGGATGGTTCGCCACCGGTCTCGATGTCTCGGTGGTCATCGTTCGGGGTGACGTGGTCGTCGAGGACGGCGCCATCACAACAGTCGACGAGGCGGAAGTCCGAGCGAGAGGGCTGGCGGCCGCCCGCGCCGTGATGGCACGTCTCTGAGCCCGCTGGGGCGGTGACGCCGCTCCGAGAGCACCACGTATCAGGTCCCGGACACCTCACTATCGTGTCGGCCCGACAGGCCTAGCGGGAGCACCGATGGACAACCGCGCACCCGAGAATTCACACCGATGAAGTACGGACTGACGATCTGGCTGGATCAGCCACTGGACTCGATCACCGAACTCGCGATTGCCGCAGAAGATGCGGGCTTCTCGGACGTGTGGCTCCCCGATCACTACTTCCTGCGCGACGTGTACGCGGCACAGGCTCTCATCGCCGCTCGGACCACGACCCTGCGGCTGGCCACCGGCATCGCCGCGATCCAGCTGCGCCACCCGGCGCTCATCGCCAGTGCGGCTGCGACCATCGCGGAATGCTCCGGCGGGCGTGCCGTCGTCGGCATCGGCCCGGGAGGCCACGAGTTTCCCTCCCAGTTCGCCATGCGACCCAAGAGCCCGCTCACCATGCTCCGCGAAGCGGTTGCGATCATCCGGCAACTCAGTGCGGGCCCCGCGCACTTCCGAGGTGAGTACTTCTCCGCCGACGGCTCCGAACTCGGCTGGCAGGTCGAGCCCCCGCCGATCTACCTGTCCGCGAGAGGTCCGCGCATGCTCGAACTGGCCGGCGAGATCGCCGACGGGGTCATCATCCACGGGATCCACCGGGACTTCCTCGACTACGCCCGCGCGCGCGTCGCCCACGGCGCCGGGAGATCGGGCCGAGACCCGCAGGATTGCCGGATCGCCGTCATGCTGGACGTGGAAGTCCACCGTGACGAGGCGGTCGCCATCGACCGGCTCCGGCCGCGGTGCACGCTCATGGCCGGCGGGACGTACTCCGACGAGCTGATCCCGGTCTACGGGTTCGACCCGGAGGCTGTCGCGACGCTCCGGTCGGGACTGAACGACCCGAACGTGCGCGAAGCGGACTACGTCACCGACGAGATGGTCCGTGCTTTCGCCATCGGTGGGACGGTGAAGACGGCGGCCCAGCGACTCGGCGAACTCAGCGACCTCGGGGTCGATCTGGCGATCCTGAAGCTCGGCGAAGGCGACGTGTCCGCAACGAGGGCGGTCGTCGAGAGCGTCGCCCCCATCATCGAAGGAGAGCAGGAATGAGCGCCCCCACCGACATCGTCGTCATCGGAACGGGCGGCGGTGGCCTGACCATCGCCGCCGAACTCGGGCTCAACGGGCGTCCGGTCGTCCTCGCGGATCAGCCCCGGTTCAGCGCCGGCCTCGAGGCCGCCGATGCCGCCGGCGGTATCGAACTGACCTTCCGCTCGTCACTGACCGACACCACCGCCAAGCCGCAACTCGCCCCCGTCAGGGCGACGTCGACGGACCCCGCCGGAGCGATCGCCGGCACCGATCTGGTGATCATCTGCGTGCCGGCGTTCGGACACGAACCGCTGGCCGAACTCCTCGCACCCGTCTGGCAGCAGGGACAAACGGTGCTCTGGGTCGGCGAGCCCGGCGGTGCGTTCGCAGCCGTCACGGCCCTCCGGCAAATCGGCAGGCGAACCGACATCACCCTCGGGGACACGAACACGCTCCCGTACTACGGCGCGCTCGTCTCCGGTCCCGGGAAGGTGGGGGCAATACGGAAGAGCGGCGGCACGCTCGTCTCCGCCCTGCCGAGCGGCCGGATCGACGACGTGATGTCGATCGCCGCTGCAATCTGGCCCTGGGTCGCGCAAGCGGAGAGCGTCTGGGAGACGCTGCTGCTGAACTTCAATGCCATCGACCACGTCCCGGCGATGATCTGCAACCTGGGGTCGATCCAGCAGCCGGAGGGCACGTTCCGCCTCTGGGGCACCGGCGGCACTCCCGGCGTGGTCAACGTCATCGAGGCACTCGACCGCGAATATCTGGCGATGCGCAAGGCGCTCGGGCTGGCCAACACGACGCCGTACGAGGACTACCTCGTGGGCCAGGGCTTGGCCCCGCGCAAGGGCACCGACCTGCACGAGACGCTGCAGTCGAGCCTGCTCCCCACGTTGGAGTTCCGCTGCAGCCCCGAGGCGCTCGACCACCGGTTCGTCTCCGAGGATGTGCCGTACTCGCTGGTCCTGGCTTCGTCGCTGGGGCGGGAACTGGGCCTCGCCACGCCCGTGATCGACAGCTTGATCGTGGTGTCGTCAGTGGCCTCGGGGCGCGACTACGCGTCGGAGGGCAAGACCCTCGCCGACTGGGGCCTCGAGGGCCTCGGCGTCGGGGGGCTCCGATCCGCCGCCGAGCAGGGCTGGTGGTGAGCTGTGACACCGGCAGGTGATGTCGATCTCGCCGTGCGGGGCGGCCTCTGCGTCACCTGCAACGAGGCGGGCGACATCACGACCGGCGACATCTATATCGACAGCGGCCGGATCGTCGCCATCGGTGGCCCCGACCGCCCGGCACGCCGCAGCGTGGACGCATCGGGGACGATCGTCATCCCCGGCCTCGTCAACCTCCACGACCACCTGCGGGACATGACGCCCGGGCTGAGCGCGGGCGAGGGTCTGAAGCTGGACGAGATGCTGCGGTTCTACTGGCGGTTGAACGAGGCCGCAGGGCCGGTCGAGTACGAGACGATGGCGGCCTACAGCACCGCCCGGCTCCTGGCCTCGGGGGTGACGACGGTCGTCGACCACGTGTACCCGTTCCATCGCCCCGGACTCGACGCCGCCACCATTTCCGGCTACGAGGCCACCGGCATCCGCTGGTATCTGGCCCGAGGCCTGATGACTCGGGGTTACGACCCCATCTGCGAGCCGATCGCCGAAGGACTCGGGCGGGTTGGTTCGCTGCTCGCGGACGGTGTGCCCGCAGATCGGCTGATGCTGGCACCCGTCTCGTTCCGCCAGGCCGCACCCGACGACTATGTCGCCGCCCGCGAGTACGCCGCCACCTACGGCCTCCGGCTCTACACGCACGTGGCCGAGACGGCTGCCGAGGTCCAGAGCATCCAGGCCGAACACGACTGCCGACCCATCGAGTTCCTCGACCGCCTCGGATTCACCGGCCCGGACGCGACGCTCGTGCACTGCGTCTTCCTCTCCGATGCCGAGATCGGCCTCCTCGCGGGTTCCGGAACCCACGTCGTGCACTGCCCGAGCAATCACATGAAACTTGCCAAGGGGTTCACGCGTGTGCTGGACCTCCTGAACGCCGGCGTGAACGTCGGGCTGGGCGTCGATCAGATGGTCGACATCTTCTGTGAGATGCGGCAAGAGGTCTTGCTGCAGTCGATCCGCAACGAGGACCCGGGAGCGATCTCGCCGGCCGTCGCCCTGCGGATGGCAACGGCGAACGGGGGGAAGGCGGTCGGTCTGGGCGGTCAACTCGGCGAGGTCTCCGGCGGGGCGCTCGCCGACCTGGTCTGTGTCGCTACCGATGGCCTGGGGTTTGGGCCGATCCTGGATCCGGCCTGGAGTCTGGTGCACCGCGCCGGGGGGTCGGACGTCCGCCACGTCATCGTCGACGGCGATCTGCTCGTCGAGGACGGCGAGTTCGTCCACCTGGACGAAGACGCACTGCGCAGCCAGGCGATGGATGTCATCGACAGCTACCTCGCCAAGGCAAATCTCAACAACACCCGCCTGCGGCCATAGGGAGACGAACAGACATGGACATCGTCACAGTCCTGGAACGGGCGTGCGAGCGCCACGCGGATCGGCCGGCACTCAGCAGAGAGGGAACGACCGTCAGCTACGCCGAGGTCGGCAAGCAGGTGCCCGTGGTGGCGGGCACGCTCGCGAACCTGGGTGTTGCGAAGGGAAGCACCGTCGGCGTGTGCAGCCCAGACAGCATCGAGGCATGGCTCACCATCTTCGCAATATGGCGGTTGGGCGCTCTACCGGCACTCATCGACGCCCGCACGCCCGACGACCGGCTTCCCTATTTCGTCGGCGACATGGACCCGGCCGTCGTCGTCTCCGATGACGAGAATCGTCCCCGCCTCGCCGAGATCCTGGGCATCGACGCGACGTCGCTGCAGGACGTCACCCCCGGCGGGAGCACAGCGACCGCGCCACGGGATCACGACGAATCCTCTCCCCTGTTCCTCTCCTACACCTCGGGGACCACCGGAGACCCGAAGGGAGTCGTGCTGAGAAGCGGTCCGGTCACGCTGGGAACCGCGTGCATCTCCGAGAGGCTCCGGTACGGGATGAACGACGTGCTGGTGGCGACGACGCCGGTGGCGAGCAGCTTCCAACTCGTCGCCAGCGCCATGCCGGCATTGCACGCCGGCGCCCACGTGGTTCTCGCCGCCGGCCACTCTCCCCGTGAGGTCTGGAAGGACATCTCCGCGCATGGCGGGACCGTCCTCGTGGCGTACCCGCTCACCCTTGCCGACGTTGTCGGCCTGGCGAGGGACGCGAAGCCAGCACACGGCCTGCGCCTCGCGCTCTCGGGCGGGTCACCGCTGGCGCCCCGTATCAAACGGGACTACAGGGACCACCTGGGCATCCCCCTCGCCGAGAGCTACGGACAGAGCGAGCTCGGCGGCTTCATGGTCCTCGGCACGCCCGACAACGAGACGGCCCCCGAGGGATTTGCGGGCCGGCCGCTGCCGGATCGGCTGTCGTTCGTGGCAGGCTCGAACAACCGGGAACTGCCCGCGGGGAGCGTGGGTGAGGTCGTGGTGGCGGAGGGCTACTTCCCGGAGTACCGGAACAAGCCCGAGGCCTACGCCAGGACGACGCAGGGCGGTGTCCTCCACACGGGAGACGTCGGAGTCGCATCCCCGCAGGGTCACATCAAGGTGCTGGGTCGGATCCAGGAGGCCGACGCCGCCGAGCGCCGGGGCGGGTTCCTGCGTGAGGTGGAGGACGCCGCCTACGACCACCCCGCGGTCCGCCACGCTGCGGTCGTCATGGACCGGAGCGACCAGCTCCGCTGCTTCGTGGAACTCAACTCTCCGGGCACCGCCGACGAGCACGAACTCGACGAGTTCATCAGGGCCCGCGTGCCCGAGTCCCTCGCCCCGGCCGGCGTGCACGTCCTCCCCGCCTTCCCGCGAACGTTCAGCGGCAAAGCCGACCGACTCCACCTGAGCGCACTGCACGGCACCTGAGCCTCGGCCGCAAATCTCGGGGGCCGGTCCTTCGGGGCGGGTCGGTTGCATCCGCCACAACTCCCGGTGCGGCCCGGGTTCTGCCGACCCGACCGCAGCCCGACGATCTTTCTGGAGTGGATTACGCCAGCGAGGAAGCGAGGCGTAGGCCGAGGTGCGCGGGACCGACTAGTCCTGATCCGCGCGATGGTCCACATTCTTGGACGCAACAGTCGCCTGCTCTTGGATCACAGCCTTGGGCTCAGTGGCTGATGCCGATGGCTCGTGAGCCTCGCTTGGCGAGGCCTCACGTCGCTCGATGGCGGGCGCCCGTGGCACGAACGGTTTCAGATCCTGCAGGGCGGATGCGTAGAAGTCCATGACCGCGTCGATGACAGAGTCGATGAACCCCTTCTTGCGAGTGGTGCGACGCCCCGCTCCCATCGGTGTCAGCTGGCGCAATTGGAACTTGACTGGCGCCTGTCCGCTCGCTGGGACAGCCTCGCGCGGATCCCCACGCAGTTGCTCGAGCGACGCGGTCATTGGGACTCGTGACGACTTCGAATAGGCGTCCACCAGCAATGACCCGGGGGCGCTCTTGAGCTGTCTGACCAGCCAAACCACCGTCGCTCTCGCTGTGCGGTCATCCGGCGCGACGAATGCCGTCGACAGTTCCACCTTCTGCGCCTTGATGTCGACAGCAATACTTATGTCTGCGATGACCGAGGGGACTCGCAGCACACCGCCAACGGTGCCGTCAGCCGAAAGCGACCGGACGAACTCCTTGTTGCGCAGTTTCGGGTTCTGGCGCTGGGCCCTGGGAATGACCTCCATAACGTCGGCACCAATCTCGGTACCAAGTCTTAGAGCCGCGACGCGCAGCAACTGGTCCCACCTCTGGCACACCTCCACGAGCTCGCCGCTATACCGCAGCACAGATCCGTCAGCGACCGCATCGCGCACGGTCGTCCAGTGGTCCCCCATGTCGGTGAACTGCAGCGCTCCTGACTTCGGATGAGACAGGTATCGGATGAGTTCACCGAGTATCCACGCCTGTTCCGGATCCTCCACGCCTCGGTGAGCGTGCTCCTTGACGGCCTCGGACATGACAAGCATCCACGACAGGTGATGCACGGAGACCTTCGAGTTCGACCTGATCCGGAGCCCGGATGTTGGATGCACGCCCGGCGAGGGCGCGATCTCGTTCGAGATTGTGATGACGCAGTCATAGCCCTCGGCCCGAGCTACGTCCAGGTAGGCGTTGATCTGGTCGGCATCGAGTTTCGCCAGCCCCGTCTTGACTTCGATCAGCGCTTCGAACGTCGTGCGGCTGCCAACACTGACCCGGATGAGCCCGTCCGGCTTCAGGGTCTTGTCCCCAAGCTCGAAGGAAGGCTCCACGAATGCCTCCACTCGTGCCGTCTTGGCGCGCGTGGAGCCCAACGGAGCAAGCAAGCTCGTGCTGAACGGCCTGACAATGCTCAACACCGCCAGCAGCGCCGAGGTCGCCCGGTTCTCAGCCTCCCGTTGTCCCGATATGCCCGACACCGGGATCAGCCGTGCAGCCTCAGGTTCGCTCATGTCAGACTCCTCGCGCGCTCCGGATGGTCGGTCGTCGATGCTGCCCAGCGAACTCGCCGCAACTGCATCACGATCCTCGAAAACCTACATTCGGAGTGGCACTGACTTTCAATTGACCACAACTGGTAGCCAAAGATCGAAGTTCCCTGTTTCGGCCGAGATCACTTGAGAGCCATTCCCCCCCACGGCCCACACAGCGCCCGAGCGCGTTTCGCTACAGGAGCTGGCGTCGTTCGAGTGACTATTGACAAGCGACACTTGACATACTAGGGTTCAGAAGTGATCCTCTCGTTCAAGCACCGCGGGCTCCGGACTCTCTACAACGGCAAGAGTGCGGGGGGAGTAAACCCCGAACACGTCCGCAAATTGACTCGCATCCTCGCTGTGCTGGACCAGAGCAGCAAACCGCAAGACATGAACCTGCCGGGATTCCGGTTGCACCCGCTGGTGGGTGACCTCAAGGGCCACTACGCCGTCTCAGTCTCTGGCAACTGGCGTGTCACCTTCAGGTTCGAGGACGGCCACGCCGTCGATGTCAACTACACCGACTACCACTAGGAGACCGACGATGGCCATGCACAATCCTCCCCATCCTGGCGGGATAGTCAGAGCAGAGTGCCTGGAGCCGCTCGGCCTGACGGTTACGCGGGCGGCGCAAGGTCTTGGGGTGACCCGCCAGGCGCTGTCGGACCTGGTGAACGAGAGGGCAGGCGTGTCGATCGAGATGGCAATACGCCTCTCGCGGGCGTTCGGCTCGACGCCGGAAACCTGGCTCGGCATGCAGATGGCGCATGATCTCTGGCGGGCCCGGGACCGAGCCAAGGACATCGAAGTCGAGAACCTCGCTGAGCACGCCGGTCCCGGCGACCTGACTGCGGCCTAGTGTCCCGAGTCGGGAGTTCGTTTGGTTGTTGGTGGCTTCGCGAGTCGCGTTTGCGCAGGCGGGCTCGCTGCGGTGGTGCTCGGAATGGTAAACGAGCCAATCACCGGGGATACCAGGGCGAGTCCGCGGTTCTGGAGCAGTGCACCGGCGGCCCCTTCGCTGTTGACCGCCGGGGCTCGGCCGGTGCCATCGGGGCGAGCCCGTTGGAGCGGGGCAGCAACTTGGGTTGGCGTGTCAGGGTCGGGCCGAACGGCGACGGCGATGTCGTGTTCGTCTTGGCGGTCACCGCCGATTGCGACACCCGCGGCGCCGTGTGCACCGACGACGGGCGGGATGTTGTCCAGTTGCGTGGAACTGACGGTGGGCGGTCCATGGCGCCGTCGTGAGCGCCGACGTCGGCGTTGGACAGACCGGCGACGGCAGGATGCTCTCCAGGCCGCGGGCCGGCGGGCGGCGGGCCGGGCCGGTGGCGCCACGCCGTCGGGAACACACACGCCACCGGCGCGCCGACGGTCCGTCGAGCGTTCCCGTGGCGTGCCGCCCGGCTCGCCGGGACCGGCCGTGTCGCACCCCCGGGCTCGGCCGGGGAGTTTGCTGAGTAGTGCTGCGGGCGCCACGAACTGACATGCCGGCGGAGAGCCTGCCCCGGACTCGATCCGGGGCCGGAATCCATGGTCCGGCGGATCCGGCGGGCGCCTGGTGTCGATGACTCAGCGCGCGCCGGGGACGGGTCGCTGGTCAACGGTGACGTGCGACCGGATGCGCTCGGGACGTCATGCCGGCGCAGAGCCTGCCCCGGAGTCGATCCGGGGCCGGAATCCATGGTCCGGCGGATCCGGCGGCGCCTGGTGTCGATGACTCAGCGCGCGCCGATGCGAGCCTGTGAGACCGCCGGCGAGCGTTTGCTTGGCGCTGCGGGCGTCGAGGTGCTGCGCGACGGCGTGCCCGGCTCGCTTCTGGGATGTGTTGACGGATAAGTCTGAGCCCAGAGAAGATATTTCCGCTGAACAGCGAACAGATGTTGTGAGTGTCACAGGGGGTTGATAGAGTAACGGATACCGGTCACTGACCTCGATCGCAGCGGGGTCGGTCTTCCCCGACCGGCTCGTCGACGGGAGTCGACCCGAGTCCGATCGAACACCCGCGGGGAGTGACCAGTGACCGATCCCACCCTCTTCGCCGACAGCGCCGACAGTGCCCACAGCGCCGACCGTGGCGACCGTAGCGACGCCGCGCTGGTCGGCGTGATCGACGCCGCCGGGGATGCCGCGCCGCCGGCACGCGCCGAGGCCGTGGCGGGACTGACCGCTGCCGAGCCCCGGGGGACTGCCCGGGTGCCGGTGTCTCCGGTCGCGAACGGCAACAGGTTGGCCGGCAACGGGTTGGCCGGCAACGGGTCGGCCGGCGGCGGGTCACACGATCTGTCGTTCCGGCGAGGGCCGGGATCCATGGTCGGTTCGAACGGTGAAGCCGACACCTCGGCGCAGGACACCGGCGGCGGTGCGGCGTCGTTGTGTGGGTGTGGCGGCGTGAACACCTCGGGTGTTAGCGAGGATCCGGCGGGTTGGCTGGCGGCGGTGTTGGGGGTGCTGCGCGACGGGCTGCGCTCGCTGGGCGACGAGCGCCTCGACGAGCGGTTGGGTCTGGTGGGGCGCGCCGAGTCCGCCGTGGCGGCGTTGCGCTCCGAGACGGTCAGCGCCATCGCCGGGCGCCGCGGCGAGGCCGGGGCCGCCGAGGCGGTGCGCGAGGAGCTGCGGGAGTCCCGCGGCAAGGCGAAGCGGGACGTGAGGCTGGCGGGCCGGCTCGAGTGGCTCCCCACGACGGCGGAGGCTCTGGCCGCTGGGGCGATCACCGCCCAGCAGGCCACGATGATCGCCGAAGCCGCCGAAGAATCCTCCATCGACGAGGGCGAACTCCTCGCCGCGGCGGCGCAGCAGCCGATCGATGTGTTCGGTCGGACGGTGCGCGATCACGTCAATGCGCGCACCGCAGGGGAGGACCTCGAGGCGCGAAGGCGCCGGCAGCGGCAGCGGCGCGAGTTCTCGATCCGCCCCCAAGTCGACGGCATGTACCGCATCAACGGCTGGCTGGACCCCCTCGCCGGCGCCAAGGTGCAGACCGCGCTCGGCGCCGAGTACCGCCGGCTGGTGAAGGCCGCGGACCCGAAGAACCGCCCCACCACGACGCAGCTCTACGCCGACGCGTTCGAAGCGCTCGTCACCCGAACCGGCAAGGGCAAGCCGCTGAGGACGACGCTCGTCGTGGTCGCCGACTACGACCTCGTCGCCGACCAACTCGCCAACCCGCGCCTCGCCGACGGCACACCACTCGCCGCCGACGAATTCCTCCAACTCGCCCTCGAGGCGGAGATCCTGCCCGCCCTGTTCGACACCCAGGGCCAGCCACTCTGGCTGGGCCGCGCCTACCGCGACGCCAACACCGCGCAGCGCATCGCCCTGGCGGTGCGCGACAAGGGCTGCGTCGGCTGCGGCGCACCGAACAGCTTCTGCGAACCCCACCACATCGACTACTGGGACAACGGCGGCCCCACCGACATCGACAACCTCTGCTTGCTCTGCGGGCACTGCCACCACAAAGAAATCCACTCCAAACGCGGCGCCACCATCGCCCGCGAACCCCACGGCAAATACACCATGCAACGCCCCGACCACAAACCCAACGACATCAACCAACCCCTCCGCCGCTGACCACCGCAGCCCGGCCAACGCCACCACAACGACTCCGCGGTCCCGGAACGGTGCATCGGCGAACCCCCACCGCTGACCGCCGCCGATCCGGCCAACGCCACCACAACGAGTCCATGGTTCGCGAACAGCGCATCGGCGAACCTCCGCCGCTGACCGCCGGACCCAGCCAACGCCGGCAATGTCCCAAGCGATTGGTTCGTTTGATACTCCGAGCACTACCGCAGCGAGCCGGCCTGCGCAAATGTGCCTCGCGAAACCATCGACAACCAAACGAACTTCCGACTCGGAACACTAGGCGATCGTTCCCGATTCGCTCTCCAGCGACTCGATCACTGTTGTTGCTGCTGGTGCTGGTGCTCGCGGCGCTTGACCGGGTTGTCGTAGGCGAGGAGGCGCGGTCGGCCGTGGTGGTCCGCCACGACCTCGGCGGGCTCGGTGGCTCGCCGTCCGATGACGACCTCGGCGTCGACGTCGGCCGTGGCGCTTCCCATGAAGGCACCGCGCACGGGTGGTACGTCGTCGTAGTCGCGGCCGCAGCCGATCACGACGTGGCGCTCCCCCACCGTGCTGCCGTTGGTCGGGTCGAACGCCTGCCAGCCGGCTCCCGGCACCGCCGCCTCGATCCAGGCGTGCGTCTGCACGCTGACGACGTCGGTGGGCTTGGCATCGGGCGCGGTCTCGTCGGCAGCGAAGAGATAGCCCGACACGTAGCGGGCGGGGACAGCGACGCTGCGCAGCATCCCGATGGCCAAGTGCGCGAAGTCCTGGCAGACGCCGACTCCACCGTCGAGCAACTCGGCCAGGGACACGCCGATGTCGGTCGTGTCCGCCTCGTAGGAGAGTGCTCGCCGAACCTCGGCCACCACCGCTGACACGAGTTCGGACACCGAGGCGGCGTCCCGAGTAGCGACCGCCGCCCGCTGGGCCACGCCGTCGCCGGGCCGCCAGCGCACGTGCTCAGAAGGCTCGAGGAACTCGAGGTGCGCGGCTCGGAAGTCCTGACCCGACAGCTCCTCGACCGCGGCGTCAGGGACCGGTACCCGCCGCGGCAACGTCTCCACGGAGGCCTCGGCAACAATCTCGAGCGCTGTGTGCGGCGTCCGGATGCCCACGTGGTCGACGGCGGTCCCCCAGTAGTCGACTGCTTGGAGCGCCCGCACCGGAGGGTTCGCGGTCAGCCGCGAGGACAGGATCCGCTGCGTCTCGTCGTCCCGCGGCCGCACCCGCACCTCGTTCTGCGACTCCCGGACAGCCTCGGAGTACCGGAAGTGCATCCGGTACCTGATATCGAGCCTCACGGCCGCCGCTCTCCGGCCCGGCTCGCCGGGCACGCCCCGCCGGGGATCACGGCCGGAGCCCCGCGCGGGTCTCGCCCGGGCGCAGATATTGGGAGCGGACCGTCGGTACGGAGAGGGGCGGCACGACGCCAGCGGCGACATCGCTCGCCAGCCCGGCCAGTTCCCCGTGCAGCGTCGACAGCACCGGTACCGGCCCCGCCGCCATCGCCCCCTCGATCTCGCCGAGTTCGAGGCGCGCCCGCAGGAGAGCCACCCGGCGGCGCGACCGGTCGAGTGCACCGGAGGCGGCGCCGATGCCCGTGAGGCACTCCTCGGCCCGCCGCAGGCACGACTGGACCGAGCGGGGCAGGTCGGTCGCTCCCAGCAGGTAGCGCACCACCCCCTCGGGGTCCGGCGCGTGCCCGTGCCGGCGGTGGTAGGCCTGCAGGGAGCTGGTGAGCCGCAGCATTCTCGTGGCGTCCATGGTGCCCCGGGGGTCGGTGTAGCTGGCGATCAGGAGCCCGACGGTGAAGATCGACCGTTCGATCATCCGCCCGATCACGATGAACTCGTACCCCTCGTCGCGCCGCATGCCCTCGTTCAGCACGCCGCTGATGGCCAGGCAGGCCCGGCGGACCATGAGCAGGACCTCGTGCAGCCGGCCCGACGGTAATTCGGCGTCGCCGAACTCCCGGAACCGCAGGTACAGGCCGTTGGCCTCCTCCCACAGCTCGATCGGTATCCGCTCGCGCGTCGAGCGCAGGTTCTGACGGACCGCGGTGATGGCCGAGAGCACCGAGCCCGGGTTGTCGGTGTCCGACAGCAGGAAGGCGAAGAGCTGCGGACGCCCCTGGAGGCTCTCGAGCGACGCCGCCTCCGCCGCGAGGCCGAGCGTCTTGACGAGTTGCTCGACCTCGATGCGGGCCTCGTCGGAGCGCAGGTGGATGATCGAGTTGGCGGCGTAGTCGAGGCAGCGGACCGTGGCCTCGGCCCGCTCCAGGTAGCGGCCCACCCAGAACAGGGCATCGGCGTGGCGGGCGAGGATCATGGCCGGGGCCGTTGTGAGCGCATCACGAGTATTCCGGGGTCAGCACCCAGGTGTCCTTGGAGCCGCCGCCCGCCGAGGAGTTGACGATGAGCGACCCTCGCCGCATCGCCACGCGGGTGAGCCCGCCGGGGAACACCTGGGTCCGCTCGCCGGTGAGCACGAATGGCCGCAGATCCACGTGCCGGGGCTCCAGCCGCTCCTGGGTGAACGACGGCAGGCTCGAAAGCTGTACGACCTCCTGCACGATCCAGTTCCGGGGGTCGGCCTCGATGGCGGCACGGGCGTTCTCGATCTGCTCCTCGCTCGCGTGGGGACCGATCAGCACCCCGTGGCCGCCGGACTCCCCCACCGGCTTGACCACGAACTCGTGGAGTCGCCCCAGCACCTCGGCGCGCTGGTCGGGATCCCACATGATGTAGGTGACGACGTTGTCGATGATCGGCTCCGTGCCGAGGTAGTACCTGATGAGATCGGGTACGTAGGGATAGACGGCCTTGTCGTCTGCAGCGCCGTTGCCGACGGCGTTGCAGACGGTCACGGTCCCGGCCCGCAGGGCGCCGAGCAGCCCGGGGACGCCCAGCGCGGAGTCCGCCTGGAAGGCCACCGGGTCCAGGAAGGCGTCGTCGATGCGCCGGTAGATCACGTCGACGGCGATGAGCCCCTCGATGGTGCGGGCATACACCGTGTGGTCGTCGATCACGAGGTCACGGCCCTCCACCAACTCGACGCCCATCGAGCGCGCCAGGAAGGCGTGCTCGAAGTAGGCGGCGTTGAAGATGCCGGGGGTCAGCACCACCACGTGGGGGGACTCCTCGCCGCCGGGGGCCATCGACTCCAGCGTGGAGCGCAGCATCCGCCCGTACTGCTCCACCGGCTGCACGGCGTGGTCGTAGAACAGCCAGCTGCACGCCTTGGCCATGGCCGCCCGGTTCTCGATCACGTAGGAGATGCCGCTGGGGTTGCGCAGGTTGTCCTCCAGCACCCGGTAGCGGCCATCGGCGTCGCGCACGACGTCGATCCCGGCGATGTTGCAATGCGCGCCGTGCGGCACCGAGATACCCACGGCATTGCGCTCGAAGCCGCCCGACGAGACCACCAGCCACCGCGGCACCACCCCGTCGGCGACTGCCGCACCCTCGCCGGAGTACAGATCCTCGAGGAAGCGGTTGAGGGCGACGACCCTCTGGGTGAGGCCCCGTTCCAGCTCGTCCCATTCGAGCGCCGAGATGAGCCGGGGGAAGAGGTCCATCGGCCAGATCCGCTCGGTGCCCGCCTCCTCGCTGTACACGGTGAAGGTGATCCCCTGGCGGCGGAACTCGTCGGCGACGAGCCTCTCGAGCCGCCGCACCTCGCCCGCGTCGAGCTCACCGAACCGCTCGACGATCCTGGAGTAGGCGCTGCGGGCCGACCCGTCGGACTCGAACGCCTCGTCGAATCCCCGGCCCGGTTCGTAGCAATCGAGCAGGCCGTTCCCCGGCCCCGGCAACGAATCAGCCACAACCGCCCATGCTAGGGATGCACGGGGGTTCGGGCGGTGATCAACCTCCTGCTGCGAGCGGCGACGCCGGCCGGCTGCGGATCCGGGCGCCGATCGGTCGGGTGCCGGGCGGAGCGCGATTGAGTGCGGCGGCCTCACCGGAGCGGGTCTGCTCAACAGAGGGTGACCGTCGCCACGTTCGTGTAGGTGCCGGGAGGGTGGCTGCGCACGAGGACGATCTCGTCGGCAGCGAAGTCGGCCCGGAACTGCGGCGCGTAGCCCTCCGGCGGGTTGCCCCTGTAGCGGGCGACGGTCACATGGCCGGTGAAGGGGCGATCCGGTGGCGGTCGGCCGAGGTGATCGGTCGCGGATGCCACCCTCATGGCCAGATCGCCGAGGCCGCGTGCCGGCACCACGAGCACTCCCCGACCGAGTCGCTCGACGCCCGGGCCCATCTGCACGTCCGCCCGCGGGAACCGCTGGCCGCCCAGAGCCTCGACGATGGCCTCCTCGTCGGCGTCGCCGAAGAACCGCAGGGTGACGTGCAGCCGCTGGGGGGCGGTCCACCGCACTCCCGGAAGCGGTGGGCGGGGCAGGGCAACCAGGGCGGCGATCACATCGTCGGGCGGCCAGACCGCCACGAACAGCCGCGGCATCGCCCCACAGTAGGGGTGCTGCGAGTCGCCACCCCACTCGACGCGCCGAAGTCCCTGTTCAGAGATACTTTTCCGCATCCGGTGCTACGGTCCGGTGACGACGCCGCGCCCGGACTCTCCACCGGTCGTCGCGTCGTCCGACTCACCGGGGGACATCAGCGCCATGAGGGCTCGATCCCAACCGCCGTTCGACGCCCGCCGGGCGGAGATGGTGCGCCGCCACCTCGCCGGGCGGGGCGTGCGCGACCCGCGGCTCCTCGAGGCCATGGGGTCGGTGCCGCGCGAGGCATTCATCCCGCCGCCGCAACGGCGCAGCGCCTATGCCGACCGTGCGTTACCGCTGGGGTTCGGCCAGACCGTGTCGCAGCCCTACGTGGTGGCGGTCACACTGGAGGCCCTGCGGCTGGCACCCGGCGACCGCGTCCTCGAGGTCGGCGCCGGTTCGGGCTATGCGGCCGCCGTCGCGAGCCGGCTGGCCGCCAACGTGGTGGCCGTGGAGCGGATCGAATCGCTTGCCGCCAGCGCTCGAGAGCGGCTGCGCACGCTGGGCTTCGACAACGTGACCGTGGTGTGGACCGACGGGGCACAGGGCCACCCGCCGAGCGCTCCCTACGATGCGATCTTCCTCTCCGCCGCCACACCCACGGTTCCCGGGGCGCTGTTCGAGCAGTTGGCCCCCGGGGGGCGGCTCGTGGCGCCCGTGGGTCGGGCCGGCCGGGACCAGCAACTGGCCCTCTACGAGAAGGCCGCCTCGGGTGACCCGCCGCCGGACGCCGCGGTCCGGCAAGGCACCCGGCTGCTGCCGGTGGCGTTCGTCCCACTGCTCCCCGGATTGCGAACGGCGGAGAAGTAGCCTGTCGGCGCCCGCCGCCGAGTGGGCGCACTTCGGTCAAGGGATACCGCCGAGCAATGCCGTCACCAATCTCCTCGTCATTCCGGCGAAGGCCGGAATCCACGCCGCAGCAAGCCGATCGGCGACGCCGGCCAATTCCCCCGACACACTGCGGGTAGGCCATGACGACACCCCGACCGATCCGCATCGTCCCCTCCACGCTTTCCGCCGACTTCAGCCGGCTCGGTGAGGAGTGCGCCGCGCTGGAGGGCGCCGGCGCCGACCGCATCCAGTGGGACGTCATGGACGGTGTCTTCGTGCCGAACCTGACGTTCGGTCCCGAGGTCATCGCCGCTTCCCGCTCGCACACGTCGCTGCCGTTCGAGGTGCACCTCATGGTGCAGGCTCCCGAGGCGCTGGCGGCGCGCTATGTGGAGGCGGGCTGCGGGTTGCTGATCGTGCACGCCGAGGCGTGCGTGCACCTGCACCGCACGCTGGAGCAGATCAAGGGGCTCGGCGCCGCTGCGGGCGTTGCGCTCAACCCGGCGACCCCCGCCGGCGTGGTGTCCCACGTCCTCGACCTGGCCGACATGGTGCTGGTGATGACCGTCAACCCGGGCTTCGGTGGCCAGAAGTACATCCGGACCATGGAGCCCAAGATCGCCGAGGTGCGGGGCATGATCGACGACTCCGGCCGTGAGATCGACCTGGAGGTGGACGGCGGCATCGGCCCGAGCACGGTGGCCGGGGCGGCCGGAGCGGGGGCGGACGTGTTCGTGGCCGGCAGCGCCGTCTTCGGGCACCCCGATGGCTTGGCGACTGCGGTTGCGGAACTCCGGCAGCTAGCAGAGGCGGCTCGCGGCGGAGGCGGTTAGCGGATCTCGCCTCGGTTGGCGATCACCTCGTCGATGATGCCGTAGTCCTTGGCCTGCTCGGCGGTGAACCAGCGATCCCTGTCGAAGTCGGCCTCGACCTGGTCGACCGGCTGGCCCGTGTGCTCGGAGATGCGCTCGGCGAGGACCTTCTTGATGTAGGTCATCTGCTCGGCCTGGATGGCGATGTCGGAGGCCTGGCCCTGCACCCCGCCGTGGGGCTGGTGCATCAGGATGCGGGCGTGCGGTAGGGCGAAGCGCTTGCCGGGGGCGCCGGCGCACAGCAGGAACTGCGCCATCGAGGCCCCGAGCCCCATGCAGATGGTGCCGACGTCGGGGGTGACGAACTGCATGGTGTCGTAGATGGCCATGCCCGACGTGATCGACCCGCCCGGCGAGTTGATGTAGAGCCAGATGTCGCGGTTGCGGTCCTGGCCCTCGAGGTAGAGCAGTTGCGCGGTGATGTGGTTGGCCAACTCGTCGTCGACGGTGCGCCCCAGGAAGACGATGCGCTGGCGCAGGAGTTGCTGGAAGATGTCCGGAGTGCCCTCACGCCCCTGGCCGTCACCGTCACGGGCCAGCGCGGGCGCGCCCGACGGGTCCACATTCCACAACTCCACCACGACACCTCCAGAACGTCCTGCGCGCAGGCTACCGGTAATCTGAACACCGGCCACGCCCGGCGCCAGTGACGGAATCAGGCAGACGTGCAGGGTTTAGGTCCCTGTGAGCTTCGGCTCGTGTGGGTTCGAATCCCACCTGGCGCACGGCGGGCGGCGCGGTCAGGCGCGGCAAGTCCGGAAGGGCGGGCGGTGCCGCGCCGTTCAGGATCTTGACGGGCGCGGGCAATCACCGGCGGCCGGCACCGCTGCGAGCCTTGCCGCGTGCGGGAAGATCAGGATGGCTCGGCGAGGAGCCGCGCCAGTTCCCGGAGGGCACGGCCGCGATGGCCGATGGCACTCTTGCGGTCGAGGCTCATCTCGGCGAACGTCAACTCGCCGGGTGACGGGATGAAGACCGGGTCGTAGCCGAACCCCCGGATTCCCCGCGCCTCGCCGGCGATCAAACCCTCCACCACCCCCTCGGCGAGCACCTCTCGCCCGTCGGGCCAGCGCGCCACCACGACGGTGCGGAACCGGGCGGTTCGCTGCGCCGGTGCCACCCCGGCAAGATCCTCCAGCAGCTTGCACACGTTGGCGGCGTCGTCGGCCGGCGAGCCCGCGTAGCGCGCCGAGTGCACGCCGGGAGCACCGCCGAGCGCATCTACCTCCAGCCCGGTGTCGTCGGCCAGCGCGGCGGCACCGGCAGCCGTCGCCACAGCCGCCGCCTTGGTTCGGGCGTTGGCCTCCAAGGTGTCGCCGTCCTCGGGCACCTCGCCGAGACCGTCGGGCCGCGGCAGCAGCGTGACCAGCCCGGCCAGGGCGACTCGCATCTCGGTGAGCTTGTTCGGGTTGGCCGTGGCAGCCACGAAGACGAAGGGCGCGCTCACGCTCCCGGTCGCGGCGCCGGGGAGTGCTGCAGCGACTCGGTCTGCCGGTTGACGATCTCGGCGACGCCGGCGGCGGCCAGATCCAGCAATTCGTCGAGCATGCCGCGACTGAACGGGGCCCCCTCGGCTGTGCCCTGCACCTCGATCAGCTCCGCGGCGCCGGTCATGACCACGTTCATGTCGACCTCTGCGGCCACGTCCTCGCGGTAGTCGGGGTCCAGGACGGCTCGACCGTCCGACACCGCCACCGACACGGCGGCGCAGTTGTCCGTGAGCGGATGGGGGCCGGGAAGCCGGAGACGGGTGAGCGCGTCGTGCAAGGCGACGTAGCCACCGCAGATCGACGCCACCCGGGTGCCGCCGTCGGCCTGCAACACGTCGCAGTCCACGGTCACCTGACGTTCACCGAGGCGGCGCAGGTCGCAAACCGCCCGCAGCGATCGGCCCACCAGCCGTTGGATCTCCTGCGTGCGTCCCGACTGGCGGCCGGCACGGGCCTCGCGCCCGACCCGCTCGGGCGAGCTGCCCGGCAGCATCGAGTACTCCGCGGTCACCCAGCCGCTGCCCCGGCCGCGCATCCACCGCGGCACCTCGTCGTTGACGGAGGCGGTGCAGAGCACGTGCGTCCGGCCGAGAGTCACCAGCACCGAGCCGTCGGCCATCTCGGTGTAGTCCCGCGTGAAGCTCAGCGGGCGCAACTCGTCGGGACGGCGTCCGTCGGGTCGTGCTGCGTCCACAGGTGTCTCCCTCCGTTGCCGGCGGCGCGGCCCGGCGACTGGTTGCCGGGCCGGTCGACGTGTCCCCTCGCCGATCGGCGCCACAGGTTACGCCGGAGTACCCCCATGCAACCCCGGCGCAACCACCGCACGCTCGGCGTCACCTCCGAAATCGATGAATCCCCGGTGCGCCACCCGCCGCGCAAGCACGGTTCACACGACCGTCGTATAGTCCGGCCATGACCGAAAAACTCCGCTCCACTAGGGGCAACCCCAACCGACCCAACTGGAGGAGGCCTGCCGTCGCGCTGGCGGCGCTCGCCCTTCTCGTCTCCACGGTGGCACTCGTGCCAACCGCGCTCAACGCGCAGGACAACGGCGACTACACGCTGACCATCCTGCACAACAACGACGGCGAATCGAAGCTGCTGCCCAATGCGGACAGGGGCTATCCGGGTATCGCCCGGTTCGTGACCGCGCTGCGGAACCTGCAGTCCGGCGCGACCACCGACGGGGTGGTCACCTTCACGTCGGGCGACAACTTCCTGGCCTCCAAGGAGTTCAACATCAGCACCGAGCAGGGAGTCCCGTTCTACGACTCCATCGCCCTGAGTGGCCTGTACGACGCCATGGCGGTCGGGAACCACGACATGGACTTCGGCCCCGACGTGGCCGCGGACTTCTTCAGGGGCTTCGACCCGCCGGTGGTGTTCCTCTCGGCCAACATGGACGTGTCGGCTGAGCCGGTGCTGGTGGAGATGGTCGAGCAAGGTCGTCTGGCCCGCAGCACCGTTGTCGAAACCGGCGGCGAGAGGATCGGCGTCATCGGCGCCATCACCCCGATGCTGATAGCGATCTCCACGCCTCGCGACACCATCATCTCCGACGTTGCCACAGCGGTCAACGCCGAGGTCGCGGCCCTCACCGCCGACGGCGTCAACAAGATCATCCTCATCAGCCACCTCCAAGCGGTGCGCGAGGACGTGGAGGCGCTCGCCTCCATCTCGGGCGTCGACGTGGCCATTGCCGGCGGCGGCGACGAGATGCTGCGCAGCGACACGAGTACCTGCCTGCCCGAGGAGGAGGCTAGGGGTCCGTACCCGCAGAACGCCACCGACGCCGACGGCAACACCGTGCCGGTCATCACGGCGCCCGGCGGCTACCGCTGCATCGGCGAACTCATCGCCACCTTCGACGCCGATGGGAACCTGGTCTCCGCCGAGGGCCGCTCCATCGGCGTGAGCCTCGACGAGACCCCCGACCCCGACGTTGTGGCATCGGTTGAGGCGCCCCTGATCGCAGCCCTCGAAGCCCTGAACTCCAACATCCTGGCCACCACCGAGGTGGACCTGGACGGTCGGCGTTCGCAGATCCGCACCCGCGAGACCAACCAGGGCAACCTGGTCGCCGACGCATCGCTCTGGGTGGGCACCCAGCGGGCCGAGGCCTACGGCGCGCCGGCTCCGCACATCGGGCTGCAGGGCGGCGGCGGCATCCGCAACGACTCGATCCTGCCCGCCGGCAGCGAGCTGAGCGAGTCGACGACGTGGGACATCTCGCCGTTCAACAACGTCATGGTGACCCTCGAGCTGACGCGGGAGCGGCTGAAGGAGGCTCTGGAGGTCTCCTACGACTGCATCCCGGGTGGCTGCGGGCAGTACTCGCAGGTGGCAGGGATGAAGGTCGTGATCGACATCGGCATGCCGGCCCGCGAAACCGACCGCGAAGGCGACTGCTCCAACAACGGCCACGTAGGGGCCCGCGTGCGCAGCGTCGTCCTCGATGACGGCACGGTCATCGTCGAAGACGGCGAGGTCGTCCCGGGCGATGCGGTCGTCCTGACGACGGTGAGCTGGTTCGCCGGCGGCGGGGACTGCTTCCCGGCTGCGGATCTGCCGCACACCCGCCTCGGCATCACCGATCAGCGCACGATGGCCGACTACCTCGTCGATGGCCTCGGCGGCGTCGTGACGGCCGAGCAGTACCCGGTCGGCGGCGAGGGCCGAGTGACCATCCTCGACTCCTCCGCGGACGAGATGGATGATGGCGAGGAGATGGACGACTCCGCAGAGATGGATGACACGGCGCCCGAGGAGGAGATGGGCCCGCCTGCGGAAGAGCCCACCGGCTGATCCATCCCGCTCCCGAAACGAATCCGGCCCCGGGTCCACGCCCGGGGCCGGCCCCTTCCCGGGGCCGCTGCGTCATTCCGCCAACAACCCAACGCGTCATTCCGGCGAAGGCCGGAATCCAGGGTCAAGCAACCCCGTCGGCCATCGATCGGATTGCGCAGCACACTCCGAGGCCCTTGCGCCGGGCCGCTCAGAAGTAGATGATCCGCTCGGCGCGTTCGACGACCTCGTCGATGGGGTCGGTCCAGGCCTTAGTAGAGAGGTACTTCCAGCCGCCGTCGGCGGCCACGAAGACGATCACCCCCGCGTCGATGCGCTGGGCCACCCGGCAGGCCCCGGCCAGGGCCGCCCCGCTGGAGATGCCGGCGAACACCGACACCTCGGCGGCCAGGCGCCTCGTGTACTCCAGCGCCTCGCGGGTGCGCACGATGCGCTTGCCGTCGAGCAGCTCGTCACCGCCCCAGTTCTCGTAGACGGGCGGGATGTAGCCGTCGTCGAGGCTGCGCAGTCCCTCCACCTTCTCCCCCGCCGGCGGCTCGACGGCGTAGATCTTCACCTCCGGCTTGCGCTCCTTGAGGTACCGCCCGCAGCCCATGAGCGTGCCGGCGGTGCCCAGGCCGGATACGAAGTGCGTGATGTCGGGGCAGTCGCGCAGGATCTCCGGGCCGGTGGTCTGGTAGTGCGCCCTCGGGTTGGCCTCGTTGGCGTACTGGCACAGGTAGGCCCATTCGGGGTGTTCGGCGGCGAGGCGCTCGGCGCGGCGCACCGCCCCGTTGGAGCCCTCGGCACCCGGCGAGTCGATGATCTCGGCGCCGTAGATGGCCAGCAGGTCGCGCCGCTCGCTGGAGACGTTCTCCGGCAGGACGATCTTGACGGGATAGCCCTTCAGCCGGGCGATCAGCGCCAGGGCGATGCCGGTGTTGCCCGAGGAGGGTTCCAGGATGGTGGCGCCGGGGCGCAATGTGCCGTCGGCCTCCGCCGCCTCGATCATCGAGCGGGCGACGCGGTCCTTCACCGAACCGCCGGGGTTCTGGCCCTCCAGCTTGGCGAGGATGCGCACCGCGGGATTGGGGCTCAGCGCGCTCACGTCCACGACGGGCGTGTCGCCTATGCAGTCGATAACGGAGGAGTGGACGGGCATCGCAGGCTGCCGGCAATTGTTGACCGAATTGGTGGGGATTCTACCGGCCGGCGTTCAGGACCCGATCCGCACCTGCTCCTCGCTGATCACTCCGGCGAGGATGTGGTAGCTGCGCAGTGCGGGCTCGGGGTGCTTCAGCGACACGACCACGTGGTGCCACACGCCGAGGGGATCGAAGCGGGCGGCCTGCGCCACGTCGGTGGGCGACGGGTAGGCGGTGCTGCGCGTGTGCGAGTGCATGACGCCCACGACCGCCAGACCGGCCTCCTCGGCCCGACCCTCCACGGCGAGGTGCTCGGCGCCGTCGAACTCGAAGATGCTCTCGGAGGCCGCGGCGTTGACCATGGGGTAGAACACCTTCACGTCGTCGAGCCCGGAGGGCGCGGCTAACAGCCCGCACGCCTCCGCCGGCAGGCCCGCCACGGCGTGAGCGAGCATCCGGGCGTACACGTCGGGACTCAACGTCAGCACGGCGCGTCAGGGTACGGCGAGTTCGCCCACGTCCCGCCCCGACCGTCATCCCGGCGGAGGCCGGGATCCACTCTCCTCAGCCCGCCGAAGCCTCCACCCTCCGCGGGCGCTCGCTACCCTGCGTTCATGCGCGATCCCGAGGTCAAGGTTGTGGCCACCAATCGGCGCGCCCAGCGCGATTTCGAGATCATCACGACCTACGAATGTGGCCTGGTGCTGCGGGGCAGCGAGGTGAAGTCGCTGCGCGACGGCACGGTGACGCTCGCCGAGGCCTACGGACGGGTGAGCGGCGGCGAGGTGTGGCTGCATTCGATGCACGTGCCGCCCCACGCCAACACCGGCGGCGCGTTCGCGCCCGATCCCGACCGCCCCCGCAAGCTGCTGCTGAACCGCTCGGAGATCAACCGGATCCGTGCCCGCGTGCAGCAGGACGGCCTGCTGCTCATCCCGCTCTCGGTGTACTTCCGAGACGGGCGAGCCAAGCTGGAGATCGCCGTGGCGCGGCGGCGCCGCAAGGTCGACCGCCGGACGGTGCTGGCCCGGCGCCAGGCCGAACTGGAAGCCCGCCGTGCCATGGCACAGGCCAACCGCGAGCACGACCGCGACAGGCGCTGAGCCCACCGGTTACCTCTCGTCGAGAGATCCGGCGCAGTCGAGGGCGCGTGCGGCGACTCGGTCCTGCAGCCGCTGCGGCAGATCGGACTCGATTCTCGCCACTTCATCGTCGTCGATGGCCTGCTCCAGCGCTGCAGGGAGTCTTCGGGACAGATCCAGCACCCGCCGGAGCAGGCGACCGGCGTCGACGGCGAGTTCGGCCGCGACCCTTTCCCATGCGCCACGCCTGTCGGTGCGCCGCAGCCTGTATTCCCGGCCGATCTTCATGGCCAGGCGGAGTTGGTGGCCGTCAGTGTCGTCGTAGGGGAGCATCGACGCCACGTCGTAGAGCGGAGCGAGCCGGACGCGGGTTCCAGCGAGTAGGAGGCCGTAGTTCTTGGCGTGCGCGTCCGTGCGGCCGATCAGCCAGTTGAACGCCAACGCGTCGGCAAATCTCCAGACGTCGGCCTCGGCGGCGGCACCGGCGACGCATGCCCGCAGCAGGCCTGCCACGTGGCGGGGAGTCGGGCCGCCGTCGGACTGGTACTTGTGGGCGGGGTGCACCCCGAGCGCCTGACAGAGATCCTCCTGATGCACACGCACCAACGAACCGCCGAGTTGCGTGCGGTCGAACCGTGTCACGACGATGGCGGTCTGGTCCTCGAAGGTCATGATCCTGCTGCGCGCCGCGTGCAGGCCTGCGATGGCCGCGGCGCGCAGGCAGAGGTGTTCGTTGAGTTCGAGGTGCTCGAACCCGGACATCCCAGGTTTGAGGATGTGGGTTGTGGGCACTGGCCCTGCCGGAACACCCCAACGCCCCTCCCCGAAGTGCAGGGCTGTCTTGGCCTGCGCGCCGGCGAGGCTGAACCGTCCCGAGAAGTCGGCCCCGAGCCAGGAGGTGCCGTCGGCCCGGAGGGCTCGCAGCCGTTGGGCCACCTGGGCCTCGGTCTCCCACATCACGTCGCCTCCACGCGCCGGCAGGCTCTCGAACTCGTCGGGCGGGCAGAACTGCACCGCTCCGGGGCAGTCCCGACCCACGGGTGTCGCGAGCAGTGGAAATGGCGACGCCACCGACACCCCGAACCGGCGCCCCCAACGCGCCAGGACGTCCGCATTCTCCGGCAGGATCCCCCACAGCCACGGCGTGATGCGGGCATCGCCATGGTGCGCGACGGCAAGTGGCATCGACACCGACAGCGGGGTCCCGGCTGCGTCGATTCCCTCGTCGTAGCGGAACCGCAAGTCACCCCGCCTGCCGCGCTCGAGTCGGCCGATCGGGCGCCCCTCGAGGGCGACCAGCAGCACATCAGCCGGCATCAGCCGACCGTGTCCGCCAGCAGGGCATCGATGTCCACGCCGCCGGCACCGCCCGGTGCCGGCACGGGGACCAGAGCGATCGCCAGGTCCAGGGCACTGAGGACCAGCAGGATGCGACCGACCTCCGCGGTGCGCTTGCCATTCTCCGCCTCGGACAGCCAAGGGCGCCCCACGCCCGCCCGCGCCGCCAACTCGGCCTGCGAGAGACCCCTGTCGAGTCGTGCCCGGCGGATGGCCACACCAAGATCCCGGCTTGTTTGCAACGGCCTCATTCCCACCTCCGAGTGTCGTGGCGTCGTCGCATTCGCCACTTCTATCTCCGTTCGGCGACAGAAGTATAATATCGTCGTACGACTACAGAGTGATTCTATCCTCGTACGGCGACATAATCACTATATCGCCGTACGGTTACAGTCTCCTCGGAAGACAAATGGACCTGCAAGCGCTCCCGACGTGGCGACGGCCGGACCGACCGATGTCGTAGGGGTTCGGTACAGTGTGAACCGCACATTGACAAGGGGCTGATCGGTTTCGACGTTGAGACCGGGAACCGTGCTACGCGACCGGAGTTGCTCAGACTCCAAAAACGGGGCACCAAAGACACGGCAATGATGAACCCGTGCTCCTCGCAGCCTGATCGACTGATCGGACTGTGAGGTAACTGCGACCCCCACGGGGGCACGCGGGGCCCGTCCGCTGCAGCCTGGCAACAGAAGCAGGGGAGGACCGCAGGGAAAGACCGCTGACGGTGGGAAAGACCGCTGACATCGGAGAAAGATCCGACGGAGCCCTCACGGGCAACCGACCCGGCGGTGCGCAACCCGCAAAGCAGCAACCGGGAATGGTCGTACCGGAGCCGACAACCGCTCAACGGACGGGGGTTCGATTCCCCCCAGCTCCACCAAGGGCTCTTAGCGAGTTAGGTCTCGCTGAGTTGGCCAGTTAGTTGTTGACGCGCCGGTTCGGCGCTGGTTTGGCCTGTTTGCGGGCCCTCGGCGGCTAGGTGGCCGTGCCTTCGGCGTCGCCGGGACCGGTTCGCGTGCTGGTCATTGGTTCCCGGGCGCGGGAAGGCCAGCAGTGTTGATCCGCTGGTGGTGGGGGTGTCGGCGCGGCGCCGAGCACTAGATGAGTAGTTCCAAGGGGTGGGGTCCACCGTTGGGTGGTTGAGGGTGTCCAAGATCTGGGGGTGAGAACTGCCCCCGATCCTGGAGGACCTTGGCATGAACCCGGATTTGGACACCCTCGTGACTGCACTTTATGTGACGGTTGATGATTTGTTGGTGGCGCATCCGGGGTGGGCGCCGCCGCGGCCGGCGGTGGGGTTCGCCCCGAAGCTGTCTGACGCGGAACTGGCCACGTTGGCGGTGGTGCAGGTCTTGTCGAGATTCGACTCCGAGGCCCGCTTCGTGCGTTACGCCGAAGAGCACCTGCGGTCGTGGTTCCCGTATCTGCCCCAGCGGTCGGGTTACCACAAGCGCCTGCGTCGCAGCGGTCAACTGATGCAACACGTGCTCGGGGCGTTGGCGCGGGACTGCCCGTCGTACCACGACGACGTGTGGCTCGTCGACTCCACGCCGGTCGAGTGCGGGCGCAGCCGCGAGACCCAACGGCGCTCTGACCTGGCCGGATGGGCCTCCTACGGGTACAGCGCCAGCCACTCCCGCTACTTCTGGGGGCTGCGCCTGCACCTGCTCGCCACCCCGTCGGGTCTGCCGATCGCCTTCGCGCTCGCCGACGCGAAAGCCGACGAACGCGACATCTGTTTGGACATGATCGCCCACGGCGACCTGGCCCGCCCGGGCCAGACCCTCATCGCCGACAAGGGCTACCGCAGCGCCGCCTTCGAGCAGCAACTCGCCGACGCGGGCATCGCACTCATCCGCCCGACGACGAAAACAGAACTCGCCCGGCCCCACCAGCGGTTCCTGCGGCCGCTGCGCCAGATCATCGAATCGGTCTTCCAGACCCTCAAAGGCCAACTCGGCCTCGAACGCCACGGCGGGCGCACCCCCGCCGGCGTCGCCGCGCGCATCCTGCAACGACTCCTCGCCCTCACCGCCGCCATCTGGCACAACCAAACCACCCCAAGAGCAAGCCCCGCCCGCAGCCTGCTCGCCTACGACCACTGACCCCTTGGAACTAACCATCTAGTGTCCTGAGTCGGGTATTCGTTGGTATGTGGTGTTGGGTGGGTTATGTTGGTGGTGGTAGGTGGGCGGTGATCGGAGTTGATCATGGCTCAGCGGCGTGGCCGCCCGGCGGTTGTGGTTGAGCTCGGCGAGGCTGAGCGGGAGACGTTGGAGCGTTGGGCGCGGCGTCCGTCGTCGTCGCAGGCGTTGGCGTTGCGGTGTCGGATCGTGTTGGGCGCCGCGGCCGGGGAGTTGAACAAGGACATCGCTGAGCGCCTGGGGTGTTGTGCGGCGACGGTGTCCAAGTGGCGGGGCCGGTTCGCGTTGTGGCGCCTGGACGGGCTCGCCGATGAGCCGCGCCCGGGTGGGCCGCGCAGGATCAGCGACGCGCAGGTCGAGGAGGTGATCGTGAGGACTCTTGAGGAGGCCCCGCCGGGGGCGACGCACTGGTCGACGCGGTCGATGGCCGCCGCGATGGGGATGTCGCAGACCGCTATCAGTCGTATCTGGCGGGCCTTCGGTCTCAAGCCGCACCGCCTCGGGGAATTCAAGGTGTCCCCGGACCCGCAGTTCATCGACAAGGTACGCGACGTCGTGGGCCTCTACTTGAACCCCCCGGAGGCCGCGGTGGTGTTCTGCGTGGACGAAAAGACCGGCATCCAGGCCCTGGATCGCACCGCGCCGATGCTGCCACTGATGCTCGGGGTTCCCCAGAGGCGCACCCACGACTACCGCCGCTGCGGCACCACCAACCTCTACGCCGCCCTCGAGGTCGCCTCCGGGAAGGTCATCTCGACGATGACCGCACGGCACCGCTCCGAGGAGTTCCGCAAGTTCTTGAACCTCATCGACCGAGAGGTCCCCGCCCACCTCGCCGTGCACATCGTCTCCGACAACGTTTCCACGCACAAGACCCCCACCATCCAACGCTGGCTCCTGCGCCACCCCCGCTTCAGCTTCCACTTCACGCCCACCTACAGCTCCTGGATGAACCTCGTCGAACGCTGGTTCTCCGAACTCACCACCAAATGGCTCCGCCGCGGCACCCACACCAGCGTCGGCGACCTCCAAGACTCCATCAACACCTGGATCGACGGCTGGAACCAGAACCCCAAACCCTTCACCTGGCACAAAACCGCCGACGACATCCTCGACACCCTCGCCGCATATCTTCAACGAATACCCGACTCAGGACACTAGGTGGCTGGTGTGGAATGGGTTGTTGTCTGGTGGCTCTTCGCACTCATACTGGTGATGTGTTCCCGGCGGGTGTGGTTGGGGTGTTGGGGGTGGGTGGGGGTTCAGGTGAGTGCCCAGTGGGTGGCGCGGGTGTGCAGTCCGAGCGCGCCGAGGCGGGCGATGTTGGCGGCTGCGGCGAGGAGGTTGAAGTCGGCGTCGACTTTGGGTTGGCCGCGCACGCGGGCGTGGCGGCCGCCGTGGTGTCGGCGCATGAGGTGCGCGAGTTTGCGTTCGACTTTGGGGCGGGTGGCGCGGTAGTCGTCGCGCCAGGCCGGGTTCTGTTGGCGCGCTCGGGACGCGGCGAGGGCGGTTTCGTGTGCGCCGATGCGTATGGTTCTGCCGGCTTTGGCGTCGGTGCAGTCGCCGCGGAGTTCGCAGTCGGCGCAGTCGGCGCCGAAGCGGGCGGTGCCGGCGCCGTCGGGGCGGTAGTTGATGGCGACGGTGACCTCGGCGGGGCAGGTGACCGTCGCGGCGGCCAGGTCGACGCTGAAGCGGTCCTTGGTGAAGCGTCCCGCGGGCGCCTGCGGCGCTTGGGTGCGGCACTTGGAGTTGATGCGGTGCTCGCCGAGGAGGCTCTGGAAGTCGCCGCTGCCGTAGGCGCAGTCGCCGTAGACGGTGGGCCTGCCCGCGAAGTCCTCCACAACCTCCCCGGCGTCGCCGGCAGTGCCGGTGGTGCCGGTGGTGGTGGTGTCGGTGGTGGTGGTGTCGGCGGCGGCGGCGGCGGCGGCGGTGTCGGCGGTGAGCAGGTCGGCGATGAGTTCGGGGGCGGGTCGGGCGTCGGGGGCGTTGGCGGCGGTGACCGCGGTGGCGGTGATCAGCTCGGAGTCGGGGTCCGTGGCGATGTGGCCCTTGTAGCCGTCGAAGCCTCGTGCTGCGGTTTTGTGGCCGTGGCGGGCGTCGCGGTCCACCACCGAGATGATCCGGTCCCGCGCCACGCGCCGCGCGATCACCAGGCGCCCCTCGGGGTCCTCGCAGAGGTCCTGGCCCACAACGGCGGCCAACAACTCCCCGCCCTGCGCGACTTCGACGCTCAGCGCGCGACCCTCGAGGGCTTCGAGCACCGCCACGGCGTCGCCGGCGATGGTCGCCACGAGGGCCTCCCGCGCCGCCGCGTCGTCCCAGTCGCACGCCGGCTTGGACCGCGACGCATAGTCGCCGCCGGCGACGGCGCCCCGCACAATGGCCCCCAGATCGCGATCCGCGGCCTCGAACACGCCGCGGATCGCGGCGCGCAGCATCGTGACGGTGTCCTGGGTCGCGACCGCGTCGTAGATCGGCGCGGAGTCCAGCACCCGCCGCTGAGACAGCGCCCCCGCCGAGCGCGCCACCTCGAGGGTCGCGTCGAAGATCCGCCGCGGCGCACCCGACGCCGCCAACCGGGCCCGCATCCCCACCAACACCGTATGGGAGAACCCGCCGCCGTCGACGTCCAAACCCCCGCACGCGTAACGCCAACGCGCATCGAACTCGAACGCCGCCACCGCCTCACGGTCCGACAAACCGAACCAGCGCTGCAACACCATCACCGTCGCCACCACCCGAGGCGGCACACTGCGCCGCCCCCGCGACGAGAACAAATCATCGAACATCCCCTCGGGAAACAACCGGGCACCCTCACCGAACAACACCGCAAAAATCGAACCAGGACCCACCCGCTCGCCCACAAACCGCGTCCCCTTGAACAAATCAGCCTGACACGGCTCAACACCAACCGTCACAACACCAACCTCCCCACAACACCGAACCACACACCTGTAATTCTACCAGACCACAACACCCCAAACGCCGAGAAAAACACCAGCCACCTAGGGCGGAGCGCGGCCTGTGGCGGGCCTTGGAGCGGGGTGGCGGTCGTGGTCGCCGCCGGGTTCTTGTGGTGTGTTGGTCGGCGGGTGCGTGTCGGCGCGGCGGGTTCGGGCGCTGAGGTTGAGGTTGTAGATGACTGCGCGGGCGAGCGCTGCGATGGCGCGGGGGATTCTGCTGAGCGACCGGCACGTTCCGGGGAGGAGTGCTCCTTTGTCGCCTATCTGGGAGTTGGTGTTCTCGATTTGGTTTCGCCTCCCGAAGCTGGCGCGGAATGCGGTGGTGCCGTAGGGGACGTTCTGGTAGTTGGCGAGTTGGTTGCTGTTGAGGGTGATGAGCCCGTCGCAGCAGTATTCGGTGGCGACGCCGCCGAGGTAGGGCACGGCGCCGCCGGCGCGGCGCTTTTGTGGGTTGCGGGTGCGTGCGTTGGTTTTGACGCGTCCGGCGCATTGGGGGCAGCGCATTTGGATCGCGCCGCCGCGCAGGTGCTGATGCGGCGAGTAGCGCCAGCGGCTGCGCTGGTCGTAGAACTCGGCTCGCTGTTGCTCGTCGGCCCCTTCGGGTGGTGTGTGGAGCGTTTCGGACACCCAGGAGGGCAGAACTGTGCCGCAGTGGTTGATCACGGGTTGTTGATGGCGGCCCGCGGTGACGGCTTTGGGGCGTGCGACTTCGGTGGTTCGGTAGTCCATGACGACGTCGAGGCCGCGTTCGCGCAGGTACCGCACGAAGTTGGTGCGTTTTTCGGTGTAGCCGCGGTCGGCGACGATCTCTCGGAGGTTGGGGGCGTGGCGGGTCGTGTCTTCAATGGCTTCGCGGCCGACGGTGCCGGGGTTCGTGGCGGCAGCGACGAACGCCAACGCGCAGATGTAGGAGGGCGTGGGGTCTTTGAGCGTGAGCCGGGTCGAGTCGCCGCTCCAGTGCGTGGCGCGCACCGCGACGGCGATGTGGAAGTCGTAGCCGAGGCCGAGGCCGGCAGGCCGTTTGGCGGTCGCAGAGTAGTAGCCGGCCCGCGCGTCACGGTCGGCGCTGCGGATGAGGCGACCGTCGTCGCCGATTGTGCCGATGGCTCCGGTGCCGTCGGGGGGTTGCGGTTCGGGTTCGGGAAGGTCGGGGATCTCCCGTGTAGCGAGGGCGTGTTGCGCGACGGCGTCGGGGGTGAAGTCCCGGGTGACGGCCCATGTGTGCACGAAGGTGCTGTCGAGCGCCACGGCGGTGATCTCCTGGCGTTGGTCGCGTGGGATGGTCACTGAGCCTGAATCCACCGTTTTGGCTGGGTGGGGGTGGGTTTGGTGGTGTTGGGGGCGGCCGGTTGGGTTGGCGGGGCGGTTCGGGGCGCGTGGATGGGCCGGTTGGGGGGGGTGTGGGGCGTGTTGGGGCGCTTGGGGTCGTGTGGGAGCCGTAGTGGGCCGGTTCGGGGCGCGTGGGGGTGTGGTGGGGCCGTGGTGGGCGGCGCTGGTGGGGGGTTCAGCAGAGTTGGGGCGGGGCGCGGGTGTTGGTGAGGTTGACCTGGAAGGTGGTTGCCCAGGGCCATCGTGCGGGTAGGCGCAGGAGGTGGCGTCCGGCGTGGTTGACGAGGCGCCCGGGCACGGCCAAGAGGCGGTTGCGGACGGTGCGTCCGACGGTGAGTTTGTTGTTGTGGCGGGTCTTGGCGAGTTGGCCGATCCAGCGGTAGAGGTTGTGGGCGAGTGTGGCGCAGGCCAGCCAGGCGGCGTTGGCGGCGAAGTTCCCCGACGGCAGGTGCGCCGGGCCGGTGCTTTCTTTGAGGTCACGGATGGCGAGTTCGACGGTGGCGTGGGCGCGGTGATAGTGGTCAGCGGCGATGGTGTCGAGGTCGTCTCGGTTGGTGGTGAAGGCGTGGTAGCGCCAGTCGGGCCACAGTTCGGCCTGGGTTTGGTCGGTGAGTCGGGTGCGCCGCACCACGAGGCGCAGTTCGCGCTTGTTGCCGCGGCGCCCGGCGGCCAGGGTGGTTTCGGCGACGTGCGCTTCGCCGCCGGCGGTGTAAGCAATGGGCGCCCAGTGCGCCTCGGCGATGCTGTCGATGGCGGCTTTGACGTGGGAATAGAGGGGGATCGTGATCGACCAGCGCACCTTTTTGGCGTCGAGGCGGTCAAAGAGGTCGTAGCTCCAGAACCCCGAGTCGGCGCGCACACACAGTTCGCCGACGGCGCCGGCGCGCCGGGCGCGGGCGACGGTCTCGACGACGAAATGCTCCTGGCCGCTTTGGGAGGACCCTTTGCGCAGCCGCGTGTGGAGTATCTCGCCGGTGTCGGCGCGCACCCCCACGAGGGGGTGATAGCCGAGCTGTTGGGTGTGCCCGTAGGCGGCGCCCGCCTTTTTCTTGCCGGACACTTCACAGACCGTCGAGTCCACGTCAATCGTCATCGGTTCGGCGCCGGGACCGCCGCCGGCCGCCCACGCCCGCCCGAGCACCTCACCGGCGGCCTTGTCCAACTGGCGGACGTGACCCCACGTGAAGGCGCGCAGGAACGACCCCACCGTCGACGCCGCCGCCGGGCGGAACTCCAACACGCCAGCGGTCGCGCCCGCCCGCAGCCGGTCCACGTGATCGATATGGGTGGCGCCCACCAGCATCGCCGCCACCAACGTCGCCACCTTGCGCCCCGGCGCCGCCGCCGCCACGCGGCGCCCCAGGCGCACCGACGCGTCCACCACAGACACCACACCCAACCGCCCCAGCAACGTCGCCGCCGCCAACAAACCCGCATCAGCCACCAACGACTCGTCATCGAAGACCACCTCGAACCGGTCAATCTTGCGCGATACTCCACTCACAGGAAGTGCCTCCCGATCCGGGCCGAAAGCCGCGGTTACTTACGGCAATTCTCCCAGGTCAGAGAGGCACTTCCGCGCATTTACACCCCCCAACACCCAACCCCCATCGGTGGATCCAGGCTAAGAGTGTGCGCGTGAGCCACGCCAAGTCTCGGGTCTCGCCGCCAGCGGATGTCCAGCCGTCGCGCACCGCTAGCTCCAAGCGGCGGAGCTGTTTTTGGGTCGTGTGGTAGGAGACGGGTCGTCGGGTGTCTGCGTCGCAGAGGCCGAGCGTGTAGGCGATCGCGGCGTCGAAGCCGTTGATCACCGCGCAGATGTCGCTGCGGAGATAGTTCTTCTTCTCCTCGGCCGCCAACAGGACCGCCACGAGCAGCGCCTCGACGTTCAGGCGCGACTTCGGCCCGGGATGGGCTCCGAGTCGTCGTTGCAGCTCCTCAGGACACCGGAGCGCCGCAGCATGTCCAGGTAGCGGCGCGCCCGCTGCGGGTCGGTGAGGCCTTCGGGCTTCAGTTGATCTACACGACTGGACTAGACGACATGGGGGCACTCGCGTCGTTCAACAACATCATCCGTCTCGACGGGCGCCAGAACCCACGTTCAGGCCGGGTGCATATCGTAGTCGACGGCGATCAAGCCAACAGCACCTACTTGGACTCGATTCGTCTGCAACAACACGGCCCAATCGCCGTATGACCCCCGCACAACAACTTGCAGCCGATCTGAGGACACGCTCTGCGGGCCGATTACGAGTGGACCGCCACCAGGTATGGGAGGCGTTCACCGAACTTCGGCCCGACGATGCCCGCTCCGCTGACGCCCGTCAACGCCTGGCCAGCTTGCTCGTGGAAGCGAACCAAGCAGGCCTCATCCGGTCATCGACTGCCACGGACCAGATCGCCCCGACACCCCTGCCCTGCTTCGTGACGCTGCTCAGCCCCGTCCAGTCACGGCCACCGATTCGCCGAACCCCGTGGCGGCCCGAACTCGCATGGGCGAACAGGCTCACCCTCACAACCAAACAGCATGACGTGCTGGATCGAGTGAACCGCTGGCTCCGCGACGGCGGAGCGGATAGGCCTGTCGTCCCCGCGGAAGAACGGGCCATTGAACTCTTCGACGACGAGAAGGCCATCGCCGCGTTCGTCGGCGGGCAGACAACCCTGTGGGGCACAGGCCGCCTCGGCCCTGATTTGCTCCGATACGAGAATGTGCCGATGCCGTTCCCGTACCGCCAGGTTGGGGACGGACCACGTCTGCTCATGGTCGAGAACACAGCAGCTTTCCGATCCTGCTCGCGTGCACTCAATGAGACACGCCGACATCCCTATTTTGCGGTGGCTTTCGGGCAAGGGACATGGGCACCATCGACTTTGGCGTCCATTCACGACCTCTCAGTCGCTATCGAAGCCGTTGACTACTGGGGAGACCTTGATGTCACCGGCCTGACCATAACCCGAAACGTGATCAACGTGGGTGCCGATATCGGCGTCCCGACGCAAGCACACCCCGCCCTGTGGCGCCTGATGCTCGCCTGCAAGCCGAGTGCCCACAGCAAGGCCCCGAGGGCATTCGACGCTTCTCTTGTGGAGGTGATTGCTGCGGATCTGCGCCCCATTGCGACTAGTGTGCTACGGGCACGAACTCGGATCGCCCAGGAGCGGGTGGGGTACGAGAGGCTTGCCGCAACTGAGTGGTGGTGGCATCCGACTTAGTAACGGGCGCCTGCTGGTCTGGGCGGCTTGTGTGCTAGGGCGTTCCGTCTGGCGGCGGTGCAGTGCTGCCACCAGAGTTCATCGTGCAACGAGGGCCAGCCGCACTGGAGCTGACGGCGATCAGCGAAGTTCCCCAGAGCTGATCAGCGAATTTCCTCACCTTGGGGTGGTTGAATTGTAGTTGTTAGTTGTCGGTTGGTGGCTTGGTGGGCTCGGAGGCGGTAGCTGTCGCCGGTGATGTTGATGACGGCGCAGCGGTGCAGGAGTCGGTCCAGCATGGCGGCGGCGATGGTGATGACGACGAGGCGCGATGGTGCACCGGTGCGGGCGGCGAGGTCGGCGGCGGTGGTGTAGTAGACGCGGTGGCCGGTTTCGACGGCGGCGTGTCCCAGGGCGACGGCGAGGTGGGTTTTGCCGACACCGGGCGGGCCGATGAACAGCACGTTGGTGGCGTCGTGTGGTGGCTGTGGTGGCGTGTGCGTGTGTTCGGGCCGGGCTCTGGGCGATTCACTGTTGCTAGGGTTCGTCAGCCATCTCGATAGTGCCTTGCCGATGAGGCACTCGTCGTGCGATTCCCCCTAGATGGTTAGTTCCAAGGGGTCAGTGGTCGTAGGCGAGCAGGCTGCGGGCGGGGCTTGCTCTTGGGGTGGTTTGGTTGTGCCAGATGGCGGCGGTGAGGGCGAGGAGTCGTTGCAGGACGCGCGCGGCGACGCCGGCGGGGGTGCGCCCGCCGTGGCGTTCGAGGCCGAGTTGGGCTTTGAGGGTCTGGAAGACCGATTCGATGATCTGGCGGAACGGTCGCAGGAACCGCGCGCCGGGTCGTGGGGATTCTGTCTTGGTGGCGGGGCGGATCAAGGTGATGCCCGCGTCGGCGAGTTGTTCTTCGAAGGCGGCGCTGCGGTAGCCCTTGTCCGCGATGAGGGTCTGGCCCCGCCGGGTGAGGTCGCCGTGGGTGATCATGTCCCAACAGATGTCGCGTTCGTCGGCTTTGGCGCCGGCGAGCGCGAAGGCGATCGGCAGACCAGACGGTGTGGCGAGCAGGTGCAGGCGCAGTCCCCAGAACCAGCGGGAGTGGCTGGCGCTGTAACCGTAGGTGGCCCATCCCGCCAGGTCAGAGCGCTGCTGGGTCTCGCGGCTGCGCCCGCAGGGCACCGGCGTGGAGTCCACGAGCCACACGTCGTCGTACCACGACGGGCAGTCGCGTGCCAGCGCGGCCATCACGCGGGCCATCAGTTCGCCGCTGCGGCGCAGGCGCTTGTTGTAACCCGACCGCTCGGGCAGATAGGGGAACCACGGCCTCAGGTGTTCTCTGGCGTAACGCACGAAACGCGCTTCGGAGTCGAACCCCAACAACGCTTGCAACGCCGCCAGAGAAACCAACTCCGCATCCGACAGCTCCGGCGCGAGACCCACCGCGGGCCGCGGCGGCGCCCACTGCGGATGCGCCACCAACAAATCATCAACCGTCACGTACAGTGCAGTCGCGAGGGTGTCCAAGTCTGGGTTCATGCCAAGGTCCTCCAGGATCGGGGGCTGTTTCACCCCCAGATCTTGGACACCCCCAACCACCCAACCGCGGACCCCCACCCCTTGGAACTACTCATCTAGGTGTCCCCGAACGGCCGCACTCAGACGTATGTTCCCGAGCGGGTATACGGCTGGGGGTGTTCCCGTTCGGGAACTGCCGCTAGGCTGGCATGGATGACTATGCACTCCCCCCAGCAACCCGCCGCGCGTAGCTACCGACATCTCAATCGCCCTCGAGACGTCGGTGCTGCTCTCGCAGCGTTGCGTCGATCCATGGGCATGACGCAGGGCGAACTTGCCGATCGGGCATCGGTAACGCGCAAGTGGATTTCGCAGATGGAGAACGGCAAGGCCACGGCGCAGGTCGGTGTGCTGTGCCGGGTGTTGGGTGCTCTCAACGCGCGTCTAGAGATCGTGCATATGCCCCCGCAGCGCCCGTCGTTGCGAGACCTCGTGTTCGCGCCCCTCGAAGAGCCTAGCCCGTGAGGCTTGACGTCCTGATCGAAGGGCACCTCGGTGGACATGTGGAGATTCTTGGCGCCGACGACGCGAACTTCTGGTACGACTCGGGCTATCTAGAGATGCCCGAGCCGACGCCCCTGTCGGTGCGGTTTCCCCTCCGCGAGGAGGTTTTCGATTCACCCGAAGTGGCTTATTGGCTGCAGAACCTTCTTCCCGACGATGAGGATGTGATCGAAGACTGGTGCGGCACATTCGGGGGCGATGTGGCGTGCCCTATCACACTGCTTGGCACCCCGGTGGGCGTGGAATGTGCCGGCGCGGTGCAGTTCTGCAGCCCTGATCGCACCGCCGAACTGCTCGACGCCCCCGGCGGGCTGGAACCGCTCAGCGAAGCCGCCCTGTGGGCAGGCCTACAGCGCCTGAGCGAGGACTCGTCGTTCCGGTTCGCTGCCCCCTACGGCGATTCGGGGCGCAGCGTCGCCGGGATGCAACCCAAGGATGCGCTCACCATGACTGCTGATGGTTGGGCGGTCCCGTGGGGGCGCAGAGCAACAACACATATCTTGAAACTAGACCGACGGCGGTGGCGGCACGAGACGCTCGTCGAACATGTGACGATGCGATCCGCGGCGCGCGTCGGCATCCCGACACCGCCGACCCACCTGCTCCACGGTGACGGCCTTGATGTGATTGTCGTGGAGCGTTATGACCGCCGCGTGCTGGAGGGAGCGCCAGGGCCGCTACGCATCCATCAAGAAGACTTCTGTCAAGCCTTGGGGCTTCCGCCGAAGTGCCGCAACCAAGGCGCGATCAACGGCGCGACCGTTGATCGCTGCGCCAAGATTCTCGCCGACGTTGTTGACGCCGACACCGCCGATCATGCACTACTGGCGGACATGGTCCTGTACCGGTGGATCGCAGGGGATACCGACGCGCACGCCAAAAATATCAGCATCCTGATGTCGGGTGCCGAAAGAGCACTCGCGCCGCTGTATGACGCTGCCAGCTACCTGCCGCACCGTCGCGGTGCCGAAGCGGCGCTGCCCCTAGCAATGTGGGCAGGCCGGCCGGGACGCCAGCGGAAGCTCCACAGCGCCGACACACCGCGATCTCTGCACCAGGTGGCGCGAGCGTTCAACTTGGCACCCGAGACGGTGGCTCAGCGCGTTGAGAGTCTCGCCGCTGTGACGCCCAACGCGTTCGAGACGACGATCAACACGCTAACCATGGCTGAGCAGGCCACCGCCGAGGGACTCAACCTCGCCGCCGACGTAGCTGCCCGCGCCTCTAGATGCGCCGCGATCGCAAACAAGCTCACCACCCAGCTCGCCTCGAGAGAGTCGCCCCCACAGACGCCGCACCAAGACCTCAACGGCAGCGTCGGACTCACCTGAGGACACGACACCCTCAAATCGGGTCCAGCGCTGACCGGGGGGCCGTTCTGTGGCCTGGCCATCTTGGCGGCGATTCCCGCCGCTGGCGGTGCTCGTCAGCGCCCGCCAAGGCAACCTAGGTCCCGACGCAACGGGCGCCGGGCTAGCGAGGGTGCCACCGGCGCCGATTGCGCGGACAGGCTGCCGCGCCAAAATGTGGAGACCCCCCTGTTCAAAATGTGGCGCGTTCCGATCGGCCTCTGGTTTCGGCTGGTCGGGTGTGGTGGCGAAGACCCCACGCCGGGCGCTTAGCCTGAATCCACCGATTCGGGTTGGTGGTGGGCGCGTTGGGGTGGGTTTTGGTGGTTGGGGGCGTGTGGGCGTGTCGGCTGAGGTCGCCGGTGGCGGTGTGGGGGCGCCGGTGGGCGGCGTTGGGCCGGTTGGGGGCGTGTGGGGGCGCGTTGCGGCGCCGGGCGCCGGGTTGGTGGGTGTTGGCGGTGGGGGTTCAGCAGAGTTGGGGTAGGGCGCGGATGTTGGTGAGGGTTGTGTGGAACAGTGCTGCCCAGGGCCATCGTGCGGGGAGGCGCACGACGGGGCGTCCGGCGTGGTTGAGGTGGCGCCCGGGTAGGGCGAGGAGCCGGTTGCGGACGGTTTGGCCGACGGTGAGTTGGCCCGGTGGGCGACCTGTGGCGAGTCCGTTGAGCCAGCGGTAGAGGTTGTGGGCGAGTGTGGCGCAGGCCAGCCAGGCGGCGTTGGCGGCGAAGCTCCCCGAGGGCAGGTGGGTGAGGCCGGTGCTGTTCTTGAGGTCCCGGATGGCCAACTCGACGGTGGCGTGGGCGCGGTGGTAGGCGTCGGCGTCGCTGGTGTCGGGGTCGGTTCGGTTGGTGATGAAGGCGTGGTGGCGCCAGTCGGGCCACAGTTCGCCCTGCGTCGCGTCGGTGAGGCGACTGCGGCGCACGACGAGGCGCAGGGAGCGTTGTTTGCCGCGTTCGCCGGCGAGGAGGGTGGTCTCCGCGACGTGCGCCTCGCCGCCGGCGGTGTAGCCAATGGGCGCCCAGGCTTGTTCGGGAATGCGGGCGATGGCGGCTTTGACGTGGGCGTATTGGGGGATCGTGATCGACCAGCACACCTTGAGCGCGTCGAGGCGCCCCAAGAGGTCGTAGCTGAAGAACCCCGAGTCGGCGCGCACGCAGAGTTCCCCCGCCGCGCCGGCGCGGCGCGCCCGGCCGATCGTCTCGACGACGAAATGGGCGTTGCCGCTCTGCGAGGAGCCTTTGCGCAGGCGTGCGTGGAGTATCTCCCCGGTCTCGGCGCGGGCCGCGACGAGGGGGTGATAGCCGAGTTGTTTGGTGTGCCCGTAGGCGGCGCCGGCCTTTGCCTTGCCGGACACCTCACAGATCGTGGAATCCACGTCGATGGTCACCGACTCCTTCCCGGGACCGCCGCCGGCCGCCCACGCCCGGCCCAGCACCTGCTCGGCGGCTTTGTCCAGCTGGCGGACGTGGCCCCACGTGAACGATCGCAGGAACACCCCCACCGTCGACGGCGCCGCCGGGCGGAAACCCAACACGCCAGCGGTCGCGCCGGCGCGCAGGCGATCCACATGATCGATATGGGTGGCGCCCACCAGCATCGCCGCCACCAACGTCAAGACCTTCCGCCCCGGCGCCGCCGCGCCCACACGGCGCCCCAGGCGCACCGCGGCGTCCACCACAGACGCCAACCCCAAGCGCCCCATCAGCGTCGCCGCCGCCAACAGGCCCGCATCGGCGACCAACGACTCGTCGTCGAAGACCACCCCCAACCGGTCAATCTTGTGCGATACTCCACTCACAGGAAGTGCCTCCCGATCCGGGCCGAAAGCCGCGGTTACTAACGGCCATTCTCCCAGGTCAGCGAGGCACTTCCGCGCATTTACACCCCCAAACGCACACCCCCCACCGGTGGATCCAGGCTCAGCGAGTTAGGACTCGTTGAGTAGGCCAGTTAGTTGTTGACGCGCCGGTTCGGCGCAGTTTGGGGGTGTTGGCGCGCTTTGGGGGCCTAGTTGGTGGTGTCTTCGGCGCCGCTGGGGGCGGCGCGCATGCTGGTTACTTGTTGTGGGGCGCGGCGAGGCCAGCGGTGTTGGTCCGCTGGTGGTGGGGGCGTCGGCGCGGGGTGGTTAGGGCGGCGCGCGGCCTGTGGCGGGCCCTGTGGCGGCCATGGGATCGGTGTGAGGGCCGGATTCGCCGCCGGAGTCGTGTGGTGGTTGTGGTGGCGTGTGCGTGTGTTCGGGCTCGTTGTGGGCGGTGAGGGCGAGGTTGTAGATGATTGCTTGGGCGAGCGCTGCGATGGCGCGGGGGATTCTGCTGAGCGATCGACATGTGCCGGGGCGGAGGGCGCCTTTGTGGCCGTCGCTGTGCTTCCCAACGTCCGCACCGGGGTCAACTGGGGGCATATCGCCGCCATCACCCACCTCAAGCTACAGCCGCACATACCGCCGCAGTGCCGCCGGTCGCCTACGCGGTGATCGCTGCGACACGGCAGACGGTGTGCCGAATGTCTGGACGGCGACCTCGGGATGGTCGACTACAGGTAGTCGAGTTCGGCGCCGGGTGGGGTGATCGCGGTGACGAATTCGGGGATGCTCACCGCTATGGCTTCCCAAACATATTGGGGGCCCGTCTTGTGGTACTCGTGAGCCAGGAAGTTGCGCATAGCAGCCGCCTCGCGTACTAGCGCCTGTGGGTGAGCGTCGACGAACGCGGGAGACAACTTGCTTGCTGCCTCGCCAATGATCCCAATGGCTCGCTCAGCGGCGTACTGGAGGAGTAGAGAGTCGGTGAACTCGACCTCCCCGCGCCGGACCACCTCAGCGGCGACAGCGCTAGCGGCATGAATGTCCGCGACCCGGTCGGCGTCTGGGCGGGTCACAGCGCCACGGCGTCGGCGAGCAAGTCTGGCCAGCAGTGGCTATCTGCGTCTGCAGGGACAATATCGACAGTCCGCCCGAGAAGGTCCTCTAGGTCCAGGTGGAGGCCAGCAAGATCCATCAACGATGTGTGGGGAAGGAACTCGACGACGAAGTCGTAATCGCTGTCAGGGCCGTCTTCCCCCCGGGCAACGGAGCCGACTAGTGAGATAGACACGGCCCGGCGCCGCGGCAGTAGGGCAAGAATATCGGCTCGTAGGGTCCTCAGGATCAGATCACGGCACGACATACCCCAAGTCTACGTGGACAAAGGTGCTGTGGTCCAAGCGCTGACACCGGAGGGCCGATGGAAGGCTGGCGACTGTGGCCTAGTCCTCGCCATCGCGCGGTCCGAGGTGTTGTGGCGACTGGCTGCTTGGGCAGCAACGAAGTCAACGCGACATGGCGCGGTCCAGATGCAAGAGCGGTCGCAGCGAGACAGAGGAGGTCATCCCGGCCAGCGAGAACCGGCAGCGCCTGCGCGAATCCTGGCGTAAACGGGTTCTCGCCGGGAGTCATTGCGCCCTCCTCGCCTAGTGTCCCGAGTCGGAAGTTCGCTGGCGTTTCGATGGCCCCGCTATTCGCATTTGCGCAGGCCAGCTCGCTGCAGCAATCCTCCGAATACCAAACGAACTAATCGCTCAGGACACTAGACCGCGCGCCTTGATCTGGCGAGCGTGACGGCCAGACTCTTGCTGGCGATACGCTCTGCCTCGCTCGAAAAGGACTTCAGGTGATCGTAAAATCATACAAGCCAGCGACCGTGCATAAGGATCCCCGTCAGCGAGCGGGTGCGGCCGCCGAGAGGCAAATGGCGCACTATCTGCACCGAAGGTTCAGTGAAGATCAGGGTGTCTACGTGCTACACGGTTTGAGGCTCGAGGATCCCGTCCAGCCGGAGCAGGATGGCTCCACCGGGGTGTGCCAGATCGATCATCTGCTCGTGCATCGCTGGGGGCTGTTCATCATCGAGAGCAAGTCGGTGACCGAAGAAGTGCTGGTCCACTCCGACGGCTCAGGTGGAGATGAGTGGAGCCGCGTGTACCGAGGCAAGGAGATGGGAATGCCTTCTCCAATTCGCCAGGCGCAGCGGCAATCGGAGTTCCTGCGGGCGTTCTTGCAACGGCACCGGGAGGAATTGCGCGGGAGGGCACCTGCCGGGCTCCGCACCGTTGTCAAGCTCGTCGCGGGAACAGATCAGCATGGTTTCAAGTCGGCGCCGATCCAGTTGGTGATCGCCGTGTCCGACAAGGGGAAGATCAAACGGCGTGGTGGTTGGGAGGAGCCGCAGGAGCCGTTTCGGGTGTTCGTGACCAAGGCGGATCTGGTCACCGACAAGATCCGCGAGGAGCTTGAGCGACATAGAAGAGGCCCGACCCTGGTGGGTGCCGAATCTGCTCGCAATTACGGCATGTGGAGTATGAAAGAGCCGGAAGTTGAATCGGTGGCTGAGTTCCTCAACGCGCGACACGTGGATCGCTCGGGCGCTTCGCCACCCCGATCCAAGCGGATTGCTCCCAACCGCGATCGCAGGTCATCCCGGGACAAAGCTGACGGCACCGGACACTCGACGAAACCGACCTGCAAGCATTGCGGGTCGGACGACCTCACCGCACACTGGGGCAAGTACGGCTACTACTGGCGGTGCGGCACGTGTGAGCAGAACACGGCGATGCCCGTGATCTGCTCTGCATGTGAAACCGAGGGAACACGGGGCAAAGGGGTGCGGGTCCGCAAGGACAAGGCAACGTATTCTCGTGACTGCGAAGCATGCGGGCATTCCGAAACAATTTGGACTGAGGACTGAACACCGCTCGCCCCGGCGAGACGTTGTCGGTGGAGAGTTGGCATCACCCGCGGCCTTTCTCATCTATCGCACGTCACCGCCGGCCTGCGACCTGAGCGTGTCGACGGCTCCATCACCGCCCAGCACGACCCCGGGAGATTCCCCATGCGTACCCACACCCGTATTCGTCGCGGCCCCCGCCGCGGCACCAAGCCGCCTTCCACGTCGATCGGCTGGGGAGTCAGCCTCACGCAAGCGCTGATAGCGGCCGCCGCGGGCGCCGCCTACGGCCGCGAAGCCGCGGCGGGGTTCGGTGATCCTGCGCTGCAGGGGCTCGTGGCACTTCTTGCTGCCGCCGGCGTGGTCGTCGTTCTCGGCCAGGAGCATCTGCGCGAAGCAATGGAGCGCGGTGTCGGCACCTCGGAGCGGGAGGGTTATGGCATGCGAGCCTTGGTGCTCACCATCGCCCACCCTTGGTCATAGCGGGCACGTTGATCTATCTCGCGAGCTACGAGCACGGGTGGTGGCCGTTGGGCCGCCCCGAGGATCACACGTTGCAGCGAGGTGTGGTGTTCGGCGTGCTCGTCGCGATTCTGGTGTGGCTGCTGGTCGCTGCTGCCACCACCCCACTGTTGGCCCTCGACGCCCGCAAGCGCGCCGGCGCGTCGTCGGCGCCCTGGCCCCCGGTGCCTGCTGATGTCGCAGGCTTGCCGTGGCCGGACACCTTCCAGGCGCCGCCGGGAGATCCGTACGAGAACGACGCCTTCGAGCGGGAGGAGGATGTGCGCCGGTTCGGCGAGTTGCTGCTAGCCGGTCCGGCACCGGCGGTGTGGGCCCTTGCGGGGCCGTGGGGCTCGGGGAAGTCGGCGTTCGCCCGGATGGCGGCCGCGGAGTGCCAGCGCCAGGACGCCGTCAGCAAGTGCATCGAGGTGTCCGCCCCGGCGGGACGTCTGGGAGGTGCACCGTTGTTCGATCTCGCGGCGGCGTTGGCGCACGGTCTGGCCCCGGCGGACGCTGGGGAGCGCCGCGGTGGGATCTCCCAGATGTTCGATCTGGCGCGCTCCTACGCGGAACCTGTCCGCCTGGCGCAAGAGTTGCGCGCCGGCGATGACCCGCGGGGGACCCTCAATGAGTTTGCTGGGGTGGTGCGGGAACTGGTGGAAGAAGAAGCTGGCCGGGTCGTCCTGTGGATCGACGACCTTGACCGCTGCCCGCCGGATTACGCGTTGGAGATGCTGCACGCCGTGCGCGCCGTCACTGCGTGCCGCAATCTCTCGACAGTGCTCGTGGTGAACCACAAGGCGCTCGTCACCGCAGTCGACCACAGGTATGGGCTGGGCCCCGAAGCGGGGGCCTACCTCGACCGCTTCATCGATTTCAGGATCGACCTACCGCCGTTGGGCCCCGGGGATGTCCGGCCAGGGGGGCTGCGCGAACGGTGGATGCTCGAGCGCGCTGAGACCATCGGCCTGGCCGCGACGATGAAGGACACCGCCCCCCTCAGGATGCTGGTCGGCGCGGCCTGGACCGAGGCGCTGTCCTTGCGGGACCTCGAGCAGCTTGTGTACCGCGCTTCGGTGGTGCTGGGAGGCATCCCAAGCCGCCTGCCCCCTCTGCTCGGCGAGGTGGACCCCTTTACCTTGTTGGGTGGCTCTGGCGTGGCAGTGTCGGGGCTGGTTGCTCGCCGCGGCGGGTAGGGCTGTAGCCCCCTGTCAGTTCGATGGCCCGGGGGGTGTTGCCGCCCGCCGCGGTCGGGTGTCCTGGGACCTCTGACAGGGACATGCCTTCGGGGCTGGACGTAAAGTGGTTGAGGCGCAGGCACCGGGAGCATCCGATTGAGAATGCCCCCGGACCCGAGGAGCCCGCCATGGAAGAACCCGACTGCGTCGACATCGAGGTGTTCGTCGGCGTCGACATCGCCAAGGGTGATCACTACGCCTGCGCGGTGACCGCAGGCGGCGCCGAGGTGCTGGCGCGCGGCGTGCGCAACGACGAGGCGGCGATCGGCCGGCTCATCGACGACGCCGCCGCTCACGGTGCGGTCGCTTTGGTGATCGACACGACCAGCTCGGCGGCGTCGCTGCTGTTGGAGGCCACCGCTCGCCGAGAGGTCCCGGTGGCCTATGTGACCGGCCTGGCGATGCGGCGCGCCGCGGACCTCTACGCCGGCGCGGCCAAGACCGACCCCAAAGACGCCGCGGTGCTCGCCGACTACGCCCGCCGCAACGCCGACCGCTTGACGTGGACGGCGCCCAGCGACGAACTCTTGGCGCGCCTGCGGATCCTCAACGGCCGAGACGCCGACCTCGCCGCGGACGCCACCAGAGCCGCCAACCGCCTCAGAGACGCCCTGGTGGCCATCTCGCCCGCCCTGGAGCGAGCCGTCGGCGACAAGGTGGCCTCCAGCGGCGGCGCACGCGACGCCCTGGCGCGCTGGGGCACCCCCACCGCGCTCAGGTCCGCCGGGCGGGCACGAGTGCGCGCCCGCATCGCCAAACGCTCCCCCAGAGCCGCTCAACGCCTCACCGAAGCGATCTGGGCCGCCCTCGATGCGCAGACCCTCACCGTGGTCGCAGAGGCCGCCTGGGGCGACACCATCTGCGAACTCGCCGCCGACCTGGACCGCATCTGCGCTCGCCGCGACCAACTCGCCAGCGACATCGAAGACGCCTTCATGGCCCACCCGCTGGGAAAAGTCCTCGCCAGCCTGTGCGGGTTCGGCCCGCGGACCGGAGCCCGGACCCTCGCTGAGATCGGCGACCCCCACCGCTTCGCCGACGGCGGCCGCCTCGCCTCCTACGCCGGGCTCGCACCCGTGGACTGGCAATCAGGGCGCAGCGCTGCGTCCCGCAAACCCCGAGGCGGCAACCACCGCCTCAAAAACGCCCTGTTCACCGCAGCCTTTGTCGCCGCCCAACACGACCCCGACGCACGCGCCTACTACCAGCGCAAACGCTCAGAAGGCAAACGCCACAACGCCGCGGTCGTCTGCGTCGCCCGACGCCGCTGCAACATCATCCTCGCCATGCTCAAAACCCAAACCCCCTACCAACCACCCCAACCCCAAGACCTGCCCCAAGCCGCCTAGAAAGACTTGACAACAAGACAGGGACACCCCCCGATCCCTTCCCGGCCGCCGACCGGGAGGCCATATCCCTCGCTGTGTGTGCACACGTTCTGCTCAACGTCTGGGACCCAGAAACACGGGAGCAGGTTCTTGAGCTTGTCACCAGGGAAACGCCACCCCACGAGGATGAGGTGCGCCACCTGATCGAGCCCACACCCTTCATCCCCTGCGTAGGGGGCGGACCCTCGTTCGTCGAGGCCCTGCATCCGGCGCTGGCGGCGCTTCGGGCCTGCTACCACGAGCATTTCACCGGGCGTGTGCCGGCTCTGTCGATCATCAGCGGCTGGGCAAGCGAGATCACGCCACCACTCATCAAGGCTGGTCGCCGGCGCCGTGAACCGACCAGGCGCTGACAGTCGCACTGCGTCTTCGCTGATCGAGGGCTTCCTTCGGGACAATCCTGGCGGCGCGTTGTTCGTGGCGGTGGGGTACGCCAGTGTCGCCGGCATCGCCTGGTTGGCCGAACGGACCGGCGACCGTCCGGTCACGTTGCTCATCGGCCACGTGCGGCGCAACCACTTCGCGGAGATGTCGGACAAGGACCGCGACACGGCAATCCGGTTCCTGCGCCGCGGCGACGTGCAAGTCCTCACCTGGTACCAGAAGCGCCGAGACGACCGTCCCGCTCGTGAGGCGCACCTCAAGGTCTGGGCCGTCATGGCCGAGAGCCCCCGGCGTCGCGGACGTCCCGGCGCCGTCGAGGCGATGCTGGTCGGCTTGGGCAATCTGACCAAGGCCGGGCTTTTCCACAACGAGGAGGCATTCGCGCACGCCGCAGGCGAGGACCTAAAGCGCATCGGCGCGCAACTGGAACGACTGCGTTCTCACCAGTGGAAGCGCAAGGACAAGATCCTCGAGTACATCACGCCAGAGGCGGTGGCCGAACGGCCCGGCTGCCTGGCCTCGCTACTGCCCGGCGTCGTCGCCGCAACCTTCACCACGACGGCGCGGGCCTTGGTCAGGTCTGCGAGGATCGTCACGAGTTAGTCCCTCCCGAACTGGGGAGACGGCTGCCGCGGAGGACAACGATGGACGCTACAGACTGGTCTGCGTGCGATTCGGGTCGATCGTTCGCCGCGATCGACTTCGAGACGGCCACAAGCCAGCGCAGTTCGGCCTGCGCTGTCGGGGTGGTCATCTTCGAGCAGGGCTCCCCCGTCGACAGGCGCAGACTGCTCATTCGCCCGCCCGGGAACCGCTACGACCCCTTCAATTCGGCTCTGCACGGGATCGGCCTCGCCGACACCGGGGACAGTCCCCCGTTCCCCGAGGTCTGGGACCAGGTCGCCGGCATGCTCGACGGGCATCTCGTGGTTGCGCACAACACGGCATTCGACATGTCGGTCCTGCAGAGGAGCGCTGAACACTACGGCTATCAGCCCGAATCGTTCCCGTTCGCGTGCACCTATCGCCTCGCACGCTCGGCACTTCCCGAGGCGCGATCATGGGGGCTCAAAGGGCTGGCCGCCGAGTTCGAGATTCCGCTGTCGCATCACGATCCACTCTCGGACGCACACGCCGCCGGCTGCCTGTGGCTGGCGCTACCCAAACGCTTCAACACCACACATCCCGAACTCCTCGCACGGCACCGATACCGCCTCGGTCGCTGCGATCTGAGCGCCTACCGCCCGTACTCCAACGCGCAGCAATCAGCGCGAGGAACCTCAAGCTTGGTTTGGTTCTGACTTCGTGTCCGCTTTGGAGTGGTTGATTACGCAGCATCGGTGTGGGAGTGTGGCGCTGTGAGAGGAGCGTCAGATGAGTGATTCGAGTGTGCAGGGGACCGGTGGGGGGCGCCGCGGGCGCCGTCGCCGGTTGTCGCCGGTGGAGAAGTACGAGGCGTTCGTGCAGGTGACGTCGGGGGAGATGAGCGTCGCGGAGTGCGCGGACCACTGGGGGGTGGACCGGTCGACGATCATGCGCGCCCGGCGGGTCGCCAAGCAGGGCGCCTTGGACGCGTTGGCGTCGTCGCGCCCGGGGGTGCGCGTCGGCGGGGTGGATCCGGAGCTGGTGGGGGCCCGCGCCGAGGTGGCGCGGCTGGGCGAGGCGCTGTGCGAGATGGCGGTGAAGGTGACGTTGTTGGAGGGAAAAGAGCGTTGGGGGTGACCGCCGCGTGGCCCCCGCGCGTCGACGCTGTGGTGAAGGTCGCCGCCTTGGACCTCGTGGAGGCCGCCGCGGGGCAGGGCTGGACGGCGCGGCGGGCGTGCGCCACCTTGGAACTCGACGAGCGGCGCTGGCGGCGCTGGCAGGCGCGCGAGGCGGCCGGCCGCCTCGACGACGCCACCGCCGGCGGCGGCGCGGTGCACGCCATCACGCCCACGGAGCGCCAGGCGATCCTGGACCTCTTCGACCGGTGGGGCGACATCGACGGCGGCTACCGCAAGTTGGCCCACCGCGGCTCCTACGAGGGCCTCGTGTGGGTGTCTCCGTCCACGGTGTACCGCGTTCTGGCAGGTGAGGGGCTCGTTCTACCCGCTCGGGCGCCGCGCGCGCCGGTCCCGGCGCGCCCCCTGGGGGACTGGGTGCGCTGGGAACGCCACCAGATCTGGATCTATGACATCACCCACTTCGGTGCCGCGGGGCGCGTCGCCTACGCCATCATGGACGTCGTGACCCGCAAATGGCTCGCCACACTCGTGACTGCCGAGGAGTCCGCCACACAGGTCGAGGTCATCTTCACCGACGCCCTCGACGTCGAGGGCCTGTGGGGGCGCATCGAGGCCCGCTGGGCGAACGACGCCCGCCAGGGCGACGGCAGCGACGGCGGCGCCGACGAGCCGATCCTGTTGGCAATGTCGGACAACGGCCCCCAGATGCGCGCCGGCACCACCCGGGAGTTCTTGGCCCTGTGCTCCATCGCGGCGCACTTCGGCCGCCCCGGCACCCCCACCGACCAAGCCTGGATCGAAACGCTGTTCGGTCACGTCAAAGGCGAGTGGCCCCACCTCGAACAGATCACCGACCCCAATGTGCTGCGAGCCGAACTCGACATCGTCCGCCACGACTACAACACCCGACGCCTGCACGCCTCCTTGGGCTACGTCACTCCCGACGACGAACACCAAGGCCGCGGCGAACACATCCGCCAGGCCCGCCGAGACGGCCTCGCCCGAGCCCGCCTCGCCCGCATCGCCTACCATCGCAACAACAAACCAAACCAGCCATGCACACACCCGCCCAGTGCTGCGTAATCAAAACCCGAAAAGCGGACATTTACTCAGAAGCACCTCAAGCTCGTTCAGCGCCAAGGACTTCACTCCCCGCGCCGAACCCGACCCCGATGGTCTGCTGTACACCACGAAGATCGCCTTCACTGGCGCCCTGGAGTGCATGCCCCGGCGTGAAGCATTCCAAGCAGCAGTAGACGCCGGAGCCGCGCCCACAGGATCAGTCAGCAAACGCACCGACTATCTCGTGATCGGAACAATCGACCTGCGCAGAGTCGGCGAAACCGGACTGAGCAGCAAGCACCGCAAGACCCTCGATCTCATCGCTGAAGGCAGCCAGATCCAAGTCATCGATGAAGACCAATTCGTCTGCCTCCTCGCCGGAACAATCACCCGCGACTCCCCAGACCCAACTCCCGAAGACCAGATCCGCCACACCACCACCACCCAAAATCGAGCGCGCTGACTAGTTGCTGCCATTATGCTGGCATCGAATGACTGATAGTGGCGCTATGCTGCCACTATGAGCAGGAATCGTGAGTTCTCGGCCGCCACGCTGGACGCCTTGGGAATGCTCGCCGCGCGGGTGCGGGTTGCTCGGCGCGAGCGGCGGATGCGCGCCGCCGAACTGGCCGAGCGGGTCGGCGTGTCGCTGACGACGCTGCGCAAGGTGGAACGCGGCGATCCGACCGTCGCGCTCGGGGTTGCCTTCGAGGTCGCCGCCATGGTCGGGGTGGCGTTGTTCCACGACGATCGCCAGCGGCGAGACCTGGAGGCGGAGTATCTGGCTTCTCGTCTGGCTGTGTTGCCGTCAGCGGTGCGGCCGCCTGTCGTTGATGATGACTTCTGAGAGCCGCACGCACCCGCCCGAGGCGTTCGTCTGGGTGTGGCTGCCCGCAGCGTCGTCGCCGGTCGTCGCTGCTCGCGCCACCGACTACGGGACGGCGGTGGGGTTCGTGTATGGGCGGAGCTATCTGGCGCGGTCCGACGCCATCGCTCTCAGCCTGCCGGATCTGCCGCTGCGCCCCGGTGAGACGTCCACCGGCGATGTGCCGGGCTGCGTCGCTGACGCGGCGCCGGATTCGTGGGGCCGCCGGGTGATCGAGCGGCGCCTGGGCGTCGCCGCCGGCGGGCTCAGCACTCTCGGCTATCTGCTGGAGTCCGGTTCGGACCGTATCGGCGCGCTCGACCTGCAGCACGATCCCGACACGTACCGCCCTCGCGTCGGCGACGGCGTGCCCATCGAGGATCTCGCCGAGGCGACCCGGCGCGTCGAGGAAGGGTTGCCGCTGCCCGAGCCCCTGCGCCGGGCGCTGCTGCACAGCACCGCCGCCGGCGGCGCTCGGCCGAAGGCGCTGATCGCCGGCGGCGGCGGCGGCCGCATCGCCAAGTTCCCCTCGGCCACCGACACCTCCCCGGTGACCCAGAGCGAGTTCGTGGCCATGACGTTGGCCCGCCACGCGGGCCTCGAGGTCGCCGGCGTCTCCCTGCAGTCGGTGGCCGCCAAGCATGTCCTACTCGTGGACCGCTTCGATCGGACTCCCGAAGGCGGCCGGCGCTTCGTCGTCTCAGCCCGTACCGTCCTGCAGTCGGGCCGCCGGCGGCCGAGCGCCTCGGAGAGTTACCCGCTGCTCGTCGAAGACATCAGGGCCCGCTTCGCCGAACCGACTCAGCAGATGCGGGAACTGTTCGCCCGGATCACGTTCAACATCCTCTGCGCCAACACCGACGATCACCCGCAAAACCACGCCGCATTCTGGGACGGCGAGACATTGACGTTGACCCCCGCCTTCGACGTCTGCCCACAGTTGGCTTTCGGCGCCGGCGCCGAACAGACCATGGCGTACGGCCCCAACGGCGACCGGGCCAGCCAAGTTGCCCGCTTACTCGCCCACGCGCCCACCTACCGCCTCACCGCCCCCGAGGCCGCAGCCATCGTCGACCACCAAATCGACACAATCCTCGACTACTGGCACGCCACCTGCGACCAAGCCGAACTGACCCGCGCCCAACGCGATGCCCTCTGGGGCCACCAGTTCCTGAACCCCCACGCGCTCACCAACTACACAACCAGCCCACGCCCCGCTCCTCTGGGCCCCGACGTCTAGCTGTGCATGCCGGGGACATTGTCCCTGGGTTGGTGGGGTGCGAAACCGCCGCCCGCCGCCCGGGCTGCATACTTCGGGTATGGATGCTGCACCGGTGCTTGGTGCGCTGCCGGAGACCTTCGGGACATCGCAGTACCGCGACGCTGCAGGTGTCGCCGCGTCGTCAGCCTCGAGGGCGCTGCGCCGGCTGGCAGAGCGTGGCCTTGTGCGCCGTTTGGGCCATGGGTGGTGGCACCAGCCGGCCCTCACCTCACCGCCGCCGGCGACCAGCGACACGCCGCCGGGGCTTTGGAGTTGGATGCAGCGCCGGGCCGCGGCGATCGGTGGATCGACCTGACCAGCCGCCCGGCAGCACGATTCCCGGGAGGATGGTCAGACGAGGCTCGGCGGGTGGCCTGGTGGACGACGCCTGATGCGCTCGCCGACCAGATCGCAGGATGAGCCGCCCAGAACAACCCGCACCTCAGCGGTCCGGGCGCTCCTGGATCTGCGCTACCCCGATTCGGCCGGCCAGCCGAGCCTCAGTCAGCTTGACGAAGTGATCCTCGGCCTCGGATACGAGCACTTCGACATCCTCGAGTCGGAATGGGCCAAGAGCGCGGCGCAAGGCTTGGTTCCGGCGGCCAGCCAGGACTTCGCTGCCATCTTCGAGGGCGTCGAGGCGCAGCTTGCCGCCGCGCTTACCCACGAGTCGCCATGACGTCCCAGAACCCGAGGTCACAGCGGCGCCTGACTTGACACGGCTTCACCCGTGCCTGCTGAGCGTCAGCCATCGCGCCATCCTGCGTGGTAATAGATGTGGGAACCGAGGCTCACGGAGAGCGTTCGCCACCGCCCCGCCGCAGCCGCTTGGTCAGTTGGGTTCAGTCGCGACAGGGTCGAGTCGGCGTCAGGTTCGCAGCGGGTCGGCTTCGACGATCGCGGTGACCGTCTTGCGGCCCAGTCCAGATGCCTCGGCGATCTGTCGCAGCGAGGCGCCAACGCGGTTCGCGGTGCGGATCATGTCGTCGCGGATTGCGATCTCCTTGTGGGCCCGCTCGGCGCTGAGGCCAACCACGGCGAGCGCCGCGCCGATCTCATTGTCGAGGCCGCTGCGGTATTTGTCCAATGTCGCGTTGGCGGCGGACACGTCGGCGTCGCTGTAGCTCATGGCTCCTCCCGCAGGCCCGCTGCCAGCTTGTCGCGGACGGCGAGGAGCGTCGGGATCCGGGGCGACAGTTCCCCGGCCGCCTCAGCGACGTTGAGATGCGCGATGACCATGCCCATCAACTCCAACGCTTCGACCCGCTCCAACTCGACGCGCATCATTGGCCCAAACCGTACCAGCTATGGCTCGTATCGGACCAGCTATCCGGACCGAGCCTCCCCGGGCTCCCCCCAAGCTGACCGCTTAAGACCCGAGGCAGACCACTGACCTCGCGAAACCCGAGGCACATGCGTGTTAGATCTGCGGTAGCACACGACCGAACCAGCCAGCCTTCGCGAGTTGTGGGGAGGTTCGGTCCAGGTCGGCATCCCGACGATTGCTAGTCCGGGCATGTCCGTCATGGTCGCATCATGGGGCCGCCCGGTTGGCGGTCGCAAGCCCGACTGTGTCGACAGCATGTATCCGGGGCGGCCAGGTGCACGCATGTAGGGTCGTCCGCATGGACCGGGTGCTCCTGTTTCCCGGTGGAGGGGTGCCGGCCACCGCGGTTGCGTGGCGCTTCGATCCCTCTGGCGGTCCCGGAGGGCAGCACGCCAACCGCTCCAGCACCCGGGTCGAAGCCGTGGTTGATCTCACAACGGCCGGCGACGTTGAGCTCGAGGTACGGGAGCGGCTCGTTGCGAGGTTCGGTGCCGAGTTGCGAGTGGTCGTCGATGACACCCGATCGCAGGCCCGCAACCGTGAGATCGCGCTCAATCGTCTGGAAGCACGGCTGCGCGACGGGCTGGCCGTTGCCAAACCGCGAAAGCCGACCCGGCCGCCGCGTGCGGCGAGGGCCCGGCGGTTGCAGGCAAAGCGCCGTCGCTCCGAGACCAAGCGCGGCCGCGGCCGTATCGATCCGGCCGGCTACGACGCCTAGAGGTTCAGTTGCCGGAGAATCCCCCGGTTCTGCCGGGCGGGTTAGTCGTCGTGTCGCGTGTCATCGTTTCTTGCTCAGTCGGTGGTTTGAGTCTGACGCAAGGAGATGAGCATGGCGAAGGCACGGCAGCGCCGCGACATCTCCCTGGCGGCGTGGCAAACGCTGCACGCGACCGACATCGTGCTCGCCCCACTCAGCCGCATTCGGTGATCCCGCAGAAGTGTGCTGCGGCTTCGAGGCGACATAACCCGGTGGTTGATGGCGCACCGTGTGTATGATCCGGTCATTCGGGAGTCCGCGCCGCTTCGCTATCCGTTTGCCGTGACGGGTTGCCGGCGAGGCCCGCTGGGCGGGACCGGTGGCTCACACCGCCGCGACCGGTGTGGGAGCTGGCCGTCGCGCCGCCGCCGCATCCGCGCCGGGACATCACCGAGTCCGAAGTGCTGGTGCTGGCGGTGCTGCATTCCTATCTGGACGGCGCCGACTCGGCCGTGCTGGCCGAGACCGCGGGGATTACGCGCCGTCACTCCCAGCGCGTGCTGGCGGGGTTGGCATGCGACGGTTACGTGGCGTCGGCTGTGCGGACGATCCCGTGGCGGCACCGCACCCGCCGGGTACGCATCTGGAGCCTCACCGAACGCGCCAACGCGTTGAGCCCCTATCTGCCCCGTCTGCGCCACGCCCGGCGGGCCGTCTGTCCCGAGAGGCTGCCGGCGGATCTATGGCACCTGTTCTGGTCGGGATCCGACCCCGCCGACATCCGGCTGCCACGCGATGCCCTCCTCGTTGCCAATCGGCTGCTGAACGGCCGGTTCCTGGACCCCGATGCCAAGCGCTGGGCGCTGCGGCACCTACCACTGGATGCCCTCCGGGCACAGACGGGCATACCCGGCTGCGGCCCCGACGTGGAGGGGGCGGTGCAAGAACTCGCCGCGGCGCGCCGTGGCTGACATCGACGCCTGGGAGGAAGTTCTCGACGCCCGATTGCGTGCCGCGTGGCCCAAAGCCGGCCGAATAGCGTCCCGGACCGGCGGCGTCCTGGTGGGCGGCACAGCCATCGCCATCCACCTGCGGCATCGCCGCAGCGAGGACATCGACATCCTGACCCCCGGCCCGTTCGACACCGCAGAGATCAGGGACCGCTCGAAGCGGCGGCGGAATCGTCCTTCGTCGCCCTGGCACGTAGCCGCCACGAAGTGCTGGTGCTGCTCAACGACGTGCGCGTCCACGTCTTCGAAGATCCCCAGGCCGAACACCGGTTGCAGGAACCGCGAACGATTCAACAGGGGCCGACCGTCGGCGGAATGCCCGTGGCGTCACTGGAGGACCTCCTCGCCCTCAAACTCGACACGCTGCTTTGGCGCAGCAACCTCAGAGACCTGCTGGACCTCGCATCCATCGACAGCCGCACCGCGCACCGCCTCGAAGACGGCATCCGCTACTACCGGCAGCGCTTCGGCCCCGAGTTGGACAGCGGAATCCTCGACAACCTGATCTTCAGACTGCGGTTCCCTCCCGGCGGTTATGCCGACCCGCTGTTCGATGACGCCCGCGACGTCACCGTCGCCTACCTCAAGCGGCGGGCACACGACGTGGAGGAGGAACTGCACCGCCAGCGCGCCGCTGCCGGCATACCGCCCGAACCTCCCACGACTCCCGAACAGCCCGGATCCCTCAACATATGAATAGCGTGAATAACGCTCGGCCGCGAGGTCCGATCAGATTGGTGTGTCCCGGGTTTCGCGCGGTCAGCTTGCTTGACTCCGGGCCGTGGTGGCGTGGCGGAGCTTGGACGGTATCGCCGTGATACCATGTCGTTGTGGCAATGACTTTGCGGCTGACCGATGAGGAGCGCCATGCCCTGCGGGAGCGCGCCGCCCTCGACGGCGTGTCGATGCAGGAGGCGGCCCGCCGTGCCGTGCGCGAATTCGTGGCGCGACGCGATCATCAGGACCGCGTCGGCGCTGCGGCCGAGCGGGTGATGCGCCGCCACGGTGAGGCGCTGCGGCGTCTGGGGGAGTGACCGGTTCGGTCGAGTTCCTCGACACCGACGACCTGATCGAACTCGCCCGCCGCCTGCTCGGAGATCCACCCCCGGTCCGCGATGTCGGGTTGCTCACCGCCGCGGCGGCGCGCCCGCAGGCGAGCGCGTTCGGCTCCGACGCCTATCCCGATATCTGGACGAAGGCGGCCGCGTTGTTGCAGTCCGTTGTCAACAACCACGCCCTCATCGACGGCAACAAGCGCCTGGGATGGCTCGCCACGGCGGTGTTCCTCGAACTCAACGGAGCCTCCGTGACAGCGGCTCACAACCACGACGTGTACAAGCTCGTGATGCGCGTGGCGGCAGAGGAGGTTCCTGTCGAGGAGATCGCCGACCTGCTGCGCGAGCTGTCTCCTCCCTTGCGCCCCCCCTCGGACAACTGACGACCCGCCGCGCCGACAACCTCCCCAGGCTTCGCGCCGGCTGGGCGGTTTGGGTCTCGGCCACCTCGCCGGAGCCGACTTGTCCATATCCGGGCTTGTCGAGGCGCGAGTTCGGGCTCTCGGCCTGGTTCCGCTGTTCAACCCCATAGGGCGGCGATCGGGACGGCCTCAATGCCGTTTCCGAGTTGGCGACGGTGACGACCGGTGTGGAATACAACGCCCCCGGCGAACTGCTCGGGTGGCAGTTGGTCACGAAACCACGCGATGTGTCGGGCGTCCTTGTGGGTCGGGGCGCTGCCCGTCTTCACCTCGAACGCGGCGACCCGGTAGGCGAACTCGGCTATCAGGTCGATCTCGTGCTCGCCTCGCTGGGTGCGCAGGTGGTGCAGTTGCACCGGGTGGCTTGATGCCTCGGCTTCTGCCCGGAGTTGCGCCGCAACGTAGGTGTCGATGAGACGGCCCCGCGCGTCGGGGTCGCGTCTCGCAGCGTCGAAGTCCACCCCAGCCAGCCATGCACCGAGGCCCGCGTCGGTGAGGTAGCGCTTCGGTGTGACCGTCAGGCGTTTCAGGCGGTTGGAGCGCCAAGCTGGTGTGTCGGCAATGAGTCGTAGAACGCTGAGTATCTCGTGGTAGCCGGCAGCGGTCTTGCGGTCCAAGCGGGTGGACTCGGCGAGAGTAGCGTCGGCCACCACGCCAGCGGAATGCAACGCGCACCCCTGTAGATAGCGGCGCATCCGCTCGGGGCTGCGCCGGCGTCCGCCGCCAGTGTCGAACTCGCCAAGATCACGGGTGGACGCGTCCCGAACGTAGCTGCGCATCCAGCGGGCTCGCTGATCGGCATCGGTGGCCGCTACTGCCCCCGGGAAGCCTCCGGCAAGCGCGAGCCGCAGGTAGCCCAAGATGTCGGGGATATCTGTCGGCACCGTGAAGCGCGCCGGGGTGTCCCATCTGTCGAACAGCGATGGCGCCGCCGCGTCACCGAAACGCTCGCGTCCGGTGAGCGGCCACATCTGGATGTCCAAGAAGCGCCCCGTGCCGGGCCACGAGCCGGCAATGAGGTCGTTACGCGCAGAGCCGGTGATGATGTAGCGACCCGGGCTCCCGTCGGCGTCCACCGCCCGCTTGACCGCGCCCAGTACCTCCGGTGTGTGCTGCCACTCGTCAAGCAGCAGAGGAAAGGGACCGATCGAGATCGCCGCGTCCGGGTCGTCGATAACGATGCTGCGCTCATCGGGCCGGTCGAGGCGCAGCATCGACTCGGCTACCCGTTGCGAGGTCGTTGTCTTGCCCACCGCCCGGGGCCCCGTTACAAGCACGGCGGGCCAGCCGCGCAGGTCCGCGGCGAGGGTGCGGTCCGCGATGCGTGAGATGTAGTCGTTGATGCACCCAGTCTAGTGCTGCCAGATACTTCTTCCACACTAGTGCGGGATACTTGCTCCCCAATGCCGTGAACACTTCCTACGCACTCCAACACGGCGTTGTTGCGCAGGCCTAGCGACCCCGCTCGGCTCTGAGGGAGCGGAGGAAGTCGAGGAGTGACAGCACCACCGGCACGCGGCCCAGACGGGCAGACCGTTTGGCACGCTCCTCGGGATTCTCGCCAGTAGCGCTGCCGCCGAGGGGTCCGCGTACCTGGCATGCACATTAGTGGGCGGGGCTCCTTGCCCATTCATCTGCCCGTTGAGACAGAGCGGCAAAATGTGGAGACCCCCTCTTCGAAATGTGGCGCGCTCCAACCCGAGGCGCACCATTGGCCCGTATCGGACCATCGGCTCGGACCGAACCTCCCCCGGGGTTCCCCCAAGCTGACCGCGCGAAACCCGGGGCGCACCTGAGCCGGCGCGGAGACCCGGGGAGGCTCAGAATAGGCTGGGAGGTCGGACGCGGAGGAAGTCGGAGGCTGATGTATTGCTGCGCTTCCGCTGAGTCGAGTTGACTGCGGACCGGCACACGGCCCGATCGCGGTCGCGGCGGGTGGGCGCGGCTGCCATGCTCGCCTCCGGGCTCGGCTTCGGCATGTCGGGAGTGTTCACCCGCAGCATCGAGGGCGGTGCCTGGGAGATCGCAAGCTGGCGCGGCCTGACCGCGACCCCGGCCATTGTGGCCTATGTCTGGTGGCGCCGGCGGCGCGACGCTGATCCGGTCCGGGTCCGCCTCAACCCGGTTTCAGCCGCCAAGGCGCTGGTGCTGCTCGCTCTCAACGCTGCGGCCATGGTGCTGCTGGTCACTGCGCTTCAGAAGACGGCTGTGGCCAACGTGTCGGTGATCATGGCGACCATTCCGTTCATGGCAGCGGGGCTCGGGTGGCTGATTCTGCGTGAGGGTCTGCGGCGATCGACGGTCATCGCTGCGGTGGTGTCGTTCGGAGGTGTGATCCTGACCGTGACCGGGAGCCTTGGAGCCGGCAATCTGGAGGGCGATCTGTTGGCCGTGGCCCTGTCGCTCACGTTGGCCTCGCTGATCGTGCTGATACGCCGCTTCCGAGGCACCGATGCTCTGTTGGCGCAAGCAGGATCAGGAGTTGTGCTGTTCCCGGTGGCGCTGGTGGTGGCCGACCCGTTCGGGATGGACGCCTCCGAGATGCCTCTGACCGTGGCGTTCGGGCTGGTGTTCGCCGTGTCGCTGGTGCTGTGGACTGAGGGGGTCCGGCGCATTCGGGCCGCAGAGGCCGCGCTCTTGGCCACGACTGAGACACCCTGCTCGATTCTGGCGGCGTGGATTGTCGTGAGCGAGGCGCCACCACTCGCCACGGTGGTCGGCGGGCTGTTGATCGTGGGTGCCGTCGTCACCCACGCCCGGGCCGATCTGGTCCACAATCAGGTCAGCCGTCCATGGCAGCGTCAACGGACCCGGCCGAAGATCTAGCTTCCGGTGACGCGGGCTGATCTGCGCCTTGCTCGTTGGACTCGGCTTGTGGGAGTCCGGCGGCGACTCTTCAGCAGAACACTCTCGCGGAGAGCAAGTCGCGCGGGTGACCCTGCCCTCTCGATCGTTCCCCGCTGGCAAGACAGCAACGACCACCGCCCGTACCGACGCCAGATCGACCCCGGAGAACTCCCGGACACACCTACCGGGTGGCGTGGGAAGAAGCATGGGAAACCGAGCGTCAGTATGCCGCCGAGTGCCCTCTGACCGGGGACTTTGTGTTCCCTTCGATTTCCCCCAGCTCCACGACTCGGCGGTGAGTGCTGTTCCTGCAACCCTTACCACGCGGTCTGGGCGGGCGTTGGGTTGTGCGGGCCGCCGGCGGGCCCAACTGTGGTTCCTACCGGTAGGGCGGCACGTACATCAGGCCGCCGTTGGTCCACAGGTCGTTGACCGAGCCGTCCAGCGGGAGGCCCAGCGGCTCGAGGTGGCGCCTGTAGATCTCCTCGTAGTTGCCGACCTGGCTGACCACCTGCACGGCGAAGTCGCTGGGCAGGCCGAGTCCAGGATCGAAGTCGTCCTCGCCGAGGAAGCGGCCGAGCGCCGGGTTGGTGCCGGTGGCGCCGGCGATGTTGCCGGAGTCGAGGCCGAACTCCCATGCCTGGATGGTGGCCATGGCGGCCCACTGCACGACCTGCGCCCACTCGGTGTCACCGTCCAGAACCGCTGGACCGAGCGGCTCCTTGGAGATGGTCTCGGGCAGGATGAACTGCTCGTCGCCTCCGCCTTCCTCGATCTCGAACTTGAACACCGCCAGCCCCGACTTGTCACTCGTGAGCGCCTCGCACTGCCCGGCGGTGTAGCCGGTGCGGGCCTCGGAGGACTCGCCGAAGGTGACCGGGTTGAAGGGGATACCCCGCGACCGCATCACGTCGGTGAGGTTCAACTCGGTGGTCGTGCCCTGCGCCACGCAGATGTTGGCGTCCGCCAGGTCCTCCAGGCTGCTGATCCCGCTTGAGGCGGGAACCATCACGCCCTGGCCGTCGTAGAGCGTGGTGTAGACGAAGTTGGCGGCCTCCTTGCCGTCGCGGCTGGCGGTGAAGGTGGTGTTGCGCACCAGCACGTCGATCTCGCCGGACTGCAGTGCGGTGAAGCGGTCAGCGGTGGCCAGGTCCACGAAGTCCACCGCATCGGCGTCGCCCAGCACGGCCGCGGCAATGACCCGGCAGAAGTCCGAGTCGAAGCCCTCGTGCTCGCCGTCGGGGGTCAGGAAGCTGAACCCGGGCAGGGCGTCACGCACGCCACAGCGCACGCCGCCCCGCGCCTGCACGTCGGCCAGCCGGCCACCGGCCTGGGACAACTCCACGGTGTCCTCGTCCGGCTCGAGCGCCGCCTCCGCAGCGGGCGGCTCCGGTGCAGCCTCAGCCGGGGACACCGGCGCCACAATGTCGTCGGGGGGCGCCGGTGCCTCGGTGGCCGGCGAAGGCGTCGGGGCGGTCGTATCGCCATCATCTCCCCCGCAAGCCGCGGCCAGCAACACCACTGACACGGCCGCCCCCACGAGACCTGCCCTTCGACTGATCACGTTGCCCTCCCACTCGACACGCGCGTGAACCGTCTCGGGTCTAGATGGTTAGTTCCAAGGGGTCAGTGGTCGTAGGCGAGCAGGCTGCGGGCGGGGCCTGGTTGGTGGGTGGTTTGGTTGTGCCAGATGGCGGCGGTGAGGGCGAGGAGCCGTTGCAGGACGCGCGCGGCGACGCCGGCGGGAGTGCGCCCGCCGTGGCGTTCGAGGCCGAGTTGGGCTTTGAGGGTCTGGATGATCGATTCGATGATCTGGCGGAACGGCCGCAGGAACCGCCGCCCGGGCCGGGTGCGTTCGGATGCGGTGGCGGGGCGGATCAAGGTGATGCCGCGTTGGGCGAGTTGTTCTTCGAAGGCGGCGCTGCGGTAGCCCTTGTCGGCGATGAGGGTCTGGCCCGGTCGGGCCAGGTCGCCGTGGGTGATCATGTCCCAACAGACGTCGCGTTCGTCGGCTGTGGCGCCGGTCAGGGCGGCGGCGATGGGCAGCCCCGCGGGGGTGGCGAGCAGGTGCAGGCGCAGGCCCCAGAACCAGCGGGAGTGGCTGGCGCTGTAACCGTAGGTGGCCCATCCCGCCAGGTCAGAGCGCTGCTGGGTCTCGCGGCTGCGCCCGCAGGGCACCGGCGTGGAGTCCACGAGCCACACGTCGTCGTACCACGACGGGCAGTCGCGTGCCAGCGCGGCCATCACGCGGGCCATCAGTTCGCCGCTGCGGCGCAGGCGCTTGTTGTAACCCGACCGCTCGGGCAGATAGGGGAACCACGGCCTCAGGTGTTCTCTGGCGTAACGCACGAAACGCGCTTCGGAGTCGAACCCCAACAACGCTTGCAACGCCGCCAGAGAAACCAACTCCGCATCCGACAGCTCCGGCGCGAGACCCACCGCGGGCCGCGGCGGCGCCCACTGCGGATGCGCCACCAACAAATCATCAACCGTCACGTACAGTGCAGTCGCGAGGGTGTCCAAGTCTGGGTTCATGCCAAGGTCCTCCAGGATCGGGGGCTGTTTCACCCCCAGATCTTGGACACCCCCAACCACCCAACCGCGGACCCCCACCCCTTGGAACTACTCATCTAGGTGGCGTTGTCGTAGACCGCCTTCTCGAAGTCGAGGAACCCGACCACCGAAGTGGGGTCGGCGAAGGGGAAGATCTGGGTCGCCCAGAAGCCGCCCACTCCGTTGGCCCGGTCGATCCAGAAGTAGAGATTGGCGAGACCCGCCCATGCCAGCGCTCCCGCCGGCCGGCCGGTGGGAGCGTCCTCTTCGTTGATCATGAAGGTCAGCGCCCAAGTCTTCGGCATGCCCGGGAAGAACTCGGCGTCGTTGGACAGACGCGGGTTCGATATGGGAAGGACCGTCTTGGCCACCTCGGTGGCGCCGACGCCGGGCAGCTTCTTGACGAACATGCCTTTGGGCAGCTGGTTTCGCGCCGCCATGTCAACGGTCTCGGGCCTGAGGATCTGCTCGCCCCCGGCGCCGGCTCCGTCGTTGAGCCACATGCGGATGAACTTGGCGTAGTCCTCCGCCGTGCCGTAGAGGCCGTGGCCGGCCATGTGAATCTCGGGGTCGGGCGGCAGTTCCACGCCGGGCAGCGGAATCAGCGACCCGTCGGCGTCCTCGCGTGCGTGGATCGTGGCCAGGCGCTCACGCATCGTCGGAGTCATCGAGAAGGCGGTCGAATCCATTCCCAGCGGGCCCAGCACCCTCTCCTCGAGCACCTCGCCCAGCCGCTTGCCGGTGATGCCCTCCACCACCAGGCCGGCCCAGTCGATGTTGGAGCCGTACTCCCACCGCTCGCCGGGGTCGAAGAGCAGCGGCGTCTCGATGGAGGCGAAAGAGGCGTCCACCACCCACGGCTGTCCCTGCTCGTTGGCCAGCCTCGTATACGTCTCGTTGAAGAAGTCGTACGTGAGCCCGGCTGTATGGGTGAGTAGGTGGCGCGTCGTGATGTCGCTGCGGGGCGGGCGCAATCTGGGCGTTCCGTCGCCGTCGAAGCCCTCGAGCACACCGAGCCCGCCGATCCTCGGTACGTACTCCTTCGCCGGGGCGTCCAGGTCCAGGTCGCCCTGCTCAACCAGCTGCAGGCACGCTGTGCCAGCGATGGCCTTGGTCGTCGAGAAGATCGCACACACCGTGTCGGTCGTGAAGGGATCTCCCCCAAGAACGCGCTCGCCCCGGGCGCCGGCATAGATGACGCCGTCCCGATCGGTGGCGACCGCAGCGACGCCGGGAACGCGCGGCGATCCCGAAACAACACCGTCCAATACCGCATCCGCGGCTGAAATGAGATCACCCATCGCGTCTCTCCTCTCTGCGATAGCCAGGTCAACTCCGTTACCACGTGCTCCTGCCCGTCCGATCGGCCAGCACCCGTGCGCACGCACCGTGTAGCAGCGGCGACAGCCGCACCATACCTTCCAACCATGCTCCACGTGAACTCGTTGGTTCCCGGCTTCGTCCTGTTATTGACGTATTCACGTCGAGAGATGACGTATTCACGTCGCATTGGTAGGGTGGACTCGGTGGCGGTGACGCGGATGCTGGGAGGGTCAGGCTGTGGTTGATCGTCGCAACACCGATCGTCTGGTCGTGCTGCAGGATCTCGCGGGCGCCTGCGACGAGATCGACCGTCTCGAGCGTCGCCGGGCGACGCTGGTTGTTGCCGCGACCCGGGCGGGGGCGACGGTCAGCGAGGTGGCCCGGCTGACGGGCTGGAGCCGGGATCGCGTGCGCCGCCAGTTGACCCGCCACGGAACCCCACCAGGGGTAGAGGTCACCGATGTGACGATCACGGCGAACGTGCTTGCCAACTACGTGGGTGCGCTGCGCGAAGAGAACGACGAGGCGTGGCGGGCCCGCATCGTGCTGCACGACTTCGGGTTGGTGTGGCAGCACGCCAGCGCCGCCGAGCGGGAGGTGCTGGTGGCCACCGAGCCGGAGCCGTTCGACCCGCGCTGGGACGCCTTCCTTGCCGCCTACGTCGAGTATCTCTGCTACCACGCCGAGTTGCCCGCGCCGCGGTGGGTGTTCGGCCCCGGGCGGCACCTCGCGCAGTTCTGGTTCCCGGGGCCTCGCTTCCCCCGCGAGAAGGCCGCCACGATCCTCACCACGCCGGCAGCTTTCGAGGCGCACGGCATCTGGTTCCCGGCCCGCGAACTCGAGGTCGTCTAGATGGTTAGTTCCAAGGGGTCAGTGGTCGTAGGCGAGCAGGCTGCGGGCGGGGCTTGCTCTTGGGGTGGTTTGGTTGTGCCAGATGGCGGCGGTGAGGGCGAGGAGTCGTTGCAGGATGCGCGCGGCGACGCCGGCGGGGGTGCGCCCGCCGTGGCGTTCGAGGCCGAGTTGGCCTTTGAGGGTCTGGAAGACCGATTCGATGATCTGGCGCAGCGGCCGCAGGAACCGCTGGTGGGGCCGGGCGAGTTCTGTTTTCGTCGTCGGGCGGATGAGTGCGATGCCCGCGTCGGCGAGTTGCTGCTCGAAGGCGGCGCTGCGGTAGCCCTTGTCGGCGATGAGGGTCTGGCCCGGGCGGGCCAGGTCGCCGTGGGCGATCATGTCCAAACAGATGTCGCGTTCGTCGGCTTTCGCGTCGGCGAGCGCGAAGGCGATCGGCAGACCCGACGGGGTGGCGAGCAGGTGCAGGCGCAGCCCCCAGAAGTAGCGGGAGTGGCTGGCGCTGTACCCGTAGGAGGCCCATCCGGCCAGGTCAGAGCGCCGTTGGGTCTCGCGGCTGCGCCCGCACTCGACCGGCGTGGAGTCGACGAGCCACACGTCGTCGTGGTACGACGGGCAGTCCCGCGCCAACGCCCCGAGCACGTGTTGCATCAGTTGACCGCTGCGACGCAGGCGCTTGTGGTAACCCGACCGCTGGGGCAGATACGGGAACCACGACCGCAGGTGCTCTTCGGCGTAACGCACGAAGCGGGCCTCGGAGTCGAATCTCGACAAGACCTGCACCACCGCCAACGTGGCCAGTTCCGCGTCAGACAGCTTCGGGGCGAACCCCACCGCCGGCCGCGGCGGCGCCCACCCCGGATGCGCCACCAACAAATCATCAACCGTCACATAAAGTGCAGTCACGAGGGTGTCCAAATCCGGGTTCATGCCAAGGTCCTCCAGGATCGGGGGCAGTTCTCACCCCCAGATCTTGGACACCCTCAACCACCCAACGGTGGACCCCACCCCTTGGAACTACTCATCTAGTGCGGCCGCTGAGCGCCACCGACATGCGCCGGGCGCTGGGAGACGTTGCGCTGCGCCTCGAGCGTGCGGGTGTGCAGGGGCGGCTGTACGTCGCCGGCGGCGCGGCGATGGCGCTCGCGTATGACGCCGAGCGACTCACCCGCGACATCGATGCGGCGATCATCCACGGCCACAACGCGGTGATCGACGCCGTGCGCGCCGTCGCCGGCGACCGTGGCTGGCCCAGCACCTGGCTCAACGAGCAGGCCACCACCTACATGCCCCAGATCCCCGACCGGCACAGCCAAGTCGTCTTCGACCATCCGGCGCTACAGGTCGCGGTCGCCTCGCCCACGCACATGCTGGCCATGAAAGCCCGCGCCGCCCGGGCACAGGACGTCGCCGACGTGACCAGCCTGCTCGGCCGCTGCGGACTCACCACCGCCGACGAGGTCGATGACCTCGTGCAAGCCGTCTTCGCGGGCGAACGGCTCGGCCCGCGGCAACGACACTGGATCGAAGACGTCATCGCCCACACCACCCACGGCCCCACACCCGACACCGAAACACCCGGAACCGACCAGGGGTTGTAGCTGTCCTGAGTAGCCCTCTTGCTCAGTTTTCGGCGGGTTCGGTTTGAGTGTTCGGTCTCCTAGGTAGGTGTCGAGGGATCGTTTCTGGTCGATGCCGCGTGTCAGGATTTCTGAGACAGGTCATGGTTTGGTGTTGACCTGAAGGAGATCATCGATGCGAGTTGACGCCAACGCCTCCTCGCCGCGAGGAATCGCTCCTAGGGCCGTTGTAGAGGGAGCGTTTTCGCCGATCCGCCCGGAAATGGCGGTTTCGGGGCCAATCCGGGGCTGTGAGCGTGGCGGTCTGGCAGTGCCCTACCGCGCCGTCGGCGGGTGTTGGCGGCGCCGGTGGGTGTCGCCGCGGAGATCGCCGGGGACGCTGGTGGCGGTGAGCGCCTCGAGGTCCAAGACGGCGGCGCTGCCGGGCCAGCCGTCGTGGTCGAGGCCGATCACGTCGGCGCCGGTGCCGGCGAGGTGATCGCGGTTCGGGTGGTGCCAGTGGCCGTGGAACACGAGGCGCGGCCCGGTCCGGTCGACGACGTCGCGCAGCAGCCGCCGCACGTCGTCGGCCGCCGCTTCGATCTCCACCGGTGGCCGGTAGTCGAGGCCGCTGCGCAGGCCGCGGACCCCAGCGGGAGCGTCGTGGCAGAACAGCACGTCGAGGCCGCCGGCGGCGTTGCTGCAGAGCCGATCGGCGTCGCCGCGGCTGGGGGCCTCGGCGTCGGGCCAGCGCCACGGCGCGACGTCGGCCATCCAGCGGTCCGGGGAGACAGCGCCGCCGAGGGCACCACAACGTGCGCCCGACCAGGTCCAGGTGCTGCCGCGGTCGGCCCACCACAGGGAGCCCCCGAGGTGCAGCGGCCGCCCCGCGGCGCGGGCCGACTGCACGTCCGCTCGGGATGTGTAGGCGGTGAGGCTGGGCCACACCTCGTGGTTGCCGTCTAAGGCGACGACGGGGATCGGCGCCGCCATGGCGCGGCGCACCACCTTGGCGTCCCGACCCCGGTAGCGGGGCCAGGTGGCGTCCTGGAGCCAGAAGTCGCCGACCTGCACCACGGCGCCGGCGCCGGTCGCTTCGGCGAGGGCCAGAGCCTCGAGCAGCGGCGGCGTGCGGCCGTGGATGTCGCCGAGCACCACGACCCGGGCGACCGCGCCGTCGGCGAGGCGCGCATCGTCGTCCCAGGTCCGCTCAGGCCGGAACACGAACCTGGCGGGGCCCGCGTCGCGGTTGCCACTCGACGCCATCGCGTCAGTCTGGCCGCGAGGTGTGACGCCGACACCGTCCCCCGCGCACCAGACCGCCGCCGGGGCCTATTGGCGGCCGACGCGCTGCTCGATCCAGACGACGTCGGTGCGGGTCTCTTCGGGGGGTTGGAGGGGCGGCAGTGGCGGGGTCTGGGGCCCCGGCGGCGACCATAACGTCGCGGTGACGCGGTGTGCGCCTCGGGCCTCGGCCCGCCAGTTGGCGGGGTCGTAGTCCTCGAGGACTGAATCGCACTGGGTTTGGTGGAGGCCGAGGTCTGCCCCGGGTAGGTTCAGAGCGGGTGCTGGACCGGATGTCGGTGCTGGGTCTGAGCTGAGAGGGGGAGTTCGATGCGCAGGGCGCTCGCGGTTGGGGTCGGGCTCGCGCTGTGGTGCGCTGCCTGTGCGGGCGCGAGCACTGTGACCGAGGCCGAGCCGGATGCTCAGACACCCAGCGGGCCGGATGCTGAGCCGCTGAGCGGGCCGCAGATGCGCAGGCTCCTGGCGGAGTTCGTGGACGAGGACCGGCAGAGCGTCGGCGTCGTGGCCGGCGTGACCAGTGCCGAGGGGCGCGTTGTCGTCGGATACGGACGCCTCAGCGAAGACGACCCGACCCGGCCCGATGGGGACACTGTTTTTGAGATCGGCTCGATCACGAAGGTGTTCACGTCCACGCTGCTGGCCGACCTGGTGTCGCGAGAGGAGTTGGGGCTCGACACGCCGGTGCAGAGCCTGCTCGGCGATGAGGTGCAGATGCCCGCTCGCAACGGTGCCGAGATCACGCTGGGCCACTTGGCCACCCACAGCTCCGGGCTGCCCCGCCTGCCCGACAACTTCGACCCGGAGGATCCGGCCAACCCTTACGCCGACTACACCGTCGAAGATCTCTACGCCTTCCTGTCTTCTCACGAGCTGGACCGCGACATCGGGGACACAGTCGAATACTCGAATGTTGGCTACGGCCTGCTGGGCCACGCTCTCGCCCTGCGAGAGGGCACCGACTTCGAGACGCTCATCGTCGAGCGGATCCTCGAACCGCTGCAGATGCCCGACACGGCGGTCGAGCTGACGCCGGCTCTCCGCGAGCGCCTGGCCACCGGTCACGACGGGCGGCTCCAGCCAGCCGCCAATTGGGACCTGCCGGTCCTCGCCGGCGCAGGAGCGCTTCGCTCCACCGTCAACGACCTTCTGACATTCCTCGAAGCGAATCTCCGCCTGCGCGAGTCGCCTCTACACCAGGCAATGGAACTCGCTCGCATGCCCCAACGGAGCGACCCAGTGCTGGGCATGGACATCGGGCTGGGATGGATAATCGCGAGGGAGGGAGACCGCGAGTTCGTGTGGCACAACGGCGCAACCGGCGGCTATGCCTCGTTCATCGGCTTCGATGCCGAGGCGGGTGAAGGGATCGTCATCCTGTCGAACTCACAGCTGAGCGTGGACAATCTGGCCTATCGCCTGTTCACTCGCGACTTCGACGGGTAAGTCGGCTGACACAAGGAGCGACGGTGGGCCGCGATCTCAGCTCGGTGATGGAACAGCTCGAGGCCGCGGAGGCGGCCCGGCGAATGGGAGGCGTCCACCGGATGGTTCGTGGTCACCTGCACCGCCGAGGATCCCGACGTCTGGTCGATCGCTGAGTTGCGCGGCCTGCTGGAGCAGATCGAGGCCGAGATCAAGCAAGCTGGCCGCGCGAAACACAGGGCACACCAACCGTGGGGATGCGGTGTTGGCGGCGTGCGCGCAACTCGCGCTGGGGCCTCGCCGACTGCACCGACCGCACCGGCGCCCCCGCCAAACTCGCCGTCATCACCGCCACCGGCTACTCCTACGACCGCCCCGACGGCATAGCCGTCCTACCCATCACCAGCCTCGGGCCCTAGCAACGAACGCGGCATGCTTCGGGCCGGATCAGCGGGATTCCCGAGATTTCGCCACCAGGGCCTCGCTGGCTTTCCACAACCTGGCCCCGTTGTCCGGATCCGATGCATCTGGCGAAACCCGCTTCCGATGCATCATGTGCAAGTACATCCCGGTGGAGCTCCCCGCTTCCTGCGCACAGCAGAGGTAGACGACCGGTCCGATCGCTTCCTCCGGTGACTGGAAGAATCGCCGTAACCACGCGTTGACGATCGGTTTCAGCAGTGCCGGCGCGTCCTTGACAATGTTCGTGGCGACCCCTCCCGGGCACAGCGCGTGCACCGCGACATCGACCCTGTCGCTGGGGTTCAGGCGGCGGGAAAGCTCGGTCGCGAACGTGCACAGGGCCAGCTTGCTCCCGGCGTACTGCCGCATGCTCCCGGTCATCCCGTGCTCCGTGTACGCACCGAAGCGATCGAAATCGATGGCCGGAGCGGAGCGGTGCGAATCCGATGCGACGAACACGATCCGCGGGGCCTCGTCGGCCCGCCTCGACGGACGGATGACACCATCGGCCAGCCATCGGTCGATCATCACCCGCTGTGCCAGGAAGTTGACCGCGAACATGACCTCGTACCCCTGCGGGGTCCTCCTCGACCGGCGCGACATGGCGCCGGCGTTCATGAGCGCGATGTCGATGCGGATGCCGCGCCGGTGCAGGTCGTCGCAGCAGCGATGCACGGAGCGAAGATCCGAGAGGTCCACCTCGACCAGCTCCACGGCCCCGGACCCGGAAAGCCGCCTGATCTCGCCGCAGGTTTCGGCATGACCTGGCCGGCAGGCCAGGATCATATTCCCGCCGCGCCTTGCGAGTTCGATCGCAGCAGCTCTCCCCAATCCACTGTTGGCCCCGGTGACCAGGCAAGTCCTGCCGTCGATCCGCACGTCATCCGGGAGCGGGCTGACGGCGGGGATCTTGGGATTCCTGAGGTCGCGGAGCGCCGTGATCATGGCGTTGACCACGTTGCCGCCACCGATCCTCGGTGTTTCCGGTGTCATGGCAATGGGTGCCTCCGGGACCGTCCGCCGGCTCTCGCTCAATCGCCGGCGGGGCCTATTCGAACGGGATCGCATGTTTCTCCCGGTAGGAGGAGAAGGCCTCGTCCACGATTTGCTCGCTCAACCCGAAATCGCCCAGCCGGTAGGTGTGTCTTCCGAAACGGTTCTGCGGGTTCGCTTTCATGCATCGTGTGGCTTCGCGCTCGGCCTCGTCGTCGAAAGTAATCCCCGCCTGCTTGCAGATCCCCCGGAACTCGGCGATCGGATCTCTCGTCAGGTCGTAGTACGACACGTCGATGAATCGACCGGCTTCCGCATCCACCCGGGTCTGCATCGTCCGTTGAACCATCCTGCGGGTCTTCCTGCACCAGTGTTTCCCAATCTCGTCCGGATCGACGTCATCGCTGAGCATGCCGCGGGCGTGGGCCACCATGCTGCAGAACGAGGCGAGCGCTACTCGCGGATCGCGGTGGGTCTGCACGATCGTGGCGTCGGGGAACACCATCCCGAACGTGTCGAGGTGTTCCATGTGGTGCGGGGTCTTGAGCACCCAGGTACGGCCGGGGCGCTGCCAGCAGAGCACCTTCAGAACCCGGTGGAAGTATTCGTAGGTCCACGCATGATCCTGACCCTCCAGCCAGCGGGAATAGCCCGGCACGTGCATCATGGCCTCCGCCGACTGGGTCATGAACGTCAGATCCAGCAGCAGGACGTCCTCTTCCGGCTCCCCGTGATCGATCGGATGGATCGCCATGAACTCGGGCGCCAGATAGGAAATGGCCCTCTTGGCAAGACCTGCACGCCGTTCGCGGGCTCTCTGCCCGCGTTCGGACGGATCGACAGGCGATACCGGGTTCAGCGCTTCCGCGCCGGAGATGCCCCGAATCTCCGGATGGGAATGCAGCAGGCGCTGCAGCAGGGTGGTGCCGGTGCGCTGCAATCCGGTGATCAGAACGATGCTGCCGAGGTCGATGTCATGGATCTCGGGATGCCTTCTGAGCAGCTCCTGGATCCGCAACCGGTTGACCAGCGCACCGCCGAGCCGCGACTTCTGTATCTGCTGGCCCATTGCGGTCAGTCGGGCTTCGTCATTGATCGACTCGACGAGCACTTGCAGGGCACGGAGGTGTCCGTCCTCGCCGAAGTCCACCAGCCCGGTCTTCCGCTGGGCATAGCCGACGAGTGAATCGACTTCCAGGCGACCGGAAAGTCCGACACTCCGGCCCGCCCTCCCGATCCGGTTGAAGATCCTGATGGGGAGAGGGCGATACGGGTTCTCATAGTCCGTGGAAGTCACGAACCACTCCCAGCTGTGGGAGCGATCTTCCCCCCGGCCGGTTCCGGCAGGCCGGGTAACTTGATCAGTCGGGTCCGGGGTTGCGGGTGCTCCTTCGCCCGCACCCACCGGAAACACATCGTGCCGGACGTGTGGCCTGCGGTCTCGATCCAGTTGGGAAGGCCGGGGTTCTCGTGCGCCACGATCAGACGCACAGAGCCGTCCTCGGAGTAGTGGGCAAGATGCTTGTTGGTGTGGATCCTGAAGTGCCGATAGTCCAGCGATTCCATCCAGTAGTTGTTCAACTGGAAGTTCCAGTGCTCGCATTCCGGAGGTACGACTTCGATCAGCAGGGCTTCGTCGGGGGCGATTGCCCAGTGGCTGTGGTAGTAGGTGATGTTCGGGTCCCCCCCGGCGGCCAGCGACACCTGCGGATCGAACATCGGCAGTTCATTGCTGTGCTTCTTGAAGTCGCGTGCCCACTTGGCGAACAGCAGTGGCGCGCCGGCGACCAGCGCCCCCGCGTTCTGCAACCCCTCGTCCAGCGCCCTTGCCGTCAGCTGAGAGGCGCGGCCCCCGTCACCGGCGCAGTCGATGCGCTCGATGGTCAGCTCCGCGGGGGATTCCGCGTTCCGGTCACCGAAGGTCTGGCGGACCACCAACGTCCCGGTCTCCGGCCTCATGGGGAGCCAGTTGCGGCCCTGGGGATTGCTGCTCGCCACGAGCTCGAAGCAACCGTCCTCGTCCATTTCGATCTGATCGGATTCGATGTGCCCGGTGGGGGGAAGGCCGCCACCCTGACCGTAGTTGCCGGACTGGGTTCCGAAGCTCAAGTAGGCGACGGTGTTGCGCCGCCCGGTGATCCTGTAGTCGTAAGTCCCGTCCAAGGCGGCCGTCAGATAGAAATTGTCGGGATTGTCGGCGCCCAACTTGGTGGTCTCGTCGACAACGCGATGCAGCACGGGCGCCTTGGGGTCGGCGTGTTCGATGAACGCCATCAGGCCGGCACGGGCGAGACGGCTCAAATACCGGTATCCCTCTGCCTGGTTGAACGGATCCCGCGGAGCCCCGGGGAAACTCAACGCAGCTCCTGCCGCTCTCAGAGAATCACAGAACTCGTTCCAGGACTCGCCGCTCACGACGCGCCGGACGGCCACATCGTCCGGCGTCTTGCCACGAAGCCTCCAGACAACAAGGGAGATCCTTCGAAACAGGACGAGGAGACCGAGTGCGAACTTCAGCATGGCGTACCTCTTCGGTCGATCTGCTCAACAATCTAGTGTCCTGAGCGATTAGTTCGTTTGGTATTCGGAGGATTGCTGCAGCGAGCTGGCCTGCGCAAATGCGAATAGCGGGGCCATCGAAACGCCAGCGAACTTCCGACTCGGGGCACTAGGAGTGTGCTGAGCAATCCATCCGCAGCGCCGGTCCAGCCGCTGGACAATGGATTCCGGCCTCCGCCGGAATGACGCTGAAGGTCAGCCGCAGCAATACTCAGCGGTCTCCCAGGTGGACCCCACGAGTGGGTGAGCGGGGTTGTGGGGCCGCTCACGCGCCGTTGGACGGGGCGAGCTCGCCTGCCGGGGATCGTACGAACCGCTCCTCGGTGAGGTGGTTCAGGATCAGGCGGGCGTTGTCCCGCGCAGAGTTTCCGACGGTATCCAGCGTGATCTCCGGGTTCTCCGGGGCTTCGTACGGATCGTCGATGCCCGTGAAGCCGGTGATCTCACCGCGGCGCGCCTTGGCGTACATGCCTTTGGAGTCGCGCTGTTCGCAGACGTCGAGAGGCGTGTCCACGAACACCTCGATGAAGCGCTCGGAGCCGACCATGGCGCGCACCTCGTTCCGCGTGGCGCTGTATGGGCTCACGGCCGCGCAGATCGCCAATCCGCCGTGGCGAACTATCTCGGAGGCAACGAATCCGATCCTGGCGATGTTGGTGTCCCTGTCCTCCTTGGAGAAGCCGAGCCCCTTGGACAGGTGCGTTCGCACAACGTCCCCGTCCAGCACGGTCACCTGCCGTCCATGCTCCATGAGCAGGTCGGTGAGCGCCTCGGCCGTCGTGGACTTTCCCGAACCACTGAGGCCGGTGAACCAGACGCACACGCCCTGCCGATGCTTCGGCGGATAGCTCTCGGCCAAAATGTCGGCGACCTCCGGCCTGGTGAACCAAGTGGGCAGAGTTCGCCCCTGGCCCAGGTACTCCTCGCGTACCTGCGTCCCGGAGATCGAGGCCGTCCTTGCGCCTTCGGGAAGTGCCGTGGCCTCTTCGTATCTGTCGTCGTCGGGGACGTACACCATCTCGTGGAAGGTGACGGCCTTGACTCCGGTCTCATCGCTGAACCGGTCGACGACCTCCTGGGCGTCGTACGGGCCGTAGAACGGGTTGCCTGCCGAGTCGACCCCGGGGCTGGCGTGGTCACGGCCGACGATCAAGTGGTTGGCGCCGTAGTTGCGTCGGATGATGGCGTGCCAGAGCGCCTCCCTGGGTCCGGCAAGCCTCATCGCCAGCGGCAACAGCGACAGGAGCACCCTGTCGGGCTCGTAGTAGTGCCGGGTCAGCGCCTCATAGGTGCGGACGCGGGTGTAGTGGTCGACGTCCCCGGGCTTGGTGAGCCCCACCACCGGGTGAAGCAGGAGGACGCCGTCCACGCTCCCGGCGGCCCTCTTGGTGAGTTCCTCGTGGGCCCTGTGCAGGGGGTTCCGGGTCTGGAAGGCCACGACGTTCGGGTGGCCGTAGCCGGCCAGGCTGGCGCGCGTCCCGGTTGGGGTCTTCCTCAAGGCGGTGAAGTCGTGGTGCGGCGGAACCCGCAGCACCCGCAGCGGCCCGGATATGTTGACCCTTCCCCAGCGGTGCATCTCCGACACGAGGGGGTGCCGCACGTCGCGGGTGCCGAAGACACGGTCAGCGGTCTCCTGCAGGTCCCACTCGTACGCCTCCTGCACTGTCATGACAGCCAGCAGCTCGTTGCGAGAATCGCGTAGCGCTACGTCACCGTCGAGCTGGATGGACGACGGATCGTCCACCGGCAATGTCACCGGTATGGGGAAGAGCGTGCCGTCGCCGAGCCGCATCTCGCCGACCGTTCCCCGGTGGTCGTGCTCCCCCATGAACCGGTCGAGGGGCGAGAACGCTCCCGTGGCGAGGAGCTCGAGGTCGCAGGTCGCGCGGTCGGACAGCTGGATGCTGGGAAGGCCGCCGGCGCGCGCCTTCAGATCGGCGGCCTGGTCCTGCGGGACGATCAGGTCGACCAACTCTCCACCGTATGGCGAAATGAGTGTGGACTTCTCGCTCAGGGTTGCCATTCTTGCGTCCTCCTGTCCCGAGCCACGAATTCTCGCTCAGATCTAGGTTGGGTCCGATGCAAGGAGATGCTGATGTCCTAGCCGGCCAAGCGAAGTCCTGAGCGGAAGCTGGAGGTGGTGGTGTCGGTGCTGCGCGGGGAGGTGTCGGCCCCGGAGGCGGCATCTGCGGGGCGACAGCATCGATGTGTGGGGCGCTGCACCACCCCAGCGGACCTATCGCTGCTCAGAGACATCGCAGTAATGTGGAGCTGTGGGGGCGTCGTCGCTGGCGATCGCGCTAGCACTCGTGCACGGGCTGCTGGCCGTCTTCGTCATAGTCGGCGCTCCACTGGCCGCACGCAGGCCCCGGCTGATGACGTGGTACCTGAGCGTGCTGGTTCCGATCGCTGTGGTGAACCTCCGCGGGCTGCCGTGCCCGCTGACGGTTTGGGAGAAGCACTTCTGGCGCCTGGCGGGTGAGACACCGTACCGAGGAGGCTTCATCTCCCAGTATTTCGTGGAGCCGTTCTACGCTCCCGGTCTTCGCCCCGGCGACGAGACCGCTCTGCTGGTCGTCGTGGTGGTCTGGTGCCTTTTGTGGCTGCTGTACGCGGCCGTCTCGCGCCTGCGGCTGCGGAGCGGGTCAATCCCACAGTCGCACGCTCGCCCCACACTGGACACGAACTCAGAATCACTACAGGCCCACTGCCCGTCGGGGCACTTCGCCGCCAACGCCGCCTGGCTGACCTGCGCCACCGTGGCCCACAACCTCTACCGCTGGCTGCACGACCACACCAGCGGTCGCCGCTGTGACCCGAGCACGCCGCGCACCCAACAGCCTCTCCTGACCCCCACCACCGGCCCACACCCACCAACCCGCCGGTGAATCCAGGCAAACTGACCACTAAGCTCAAGTTTCGTCTGGTTTCGCTTGCCAGGAGCGCCTGCTCCTGAGCGCCCGTGGGCAGGCTCGAAGGTCTCCCATTGCCCGCCGGCCAACGTCCGCACCCGCCATCCAGACCTTGCAGCAGCCCAAAGCGAGGTCAGCACCACAATGCGCGAACTGTTCTTTACCGTCTCGGGCGCGCTGGCAGCATTCGCGCTCATCATTCTTTCCGGCGTCCCGTTGTCCCACGCGGCGCACGCTCAGTCGTCGCCGTTGGTGGCGCTCGCCCTCTCCTCCGACTCCGCGGAGGAGGGCACGGCCATCACCGTGACAATGTCCTTCAGCGGCCTGGAGCACGACGCCGACACCTCCGACAAGGACTACATGTTCCGGGCCGACGTGGTGGATGCCGACGGGTGCGAGGACCGGGCGGGCGGCTACGGCCTGGGCGTGGACCGCTACATGCACAAGGTGGACGAGGACTCCGAAGTCCGCACCGGGAGAATATCCACCCGCTGTCCGGCGGGGGATTACACCGTTGTAGCCATCATAGCGTCGGCGGCGAACGTGGAACTCGCGTCGGCCACCGCGAGCTTCACGATTACAGCGCCTTCCGCGCCGCCAACGAATGAGCCGTGTTCAGGAGGCGGCTATGACCCAACGCCGACGGCGGTAGATGTCGAGGCCGTTCCAATCGTGGTTGACTCCACGGCTGAAGAATACTTCGTGCTCTACGTGCGGCGCGATATGGACGGCAGGGTGGTGGAGGTCCCGGTCTCGGTGACACGGGGCGCGGCGGGCACGACCACGCTCGCCGAGAACGTGGAGGCGCTTCCCAAGGAGCGTTACCTGGTGAAGAAGTTCCTTGTCGCCGACCCGGCCGACGTCGACGGCGACTGCATCGACGACATCACCGAACTCGGAGACCCGGCGGGCATGAACCCGGTGAACCCCGCCGCCGCCATCGAACTCGGCAAGGGCGCCGTGGCCATTCCCGATCACGCAACATTCGACACGCTCTCCATCTCCGGGTTGATCAAGTTCGTTCTGCTCGACACGGACACCGACAGACCGAGTGTCTACTTCATGAACACCATGAATTACACTAGCCATGCTGACTTCCTGGCTGCTATAGGCATCGAGCGGAGGCTGCCCGGGTTGATCACCGGTCAACTGGGCTACTACCCGAAACTCTCTGCCCCTGACGGCAGTCTGGGACTCTACACGTACCAGTTCACGTACGCACGACCCTTCGGCATTGCGGATTCTTCCTTGACGGCGCTCGCCGCCAGCATGCCGCTGCTCGAGGATAACTTGGCCTATTACATGAGAAACCAAGACCTTCCGGCTTACCAGCACGAGTTAACGCTCTACGAGGCATCCCGAATCAACCTCGTGTTCGACGAAGACATCATCCCCAAAAGTGGTTTCAGCTCGTTGAACGAAGCGGAAGGGTACGGCTTTCTGCGGATCATGGACCTGGAGGAGAGTCCCAACCCCCGAGACGTGGTTATCTACGAAGCGCTGCCCAACGAGCTTCCCCGCGTTGCCGGCATCATCACCACTGTGCCCCAAACGCCGCTTTCGCATGTGAACCTTCGCGCCGTCCAGGACGGCGTCCCCAACGCTTATATTGGAGACGACTACAGGAGCCACATCAACTCTTTCGTCGGCAAGTACGTCCGCTACAAAGTGATGAAGTACAGCTACTCCATCCGCGTAGCCACCCGCGCGGAAGTTGACGCCCACTTCGCGTCTTCCCGGCCCGGCGTAGAGCAGACGCCGCAGCGGGACCTCACGGTCACTGAGATCACACGGCTCGACGAGGTCGGCTTCGACGACTGGAAGGCCTTCGGCGTCAAGGCGGCCAACGTGGCCGTGCTGGGGACGTTCGATTTTCCGGAGGGGACAGTCCCCGACGGGTTCGCGGTCCCGTTCTATTTCTACGACGAGTTCATGAAGCACAACGACTTCTACACCCGCATCCAAACCATGCTGGCCGACGCCGATTTCCGGACGGACCTCGACGTGCAGGAATCCGAACTCAAGAAACTGCGCAAAGCCATCAAGAAGGGTGAGACGCCCGGATGGATTATCGACGCCCTGACCGAGATGAATGAGTTGTTCCCCGAGGGGACCAACCGTCGCTACCGGTCCAGCACCAACAACGAGGACCTCCCCGGTTTCAACGGCGCGGGACTGTACGACTCCAAGACCCAGAAGCCCAAGGAGGATGAGGAGGACATCGCCAAATCCCTCAAACAGGTGTACGCCAGCCTGTGGAACTTCCGCGCCTTCACCGAACGCGACTTCCATCGCATCGACCACCTGGCGGCCGCGATGGGGATCCTGGTCCATCCCAACTACTCCGACGAGCTGGCCAACGGCGTAGCCGTCTCCTTCAACCCCTTGTACCGAGGCAGCAGAGACGGGTGGTACTACGTCAACACGCAGATCGGCGAGGACCTGGTCACCAATCCCGACGCGCTCTCGGTGCCGGAGGAGGTCCTGTTGAATCCGGCCGGCGGATACTTCGTCCTTCGCACCTCCAACCAAATGCCGCCGGGACAGCTTCTCATGAGCAACGGCCAACTGGACCAGTTGCGCAGACACCTGGCCGTGATTCACAAGAAGTTCGCAATGCTGTACGGCATCGGGCCGGGTGAAGACTTCGCCATAGAAATCGAGTTCAAGATCACCAGCGACAATGTCCTGGCGATCAAGCAGGCCCGCCCCTGGGTCTTCGGCCCCGCCCCGGCGTCCGATGGCGCAGGAACTGTGACCCTGTCGGCGGTGCAGCCCCAGGTTGACACGCCCCTGACGGCCACCCTGACCGACCCCGACGGCGGCGTCTCCGGCGTCGCCTGGTCGTGGCATAGTTCTCAAGACAGGACCACTTGGACCGTCATCGGCGGGGCCGCGGCAGCCTCCTACACGCCGGTCGAGGCCGACATGGGCAGATACCTGCGAGCCACCGCCTCCTACACTGACGGGAAAGGCTCCGGCAAGAGCGCAGAGGGCGTATCGGACGACGCGGTGCTGGCGGCGGCGCAAACGAACAACTCGCCGGCGTTCCCCTCCACGGAGACCGGGAATCGTACTGTCAGTGAGGACACGGCAACGGGCCAGAACATTGGGTCCCCGGTCGTAGCCACGGACGAGGACAACGACGCCCTGACCTACTTCCTCGGTGGAACTGACGCCAGGTTCTTCGACATTGTGGACACGTCCGGCCAATTGCAGACCAAGGCCGCCCTGGACTACGAGGCCAAGTCCACTTACACGGTGACCGTAACAGCAAGGGACCCGTTGGGCCTCGCCGACGAGATCACCGTGACCATCAACGTCATTGACGTGGAGGAGCCGTCCGTGGCCATCACCCTCTCCCCCTCCGGCTCCGTGGAGCCTGGCAACGAGATCGCCGTCACGATGAGCTTCAGCGGCCTGGAGTCTGACTCCGACACCGCCACCACCGATTACATCTTCCGGGCCGACGTGGTGGATGTCGACCAGTGCGAGGACCCAGCAGGCAGCTACGGCCTGGGCGTCGACCGCTACATGCACAAGGTGGACGAGGACCCGGAGATACGCACCGGGACGATTTCCGCCGACTGTCCGGCGGGAGACTACACCCTGCGGGCCGGCGTCTCCGACTCCAGCGGCTCGGAACTGGCCTCAGCCAGCGTGGCCTTCTCGGTCACAGAACCGGAGACGCCGCCATTCGGCGACGCCACGCTGAGCGGGCTGGCGCTGAGCGGCATGGACTTCGGAACCTTCTCCCCGGTCACCACCGAGTACACCGTCAGCGTTGCAAACGACGTAACGGAGACCACGGTGACGCCCACGGTGAACGGCGACGGGGCCAGCTTCCTAATCAAGCTGGACGGCGTGGAAGATGGCGACGGGACCGTCTCCCTGGCCCTGGGCAGCAACGTCATCGCCGTCGAGGTCACCGCCGAGGATGGCAACACGACGCAGACCTACACCGTCACCGTGACCAGAGCCGCACCGCCGTCTACCGACGCTACCTTGAGCAGCCTGGAACTGAGCGGCATAACCTTCGACTTCGACCCGGCCACCTACAGCTACGACGTGAGCGTCGGCAACGGAGTCACGGAGACCTTGATAACGGCGGAGACTAACGATGCGAGCGCGAGCTACCAAGTAGTGCTGGTGCTCTCCGAGGGATATAAAGACGGCACGGTGACCCTGGCCGAGGGCGCCAACATCATCTACCTGGCAGTGACGGCGGAGGACGGGGAGACGACCGCGAGTTACACCGTCACCGTGACCAGAGCCGCACCGTCCTCCACCGGTGCCGCGTAACTCTCTGACGACGCCACCCTCAGCGCCTGCGTCTGAGTTCGGTGCGGAGGTGGTGGCGATTAATTACCCAACTCTGGCAGGCTCTTGGAGTGTTCTGAGAGGAGTTGTCGGAGATGGGCGAGAACGAGACCAGGCGGCGGGGTCGAGTTCGCCACCGTCGTCAGCGAACAGCACGGCCGGCAGAGTTCTCCGAATCCCCGAACATAACGGAAGACCATCCCCTCAGATTCCGAAATATGGACCACGGGATCGAGATGGCGGAGAACGACAGAGATCTCGCTCGCCCCACCGCGCGAACGCCTACAATCACGCCAACCGGGGGGAAATATCGCTAACCGCCAGCAGCGGTCACGAAATCTGCCCGACAGGGACAATCCCCACCAACCCGTCAGCCCGCGTGAGATCGAGGTGATGTTCGAGTGATCAACCATCCTCTGGCGGGGACGCCGTTCGGGACCGCCCTGTACGTGTGCATCGGCATCGCTGCGTTCTGCTGGGTGATGTCGCTGGTGACGAGGGAGTGTTCCTGGGTGGACCGAGTGTGGTCAATCGCCCCGCCGGTCTACTGCCTCATCGTTGCGGCCGACCTGGACTTCCGGTCCGCACGCGTCAACATCATGACGGTGCTGGTGCTCATGTGGTCGGTGCGTTTGACGTTCAACTTCGCCCTGAAGGGCGGGTATTGGGTCGGTGGCGAGGACTACCGGTGGGCCCATCTCCGGGCACAACTCAGCCCGCTGCAATTCCAGCTGGTCAACGTGACCTTCGTTTCTCCCGGCCAGATGGCCATCATCTGGTTGTTCACATCACCCATTCATCAGGCATGGGAGCATTCCGAGCAACCGCTGGGATGGCTGGACTACCTCGCGATCGTGCTGTTCCTGGTGTTCCTCGCCTTCGAGAGCATCGCCGATGCGCAGATGTGGCGATTCCAGCAGAACAAGAAGCGGCAGATCAACGCGGGCCACGACGTGAGTCAACCATTCATGAACAAGGGTCTCTTCAGATTCAGCCGTCATCCCAACTACTTCTGCGAAATGGCGATCTGGGTGACCTTCTACCTCTTCGCCATAGCGGCTTCGTCCCGGGTCTGGCACTGGACGGGCCTCGGCTTTGTGCTCCTGATCCTGCTCTTCCAACCCTCTGTACGACTCACGGAGAAGATCTCGAGCGAGAAGTACCCCACCTACAGCAGCTACCAGGCTGCTGTACCAAGGTTCATTCCGAATCCTTTCCGCACCAGGCGTGCGGAGCAGAGTCACACCGGCAACAGGTGACCAGGGCTTGGATCTCCAACTCTTCCGGGCGGCGGCCCTACTGGCGCGACTGCATCATCGTGAGCCTGGCGGTCGGCGCCACCGCGGTGACCTTCGGCGTGTTCGTCGACGCGGCCGGCTTCGACAGTTTTCGTTGACCGCTGACGAGGAGCACTGTTAGGGTCGTTTCGCCATCAACGCCCAGCAGCCGGAGTCGAGGGATCGGGCCTTCGTGGTCCCCTTCGATCCGGCTGCTCGGCGTTGATGGCAAACAGTGCCCGATCCAGTCGGCCGAAGGGGGCCGCCTGTACGGCCGCCCGACGGGTGCTCCGCACGTCCGCCGAGCGCACCGGATCCAGGAATCGCCGCCGGCCGGTGGGCTGTCGAGGAACCTCCGCAGCGCTGCAATCAGGTTGCCGGGATAGGCGAGCGCGGCACCGTGATGCGAATCGAGGATGCGCCCGACCATCAGGCAGGATGCCGGCGCGTCAGGCGCGGGTCGCCGCCCCCATATCCTTTCGCCATGTACCGGCGCCTGGCCAGAGTACTGGTGGCAACAGCGATCATCGCGGCCGCTTGCGGGGGTGAGACCGACGACGGCGGCGGGTCCCCTACCGCGACTCCCCCAGCAGTGGCGGCAGCCTCCACCACGACTGCCGCAACGCCGCCGACCTCCGCTACATCACCACCGGCTCCCACCACAACCGCGACAGACCCGACGGCAGACGCCGCAACCGCCCCGGCGGACGCTGAGACACCCAGCACCCCGCCCGAACCGGCACCCGGGCCGGCACCCACTCCCGCCCCGACACCGGAAGACGACGCCGCAGCGCACCCCAGCGACGCCTACTTCGCCCTCGACCGCGTGCTGGACATCAGCATCGAGATCGCCGTCGAGGATTGGGACACGCTGCGCCACCAGACCCGGACGTTCGAGGACCTGTTCGCGGAGATCGAGGAGTACGGCCTCTCCCGGCCCTTTGCCGGCATCTACACCTGGTTCGGTGCCACGGTGACCGTGGACGGCGAGACCCACACCGACGTCGGTGTGCGCAAGAAGGGGTTCATCGGCTCCCAGAGCGACACCAAGCCGGCTCTCAAGCTGCGCTTCGACAAGTACACCGACGGCCAGTCCCTCGGCGGGGTCATGGAGCGGATGACCCTGAACAACAGCATCCAGGACACCTCCATGGTCAACACCTGCCTGTCGTACCGGGTTTTCTCCGCGGCCGGCAATCCCGCGCCGCGCTGCAACTTCGCCACCGTGTCGGTGAACGGGAAGGACCTGGGGCTCTACGTGCACGTCGAGGAGATCAAGGCCCCGTTCCTGGCGCGTCACTTCGAGAGCACCGAGGGCAACGTCTACGAGGGCACGGTCAGCGACTTCACGCCGGAATTCCGCGGCACCATCGAGAAGAAGACCAACGAGGACGCCGCCGACTGGTCGGACATCGATGCGGTGGTGGTGGCCCTGCAGGACCCGTCGGACGCCGGCCTGCAGGCGCTGGGCGAGATCGTGGACCTGGACCGGTTCCTCTCGTTCTGGGCGACGGAGGTGCTGGTGGGGCACTGGGACGGGTACGCCGGCGACCGCAACAACTACTGGTTCTACCGTGAGCCCGACGGGCGCTTCGTGTTCATTCCCTGGGGCACCGACGACACCTTCCACCTGAAGGACGATCCCAATCCGTTCGACAACATCAGCAACCCGCCCCCGTCGGTGCTGGCCCTCACGGCCATTCCGAACCGCCTGTACAACGACCCCGACTGGCGGGTCGCATACGCCGACCGGCTGACGCAGGTCCTGGACACTGTCTGGGACGAGGAGGAGTTGCTGGCCGCGGTGGACGAGATGGCTGCCATCGTGCAGCAGCACGCCCTCCCGGAGGACAGAGAGGCGGCGGCCGCCGACACCGAGCGGGTGCGCAAGTTCATCCTGAAGCGGCGAGGCGAGATCCTGGCGGACCTCACTCCCAACCCGCCCGACTGGCCGGAGCCGGAGGAATACGTCCCGCCTCCCGCGGCGCCGTCGGGAACCCTGGAAGTCGCCTTCCAGACGACCTGGGGAAGCAACCTGAGCGCCAACCCTCTGGAGGAGGGGTCGGTCAGCAGCCTGTTGCTAAACGGGTCGCCCGAATCGGTCGAAGGCTTGATCGTCACGGCCGGTCACTCCAGCCCGGCGGAAAGGGGCCTGCTGCCGGATATCGCCGAGACCGCATCCCTCGTCGTCGTGAATGTGGAGGACGACGGCTCCGTCAACGGCATGGTGCTGGCTGTGCCCCTGGATCGGTTGGCGGCGGGAGCCGCCACGCTGGTCATCGGCGCAGACGCCATCGCCGGGGGGATCTTTTCCATACCGCCGGGAGGGTCGGCGCCGGACAGTTTCACGTCCTTCACCGAGGGCACTCTGGAGTTGTCGAGCGCGGGGACGACGCCGGGCGCCCCGTTATCCGGCAGCTTCTCCGGCACCTTCGGGGATGCCCCGCCTCCGGCGCCTGGCGACGGACCGGACGGAGCGGGCGCAGACCCCGGCACGACTGACACCGACACCGGCCTGGTCATCAACGAGGTGGCCGCGAAGGGCGACCCCCTAGACTGGTTCGAGTTGCACAACACGTCGCCCGACCCGATTGCGCTGGACGGCTTCGTGGTGGCCGACGACCTCACCGACGCCGGCAAGCGGGTCGCCTTCCCGGCCGGCACGGTCATCCAGCCGGGCGCCTACATGCAGTTCGAGCTGGACAAGGAGGGCTGGCCCGGCTTCGCCCTGGGCGGCGACGAGGAGCTGGGCATCTGGCTGCTGGACGGCACCCCGGTCGCCAGAGTCGACTGGAACGAGGGCCAGTCCCCCGACGGCCAGAGCTACGCCCGTGTGCCCGACGCCACCGGCGACTTCCGGACTGTCGACGACCCCACCCCGGCCGCCGCCAACCAGCCCTCGACAGGATCCACGACATCGACGGCTCCGTCGACTGCGTCGGCCGCAGGGGGCGGTGTGGGCGACAGCTTCTACCCGCTGCTCGGCAACGCCGGCTATGACGTCCTCCACTACGACATCGACCTCGACGTCGACCCGTCGAACAACACCATCTCGGCGCTGACGACGATGACGGCACGCGCCACGCAGGACATGTCGGCGTTCAATCTCGACCTGTCCGGGCTCGAAGTGCACGACGTCACCGTCGACGGCACGCCCGCTGAGTTCTCCCGCTCCGGCAGCGAGCTGACCGTCGAGCCGACGCTCGCTCTGGTGCAGGGTGAGGAGTTCTCCGTCAGCGTCGGCTACTCGGGGTCACCAGAGCCGATCGACGATCCCGGCGTGCCGTTCACCGCGCTCGGCTGGCACGCGCAGGACGGCGTGATCTACACGTTGAGCCAGCCGTCGGGAGCGATGACATGGTTCCCGTCCAACAACCATCCCTCCGACAAGGCGACGTTCGAACTGCGCATCACGGTGCCCGAGTCGACCACGGCGGCCGCCACGGGGCTGCTGATCGACGAGACCACCGCCGGAGGACACACCACGACCACCTGGCGGATGGACGACCCGATGGCCACCTACCTGGCCGCGGTCTACGTCGGCGACTTCGAGAGGGTCGAGCACGGCCGCCTGCGCCCCGACGGCCCGCTGCTGCGCGACTATGTCCCCCGCGGAGCGCCGCCGGAGATCACCGATGCCCTGACCGTCACCGCCGACGCGATCCGCTTCCTGGAGGAATGGCTAGGCCCCTATCCGTTCGACGCCTATGGCACGCTCGTGCTGCCGTTGCGGGTCGGCTTGGCGCTCGAGAATCAGACGCTGCCCGTGCATGGGCCCGACTACCTGGGTCCGGACATCATCACCCACGAGGCCGCTCACCAGTGGCTCGGCAACTCGGTCGCCCTCGAGGACTGGGGCGACATCTGGCTCAACGAGGGCTTCGCCACCTATCTGCACCTGATGTTCGACGCCGAGCACCACGGCGCCGACTTCGACACCGCCATGCAGCGGTTGCACGCGGAGTTGCCCTTCTTCGCGGCCACGCCGCCAAAGGCAGTCACCGTCGACGAACTCTTCGGGCCCTCGGTCTACATGCGCGGCGCCATGACCCTGCACGCGCTCCGACTGCACGCGGGTGACGAGGCGTTCTCCGAGATCCTGCGAGCCCACTACGAACGGTCCGCCGGAGGCACGACCAACACGGACGAGTTCCTCGGGACCGTGGACGAATTCGCCGGATCCGAGGCCGTCGATCTCGTCGAGTCCTGGCTGCTCGACGACACCGTGCCGGACCTCCCCGAGCGCCAGCCAGGGTAGTGGCGCCGCACAGGGCACCTCAGCAGAAGTGGCGAACCACGTGACCGACGGGTACAACCCGGACTTCGATCCGACCGGTATCGAGGGCGGCGTCGACACCAACGCGCTCCCCTGGCTGGACATCCCCCAAGCCCCCGGTCTGCGCTTCAAGCCGCTGCGGGCGAGTGGCGAGACCGGGATGATCTCCGCCGTTGTGGGACTTGCTGCGGGGACCGCTCTGGCACCGATGGTGCATCTGGGCCCGGCCGACTTCCTGCTGCTGAGCGGCCGGATCGGCTACCGCGCCGGGCCGCCGGAAGGCTACGGACGCGGCGTCTGGTTCTACGAGCCGGCCGGCGCCCGTCACGACTCAACCCGGCGCCTTGGCGACGAGGACCTCGTCTACACGGCCAACGTCTACGGGCCGATCCAATTCGACGACGGCCCCGGCACTCCGATCAGTGCCGTCCAGTCGTGGATGCAGTACAAGGCGGCCGCCGAGGCGAGTGGGCGCCCGCTGGTGGCCAACGTGTTCGACGGCGACTCGTCCCTCCTGGCCTGGTCGCCGCTGGGGAGCAACGCCGCCGCCCCGACCGGTTGAGCCGCTTAGGATCCGAGCGTGATCTTCATCGTCGTGAGATTCAGGACGAAGCCGGAGTGGGCGGAGCGATGGCTCGACCTCGTCGGTGAGTTCACCGAGGCCACCCGCGCCGAGCCCGGCAACCTCTTCTTCGACTGGTCGCGCAGCGTGGACGACCCGAACGAGTTCGTCCTGGTCGAAGCCTTCGAGCCCGACGGCGCCGGGCCCCACGTCAACAGCGATCACTTCGAGCAGGCCATGCAGGACATGCCCCAGGCCCTCGCCGAAACCCCGCACATCATCAACACCACCATCGAGGGCGCGCACGGCTGGTCGCGGATGGGCGAACTTGCCATCGACTGAGCCAAGCGTCGTCACGCCGCCCTCAGGCATGACAGAATCGGCCAATGAGCAGATCCCCCGCCGAGGCAATGGGTACTCGGGCCACGCCGCCGTTGCCGGAGGGGCTCGTGGCGGTGGTGAAGCGCGACTGCCCCACCTGCGAGTTGGTGGTGCCGGTCCTAAACGACCTGCAGCAACGCGCCGACCTGACCGTCATCACCCAGGACGACCCGGCGTTTCCCGCCGACTCCGATTGGGTCCTGCACGATGCCGATCTGGCGCTCTCCTGGCATCACGACATCGAGACTGTGCCGACGCTGCTGCGGGTCATCGATGGCAGCGGTGTTGAACACACTGAGGGCTGGGCGCGTGGCGAGTGGGAGCGGCTCTCGGGCGTCGACGGCTTGGGCGACGGCCTGCCCGAATGGCGCCCGGGTTGCGGCTCGCTGAGCGTCGATCCGGCGCACGCAGATGAACTCGCCGTTCGCTTCGGCGACTCGCCGCTGCACAGCCGCCGCGTGGAACTGGCGGCGCTGGAGGACGAATGGGAGGCGATGTGGGACCGGGGCTGGTCCGACGGTCTGCCCATCGTGCCGCCGACCTCCGAGCGGGTGGTGCGCATGCTCGAAGGCACGACACGCCACCCCGGCGATGTCGTGGCGACCGTGCCACCGGACCTCGCCGAGGTCACCGTCGAGAAGATGGCGGTCAACGCCGTGATGGCCGGCTGCCGGCCCGAGTACCTGCCGGTGGTGATCGCCGCCGTCGAGGCGGTCTGCACCGACGAGTTCAACATGCACGGCGTGCTGGCCACCACCATGAGCGTCGGGCCGGTACTCGTGATCAACGGCCCCGTGGCGAGTCGCATCGGCATGAACAGCGGCATCAACGCCCTCGGTCAGGGCAACCGGGCGAACTCGACAATCGGACGGGCCACCCAACTGGTGGTCCGCAACGTCGGCGGCGGGCGACCGGGCGCCGCGGACCGGGCCGCCCTCGGCTCCCCGGCGAAGGTGGGGTTCTGCTTCGCCGAGGCCGAGGACACCTCGCCGTGGACCACCCTGGCAGAGAGCCGCGGCTGGCGCCGCGATCAGTCCACGGTCACCGCCTTCGCCGGCGAGTCGCCCCGGATCCTGGCCGACGAGCGTTCCCGCAGCCCCGAGTCACTGACGAGGCACTTGGCGCTGGCGCTGCGGGCATCGGTGTCGCCCCGGGCGATGCTGGCCATGGACGGGATGCTCGTCATCCCGCCCGAGCACATGGCCCGCTTCGCCGAGGCCGGCTGGAGCAGGGACCGCTTCATGGCCGAACTCACCGAGGAGTTGCTGACCGACGCTGACGAGTTGCTCGCCGGTGCGGGCGGCATCGCGGCGGGGCTCCCCCCGGCAGCGGCCGGGCGGCGCATCGGCAAGTTCCGGCCCGGCGGTCTGCTCGTCGTCCACGCCGGCGGCCCCGCGGGGCCGTTCTCCGCGATCATGGCCGGCTGGCTCAACGGCCCCCGCGCCAGCGATCCGGTCACCCGCGAGATCACGCTCTAGCCATGCGCCAGATGGCCTGTTCGTCACGTCCGCTTGCGGCTGCACAATGGATTCCGGCCTCCGCCGGAATGACAGAATGGGTTGTTCGCAGCACCAACCCGGAGCCGCAGAATCGCCCGCAGCCCCGCTCCCGCTTGGAGGAAGTGCCATGACCACCGTCCTCGACCCCACCGCCGAGCGCGCCCCCGCCGGTCGGCTGCGGGCCCCCCGGCCCGACTCGCTCGCCGGGCGCACCGTCGGCCTGCTCGACATCTCCAAGCCCCGGGGCAACCTGTTCCTCGACCGCATCGGTGAACGCCTCACCGAACTCGGCGCCACCGTGAACCGCTACACCAAGCCCGCCTACACCAAGCCCGCCCCGGTGGACCTACGCCACGAGATCGCCACGAACTGCGACGCGGTGATCGAGGCTCTGGCCGATTGAGGATCCTGCGTGTCGTGCAGTGTGCACGACGTCAGCGATCTGGAGCGCCGCGGCACACCGGCCGTGTTCGTGTCGACGGAGCACTTCGTCTCGGCAGTGACCACGCAGTCCGAGGCGCTCGGATTCGACGCCACCACGGTGCTCACCCGCCACCCCATCCAGGACCGCACCGACGAGGAGATGGCCGCCATCGCCGACGCCGCCTTCGAGGAGCTTGTGCTGGCGCTGTCGGAGGGGCGGGACCTCTAGTACAACTCGGGGACGAACGTCTGATCCGACATCGGCGGGCGCACGTAGCCGACCCGCTCCTGGCGCTCGGGCAACTCGACCTCCTCCCACGGCACCGGCTCGTAGGGGATCATCGAGAGCAGGTGCGAGATGCAGTTCAGCCGGGCCGCCTTCTTGGAATCGGCGTTGACCACGTACCACGGCGCCTGCTTGATGTCGGTGTGCGCGAACAGCGTGTCCTTGGCCTTGGAGAACTCCACCCAGCGGGCGCGGCCCTCGAGATCCATCTGCGAGAGCTTCCAGCGCCTCGTCGGATCGGAGATCCGGTTCTGGAACCGGCGCTCCTGCTCGGCGTCGCTCACCGAGAACCAGTACTTGATGAGGATGACCCCGGACCGCACCAGCATCCGCTCGAACTCCGGGCAGGACCGCAGGAACTCGCGGTACTCCTGCTCGGTGCAGAACCCCATCACGGGCTCCACGAGGCCGCGGTTGTACCAACTCCGGTCGAAGAGGACCATCTCCCCCGCCGCCGGCAACTCCTCCACGTAGCGCTGGAACCACCACTGGGTCTTCTCCCGGTCGCTCGGCGTCCCCAGCGCCACCACCCGCGCCACCCGCGGGTTCAGCCGCTCGGTAATCCGCTTGATCACGCCGCCCTTGCCCGCGGCGTCACGCCCCTCGAAGATCACCACCACCTTGAGGCCCTTGTGGCGGATCCAGCGCTGCAACCGCACCAGTTCCTCCTGCAGGCGCGCCAACTCCCGTTCGTAGTCCTTGGCCTTGATCTTCTTGCGCCGTTCGGGGGCGGGCGCGTCCGATCCGGCGGTTCCCAGCAGGTCGACGCCTGGGTCCGGGCTCATGCGCGAAGAGTACGCCCCGGCCACGCCCCCCGGCAATCGAATCGGAGCCGCACTCCAGTTTCCCAGCTGCACCGAGCGCGGCCAGATCGTCCGCGCCATCGCAGGCACGTATCCCCTCGAGCAAATCCACGCGGCACAGGCCGCGTTCGAGCGCAAGGACCATGTCGGCTCGCCAGTGATGCGGCTCACACCAGGATGCCGAGGGGGACGGCGGCGATGCGGTCGTCGAGACGGAACGCCACGGTGCCGGGATGGACCACCAGGCCGGCACGGAACACCTCGCCGAGGCGGTCCCGCAGGCCCACGAGGTGCGGCGGAGCTTGCGGGCGTTGCGTGCCGCCGGGGCGATCTCGGCGAGGTCGCGCGCCACGGCAAGATCCAGGTAGGTGCGCAGAGCCTCATGATGATCGGTGGGGTCCGCCGCGAGATACCCCGGCAGTCCCGACTCCGCCGTCGGCGCCACCTGCGCGGCCGGCGAGAGTTCGGATCGGACACGTCGCACGGCGTCGATCCCGTGTTCGGGGAGATCCGCGAGAGGCACCGCCGGGACCTGACCCCGTCGCTCGGAGAGGATCATCGGCCGCAGCCGCAGCGGGAGGATCCTTCCGGCGCCGGCATGGATGTCGGCGGTGACCGCCGTCCGGGCCGACCCGCTCAGGATGAAACGCCCCGGCGTCCGATCCTCATCGATCATCCGGCGCACCGCATCTTCCGACAAGCATCCCGTCAGATCAGGCGGCGAGTGTGGACACGACGGCGCCCCACCGCCCGGGGTGGCGCGCCCACGCTCGTGACGTCGTGGTCTCCGACGAGCCGCCGGGCAGGGCGCGCCGCGTGCTGCCGGCACGCTCCGCCCCTCGTCGATTCCGGGAGAACTCAACGGAGAGAGCACTCCCAGGATGGACACTCAACTGCGTCCGATCTGCGATCAACTCCGCCGCCGCAGCGACGACGGTCAGACCGGAGCGATGCCGTGGTGGCGTTGGGTGAAGTGGCGGTCCTTCCGGCGGTCATGGCGAGGCGGCGGATGAGTTCGTCGCCATGCACCGGTGGCCGGAGGTGACGCCGGCCACCGGCTGTCAGATCAGACCAGGACCCCGCTCGCTAGGGTTGCGCCATCTGGATGTCTGGTGTAACGAGACCGCTCGCTCGCGCCGGTGTCATCATCGTCGCCGCGGCGATCAGTCTCGCCGCGCTCCCCTCCGCGGTCGCCGGCCAGGATGACGGGACCGGGGAGGACGGCACCGAGTCCGAGGAGAACGCCACCGGGTCCGAGGAGAGCGCCGCCGAGGAGGCAGCACCGGAATTCTCCGCCGTAGCCGCCGGTGCCAATCACACCTGCGGGATCCACAGCGACGGCACCGTGGCGTGCTGGGGCGAGAACGGCTGGGGGCAGGCCGATCCCCCGGTCGGACAGTTCGACATGGTCACAGCCGGGATTGGCCATTCGTGCGGGTTGCGCAAGAGCCTCACCGTCATCTGCTGAGGGGACAACACCTACCGGCAAACGGATTCACCGTCGGGGCATTTCGTCGCCGTCGCGGCCGGCACCTACCACTCGTGCGCCGTGCGCAACGGCGGAGACATCGTGTGCTGGGGCACCAACGCTTCCAGCCAGACGGCTGCGAAGATCGGCAAGTACAGCGACGTCGCTGCCGGCGCCGTGCATTCGTGCGGGCTGCGCACCGACGCCACCATCGTCTGCTGGGGCGACAACGGCAACGGCCAGACCGATGCCCCGGAAGGCGAGTTCACCGCCATCGCCGGCGGCGATCGACACTCGTGCGCGATGCGCACCGACACCACCATCACCTGCTGGGGGGCCAACGCCTCCGGCCAGACCGACGCGCCGGAAGGTGCGTTCAGCGCCGTAGCCGGAGGGCTCTGGTATTCGTGCGGTCTGCGCAGCGACGGCACCGCCACCTGCTGGGGCGACAACACCTTCGGCCAGGCGACCGCCCCCGACGGAGAGTTCACCGCCGTCACCGGCGGCTTCTGGCATTCATGCGGGCTGCGCAGCGATGCCACCATCGCCTGCTGGGGTGACGACCGCCGACCGACCAACGTTCCCGCTGCGCGATTTGGCGCATTGAGTTCTGGGGCCGAGCATGCGTGCGGGGTGCGCACCGATGCCACCATCACCTGCTGGGGCAACAACACCTCCGGGCGATCCGGCGCCCCCGACGGGCAGTTCGACGTGGTGTCAGCCGGTACGTGGCACACGTGCGGGGTGCGCACCGACGCCACCATCACCTGCTGGGGCGAGAACTCCTACGCGCAGACCGACGCCCCCGACGGGCAGTACAGCGCCGTCAGCGCAGGGTGGTTGTACTCGTGCGGATTGCGCACCGACGCCACCATCGTCTGCTGGGGCGACAACGCCCACGGCCAGACCGAGGCACCTGATGGACAGTTCACGGCCGTGGCGGCGGGCGGAACGTCCTCGTGCGGGTTGCGCAGCGACGCCACCGTCGTCTGCTGGGGCGACGACACGTACGGCCAGGGCGACGCCCCAGAGGGAAGTTTCACTGTGATTGCGGTCGCGGACGGGCATTCGTGCGGGGTCCGGAGCGACGCCACCATCGCCTGCTGGGGCGGCAACTGGAACGGCCAGAGCGACGCTCCCGACGGGCACTTCAGCAACGTCAGCGCCGGCACCCGGCACTCCTGCGGGCTGCGCAGCGACGCCACCATCGCCTGCTGGGGCGGCAACTGGAACGGCCAGAGCGACGCTCCCGACGGGCACTTCAGCAACGTCAGCGCCGGCACCCGGCACTCCTGCGGGCTGCGCAGCGACGGCACCATCGCCTGCTGGGGTGACGACGGTCGGTTGGTCGACCCGCCCGGCGGGAACTTCAGCACCGTCACCACGGGGGATCGCCACGCCTGCGGGCTGCGTGCCGACGGCACCGCCACGTGTTGGGAGTTGGCGCCGGTTGTGCCGGCGCCCGACGGCGTGCAGCTCGTGTCCCTGGCGGACCCGAGCGCTTGCCGCCCGTACGGTGTCCACCACGACGTGACGGCAGGATTCCCTCCACCTGCCAACGCCGTCGACGCCATCGGGACGGTACGAATCGGCGTGCTGTTCCTGGACTTCCCCGACGCCGCCGCCGCGCACTCCACCCGCCGCGAGGCGGAACTGAGCCTGCCCGGCACCGAGCAATACTTGGAAGCCGTCAGCTACGGGCAACTCGACGTGGAGTTTGTACCTCTGCACGGGTGGCTGCGCGCCGAACACGACCACGATCACTACCTGACGGAATCCACTATCGAGGGACAGCAGTCACTGGACGCTATCGACGAGGTTGCGGTGCGGTTGGCGGATCCCGATTTCGACTTCTCGGGTCTCAGCAGCGTGATGATCGTCATGCCCAGTTCGCACTTCGGCGGGGGCGATGCCGGATGGCGCCTCGACACGGAGGAGGGAGTCGTCCCGACGTTCGTTCGGATCAACGCATTCCCTTACGAAGAGCCACTCGACCTCCCCCTCCCGTGGGCCGTCCTCGCCTACCACGAACTTGTGCACAACCTCGGCCTGGTCGACTACTACCCCTACGAGATCCTGGAACTGCCCGACCCGCCTTCGGGCAAGACCTGGGTGGGAGGGCACTTCGGCCCCATGGGTCTGAGCGCCCTGTTCCTCGCCGACGAGCGGGACGCGCGCCTCGCTCACATCGTGCACCATCCCAACGGCGCCCGCTCGACCCAGTTCACCCCCGCCTTTGGGGCTCGGGAGATGCTGGCGTGGAGCCGCTGGCAGCTTGGCTGGCTCGACGAAGCGCAGGTCAGTTGCGTCACCGAAGTCGAGGCGACTGTCATCCTGACACCCGTCGCGGCGCCCGGTGACGGGATCGCCATGGTCGCCATCCCGTTGTCGGACACCGAGGTAGTCGTGGTCGAGAGCAGGCGCGAGATCGGCTACGACGCCAAGCGCGAGTTTCGCTGGGCGGACGGCGGTCACACCCGCTTTCCCGCATTGGCCGCCGAGGGCGTGCTCGTCTACACGGTCGATGCCGCCCGACCTTCGGGCCGGCTCCCCCTCAGGATCGTTGCCGAGACCAGCACCCCACAGATCAGGGGCCTCCCGATCCTGACCGACGACTATCCGATCCTGACCGAAGGCCAGAGCATCACCATCCGCGGCTACACGATCACCGTGGAATCGGCGACGGACGAGACCCACACCGTTGCGATCACCAAGACCGCCGCCGTCGCTGAGCCCACCGCCGATACCGAGTCGGTCGAGGGCCCCGAGCCGGTCGCCGACGCCGATCCCGCCGCCGCTGAGGATGCCTGACGTCCGGTGCGAGTGATCCTCCCGGTCGACCCACAGCGGGCCCGATCAGCCGGGAGCCCCAGATCGAATGCAGATCCTCGGTGGGAACCCGCTGCAGGCTTCAGACCGGCGGGATGCCGTGGTGGCGGTGGGAGAAGTGTCGGTCCTTGCCGGCGGCGAGGGCGAGGCGGCGGATGAGTTCCTCGCGGAGGTCCTGTGGTTCGACGACGGCGTCGACGACGAGGTCTGAGGCGAGGCGCAGCAGGTCGACGTCCGCTTCGTAGGCCTCGCGCTGGGTGGCAATGAAGGCTTCCCGCTCGGCGAAGTCGTCGATGGCGGCGATCCTGTTGGCGTACACGGCGTTGACGGCGGCCTCCGGTCCCATGACGGCGATGGAGGCGCTGGGCAGGGCCAGGCAGGCGTCGGGATCGAAGGCCGGGCCGCACATGGCGTACAGGCCGGCGCCGTAGGCCTTACGCACGATGACCGACACCTGCGGCACGGTGGCCTCGGAGACGGCGGTGATCATCTTGGCGCCGTGGCGGATGATGCCGCCGCGCTCCACCTCGGTGCCGATCATGAACCCCGGCACGTCGCACAGGTAGACCAGCGCCACGTTGAAGGCGTCGCACAGCCAGATGAAGCGTGCGGCCTTGTCGGCGGAGTCGCTGAACAGCACCCCGCCCTTGACGGCCGGGTTGTTGGCCAGGATCCCCACCGAGTTGCCGTCGAGGCGGGCCAGGCCGACGATCAGCTCGGGGGCGAAGTCGGGTTTCAACTCGAAGAAGCTGTCCTCGTCGACGAGCCCGTCGACGACGAGGCGCATGTCGTAACCGTGGGTGGTCTCGGCGGGGATGGCGGAACCGTCGAGCAGCCGCGCCGGCGGGAACGGCGCCGCGGGCGGTGGCGGGTCGCGCCAGCAGGTCGGCAGGTAGGAGAACCACGCCCGGGCGGCCTCGATGGCCGCCTCGTCGTCGGCGAACAGGTTGTCGCCGCAGCCCGAGACGGTGGCGTGCATGCGGGCGCCGCCCATCTCCGCCAGCGACACCACCTCGCCGATCACCACCTCGGCCATACGCGGCGACCCCAGGTACATCGAGGCGTTGGCCTCCACCATGAACACCACGTCGCAGAAGGCCGGGATATAGGCGCCCCCTGCCGCCGACGGCCCGAACAGGCAGCAGATCTGCGGCACCCTGCCCGACAGCTTCACCTGGTTGTGAAAGATGCGCCCCGCCCCGCGCCGGCCGGGGAACAGATCCACCTGGTCGGTGATGCGGGCCCCGGCGGAGTCCACCAGCCAGAAGATCGGCAACTCGTTGGCCAGGGCGACCTCGGTGGCGCGGACGATCTTCTCGACGGTGCGGGCGCCCCACGAGCCGGCCTTCACCGTCGGGTCGTTGGCCACCACCACCGCCGGCCGTCCCTCCACCAGCCCCCGGCCGGTGACCACCCCATCGGCCGGCAAGCCGTCCGCGGTGGCATTCGCCAGCACGGCGTCCTCGACGAACGTCTTGGGGTCGAACAGCAACCCCAGGCGGTCCCGCACGTACAGCTTGTTCTGGCGGGCCAGCTTGGCGGCGCCCGCCTCGGTGGGCCCGTCAGCAGCCGCACGGGCTACCGCCAACCGCCGAGCCACGTCGCTCATCGAATCCCCCGCACGCGGCCAGCCTACGGGTGCACCCGAACCCCCGGCCTCATCTGCAGCGGATAGACGAGAAACCTGCAAATGGGGGTGTTGGCACACCCCGGCGGGCTGCTCGACTGCCTGCACGGGAACCCGACTGTTCCCCACACGGCGTCCGCATCGCCGTGCCGTGCACAACGTCCGGGGAGAGAATCATGACCACCGCCGACCGACCCGCACTCGCCAAACCCCGCCGGAGGAGCCGCCGGGGCCCGACACACCGCCGCCGGCTGCTGCTCGCCGCCGGCGCTCTGTGCGCCGTGGCCCTGCTGGCCGCGGCCTGCGGGAGTGACGACGCCGAACCGGCGGCAACCCCCGCGCCGGCGCCCGCACCCGAGCCCGCACCGGCGCCGGAACCGTCCCCGCCACCCGAGCCGGCCGAACCCGCCGCAGCACCCGAGCCTCCACCGCCCGCACCCGCGGCCGAAGCGGAGCCACCGCCACCCCCGGCCGAGCCCGCCGCCGGCGAGCCGATCATGGTCGGCAGCATCCTCGACGCCACCGGCCCGCTGAACATCTACGGCACGCCGATGGTGGACGCCACCCGCCTGGCCATCGACCACATCAACGCCAGCGGCGGCGTGCTGGGCCGCCCGCTGGAGCTCGTGGAGGTGGACTCCAAGTCGGACCAGAACGAGTACATCAGCGGCGCCGAGCGGCTGGCCTCGATGGACCTGGCGGTCGTGCAGGGCGGCATCACCAGCGCCTCCCGCGAGGCGATCCGCCCCGTGTTCGACGATTCCGAGACGTTGTACTTCTACAACGTGCTCTACGAGGGCGGCGTGTGCGACATCAACACGTTCGTGACCGGCACCGTGCCCACCCAGCAGGTGGAACCGTTGCTGCGCTGGGCCGTCGAGAACATCGGCCCGCGGGTCTACGTCGTGGCGGCCGACTACAACTACGGCCAGATCTCCGCCGACTGGGCGGAGGCCTACGCCCCGTCGGTCGGCGCCGAGGTCCTCGCCACCGACTTCTTCCCGCTCGACGTGAGCGAGTTCGGGACCACGCTGAGCGCCATCCAGGACGCCGATCCGGACGTGATCTTCAGCTTCTTGGTGGGCGGCGCCCACATCTCCTTCTACAGCCAGTTCGCCGCCAGCGGGCTGGCCGACGAGATGACGATCGTGTCCACCACGTTCGGTGTGGGCAACGAGCACATCGCCCTCGAACCCGCCGCCCAGGAGGACCTGTACGTGGCCTACTCCTACTACCAGGAGTTGGACACGCCGGAGAACGCCGCCTTCGTGGCCGCCTGGCAGGACGCCCACGGCAGCGACTACCCGTACATCACCGACCTGGCGGTGGACACCTGGGACGGCTGGCACATGTGGGCCGAGGCCACCGAGCGCGCCGGCACCACCGACCGTGCGGCGGTGATCGCCGAACTCCACAAGGGCGCCAACTTCGTGAGCCCGCGGGGCCTCGTTGTCATGGACGGCGCCTCCCACCACGTGACCGTGCCGATCCGCATCGCCGTCACCGACGGGGCCAACGGCTTCGACGTGATCCGCACCTACGAGGCGGTCGGGCCCGAGTTCGAGCAGCAGCAGTGCGATCTCATCGCCGATCCCGACACCAACGAGCAGTTCACGCCCTGACCGGACCGATTCGCCACACGTCGGGCCGTCCTCCCCCCCTCGCAGTAAGGGGTGGGGGGCGGCCCGAGCGGGATACCGGAGCTTGGCCCTGACCCCTGTGTCACGATGAGACCATCGCCACGATGACCGCCGACGGGGCGTTCAACGCCGGTTTCTCGCTGGTCACGACAGTGTCCGTCCTGTTGCTGGTCTCTCTGGGATTGGCCGTCGTGTTCGGCCTCCGGCGGGTCATCAACCTCGCCCACGGCGAGTTCGTCATGTTCGGGGCCTTCGCCACACTGAGCGCCACGCGGGCCGGAATCAACCTGTGGGTCGCCATGGCGATCGCCGCCGCGGTCACCGCAGGCTTCGGGCTGGTGGTCGAGTTGGCGCTCATCAGGCACCTCTACGAGCGCCCCGCCGACACGATGCTGGCCACGTGGGGACTGTCGCTGATCCTCGTCCAGCTGGCCGCCAACATCTACGGCTCGGTCACCGAGGGCATCCCCACCCCGCTGGGCAGCTTCGGGGTGGGCGACTACTCCATGTCGGAATACAACCTCGTGCTGATCGGGGTGGCCTGGACCCTGGCCGCATTGACCTGGTTCGTGATGCGGCACACCCGCTACGGCCTGCTGACACGAGCCGCCGCGCAGAACCCCGACATGGCCGCCGGCCTGGGGGTGAACACCCGGCGAGTGGCCTCGTGGACGTTCGCCTACGGCGCAGGCCTGGCGGGCACCGCAGGCGCGGTCCTGGCACCGGTCGTCGGAGTGATCCCGACGATGGGCCAGCTCTACGTGGCCCGCTCGTTCATGGCGGTCATCGTGGGCGGCCCCGCCTTCCTGGTCGGAACGGTCGCGAGCAGCGGCGTGCTGGGAACGGTCGAGAACCTGGTGAGCCGCAGCTATACGCCGGTCATCGGCCAGGCCATGCTGCTGGTGGCCGCCATCGTGGTCCTGCGCTTCCTGCCACAGGGCCTCACCGGCTGGCGCAAGAGGGGTGCCGTCCTGTGAGCACCCCGGCCGGAGCGGCCGAGCGCGCGGCCTCGGCGACGGGCTCGGATCGTCCTACCGAGACGCGCCGCAGATCGGGCGGCCCGCTGTCCCGGTCAGGGAGGCCCGGGCGGGGAGCGGGCATCTCGGAGCTGCTCGTCGCCGCGGTCGCCGGCGGGGCGCTGGTGCTGGCGGCCAACCTGGTCGAGGAGTTCACCGCATTCGAGTGGACCCTCTGGGCCATCGAGGTGATCCTGGCCCTCTCGCTGGTGCTCGTCTGGGGCTACTGCGGGATCTTCAGCTTCGGCCAGGCGGCCGTCTACGGCATTGGCGGCTACGCCTACGGCGTCTTCGCCCTCAACGTGGCCGAACGCACCGGCGAGACCCTCTCGGCCCTGGTCGTGGCCGCCGTGGCGGGTGCGATCTTCGCCGCCGCCCTCGGCTACTTCATGTTCTACGGCAACCTCTCCAACGTCTACGTGGCCATCGTGACCCTGGCCACGGCGCTCGTGCTGTTCGCCATCGTCAACAGCACCTCCGGCGCCGGCTACAGGATCGGCGACGCCGTCCTCGGGGGCTACAACGGCATGACCCGCATCCCCCGCATCACGTACCGGCTGCCCGGCGGCGAAGCGACGCTGCTCACCCGCGTGCAGTTCTTCACGGTGTGCGTCAGCGTGGCCCTGGTGCTGGCCCTCGCGCTGCGCCATGTGGGGCGGCGGCCGTTCGGGCGGATCGCCGCGGCCGTGCGCGAGAACGAGACGCGCAGCAGCCTCCTGGGCTACGACGTGCGCCGGCACAAGCTGCTGGTGTTCACGCTCGGCGGTGCCATCGCCGGCCTGGCGGGCGGCTTCTACGCAGCGTGGGGCCGCTTCATGAGCCCCACCGTGTTCTCGCTGAAGCCGGCGGCGCTGGTGGTGATCTGGACGCTGGTGGGCGGGCGGTTCTCCGTCGGCGGCGCCTTCGTGGGCGTCCTGACCGTCGAGGGGCTGTCGTCATGGCTCGGAGGCCCCAGCGGCGACCGCGAACCGATCCTGGTGGGTGCACTGCTGATCCTCATCGTGCTGGGCCTGCGCGGCGGCGTCGTGCCGACGCTGGGACGCCTCTGGCGGCGCCATGGCCCCGCGGCGGCGACGGGGGACGACCGCCGGGTCGAGGAACGCGCCGCAGCCGATGGAGACGACGTGGCCGGCGCCGCACCCGCAGGAGCGGGAGGACTCGGGGCCGGTCTCGATCTCGGCCTCGGGCATCACTTGGACGGCGAGACCGCCTCGGGCCCAAGCGGAGACTCAGCAGGCGAGAGCACAGGTCCGGAATCCGCCGGCAGCCGCGGCGCACTGCTGGAGGTGCGCGGGGTCTCCAAGCGCTTCGGGGGTGTGACCGCTCTCGACGACGTGACCCTCGGGTTCGCGCCGCGGCAGGCCTCGTGCATCATCGGCCCCAACGGCGCCGGCAAGAGCACCCTGTTCGGCGTGCTGACCGGCTACCACACCGTGAACACCGGGGCCATCCTGCTGAACGGCGAGGACATCACGCGCCTCGGACCGCACCGGCGTGCCTGCCTGGGGCTCGGCATCAAGATGCAGGTGCCGAGCGTGTACGCGGCCCTACCCGCGCTCGAGAACCTCTGGCTCGCCGCCTACGCGGCGAGTGGCGACCGGGCGGCCGCCCGGACCCGAGCCGCCGGCATCCTGGACGGGTTGGGGCTGTCGGAGGTGGCCGACCTCCCGGCGGGCATCCTGGCGCACGGGCAGCGGCAATGGCTGGAGATCGGCATGGCGCTGGCCACCGACCCGTCGGTGATCCTCCTCGACGAGCCGACCGCCGGCATGACCCGTGAGGAGACAGAGCGAACCGAGCAGCTCATCGCCCGGCTGGCGCGCCGCGCCACGGTCGTGGTCGTCGAACACGACATGGAGTTCGTGCGACGCCTCGACGCCCCTATCAGCGTTCTGCACATGGGCGGGCTGTTCACACGAGGCACTTTCGACGAGCTGAGCCGCGACGAGCGGGTACTGAACATCTACCTGGGCCGTCGCACTGACGGGCCCGCCGGACGAACCGATGCTGACGCTGGCTGACGTCCGGGCCGGCTACGGGTCCACGCGGGTGCTCCACTCGGTGACACTGGAGGTGGCGGCGGGGGAATGCACGGCAGTGCTGGGACGCAACGGCGTCGGCAAGACGACGCTGCTGCGCTGCATCGCCGGCCTGATCCCCCTGCGCGGCGGTCGCATCACGCTCGACGGCACGGATGTCTCCTCGCTGGCCGCCTTCCGGCGGGCCCACCTGGGCGTCAGCCACGTCCCGCAGGGACGCGGCATTTTCGCCGGCCTCACCGTGCAGGAGAACCTGCGGGTGGGCCCCGCAGCGCAACGGCCCGCCGCGGCCGCGGCGACGGCCGAGCGGTTGCTGGAGGAGTTCCCGACGCTCGCAGCCATGGCCACCAGCAAGGGCGGCAGCCTCAGCGGTGGCCAGCAGCAGCTCCTGGCGCTGGCGCGGGCGCTCGCCACCGAGCCCCGGCTGCTACTGCTGGACGAGCCCTCCGAGGGCATCCAGCCGTCGATCCTCGACGAGATCGCCGACGTGCTGGAACGCATCCGCGCCGAGCGACGCATCGCCCTGGTGCTCGTCGAGCAGAACCTGGACTTCGCGGCGCGGCTGGCCGAGCGGGCGCACGTCATGGTGAAGGGCGAGCTGGTGGCGACGGTGACCACCGCGGAACTGGCGGCCGATCGTGACCAGCAGCGCCGCTACATGGCCATCTGAGGATCGAAGGAACCGCGATGCATCACACCGGCGGGACGGACAGAAGGAGAAGCGACGCATGACAGCATCCCACGCCACAGGCGAGACCGGTCCGGCCCTCCTCAGCGACACGATCTACGACAACCTGGCGGCAACGGCGAGCCGCCATCCCGACAGTGAGGCTCTCGTGTCGTGCCACCAGGGGTTGCGCTACACCTACGGCGAGTTCCTGGCAGCAGTCGACGAGGTGGCCCGCGGGCTCATGGCGCTGGGTGTGCAGCCGGGCGACCGGGTGGGCATCTGGAGCCCGAACAGGGCCGAGTGGGTGCTGGTCCAGTACGCCACGGCCGCCATCGGGGCGATTCTCGTGAACATCAACCCGGCCTACCGCACGGCCGAGTTGGAGTACGCGCTCGGTCAGTCGGGGGTTTCGCTGCTGGTGTCGGCCCGGACGCACGCCGCCTCCGACTACCAGGCGCTCTACGGCGAGGTGGCCGACCGGGTCCCCACAACCCGCGTGATCTGGCTCGACGACGCCCAACTCGGGACCGGCGACTGGGGCGAGCTGCTGGAACGGGCGGGCACGATCAGAGCCGACCACCTGCGGCGGCGAGCCGCGCTCCTCGCCGCCGACGACCCGATCAACATCCAGTACACCAGCGGCACCACCGGCTTCCCGAAGGGCGCCACGCTGACCCACCGCAACATCCTGAACAACGGGTTCTTCGTGGGCGAGCGCTGCCGCTACTCCCCCGCCGACCGGGTCTGCATCCCCGTGCCCTTCTATCACTGCTTCGGCATGGTGCTCGGCAACCTGGCCTGCACCACCCACGGGGCCTGCATGGTCATCCCGGCAGCAGGCTTCGGCGCCGGTGCCGTGCTGGAGGCCTGCGAGTCGGAGCGCTGCACCAGCCTCTACGGCGTGCCCACGATGTTCATCGCCCTGCTGGGGCACGAGGACTTCGCCACCTACGACCTCTCCAACCTGCGCACCGGCATCATGGCGGGCTCCCCGTGCCCGGTGGAGGTGATGAAGCAGGTCGTCAGCGACATGCACATGGGCGAGGTGACGATCTGCTATGGCATGACCGAGACCTCCCCGGTGTCCACGCAGAGCACCCACGACGACTCCATCGAGGCCCGCGTCTCCACGGTGGGTCGGGTACATCCCCACGTGGAGATCCAGGTCGTCGATCCGGCCACGCAGCGGTGCGTGCCGCGGGACACGCCGGGCGAGTTGCTGACACGCGGGTACTCGGTGATGAAGGGCTACTGGAACGATCCGGACCGCACGGCCGAGGCCATCGACGCCGACGGCTGGATGCACACCGGCGACCTGGCGGTCATGGACGCCGAGGGCTACGTCAACATCGTGGGGCGCATCAAGGATCTGGTCATCAGGGGCGGGGAGAACATCTACCCCCGCGAGGTGGAGGAGTACCTCTACTCGCACCCCAACATCGACGACGTGTCGGTCGTGGGCGTACCCGACGAGCGCTACGGCGAGGAGTTGATGGCGTGGGTGAAGCTGCGCCACGAGACCGCCATCACGGCCGACGACATCCGTGAGTTCTGCCGCGGACGCATCGCCCACTACAAGATCCCCCGCTACATCAAGTTCGTCGAGGAGTTTCCCATGACCGTGACCGGCAAGATCCAGAAGTTCCGCATGCGCGAGGCGGCCATCGAGGAACTCGGCCTGCAGGACGCCGCCGACATCGAGCACGCCTGAGCACCGCCCCACCCCGTCATTCCGGCGAAGGCCGAAATCCAGGGCCACCAACCGATATAGCTGCCGATTAAGAGAGACCTAGGACAAGAACATGCAGTTCACACCCGAGCAGCAGGAGTTCCGCAGCGTCATTCGCGACTTCGCCGCCGAGCGCATCGCTCCCCACGCCGAGACCTGGGACCGGGAGCACACCTTTCCCGTCGACGTCGTCGGGGAGATGGGCGAGTTGGGTCTCTTCGGACTCCTCGTCGGCGAGCGCTGGGGCGGCTCCGGCGCCGACCTCACGACGCTCTGCGTTGCCATCGAGGAGATCGGCCGGGCCGACCAATCCCTCGGCATCACCCTGGAGGCCGCGGCTCTGCTGGGCGCGGAGCCGATCCACCGCTTCGGCAGCGACGCCCAGAAGGACCGCTGGCTTCCCGACCTGGCGGCCGGGCGAGCACTGGCCGCTTTCGGATTGACCGAGCCGGACGGCGGGTCCGACGTGTCGGCCACCACGACGCGTGCCGAGTTCCGCAACGCTCCCGGCGGCGGGGAATGGGTGCTGAACGGGGCCAAGGCGTTCATCACCAACTCCGGCACACCGATCACGAGCCTCGTCACCGTGACCGCCCGGACCGGCCCCGGGGAGATCTCCACCATCATCGTCCCGGCTGGGACGCCCGGACTGACCGTCGAGCCGCCCTACCGGAAGATGGGCTGGCACGCCTCGGACACGCACGGGTTGGTGCTCGACGACTGCGCCGTGCCGGCCGATCAGCTGCTCGGCGAGCGGGGCCGCGGCGTGCAGCAGTTCCTGGCGACACTCGACGCCGGGCGGATCGCCATTGCCGCCCTCGCCGTCGGGCTCATCGCCGCCTGCCTCGACGAGTGCCTCGCCTACGCCCGGGCGCGCCATGCCTTCGGTCGCCCCATCGGCGGGTACCAGGCGGTGGCGTTCAAGTGCGCCGACATGGCGGTCGCCCTGGCCACCTGCCGGCTGGCCACCTACGAGGCCGCCCGGCTCTTCGACAATGGCGCCCCGCACCGCAAGGAGGCGGCGGTCGCCAAGCTGGCCGCCACCGAGGCGGCCGTGACCGCCACCCGCGACGCCACCCAGATCTTCGGCGGGTACGGATTCATCGACGAGACCCCGGTGAGCCGCTACTACCGCGACGCCAAGATCCTCGAGATCGGCGAGGGCACCAGCGAGATCCAACGCCTCGTCATCAGCCGCGAGTGCGGCCTGCCGCTGTAATACCTCCAATCGCCAGCGCCACGCCTACAGTCGCAGTGCGAGAGTGGGGGACGCCGGGGTCGGGGCCGGATCGATTACGAAGGCGAGAGCCGGACACGGCACCGGCGATCCCCACCCGGGCCACCACTGAATGAGGCGGGGACGCCGGAGGACGGAGATGCCCACACGCGCTGAGTACGAGGAGTTGCGGCGGAACTTCCGCCTCGAGGTGCCGAACCGCTTCAACTACGTCCGCGACGTGCTGGCGCAGCGGGCGCAGACCCGTCCCGGCGACCTGGCCCTGGTGGCTGTCGAGCCGGACGGGCGCACCGCGCGGCGCTACGGGTTCGCCGCCATCGCCTCCCGGGCCTCGGCGACCGCCGCCGTGCTGGCCGACCTGGGCGTCAGCGCAGGCGACCGGGTGTTCCTGATGCTGCCGCGCATCGTGCAGTGGTACGACGTGCTGCTGGGCTGCCTGCATCTGGGCGCCGTGCCGATGCCGGCCACGATGCAACTCAGCGCTCGCGACGTGACCTACCGGGTGAACCTCGCCGACGCCACGACGGTCGTGACAGACACGGCCGGGCTGGCTGCGGTCGGCGCCGCACTGCCGGAATGCCCCGGCGTCTCCCGGCGCCTGCTCGTGGGCGGCGCGGCGACCGGTTGGATCGACCTCGACGCCGCGGTCGCCGCCGCGCCGACCCCTCCCCCGGTCCACGACACCGCCGCGGGCGACCCGATGCTCATCTACTTCACCTCGGGAACCGAGTCACACCCCAAGATGGTGCTGCACACCCACGCCTCCTACGGGATCGGCCACGACGTCACCGCCCGCTTCTGGCAGGATCTGCGGCCCGACGACCTGCACTGGACCGTGTCCGACACCGGCTGGGGCAAGGCCGCCTGGGGAAAGCTCTTCGGGCAGTGGCGCATGGGCGCGGCGGTGCTGATGTGGAACGTCGTCGGCAAGCCCGACCTGGATCGGATGCTGCGCATCATCGCCACCCAGGGGGTCACCACGTTCTGCGTGCCGCCGACGCTGTACCGGGCGTTCGCCCAGATGGATCTGGGGGCCTACGACTTCTCGGGTCTGCGCCACTGCACGTCCGCCGGCGAGCCGCTCAACCCCGAGGTGATCAAGGTGTGGCACGAGGCCACCGGGACCGTGATCCACGACGGCTACGGCCAGACCGAGACGGTCAACGTCGTGGCGAACCTGCCCGGCATCCCGGTGCGGGCCGGGTCCATGGGTCTCCCCGTGCCGGGGTTCGACGTGGCGATCATCGATGACGGAGGTGACGTGGTTCCCGACGGCACCGAGGGCGACATCGCCGTGCGCGTGGAGCCCGTCCGGCCCGTGGGACTGTTCAAGGAGTACTGGCGGGATCCGGACCGCAATGCCGAGGCGCACCGTGGTGGCTGGTACGTGACCGGCGACCGGGGGGTCCGTGACGGCGACGGCTACCTCTGGTTCGTGGGCCGCGCCGACGACGTCATCCTCTCCTCCGCCTACCGCATCGGCCCGTTCGAGGTGGAGTCGGCACTGCTGGAGCATCCCGCCGTGGCCGAGGCCGCGGTGGTGGGCGTCCCCGACGAGATCCGCGGCCAGATCGTGAAGGCATTCGTGGTGCTCGCCGAGGGCCACGAGGCACGCGACGAACTGGTCGCCGAACTGCAGGAGCACGTGAAGGCCACGACCGCCCCCTACAAGTACCCCCGCCGCATCGAGTTCACGACCGACCTCCCCAAGACGGTCTCCGGCAAGATCCGCCGCGTCGAACTCCGCAACCGCTGAGCGCGTTCAGCCGATCCGCGGGAAGCGGCTGCGGGGGCCGGCCTCTGCCCAGTCCATGTGATTGCGGACGTACTCGTTGGCCGCGTCCCGTGGCGGTGCGTAGTCCCACGAGTACCGACCGCCGCTGTTCATGGCTTCGTACAGCACCCGCCGGGCGCGCTGGGATGCCAGGACCGCCTCCCTGATCGCCGCGCTGTCCCAGCGCTGCGCCACCTCGGCTGCGAAACCCGCGGCGAGGGCGGCGTGGGCGGGATCGCCGGCGAGGTTGCGACGCTCGAGCGGGTCGGCCTCCACGTCGTACAGCAGGGGCGGGTCGGTCTCGCAAGCGATGTACTTGTGGCGCCCGCGCCGGATCATGAACATCGGGTGCGACGTCATCTCGGCCATGTACTCGCCGATGGTCTCCTCGACGGGGTCCTCCCCGCCGGTGGCACTCTCCCACAGGCTGCGCCCGGCGAGCGGTGCGGCGGGTTCGGCTCCGGCGACGTCGAGGAGGGTCGGGAACAGATCCAGCAGCGAGCAGGCGTTGCCGACGGTGCGGTTGGCCACGTCCGGGCCCGCCACGACGAGTGGCACCCGCGCCGACCGCTCGTAGAAGGACATCTTGAACCAGGTGCCGCGGTCGCCGAGCATGTCGCCGTGGTCGCTGGTGGCGATGACCACGGTGCGGTCGAGTTGGCCCACCTCGGCCAGCGCATCGGTGAGCCGGCCGAGCCAGGAGTCGAAGTAGCTGGTGTTGGCGTAGTAGCCGTGGCGGGCGTTGCGGCACTGCGCCTCGGTGTAACCCACGGTGTCGGCCCCGATGCCGTGCCGGATGCGCTCGATGTGCGGCTCCGGGGGGTCGGGCGGGGCCTCCGGCAGATCGATGGCGTCGTGGTCGTAGAGGTTCCACCACTCGGGCCGGGCGACGTAGGGGTCGTGGGGGTGGATGAACGACGCCACCAGCAGGAACGGCCGCCCGTCGGCGTGGCGAGCCAGGTCGTACACGTGCCGCACGGCGGCGTAGCCGACCTCGGTGTCGTAGTCGATCTGGTACGTGGCCAGGGCCTGTCCCGCCTCCGACAGGCTGTCCATGTTGTGATACCACTTGCCGATTCGCTCGCCGGCGGCGTCCCAGTTGGGGGTCCAGGCGAAGTCGGCGGGATAGATGTCGGTCGTGAGGCGCTCCTCGAAACCGTGCAGCTGATCGGGCCCCACGAAGTGCATCTTCCCCGAGAGGACCGTGCGGTAGCCGGCGAGGCGGAGGTGGTGCACGAAGGTCGGAACCGACGCCGGGAACTCGGCGGCGTTGTCCCAGGCGCCGATCTCCGACGGGGGCCGGCCGGCCAGCATCGAGAACCGCGACGGCGCGCACAGCGGCGAGTTGCAGTAGGCCGCATCGAACCGGGTGCCCCGCTCGGCGAGGGCGTCCAGCGACGGCGTGCGCACGAGGGGGTGACCGTACGTGCCCGTGAAGTGCGGTGCGAGCTGGTCAGCCATGACCAGGAGGACGTTGGGCTGCGCCATCGGAAGCGAGAATACACGGCGCCTCTCCGGTCGAGACGGCGACGCGCAACGCCGCCGCCGGACGGTGGATTCCGGCCCCGGATCGAGTCCGGGGCATGCCTCCGCCGGAATGACGGATTCCCGGATCCCGGCAGCACGTGGCGTGCCGCCGGGCCGCGCCAGGGGCCCGGGGCAAGTACCTGCAAACGCGGGTAACACCTCCGCGGCGGGGCGTCGTAGTTTACGGACAGCGACTTCTCCCCGGGAGGTGGACGATGGCGGTACCGATTCCGAGCACCGACGAACTGGGAGCCATCGCCGCGAGCTTCGGACTCTCGCCGAGCGACGACGACCTGGCCGCCTACCGGGAGCTCGTGGCGGGCTCGCTGCCGGCCTACGACGCCGTCGAGGATCTCTACCAGCAGCAGGCGCCGGCGGTGCCCGAGCGGCACTCGTGGCGACCCGAGCCGGCGGACAATCCCCTCGGCGCCTGGTACCGCCGCTGCTCGGTGCGCGAGCGCGACGACGGCGCCCTGGCGGGGCGGCGCCTCGCCATCAAGGACAACACCGACGTGGCGGGTGTGGCGATGATGAACGGCTCGGCCACCCTCGAGGGTTTCGTCCCCCGCAGCGACGCCACCGTGGTGCGGCGCATCCTCGAGGCGGGCGGCGAGATCGCCGGCAAGAGCGTCTGCGAGGACCTCTGCTTCTCCGGCGGCAGCCACACCCCCGCCACCGGTCCGGTGCGCAACCCGTGGGATCCCTCCCGCTCCTCCGGCGGCTCCTCGTGCGGCAGCGCCGTGCTCGTCGCCACCGGCGAGGTGGACATGGCCATCGCCGGCGACCAGGGAGGCTCGGTGCGGATGCCGAGCGGCTGGTCGGGCGTCGTGGGCATCAAGGCCACGTTCGGCCTGGTGCCCTACACCGGTGCCTTCCCCATCGAGTACACGATCGACAACCTCGGCCCGATCGCCCGAACCGTCGACGACGTGGCGCTGCTCCTGAGAGTGATCGCCGGTCCCGACGGGGTGGACCACCGCCAAGCCGGCGCACCCTCGGGGGTGGACTACACCGCCGGATTGGAGCGTGACCCGGCGAGCCTGCGCATCGGTGTGGTGGCCGAGGGATTCGGCCAACCGACCAGCGAGGCAGAGGTGGACGAGACGGTACGCACCGCCGTCGGGCGCCTGGAGGCCGCCGGCGCCGAGGTGCGGGAGATCTCGGTTCCCGAGCACGCCTGGGCGCCTGCGGTGTGGAGCGTGATCGCCACCGAGGGGGCGGCCTGGCAGATGCTGCGCGGCAACGGCTACGGCCTGAACCACCGCGGGCGCTACAACCCCGAGATCATGCAGGCCTTCGCCGACGGCTGGCGCCGCCACGGTGACGAGGTCTCCCACAGCGTCAAGTTCGTGGCCCTCTGCGGGCAGTACACCCTGAACCTGCTGGGGGGATCCTGCTACGCCAAGGCCCAGAACCTGCGCCCGCTGGCCATAGCGGGGTACGACCGGGCGCTCGAGGGCTGCGACGTGCTCTGCTACCCGACGCTGCCCATGAGAGCCACCCCCCTGCCGGCGGCGGACTGCTCGGTCGCCGACTACGTGGCGCGGGCGCTGGAGATGGTCCCCAACACCCTGCCGTGCTCGGTCACCGGGCACCCGACCATCAACGTGCCGGCCGGGTTGAGCGAAGGGCTACCGGTGGGCATGAGCTTCGTGGCGCGGCACTGGGACGAGACGACCGCGCTGGCGGCGGCCAAGACCTACGAGTCACTCGTGGGTGGCTTCCCGAGTCCCCCGGCCCACTGAGCGGGACGCGCCGATGAGAACCCTCGCAGACTCCACCGACCGGCGCCGGATCGCCGAGAGCACGCGCCGCCTCGGCGGCTTCCTGGACACCGAGGCGTTCGCCCAGCAGGCGGCCCGCGAGATCGACCGGCTGCTCGGCGTGCCGCTGGCGTCGGTCGCCGTGCGCACCGACCCGGGATTGCTGGTGATGCTGGGCAGCAGCGGCGAGAGAACCCCGCGGTTCCGCGGCGTGCGGGTCTCCACCGGGCAGGGTCTCGGCGGCCGTGCGCTGATGGAGCGACGTCCCGTTGCCGTGGACGACTACCTCAACGACCCGCGGATCTCCCAGGAGTTCGCCGACATCGTGCGCGGTGAGGGGATCGGCGGGATGATTGCCGTCCCCGTGGTGCACGACGGCGACGTGCTCGGCGTGCTCTACAGCGCGACCCGCATGGTGGGGTCGCTGGGCGACCGCGCCATGACTCTCCTGCAGGCCACTGCCGTGGACCTTGCCCCGCTGATGTCGCTCACCATGCGAGCCTCCCAGGCGGTTTCCGAGCAGGTGCACGCCGAACGGCTGCGCATCGCCTCCGACCTGCACGACGACGTGGGCCAGTTGCTGTTCAGCATCGGCGTGGCGGCGGCACAGATGGCCAGGTCGACCGCGGACGGCCCGATGGCCGAGAACGCCCTGAACATCGAGGCGCAGGCCCGGCTGGCGGCTCGCCGCATGCGCGAGGCGTTCGAAGCCCTCGCGCCGGCCGACAGCCACGAGACGGTTCCGGTGGCACTGCGCCGCGAGCTGGCCGACCTGGAGCTCCGGGCCGGACTTGCCACCCACCTGGTCGTTCGCGGTACGGCCCGCGCGCTTGCGCCGCGGGTCGAGACCGCCCTCGTGGCCGGCGTCCGCCAAGCACTCTTCAACATCGAGCAGCACGCCAAGGCCAACATGGTCGTCGTGACACTGCACTTCGAGGGACCTCGGGTCACCCTGGTGGTGCAGGACGACGGCCAGGGACTGCCCGAGGGATTCGAACTGACGGCGATCCCGCGCGGGGAGCACAACTGGGGCCTCACATCGCTGCTGCGGAGGGTGGAACACCTCGGTGGCGTCCTCGAACTCACCACCAACGAGGACGGCGGCACCACCTTGCGGATGACGGTGCCGTGCGAACCCGCCGGCGCTTGAGCACCGGGCGGCCGGTGCGCCACCACCCGCGCGGGCACACGACCGATGGACGACGTCATGGCTGAGATCCGACCCGGCAACGGGGCCACACCCCCAGCCCGCGTCCTGGTCGTCGACGATCACCCCATCGTGATCGACGGCGTGCGCCGGATCCTGGCGGACACCGCCGATCTGCAACTCGTGGGCGAGGCCACCGACCCGGCGAGCGCCGAGTCCCAGGCTCGGCGCCTGCAACCCGACATCGTGATCCTGGACCTCAAGCTGGGTGAGCACCTGGCGCCGCCGCTGTGCCGCACGCTGCTGGCGGTCTCGCCCGGATCGGCCGTCGTGATCCACACCGCCTTCGACGACCCCGAGCCGCTGCGGGCCTGCCTCAACGCGGGCGCCACCGGGATCGTGCTGAAGGGAACGCGCGACCTCGTCGAGGCGCTCCGCACCGTCCTGGCGGGGAACGTCTTCGTGGATCCCTCCCTCACCGACCTGCCGGCGGAGCGGGCGCAGAACCTCCCGTGGCGCAACGGCTCCGGCGGCTCGCTGACGACGCGCGAGTACGAGGTGCTGTGCGTCATGGCGCTCGGGCGGACCAGCAAGGAGATCGCCGAGGAGTTGCACCTCGCCGAGAACACCGTGCGCAGCTACGTGCAGTCGCTGCTGCAGAAACTGCAGGCACGCAACCGCATCGAGGCCCTCGCCAAGGCGCGACACCTCCGCCTCCTGTAGCCGCCGCGTGGCACCGGGTAGCCGAAGGCCCGGCCCCGCGCGGCAGGAACTCTCCGTCGTGGCGCTTGGCCCCCGCAAGAACTACCGTCCTGCACAGCGTCCCCGAGGAGAGTCCATGAAGTCGCCACCGTTCGAGTACCACCGAGCCGACTCGGCCGCTGCGGCCGCTGCGCTGCTGGGCGAGTTGGGTTTCGATGCCCGCATCCTGGCCGGGGGTCAGAGCCTCGTCCCGCTCATGAACCTGCGGCTTGCGTCGCCCAGCCATCTCGTTGACATCACGCGAGCGCCCGACCTCGCCGGCATCGGGGGCAACGGCGGTCTGCACGTCGGTGCGGCGGCCCGCCAGCGCGACGTGGAACTGCACACCGACACCCTGGCCGTCGCGCCGCTGCTGGCGGACGCCATCTCCAATGCCGGCCAGGTGCCGGTGCGCCACCAGGGCACCGTGGTGGGCAGCATCGCCCACGCCGACCCCAGCGCCGAGATGCCGGCGGCGTTCAAGGCACAGGGCGGGTCGGTCACCGCGCGGGGCGCCGGCGGCACGCGGCAGATCGCCTCGGAGGACTTCTTCGAGGGCTACTTCACGACGGCCCTGGATGAAGGTGAACTGGTCACCTCGGTCACTCTGGATTCGTGGCCCGCCGGCACGGGCCACGCCTTCCACGAGTTCAGCGTCACGGCCGAGAGTTGGCCGATTGCCTTGACCGCAGTCCTCGTGCATACCACCGGCGGCGCCATCGACCGGGCCTCGGTCGTGCTCGGCGGCGTGGCGGAGGTTCCACTGCGCCGGCCGGAGGCCGAAGCCATCCTGGTCGGGGCCGCGCCGAGTGCCGAGGTGCTGGAGGCTGCCGCCGCAGCAGCCGCTACGGGTATCGAGCCGCTGTCGGATTCCTTCGGATCGAGCGCTTATCGCAAGAAGCTGGCGCAGGTCCTGACCCGGCGGGCACTCACCGCCGCCGTCGAACGTGCAGGAGGCCACCCATGAGCACCCACGACATCAACCTCACGGTCAACGGCGCGCCGGCCTCCGGCTCCGTCGAGTCGCGCCGCTCCCTCGCCGACTTCCTGCGCCGCGACCTCGGACTGGTCGGCACCCACCTCGGCTGCGAGCAGGGCGCCTGCGGCGCCTGCACCGTGCTGTTGGACGGCCGCAGCGTGCGGTCGTGCCTCATGTTCGCCGTGCAGGCCGACGGCGCCGAGGTGCAGACCGTCGAGAGCCTGGCGCCGGGTGCGGACATGCACCCCCTGCAGGAGGCGTTCCGGCGTCACCAGGGCCTGCAGTGCGGGTTCTGCACCCCCGGGATGCTGCTGCGCAGTCTCGAGTTGATCAACGACAACCCGAACCTCACGGCGGACGAGGCCCGTGAGGGCATCTCCAGCAACATGTGCCGCTGCACCGGCTACCAGTACATCGTCGACGCCGTGCTCGACGCCGCCGCCGAGATGAGCGGCGCAGCGGCCGGCGACCAGGAGGACTGACATGACCGTGCCGAAAGTACGCCAGCACCCCGAACACCTGGAATGGGTCGGCAAGTCCATCCCCCGCGTGGAGGACCCGAAGTTCCTGCGCGGGCGGGGCAACTACATCGACGACCACGAGGTGCCGAACATGCTGGAGGTGGCCGTGGCGCGCAGCACCATGGCACACGCCCGCATCGTCAGCATCGACACCTCCGCCGCCGAAGCGGTGCCCGGCGTGATGGCCATCGTCACCAGCGAGAACGTCACCGACCACGTCAACCCCATGCCCGACTTCGGCCCCGAGCCGGACAAGCACACCTGGCACTGCCTGGCCGTCGACAAGGTGCGCTATGTGGGTGAGGGCGTGGCCGCCGTCGCCGCCACCTCCCGCGCCATCGCCGAGGACGCCGCCGAACTCATCGAGGTGGAATACGAGCCCCTGGAACCCCTCGTGGACATGCTCGCAGCCCTCGAGGACGACGCGCCGCTCATCCACGAGGCGCTGGGCTCCAACATCCCCTTCCATCGGAAGTTCGCCTTCGGTGACGTGGACGGCGATTTCGCCGCCGCTGATGTGATCGTGCGCGACACGCTGCACTGGGGCCGCTCGGGTGGCCAGCCGCTGGAGACCGTCGGGGCGGTCGCCGACTTCGATCCCGCCACCGGGATGATGACCATCCACGTGAACTCGATGTCGTTCACGCACTTCCTGTTCCTGCTGGCCAACACGCTGCGGGTCCCCAGCAACAAGCTGGACCTGCACCCCCACCCTTCGGGCGGCAGCTTCGGGGCCAAGTTCTTCGAGGTCAAGACCGCCACGATCGCCGCCATGATGGCCAGGATCACGGGGCGGCCCGTGAAGTTCATGCAGGACCGCCTCGACAACATCGCCAACGGCGACCACCACGGCTCGGACCGCTACTACGAGGTGGAACTGGCCGCGAAATCCGACGGCACGCTCCTCAGCGCCCGCTACAAGGTGGTCGACAACTACGGCGCCTACATCCAGTTCGGCGTGGGCCAGCACGGCAACTCCCTCGCGCAGGCGGTCGGCCCCTACCGCATGAGCAGCATCGGCTACGACCTCACCGCCGTGCTGACCAACAAGTGCCAGCAGGGCGCCTACCGTGGCTTCGGCTCCGAGGTGGGCAACTGGATCCTGGAGCGCATGGTGGATCTCATGGCCGTCGAGTTGGACATGGACCCGGTGGACATCCGCCGCATGAACTTCATCCAACCCGACCAGTTCCCCTATTTCATCCCCACCGGCAACTGCTACGACAGCGGCGACTACGAGGCCGTGCTCAACAAGACGCTCGAGATGGCCGACTACTCGGGTTGGCGCAAGCGCCAGGCCGAGATGCGCGCCGAGGGCCGCCACGTCGGCATCGGCGTGTGCACCTGCCAGGAGCGCAGCGTGTTCAGCGCCACCGAGTTCTGGTTCTGGTTCGACGAGCCGGTCGCCGCGCCCGTGACCAGCGCCCCCGAGAGCGTCACGCTGAAGGTGGACGCCATGGGGGCGGTCACCGCCACGCTGTACTCCAACGCCTCGTGGGGCAACAGCCCCGAGACGATGGTGGCGCAGTTCGTGGGCGAGGAGCTGGGCGTGAACCCGACGGACGTCTCGGTCGTCTACTCGAGTTCCAACCAGGGGCTGCCGGCGACAGGACCGGGCGGCAGCCGCTTCACCATCATGGTGGGCGGCGCCGTGGAGGTTGCCTCCCAGCGCATCCGGGCGAAGGCCGCCAAGATCGCCGCCCACCTGCTGGAGGCCAACGAGGACGACCTCGTGTGGGAAACCGGCGGGTTCGCCGTGCGGGGCAGCCCCGACCGCCGCAAGGATCTTGCCGAGATCGCCTTCGCGGCGCACATGTTCAAGCACTCGCTGCCCGAGGAGATCGAGACCGGGCTGGAGGCCAGCCACGTCCAGGACCACCCCTACACCACCATGCCGAACCCCGAGCGGACCAACCTCGGCGTCTTCTACCCGTTCGTGGGGCATGCCAGCCACATCGTCGTCGTGGAGGTCGACCCGGAGACGGGCCGCGTGGAGTTCCTGGACTACACGGCGGTGCACGACTGCGGCACCGTGGTGAACCCCCGCTCGGTGGGCGGGCAGGTGATCGGCGGCACCGTGCAGGGCCTCGGCAGCACGCTCTTCGAGGAGTTCCTCTACGACGAGGACGGCGTGCTGCGAACACCGTCGTTCGCCGAGTACCTCATCCCGACCGCCATGGACTCCCCCACCCTGCGGGTCGGCCACAACGAGACACCCTCGCCGTACACCCCCTACGGCATCAAGGGCGGCGGCGAGGCGGGCCGCATGATGGCGCCATCGGCCATCTGCGCGGCCATCGACGACGCCCTCGGCATCCGCATCCGCCGCCTGCCCGCCACCCCCGAGCGCATCGTGGAGATGGTCGACGCAGCCGCGGGCTGAGTTGCAGCGGCACCTGAACCGGTAGGCACCTTTATCGGCGCTGATCCCGAGCGCGGTTCGGCGACAACGGGCTCGTGAGCAACTCGGACGGCGTCGATCCTGGTGGCGACGCGCCCGGCGGAGCCGCGGTCGAAGATGCCTGGGTTGCGGTCGTCTCGGCCGAGGCGGTCGTACCGGGTGAGGTCGTCGAGTCAACCGTCGAGGACGCCGAGGTCGTGGTGTGGCGCACGGAGAGCGGGGTTCCCTGCGTGATGGAGGCCCGCTGCCCGCACCAGTGGTCTCATCTCGGCGACTCCGGGGCCGTCGCCGGCGACGAACTCGTCTGCCTCACGCACTTCTGGACGTTCGCGACCGACGGCAGCGGCTGGAAGGAGAACCTCGCCGGCCGCCGCGACCGCAAGGGCGACATCGAGGTGTACCCCTGCCGGGAGGCCGGAGGCACGATCTGGGTCCGATCGGGCCCGGTCGGCGGGAACCCTTGAGCGCCACCGAACTCGTCCTTGCCATCGCCGCCGTGGCGGGTGGCGCCATCGTGCAGGGTTCCGTCGGCGTCGGGCTATCGCTGGTCGCCGCCCCGGCGCTGGTCGCCATCGATCCCACGTTCATCCCCGGGCCGCTGCTCATCGTCGGTCAGATCATCGGGATCCGGCACATCATCGTGGAGGGGAGGCACATCGACTGGCGGGCGATCAAGAACGCTCTCTGGGGACTGCCGGTCGGACTCGTGGCCGGCGTGGCTGTCTTCGAGCTCGTACCTGAGAGCGTTCTGACCGTTCTGGTCGGAGCCCTGGTCGCCGGCTCGGCTCTGACCCTGCTGGCAGGGTTCCGCCTGCGCCAGACCCGCCGCACCGAGATCGCCGGGGGTCTGACCTGCAGTTTCGGAGCGATGGCCGCAGCGCTGCCGGGTGCACCGCTGGGGATCTGCTTCAGCGAGATGCGCCCACCGGTGCTGCGATCCACCTCCTCGGTGTACATCGGCATCGTGGGCACGGTGGGCATCGGGTTGCTGGCGGCGCGAGGCAACTTCGGCCTCCACGAACTCACGCTGGTGGGCTACCTGGTCCCGGGGATGTTCATCGGGCTCGCCATCTCGCGGCTGGTGCGGCCGATGCTGGACCGGTCGTGGTTCCGCCCGGCGGTACTCAGCGTCGCCCTCGCCGGCGGCCTGGCCCTCGTCATCGGCCAGTTCGTCTAGTGTCCTGAGTCGGGTATTCGTTGGTGTGTGGTGTTGGGTGGGTTATGTTGGTGGTGGTAGGTGGGCGGTGATCGGAGTTGATCATGGCTCAGCGGCGCGGCAGGCGTGCGGTTGTGGTTGAGTTCGGCGAGGCTGAGCGGGAGACGTTGGAGCGTTGGGCGCGGCGTCCGTCGTCGTCGCAGGCGTTGGCGTTGCGTTGTCGGATCGTGTTGGGCGCCGCGGCCGGGGAGTTGAACAAGGACATCGCTGAGCGCCTGGGGTGTTGTGCGGCGACGGTGTCCAAGTGGCGGGGCCGGTTCGCGTTGTGGCGCCTGGACGGGCTCGCCGATGAGCCGCGCCCGGGTGGGCCGCGCAGGATCAGCGACGCGCAGGTCGAGGAGGTGATCGTGAGGACTCTTGAGGAGGCCCCGCCGGGGGCGACGCACTGGTCGACGCGGTCGATGGCCGCCGCGATGGGGATGTCGCAGACCGCTATCAGTCGTATCTGGCGGGCCTTCGGTCTCAAGCCGCACCGCCTCGGGGAATTCAAGGTGTCCCCGGACCCGCAGTTCATCGACAAGGTACGCGACGTGGTGGGCCTCTACTTGAACCCCCCGGAGGCCGCGGTGGTGTTCTGCGTGGACGAAAAGACCGGCATCCAGGCCCTGGATCGCACCGCGCCGATGCTGCCACTGATGCTCGGGGTTCCCCAGAGGCGCACCCACGACTACCGCCGCTGCGGCACCACCAACCTCTACGCCGCCCTCGAGGTCGCCTCCGGGAAGGTCATCTCGACGATGACCGCACGGCACCGCTCCGAGGAGTTCCGCAAGTTCTTGAACCTCATCGACCGAGAGGTCCCCGCCCACCTCGCCGTGCACATCGTCTCCGACAACGTCTCCACGCACAAGACCCCCACCATCCAACGCTGGCTCCTGCGCCACCCCCGCTTCAGCTTCCACTTCACGCCCACCTACAGCTCCTGGATGAACCTCGTCGAACGCTGGTTCTCCGAACTCACCACCAAATGGCTCCGCCGCGGCACCCACACCAGCGTCGGCGACCTCCAAGACTCCATCAACACCTGGATCGACGGCTGGAACCAGAACCCCAAACCCTTCACCTGGCACAAAACCGCCGACGACATCCTCGACACCCTCGCCGCATATCTTCAACGAATACCCGACTCAGGACACTAGGACTGTGCCATGCAAGTCCCGAATCGGCGGTCTCGCGATTCTAAGGTCCCAAGTCAGGGGCTTACGGATCACACCGGATGGCCATCACTCGGCAGTATCCCAACCGGGATGCCTTCTGTGCGCAGTATTGCCGTCCAGGGCGGCATTGTCGCGCACAGAAGGCGACGACGGCCGAAGCGTGGCGTCAGGCCTCCCAGCCGGCAAGCGGGTCGGCATGGCGGCGGTGCAGCCACGGCTTGATGTCGTCGGTGGAGGTGACGACATTGCGCATGCTGCCGATCCCGTCGATGGCGATCTCGACGACGTCGCCCGCTTCGCTCGGCACCTCCAGCGGCGGCACCAGGCACGTCCCGGTGGACAGCACGACGCCGTCGGGGAACGCCGTGGCGCAGAACAGGCAGTCCACCAACTCCTCGAGCGTGCGAGCCAGCTCGGAGGTGGAGGTGCTGCCGCGAAACAGGACATCGGCGCCGCGGCTGAGCCGCAATCTGATGGTCAGGTCGTAGGCGTCGGGCACCTCCCAGGCGGGCCGCATCATGGGGGCCAGCACGCAGGAGGCGGCGAAGATCTTCGCCTGCGGGATGTAGAGAGGGTTCTCGCCCTCGAGGGCGCGTGCACACATGTCGTTGCACACGCCGAAGGCGACGATCTCACCGTCGACGTTGAGCATGAGAGCCAGTTCGGGTTCCGGCGTGTCATTGTCCGAGTCGGGTCGCCGCCCGACCGGCTCGCCGTCGGTGACGACCTCGTGGGCAACGCACTTCAGGAACAGCTCCGGGCGCTCGGCGTTGTACACCCGGACGTACACGTCCTCGTCCCCACTCTCCTCGATCCGCGCCTCCTGCGAGACCCGGTAGGTCACCCCGGCCCCCCAAACGGGAGTATCCCCGTCGATAGGGCTGAGCAACCGCGGCACACCGTCAACCGCAGGGTTAGCCAACGCCGCCTCCAAGTGCGCACGAATCTCCCCGAGCGGCAGGTGAAGAAGCGCCGCCAGAGTCCCAACACTCTCAACGGGATGAACCCCGTCATCATCCAGAACCCCCGGCCGCGCCAGCCCGGCATCCAAGTCTACGAACCGAACGATCGACGTCATCGCACAACCCCCATGCACGTCCTACCGGTGCGCAACTCTACGAGACCTCCGATCAGCCCGCCGGAATCGCAGGTTGGATCCCTGGAGACATCGGCGGGCCGGGTTCAGGAGTAAATCCCGACCCTGGATCAGAATCCTCTACATGCCTCCGTCGAGATGACGCGAGGACTGCGGGCGCGTGGCCCCGCGAGGCCCAAACCCCTGCCAACCTCTCTCAGCCCATTCGGGCAAGTCGGCAACCGCGGTCCGGCAGCGGACAATCGGACCCGTGCTACTGCGCACCGGAGCGCCGAACCTCGAACGAGACCTGACTGTCCCGCTGGATCGGCGACAGTACCCGGACGTTCTGGGAGATCGGCATCCCGCGCGGATCAAGCGTGTCATCCATCTCATACTCCGGTCTACTTCCAACCAGAGCCGTGACACCGTCGCAACTCGAGCTGATATGTGTCGCCCCCACGCTCGGACCGACCGACAGCAGGAACTCCGCACCGGCGACATTACTGAAGACCTTCGTGATAACGGCGATCCGCTCGTCCGTACCGACGTACTTCCGAACTGACGCGGCAAACGAGACCCGCGCCTCCGAGCCGACCAACGCCTTGGGAACCCGGTATCGGTACTCGCGGGTGTTGGTTCCGTCAACCGTTCTCCGTGCGCTCAACTCCCGGCCGTCGATCCGGACATCACGAATCTCGAAGACGGCACTGTCCGTGAGGTTCAGATCCACGTCGAACTCCCACCTGAACAGGTATTCGTCACCCATGTAGGCGGACCAGTCCGGCGACGCTCCGGCAATCCCGATGAAGCGAAGCTCCTCGGTGCACTCTGGCGTCACGTACGACACCATGATGGACTGGTGCAGGTAGTCGGAGAGCTGATCTTCGTCCCGAGGGGCCTCGAGGTGGCACCTCCACGTGCGATCCTTGAGGGCACCCTCGAAGGCGCGGGCTGCGACGGGACGCAGGGCCTCGGTAAGCCTGCGCTCGACTATCCGCGCGATTCGCACCTCGTTCTCCTCCGCTGAGATCCAGCCGTATACGACAGCCACCACGCCAGCGGAGAACAGCGCCTGCCCGAGCAGCGCTACTGCCCGGGCGCCGGAGCCCGTCCGGTCGTCGTACACAACAACTAAGACGACCCCGAGGAGACCGATGAGCGCCGACCAGATGTACGCGGTTCGGACAGTTAGGAATCTCTCCCGGTCGCGCCACCGGCTCATGGGAGATACGGTGCGCTCATCCTGGTGAGTTCGTCGCTCAGATCACGGCCGAGATCAGCCATCTGAGCTGATGTGGCGACGGGGTCGGGTTCTGCGGACGTCAGAACCACTAGTGATGCCCGCAGGTCGGGGGTCGTCAGCACCCCGACATCGTGTACGACGCCCTCCAGGGTTCCTGTCTTGTGCGCGAACACGGCCGGAGGCTCGATACGCGCCGACAGCCGCCCATTCCGGAGATTGTTGGCCATCCACGTCCTGAGCGGCCGGAGGCAGTCGGTATTCCAGACGTGCCGGAGGATCCGAAGCTGATCAGTCGCGGTTGTCCTAGCTTCCCGAAGCAGCGTCAGGTCCTCATCTCCGAACCCGGAGGGAGCACCGGTATTCTCGCAGCCCGCCGCCCGCAGGAACCGGCAGTAGGGCTCAACACCGAGGAATTCGAGCACGTACGACGCTGCGGCGTTATCGCTCGTGAGAATCGCCAGCGACGACAACTCCAGCAACGTGAGCGTCGATGCAGAAAACGCGGTCCGCACGGTGGGATAGCACGTGCTCTCGAGGAGGTCGGGGCGAAGTCGATGGTCCAGCGAAACCTCGTGCTCGGAGTTCGCGAAGAGGAGAGCGCCGACAAGGGGGATCTTGAGCAGTGAGGCTGCGGGATGCTCAACATCGACGTTGGCTTCCCAGGCGAGTGCGACCGGATGATGTACCTGGACGATGACACTGCGGAGACGACCGGCCTCGACGAAGTCTTCGATAAATCGCTCAACACGACGGCTCGCTCGGGCATCCTCGTCGACTGCTGCAATGGACATGGCCGACATCCTCGCCTGTCGCTGCGCGTCGCCGAATTCTACCAGCCCGCGCGGTGGGAAGGCTTGGGGTTGCTGCGTGGAGGAGCAGAGCGGCACCCCGGCCCCCCGCCCGGACCAAGAACTCAGTCCATGATGACGACGGACCGCAGCACTTCGCCGCGCTCCATCTTGTGAAATGCCTCCTCCACCTCGTCGAGTGCGATGGTCTCGCTGACGAAGCCGTCGAGGTTCAGTCGCCCCTGCAGGTACAGGTCGATCAGCATCGGGAAGTCCCGGCTGGGCAGGCAGTCCCCGTACCAGGAGGACTTCAGCGCCCCGCCCCGGCCGAACACCTCGATGAACGGCAACTCGATGGTGGCGGTGGGGTTGGGCACGCCCACCAGCACGACCACCCCGGCCAGGTCGCGGGCCTCGAACGCCTGCCGGTAGGTCTCGGGCAGGCCGATGGCCTCGACCGCGACATCCACGCCGTTGCCACCGGTAATCCGCTTGATGGCCTCCACCGGGTCGGTCGCGCGGCTGTTGACGGTGTGGGTGGCGCCGAACTGCCGGGCCCACTCCAGCTTGCGGTCGTCGATGTCCACGCCGATGATGACCGAGGCGCCGGCCAGGCGGGCGCCCTCGATGGCTCCATTGCCGACACCGCCGCAGCCGAACACGGCCACGGAGTCGCCCCGACCCACGCCACCGGTGTTCATGGCCGCGCCCAGGCCGGCCATGACCCCGCAGCCCAGCAGTCCGGCAGCCGCCGGACTGGCGTCGGGGGACACCTTCGTCGCCTGCCCGGCGGCGACGAGCGTCTTCTCCACGAACGCGCCGATACCCAGCGCCGGCGACAGCTTGGTGCCGTCCGCCAGAGTCATCGGCTGGTGGGCGTTGTGCGTGGCGAAGCAGTACTGGGAGCGGCCCCGCGCGCAGGACCGGCACTGTCCGCAGACGGCTCGCCAGTTGAGGATCACGAAGTCGCCGGGGGCCACTTCCTCGACGCCCGGCCCGACCGCCTCGACGAGTCCGGCGGCCTCGTGGCCAAGCAGGAACGGGAAGTCGTCGTTGATGGCGCCTTCGCGATAGTGCAGGTCGGTGTGGCACACCCCGCAGGCCTGGATCGCCACGAGAGCCTCGCCGGGACCCGGATCGGGCACCAGAATCGTCTCCATCTCCACCGGCGCGCCCTTCGACCGGGCGATCACGCCGCGCACGCTCTGCACCATCGGGAGCCTCCCTCCGCAACGACTGTCGTGTGCGGGGCAGGTTAGCCCTGCTCGCCGGGCGGGGCCTAACGCCGCCGCCCGCCGCCAAGGCTGCCAACTGGTTTAGGGCAGGCGCAGCCGAAGCCGCAGATCGATGGATTCCGGCCTTCGCCGGAATGACCGAGAGCGTGGTCTGCGGCGTTACCCGTGCCCGGCTAGACGTCGAGGAAGCGGCCCACCGCGAACAGCGACCCCAACACCCCGACCGCCGCCCCGATACCGGTGACCAGCAGGGAGGTGTTCCACACGACGGCGCTGTCCACCACCAGCGAGCGCAGCAACTCCAGGTAGTCGTCCTGCACGAATCCGGCCATCAGGTTGTTCATCAGGAACAGCATCGGGATCGCCAGCGCCCCGCCGATCACACCCTGGATGGTGCCCTCCAGCATGAACGGCAGGCGCACGTACCAGTTGGAGGCCCCCACCAGCTTCATCACCTCGATGTCCTGTCGCCGGGCGAAGATGGCGGTGCGGATGGTGTTGGCGATCAGCATCAGCGCGGCCAGCAACACCACGATGGCGATGATGAGCACGAACACGCTGACCTTCTGGCTGTTCTGCTGGAGCGTGCGGATGACCTCCACGGGCAGCGTCACCTGGCGCACCCCGGGTCGGGCGTCGAACTGCGTCGCCAGAGCCTCGATCACGTCGGCGTCGTTGACGCTGGGTTTCACCCGGTAGGACGGCGGCAGGATCTCCGGAGTGACGTTCTCGATGAGTTCGGGCCGGTCGGCGAACTCGGTGATGAACTCGTTGTAGGCGCCCTGCTGGTCGACGAAGTCGTAACCCCCGATCTCGGGGTTCTCGTCGAGGGCGCCCCGGATGGCGGCGTGCTGGGCCTCGGTGGCGTCGGCGTTCATGAAGACGATGAACTCGATGCCGCCGCGCCACCGCCCCGTGGCCTGCTCGACGCCCTCACGGATCAGCAGCGACGAGCCGAACAGCGTCAGCGACACCCAGACAGCGACGATCGTGGCGGCGAAGAGGGTGACGTTCCAGCGCAGGTTGCCCCGCGTCTCGCGGAAGACGTAGCCGAGGGAGAGTGCCAAGGTTCGTTCCTAGGAGTAGCGGCCCTGGGCCTCGTCGCCGGTCAGCCGACCTCTGTCCAAGCGCAGCACCCGCCGCCGGGCGGCGTTGACGATGTGCTGGTCGTGGGTGGCCATCACCACGGTCGTGCCGCGCTTGTTGATCTCGGCGAGCAGCCGCATGATGCCGTTGGAGGTGTCGCTGTCGAGATTCCCCGTGGGCTCGTCGGCCAGCAGGATCGGTGGGCGGTTGACGAAGGCCCGGGCGATGGAGGCGCGCTGCTGCTCGCCGCCGGAGAGTTCGTGCGGGAGGCTGTGGGTCTTCTTGGAGAGTCCCACCAACTCGAGCAGGGACGGCACCTGGGTGCGGATGGCCTGCCGGGAACGCCCGGTCACCTCGAGCGCGAAGGCCACGTTCTCGTAGACGGTCTTGTTGGGCAGCAGCTTGAAGTCCTGGAAGATGCAGCCCACCAGCCGACGCAGCTTCGGGACGCTGGAGCGGGGCAGCGACCCGACCTCCTTGCCGGCGATCCACACCGAGCCCTGGTCCGGCTGCTCCTGGCGGTTCAGCAGCTTGAGGAATGTGGACTTGCCCGACCCCGACGGCCCCACGAGGAACGCGAAGTCACCCTTGGCAATCTTGCAGGAAATGCTGTAGAGCGCGAGAACCTCGCCCTTGTAGATCTTCGTGACCTGGTCCAACTCGATCATGTGACGCCGGCCGTCCGCACTCCGCCCAACCTTCTCCGACTCCTGCTGCGCCGGGCCCATGCCGGCCCGATCACGCTACCACCGCCCCTGCGGAGGACAGCGGAACCCGTGGGACGCGGGACACGGCGCGCGCCGCTGCGTTAGCATGCCGCCGTGCCTCCCGGAGAGACACCGGAGCCAACCGGAGAGACGAACACACTGTCCCAGAACGGCGACGAGGTCATCGTCCTCGACGGGGTCTACAAGATCTTCGGCCCCCAGCCCCGCGGCCGGGCCTTCGACCTCCTGCGCTCCGGGATGTCCAAGGACGAGGTGCAGGCAGAGACCGGTCACGTGGTGGGGCTCGACGACGTCTCCTTCACCGTTCGCAGGGGCGAGGTGTTCGTCGTCATGGGACTGTCGGGTTCCGGCAAGTCCACGGCCATGCGCACCGTGAACAAGCTGATCGACATCACCGCCGGGTCATTGACGGTCAACGGCACCGACGTCCAAGCGCTGGAGGGGCCGGCACTGCAGGCGTTCCGGCGCACACACATGGGCATGGTGTTCCAGCACTTCGCTCTGTTCCCGCACCGGAACGTGATCGACAACGTCGGCTACGGACTGAAGGTGCAGAAGGTCGCCCGCGACGAGCGCAACGCGGCATCCATGCGGGCATTGTCCCTGGTGGGGCTCGGCCCCTATGCCTACAACATGCCGGCCGAACTCTCCGGCGGGATGCAGCAGCGGGTCGGCCTGGCACGGGCGCTGGCGTCGGACCCCGACATCTTGCTCATGGACGAGGCGTTCAGCGCTCTCGACCCGCTCATCCGGCGCCAGATGCAGGATGAGATGATGGAGATCCAGAGCGAACTCCAGAAGACGATCCTGTTCATCACTCACGACCTCAACGAGGCGCTGCGCATCGGCGACCGCGTGTGCATCATGAAGGACGGCGCCGTCGTCCAAGTCGGCACGCCGACGGAGATCCTGACCGAACCAGCCACCGGGTACGTCGCCGAGTTCGTGCAGGACGTCGACCAAGGTCGCGTGATCCTGGTCAGCGAGGTGATGCTCACGCCGGCGCCGGCGGGGGCCGCCAGCACACTGGCAGCGGCGTTGGCCGCTCTCGGTGACCGCGCCGGTTGCTTCGTCGTCGATCAGCGCGGTGCTCCCATAGCCGTGCTCGCTGCCGCCGATGCCGTACGCGCGGTCAACGAGGGTGTCAGGGAACTGGGCGCCGCTCTCCGCTCCGACTTCATTCGCTGCTCGCCGGAGAACACCCTGAACGAGGTGTACTCCGCGGCCGGCAAGGGGCTGCCGATAGCGGTCTGTGACGATTCGGGAGCGCTCGTGGGCAACCTCGATCCGCGTCTCATCATGGAGGAGATGGGCCGTGTGGAGAGCCTCTCGGACAAGTTCGAGCGAGAGGTCTACATGTGAGCATCCTCGCCCAGTCCAGCAGTCCGGGCGTCGGTGACAATGCCGTCCTCGACCAGTGGGACGTTCCGTTCGGTGCGTGGATCAATCAGATGGTCAGCTGGATCGACCAGAACCTCGCCCCCGTCCTGGATGTGATCGAGTGGCCGTTCACGTTCCTGTTCCGCAACTTCGTGAACGGACCGGCGCACCATCCCTGGTGGGAGATTGCCGACATGCCCTGGATCGCGGTGTGCCTGGTGTTCCTCGTCATCGGCATGTTCACACGCAACCTGAGGGTGGGCGTCGGCGTCGCTCTGGCCCTCGCCCTATGCGGCATCCTCGGCACCGAGTACTGGAAGGAGACGGTGATCACGCTCGGCATCATCATCGTCGCCGTCGCTCTCTGCGCCATCATCGGGATCCCCCTGGGCATCCTGTGCGGTCGATTCGACGGGGCGTGGAACGTTGTCCGGCCCGTTCTGGACGCCATGCAGGTTGTCCACCCGTTCATCTACATGCTGCCGATCATCTTCTTCTTCGGCATCGGCGCGGAGCCGGCCACGATGGTGACGATGGTGTTCGCCCTCCCGCCGCTCATTCGACTCACCAATCTCGGCATCCGCCAGGTACCTGCCGACGTGGTCGAGGCCAGCAGGGCCTACGGCGCCTCGGAGGGTCGCGTGCTGCGCGACGTGCAACTCCCCCTGGCCCGCCCGGCCATCATGACCGGACTCAACCAGACGCTCCTGCTGTCGATCTCCATGCTGGGTATCGCCGCCATCATGGCCTCTGGCGGTCTGGGGCGGCCGGTGTTCCAAGCCGTTCAGAACCTCGACACCGCACAGGCGGCCTCATCCGGACTTGCGCTGTTCATCGTGGCGGTGGTTCTCGACCGCATCTCCCAGACGGAGGCCAGCGACGGAGAGTATCTGCTGACCCGCATTCGCAAGGCCTGGAGGCATCGCCTCAACCCGGAGGCTCTGCTCCCGACGGCGGCCACCATCGGAGCGGTGGCGGCCACGGAGGCCAAGCCTGCACCGGCCGGCACAGCCGAGCGCCGCAGCGCCACCCTGGCCCTGGCGGGAGCGGCACTGGGCGTGGTGTCGGCGTTCCTCACCTGGGGTTCCGATTCGGGGCTGATATCGGGATACGGCCGCTTCGTCGATCAGGACCTTGCCGGGCGCAGCTTCAACGGTCTTGCCGCGGAGGGCGGCTCGGTCTACGGATACGCGGTCCTGGCCTTCAGCCTGCTGGTTGCCGCAGCAGCACTGGTGACGTTGCGGAAGCCCGGATGGGGCGCCCGCTGGCTCGGCGCCGACGGCGCCCTGGTGTTCGCCCTCGGCGGGCTCGTCTCGACAGTCGCCTATCTCTGGGCGGTACCCCACGGCGCCAACGCCGCCTACAGCGACGGCATCGGAGCCTGGTTGGCGCTGATCGGTACGGCCGTCGCAGCCGTGGGCGCGATGTTCTGGATGCGGGTCGCCCCGTTCACACCCCGGCGCCCGCTGGTCAGAACGGTGGCGACCGGCCGGATCGTGGGGACTGCAGCCGTCGCTGCGGTCGTTGTCATCGCGGGCTTCTCGGGCTGGAGCTTCGACGAGCGCTCGGAGTCGGTCATAACCCCCGAGCTGGCCGCGGAGATCGAGGAACTCCGGCGCCAGGCTGAAGAGGATCCCGCGGGCAGCACCGAGGCGACGCTGAAAATGACCGCGCTCATCAACCAGGCGCAGCGCACCGAGAAGATCATCACCGACGGGTTCAGTTCCCGGGGACCCCGTTTCGGACACCTGGCTCTCATCGTCGCCGCCGTGGGTGCCGCCTGCTCACTCCTGGCGTCCGGCCTGTTCGGCCACGACGAACGTCGCAAGTGGCTCTGGAGCACAGCCACCGCCGGCGCTGCCACCGGCCTGATCATGATCGCCTTCAACTGGATCGGCAGTCTCACGAGGGTCGCCGATGCCAAGTTGGTCAGCGGGGCAGGAGCCTTCCTGTGCCTCATGGCCGGGCTGACACTTCTCGCCACGACGCGCGGCGTGCTGAGCGAATTCCGGCGCTCGGAGGTGTACGTGGAGATCACCGGCGACGAGGACACCGGAGGCAAGAGCGTCGCCGACGGCACCTCACCCGCCCAAGTCGTCGGCGCGGGGGCGCAAACAACTTAGGGGCAACGCCAACTCATTCGCGCCCCGAGCGGACGAGTGAAACTCATTCGCGTGGGGCGCGAAGACGTTAGGGGCATTGCGAACTATTCTCGCCGGGAACTGCGGGCTCAACCGAGTTTGCCCGCAACAGTCACCAACGGGCTACCCCGGGGGAGGTTCATTCCCATGACGATTCTGAGAAGGACACGTGTCGCTGGAGGACTGGCGCTCGTCGCAGTCTTGGCGCTCGTCGCCGCAGCGTGCGCCGCGGAGGACACCGAGGCTGCAGATGCCGCAGCGGCAGCATCCAGTGCCGCGTCCTCGGCGTCGAGCGAAGCGGGCGCGGCGATGGCTGCCGCGCAGGGAGCGCAGGCGGGCGCGGATGCCGCGGACGCGCGAGCCGCATCGGCCGAGGCCGAAGCGGGCGCGGCGGCGGCATCAGCGGACGCTGCAGCGGCTGCCGCCGCGGAGGCCCAAGCGGCCGCCGACTTGGCACAAGCCACGGCCTCGGGAAGCGCCGAGGCAATAGCTGAGGCCGAAGCGGCACTGGCCGACGCCTCGGCGGCGGCCGAGGCCGCCAGCTCTCAAGCAGCAGCAGCCCAGGCAGAGGCCGAATCCGCCAAGGCAGAGGCCGCCGCCGCCCAGGCAGATGCCGCCGCCGCCCAGGCAGAGGCCGCCGCCGCCCAGGCAGAGGCCGAATCCGCCCAGGCAGAGGCCGCCGCCGCCCAGGCAGAGGCCGCATCCGCCCAGGCGCAGGTCGAGGAGATGGAAGCCGCCGCCATGGAGGCCTACATGAACCCGGGTGCGGGCACGTCGGTGACCCAGGCCCGTGCCACGTGGTCAACGGGCTACATGCAGGCGGCCATCTACAACCAACTGCTCGAGGAGTTGGGCTACGACGTCAGCGAGCCGGCCGACGCCGAGTTGGCCAACGACATCTTCCACGTGGCGCTCGCCGAGGGCGAGGTCGACTTCTGGGTCAACGGCTGGATCCCGAACCACCTCAACTTCTGGGACGACGAACTCTCCGACGGCTCCCTGATCGGGGACCGCATCGAGTTGGTGGGCACATCGCTGGCAGCAGCAGGTCTCGAAGGCTTCCTGACCAACAAGGCGCTGGCGGAGGAGCACGGCATCCAGACGCTGGGGCAGATCAACGACACGCCCGAACTCGTGGCACTCTACGACGCCGCAGACATCACGCCCGGTGACGGCAAGATCCAGGTCGGGTCGTGCCCCGACTCGTGGAACTGTGCCAAGATCGCCGCGCAGACCTTCGAGTTCAACGGCTGGGACAACCTCGAAGCGGTGCATGCCGGTTACGAGGCCATGTTCGCCAACGCCGTGGCCAACCTCGAGGACGGCGAGCCCTTCATCGCCTACTCGTGGTCACCCAGCGGGTATCTCACCCAGTTGATCCCCGGCGACAACGCCATCTGGGTCTCGGTGGGCACCGCGGAGAACGTGCTCGACGGCTCCACCGTGGACGGCTTCGACTTCAACGACCTGCCGGCCGCAAGGCTGGGCCCGGAGTTCTGCACCGGTGATCCCTGCTTCACTGGCTGGCCCGCGGCCGACATCAGGGCCGTGGCGAACTCGAGGTTCGTGAACGCCAACCCGGCGGCCCGGTCGCTCTTCGAGAGCGTCAAGATCTCCGTGGTCGACGTGGCGTTGCAGAACGTGCGCTACGACGGCGGCGAGAACACCACCGACGACGTGAACCGTCACGCCGCCGAGTGGATCGAGGCCAACCGGGCGAGCGTGGACGAGTGGCTGACCGCCGCCCGCGACGCCGCCTGATCCGGCTAACTGCGGCGGGCACGGACCCGCCACGCTGAACGAATAGAACCGAACGAAGGGCGGGCCGCAAGGCCCGCCCTTCCGCGTCCGGCCTGATCGGCGCCGCCGCTCAGGAGGCGGCGGCCACGTCCTGCGCCCGGCGCCACCGTAGGTAAGCCGCCACGAAGTCGTCGATGTCACCGTCGAGAACGCGGTCGGGGTTCGACGCGGAGTGATCGGTGCGCAGGTCCTTCACCATCTGGTACGGGTAGAGGACGTAGGAGCGGATCTGGCTCCCGAAGCCCATCCGCTGCGCCGCCCCGGCGATCTCGGCCACCTCGTCGGTGCGCTTCTGGCGCTCGAGATCCAGCAGCTTGGCGGCCAGCATCTGCATGGCGCGCTCGCGGTTCTGGTGCTGGCTGCGCTGGGCCTGGCTGGACGTGACGGTACCGGTCGGCAGGTGCGTGATGCGCACCGCCGAATCGGTGACGTTGACGTGCTGCCCGCCGGCACCCGAGGAGCGGTAGGTGTCGACGCGCAGCTCGGTCTCGTCGATCTCGATCTCCTTGGCCATCTCCGGGAAGAAGGGCACGACCTTCACCGAGCTGAACGCCGTCTGGCGCTTGCCCTCCTTGTTGAACGGCGAGACACGCACGAGCCGGTGGATGCCGTGCTCGCTGCGCAGCAGGCCGTAGGCGTGGCGCCCCTTGACGCTGAACTCCGCCGAGGTGATCCCGGCTCCCTTGCCCTCGGTCACCGATTCCACCTCGAAGTCGAACCCGCGCCGCTCGGCCCAGCGGCCGTACATGCGCAGCAGCATCGATGCCCAATCCTGGGAGTCGGTACCCCCCTCGCCGGACTGGATGTGGCAGACCGCGTCCCGCTCGTCGTAGGTGCCGGCGAGGAGCGAACGCAGCTCGAGGCCGTCGAAGTCGACCCGCAACGAGTCGATGGCCTCGACGATCTCGGCGAGGACCGAATCGTCCTCGAGTTCGGTGGCCAGCTGCCAGAGGGTCTCGGCGTCCTCGAGGCGCGCCTCGAGGCGCTCGAAGCCGGCGATGTCGTCGTTCACCGCGGCGAGCTCCTGGGCGACCCGGCGTGCTCGCTCCGGGTCGTCCCAGAGCTCCGGGCGCGCCGCCTCGGCCTCCAGGGCAGGCCGGCGACTGCGCAGCCCGGCGAGACCCAGGTAGCGCTCGGACTGCTCGAGACGGCGCCGCAGCCCGGCCAGATCCTCGGTGAAGTCCTCGTTCACGGGCGCGCCGCCGGCCTGCTGCAACGGGCGGGAATCACGATCGGTGCGCAGTACACGGCGGTGGCCTCCGGTCGCTCAGCGACCGCAGCAGAGCTTGTACTTCTTGCCCGAGCCGCACGGGCAGGGCGCGTTGCGGCCCGTCTTCTCCGCGGCGCTCCGGACCATCGTGGCGGTGCCGGCCGCGGGCCGCCCGGCCGCGCTCGCTGCGGCGGCGGGCTTCGAGCCGGCGAGCGGCACGCCGGCGGCCGCCGCGGCCGCCCGTGCCAGGGCACTCGGCGCCTCGGAGGGATCGGTCGGGCCGGAGTAGGTGACGTTGCGGGTCGCAGAGACCTGCTCGCGGTCCGGCTTCACCACCTGGATGTGCGTGATCATGCGCACGAAGTCCCGCCTGATGCGCTTCATGAGGTCGCCGAACATCTCGAAGCCCTCACGCTGCCACTCGCTCAGCGGATCCTTCTGACCGGCGGCACGCAGATGGATCCCCTCCTTGAGGTAGTCCATCTCGTAGAGGTGTGTGCGCCAGTGCTGGTCGATGACGCGCAGCATCACCTGGCGTTCCAGGCCGCGCATCACCTCCGCGCCGATCTCGGACTCGCGCCTGGCGTAGAGGGCAGTGGCATCGTCTAGCAGGCGTTCGGTGAGTTCCTCGGGCGTCTGCTCACCGGCGAGGTCCTCGGGGGCCAGGTCGGTGGGCCACAGGTTGCCGACGGTGGTGAGGATGCTCCGGTGGTCCCACGGCTCGTCGGGGGGCAGGTCGGCGGCGATCGACTCCACCTCGTCGCGGATGTGCTCGAGGGCCTGCTCGCGCAACTCCGCACCGCCCAGGATCTGGCCGCGCAGCTTGTAGATGACCCGGCGCTGGGCGTTCATCACCTCGTCGTAGCGGAGCACGTTCTTGCGGGTCTCGGCGTTGCGCTGCTCGACGGTGGTCTGCGCCCGCTCCACGGACTTGGTCACCATCTTGGACTCGATCGGCACGTCGTCCTCCAGCGAACGGGACATCACCCACTCCATGGCGCCCGTGGCGAAGATGCGCATCAGGTCGTCATCGAGGGAGAGGTAGAAGCGACTCTCCCCCGGGTCGCCCTGGCGGCCCGAGCGTCCCCGCAACTGGTTGTCGATGCGCCGGCTCTCGTGGCGTTCGGTGCCCACCACGTAGACGCCCCCGAGTTCCTTGATCACCTCGCCCTCGGCGCCGCACTGCTCGGTGTGGCGGGCGAGCAGCCTCGGGTAGGCCCTGCGGAACTCCTTGGTCCGGGGGTCGAAGCCGTCGGCCAGCAGGTCTCGCCGGGCCAGCGCCTCGGGGTTGCCGCCGAGGATGATGTCGACGCCGCGGCCGGCCATGTTGGTCGCCACCGTCACCCGGCTGAGGCGGCCGGCCTGGGCGATGATCTCGGCCTCGCGGGCGTGCTGCTTGGCGTTCAGCACCTCGTGCGCGACTCCGCGGCGGGTGAGGTGGCTCGAGAGCTTCTCGGACTTCTCCACCGAGATGGTGCCCACGAGCACCGGCTGGCCCTTCTCCACCCGCTCTGCGATGTCGGTGACGATGGAATCGAACTTGGCGTCCTCGGTGCGGAAGACGAGGTCGGGCTGGTCGGCGCGGACCATCGGCTTGTGCGTCGGGATCGACACCACGTTCAGGTTGTAGGTGGCGAAGAGCTCGTTGGCCTCGGTCTGGGCGGTGCCGGTCATGCCTGCGAGCTTGTCGTAGAGCCGGAAGTAGTTCTGCAGGGTGATCGTGGCGAGGGTCTGGTTCTCCTCCTGGATCTTGACGCCTTCCTTGGCCTCGACGGCTTGGTGCAGGCCGTCCGACCAGCGCCGGCCGTCCAGGATGCGCCCCGTGAACTCGTCGACGATCTTCACCTCGCCGTCTTTCAGGATGTACTCCTTGTCGCGCCGGTAGAGCTCCTTGGCCCGCAGGGCCGCGCCGAGGTGATGCACGTAGCTGACCTGTACCGAGTCGTAGAGGTTCTCCACCCCCAGCGCCCCCTCCACGGCACCGATTCCCTCCTCCGTGGGCGCCACCGTGCGCTTCTCCTCGTCCACCTCGTAGTGCTCGTCGCGCACGAGCCGCCGCACGATGGAGGCGAAGCGGTAGTAGGTGTTGGCGGCCTCGGCCACCTGCCCGCTGATGATGAGCGGCGTGCGGGCCTCGTCGATGAGGATCGAGTCGATCTCGTCCACGATGCAGTAGCGATAACCCCGCTGCACCCGCTCGGCGGCCGCGAGGGCCATGTTGTCGCGCAGGTAGTCGAACCCGAACTCGTTGTTGGTGCCGTAGGTGATGTCGCAGGCGTACTGCTGGCGCTTGAAGTCCTGATCCCGCACCCCGGGGACCACCAGTCCGAGGCTGAGACCCAGCCAGCGGTGGATCTGTCCCATCCAGTCGGCATCGCGGCTCGCCAGGTAGTCGTTGACGGTGACGACGTGGACGCCCTCGCCGGTGAGGCCGTTCAGGTACACCGGCAGGGTGGAGACGAGGGTCTTGCCCTCGCCGGTGCGCATCTCGGCCACCCACCCGAGGTGCAGCGCCGCACCGCCCATGAGCTGCACGTCGTAGTGGCGCTGGCCGATGACGCGCCACGACGCCTCGCGGACGACGGCGAACGCCTCCGCCAGTAGATCGTTGAGGTCGGCGCCGTTGGTGAGGCGCCGGCGGAGTTCGGGCGTGCGGGCCTGCAACTCCTCGTCGCTCAGCGCCTGCATCTCCGGTTCCAGGTCGCCGATGTGGGGAACGAGCCCTTGCAGGGCCTTGATTTTCTGCCCCTCGCCCGTGCGCAGGAGCTTGCTGATGATCGCCATGTCTCCGGTGAGTCTACGAAGGGGTGCGCCCGCTCACCGCGCCCGTGGCAATGTCGACGACGGACGCCGCCGCCAGACGCGCCAACTCGGCGGGAGCGACAGGGAAGCAGGCGTCGGGCGTGCCGGCCGCCGCCCACACCACGTCGAAGTCCAGCAGGCGCCGATCGACGAAGGTGTCGAGCCTGCGGGCGTGGCCGAACGGCGGGACACCGCCGATGGCGAACCCGGTCGCTTCCTGAACCTCACCGGCGCGGGCCTGCCGGGACCCGGCCGCGCCCGCGGCGGCCCCCAGCCGTCCGGTGTCCACCCTGTCGGCGCCGGAGACGAGAGCCACGACGACCCGGCCGCCGGCCACGAACACCAGCGACTTGACGATCTGGCCGAGTTCGCAGCCCACCGCCGCGGCCGCGTCGCGGGCCGTGCGCGTGCCCTCGGGATAGCGGGTGACGCGCAACTCCACCCCGAGATCGGCCGCCGCGGCCACAAACCGGTCGACAGCGCTGCTCATCCTCCCAGCCTACCGGTGAGTGCCGGCCGTTAACCATATTTCATATATGTCTATACCTATTCCCTTATTAGAGTATATCCTGTTGGGACCACCGTTTCGCGGTGATCCCAACAGCCCACAGCTAGTATCCTCAGAGGGAGAGATCATGGATCCGGCAGCTATCGGCATTCTCGGCGGCATCACAACGGTGATGATGAGTTTCGTGCTGGCGGTCATGTTCTACTTGGATCGCACGCGGCGCGCCGAGTTCAACCGCCGCCTCGACAAGATGGACACCCGCCTCGACAAGCTGACGGACACCATCACCGCCCTCGCCGGTGTCGTGGGCGAACCCAAGGGACGAATGGAGCCCTCAGTCCCCGACGAGCCGCTCGCAGTTCCGAAGTAGCCGGCGCGGCGGGCGCATCACTCAGAGCGCGCCTCGGCGCGGTGGGCGGCGGCCTGCTCGACGGCGAGTTCCTGCGGTGTCATGAGGACCTCGCGGGCCTTCGAGCCTTCCGAGGGCCCGACGACGCCCCGCTGCTCGAGCAGATCCATCAGTCGCCCGGCGCGGGCGAACCCCACGCGCAGCTTGCGCTGCAGCATGGAGGTGGAGCCGAGCTGGCTGTCGACCACCAGTTCCATGGCCGCCGCCAGCAACTCGTCGTCGTCGGGGTGGCCGACGTCTCGCGCTCCCGCGAGCCTCGGCGTGTCGAGTTCCGCCGCGGCGATTCCCTGGGTCTGCTCCGGGCGGACGTTCTGGCGGCGCCACGCCGCCGTCACCCTGCGAATCTCGTCCTCGCTGACCCATGCCCCCTGGATGCGCCGGGGGGTGCCGGCCGAGCCGTCCAGCAGGAGCATGTCGCCGTCGCCGACGAGGCGTTCGGCGCCGGCCTGGTCGAGGATGACCCTGCTATCGGTCAGGCTCGACACCGACATCGCCATGCGGGCGGGGATGTTGGCCTTGATGACCCCCGTGATGACGTTGGTGGAGGGCCGCTGCGTGGCGATGACGAGGTGCACACCCACCGCCCGGGCCATCTGCGCCAGGCGCCAGATGGCGTCCTCGACCTCGCGTGGGGCCACCATCATGAGATCGGACAACTCGTCGACCACGATGACGATGAACGGCAGGCGTTGCAGGTGTTCGTCCTCGTCGTCGGAGTCCGCGGCACTCCGGGTGGCGGACGCCGGCGACGCCTCGTACATGGCGTTGTAGCCGGAGATGTCGCGGCACCCCACCCGCGACAGCAGCTCGTAGCGGCGTTCCATCTCCCGTACAGCCCACCCGAGGGCGTTGGCGGCCTTCTTGGGGTCGATGACCGGCTGGGTCAGGAGGTGCGGCACGTTGGCGTACTGACGCATCTCGACCATCTTGGGATCGACCAGGATGAGGCGGATCTGCTCGGGCGTGCAGCGCATCAGGATCGTCGTGATGATCGAGTTGATGCAGGACGACTTACCCGAGCCCGTGGCGCCGGCGATGAGGATGTGCGGCATCCGCCCGAGGTTCGCCATGACGGCCACCCCGGTGATGTCGCGACCGATGGCCACGTCGAGGGGATGGGTTGCGCCGGCCGCCTCGTCGGAGCCAAGGATGTCACCGAGCGTCACCGTCTGGCGCGCCGGGTTGGGCACCTCCACGCCGATGGCCTGCCTGCCGGGGATCGGGGCCAGGATGCGCACGTCCGCGGAGGCCAGGGCGTAGGCGATATCGCGGGACAGGGCGGTGATGCGGGCCACCTTGACCCCCTCGGCGAGGACCAGTTCGTAGCGGCTGACGGTCGGGCCGACGACAACGTCGGCCAGGGTGGCCTCCACACCGTGGGCCGCGAGCGCCGCTTCCAGTGAGCGCCCGCGCTGGCTGATGAGGCGGCGATCCACCTCCTGGCGGGGTGTGCGCTTCAGGATGCCCAGGTTGGGACGGCGCCACTGGCCGCTGTCGTCACCGGCGGCCGCCAGGGACGCCTCGGGGGTCGACGCCGGCGCGGTGCGCCCCGTGCGGGACTTCGGGGCGCCATCCGGCGTGCCGTCCGGGTGCTCGGCGTCACCCGGGCGCCCGATGGTCGTGGCGGGCTGCGGGCCGCCGGACAGCGGGGCGGCCGCGGGCATCGCCAGAGGCGGCGGACCGGGGGCGGCGGGTCCGGGGGCCGGCGCGGGCCCGCTCGGGTCATCGGCGCCTTCGCCGGCACGCTGCGGTGCCTGCTCCTCCGAGGAGAGCGCACGCCGGTCGGCCACGACGAGTCGGGCGACGGCAGCGAGCGCCAATCCCGCGCGGCGCAGGAACCGCCAAGACCCGCGGGCGACGATGCTCGGCGACATGCCGCTGATCGCCAGCCAACCCAGCAGGCCCACCGCGACCAGGATGACCACCGCACCGGCCACCCCGGCCAGCAGCGCCGGCGCACCACCGGAGGCGAAGCCCAGGTAGCCGCCGGCGTCCTCGAAATCGGCCAAGCCATCGCCCCAGGTGGGTCGGCCGGCGGCGAGATGGAGAATGCCGGCGAGCGCGGTCATCACAAGACAACCACCCAGGATGCGCACCGCAGGGCCGCGCTCGTCCTCGCCTCCGGGGGGCTCGTCCTCGCCTCCGGGGGCATGGCGTCCGGAGACCAGCAGCACCCCCGCCGCGGCCAGAGCCGGAGGCACCGCCAGGCGACCCCAGCCGACGCTCACGCCCGCGGCTCGGCGGAAGGCCGTCCCGACGAGCCCACCGAGGCCGCCGTAGATGCCCAGCGCGCAAAGCAGCGCCGCGACGAAGGCCACGAGCCCCCAGATCTCCGGTCGATGCGCCCGGTAGAACGTCGCGACGGCCGATGGCCGCTCGGGCGGTGCGCCACCGGACGCAGCCCCGTTGCGCGCCGGCGTCTTCGGGGCGCGCGGCGAGGCCGGGCGGCGGGCGGGCGCGGAGGTCTTGGTGGAGCCCGAAGGGGACTTCGCCATCATCGCCAACACTAGCACCATGGACCACACCAGCCCCGCGGCCGGACCCTCGCGGGCGAGTGCTGGCCGGCGGGAATCGCCGCACGGCAGCGGAGCCCCGCGAGATGACCGGGCCACGCCCATGGGTTGAACGCCCCATTGCAGCGCGAGGGCACGCGGAGCGCCGTCGCAAGCCCGCGGCGGCGGCTGATCAGACGAGCATCGACGCTCGCCTGCCAGGCGGATTCTGGAGAACTGATGGGCCCCGGCGCCCGCCGGGGCGCGAGGTCAGAACTCGGGGCGCTAGGTCAGAACTCGAACTGCACCGCTGCCCGGGACTCGAGGATCGGCCGCACGGTGGACGCGATGAACGCCTGATGGTCCGAGTCGTCGCGGTACACCACAAAGCCGGCCTCGTCGTCGAAGTCCACCGACACGCAGAAGTCGTGGTTGCCGGCGTTGATCCCGGCGTCAGTGCCGTAGGCGTACGAGCGGACCGTCTCGCCCGTGGTGAGCAGCTCGACGAGGCCGTCGAGGAATGCCGCCCGCTTCTCGTCGGTTACCTCGTCGTTCCACTTGAACATCACGCAGTGGCGGATCATGGCCGCTCCTCTCCTCCGGGTCGGATTCCCCGCGAGGATAAACTGAACCGGCCCCGAGCGCCCGCGGAGAACGACGAACCATGAGCACACCAGGAAGAAGTGAGCAGGCAACCGGCGCCGGCACGGGCAGCGAGATCCTGACCTACGAGCGCGCCTACGACTGAGGTCGCGGACCGCCGGTGCCGGCACTCGGCACCGGAGATGTCTAGAGCACGTGGCGGGTGGTCTCGTGGACGGTGCGGATGGCGAAGCTGGACCGCAGTCGCGACACGCCGGTGAACCGCGTGAGGTACCGGTTGTAGATGCGTTCGAAGTCACGGTGGTCCTTGACCGCCAGGTGCAGCAGGTAGTCGGCGTCGCCGGCGACCAGGTGGCAGGACATCACCTCGGGGCAGTCCCCCACTTCCGACTCGAAGAGCCGTAGCGACTCCTGGCTCTGACTCAGCAGGGAGACCTCCACGAACACGTCGAGGTCCCGGCCGATCGCCTCCCGGTTGACGATCATGACGTAGCCGGCGATGAAGCCCTCCGACTCCAGCCGGCGGACGCGGCGATGGCACGCTGAGGTGGAGAGGCCGACACGCGCCGCCAGTTCAGCGAGCGACACGCGGCCATCGAGCTGCAACTCGTTCAGGATGAGCAGGTCAGTGGCGTCGAGCGATTCGATGGGAAGTATTATGCGCCATATTCGGATGAGACGCAAGAATCTTGCGGTCATCCTAAATTAGGCGCAGTGTCTGACTTGCAACATTGGCTAACAACAAGGTATTCTTGCGCGTGAATCAGAGGAGGTGGGCATGCGCGTCGGTGTTCCGAAGGAGATCAAGAACGAGGAGCGGCGGGTCGGGCTCACACCCGCCAGCGTCGCAGAGGCGACCGCCCGGGGACACGAGGTCTACGTCGAGCGCCACGCAGGGGAGGGCGCCGGATTCGCCGACGAGGACTACGTGGCCCGCGGCGCCTCGCTCTGCGCAGATGCCGGGGAGCTGTTCGACGCGGCCGAACTGATCGTGAAGGTGAAGGAGCCTCTCGCGGCCGAGCGCGCTCGCCTGCGTCCGGATCACACGCTGTTCGCCTACCTGCACCTGGCGGCGGACCCCGAGCAGGCGTCGGATCTGCTGGCCAGCGGCGCCACGGCCATCGCCTACGAGTCGGTGACCGACAGTGCCGGCCGCCTGCCCCTTCTGGCGCCCATGTCACAGGTGGCGGGCCGCATGTCCATCCAGGCCGGCGCCCACTGCCTCGAGGGCGCCGCCGGCGGCCGGGGCGTCCTTCTCGGAGGCGTGCCCGGAGTCGCCGCCGCGCCGGTCGTCGTCCTCGGCGGCGGCGTCGTGGGCACCAACGCCATCGAGATGGCTCTCGGACTCGGCGCCGACGTCACCGTGCTCGACAAGAACCCCGTGGTGCTGGAGCAGCTGGCCGCCCGTTTCGGCCCGTCGCTGCGCACTCTCTACTCGAGCCGGGGCACCCTCGAGCGTGCCGTGGCCGGCGCCGACCTCGTGATCGGTGCGGTGCTGCTGCGCGGTGCCCGGGCACCCCGACTGATCACCGAGCAGATGGTGAAGGAGATGCGGCCCGGCACCGTCATCGTCGACGTGGCGATCGATCAGGGCGGCTGCGCGGCCACCTCGCACCCCACCACCCACGCCGAGCCGACTTACAAGGTGAAGGGGGTCGTGCACTACTGCGTGGCCAACATGCCCGGCGCCGTGCCCCGCACCTCCACCCTGGCTCTCAACAACGCCACGCTCCCCTACGTGCTGCGCCTCGCCGACGAGGGCCCGCTGGCGGCCATGCGCGCCGACGCCGGCCTGCGGGACGGCCTCACCGCGCACCGAGGGCGCATCACCGAACCCGCCGTCGCCGAATCCCTGGGCATCCCCTACACCGCGCCCGCGGTCTTCCTGAACTGACCGCCGCCGGGCGGTCGGAGCCGCCGGGCGGGTCGTGACACACGCGCCGGCTGCCGCCGCGGCGGGCATCTATGTCCGGGGCACCGTGCGGAGTGACGGCCGGGACGATCAGGTCTCGGCGTCCACTCCTGCCAGTCCCAGCGCTGCGCCAAGCAGCACGGACGCGCCGCTCGCGGCGGCAGAGGGCTCGATCGACTCCGCCTCGTTGTGCGAGAGACCGTCCCGGCAGGGAACGAAGATCATCGCCGTCGGTGCCTTCAACGAGACGTAGCAGGCGTCGTGCCCCGCGCCCGAGACGATCTGTTCGTAGCGGTACCCGCCTCTCGCCGCCGCCGAGCCGACGGCCGCGACGCAGCGCTGGTCGAAGGTGACCGGCGGCGAATCGTTGTCAAGGTCGATCCGATGCTCGCAGCCGTGCGTCGCCGCCGAGTGGGCGATGATGCGCCTTGCCTCGGACTCGATCACGTCGAGAGTCACGGCATCGGGGTGCCGGAGGTCGAGCGAGAAGGTGACCTCGGACGGCACCGTGTTCGGCGAAGCCGGCTCCGACCGGAATTGTGCGGCTGTGACACGTGCCGCGGGACCAGGGGCGACGACCGACTCGTAGAGCGCGTCGAGCACAGCAGCCAGGGCGCGGGCGGGGTCACGGCGCCGGTCCATCGGTGTTGTGCCGGCGTGCGCGGGGATGCCGGTCAGCTTGACCGTGAACCAGCGGAAGCCCTGGACACCGGTCACCACGCCGACCTCCGAACCGCTCTGCTCCAGAACCGGTCCCTGCTCGATGTGCAACTCCAAGTAAGCGCCGAGACGCCTGCCGAACGGGGATGCACCGGCCCAACCCAGGCGGTCGAGCTCCTCGCCGACGCTGACACCGGCGCGGTCGCGTAACGACCGAGCCGTCTCCAGACCGAGCACACCGGCCCAGACGGCGGATCCCATCATCGACACGGGGAAGCGAGATCCCTCTTCGTTCGTCCAGACCGCAACCTCCAACGGAGCGAGGGTCTGGATCGACGCGTCGTTGAGCGTCTCGAGGACCTCGAGGCCCCCGAGCACGCCGTAGACGCCGTCGAAGCGCCCGCCCGTGGGTTGGGTGTCGAGGTGGCTCCCGAGAACGATCGGCGGTGCTTCGGTGTCGACGCCCGGACGCCGCGCGAAGAGGTTCCCGACCGCGTCGGTCTCGATGGAGCAGCCGGCTCGGCGCGCCCACGCGACGAACAGTTCCCTGCCGGCGGCATCGTCGTCGCTCAGCGCCCGGCGGTTGGAACCTCCCGCCGGGGTCGCCCCCACCTCGGCCATGGCCATCAGGCGCGACCACAGCCGTTCCCCGTCCACCCGCAACGCACTGCTCATCGGTGCCTCCTGTCAACCTCACCGGCGGCGGGCGATCCCGATCGTCCGACTTCCCATTCTCCCCACCGGTGGCTCCCCGAACAACGGCCGATGCCGCTCAACGACCGAACTCGCCCATCGCATCGGTGAGCGCCATCCGCAGGGCGACGGTCATCTCCCCGAACTCCTCCGGCCCCGCGATCAGCGGGGGCGCGAGTTGGATCACCGGGTCATCGCCACGAGCCGCGACGCGGCACTTCAGCCCCAACTCGTAGAGCCGCTTGCTCAGGTACTTCGACACGGCATCAGCGCGTGTCACGACGTCGGCGGGATCATCAGCGGTCCCAACGTCCAGTTCAAGCGCGAGGAAGTACCCGTCGCCGCGTAGGTCGGCCACGATCGGCAGATCCAGGAGCGCTGCCACCGTGCGCCGGAACTCCGATGAGAGTCCTCGCACTCGGCCCAGCAGGTCCTCGCCCTCGATGATGTCGAGGTTGGCCAGCGCGACGGCGGCCGCCGCGGGGTGGCCGCCGAACGTGAAGCCGTGGTTGAACTCCTGCTCGGCGGCGACAAACGGCTCGGCCACGCGATCGCTGATCATCACGCCTCCCAGCGGGGCGTAGCCGGAGGTGAGCCCCTTGGCCATGGTGATCATGTCGGGCTGATAGCCGAACCTGTCGGCGCCGAACATGTGGCCCAGCCGGCCGAAGGCGCAGATCACCTCGTCGGAGACCAGCAGGACCCCGTACTCATCGCAGATCCTACGGACGCGCTCGAAGTACCCGTCGGGAGGCACGTAGCACCCGCCCGAGTTCTGCACCGGCTCGAGGAACACAGCCGCAACCGTCCGGGGATCCTCGCTGAGGATCGCCCGCTCGATCTCCTCGGCGGCGCACAGGCACTCCCCGTCGTGACCACAGGCTCCCCCGACGCGGTACTCGTCGGTGTGGGCGACCTTCACGGCGCCGGGCACGAGCGGCTCGAAAGGCGCCCGGATCGACGCCAGGCCCGTGATGGACAGCGCGCCCAGCGTCGTGCCGTGGTAGGCGAGATTGCGGCTCACGACCTTGTAGCGGGTCGGCTGACCGATGGCGGCGAAGTACTGGCGCGCCAGCTTCCACGCCGATTCGACTGCTTCGCTCCCCCCGCTGGTGAAGTACACCCGGTTGAGGTCACCCGGCGCGAGGTCAGCCAGCCGGACCGCCAGTTCGACTCCGGCGGGGTGGCCATACCCCCACAGCGGGAAGTAGGCGAGCTGCGTCATCTGCTCGTAGGCCGCCTCAGCAAGTTCGGTCCGCCCGTAGCCGACCTGGGTGGCAAACAGGCCGGCCAACCCGTCGAGAAGGCGGTGGCCGGTGTCGTCCCACAGGTAGCAGCCGTCCGCCCGCTCGATGATCGGGACAGCAGTCGGCGCGCTGAAGTGGCCCCAGAGATGGCGACCCGCGGCGCGACCCCAACCGTTCATGGGCTCGTCACAATCCGCGGCAACGCTGGGGGTAGACATCTCCGTCACTGCTCGACGCGCTACGAGCGGAACGACGTCCACAGGCGGTCGTACAGGTCGGTCGCCTCGAGGGGACAAGTCTCGACCGGCGCCGCGTACGCCAGCTGCTCCGCACTTGGCACGACCATCGGACTCGAAGCCAGCTCGGCGTCGACGAAGGCGTCGCTGCCCACGATGGCGTTGCCGTAGGCGTTCCAGTTGGTGGCCTCGGCGATGTTGCGCGGGTCCATCATCCAGTTGATGAACGCCTTGGCCTGCTCGAGGTTCAGGGCGCCGGTAGGTACGGCGAAGTTGTCCTGCCACAACGTCAGCCCGTCGCTCGGATAGACGTAGACCAGGTTCGGGTTCTCGAGCGCCGAGCGATACGCGGCGCCGTTCCACTCCATGTGGATCGAGTTCTCGCCCGAGGCCATGCGCTCGATGATCCCGTCGGAGTTGATGACCGACACGGAGGGCTTGAACGCATCCAGCAGTTCCTCAGCCCGTGCGTAGTCGGCCGGATCGGTCGAGCACGGCTGCGCGCCCACGGCCCGCAGCACGGAGTGGATCACCTCGATCTGGTCGTTCATCATGCCGATCGAGCCGTCGGAGCCTTCCGGGACAGCGAAGAACTCCGCCCATGAGGTCGGCGGCTCGAGCACCTGCGAGGTGTCCACCGCCAGGCCCGTCGTCCCGTAGAGGTACGGAGCGGTGTACACTCGGCCCACGTCGAAATACGGATCGAGGAACGCCGGATCGATGTTCGAGGCGTTCTCCATGGCGAAGGCGTCGATCGGCTGGATCAGATCCTGCTCGATCAACTGCGGGATGATGTAGTCGGACGGGACGATGACGTCATAGCCGGTCGCTCCGGCGGCCAGCGTCGCCAGCATCGTCTCGTTCGAGTCGTAGTTGCTGAGGTTGACGGCGATGCCGGTCTCGTCGCTGAAGCGGCCGAGCAGGTCCTCGGAGATGTAGTCCGTCCAGTTGTAGAGGTTCAGTTCCCCGCCGATCTGTTCGGCAGCAGCCGCCTCGCCGGTATCGGCGGGTTCGGCTTCAACGGCTGCAGGTTCCGCGGCTGCTGGTTCAGCTTCGGTGGTGCCGGTTTCGGCAGGGCCCGTGTCGGCTGCGTCGCCGGCCGTCGACGCAGTGGTGGCCGGTGCCGGCGGGGTTGCCTGCGGTGCCTTGTCGTCGCCGTCCGAACCGCATGCTGCCGCAACGAGGACGGATGCCATCAGCAACGGAAGGACCAGCCGGCCCAGCGGTCGTCCACCTCTCCCCCGCCTTGCGGCTGCGTCCTTATGCACTCTGCTTGGTCCTGGTCCATTCATTCTGGTTCCTCCATTTCCCTGTGACGTATGAGGCACTCAGAACTGCGACCGTCACCAGCAACAGCAGAGTGCTAACCGCGTTGATCAGCGGACTTGCTCCCCTCCGGATGAGGCCGAAGAGGAAGATGGGCAGCGTCGTCGCTCGCGGTCCGGCGACGAATGCCGAGATCAGGTAGTCGTCGAGGCTGATGATGAAGGCGAGCAGCGCCCCCGACACGATTCCGGGGACCAGCAGTGGGACGGTCACCCGGCGGAACAGCCGGAAGCCGGACGCCCCGAGGTCGCTGGCGGCCTCGAACACGGCCGGATCGAGCTCCGACAGGCGCGCCCGGATCGGTAGCAGGGCGAACGGGACGCAGAATGCGGTGTGCGCCAGGATCAGCGTGGTCATGCCGCGCTCGAGGCCGATCAGAACGAAGAACGACAGAGTCCCCACAGCGGTGACGATCTCGGGGATGAGCAACGGCGTGGAGAGAAAGCCCACCGCCAGCGCCGAGCCCCGCCGGAGCATCGCCACAACCCCCAGGGCCGCCAGCAGCGCCAGAGCGGTGCCGACCACCGAGGCGGTCGTGGCGACGCGCAGCGACACCCACACAGCGCTGCGGACATCGTCGCGGTCGAGGACCTCCCGGTACCAGGACAGGCTGAAGTTCTCCCAGCGGGACACGATGGGCCCGCTGTTGAAGGAGTACGCCACCACGACGGCGAGAGGCAGGTAGAGGAAGGCGAAGGCGAGCCGCGCCAGGCCTCCGACACCCGGGTAGCGCCGGCTGTCGAACCTCGCGAGGATCGCCTCACCACCCACCTGCTCGGGCGCGGCGCTGCCTGCACGGCGCCCGATGAGCCGCGCAGTCACGAGAGCATCACTTTCGCACCGCGGGCGGCCCGCCGGGCGACCACCAGGACGGTGGCCACCAGGACGAGCAGCAGGATCGCCAGGGCCGATCCCAGAGGCCAGTTCCTCGACGCGCCGAACTGCTGCTGGACGAGGTTCGCCACCATCAGGGAGCGGCCACCTCCCAGCAATTCGGGCTGGAGGAAGGCGCCGATGGCGGGAATGAACACCAGTAGGCAGCCGGCTACGACCCCGGGGCGGACCGATGGCCACACGATGCGCCGGAGAACGGTGCCCGGTCTGGCCCCGAGGTCGAGCCCCGCCTCAGCGATCCGATGGTCGAAACGTTCCGCGGCGGCGTAGATCGGCAGGATCATGAACGGCAGGAACGTGTAGACCAGGCCGACGAGGGTCGCCCCGCGGGTGTTCAGCATCTGGGGCGGATCGACCCCGACGCTCTCGAGCAGCGCCGCCAGCGGACCTGTCTCGCGCAGCACGACGATCCAGGCGTACGTGCGGACGAGCATGCTCGTCCAGAACGGGATCGTGACGGCGAGGATCAGAAGCGGCTGCAGCCGGCGCGGGCGGTTCGAGATCCAGACGGCGGTCGGGAATCCGACGGCCAGCGCGACGAGCATCGTCAGGGTGGCAAGCAGGATCGACGACCAGATGATCTGGAGGTACGTTGAATCGAAGCCGACGTCCCCGCTGAAATCCTCGGCCACCACGAGCCGCTCGTAGGCATCGGTCGTCAACCCGTCGCCCACACCGACGCCGCCCGGACCTCGGTTCCGCAGCGAGTACCAGACGACCACGACCATCGGGCCACCGACGATGACGGCGATGAACCCCAGGGCGGGAGACGCGAGCCAGCGGGTGCGCGTCCTCACGACGTCAGCAACCTCGTGTGGCGGGGATCGATCCTGAGGCCAACGGCGGTGCCGATCTCGGGCGGCCGATCCAGCGCATCGATCCGCGCGTTGAGGCTCAGACCGTCCCCGAGGTCGACGGTGAGGTGGACGTCGGCACCGAGGTAGCCGGATGCAACCACGGTGCCGCGCAACTCTCCGGCAGGATCCAGCGCCACGCGCTCCGGCCGAACGGCAAGCACGGGTTCGCCTGATCGGGAGCCAGAGACGTCGCCGGCGGTTGTGGGCTCACCGTCCTCCTGGACCGGCTCGCCGGCATGACGCCGGCGCTCGGCGAGCGCGAGTTTCTCGGCCCCGCGCACATCGGCGATATCGAGCTTCCACTGACCCGCCACGGTGAGGGTGGAATGGCCGTCGTAGCCGACAGGGAGGAGATTGGTCTCGCCGATGAAGTCGGCCACGAACCGGGTTGCCGGCGCTTCGTATATCTCCTGCGGGCTCCCCACCTGGACGATGCGGCCCGCGTTCAGCACGGCGATCCGATCGCCCAGCGCCAGCGCCTCCTCCTGGTCGTGGGTCACGAAGACGAAGGCGATGCCCGTCGTGCGCTGGATGCGTTTGAGTTCCGCCTGCATCTGCCGGCGGAGCTTCAGATCCAATGCGCCGAGCGGCTCGTCGAGCAGCAACAGCTTCGGGCGTTTGGCGAGCGCGCGTGCCAGCGCCACGCGCTGCTGCTGTCCGCCCGACATCTGGGACGGTGTCCTCCTGCCGAGACCCGACAACTCGACGAGATCGAGCATCTCGGCGACTCGCCGGGCGATCTCCGGCTTGGGGCGCTTCTCCATCTCCAGTCCGAACGCGATGTTCCGCTCGACGGTGAGGAAGGGGAAGAGCGCGTAGCTCTGGAAGACGGTGTTGACAGGGCGGCGGTACGGCGGGATCGTGTCCAGCCGCTCACCGCCGAGGTGGATCGCGCCCGAGTCGGCGTTCTCCAGTCCTGCGATTGTCCTGAGCAGGGTGGTCTTGCCGCAGCCGGACGGACCGAGCAGCACCACGAACTCATCGGCGCCGACCTCGAGTGACACGTCATCGAGGGCGCGCACGGCGGCGCCCTCCGGCACTGTGAACGTCTTGGTGACGTTCCGAACCTGGAGCCCCTCAGGCATCGGTCCGACAATAAACGATCATTGATCGTTATCGTAGGGACGGGGAACTCCCCGCGCAAGTGGCAGGCATTGATGGCCTGGCGCTACAGCCGCATCACGGGATCCAACACCCAGTGCCACGGGTCACGGGAAGCACATTCGACAGCGGCGCACCCCTAACCGGAGATGCCATCGATGCCGGGGGAGCCGCGATCCAACCGCCCGCGGAGAAGGCCGCGTTGCCGGTGGACCACTCAGCGGGCTCGTAGCATTGCGCCATGGGCCGCCCGACCGAGCCGCTGCTGTCGAAGGACATGATCGTCGATGCCGCGATGGCGATCGTCGACGAGAGCGGGATCGAGGCTCTGACCACTCGCGCGATCGCCAAGCGCCTCGGTGTGGGTCAGGCGTCGCTGTACAACCACGTGTCGAGCCGCGACGAGCTGCTGGAGTTGCTCAACGCTCGGGTACTTGCAGGAGTCGACCTCAGCGCCCTCGACCATCCCGACTGGACCGAGGCGGTCTACCGCGGCACCCTCGCGTTCCTGGAGGCCGTGCAGCGGCACCCCAACATGATCGTGGTGCTGGCGACGAGGCCCGCGCGGACAGACCCGTCGCTCACGTACTACGAGCGGATGCACGAGCGCCTGCGGGCCGCCGGCCTTTCCGCTGAGGATTCGGCTCGATTCCTGTTCGCCATCGACGACTACTGCATCGGCGCCGCGCTGAACACCGAAACCGACGTGGAGATCAACGACCGCCACGACCGGTTTCCCCTGACTGCCGAGGCCGTCGAGGCCGGCCGCCCCGCCGATCATCACCAGGCAACACTGCGCCTGCTGCTCAACGGGTTGATCGCAACGGTGGAAATCCCCGCGACAGCGGTGTGACACGGCTACCGCGTCGAGGGACGCCGGTGCAGATCGTGGGCGAGCAGAGATTGAGGAGTGAGTCGGCTCGCCGGGAATGTCCCGGCCCGGCCACCCGGCTTAGTTTGGCAACGCCACCACCGTCGCGTTGCCGACGTGGGCATAGCGGCCGGGGGTGCAAGTGAGCACGATGACCTGGCACTCTCGGCCGGCGGTGGCGATGGCGGCGCCCATGCGCGCCAGACGTGATGGGTCGCTCCAGCCGAGTGCGTCGTCGAGCACGACGGGCGCTCCTCCCCCGCCGGGGCTGACGATAGCGGCACAGGCGAGCCGGCTGAGGACGCCGATCTGCTCCCGAGCGCCGACGCTGAGCTGGTCAACATCGAGGGTGACGCCGTCGAGCGTGCGGCGCGCCAGCCGCAGATCGTCGTCCAATTCAACCTCGAACGTCGGGCCGAAGACGATGCGGCCGAACTGTTCGATGCGCTCCTTGAAGGGAGTGAGGTAGCGCCTGCGGCTCTCGGCGCGGCGAGCGGAGAAGGTCTCGTAGAGGAGTTGCGCCGCCTGTGCCCGTGACTCGGTGCGCTCGTGGGAGCGCTCGCGGTGCCGGCATTGGCCCTCGGCCTCGCTCAACTGGCCGTGCAGACCACCCTCTCCCTGCAGTTCGAGACGGCCACGCAGTTTCGTCAGCTGCTCCTCGTTGGCGCGGAGCTCTTCGTCGGCACGTTGCGCCGCGGCGCGGGCGTTCTCGAGGAGGAGCCCGAGCGAGTCGGGATCGGCGTCCGTGACCGCTGCCCGAGCCTGCTCCAAGGCTTCGGCGGCCGCGTCGACGGTGTGCTGCGCGGCCACCAGCGAGGCGCGCAGATCGGCGTCGGAGCGTTCCTCCCTTGCGGTGGTAAGAACTTCGACGGCATGTTCCCGAGCCCTGCGGGCGCTGCCGAGCCTCTCGGCATCAACGGCCTCGGCCAGCTCTGCGTGGCTCAGCCGATTTCGGGCCTCCTCGGCGGCGTCGCGGCAGCGGGCATGGTCGGCCTCCCGCTCGGCGGCGATCCGGTCGGCTTGCGACGCCAGCAGCTTCGCCTCCTCGAAGTCCGCGGGAAGTGGTGGATCCGCCGGTCGTTCGGCGTCGTAGCCGTCGATTCGCCTGGACAGACCCTCGATCTTCTGCGCCATGACGTCGAGCGTGAGACCGTCTAGGTCTCGCTTGATCGTTTCGATCGCCCCGGCGCGTTGGCGCGCGGCCTCCTTGCGCCGCTCCGCCGCTCGCCGCGCCTCGTCCAGGGTCGCAACGCCGCCTGACTCGCAGAGCCGGGCGAGCGTGGCGCGGACCTCGTCAAGTTCCGCCGCCCTGTCCCTCGAACCACCACCGGCCCGCACACCCACCTGAACGACGCCGGGCACGGTGAGATGCGTCTCGTCGACGACTGGGACTTCGCGGGTGGTACCGGCGGGGAGCGCCACCTCCTCACCGGCGATCAGCAGGGTCACATCCGAAAGAGCGATCACGTCGAGCGACGCCGCAGCACTGCCAGCGGCCACCTCGGCGCGTACCGCCGCGAGATGGGCGTGCTCGATCCGTTCGACGAGGTTGTCATCGACTCGGGCCGACTCAAGGTGTGCCTCAGCAGCGCTCAGGGCCGCCTGAGCCTCGATGACCTGCTCGCGACACTCGTCCAGCTGAGCCACTTCGATCCGCCGGCGGTGGTGACCACAATCGTCGTTGGCCTGCTGCTGTGCGACCCGGGCTTCACGAAGCGCCTCAGCGGCTGCCTCAAGTGCCTTGTCGGCCACCGTGGCTCGCGCGACGACGGACGAGAGAATCGGGGCAGCCCTCTCGGCAGTGGCTTCGAGCACTGCCAACTCCTCCGTCCTGTCGTCGAGGTTCTGCGTTAGGTTGACGCGGCGTTGGAGGTTGTCGTCGAGCCGGTCGCGCTCTGCAGCGGCGGCACGGTGGTCAGCTTCGAGCCTCTCGACGCCGGTTCGGAGCTTCTCGAGCTGCATCCACTTCTCGGCCAGTTCCTGCTCGTCCCGCGCGGCACGTTCACGGGCCTCATCGAGCCTCTCGCGGTCGACACGACGCCGCTGAACCTCCTTGGCATCGGCCTCGATGCCAGCAATCTGCTGCTCAAGCGAGCGCACTGCCTCCCGGGCCTCTTCCACGCTGCGCTCGGAGGCCCTTCGATCGGTCGGCCGCTGGCCGGTCGGGGTCCAGTACATCTCCCGCTCGGTACAGATGCGGTCCCAAAGATCGTCCTCGCTGCCCCCGGTGGAATCGCCACCCGCTGCCGCGTCGAGCGCCCAACCCAGCGAGGGCACGTCGAACAGCGGCAGAGCCACCTCCATCCCCTGCTCGATGCACAGCGCCTCCCACAGATCTCTGTCGAGCGTCTCATCGAGAATCTCCCTGACCCGGTCGTGTGCCTCACGCCCGGTGAGTTGCTCCCGCCGGGGTTCGACGATGTTGAGGCGCGTCTGCGACTGGCGGTGCCATCGTTTCGAGTAGTCGAACCGGTAGTCCCCGGAGGAGAGTTCAACCTGGACCTCGGGCCCGGCGTCGCGGTGCACGGGCCGGACGTCGAGCACCTGCTTGGCCTTGGACGAGTCCGGGACCTTCAGGATCAGGTCGAGGGACTCGGGGATGCAGGTCTTGCCGACCTCGTTGTCGCCCTCGACGATCGTGACACCGTCAGCCGCAAAGTCGACCGTGCAGTCGGCGACGCCTCTGTAGTTCTGCAGGTGGACCCGGTGCAGTCTCATCGCCCGGTCCTCGCGAGCCGGTGCAGCAGGAACGCAGGTCCATAGCACCGAGACGAGCAAGACTCTCGTCTCATCGCCCGACCCTCGCCAGCCGGTGCAGCAGGGCCAGCGCATCCCGGGCCACGACGGCCCGCTCGCCGGACTCCGCCAGTGCCCGCAGATCACCCAGGGCCTCTTGGGCGAAACCGGAGAGTCCGAGATCGTCGATGTCGGCGTCGTCGGGCAGCACGGCCAGGTCGCTGCGGCGTTCCCACAGCTCGACCGCGCCGAGCAGATCGGAGTGATGGTCCAGGAGGTCGTCGAGTCGCGCCTTCTGGGCAAGGGAGACCTGGCCCACGAGGGACAATTTGAGGATTGTGCGCACCTTGCCCCCGAGGCTCGAGAGCCACTCCCCGAGAGCGTCGATGTCCGCGTCACCTGTCAGTTTCCACGGCTGATGGACGAACCTCCAGGTACCGACGCGCCGGGGCTCGACCTGGACGCCGTCGGCGTCCAGTTCGACGACCAGCACGTTGCCCGGATCGATCTCGTCATAGTCCGTCGGCTCGGGTGCGCCCGCGTACCAGATCCGACCGGTGCCGCCGACGTCGGTGGTCGAATGACGATCCCCGAGCGCCACGTAGTGGATCACTCCGGCGTCGAGTTGAGCCTCAAGGCCGGCAAGCACGACGAGCGCCGGGTCGTTGCGGTCCGGGGAGAGCGAGTCGAGCCTGCCATGACCGGCGACGATCCGGACGGCGCCGGTGGCGCTCAGACCGCTACAGGCGCCGGCCACCAGATCAGAGAGGGGGCGCTTCGTCGGCCAGGGGGCGGGGACCAGTTCGACACCCGGTGCCACCTCGACAGGATCCGAGTTCTCCAGCACCACCACGTTGGCGGGGCGATGGTCGGCGAACGTGGGCGACCTGTAGACCGAGGACGCATCGAGCGAGTCGTGGTTCCCGGGCAGGAGGTAGAACGTGACCCCGGGGGTCACCGCCATCGCATCCAGCGCTCGCACGACCACCGGGCGCGCCACCTGGTTCGACTCGAACACGTCGCCACACACCACGACGAACGCGCAACCTTCGGCTTCCGCCAGCGCCCCGATCCTGCGAACCGCTTCGATGCGGGCGGCATCGAAGCGGGCCTGCGCCTCGGCCGCCAGGAAATGCCTGGTCATGCCCAGTTGCCAATCGGCGGTGTGGATGAATCTGACCATGCTCGGGAGGATACAGAGGCGGTGTGACAGCCCCGGGAAAGCGGACTGCCGACCCGCGAGGGCGAGCGTGCCGGGGCCAGCGCAGGCAGCCATTCCGAGGCCGCCGGACCGCCACCACCGGCGGCGCCCGGACACCCGCGCTACCCGGACGCACGGGCGCCGGGTCACCTGGCAGCCATGTCGACGGGCGATCGGAGCCGGCCTCGGAGGGCCGTCGCTGCCGACGTTCACGAGACCCCCAGCGGTTCGATCGCTCCGAGTGGTCGACTTTGCGAGGCTGCATATCTGGTTGTCCCTGTCTGTCGGGGATTATTTTCCAACTTTCTCCGAACATATGTTGTGTCTGTCACAGGGGTCGTGTAGAGTACGGGTACCGGTCACTGACCCTTACCGCAGGGGGGTCGAGCTTCCCCAACCGGCTTGTCGGCCCGGCCGACCCGAATCCAACAGCGATGCGTTCCCTGGGGGAGCCACCGATGACCGACCTGAGCCTCTTCTCCGATCCGACGCCTCCGGCCGCCGCGGCCGGTGCTGGTTCTGCCGGTGTTCTCCCCTCGGAGCGTGGGCCGGATCGGCGAGAGACAGCCGCTGCGCCGACCGCCTCCCACGCCGATGCAAAGGCTTGCGGCGAGCCGTCGTCGGCGCAGCGGCCGGGTCGGCCGGGTCGGCGAGAGGTGTCTACTGCGCCTACCAACTCCGCCGCCGGTTCGACGACCTCCGGACGTCGACTGGATCGGCGAGAGACATCGTCGTCACCCACCACGTCCGCCACTGGTGCTGAGGCCAGCGGCGAGCCTTCGTCGGGAGATCTGGTGGCGTTGTTGGATGTGCTGGTGGTGGGGTTGCGGTCGTTGGGTGGCGAGCGCGTTGAGGAGTGCTTGCGTGTGGTGGGGCGCTGTGAGGCGCGTCTGGCGGCGGTGAAGGCTGAGAAGGTCACCGAACTTGCCCGCTGGCGCGGTGAGGCGCATGCGGCGGAGGTGTTGCGGGGCGATTTGAAGCAGTCCCGCGGTGCTGCGAAGCGGGAGGTGCAGTTCGCGGGGCGGCTCGCCGATCTGCCGGGCACGGCGGGGGCGCTGGCTGAGGGGGCGATCACCCCGCAGCACGCTCGGGCGATTGCCGATGCCTCGGCGCACACGCCGGTCGATGAGGCCGCTTTGCTGGTCGCCGCGGAGAAGGAGCCCGCGGACGTGTTCGCCCGCACGGTGCGCGATCACGTGAACGAGCGGTCTGCCGGTGAGGACCTCGAGGAGCGGCGGCGCCGCCAGCGCGCCCGGCGCGAGGCGAACATCAAGAAGGAGTCCGACGGCATGTACAAGCTGTTCGGCACCTTCGACCCCGTCGCCGGCGCCCGCATCGAGACTGCGCTCGCGGCGATGGCGAAGAAGCTCCGGCACGGCGAGGACGCCAAGCACCGCGCCACGCCCGCCCAGCGGTACGCCGACGCGCTCGAGCTGCTCATCACCCGCCGAGGCGCCGGCAAGCCCCAAGGCACGAACCTGGTGGTGGTCGCCGACTACGACCTCGTCGCCGGCCAGTTGCGCGACGCCCGCCTGATCGACGGCACGCCCCTGGCGCCCAGCGAACTCCTCAAGATCGCACTGGGCGCCAACATCCTGCCGGCGCTGTTCGACACGAAGGGCCAGCCCCTGTGGTTGGGCCACAAGTACCGCCACGCCACCGTCGCCCAGCGCATCGCGCTGGCCGTCCGCGACAAGGGCTGCGTCGGCTGCGCGGCCGCCAACAGCTTCTGCCAGGCCCACCACGTCATCTACTGGGAAGACGGCGGGCCCACCGACATCGACAACCTCTGCCTGCTGTGCAGCGACTGCCATCACAAGCAGGTCCACGAACGCGGCGCCCAACTCACCCGCGACCCCGACGGCCACTTCCACCTCGAACTCCCCTCCAACCGGCCACCCCCCGGATCCCCCAACGGCAACGCTCGCAACGGCAACACCCGCAACGCCAAACGCGGCCCCTCCGGCCACAGAACCGCCACCGCCGACGGCCGCCGCACCGTCAACCAACCCCTCCGACGCTGACGAGCGCCTGCTGAGGACCACACCAGCCGGACCGCTCCGGCCGAACCACCCCGACCCTCACGCCACCCGGACCTGCACGCTGCCGCACCGCCCCGCGAGGGCGGGGGTGCCGGGGGCGCCGGGGGCCAGCGCCGGCGGCCATTCCGAGGCCGCCGAAGCGCCACCGGCCGCACCGCCCGGACACTGACGAGTGGCCTCCACCGGAATGACATTCATGATGTGTGGGTCCCCGGTTGGTGGTGGGTCTGACTCGCCGGAATGCTGGCCGTTGTGCCTTGTGTCCGATCTGTCGGCTTGTTGCTGGTCGGGGTCGCCGGGGGACGGCGCCGGCGCGATTTCGCCAGACGCGCCGCCGACGACCACCGGCGACCCCGCCGGGCAGCATCAGACACCCGACGAGGGGACTGGGCGCTAGTCGCTGAGCAGGACGGTTGCCGTGCCGGCGAGGACTGCCTCGGTCCCGTCTCGGGCCAGCCAGACGTCGCAGTCCACGAGGCTGCCCCCCGGGCTCGGGTGCACGGCGGTTACCTTGCCGCCGGCCACCAGCCGATCCTCGGCGAAGACGTTCCCGAGGAACCGCACCTTCAGCCGGCGGAAGTTGGCCGGGCCGCCGGCCCAGTCCGTCAGCATGTCGATCACGTAGCCCATGTTGTTGGGCCCCTGATTGACGGGCCGATCGCCCAGGCCCAGCCGGCGTACGTCCTCGACGTCCCAGTGGATGGTGTTGGGATCGCCCAGCAGCGCCGCCATGGTCTTCATCTTCTCGGCGCTGACGGACTCGATGACCCGGCGGTGCAGCTCGTCGCCCACATGCACCTCGCGGCCGGCTGCCGGAGGACCCGGGGCTACCGGCGAACCCGAGGCTGACGGTGGTACCGGGGCCGACGCCGGTCCCGCGGTCCCGTCCTCGCTGTTCACGGCTTCCTCGGGAAGATGAACGAGTTCGTACAGACTCCGGCGATCTCGCCGTCGGGCGCCACGACCTCGAGGCGGAACGTCAGCAGGTCGAAGGTGCCGATGGCGCCTCCCTGCTTTCGCTTCACGTCGGTGATCTCACCGCGCACGTCATAGCTCACGTGGGTGCGCAGCGGCGACCGCACCTCCATGTCGCACTCACCGAACATGGGCCCCTCTGAGGCACTCGAGTGTGCCAGCTCGAACAGCTCGGCGATGCTCAAGCCCATGCCGCCCATGGCCGCGTAGTAGCAGAACATGGGGTGCGCCAGATCGTCGTCGCGCTGCGGCGAGCCGATGACGTCGTTGGTGAGCCAATTGCGGTAGTGCTCGAGGTCGAACGAGCCGCCGGGCAGCCGCCGGCCGACGAGATCCTGCATCCGCTCGAAGGGAACCACCGTTACAGCCCCACCCAGGTCGCGGTGGTTGCCACGAGTGTGCTGAGCAAGCGATCAGAAGCCCGGATCGGGGCTCTGATGACTGGATTCCGGCCTCCGCCGGAATGACGAACCAGGGAGATCACAGCCGACAGGAAGCATCCTCAGAGTTCGTCGGCGCCGGCCAGGGCGGCGTCGGGGCTGTGGCCGTAGCAGTGCTCCAGCAGCCGGGCCTCGGTGATCTCGTCGCCGACGGCCTCGCCCACGATGGCGCCCTCGCGCATGGCGATGACCCGGTGGCAGACCCCACCAGCTCGCCGAACTCCGAGGAGATGAACACGATTGCCTTACCCTCGGCGGCGAGCTGCTCCATCAGGGAGTAGACCTCCTCCTTGGCACCCACGTCGATGCCGTGAGTGGGCTCGTCGAAGATCAGCACCGAGGCTCCCGACCGCAGCCAGCGGGCGAGCACCAGCTTCTGCTGGTTCCCACCCGAGAGCCAGGCCGCCGGCGTGAGGTCCGACGGGGTCTTGATGTCGAGGTCGCGCACCGCAGCCAGCGACGCCTCGCGCTCCTTGGGCGCCGACGGAATGGGCAGGTGCCGCGCCACCCGGAACCTGCTCAGGGTGCCCAGCGTGATGTTACGACACACGTTGAAGTCGCTAATGAGGCCCTGGTTGCGCCGTTGATGGCGAGCGCGGCGTTGAGGATCGCGGTCGCCCACACGTTGAAGTCGCTAATGAGGCCCTGGTTGCGCCGGTCCTCGGGCAGCAGCACGATCCCGGCAGCGATGGCGTCGGCCGGTCGCCGGATGGTGACCTCCTCACCGTTCAGTCGGATCGTGCCGCCGGTGCGGTGATCGGCCCCGAACACAGCCCGCATCAGTTCGGTGCGTCCGGCCCCCATCAGACCGGCCACCCCGAGGATCTCTCCGGCCCGGATGCTGAAGGAGGCGTGGTGGATCTGTCCGGCACCTCCACATCACTCACCTCGAGCACCACCGGGGCATCGGGCGGTCCGCCGATGCCGTGGCTGCGGCGACGCTGCAGCGCCGTCTCGCTGACGTCCTCGCCGGTGATCTCCTCGATCAGCGTGCGGGTGTCGAAGGCCTCGGTGGGCCGGTCGTCCACGACGGCGCCGTCACGCATCACCACCACCCGGTCGGTGATGTGCAGGATCTCCTCGAGGCGGTGCGACACGTACACGACCGCCACGCCCGCGGCCGACAGGTCGCGGATGACGGCGAACAGGTGGTTGGTTTCCTCGTCGGTGAGCGACCCGGTCGGCTCGTCCAGAACGACGAGACGGGCCTGGGTGACCAGGGCGCGGGCGATCATCACCAGCCGCTGCTGCGCGACCGGGATGCCGGCCAGGCGGGCGGCCTCGGGATTGCCGCCGATGGCGTACATGTAGCGCCCTATCTCGGTGCGGTCCAGGATGATCCTCGCCGCCGCCACGATGCCGAAGGCAATGAACACGGGGCGCCGCAGGTCCCAGAACTCCACGCTGCGAGCAAGATCGACATAGAAGGGCTGGGCCCTCCACCGGGATGGTGATCGAGCGATTACTCGTCCAGAGTTGCTCGATGCCCTTCAGCCCCACCAACCCGGCCAGGGTGATGACGAACGACGAAGCCCCCACATAGGAGATGAGGAAGCCATTGAACAGACCGACCGCCGCACCCACACCGAGGGCGGCCAGCATCGCCACCCACCACGGCTGGCTGAAGTTGACCATGAGGGCCACGGCGGTGGCTCCGGCGAGACCGACCATGCTGCCGAACGAGAGGTCGAAGTCGCCCATCGCCAGCACGAACGTGAGAGCCGTCGCCAGCACCAGCAGCGGCACGAACAACGACGGCAGGAACAGCACGTTCTGCACATGGTTCTGGGTGAGGAAGACCTCGGGATCCAAGACCTTGAACACCACGACGACGACACCGAAGACCACCCGCAGCCCGTAGCGGGCAAGAAAGTCTCGTAGATCGATCCGGCGCCGGCCGGCGCGTGACGCCGCCGTGGCCGTCGCTGCGGACCCGGTCTGCTGCCCGCCGCCCTCAGTGTTCTGCTCGTTGGTCACGCCAGCCTTTCCTCGGTCGTTCGGCTTCCGCAACTTAGCCGCGTGGCCCAAGCGTCACGGAAACCATGGAGGGGGACGTAGCCGGTGTGGCCGCGTCCCTCTCCTGCGTGGATCTAGTCACCCGCGACGATCGCCCGTCACGGGTCTGGTTGACCGGCTACTAGCCGATGTTGCTGTACTCGGCCGCCCAGCGGGACTCGAAGAATTCCACGTAGTCCGTCCACGAGGGATCCGTCGGGGTCGGGTACGGGCCCCGCCCGGGCTGGCATTCGTCGGCCAGATCCTCCGGCGTAACGATGAACGGGATAGAGAACTGCACGGCGTTGCCGTCCGCGTCCTCATAGTAGGGACGCAACTCGTCCGTGAACCGACGCCCTTGGCGAAGCACGAGGCGATCTGATCCATCGCCGCGTAGCTGCCCCACTCGCATCCGAGCGATATCAAACAAGCGGTTGACAGTCCCGTGGCATTGGTACAGTCCTACGGTGTGGGAAGCAGCGTCGAGGCCACGAGCGCCGGCGGCACATCGGGGGCGTTCGCTGTCGAGGCGTCGGGTCGCGATCCTCGCCCCGACGCCACCCCCGAGGGGCTGCGCGGCGGGCGCTGCGCCTCGTGCGGCTACCCCATGCTCTACCGGCCGCCACTGTGCCCGTCCTGCGGCGACTCGCCCGTGGAACGAGCCACGTTCGGGCCGGGCGGGACGGTCTGGAGTTCGACCGTTCTGCGCATTCGCGTGGCGGACCGGAAACCGCCGGCGGTACTGGCCTACGTCGACTTCGACGAAGGCCCGCGCGCCCTCGTTCACGTCGACGGCCCGACTGACCAGCCTCTGCGGCCGGGCACCAGGGTTCGCCTGCTCGGACGGGACGACCGCGGCGACCCGCTGGTGAGGGTGGCGGACGCTTTCGATGACGTCGACCCGAGGGCACGGCAGTGACCTCCCGACCCCGCATGCGCCCACGTCGGTCACCGGCCCCCGGCGCGCGCCCCCGACAGGGCGGACGCTCGTGACCGCCTCCGTCTCCGTCTGGGGAGTCGGCACCAGCCGGTTCGCCCGCCAGCCCGACACCCCGCCGACGCACCTCGCCTGGCAGGCCGTCACCGAGGCGCTCGCCGATGCCGGCGTACCGCCCGCGGCGGTCGAGGCCGTGTATGCGGGAACGGTGTTCGGTGATACCGGTGTCACCACCCGCACACTGCAGCACCTCGGCATCACGGGAGTACCGGTTGTCACCGTCGAGAACGCCTGCGCCAGCGGCACCACCGCCTTCCACGAAGCGCAGGTGGCGGTCGGCCAGGGCCGCTACGAGGTGGTGCTGGCGTTCGGCATCGAGACCATGACGGCGGTGTTCGACGGGCCCATCGAGCCGCTGGACTCCGACCCGGAGGGTGCCCAGGGCTTCGCCATGCCCAGCCTCTACGGCATGGCGGCGCACCGCTACCAGCACTGCCACGGCGTCACGCCCGAGCAGATGGCGCTCGTGGCGGTGAAGAACCGGCGCCACGCCCTCAACAACCCGCGCGCGCAGCACGCAGGGGAGTTCACCGTGGAGCAGATCCTGGCATCGCGCCCGATCTCGGACCCGCTGACGCTGCTGCAGTGCTGCGACATCAGCGACGCCGCCGCGGCTGCGGTCCTGGGTCCTGACCGTCGCGCCGGCACCGCAGGGAGCACCTCCGATGTGACGGTGTGTGCCACAGCGCTCGCCTCGGGGCAGGCATGGGACCACACGACCGACCTGGTCTGGGGCTGGCAACTCATCGCCGACACCGCGAGGGCGGCGTTCGAGAGCGCCGGCATCGGGCCGGAGGACATCGACGTCCTCGAGGTCCACGACGCCTTCACGATCGGCGAGATCGTCACGACCGAGGCGCTGGGCCTGTGCGAGCTGGGCGGCGGCGGAGCGCTCGTGGAGTCCGGCCACACCAGGCTCGGCGGCGCCCAGCCCGTGAACCCGTCCGGCGGCCTTCTTGCCCGAGGCCACCCCCTCGGGGCAACCGGCCTGAGTCAGATCGCCGAGATCGTCTGGCAACTGCGCGGGCTGGCCGCCGGTCGTCAGGTGGAGGGCGCCCGCCTCGGCGTCGTGGAGACGATGGGTGGCGGCACCGCGGGAATCGACGGCAACGCCTGCGTGGTGGCCGTACTGGAAGCCCCAGGAGGCCGCCCGTGAGCAGCGTCGACATCGATCTTCTCACCCCCGAGCGGATCGCCGACCCGTACCCGATCTTCGCCGAACTCCGGCGCGAGCAGCCGATCTTCTACAACGAGCACTACCGCGCCTGGTTCATCCACCGCCACGAGGATCTACTGGCTGCGTTGAAGGATCCCCGGTTCTCCTCCGACCGCATCCGGCCGGTGTTCGAGCACAAGCTCACCGAATCACAGCGCACCGAGCGAGCCCCCACCTACCGGATCCTGGGCGAGTGGATGGTGTTCCGCGACCCCCCCCGACCACACACGCCTGCGCAAGCTGGTCAGCCGGGCGTTCACGCCGCGGGCGATCTCACAGTGGCAGCCCCGCATCGTCGAGGTCGTCAACAGCCTCATCGCCGACATGGCGCCGCGCGGCCACATGGACGTGATCACCGACTTCGCCTACCCGCTGCCGGCCGTCGTGATCGCCGAGATGATGGGCGTTCCCCCGTCCGATCGGGACCTGTTCAAGGACTGGTCGGACGACCTGATGGTGCTGGTGTTCGGCGCCCGCGGCGTCGAGGGGAGGCGCGAGCGGGCTCAGAACGGGCTACTGGAGCTGTCGGAGTACCTCGGCGGCCTCGTCCGCCGCTTCCGGGCCGCGCCGGCGGAGAACCTGGTCCACACGCTGATCCGCGCCCAGGAGGGCGACGACACGCTCACCGACGACGAGATCGTGGGCACCTGCATCCTGTTGCTGTTCGGGGGGCACGAGACGACCACCAACCTGATCGGCAACGGGCTGCATGCCCTGCTGGCGCATCCTGACCAGTTGGAGCGGTTGCGCGCGCACGACGACGCCGAGTACCTGCGAGCCGCCGCTGAGGAGATCCTGCGCTTCGACGGCCCGTCGAAGATGCAGGTGCGCATGGCCGCCACCGACATCGACCTGGGCGATGAGGTGATCCGCCGACACGACATGGTCTACCTGGTCCAGGCGGCCGCCAACCGCGACCCGGCCGTCTTCGCCGACCCCGACCGGTTCGACCTCCGGCGCAACCCCACCGATCATCTCGGTTTCGGGTTCGGGCTGCACTACTGCCTCGGCGCCGCCGTCGCCCGGCTCGAAGGGTCGATCGCCCTCGACGCGCTCGCCCGGCGGCTGCCCGACCTGCGCGCCGGCCCCGAACCCCCTGAGTGGCACCCGACGCTCATCAGCCGCGGCATGGCCTCCTTCTGCGTGTCGTACACCGCCAGCGAGGGGATCGCCGCATGAGTCGACCGGGTTCCGGCGGCTCCCCGATCGTCTGCCTGGCCGGCAAGCGCGCCGCCGTGACCGGCGCCAGCGGCGACATCGGGCAGGCAATCGCCCTTGCGCTCGCCGCCGCCGGCGCCGACGTGGCGTTGCTGGCACGCCGGCGTGAGCGTCTCGAGGCCCTCGCCGCCAACGGCTGCGACACAGGAATCGGCGGCCACGTGAGCGTTCGCGCCCCCGGCGAGGAGGCCCTGTGGATCAACGCCTTCGACCGCACCCTGGGCGAGGTCGGCCACGACGACGTCATGAAGATCGACTGCGAGGGGAACCTCCTCGAGGGCAGCCGCTTCATCAGCCCCGGCTGGGAGTTCCACGCGGGCATCTACGGCCAGCGCCCCGATGTGGGCTCGATCGTGCACACGCACGCCTTCTGGATCTGCGCGCTGGCGTCGATGGCCCGCCCGCTGAAGATGCGCCACAACCTGTGCACGCTCTTCTACGAGGATCAGGTCATGAGCCCCGACGATCACTTCGATTCGATCGGTCCCGTGATCGGCGACCGCTCCACGGTGCTCATCCCCTGGCACGGGGGGATCACGGTGGGGCGCAACCTGCCCCGCGCCGCCGCCCTGCACGTGACGCTCGACGCCATGGCGCGTCTCGACGTCACGTTGGAGCCCACGGGCGCCCCGGAGCTCCCTGAGGAGGCTCGGCTGCCGATGCGCAAGCTCATCGACGAGGTCGCCGGCTACCTGGAGCAGACCTGGGACCTTATGGTCCGCCAAGCCGCCGACTACCGCCACAGGGGTGTCTGACCTTCTCCCGACACGTTCGATATCGGTCGCCGTGACCTCGACGCGGCCAAGGCTTTCAACGCCGCCGCCAACCACGTGGAATTCGCGCTGGGTCGGCACTTCTGCGTGGGAGCGCACCTGAGCAGGGTTGAAGTGGAGGTGGCGATGGACGCCGTCCTCGACCGGCTCCCCAAGATGTCCTTCGCCCCCGGTTTCGAGGCCGACGAGACCGGCATCTTCACCCGCGGCCCGCGCTCGGTCGACCTCCTCTCCCAGCCCGCCGCCTGAAGACCGGTACCACCCGGCGGCAGTCCGGGCGGGGCTGCCGGTGGCGCTCCGGCGGCCTTTGAAAATGGCGCGCCTGCGCTGGCCCCCGGCACCCCCGCCCTCGCTTTGTTGCTGGTATGTGAGCAGCCCCGCCGTCCGGGGTGCCGCCGGGCTACGGTTCCCCGCAGTGAGCGGGCAGGGCACGAGCGACTCGGTCGGCCTCGACGGCGAGGCCCGGCGCGCCGCCGAACGCCTCTCCCGCGTGCCGCCGCTGTGGAGCCTCGGCGAGAAGGTGGCGCCGGTGCACACGGCCTTGGTCGTGGTCGACGTGCAGAACGACTTCTGCTCGCCTGAGGGCATGATGAGCGCCGAGGGGCTCGACGTCAGCGCGGCGGTGACGACGGCTGAGCGGCTCGAGGGATTCATCGCCGCGGCCCGGAGCGCCGGCGTGCTGGTCGTCTTCGTCCGGAGCGTGCTGTCGAGCGACGACAACCGCTATCTGAGCGACGTGATCCTGGAGCAGGCCACGCGGCGCCGTGCGGGCAGCTACACGCTGCGGCCGGTCTGCGTGGACGGCTCTTTCGGGGGCGACTTCTACGGCAACGTCCGGCCCGCCCCCGGCGACCCGGTGGTGACCAAGCACCGCTTCAGCGCCTTCCTGCGCACCGACCTCGAGACAGTGCTGCGCACCGCCGGCATCCGCACGGTCGTGCTGGTGGGCGTGGCCACCAACGTGTGCGTCGAGACGACCGCCCGCGACGCCTTCATGCGGGATTTCTACGTAGTCCTGTCCTCCGACGGCACGGCCGCCTACAGCCCAACCGAGCACGAGGCCACCCTCGCCACCATCGACCGCTACTTCGGCCAGGTCGCCTCGATAGCCGAGGTAACCACGGCCTGGAACCAGTAACGAGGGCGGCCCCGCTCGGTCCCAGCAATCAGGCGAGGGTGGGGAGCGCCGGGGGACGGCGCCGGCGCTCCCCAGACGCGCCGCCGACGGCCACCGGCGATTCCCACCCGGACAGCAACCAGACGAGGGCGGGGGACGCCGGGGGACGGCGCCGGCGCGATTTCACCAGACGCGCCGCCGACGGCCACCGGCGATTCCCACCCGGACACAGCACCCGCGGCGCCGATCGGACTGCTGGGAGGTATCCGTAGATATTCCTGAGTGGTTTGGTCGGGATTCCGGTACCCTGCTCCGGTCCGCAAAAGCGGGCACGTCGACTCCCACTCAAGCACCGGAGGAACCTTCATGTCCGAGACAGCAAAGATGCTCGAAGCCAACGCCGCCTACGCCGACGGCTTCAGCCAGGGCAACAAGCCCATGCCCCCGGCGCGGTCCGTCGCCGCCGTGGTCTGCATGGACGCGCGCATCCACCCGTCGGAAATGCTGGGGCTGGACCTCGGCGACGCCCACGTGATCCGCAACGCCGGCGGCCGCGTGTCCGACGACGCCATCCGCTCGCTCATCATCTCGTCCACGCTGCTGGGCACGCGCGAGTTCCTCGTCGTGCATCACACCGACTGCGGGATGCTGACCTTCTCCAACGACGACCTCCGGGGGATCCTGGCCGATCGGCGCGGCAGCGACGCCGGCGACATCGACTTCCTGCCCTTCGGCGACCTCGAGGCGAGCGTCCGAGACGACGTGGCCCGCATCCGGGCCAGCGAGCACCTCGACCAGTCGATCCCGGTGCGGGGCTTCGTCTACGACGTGGACACCGGCGCTCTCACCGAAGTCAACTGAGCGGCAGCGGTCCTGGCGCCCGGCGGCGCTTCCCGCGCCGCCGTCGAACCGATCGCCGAGCGATTCGGCGGGAGCGCAGCCCGGACTGCTGGGAAGTGGATTCCGGCCTCCGCCGGAATGACGGGGCAGGTGGATCGCGGGGTTGCCGGACACTCCCCTTGGCCGGGTCGGTCACTCGTCCGCCAGACCCACCCCGCGGACGCCGCGCGCGAACTCCCCGCCGGTCGGCGACACCTCAGGCACGTCGTCGGTTCGGTTGGCGAGTTCGATCATGACCTGCAGCAGGACGTTGGCTCCGGCGGCGAGGTCGGCGGGCGCGGTGTACTCCCCCGGGTTGTGACTGAGCCCCTTGTGGCTCTGTACGAACACCATGCCGGCCGGACAGATCCGCGCCAGCATCTGGGCGTCGTGGCCCGCCCCGGAGGGGAGCCGCCTCACGCTGTGGCCCAGGCGCCTGGCGGTGGCCTCCACGAGGTCGACCACCGGTAGATCGAAGATCACCGGCTCGAACCGGGCCATCGATCGCGTGGAGATCCCGACGCCCTCGGAGGCCGCGATCCCCTCGATGCTCGTCGCCATCCGGCGTTCCGCCTGCTGGAGTTCCTGCTCGTGGATGTTGCGCATGTCCACGCAGAGCCGCGCCCGGCCGGCGACCACGTTCACGAGGTCGGGGTGCAGATCCAGGACTCCCACGGTGGCGACCTGGTAGCCGCCGATGTCGTCGGCGATCTCCCGCGCTGCGACCGCCACCCTGGCGGCGGCGTAACCGGCGTCACGACGCAGTTCCATGGGCGTCGTCCCGGCATGGTTCGACTGTCCCTCGATCGCGACCTCGGTCCAGGAGATGCCCTGCACCCCGGTCACCGCCCCGATGGTGATGCCCTCCTGCTCCAGGACGGGCCCCTGCTCGATGTGCAACTCGACGAAGGCGGATGGCGCCGGGGCCGGGCACGGCGCGGCGCCGCGGTAGCCGATCCTGTCGAGCTCGGCCCCCACCGCGATGCCGTCGCTGTCGGTCACGTCGAGCGCCTCCTCGACGCCCATGCCACCCACGAACGTGAGGCTCCCGAGCATGTCGGGCGGGAAGCGCGAACCCTCCTCGTCGGTGAAGAAGGCCACAGCCAGCGGGCGCCGCAGGCGCACGCCGGCTGTGCTGAGGGTCTCGATCACCTCCAGTCCGGCCAGCACCCCCAGATTGCCGTCGTACCGCCCGCCGGTGCGGACGGTATCGATATGGCTGCCGGTCATGACCGGCGGTCCATCAGTCTCGCCCGGGTAGACGGCGACCACGTTGCCGACGACGTCCACCGTGACCGACAGGCCGAGATCGCGCATCCAACTCACCACCAAGTGCCGGCCGTCGCGGTCCTCGTCGGTCAGTGCGAGCCGGCAACTCCCGCCGTCGCCGGTGTCGCCGATCTGGCCCAGAGCTTCGAGACGGCCGACGAGCCGGTCGATGTCGATGCGCAGATCACCGAGGTCGTCGTTGAACATCCCGGACTTCCTTCTGTCGTCGTTCGCTCGCCTAGTGTTCAGCAGGACGTGCGCAGCGTCAACGCGCGCACTCCGGACCAGGAAGTCGGTGGCAAGGAAGTCGGTGGCGTCGTGGACATGGTTCACATCGAGTTCTTCGTCGAGCCCTTCAAGGAGGGCACACCCGGCCCGCACGTGGAAGCCGCCGTGACGGCATTCTCCGACGCCGGCCTGGAGCCAGAGGTCGGACCCTTCGCAACGACGGCCACCGGCGACATCGAGCGGGCGGCGCAGGCCACGTCGGCCATGGTCCGCGAGGCGCTGCGGGCAGGAGCCACACGCATCGTGCTCCGCTTGGAGCGTCAGCCCGAGGCGCCGGCGGTCGCTGACGCGGGCGGCGCATGAACGGGAAGGATCCCGAGCCCCCGGCAAGCTCCGAGCACCAGGAGCCGTTGGCGAGCCACTCCGAGCATCCCGTCTGGCGGATGCTCCAGCCGGTGGCCGCGGCGGTGGGCGGCGAACTGCTGCCGCCATCGGCACGGACGCCCGGTGACATTCCGCTGGACTTCCAGGGCGAGACGGTGGGCGTGCTCCGCCTGCACGGGTTGGACGGCGCCCTCGGGCGGCTCATCGGAACGGTGGAGCGCGAGTTGGGGGACTCGCTGTCGAAGCTGTCACGCACCGGCAAGCAGGCGGCCGTCCGGCTGTTGAACGAGCGCGGTGCGTTCCTGCTGCGCAAGGGTGTCGAGGATGTCGCCGCCGCGATGGGCGTCAGCCGCATCACCATCTACAACTACATCAACGCCATGGAGCAGCCCGCGCCGGGTCCGGACCGCCACTCGGGGTGAGCCCTGCTCAGGCGGCTCCCTCGGCCACACCGGCCATCCAGAGTCCCAGGCGCTCCACCGTCGCATCCTCCCGGTCGAGCACTCCCATCAGGCGGCCCTCGTACATCACGCCGATGCGGTCCGAGAGCCCCAGAACCTCGTCGAGATCCTCGGAGATCAGCAGCGTGGCGCATCCCGAGGCCTTCTGGGCGGCGAGTTGGGAGTGGATGTACTCCCCGGCGCCGACGTCCACGCCGCGGGTGGGCTGCGCCGCCAGGATCACCTTCGGGCCGGCCGACAGTTCCCGCGCCAGGATGAGCTTCTGGATGTTGCCGCCCGAGAGGTTGGAGGTCGGCACGTCGAGTCCGGGTGTCTTCACAGCGAACCGCGCGACCAGATCCGCGCAGTGCTCCCGGATGGCGCCGAGGCGCAGGAAACCCCGGCGGCAGAACTCGGCGGAGCCCTGGTTCAGCAGGACCAGATTCTCCGCCACGGAGAACATGGCGATCACGCCGTCACGCATGCGCTCCTCCGGCACGTAGGACATGCCGGCATCGCGCACCCGGCGCGGATGCTGCCCGGTCACGTCCACCCCGTCGATGCGCACGGCTCCTCGCTGTGCCGGACGGAGGCCTGCGATGGCCTGGGCCAGTTCGGACTGGCCGTTGCCCGAGACGCCGGCGAGCCCCAGGATCTCACCGGCGTGCACGCTGAAGGACATCCCGCCGACGGCGTCGTCGCCTCGGTCGCTCTGCACGTGAAGATCGCTCACCTCCAGCAGCGGGTCACCGAGTTGCACGTCGGGACGGTCGGGGACCATCTGCACGGGGCGCCCGACCATCAGGCGGGCCAGCTCGGCCCGGTTGGTGCGCGCCGGCGCGGTCTCGCCGGCCACGCGCCCGTCGCGCAGCACCGTGATCCGGTCGGACACAGCCATGACCTCGTGCAGCTTGTGCGAGATGAAGACCAGACCGCGGCCGTCGGCGGCCATCCGGCGCAGCACGACGATCAACTCGTCGACCTCCTGGGGGGTCAGCACCGCCGTGGGCTCGTCCATCACCAGGATGGACGCCTCCCGGTAGAGCGCCTTGAGGATTTCCACCCGCTGGCGCTCACCCACCGCCAGCTGCCAGATGGGGGTATCGGGGTCGACCCGGAGACCGTACGTCTCGGAGAGTTCACCGATCCGGCGCGCCACGGTCGGCAGGTCGGTGAGGGGGCGGCGGCCGGACACGAGTCCCAACGCCACGTTCTCGGTGACGGTCAGCGTGGGTACCAGCATGAAGTGCTGGTGGATCATGCCAATGCCGTGCTCGATGGCCGCCGATGGGGACTCGATGTTCACCCGGCTGCCGCGCAGACGAACCTCGCCGGCGTCGGGGCGGTACATCCCGTAGAGGATCTTCATGAGCGTGCTCTTGCCCGCCCCGTTCTCCCCCAGCAGCGTGTGCACCTCGCCGTCCGCGAGGTCGAAGTCGACGGCGTCGTTGGCCACGACGCCCGGGAACCGCTTGGTGATCCCGCGCATCTCCAGCAGCGGCGGATCAGCGCTCATCCGGGACCGCTCCGTCACATTGGTTCTGCGTTCTCACCGGTGCATCGGCTGCGAGCCGGGTCACGGGCGACTTCGACCCGTGACCCGGCTCAACTCGACTCCGTTCTAGGAGCCGGTGTCGATGCTGCCGTCGATGATGCCGGCGACGGTGTCCTCGCCGATCTGGCGGATCGCCGCCGACAGGCCGTAGCCGTCGTTGAACGCAATCGACAGGCCGCCGTTGGACAGCGTGATCGTGAACGCCTCGCCGCCCTTGACACCACGATCGATCGCAGCGGCGATCTGGGTCAGCACGACCTCCCACTCGTACACCTGCGACGCCACCACAGTCTCGGGAGCCAGCGACGTCTGATCCGCCTGCGTGCCGAACCAGGCCAGGCCCTCACGCTGGGCAACACCCACAGCGCCAACGACCATCTGCGCCGAACCGGTCATCACGTCCGCGCCCTGCGACACGTGCGCCTCAGCGGTCTCCGCCGCCTTGGCAACATCGCTGAAGGACTCCGTGTACACCACGTTCACAGTCACCGAGGAATCCTGCGCACCCGCGCCGGCCACGAAACCGTCCACGAACAACTTCGCGTCACCCACCTCGATGGGCCCCACAACACCGATCACGCCGGTCTCGGTCAACTCGGCCGCCATCGACCCCAACACGTAACCGCCCTCATCGGACGCCGCCGTATAAGCGAACACATTCGGCAAACCGAACGTATCCAACGCCGTGCCCCACGCGAACGACGTGTCCGGGAAGTCCGGAGCGATCTCCTGCAGTGACCCGCCGTACTGCGAACCGTGCGCGATCACCAGATCGAACCCGGCCGCCGCGTAGTCCCGGATCGCCACCGCAGCATCCTCCACCATGAAGGTCCCGTCAGTGACCTCGACCTCCAACTCACGCGTCTCACCCAACGCCGCAACACCCTCAACGATGCTCTGCGTGAACGCCAAATCATTCGACGCCGACGGCGCCACAACCGCCACCCGCAACGGGCCCGACGGCTCAGCCGGGCCGCCCATGGTGTCGATGTTGCCGTCGATGATGCCGGCGACGGTGTCCTCGCCGATCTGGCGGATCGCCGCCGACAGGCCGTAGCCGTCGTTGAACGCAATCGACAGGCCGCCGTTGGCCAGCGTGATCGTGAACGCCTCGCCGCCCTTGACACCACGATCGATCGCAGCGGCGATCTGGGTCAGCACGACCTCCCACTCGTACACCTGCGACGCCACCACAGTCTCGGGAGCCAGCGACGTCTGATCCGCCTGCGTGCCGAACCAGGCCAGGCCCTCACGCTGGGCAACACCCACAGCGCCAACGACCATCTGCGCCGAACCGGTCATCACGTCCGCGCCCTGCGACACGTGCGCCTCAGCGGTCTCCGCCGCCTTGGCAACATCGCTGAAGGACTCCGTGTACACCACGTTCACAGTCACCGAGGAATCCTGCGCACCCGCGCCGGCCACGAAACCGTCCACGAACAACTTCGCGTCACCCACCTCGATGGGCCCCACAACACCGATCACGCCGGTCTCGGTCAACTCGGCCGCCATCGACCCCAACACGTAACCGCCCTCATCGGACGCCGCCGTATAAGCGAACACATTCGGCAAACCGAACGTATCCAACGCCGTGCCCCACGCGAACGACGTGTCCGGGAAGTCCGGAGCGATCTCCTGCAGTGACCCGCCGTACTGCGAACCGTGCGCGATCACCAGATCGAACCCGGCCGCCGCGTAGTCCCGGATCGCCACCGCAGCATCCTCCACCATGAAGGTCCCGTCAGTGACCTCGACCTCCAACTCACGCGTCTCACCCAACGCCGCAACACCCTCAACGATGCTCTGCGTGAACGCCAAATCATTCGACGCCGACGGCGCCACAACCGCCACCCGCAACGGGCCCGACGGCTCAGCCGGCGGCGGTGGCGGCTCGTCGCTGGTGGGCGCCTCGTCGGTGGCAGGCGCCTCCGCGGGCTGTGGCGGCGGCGGTGGCGGCGCCTCGGTGGACTCATCCGAGTCGCCACCGCAGGCCGCGGCCAGCAGCGCTATCGCCATCAGTGCCGCGAGCAGTCCAAAAGACTTGGCGCGTGTTGTCGACTTTCTCATCTTGACCCCTTTGTCGTCCGGTGCGGACCCGGCGAGCGATCGCCGGATTGCAAGAGACTACGCCAAAAGTCTTCCCGGCAGGTGTCGGTTTCGAGACCGGGCGAGGATGTGAACGGCTAGTGCTCGGCGCCGCGCCGGAAGGGTCGGGTGAGAGCCGCCGGCGCGCCGATGCGGTGCGTCACGACCACCAGAGCGATGATCGTCACCGCCGCCGGGGCCATCTCGGTGAGCTGCGCCGCCGCGCCGCTGAGGATGCCCAGCGTCTTCCACTGCAACACCGCTGCGGTGACGAGGCTGAACAGCAGTGATCCGGCCAGCACACCGAGCGGGCGCCAGGCCCCGAAATAGACCAGTGCCACGGCGATGAACCCCATGCCGTTGGTCATGTTCTGGATGAAGATGCCCTTCTCGAGCGCCAGCACCGCGCCCGCAGCACCGGCCAGGGTGTTGCCGATGAGGATGGTGCCGTAGCGCGTGCGGGCCACGCTCACGCCCAGGCTGTCGGCAGCCTGGGGCGTCTCGCCGACCGCCCGGACGTTGAGCCCGAACGTGGTGCGGTTGACGAGCAGGGTCACCGCAGGGACCAGCAGGAACGCCAGGTAGATGACGAGGCTGTGGTTGTAGAGGTCCGGGTAGGCGATTTCCAGGCGGCCCTCCGGGAGCGTGAAGTCGAACACGCCGTCAAAGCCGCGGATGGGGCGCGGCGCACCCACGAGCTGGCGGAAGAGCAGGTCGCTGAAGCCGAGGCCGAAAAGGTAGATGCCGATCCCACTGATGCCCTGCTCGGCGTGGAGGGTCACGGTGATGAAGGCGTAGACGAGTCCCATGACCACGCCGACACCGAGTCCGACCAGCATGCCGTACCACGGCTGGCCGGTGCGCGTCGTCGCGTAGTACGCACCGAACGCCCCCAGCAGCATCACGCCGTCGACGCCGAGGTTGAGTACGCCGCTGCGCTGGCCGACGCTCTCGCCGACGGCGGCGATGAGATACGGCGTGGCGAGACGGATGGCGGCCGCCACCGTGGCCACCAGCGTGGCCAACGTGAAGAAGCCGCTCCAGCCGCTGCGGGCAGCGAACACCTCGAAGGTGGCAACGTCGAGCACCATTGGACCCGGGATCATCGGTGCTCCGTCCCGTCGTCGCCGGGCACCAACGGAGCGTCCGCCCCCTGCTCCACGGCGTCCTGCGCGGTGTCCTCGGCGTGGTCACGCTGGGACTCGGCGCTCATGTCGATCCGCTCCACGACGCGCCGCGCCCACCGCACCGCGCGGTCGCTGCTGACGACGAACACCACCACGAGCCCGCTGAGGGCCACGACCAGCGGCGTCGCCACCTGCACCGCGCGCTGCAGCGCGTTCGCCCCGACGAGCAGTCCCCCGAAGAGGACCGCGGCAGGAATGGTCCACAGCGGGTGCAGGCCCCCGAACAGTGCGGCCACGATGCCGTTGAACCCGGCCAGCTGGGTGAACCCCTGCGGGCCGCTCTCGACGCTGAGCCGGTGGGCGACCGAGGAGAACACGAGCACGGCACCGCCGAGGCCCGACATCATGCCGCTGAGCGTCAGCGCCTGCACGATCCTGCGCTCCACCTTCATGCCGGCGTAGCGGGAGGCGTCCTTGCTGCCGCCGACGGCCCGGATCTCGAACCCGAGGGACGTTCGCCACAACAGGAGGAAGGCGGCGATGGCGACCGCGGCCCCCACCACGATGCCGAGGTTCATCTGCGTTCCCCCGAGCAGGATCGGGAGATCGGCGTTGGGCGACAACCGCCTCGTCTGGGCGATGTGGTTGCCGGCCTCCACGGCCGCCCGATCGATCATCGGCCCCAGCAGCAGGTACTGCATCATGTACCCCGCCACGATGTTGAGCATGATCGTGGAGAGGATCTCGTTCACGTTGGCGTAGGCCTTCAGCACACCGGGGATGAAGCCCATGCAAGCACCGCCGATCGCACCGGCGACGAGCGCGAGCGGCAGGAGCAACCAGCGATCCAGACCGGGTAGGGACAGCACCACGACCGTGGAGAGCAGCGCGCCCGCGATGATCTGACCCTCACCGCCGATGTTGATGACCGAGGCCCGGAAGGCGATGCAGATCCCCACGCCCACGAGCAGCAGCGGCGTTGCCTTCACGGTCGTGTCGGCGATCTCGCTGACACCACCGAACGCGCCGGTGAACATGGCGCGATAGCCCTCGACCGGGTCTCCGCCGAACCCCCACACCATGGCTGCGCCCACGAGCAGGGCTGCGGCCGTCGCCGCCAAGGGGACCAGCGGACCCATGGCGCGCCGGATGATGTTCTGGGTGATCCAATCGCTGATGCGAGCATCCACCGTCACGGTCTCGGCTACCGCCCCTGGTCGTTCCGCTGCCGGCCTCACACTGTAGGTACCCGGCGGGCGCCCCGCCGGGCACCGCCCGGCCGGGGGTCGGGCCGGTGGTCCGGTAACCTCGGCGCGAGTTCTATGCCACCGGTCGATCTGCGCGCCCGCGCCGGCTCCCGCTCGCTCGTCTCGACCGCGGTCACCGAAGTCGGTGACCGGCCGGCCGTCGTCGTGCGGCTCGGTGCCGACGAGTCCAACCGGGCGATCACGGAGAACGCCGGTGCGGCGATCCGGGAGGCCGTCGAGTTGGCCCTGGAGAAGCGGCTGCCGATCGTCGGCTTCGTGGCTGCAACCGGTCCCGACATCGCCGGGGGCATCACCTCCGTCCACGGTTGGGGAGTCGCCGCCCGCTCCCTGGTCTCGGTCTCCGGGGTCGTGCCGATCGTCCTGTGCGTGACGGGCCCGATGCTGTCGGGCCCCGCCCTCCTGCTCGGCGTCGCCGATCTGACCGTCATGGTCGCCGACGGTTTCGCCTTCGTGAGCGGGCCGGCCATGGTCGAGCAGTTCACGGGTGTGCCCGTGGCTGCGGATGATCTGGGCGGCTCGACGGTGCATGCGGACCGCAGCGGGGTGGCGTCGCTCGTCGTGGCAGACATCGACGCCGCCGAGGCGGCCGTCGGCGAACTGCTGCGCCTGCTTCCCTCGCACGTGGACGAGATCCCCGAGCGCCTCCCGACGACCGATCCCGCGGACCGCCGCACACCCGAACTGGCCGCGGTGCTCCCGATGTCGACCACCGGCGGCTACGACGTGCGCGCGGTGCTGGAGGCGGTGGCCGATGACGGCTCGGTCATCGAGCTGCGCGCCGGGTGGGCACCGAACCTGGTAACCGCCCTGGCCTCCGTCGACGGCTTCCCCGTCGGGATGGTGGCCAATCAGCCGCAGCACCTCGCCGGCACGCTCGACATCGCCGCCTCCCAGAAGGGAGCGCGGTTCGTTTCGTTCTGCGACGCCTTCAACCTGCCGATCGTGACGTTCGTGGACACGCCCGGCTTCCAGCCCGGCAAGGATCTGGAGTGGCGGGGCATGATCCGTCACGGCGCCCAGATGGCGTTCGCCTACGCCGCCGCCACGGTGCCCCGGATCTGCGTGACCCTGCGCAAGTCCTACGGTGGGGCGTACATCGTCATGGACTCGCGGTACATGGGCAACGACGTGGCCTTCGCCTGGCCCACGGCGGAGATCGCCGTCATGGGCGCCAAGGGAGCCGTCGAGATCCTGCACCGCAACGCCGCGGATTTCGAGCGGGCCGCCCTGGAGGGCGACTACGCCGAGCGGCTGCTGAACCCGTTCCTTGCCGCCGAGCGGGGGTCGGTGGACGCGGTGATCGATCCTGCCGAGACGCGCCGGGAGGTGGCCGACGCCCTGGCGCTGCTGTCCTCCAAGCGCGAGGACATGCCCCGCAACCGGCACGGGAACACGCCACTGTAGGAATGCCCCGAGAGCCACACTGAACTGCGATTTCAGTGATCGGGCCGATTGTCGATATCATCTCGCCGGAAAGGCGGGCGAGTCTTGGCAGAGTCCATCACCATCACCGACAACCGCACGGGCGAATCCGTCGAGATCCCGATCCTCAACGGTGGTGTGGACTCCGGTGGCTGGGCGAAGCTCCTCGGCAATATCTGGTTCTCCGACGATGCGTTCAGCCACACCGCCATCGGTGAGAGTTCGATCACGCAGATCGTGGGGGCCGAGGGGATCCTGCGCTACCGGGGCTACCCGATCGAGCAGTTGGCGCGCCGATCGTCCTACCTCGAGGTGGCCTACCTGCTCCTCTTCGGCGAACTGCCCACGCCGGACCAGTTCGACGACTGGCACGACGAGATCACCCACCACACCTACATCCACGAGAACTTCCGCAAGCGCTTCATGGAGTCGTTCCGCTACAACGCCCACCCCATGGGCGTTCTCGTCTCCTCGATCGCGGCGCTCTCGACCTACTACCCCGAGGCCAAGGACGTGGAGGATCCCGAGGTGCGGATGCGCCAGATCGTGCGGCTCATCGCCAAGGTGCCGACCATGGCGGCCGCGGCGCACCGCTTCTCCATCGGCATGCCCTTCGTGTACCCCGACAACGACCTGGATTTCACCTCCAACTTCCTGTCGATGATGTTCCGGGTGGCGGAGCCCCGCTACCACTGCCATCCGGCCGTTCGCCGGGCGCTGGAGATCCTGTTCATCCTGCACGCCGACCACAGCCAGAACTGCTCCACCACCACCGCCCGCGTCGTCGGCAGCGCGCACGCCGACCCCTACTCGGTGGTGGCCGCCGCCTGCGCCGCCCTCTACGGCCCGCGCCACGGGGGAGCCAACGAGGCCGTCCTGGCCATGCTGCGCGAGATAGGCAGCTACGAGAACGTGGACCCGTACATCGCCGAGGTCAAGGCCGGCAAGCACCGCCTGATGGGCTTCGGGCACCGGGTCTACAAGAACTACGACCCGCGGGCGAAGATCATCAAGGAGGCCGCCGACGAGGTCTTCCAGCTGACGGGCAGCAGCCCGCTGCTGGACATCGCCCTCAAGCTCGAGGAGGTGGCACTCGCCGATGAGTACTTCATCAGCCGCAGCCTCTATCCCAACGTGGACTTCTACTCGGGATTGATCTACCAGGCCCTCAAGTTCCCGACCAACATGTTCACCGTGCTGTTCGCCATCCCCCGCACCTCGGGCTGGCTGGCGCACTGGAGCGAGTTGATGGAGAAGGACTCTCGCATCGCCCGGCCGCGCCAGCTCTACACGGGCCACCCCGAACGCGACTACGTGCCTCTGGACGAGCGCGCCTGACGATCCTCCGGGCGAGGCTCTCAGCCGAGCACGGTGACGATGTCGATGTGCTGGTCGGGGTCGAAGAGTGCGGCGGCCAGAGCCTGCACGTCGGCGGCCTTGAGAGCGGCGAGTTCCTCGAACAGCCGCACCGTCGTGGTGAGTTCGTCGTCGGGAGCGTGGGCCCGGCGGAGCACGGCGGTCAGATGGTCGGCGTTGCCCTCGTGGGTGTACTCGGCGTTCAGGACCGCCAGGGCCTCTGCCCACTCGTCAAGGTTCGGCCCGTTGGCCACGAGGTCGGCCAGGATTCCGAAGATCGTGCTCTGGATCTCGTCGATGAACTGCGGGTCACCGGAGGCCGCGACCAGCGCGCTAACCCCGGGCTCGGGGGTCAGGAACGGCTGCACGCGGCTCCCGGCGCTGTAGCTGGCGCCGATGTCCTCGCGGACCTCGGCGATCAACCTGGCATTGAGGATCGTCGTCAGCGCCTGCGCGGCCACCTCCAGCGCCACGTCCACCTCCAGCGGCGCCTCGAAGTAGATCTCCACGGCCGTGTTCTGGGCATCGGGCGGCAGCACGATCTCCCGTCTCACCACGCCGGCCGGCTCGTCGGATCGACGGTCGGCGAACGTGTCGGCTTCGCCGGCGGGAAGCGTGCCGACGTAGGTGCGCGCCATCTGCTCGACGACGTCCTGGCCGATGTCGCCCGCCACGGCGACGATCAAGTCGTCCACGTCGCCGAGTCGCTGCAGATAACGGTCCAGCAGTGACTCGGGCGTGAGGGCGTCGAGCGCCTCCTGGGACGCGACCGGACTGAACCACTCGAACGCGTCGGGGTGGCGGGACTCGATGGAGGCGATCCAGGTCTGCCAGTCGGGATCGGCCGCGGCCAGGGAGAGGATGATCTCGCCGATCTGGAGCACCTCGGCGAAGGCCTGGTCGTCGACCTGCGGGGCGGTCACCAGGAGGTGCAAGTTCTGGAACATGGTCTCGATGCCGTCGGCCGCGGCGGCGCCGGCGAAGCCCTCCTCCGTCTCGTCGATGAAAGGCCCGACGGCAACGTTGTGCTCCTCGAGGAGGCGTTGCACCTGTGAGGGGCTCAGGCCGCCGAGGCCGCTCTGGCGGACGGCCCGCGTGGCCAGCCTCCCGGCCAGCGCTCGATCACCGGGTTCCATGGCGGACCACCCGCCCTGGGAGATCGCCCGCATGTCAACCTGCGCCTCGGAGATGTCCGAGGGCACGAACACCACGGTGGCGCCGTTGGCGAAGGTCCATTCGTAGGCGCCGTCGATGGCCTCGACAGGACCCTCGGAGACGGGTTCGACCGGTTCGGGAGCCTCCATCAGGGCACTGATCTCGACGGTCCGCTCCGGAACCGGGCCCGGCGCGGCGCCCTCGACGGCGGCGCGCATCTCCTCGACGGTGGGAACCTCGGAGGGGTCGGCCCCGACCGCGATCACGATCGGGGCGGCCGCGCTCATGATCCAGCGGAAGTAATCGGTGAGTTCCTCGGGCTGCATCTCCTCGAGCAGGGCGTCGACCCGCGCCACGCGATCAGCGACGGTGCCGATGTCGTCACCCGCCAGGAAGTGCGACACGTACAACTCGGCCCACTCGTGGTCCTGCTTCGTCCCGACGCTCCGGAGCTCGAACTCCAGATCGGACCGCACGACCTCGGCGGCATGCTCGAGGTCGGCATCGCTGAATCCGGCGGCCTCCAGGCTCAGCACCATCGACCAGTAGTCACCAAGAGCCGTGGCGAGGTCGTCGGCGCGCAGGTTCGTGCCGTAGAAGCGGATGCCCTCCGTGTAGCTGAACGGATCCCACTTCGCCGGGTCGAGTTGCGAGAGGAAGCCCTGCTCGTAGGCGTCCTTCAGGCGGGCGTCCAGCATGAGGGCGAGGAGGGTCTCCATCAGCCACACGCGCTCCCCGCCAACGGTCGCGCCTTCCCAGACGGGGATCTTCAGGTCCAGGGACATGTACGAGTATCCCTGGCTGGGCGAGGTGGCCGTGAGGTAGACCGGCTCGGCGCTGATCGGCGAGGACGTGTCGGGGGCGGGGGCTGCCTCGCCGGCCGGGATGGCACCGAAGTGCTCCTCCACGAGAGCCTCCAACTCGTCGAGGGACAGGTCGCCGACGGCGATGAAGGCCATGTTGGACGGCACGTACCAGGTCTCGTAGAAGTCGCGCAGCGTCTCCGGTGTCATCGACTCGATGGACTCCGCCGTGCCGATGGCGGCGCGCCCCTCGTACGGGGTGTCCACCACGTAGCTGTGATCGAAGACGCGGTTGATGATGCCGGAGCCGGTCTCGTAGCGCAGCCGGAGTTCGTCGCGCACGACGCCGCGCTCCTCGACGACGTCGGCCTCGGCGATCGTGGCCGCGTGGGCCCACTGCGAGAGGACTCCGAAGGCGGTCTCGACGGCACCGGACTGGTTCGTGACCACGTCGAGCTCGTAGACCGTCTGGTCGTACCACGTATAGGCGTTGATGTCGGGGCCGAACTCCACCCCGAGGCCGCGCAGGGCGTCGATGATGTCGTTGCGGGGGAACTCCTCGGTGCCGTTGAACATCATGTGCTCGAGGAAGTGGGCCACGCCGAGGCCCGCTTCGGCCTCGTGCAGTGACCCGGCGCGCACGGCCAGGCGGAGAGACAGGTTGGTGCCGGGTTCCTCGTTGTTGCGGAGGTAGTAGGTCAGACCATTGTCGAGCGTGCCGACACGGACGGCGGGATCGACCGGCAGGGGCGCCGGATCGCCAACCGGAGGCTCATAGGTCGGCACCGGCTCGGCGGGCTCGTCGGCCGGTTCCTCGGCGGGTTCCTCGGCCGGTTCCTCAGCGGGCGCCTCCACCGGCTCCTCCGCCGGCTCCTCAACGGGCTCCTCCACCGGCTCCTCCGCCGGCTCCTCAACGGGCTCCTCCACCGGCTCCTCCGCCGGCTCCTCAACGGGCTCCTCAGCCGGCTCCTCAACGGGCTCCGGCGTCACGGTTGGCTCGGCGACGGGCTCCGGCGTCACGGTTGGCTCGGCGACCGGCTCCGGCGCAGATGGAGGCTCCTCGGCGGGCTCCGGCGCAGGTGGCGGGTCGGTGGCCGGCTGAGCGGTCGTCACGGGCTCGCGAGGCTGGTCAGCCGCGACCTCGGGGTCATCTCCCGAGCACGCGCCCGCAATGAGCACCGCGCTCAACATCACTACGATCAACCGTCGCATCGCGAACCTCTCCACCGCTCCGTCCACCGGTCCGAACCCGCACGCGGGTAACCGCCCGAGCCTATCGAACCACCACGTCGAGATCCGCGCGGCCCCTCACGATCCGGGTCGTCCACGGTGCCGGCCCGGATTCGCGTTGGAGTCGCCCGACCTGCAGGAACACCGTGGCTGGGTGCAGACGGTGGCGCCGGCGCCGATGGGCCGACTGCGATGGTGTGCGCCCGGTGACTACTCCGTCGGCCGCAAGCGGCGCGGGGAGAGTCCGTCGATCAGACCGACGAGCGACTCGGGCGGTGGCGTCCCGCACACGATCGACGCGACCAGTTCACCGATCGCGGGGGACGTCTGGATGCCGGTGCCGCCCTGCCCGGCGCACCACACGAACCCTTCCGCCCCATCATCGAGGCCCACGACAGGGTGGCGGTCCGGAGCGAACGTGCGCAGCCCCGCCCACACCGAGCGAACGGCGCGCACGCCCAGCGTGGTCGCCGCGTTGACGGCGTCGATTCCCCGTGCCACGTCGACTTCGGTGGGACGGGCGTCACGGGGCACGTCCGGCGTCTCGTCGGCCGGCGAGCCCAGCAGTTGCGAGGGCACCTCCGGTTTGAAGTAGAAGTCGCCGGCGATGTCGACCACGAGTGGCCAGAGCGACACCTCCTCCGGCGGCCGGTCGCTCGGGGCGGCAAACGTGAAGATGGTGCGTCGCAGGGGCGCCAGACCCAAGGCTGCGACACCGGCTGTGCGGGCGACGTCGTCGGCCCAGGCGCCCGCCGCATCCACGACCACCGGCGCGGCGAACGACTCGGCTGCCGTCTGCACATGCCAGTGCCGCCCCGACCGCTCCATGGCGACCACAGGACTGGAGCGCACCACGGTCGCACCCCGCCGGCGGGCGCCGCGCAGGAACGCCTGATGCAAACCGGCCACGTCGATGTCGTAGCTGTCGGCCTCCAGAAGCGCGCCGGCGACCCAGGCCGGGCTCAACACCGGGCAGTGCTCCCGTGCCTCGCGCGCGTCGACCGGCACGAGTGCCGTCGAGAGCGTCGACATCTCCTGCCCGTGGCGCTCCAAATCGGCAAGCCGCTCCGCGCCGGCCGCCCAGAGGACCGGGCGGCGCGTCAACAGGGGATCGTCGGCCCAGCCGTCGGCGTCACTGGACAGGAAATTCCTCGAGGCGACGGTGAGTGCCTGATTGATCCGGCCGCCGTAGGTCTCGATGTATTGGGCGGCGGAGCGTCCCGTGCTGTGGGCCGTCAGCGAGTCCTCCTGCTCGAGGATCACGACCTCGGCACCCCGCGCGGACAGTGCATAGGCGGCGGAGACTCCGGCGATTCCGCCTCCGATCACGACCGCGTCACATGACCGCACCAGGCGTACCTCAAACTCTCGGGGATCGACTCCGCCCGGTCGATCCTAGAGGTCGCCGGAAACTCGGCCTGCCGCGAACTGCCGTGCGTGTCGGCCGAATCTGTGCGTTGCGGCCAAGGCGATCGCCGCCGCGCCATCCGACCGCGCAGGGAGTTGACCAACTGCCGAAGCGGTCAACATAGTGGAAACAAATGGAAATATATTGACTTTGCTCATTAGGCTTGCACCTATGGCGCTACGTTCCGATCTTCACGGGCAGGAGTTGGTCGCTGTCAAGGACGGCAGATCCGCCGAGACCCTGCGGCACGAGGCTGCACTCCTCAGCGATCTCGACCATCCCGGAATCATCCGCTTCGTGGCGCTCACCAACGACGAGCGCGGACCGCGGCTGCTCACCCGCTACGCCGGCCGGGAAACGCTGGCGACGTGGCAACCGCAACGACTCGAGGAACTCCGCAGGGTCGTCGAGGACCTCGCCGGCATCGTCGGTTACCTGCACGAGCGGGGTGTCGTCCATCGCTCGATCCGCCCGAGCCACGTCGTGATCGACGCGCTGCGCCGCCCCCTCCTCTGTGGCTTCTCGTCGGCAGGCCGGGTTGCCGTCCCAGGTGGCACGGCGACAAACCGACCCGGTATCCCGTGTCGTGCTGAAGGCAACCCCGCTGATCACGAGCCGGAGCCGCCCGCCGCCGGCGGCGAGTCGGAACAGGACGCCGGCGTCGGCACCGCTGGCGAGCAACTCGCCGATGTCGTCGCGATCGGTGAGACGGTGCTCGCCGCTCTCCAGCGTCTCGAGGGGCAGAGGACGCGCCCGAGCCGCAGGAAGGACGACCCGCGGCTGCGGGAGCGCCTGCACGCGTTGGCGCAGGCGGCTGCGGGCGGGCGCGTGCCCACCGCCAAGGCTCTGGCCGGCCAGATTCACGCGCTGGGAACCGGGGGCGGCACCACGCGCGCGCCCGGCAACGGCGCTGACGGCAAGCTGGGGGTGAGCGAGTTCGCAGCCGGCGCGTCGGGGGCCGATGACTCCCGCGGCCGGTCCGCGCACCCGGGCTCCGGCACGCCCGGCGCCTCCTCCGTTGGCACGGATGCGGCCCCGGGCTCCGGCACGGAGGGCCTCCACCGACAGCCGGAGGACGTGTTGCGAGGCCTGCGGACGCCGGCAGCCCACCGGTCCGGACAGCGGCGGCACCTGCTCGACGTCCGCCCGCGGTTGCCGAACCGGCACCCGGGGCAGGCTCCCCGGCGACTGCGGCACGTTCGACCACGTCCGAGGAAGGCAACGCTGCTCGCTGTCGTGGCAGTGTGCGGCGGGTGTGTGCTCGGAACCTTGATGGTCATGCGCCTCGGTGCAACAAACGCTCCGCCTCCCGCGCCTGTCGGATCGGACCCACTCGCCGGATCGACGACAGTGACCGCAGGAGCCGCCGGGCGGGGCGGCGCGGCGCCGGAGAGCGGTCCCGCCGTGCACCCATCCGGCGCAGCGGCCGCGGAGCCGCCGGCCTCTCCCGACTCGGCGCCGGTGAGCCGGCCCACACCGTCGGGCCAGACCCCGGCGGATCACTCCGGTGTCGCTCCGGCGCCGCCGCTGCCCCCACACGACACCGCGGGCTGCAGACCGATAGCCGACGGCTTCCGCGACGTGACCGGTGACGGCTGCGCGGAGGAGATCGACCTCACTGCCGGGTTCGTGTGGGTCGACGGTACCCCCTACCCCATCGGTGAGGCCGGCGACCAGGTGGCAGTGGGTGACTGGGACTGTGACGGCATCGCCACCGTGGCGCTCGTCCAATCCGGCGGGCGGGTGTACGTCTTCGACTCCTGGCCGCGGCAGTCGCCCCTGGTCGGCAGGCTCGTCGCCGACCTGACGCCGCCCGTCCAACTGGCGGGCGTGCCCCGCGGCGCCTGCAACGAACTCCTCGTGCGCTACGCCGAGGGAACCTGGTACCTGCCGCTCCCGGTGCCTTCACAATGAAGAGCCGGCAGACTCGGAAAGACTCGTGCTCCGGGCGGCGCGGGCGCCACCGGGACCCGCCGCTCAGGAACTGAACGTGGAACGGAGCCTGCTGCGCAGGCCGCCGGTGTCGATGTCCTCGCCCCGAAGCCGCGCCAGTTCCGCCAACAGCTCGGTCTGCTCGCCGTCGAGATTCTCCGGCGTCTCCACGGCGATCTCCACGAGCAGGTTGCCCCGTCCCCTGCCCCGACCCCGCGGCACGCCCTTGTAGCGCAACACCATCGTCTGACCCGCCTGCGTCCCTGGGGCGATGCGCAACTCCTGGGGACCGTCGAGTGTGTCGAGGCTCACCCGACCACCCAGCGCGGCCTTCGTCATCGGGACCTCGACGCGCGCCACCAGGTCGTCGCCGCGCCGCTGCAGGGTCGGATGCGGGCGGGTCCGCACCTGGACGTAGAGATCGCCATGCGGCCCGCCGCGCAGCCCGACACCGCCGCGGCCCGACAGCCGCAGCACGGTGCCGGTGTCCACCCCCGGTGGCACGTCGAGCGTGTAGGCGCGCTCGCCCCGTATCCGCCCCTGGCCCCGGCAGGACCGGCAGGGGCTCTCGATGTGCTGCCCCAGACCCGCACACCGGCGGCAGGGACCCGCCGTCACCAACTGGCCGAGCAGCGACTGGCGCACCTGACGGACCTGGCCGGTGCCCGAGCAGTCGGCACAGGCCACCGGCTCGGTACCGGCGGCGGCACCTGTGGCCTCGCAGTCCTCGCAGGGCACCGCCAGGGTCACGCTCACCTCCTGGGGACCGCCGAAGACGGCGTCGGCAAGATCCAGTTGCAGCACGGTCTCGACGTCCGCACCGGCGGAGGCTGCGCTGCGGCTCGGAGTTCCGAAGCCGCCGAATCCCGCATCTCCGAAGAACGCCGAGAAAATGTCGAACGGGTTGGACGGAGCCTCCGCCGTCCCGAAACGGTCGTAGTTGGCCCGCCGCTCGGGGTCGCTCAGCACCTCGTAGGCGGCGGCCACCTCCTTGAAGCGTTCCTCGGCGGAGGGGTCGTCGGGGTTGCGATCGGGATGGGAATCGCGCGCCAGCCGCCGGTACGCCTGCTTGATCTCCTCCGCAGTGGCCCCGGAGGACACACCCAGAACCTCGTAGTAGTCGCGAGTGGTCATGACGATCGGGGGCGCAGCTCGAGCTAGCCGCCGCTCAGCATCTGGCCGAGCTGCCGGCTGATCACCGCCACGGTCGCCATGGCCTGGGGGTAGTTGAGGTGGGTCGGTCCCAGCACCGCGATGGAGCCGGCCCGGCGACCCTCCACGAGGTAGGGCGAGACCACGACCGAGCACTCGCTGAGCGGCACCAGCCCGGTCTCCCCTCCGATGGCCACCCGCATGCCCCGGTCCACGATGTCCCGCAGCAGCGAGACCACTGCGTAGTGGCGCTCCAGGAGCGTCAGGATCCGCTGCGCCGTCTCGACCGCGCCGAACGAGCGCACGACCGTGGCGTGACCGCCGACGAAGAGGTGCTCGGCGAACCCGCCCACGCCACCGCGCAGGGCATCCGCGGCGGAGCCGACGAGACGGCCGACGGCCGACGGCAACCCGTCCACCGGCACCGCGGCATCGACCGGCCCACCGACCAGGTTTCGCGCCAGCACGTCGGCCGCATGCTCGACGTCGCGACGGTCAGGGGCCTCGTCCAGTTCCAGGGCTCGCTGCTCCACGGCGCCCGTGGACAGGACCGCCACCACGAGCACCACGTGGCTGGAGATCTCGACCAGTTGCACCGAGCGGACAACCGCCGAGTCCGCACGAGGCCCGACCACGACCGCGGCGCAGCGGGTCACGTCCGCCAGCAGCGAGGACAGCGAGGCCAGCACCGACCCCAGCTCACCGTGGGCGTGATCGAAGAACTCGCTGATCTGGCGACCCTCGACCGGCCCGAGTCTGTAGGGCTCCATCAGGGCGTCCACGAAGTAGCGGTAGCCCGCTTCAGTGGGCACCCGGCCCGAGGAGGTGTGCGGCTGGTGCAGGTACCCCGTCTGCTCCAGGGACAGCATCTCCTTGCGGATGGTCGCCGGGGAGACGCCGAAGTCCTGCGAGTCGCACACGGTGCCCGAGCCGACCGGGGAGGCACTGGCGATATAGCACTCCACGACGGCGCGCAGGATCTCCTCCTTGCGCGGCGAGAGAGCGTCGGTGCGGGAAGCCATGACGATCCGATGATACCGCCGATGCTCGACGGCCTCCGGCGACGTCGTTGGCTCCGAGACCCCGTGCGAGCGCCGGGCTCTCAGCCGGACGGCATCCGGAGCGCCGAGACGAACGCCTCGGGCGGGACCTCGACCCTGCCGATCGCCTTCATCCGCTTCTTGCCGGCCTTCTGGCGTTCGAGCAGTTTCCGCTTGCGGGTGACGTCCCCGCCGTAGAGCCCCGCCGTCACGTCCTTGCGGTAGGCCTTGACGGTCTCGCGAGCGATGATGCGGCTGCCGATGGCGGCCTGGATCGGCACGTCGAACTGCTGGCGCGGGATCAACTCGCGCAGCTTCGCCGTCATCCGCCGACCGTAGGAGTAGGCCGCACTGCGGTGAACGATGGCGCTGAAGGCGTCCACCGGATCGTGGTGCAGGAGGATGTCGACCTTGACGAGGTCGGAGTCCTCGTAGCCGTCGGCCTCGTAGTCGAGGCTGGCGTAGCCCTGGGTCCGGCTCTTGAGCTGGTCGTAGAAGTCGGTGACGACCTCAGCGAGGGGGAGCCGGTACCGCATCTCCACCCGCTCCGGCGACAGGTAGTCCATGCCCCTCAGGTTGCCGCGACGCTTCTGGCACAACTCCATCAGCGTCCCCGTGTGGCGCGCCGGGGCGATGATGCTGAGCAGCAGGAACGGCTCGGCGATGGCCGCCACCTCGCCGGCCGGCGGCAGCCGGCTGGGGCTGTCGACGGCCACCTCCGAGCCCGCCGCGGTGCGCACCCGGTACTCCACCGACGGCGTCGTGGCGATGATGTCCAGATCGAACTCCCGCTCGAGACGCTCGATGATGATCTCCATGTGCAGCAGCCCGAGGAACCCGCACCGGTAGCCGAAGCCCAGAGCGGTGGAGGTCTCGGGGGTGTAGCTGAAGCTGGAGTCGTTGAGCCGGAGCCTGTCGAGGGCGTCCCGGAGGTCGAGGTATTCGTCACCGTCGATGGGGTAGAGCCCGCAGAACACCATTGCCTTGGGCTCGCGGTAGCCGAGGAGCGGGGACGGCGCCGGTCGGCGAGCGTCGGTGACCGTCTCGCCGGCGCGCGCCTCGGCGGTGTTCTTCACACCGGCGATGAGGTAGCCCACCTCCCCCGGGCCCAGTTCGTCCACGACCGTCAGCGCCGGGGCGCGCACGCCGATCTCCTGGGTCTCGTGCGTGGCTGCCGTCTGCATGAACCGCACCTGCGAGGCGGCGCGGAGCGTGCCCTCCACCACCCGCACCGAACTGACCACCCCGCGGTACTGGTCGAAGTGCGAGTCGAAGATGAGGGCCTGCAATTCCGCCTCCGGATCCCCGGCCGGTGGCGGCACCTGCTCGGTGACGGCATCGAGCAACTCGGGCACCCCGTCGCCGGTCTTGGCCGAGATGCGCAGCACGTCGCCCGCCGGGATCCCGAGAACCTGCTCGATCTCACCGGCCATCCGGTCGGGGTCGGCCGCCGGGAGGTCGACCTTGTTGAGGGCCGCCACGATCGTCAGGTCGTGCTCCAGCGCCATCGTGCAGTTGGCGAGGGTCTGCGCCTCGATGCCCTGGGCGGCGTCCACGAGCAGGATCACACCCTCGCAGGCCGCCAGGGAGCGCGACACCTCGTAGCCGAAGTCGACGTGGCCCGGCGTGTCGATCAGGTTGAGCCACCACGGACCGTAGGAGAGGCGGACGCTCTGCAGCTTGATGGTGATGCCCCGCTCGCGCTCGAGATCCATGGAATCGAGATACTGGTCGCGCATGGCGCGAGGCTCGACCGCCTGGCACAACTCCAAGAAGCGGTCGGCCAGCGTGGACTTCCCGTGGTCGATGTGGGCAATGATCGCCACGTTGCGTATGCGGGACTGATCCATGACCTCGGAGTGACGGCAACGGGTGCGCGGGCCCAGCACTCGACGGGCCCAGCACTCGACGGGCCCAGAAGCCGCCCACTCCTGCGGGCGGACCCGAAGATTCCTGGTCGAAATGCTACCCGCCGCCCGCCGAGTGCCCGCGCCCCGGCCGGACGGGCGCGAGCGTCGGTAGCATGCACGGGTCGAATCGAGCGTGCGGTCGTGGGCGCCAACCGGGAGCAACCGGCTCGCCCCGACAGCCACCGTGAGGAGCACCGTGGCCAACATCAAGAGCCAGATCAAGAGAAATCGCCAGAACGACAAGCGGCGGGCGCGCAACCGTTCCGTGCGTGCGGAGATCAACACGCGCACCGCCGGCGCCGAAGCCGCCGCCCTGACCGGTGACGACGACGCGGCGGAGCAGCTGCGGATCGCGGTCAAGCGGATCGACATGGCGGCTGCCAAGGGAATCCTGCACCCCAACACGGCATCACGCAAGAAGTCCCGGCTGACCCGGCGCATCGCCCGCATCAGCGCAGGCGACGAGAGCTGAGGCGCGCCACCCGTCAGCGGCGGTTCATCCGGCTCCTCAGCGGCGGTTCATCCGGCTGAGGCGGGCCACGAGGATTTCGAGCACGGCTGCAGGGTCGAGCGCCGTTCGGCCCCGAAGATCGAGGTCGGCAGCGGCCAGTAGGGCGACCGCCGACCTGATGCGGTCCGAGCCGAGCCGGCGGGAGGCCGCCAGTGCCTGGCGGGCGCCGTACGTCGAAGCACCCTTGCGCAACAGGCCGGCCTCGCGGAGTATCTCGGCAGCCGCAGCTTCGTCCCGCGCCCCCGAACCGTCGAGATGCAGCATGCGGTCGAAGTGGTTCCGGAGGATCGCCAGGATCTGCAACGGGTGCATCGCCTCGGGACCGCTCAGCCGCTGCAGGCAGGCCAGCGCGCCGGCGATGTCGCCCTTGCCGATGGCATCGGTGAGTTCCCACGGCGGGACCGTCCCGCGCGCCCCGAGAAACGGAGCCACGTCGTCGGCGCCGAGCCTCGACCCGGGCCCGTAGGCACCGGCCAGGGTGTCCAGGATCGCCCAGACGCGGACCCTGTCCTCACCGAGGTGCTCGGCCAGGAGATCGGTTGCGGCGCGGTCCAACACCACCTGTGCCGCGGCCACCTGCTCTCTGAGCCAGGTCGTTCCGGCCCGCCCGCGGCCAACCTCCGCACGATGGCAGACCCCTCCGGCCGCCTCCACGGCTTCCCTCAGCGCGGCCGGGGCAGGGCGCAGTTGGGACTGCGTCGCGCCCTTCTCCCACACGAGCAGCAGCCGCGTCGTTGCCAGCGGCTCGGCGAGATAGTCGATCAGGGGGTCGAGCGCCCGAACGTCGCTGAAGGTGCCGAGTTGGCGGGCCACGACGACCCGGTGGCTGCTCAGCATGGGCGGCGTCTGCGCCGCCTCCACGACGGCCTGGACCGACACCGACCCGTCGACGGACGCATAGTCCTCCTCGCGCAACTCGGTGACGGCGAAACTCGCCTCCGCCTCTCCCACGAGTCGGGCCACGGAATCGCTCACCAAGCGGGACAGCGCCGTCGGATCGCCGCCGGAGACGAACTCGACACCGGCGGCCTGCGTGGCGCCGGACGCCGCGCCGGTCCGCGAAGGGGGGGAACTCACGCCACCGCGCCCGCCGGGTGTCCGAGGTCGCCGGCGCTGCCGCGCCGGTCCGAGGTGCCGTCGCCATCGACGATGTCGCGGCGGTGCCGTCGCAGCGCGGAGGCGACCTCCACGACGCGCCGCGTGTCGCGCACGTCGTGCGCACGGATCACACCGCAACCGCCGAGCAGACCCACGGCGTGCGCAGCGATGCTGCCGGCGCGACGCTCGCCCACCTCGGTGCCGCAGAGCCGGCCCAGGAACCCCTTGTTGGAGGCCGACAGCAGGACCGGGTAACCCAGTTCGGCGAGATGGTCGCTGCGGCGCAGCAGTCCAGCGGACATGGCCGGGGTCTTGCCCAGATCCAGGCCGGCGTCCAGGAGCACCCGCGACCGTCCCAACCCCGCGAAGGCCGCCCAGGAGGCGCGCTCGGCCAGGTAGCCCCGCACCTCGCCGAGAAGGTCCTCGTAGACCGGATCGGGATCGGCATAGCGGGGCGCCAGCCGCACGTGACACGCCACCACCGCGGCCCGCGCCTCGGCGGCAACCAGCAGGTAGTCAGGATCGGCGAAGCCGCTGATGTCGTTGCCGAGTACGGCCCCGGCGGCGTACGCCGCCTCGGCGACCGAGGCACGCCACGTGTCCACCGACAGCGGCACGTCGAAACGCGGCGCCAGCGCCTCGATGGCGGGGACCACCCGCTCGGCCTCCTCGTCAGCGGTGACCTCGCTGCCAGGACCCGCCTTCACACCCCCCACGTCGAGGATGTCCGCACCCTCGCCGGCGAGTTGCTCGGCCTTGCGGAGGAAGTGATCGAAGCCCCAATACTCGCCGGCGTCGAAGAACGAGTCGGGCGTGCGGTTCAGGATTCCCATCACCAGGGGGCGTTCGGCGAGGTCGTAGCGGCGCTCGCCCAACTCCAGCAGCACGCCCGAGACGCTACCCGCCGGCCGCAGGCGCGGTCACCCGAACCTCCAGGCGCTCGCCGCCGCGCTCCACGGTCACGTCGAGCCCGCCGACGGCGGCCACGGTCCCCGCCTCGGGCACGGTGGCCCCGGCAATCCGGTTCCCGGTGGGTGCCCAGACGACCGACCTCCCGTAGCGCCGGCGCAACGCGGCGATGTCACTCGCCGAGCGCGCCCCACCCACCGAGGCGACGATCAGATCGATCCGCTCGGCGCCCGCCACCCGGATGTCGCCGAGGAGCCTCTCGGCGCTCTCGGAGGCGCCCAGCAACAGCACAGCGCTCTCCGGCGTCCACCAGAGAGTTGACTCCCAGCCGACGGCCAGCACCTGCGGGAACGGGGCCGGGTGGTCCCGCTCCACCAGGAGCGGCGTCACGAGCACCGCGCCGGTCACCAGCCAGGCGACCGCGCCCGCCGCCGAGCGGCGACGCGCGAAGGAGACCACCATCAGAGCGACGCCCAGCACGACGACGTGAGCCATGCCGAGGTAGCCGAGGCGCAGGTCGGTGAAGCTCGCGGCCACCGCTTCGATCCAAGCCAGAAGTCCACGGGTGGGCAGATGCAGGCCGGCGGCCACTCCCCCGCCGACCAGGCCTGCCAGGAGTCCACCCGTCAGGCCCCACATCATCACCCCGGCGGCCGCCGGAGCCGCCAGCAGGTTGGCCGGCACCGCCGCCACCGGAACCCCGCCGAAGATCGGAACGATCAACGGCGCAACCGCAAGCTGCGCCGCGACGGTGACGGCCAGTGCTTGTGCCAGCAGCCGCGGCCCGCCGACGCGCGCGGCGAGGCGCGACGCCCAGAACAGGATTCCCGCTGAGGCCGCCACCGACAGCCGGAATGCCAGCGAGTGCACCAGGAGCGGCTGCCACAGCAGCAGCGCCGCGACCGCCAGGGCGAGCAGCCGGCGCCCCGAGGCCTGCCGTCCGGCCAGCCAGACGGTCACGGCGATGGCCGCCATGACCGTCGCCCGCAGCACCGAGGGCTCGAACCGGGTGACCGTGGCGAAGAGAGCCAGTACGCCCAGAATCGCCAGCCACCGCGCCCAGAGTCCGAATCGCACCACCAGCGGTTGCACCACCAGCAGCACGAAGGCCACGTTCTGCCCGGACACGGCCAGCAGGTGCGTGAGCCCCGCCCCGCGGAAGTCATCCGCGGTGACAGGAGAGCCATGGCGGTCGTCGCCGAGCACGAGACCGCTGAACAGCGCCCGCTGATCAGCGGGCAGCGAGGTGACGCCGCGCGCCAGCACCGAGCGCAGGCTGTTGGCGATCCGGTAGTGCACCGCGGCGGCATGGACCTCACCCACCTCGGTCACCGTCAGGCGCCCGACCACACCGCTTTGCCGTCGCCACTCCGCATTCCCCGCCGGCGCCGCAATCCGCCCGCGGACGTCGAGGGCCTCGCCCGCCTGGCGGGTCGAGAGGCGAGCACCGGCGCGCCCCCAGGCCCAGACCTCCATCCGCCCCTGGGGCGTGTCGGCCACGAATCGCGTCGCGCCGTGATGCTCGGAGGGATCGTCCACCAGGACGATGCGCCCCGCCAGCGGACCCGGCTCGACGGCCACGCTTGCCGCAGCGGTGGCAGCCGCGGCGGAGAACGACGCCAGCAGCGCCGCGGCCAAGCACAGCAGCAGTGGCCGGCGCAGCGCCAGTGCACCCACGACGAGGCCCAGCGCCACCAGGCGCGGACCGGGCCAGGCGACCAGCGCGCCCAGCGCCACCGCGGCGGCGAGGGCGTACGTCCAGCGGTCGGACATGCCCCGGGTCGGCTTGCCGGACCGCCTTGGCTCGCTACCTCCCGGCGGCGCGGCGCCCGTCCCTCCTGCGGTGACGGGGTGGTTCGGCACCCGAGCGCCTCCGAGGGCCCGCCAGAAAGCCGCTCGACCGCTCACTGCGTGACCGTCACCAGGTGCTCGATGCGGCTGAGCTTGACCGGGCCGATTCCGGTCACGTCCTCCAACCCCTCGACCGATCGGAACGGGCCCACCCGCCGGCGATGCTCGACGATGGCCGCCGCCGTGACCGGACCGATACCCGGCAGGGCTTCGAGTTCGGCAGCCGTGGCGGCGTTGATGTCGAGCGGTTCCGGCAGTGAGGCCGCACCGGGCTCGGACTCCCCCGCGGCGGTGTGCTGGGATGGAACCGGCACGATGTCCACTTCCACCGGCGGATCCTCACCGGCACGGGGGAAGTAGACCCGCACGCCGTCGGACAGCGCTGCGGCGAGATTGATCCCGCTCAGGTCGGCGCCGAGGCCCGGGCCGCCGGCCGCGTTGAGCAGATCGATGACGCGTGCGGAAGCGGGCATCCGGTAGACGCCGGGTCTCCTGAGAGCCCCCGCCGCGTGGACAATGATCTCGGTGGCGGCGGCTCCGTCCGCCTCGATGGACGTCGTCGTGGTCAGCGCCGGTGCAGCACCCGCCCGGGGCAGGACGATGGCCGCCGCCCGCTCCTCGGACCGCAGTGCGAGGCAACCGCCCACGATCATGACCACCACTGCCACCAAGCCGGCAATTGGCCGCCAACCCGAAGTCGCCAACCGCCGGGCAAGGTCTGCCCATCTGGTATCCGGCCCCGGACTCACGAAGTAAGTATCTACCGTATATTTCCAAGTAGTGACAATATGTTTCCATTTACTCCGAAATCAAGTCGCGGCGTGGCCTCGCGGTAGCGTGGCGGGCAGTCCATGAGCCACGCCATCTCCACCGCTGTTGCGCCGGCAGGTATCGACGCCGCGGCCGTGACGGCCTGGTTCGCCGGACACGTCAGCGCCGCCCGCCCTCCCCTGGCGTTCTCCCTCATCGAGGCCGGACACTCCAACATGACCTTCGTGGTCAGCGATGTGCACGAGCAGCGCTGGGTGTTGCGCCGGCCCCCGTTGCACAACGTCCTGGCCACCGCACACGACATGGGCCGCGAGCACCGGGCGATCGCCGCCCTGCATCCCGTGGGATTTCCCGTCCCCCGTCCGCTGGGGCTGTGCACCGATCCGGACGTCAACGGCGCGCCCTTCTACGTGATGGAGTACGTGGACGGGGTCGTCGTCCGCGACGCCGGCGAGGCCGCCGGTCTGCCGGTAGCCGCACGGCGGGTGGTCAGCCACTCGCTCGTCGACGTGCTGGCCCGCCTGCACGGCATCGACATCGATGCGGTCGGGCTCGGCGACCTGGGCCGGCGGGAGGGCTACGTTGCCCGCCAGCTCAGGCGCTGGCTGCGGCAGGTGGAATCCACGCCGGGTGCCGATCGTCCGGAGATCCGCGCCGTGCACGACCACCTGGCGGGCCGCATCCCCGAACAGAGCACAACCGGCATCGTCCACGGCGATTACCGGCTGGACAACTGCATCGTGAACCGTGACGGGAACGTGCTGGCCGTCCTGGATTGGGAGTTGTGCACGCTCGGCGACGTGCTGGCCGACGTGGCGATGCTGCTCACCTACTGGAGCGAGCCCGGAGACGAGGCACAGGCCCTGGACAACGCCCCCACCGCCGTCGAGGGCTTCTCTTCGAGGGCGGAGTTACTGCAGGCGTATGCGGAGGCCTCGGGGCGCTCTGTGGAGCGCATCGACTTCTACCTGGCCTGGGGCGCCTGGCGCCTGGCGTGCATCCTGGTGGGTGTGCAGGCGCGCTATCTCGCCGGTGCCATGGGCGACAAGGCCCCCCTCGAAGGGATCGAGAGCTTCTCGGGCCGCATCGACGGCCTCATGGCCCGGGCCGCGCACCACGCGGCCCGCGTGCCCTGAGGGCACCGCAAAGCACCACGTCAGAACAGAACAGGAGCCAGCCATGCGACTCGACGCCGGCATCGGATCGGACCCGACCGCCGCGGCGAGGTGGGCACGAGAATTGGAAGCCGCCGGCTACGACGGCGCCTGGACCAGCGAGACGAACCACGATCCGTTTCTCGGGCTGGCACTGGCCGCCGAGAGCACCGAGCGCATCGAACTGGGCACCAACATCGCCGTGGCGTTCGCCCGCAATCCCATGACCACCGCCCACCTGGCGTGGGATCTGCAACTGCTGTCCGGAGGCCGGTTCGTCCTGGGGCTCGGATCGCAGATCAAACCCCACATCACGCGGCGCTTCAGCATGCCCTGGTCGCGCCCGGCAGCCCGCATGCAGGAGTACATCGAGGCTCTGCACGCCATCTGGGACGCCTGGGAGAGCGGCACGAGGCTGAACTTCAGGGGCGACTTCTACGAGCACACGCTCACGAACCCCATGTTCGTCCCGCCTCCGCAGCCCTACAGCCGCCCAAGTGTGTATCTGGCCGCCGTGGGACCGCTCATGACGCAGGCGGCGGGACGGGTGGCCGACGGCCTGCTGTGCCACGGGTTCACCACGGCGGACTACCTGCGCGAGGTCACGGTGCCCGCCCTGCGAGCAGGTCAGACGGCTGCAGACCGACCAGCCGGATCTGTGCAGGTCTCGCTCCTGGCGATGGCCGTGGTGGCGGAGACCGACGAGGCGCACGAGACGGCATCGCTCGCCATCCGGATGCAGATCGCCTTCTACGGGTCCACGCCGGCCTACCGGGGCGTGCTGGAGCACCACGGTTGGGGAGATGCGCAGACCGAGCTGAACGCGCTCTCCAAGCAGGGACGCTGGACGGACATGGCCGGCGTGATCGACGAGGGGATGCTCCGCACCATCGCAGCGGTGGGCACACCCGGCGAGGTTGCGGGCATCCTGCTGTCCCGCTACGGCGACGTGGTGGACCGCATCACGCTGATGACGGCGCCGCCCAGCGCATCCGTGCCAGCCGGCAGCAGCCCGATGGCGCCGGCCGGCTGGGCGCCGCTCCTGGAGCAACTCCGCAATGCGCCGGGTTCTCCGGAAGCTTCTAGTGGTCTGTCGTCGAAATAGCGGGGCGGTGGTTCGCGGTGGTTCGCGCTGGTGATCGAGGTGCTCGTTGTGTTCGAGCCACCTCATCAAATCCGCGACAGACCACTAGACCACCAGGTTGACGAGCTTCGGGGGCCTGGCGATGACCCTTCGGGGGTCGTGGCCGTCGAGGTGGCGCTGCACGCGCTCCGACGCCAGAGCGTGCTGCACCGCTTCTGACTCGCCGATGGTGGCATCCACCTCGAGGCGGTCGCGCACCTTGCCGTTCACCTGCACGACCAGGGTCACTCGCTCGGCGCGGAGCTTCGCCGCGTCGGCGGCGGGCCAGGGCTCGGCGTGGACGTGGCGGCCGTGGCGACGCTCCCACAGCTCGGCGGTGATGTGGGGCACCATCGGGGCCATCACCAGCAACAGCCGGTCGAGTGCTCCGTCCAGCACCTCGCCGTGCGGCCCGTCGGGAGACTGCACGTAGCGGTACAGGTCGTTGGTGAACTCCATGCAGGCGGCCACGGCGGTGTTGTACGACCATCGGTCGAAGTCGCGGGTGACGCGCTCGGTCAGCCGGTGGGCCCCACGGTCCACCTCGAGGTCGGCTGCTGCCGGATCGCCCGATCGAGCCGGCGCTCCGGCGTGGGCCTCGCCGGTCACCAGCCGCCAGACCCGCCCCAGGAACTTGGCGCATCCGTCGATCCCGAAGTCCTCCCAGTCCACGTCGTCCTGCGGCGGTTTCACCTGCAGATGCGCCAGGCGCAGGGCGTCGGCGCCCTGGCGGTCCAGGATCTCCTCGGGCGCCACCAGGTTGCCCCTGCTCTTGGACATCTTGGCTCCCCCGAGGCGGATCATGCCCTGGGTGAACAGCCGGGCGAAGGGCTCGCTGAGATCGGCCGGCGCCACGCCGATGTCTGCCAGAGCCTTGGTGAAGAAGCGGGCGTACATGAGGTGCAGGATGGCGTGCTCGATGCCGCCGATGTACTGGTCGACGGGCAGCCAGCGCGCCGCCGCCTCCACCGAGAACGGTGCAGCCGCGTTGGTGGGGTCGGTGAAGCGGAGGAAGTACCACGACGAGTCCACGAAGGTGTCCATGGTGTCGGTCTCGCGCCGGGCCGCGCCGCCGCACGCAGGGCAGGAGGCCCGAAGGAATCCCTCATGCGCGTTGAGGGGCGACTTCCCGGTGGGCAGGAAATCCACGTCGTCGGGCAGGAGGATCGGCAGTTCCGACTCCGGCACGGGCTGATATCCACACGCCTCGCAGTAGACCATCGGGATGGGGCAACCCCAGAAGCGCTGGCGCGACAACAGCCAGTCGCGCAGCCGGTAATTGACCGTGCGCCGCCCCAGGCCCGACGACTCCACCCAGTCGTCGGCCCGCTCGATGGCGTCGGCGACCCCCAGACCGTCGAGCCAGTCGCTGTTGATCGACGGACCCTCGCCGGTGTAGGCCTCGCCCTCCCAGCCATCAGGAGGCTGCACGGTCCGCACGATGGGCAGGTCGTGGGCCACCGCGAACTCCCAGTCGCGCTGATCCTCGCCCGGCACACCCATGATCGCCCCCGTGCCGTAGGTCATCAGCACGTAGTCGGCCAGGAAGAGCGGCACCGGGCGGCCGCTGAAGGGGTTCACGACGGACGTGCCGCAGGCCACACCCCGCTTGTCCGCTCGCCCCTCGGTGGACAGCCGTTGCACCTCGCTCTGGGATGCCACCGCGCGGCGGAACTCCTCGACGGCGGCCCACCGCGACGGCGCGGTCAATTCCTCCACCCGAGGGTGTTCGGGGGAGAGCACCGCGTAGGTGATGCCGAAGCCGGTGTCGGGACGGGTCGTGAACACCTCGACGGGCGGAACGTCGTGGCGGGGCCCGCCCTCGGCGTCGGCGATGGGCAGGCCGAACTCGGTGCCCACCGAGCGCCCGATCCAGTTCCGCTGCATGTTCTTGACCCGCTCGGGCCAGTCGATGTCGGCGGTGTCGTCGAGGAGGCGCTGGGCGTACGCGGTGATGCGGAAGAACCACTGTGCCAACTCCCGGTGCTCCACGAGGTCCCCGGAGCGCTCGCACGTGCCGTCGGCGAGGACCTGCTCGTTGGCCAGCACCGTCTGGCACCCCGGACACCAGTTGACCGGCGCGGAATCCCGGTACGCCAGGCCCGCCTCGTAGAACCGCAGGAAGATCCATTGCGTCCAGCGGATGTAGGTGGGGTCGTGGCTGCGGATCACCCGGCGCAGGTCGTAGACGGCGCCGATGCGCTCCAGGGACGAGGACAGCTCGGCGATACGAGCCTCGGTGAACGTGCGGGGGTGCTCGCCGGTGCGGATGGCGGCGTTCTCGGCGGGCAGACCGAAGCTGTCGAAGCCGATGGGTGACAGGACGCCATCGCCGCGCATGGTGCGGTAGCGCACCAGCAGATCGCCGAAGGTGTAGTTCCGGACGTGGCCCATGTGCGCCGGCCCGCTGGGATACGGGTACATGGACAGCACGTAGTAGGGAGGGCGCGGGTCGTCGTTGTCGATCTCGTAGGTGCCCTCGCGGCGCCAGCGTTCCTGCCAACGACGTTCGGTGGCCACGGCGTCGTAGCGGTCCTGCACACTCCGATGCTAGAAGGCCCACCGGGCGATCCGGCCCATCCACCAGTCGGTGGGATGCCGAGTGGCCATCCTGTGGTCACGTCCGGCTCCCGCCCGGCCGCCGTGCCTCGGCCTGGGCGAGCGGTTCGGCAGGCACACGTCGGCACGCTTGGTAACCTGCTGCCGCCGGGGCTATAGCTCAGTTGGCTAGAGCGCTGCCATGGCATGGCAGAGGTCACGGGTTCGAGTCCCGTTAGCTCCACCGAGACCCCGGACACTGGGCCTCGCGCCGTGCTCGGCGGAGCGGTGGAATCCCACGTCGGATCCAGATCTCGGGCCACCGGCTTGGGCGGCCGCACCACGAAGCGCATCATTCCGGCCGGATCCACTCGTCAGATCCTCGATGCTCCTCGGCGATCACTCCGTCGCATCGGGCGCGAAGATTCCGGTCATTTCGGCGCCGGGCACAATCTCGACCACCAGTACGTCTCTTGCACAAAGGGTTGGGCTACCAACCAACCGAACACTCCCCTGCGATCCGAGAGCGTCAAGTGGGTATCGCGCGGCCTCCGCGGGACCGCTGCTTCGTTCATAAGACTCTCGCGAGCCAGCGCCAGGTCGTCAGAAACTGCGACTCTTCAACCCTCCACAACTCCCGGGCACCGAGCCCTCGAACGAAGCGGTTATCCGGAACTCCAACGTCGTTCCCTGAACTACTGGTTGCCCCGAGGCACAGTCGCGCCCGCTTGATATGCATGACACCGGCACGTCCTCACGATGCCTCACGTCTTCGGCTTATCAAGTCGGCACTCTGTGAGATTCGCACATGCACCGCTTGTCCGAGATTCACAACACGCGAGCTTTGGTTAACCGGCTCTCTGACCGTTCCTGTTGTCGTGGCATACAACCATGTAATCGACATATATCGACGTTCACGCTTCTCGATCGTCTCGCGAGCTGACCCGTGGGCGCCGCTCAGTTCCCGCTCAACGTAGACTTGGAGCATGGCTCCACTGTTGAGGCGCAACGTGGGGCAGCGCCGCAGCCCCCAAGGCACCTCGTGAGGGGATCTTGAAAGCAATAGTCTCAATTACTGTAGAGTTCTGTCATTACAATATGTGCGCTATCGTAAATTATCCGCAATGAACAAACAAATTCTTCCTACAAGAACCCCGGTGGATCGCTGTGGCTTCGGCAGCGGTCAGCGGCACAGAGGGGCGACCGAATCGTCGTGGACCGACGGCTTGACCTTCCAGATGCAGCCCGTTTACGGTTGTCCTGTGTATCACCCACCTGGCGGTTGTACGAACGCAGCGTCCGGTCCCGCAGATTACCCTTAGGCGACGACGAGCAGAGCCCATGCAAAGTGACCATAGGGAAACACTGATAGAGCGGTTCGTCGAGTCGGTCGACTTCTTGCACCGCCAGGTGCGCATCGACCGTCTCAACGAATGGCAACAGATCGACCTGACCATCCCGCAGGTCAAGACCTTGTTCCTTCTCGAGAACACGGGACCGTCGAGGATGGGCAGTATCGCAGCGGCCTTGGGCATCGCCGTTTCCGCCACAACCACCGTCGTGGATCGCCTCGTCGAGCGGGGCCTCGTCATGCGGCTCTCCGACCCGAAAGACCGGAGGGTCGTGATCTGCGAATTGACGGAGCAGGGGCGGGAGGCGGCCGAAAACTTCTGGCAAATCGGGCGGGAGCGTGTGCGGGCGGCCCTCGAGCATCTGACCACGGACCAGCTCATCAGTCTCGTTCCGAGCTTGGAGACGCTCTGCCAGGCGGCGCAGCTGGCTCAGGAATCGCTCGCCGGGACCCAACCGGACGAATAGACCCAGCGGGTGGCTCGACCACGCTGAGTGGCCTCTTCGAGCAGACCGCTTGCCGCTTGCCCACAGCCTGCCAAACCGCCGAGCGACCTGCTCTCGGAAAGCCTCAACGACCACCCTCGGCGTAGAACGGACCGCCCGCCGCGTCGCCGCCGAAGGCAGCTCCGGATCTCCCGCACCGGGGGCGCGTCCACCGCGCCCGCTCGCCGCGACCGTGAACCCGGGCGCTGCCATCGCCATGGCCGGGGACACGGATCACCTTCGGCGCGGATCGTGCGCCGCTGCCCGCACCGCGTGCTGGTTTAGGTTGACGGCGATCGTCATGGGTGCCCGCAATCTCTTCCCCGAGGCTGTCAACGCGCGAGCGACTTCGTGCGTCTGTACTTGCACAGGTTCACCGAACCTGCGCTGACGCCATGAGCCTCCAGCCATGAGCCCCCCAGAGCGGCGAGGCATCCCACGAGGGAGAGAGACCGAAGATGATCTGCTGGTCCGGCTCTTCGCCGACCACTACAAGGATCTCGTACGCCTCGCCTCCCTCCTCCTCGACGACGTCGGCAGTTGCGAGGAAGTCGTTCAGGACGCCTTCGTGAAGATGCACACGCTCCAGAGCCGACCTGAGCCCGGCAAGGAGGCCGCCTACCTGCGCAGCATGGTCATGAACGGTGCCCGCTCGCGCATGCGCAGGCGCATGGTGCGCCGGCGGGTCGCACCCGAGGCGCCGGCGCCCAGCGAGAGCGCTGAGGCGGGCGCTATGGAACGCCTCCGGAGCGATGCGCTGATCGGTGCCGTGCGAGGCCTGCCGCGACGGCAGTCCGAGGTACTCACGCTGCGGTACTACCTCGACCTGAGCGAGGCCGAGATTGCCGAGACCCTCGGCATCTCCCGGGGCTCGGTCAAGACGCACGCCAGCCGGGGTTTGGCGGCTCTCGAGCGAACGCTGACACCCCCCGGGGCGGACACACCCGAGGACGCCGCGTGAACGTAGAAGAACGCCTTCGGAACGCGTTCGCCCAGCGCGCGGGCAGTGTCGAGACATCGCCGGGGGCTCTGTTCGAAGTTCAACGTCGACTGAGCCGCACGAGGCGAGTACCTGAACTGCGCCTGCGGCCGGCACTCGTCCTCGCCGCTGCCGCCTGCGCCGCGATAGCGGTCGTGGTCTCGGTCACCCTCACCAGGACGGCCACCGACCCCGCGGGAGAGATCGCAACCCCACCGGTCGCCAGTCCTGCGGGTACGCCGTCAGCCGCGCCGCCGCCCAGCAGCACACCCACGACCCCCGGTCCGCAGCCGCCCGCGGTGTCCCCGACGCCCCCCGCGGTGTCCCCGACGCCCCCCGTCGCTGACTCCGCCACCCAGCCACGGCAGGATGAGCCCGGGCAGATCGCAACGGTCGCACCACCGGCGCCACCCCCCGTCGACCCGCCCCAGGCGGATCCGTCACCGCCGGCCCCGGAACCGCAGTCCGCCGCCGCCACCGACCCGGACCCCGAGCCGGGAGGCGCCCTCGCTCAGGACACAGCACCGGTATGTCCCGTCGAGCCGCCCGGCAACGGTGAGGGCGACGATCCGAGGTCCTGGGTCACGGTCTACTTCGCCTGCGGCGAGTCCGATGCCACCCCCCGGCGGCGACCCGCCGCCGTCAACGATCTCGCCACCGCTCTGGTGGTCCTTCTGACCGGCCCGAACGATGCCGATGCCACTGCGGGCTTCCGCGGGCTGAGCAGCGACTCGGGCCGCACCGCGGCTTCCACGCCTGACAACCGGTGGGTGACGATCGATCTCCCCTCCAACCTGGCCGAGGCGTTCAGCGCCGCCACCGCGGAGATCACCGCCGAGCAGTTCCTCGCACAGCTCAACGCGACGGTGTTCGAGTTCCCCGAATTCGTCGCCGCGGAATACCGTCTCAACGGCGACTGCGCCGCGTTCGGAGACCTTCTCGGCCGCTCCTGCGAGGTACACACACGGGACGGCGGCAGTCACACCAGCGAGCTGACCGCTCACACCATCGGCGCGATCGAATCCGTGATCCGCGCCGAACCCGCCGACAGTGCCGAGGCGCTGGGCTTCCTCGCCGACGGCGCCCGGCTCACCGACCGCCGCGCCGGCAGCGATGCGTGGGCGGAAGTCATCACCACCGCCGGCGTGCAGGGCTGGGTGTCGACGGAGATGCTCGTGGCACAGCCCCTGGCGCTCGATGACGAAGCCACCGGCACGATGGTGAGCCTGGCGCGCCGACTCACCACCGGTCCTGGGATCGGCTCGTCCTCATTCCTGCCAGGCGGACTCGTGCTGCGCTGGGGCGCCGACTCGGACGACGTCACACTCGTGTCGACCGCCGGTGCCGCCCTCGACAGCGCGTGGTGGGATCGGGCGCTGGACGTGCCTTCCCCGCGCGACGACTCCACGACGGCCTCGCTGGCCGAGCTTCTCCGGATCGACGGAGCGAGCGACAGCGCGGTGGTCACGACCAACGCTCCCGGTCCTCTCGGCGAGCCGCACGCCGATTTCTCCTCCCTGCCGTACGTTTCGATCTACCAGGCGGCTGTCAGCAGTTCTGTTCTGCCCCCTGCGCTCGAATCCACCCCTGACCAACCGACGACCACCACCACGGCCGTCACAACCTCCGACGGGGTCGACCTACCGCCCACGCTTCCCAGCCTGGTCGACGACGAGGATGACACCACCGCCGAGGAAGAGTCGCCGGAGCCGCTACGGGCGCAGGTCAGCGTCATCTTCGACTTCCTCTCGCCCGACGGGCCGCGCATCGCCGCCGTCGAGGCGATCTGGATCGAGCCGTAGCCTCGCCACGCCCGCGACAACCCTCGACGCCGCAGCGGTAGAGTCTCTCCACCTGTGAACAGCGAAGGAGCATCCCGAGCCGCGAGTACCGCAGGAGCCTCGCGTACGACCCTGGGCATCCTCACCGTATGCATGCTGGCCCTCGCCGCGGTCGTGGCCGCAGCCTGCGCCGGCACCGAACCGTCCCGGGTCGCCACAGCGCCCGTCGCGCCGGAACCCCCGCCTGCCGACCCACCGCCGGCACCCGAGCCGCCCGCGGACCCGCCACCGCCACCCGCCGACCCGCCACCCGCAGCGGACCCACCACCGCCCACGACCGCAGCAGCCGAACCCAACGACCTGCCTGACGTCACGGTCATCGACGTCGCCGGCGGCGAGAGCCTCGTGCTGTCCTCACTGGCGCCCGCCGACCGGCCGATCCTGGTGTGGTTCTGGGCGCCGCATTGACCGACCTGCCGCCGGGAAGCCCCCGGCGTCGAGCAGTTCGCTCGAGACCACGGAGACGAGATCCTCGTCGTCGGCTTGGGGACGCAGGACGACCTGGCCCTCGCGGAGGACTTCGTCGAAGGCACGGGAATCGTTTCGTTCAAAATGCTCTGGGACGAATCCTTCGACTCGTGGGCCGAACTTGGCGTGGTGTCCCAGCCCGCGTGGGCCCTGTTCTCCGCCTCCGGCCAACTCGTCGAAGGAAGCTACGGCGGGATCGACGAGGCCGGCGTCCTCGAAAAGGCCGCCTCTCTCTGACGCACTGCGCCCACTGACAACTCTCGACACCGCGGCGATAGAGTCGCTCCACCTGTGAACAGCTACCGAGCAGCGCGAACCGCCCTTGCGGCGAGTGCCCCGCGGACGGCCCTGGGCATCCTCGCTGTGGCGGTTACAGCCGTCGCAGCAGTCGTGGCCGCGGCCTGCAGCACCGAACCGGCAGAAGTCAGCACCGCCCCTCCTGCTCCAGCAGTGGCCGCCCCGGCAGAGGCTCCGCAAGCGCCCGCAGCGCCCCCCTCCACCGATAGCGCTCCGCCGACCACCGAGAGCGCCGCCGCACCCGCGCCGGCTCCGTCGGCCGATGAGCAACCGGCTCCGCCGGAACCACCGGCACCTGAACCCCCACCACCGGCACCCGCGCCCGAACCCCCACCACCGGCACCCGCGCCCGAACCCCCACCACCGGCACCCGCGCCCGAACCCCCACCACCGGCACCCGCGCCCGAACCCCCACCACCGGCACCCGCGCCCGAACCCCCACCACCGGCACCCGCGCCCGAACCCCCGTCGGCGGCAGACGCAGCCGAGGCCGCGCAGGCCGCAGCCGAGCTGGCGCAGGCCGACGCCAGCGACGAGGAAGCCGACGTGGCAGCCGCCGAGGCGGCCCTCGCTGAGGCCCAAGCAGCAGCGGATGAGGCGTCCCAGCGGGCAGCTGCGGCCGAACAGGAAGCCCAGCAGGCCCGCGAGGAGGCAGCCGCCGCCGAACCGCCACCGCCCGCACCCGAACCACCGCCGCCACCGCCCGCACCCGAACCACCGCCGCCCGCGCCCGCACCCGAACCGCCGCCGCCCACGACCGCGCCCGAACCACCCCCGCCGCCGCCCACGACCGCACCCGCCGGTCCCAATGACCTCCCCGAGGCCACCGTCATCGACGTCGCCAGCCGCGAGACCCTCGTGCTGGCCTCGCTCGCACCCGCCGACCGTCCCATCTTCGTGTGGGTCTGGGCACCCCATTGACCGGTCTGCCGCCGGGAAGCACCCGGCGTCGAGCAGTTCGCTCGAGACCACGGAGACAAAGTCCTCGTCATCGGATTGGGGACGCAGGACACCCTCACCCAAGCGGAGAGCTTCGTGGCAATGACGGGAATCGAGTCGTTCCGCGTGGTCTGGAGCGAGTCGTTCGACCCGGCGGCCCTACTGGGCATCTTCTCGCACCCCGCCTGGGTGCTGCTCTCACCGTCGGGTGAGGTCGTCGAGCGTGGCGTCGGCGGCATCGGCTCGGACAGCCTGCTCGAGAAGGTTGTTTCTCTCTGAGGCGTCCCGCCGAGAGCCCGCAAACGCGAGGCCCCGCTCAGACCCGGACCGGCTCCTGGGCGTACTTCGCCAGTAGCCCCAGCGTGGCCTGCCGGTGCAGCATCTTCACGCGGACGTCCGGATAACGCGTCCTCAGCTTGCGAACCTTCCGGTTCTTCCTGGTGACGAGCTTCTGCTTGAGCGTCGTCAACTCGACGTAGATGTTGTACGCGGGGAGGTAGAAGTCGGGGGTGAAGGCCTCCACCACGCGTCCCGCGGGATCGCGCTCCAGCACGAAGGTGGTCGGCTCGTACTCCCACGACACACCGTAGAAGTCGAGCAATTCGCTGAACGCCCGCTCCGAGGCGTGAGCGAAGCCACCGCCTCCCTTGGCGGCAGGATCAGGCGTCGGCACGTTGCCGCGGGAAGCAGGCGCGGCGAACGCCTCCTCAGATGCCGTAACCGGCGTCCGGTTCGGCAGACCGGCCCACGTCCGGCTCCGGCTGCTCCGCTGGGCTCTCCTCGCCGAGTTCCTCGCCGCGCCACTGGCCGAGTTCGCTGACGATGGCGCCGTTGAGTTGCTGCTTGATGCCCTCGACCTCGAGCATGATCAGAGCCAGCGCCTGCTGGCCCGGCCGCTGGAGCAGGGCCACCAACTCATCGGGACCCGTCATGAACAAGATCTCGCTGCCGCTGATCACCAGCCTGCCGCCGGCAAGATCCTCGCCGAGGATGTCCTGGTGGTTCCTGAACACGTCACGGATCTGCTGGAGGCCAACGCCCCTGTCGAGCAGGTCCTTGATGATCCGCAGCTTCAGTAGGTCGCTGTAGGAGTAGGCCCGGCGGGAACCGCTGCCGGTTGCCGAGGCCACCGATGGCTGCACGAGACCGGTCCGTGCCCAGTAGTCGAGTTGGCGGTAGGTGATCCCGGCAATCTCCTGGGTCTGTTTCGAGGTGTAGCTGCGCACGACGTTATCGCTCATGAACGTCCCCTCCGAGAGCTTGCGTCCAGCGGTGTAACTACTCTACTGCAATTCGCGCAGGCCTGTGGATATCTCGCCGTCCCCCCTGCTCACCACCGCACCCGGGCCGTGGGTTAGGACTCGAAGTCCTCCGGGCGGACGGTGTCGATGAACTCGCGAAACTGCTCGACCACCTCGTCCGGATCGGGCGTCTCGTCGGGCCCGTCGCCCTCCTTCTCCTCGGAGTCCTCACGCTCCCAGTAGCCGGCGTCCTCGAGCACCGCCTCGGCGGCAAAGATGGGGGCCCCGCAACGCACCGCCACGGCGATCGCATCGGAGGGGCGACACGAGACCCGCCGCTTCTTCCCGTTCTCGCCGAGTTCCAACTCGGCGTAGAACGTCTTGTCACGCAGCTCGGTCACCACGACCCGCTCGAGCGCCACCCCGATGTGGTCGAGGATGACCTTGATCAGATCGTGGGTCATGGGGCGGGGCACCTCGACCCCCTCCAGAGCAAGGGCAATGGCCGTGGCTTCCGGCGCGCCGATGAAGATGGGCAGCAGGCGTGGGTTCGGGGCCTGCTCGCGTAGCAGGAGAATGGGCGTGTTCGTGGGCAACTCGATGCGCACCCCGATCAGGTCCATCTCGATCACGCCCTGACAATAGCCGCGGACCGGCAGATCGCCCCATAGGCGGGCGCTGGAAACCTAGGTGTCACCGCCCGGGCGGGAACCGTAGAGAGAATCCACGTAGGCGTCGGGATTCTCCTGGAGCGGGCGGCGATCAACCGCCCTCAGGTCCGGGAGGTTGCCGTAGCGACCCCGGAATTCGAGTCCGTAACCCACGAGGAACGAGTCGTCGACGGTGAAGCCGGCGTACCGCGCCTCCAGCGGCAGGATGCGCCGAGCCTGGCGATCGAGCAGCGTGCAGACCTCGACGGAGACAGGGGATCGGCGGCGCAACTCGCCGGTCAGGAATCCGACGCTCAGGCCGCTGTCGACGATGCCTTCGACGAGCAGCACGTGGCGCCCCCTGATGTCGATGTCGAGATCACGGGTGATCCGGACCCGCCCCGAATTGGGCGCGAAGCGGGAGATGGCCAGGAAATCCACTTCCGCCTCCACACGCAGGGAGCGCGCCAGATCGGCCAGGAACGGCAGGCAGCCACGGAGTACACCGACGAGCACGACCGCGGCCCCGGCGCCGAGTCGCTGGGAGTAGTCGCTCGTGATGGCCGCGCCGAGCGCCTGGGTGCGTTCGGAGATCGCAGTGCGGTCGTACACCGTGCCGCCCGGCGGGCGTCCGGTCTGCGAGGGCGGCACGCTCAGCTGAGGTTTTGCAGCGCCCGCCGCACGAGGGCCTCGCGGAGCGTGGAGGCCAGCGCCGCCTGGGTGGCCACCAGGTCCCGCGCCCGGCGCTGGGCGTCCGGGCCGCCGAGTTGGAGGATCTGCTGTATCGCCGCGGTGGACAGGTCCAGTTCCCGATCCACCGATCCCTTGAAGACCCGCAGGTGGCGCGGTTCGAGACCCTGGTCGAACATCTGCCGTGCGATGCGCGCGACCTCCAGTGCGTGCGAGTCGTAGAAGTCGATGTCGGCGGTGGAGCGCGGCACCAGCAGCCCGTACCGCGTCAACTCCCGGGCCTGCGACAGGCTGAGTCCGCTGGCCCCCGCAAGCTGCGGCAGTGTCATCCCGGCGCTGCCGGGCTCCGGGATTGCCGGAGGGGGGGCGAGGCGGCGGACCTGGTCGCTGACGTCCACGTCGGGTAGCCGGCTCTCCTGGCGGTCCGCCTGGGCACTCCACTCCACCGACGCCATCCGCTCCCTGATGACCCGCAGCGGCAGGAAGTTCTCGCGCTGCTGGGCAAGGACCCAGCGCAGCTTGGCGATGTCGGTGCGGGAGTACTTCCGGTACCCCTTGCTCGTGCGCTGGGGCGTGATCAGCCCCTGACTCTCGAGGAACCGCAACTTGGAGACCGACACGTCGGGGAAGTCGCCGCGCAGGCTCGCGACCACTTGGCCGATACCGGCAAGCCGCTCGTCAGCCACTGACGAACCTCGCATAGGCGACGCCGTCCATCAGCCCCTCGATGTGCGCGGCGTCGTCGAGGGCGAGCACGCAGAGCCAACCGTCGCCGTAGGGGTCGGTGTTGACGGTGTCGGGTCTCTCGGCGAGGAGTCCGTTGACCGCCACCACTTGACCCGTCAGGGGTGCGTAGAGTTCGCTCGTCGCCTTCCGCGCTTCGATCTCCGCCATGAGGTCGCCGGCGGTGAGTCGACTGCCCGGCTCCGGCAGTTCGACGAATTCCACCTCACCGAGCAGGTCCTGGCCGTAGTCGGTGAGACCGACGCGCGCCAAGCGGTCCGTCCCCTCACCCTCCGCAGCGATCCAGCCGTGATCGGTGGAGTACCGCAGCAGTGCGGGAACGTTCACGGCGCTCCGAACGAGCCAATGAGCCGCCGCGTTGGGATCGCCATCGGTTTCACGCTACTCCACGGGCCAGCGGGTCCCCGCCATCGGCCACCACGACCGGCGGGCTCAGGACTCGCCGGCGGGCGGCCCGGAGGAGGCCGCCTCGCGCCGTTCGCGCAGTGCGGCTCGACCCGCGGGAACGTACTGGTACGCCCCGTACCAGGCGATGGCGAGGGATGGGATGCCGCACACCCAACCGGCGATCGTCCAGGCGCCGGCTCCCGGTATGTCCGCCGCGCCCAGCAGGAACATCGGGAAGGCGAACATGAGGCCGAAGCTGCCCGCCTTGCCCCACGGATTCACGCCCAGCCACCCCACGCGCCGTGAGGCGAGAATCAGCGTGCCGATCGACAGGCCGAACTCCCGCGCCAGAGCCACGATCCCGAACCACAGCGCCACGTCGCCGTTGACGAGCATGGCGATCACCGCGGCGAAGAACATGCAGCGATCGACGACAGGATCCAGGATGGCCCCCAGGGCGGTCGCCTGCCCCAGCCGGCGCGCCAGGTAGCCGTCGAGGAAGTCGCTGGCGCCGAGCGCGCCGAACAGGATCCCCGCCGCGGCGCGGCTGTCGAGACCGAACAGGAGCCAGCAGAAGATCGGTATGCAGGCCAACCGCAGGATCGTGACCAGGTTGGGGACGGTCCAGAGCTGGCGGCGAAGGCTCTCGGCGGACACGGCAGGAGAGTACCGTGCAGTGCCGGCCGCACGGCTCGGTAGAGATCGGGAGGGCTCGATGACGACGATATTCACGCGGATTCTCCGGGGCGAGCTACCGGCGCACTTCGTCTGGCGCGACGAACTGTGCGCCGTCTTCCTGTCCATCAACCCGCTCACCCCGGGCCACGCCCTGGTGATACCGGTGGCCGAGGTGGATCATTGGCTCGATCTGGATGTCGAGACGAACATGCACCTCACGGCGGTGGCCCACCGGGTGGGTCAGGCCATCATGGAGATCTTCGGCACGGAGCGGGTGGCGACGGTGATGGCAGGCTTCGAGGTCCCCCACGTGCACCTGCACGTCTTCGGCGCCAACTCGATGGACGACTTGAACTTCGCCAACGCGGCGGCGCTCGTCGAGCAGGCCGAACTGGCGGCCAACGCGGCGCTCCTGCGAGACGCGTTGGGCTGGGAGGGCTAGGAGTCGGGCGCGACAGGCGGCGCATCCGCAGCGGACTCCGGCAGCGCACCGGCGCCGCCGTAGCGGTAGACCCTCACCTCTTCGGACACGAAGACGCGCTCCCAACCCTGCTGGCGCAGCGTCGTGTCGAATCGCTCGACCTCCAGGGCTTCCGATCCCCATCGCGGCGCCGAAGCCAGGTCGAGGGCGATCCACCCCACCCCTTGGACGGCGCTCTGCGCGTCGGCGCGCGCCGATGTGCCTCCCGCCTCCAACTCGAACAGCACGTTCCGCTCCGCCAGCAGCGGGAGGAGGTGGGGCGAGGCTCGGACCGCCGCCGTCGCGGGGATCTGCTCGACCGCTGCGAGACGGTCGGCGTCGGCGGCGTCCTGGGTCCATCGCCACGGGGTGTGGAACGGTGAACTGGCCGCATCACGCACGAAGAAGATGGACGTCGCCAGTACCAGCGTGACGACGAGCCGACGATTCACGCGCACTCGCCGCACCAGGACGGCGCCGGCGCGCCGCAGCGCGAACACGGTCGCCACCAGCACGAACGCCGCCACCGGCACCGATTCGGCCAGCAGAGCCTCCGGAGTGTCCGACGCCAGCTGCACGACGAAGAAGGGCACGGCCGGCATGAGGTAGCGCAACTCGACGAGCGGCAGGAACAGGACCGGAGCCAGCAACGTGACGCCGAGGAGGAAGTTCTCCTGCGTCACCAGGTTGCCGAGGAACACGTGTGGCCGGCGCAGGATTCCCCAGATGACGTCCGCGCTGCTGGAACTCCCGTACTCGGCGTAGCGGGCCAGGTGCGGGAACTCACCCCCGGCCAGGATCGGTTGGATGGTCTCGGTGGCCAGCAGCGTCCAGAGCAGGCCCACGAATGCCCAGACGATCGCCGTTCGGGAGTGCCGACCGGAGATTGCCAGCAGCGATCGGCCGACCTGAGCCGGAGTCCACCACGGTGAGAGCGACCGCTCGGGCTCGGCGCCCTCCGCCGGCCTCGGCCGGAGTTCGACGGCAAGCACGACCCCGAGCACCGCCACCACCCACCCGAGTTCGGAGCGGCACGCCAGTACCGCCGCCACCAGCAGCCCGAACGGCACCCAGCGAGCGCCGAGCCCGTAGTAGACGGCGCCCAGCAGGGCGGGCAGCGCCAGGGTCTCGGGGTGGAAGCCGGCAAGGTTGGCGTTGTGCAGGGCGGCGTAGCAGGCGTAGGCGAAGGCGACCGCCGCCGCGGGGGCCACCTTCAGATCGGCGCGGCGGCGGGCGATGCGCCACAACGGCACGATCCCGAGAGCCAGGGCGGCGGACTGGATCGCCAGGACCGTGGTCGTGATCGGCAGCCAGCGCAGGAGGAGCCCCAGCGGGTAGATGATGAACGAGCCGTTCCGCGCCAGGTAGTCGCCGCCGATGAGCGTCGAATGCGGCCGGAACCCATGGCTCACCTGCCAGACGCTCTGGTTGAACAGGGCCAGGTCGGTTCCCGCCTGCAGGGAATCGGCGCGCGCCAGTGCCAGACCCGCCAGCGCGGCACCCAGGGCGAGCGCCATGATCCACGGCAGGATGTTGTCGACGGTGGCGGTCTCGAGACGGGCCTGCCAGCGCAGCGTCGCCCGCTCGAGCCGCGACCGCCAGTCGAGCTGTGCCGGATGCGCCGGGACGGCGCTACGGGCCGCGGGAGATCGCGCGCGCACCGGACCTGACCTCAGTGGACGAGGGGTTCGATGAGGTGAGCGCTCTTGCGGCGCGGGTTGTTGACCTCGCGGCTGACCGGATGGATGGTGAACAACTTCGACGGGGCCGGCACCAGCAAGTCCCCGAGCGCCGCTGCGTCATCGGAGTCGGGGTCGAGCCACTGCTCCCAGGCGCTCGGCGGCAGCACGATCGGCATCCGATCGTGGACCTCGGCGATCCGGTCGTTCGCCGGGCCGGTGATGATCGTCGTCGAACGCACGAGATCGACGTCGGGACGCTTCCAGCGTTCCCAGAGTCCAGCGAAGGCGAGCGGCTCGCCGTCGACCCGGTGGATGTACATAGGTTGCTTGTACCGCTCGCCCGGAACCGGCACCCATTCGTAGAAGCCGTCGGCGGCGACGATGCAGCGACGTGCCCGGAAAGGGCGACGGTACGCCTTCGACTCCGCCACGGTCTCCATGCGGGCGTTGATCATGCGGTTTCCGATCTTGACGTCAGAGGCCCACGGCGGGATCAGGCCCCAGCGCAGGGTTGCGAGCTTCCGGAGACCCTCGGCCACGAGTACCGCGTACACGTCGTTGGTCGGCGCCACGTTGTAGCTGGGCTCCAAGTCGATGCCGGCGTCGAGTCCCGCCCCGAAGTAGGCCGCGACCTCGGAAGCCGGACTCGCCGAAACGAAGCGCCCGCACACGCCGCAACGCTACCTGTCCCGCGTCGCGGCGCAGCGACGAGTGAGCCCCCCGGGCCGCGGGGAGTCGCTCCGCCGGAGTTGTGCGAAAACGGATTCGTGCCCCGGAGCGACCCGGGGCACGAAATCAGCGATGGACGGAGTTATCGACGCTACGCCAGCATGGCGTCGAGGGACTCCACGGCCGGAGCAAAGTAGAACGACCCCGACGCCGGGTTGGAAAAGTCCGTCAACCGGTCGCGCTCCCCTGCATCGTCGAGGCCGTACATGGCCCGCAGGCGCTCACGGAAGGGGGCCTGCTCCCGGCAGAAGGCCATGAAGTACAGGCCCACGACGGATACAGCGCCGTGGAAGGCGTACGGAGTGGAGCGGCGGGCGATCTCATTGCGCTTCGGCTTGGAGTCATCCGCGGTGGCTCCCTCGCGGAGTTCCACGTGGCTGAGGTGCGAGAAGTCCTCCTGCGGGTCCAGCCGCTCACTGTCGGGCTTCGTGCGCCCGAAGACCTTCTCCTGCTCCTCGACGCTCATCCGGTTCCAGCCGTCCAGGTCGTGGACCCAGCGCTGGGCGAGGATGAAGCTGCCGCCGGCGCCCGGCGACCCGTCGGGCACGAGGGCCACCTCGGGCTCACGCTCGGGCTCGGGGTTGCCGGTGCCGTCGATGAACCCGGTCATGTCCAGCGACTCGCCCAGGATGAAGGTGTTCGTGTCGCGCGGCACGACCATGTGGCCGGCCAAGGCGGTGCGGGCGTCGTACTGCGTCTTCCAGACCTGGTCCTTGTCGGGGCTGTTCAGCCAGAACAGCAACTCCTCCTGGGTGCCCTTGGCTTCGCGCCCGCTGCCGTCGGTGGACTCGACGGTGACGAAGTCCTGGAAGTCATCAGGGATGTCGTCGCTCAGGTCGGCCAGCAGGCTCGGCCCGAGGCCCACGACCAGGTTGACGCCGGCGGCGTCGGCTGCGGCGCGGGTGTCGGCGATCACGCTCTTGATGTGACCCAGGTCGGCACCGTCGACCCTGCGGAGGTGGACGTACCACTGGTGCTGTCCCATTTCGGCGAAAATTGCGGGTTGCGGCGTGGGCATGTCCGACCTCCGTGGCTAGGCGGATTCAGGGTGATTTCGCAGAACTCTAGCAAGACTTCCCCAAGCCCGGCCCCGCCCGAAACACACCTCCCACAGCGCCGCGGGACCTTGAGCCCGGGTGGGGGACACCGGGGACGGCGTTGGCGCATACAACTGAGGGCGGGGGTGCCGGGGGCCAGCGCAGGCGTGCCATTTTCAGAGGCCGCCGGAGCGCCACCGGCGCCCCCAGCCGGACCGCCGCCAAGGAGTCGGGCTGCCGGGATTTGAACCCGGGACCTTTGGTCCCCCAGACCAACGCGCTAACCAAGCTGCGCCACAGCCCGTACCGGAGGTCCTACTGTACCGGCGCACCGGCGCGCCGACCTCAGAACGCCCCTTCCAGCACCTCCAGCCGGCCGTTCTGCACGCACGCCACGTCGAAGCGCACTGTCTCGGCGAATTCCTGATGGTTGCGCAGCCACTGCGCGGCCAGAGCGCGGATGCGCTGCTGCTTGCGCCGGTCCACCGCCTCCGCGGCCAACCCGTACGCCGTCCCCGAGCGCGTCTTCACCTCGCAGAACACGACGGTGCCGTCGCGCCGCAGGATCAGGTCGATCTCACCACCCGTACCGCGCCAGTTGCGGTCCAGGATCTCCCAGCCGTGCTGGACGTACCACGCCGCGGCCTTGTTCTCGCCCCAGCGACCGAGCCGCTGCCGACCGACGGTCATCGACCGCGGTGCTGCTCAGGCCCTCAGACCACGCGCCTCTCGGGAACCTTGGCCGCCTTGCCCACGCGATCGCGCAGGTAGTACAGCTTGGCGCGCCGCACGCGGCCGCGGGTCACCACCTCGAGTTGCTTGATGCTCGGGGTGTGCACCGGAAACGTGCGCTCGACCCCGACGCCGAAGCTGACCTTGCGGACGGTGAAGGACTCCCTGACGCCGGAACCCCGGCGCGCGATCACGACGCCCTGGAAGATCTGGATGCGCTCGCGGGTGCCCTCGACCACGCGGACGTGCACCTTGACAGTGTCGCCGGGCCGGAAATCGGGTACGTCGCTCCGCAGGCTCTGCACATCGACCAGGTCGGTGGGCTGCATGGCCGGTCTCCAATCACGAACGCGTCAGGTGGGGCGGGGAAGCGACACAGTGAGGATACGGTGCCGGCGCCCGAGCGCCACCGAGAGCCGGGCGCAGGCAGCCGGGTGCAAGCACGCAGCGCGCCCCGCCACGGCCGCTCCCCGGCCGATCAGCTGTCGGGCAGCAGGCCGAACTCGTCGAGGAGTTCCAGGTCGGCGTCGCTCAGGCCGCCGCGCGCCGCGATCAGGTCCGGACGCAACTCGCAGGTCCGCGCCAGCGCCTGCGCCCGGCGCCAGCGGGCGACGCGGCCGTGGTCGCCCGAGCGCAGCACGTCGGGGACGACCATGCCGCGGTACTCCGCGGGACGCGTGTACTGCGGGTACCCGAGCAGGCCGCTGCTGAAGGAGTCGTCGGCACCCGAGGCAGCATTGCCCATCACGCCCGGGAGCAGCCGCACGACCGCTTCGGTGATCACCATGGCGGCGACCTCGCCCCCGGCCAGCACGTAGTCCCCGACGGAGATCTCGTCGTCGACGAGCGCTCGGCGCACCCGCTCGTCGACGCCCTCGTAGCGGCCGCACAGCAGCGAGAACCCGTCGCCGGTGGCCAACTCGACGACGGTGGGCTGGTCCAGCCGGCGACCCGCGGGCGAGAGCAGGATCAACGGGCGCATCACGCCGGCCGACTCGATGGTCTCGAAGATCGGCTCGGGCGCCAGCACCATGCCGGGGCCGCCACCGAAGGGCGAGTCATCCACCGAACGGTGCGGATCGACCGCCATCGAGCGAAGATCCAGCACCCGCAGATCGAACGCACCGTCCTGGCGGGCCTTGCCCAGGAGGCTGTGCGCGGCGAACTCCTCGATCATCGCCGGGAAGATGGAGATCACGTCGATTCTCATGGGTGCCGCCTCATCGATGAGGGCGCCTGCAGCGTCGACATCCCCGCTCGGGGGCAACGGATGCAACTCGGCGGCGGCGCCGCGGCATCACACCGGGACTCCCCGCCCGCACGTGTCTACGCCAACTCGAACAAGCCCTGGGGTGCATCGACGACGACCCGGGACGACCCGCCGCCGGTGCCCTCCATCGAGACCACGAACGTCAGCGGTACCAGCGCCCCGCTGTCGAGGACGAGCAGGTCGCTGGCCGGATTCGCCTGCACGGCCAGGACCTCGCCGCGCGCCAACCCCTCGGTGCAGACCACCTCCGCGCCGATGAGTTCGTGTACCCACAGCTCGGCCGCATCCTCGAGCGGGGCGGCCAGCAGTACCGCCGAGCGCAGGCGCTCCGCGGCGTCACGGTCTGCGCAGCCCTCGAAGGCCACCACCCAGCGATTCCCGAACGGGCGGGCACGCCGCACCCTCACGGTGGCGTCGGCGATCTGCAACTCGGACCCGGGCGCCAGCCGCTCGGTCCGGTTGGTCACGAGCGACACCACGACCTCACCCTTGACGCCGTGTGGCCGGTCGACGCGCCCGACCTCCAGAAGATCCGACGCCTGGCGCGCCGGGGGCGCCACGGCGGGACTAGGGCTCGACGAAGTCGACGACCACGGTGCAACCGTCGTTGACCGCCGCCGCCCGCACGACCGTGCGGATGGCGCCGGCCACCCGGCCGCGCCGGCCGATGACCCGACCGATGTCCGCCCGGTCGACGTGCACGTCGAGGCGGATGTCGGAGCCATCGGGCACCGCGACCACCCGGGCCGCCTCCGGGGTCTCCACGACCGACCGAACGATGTGCTCGAGGACGGCCCGTGCGCGGGGAGCGTCGTCGATGTCTCTGTAGTCGTCACTCACGAGGCAGCTCCCTCCGCGGCGGCGTCGAGATCCTCGAGTCGGGAGGTCCCGCCGGTGAATTCGGCCCAGGCGCCGGAGATCTTCAGGAGTTTCTCGACCCGTTCGCTGGGCTGGGCGCCGTTACGCAACCACTTCAAGGCCTTGTCGTTGTCGATGCTCACGACCGACGGCTCCTGGCGGGGGTCGTAGTAGCCGATCGATTCGATGAAGCGACCGTCCCGAGCCGAGCGCGAGTCGGCCGCCACCACCCGGTACGTGGGCTGCTTCTTCTTGCCCCTCCGCATCAAGCGAAGCCGAACTGCCACGATTCGTTCCCCTCTCCCCCGGCTCTGGTCGCCGGAGATCCGCAGCCGGGCCCTCCGGCTCCGGCGTCAACGGTACAGTCTGCCGTGAATTCGGCTTCGTTCCATATCCGAGGTTCGGCAACCGGGACCCGGCGCCGGCGCGACGACCGAGCAGGCGCCCCTCAGCGGCCCGGCCAGGCCAGCGGGCCGGGCCCCGGCGAACCCGTTTCCGGGCTGGATTCTCCGGGGAGCCGAGGCGGCGACTCGAGATTCTCGAATCGCTCGAGCAGATCCGAGGCGGTCCGCGTTCGCGTGCCGCCGGCCGGTGTGACGCGCCCCGAGCCCCTGGGTTTGCGGCCTTTCGCACCCTTCGCCTTGCGGCGGCTCCCAGCAACCCGGGCGCTGCGCATCATCTTCCGGGCGGCGGTGAAGTTGCGCAGCAGTTCGGCCACGTCGGTGGTCGTCGTACCGCTTCCGGCGGCAATCCTGCGGCGCCGCGAGCCGTCGATGATGGCGGGCTGAGCGCGTTCGGTCGGCGTCATCGAGCAGATGATGGCCTCCATCCGGGCGAGACGGCGCTCGTCGACACCGGATTCGGCCGCCTGTGCCGCCTGCGCGCTCGGCAGGTGCGCAAGGACATCACCCAACCCGCCCAGCTTGCGCATCTGGCGCATCTGTTCACCGAAGTCGTCGAGGGTGAAATCACCGGCGAGAACGCGCTCGGCGGCGTCGGCCGCCTCGGCGGCCTGCTTGCCCTCGTAGGCCGCCTCGGCCTTCTCCGCCAGGGAGAGCAGGTCGCCCATCCCGAGGATGCGCCCCGCCAGGCGATCGGGATGGAAGGGCTCGAAGTCGCCGAGGCGTTCGCCGGTGGACGCGAACGCCACGGGGCAGCCCACGACCTCGCGTATCGACAGGGCGGCCCCGCCGCGCGCGTCGCCGTCGAGCTTGGTGAGGATCACCGCGTCGAGCCCCAGAACCTCGTTGAACCGCTCGCCGACGCGCACGGCTTCCTGCCCAACCATGGCGTCCAGCACCAGGAACGTGTAGTGGGGCTCGATCGCCTGCGAGATACCGCGCACCTCGGCCATGAGCCCGTCGTCGACGATCTGGCGTCCGGCGGTGTCGCACACCACGACGTCGCGACCGAGCCGGCGCGCCTCGGCAAGTCCCGCGGCGGCAACGGCGACGGGATCGGTGGCCTCGCTGAAGACCGGAACACCGATCTGCGACCCCAGGACGCGCAGCTGCTCGGTGGCGGCGGGACGCGTCAGATCGGCGCCCACCAGGAGCGGGCTGCGGCCGCGGCCGCGGAACCAGCGGGCCAGCTTGGCGGCGGCGGTCGTCTTCCCCGATCCCGCCAGCCCCGCCAGGAGCACGACCGTCGGCGGGCGCGGGGCGAACGTGATCGACATCGCCTCGCCGCCGAGCGTGCGCACCAGTTCTTCGTGCACGATCCGGACCACCTGCTGGGCCGGGTTCAGGGCTCGGTGCAGATCGGCGGCCAGCGCCCGCTCACGCACCCGCTCCCGGAACGTCGCGGTGACCTCGACGGCCACGTCGGCCGCCAGCAGCGCCCGGCGGATCCCGGCGAGAGCCTCCTCGATGTCCTGCGGGCGCAGGCGACCCTTCCGCCGCAGGCGGTCGAAGACCTCCTCGAGGTGGCCGCTGAGCGTCTCGAACATCGCCCTAGTGTCCTGAGCGATTAGTTCGTTTGGTATTCGGAGGATTGCTGCAGCGAGCTGGCCTGCGCAAATGCGAATAGCGGGGCCATCGAAACGCCAGCGAACTTCCGACTCGGGACACTAGGTGGCTGGTGTGGAATGGGTTGTTGTCTGGTGGCTCTTCGCACTCATACTGGTGATGTGTTCCCGGCGGGTGTGGTTGGGGTGTTGGGGGTGGGTGGGGGTTCAGGTGAGTGCCCAGTGGGTGGCGCGGGTGTGCAGTCCGAGCGCGCCGAGGCGGGCGATGTTGGCGGCTGCGGCGAGGAGGTTGAAGTCGGCGTCGACTTTGGGTTGGCCGCGCACGCGGGCGTGGCGGCCGCCGTGGTGTCGGCGCATGAGGTGCGCGAGTTTGCGTTCGACTTTGGGGCGGGTGGCGCGGTAGTCGTCGCGCCAGGCCGGGTTCTGTTGGCGCGCTCGGGACGCGGCGAGGGCGGTTTCGTGTGCGCCGATGCGTATGGTTCTGCCGGCTTTGGCGTCGGTGCAGTCGCCGCGGAGTTCGCAGTCGGCGCAGTCGGCGCCGAAGCGGGCGGTGCCGGCGCCGTCGGGGCGGTAGTTGATGGCGACGGTGACCTCGGCGGGGCAGGTGACCGTCGCGGCGGCCAGGTCGACGCTGAAGCGGTCCTTGGTGAAGCGTCCCGCGGGCGCCTGCGGCGCTTGGGTGCGGCACTTGGAGTTGATGCGGTGCTCGCCGAGGAGGCTCTGGAAGTCGCCGCTGCCGTAGGCGCAGTCGCCGTAGACGGTGGGCCTGCCCGCGAAGTCCTCCACAACCTCCCCGGCGTCGCCGGCAGTGCCGGTGGTGCCGGTGGTGGTGGTGTCGGTGGTGGTGGTGTCGGCGGCGGCGGCGGCGGCGGCGGTGTCGGCGGTGAGCAGGTCGGCGATGAGTTCGGGGGCGGGTCGGGCGTCGGGGGCGTTGGCGGCGGTGACCGCGGTGGCGGTGATCAGCTCGGAGTCGGGGTCCGTGGCGATGTGGCCCTTGTAGCCGTCGAAGCCTCGTGCTGCGGTTTTGTGGCCGTGGCGGGCGTCGCGGTCCACCACCGAGATGATCCGGTCCCGCGCCACGCGCCGCGCGATCACCAGGCGCCCCTCGGGGTCCTCGCAGAGGTCCTGGCCCACAACGGCGGCCAACAACTCCCCGCCCTGCGCGACTTCGACGCTCAGCGCGCGACCCTCGAGGGCTTCGAGCACCGCCACGGCGTCGCCGGCGATGGTCGCCACGAGGGCCTCCCGCGCCGCCGCGTCGTCCCAGTCGCACGCCGGCTTGGACCGCGACGCATAGTCGCCGCCGGCGACGGCGCCCCGCACAATGGCCCCCAGATCGCGATCCGCGGCCTCGAACACGCCGCGGATCGCGGCGCGCAGCATCGTGACGGTGTCCTGGGTCGCGACCGCGTCGTAGATCGGCGCGGAGTCCAGCACCCGCCGCTGAGACAGCGCCCCCGCCGAGCGCGCCACCTCGAGGGTCGCGTCGAAGATCCGCCGCGGCGCACCCGACGCCGCCAACCGGGCCCGCATCCCCACCAACACCGTATGGGAGAACCCGCCGCCGTCGACGTCCAAACCCCCGCACGCGTAACGCCAACGCGCATCGAACTCGAACGCCGCCACCGCCTCACGGTCCGACAAACCGAACCAGCGCTGCAACACCATCACCGTCGCCACCACCCGAGGCGGCACACTGCGCCGCCCCCGCGACGAGAACAAATCATCGAACATCCCCTCGGGAAACAACCGGGCACCCTCACCGAACAACACCGCAAAAATCGAACCAGGACCCACCCGCTCGCCCACAAACCGCGTCCCCTTGAACAAATCAGCCTGACACGGCTCAACACCAACCGTCACAACACCAACCTCCCCACAACACCGAACCACACACCTGTAATTCTACCAGACCACAACACCCCAAACGCCGAGAAAAACACCAGCCACCTAGGACCCGCGCACGCCCACGAGGGCGGCTGCGAAGGCTGCCGCGTCGAACGGGACCAGGTCGTCGGTTCCCTCGCCGAGACCCACCAGCTTGACGGGCACGCCGAGTTCGGCGCGCACCGACAGGACCGAGCCACCCCTGGCCGATCCGTCCAGCTTGGTCAGCACCACGCCTGTGACGCCGGCCGCCTCGCCGAAGGTCCGCGCCTGGGCGAGTCCGTTCTGGCCGGTTGTGGCGTCCAGCGTGACCAGGACCTCACGCAGTTGCCCGGGCGCCCGCTCGGCCACTCTGCGGATCTTCGCCAGCTCGCCCATCAGGTTGTGGTTGGTGTGCAGGCGCCCGGCGGTATCGGCCATGACCAGATCGGCGCCGACAGCGGCCGCATGCGAGATGGCATCGAAGACGACAGCCGCCGGATCACCGCCGGGGTTGCCGCGCACCAGGTGCGCCCCCGCCCGCTCGGCCCAAGCGGCGAGCTGCTCGGTGGCGGCAGCGCGGAAGGTGTCGCCCGCGGCCAGCACCACGCGGCGGCCTGCGGCCACCTCCGCATGCGCCAGCTTGCCGACGGTCGTGGTCTTGCCCGAGCCGTTGACCCCGACCAGGAGCCAGACCGCCGGCGAGCCCGATCGATCGAGTCCGCCGTCGGGGGTGTGCATCAGATCGTGAATCGCGCCGGCGAGGAGGGTGCGTAACTCCTGCGGGTCGCTGATGCGGTGCTCGGCGACGTCGTCACGGAGTCTCGCCAGCAGGCGCTCGGCGACGTCGAGGCTCACGTCGGCGGCCAGCAGGGCCTCTTCGAGCGCCTCCCAGGTGCCGCCGTCGAGATCCCGGCGCGCCAGCGCGGCGCCGAGCCTCTCACCGAGAGCGGCGCGGGCTTTGGCCAGCCGCGGACGCCAGCGGGACTCCCCGTGCAGGCTGCCAGCGGCGGCGCCGCCGGCCCGCTCCCGTGCCATCGGATTCCCGCCGGCGCCTAGGGCTCGATCTCGCGTTCGGGGTCTCCCCCGGCGTCGACCTCGAGAGATTGGCCGCGGTCGCCGAGCGGGATGAACAAGCGGATGAGCAGATCGTCGCGGACCACCTCGACGGCCACCTCGGTGCCCGGCGCCCGCAAACGCACCGCCACCGACAGCTCGTCCATCGACCCGACCGATTGACCGTCGAAGGTGACGATCCGGTCGTTCACCTGCATCCCTGCGGCTTCGGCCGGCCCGCCGGGCGTGACCGACGCCACGATCGCCCCCGGCTCGCCCAGCGGCGGGGTGTAGCCGGTGATCCCCAGGAAGCCGAAGCGCACCTCCCGGCCCGCTCGCAACTCCTCGGCGATCCAGATGGCCACCTCGATGGGCGTGGCGAACCCGACGCCGATGTTGCCGCCGCCGAGCGTGGACTGGATGGCCACATTCATGCCGATCACCCGGCCCTGCAGGTCGGCGAGGGCGCCGCCGCTGTTGCCGAAGTTGATGGGGGCGTCGGTCTGGATCATGCCGAGCGGCGGCATGCCCTCGCCACCCAGAACCTGATTCACCGCACTCACCACCCCGACCGTCACGACGTTCTCCATGCCGAACGGGCTTCCCACAGCCACCGCGGTCTGGCCCACCTGCACTGTCGACAGACCCCCGATCTCGGCCACCGTGAGATCGAGCGAGGAGTCGATCTGCACGACCGCCACATCGAGTTCGCGGTTCGCCGCCAGCACCTTGCCGCCGGTTCGCACCCCGTTGGCGAGCTGCACGACGACATCGGGGAAGTCGCCGCCGGATGCGGGGCCCTCGTCATCGGTGTCCGGGATGTCGAGGGCGTCGAGCCCATCGGAGGGATCGAGGTCCAGATCCTCACCGCGCGGCGTACCCGGTCCACCGTCGTCCCCTGCGCCGAACAGATCTGCCAGCGGTTCGGCGCCGTCGACGACGTGGGCGGCGGTCAGGACGAGCCCGGCGGCGTCGTAGATGATGCCCGAGCCCTGTCCCTGCGAAGTCTGCAATAGCACCACCGACGGCTCCACCCGACCGGCGGCCGCGACCACCGGCTCCTGCGCCGCCGGTGCCGACGCAACGGGAGATGCCGGGGCCGCCGGGGCCGGAGACGCCGCCGCAGGCGGATCGGCCCCCGGCTCGGGAGGCCTCTGCGTCTCCGGTGGAGCGGCGGGGGGAGCCGGCGCTCCGGCGGCGGCCAGCGGCGCGGACGGCGGAGGCGCGCCCGGCTCGGGTGCCGGTCCGAGGACTTCCGGAGGGCGAACCTGTATGTAGCGGACCGTCTCGATCGGTTCGTCGGACGAGGACGACGACATCAGAACGGCCGTCACCCCCAGTCCCAGGGCGACCATGCTGACGAGGACCGAGAAGGCGCCCGAGGTGAGCCGCCGCCGGCTGCGACGCGGCCGCCGGCCGGGGGGTGCTCCCCCGGGAGCGCGTCCCTGGTCTCCCCAGCCGAGCGTCCAGGCCAGGTCGTAGTCGCGGGGCCACGAGGTGTCGTCTCCGGCGGGCTCGGGAGATGCACTCGACCGCCCGTGCCCACCAGCCGGAGGTACATGCTCCCCGGTGGGCCGAGCGGTGATCGGCCTCTCCTGGAACGGATCCTCGCCGGGATCTGCCGGCGGGGGGCGGTGGTCATCAGCCATGTGAACTCGGTCTCCGGGGCTGCGGTCGCCCGCTGGTCACCATCCACACTATTGGCCCCGGCCACCGGAGAGACACCCGGATATCGCGGATTCTCCGCGACCTGTCACCGGGAGGCGAAGACCGCCTCCGAGGTGCGCTTGGTAGGCCTGGCGCGCCTGGTCCTGGCGCCCGGACTGCTCGCCCCGGTCGCCGGCAGCAGGATCGTGAAGGTGGATCCGGTGCCTCCGGTCGACATGAGGCGCGCCTCGCCGCGATGGGATTCGGCGATCTGGCGCACGATCGCCAGACCGAGCCCCCTCCCGTCGACGGACGCCTGCCCGCCGCGCTGGAATCGCTGGAAGACGCGCTCCTGCTCCGCCTCGGGGATGCCGGGACCCTGATCCTCGACCGCCACCCAGACCCAGGCTCCCTCGCCGCCGGCCGTGATCCGCACCTCCGAACCAGCGGGCGCCACGCTCAAAGCGTTGGAGAGCAGGTTGGCGAGCGCCTGCCGCAGGCTGCCGGCGTCGCCGAGGGCCAGCAGGCCGGCCGGCGCGGCGTGTGTCAGCCGCACGTCGTGGTTGGCGGCGTAGCCATCGAACTCGGCCATCGCCTGCTGCGCCAACTCGCCGAGATCCACCAGGGCGAGGTGCTGCGGGCGTGTCTCGTGGCGGGCGAAGGTCACCAGATCCTCCACCACGCGCGACATGCGGTCCACGGACCGGTTCACCTGCTCGGCCACGAAGCGGTAGTCCTCCACGGTGGCGTCGGGGTCGGCGAGCGTCGTGTCCACGTTGCTGCGGATCACCGCCAGCGGGTTGCGCAACTCGTGCGAGGCGTCCTCGACGAATCCCCGCTGCGCGTCGAAGGAGCGATCGAGCCGGTCCAGCATGTCGTCGAACGTGTCGGCGAGACGCCGCAACTCGTCGGGGGGGCCCTCCAGGGCGATGCGCTGGGAAAGGTCCGTGGCGCTGATACGGCGCGCCACCGCGGTGATGCGCCCCACGGGCTTCAGCACGTGACCCGCCAGGGACCAGCCGACGACCATGCTGGCGCCGAACAGGACCGCCAGAGCGATGAGGGAGTAGTCCTGCAACGTTTGCATGGCCCGCTCGTTGGCCTGCATCTCCACGTCGCTGAACACCTCCCGGAGAGCCTGCTCCTCGGTGGGTGAGACAACGCCGTCCGGATGGAACCCCTCCACCGCGACGGACTGCGAGAGCGGTGACTCGTCGAGATTCCGGGCCAAGCCCCAGTAGATGCCGCCCACCACGATGGCGCCGAGGCCGAAGAGGAGCACGCTGTAGATCAGCGCCAGGCGGAAGCGGATGGAGCCCAGCGAGCGGTAGAGACGGCGGCGGAACTGTTCGGCGCGCCCGGTGGGGTTCATGGAGTGAGGCTCTCGGTAGGTCCCACGGCGACGCGGGAGATCAGGGGTACGGGGCCGAACTCGGCGAGGTCGACGGGGGGACGTCGCCGAGCACGTGGGAGGGATCCTCGGGCTCGGACCACCAAGCCCGACCTTCCGACCGCTGCGGGCCGTTGAGCCGGTAGCCGGTTCCGACGATCGTCTCGATCGGAGCGGGACTGTTGGGCAGGCCGAGTTTGCGCCGCAGGGTGCCGACGGTCACCCGCACGGTGTTCGTGAAGGGGTCGATGTGCTCGTCCCACACGTGGTCCAGCAGCTCCTCCTGCGAGACGACCTGCCCGGGTCGACTGCAGAAGTAGCGCAGCAACGTGAACTCCTTGGGAGTCAGAGCAACTGCGTGGCCCTGACGGCGGACCGCATGCCTGCTGAGATCCATCTCGATGTCTCCGACGACGAGGCGAGCCCCGCCACGACCGGCGTCACGACGAAGCAGGGCGCGGATCCGCGCGTTGAGCTCGCTGAAGGCGAACGGCTTGACCAGGTAGTCGTCGGCGCCGTCGTCGAGGCCGGCGACGCGGTCTTCGAGGCTGTCGCGTGCGGTGAGCATCAGGATGCGGGGCTGCTGCGGGCTGCGGGGCGATTCCCGGAGCCGGCGGCACACCTCCCTGCCGTCGACCGCGGGCATCGTGAGGTCCAGGCAGATGACGTCGTAGGCCACTTCGGAGGCCTTCTGGAGCGCCTCGGCGCCGTCGAACGCCTCGTCCACGGCATACCCCTCCCGGCGCAGGCCGCGAGCGATGGCGCGAACCAACTCCACCTCGTCATCGGCGACGAGCACTCGCATCGCCTCAGACGGTAGCCCCTGAACCCGCTGTCCGGCACCCCGAACGCCTCGGGCGGCCGGGTCCGTCCCGCCGGCTGATCAGCCCTCCGGCGGCACCCCGACGCCGGCCGACAGCAGCGCGCCGGCACCGGCACGACGCTCGGCAATCACCCTGCTGGCGCCGCCCGGCCGCATCGTCACGCCGTAAAGGTGGTCGGCGATCTCCATGGTGGGCCTCTGGTGGGTCACCAGCACCAGTTGAGCCTCGGAGCGGAACTCCTCCAGGAGGCGCAGGAAACGGTGCAGGTTCACGTCGTCGAGCGCAGCGTCCACCTCGTCGAGCACGTAGAACGGGGAGCGCTGGGACTGGAACACGGCGAAGAGGAATGCCAGCGCCGCCAAGGAACGCTCGCCGCCGGACAGCAAGGCCAATCTGCGGAGGTTCTTGCCTGCGGGACGAGCCTCGATCTCGACGCCGGAGTCGAGAGGATTGTCCGGCTCGGTGAGGCTCAGCCTGCCGGCACCACCCGCGAAGAGGATGCCGAAGAGCCCCTCGAAGCTCTCGGCCACCTCGCGGTAGCAGCGCGAGAACGCATCCAGGATCTCGGCCTCGATGGCCCGGACGAGCGTGGTCAGGTCGCGCCGGGCGCTGCGGACGTCGGCGACCTGCGACGCCAGCAGGTCGTGGCGCTCGCGCAGGATGTCGTGCTCACGCACCGCCAAGGGATTCACCGGACCGATGCGCCGGAGCAATCGCTCCAGTTCCCTGATGCGCCCGACGGCCGTCACACCCTCGGCGAGGGTGGGCTGGGTCGCCTGCGTCGCCCGGACCTCATCGCAGTCGTACTGCCCGCGCAAGGTCTCGACGACGGCTTCGATCCGGAGTCCGACCTCGTCCTCGACACGCTGGGCCGCCAGCAGTTGCCCGGCCACCTCGTCGAGCGACGCCGCCAGAGCCGCCCGCCGGCGGCGATCGCCGTCGAGCTGCGCCGCGGTGACGTTCATGGCTTCGGCGGCACGGCGCTGCCGGTGCCGCAGCTCCTCCAGACCGGCCTGGCATTCCCGGGCGCTCGCCGCCAGCCGCTCCGCCAGAGCCGACAGGGCGGCGCTGCGACGGGCGTCGGCGTCGGCCGCCGCGACCGCCGCCTCGTGGCCGGCGAGACGGGCGCCGATCTTGGACAGGCGGTCGGCCAGCAAGCCGCGACGCGTGCGGATCTCCGAAGCGCGGACCTCCAGCGAGTGGCGCTCGGTCGCCAGGGTGGCGCGGCGGCTCTCCAGGTCGGCCCGCGCGCCGGCGGCCGACGCTTCGGCCGCGTCGGCGGCCTCCTGCAGTTCCGCCAGCTGCGCCGCCGTCTCGTCGGTGAGGCGGCGGTTTTGGCGGGCTCGCTCCGCCAGCTCCTGCAGGCGGTCCAGGGCCACCGCGGCCTCGGCGCAGACGGCGCTGTGTCTGCGCTCGGCGGCTGCCGCCTGCTGGCGGGCCTCGGCCAGGCTCCGGCCGCCGCTGCGGTGTGCGGTCGTTGCCGCGGCGTGCTGCGCTGCCGCGACGGCGGTTGCGGCAGCGGTCTCGGCCACCGTCCGGTCGGCCGCTGCGAGCGAACTCTCGGCCCGGCCGAGGCTGACTCGTGATTCCTCGAGCGCCTCGCCCGTGGCGCCCGCACGGGCGACGCCCACCCGCCAGCCGGTCCGGGAGAAGCAGTCACCGGCCGGGGTGACGACGGTGGCGTCGGGGTGGGCGGCCAGGGCGTCGCACGCCTCCCGCCAGGTCGGCACCACCACCACCGACCCGATGAGCCCGTCGAGGACCTCGCCCACGCCGCGGCGCCGAGCCCGGACATGAGGTCGCAGCGGCTCCCCCACCGGCGGCGGATCGACGGTGGACCGGTGCGCCGGCAGCACCGCGCCCGCAATCTGTGCCCGTGTCAGGGCCGCCAGCGCGGGCCGGGCCGCTCCGGGGCCTTCGACGACGGCGGCCGCGAGAGCCTCGCCCGCAGCGGCCTCGAACGCCGCCTCCCACCCGTCGTCGGTCGCCACCAGGTCGCCCAGCGCACCCAGGACGCCGTCGCTTCCGGCCAGGACCTCCATCCCCGAGCGGGCCCGGACGTCCCCCATCGCCAGAGCCAGGGCGTCGACCCGCGACCGCCAGCGGGTGTGCTCCGCCGCCGCGTCGCCGTGGGCACGCCGGGCGGTCGCCTCCGCCCCGGCCGCCTCGCGGCGGCGCTCCTCGGCCGCCTCCAGCGCCTCGCCGGCCGCTGCCTCCTCGCTGCGCCGCGCCGCCACCTCCTCGGTGGCGCGCCGCAGTGCGGCTCCGGCGGCCTGCCGGCGCCCCTCGAGCAGGCGGCTGCGCTCGTCGAGTTCGGTCACCTCGGTTTCGGCGCGTTCGGCGACGTCGCGAAGCGTCATGAGCCGGCCGCGCAGTTGTGCGGCCGAGGATCGATCCCCGGTGCCCTCGGGGGACTCCCAGCGCGCCGCGTGGGCCTCGGTGGCGGCCGCGAGCGCCTCGGTGGCGGCCGCGATCCTGTCGCGCTCGACCGACAACTCCGCTTCGGCGGCGCGCGCCTCGACGAGGGCGACCTCGATGTCCGCGGCCTCGTCGCTGAGCGCCACCAGCAGATCGCTCGCCAGACGGTCCCTGCGGCGCCTCTCGTAGTCGCGCTGGCGCTCCTCGGTTGCCCGCTGCGCCTGCAGCACGCGATCCCGGAGCAACCCAAGACGCTCGGTGGCCTCCGCCAGCTGCACGTGGCTCATGGCCGACAGCCGCGCCTCGGCCTCGCCGATGCGCCCGTCGAGAACAGCCAGCTGCCGGCCGGTTGCGGCCCGGCGATCGGCAAGGTCGCGTCGCTCCCTCGCCGCCTCCCGGCGACGCCCGCGCAGCCCGGAGAGTTCGGCACCGAGCCGGTGGATCTGCAGTGACTCGAGCTCCGTCGCCAAGGCGCCATGGCGGCGGGCCGTCTCGGCCTGCTGCTCCAGGGGCCGGAGCGCCCGGCGCACCTCGCTCAGTTGGTCGGCGAGCCGCGCCAGGTTCGCCTCGGTGTCCGCGAGACGGCGCAGCGCCTTCTCCTTGCGCAACCGGTAGGCGGACACGCCCGCCGCTTCCTCGAGGATGGCGCGCCGCTCGGCCGGCTTGGCGTTGAGGACGGCGTCGATGCGTCCCTGCGAGACGATCACGTGGCGGTGCCGGCCCACGCCGGCGGCCGCAAGCAATTCGGAGATGTCGATCAGGCGGGCCGGCGCGGCGTTGATGGCGTAGCTGCTGTCACCGCTGCGGAACAGCGTGCGGGAGATCGCCACCTCGTCGAAGTCCAGGGGCAACCGGCGGTCCTCGTTGTTCAGCGTCAGCGTCACTTCCGCCCGACCGAGCGCCGGTCGGCCGGGGTTGCCCGCGAAGATCACGTCGTCCATCTGCTGCGACCGCAGCGACGTGGGCGCCTGCGAGCCGAGCACCCAGGCGATGGCGTCGACGATGTTGGACTTGCCGCTGCCGTTGGGGCCCACGACCACCGACAGGCCGGGGCCCAAGTCGATCGTCGTGGTCTGCGCGAACGACTTGAATCCCTTCAGCGTGAGGGACTTCAGGAACACGCCTATACCTGGGACTGCTCGCAGTAGTAGGTCCAGCGACCCCGGTACTTGACCCGCACGATCGGCCGGCGCGAGCGCGGGCTCAACGCACCGTGCCTGCGGTAGACGTTGTGATGGTTCTGGTACTGGCCGGGCTCGCCGAACGGCAGGACGTAGTGATTGCCGGGGAGGCCGGGCTCCTCCGCGACGGTCGACCCGCGGTACTTGACGGCGTCGTGGAGAATCTCCACGATGGCCCGCCACAGCCGCCGCACCTCCTGGCGGCCGAGCGAATCGGTCATCCTGTCATAGCGCAGCCCGGCGTTGAAGAGGATCTCGTCCGCGTACATGTCACCCACGCCGACGATCGTCGAGTCGCCGGTGAGGAAAACCTTCAGGTGCGCCGGTTCGGGGAGGCTCAGCAGCAGGTTGGAGAAGTCGGTCCACGACAGGGACGTCTGCAGGGGATCGATACCCCTGGGCACCTGTTCGCGGCGGTCCTCAGATGTCTGTAGCCGCAGGCGGGCGCCCTCCTTGAAGTCCAGCAGCCGCAGTTCCTGGCGGTGCTGGGTGAAGGCGATGACAAGCCGCGTGTGCGGATCGAGGGAATACTTGCCGGGATGGCGGCGGAGATGCCCGCCGGCCCCGAGGGAGATCGCCAAGATCTCGGAGTTGTCGAGGCTGATCAACAACTCCAGGCCCTGCCGCGCGACCTCGCCCGTGATCCTGGCCCCCTGCAGCCGCTCGTTGAGTTCCTCGGCGCTGTGCTCCGCCGAGACCTTGTCGGAGAGCAACCTGACGGCCTTCACCCGGCGGCCGATGACGTCCCGCTCCAACTCGCGGCGCACGACCTCTACTTCAGGTGACTCGATCATGGGGTCCTTCGAACATCGTCTCCGTCGGGGGTCGGAACAGGGCCACCCGACATGTTCCCACCCTCGGGGGCAGCGTCCGGGGATGGGGGTTCGGGGAACTCCGCCAGCGCGGCGCACGCGGCCGCCTGCTCGGCCCGCTTCTTGGTGGTGCCCTCGCCGGTGCCGTACTCCCGGCCCGCGATCGTCACCACGGCGCGCCAGGTGCGCTCGTGATCGGGACCGCTGTGGCTGACGCGGTAGGACGGCGCGGCGCCCATCGCACGAGCAGCGCGTTCCTGCAGGACCGTCTTGTGGTCGTCCCGTCCGGGATCCAGCGCCACGGTGTCGATGCGCTCGGCGAGCAAGGACAGCACCAGCCGGCGCGCCCGCTCCCAACCCCCGTCGAGATAGACGGCCCCGATCATCGCCTCGGCGGCGTCGGCCAGGATGGATCGCTTCTGGCGACCCCCGGCGGCCTCCTCGCCGCGGCCGATCAACAGCGCGTCGCCGAGGCTCAGGCTGCGAGCCGCCTCGGCGAGGGCGTCGGTCGACACCACCGAGGCCCGCACCTTGGCGAGTTGCCCGACGCTCATGTCCGGGTAGGCACTGTAGACGTGCTCGGACACGATCATGTCGAGCACGGCGTCACCGAGTAACTCGAGCCGCTCGTTGGATTCCGGCTCCTCGCCGGGCACGGCTTGCTGCTCGGCCACCCAGGAACGGTGGCGCAGCGCCAACTCCCCGAGCGCCCCGTCCCGGAACCGGTAGCCGATGCGCGCCGCCAGCGCGGCAAGGTCGACGGCGGCCACTCAGCCCAGTCGCGCCTCGACGTAGTCCACAGTGTCGCGGACCGTCCGCAGATCCTGCAGGTCCTCGTCGTCGATGCGGAAACCCACCGTGCGCTCGCCGAACTCCTCCTCGAGGGCCTCCACCAGCTCGATCAGAGCCAGTGAATCGGCATCGAGGTCGTCGAGGAACGAATCGCCCTCGGAGATGTCCGCGAGATCGATCTCCAGGATGTCGGCGAGCCGACCCTTGATCTGCTCCAGTATCTCTGATCGTTGCATCGGGCTCTGCGAAACGTGGGTCTCGGCGGGCACGGTAGCTGCCTCCTGTGGGTGGGTGGCGCCCCGGACGGCGCGCCGTCGGGGGATCGGATTCTATCCGGCGACCGCGGCGGCGATCTGCGCCACGATCCCCGCGGCGGCCAGACCGTGGGCCAGACCGATGGCGTTGGCGATCGCCTTGGGGCTCGAGGATCCGTGCGAGATGGTGCAGACTCCCCGGACGCCCAGGAGCACCGCGCCGCCGGTGTTGTCAGGATCGAAGGATTCGTAGAGGCCCATCAGCGCGGGGAAGAACAGATCGGCACCCGCGCGGGCTTCCGGGGAACTGTCCGCCAGACCGATGATCTGGCTGGCGATGACGCCGGCCACGCCCTCGGCGGTCTTCAGCATCACGTTCCCGGTGAACCCGTCGGTCACGATCACGTCGGCGCGGTCGATCAGCAGGTCGCGCCCCTCCACGTTGCCCACGAAGCGGGCACCGGCGCGGGCCTGCCACGCCGCATCACCGAGCAGTTCGAAGACCTCCTTGACCAGCGCCGAACCCTTCCCGGCCTCCTCGCCGATGGACAGGAGCCCCACTCGCGGCTCGGTGACACCGAAACCGGTCCGGGCGTACACGGCGCCCATGCGGGCGAACTGCACCAGCCAGGCCGCGGCGCAGTCCGAGTTGGCCCCGCAGTCCAGGACCACGGTGGGCGTGGAGCGCCCGGGCACGGGGAAGGGACAGGCCACCGCCGGGCGCACGACGCCCTTGATCCTCCCGAAGCGGAGGAGCGCGCTCGCCATCGCCGCACCGGTGTTCCCGGCGGAGACCATGGCGCACGCCCGACCGTCGCGGACGGCCTCAGCGGCTCGTACGACCGAGGAGTCCTTGAGGCGTCGCACGCTGGTGCCGGGGTCGGCGTCCATATCGACGACCTCTCGCGCCGCGATGACCTCCAGGCCACAGCCGTCGAGTTGTTCCGGCGGCCCCACGAGCACCACGTCGAGGCCACCGGCCGCGGCCATCCGGGCTCCTTCGGTGATCGCCTCGGGCGCGTTGTCGCCCCCCATGGCGTCGACGGCGACCGGTAACGAACTCACGGTGACCGCTGCGGTGACTCAGAACTTCGGGACGGATCGCCCGATAGATGATCCCCCCGACGGCGGGGCAACGAACTCACGGTGACCGCTGCGGCCAGGAACTCAGAGTTCACGGACGGATCGCCGGCAGGTCGGCCCACGGCCTGCGAAGATCACTCAGTCCGGTTCGACCGCCTGCCGGCCGCCGTACCAGCCGCACTGCCCGCAAACGCGGTGCGGCAGCTTGACGGCGCCACACCGGGAGCAGGACGAGCGGGCAGGCGACCGCAGTCGCCACGCGGCGGCGCGACGGCTGCGAGTGCGGGACTTGGACGTCTTCTTCTTGGGAACGGCCACACCGTGACGGTAGCGGCCGTCACGGGCGGTTCCTCAGCCTTCGTCCGGCCGGAATTCGTCCAGCGCGGCCCAGCGCGGATCGCGCCGGGGCGCCGGCTCGGCGTCGCCGGCAGCGTCCGTCGACCCGTAGTAGCCACCCTCGGCAGGCCCTTCGCAGGATGCCTCGCAGAGCGGAGCGAGCGGCAGCGTAAGCAGCACCACCTCGCGCAGCATCGGGGCGAGGTCCACGACCTCACCGTCGAGGAGGAACGTCTCACCCTCCGCCGGCGAGACCTCGAATACCTCGCTGAGCGTCGGAGCCACGGGGACGCTGACAGGATCGAGGCAGCGCCTGCATTCCAGTTCCCAGCAGGCCTGCACCGTTCCGGACACCATGATCTGCCCGGCCTGTGCCTCCAGAACGAGCTGCAGGTCCAAGGCACCTCCGGCGATGCCCCCGGCACCTACCGAGAGATCCTCGAGAACCTGCCTGCCGTCCACCGTCCTGCGGCGACCCGGCTCGCTCAGCAGGTCCCCCACCTGCAGGAGCAGCGGGCCGGAGCCCGGTTGGGGTCGGCTCACCCCTGATCTTGGTCGAAGAACAACCCGTCCTCGTCGGTGGGTGGCTCCGGCGGCTCCCCGGTGGCCGAGTCGGCCGGTCCCTGCAGCTTCCGCCGCCCGTCCCGCACGTTGCCGAGGGCGCGAACGAGGGCACCTTCGAAGCGGGCCAGATGCTCGTCGCAGTGGTCCTCCAGCTCGAGTCGCTGCCGGCGCGCCTGCTCCTCGGCCGCCTCCACGATCCGTCGCGCCCGCACCTCTGCCTGCTTGACGACCTCGGTGCGGTGAACCATGCGGGCCGCCTCCGCCTTCACCTGGTCGATGAGCTCCTCGGCATCCCGCCGGGCACGCTCCAGGTAGTCGCTTCGCTCCTTGATGAGCCACCGGGCGCTGCGCAGCGCCACCGGCAACCGGGCTCGCACGATCCGGATCAACTCGAGAACGTGGTCGCGGTCGAGGCGCACCTGCGAGGAGAGGGTGGAGGAGCGTGCCGCAAGGATGTACCGCTCCAGGTCTGCAAGCGCCGCGTCCACGTCCTCGACAACCTCGGGCGTGGCACCGGCGAGTGTGTTGAACGCCCCCGCCTCGCCGAGCGAGTCCTCGGCGAACGGCACCTCGGACACGCCACCTCCGGGATCGAGGGGATCGTCGTAGGAACTCACGACGACGGCCAGCGGTCCGCCAGGCGCTTCGCCACGGCGGGCGGCACCATCGACGTGACGTCCACGCCGAAGCGGGCGATCTCCCGGATGTACTTCGAGGCGATGAACGAACTGGCCGACGTGGACGGCAGGAAGACGGTGGGCACACCGGCCACTTTCCGGTTGGTCTGGGCCATCTGCAACTCGTTCTCGAAGTCGGACACCGCCCGCAGGCCCTTCAGGATGAAGTCGGCGTTCTCCCGGAGGGCCAGTGTGACCACCAGCTCGCCGAACATGGTGGTCCGCACGTTCGGGAGATGGCCGAACGACTCCTTCAGCATGGCCTCGCGCTCGTCCATGTCGAAAAGGGTCTCGCCCTTCTGCGGGTTGCGCATGGCGGCCACGATCACCTCGTCGAACAGGTCGGCGGCCATCTCGACGATCTCCACGTGACCGTTGTGCACGGGATCGAACGACCCGGGGTACAGCACGCGGACCACGTCAGCCTCGTTCCGATGGTCTCGCCGGGAACTCGTCGATCCCGGTCTCGCGACGTCGAGCCATCTGCACCACGGTACTCCCCCAGTGGCGCTCGGAGATGACACTCCATGCGGGGTGTGTCACGACCGCCCGGTCGGATTCGGCGACGAGGATGCGGGCGTTCAGGCGCCCGAGCAGCCGATCCCAGACCGGGACAGGGAAGTCGTAGGGCGGATCGCAAAAGGCCACGTCGAAGTGCTCGTCGCCGTGAGCGCCGAGCCACCGCAGAACGTCGCCCCGCACGATGCGGGACCGGTCGCCGAAGTCCAGCGCCGCCACGTTGGCGCGCAGGATCGCGGCCGTGGGCGGGTGCCGCTCGACGAACGTTGCGTGGGCGGCGCCCCGCGACAGGGCCTCGAGACCCATGGCGCCACTGCCGGCGAAGGCGTCAAGCACCGTGACCCCGTCGAGATCGGTGAGGCTGCCGAGCGCGGCGAAGATGGACTCCCGGACGCGGTCCGTGGTGGGGCGCACGCGGTCGCCGCGGGGCACCTTCAGGCGGCGTCCCTTCGCCTCGCCGGCGATGATCCGGGTCATCGGACCGTGGCGGGGCTGCGCCACATGAGCGTGAGAGCCACCTGCCCGTCGACGGTGGCCACCTCGCCCGTGGACCGGAATCCGAAGCGCTCGTAGAAGTCGAGGTTGCGGCGGTTCGAGGACTCCAGATAGGCCGGCATTCCCAACCGGTCGCAGCGGGCCAGCATCGGGGCCAGCAGGCGCGAACCGACTCCGGTGCTCTGGCGGTCCGGCACCACCCCCACCGCCGCCAGGTGCCAGTGTGGCTCGGCCGGGGCTCGGCGGCCGATCCGGGCGAGGGACTCAACCACCACGGTTGCCCGCTCGGGCGCCAGATCCTCGACCATGCGCCGGAAACCGGCCACCACGCCGGGGGGCTGGGGTCCGGCGGGCGCCGGGTGCCAGCAAGCAGCAGCCGACCCGTCGCCGGTGACGTGCATCTCTGCACCCGGCGGGGCGTGGCGGATCATGAAGCGCCACCAGGCGACGCGGTGGCTGGACATGTCGGCCTCGGCGACGTCCGCCAGCAACCACGCCAGCAGCGGGTCGTCGGCGAAGGCCGCGGCGAGAATGGTGGCGACCTCGGTGGTCCGCTCCGACCCGACGCGGCGCACCTCCGAGAGGCGGGCCAGCTCGCTCGGGCGGCGCTCGGTGGTCATCGATCCTCCTCCAGGGCGACCGCGGCGGAAACGGCGCGGCCGGCCCCGCACTCATGGCTACAGGCGGACGGCGGATTTCGCGCGCCGCCTCAGCCTGAATCCACCGATCGCAGATCATCTTGGGCATCTTTTTCGTCGTATAGCCCAAGTTTCTCGCCCCAAGTTCCGGAGGTGACGAGGACCACCCCGAACCGGTCAATCCGACGGGATGGGGCACTCACAGGAAGTGCCTCCCGATCTGTGCCGGCAGCCGCTTGTGTTCACAGCTATTTGCCCAGGTCAGAGAGTCACTCGGTGGACCCCCCGCCCTCGAACCCAACCCCCATCGGTGGATCCAGGCTCAGGACTTGTCGAAGTAGTCGATGTCCGCATCGCTCAGCAGCAGGGCGATCTCGTCGGCGAGGACCGCGCCCGGCCCGCCGCCTTCGACGATCGCCTCCGCCGCCTGGCGGGCCTTGGGCACCCAGTCCCGATCCTTGCGCAACGACGCCAGCTTCAGGTCGCTGCGGCCCGTCTGGCGGGCGTCCATGATGGTGCCCTCGCCGCGCAGTTCCAGATCGATCTCCGAGAGTTCGAAACCGTCGGTGCTGTCGACGAGAGCCTGCAGGCGCTGGAGCGCCACCGGCGAGGGGTTGTCGCTCACGAGGAAGCACCATCCCGGTGCCGTGCCCCGCCCCACCCGGCCCCGCAACTGGTGAAGCTGGGCGATGCCGAACCGGTCGGCGCCGAGGATCACCATGACGGTGGCGTTGGCAACGTCCACGCCCACCTCGATGACGGTGGTGGCGACCAGCACGTCCAGATCGCCGCGACGGAACGAGGCCATGATGGGTTCCCGCTCGCCCGCCGGCAGGCGTCCGTGCAGCAGGCCCACCCGCAGGTCCGCCAGCGCGCCGGCTCGCAACTCGGCGTAGGTCGCCTCCGCGCCGGCCGCCTCGACCTTCTCGGACTCCTCGATCAGAGGGCACACGACGTACGCCTGGTACCCGGCACCCACCTCGGCGCGCAGGCGGTCCCAGACAGCGGGCTGCGCCGGCGACTCGGTGACGGCCGCGGTCCGCACGCCCGCCCGGCCGGCGGGCAACTCGTCGAGGCGCGACACGTCGAGGTCGCCGTAGACCGTCATGGCAGCGGTCCGCGGGATGGGCGTGGCGGTCATGACCAGGACGTCGGGGAGGCCTTCTCCCACCGTCCGTGCACGCAGCGTGGCGCGCTGCTCGACGCCGAAGCGGTGCTGCTCGTCCACGACGGCGAGGCCCAGGGACTTGAACGCCACCCCCTCGCCGATCAGGGCGTGCGTGCCGACCACCATGGGTACATCTCCGGAGGCCAGCCCCTCCAGGATGCGGCTGCGGGCGGCGGCGCGAACCCGACCCGTGAACAACTCCAGCGAGACCTGCATGCCACCGAGCGCCAAGCGCCCCTCGCCGGCGGGCCCGTCGCTCAGCGGGACGTCGACCGACCGGAGCAACTCGTTCAGGCCGAGGTGGTGCTGCTCCGCCAACACCTCCGTCGGCGCCATCAGGGCAGCCTGGCGGCCGCCGGAGACGACCGCCAGCATGGCCATCAGCGCCACCACCGTCTTGCCCGAACCCACCTCGCCCTGCAGCAGGCGGTGCATCGGCCACGGCCGCGCCAGGTCGCCGAGGATCTCGGTGACGGCGCGGCTCTGCGCCGGTGTCAGCTCGAAGGGGAGCCGCTGCCGGAAGCCCGCCAGCAGATCCCCGTCCACGCGGTGGGGGATGCCCTCACCGGAGCGTTCGCGCTCGCGCTTGCGCCCCACGAGCACGACCTGCATCCGCAGCAGCTCGTCGAAGACCAGCCGATTGCGGGCGCGGGTCACGTCGGCATACGACTCCGGGCTGTGGATCAGCCGGAGGGCCTCGTCGCGCCCGCACAACCCGTGGCTCCCCAGCAGCTCCGGCGGCATGGGATCGGCGATGCCACGGTGTTCGCAGCGTCGCAGCGCCTCGCCCACCATGTCAGCGATCTCCCAGGTGGTGATGGCCGCCTTGGCCGAGAGGGGGTAGACGCCGAAGATGCCGCCGGTCCGGTCACCGACGAGGTCGACAACCGGGTTGGTCATCTGCAGAGCGTCCCGGTACAGCTCGGGACGCCCGAACAGCACCGCCTCCATGCCCTCGCGGAGTTGCTGCTTGCGCCACGGCTGGTTGAAGAAGACGCAGCGCAGCCGGGTTCCGGTGCGATCCGACACCACCACCTCCACCCGGGCGCGGCGGCCGCGACCCGGCACCGAGACCACCTTGTCGATGGTCACCAGGACCATGGCGTCGGTACCCTCGTGGAGTTCGCCGACGGTGGCCTCGCGGCTGCGGTCCAGGTAGCGCCGCGGGTAGTAGGTGAGCAGGTCGCCCAGGTGTTCCACGCCGAGTTCGGCCAGGGCCTGCACCCGGCGCGGGCCCGCGCTCCCCAGGCGCTCCGGACCGATCCCGGCCAGATCCCGCCAGGTCAGCGCCGCGGGCTCGTCAATCACCGCTACCGAGCGCCGCCGGCCACGGGCGCCTATTCGACGCCGACGTAGTAGTGGTAGAGGGGCTGGCCCCCGGCATGCACTTCCAACTCGACGTGGGGACGGTTGTCGGTCAACCAGCTCGCCACCACCTCGGTGTCGGCCTCGCCGGCCTCGGCGCCGCAGATGAGCGTGACGATCTCGTGATCGTCGTCGACGATGCGCTCGAGCAGCCCGCAGGCGGCCTCGGTCAGTCCTCCGGCCACGCACTGCACGCCGTCGCCGGTGAGACCCATGAAGTCGCCCTCGGCCACCGGGCCCGCCGGCGTGACGGCATCGCGCACGGCCCGGGTGACCTCGCCGGTCGTCACCTCGCCGGCCAGGGCCGCCATCACCTCGCCGTTGCGCGCCGCCCCGGCCTCGGGGTCGAACTCCACCATGGCGCTGAGTCCGGCGGGGATGCTGTGCGTCGGCACCACCACGACGTCCTTGTCGGTCAACTCGCCGACTTGGCCGGCGGCGAGCACGATGTTCTTGTTGTTGGGCAGGACCACCACCTGATCGGCGGGCGAGCGCTCCACCGCCGCCAGCAGGGTGGCCACCGAGGGGTTCATGGTCTGGCCGCCCAGCACGATCTCGGCCACACCCAGCGACTCGAAGATGCGCCGCACGCCCTCGCCGGTCGCCACGGCCACGACGGCGCTGGTCGTCCGGACCGGCGCCGCCACGTGCTCGACGTGCGCCACCTGCTCGTGCAGATCGGTGACCTCGATGCGGTGCGGGCGGCCGGCTTCGATCCCGGCTTCGATGGAGCCCCCGACGTCGTCGGTGTGGATGTGGCAGTTCCACAAACCGTCGCCGCCGACGACCACGATGGAGTCCCCGAGCTCGTCCCAGCGATCCCTGAACGCCCCAACCCGGTCGTCGGAGGAGTCGAGGAGGAACATCACCTCGTAGCGCAGATCGGCCACGTCGCCGGCGCCGTCGATGTGGTGGGGATCGTCGCCGAGCAGTGGCGCGCTGACCTCGGGAGGCTCGGGCAGGGGCCGCCCGTCCACCACGTGCGCCAGGGCGTCCACCAGCAGCAGCAGCCCCTTGCCTCCGGCGTCCACGACACCGGCCGTGCGCAGCACCTCGAGGAGTTCGGGGGTGCGGGCCAGGCTCTCGCGCCCGGCCTCCATGGCGTCCTCGACAACGGTGGCCAGCGGTGCGCCCCGGCGGGCGGCCTCGACGGCGGCGGTGGCCACGTCCCGCCCCACCGTCAGGATGGTGCCCTCCACGGGCCGGGCCACCGCGCCGTAGGCGGCCTCCGAGGCCGCCTGCAGGCTGCCGGCGAGTCCGTCGGCGTCGATCGTGACCGCCTCGCGCCAAGCCCCGGCCATGGCCCGCAGGAACTGCGACACGATGATCCCGGAGTTGCCCCGACCGGCGGCCAGGGCGCTGTCGTAGATGGACTGGCAGACCGCCTTGAGGTCGCAGTCACGGGGCAGGGCCTCCACGACCGCGCGGAGCGTGAGCGACATGTTCGTACCGGTGTCGCCGTCGGGCACCGGGTAGACGTTGAGGGCGTCGATGACGGACCGGTGCTCGGCCAGCGCCTCGCTGTAGCGGCGCATGAACAAGCTGACGTCGTCGGCGGTCAACCGATCCAAGGGGGGCATCGCGGGGGAATAATAGCGAGATCCGGAGCCGGCCTCGGGCACGCCCGTTCTCGCCGGACCAACTTCGACGGGCGCGATCCGCACTACCCTGCCGTTCACGCCCGGCAGGACGCCTGCCGGGCGCTGTCACATACCGGGGAGGGAAGGTACATGCAGGGCGTCATCAAGTCGTATGACCCGGTAACCGGTGACGGTGTCGTCGTGCGCGACACCGACTTCATCGAATGCGACCTCGCGACCGACGCTCTCGAGGGATCGGTGTTCCGCTTCCTCCGCCAGGGCCAGAGGGTGATCTTCGACCTCGACGACGACGGTCGTGCCACCGCCCTGCGCCTCGGCAGCGAGGTGGACATGGGCACCCCGCCGCACCTCGCCTGACCTGCCCCGTCCACCGCGCGCAACCTAACGACCGACCCATGACAACACTTCACGTCCGACCTCCCACCACCCACAAGCGCCTGGTGGACTGGGTGGAGGAGTACCGCAGAGTCCTCGAACCCGACGAGGTGCACTGGTGCGACGGCAGCGAGGCCGAATGGGAGCGGCTCTGCGCCGAGTTGGAGGCCGCCGGCACGTTCAAGCGGCTCAACGGCGACCTGCGACCCAACAGTTTCCTGGCACTGTCGGATCCCGCCGACGTGGCCCGGGTGGAGGATCGCACGTTCATCGCCTCCGTCGACCCCGACGACGCCGGCCCCACCAACAACTGGCGCGCCCCGGCGGAGTTGAAGGGGAAACTCCTCGAGCACTTCAGCGGCGCCATGCGCGGCCGGACGATGTACGTGATCCCCTACAGCATGGGGCCGCTGGGATCGCATATCTCCCAGATCGGGGTGCAGCTCACCGACTCGGCCTACGTGGTGGTGAACATGCGGATCATGGCGCGCATCGGCGACGCCGTGCTGGCCGAACTCGGCGACGACGGCGCCTTCGTCCCGTGCCTGCACTCGGTGGGCTTCCCCCTCGCCGACGGCCGCCCCGACGTCCCGTGGCCCTGCGACGCCGACCACAAGTACATCGCCCACTTCCCCGAGACCCGGGAGATCTGGTCGTACGGCTCGGGCTACGGCGGCAACGCCCTGCTCGGCAAGAAGTGCTTCGCCCTGCGCATCGCCTCGGTGATGGCCCGCGACGAGGGATGGCTGGCCGAGCACATGCTGATTCTGGGCGTCACCCCTCCCGGGGGACGCAAGCACTACGTGGCGGCCGCCTTCCCGTCGGCCTGCGGCAAGACCAACATGGCCATGCTCGTGCCGACCCTGCCGGGCTGGACCGTCGAGACCGTCGGCGACGACATCGCCTGGATGCACTTCGGCGACGACGGGCGCCTCTACGCCATCAACCCGGAGTACGGCTTCTTCGGGGTCGCCCCGGGCACGTCGCGCCGCACGAACCCCAACGCCCTCGACACGCTGTGGGGCAACTGCATCTTCACCAACGTGGCCGCCACCGCCGACGGCGACGTCTGGTGGGAGGACCTGACGCCCACCGTCCCCGAGGGTCTCACGGACTGGCGGGGCCGGGCCCACCCGCCCGATGCGGGGGCGCCGGCGGCACATCCCAACGCCCGCTTCACGGCGCCGGCCGGGCAGTGCCCCTCGATCGCACCCGAATGGGAGGATCCCGCAGGCGTGCCCATCTCGGCCATCGTGTTCGGCGGGCGCCGGGCGCGCAACGCCCCGCTGGTGACGGCGGCCCGCGACTGGCGCCACGGTGTGTTCCTGGGCTCGATCCTCAGTTCGGAGACCACGGCCGCGGCCGGCGGCGAGCTCGGCAAGGTTCGCTTCGACCCCTTCGCCATGCGGCCGTTCTGCGGGTACAACATGGGCGACTACATGGCGCACTGGCTGGAGATGGGCGCGGCGCGGGACACGTCCCGCCTGCCACAGATCTTCTGGGTGAACTGGTTCCGGCGCGGCGACGACGGTCGCTTCCTCTGGCCCGGCTTCGGCGAGAACTGCCGTGTGCTGCGCTGGATCGTCGAGCGGACCGAGGGCGGCGGCGAGACCGTCGAGACCCCGCTGGGGTTCGCGCCCTCAGCGGGCGCGCTCGACCTCTCGGGTCTGTCCGTGCCGCCGGAGGACATGGCGGAACTCCTGGCCGTGGACCGGGAGGAGTGGCGCCACGAACTGGACCTCATCCGGCGGCATTTCGCCAGCTTCGGGGAACACCTTCCGGCCGAGTTGTGGGAGGAACTGGCGGCGCTGGAGAAGCGCCTGGAGGCCTGAGCGCCTACCCCGGCCGGCTGCTGTCCCGCCGCCGGCTCAGATTTCCACCACGGGGCACGTCAGCGTGCGCGTGATGCCCGCCACCGACTGGATCTGGCTGATGACCATGCGCCCGAGGCTGTTCATGTCCGGCGCGGTGGCCTTCACGATGACGTCGTAGGGGCCTGTCATGACCTCCGTGGACGCCACCCCGTCCATGGCGCGGATGCTGCGGGCCACCTCGGCGGCCTGGTCCATCTCGGTCTGGATGAGGATGTAGGCGCTCACCGCCATCGTTGCCCCCGCTCTCTTGACGTCGGCGGAAGTCATCGTAGGTGACCGCCGCTGCGACACGGAGTCGCCGCTCACCACGTACCGGGGGCGGACGCGTTCGTGGCCCGGCGCGGGCCGGGCCACGAACGGGGGGGAGGAGAATGTCAGGCGGTGTCCACGTCGACGGCGCCCGCCGGTGCTCCCCCGACGAGGACCTTGCGGGGCTTGGCCACCTCGGCCAGGGGGACGACCAGCTTCAGCACGCCGTTGCTGTAGTCGGCCTCGACCGCCTCGTGGTCGAGGGCGCGACCGAGGTGAAGTCGCCTCTCGAAGGCGCCATGGCGGCGACCTGCACTGATGGCGGTGGCGTCGGGGGCGTCCGGCGCCTCGCGGCGGCCGGAGATGGTGACGTCGCGTCCCTCGACGGTGATGTCGATGCCGGCCGGATCGACGCCCGGAAGATCCATCCACACCTCCACCCGATCCTCGAACCGGTAGACGTCGTAGGGAGCGGAGAACGCGGGGGACGCGGGGACGGCGAGCGGAGCGAGACGATCGAACAAGCTGGGAGTGAACGGGCTCGGGAACATGGGGCTCTTCCTTTCGGTTTTCAGTGCGCGGTTTCGCACTCTGCGATTCCGGCGGCCGCCGGAGCGGCCATTCACAGGGTTCAACACTCGGCGACGGGAAATATTCCCGGTTCGGGCGGCGCCGCCGCGGCAGGCGCAACCGGGGTCGGAATCGCCGCGACCGCGTTAGCCGGGCAGGCTGCCTGCCGGCGCGGCGGCGTGCGCCGGCCGATCGGGCTGCCGGCGCCGCGCGGCACGGTGGGGAGTCTCAGCCGATGATCATGGACCTGATGACGAGCCCGACGATGAACAGCCCGCCCCAGCCGTAGAGCAGGTAGTGCCGCCAGCGCCCCACCTGGGAGCGGTAGCTGAACAGGATGCCGATGGCCGCGAGGGTCACGAATCCGTAGAACGTGTGGATGCCGGGCACCTCCCGGCCGCCGCCGGCCATCAGTCCCACGCCGACGATGATCTCGGCGACCAGCAGCAGTTGGGCGAGGAGCACGAACCACCACAGAGTGCGGACACGCAGCCTCGGGAGCTTGTGGGCCGCCAGCGCCCAGACCGCGGCCGCACCGTTGCCCGCCAGGGCCACCCAGGCGAGCGTGACGTGCGCGTCGACCAGGGAGTCCGCACCCACCGTGGCGTTCAGCCCTGCCGGGGGGCCTCGGGACCCATGGCTAGGCGAAGAGGTCGGGCTGCTGCGGTCCGTTGCGCCGGTGACCGGGGCGGACGAACCACTCGGTGCCGAAGGCGGCGGTGAAGTCCGCCTCCGCCAGCGTCAGGAAGAACGAGTCGGGGCCGATCTGGCTGGCGTGGACCGCCATGGCGGCTCGCTTGAGATCGAGGACGCCGGTGACGTCCACGGCGTGGGTGATGTCGGCGTCGGGCATGCCGAACTCCTCACTGGAGGTGCGCTCGCTGCGCTCTTCGGTGATCGGGGCGCCCGCCCGCTCCGCCGCTTCGACCATCTCCCGGATGCGGTCGCGGTTCAGCGTGGCCCAGTAGACGCGGGGCACGCCGGCCAGTTCTGCGGCACGGGTGCCCACCCGGTGCACGGCGATGTGATCGGGGTGGCCGTAGCCGCCGTGGGTGTCGTAGATGGTCAGCACGTCGGCTCGCTCGCCGGTCAGGATCCGCGCCAGCCGCCCGGCCGCCTCGTCGACGTCGGCCTGCCAGAACGACTCGGGGGCGTCGTTCTGGGGCGTTCCGGCCATCCCCGAGTCCCGGTAGCCCAGGAACACCACGCGATGGCAGCCCAGGAGCGCCGCCGAGTCCCGGGTCTCCCGCTCGCGCACCTCCCCGAGCTCTTGGCCGTCGACCACCACCCCGGGAATCTGCTCGCCCTCCTCGCCGCGGGTGGCCATCACCAGCACCACCCGGTGCCCGGCGGCGGCGGCCGTGGCCATGGTGCCGCCGGTGGCGATCGCCTCGTCGTCGGGATGGGCGTGGAAGCAGACCAGGGTTGCCACGGCGCTCAGGCTACGGACCGTCGGGAGCGTTGGGCCCGAGCCGGCTTTCCGGTCGGGCGAGTGCTCAGCCTGGATCCACCGATGGGGGTTGGGTTCGAGGGCGGGGGGGTCCACCGAAGTGACTCTCTGACCTGGGCAAATAGCTGTGAACACAAGCGGCTGCCGGCACAGATCGGGAGGCACTTCCTGTGAGTGCCCCATCCCGCCGGATTGACCGGTTCGGGGTGGTCCTCGTCACCTCCGGAACTTGGGGCGAGAAACTTGGGCTATACGACGAAAAAGATGCCCAAGATGATCTGCGATCGGTGGATTCAGGCTCAGCCGATGGCGCCCGCGGTCCGCAGCGTCGAGATCTCGGCGGGCTCGAAGCTCCAATCGGCCAGCGCCTCGTCGGTGTCGGCGCCGGGCTGCGGCGGCGGGCGGTGGACCGCGGAGGGAGTGCGGCTGAAGCGGGGGGCGGGAGCCGGCTGCGTGATGCCCCCGATGGCGGTGAAGTTGCCTCGCGCCCGGTTGTGCGGGTGGCGCGGCGCCTCATCGAAGTCCAGGACCGGCGCCAGGCAGGCGTCGCTGCCGTCGAAGACGGCACACCATTCGTCGCGGGTCCGGGTCATGAAGACCTCCGCCAGCCGCTCGCGGGCCTCCGGCCAGCGGTCGCGGTCGAACTGCGGGGGTAGGTCCTCGGGCGTCAGGTCGAGCCGTCGGAGCAACTCGGCGTAGAACTGCGACTCCAGGGAACCAACGCTGAGATACCGGCCGTCGGCGCATTCGTAGACCCCGTAGAAGTGGGCGCCGCCGTCGAAGATGTTGGTGCCCCGCTCCTTCCACGAGCCGCTGGCGTGGAGTCCGTAGATGGCCATCGCCAGCAGCGCGGCTCCCTCGGCCATGGCGGCGTCGACCACCTGCCCCTGGCCCGAGCGCTGCGCCTCCAGCATCCCGGACACCATCCCCAGTGCCAGCAGCATCCCACCGCCGCCGAAGTCCCCCACCAGGTTCATCGGCGGGACCGGGGGCCCGCCGACCACCCCGACCCCGGACAGCACCCCGGACAGGGCGATGTAGTTGATGTCGTGACCGGCTGTGGGCGCCAGCGGCCCGTCCTGGCCCCAACCCGTCATGCGTCCGTAGACCAGGGCCGGGTTGCGGGCACCGCAGGTCTCGGGGCCGACCCCCAAGCGCTCGGCGACGCCCGGACGGAACCCTTCGATGAGACCGTCGGCCGCCTCCACGAGTCGCAGCACGATTCCCGGGCCGTCGGGGTGCTTGAGGTCCACCGCCACCGATCGCCGGCTGCGACGCAGGATGTTGCCGGAGGGCCCGCGGTGCGGCAGGGGCGCCACGTCGGTGGGCCGGTCCACGCAGATGACGTCGGCACCCATGTCGGCCAGCATCATGGCGGCGAACGGACCGGGGCCGATCCCGGCCAGTTCCACGATCCTGATGCCCTGCAGTGGACCCATCGGGTCCTCCTCTCGGTCGGTTCCGCCCCGGTGCGCCCTGCGGTGGCTCAGAGTCGCCCCAGCAGGTCGCGCTTCTTCTCCTCGAACTCGGCCTCCGACAGGATTCCCAGCTCCACGAGTTCGTACAGCTTGCGAATCTGGTCGGGAATATCGAGGGAGGCCTCGGGCGGATCCCCCCAGCCCGCCGGCTGGGCGGCCTCCGGGTATTGCGCGGCCTCTCGGGGCTGGGCGGCCTCTCGGGGCTGGGCGGCCTCCGGGTATCGGTCGGCCTCGGGGTAGTGGGCGGCCTCCGGGGCTTGGGCGGCCTCGAGGCGTCGGACCTCGGCCTCGCGCAGAAGCCGGTACACCTCGCGGCGCACGTCGACGGGATGCGGGACGAAGGCGAGGTTGCGGACGTGACCCTCCACGACCGAGTGCACGGCCAGGGTGCCCACGCCGAGCAGGCGCTCCCGCATCGTCTGCGCGACCTCGATCTCGTCCACCAGGTCGAGGCGCAACTCGATGCCGCGCCACCGCGGCACGCCCTTCCAGTACACGATCCGCCGGTCGGTGACCAGGTAGTAGGTGTTCGCCCAGCGGATCAGACAGATTCCCAGCGCGACGGCCGTCACGCCCGCCAGTGCCGCAGCGACCACAACGGCCGGCAGGGGGAACCCGACCGTCGCGACCACGATGGCCACGGTCCCGAGGGCCACGAAGACGCCCAACTGCCCGGCCAGGTAGGTCCAGTGAGGGCGGGTCTCGACCGCGACCTCCTCATCGACCGAGAGCAGCCGGACCGGGAACGGCACAACTCAAGCGTACCGAGTGCGCCCCGCCCGGCCGGAGCCACCGGTCGGTGCGCGTCCGCGGCCGGCAACAAGCCGACAGATCGGGAGGAAGGCACCACGGCCAGCATTCCGGCGGGTCAGACCCACCACCAACCAGGGACCCACACAGTATGAGTGTCATTCCGGCGAAGAGACTGCCCCGGACGCGATCCGGGGCCGGAATCCAGGGTCCGGCGGCGGTTCAGTCCCAGCCGAGTTCCTCGAGGCGCTCGTCGGAGATGCCGAAATGGTGGGCGATCTCGTGCACCACCGTGATCCGGATCTGCTCGACCACCTCGGCCTCCACGTCGGAGAGGTCGCAGATCGCCCGGCGGTAGATGAAGATGCGGTCGGGCATGATCATCCCGCCGTAGTGCTCGCGTTCGGTCAGCGGGATGCCGTCGTAGAGCCCCAGCAGTTCGGGATCATCGGGCGATTCGTCGACCACGAACACCGCCAGATTGTCGATGGCGTCGCTCAGATCGTCGGGAATGAGGTCCAGCGCCTCGGCCACGAGGGCTTCGAAGCGCTCCGGCGACACCTCCACGGCGCCAAGCTAACCCTGCGGGAACCCACTCCCGCATCGACCGGGTGGCGCTGCCGGTGGCGGCGCCGGATGGAGTCGCAGGTGTTGGGTAGCCTCCGGGACCGTGACGGGGCGAGGTCTCGCCTCCCCGAGAGGATCCCATGACCGATACCACCGCTGCCCCCGGCACCGGCGAACCATCCCCAACGCGCGTCGGCTTCTCCGGCCTCGGTCGCATGGGACGCCTGATGGCCCTGAACCTGCAGCGGGCCGGTTTCGACCTGACCGTGCACAACCGGACGCCGGCCAAAGCACAAGCGTTCGCCGCCTCGACAGGCGCCAAGGTCGCCGGCTCCGGGCGCGAGTTGGCCGAGGCCGCTTCGATCATCGTCACGATGGTCGCCGACGGGCCCGCAGTGGCAAGCCTTCTCGAGGGACCTGACGGCATCGCCGCCGGGCTGTCGGCCGGTGACGTCGTCGTGGACATGGGCACGACCGGCCGCCACCCCCGCGCAGGCCGTCACCCCCACCTGCCCCACGACCGTCACCCCCACCTGCCCCACCACTGTCATCCCGGCGCAGGCCGTCACCCCCACCTGCCCCACGACCGTCACCCCCACCTGCCCCACCACTGTCATCCCGGCGAAGGCCGGGATCCATGCGTGCGTCGGCATCGAGTTGGCAGCACCGGTGCCGCGCCGGAACGTGTCACTGACGGTCGGTAGCCTCGCGAACTGTGGCGGGCAGCCCCTTTCCCGGTCTCGAAGACCCCACCGCGGAGCACCCGGACGACGCCGACACCGATGTCGCGCACCTGCTCGACGACCTCGACGAGGCGCAGCGCCTGGCGGTGACCTCCTCGGCGGCGCCGCTGTGCATCCGGGCGGGGCCGGGCAGCGGCAAGACCCGGGTGCTGACCCGGCGCATCGCCTACCGCATCGCCACCGGCGACTGCGAGGCGCGCTTCAGCGTGGCGGTGACGTTCACCCAGCGGGCCGCCGCCGAACTCCGGTCACGCCTGGCCCAACTCGGGATCCGCGACCGCGTGGCGGTGGGTACGTTCCACGGGCTGGCCGCGCGGCAACTCCGCCGGCACGCCAGCGACGACGGCCGGCCGGACCCGGACATCCTCGCCGACCGCGCCCGGCTACTCGAGGGGTTGCTGTCGCCCCGCGAGTCGCCGCAGGCGGTGCAGGCCGAGCTGGACTGGTGCGCGGCGCGCAGCATCCGGCCCGCCGACTACCCGGCCGCGGCGTCCGCCGCGGGCCGCCGTACGCCGCTGGCGCCGGGCCGCCTCGCCGAGGTGATGACCCGCTACGCGGCCACGAAGCGGCGCCTCGGCATGGTCGACTTCGCCGACCTGCTGCAGCTGGCCGCCGAGCGGCTTGAGAACGACGCGGCCACCGCCGAGGCCTGGCGCTGGGGTCGCCGACACTTCTTCGTCGACGAGTTGCAGGACCTCACACCGGCGCAGCTCCGGCTGCTGCGCGCCTGGCTCGGCGACCGCTCCGACCTGTGCGCGGTGGGCGACCCCGATCAGGCCATCTTCGGCTGGGGCGGCGCCGACCGGCGCATTCTCGAGGGGTTCGCCGGGCTGTTCGCCGGCGCCACCGTCGTCGACCTGCGGAACAACTACCGCTGCAGCCCCGGCATCGTCGCCCTGTCGGGCGTGCTGCGGGACGGCGGCGCGCCGGCAGGGACCGCGGCCTCGGCGCAGGATGCCGATCCCGGCCCCTTCGTCGAGCCTGCGCCGCTCGTCGCGGCGTATCCCAGTGCCGCCGCCGAGGCAACGGGGGTGGCCGCCGCGGTGCGCCGCTCCCGGGGTCCCGGCGACGGCTGGTCCGAGCAGGCGGTGCTCGTGCGTACCCGACGCCAGGTCGGCGAGATCGTCGGGGCGCTGGAGGCTGCCGGGGTGCCGGCACGCGTCGCCGACCCCGACGCCCCGGGCGAGGCGGGCGAGCTCGACGCCGTGTGCGTCTCCACGATGCACGCCGCCAAGGGCCTCGAGTGGCCGGTCGTGCACGTGGCCGGTCTCGAGGAGGGTCTCGTTCCCGTCGCCGGCGCCGACCGGCGCAAGGCGCTCGAGGAGGAGCAGCGGCTGCTCTACGTGGCGTTGACGCGGGCGCGCCGGAGTCTCCACCTCAGCTGGGCACGCGAGCGGGACGTGGCCGGGCAACCCGCCCAACGCCGGCCGTGCCGCTGGCTCGCCGCTCTCGACGAGGTCGGCGCAGCAGCCGCCTCTACCGGCCCCCGCAACCCGGGGGCGCGCCCGGCGGGACAGCCACCGCCCGCCATGGGTGCCCCCGCCGAGCCGCTCGTGGCCTCGCTGTCGTCGTGGCGCGACCGGGCGGCCCGGGTGGCACGCGTCGCACCGACCGCTGTGCTGAGCGACCGCGACCTAGCCGCCATCGTCGAGAGCCGCCCCGCCACGGTCGCCGAGTTGGCCATCGTCACCGATCTCGGCGCCTCTCGCCTCGACCGGCTGGGGCACGAACTGGTCGCCCTCGTCGCCGCGCACGCCGCACGCGAGGATCATCCCCGCCACTCCCCCTGACCGGGTCCCGTCGGCTGATTGACGCGGGGGCCGGGCGGCAGCAGGTGTCCGCGCGCGGCGATCCGCGGCCCAGCCTCTCGGCGCTAGCCGTCCTCGCCTGCGGGCGCCGGAGCGCCCTGCACGATCACCAGGAGCAGATCTCCCGCCTCGACCGCCGCCGAGCCCTCGATGCAGACCCGCGCCACCGTCCCGCCGATGGGTGCGGTGACCCTCGTCTCCATCTTCATCGCTTCGATCGTGGCCAGGGCCTGGCCCTTGGTGACCGACTCGCCGGCGGCGACATACAGCTCGGCGACGCCCCGGAACGGCGCCCCCACATGCCCCGGATCGCCCGGATCGGCCTGCTCGGCCCCGGCGCTGGGCAGGGCCGAGTCCCGCAGGCGGGCGCTGATCGGGCGCAGCTCGCCGTTGAGGCGGAAGACGATGGAACTGAATCCCGCCTCGTCGGCCTCGCTGATGGCCTCGATGCCGACGCTGATGCGCTGGCCCCGCCCCAACTCCACCAGCACGTCCCCGGCGCCTTCCTCGAGGCCGTACCAGAACTCCCTCGTGCCGAGCACCGACAGGTCCCCGTGGCGGTCGCTCATGGCCGCCTGCGACCGGGCGGGCTCGGGGAACAGCAGCGCCGACAGCGTCCGGCGGGCGTTCCCGGAGTTCAGTTCCTGCTCCTGCGCCGCGCTCAGGCCGGGCGTCGGCACGATGTCGGGCCGGCCCGCCAGAGCGGCGGTGCGGAAGGGCTCGGGGAACCCGCCCGGCGGCACACCCAGGGCGCCCTGCAGGAACGACACCACCGAGGCGGGCAGGTCCACGTCGCCGGGGTTGTCCTCGAGTTGTCGGGGCGTGATGCCGGTGGACACCAGGTGCAGCGCCAGATCGCCGACCACCTTGGAGGAGGGCGTCACCTTCGGGGGGCGCCCCAGGATGCGGTTGCACGCCGCGTACAGCTCGGCGACCTCCTCGAAGCGCTCGGCGAGGCCCAGCGCCGAGGCCTGGAATCGCAGGTTGGAGAGCTGCCCGCCGGGGATCTCGTGGTGGTAGACGGCGTTGGTGGGTGACAGCAGGCCGGCCTCGAACGGTGCGTTGAGGCGGCGCACCAGCTCCCAGTAAGGCTCCAGAGCGCTGATCGCCGCAGCCGACAGACTGGTCTCCCGGGGCCCGCCGTCGGTGAGGGCCACGATGGCACCCAGCGAGGGCTGGCTGGTCATGCCCGCCAGCGAGGGGATGGCGCCGTCGATGGCGTCCACGCCGGCCTCGATGGCCGCCAGGTAGGTGCCGATCTGCCCGCCGGCGGTGTCGTGGGTGTGCAGGTGCACGGGGGCGTCGAAGCGCTCCCGCAGGGCCGCCACCAGCACCGAGGCGGCCGGCGCCCGCAGCAGCCCCGCCATGTCCTTGATGGCCAGCACGTGCGAGCCGGCGGCGACCAACTCCTCGGCCAACTGCAAGTAGTAGTCCAGCGTGTAGAGCCCCTCGGCGGGATTCGCCAGGTCGCCGGAGTAGCAGAGGGTGCCCTCGACGAGGCCGCCGCAGTCCCGAGTGGCCCTGATGGCCGGCATCATCTGGCCGACGTCGTTGAGGGCATCGAAGATGCGGAACACGTCGATGCCGCCCCGGCGGGCCTCGGCCACGAACCGCTCGCACACCATGTCGGGGTACGGGGCGTAGCCGACCGTGTTGCGGCCCCGCAGCAGCATCTGCAGGCACACGTTGGGCGCCGCCGCGCTGATGCGTTCCAGGCGCTCCCACGGATCCTCGTGCAGGAACCGCAGCGCCACGTCGTAGGTGGCACCGCCCCAGCACTCCAGGCTCAGCAGCTGCGGCATGCCGTGGGCGTGGCGGCTCGCCCCCGCCACGAGGTCGATGGTGCGCACCCGCGTCGCCAGGATCGACTGGTGGGCGTCGCGCAGCGTCGTGTCGGTCACCAGCACCTCGTCGGCCTCGCGCATCCAGCGGGCGAAGGCGTCGGGCCCCAGGTGGGCCAGGTGCTGGCGGGTGCCGGCCGGCGGTGGCTCAGACGGCACGGGCGGGAGCTTGGTGGCGGGGTCGGCGATGGCGGGCACCGGGCCTTGGGGGCGGTTCAGCGACACGTCGGCCAGGTAGGTCAGCAGCCGGGTCGCCCGGTCGGCGCTGCGGCTCTGCGTCGTGAGGTCGGGCCGCGAGTCGACGAAGTCGGTGGACACGGCGCCGGCGCAGAACTCCGGGTCGTTGAGCACCGCCCTGATGAAGGCGCGGTTGGTGACCAGTCCCCGCACCCGCAGCTCGGCGATGGCCCGCACGGCGCGGCGCCTCGCGGTGTCGAAATCCTGCCCCCGGCAGGTCACCTTCGCCAGCAGCGAGTCGAAGTACGGCGTGATCTCGGCCCCCACGTACACGGCGTCGTCGATGCGCACGCCCGCCCCGCCGGGTGTGCGGTAAACACGGACGCGCCCGGTGTCGGGGCGGAAGTCGTTGCGGGGGTCCTCGGCGGTGACCCGGGTCTGGATGGCGTAGCCGTCGACGCGGATGCGCTCCTGGCGCAGTCCCAGCTCCTTGAGGGTGGCACCGCCGGCGATGCGCAGCTGGGCGGCCACGATGTCCACACCGGTGATCTCCTCGGTGATGGTGTGCTCCACCTGGATGCGGGGGTTCATCTCGATGAAGACGTGGCGACCCGAACGGTCCAGCAGGAACTCGACGGTGCCGGCGTTCGTGTAACCGATGGAGCGGGCGAAGGCCACCGCGTCGCGCAGCAGACGCTCCCGGACGGTCGCGTCGAGGTCTCGTGCGGGCGCCGACTCGATCACCTTCTGGAAGCGCCGCTGCACCGAGCAGTCACGCTCGTAGAGGTGGACGGCGTCGCCGGTGCGGTCTCCGAGGATTTGCGCCTCGATGTGGCGGACGCCCGACAGCGCCTCCTCCAGGAAGACCGAGTCGTCGCCGAAGGCGGATGCCGCCTCGCGCCGGGCCGCCTCGAAGGCGTCGGTGAGGTCGTCGGGATGCTCGACGCGGCGCATACCACGCCCACCGCCCCCCGACACTGCCTTCACGAACAGCGGGAAGCCGATGCCGGCGCCCCAGGCAGCGGCATCGGAGGCCGAGAACACCACCGGGGACTGCGCCAGGGTGGGCACGCCGGCAGCAGACGCCGCGGCCCAGGCCTGGATCTTCGAGCCGGCCAACTCCAGCACGTCAGGCGTCGGACCGACGAACGTCAGCGACACCTCCTCGCAGGCCCGGGCGAGCGTGGCGCTCTCGGACAGGAACCCGTAGCCCGGATGCACGGCGTCGGCGCCGCAGGCCAGCGCCGCCTCGATGATCGTGTCGATGTCCAGGTAGGGCCGCAGCGGATGCTCCGGCGCCCCGATCTCGTAGGACTCGTCGGCCTTGGACCGATGCAGGCTGCCGATGTCGGCGCGCGTATGCACGGCCACCGTGGCGATATTCAACTCGGTGGCGGCGCGGAAGACGCGAATCGCTATCTCGCCGCGGTTGGCGACAAGCAGCTTCCGGATCGGCGTCGCAGACTCGGCCATCAGGGTTGCGACCCTACTAACACCGTGACCGGCGCCGGGACCGACGCCATCTGCCACGCAGTGACCTCGCCATCCGTCATTCCTGCGACGGCCGGAATCCATGCGTGTTCAGGATCCAACGACACCGACCGCGCCATGCGCGCGCTCTCCTAGCCTCAGCGGCAATGGGAGCCAACCTGCCCGCCGGCGAGTGCTACACGCACGGCTACCACCCGGCCATCGTCGGCTCCTACACCCGGCGCACGGCCGAGAACAGCGCCGCCTTCCTGCTGCCCCACCTGCGGGCCGACGCCGCGGTGCTCGACGTGGGGTCCGGTCCCGGCACGATCACGGTCGGCCTGGCGCGGCGAGCCGGCCGGGTGGTCGGCCTGGACATGTCGGCCGAGATGGTCGAGGCGTCCCGCGCCCTGGCGACCTGTGAAGGCGTCGCCAACGTCACCTTCGAGGTCGGCTCGGCCTACGAGTTGCCCTTCGACGACGGCAGCGTCGACGTGGTCTATGCCCATCAGGTGCTGCAGCACCTGGCCGACCCCATCCGCGCTCTCCGGGAATTCCGGCGGGTGCTGCGACCCGGCGGCCTGGTGGCGGTGCGCGACTCCGACTACGCCACGATGTTGCACGCCCCCGTCGAGCCCGCCATCGAGCGCTGGCTCGACCTTTACCACCAAGTCCACGCAGCCAACGGCGGCGAGGCCGACGCCGGCCGGCACCTGCTGTCGTGGGTGCTCGAAGCCGGCTTCATCGAGCCGATAGTCACATCCAGCACCAACACCTTCGCCGACGCCGAGGGTCGAACCGCCTGGGGCGGCATGTGGGCCGTCCGGGTCACCGACAGCGACTTCGCCGACCACGCCGTCTCCGGCGGCTTCGCCACCCCCGCCGACCTCACCGAGATCTCCATCGCCTTCACCCGCTGGGCCGCCCAACCCGACGGCTTCTGGGCCTGGCTCAACGGCGAAGTCCTCGCCGTAGCGCCGCCCGTCTGACCGGCCGGCCATCGTTTCCCGCGGCTGTCACACGGGCGCGCAAGACTCACCGATGTGAGTGACGCCACAGCCGGCCCGACGCTCAACGCGGCGCAGCAGGAAGTCCTCGCCCGGCTGGGGCGGCCGGCCTCGGAGCACCCCAGCTTCGACGCTGACCTCGCCAAGCGCCTCCGCGAGGATCTGGAGAGCCGCCTCGCCGAGGTGGCAGAGGCGATCGACCCGGTGGCGCCGCTGTTCATCGGCAAGCGCCAACTGGCCGGGGTATTCGGCTGCGAGGCGTTGTTCCTCCACGACGAGGAGCAGTTGTTCGCCTGGAATCCGCCCATGGCCACCGGGGCGGTCGCTCACAAGGCGATCGAGTTGGGCATCAACTGGCGGTCGCCGGACCCGGCGCCGGGGGAACTCGTGGATGCCGCCCTCGATTCGCTCACCGGGGGCGACACCGGCCTGGCGGACTGGCTGTACCGCTGCGCCGACGTCGAGCGGGCCGACCTGCGCAGTCTCGCCGTCAGCCGGGTGTCCGCCTTCTGGGATTGCTGGCCACCGCTGCCACCCAAGTGGCGCCCGACGACCGAGTCACGTTGCCGCGTGGAGCTGTGCGACGACCGCATCCAACTCAACGGCAAGTACGACCTGACGTTGGGTCGCCCCGAGGGGCAGCGGGCCGGCAAGGTCATCGTCGATCTCAAGACCGGGCGCCGCCACCTTCACCAGCACCGTGAAGATCTCCGCTTCTACGCCCTGCTGGAGACGCTGAAGCTGGGCACCCCGCCGCGAACGCTGGCGACGTACTACCTCGAGTCCGCCGACATCGACGTCGAGGAGGTGACGGAGACCCTCCTGGAGGTGGCCCTGCGCCGCACCGTCGACGGCATCCTCCGGTACGCCGCCTTGCACGGCCACCTGGGCCCGCCGGCCGAACCGCTCAAGCGACCCGGTCCCCCGTGCCGCTGGTGCGACCTCCTGGACAGCTGCACCGAGGGCCAGCAGTTCCTCGCCGGCGACGACGAGCGCTGACGGCCGCCCGCCCCGACGGCTCGGGGCCCGGCTCAACGGTGAAGTGCTCGCCGTCGCAGCGCGTTGCGAACCATCGGCGCTTCCGGACTCGTCCCCCGGGGTCCCGGTCGGGCCGGCGGGGCGGCGACTGCCCGCCTCAGCCGGCGGCGGCGCGCTCGCGCGTTGACTCAGCCGTCGGCGGGGGCCGAGCGTGCGCGCTCGTCGGGGGTGCGGCCGGCGAGATCCGAGATCGACGGCGGCGGCCCGGCGTCTCCCGCGTAGTCGGCCGAGACCACCGGCGGCTCGAACCGGGTGGTGACCGGCACCACGCCGGCCCACCACGGACCGGCCACATCGTCCGGCTCGTCGATCGGATCGCCGGTGCGCACCTTCGCCGAGGCCTCCGCCAGCGGCAGTTCCAGCACCAGCGTGCGCCGCAGATCGATCTCCGACGGCGGCCGGGAGGTGTCCCAGTTGGCCACCACGTGGTCGGTGACGCGCTGGAGGGCGTAGCGCTTGCGTTCCTCGTCGTCGATGCGTGTGGCCAGCCCCCGCACCACCACCGAGCGGTAGTTCATCGAGTTGTGGAAGGGCGTGCGGGCCATCACCAGCCCGTCCAGATGGGTGACGGTGACGCAGATCTCCTCGCCCTCGCCGGTGCCGAGCAGATGGTTGGCGGCGGCGCCGTGCAGGTAAAGCCGGTCCTCGTCCCGCCCGTACACCATGGGCAGCACCAGCGGCCCGTCGGGCGTCGTCACCCCCACGTGGGCGATGAGCCCGGCATCCAGGATCTCCAGTACGTCCGCCCGGTCGTAGCGCGCTCGAGGGGCGCCGCGCCGCACCCGCATCCGCTCCGAAGCCGGTCCGGCCTCGCCAACACGCTCCGTGTCGCCCATCGGCGAGGATCGTACCGACCAGGTTCCCCCGCCAGGGCCGGCGTCAGTCCGCCGTGCCGCGCTGGACCACCCAGCGGTGGGCCTGGCCGGTGATCCCGGCGATGGTCTCGAAGTCGGCGTCGTAGTGCAGCACGGTCAGATCGCGATTCTCCGCAACAGCAGCCACCAGGACGTCCACCAGCGACGCCGCCCGGTGCGCGCCCCGCTCGGCCAACCGGCCCTGGATGTCATTTGCCCGTCGATGGTCGCCGTCGGTCACCGGCACTGACTCGAACGCGTCCAGCCCGCGCAGGGGCGCTTCGTGATCCGCGGCGTTCCGGGCACTGAACCCGAGTTCGAAAATCACCGGCGCGCACACCGCCACGTGCCCCTCGGCGATCAGCGGGGCAACCGCAGCCGCCACCGACGGCTTCGACAGCCGGGCGAAGACGCTCGTATCGGCTAGGAGGGTGGCCCGCGCCACCTAGCCGTCACCACCCCACGCCCGCTCGGCCGCCTCGAAGTCGAACCGGCCCTTCTCGCCCAGAAGCGCCACAAGTTCCAGCCTGCACCGCGAGTTGACGATCTCCCGCAGCGCAGCGTCGATGGTGTCGCGCAAGGTCTCGGTGCCGAGAATCGCCGCCGCCTGATCGGCGATATCTCGATCCACTATGACAGATGTCTTCATCAGCTAGAAAAGATATCAGATAGGGCCCCGCCGGCCAGCCGGACCGAGCGACACCGGCGACCGGGGGCGTAGTCAGAGCTGTCCTAGGGTTCGTTGTCCATGACCGCTGTCTTGCGAGTGACCGGCTTGTTGATCCTCACCACGGCGGTCGTGATCTCCACGCTGGCGGCAACTCCCCGAACCGCTCACGCCTGCTCGTGTGGCCGCCTGGGGTTGTCCGCGTACGCCGATGACGTCGCTGTCGCCTTCGTCGGGCGCCAAGTCTCTCGAGAGGCCGGGAGCCAAACGGCAACGATGGTGTTCGAAGTCGACCGGGTCTACAAGGGTGATGTCGGCCCTCTCGTCGAAGTCCGCTCCGCAAGCTACGACGCAGCCTGCGGCGTCGACTTCGCCGGGCAGCCCTCCGCGGGTGTTGCCGCGTTCGAGCGGGATGAAGGCACCCTGTCAGTTGACCTCTGCTCGTCCATCGTCACGAGCCACGAACTCGAAGAAGTGTTCGGCACCGGATACCCGCCCGACGAGTCGAGCGGCCTGTACGCCCCGGGCGATGGCTCGACTTCGGTGAGTGGTCCGCTCGTCGCCTTGCTCGCCGCCGCTGCCGCAGTGGTTCTCGCCGTCGCGATTCTCGCCGTGCGTCGCCGGAGGCACCGGCAGTCAGCCGCCGTCGCCGCCGGTGATCAGGCAGCCGATGACCAGGCGTTCGTCGATGCTCTCAGCCGCGACGACGCATGAGGCGAGGCGAGATCTGGGCTGGGCCGTCGTCTTCCTCGGACTCGCCGGCAACTGAGCGCGCACCCACCGCTTCAGCTCCCCGGACGCTGCGGCTAGTTTGCGTACGTTCCCGACAGGGTCGGACCGGGGACAGGATCACATGGCACAACACACCAACGCTTTTCTGGAACTGCAGCGTGACCTGCGCTTCATCCCCCTCGGCGTCGACGAGCCGCGGGTCCTGACCCCGGAGCAGATCCTCCGGTACAACGACCGGGGCCACCTGTTCCCCATCGACGTCTTCTCACCCGACGAGATCGCCGAGATCCGCGCTTACATCGACGACCTGCTGCCCAGGGCGATGGCAGCCGGGTGGAACAACTACGACGTGGTCAACTGGCACAAGCACTGCCGGGGCATCTGGGACATCGTGACCGAGCCCCGCATCGTCGATGTCGTTTCGGACCTGCTGGGCGACACCGTGGTGCTGCGGCACAGCCACCTGTTCGCCAAGCTGCCCGGCGACGGAAAGCGGGTCAGCTGGCACCAGGACGCCTCCTACTGGCCGCTGACACCCAGCAGGGTCGTCTCGGCGTGGCTGGCGATCGACGACACCGACGTCGCCAACTCGGCGATGCGGGTGATCCCCGGCTCGCACCGCCACGCCCAGCTCACCTTCCACGACAGCGACCCCACCGAGAACAACGTGCTCTTCCAGACGGTGCGCGACGCCGAGGCCCACGGCGAGCCGCCGGTCGCCCTGGAGATGCGGGCGGGCCAGATCTCCCTGCACAGCGACTGGATCCTCCACGGCTCCGAGCCGAACCGGTCCAACCGCCGCCGCTTCGGCCTGGCGATGCGCTACCTATCCGCCGACGTGCACGCCTACGACGGCTGGAACCAGCACTCCATCGTGTGCCGCGGCGAGGACCCACGAGACCACTGGGCCAACCACCCCCGCCCCAACGACGAACTCATCCCCACAAAGAAAGACACCTAGCCGCAAAACGAAGCCACCTCCCACCCCGTCATTCCACCGCCCACCCCGTCATTCCGGCGCCCACCCCGTCATTCCGGCGAAGGATGCTTCTATGTTTGTCAAGTTGTTGTTGGGGGGTGTTCGAGGAGTCGGTAGAGGTGGCGGGCGATGTAGCGTTTGAGGCAGCGTCGGGCTTCGCGGGTGGTTTTGCCGTTGGTTCGGCGTTTGGCCATGTAGGCCTGGGTTTGGGGGCAGGTGCGGATGCGGGTGAGGGTGATGGTGTGGAGGGCTTGGTTGAGGGTGCGGTCGCCGCGTCGGTTGAGTCGGTGGCGGGTTGTTTGTCCGCTGGAGGCGTCGAGGGGCGCGACGCCGGCGAGGCGGGCGAAGGCGGCTTCGTTGCGGCAGCGGCGGGGGTGGGACCAGGCGATGTAGATCTGTGCGGCGGTGATGGGGCCGACGCCGGGTTCGGCGAGGAGTTGGGGGGCGACGGCGCGGATGAGGGCGGCGATGTGTTGGGTGTGGGTGGTGATCTCGTTGTCGAGGTGTCTGATGCGCGCGGCGAGGGCGCGCAGCGCGAGTTTGGTGGCGGTGCGTTCGCTGGGGGGGTTCTCTGCGGTGGGGCGCATTGCGGCGCAGCGGCGCACCAGCGCGGCGCGGGGCAGGCCGCGGAGTTCGTCGCGCAGGCCCGCCGGGGCGGTCACCAGGAGGGCCCGGAGCGCGTTGATGGCGGTGACTCGGGCCCCTTGGGCGCCGCGGCGGGTGGTTTCGATGGCGCGCAGCGCTTCTCGGGCGCCGCGGGCTCGGGGGATCGCCGGGTGGGCGCGTCCGAGGGTCTCCAGGGCGGCGCGGCGGGCGTCGAGCGCGTCGGTTTTGGCGCCGTCGGCGCTGGCGGGCCCGGCGGGGTGGGAGAACTCCACGACCGCCTCGCCGGCGCCGATGAGGTGCGCGGCCACGCCGGCGCCGTAGCTGCTGGCGCCTTCGACGCAGAACGCCCGGTCGCCGCGGCGGCTGTGCCGGTTCGCCCAGCTCACCAAGCGCCGATAGCCCGCCTGGGTCGTCTCGAAGACCCCCACGGCGACCTCGGCGCGCGTGACAGCAGCGACGACGGTGGCCGTGACGCGGTCCCGGTCCGGGTCGATGCCAACCAAGTGCTCTACGCTGTGCACATCCATGATGCCTCTCCCTTTTGGTGTCGTGACGTGCGGTGCGCCGGAGACGGATCACCGCGACAACACTGTGACGGGTCACACCACCAGGGCGGACAGGCTTCTAATCAGGTCAACGGCAACACGCCCAACCGGCGCCGGCGGCGCGGACGGACAAATCCTTCGAAGAACACGAACGGACCACACACGGGTCCGAACGGTCAACCGGAATCGGAGTCACGTCCACACCACCGGCGCCAGCCTGACACCACCTCCAGCACACACCACGCATACTCACAGCCGGAATCCAGTACAACCTGGCCGCCGAGCGAAGCCACCGCCCACCCCGTCATTCCGGCGCCCACCCCGTCATTCCGGCGAAGGCCGGAATCCAGTACAACCTGGCCGCTTTGCGCCATGCACGCCGGATCGAGCGGGTGCCGGTTGATGACACCGTCGTGTCCGCCAGGCCGGAATTCGGGAAACTTGTCGGACGGCCCGAACTTATGGCCGGGGGGCCTGGGCGTCACCGTTGAGCCATCGCAGCGGGCTGACGCAGCTGATGATGTCCCGCTCGCCCTGGGTGAGCCGCGGCGCGGCGGCGAGAGAGCCGATCGGATCGGCATCTTCGACATCGAACGGGCAATCGGTGCCGAGCACGACGTTCCGGGCACCCATCACCTCGACGAGGTAGGACACGGCGACCGGGGAGTGGGTGAGGGTGTCGCAGAAGATGCGATCGAGGTGTGTAGTGGGCGGTGTGTCGATATCGGTCTTGGTCTCGGCGCGGACCTTCCATCCTCGGTCCCACCGGCCGAAGAGATACGGAGCAGCACCACCGCCGTGCAGGAAGCAAACGCGCAGCTCGCTGAACCGTTGCATACAGCCGGTGAAAAGCAGGGTGCCCATGGCGATTGCCGTGTCGACAGGCATGCCGAGGAGGTTGATCAGGTAGTGGCTGGACCAGCGCGGATTGGGGACGAAGTCGGGATGAACCAGGATCGGGGTACCGGTTTCGTTCGCGGCCGCGAGGAAAGGTCGCCGCTCCTCGTCTGCGATGTTGCCACCCGCCACGTTGGTGCCCAGAGTGACGCCCACCAGACCGAGTTCTTCCCGGGCGCGGCGCAACTCGCCGACGGCCAGGTCGGTGTCCTGTAGCGGGACCGTCGCCAGGCCGACCAAGCGATCCGGATGTCGCTCGACCAGAGCCGCTGTGGCGTCGTTGAGATGGCGGTGCAACTCCAGCGTCGCCTGCGGATGGTCCCAGTACCGGTACGTGAACGGCGGCGGTGACATGACCCGGCGGTCGAGGCCGGCTGCGTCGGTCTCAGCGATGAGGCGTTCAGGATCGGCAAGCTGTTCGATTGTCGATCCCACGGGCATACCGTTGACGGTGATCGAATCGGCCACTCCGGCAACCGTCTCGAGCCGTACAGAAGCGAGGCCAGAGCCCATCGGCGCGATGGCGCTATCGGGCAGATGGTGAGCGTGCACGTCCCACGTCTGGTCAGCCAGGTTTGTCGACTCGCCCATCGGATTCGGCTCCTCGTGATCCAGGCAGTACAAGGCTCGTGCAAAGGAGTCAGGCTGGGTTGAGGGCAGCAATCCTGCCCTGGTCACACGGGTGTTGACCCCTTGCCCCGCTCCTAACGGAAAGTCTAAGATCTGTTCGGCTCAGCAGGAATGCGATGCCGCTGGATCAAACTCGTCCGGGGGGGCTAACCATGAGGTTCAGGAGTACACATTGGCGAATGATCGCGGCGCTGCTTGCCGTCACCCTGCTGGGCGCAGCCTGTGGGGACGACGACGACGCCGAGACCATCAACCTGGTTGCGGTCGCCGGTTCGAGCGAGGACTTCATCTCACTCGTTTCCACGGCTGCCTGGGAGATCCTCGCCGAAGAGGGAATCGTCGTCGAGCAACGGTTCCTCGAAGATGCGTCGACCGCCATCCAGGCCGTGACGCGGGGCGACGCCCAGATCGCCAACAACATCGGCGTCAATGTCGGCGTTCCCGCCGTCGAAGCGGGGGCGAACATCGTCGACGTCGTTGCCACGCAACGACCCACATGGGCCCTTGCCGTCGCACCCGACATCAACTCGTTCGCCGATCTCGAAGGCAAACGACTGGCCGTGCACGGCGAAGCCTCGTTCACCCGAGCCGTCTCGCAGTACTTCAGCAGGCTTCACGGCTTCACGTACGAAGAGCTGATCATTCCAGGCTCAGAGGTGCGCGCTGAAGCGCTCGCTCAGGGTCAGATCGATGCGTCCGTCATCGACCTGCCCGACATCGTGCAGCTCGCGAAGACGTACCCCGGCAGGTTCAAGGTGCTCAGCACCATCGGCGAGGAGTTCCCCGAGCTCATCGAGCAGGACATGTGGCTCGATCGCGACTGGGCCGAGGCCAACCCCGACATCGCCGCCAGCGTCGTCGAGGCGGTCGTCGCGGCAATGCGCAAGCTCACCGCCGATAGCGACTACGCGCTGCAGTTGGCAGAGGAGCGCCTCCCCGAGATGGACAGCGATGTCCTCCAAGAGCTCGTCGTCGAGTACTCCGAACGAGGCCTCTGGCCCGCTGACGGGTTGCTGAACCCGGACCGAGCGCTCGAGACGCTGCAGTTCTTCAACGACGTGGAGGAGATCGACATCGCGGTGCCAACCGATGACGCCGGCCTGTCGAAGTACTTCGACTTCTCGTACCTCCGGTCTGCGCTGGACGAACTAGACGGCTGACCAACAAGGCTCCGCGCCGTGGCCGACCAGTCGACACAGCTTCCCGGCCAGGCCACGGCGAAGGAGCCGCGCGCTGCGGCGCGGCAAAAGCGCCTATCCGGCAACGCGCCGCGCCTCACGGTCGGGGTGCTGTCGGTGGCAGCCGGACTGCTGGCGTGGGACATCTATACGCGAACGGCAGGTGATCAGCTCTTCACCCCCACGATCCCGTCAATTGCGTCCGCCTTCTGGGACATCATCCGTGAACGCGAGTTCTGGGCGTCGTACGCCACGACGCTCGAGCCGTTCTTCTACGGGTGGGCTTCTGCGCTGGTTCTGGGTCTGACACTCGGCCTCTTCATGGGCCTGAGCAGGACCGCCACGACGGTGTCGATGCCGCACCTGGGCTTCTTCAACACCCTCCCCGTCTCCACGCTGGTACCGGTCGTGGTGATCGTGTTCGGCATCGACCTGGTGGCTCGCTCCGCTGTGGTGTTCCTCTTTGCCATCGTCGAGGTCGTGCTCACCACCGCCTCGGGTGTGCGGTACGTCGATAGCGATCTCATGGACATGGGTCGATCGTTCGGCCTGAGGCGAATCAGACGGCTGACGCGCATCATCCTCCCCGGAGCGGCTCCGGGCATCGTTGCGGCCGTGCGGGTGGGTACCGGTCGCGCCGTCGTCGGCATGGTCGTCATGGAGTTGCTGCTGGTCTCGGTCGGCGTGGGCAAGCTCATCAGCCGGAGCCGAGACCTCTTCGAGGCGCCCCGGCTCTACGCGGTCGTGTTCTCTCTGGCGATCTTCGCGCTCGCCGTCCAGGCGGTCATGAAGGCGCTCGAGCGACGCTCGCAACGATGGAGAGGCGAGGCGGCGACATGATCGAGCTCCGCAATGTCGGAATGACGTTCGAGAGGGACGGCGAACCGTTTCAGGCTCTCGACGACGTGACGTTCACCATCGACGATGGTCAGTTCACCACGATCATCGGCCCTTCGGGATGCGGCAAGACCACGCTGCTGAAAATCATCGCCGGTCTCATCCAGCCCACCGCCGGCACGGCCGTCGTCGACGGCGAGGCCGTGGACGGGCCCGGGCCGAACCGGGCCCTTGTGTTTCAGAACTTCGTCCTGCTCCCCTGGGCGACAGTTCTCGACAACGCCGCCTTCGGTCTCGAAGCCCGCGGCATGAAGAAGGAGGAGCGCCACCGCGTGGCCGCCGAACAACTGGCTCGGGTGGGCTTGATCGGGTTCGAGAATCACTACCCGCGGGAACTCTCCGGCGGTATGCAGCAAAGAGTCGGCATAGCCCGGGCGCTGGCGGTCGATCCTGCCAACCTGCTCATGGACGAACCCTTTGGTGCACTCGACGCCCTGACCCGTCAACTGATGCAGAAAGACCTCCTCGGCCTCTGGCAGGACTCCGAACCGAGGACGGCTGCGTTCGTCACCCACAGCATGGACGAGGCGGTCTTCCTGTCGGACAAGGTCGTCCTGATGAACACCCGGCCAGGTCGCATTGAGGAGATCATCGATGTTCCGTTCGGGCGCCCTCGCCAGCACGAGATCACCTCGAGCGCCGAGTACAACGAGTTCACCAACCTCCTCTGGTCCAAGCTCGAAGGCATGCAGCGGATCGACATGGCGTCGAGGGAGGGTGAAGATTGAGGAGGCACCGCAACCGCATCCTCCAGATCGCATCGGTCGCCGTCGCACTGTCGGCCTGGGAAGTTGTCGGCCTGCTCGGCGTTTCCTCGGCGCTGCCGCCATTCCACTCGGTAGCGGCCACCCTCCGCCACCTGGTCACCGACGAACGCTTTCTCGACGGGGCGGCCTCGACAGCCTTGGCCATCGTGATCGCATTCCCTCTGACCGTTGTGGCCGGAGTGGTGCTCGGTTCGGCCATGGCCGTGCTGCGACCGGTCCGCTGGTCACTGGATCCCTACCTGACTCTGGGCCTGTCACTCCCGCTCGTCAGCGTGATTCCCGTGATCATCAGCGTCTTCGGTTTGGGCCGGCCGACCATCATGGCGGTCATCGTCGTCTACACGCTGCCCGTGCTCATCCTCAACACCGCGGCAGGTATCGGTGGTGTCGACCCCGAGCAGGTGGCCATGGCCCAGTCGTTCGAGGCGAGATGGCCCCTCTTGTTGCGCCGAGTGATGCTCCCGGCCGCGGCGCCACTGGTTGTCGCCGGTATCCGCTTGGCGGCGGGAAGGGCCGTCAAGGGCGCGATCATCGCCGAGCAGATCGTGGGCCTCATCGGCCTCGGCGGGATCATCCAGCGGTACGGCGGTGCGTTCGCCGTCGAGGAGTTGTATGCGGCCATCTTGTTCGTCGGCGTGGGAGGGGCCGCCGTCGTCTTCGCCATCGGACGGCTCGAGCGACGCGTTGTGGTGTGATGGACGAGGCCGATCTGCCCCTCGGCGAAGTGATCATCAGTGGACCGGCCGGGACGTCGGGGAGCAGCGGTGAATGACGCCCCGGTGATCGACCTGCATGTGCACTACTACACCGACCAGTACATCGACGCGGTCAAAGCCTCGAAGCACATCGACACGTACCGGCGCGCCGACGGACGGCTGGTGGCTCGGTGGCGCAGCGGCGTTGCGTTGACCGTGGTCGACCCCCACCCGGGTCCCGCCCAGCGCATCGAGATGATGGACGAACTGGGCATCGAGATGCAGGTGTTGTCGGTGCCGTCACCCAACGCCTATTTCCTCGAGCCGACCCAGGCCGACCGCCTCTCCCGGAACACCAACGAGGCGTTTGCAGAGATCGTGCGGGCTCACCCAATCCGGTACTCGTCGCTCGCCATGGCTCCGCTGCAGGACACCGGTCGGGCGCTAGAGGTGCTCGATCATGCGATCGACGAACTCGGGATGGCCGGCATTCACATCTTGTCGAACATCGACGGCATGCCACTCGACGACCCAAAGCTCGACCCGTTCTGGGAGTCGGCCAACGATCGAGGCCTGCTGGTCTATGTACATCCGACGGTCCCCGACGCCCCACATCACGACACCTACTCCCTGTCGATCGCCGTGGGGTTCTTCAACGAGACGCCGCTCACGGTGGCACGGCTCGCCTATTCCGGAGCCTTCGAGCGGTGGCCGCGCATCCGTTGGGTGTTCTCGCACCTGGGCGGCACGCTTCCGATGCTGGTCGGACGCCTCGACAGCTACTGGCGGCAATTCGAAGATTGCCGCGAGCATGCACCCAGGCCCCCGTCGGAGTACTTGCAGGATCTGGTGTTCGATACAGCGTCGAAGTCGCGGGCCGCGCTCCTCTGCGCCGCCGAGGCGCTGGGAACTGATCGGCTGGTGTTCGGCACCGACTATCCCCACATTCCCGGTGGTTCCGGCCCCTACCTCGAAGCTCTGGAGGTCCTCGACCTCAACCCCGACGAGCTGACCGAACTCCTGGGCGGCCGAGCCCGCCACCTGCTCGCCGGAAGGAGGATCTGAACGCGCGTCACGCCGGCTTCATCGACCCCACACGTCACGCCGGCTTCATCGACCCCACACGTCACGCCGGCTTCGTCGACCCCACGCGTCATTCCGGCGAAGGCCGGAATCCAGTACAGCGGCTCGGCGGTCCAGTCGTGATCGATGCCGACGGGGACCACCGGGTGGCTACGCCGTCGGCCGGCTAGGCCCAGCTCCCGATGAGCCGCTCCCTCAGCCGGGCACGTTCGGGTTCGGTGACGAAGGCCGCTTCGAGCGCGTCGAGCTGGCGGCGCGCCAGGACCGCTCGATCCCACCCGAAGGCGTCGACCAAGCGGCGCATCTCCTCGGTGACGGTCGTGTCGGTGATGCCTCGCTGGTCGGTGGAGATCCCGATCGAGACGCCCGCCTCCGCCAGAGCGTCGATGGGGTGCTCGGCCATGGAGGGCACCACGCTGATCTGAACGTTCGACGACGGGCAGGCCTCGAGGTGCACACCCTCGCGCACCAGCCGTGCGACGAGGTCGGGGTCCTCGACCGCCCGGATCCCGTGACTGATCCTGCGGGGCTCGAGATGATCGAGGACCTCACGAACGCTCTCCGGCCCGGCCGACTCCCCTGCGTGGACCGTGAAGGGAACATCGGCCCCACGGACGATCCCGAATGCCGGCAGATGGGTCGTAAGCGGATAGCCGGCCTCGTCTCCCGCAAGATCGAATGCCACGGGGAGATCGTCGGCGTGCAGCGCTGTGCAGAGTTGTGCCGTCTCGATGCTCTGGGCCTCGGTGTAGTGCCGGAGTGCGCAGAGGATGACCGCGCAGCTGAGCCCATCCTGCTGCCAGGCGCGAGCCTCCTCGACAACGATCTCGCACACCTCGCGGGAGGTGAGATCGCCCTCTATGTGCCGCAGGGGCGCGAACCGGGGCTCGGCATGCAGCGCATCGTCGGCCGCCAGTTGGGCGCGAAGATCCCTCATGCAGGTTCGCAGGCCCTGCTCGGTCTGCAACAGATCCACATGACGCTCGGTCGACGCCAGGAACGCCGTGAACGAATCGAAGCGGCGCGGGCCGACGAACTCTCTCCGGTAGGTGCCGATGTCAACGGTGGGATCCAGCGACGCCACCGCCTCGAACGACATGCAGATGTCCATGTGCAGATGGAGTTCGACCGTGCCGCCGAACCTCACCCGGCGCCCCCTGCACTCCCCAGGGCGATGCGCAGGCGCTTGTTGGCCTTGCCCTTGGACTCGGTCTTGGCGACCTCGAAGCGGCCCACCTCGCCGGTGGAGGCCACATGCGTGCCGCCGTCGGCCTGGCGGTCGAGGCCCACGATGTCCACCACCCGTATCTCGGTCACTGACTCGGGAATCAGGTTCACCTTGGTGCGGATCAGATCCGCATCCGCCAGCGCGTCGGCCCGCGGCCAGAACGACACCTCCACCGGGCGATCCGCGGCGATCTCGGCGTTCACCAACCCGGCCACCTGGGCGCCGAACCCCTCCGGCAGCGCCCCGAACTCGAAATCCATCCGCGCCCGCAGCGGCTCCATGTTCCCCCCGGTCACCGCCGCGCCCCACGTGTTGTAGATCACCCCGCACAGGATGTGCAGCGCCGTGTGCGTGCGCATCAACCCGTAGCGCCGCTCCCAGTCCAGCGTCCCCCGCACCCGAGCCCCCACCGCCGGGGGATCCCCCTCCAGCGTGTGCCACACCACCGGGCCGTGACCCCGCACATCGACCACGGCCGCCGAACCGCCGTCCCAGGCAAGCGTGCCGGTGTCGTGCGGCTGGCCACCCCCGGTGGCATAGAAGGCCGTGGCATCCAGAGCCACCCGGCCACCGTCCTCGACCACCACGACGGCGGCGTCGAACGCCCGGCACTGCGCGTCACGCAGATAGATGCGATCGGTGACGATCCCGGCACTCATGAGACCTCAAGTCTGGCCCGCCAACCGAAGCCCAGCGAACCGCCCCACCCACCGCATCTTCGGGGCACCCGAAACGACCGCTACGACGTCGCCGTGCTCGTCTCGGCTGATACCGACCTGGTTCCGGCAATTGAGGTCGCCCTCGATGCTGGTAGGCGAGTCGAGACGGCCACAGCCCTCAACCACCCAGCGGCGGACCCCCCGATCGCACCCCTTGGAACTACACATCTAGTTCTCGGCCTCGGGACTGGTTGAGCGGCCCGCGGGCGGGACAGACCTAGTTGAGCTTGAACCACGTTGGCTGGTGGTCCGACCCGACCGCGTCGACGTCGATCCACGCTGACTCGACCCTTGACGCTAGGCCCGGCGTCACGAATCCGTAGTCGAGCCTCAAACCGACCTCGAATCCTCGACTCCCGTCGTACCAGGTGATTCCCTCGTCGAGGGAGTTGCCGGCCACAGTCCACGTGTCCACGAGCCGGTCACCGGCGAGAGTATGGCCGTAGTAGTAGTCAGCCTCGCCGACGATGAGTGGATACTCGGTTGACGTTGGAGTCAGGTTGAAGTCGCCCATCACCACGAACTCGGTTGGCGTAGGGCTCTCGCCGATGCCGATCCATTCGATTCCGGTGACCGACGCCCGATGGAACTGGCCGACCCCAAACATGAGCGGCAGCAGATACTCGATCTCCGTTCTCCTTAGCCGGGAGTTGACAGAATCGAGATGGACTGAGTAGCACCGAAGAGGCCCAGACGGAGCATCTATGATTGCTTCGAGCGCGCCATGCTGTGGGCCGTGGGTATCGATGACCCGTACTCTCGGCAAGAGCAGGTTCCGACACGAGAGGATCGGCCAGCGGGAAAGGACCATATTGCCGAACTGAAGTCGACGATGCTCGACTGACCCATCGGGAGTTCTCGAACTCGCGTCAAGATCGACATTGGGTCCGTATACCCAGTGATGCTGAGCGAGCAGTTCGCCTAACCGGGCTGGTTGATCCTTGTCAGGAAGCGCCTCGACATTGCGTACGACTTCCTGTAGTGCGATCACGTCGGCGCTGCGTACCGCGTCGGCGATCCTCTCGAGGTCGTAGCAACCGTCCTTGCCCTTTGAGTACTGGATGTTGTACGACACGAACCTCATCAGGGGTCGGCCAGTTCCGGCGGGAAAGTGGACTGCGCTGGAAGGGTCAGGTGATGACTCTGGGCTGTGGGCGACGCGGTGAGGTCGCCGTCGTGACCCGCCAATCTTCCTTGAGCCTCGCCGACGATCGACGAACCTTCCCCATCAGCGAGATGACACGCAACCCAGTGGTTGGGGGTGATCTCACGCAACTCGGGCACCTCAGCACGACAGCGGTCGACAACCAAAGGGCAGCGGGTCGAGAACACACAACCGGGTGGTGGTGCCGCAGGACTCGGAACCTCTCCGACGAGAAAAACACGGGTCCGACTGGCCTCGACCACGGGATCTGGTACCGGAACTGCCGACAGCAAGGCCTGCGTGTACGGGTGAAGCGTCGCCTCGAACAGAGTCTCGGTCTGGGCGAGTTCGACGATGTGTCCGAGATACATCACCGCGACTCGGTCGGAGATGTGCTCCACCATCGAGAGGTCGTGGGCCACGAACAGGTAGGCGATTCCGAACTCGTCTTGAAGATCAGCGAAGAGGTTGATCGTCTGCGCCTGGATCGACACATCGAGCGCGGAGATGGGCTCGTCGCACACGATCAGATCGGGGCTGAGCCCGAGCGCCCGGGCGATGTTGATGCGCTGGCGCTGACCACCGGAGAACTCGTGGGGGTAGCGGGTGCGGTGGGCAGCGCGGAGGCCGACCAAGTCGAGAAGCTCAACCACCCGGTCGTTGACCTGTTGCGTTGTCATCTTCGTGTGGACCCTCATCGACTCGCCGATGATTCGGCCGACAGTATGCCGGGGATTGAGCGACGCATACGAGTCCTGGAAGATCATCTGCATCCGCGGTCGGAGCTTGCGCAGCTCCTTTTCGCCGAGGCTTGTTAGCTCGATGTCGTCCAGCCAGACCTGCCCGGAAGAAGGGCGGTGGAGCTGGAGCACGGCCCGTCCGGTGGTGGACTTGCCGCACCCGCTCTCGCCGACCAGCCCGAGCGTCTCGCCGGCGAAGAGTTCGAAGCTCACGCCATCGACCGCCTTTATCGGCTTGTCGCTCGACTTTCCCGGGAAATACTTTCGCATGTTCACGACCCTGAGCACGGGCTTGGCAGAGTCCCTGACCGTGGCCGGCGCCGCCGTCTTGGTGACGGGTCGGTCCACCTCAGCCGAGCCGCGCCTAGCCATGTCGTGGCGTCCCGGTCTCGATGTCGTAGAAGCACGCGACGTGTCGGCCATGGACCGGCTCGATCAGTGTCGGCACCTCGCTTCTGCAGCGGTCGAACACATGGGGGCAGCGATCCGAGAACGGGCAACGAGTCGGCTCTTCCGTGAGATCGGGCGGCAGACCGGGGATGCTGGTCAACCGGTCGGCTCGGTCGCCCATCTTGGGCAGAGCGTCTAGGAGCCCGATGGTGTACGGGTGTAGTGGCCGCGTGTACAGGCTGCCCACATCGGAGATCTCTACGAGCTTGCCGGCATACATGACTGCTACCCGGTCGGCCAAACCGGCAACCACGCCGAGGTCGTGGGTGATCCAGATCAGGGCCAGCCCGAGTTCGTCACGTAGGTCGTGCATCAGCTCCACGATCTGGGCCTGGACCGTCACGTCGAGTGCCGTGGTTGGCTCATCGGCGATTACTAGCTGGGGGTTGCATGCCACTGCGATAGCGATCATGACGCGCTGTCGCATGCCTCCCGAGAACTCGTGAGGATAGGCATCGATGCGGCCCGGGGCGTCGGGTATCCCGACTCTCTCCAGCAGATGGATGGCGCGTTTGCGAGCCTGTCGCCTCGACAGACCGAGATGGGTGCGGATCACGTCGATGATCTGGGTGGAGATTCGCATCGTTGGATTGAGGGAACTCATGGGATCCTGGGCGATGAACCCGATCTCGGCCCCTCGAACCCGTCGCAGCCGGCGCTGAGACTCTTGAAGGAGGCGGACCGTTCCGTCGCTTGTCTCGAGTGTCGCTGTGCCGTTGGATATTCGTGCCGGCGGCTCGGCGAGTAGCCGCAGCAGGGCGAGCATCGTCACAGATTTCCCGCTTCCGCTCTCGCCCACGATGGCCAGAGTCTCACCCCTGGCGACGGAGAGAGTCACGCCGTTCACCGCATGCACAGTGCCTTCCGGGATGTCGAACCGGACCTCGAGGTTCTTCACGTCGATCAGTGCTGGCGCGTTCATTGCTTCACTCGCTGAGATCGAGGGTCGAGCACGTCGCGCAACCAATCGCCGAGCAAGTTGAGCCCGAGCCCGGCAAAGACGATGGCGACCCCCGGTGTGAGCGAGATCCACGGACGAATCGTGAGCACGCCTCGACCGGCGTTGATCATGTTGCCCCAACTCGGAGTGCTAGGCGGCACCGAAAGACCGAGGAATCCGAGGCCGGCCTCGTAGAGGATCATGGCCGACATCTCGAACGTGGCCAGCGTGGCCAGCGGGCCGATGAGGTTGGGCAACAGGTGCAGCCGCAGGATCTGGCCCTCCGGTACTCCGACATTTCTTGCTGCCTCGATGAACATGCTCTCCCGTAGCTTCAAGACCTCGCCCCGCGTCACACGGGCAAACACGGGAATCGACGTGAAGCCGAAGATGAGAATCACGTTGATGAGGCTTCGCCCGACGACCGCTGCAAAGAACACCACGAACAACAGGTAGGGCAGCGACAGAATCAGGTTGATGAAACCGACGATCATGGCGTCGATCCTGCCGCCTCGATAGCCGGCGATCAGACCGATTGCCATTCCCAGCATGATGGCGATTCCGACGCCACCGAGAGCCACACCAAGCGAGACTCGGGTTCCGAAGATGATGCGGCTGAGAATGTCGCGTCCCAAGGTGTCGGTGCCGATCAGGTAGTCATTGGAGCCCCCATCGGACCAAGACGGCGGAGTATTGGCATCACTCAGTGTCTGCTGGAGAGGATCGTGAGGAGCGATCCATGGAGCGAACGCCGCGAGGATGAACAACATGACGAATACGAAGGCACCGAACATGCCGCCCTTGGACTGGCGAAGCAGCCGCAGGGCCTCGCGAATCCGAGCCCGGAACCGCAAATCCCTTTCGATGTCAACTTCATGGCCGGTTTCAGTCTCGCCATCATGGAAATCGGCGTCACTGGGAGCAGCATGATCAGTCATGTGATCCCCTCTGCGTGTGGCTTCGGCATCGTCGCCGACGCACCGTCCGCAGATGATCTAGGCCGAGGGGACCGCGTCTGGTGCAACGTCCCCACTCTGATCCGCGGGTCGGCGACTGTGTACAGGATGTCAGCAAGAAGCGAGAAGAGGATAACGATGAGCGCGCCGAAGAACGCTATTCCCTGCACGAGCTGGAAGTCACGATTGCTCACCGCTTCGGCCAACAACCCTCCGGCGCCCGGCCAGGCAAAGACAGCTTCGATGTACAACGATCCACCCAGCAGCGCCCCGATCTGCAGGCTCATTACGCTGATGAGTGGAATGAGCGCGTTGCGCAATATGTAACGACCGTAGATGACTGGCGCTCTGAGGCCCTTACTGCGAGCGATGCGCACGTACTCCTCATTGACGATCTCCAGCACCGACGATCGCGTGAACCGCAGAAGCTGAGCCATTGGAAACAAGCCGAGAGCAATCGCCGGCAAGACTATCGAATTGTCAGGAATGGTGAGGAACCACATCGAAGTCGTGCTGCGCCCGAACGACGGGAACCATCCTAACTGGACCGCGAACACCACGATGAAGACCAAGGACAGCCAGAAATTCGGGATCGTCTGGCCGAGCAGGCCGAACCCGCGCGCCGCACCATCCCAGCGGCCGCCCGCCTTGACGCCCGCCAAAATCCCGAGCGTTACTCCGACTACGACCGCGAAGGCCATCGCCGCGATGCCAAGCTCGATCGTCGCTGGCATACGGTCGAAGATCACTTCTCGAACCGGAATCTTGTACCGAAGAGAATTACCAAAGTCAAGGCGGGCCGAATCGCCCACGAAGTCGACAAACTGTTCGGCACCGGACTTGTTCAAGCCGTGCGCCTCTCGTGCCGCTTCTCTTTGCTCCTGGGTTGCTTCCCTGGGAACGAGCAGGTTGGTCGGGTCCCCTGACACCCGCAGCATCGCAAAGACGATGACCATCACGCCGAGCACGAGCAGTAGCGACTGACCTATGCGCCCAACCACGTACCTCGTCACCGGCGTTCCTCTCTGCTCGCCCTCCTTCCGTTAATTGGTGGGCCGAGGTGTAGTACCTCGGCCCACCAATCGGCCATTGGCTTACGAGCCGGCGTTTGTCAGCCAGCCACCGCTAGGTCAAAGAGCCAATATTCCTCGGCCGAGCGCGGCTTGTAGTTGGAGACTCGATCGCTGGTTGCCTCGAATGAGAACGGCACGTAGAGATAGATGAATGGTGGGTCATCGTACATCCGCTGTTGCAGCTGTCGGTACAGATCCGCACGCTCGTCGTCGTCGGGGGTCGCGAGTATCTCAACGAGGAGATCGTCAACCACGGGGTCGGACCATGCTGAGAAGCTTGCAGCGTTGCCACCCATGGCCCCCTGCAGGCGGTCCCATCCCTCAGGATTGGCGTTCGACCAGCTATCGCCGAATAGCGGCGGTAGCTGCTTGTCCGCCTCCAGGTCCCAGTAGGCCCCGGACTCCATGATCTCGAGTGACGCGTTGACTCCTACGTCGCCGAGTTGGGCCGCGACGGCTTCGCACACCTGCTCGAAGTTGGTGTAGGCACCCGACGGGCACGCGAACTCAATGTCGAACCCATCGGCGAACCCGGCTTCGGCCAACAACTCCCGCGCCCGATCAGGGTCGTAGGGATACGGTACGAGGTCGTCGTTGAAACCGAAGTCGGCCCGCGTCATGATCCCGGTGGCTTGACTGCCCTTGCCGTTGAACAGAGCGCCGATGATGCCTTGGACATCGACCGCATAGTTGAGGGCCTGGCGTACGAGGGGATCTTCGGTTGGTTCGCCCACACCAGAGGTGAGGTTGTTGAACGCGATGTAGTACACCCGGTTGGTTGGGTACTCGATGACGTTGACCCCGTCAATGCCCTCTAGCGATGCGGCTTCGTCGGGGCTGAGGCGGCTCACGATGTCGACCTCGCCCGTCTGGATCGCTGAGGCCCGGGTGGAGGACTCGGTGATCGGCCGGAATATGAGCCGGTCAAGTGTGGGGAAGCCCTCACGCCAGTAGTTCGGGTTCCGATCCAACACGATGCGGTCGCCCTGGACCCACTCGGTCAGCATGAACGGACCGGTGCCTACCGGCGCTTGGCCGAACCCCGTGAGCCCGACCTCAGTGTAGTATTCAGGAGGAACAAAGAACCATATAGCAGCCGTGAGACCGAGGAATAGTGCATTGGATTCCGGTGCGACAAGTTCGACAGTGAATTCGTCGATCTTGTTAACCTCGGACGCTCGCTCGTAGTAGTTGAAGTACTGATTGTCCGGGGTCTTTTGTACCTCCCACGAGAACACGACGGAGTCCGCGTTGAACGGTTCGCCGTTATGGAACACCACGTCCTCACGGAGTTTGAAAGTGTACGTTAGACCGTCGTCAGATACTGTCCACGACTCGGCGAGAGCCGGCTCGAACTCCAAGTCGTCATTGATCCACACCAACGGATCGAATATCTGATTGGAAACATTGCCTGCGTTGCGTTCGGCCGCGTTCGCGCCGTCGATCGCGTTGGGCTGCGTCGTGAGCGCGATGACCTGCTCGCCGCCCGCGGCTGCGGGCTCGACGGCTGCGGGTTCGTCTGCTGCGGGTTCGTCTGCTGCGGGTTCGTCTGCTGCGGGTTCGTCTGCTGCGGGCTCGTCTGCTGCGGGCTCGTCTGCTGCGGGCTCGACGGCTGCGGGCTCGACGGCTGCGGGCTCATCTGCTGCGGGCTCATCTGCTGCGGGCTCGACGGCTGCGGGCTCGACGGCTGCGGGCTGGACGGCACCGCCGTCGCCATCGTCACCACAGGCCGCCGCGATCAAAGCGAACGCACCGAGCAGCAACCACAATGGCCTCATCTTGGATTTGCGTATCTGTGTCACAGATTTCCTCCCTTAGGCAATTGCTATGCCTACATCTGGCCCCTGTGCCGGGTTTCCCCTCAAGGCTTGGGTGGCGAAACCGTAACACAAGGCACAAGGCAGTGTCCCACCGGGTGGTGGGGATTTAAGGTAGCCGAGAGGGTCCACCACGAGGGGGGCCATCGGCGTGATCCTCGGTGAGAAGACTCACCCACTCATCGAGGAGGACACACCGATGACCCTTTCTGATATTGCGACGCCGATCAGCGAAATTCCCCAGAGTTGATCAGCGAAATTCACCACCACCCAATAACCAGGCCCCGCCCGCTCCCTGCTCGCCTACGACCACTGATCCCTTGGAACTAATCATCCAGGACCCGTCTCTCGGCAATGGTCACTACGCGTCCCAGATCGACGCCTCTGGAACCACCAACTGGACGAACGACGATTCGGATACGTGCGAGACGACACCAATACGTGCGAGACGACACCAACTATCTCGTGTCCTGATAGCCGCCGCGGATAGGGGGACACTGCCCAGCCGTTGGGAGGGTCTGGGACTGGTGGCCCCTGACAGGCCGGCGTGGGCCGGGTCGGGATTTTGCGGTAGCGGGGCCGGCGAGGCAGACCACTCCCTCAACGGAAGCTGACAACGTCACCAGCAGTGGGGGCCGTACCGGTGCTGAGAACCTGTTCGAGGATCAGGTCGGTGTTGGTGGTGGTGTCGTTGACGAGGATGATCGTCGACTCGTTGGTGTCGGGGTTGTAGCGCACCGACGACATGAACCCGATGGTCTGACCTTCGTGACCGACGGTGCCGTCGTAGAACACCATCACACCGAGCCCGTAGGCACTCACTATGGCCGAGAACACGCTGGCTTGGGGGATCTGGTACTGGGGGTCGGTCGTGCTGGCAAGGAACTCGTCGATGCCGGCGACCTCGTTGCTAAAGAGTGCGGTGACGAATCGGTCGAGGTCCTCGACGGTAGAGACGAGGACACCGGCGCTATGGGCCAGTGAGTTGACGGCGGCGAACTCCTCGACGAGGGCGTTGCGACCGTCACCCCCCACGGCGGTGGTGTCCATCGCGCCGGGAACATCGGTGGTGACGGTCAAGTCGATGTCGAGGTAGGTCGAGATGGGGACGTCGAGATCGCTCAGTCCGTCGGCGTGGAGCTGGGACAGGACCACACCGGTGAACATCTTGGTCACCGAGCCGATCCGGAACCTCGTCGTCTCACTGATGCCGTCAGAGCCGACGAATTCGCCGCCGACGAGGACCGCGACCCGAATCTCGTCGGTCACCGGCCCGTCCCCCGTCTCGGCCTCGCCGGTGGTCGGCTCCTCGACGGTTTTCAGTCCGGTGGTGACGGTTGTGGCGGACTCGTCGGCGGTCGATTGCCGGTCCTCGCCGGCGGTCGGCTCCTCGACGGTTTTCAGTCCGCGGAGCCCCACCGGCAAGCCCGCGCACGCTGGGCCGAACTCCGGACGCACCCAACGGTGGCCCCCGTCCGGTGACTCTCTCGCTGCGCGACTCGCCTGATTCGTCGCCGCCAACGAGATCGTCCTGTTCTGAGCGTGCCCGGTCGTTACGCCCTTCGACACACGCGCCTACCGTGGGAGGTGCCTGTCGGTTCGGCTAGTAGGCGACAGCCGAATGCAGCCGAAATACCGCGGCAACGGGACCCCGGAACGCACGGGGTCCCCTTCTTTCGAGGGGGGGTCGTCCGCCGTCGAGAAACCACTCTGGACCGTGATCTCTGCGACAGGCGTCGAAGATGAACCGTCTCGACGCCCGCCGGCGAGGGGGCCTGGGGACGCAATTCGAGGGGCCGACGGCCGACGGCCTCATGTACTCCGACACCGGCGGCGACAGCAACGAGACGCATCGTGTCGTGTCCCGTGGCGACGGCCCTCGCGAGAGCTTCGCCGACGCGTTCGTCGGCGAGTTCCTGATGCCGAGCGAGGGCGTCCGCCGGTTCGTCGAAGAGGTTGGGATTCCTCCTCGAATCGTCGACGCCACTGACGCCGTCCACATCCAGCGGTACTTCGGCGTCTCGTGGCCGACCGCTCTCGTCCGGCTACGCCGGATGAACGTCGTGACACCCGACGCCTATCGTCGGCTCAGGGATTCGGTTCGCCCGGTGTCGCTCTCTCGCTCGCTCCGCAACTCGATTCACCCCGAGGAATACGCGCAGGATGCCGGGTTGTGGAGAATCCACAACGGGCGCGCACACCACCGCCCGCCTGCGAGAGGGACACGATCCCGCGCAATGAGAGATCGAGCGCGAGCACCCGGAACAACGCTGGCGTGAACGCTGCCCGATGCCCACATGGGAACGAGGCATGTTCCGCCCGACTCCCGCGGTGCGGGTGCTCCTGCTCCCGAAGTACGGCTAGCTCGCATTTCGCGGCATGCCGTCTACATATATTGCGGTATGTTATACCCATATTTTGCGGTATCGCTGCGCTATGTTTTGCGGTATGACCTCACCGCGCCTCACCCCGGCGGGGTATCTGCCCCGCGTGGTCGACGCGCAACTGGAGCGCATGCTCCGCACGGCACCTGCGGTCGTCGTGGAAGGCCCCCGGGCGTGCGGCAAGACGTGGACGGGCAGGCGGTTCGCCTCCAGCGAAGTCCGCTTCGACGAACTTCAGACGGCACGGCTACGGCTGGAGATCGAGCCGGCATCGTTCCTTGCAGGCCCGACACCGCGCCTGCTCGACGAGTGGCACTTGGCCAGCGGGCTGTGGAATGCAATGCGCCACGCCTGTGATGACAGAGCGATCAACGGCCAGTTCATCCTGACCGGCTCGGTGGATCCGGCTCGCGTCCGCACCGACCACAGCGGAGCGGGACGGGTCACCCGGTTGCGGATGCGCCCCATGTCTCTGTTCGAATCGGGTGACTCCACCGGCGCCATCTCGCTGGGCGGGCTGCTGGAGGGCGAGCTGTGCGCCGCCGACGCCCCCGAACTCAATGCGACCGCCGCCGCCGGAGCGAGCACCGCCGCCGGAGGGGGCGGCCCCGTCGGAGTTCGTAGATCCGGGCTGGGCCGGGTGGCCGAACTGGTGTGCCGGGGCGGCTTGCCCGGTCTGATCACGCTCGATCCGCTCGACGCCCGGGACCGCATGCGTGACTACCTCAGGGATATCGCTCAGATCGACCTCGCCACCAACCAACCGGCAAGCCACGATCCCTCCAAGATGCTGGCGCTCATGACCTCGCTCGCCCGCAACGAGGCGACGGCCGCATCGGCCAGCACGCTCATCGCCGACACCGCCAACGCCGGAGGCCCCGCCGATCGGGACACGGTCGGGCGCTATATCGACCGGCTTGTGGCGGCGTTCGTCGTCGAGCCGCTGCCCGCCTGGTCAACGCACCTGCGCAGCAAGGCGACCCTGCGCATCAAACCCAAGCGCTTCTACGCGGATCCTTCCATGGCTGCCGCAGCACTCCGGGCCACTCCCCAGGGCCTCCTGGATGATCCGGAGACATTCGGCCTACTCTTCGAGTCGCTGGTGCTGCGCGACCTGCGGGTTTACGCGCAAGGCTCCGGTGCAGAGGTGCGGCACTACAGCGACAGCGCCAAGCACGAGGTCGACGCGATCATCACTCGCGGCCACGGCGACTGGGCTGGCGTGGAGGTGAAGCTCGGCGGCCCTCGCCTGATCGACAAGGGCGTCGGGGCACTGCGCAAACTGCGGGAGAACGTGCACACCGGGCGTGCGGGTGAACCACGCCGCCTCATGGTCATCACCGCCACGGGCCGGGCATTCGAGACCGCCGACGGAATCGCCATCGTGCCGATCACACACCTCGGACCGTGAGGAGTTCGACATCTGAGGTAGCAACCACCGCCCTCGGACCGACGGATCAACAGATTTCGTAAGTGGTCGCAAACGATCTCTGGGAGGAGTCCGGCTTCAATATCGAAGTCGGTGATGCGCTGAACGTCTTCGGTGAGCGCGGCCCCACCCCGATCCTCCCCGACGACTCGACGAAGAGGAGTACTTCCGCCGGCACGGCCTGTAGTCCGCCCACCGGCGAGGGGGCCTACAGGAGTTACTTCCGTTTCCGCGAACAACCGATAAGATCCTGACATTCCTCCCCGCCTTCCCGGTCAGCCGGGAATGGCGGGGCTTAGCGTTTCGCCAGGAAGTCTCGCCGTGGTGCCGGCAGTTGCGGCGATCGATCTCCGAGGCGCTCATGAGCGAGTCCGCAACGTTTTCGCCTGTCCGCGGACAGTTCTGCCAAGGAGGCGGTCTGCACCACCTCGGCCAGTCCAACAACTGGAGGACGTTGTGCTGATCTCGTATCTCGACGAATCCGGCAATACCGGAAAGCGCCTTGACGACCCCATGCAGCCTCACCACTACGTCGCGGCCGTACTGATTCGTGAAGACCGAATCCGGGACATGACCGCCCGCCTCAACTCTCTGGCCCAGATCGCGCCCACGACGACGCCCCTCGGGGAGTACCGGGGAAGCGAACTCTTCTCTGGGCTGGGTGCCTGGGTCGACGTCCCCCCTCGTCAGCGAATCGCCGAATACAAGAGGGCGCTCACAGTTCTGCAGGAAGTCGACGCCGTCGTCGCACAGGTTTCGATTGACAAGCCGCGATTGGCCGCACGACATCCCGCAAGTCGGCCGAACCCTCACTTGTTCGCGTTGCAGTTCCTTATGGAGGGAGTCCAGAGATGGGTTGTTCGTCGAGCCGACCCTCTCAGCAGAAGAATCCTGCAGGTCGCGGATGAGAATGACGAACAGGAGCAGGATGTCGTCGACCTGATGGATCAGATGCTGACCGATGGCGGTCCCGTCCGCGAACCGACGGAGACTGCGATCACGCTGGACAGGTTCGTCGACAACATCTACTTCGTCAGATCGGAGCGAAGCCGGGGAATTCAACTCGCCGATCTCGTCGCATTCATTCTGAGACGGTGCGCCTGGATCGAGTTCCACCCGAGCAGGCCGAACTCGGACGCGGCAGTGCGGATGCTCAAGGAGGAATGCATCGACCCGCGGACCCAGATTCTCCGAAGCCGATGGCCGTGACGGCGTCCACGCTAGACGTTGCGAGTTGTCCACAACCCCACGACGAACGATCTCAGCAAAATCGGCAACCGGAGCCTGACCTGCAGGCTCCGGCGCCGGTTGGACTGCCGTGCTTGAAGGCTTCGCCTCCAAACAACGGTCAGCCTGGTGCAACTCTAGCCGTGTGGCCTGCGCCAGTCCACGGCGCCGCGATTTCAAGAGAGCGCGAGTTGTGCTTCCTCGGAAGACCCCAGCTACTTGCCCGAGCGTCGGCGCGAGTTCGTGACCTCGAGCCTCCGGCCTCTCTATTCGCGTTCTATTCGAGGGGGGGCGCTGGCTCAGTGAAATACCCCTGAACTGCGGTTTCGCGTCGTGGGCTGTCTCCACTCTCTCAATTCGCTCTCTATTGGCTCCCAATTCGAGGGGGTCGTCCGCCGCCGAGAACCGACTCCGGTACCGTGATCCCCGCGACGCGGCGTTGACGGTGTGCCGTGTCGACGTCCAGTTGCGAGAGGGTCATCCCCTCTCCCTCCCGGCGCTCGCCACCATGATCGCCGAGTTCCTCACCGGTTTGGACCTGCGCCGCGTCACAGTGGTCTGCAACGACTGGGGCGGCGCCCAACTCCTCATCAGCCCCGGCGGCTCGGATCGTGTCGCCAAACTGGTCCTGGTCTCCTGCTCTGACTGGCGTAACCGATAGTTGCGCATTGCAACGTGATATGGGAAACTACGTAACAGGCTCATCGCGAGGAGGCGAGCAATGACCGACTTGCACGAAGCCCTCAGGCGCAGTCGCGCCCGTGCCCGCTACTCCCAGGACGACGTCGGTGCGGCGCTCGGGGTGAGCCGGGCCATGGTGTCCTACTGGGAGGCGGGCTCAAGAGGCCCGAATGACCGCCAACTGAGTGCATTGGCCCGGCTCTTCGGCGTCGCCCCCGCCGACCTCGCGGAGGGACGCGACGTCGAGCCGGCGGACGTCGATCTGGCGGGGATGCTGCTTCGAGCCGACGAAGACGTCGATCCCGGGGCCGCCCCAGGCATCCGGGAGTTCGTCGACTTCCTCGAGCGGTATGCCGAACTGGCCGCCCTCCTTGGCACCCCCATCCGCGGCCTCACGCAGAGCCCTTTCGTGCATCGGGCGAAGTTCGTCCAGAAGGACGACGTCCGCCGCAAGGCAGAAGAGGTCCGCTCGCTCGTCGGCCTCGGCACCGGCCCGATCCGTGACCTCGATCCCGTGTGCGAACTGTTGGGGATCACCGCCTACCGGGCGCCCCTCGGTGCGGACCTCCGTCACGCGCCCTCGGGAGCGTTCCTGAACCATCCCGATGTCGGGTTCTCGATCCTCGTCAACCTGGACATGACGCCTGGGCGGCGCCGGTTCACGGCCGCCCACGAGCTCGCCCATGCTCTGTTCCACAGCAACGAGACGAACCGTGTGGTGTCCCATGGCAGCGGCCCTCGCGAGAGCTTCGCCGACACGTTCGCCGGCGAGTTCCTCATGCCGAGCGAGGGTGTACGCCGGTTCGTCGAAGAGGTCGGGATGCCTCCTCGAATCGTCGACGCCACCGACGCCATCCACGTCCAGCGGTACTTCGGCGTCTCCTGGCCGACCGCTCTAGTCCGGCTACGCCAGATGAACGTCGTGACGGCCGACACCTACAGCCGCCTCAGGCAGTCGGTGCGACCCGTAGCACTCGCTCGATCGCTCGGCTACTCGATTCACCCCGAGGAGTACGCCCAGGACGCCGAGTTGTGGCGGATCCACCGCTTCCCGAGGCCATTCCTGAGAATGCTGAGAGCAGCGGTGATCGCAGAGATCATGTCGCCTCCGACGGCTGCATCGTTTGCCGGGATTGCTGTACCCGACATCGTGCAGATCCTCGGTCAACCCCATGACGACGCCGAGCACGAGCAGCCACAGGTGGAGATGGAGTTCGGCGAGTTCGAGGCGACGGGTGTCATCTGACAGCAAGCACATCGTCGATACTGTCGTGCTGCTGTACTTCCTCCCAGCGCGGCCGCCGAAGGGCACGTGACCCGCGAAGAGGCAAACCGACTGCACGCCGCCATGCGCTCCCACGGATTCTGGGACTCCGGGCGGCCATTCGAATGAAGAAGCACATGCGATGTCCGCTGCCGCCGACGCGGACTGGGGATGATTCTCGGGGAGGTTGTCCTTGAGAATTGAAACAGGCGTGTTCGAGCGAGGCGGCCTGGGGATGCAGGTGCAGGGGCCGACGGCGACCGGCCTCATGTATTCCGACACCGGCGGCGACGGGCCGGTCGTGGTGCTGCTGCACGGGGTGTTGATGAACGGCACCCTGTGGGACACCGTCGTCGACGGCCTGCGGGATCGCTACCGCTGCATCGTCCCGGAGCTGCCGTTCGGCGCGCACACCACGCCGATGCCCGACGACGCCGACCTCTCCCCGTCGGTGCTGCCAGCCCGAATTCAAACACGCATGTGACGACCGGGGACGTTGTCCCTGACTGAACCTCCCCAGGTGTCGCGCAGGTCGTGGTAAGCCCTGGATTGAGCGATTCGGCGTGCCCGCTGGCGGCCGCTGCGATTGGCGGTGACGCGGGCGTGTTGGCGGGAGGAGGACCGTTCATGTACCCCGGTCGGTGCCACGACGGCGGGGCGCGAGCGGTCTGTCAGACGATTCCCTGGTGAGCACAGGAATAGACTTGGATGATGAATGCCGTCCCGATCGAGATGAGTGCCCTCCCGATCGAGTGGAATCCGGCGGAGGCGCGCCCCGTTGGTTGCCTGCGGCCGGTGGGCGCCGGCAGCGGTCGTGAGTGAGCCTGCGCCTGCCTCGTGGCGGCGCGTGCCGATGACCGCGGCCCAAGCGGTCGCGGAAATCGACGTGCCGAACGTTCGGAGGCCTCAGGTTGCGTTGGTACAGTTCGTCAAGGACTGGAACCACAGCGACGAGGTCGCCCGGCGGGACCTCCTGGCGCCGCCAACCGGCCCCGGCGTCTCGGATCGGGCGACCGCGGTCGTCGCCTCGGTGGCGCACGCGCTGGTGGATCGCGATGGGGGTTCGATCCCTACGTGGGTCTCCCAGTCGCGTGCCCGCGAGGACATCACCACCTGCGGTGCGGCGGTGACGTCGCCGCTGGGGCGCCGGATCGTCGAGAACGCGCCGGCCACGTGTGCGCGGCACCGCGTGTACTTCGACAGGGAACTCCTGGAACGCCGTTGAGCGCCGGGGAGCGGCTCCCCAACCCGCAGGCCCCGACTACCTGCTTGCCATGAAGCTCCGGGCTTCGCGCCCGGAGGACCTCCGCGACGCCGTCCAGTTGGCGCTGGAAACCGGACGCATCACACGCGAGAGCCTCTACGAACTGATCCACGACGGCTACTGGCGAGGAACCATCATCGCCAACCTCGAAGCGTTCGTCACCGAAGTACTACACAACATCGACGAGAACAACCCCGAACTCACTCCCCGCCCCCAGCCGCCCCCCGGAGTCGACCTCTAGGTCCGACAACCGGGGAGTTGTCCCTGGGGCGGAAAGAGAGGATGGTGCATGTCAGATGACCGCTGTCAGATCGCTGATCGCGCGAGAACTGGGCCATATCTCAGCACCCAGTGAGTACGGGGTTCGGTCGACATCTCCTGGAACGCTGTTGATGAGTCGTTAGCTCACGGGTGCCGTATCGAGGTTTTCACATACCGTCATGTCGCGTCTCCATGAGCCAATCCCATCCTGGGAATCAGGGCCGACGTCGCCACCGTGCCGATTTCGATGAGGCTTCCCTCGCGGTCGTCCTAGAGGTCTAAGGAGGTTGCGACGCCCACGAGGCGCCGGGGGATGGTGGCGTTGATGGTGTCGACGGCGTCGATGACCTCGTGGGCGACCCATACCTGCGCCCGGCGGGCGCGGTGGGCGCTGAGCCGCAGGATGTTCGCCTCGGCGAGTTGGTGCAGGATCTGCGAGGCCCGCCCGGCGCTCAGGCGGTAGGTGGCTTGCACTTCGGCGGCGGTGATCGCCGGGGTCCCCACGAGCGAGTCGAGGATCCGCTCCACCGGCGAGCCGGTGCGTGTGCGGACCCGGCTCCGGTAGTCCCTATGCAGGTCGGTGATGCGGTTCACCAGTTGCACCGCCGCGGCCGCGCCGTCCGCAACGGCGGCCGCGAACACAGCCACCCACCCATCGAGGTCGCCGGCCCGGTAGGCCGTGAGCCCGGCGACGTAACCCACCGGGTCGTGCAGCAGGCCGTGGGCCACCGGCACCGGCGCCTCACCGGCGTCGAGGAGCTGGTGGATCAGCAAGCGTCCGACGCGGCCGTTGCCGTCAACGTAGGGGTGGATCGTCTCGAACTGGGCGTGCGCGATGGCGGCGTGCACGACCGGGTGCACATCGCGGCGCGCCACGAAGCGCACCAGATCGTCCATCAGCGCCGGTACCTGCTCGAACGGTGGGCCCTCGAAGGCCGCCGTCTGGCGATTCTCGCCGATCCACACGGAGCAGTCCCGCCAGGCGCCGAGATGGCGCGGCAGCAACTCGCGGTCCGCTGCCAGCAGGCCGCGGTGGCGCCGGTGAAACCACTCCGCAGTGACCGGCTCACCGGCCCGGAAAGCGGCCAACGCCGTGGCCACATTCGCCGCCACCAACGCGGTGTCCTCCGCGTCGACGTCGGACTCTTCGTCGCTCAAGTCCGCCAGCGCGACCGCCAACGCCTCAGATGAGGTCGTGATCTGCTCGATCTGCGACGACGCCACCGCGTCGGCCCGGATCAGCACCGCACTCAGATGACCCAGCACCCCGGTCGCGCCGGCCGCATGCTCACGTAGTCGGGCGACCGCCCGCGTCGCCTCCCCGACCGCCTCGCCGGCGGCGCGCCCCAGCGCCGGCACCGCCAGCGCCTCGATCCTCGCCGGCACCGTCTGGGTCACCACGATCTGCCGCGCGCTGTCGTCGATCCACGGGCGATACAACTCGTTGTCGACGATCGCGGCTTGACGCCCCGCCGGCGGCCATCCCGTCACCAGCACCTCCACACTCTCGCCTCGGATGTTAGGCTAGTATAGCAATACCTAAAGATCAGAAGTCACAATTTAGCTTCGTCAGCGGGCGGGTCTTGGGCACCTCGCCGCTGCGCCTCGCCCACACCGCATAACTGACGGGGTTACAGCGGATCTCCTGGATGTGATAACCGGGGACGTTGTCCCTGGCGGAAAAGAAGTTGACCCTGCCCGGGTCGCCAGCACGGACTCCCACTATTCGTGTTCAATTTGAGGGGGGTGTCTCGACCCGCTAACCCTCCCTGAGCTGCGGTTTCGCACCGCGTGCTCCCCCGAACCCTCAATTCGCTCTCTACTCGCGTTCTATTCGAGGGGGGTGGGTTGTCCGGCACCGAGATTCCGATGAGGTCCGCGTGGCAGGGCACGTGACCCGGGGCACCATGACGCAATCGTTCAGGTCAAGACTCAACCGTAACGACAACCTCGATTTCCGTTATGGAGGAGACAAGGCGGCCGGATCTGCCCACAGTCGGGTTTGCAACTATTACGCAACCGTTCCAGTCAACGACCGACCATAACGACATCGCCACGTTCCGTTACGGTCGCTAGAAATCGGCCTTCTGCCGAGCCTGCCGCTGAGCGTCCGCCTCGTCTGCGAGATGCACTCGGTGATCCTCGCCGGCGTGCGCGGTTCGACGCGGCGCCCGATGGACCCCGCGGCCAACTCCGGTGGCGCGCCACCGAGGTGCTGGAGATACTCACCGACTAACCCGACCCGGCCGACCCGTAGACCACCCATCCACGGACCTATCCGCAGATGGGGACGAGATGATCGTGCTCGCCCGAAGCATGCCCCCCGTGCGACAACCCGATCGACCAGCCAGAGGTCCTGACCGACGAACTCCGCACCTTCCTCGCCGCACAAGACTGACGTCGGCAGGGACTCGGCACTCGCCGACACCGCCGACCGGCGGTCAGGCGACCTCCAGGAAGCGGCGCAGCGCCTCTCGGATGATCTCACTGGTGGTGGTGTCCTCAGCGGCGGCGCGGGCCTCGACCGCGGCGCGCATCTCACGAGCGAGACGCACGGTCACAACATCCGCCGGAGCCGAACCCATCGCCGGCCGGCCGCGCCGACGCCCCTTGAGGGCCTCGATGTCGTAGTCGGCCTTCTCCACCTCGGCGGCAAGAGCGTCGAGTTCCTCATCGGTCAACACACGACCGCTGCGAGTCCGGCGCACATCCGCAACACTCATCGAAGCTCCTCCCCCGGATCCGGCAGCAGGTCCCAGAACAAGGGTCGCAGGGCCATGGCGTGGATCACGAGTTGCGCTCCCCCTGCCAGTTCCAGCCAGATGATCTCCAACAGGTTGCCGGCCGCGTCAGGGCCGATCGCCAGCACCTTCGGTGGGTCGGCCGCGGGATCCAAGTCGATGACGGTGATGGCATGCCCGATCGCATGGAAGATCTCCCCGTCGCCCAAGCCGTGCTTGTAGGCGGATCGATGAATCTCCACACGTCAATATCGTAATACACAATTCCGTCGGCCCGGTAGCGTGCTCGAAATGTTGTGGGAGGCGTCTCAGCCGGCGGCCGGCTCCGGGGTGAGCCAAAGCAGGTTGGCGTATTTCTCGAGCGAGAAGTCAGTCTCGAAGTAGATCGGATGCGTGACGCGGATGGCCCGTTCGGAGTCGGCGCCCAGCAGCACGACCTCGATGTGCGGCCGGTCGGCGAACTCGCGCTCCCGCTCGCCGTAGGCGTCGACGGCCTTCCGGCCGTTGTGGAACCGCTCCATGTCCACCAGCCGTCGCTCGGAGCGATCGTAGGTGAGGAGGAAGTGAATGGTCTTGTCCCTGGCCATGTCTCCCTCCCCGTCATCACACGCCACCGCGGATCCGAGCCCCGCCACCCCGAACACCGCAGCGTACGGCCGTCCCGCCGCCTGCCGACCCGGCAGCCGGCCTCGACGGGAAGATCCCGGCCACAGGACGACCTGGCTCGGTACAACCCCAAGATCCGCCGCGACCTACCTCCGCAACGGCACGGTAGGCCCAGTCAGAACGTCGTGACCTCGCTTGTACGGCTCCCCCGTCTGCGGTGGCGCATGCCGCCGCCTTCTCGGGGAATCCCCGGGAGCTACTCAGGTGAGCGTGAGCGGGATACCATCGCCCCTGCCGACGCCCCGAACGGCCACGAACCGAAGCCAGCCCCGAGCCCCTGGGACCACGGGGCGTCCAGGCGGTGCCGGACCCGCGCAGGGAACACGAACAGCATGACGAGCCGTATGAGTCTTGACGTGGGCGCGCTCCGGGACTTGCTGTGCGCACGTCTCTGTGAGGACGTGCAGGTCGATGAACGCCCGGACGGTGGTCTGATGCTGCGAACCCACTTCAGGTTCCCCGACGGCGACGGCTTCCCCCTCCACCTGTCCGCGGCGCCCTCGGGAGGCCTTCGCCTGTCGGATCATGGCCACACCCTCATGCACATCAGCTACGAGCACGACATCGACTCGTTCCTGACCGGTACACGGGGAATGCTGCTCGAACGCATCGTCGGCGAGAGCGACATAAGCCAAGACAGCGGAGTGTTCTCCGTCGATACCTCCGCCGAGCGACTCCCGGAGGCCATCTTCGGCTTCGGCCAGGCCTTGACGAGGATCTACGACCTCACGCTGCTGTCCCGCTCCAACGTTGGATCCACCTTCTACGACGATCTCGCCGACTGCCTCACCGGGCTCGTGGACAAGGCGAAGGTGCAGCGCGACTTCGAGCCGGACGTACCGAACGCCAAGGCGTACCCGGTGGACTACCGGATCGAGGGCAAGAACGACGTCCCGCTCTTCGTCTACGGCGTGCCCAACCGCGACAAGGCGCGGCTGACGACCATCATGCTGGGCCACTTCCACCGCCACAAACTCGAGTTCGAGTCCGTCATCGTCTTCGCGGACCAGACCGAGATCCCGAGCGTCGACCTGGCGAGACTCTCCGATGTGGGCGGCGACCTGATCTCGTCGCTGGAATCGACAGAGGACCTCAACCGGAAGCTCCTGCGGCGCGTGGCCTAACGACGCCGGCTGGCACAAGGGAGTCTGGGAATGCAGCTCGAGGGGCCGGCGGCTGCCGGTCTCATGTGCTCCGACAGCGGCGGCGACGGGCCGGTGGTGGTGCTGCTGCACGGCGTGTTGATGGGTGGCTCCCTGTGGGACCCCGTCGTCGACGGCCTGCGAGATCGCTACCGCTGCATCGTCCCGGAGCTGCCGTTCGGCGCGCACACCACGCCGATGCCCGACGACGACCTCTCCTTGCCGGCGCTCGCCACTCTGATCGCCGAGTTCCTCACCAAATTGGACCTACACCAAGTCACGGACGAGCGCTTCGTGGCGATCCGCACGAGTGCTCCGGTCGCGTGATGGGATCCGGTTCCGACGGGTTCGTCGAAGCGATGTCAGAGTTCGGCCTCTCGCCACGCGTGGAGGCCGGGCTCGTCGTCTGCCATGTCACGCCCGTCGCGGTGGCAGTCGATGAGCGGACCCGACCGCATCGCCGAAGCGAGCTACGCCAACCTCGCCCGCGAATTCACTGGTCTGCCCCTCGTGGGCATGACCCTCGCCACCGGTGACACGACATGGTCGGCCCGGCACTGGAACCGCGGAGTGGGACAAGACGTCGACTGCACCCATGCCACCAACATCCGGGTCGTCGGCGACCAACTCGCCGTCTCCTGGAACGACACCCTGGTCTCGCCGCCGATGACGACACACCGCCAGATCCGCACGGTGAGCGCGTGGGGTGACCGTTGTCAGGCCGACCTGGCGCGGCGCCGCATCCTCGTCGTCGGCGCCGGCATCCCCGTCATCGACGGCGGCATCGCGATCGAGCCACAAACCCGGACAACCGCGTGCGCCTCCTCCGCTGGGTCGACGATCGCACCGACAAGGCCTCCCGATGGCTCGACCGAGGATCCAAGTCGTGGCTGCCACGATTCAGGCGCTCTGCGAGCACCCGGGATTGAGACCACAAGCGAGGAGGACCTGTGAACATCGGGTGCACTCGCTCGAGGGACCTGTGGATTCCAACGAGATCTGCGAGCAAGAGCAGAGGGGTCTATCTCGGTGACTAGCCGCTGGGGTCTGACGCCGCGGTGGTTTAGATCTGGCCGAAGGTGCCGTTGCGGACAGCGATCTCGAAGCGTTCTAGATAGTCCATTCCGACGATGGCTTGGTAGTTCAGGGTGTTGTTAGGCACGATGACCACCTCCGGGAGCTCCACAGGATCAAAGGGCGGGACGCTCACCCACAGCGAGTCGGTCGCCGGGTAATTCCCGACGACCCGTCCATCGAATCCCCGCACTTCGACGGTGTCCAGCTTGTCCAAGTCCAAGTCCAGCGCCTCAGCGACCTTCTCAACGATCATGGTTGTCGTCGCGCCAGTGTCAATCAGCGCATGGCAGGTGCTGGTGAGATTCGCGTCGGTGGGGTTGTGTCCAACCTTCGCGGGCGATTGCGGCCGGGGATCTCTTGGGGGGTTGGACCGTTTGGCGCTAACCACGCTCAGAGGGCGCTGCGCTGGCGGTGAGTACGCCCGAATACACGACAGGGACAGGAAGCGTGTGAGCGGAGAAGTTCCCCGATCCGAAGCGTTCCTTCCCCGCCTGAACAGCAGACGCGTGGTCGTCAAAGGCCTGAATGACCGCGCGGTCAACCATGAGCACGGCGCATGCCCCGTGCTCGGCGATTAGATCATCCTCCTGTTCGCGTAGCGCTTCGGCGTTCGTGAGCAATTGCCCGAACAGCGGATGAGGCCCACGAGTGGGCTTTGTGTCGGTGTGCATCGAGTGTTCCCATGGTTGGTTTGTTGCTGGCGTGGCGCGACGCGCGAACGGGTCGGGTCAGCGGGCCGGAGCCAGCGACATGCCCCGAGCATACGAGCGCGCCCGGGTCAAGGATGGTGATTTCGCTGGATGGCCGATTGCGGCGCCGCGGAAGGGTTGCGAATCTGCTGGTCAGACGGGTTTGCGGAATGTCATAGGGTGCGGGCCGCTTCGCACGCTATGGGTTTCCAGCGGGATCGCTACCGCTGCATCGTCCCGGAGCTGCCGTTCGGCGCGCACACCACGCCGATGCCCGACGACGCCGACCTCTCCCTGCCGGCGCTCGCCACCCTGATCGCCGAGTTCCTCGCAGAGTCCTACGACGTGCCGATCAACGCCGTCTTCTTCCGCCACTTCGCCGACGGCGGCCACGAGTCCCTGGCACAGATCCTCCTCGAAGTAGATCGGATGCGTGACGCGGATGGCCCGTTCGGAGTCGGCGCCCAGCAGCACGACCTCAATGTGCGGCCGGTCGACGAATTCGCGCTCCCGCTCGCCGTAGGCATCGACGGCCTTCCGGCCGTTGTGAAACCGCTCCATGTTCACCAGCCGGCGCTCAGAGCGGTCGTAGGTAAGGAGGAAGTGAATGGTCTTGCCCCTGGCCATGTCTCCGTCCCTGTCATCACACGCCGCCGCGGATCCGAGCCGCCGCGATCCCGAACACCGGAGCGTACGGCCGTCCCGCCGCCCGCCGACCGGGCAGCCGGCCTCGACGGGAAGATCCCGGCCACAGAACGATCCGGCTTGAAACCAGGTCGTGGGTCTCACAAGCAGCAGTCGACAGCGCGCACGCTGAGGAGGAGCCGCACCCCTCTTGCATTCAGTACCGAGTCAGCAGGGGCCAGAACACTAAAGATTTCAAAAAGAATAAAGAGCACAAAGATCATAAAGCCTACAAACGGCTAGACTCGTGTTGCGCCGCACGCAGCGAGGAGAACCGATTGGGCACCAGAAACCCCTTCTCACCGAGCTTCGGGACCTCGCCGCCGGTGCTTGCCGGGCGCGACGCCATCCTCGACAGCGTGGGCGACGCCCTCGCCACCGGTCCGACCCATCCGGACTACACCGCCCTGTTCATCGGGGTGCGGGGCGCCGGTAAGACGGTGATGCTCAACGCCGTCGAGGACGTCGCTCGCAGCCGCGGATGGCTGGCGCTGTCCGACAACGCTTCGTCAGTGGGGCTCCCCGATCGTCTCACCCGCGCGGCATCCGATTTCCTCGCCGGGCTCGGACCTACGGAGCCCAAGCGGCGCCTCAGCAGCGTTACCGCAGCGGGGATCGGTGTCGGGTTCGAGACCGCCCCAACGCCCGAAGCCGAGTACGACCTCCGGAAAGCGCTGTCCGGCCTCGGCGATGCGCTCGCTGAGCGAGGTACGGGCCTGTTGATCACCGTCGACGAGATGCAGAGTGGCGACGTCGAGGAGATCCGCAAGTTCGGCTCGGTTCTCCAGCACGTCTCGCGCCGCGAGCAGCGACCCGTTGCGTTCATCGGCGCCGCTCTCCCCCAGATCGAGGACACCCTGCTCTCCGACGACGCCATCACGTTCCTGCAGCGCTGTTCGCGCTACGACATCGACCGGCTGAGCCCGCAGGCGACGCGGCGCGCCATCGCCGAACCGATCAACGAGCACGGTCGCAGCATCGACTCAATAGCTCTAGGCCGCGCTGTCACCGCAACTTCCGGATACGCGTTCATGGTGCAACTCGTTGGATTCCACAGTTGGCAGGCAGACGCCCGCTCGTCGCACATCACCATTGAGCACGTCGAGACGGGTATCGCCGAAGCTCAGCGGCGCATCGGGCGGATGGTTCTTTCCCCCACGTGGAAGACGCTCTCGGACGTGGACCGACAGTTCCTCCGCGCGATGGCTCAGGACGACGGTGAGTCGAAGCTCGCAGACATCGCCGACCGCCTCGGCGTCACCGCCAGCTATGCCGGCGTGTACCGGCACCGACTCATACGCGCCGGCATGATCCTTCCGGCAGGCAGGGGTCGCGTCACCTTCGCGCACCACGCCGCCCCGGACTGGCTACGCAACCAGGACCTCCAATAGGTCACGACGCCCACCGGCGAGGGGGTCCGCAGATGCCGCTCAAGGGGCCGACGGCTGCCGGTCTCATGTACTCCGACACCGGCGGCGGCGGGCCGTTGGTGGTACTGCTGCACGGGGTGTTGATGAACGGCACCCTGTGGGACACCGTCGTCGGCGGCCTGCGGGATCGTTACCGCTGCATCGTCCCGGAGTTGCCGTTCGGCGCGCACACCACGCCGATGCCCGACGACGCCGACCTCTCCCTGCCGGCGCTCGCCACCCTGATCGCCGAGTTCCTCACCGAACTCGACCTACACCACGTCACGCTCGTCTGCAACGACTGGGGCGGCGCACAGCTCGTCATCAGCCCCGGCGGGACCGATCGTGTCGCCAACTTGGTCCTGGTCTCGTGTGAGGCCTTCGACAACTACCCGCCCGGGGTGCCCGGCCGGCTGCTGTGCCGCAACGCAGCGCTGCCCGGCGGCACCTTCCTGACCGCCGAGGCGAATTACGAGCCCGCGATCCTCGTCATAGCTAGCCCCTTTGACTCAAAGTAACTCTTCAGAGCGGTGTCGTATAAAGGTACTGATTCGAGATCAACAACTCTTGCGAGTTCGCGACCAGACTCGGTCAAGGCGACGGCCAGTTCCATCGGTCGGTGCACGGTTCCGGTCATGATGACCGGTGCCAGTTCCAGCACCGACCGATGGAGGTATCAGCATGCCAGGCCCAGCATTGGGGTTGTGTGAGCGCGAGGAGATGTTCTGCGCGCTGGTGGAGGATCCGCAGGCGAGTTGGGCGGCGATCGGCCGTCGGGTGGGCCGTCATCCCTCGACGGTGGCCCGGGAGGTGGCCCGCGGCGGCGGCCGGGCCTGTTATCGCCCGGCGGCGGCGCAGCGCCGCGCCGATCGGCAGCGGCGGCGACCGCGCGCGAGGCGCCTCGCGGCGCCGGGGCCGCTGCGGGACCGCATCACCGCCGAGTTGCGCCTGGGGCGTTCCCCCGAGGCGATCCGCGCGGACCTCGCCGCGGAGGGCGTGGAGGCGCCGCCGTGCGTCGAGACCGTCTACCAGGCGCTCTACAGCGGTGCCCTGGACGCGAAACCCGCTGAGTGTCTGCGCAGCCGCCGCCGGCGCCGACGCTGCGGTCAGCAGCGGAACCCCCGGTCGGCGCCCTGTGGGCCGAACATCGCCGCCCGCCCGGCGGCGGTCAACGAGCGCGCCGAGGCGGGCCACTGGGAGGTCGACCAGATCATCGGCGCCTACAACCGGTCCTCGATGATCTGGTTGACCGAACGCCAAAGCCGCTACCTGATACCGGTCACCATGCCCGACGGCTACGACGCCGACGCGGTCTTCGCCGGCCTCGTCGAGGGCCTCGACGCCGTCCCCGCGCACCTGCGGCGCAGCCTCACGTTCGACTGCGGGTCCGAATGGGCGAACTGGCGGCGCCTCGCCGCCCACTACGACCTCGACGTGTGGTTCTGCGACCCGCACTCGCCGTGGCAGCGCGGCCAGATCGAGAACCTCAACCGCCAAGTGCGCTGGTGGTTCCCACGGGGCACCGACCTGCGCCTCGTCACCCCCGCCCAAGCAGACCACGCCGCGCACATCATCAACCACCAACGCCGCCGCAGCCTCCACCACCACAGCCCCGCAGAACTCTATGCTGACCTCACCGTGCAGTGACCACTAGAACTGGCCGACCCCATGCAACTTGAACTCCTGGCTCCGCTCGCGTTGGTCGATACCATCCAGTACCCACTTCTCGCCCCGATATGTGAACGGTAGACGTGCGACCTGACCAGGAAGGCCCGGTATCTTGAGTCCTATGCACAGTTGATAGTCAAACCAAGAATTGTAGTCTGAGATGATGAGGCCATGCTCGTTTAGGGAATTTAGTCGGCCAAACGAGAGACCATATTCTTGGAGGGAGTTATTTCCTGCTGTTCCATGCAGAGAAGGAACTCGGCAGTCGACAATCTGGTCATCCTGTCCCACCGAAATAGAGAGCGACACGAGCCGCCTAAACACGCCTGCCGTTCGCTTGTCGAGATCTCGCAGGATGGCAAGGGCGCGGATCGAAGTACTTCCTGGTCGGTCAGCTTCTCCGGCCAACACTTTCGCCCATAGTAGTTGCATCTCTTCCGATGATACATCCTGTACGTAGTTGAAGAACCTGGCCGTCCAGTCATGGTCAGGTTCATGATCAGACACTTTCCCGTCTGCTGACAAGTCAAGTGATTTCTGGACCACACCCGAGATATTTCGGCATCGTCTCTCTTCTTGGAACAGGACTTTCTGCTCAATGATCTCCCCGATGTTCAGTTCAGTCTGCATTGTCTGGCTATCTGACTCAACTAGCTTCCGAGCTTCCTCGTGGCCAGATGCGAGGATTGAAAGAGCATGTGATTGCGCCTCAGCGCGGACAGCGAGTACGTCTGCCTCACCTTGCGCTTCTATCATCTTCGCCTTCGCCTCTTTCCGCGCCTTCCAACTTGACAGCATTGGTCCTGCAACACTGCCAATGCCGCTAGCGGCGTACTGGAGAATCTTGTCCACAGCTGGTATCCACTCCATTACTTGCCTCTCACGCTGTTCCCAATAGCGACAGCAATCGCGTGCAGTCGGTCTGCGCGATTCTGCCTGCCAAGTCGTTCTCGCTTACGAATCCCTAGTTCAACTCCGTAGGTCGTCGCGCAGTGCTGTCAAAAGAGCAACGAGATCGTCGAGAGTGCCTTTCTCGGCAACCCGTCGAACGGTACGTCCGATTGCGCCGTCGTGATCGATCCACCTCCGCGCATACTTGAGCGCACTCTCCAGCTCAGTGCTGCTCAACGGCGTAGCCGCCGATCGATCGTCGGCATCCTTGAACGACTCGGCTCTTGGATCGTGTTGAGTTGCGGTTGCCGGCACCGATGGTGCGACAAGAGCGTTGCCGGCTTTCGACGATCCCAACTCCGGGCGTCGCTTGATGAGGAGTGTCTGCCCGAACTGGGTTCTGACCCATTGCCAGGCGAAGTCCTTGCCGGGTGTCCAGCACACCTCGGCAGCGAGTTCGGTCACCTCGCCGAGGCCTTCCACAACGAGTCGGTCGTCGGCCTGCACCAGTGCGTCCGCTTGGGCCTGCGGAGCGGTCCAAGTCAGGATGTCCGGGTACGAGTGGCCGGCAGTCGTGCCGGCATGCGATACGGCAACGAGACGGTCGGCCTCGCGCAGCAGATAGTCACTGTCGAGGGGATCCTCCGGGGGTTCGACCGCGGCGTCGCAAGCGCCGAGCAGCGCTCCCGCCATCGTCGCGATCGTGTCGGTGTCGGTCCCGATCTCGTTCGCCGCGACCACAGCGGCGTCATGGGCGTCTGCAGCGGTCGCAGCCAGTGCGACTGCGGCGACGGGAGTGAGAATCCCGCTGCCCCGTTGCGCCTTGTCCGTCAGCCCGAGCCGGGCGGAGATCCCTCGGTAGGCCTCGGAGGTGCTGCCTGCGCCGTTGGCGCCGTCTGCCGCTTGACCGATGGCGGTGCGCAGTTCATCGACAGTGTCCCGCCACGCGTCACGCAGTCGCTTGCCGGTTTCCAGCTCCCAGAGGGCAACCCACGTGGGCCCAAGGGAGCGGTGACCCTCGATCAGCGAGGGCCCGTCATCAAGCTCGCCGGCGATCTCCTCCCACCGGCTCGGGCCGGGGACGGCGCCATCGCGCAGGCAGTGCGCGAGAGTCGCCGCATGGAAGCACGCCCCGACGATGGCCCGAGGGTGCCCGTGGGTACAGACGCTGTCGGTGATCACGTCGAGCATGTAGCCGCCGTCGAGGTCCGACGAGGCCCACACGTGCGGCTGAACCCGCATCGCCGCTCCGTTCCCGCCGGCGTCGACCCACCCTCGGAAGGTGTTGGCGTACCACAACGACTTCGGCTTACCGAGATTCGCGGCTGCCGCTTTGGTGGCTCGGCCCCCGCCGAGGGCGTACGACCGCCAGATCGGCACTTCGACGCGCGCGAACGCCTCGACGTCGAAGCCGTGGCAGCCGATCGCCCGGCTCACGGCCATCCGCAGCTGGGTGTCATCGGACCAGCAGCCGGCGGGCAACTCGACTTCGACTCCTCCACGCCCACCGACCCGTCGCGTCCATGCCATGAGGTGGTCGAGTTCGACCCCCTTCGTTCTCCGGGTCAGAGCCTTCTCGGTGACGAGTTCGCTGATGAAACCGAGCGCATCCCCGTAGGCCGCCCACAACGCCGAGTTGCGGGTTCGCAGGTGTTGATGATCAACGTTCTCGCCGAGATGAGCCGAGTCCGCAGCGTCGCTTTGGGCCGAAAAGAGAGGCATCTGCTCATTCGCAGTATTCGTTACCGGGGTCACTCGAACGCCTCCGGAATAACGTCGACGTAGGGGCAGTGCGCGAACGTAGCCCGAACAGCCACGACGCGTTCGTAGGTTTCCTCGTCGCCCGCGATAATCCTTCGGAGATGATCGAGGGCGAGTTGAACGGGGTAGAGAACCTCTGCCTGGGGGTTGGTCGTCTGATTCAGCCTCCTCTCTCCGCGGGTCGAGACGTACCCGTAGTAGCCCCACGGAACTCGCGCAGCAAACATCTGCTCGAAGCCGCGGAGTCCCGTACAGCGATGGATCACGTCGGTATAGGCGTTGTTGGTCGTGGCGAACACCACGCCGGGGTCACCGAGGAACGTCGGGGCGAAATCGAGGATCACCCATTGATCATCCGGATGCCACCCTTTGGAACGCTCGAACATGTGAAAGTTGATGTCGGTCACCGACATGTTGACGTAGCCGTGCCAAGGAGAATCCCGGCTTCGGTCGGGCGCGTTCTCCTCGTACACATACTTCAGTCGGGCTTCCTCGGGAAGGAAGCGGCGGGCCTTGACGGCCCGACTGTCCATGACGCCCACCAGCCCGCGGATACGGGTGAAGTGCACGATGCTGGTGATTCCACGCTCCTCCGCGGCCTCGACGACGTCGGGGCACCGGGGCATGCTGCGCACCTCCTCGACGCTGTTCGGCTTGGCCTCGGGTGCCCAGATCATGATGTATCCGCCTCGACTAACTCGTACGTAGCGCGGTTGAGGAGTCCAATGAGAGACGACTCCTCGCCGGGCTTGTAACCGAGCATCACCGACTCTCGGGCGCGGCCGACGGCCATCGCCAACATGCGGCGGAGCTTCTCGAGATCCGCGTCGCCCGCCTCGGGGCCGTGCGGCGTCACGTGCCAACTGAGGCCGGGCAGCAGGACGTGGTCGAACTCGAGCCCCTTGGCGGAGTGGATCGTGCACAGTGCGGCGTTCTCCGGACCGGAGGGCCACTCGTTCTCCCGAGTCAGTTCACAGAACCCGATCCCACGACGCCGGAGCACGTTGCGAACCTCGTCGAACCACCCACCGCCGCGCGGCTTGAGGATCGCAACGGACTGGGTCTCGAGGTCGGCGGTTCGTTCAAGCCGGTCGAGCATGACCGAGAGTTGCGCGCTGTACTTGCCGGCAACGACCAGCGGTTTGGCACCCGGGCGCCGGCACGCCGTGAAGTCCGGCAACGTACCGTCGTCTTCCACGGGCAGACCCTCCACGAGCGGGTGGGCGAAGGCAGCGATGGCCTGGGTGTTGCGGTAGTTCTCCCGCAGTGTGTAGATGATCTCGGGTCGAGCCCGGATCCCAACCTCGGACCACTTGAAGAACTGCGGGTAGATGCGCTGGACCGCGTCCAGAACGAACGTGGTGTTGTGCTCGTCGTGCAGGTGCTTGAGTACGGCACGGACCTGATTGGCCGAGAAGTCCTGCGCTTCGTCAACGATCACAACGTCGTAGAGCCGGCCGGGTTCGGCCTCAGCAGCTAGCAGGGCGAGGTCGTTCCAATCCACCTTGCCGCGTTGGGCCTTTGCTGCGGCGTAGGCCGGGAAGACATCGTCGAGGAGGCGATCACGCAACCTCCGATCGATCCGTGGGGCGCGCCCTCGCCCTTCTCGAACCACATCGAGATACTCGGACAGGTCGTCCGGCCCGAAACGTCCCAGGACATATCCGACCTCGTCGACGAAGAAGTCGAGGCTCTGAGCGGGAACCAATCCCATGAGGTGCTTTCGCAGAATCGCTGACGCTTCCTCGCGCCCCAGGATGCGCACGTCACCGATGAGGGATCTCGCCCACCGCGCAAAGGTGGAAATCTCGAGATCCAGCGCATCGTCGTCCGGCGTCGACTGACGAGCGAGTTCGGCGATGTACCCCTCGAGCGTTCGATTGAAGGTCAGCACCAGCACCCGAACCGGTGTCTCGTGCCCGTGGCGCCGGCGTCGGTCCAGCCGGACGTTTACCTGCTCGCGCAGCCTCAGCAGGGCCGTCGTCGTCTTCCCGCTGCCCGCTGCGCCTCTGATGATGCGGAACCCCGGCCTCACATCCGCGAGCACCTTCAACTGCTCGGCGGTTGGGGTAACAGAGGGCAACAGCCGCATCTCGAACTCCGCAGGTTGTCAGCCCCACTGCCTGGGACCACGTAGCCGTAATCCTACCAACCCGCGGCCACAGCGGGGCCATGCTCCCCATTTAGGCACTTCTTGGCATCTCACTATCATGGCGCCCTCTAACACCCCGAGACGACAGGGAGTACCCATTGACCACCCCAATTGTCATCGAATACGTCGCCGTTGATGTCAAGACTGCCAACAACTACCAGCGGAGCATCTGTGCTCTGGGGGTGGCGACGGTGGCTGCCGACGACGGCGTCGATGCTCGCTCGTGGCTAGTAAAGCCGCCCGGAAATCGCTACGACGCGGAGCAGTCCGCTGCTCATGGGCTCTGCGCCGAAGACACGACGGGCGCTCCGACACTCGTGGAGATCTGGCCCGAGGTGTCCCCGATCATCGGCAAGAAGGTCATCATCTCGCACAACGCCGAGAACGCCACTGGTTGCATCGGGGCCGCCATGAGGCACCACAAGCAGCCCGAACCGACTTTTCGCCAGCGAGTCGGGTGCACGTTGCGCATGGCTCACCTGGTGTGGCCCGAGCGGACAACGCCCTACAGCCTCGTCGCGCTATGTGCGGACAAAGGAATCCCACACGATCCCCACGACGCGGCCTCCTCCGCGAGGGCCACCGCAGCCCTCGTCGAAGCGCTACTCGAGGACTGGGGACAGGATGATCTGCAGTCCCTGATTTCTGCATCTAATCGAGGTCATGTCGGAAGAGCCGAAGCGGCTCAGAAGCGCATCTGGTACAACGCGCCCGAGCCGCCGACAGACAAACAGCTCGCCTTCTTGACACGTCTACTCAAGGAGCGCGGCGTCGCTGCCGAGCGCGTGATTCGGGTCCTGAGGACCCGTGGCCAGATCAGTCAAGTGATCGACGCAATTCTTGAAGGCAAGGACAGCCACGAGATCACCGACGTCGCGAGGTATCGCAAGTGGCTGGAGCAAAGAGTCGTCAGCATTGTGGAGGGACGCCCACCTGCTCCGCAAGCTCCGAAGCGGACACCGCTCAGTGAACCGGCGCAGGCACAGAGACGGGACGCCGAGCGGGAACGCCGCGAAGCTGAGCGAACGGCGAAGGAGAAGCGGCTCCAGGCCAAACGGGCAAGACCCCCTTCACTTGACGATCTGCTCGCAATTCACATACCAGGGCCGCGTGAGACAGCCCGGGACCCACACCGGAAGGCCGAGCGCGAGTTCTCGGACGCCGTTATCGCGAGAGTTGAGAACGCCGCCCAAGCCGCCGCGTTCCTGGACTACCGGGATGACACCCAATCCAGCGATCCGGCACGGTGGGAACGACAGTTCCAGCGGATCCTTCAGACCTACGCCACACCCCAAGGGGTCGACCTGCCGGCTGTCGGCAAGCTGTGTCCCATCCCGGACGGTCACAACCAGCCGGAACGGTTCGTGGGAAAGATCGAGCGCTTGCGCGGAGTTCGCGTCGACCCCCCTCAGGAAACTCGAGACTGGAGCCACCACGACATTGGCGATCGCCCGATTCCAGAACAACGAAGGGGCTTCTGGGGACGTCTCTTCGGGCGATGACCTCGACTGCGCGTCAGCCGGAGTGACTCACGTCGCCATCGGCGCGAGCGCCCAGGCGATTGGTAGAGATATGCCAGCGCAGCAGCCCGCTGCCGGAACGACACCTCCCCCGGACCATCGGCAGCAACCTCGGCGTTCACAAACGCAGTCACCTCGTCGGCGGACTCCTCCCGCAAACTGCCCCGAACTCTGGCGTGATAATCTGCCTTGAACTCTGTACAGTACGGCCACGAGCCAGCACTCCACCGACGCCAGGAGCCACCCGATGACCCCACTGACCGAAGCCCGCAACCGCCTAAGCGAGATCGTCGACGAAGTGACCTCGACTGGATCGGAAGTTGTGATCTCCCGCCACGGCCGACCGGTAGCCGTCGTCATCGGCTACGAGGAATTCGAGTCGCTGGTCGAAACGCTGAACATCCTCGCCGACGAGACGACGATGGCTGCCCTCGACGAGGCCGAACGTGATCTCGCCGCTGGCCGCCTGACCGAACTCGGTTGAACCCCGTGGCCAGGCTGACTCGCCGAGCCGAGAAGGATCTCGCCGATCTACCGCCCACCTTGGCGGCCAAGGCAACGGAGATCATCGAGCGCCTCGACAGCGAACCCCACCTCGGAAAGAAGCTCCTTGGCCCCCTGCAGGGTCGACGATCCGCCCGCCTCGGTCGATCCCACCGCATCATCTACACCGCGAGTGGAGGAGAGATTGCCGTTCTCACGATCACGCACAGAAGGGACGCCTACCGCTGATGTCCGCCGAACTCCCCGAACTCCCCGATCTCCCAGAGGATCCTCGCGAGCGAGAGATCTTCCTCCGAGCGCTACGCGAATACAGCGACAATTGCGAGCCGCCCGAGCTAACACCTGATTGTCCGTTCGCCATCAAGACCGGACCTGGCACCCGAGGATGCGGCAATGAGTGCATGGACCTCTTGGCCCGCCACAACGCGCCACGGTCTAGCGACGAGACCGATCTCGGCGACGGGTGGACAATCCGACGGACGCGAAGGCCTCGAACCCGCCGCTCTCGCAACCCGCTCGCTGGTACGTACGACGCTCGCGAGATCTATCTCCAGGACAAGGCCTCCGGGCACCCGTCAGCCTGGCGGCTCGCCGCCGTCCTCGTCGGGATCACCGAACTACTCGAGAGCCCGCCGCCGAGCAGTTCCGCAGAGGCAGAGCAGCGACGAGCAGAAATCGACGAGCTGAGGACACAGGTCGAAGCCAAGGGCCTGAGGTTCGAGACCCACGTGCTGCCGCACCTCCGGTTCGTCACGGGCTTCGCGGTCTTCAAGGAGTACTTCACGCCCGAGGGCCGGCGGAATGGAGATCCCGACGATATTCCTGCAGGCTGGTTGCTCGCTGTACGGGAACACATCGAATCGGCAAACGCTGAGCAAACCGTCGAAGCCTTCAGTCGCGCATTCGAAGGGACCCTCGGCGTAACGAGGGAGTGGGCCACGACCGCACCCTGGGGCGACCTGGTCGATTGGCGACCACCGCAATCACCCCTGCCGGCCGACACCTCAACTACGCCCTACTGGGCAGACGAGGACCTGTGGATAGTCCAACGGTTCACAAAGACGTACATCAGCGACTGGCCGGTACCCGCACTCCGGAGCGAGTGGCAATACTTGCACGGCCAGCTGTCGCCCCCATGCGATCCCGCCGAGATGAGGGTCCGCGAAGTCCCGGTCGACGCTCTCGCGAGAGTCATGGCAGACAGGCTCAGCTTCGATCCTCAGCCGCGCGAGGCGTTGACTGACATGCTTGTGAAGCCAGCCTTGGCGTTTCTGCGGGACGGCCGACACACTGAGGCCGCCGCCCTGTTCGAGGCAGCGCTGCGCCACGACCCGAATAGGGCCGACGCGCAAAACAACCTCGGCTTCTCTCTCCTGCCCGTGGACCCCGCACGATCGCTGGAGTACTTCGATGCCGCTATTGCGACCGGCCGGGCAAACGTCGAACTAACGAATGCCAATCGGATTCTGGCACTGGTCCTAATGGGCCGGCGAACGTCGGCGTATGACCTGGCCGCAGCCCATCTGGGCCGATCCGACGACGACAACTCGCAACAGTCAGCCTGGCTCTGGGAAATCCAGTCAGCAGTGTCCGGCGATGCACCGACGCTGATCGAGTGTTCCGATATTGATAGCTACATCACGGAGTTGCGCGACATCGCCGCGTCAAGTAGCAGCGATGTCGCTTCAACGCCAGCCGGTACCTCCTAGGCGCTCGCACAGGGGAACTGGAGAACCGCACTCCACGTGTCGAGCCAGGAGCTACTCGACGCCTACCGGCAAGGGGGTCTCCGGATGCAGCTCGAGGGGCCGACGGCGGCCGTGAGGGGGACCCGTTTGTGAGTCCAGGTGTTATGGGAGTTCGGGTTGGTGTTGGTGCGCCTTCCAGTGCGCAGCGTAGGCGGCGGGGGTGAGCCCGCCAAGGGATTGGTGGGGCCGGTAGGTGTTGTATTCGTGGCGCCAGTCCTCCAGGACGGCGCGGGCTTCGGTGATGTTGGCGAAGTCCTCGACGTTGAGGAACTCGTCTCGCAGGCGGCCGTTGAAGGACTCCACGAAGGGTGTCTCCCAGGGCGAGCCGGGTTCGATGTAGGCGGTGTGGGTGCCCCAGATGCGGCACCAGTCCCGCAGCGCCTCGGCGGTGAGTTCGGGGCCGTTGTCCATGCGCAGATGCGCCGGCGCTCCCCTCCCGGCGACGAGGCGCTCGATGGTGGCGACGACGCCGTCGGCGTCGATGCTGTGGGACGCGTCGATGGCGAGGGCTTCCCGGGTGAACTCGTCGACGACGTTGAGCAGCTTGATGCGGCGCAGATCGGCGGTCTCGTCGAACTGGAAGTCCAGTGCCCACACATCGTTGGGATGCTGGGCCCGCAGCCGACCGGCGGTGCCGTCGGTGAGCCGGCGACGCTTGGCTTTGCGCTGCGGCGGGCGCTGCAGGGCCTCGTCGCGCCACAGGCGCCGCGTGCGCTTGGCGTTGACGACCAGGCCTTCACGGCACGCCACGGTGTGCGCTGTGCGCCACCCCAGGCGGGGGTGGGTGCGCGCGAAGTCCCGTAGGTGCTCGCGCAGGCGCGCCTCGGCGGCAGCGGGCGGCGACTTGGCGCGCCGCTGGGTGGAGCGATGCTGGCCCACCACCCGACACGCCCGCCGCTCAGACACCCCGAACCGCTCCTGGAGGCGCTTCACCGCCACCCGGCGACGGTCCGGGGTCACCATTTTCCCTCCGCCAGTTCCTTCAGCATCGCCTTGTCCAGCTCCGCTTCGGCCAGCAGCTTCTTCAACCGGGCGTTCTCGGCCTCGAGCTCCTTGAGCCTCCGCACATCCGCCGCGTTCATGCCCGCATAGGCCCGCCGCCAGCGATGCCACGTCGACTCGGTGATCTCCAGATGCCGCAGCACCTCAGTCAAATCACTCCCAGCGCCGAGCATCCGCTCGCCCTCACGGACCTTCCGGACCGCCTGCTCGGGTGTATGCCGCTTCCGCTTCATTGTGGTCATCCTCCCATCCTCGGGGACTCAGACCCACAACACGCGGACTCAAATCAGGGACCCACCTCAGCCGGCCTCATGTACTCCGACACCGGCGGCGACGGGCCGGTGGTGGTGTTGCTGCACGGGGTGTTGATGGGTGGCACCGTGTGGGACACCGTCACCGACGGCCTGGGGGATCGCTACCGCTGCATCGTCCCGGAGCTGCCGATCGGCGCGCACACCACGCCGATGCCCGACGACGCCGACCTCTCCCTGCTGGCGCTCGCCACCCTCATCGCCGAGTTCCTCACTGAATTGGACCTACGCCACGTCACACTCGTCTGCAACGACTGGGGCGGCGCGCAACTCCTCATCAGCCCCAGCGGCACCGATCGTGTCGCCAACTTGGTCCTGGTCTCCTGTGAGGCCTTCGACAACTACCCGCCCGGGCTGCCCGGCCGGCTGCTGTGCGGTAACGCAGCGCTGCCCGGCGGCACCTTCCTGACGGCCCAACTGTTGCGCCCGCGCTGGATCCGCCATCTCCCCGTGACCTTCGGCGCCATGTCGAAGCGGCGGGTTCCCGACGACCTGTTCAGGAGTTGGATCGGCCCGCTGCGCCACAACCCCAAGGTCCGCCGCGACCTCACCAAATACCTTCGCACCGTCCCCAAACCCCAGCAGCTGCTCGAGTGGGCCGACCAGCAACGCACCTTCGCCGGCCCGGTCCTCATCATCTGGGCACTGTCCTGAATGAGTCAAGAACAACGCTCTGCCGACATCGTCAACCGTCTACCATCCGCACAACTCACACTGTTCTCACCCTGCAGTGATTACTACGTTGGGCTGTCTACTAAGACCTGCTCAGGCGCACTGGCTAGTGGTGCGTCGCGGATTTGGTTGCGCGGTTGAGTGTGAGGCGTGCGCGGCGGGTTTGGGCGATGATGGGGTTGGGGAATTTGGTCCAGATGAACGGTCGGGGGTTGTGGTTCCAGTGCGCGGTCCAGTTGTCGATGGTTTCGGTGAGTTCGGCGACGCTACAGAAGCTGTTGTGTTTGAGGGCTTTGCGGGTGAGGATGGAGAACCAGCCTTCGACGAGGTTCAGCCACGAGGCGCTGGTGGGCGTGTAGTGCAGGTGCCATCGTCGGCGTTTGGGGTTGGCGAGCCATTTCCGCACGGGTTCGGACTTGTGCGCGGAGAGGTTGTCCAAGATGACGTGGACGTCGAGGTGGCGGGGGGTGTGCAGGTCGATCCAGCGGAAGAACGCCAACACGTCGGTGCCGGTGTGGCGGCGGCGGGTCTGGTGCAGGACCTCGCCGGTGGCGACGTTGAGGGCGGCGAAGAGGTCCACGGTGCCGTTGCGTTTGTAGTCGTGGGTCATCGTGGCGGCCCTCCCGCGTCTGATCGGCAGCGACGGCTGGGTGCGGTCCAGGGCCTGGACCTGGGTCTTCTCGTCGAAGCTGAACACCACCGCCGCCTCGGGGGGATCCAGGTACAAGCCCACCACGTCGCGCAGTTTCTCCTCGAAGTTCTTGTCGTTCGACAGCTTGAACACATCAATCCGCCAGGGCCGCAGACCGTGGCGGCGCCAGATCCGCGCCACGGAGTCCTTGCCGACACCGTGGCGGGCCGCCATGGCGCGCGTCGACCAGCACACCGACCCGTCATCGGGCGCCGCGGCGACGGTATCGGCCACGATCGCCATCTCCAGTTCGTCGCTGATCACCGGCGGCCGGCCGCGCCCCGGCGCCACCCGCCCCACACCGGAAACACCCGACTCGGCGAACCGCCTGCGCCAACGACGCACCGTGTTCGGCGCCACACCGCAACGACGCGCGATCACCTCGTTCGCCACCCCGTCGGCGGCCAACAACAACACCTCCGCCTGGCGCACCACCCGATGCGGCAGCACACCCGAACGGCTCATCGCCTCCAACTCGTCGCGCTGCTCGCGAGACATCACCAACGGGGCCGCAGGAAGACTCATACCAACACCCTACCACACCCGTCCAACAAATAAGCGACACACCACTAGCCAGTCCCACGTCGATCACAACAAGCGTATAGTAGAGGACTGCCCAGAATCCAACTGAGAGAACGAGGCCAATCAAGGCAACCGCATTTGCCAACACGCGGCGAACATTTTGATACTTCGGTCCCAGCAAACTAAGAAGCAACAGATAGAATAGCCCAGCAGCTCCCATAAAGATCATGAGAGCGACGAATGCTAACGAGTTTGTGATAGAGCCACTCGCTGAGTTCTGCCACAAGCACCGCCATATCTCCTCATCAATTCTTGCGGCAAATACTGACAAGCTGACAAAGGAAGCCGCAGTCATTGCTCCGAGAACTTGAGCAATGAGGATGGCACGTTTATCAACCAGGCGCACTAGTGTCCTGAGTCGGGTATTCGTTGGTATGTGGTGTTGGGTGGGTTATGTTGGTGGTGGTAGGTGGGCGGTGATCGGAGTTGATCATGGCTCAGCGGCGTGGCCGCCCGGCGGTTGTGGTTGAGCTCGGCGAGGCTGAGCGGGAGACGTTGGAGCGTTGGGCGCGGCGTCCGTCGTCGTCGCAGGCGTTGGCGTTGCGGTGTCGGATCGTGTTGGGCGCCGCGGCCGGGGAGTTGAACAAGGACATCGCTGAGCGCCTGGGGTGTTGTGCGGCGACGGTGTCCAAGTGGCGGGGCCGGTTCGCGTTGTGGCGCCTGGACGGGCTCGCCGATGAGCCGCGCCCGGGTGGGCCGCGCAGGATCAGCGACGCGCAGGTCGAGGAGGTGATCGTGAGGACTCTTGAGGAGGCCCCGCCGGGGGCGACGCACTGGTCGACGCGGTCGATGGCCGCCGCGATGGGGATGTCGCAGACCGCTATCAGTCGTATCTGGCGGGCCTTCGGTCTCAAGCCGCACCGCCTCGGGGAATTCAAGGTGTCCCCGGACCCGCAGTTCATCGACAAGGTACGCGACGTCGTGGGCCTCTACTTGAACCCCCCGGAGGCCGCGGTGGTGTTCTGCGTGGACGAAAAGACCGGCATCCAGGCCCTGGATCGCACCGCGCCGATGCTGCCACTGATGCTCGGGGTTCCCCAGAGGCGCACCCACGACTACCGCCGCTGCGGCACCACCAACCTCTACGCCGCCCTCGAGGTCGCCTCCGGGAAGGTCATCTCGACGATGACCGCACGGCACCGCTCCGAGGAGTTCCGCAAGTTCTTGAACCTCATCGACCGAGAGGTCCCCGCCCACCTCGCCGTGCACATCGTCCTGGACAACGTCTCCACGCACAAGACCCCCACCATCCAACGCTGGCTCCTGCGCCACCCCCGCTTCAGCTTCCACTTCACGCCCACCTACAGCTCCTGGATGAACCTCGTCGAACGCTGGTTCTCCGAACTCACCACCAAATGGCTCCGCCGCGGCACCCACACCAGCGTCGGCGACCTCCAAGACTCCATCAACACCTGGATCGACGGCTGGAACCAGAACCCCAAACCCTTCACCTGGCACAAAACCGCCGACGACATCCTCGACACCCTCGCCGCATATCTTCAACGAATACCCGACTCAGGACACTAGTCGATCGAGATCATATGGCTCAGCGTGAGAGAACACCGGTTGGGGAAGCCCGCAGGTTGCTCTGGTTCTGTCGGCAACTCTTGCCATCCATCGGTAGAAACTCGATGAATGCCATTTCTCGACATGCCAATTTGCGACAACTACGAGGACAACGAATCCGCAAGATATGGCAACCAGCGCAACATAGAGTTGCAAGAGTCCGTATCCCCAGAGCACGACACGAGTCTAGCCCAAGGCGCCAACAGACGGCTGAGCTCGGAACAAGCCGTCTCGCACCTTGAATCACTCGAATTCAGTGGCGACTCAACCGAAATTGACGGAAGTCCCAGAATCGACCTATTGGGCGGCGACGTCGTCGCCGTCAGACTTCTTGGCCCGGAGTTCGAGCGTGAATACGATGTCGGGAGCACTGAGGGTGGCGAGGATGTTGCCGCTTCACTTGATCACGCGGACGGACTGCAGCTCAAGCTGGTTGGCTAACGGGGTGCTAACGGGGTAGCGGTGAGGAAATCAAGCCTCAGCCGGGGCGGCCACGCAACGCCGCTAGCGACTAGCACTCGCAGCTGCAGGATCGCTACCGCTGCATCGTCCCGGAGCTGCCGTTCGGAGCGCACACCACGCCGATGCCCGACGACGCCGACCTCTCCCTGCCGGCGCTCGCCACCATGATCGCCGGGTTCCTCACCGAATTGGACCTACACCACGTCACGCTCGTCGGCAACGACTGGGGCGGCGCGCAACTCGTCATCAGCCCCGGCGGCACCGAGCGTGTCGCCAACTTGGTCCTGGTCTTGTGTGAGGCCTTCGACAACTACCCGCCCGGGGTGGCGGGCCGGCTGCTGTGCCTCAACGCAGCGCTGCCCGGCGGCACCTTCCTGACGGCCCAGCTGTTGCGCCCGCGCTGGATCCGCCATCTCCCCCTGACCTTCGGCGCCCTGTCGAAGCGGCGGGTTCCCGAGGGCCTGTTCAGGAGCTGGATCGGTCCGCTGCGCCACAACCGCAAGGTCCGCCGCGACCTCACCAAATACCTTCGCACCGTCCCCAAGCCCGAGCAGCTGCTCGAGTGGGCCGACCAGCAGCGCACCTTCGCCGGCCCGGTCCTCATCGTCTGGGCACGACACGACAAGCTCATGCCCCCCACCCACGCCCAACGACTCGCCGAACACTTCCAGAACACCCAACTCGTGTGGATCGACGACAGCCGAACCCTCATCCCCATCGACCAACCGAGCGTCCTGACCGACCACCTCCACACCTTCCTTGCCAAGCACGGGTGACGCCCGGATAGTGCATCGTCGGCGCCTGACCGGCTCGGAGTCATGTCAGTATCTCGTTACACTTTTCTGACATGAGAGATTCGATCGCCGAACGGGTCGCCGACCACGTCGCGGCGTTGCCCGAGCGATCGTTTGTGGCGGTTCGCGACGTCGACGGATCGCGCACCGCTGTTGACGCGGCGTTCTCGCGCTTGGCCGCTGCCGGTGACGTCTTACGTATCCGGAAGGGCCTCTATTGGAAGGGGGCGCCAACGGCGTTGGGCGTTTCGCCCCCCTGTCGCGTGTCAAGATTTCTGAGACAGGTCGTGGTTTGGTGTTGACCTGAAGGAGATCTTTGATGGGCCAGCCGCCGTTGAAGTCCGTGGAGGACAAGGTCCGGATCGTGTTGGCGGTGCTGCGGGGCGAGATCTCGATCGCGGCGGCCGCCCGGCGCGAGGGCACCTCTGGTGTGTCGATCTCGAAGTGGCGTGACCTGTTCCTCGCCGGCGGCCAGCAGGCGCTGGAGGCCGGTGCTGCCAGCGGGCCCTCGGGTCGCGAGCAGCAGCAGGCCGGCGAGATCGAGGAGCTGAACCGAGCGTTGGGTGAAGCCCACATGGAGTTGCGGCTCTGGAAAAAGGGGGGCTCGCTTCACTCAGCTTCGACGCCCTCGAGGCGGAACGACAGAGGGCCAAGGTGAGCGTCACGCGATTCTGCGCGGTGACGGGCGTTCCCCGGGCGACGTGGTATCGGTGGCGCGCGGCGGGCGCTTCGTCGCCAGGCCCGTGGTCCACGCCGGCGCAAGACACCGTTGAGGCGGACGCGAAGGCGCTGGCGGCGGCCTGGGAGGGCTGGGGGCACCGCAAGTTGGCCGAACTGAAGCGGGTCGGCATCGACGACGTCGCCGCGGGGGCGGTGTCGGACTCGACGATGTACCGGGTGCTTTCCCGCAACGGGCTGTGCCTGCCGGCGAAGGACACCGCCGCGGTGCGCCAGGCGGCGGGGGTGCGCCGCGAGGCGTTCCTTTGCCCGCCCGGGAGGCGGAACCGGCTGTGGCAGGGCGACTTCTCCGAGTATGAGACCGCCACCGGGGGCCGCTGGAACCTCGGCGGCGTGGTGGACTACTGGGCCAAGGTCAACCTGGCCTGTGAAGTCACCGTCACCAAGACCACCAGCGACGCCATTGCGGTCTTCGAAGCCGCCCTCGCCGACGTCGAGGCCCTCCTCGGCGTCACCTGGGTCGAGGACCTCACCGACCCCGCCACCGGTCAGATCGCCACGCTGCGCCTCGTCACCGACAACGGGTCCTGCTTCACGTCGGCTCGCTTCGGGGCCTGGGTCGCCTCCAAGCGTCACATCTGCCACACCCGCACCCGCCGGCGCGCCCCGTGGACCAACGGCGTCATCGAGCGCTTCTTCGCAGCCATCAAATACGAGCACCTCTACCGCCGCGACATCACCACCGGCCCCGAACTCGCCAACCAGGTCGACTCCTACCGGGCGATCTACAACACGATCCGACCCCACGAAGCGATCGCCATGCGCCGACCCCTCCAGCGCTACCGACAGACGCCGACCACCCAACCCCCAGACCCAAAAAATGTCTCAGTTACTTGACACGAGACACCCCCGAGTCGACGAAGTCGCTTTGGCACTCGGTGGGCCTGGCTCCGGGCCGGCAGGAGTCGCGGCTGCACAGTGGTTAGGCCTCACATCGCAGGCACCCTCAACATATCTAACCGCAGTGCCTGCCCGAGCACCAGCACCATTCCCGGGCATCAGTTTTGCGCAGCGCCCAGTCGAGCGGCTGCTCCACTCGTTGATGCCTGCGGAGGTCGCAGTCCTGGAAGTCCTGCGAGTGGGCCCCGCCGTCGTTGAGAGCGACTGGGAGAAACTGCCCGAACTGATCGCCGGACTGGCGGCTTCCGGGGCGGTACGCCTCCCCATTCTTGATCAGGCAATAGCAAGCGAGCCCCACCGCAAGGCCCGCTCACGCTGGGACGAGTTCCGCCACACCCTTCCAGACATGTCGGCGACCCCACAACGCGAGCACGGTCACAATGGCCTTCCGGCTGCACCATTGGCAGCACTTCAAGCGACGACCGGCGAGGTCGGCGTTCCGGTAGCAGAGCGTGCCCTCACTGAGGCGCTGGATGTGTTCGCTTCCCGGATTCTCCCGCCGGGCCCCGGACGCTCCCTCATCCACATGCGCGAGGTCGAACTCGGCACAGGCCGACCCGACGCGGTCTTGGTGGTCGTCTCGTCAGCAGGCTTGGAGTCCCGCCTCCAGAAAGGTCTGAGACTTCCCTCCCTGGCCCATGCGCGGGTCCTGGAATCGATACGGACTGGGGCTCCATCCGGCTACTCTCGGCGCCACTCCAGCCAACTGACGAAATCTCTGCAGGAAATTGGTTGGCTGACGCACCGCGACCAAGTCCGCGAGGTAACGAACCTCGTCGCGCGATCTCTAGTCGTCGAAGCCAAGATCTCCGATTGGCGCAGGGGCATCGGTCAACTCGCAAAGGCCCGGTGGGCGTGTCATGACGGAGCACTACTCATGCCGATGGACAAACAGCATCGGGTCTCGAGGACAGCACTCCGACACAACCGACTCGGGCTACTTATCGCGCGCTCCGAGAGCGTCGAGTGGAGAATCAGGCCGCAGCGCGTTGAACTCCGGAGGATGGCAGACCTGTGGTTGACTGAACTTGCAATTCGCTCATTGGAGACTGGCTAAAACTAAAGTCCCTCCGCAAGACCGAAGGCATCGGTTCCGACGCTGGCGGCGATGGGCCGGTGGTGGTGGTGGTGCACGGGGTGTTGACGGGTGGCACCCTGTGGGACACCGTCGTGGAGGGCCTGCGGGATCGCTACCGCTGCATCGTCCCGGAGCTGCCGTTCGGCGCGCACACCACGCCGATGCCGACGACGCCGACCTCTCCCCGTCGGCGCTCGCCACCCTGATCGCCGAGTTCCCCCGCCGTGCCGAGAGCCAGCCGCGCCTCATGAGGCCTCGTCGGCCGGTGGTTCGTCTCCCGTGATGCGGTCTGGTGTGGCGGGCGCCCAGTGAAAGTTCCCCCGCTGGCCGCCGACGCCGCGAAGTTGAACATAGGAGTTCCGGGCGTGGGCGCCGCTGCAGTTCCTGTTGGTGGTCGTGCCCGCCCAAAACCCCAACTCCGGATCGAACACGACCGCCCGGCAGGCCACCGGCGAGCGCACTGCCACCGCCCACACCGCCTCCGCGCCGCTCTCGCCGGGGTCCGGCGCAAGCACCGACACCTCCCACGGCGTCGTCACCGCCACACGAGTGGGGAAACTGAGAGCGACGTCCTCCTCGCCAGTGGCCTGCGCCAGTTCCGACGTGGCCGGAATCGCCAGCCCCATGCCCTCCAACACCGCGACACTCGCACCCCCGAAATCACCCTCGGCCTCAAACACCGACCTCGCCGCCGCGACGACCACCGACAAAGCCGCCACCGCCGCATCATCCAACTCACCAACCCGCCCATCACCTACCCCCTCCGCAGCGGCGGGATCCACCGTGATGCGGTCTGGTGTGGCGGGCGCCCAGTGAAAGTTCCCCCGCTGGCCGCCGACGCCGCGAAGTTGAACATAGGAGTTCCGGGCGTGGGCGCCGCTGCAGTTCCTGTTGGTGGTCGTGCCCGCCCAAAACCCCAACTCCGGATCGAACACGACCGCCCGGCAGGCCACCGGCGAGCGCACTGCCACCGCCCACACCGCCTCCGCGCCGCTCTCGCCGGGGTCCGGCGCAAGCACCGACACCTCCCACGGCGTCGTCACCGCCACACGAGTGGGGAAACTGAGAGCGACGTCCTCCTCGCCAGTGGCCTGCGCCAGTTCCGACGTGGCCGGAATCGCCAGCCCCATGCCCTCCAACACCGCGACACTCGCACCCCCGAAATCACCCTCGGCCTCAAACACCGACCTCGCCGCCGCGACGACCACCGACAAAGCCGCCACCGCCGCATCATCCAACTCACCAACCCGCCCATCACCTACCCCCTCCGCAGCGGCGGGATCCACCGTGATGCGGTCTGGTGTGGCGGGCGCCCAGTGAAAGTTCCCCCGCTGGCCGCCGACGCCGCGAAGTTGAACATAGGAGTTCCGGGCGTGGGCGCCGCTGCAGTTCCTGTTGGTGGTCGTGCCCGCCCAAAACCCCAACTCCGGATCGAACACGACCGCCCGGCAGGCCACCGGCGAGCGCACTGCCACCGCCCACACCGCCTCCGCGCCGCTCTCGCCGGGGTCCGGCGCAAGCACCGACACCTCCCACGGCGTCGTCACCGCCACACGAGTGGGGAAACTGAGAGCGACGTCCTCCTCGCCAGTGGCCTGCGCCAGTTCCGACGTGGCCGGAATCGCCAGCCCCATGCCCTCCAACACCGCGACACTCGCACCCCCGAAATCACCCTCGGCCTCAAACACCGACCTCGCCGCCGCGACGACCACCGACAAAGCCGCCACCGCCGCATCATCCAACTCACCAACCCGCCCATCACCGTCCAATGGCGTATCGGTGACGGCTTCCTCCGTGGCGGCCACAGTGCTCTCGCCCTGTTCGGATTCCTCGATTGAGCGCTCACCATCCGACATCGTCGTTGGGGGAATTGACTGTGGATCCGATTCGTTCGGGCTGGGCTGCGGCTGCTCCGACCGCTCGGAGACCAGCGAACTCGGTGGCGGCGCAGCGTCCGTCGGTGGCGGTGCCTCTTGTGGCTCTGCCGACGTCGCGCCCGGCGACCCGGGGGGCGCGGCCGGAATGGTGCTGGGCTCCGCTCGGTTCCTGATCACGGAGCAAAGGCCCACCAGCAGGAGGAGCCCCACCAGCGCCACTCCGAAACCGGCGCGAGCAGACCGACGAGATCCCCGACCACCTCCCGTTCGTTGCGCCGGTGGACGGCCTCTGCCGGCACCGCCGCCACTGGGCACGGGGCGACGCGGTGAGGCTCTTCCCACCGGGTCGTTCCGCCGGCTCGCGGCGTCGCCGGTGGCGTGTCGTTGTTCGTCGTCGGCATCCCTGATGTATCCCGCGATGCGTTCACCGGCGGGACGTCCTCTCCGACAGATGACCCGGGTCTGCTGCCAGACATCGGGAAGTTCCTCCCGGGCGACTGTGACAACGGTCTCCTCGTTACGAAAGAGACCGGCATCGGTGAGATTCGCCGACCCCACAAGGCCCGCTACCGCGTGGTCACCGCCGGGCGACGCGACGACGAAGACCTTCTGGTGGACGAGCGGAGCTCCTTGCCGGTATCCCGAGAGGACGTCCACATCTGTACGCGCCAAGAGGCCCAACGCCGCCCTACGGTCCGGTGGCTGCCCTTGGAAGAGGCGTCGTCGGGTGTCGCCGATCAGCAGGGTTACCGGCCTCTCGGCGGCATGCCGCTCCAGCCACGCGAGCCCCGTCACGTCGGCATAGGCGACGACCACATAGAGCCGCCCCTGGGGGGCGTTCCTCAGGAACTCCTCGATCTTGCTCGCAGTCGGCATCAACAGCGCCTCTCGACGGATTGGAACCAGTTGATCGTGCTCACCTCAAGCATGCCTTCGTCGTGTGACAACCAAAGGTGTCGCCCTATCGTCGGGTCGTGTCGTCGCGGAGGTACGAGCAGGGTCTCCGGATGCAGTTCGAGGGGCCAACGGCTGCCGGCCTCATGTACTCCGACACCGGCGGCGACGGGCCGGTCGTGGTGCTGCTGCACGGGGTGTTGATGAACGGCACCCTGTGGGACACCGTCATCGGTGGCCTGGGCGATCGCTACCGCTGCATCGTCCCGGAGCTGCCGTTCGGCGCGCACACCACGCCGATGCCCGACGACGCCGACCTCTCCCTGCCGGCGCTCGCCACCATGATCGCCGAGTTCCTCAGCGAACCCGACCTGCGCCACGTCACAGTGGTCTGCAACGACTGGGGCGGCGCGCAACTCCTCATCAACTCCGGCGGCACCGATCGTGTCGCCAACTTGGTCCTGGTCTCCTGCGAGGCCTTCGAGAACTACCCGCCCGGGCTGCCCGGCCGGCTGCTGTGCCTCAACGCAGCGCTGCCCGGCGGCACCTTCCTGACCGCCCAACTGCTGCGCCCGCGCTGGATCCGCCATCTCCCCGTGACCTATGGCGCCCTGTCGAAGCGGCGGGTTCCCGACGACCTCTTCAGGAGCTGGATCCACCCGCTGCGCCACGACCCCAAGGTCCGCCGCGACCTCACCAAGTACCTCCGCACCGTCCCCAAGCCCCAGCAGCTGCTCCAGTGGGCCGACCAGCAGCGCACCTTCGCCGGCCCGGTCCTCATCGTCTGGGCACGACACGACAAGCTCATGCCCCCCGCCCACGCCGAACGACTTGCCGAACACTTCCAGAACACCCAGCTGGTGTGGATCGACGACAGCGGCCCCTCATCCCCATCGACCAACCGAAGATCCTGACAGACCACCTCCGCACCTTCCTCGGGGCGCACACCTGAACCTGAGAGGACCGACCTAGCACAAGAACTCGCCGAGTCGTTCGTCAGCTCTGCGCTCCGACCGGGGCTACGGTGATTCCAGACACCCCAACTCCGCGACACCGCCCTGCCCAGCGCCGCGAGATTCCGCGTGCCGAATTCAATCAGCGATCTAGCACGTACCTCTTCGACTATGCCGCACTGCTAAGTAGGCGAAGTTCAGCGTCATCCTCGTCGTACACTAGATGTTCCGTCTCAACCGATGGACCGCGACGATCCCAGCTCCTGAATGTGTGGAGCAGGGTCCGATCCTGTACGTGCCGCGGCGTTAGCTTTCGACGCAACACGTTAGCAAAACGCCGGTCATGTGTAGAGACAATGAGCTGCCGCTCTGACCTAACGAATCGGCAGAGGTCAGCGAATCCAAGAACATTAATGTCATCCATCGATTGGAGCGGGTCATCAAGCAAAACGAACGGGAGGGCGCGTTGACCCGCACTAAGGCTCATAGCCAAAAAGTATGAGAGCGCGGCAATATTCGCCTGGGAGGCGGAGAATACAATCAGAGGATCGGCATCTACACCCACTTGACTATCAGTTACGATCGCAGTTGAAATTCCCTTACCGTAGTAGGTGTCATGCGTGTAGCCGAGCATAGTAAATGCCGGATGAGGGTCTAGGCGCGAATAGATATCTTTCACGAGCGGATCGATCGCGCCAAAGCGCCGTTCTGTTACATCGAGCCGTGCTCTAGGTGGCTGGTGTGGAATGGGTTGTTGTCTGGTGGCTCTTCGCACTCATACTGGTGATGTGTTCCCGGCGGGTGTGGTTGGGGTGTTGGGGGTGGGTGGGGGTTCAGGTGAGTGCCCAGTGGGTGGCGCGGGTGTGCAGTCCGAGCGCGCCGAGGCGGGCGATGTTGGCGGCTGCGGCGAGGAGGTTGAAGTCGGCGTCGACTTTGGGTTGGCCGCGCACGCGGGCGTGGCGGCCGCCGTGGTGTCGGCGCATGAGGTGCGCGAGTTTGCGTTCGACTTTGGGGCGGGTGGCGCGGTAGTCGTCGCGCCAGGCCGGGTTCTGTTGGCGCGCTCGGGACGCGGCGAGGGCGGTTTCGTGTGCGCCGATGCGTATGGTTCTGCCGGCTTTGGCGTCGGTGCAGTCGCCGCGGAGTTCGCAGTCGGCGCAGTCGGCGCCGAAGCGGGCGGTGCCGGCGCCGTCGGGGCGGTAGTTGATGGCGACGGTGACCTCGGCGGGGCAGGTGACCGTCGCGGCGGCCAGGTCGACGCTGAAGCGGTCCTTGGTGAAGCGTCCCGCGGGCGCCTGCGGCGCTTGGGTGCGGCACTTGGAGTTGATGCGGTGCTCGCCGAGGAGGCTCTGGAAGTCGCCGCTGCCGTAGGCGCAGTCGCCGTAGACGGTGGGCCTGCCCGCGAAGTCCTCCACAACCTCCCCGGCGTCGCCGGCAGTGCCGGTGGTGCCGGTGGTGGTGGTGTCGGTGGTGGTGGTGTCGGCGGCGGCGGCGGCGGTGTCGGCGGTGAGCAGGTCGGCGATGAGTTCGGGGGCGGGTCGGGCGTCGGCGGCGTTGGCGGCGGTGACCGCGGTGGCGGTGATCAGCTCGGAGTCGGGGTCCGTGGCGATGTGGCCCTTGTAGCCGTCGAAGCCTCGTGCTGCGGTTTTGTGGCCGTGGCGGGCGTCGCGGTCCACCACCGAGATGATCCGGTCCCGCGCCACGCGCCGCGCGATCACCAGGCGCCCCTCGGGGTCCTCGCAGAGGTCCTGGCCCACAACGGCGGCCAACAACTCCCCGCCCTGCGCGACTTCGACGCTCAGCGCGCGACCCTCGAGGGCTTCGAGCACCGCCACGGCGTCGCCGGCGATGGTCGCCACGAGGGCCTCCCGCGCCGCCGCGTCGTCCCAGTCGCACGCCGGCTTGGACCGCGACGCATAGTCGCCGCCGGCGACGGCGCCCCGCACAATGGCCCCCAGATCGCGATCCGCGGCCTCGAACACGCCGCGGATCGCGGCGCGCAGCATCGTGACGGTGTCCTGGGTCGCGACCGCGTCGTAGATCGGCGCGGAGTCCAGCACCCGCCGCTGAGACAGCGCCCCCGCCGAGCGCGCCACCTCGAGGGTCGCGTCGAAGATCCGCCGCGGCGCACCCGACGCCGCCAACCGGGCCCGCATCCCCACCAACACCGTATGGGAGAACCCGCCGCCGTCGACGTCCAAACCCCCGCACGCGTAACGCCAACGCGCATCGAACTCGAACGCCGCCACCGCCTCACGGTCCGACAAACCGAACCAGCGCTGCAACACCATCACCGTCGCCACCACCCGAGGCGGCACACTGCGCCGCCCCCGCGACGAGAACAAATCATCGAACATCCCCTCGGGAAACAACCGGGCACCCTCACCGAACAACACCGCAAAAATCGAACCAGGACCCACCCGCTCGCCCACAAACCGCGTCCCCTTGAACAAATCAGCCTGACACGGCTCAACACCAACCGTCACAACACCAACCTCCCCACAACACCGAACCACACACCTGTAATTCTACCAGACCACAACACCCCAAACGCCGAGAAAAACACCAGCCACCTAGAGCGGTTAATTTTACTGGGGCGCTGTAACACGATCGTGGATGCCCTAGCCCGCACTGGCGGCTTCGGCCAGCCGCAGCCGCACTAATCGCGGACAGAACTGGGCGCGCTCTGCGCCGCCCTGGTGGGATCGACGTCGATCGCGGATCTGTCCACGCGGTAGAGAGGTTGCCGTTGCGCCCCGAACAGCGCCGATCGGTCGACGCTCTGCGCCTCACGCGGTGTCGGCGACTAGTTTGCGAAACCGTTCCCGCCGATGTCGGACCGTGAACCTTGCCCCATGACGCAACGCACCAACGCCTTTCCAGAACTCGATCGTGACCTGCGGTTCATCCCGTTGGGTGTCGAGGAGCCGCGGGTGCTCACTCCCACCCAGATTCGTCGGTACAACGAGGCGGGCCATCTGTTCCCCATCGACGTCTTCTCGCCTACCGAGATCGCCGAGATCCGGGCCTACATCGACGACCTGCTGCCCCGGGCGCTGGCGGCGGGGTGGGACAACTACCAGGTGGTCAACTGGCACAAGTGTTTCCGGGGCATCTGGGACATCGTGCCCGGTTGTCACCCCTGGCCGCCGTCCGGCGCTGGACATGACGCGCATCCCGCTCCGCGACGTCCGTGAGGTGGTCTCGCCGCTCAGCGAGCACGTCCTGCTGTCCGATGAGGTCGCCGCCGCGCTCGCCGCGGCCCAACCGGTCGTCGCTCTCGAAACCAGCCTCATCACGCACGGGCTCCCGTACCCGCACTGCGTGGACGTGTCGATGGACGCGGCAGGTCGCATCCGGGCCGGCGGCGCCGTTCCCGCCACCATCGCCATCTCCGGCGGACACATGGTCGTCGGGCTCTCCCACAACGAGGTGGATCAACTCGCGAGAGCCCGGGACACGGTCAAGGCGACACGAGCGAACCTGTCCGCGGTCATTGCCCGCCGCCAGACCGGCGGAACCACCGTCAGCGCCACCATGTTGATCGCCAACGCCTGCGGGATCGATGTCTTCTCCACCGGCGGGCTCGGCGGGGTACACCGGGGCGCCGCAGGCGACGTGAGGCGGTCGCTGTCGGGCACGCTCGACATCTCCGCCGACCTCGAGGAACTCTCCCGGACGCCGGTGAACGTCGTGTGCGCCGGGCCGAAGATCATCCTCGACGTACAGCTGACCCTCGAGTACCTCGAGACCAACGGTGTGCCGCTCATGACGCTCGGCGCCGACGAGGTCCCCGGCTTCTACACCCGCTCCTCCGGCGCCCCCACCCCGCTGCGTGTCGACGATATCGGTGAGGCCGCAGCGATCATCGCCACCCAGCGCGCCCTGGGACTGGCGGCCGGAACGGTCACGTGTGTTCCGCTGGCCACCGAAGACGCCGTTGGCTAGGCCCAGCTCTCCACGAGCCGCTCTCTGAGCCGGTCGCGTTCGGGTTCGGTCAGGAAGGCCGCTTCGAGCGGATCCAGTTGGCGGCGCGCCAGCACGCTTCGCCCCCACCCGAACGCGTCGACCAGGCGGCGCATCTCCCGGGTGAGGGTGGTGTCGGTGATGGCTCGTTGGTCGGTGGATATGCCGATCGAGACGCCCGCCGCCGCCAGCGTGTCGATGGGGTGCTCGGCCATGGAGGCGACGACGCCGAGCTGAACGTTGCAGGACGGGCAGGCCTCCAGATGCACATCCTCTCGCGCCAGACGGGCGACGAGGTCGGGGGCCTCGACCGCCCGGATCCCATGACCGATCCGCCGGGGCTGCAGGTGGTCGAGGACCTCCCGGACGCTCTCGGCTCCGGCCGCCTCCCCCGCGTGGACCGTGAACGGCGTACCGGCGCCACGGACGATCTCGAAAGCCGGCATGTGGGTCGCCAGCGGGTAGCCGGCCTCGTCTCCGGCCAGGTCGAACGCCACGGGCAGGTCCTCGCTGTGCAGTGCCGTGGCGAGCTGCGCCGTCCAGATGCTCTCGGCCTCGCTGTAGTGGCGAAGCGAGCAGAGGATGACCGCGCAGCTGAGCCCGTCCCGCTGCCAGGCCCGGGCCTCCTCGACCACGATCTCGACCACCTCACGGGCAGTCAGGTCACCCTCGATGTGCCGCAGCGGAGCGAAACGCGCCTCAGCGTGAAGCGCATCGTCGGCCGCCAACTGCGCCCGCAGGTCCCGCATGCAGGTTCGCAGGCCCCTTTCGGTCTGCAGCAGTTCCACGTGGCGCTCGGTCGAGTCCAGGAACGAGACGAGCGAATCGAACCGCTCGGGGCCGACGAACTCCCGCCGGTAGGTGTCGGCGTCGACGGTGGCGTCGAGCGCCGCCACCGCCTCATAGGACATGCAGATGTCCATGTGCAGGTGCAACTCGACGGTGCCGCCGAACCTCACCGCTCCCCCCTACCCGCCGGCCGACGGAGCCCGATCGTCGGGGCTGCGGCCGGCGAGGGCCGAGATCGAGGCCGGCCCGGCCCGCTCGACAGCGCCCATCTCATCCATCGGCGAGGATCGTACCGACCGGCACCGCCGCCAAGGCCGCCTGCTCAGGCGACTTGCGTGCCCCCGGTGGTCTCTTCGGCCACGGGGCCGGCGGTCACCGTCGAGCCCTTCGTTTCGCTCCCGTGGTGACCGGTGGCCACCATGTCCCGGAACCGGGCGGAGACGAGCGATGCGTCCGGGACGGTCTCGGCGAGAAGGCTCGTCACGTGCGGGATCCAACTCGGATCGGTGGCGGTGAGCACCTCGATGCCAACAATGTTGTCGTGTCCGTCGCGGTCCACGTGAAGAGACCCCGTCAGTGACTCGGTTCGGGCGACATCGCCGTTACCGATCCGGATGTAGCCGCAGTCGCTCTCGCTGTCGTAGGAGTACCGCAAGGTGCTCACGTGGCTCAACTCCACATCGCTGTGACCACAAGGATCACTTGTCGGTCGGGGTCCGTAGGTGTGGTCACCACTCTAAGAGTGCCCCTAGCCGCGGGACCAACATGAACGATGTTGCCGTGGTCGCCGGCGTCGTGGCTCAGGCAGTTGCGCAACGCGGATTCGATGTCGGCCAAGGTGATCCGGCGCTCCTCCAGCCGCTGACGTGCGTGATCGGTGATGGCGAGGCTCTGGGCGAGGGGACGAATCAGGTGCGCCAGGCATCTTCGTTCTGCTCCATCCAGATCAGCATCTGCTCACCCTGGGAAGGCTCGCGGCCGGGACCTGTCAGCAGATCCAAGGCGAGTTGGCTCGATGCGACGCATCGGAGCCCGTCTCGCTCGACTGTCCGATCGAAGACGACGGGGTCGAACGGCTCGAGGAGCACGACGTTGGCGCCGGCGTCGGTCTCGCGCAAGCCAAGGCTCTCGGCAGCGTCGGTGACGTAGAGCGTGGCCACTGGGCCAACCACCCCCGCCCCGACGGCGAAGTGATCCCCACCCCCGACAACGCCGCCGCAGCGGACCCCGTCAGAGAAGCATCCCTCAGCCCCCACCGCCACCAGTAACGCCCGGGCCGGCGAGGTTGACCTACCTGAACGGCAGGCTGGCAGCGACCCGGCACTCGTGCCCCATCAGCGGGCCGAGAAAAGAAAGGCCCGGCCCCCGTAGGGACCGGGTCAGTTATGGAAAGTATAGCCAACCGGCCCCTCTGGGCACAAGCTTCCGAGGATGGTTGGTGCGGCTGCTACCAGTTCGCGGGCTTCCGGGCACCGCCGACGACCTCTGGCAACTGATTGTCGAAGAAGTCCTCGGCCGTGAGCCGGTACCACCAGTGTCCGCCCACACCGTCGTGTGGCTCACCCCTGAGATGTCTCGCAGTGGACCGTCCCCGCGGGTTCACCGTGCCCGTCGGCACACGGGCCCGAGCATGCTGCTTGCAAGTCGCTCTGGCTATCGCTATATTTCAGTAATTATCCGATCATTCCCGTTCTGGCGAGGAACGGGCTCTGCCTGCGGGTTAGAGTGAGCGGACTGGGATGCGGAGGCGACTGGGGGATGAGATGGGCGAGAAGCGGCTCGTCGTTCGGAATCGGCACGGCGACTGGGAGGTGCGTATCCCCGGAGCGCACAAGCCGGTGTCGCAGCACGGGTCGCTCGACGACGCCCAGCGAGCGGCGAAGGAGTTCGTAGCCAAATCCGGGGGCGGCGAGGTGGTGGTCCACCTCTGACCTCCGATCCGCGGCGACGCCACTTTCCTGCGTCGTCGAAGCAGCGACATCATCCGGCCAGTCGCAGCAGTTGATCGCCGATCGCCGCATCGACGTCGGAGTAGCTCTGCGGCGGCCGTTCCATCCAGTTGTCCGACCCGCTTCAGGACCACAGGCTGCTGATCGGGTGAGCCCAAAGGCGGTCGCCGAGCGGGAACGAGGCGGGGCCGGTGTGCAGCACGACGCCGGCGAGGAACTGCTGCCCTGCGTGATCGCGCATCCAGGCGAGGTGGCGGGCGTCGCCGGTCGACGGCGCGGCGGTGGCCTTGACCTCGATGCCGATGATGTGGCGGGCGTCGAGTTCGGCAATGACGTCGACCTCGTGCCGGCCGTGCTGCTGGCGGAGGTGGTACAGCCGGCAACGGTGCTCGCTGGCGGTCACCTGGGCTCGGAGCTGTGCCACGACGAAGGTTTCCAGCAGGCGACCGAGTAGGTCTCCGTCGCGCATGGCCGTGCGGTCGGTGGCGCCGGTCACCGATGCCAGCAGCGACGCGTCGATGAGGTACCGCTTGGGAGCGAGGGAGAGCCGCTTGAGCCGGTTGGAGGTCCACGCCGGCAGTTCGTCGATGACGTAGAGGCGGCTGAGCAACTCGCGGTAGGCGAGAGCGGTTCGCCGGTCGATGCCTGCGGCCTCGTAGAGGGTGGTGTCGTCCACGATGCCGGCCGAGTTGAGCGCGTACGCCTCGAAATAGCGACTCAGCCGGGTGCTGTCGTGGCGACCGCCCGCCAGTTGGGCGTCTCGCGTGACGATCTCCTCCACGTAGGTGTCGAGCCAGCTTCGCCGGGCACGGTCGCCCAGCATCAGAGAGGGGTGAGGGAAGCCGCCCCGCAGAGCCATCTCGACGTAGTCCCGCAGGTTCGGCTGCCCGGCGCGGGTTGTGGTCGGCGCGCCACGGGCGATCCGGTCGACCAGCGGAGTCACCGGCGTCCCGAGCTGTTCGCTCACGGTCAGCGGGAACATGGCGATCCGCGTCACGCGGCCTGTCCCCGGCCATGTCCCGGCCTCGATTTCGGCCCGAACCGATCCCGTCAGGATGAACCGTCCCGGCCGGGGCTCGGCGTCGCAGGTCCTCTTGACCGCGCCGAGCACGTGTGGCACTTCCTGCCACTCGTCGAGGAGGATCGGTTCGGGCAGGCCCTCCAGTGCTGCGTCGGGGTCGGCGGCGACCGCGACGGCTTCGGCGCTGCGGTCCAGCCGGATGACGGTGCGGGCGTAGCGCTCCGCTGTGGTGGTCTTTCCCGATGCCCGCGGTCCAACGATGGACAGCGCCGGCAACTCGGCGAGGAGTTCGGCGATGAGCGGATCCGCCAGGCGTTCCCTGTACTCGGCCATACTCATACACTACCGGTTTACGACACTGTTCAATGTCGTTATTCGACACCACTTGCTGCTGTTATTCCACACCTCGCGCTGGCGTGGCCGGAGGCGACGACCTGCCGCCTCGGGCGCCGACCCGCGGCGGTCGGTCCTTTCGTGCCGCTACAGCCACCGGATCCAGGAGTCGCCGCTGACCGGGGGGTCGTCCAGGAAGCGCCGAAGCGCGACGATCAGATTGCCGGGATAAGCGAGCGTCGCCCGGTTGAAGCGGCTTGGGTTCGTGAAGATGAGACCGGCATGAGGCTCGCCGTCGACAGCCCGGTCGGCGGCAAGCACCGAGAAGTCGGACACGTTCTCGGTGACAAGCGCCCGGCCACCGGCGGCTGCGTGGTCGAGCAGGTCGGCGTCGCCGGATCCGCGCAGCGACGGGTCGGCGGCCACGGCCACCACATCGAAGCCGGCCTCAGGAAGCGCGACTGCGACGGCCGGCGCGTGCATCTCGTCGAGCAGCAACCTCACGTCTCGAGCAGCGCCTGCCGGCGTCGCCAGGCGGCTTCGGCTCCTCGGCCGCCCGCGCCCGCTCGGTCAGCGCCACAATGTCAAGTTGCATCATATATCACAGTTATTCACTACGATTATGATTCGATCTTGCCCACCCGATGGCCGCCGGACCCCGGTTTCGGCGCAATACGACTGTGCTACGCTTCTGGTATGAGCACGACGACCACTATCCGGCTCAGCGACGAGGACAGGCTGCTTCTGGCTGAACTCGTCGCGGATTTCGGCGACCAATCGCAGGTCATCCGCCACGGAATCCGGCTGCTCGCCCAGGAGCGCCGGCGCCGCGAGACGCTCAATGAGGTGCTCGCAGCGTGGGCAGCAGAAGCCGGACCCCTCGACGAGGACGAAGTCGAGTCGATGCGGCGCCGCTACTTCGATCAGTGATCCTCGACGCAGGCCTGCTGGTCGCGTTCGATCGCGGCGAGCGCGGCGCTCGTTCGTTCCTCGCAGCGTCCGTGAGAGCCGATGAGGCACTGCACACCACTGCGCCGGTGCTGGCGGAGGTCTGGCGCGACGGAGCACAGCAGGCGCGGCCGGCCCACATCGCCAAGTCGATAGTCGTGCATCCCTCCGCCGCCGACGACCACACCGCCGTGGGCCGGTTACTGGCCAGATCGGGCACCGGTGATGTTCTGGACGCACACCTCGTGGCGCTCGCCGTGCGCACCGGACACAGCATCATCACCTCCGACGCCGGCGACTTCATCGCCCTGGCCGGACTCTTCGGGACCGCGGCGCCGAAGACTCACCGCTGGTAGCCGACCGGGCACCGACGGGCCTCCGGCACGGCCCCGGCGCAGGAGAACCCTATGTGCGTCTGCGAGCTGGTCGTTCGCCCCATCCACGCACGTACTCCCGCTGTTCATCTGTCTGAGGAGAATGGGGGTGCCACCGGCTCTTCTCCACGTGCTGCCACCACTTTGCAATCTGTTCGAGGGCTCCGTCACCGGTGAGCCCGTGGCGAACCAGCCAGCAGCCGACCACCGTGCCGGTGCGACCGATCCCGCCCCAGCAGTGGACATAGACCGTCCTGCGGTGGTTCAGGGCGTCGTCGATGGCGTCGAGGATTGCTGCCATCTCCCCGGCGCTGCGTGGGATGGACATGTCGACGACCGGATGATGCTCCCACCGGACCTCGATGCCTTCGGCGTGCGCCTGTTCCTGCGCGATTCGCACGTACGGCGCCAAGCCATCGGCCCGCCGAGTCAGGTCGATGAAGTGGTCGATGCCGGCTCCGAGCAGGGTGCGCAGCCTGGCGGCGGCTTCCCGGCGATTCTTCGCGCCCGGATACTCGCCCGCCGCGAAACGGCCCGGAACGACCCAATAGGAGTTCGCCATCGGTCGATCGTCTCGGTGAGGTGCGCTCATGTTCGCCGGCAACAGTACCGCTGGCGCTGGGCCGGGCAGTTGGTGCCCGACGAAGTCCTCGGCCGTGAGCGGGCACCCCCAGTGCCCTCCGGCACCTACGTTTGACTCAACCCTGGGGTCTCTGGTGGAGGCGTTGTCGGTACGGCTGGACTCCCCGCCTTAGGCTTCGATTGTGATTGGCGCGGATTCGCCGCAGTTCTTCAAGGACACCGAGCCGTTCATCTGTCATCCCGGTGGCGCTCTGGAGTCTCGGCTTGAACTCCAGCGGGGCTTGATCACGCCGAATCGGCTCTTCTATGTGCTGCACAACGGGGGTCGGGCGGCCGATGTCGATGCCTCGACGTGGCGCCTGCGCGTGGAGGGCGACGCTGTCGAGCGACCGCTGGACATCACCTATGAGGACATTCGCGCCATGCCCAGCCGAAGCCTCGTGTGCTACCTCGAGTGTGCCGGCAACCACCGGGCGATGTTCGATCGCCTCAAGGGTCGGCCCGCGGGGAGCCCACCGTGGGGGACCGGCGCCGTCGGCAACGCGAAATGGACCGGCGTGCCGCTGCGGAACGTGCTGGCGGAGGCGGGGATCGTCGACAAGGCGATGACGGTGCTGCTCGTGGGCCTCGACACCACCGCACCCGAAGGCGGTTACCGGAGGGCCATGCCCGTGCACAAGGCAATGCATCCGGACACGCTGCTGGCCTACGAAATGAACGGCGAGGTTCTCCCGCGCGATCACGGCTTCCCTGTGCGGGCCGTGGTGCCCGGTTGGGTGGGCGCCAACAGCATCAAGTGGCTCGGGCGCGTCGTCGTGTCCGCCGAGCAGATCTGGACGCGCAACAACACCACCAACTACGTGCTGATCGGCGAGGACTACCCGACCGAGGGCCCTGCGGAGGGCCAGCCGATAACGACCCTGGTGATCAACAGCGCGCTGGCGCTGCGGTGGCCGGCGGAACTGAACGCAGGCCCGCAGCGGATCCGGGGGTATGCCCGGTCGCCTCACGGTGCCATCACCGCCGTGGAGTGGAGCGCCGACTCGGGCGCCACCTGGGCCGGCGCCGAGGTCGAACCGTCGCCATCGCGGTACTCGTGGTCACCCTTCACGTTCAGCTGGGTCGCCGAGCCCGGTGAGCACACCCTCATGACCCGAGCGTTCGACGCGGCCGGCAACACGCAGCCAGATGCGATCCCGTTCAACACAAGGGGTTACCTGTTCAACCAGCCACTCCCGCATCCGATCCGGGTTACCTGACCGGCGGCGACCTCATCGCCCTCGCCGGACATCTCGGGACCGCAGCGCCGAAGATTCACCGCTGGTAGCCGACGGGGCTCGGACGCGCCTCCGCCACGGCTCAGGCGACTTGCGTGTCCTCGACGGGCTGTTCGGCAAAGGGACCGGCGGTCCCCGTCGAAGCGGCGCTCTCGCTCCCGTGCCGATTGGTGGCAACCATGTCCTGGAGGTGGGCGGACACGACCGAGGCGTCCGGCACAGTTCCGGCGAGGAGGTCCGTGACGTGCGGGACCCAACCGCGATCGGTGACGGTGAGCACTTCGATGCCGACAATGTTGTCGGATCCGTCGCGGTCCACGTGGAGGGACGCGGTGAGTGACTCGGTTCTGGCCACGTCGCCGTCACCGATCCGGATGTAGCCGCAGTCGCTCTCGCTGTCGTAGGAGTACCGCATAGTGCTCACGTGTCTCAACTCCACATCGCCGTGATGACGAGAATCGTTCGTCGGTCGGGGTCCGCAGGCGCGGTCACCACTCTAAGCGTGCCCCTGACCGCGGGGCCAACATGGACGATGTTGCCGTGGTCGCCTGCATCGTGGCGTAGGCAGTTCTTCAACGCGGACTCGACATCGGCCAACGTGATTCGGCGCTCCTCCAGCCGCTGACGTGCATGATCCGTGACGGCGAGGCGCCGGTCGAGGCACCCCATTTCAGGTTGCGCACTCGAGTCCAGACATTGTGGGCAACACTATAAAGAGTCTAAACACAATTAAATCTTATGTGAACACAAGATGTTCATGGTTACGTTGGAACGAAAGCTCCGTCGTGTGCCCCGTCGTCGAAGCCACTGGGCCAACCACACCCCGGCGGCGAACTGATCCCCACCACGGGCAGCGCCTAGTCCCTCTCGCCGCCCCCGCCGCCAGCGAACCCTACGTGCGTCTGCGATCTGGTTGTTCGCCCCATCCACGCACATACGCCCGCTGTTGTTGTCCAACATGACATGGCAACAGCTCGGGACTGGCGCCGGCGACCAGTGGTTGCTGCGACAACGACTATTCGTCAATCGGCACTAGAGAGGGAGTAGCGCAAAACCGCCAACAGACCACGGCGGAGATGCGTCAAGGGAGCGCTGGAGCGGCCGGCGATGTGCGCCAGGAAGTGGTTCGGCGACGGTCGCGTGATCAACAACTCGGCGTCACTGGATCCTCGCAGCGGCGGGTAGCAGCTTGGGCAGCCCGATACACAAATCGTCGACACGAGCGTGCTGCTGGCAGCCTTCGTCGCCGACCAGCGGATGCACGAGGCGTGCGCCGAGGTCCTCGCCGAGGCGCGACCTCTGGTCGTATCGCCTCTGGTGCTGGCCGAGTTGGACTACCTCACCGCCCAGATCGCCGGCGTCGACGCCGAGCTGGCGCTGCTCGCCGAACTGTGCTCCGGTGCGTACGAACTGGCGCCATTCGGAATCGACGACCTCCTTCGAGCCCGTCAGATCGTCGAGCGCTACCGGGATCTGCGCCTGGGCCTGACCGACGCATCGCTGATCGTGCTCGCCGACCGGTACGACATCGACACCATCGCGACTCTCGACGAACGGCACTTCCGCGTCGTGCAGTCCCTCAGCGGCCGCCCCCTGCGCATCCTCCCCGCCGACGGGAGTGTGCAGCGCAATTGACGCCAGACGCCGTCGGATCCGCTGGACCATGGATTCCGGCCTCCGCCGGAATGACCGAGGGCGTGGCCATAGCCTTGCTCAGCAGGCCCCCGGGCGCTTGCGTCGTCACCCGGCATGCGCCCATCCTCGAGATATCGCGCAACCCGCAGATCTACTCCTCGGCTCTCGCCCTCACTCGCGGGGGTCGCGGGGGGCGATACCCATGTAGGCGCGCTCGAGAACGGTGGGGTCGTTGACGAGCACGTCCGCACGCTCACGCAGGACGATCTCCCCGCGGACGAGCACGATGACCACATCGGCGATGCCGAGCGCGACCGACGTGAACTGCTCGACCAGCAGCACGGCGGCCCCCGCCTGCGCCGCCTCCTTGATCACCCGCGTCAGGCGTTTCACGACGAGGGGGGCGAGACCGAGGGAGATCTCGTCGATCAGGAGACAGGACGGTCGGGCGATGAGCGCCCGGGCCAGCACGAGCATCTGCTGCTCGCCGCCGGAGAGTTCGCCGGCCCGAATGCCAGGCCGTTCGGCCAGTTCGGGGAAGAGTTCGTAGGCGCTGTGGGTGGCAACGCCGGCGGCCCGCAGGTTCTCCTCGACAGTGAGTTCGGCGAAGACGGCGCGTCCCTGCCGGACGTGACGTAGCCCTCGGCGGGTGCGGTGGCGCCTCGACTCCCTCGTGACGTCGGCGCCGTGCAGCGCGATGGAGCCGGCCGCCGGCCGCACGACCCCCGACGCGGCCTCGAGCAATGACGTCTTCCCGGAGCCGTTCGGACCGAGGATCGCCAGGACCTCCGAGGCCCTGATGTCGAAACCCACACCTCGGACGATCGGGATCCCGTCGCGCTCGACGACCAGATCCCGCACTGCCAGCACCGGCCGGTCCACGCGACTCACTCCGTCTCCCGGATGACACCGAGGTACGAAGCGATCACACGGGGGTCGGCGAGCGTTCGCTCAACCGGACCGTCCGCGATCACAGCGCCCCGGTCGAGAACGATGACCGACTCGCAGACCTGTCGGACGAGGCGGAGATCGTGCGAGATGAGCAGGACGCCGATGCCCCACTCGGTGGCCACCCGGCGAAGGGCAACTCCGAGCCGGGTCGACTCCGCGTCGGTGAGCCCTGCCGCGGGCTCGTCGAGGAGTGCCACGGACGGCGCGGAGCAGAATGCCGCAACCAGCTCCAGGCGGCGGCGATCGGCGGTGCCCAGCAGGGCGATGGGGGTCTGCGGAACCGGCAGGTCGAACAGGGCGAGCAGCCACTCGCGCTGCGCGGTCGACGTCCGGCCGCGGGCCGCGACGGACATGAACTCCCCTACCGAGAGGTTCGCCGGTGTCCGCTCGCGCTGGAACGTGCGTGACAGCCCCGCCCTCATACGGCGATGCGCCGGCAGTTCCCCCAGTGAACGAGGGCCCAACCGCACGGTTCCGCTGGCGGCGGGCACGTATGCCGTCACGGCATCGACGAGACTCGACTTGCCCGCGCCGTTCGGTCCGATCAGCCCGACAACCTCGCCGGGCCCCACCTGCGCCGACACCCGGTCGACGGCCCGGACCGACCCGAAGTGCACCGTCAGATCCTCGACGACCAGCGCAAGACGCCGCACGGGAGGCGGTTCGCAACCGGCCACCTCCCGCTGCCGAGGCGGCGAGGGGTGGCCGCGGCGCCGCCACCGGCCGGCCAGCGCGATCCACTGGCCGGCAATCCCGCTGCCCCCCTGGCTCAGCACGTGCGCCGCGCCGACGGCGAAGACCATCGGGCCGATGTCCTGGGACCACCCGAGGACGCGCAGCAGCTCGGGCATCCAGGTCCACAGCCCGCCGGCAATCGCCGCGCCGAGCACACTCGTCGATCCCGCCATGACCGCCACGGCAAAGATCACCAGCGAGTCGACCGGCTCGAGCTGGCGCGCCGAGAGCCGCCCGATCTGGGTAGCCAGCAGGCCACCCCCGATGCCGGCCACGAAGGCGCTGGCCGCGAACGCGGTGAGTTTCGTGACGACCACCGAGCGACCTGCGGCCGCAACCACCCGCTCGGACCGCCCGACCAGTGCCCACGCCCGCGCGCCGGTGCGCCGGCGCACAACCCGCAGCGCCAGCTCCAGAACGATCGCCACCGCGAACGTGAACCACAGGAAACGGGTCTCGGTGGCGGCGACGGCCGGGCGGGGTACGGCGAAGTTCGAGCGGGCACCCGGGAAGCCCCGGTTGAACAGCACGACCTGGATCGCCGCCGCGAAACCGAGCGTCACCACCGCCAGCTCGACGCCGCGCAGCCGCAGCGCCGGAAGGCCGACGGCGACCCCGAGCGGGACCGCCACGACCCCACCGGCCAGCACGGCCACCTCCACCGGAACCGCCGTGTGGAGCGCCAACCACCCGACCGTCCAACCGCCGATACCGGCGAAGCTCACCTGGCACAGCGACACCATCTTGGTGTCGGCGTACAGGAACCCCACGGAGCGGGCAATGAGCGCCGCGATCACGGCGCTCGTCGCCAGAAAGATGCGGAACTCGCTGAGGGTGGAGAACCCCGCGCACGCGGCGAGCGCCACAGCGACGAAGCGGGCGTCAGCGCGTGTCATCCCACACCTCCGAGCGGCGCTGCCAGAGCAGCAGCACGAGGATGAAGAAGAACGGGATGGACGCCCGGTACTTGCTGACCGCCGAGAACCGGGCTGCGTAGGTCTCCACGAACGCGATCACGAACCCCGTGAGGAGTGTCGGCCAGATCCGCACGAAACCGCCCGCGAGGCCTGCGGCGAGACCCGGCAGCAGCAGGAACACCAGCGGCGCGAATGCGGCGGGCCGGCTCGGCCCCACCAGGACCGCACCGAGCACGGCGAGGCTCCCGGCCACCCCCCAGACGGCGACCGTGAGAGCGCCGACCGGGATGCCGGCGAGCTCTGCGTTCACCGGGTCCTCCGCCATCGCCCGGAGGCGGACGCCGACCGCGGTGCGATGCAGCACCAGGCTGGCCGCCACCGCCACGGCGACGGCGAGGCCCACGGCCATGACGGTGTCGTGACTGATGCGCACGCCGCCGAGTTCGGTGAAACGGCCGGGGAAGAACAGGCGCGCCGCCCGCGGCTTGTCACCGAAGATGCGGAACCCGGCCGCCAGCAGACCGAGGAGAAGGGCAATGGTGACGGCGCTCTTGGTCAGACGCTGCTTGTCGCGAAACCAGGTGACGAAGACCGCGCCCATCACAGCGCCGATCGCCGCTCCCATAGCCACAGCGGCCAGTGCCGCGGAGGCAATCCCGGTGCCGCCGTCGACGAGGGACAGCATCGTGAAGGCGCCGAGAGCGCCGATCGCCGTTATGGCGAAGTGCAGCGTGCCCGACGTGCGGTACACGAGCACGATGCACACCCCGAACAGTGCATAGGCGGCGCCGGAACTCAGCGACACCGCGAGGGCGCGGACCATCTGTGGCTAGCCGCCCGCGCCCGCCCGCCGGTCCCGGGTCACGGGACGATTATCCACTCCGGTGTCTTGACGACCCACGCCCCGTCGAGCACTTCGACGAACTTGGCGGCACGGTTCGATCCGTGCGCCGGAGCGTCGCCGAAGGCGTACGGCGTGCCGGTCAGGCCCGTTTCGATCGGCTCGAGGGCCAGCAGGGCCGCGGCCAACGACTCGCGGGTGATCTCGCCGGAGATTCCCTCCAGCACGCTCACCATGATCGTCGCCGCCAGGTAGCCACCCTCGGCGAAGGACGTCTGCGGCACGCCCGCTTGGTCCATGAGTTCCCGCCAGTCACGCAGCACCTCGCTGTCGACGTCGGTGAACGGCTCGAACTCCGACGCCAGGAGCAGGCCGTTGCCGGTCGAACCGAGTTGCTCGGCGAGCGCCGCCGTATACCCCGATGTCAGACCGAGGATCTGCACATCGAGGCCCTGCGCCTCGCGGATCTGCATCATGGCAACGTAGTGGAAGTCGTTCGCCTGGACGACGGCCGCGTCGCAGCCGTTGCTCTCCAGCTCGAGCATGAACGGCGTCAGGTCGCCGTCGAATATGAGCGCCATGTCGCTGTACGCCAGCTCCTTGCCGGTCGCTGCGGTCCATTCGGCGATGGCCGCGTCGTAGGCGGGCCCGAAGCCGGGAACATCGAAGGCGCCGAAGCACACGTTCTCCGCGCCGAGCTCCTCGCTCGCATAGAACATCGCCACAGCGTCGGAGAAGAACGGGCCGGTGTTCACCGGCGAGATGTTGGAAGTGGCGAAACAGACGGGGTCTATGCCGGTGCCCTGGATGGCGTACAGGCCGACCTCTGCGTAGAACTGGGAGTTCACGGCGCACTCGAGCAGGCTCGCCGAACCCACCATCGCCACGACCCCGATCTCATCGGCGAGGCGGCGGGCGGCCTGCGCTGCCAGGGCGGGGTCGAACCCGTCATCCTCGACGGTGTACTCGATGAGGCGCCCGCCGATGCCGCCCGCCGCGTTCACCCGGTCGAAGACCGCCTGGGCGGCCGAGTGGGACTCCGGGAAGGAGGCCGGGCCGGTCAGCGTCGAGATGGCGCCGAGCCTGATGGGCTCGGTGCTGGTCGGAGATGCCGGCTCGGGAGGCGGGGCCTCCGGCGGGGCCTCGGGCGGGGCCTCCGGTGCGGGCGGCTCCTCGGCCGGTGCCGGCGCCGGGGCGATCGTCTCCGCGGCGGCCTCGGGGGTGACCGCCGGCGCCGCAGCACCCCCAGATTCCTTCTCGCCCGCTTCGGGCGGGGCCTCCTCGGGTGGTTCCGTGCTCGGTGCCGGCGCGGGAGCCGGTACCGCCGGCGCGCCGGCGTCAGGCGCCGCGCCATCGCCGCCGCACGCGCCTGCGACGAGAGCCAGGACCCCCAGCAGTAGCAGTAGTCGCTTCATTCTCTTCCCTCCATGCAGTCGTCGCTTCATTCCTTGTCTCCGTTCCTTGTCCCCGTGCGGTTCTCAGCGACCTGTCCCTTGCGGGAGTGCGCCGAAGACGACACCCCCATCCACGACGGTCGCAGCAATCGGGATCTCGGCGATCCGCTGCGGATCCACATCGAGAATTCGGCCGTCCAGGACGCAGTAGTCGGCGACCGTCCCCGGCATCAGACTGCCCTTCCATCGCTCCGCGCCGTCCTGCCATGCGCCGTTGGCCGTGAAGGTCCGGATCGCCTCGAGCGTCGTGATCCGCTCCTGCGGTCCGTGCACTTCGCCGGTGGCCCTGGACTCGCGAAGGACGGCGGTGGCCACACCCTGGCGCCAGCTCGGATACGTGATCGGCGCATCCGAACTCGACGTGACACACACGCCGGCATCGAGTGCGCTTCGCATGGGCCACTGGTAGTCCGCCCGCTCGCGGCCGAGCATCTGCCGCATGAGGTCGGCAATCGTCCACTTGATCGCCGGCTGCATGCTGGCGCCGAAGCCGTGCAGCGCCAGCAGGTTGAGGGCTTCGAGACTCGCAAGGTCGGCGTGGATCACGTAGTGCCTCGGATCGGGGCGAGGGTTGCGATGCTGGGCCCGCACGAGCGCCCGAACGGTGGCGTCGATGGCGCGGTCGCCCGTCACGTGCACGCCGATCTGGTGACCTGCGTCGTGGGCGAGCCCGACCATGGCGTCGAGGTCCGCCAGCTTCTCCTCGTCGGTGCCCCCGGCGATCGTCAGGCAGCCGCAGCCGCCGCCGGCGTACTGCCGGCTCATCCAGCCTGTCCTGTTGGGCGGCACGCCGTCGGCGAAGAACTTGACCCCGGCGACGCGAAACCATCCCGGCCTGTCCGGGGGCGGCGTGAACGTGTGGAGATGTTCCTCGACGTCGCCAAGACTCGAGGTCGTCGGCGGGCTGAACACGAGCAGCACCGTCGTTCGCAGCGAGAAATCCTCCCGACCGGCCCGCTCGGACAGGCGCTCCAGGAATCGCTCGCCCGCTGCGCCTCCCTGGAATGCGTTTCCACCTGGACCGAGCGCCGCGTCGGTGACCGACGTGATTCCTTCGGCGTGCATGAGATCCCGCACGCTGTCCAGCGCCCGATCGAAGTCCAGGTCCGTGAGGGGTGGTAGCAGCCGATCGATGAGGGCAGTTGCCGACTCCTGCAGAATCCCCGTCGGATGTCCCCTCTCGTCGCGGACGATGACACCGCCGTCGGGATCGGGCGTGTGCTCGTTGATCCCGGCGAGTTCCAGTGCCCGGCTGTTGACCCACAGCTGGTGTCCGGAGAAGTCACGCAGCGCCACAGGGACGTCAGCGCTCACCGGATCGAGGTCCTCGCGGCGCGGCAGGCGCCCCGGGTCGGCATCTTCGAGGTAGCCGATGTCCCATCCGTTGCCCTTGACCCACCCACCGACGCGATCGGCGGCCCCAACCGCTGTGGCCACCTCGGCGATGGATCGAACGGCGGGGAATCCCACGTTCACCGCCAGAGGGGGAAGCACTGCGCCGAAGTAGCCGAGATGGACGTGCGAGTCGTTGATGCCGGGCACGACGCTGCGCCCATCGAGGTGGACGACCTCGGTGCTCGACCCGGCGAGCGACGCGATCTCGTCGTTGCCGCCCACCGCGGAGATGCGGTTTCCACGAACGGCCATCGCCTCGACGACGTGGGCGCCGCACGCGGTCACGATCTGTCCGCCCATGAGCACGCGGTCGGGAGCGCTATCCCCCCTGGTCATGCGGCGATCGTAAGAGTGCTCGTTCGGCCCCGTCTATCGGCAGATCTACCGATTTTTGTCGCGTCCATGATCTGGCCCGTGCGGTCCTCTCGCCGCGGTCCTGGGAAGCAGGCGGTGGTACGGTCGCCCTATGAAGTCTTTGGATGCGGTTGTTGAGTTCGTGAGTTCTGTGGCCGCGATCGCGACGTCGACCGCATCCCGGCGGGATCGCGTCGAGGCGATCGTCGACGAGATCGGCGGGGTGCTTCCGTTCGTCGGCGTGTGCATCAGCGCTGCGCCCGACCCGCGCGGGCACAGCGAGATCGTGTGCAGTCGGGGCTATCCCGACGCCGTACTCAACCGACTCGGCAGCAGGGAGTTCCGCGACGAATGGCACGGCCTCCGCCCGTCCTCACGAGGAACCCGGCTCGAAGACACCTGGGAACTCGAACCATTGCCCGAGACGGTGCGGGAATACGTCGTGCCGCTGGGGTTCGGCGGTGGTGTATCCATCCCGCTGCCCACAGCAGAACCGGACGCATTCGGGGGCATCCACGTCTCGACGGAGTCAGCTGCGGACATCACCGACTTCACCCAAGAGGGTCTGTTCCTCATTGCTCCAACAATGAGCAATCTGATCGGGCCGGCGGAGCGCCACGGCGCCCGATCGGTCCTCACCTCCCGGGAATGCGAGGTTCTGGCACTCATCGCACGAGGCAGATCGAACGCCGAAATAGCGGCCGAGCTGTTCATCGCGCAGCGGACCGCAGCCACCCACGTCGAGCACATTCTCGCGAGACTCGGCGCCACGAACCGTGCGCACGCCGTCGCTCTTGGCCTGCAATTCGACCTCATCCCCGCTAGCGCCGGGTGACCCCGCCCAGCCCTCTGTGATTCCTGGCTGTTCGGAAATGAGCGGGCACTGGGTCCGCGATTGCGCTGGTGGGGGCCTCCAGAATCAGGTTTGACGGGCACCGATCCGGAAGAGGCCCCCAGCGCAGGAGAGCCCTACGGACGTCTGCGAGCTGGTTGTTCCCCCCATCCGCGCACATACTCCCGCTGCGACGAGGACAGGCTGCTTCTGGCTGAACTCGTCCCGGACTTCGGCGACCAATCGCAGGTCATCCGCCACGGAATCCGGCTGCTCGCCCAGGAGCGCCGGCGCCGCGAGACGCTCAATGAGGTACTCGCAGCGTGGGCAGCAGAAGCCGGACCCCTCGACGAGGACGAAGTCGAGTCGATGCGGCGCCGCGACTTCGATCAGTGATCCTCGACGCAGGCCTGCTGGTCGCGTTCGATCGCGGCGAGCGCGGCGCTCGTTCGTTCCTCGCAGCGTCCGTGAGAGCCGATGAGGCACTGCACACCACTGCGCCGGTGCTGGCGGAGGTCTGGCGCGACAGAGCACAGCAGGCGCGGCCGGCCCACATCGCCAAGTCGATAGTCGTGCATCCCTCCGCCGCCGACGACCACACCGCCGTGGGCCGGTTACTGGCCAGATCGGGCACCGGTGATGTTCTGGACGCACACCTCGTGGCGCTCGCCGTGCGCACCGGACACAGCATCATCACCTCCGACGCCGGCGACTTCATCGCCCTGGCCGGACTCTTCGGGACCGCGGCGCCGAAGACTCACCGCTGGTAGCGGACCGGGCACCGACGCGCCTCCGCCGCGGCCCGTCGGCGGGTCGAGCACTTCGCCACCCAACGGGCGGATGTCGCCTTCAGCTCGATCCGGTCTCCTGGTGCGTGTCCCCGACGAGCAGCAGCATGACAGATCGAAAACGAGGCACACGGCCATCGAAGGCTCAGGTCAGGACTGCACCCGCCGGGAACACACATCCATTGCGAGTGCGCAGCCTCCTAAACCCCACCAATCGAGGGGACCCCCCGCCCACGCACCACTTGGGAGCGCGGACTCCCCGTATCGCTTATCAGGGCCCGAAGCAGCTAGACGTCGACGCCGCCGGATGGCAGCGGCGGCGACGCGTCGTCCAGCGAACCGGCCGGCCCTACAGGTGAGCGGCCGGTCGAGCGCTCCACCGGGAGCGCTGGGGATGCGGCGCGCAATGACTGCAGATGGCGCTGCAACGCCGGCACGCGGCTGCGCAGATATTCGAGCGTCGGGGCCGCCAGTGCGTCGAATGTGCGGTCTGTCTGGAGGGGGCCGGGGTCCTCCAACAGCGTCACTATCCGAGACAGGTCCAGCGCCTCGGGGACCGACCCGTAGCGGTGGGTGTGGAAGAGCAGGCCGTCCTCGAGGCGGTACGGGCCGGCGCGGTCGATGGCCGCCAGATCGACATAGTCCCGCAGCTTCGGGCGATACATGATCACATCGAGCTTCGACGCCAGCAGGTCCGCCAACGACGCCACAGCCAACCCGTCGACCCTGATGGGGGCGGCGAGGTTCCGGACATGTCCGGGGTTGTAGCCCCGTGCCGGCGCGCGGAACACCTGCACCTCGACGCCCCGCACCGCCGCATGCAACGTGTCGACGCCGACCGACGACACGACGACGTCCTCCGTCGAGGATCGCAGCGATCGAGCGACCCGGTCGCCGGAGAACGACCCCAGCGTCATGAAATCCAGGTCGAACGAGGGGCGGTGCCGCAGGTGGATAGCCAGAGCGGTCCCGCCCACGAGCGAACCATCGAGGCCGCCCGTGGCGGCGGCGAGCGCCGGCCACACAGCGCGCATCTCGTCGGACAGGCACTCGCTCCAACGGTCGATCTCAGGCATCGGCGCGGTGAGCAATGGCGATGTCGAGGCTGACCGCATCCGGTCCGGCGTCGTAACCGCGCATCGCTCGCAACTCTCGCAGCGCGCCGACCGGCAGTTTCGTGAGCGCCCACGCCCGCGCCGCCGGGTCGGCGCCGTCGAACATCCGCCCGGCGACAGTGACCGCGTCCTGAGGCAGACGCAACTCCGCCGGATGCGTCCCCGACGAGAACAGCCACCAGAACTGTGGCGGCACTCGCTCCGGAGGCGTCGACGGCGGCGGATCCTGCCACGGCAGGCGCATCAGCAGATCGAGGCACGCCTCGGTGAGACTCAGCGACCACAGATTGGCCACCACCGACCCGAAGCCCCACAGCACCCGCGTCTCCTCGCAGCGCACAACGCCGGACGCGCTCAGAACATCGAGGCACCGCTCAGCGCGCGCCATCGACAAGCCGGCGCCGGCACTGATGTCCTCGACTGTCGCTCCGGCGAGACAACGGCGCAGGAACGCCACCACGGTGCGCTGATCCGACGGGATCTCATCGTCACCGGGCAGCGCCTCAGGTGGCGCAACAACCACCACGACCACAGCCTACGCGTCAGCCAAGCAGGGTGGTCCCCGACGGCGAGGTAGCCGAGCAGATCTTCCTTGATGCGGGTACCGACTTGGATGGAGACCGGGTACGACACGGGGTACTTGTAGAGGCCGCGCGCCTGCCACACGAGGTCGAAGCCCGGCGTGTCGCTGTCGGGTGTGCAGGTGAAGAAGATGTCCCGTTTCGACACCCTTTGCTGCAGTAATTCCACACACCGCGCTGGCGCAGCCGGAGGCGACGACCGGCCGCCTCGGGCGCCGACCGGCGGCGGGCGGTGCTCCGAGCGTCCATTTCGGAAGGCAAGCGGATAGTCTTCCGTTATGTTTGGGGATTCGGAGGGCTCTGCCGGCCGTGCCGTCACGGTCGAGTGGCGCGGGCGGGGCGTGCGCGCCTGGGTGCCGGCGCCTCTGGGGGAGCGAGACCTCACGCTGTCGACCGCCACAGCACGGGCCGCCGAGCGCGCCGTGGCGTCGTTGCGACTGGCGGACGCCCGGCTGCCCGAGACATGGGAGCCGCTGGCACGCCTGCTGCTGCGTCACGAGGGCGTGGCCTCCTCGGGCATCGAAGGGTTGCGCGAGCCGATCGAATCGGTGCTCGTCGCCGAGCAGACGGGTGCAGGCGGTACCGCCGGGTGGGTCGCCGACAATCTGGCCGTCATCGACATCGCCCTCAGGACCGCCGGCGAGCCGCTGAGCGGTCCGATGCTGCACCGGTGGCACGAGCGCCTGATGCGCCACGGCCAACTCCCCGCCCACATGGTCGGCACGTACCGATCGGCGCTGGGATGGGTCGGCGGCACCTCACCGGTCGACGCCGCCTACGTGCCGCCGCCGCCGCCGGAGATCCCGCGGCTCGTCGACGACATCGTGGCGTTCGCCGACGGCGGTGGCGAACTCGACGCGGTGTCACGCGCCGCGCTGGTGCACGCGCAGTTCGAGGCGATCCACCCCTACAGCGACGGCAACGGGCGACTCGGGCGGGTCCTCGTCAGCCGGGCGTTACGACGCGGCGGCGTCACCACTCGCGCAACCGCTCCGATCAGCATGGCGATCGCCCGGGACCCCGGCGGCTACCTCTCGCGACTGCGCCTGTTCGAACAGGGCAACGCCGACCCCTGGGTGCGCTGGTTCGCCGAGACCGCGACGCGGTCCGCCGCCGCCACCGAGCACCTCGTGGAGCGAGCAACCCGCCTCCTGGCGCAGTGGCGCGATCGGGTCGCAGGACTCCGAGCAGACCACACGGCGCGCGCCCTGCTGGACCGCCTACCCGCCCAACCCGTCCTGAACGCCGGCGACGTCTCCGCGCTGGTGGGCGTCAGCGAGCGCAGCGGCCGCACCGCGCTGGCAACCCTGGCCGCCCACGGAATCCTCCGGCCGCTACCCCACGTTCGCGCAGAGCGCCCCGGCAGGGCCCGCCACTGGTTCGCCGCCACCGAACTACTCGACCTCTGAGCACCCTGAGCACCCAACAACCCGTCGACGGCGCCTCGGCAGACCCCGCCGGCGCAACGACGTTCTCGAGCGAGGACGCGAAGGGTCGTCAATCTCGCCGGAGTCGTCTCATCGTCAATTTCGGGGTCGGCGAAGCGCAGCAACTCCACGAACGCCAGCCCGGTGGTCACCGCCTCGCCGGCCATCGACGGCGGCGACGTGCGCAGAGCCCTATCCGGCGCTGCCCCAGACGTCGAGGGCTGCCTCCAGCTCGATGACCTCCCGCTCGACCCAAGCGCCGTCGATGATGTGGACGATGCTCATCGGCAAGACGACGACGTTGCCGTAGCGGTTCAGCTCCAGCGGGCCTGAGGCTCCGTCGTAGTCGATGTCCTCCCCGCGATCGAGAGCGGCAACCCCGTCGGCGTACGTGTACACCTTGGTGCCCGGCGCATTCAGCACGTCGGGGACCTGCGCCGCGACGGCGGGGCCGTCGGTGGAGCCCGCTGCGGTCATCGCCAGCGCCAGCGCGATGTACTGATCGTACTGATTGGCCTCCAGGAAGCCGGTCGGGGGCGGCTTGTGCGCGTATTGCTCGTGAGCGGCGGCGAATGCGGCATATGCCGGCGATGCGAAGTCGTCGGTCACGTTCGAGGCCAGCAGCCGGCCGGCCGGCAGGGGCGCCGCTGCCTCGGCGACTTCCGGCACGGCCCACGCCGGCGACGCCAGGATCGTGGCATCGCCGCCGCGGCTGATGTAGTCCCTGATGATCCAGACGCCGGCCTCGTGCCCGGCGACGACGTAGACGGCCTCGGGATCGCCTGCGAAGACCTCATCCACCTCGATCCGGTCGTTGTCGCGACCCGGCGCGAAGCGGACGTCCGCTGTGACCTCTCCGCCGATCTTGTCCTCCCACACCACCGTGAAGGCGTCGGCCATGGCCTCGTTGCGGCTTGTTCGCTCCACCAGCAGCGCGACCCGCGAGTAGCCGAGGTCGCGTGCCAGCTGCGCGGTGACGACGCCGTAGCTGGAGTCCGAGGCGGTGATGCGCCAGAGGTAGTTGCCGGCAGCGGTGTCCAGTTCCGGCCAACCGCACACCGGACAGAAGGTCGGCATCTCATCGGCCACAAGGAGATCCAGCAACGCGAGCGCACCGAACGACTCGATGCCGCCGAGAGCGTGGATCTCCTGCCGGATGCGCTCGTACCCAAGCAACGTACCCTCGGCGGTCGACAGATTGTCGGCGACCACCAGTTCGACGTCCAGACCCAGGACTCCGCCGCTCGCATTGATCTCGCCGATGGCTGCCTCCGCCCCATCCTGACTCGTCGGTCCCCAGGCCGAGTAATCGCCCGACAGTCCGGCTAGGAACCCGAACCGGATCGACTCCTCGGCGTCGTCGCCGTCTCCGGCATCGTCCTCCGGCGCGCCCGCCCCGGTCAGCCGAAACAACGGATCGGGGCGCGGAACCCAGCAGCTGACCGTCCGCTCAACTGTTGTCCCGCAGGAGTACAAGAGGCCGCTGTCGACGGCGACGAACCGCCCGTCCGGCACGAGGAGCGGGGAATCCATCCCCGAAGACCAGCAACTGAGACTGCCATCGGAATGCAGCCCGCACGAATGGAACACGCCGGCACTGACGGCGCTGAAGGTGCCGGACGGTGTCCCGAACGCCTCGCTCCCCCCAGTTTTCCAGCATCCGACGGTTCCGTCGGTGCGCAGGCCGCACCCATCGGTCCAGCCGCTGGAGATGGCGGTGAACCGTCCGTCCGGCGAACCGGCTTCAACGCTCGAGAAGAGACCGCTACCCCAGCACTCCACGGTGCCGTCGGTGCGCAATCCGCACGAGAGCAACACGCCCGCGGAGACGGCCGTGAACCCCCCTTCCGGCGCATCGGCCTGCCCGCGATCGTTGTCCCCCCAACAGTGCACGGTGCCGTCGGTACGCAACCCGCACGAATGGGCGGCCCCGGCATCGACGGCAACGAACCGTCCCTCCGGCGCATCGGCCTGCCCCTCTTCGTTACCTCCCCAGCACACGACAGTCTCATCGGAGCGCAACCCACACGAGTGCGTGCCCCCGGCGTCGACGGCAACGAACCGTCCCTCCGGCGCATCGGCCTGCCCCTCTTGGTTGTCGCCCCAACAGGCGACGGTTCCGTCGGCGCGCAACCCACAGGAGTGATAGAGGCCCACGCTGACGGCTTCCAGGGAACCGTCGGGCAGGTCCAGCGAGAAGCCCCAGCACTGCACGGTGCGGTCGGAGCGCAGCCCACACGAATTCAACCAGCCGGTGGAGATGGCAGTGAAGCCTCCCTCCGGCGGATCGGACTGCCCGACTTCGTTGTTCCCCCAACAGTGCACGGTGCCGTCGGTGCGCAACCCGCACGAGTGGGCGCCCCCGGCATCGACGGCAACGAACTGTCCCTCCGGTGAATCGGTCTGCCCCTCTTCGTTGTTGCCCCAGCAGTCGACGGCTCCGTCGGTGCGCAGGGCGCACGAGTGTGAAATGCCGGCCGTGACGGCCCGGTACGACCCCGCCGGCGCTTCGGAGGAGGCGATGTCGGCACCCCAGCAGTTGATGGTGCTGTCGGTACGGATCGCGCAGGTGTGCGACTCGCCGGCAGCGACAGCCAGGTACTGCCCGGACGGCGCGTCGATCTGGCCGGAAGCGTTGCCTCCCCAGCAGGAGATGGTGCCGTCGGTCCGCAGCCCGCACGTGTGCAACAAGCCGGCAGCCACGGCATCGAACCGGCCGCCGGGCGGGTTCGACTGGGCGAGCGAATCGTCGCCCCAGCAGCTGACGATGCCGTCGGCGTCGATCGCACAGCTGTGGAACCAGCCGGTGGTCACCGCACTGAACCGCCCGTCCGGAGCCTCCGTCTGGCCACTGGCGCCATCGCCCCAGCACCCGACCGTCCCGTCGACACGGAGCGCACACACATGCGCCGCGCCCGCCGACACAGCGCTGAACTGATCCGCCACCGAGTCCGACCGGGCGTCCCCGGAGTCGGGGGCGGATGAAGCGACAGGCTCGGGGGGGCTGCCGGTTTGCGGAGTGCTGCGGTCGCCCGCGCCGGGCTGTCCGGCTTCCGGGGTGCTGACCTCCACCTCGAGCCCGCCGGACGGGGCCGGAGCGACCTCCCCCTCGAGCGCGCCGGACGGGGCCGGAGCGACCTCCACATCAAGCCCGCCCGACGGGGGCGGACCGGCAGCTTCGCCGGACGTCCCGCATGCCGCCGCTCCAGCGATCAGGACAGCGAGTATTCCAGCGATCGACGCCTGTCTGAGAATACCTGCCATCCTTGGGACGAATCGATGCGCGCCGATATATCTCGGTCAGCTTCAGTCCGCAGATTGTATCTCGGCGCCGTCAAGGATCGATTCCCAGGAAAGCTCCGACTGGGTGGAGACACAGCGCGTTGCGGTGGCGGGTGACCCACCTAACGGCTCGTTCCGGTCGTGGGCGCGGCGACCGGCTGCTCGCCTCCAACAGCCCGCAGATCAGCGGCGTACGAACCCCAGCAGGTGACGGTGCCGTCGATGCGCAACCCGCACGAAAGCTCCTCGCCGGCGCTGACGGCGCTGAAGACACCCTCCGGAGCCTCCGCCCTCCCGTGGTAGTTGTGTCCCCAGCAGACGACGGTTCCGTTGCTGCGCACACCACACGCATGATCGTCACCAGCACTGACGGCGCTGAAGAGACCCTCCGGCGGGTCCCCCTCCCCGAAAGTGCTCCGCCCCCAGCAGGCGACGGTGCCGTCGATGCGCAGCGCGCACGTGTTTTCCCAGGCGTCGCTGACCGCGCTGAAGAGACCCTCCGGAGAGTGCTCCCACCCGTTGCCGCTACTGGACCAGCAGGTGATCGTGCCGTCGAATCGCAACCCGCACGAGGTCCCGAACCCGGCGCTGACGGCGCTGAAGACACCCCCCGGCGCCTCCGCCCCCCGGTTGTAGCCGTCGCCCCAGCAGGCGACAGCGCCGTCGGTGCGCAACCCGCACGAATGCCGTGCGCCGGCGCTGACGGAACTGAAGAGACCCTCCGGCGCCCGGGTCTGCCCGTGTTCGCGGTTGCCCCAGCAGGTGATCGAGCCGTCGGTGCGCAACCCGCATGAGTGCTCCCGGCCGGCGCTGACGGCGCTGAAGAGACCTTCCGGCGCCTCCGCCGCCCCGTGGTAGTTGTTGCCCCAGCAGGCGATAGTGCTGTCGCTGCGCAACCCGCACCAGTGCTCCACGCCCGCGCTGACGGCGCTGAAGAGACCCCCAGGCGCCTCCGCCTGCCCGTAGTAGTTGTTGCCCCAGCAAGTGACGGTGCTGTCGCTGCGCAACCCGCACGAATGATTCCCGCCGGCGCTGACCGCGCTGAAGGTGCCCCCCGGAGCCTCCGGCCACCGCGAGGAGTTGTTCCCCATGTAGACGAGGCCCCAGCAGGCGATGGTGCCGTCGCCGCGAACCCCACACGAATGACCGCCGGCAACGCTGACGGCGCTGAAGGTGCCCCCGGGAGCCCGCGCCCCTTGGCGGTTGACGCTGCCCCAACAGGTGATGGCGCCGTCGCTGCGCAACCCGCACGAGAAGGTGGCGCCGGCGCTGACGGCGCTGACAACACCGTCCGGCGCGTCCCCCTGCCCGTCGTCGTTGTAGCCCCAGCAGATGACCGTGCCGTCGGTGCCCAACCCGCACGAATGCCTTGCGCCGGCACTGACCGCGCTGAACGCACCCTCCGGAGCCTCTGTCTGCCCGGCGTCGTTGTTGCCCCAGCAGACGATGGCGCCGTCGCTACGCACCCCACACGAATGATCCCCGCTCGTGTCGACGGCGGTGAAGAAACCGTCCGGCGCCTCGGCCTCGCCGTAGTAGTTGTTGCCCCAGCAGACGATGGCGCCGTCGCTACGCACCCCGCACGAATGATTCCCGCCGGCGCTGGCCGCGCTGAAGGTGCCCCCCGGAGCCTCCGCCTGCCCGTAGTAGTTGTTGCCCCAGCAGGTGACGGTGCCGTCGCTGCGCACCCCACACGAGTGAGTACTGCCGGCGCTCACTGCGCTGAAGGTGCCGGTTGCCTGGGGTGAGGGCGGTGGCTCGGACAGCGGCGGTGGCTCGAGGGGCCGCGGTGCTGGCGTGGTGGGCCAGACAACGGTGTTGGACTGGGTGCCGTTGACAATGACCTGGACTTGCTCCCCGGGGTAGCCGTACGAGCAGCCGTCTCGGGTCCAGTAGAGGCTGGTGGGCCAGTGCCAGGTGGCGCTGTGCCAAGGTGCCTCGGGGTCGCGGCTGCTCCAGCATTCGATGGTGTAGTCGCCGGGAGGCCAGTCAGGGAGGTCGACGGTGAGGTGCCGGCAGTGCACCGAGGTGCATCCGGGACTGCCCTGGGCCTCGCCGCCGATACCGAGGACCACGATGGGGCCGTCGTCCTCGGACCCGACCTCCGGCGGCGGCTCCGCTTGTGCCGGCTCCGGCGGCGGCTCCGCTTGTGCGGGCTCCGCTTGTGCCGGCTCCGGCGGCGGCTCCGCTTGTGCGGGCTCCGCTTGTGCCGGCTCCGGCGGCGGCTCCGCTTGTGCGGGCTCCGGCAGCGGCTCGGCACCCTCCCGCACCGCCGGCTCCGGCGATACTCGCCCCCCACCTTCCCGGGAGGGTGGCCCCGGCGCCGGTTCCCCATCCTCCCGCGACGTGAGCCCCGGACCCGCCCCGGACCCCGACTCCGCCGACGCCTGCGACTCGGCATCGCCGCACGCCCCCGCCACCACGGCCGCCACCGCCAACACCGCCACGACACGCCTGAACGAATCCAATCGCACCACGATGAGTCTCCCTGCCGATACTTGCTTGACGAACTCTAGGCCTGCTGAACAATGCTGGCTACCAGAGTGCCGTTATGCCGGTGGAGGCCGGAATCCAGGGGATCCCGCAGTCCGCGGTGCCGGTAGGGACCCCGACGGAGGCTTCCAACAGGCAGCGACCAGGCTGACGATCTACAGGGTTCGATTCTCCCGTCCCGCCTACAGCCACCAGGTCCAAGAGTCGCTGCTGACCGGCGGGTTGTCCCCGAAGGTGCGCAGCGCGGCGATCGGGCCGCCCGAATCGCGCTCTTCAGGCTTCGATTGTGATCGGCGCGGGTTCGCCGCAGTTCTTCAAGGACCAAGAACTGAACGCAGGCCCGCACCCCATCCGGGGGTATGCTCGGTCGCCTCACGGTGCCATCACAGGCGTGGAGTGGAGCGCCGATTCGGGCGCCACCTGGGCCGGCGCCGAGGTCGAACCGCCGCCGTCGCGGTACTCGTGGCCACCCTTCACGTTCAGGTGGATCGCCGAGCCCGGTGAGCACACCCTCACGACCCGAGCGTTCGACGCGGCCGGCAACACACAGCCAGATTCGATCCCGTTCAACACGAGGGGCTACCTGTTCAACCAGCCGCTCCCGCATCCGATCCGGGTCACCTGACCGGCGGCGCCCGCTGGCAGTCCGATCACGACTCTCGGCGGCTTGCCTCGTGCCGGCGCGGGCTGAGCCTCGGGGGTTTGCAGCGCCGGGAGCCGGGCGCCGTCGGTACTGTCGCACCGTCTCCTTATGTTGTGCACCATGGCATGGAAGAACTTCACCCGTGGCACCGGTGCCGATCCGCCCGACACGTCTCCGAGGAGGGACCGTTCGCCGGCGCGGTGGCTGGTGTGGGTCGCCCTGGCGGCGGCCATCGTCGTCGCGGCGGTCTGCGCGACCGACGACCCGGAGGCACCCGAGACGCTCGGACAGCCAGCTGAACCGGTCGGGCAGGCGGCCGCAGCTGTCGGGCAGGCGGGCGGGCAGGCGGCTGGCGGCGACCCGGGCGACTGCTACACCACCGAGGCCGACCAGCCGCAGCACCCGCGCGACACCAACCGCTACCTGGTGGCGCTCACCGCCGGCGGCGCCCAGGCCGGCGCTCTGGACGAGTACGCGCACTGCCAGCACCTGCCGGCGATGAATCCGGAGTCGGCCGATCCCGGCTGCTACAGCACCGGCGACGACAACGAATGGAACCTGCCGGGTGCGAACCTGTACGCCCTGGCACTGCTCAAGGGTGGCGCCTCAGCCGGGGCGCTGGACAAGTACGCCAAGTGCCAGTTCATGCCTGCCGTGCTCGCCGGCACCGGCGGCGGCTGAAGCTGACAAGATGCAGTCCGGCACCAGAGAGGGACCAGAGCGATGAGCAAGATCGTCCTGATCACCGGCGCGTCGTCGGGCATCGGCCGGGAGGCGGCGATCCTGCTGGGCAAGCAGGGGCACAAGGTCTACGCCGGGGCCCGGCGGGTGGACCGCATGGCCGACCTGGCCGACCGGGCCGGCGGCGGCGTCACCGCGGTCGAGATGGATGTCAGCGAGGGCACCGACAACGAACGGGTCGTGAGCCGGATCATCGAGGACGAGGGGCGCATCGACGTCCTCATCAACAACGCCGGCTTCGGCCTCTACGGGCCCATCGAGGACATCCCCATCGACGACGCCCGCTACCAGTTCGAGGTGAACCTCTTCGGCCTGGCGAAGCTCACCCAACTCGTCCTGCCGCACATGCGAGCGCAGGGCTCGGGGCGGATTGTCAACGTCTCGTCGATGGTCGGGAGGGTGTACACGCCGCTGGCCGCCTGGTACGACGCCACCAAACACGCCCTGGAGGGCTGGTCCGACTGCCTCCGCATCGAGACCGCGCCCTTCGGTATCCAGGTGGTGCTCATCGAACCGGGCGCCATAAGGACCGAGTTCGACGACGTGAGGAGCGCCCAGCTGAAGCAGCTCTCCGCCGACTCGGCATACCGGGCTCAGATAGAGGTGTTCCGCAGGCTGGTGGACGATCCGCGGGGCCTCGACCGCCAGACCGAGGCCGCAGCGGTCGCCAAGGTGTACGCCAAGGCCGCAACCGCCCGCCGGCCACGCCGCAGGTACGTCACGGGAGTGCATGCGCGACCCTGGATGTTCGTCAGGAAGTGGCTCGGCGACGGGGCCTACGAACTCATGCTGCGCCGCACCTTCCGCTGAGCGATCCCCCACGGCACGGGCGCGGCTCCTGTGCGTCCCGCCGGCAGCCACCAGATCCAGGATGCGGCGCCGGGCTGGTCACTACAGTGAGGACCACGGCACGCCGCCGACAACTCGCCCACCCGGACCTGGTTCTATGACCACTGTCACGCCTGATTCTGCAACCACGCCGGGCACTTCCGGCAAGCCTCCGCCTGCAACCGAGGCGGACCCGCACAACCCCATCCACAACGTCTTCTGGAGACGGCATCGCAGCGAGGTGGAGGAGGACCTGAGGTGGCTGCGCGCCCAGCCGCTCACGTTCTTTCCCGGGTTCAAGTTCCTCGACGAGCTGGAGAGCATCAAGACCCCGGGCGCCTGGGTCGTCACTCGGCATGCGCCCATCCTGGAGGTGTCGCGCAACCCGCAGATCTACTCCTCGGCGTTCGGAGTCACCATCAACGACTTCCCGCCGGAGTTCAACGAGTACTTCAACTCCATCATCAGCATGGACGACCCCCGCCACGCCCGGCTGCGGCGGCTCGTGTCGGCGGGCTTCACGCCCCGGATGCTCGCCCGCCTCGAGGAATCCGTGCGGGATCAGGCCCGGCTGATCGTGGACCGAGTGTGCGAGCGGGGCGAATGCGACTTCGTCACCGACGTGGCGGCCCGGCTGCCGCTGCGCATCGTGTGCGACCTGATGGGGATCCCCGCCTCCCAGCACGACTTCGTGTTCGACCAGTCGAACGTCATCCTGGGCGCGGCCGACGACGAATACGTGCCCGAGTTGGGGGACCTCATCACGGCCATCCTCACGGCCGGCGAGGCCTTGAGCCAGCTGATGGACGAGGTGGCGGAGTCCAAGGTGGGGGTCCACACCGACGACCTCACCAGCGTTCTCGTCAACGCCGAGGTCGACGGCGAGCGGCTCACCCGCGCCGAACTCGCCAGTTTCTTCATCCTGCTGGTGGTGGCCGGCAATGAGACCACCCGCAACGCCATCAGCTGGGGCCTGGTGTACCTCACCGACCACCCCGACCAGCGCCGCATCTGGGTCGAGGACTTCGACGGCGTGGCCCACAGCGCGGTGGAGGAGATCGTCCGCATCGCCAGCCCGGTCACCTACATGCGCCGCACGGCGCTGTGCGAAACCGAGCTGGAGGGCCAGAAGATCGACGAGGGCGACCAGGTGGTCATGAACTACCTCTGCGCCAACCGGGACGAGTCGGTGTTCGGTGACCCGCTCGCCTTCGACGTGCTGCGCGACCCGAATCCCCACATCGGCTTCGGCGGACCCGGGCCGCACTACTGCCTCGGCGCGCACCTGGCCCGGCGGGAGATCAAGGTGATGTTCAGCGAGCTGTTCGGTCGCATCGGCGACATCCGCGCCACCGGCGAGCCGGATCTGCTCGCATCGGCCTTCATACACGGCATCAAGCACCTGCCCGCCGAGTTCACCCCTACCGGGCCGGCGGGAGCATCCGCCTAGTGTCGTGAGTCGGAAGTTCGCTGGCGTTTCGATGGCCCCGCTATTCGCATTTGCGCAGGCCAGCTCGCTGCAGCAATCCTCCGAATACCAAACGAACTAATCGCTCAGGACACTAGGGCGGTGCCTCGACGCTTGGAGCTCCGCCCATCGGTACGGTTGTTGATGACCTCGCTGTGAGCAAGGCCGGCCGAGCGCGGGACCCTCGGCACACCTGAGCCTGCGCACTACCCGGGGAGGTTCACATGCTTGCCGCGCTTGCCGGCAGCGGCGGCGGTTGAGGCTGCCCCAGCGGGCGCCGGCGGTGGTCGGGGGTCGATCGTGGGCTGCGGCGTCGAACCCGCCGGCCACTGGGCCAACCACCCGCGCCCCGACGTCGAATTCATCCTCGCCAAGGGCGGCGGCTACGGTCGGATCGCACAACGCGGCGACGCAGCAGCGGCTCTGGGTGGTGTCAGAAGAACTCACCGCCGTGAGATTCCCCATCCGACGAGATCACTTCCGCACCAAAGAGGCACGAGCGCAATGAGCAAGGTCGTACTGATCACCGGTGCATCGTCGGGCATGGGCCGTGCGGCTGCGATCCTGCTGGCTCGGAAGGGCCACGACGTGTACGCCGGCGCCCGCCGGGTGGACCGCCTGGCCGACCTGGCCGAACGTGGCATCACCCCTGTCGAGATGGACGTCGCCAAGGGTGACGACAACGAGCGGGTCGTGAGCCAGATCATCGAGAGCGAGGGACGCATCGACGTGCTGATCAACAACGCGGGCTTCGGCCTCTTTGGGCCCGCCGAGGACGTCCGGCTCGACGACGCCAGATACCAGTTCGAAGTGAACCTCTTCGGGCTAGCCCACCTCACGCAGCTCGTCCTGCCACACATGAGAGCACAAGGCTCGGGTCGGATCGTCAACATCTCGTCCATGGGAGGCAAGGTCTTCACGCAACTCGGATCCTGGTACCACGCCAGCAAGCACGCCCTGGAGGGCTGGTCGGACTGCCTCCGCTACGAGGCCGCACCCTTCAATATCCAAGTTGTTCTCATCGAACCGGGCTGGATCAAGACCGAGTTCGGCGACGTGATGAGAGCCCACCTGGAGAGGCACCGCGACGACACCGCGTACGAGGCTCAGGTAGAAACGTTCCTCAAGCGGTTGGACGGCTTGAGCGCCATGGACTTCCGCACCAAGCCCGAGGTCCTTGCCAAAGTGTTCGTCAAGGCCGCAACGACCGCCAGGCCACGCCGGAGATACGTCAAGGGAGTGCTGGCGCGGCCCGTGATGTTCGCCAGGAAATGGTTCGGCGACGGGGTCTACGAGTTCATGCTGCGCCGCGCAATTCGCTGACGGGGCTCCCAGCGGCTCGGGCAGGGGCGTCGCCGCATAAGCGCAACCGGCCGGCGACGCCCAGCAGGATCGTCTCCACCTGGCCGGCGATGCGCTACCTCTCCGGTGACGTGCGCGGCGTTGGGCGGCGGAGGTACGGGCCGGCGGGCTGGAGGCGGCCGCTCCGCCGTCACTCCGTCGGCGTGGCCTGATAAGCGCGCTGCGTGAATAGCTCGCCGTCCCGGAGCACGAGGTGCACCACGTCGGGGATGTGGGGTTCGGTGGCGAACCCCTCGTCCTCGGCCCGGTCGAGGATCGACACTTCGATGGTGGCACCGGTCAGCTCCACGCCCGGAACTGCGATGCGGTCGCCGAGGAAGACGCTGTCCACGTCACGGAACCCGCCCTCGGGATCACCGAGGACGGCGTGGACGGTGTAGAAGGTGCCGGAACCGCCGGTGTTCGTGGCGAGCACGGCAACCCCGTCGAGGATGCCGTCGCCGTTGAGGTCACCGGCCGTCCCCGTGATGAAGGCCGAGCGGACCCTGGTCGCCTCATTCTCGAAGCGGCCGCTCTCGTCGAGGCGCACGTGCTCGTCCGTGACGGTGGGGATGCTGTAGGTGACATCACCGAACGCCGACCGGAAGACCTGGAAATCACAGGCCGCCACGATCACGGTCACGAGCACGCCCACGAGCAGAGCGAGCGAGCGTAACGCCCAGTGCAGCTTCATGGCCGGAATCGTACTGACCGACGCAGAAATCATCGGCCGCCGTCGCCGAGCGGTCGTCAAGATCGATGGCTCGACGGCCGAGTCTGCTGACCTTCAGCAATTGAAAAGATATTTCCCTGAGATCACGAACAGACGTTGTGACTGTCACAGGGGTCGTGTAGAGTACGGGTACCGGTCAATGACCCCTGCCGCAGCGGGGGTCGAGCTTCCCCAACCGGCTTGTCGGCCCGGCCGACCCGAACCCGACAACGACGCGTTCCCCGGGGGAGCCACGATGACCGACCTGAACCTCTTCTCCGATCTGACGCCAGCGACTGCCGCGGCCGGTGCTGGGTCTGCCGGTGCTGGTACTGCCGGTGCTCCCGCCTCGGAGCATGGGCCGGATCGGCGAGAGGCATCGGCGTCACCCACCACCTCCTCTGCCAGTGCGAAGGCCTACGGCGAGCCGTCTGGGGAGCATCTGCGGGGGCTGCTGGATGCGCTGGTTGTCGGTCTGCATGCTCTGGGCGGCGGGCGCCTGGAGGAATGCTTGCGCCTCGTGGGGCGCTGCGAGGCCCGCCTGGCGGCGGTGAAGGCTGAGAAGGTCGAGGAACTAGCGCGGTGGCGGGGCGAGGCCCATGCGGCGGAGGTGCTGCGGGGCGACTTGAAGCAGTCCCGCGGCGCTGCCAAGCGGGAGGTGCAGTTCGCCGAGCGTCTCGCCGACCTGCCCGGTACGGCCGAGGCGCTGGCCGAGGGAGCGATCACGCCGCAGCACGCTCGGGCGATCGCCGATGCCGCCGCGCACACGCCGGTAGACGAGGCGGAGCTGCTGGCCGCCGCCGAGAAGGAGCCCGCCGATGTCTTCGGCCGCACGCTTCGCGACCACGTCAACGAACGCTCCGCCGGCGAAGATCTGGAGGAGCGGCGGCGCCGCCAGCGCGCCCAGCGGGAGGCCAACATCAAGCAGGAGTCCGACGGCATGTACAAGCTGTTCGGCAAATTCGACCCCGTCGCCGGCGCCCGCATCGAGACCGCGCTCGCCGGGATGGCGAAGCAGCTCTGGCACGACGAGGACCCCAAGAACCGAGCCACGCCCGCCCAGCGGTACGCCGACGCGCTCGAACAACTGGTCACCCGCCGCGGCGCCGGCACCGGCACCGGCACCGGCAAGGCCCAGCGCACCAACCTGCTCGTCATCGCCAACTACGACCTCGTCGCCGAGCAGCTGGTTGACGCCCGCCTCGTCGACGGCACGCCCCTGGCACCCAGCGAACTTCTCAAGATCGCTCTCGACGCCAACATCCTGCTGGCCCTGTTCGACACGAAGAGCCAGCCCCTGTGGTTGGGCCACAAGTACCGCCACGCCAGTGTCGGCCAGCGCATCGCCCTCGCCGCCCGCGACGGAGGCTGCGCCGTCTGCGGCGCCTCCAACAGCTTCTGCCAAGCTCACCACGTCATCTGGTGGGAGGACGGAGGGCCCACCGACATCGACAACCTCGTCCTGCTCTGCAGCGACTGCCACCACAAACAGGTCCACGAACGAGGCGCCCAACTCACCCGCGGACCCGACGGCCACTTCCACCTCGAACCCCCACCCAACCAGCCGCCGCCGACGTCCCGCAACGGCAAGACTCGCAACAAGCGCGACCCATCCGGCCACCGCGCTGGCGGTACGGGCACGCCCAACGCCCGCCGAACCGTCAACCAACCCCTCCGACTCTGACAGCGGGACGAGCGACCGCCGCCGACGTCCAAGAACCCACATCACGCCCACCCGCGCGCCGTCAAACAAACCCTCCGACCCTGACGAGCGCCTGCTGAGGACCGCGCCACCCGGGCCGCTGTCGAGTGGACTCCGCCCTCGCCGGAACGACAGACAACGGGGTTGGAATGACGAGGAGGAAACAGGGACGCCGGGGGACGACGCCGGCGCGATTTCGCCAGACGCGCCGCCGACGACCACCGGCGGCCCCGCCGGACACCCCCCACCGACAGCACCGCACGGACACCCGACAAGCGAAGGCGAGGGTGCCGGGGGCCAGCGCAGGCGGCCATTCCGAGACCGCCGGAGCGCCACCGGCAACACCGCCCCGACACCCGCGCCACCGGCACCACCGCCCCGAGACAGCCGACTGCTTCATATGCTCCAGAGATGCGCCGGCCGTTTTCTCAGGTGGATGTGTTCACGTCGGTGCCGTACATGGGCAACCCTCTCGCCGTTGTCGCTGAAGCCGAGGGACTCACGACCGACGAGATGCAGCACTTCGCCTCATGGACGAACCTGTCCGAGACCACGTTCCTGCTCGAGCCGACATCCGAGCAGGCCGACAAGGCCGACTACCGGCTGAGGATCTTCACGCCCGACCGGGAACTGCCCTTCGCCGGCCACCCCACCCTCGGCACCTGCAAGGTATGGCTCGATCATGGCGGTGTGCCCCGCCGTCGGGGACTGATCGTCCAGGAATGCGGGTCCGGGCTGGTGACGATCCGCGTGAGCGGCAGCCGCTTGGCCTTCGCCGCGCCTGCCCTGGTGCGCTCAGGGCCGGTCTCGGCCGAGCACCTTGCCGCCGCCTGCGAAGCCTTGGGCATCGATCCCGGCAAGTCAGTCGTGGACGCAAGCTGGGTGGACAACGGACCGCCCTGGATGGCCGTGCTGCTGGGTTCAGCCGAAGAGGTGCTGAGTCTTCGCCCCGAGGCCGCTGCCTCGCACGGCCTGTTCATCGGCGCGGTGGGGCCGCATCCGCCCGGCGCAGCAAGCGACTTCGAGGTGCGCGCCTTCTTCCCCCTCCGCGGCACACTCGTCGAGGATCCCGTGACCGGCAGCCTCAACGCCTCGCTCGGCCAGTGGCTGACCGCCGCCGGTCACGCCACCGCCCCCTACACGGCAAGCCAGGGCGCAGCCCTCGGCCGCGACGGCCGGATCTACGTCGAACGCGAAGCCGACGGCACGGTCTGGGTGGGCGGCGACACGGTCACGTGCGTCCAAGGAACCGTCGACATCTAGTCGACAACCAAAGGAGTTCTGCGCTGGCTCCTGTGGCGCAGCCGGCGTTCATGAGCGCCCTCGTGACCCTGCTGCCGCTGGCAGCCGTCGTCGCGGTGTTCCGGCCGAATCGACCAGGAGACCGGCAAGACGGCAGCGAGGACAGGCAGCGACACCGCCAGGTCTTAGCAGTGCTTCGCCGTCCGGCCACGGCGTTCAGACGACGACCGGCCCCTCCAGCACCTCTGGATCGATGCTTCGGGGTTGCCACTTGCCGTAGTCGGGGCCGACTTGGAGCTTCCCGTCCGAGATGATCGTGGTGCCCCGCAGGATGGTGGCTACGGGCCAGGCTGAGACCGTCCAGCCCTCCCACGGGCTGTAGTCGCCGTCGTGGTGCAGGTCGCTGAGTGTGATTGTGCGCTCGCCGTCGAGGTCCCAGATGGCCAGATCGGCGTCGGCGCCTGGCTGGATCACTCCCTTGCGGGGGTACAGCCCGAAGATCCGGGCAGGGTTCGTGGCGAACAACTCAACAAACCTGCGCAGCGACAGCCTCCCCTTCTTGTAGCCCTCCGAGAGCAGGATCGTGCCGCGTGTCTCGATCCCGACGTGGCCGCCGGGGACCGTCTCGATGTCGTGACCGCCCAGCTTGACCTCCAGCGATGTCGTGTACTCGTCGGTGGCGACGGTGGCGATGTCGCCTGCGGTCACGCCGGCCCAGAGTTGCGCCCGATCCTGCGGCGACGGTAGGCCCATGCCGATGTGGTACCTGGCACCGCCGGGCTTCAGGTAGTCCTCCTCGGAGAAGCACAACAGGTTGTGCAGCGTCTCGGCGTAGACCGGCCGGCCTCGCTGTCGCTCCGAGGCGACGACCTCGACCGACTCGCCGGCGGTGGTATGGACGAAGTACGTGGCCGCGCCAGCCTCTGCAGCCAGCGCCGCCACCTGGCGGAACGCCAGTGCCTCGCCGAACGGGGTGTGGGCGCAGCGGATGTTGGCGAGCTGGTTCTGACCCTCGCGCTTCAGCCGCGCCTCGTTGTACTTGATCAGGTCGTCGTCCTCGGCGTGGACCATGATGATCCCGCCGGCCTCCTGGGCGATCCGCATGGCGGCCAGGACGGACCCATGGTCGATGCGGATGCCCACCTGGCCGGTGGTCACGTCGGTGGTGAACACCTTGAACGATGGCGTGCCCTGCTCGACGGCGGTCGCAATGCTCGCCAGCGTCTCCGCCGAGGTCGACCCGGTGATGACCGGATGGAAAGCGAAGTCCACGAACGACCGGCCCGAGAAGATCTCCCGGCGCTGGGCGACCGCCTCGGTGGTGTCGTAGGCGCGGTCGGTCACATGCACATCCAGGAACGCGAACGACAGCACGGTGGTCGTGCCCCCGTGGGCAGCCGCCCGGGTAGCCCCCTCTGGTGGCTGCAGCCAGACCTCCTCGCCGCCGGTCCATCCCCGGTACATCGGCTCGTGGATGTGGGCGTGCGCCTCGATGCCGCCTGGAGTCACGACCTTGCCGGTGGCGTCGATCACGGTTGCACCTTCGGGCACAGGCACCGCACCGGGCGAGGCGACGAAGGCGATCTGCTCGCCGCTGATGCCGATGTCCAAGTGGCCCTCGCTGTGCGGCGTGACCACCCAGCCCCCGCGAACGACCGTGTCAATCATCGGACCCGACCCTATGCCCCGGTCCCCTTCGCCGGATGCCTCCAACAAACCCACAGACAACGACGCCAAGCATCGAGCCCAACGCCATCTCCCGGTCGCCACAGGCGGAACCGTGAGTCGAGCCCACGGACGAAAGCATCAACCGTCAACCCCGCGACCGAAGCAAGGCAGCACCGGACGCCTGCGATAAGCCTCCGACCACACCATCAACCGTCAGGCCCAACCCCGAACCGAGGCAGCACCGGACGCCTGCGACGAGCCCGCCGACCGCACCATCAACCATCAGGCCCGCGGCCGAAGCGACGCAGCACCAACTCGGCCCAGGTTCCGATGCGCCGGCGGTGCTCGTCGAGGTCGGCGTCGATGGCGCCGTCGAAGTTGGTGGCGCCGGCGGCCATCGCTGCCCGAATCTGGGTTTCAACCTCCGCGGGCGTCCCGCAGAACATGAAGCGGCTGCGGATGTAGTCGCCGATGCCGAGGGCGTCGGCGCGCTCGACGTACCTGCGCTTCAGGTCGTCGGTCACCCGGCCGTGGGTCACCAGGTCGTACTGCTCGCCCAGCCGGACGATGCCCTCTCGGTATTCCTCGGGCACGAACTTGCCCTCGACACGACCACGGGCGAAGTGCAGCGCGAACGCCGTCGCCGCCCAGGCACCCTCCGCCAGCGCCGCACCCGGCTCGGCGTCGACGAACCAGAAGCAGGTGAACCAGACCTCCAGGTCCGAAAGTGTCCGCCCCGCCGACTCAGCGCCCTCGGCGATCAGGCCCAGACAGCCGGAGACCACCTCGGGCGAGATCCCCAGGCCGCAGACGACGCCATCGGCAATCTCGCCGGCCAGGCGCAGCGACCGGGGACCGTGCGCCGACATGATGATCGGGACCGACACCCCCCGGCCCCACTCCAGGCGGCACTCCGTCCCCCGGTGGGTGGCCGTGCCCTCGGCAAGCAATTGGCGGACGGCAGCGATGTACTCGCGCAGGTCAGCGAGACGGGCAGCCGGGTGACCCAGGTGCCACACCCCGGTGCCGCCGGAGCCGATCCCGAAATAGGTCCGGCCCGGCGCCAGGTCCTCCAGGGTGGCGATCGCTGAGGCGGTCACCACAGGGTGACGGCTGATCGGGTTGGACACCCAGGTGCCGATCCGCAGGGTGCTGGTCTCGCGGGCCACCGCCGCCAGCGTCATCCACGGCTCCCGGAACAGTGCCGGCGAGTCCCACACGCCCATCCGGTCATAGCCCAGCGCCTCGGCATCCCGCATCTCGGCCGCGACCCCATCAGGCGGGCCGGGGGTCACGCTGAAACCGAACTGGGGCGCGCTCGTCACCACGAACCCGGACCCGACATCAGTTCCCTGGCGGCGGCCACATCAACTCCCTGAACCGTGCGGCAGTGGTGTTCCGCCGCGTGGGACATCGAATGCCCCAACCTGCCCCGAACTGTGCGGCAGCAGCTCCCGGACGCATCCGTTCAGCGACTCGTGCGGCGTGGTCCCGCCACGGGTGACCATCGTCTCCGCAATGTCCCCCGGTAGGTACTCCGGGCCTTGCGCTGAGGCCGAAGGCGGGCGCTCTCACGAACTCGCCCCGCGGGTCGACACCAGCTCCCGGACAGCTTCGATCGGCAGCTCGTGCGCCGTGATGCCGTCCCGGCCGGTCATCGTCTCGGCGGCGAACAGGGCGTTGACGATCGCCTCCTCGGTGGCGTCGACCGTTGCCTCGTAGAGGGCGACGAGTGTGTCGGCGTCGGCCATGAGCGGCGGCCCGCTCGCAGCTCCGGGCCGGTTCCCTTCGAGCCCGGGCCCGGACCTCCCGGGACTCGCCGACCGCCCAGGATTCCCCAGTCGGCCGTTGCCGAGATCGCTGTGGCCGGTTGCGAAGGCGATCGACAGATCTCCCGACCAGTGCTCCCCCACCCCGCCGACCCGGCCGATCCCCAGGGCGGTCCGGGCCGCCAGGCTGCGGCACTGGTGCGGCAGGAGCGGCGCGTCCGTGGCGACCACCGAGATGATCGACCCCATCCCCTCCGGCAAGTCACCCCCCGGAAGGGGCACCACACTCTCGTCGAGGTGCCGACCGACCGGGTGCCCGTTGATGACCAGCCGCCTGCGCGAGCCGTGGTTGGCCTGGACGAGCACACCGACGGTGTACGAGGCCGCGGACCCGCCCCCGGACCCGCCCCCGTCCTCAGCCCTGCCCTCGCCCGTATCGACGGTCCCGCCTTCGACGCCGTCCTCGACCCCACCGATGATCCGTGACGACGTGCCGATGCCGCCCTTGAAGCCGTGGCAGATCATGCCCGTCCCGCTGCCGACGTTCCCCTCCGGGACCGGACCCGAACTTGCCCCATCGAGGGCCGCCCACACGTCGGCGGCAGAGACATGAGCCCCGTTGATGTCGTTGAGCAGGCCGTCCCACGTCTCAGCCACGACGGGCAGCGACCACCAGTCCGAGCCCGAGCGGTGCGACCGTTCGATCTGCACCAGGGCGTCCCGCACAACCCCCACCGAGTGGGTGTTCGTGAGGGCGATCGGAGACGTCAGCAGCCCCGACTCCTCGATCCAGTGGCTGCCGGTCATCTCGCCGTTGCCGTTGAGCCGACCGATGCCGGCGAACACCGGGTTGAGCGCCGGCGGCTCCGGGCGAGGCACCACCACCGTCACCCCGGTGCGGATCGGACCCTCCCCCACCACCAGCGGACCCTCACCGGCGATGCGCGTCACATGGCCGACCGCCACGCCCGGCACGTCCACGATGGCGTTCAGCGGCCCGGTTCTGCCCGAGTCCGCGAACAATCCGATGTCGCGCGCTCTCATCTCAGTGTTCGAGTGGAGTTGCCATGTCACGGGTTCTACGCGTCTCTCTACGACGGGGAATCCGGCTATCCGGCGAACCCAGTGTGTCACGCCCGGCCGCACTCTGACTTCGGGCCTGCCTGCAGCTGTCCTACTCTCGGCCAGTTCAACGGAGTGCCGGCCCGGCACTGCCACGTACTCGTCGAAGAGGACGAACCAGTGCTCATGAACGCCATCAGGTCCCGGCGAATGCGTTTCGTTGCCGCCCTGCTCGCAGTCGTCGTGCTCGCCGGCGGCTGCGGTTCGGACGATGATTCGCCTTGGCCCGTCCGGCCGGTACCCCTGCCGCCGACGACGGTCTCCGGGCCGGGACCACCACCCACGATCCAAGAACAACCACGGCCGGTTGAACCACTACCCCCTCCGGTCGAACAGCCCTAGCCTCGGGCCACCCTGCGATGAATACCACCGTCTTCTACAACGCTGATGCGTGCGAGATCTGAGCGAGCCGCGCTGCTCCTCATCGCAGTGGCGGTAAGGCGGGGCAGGGGGCGGGGGCAGGCCGAGGCCAGGTAGACGACGGGAACAGGCCGAGGGGAGGCAGGGGGCGGGGGCAGGCCCAGGCGGTCTGGGTCAAGTCGGGGCGGCTGGAAGGCCACCGGCTATCTTCCATGCGTCACGGTGACGACGGAGGTTCAATCGTGCACAGCCGCCGGCCCACGATCCGGACCTTGTCCTCCACGGACTTCGACGGGGACTTCGACGGCGGATTGCCCATCAGTGATCTCCTTCAGGTCAACACCAAACCATGACCTGTCTCAGAAATCCTGACACGCGACACCGCAACGAAGCCCTCCGAGCACTCAAACGACAACTCGCCAAAACCATCTACCGCACCCTCCTCGCCGACACCGCCCGCACCCACCACAACGCCGCGACTTGACATAGAGGCGCTATCAGGTCACGTCTGTCCCTGTTGGCCGGTGGCCGTCCCCGGCCAGCAGCAGGCCGACAGATCAACCTGAAGGCACAAGGCCGGTCCCTGAGTGAGTCAGCCCCGCCCTAGCCGGGGACACCCCCAGTATGAGTGTCCCTGGGTGAACGGGGTTGAGGGGTCCCCGTCGTCGCCTTCTGTGCGCAGAATTGCCGTCCAGGGCGGCACAATCGCGCACAGAAGGCCGCGTCGGCCAATGCGGAGTGACTGGACGGTGAACTCCGGTGCGTGTCGAACCGGCCGCGCTACCAGCGCTACGAGCGCTACAGGTCGAACGGCACCAGCACCAACGCCACGGTGGCGTCGCAGTTGCGGAGCACGTGCTCGACGGTGTGGCCGAGGAAGGGTCGGTCCCGCAGGCGCCGCAGGTTGGCGCCCATGACGACCAGGTCGGCCTCGGTCTCGTGCACGAGACCCAGCAGTTCGACCGCCACCGACGTGCCGGTGCGGGTCACGAGCTCGGGCTCGACCCCCTGCTCGCCGACCAGTTGCGCCGCCTGGTTCAGCACCTGCTGGCCGATCCCGGTGGCCCGCGCCGGCGAGCGCAGCAACGCCAGGCGCCGGGGCCGCAGCAGACCCAGCGGCGCCTGCAGCATCGTCGCAAACCTGCCCATGGTCGCACTCGACAGGGTGGTCCACCCGCCATCCGCCGCCCCCGCCCGATGTGCGTCCGCCCCGCCGTCAGCGCCCGGCGCCCCACCCTGTTCCATGTCGACATCGGCGTCCGCGGAGAGTTCCGAGCCCGACAACTCATCGCCGCCTGCAACGTCCGACCCCACTCCGCCACTCGCCCCTGGGTCAACCCCGGGTCCCTCCGCGGAGGACGCCTCGCCGGGCCCGGCGCCCGGCCACATCCCGCCGGCTCCCATCGTGGGCAGCCGCCGCAGGCCCCCCATCACGTCGGCGGAACCCACGATGTGGGCCAACACGATCTGCGTGCCGAGCTGGCTGCTGAGGTTGGCCGCCACCTCGGCCGCCGCCCGGCTGGCCGGGCCGCCCGAGGCCGGTACCAGCGCCTTGGCGTACGCCCCCGGCAGCGGCCGATCCAGGTTGCGCCCCCGGCGCACCACCACCACCGGGATGGGGCTCACGCGCAGCACCTCGTCCACCAGCGGCGAGATCACCTGGCCGATCTCCTCGGTGCTCTGCACACCCATGCCGATGGCCCCGTAGCCCAGCGCAGCCTCCTTGGCCAGGGACTTGGCCACGTCGCGCTCCCGCACCCGCTCGAAGTCCACCTCTCGCCCGTACAGCACGTTCTCCAGCGGCCGGAAGTCGAAAGCCGCCCGCCGGTCCGCAGCCGTGAACACCGTCACCTCGGCCTCCGGTGGCCACGAGTAGTGCATGAGCTGGGCGGCGGCGATGGAGGCCGGGCCACCCCTCGAGGGGATCAGCAGCCTGGACGTGCGCACCACGAGGTTCTCGCTGAGGGCTTTCTCGCGCTCCAGCCGGCGGATCTCGGCGGCGTCGCCGCGCCAGTTGAAGACCACGACCCGCAGCGCCACCGAGGCGAAGATCGACGTCACCAGCGGCACCAGCACGATCACCGTGAACGACGCCGTGTTGAAGACCCCCAGGCTGAGGCCTACCGAGGCGATGACGATCTCGAGCGTGCCCCGCGCGTTGAGTCCCGCTCCGAGGGCCAGCCCGGCCCGGTGGCTGCGCCCCGCCAGGCGGGCGCCGCCGTAGGCGCCGGCGAACTTGGCCACGATCGCCACCGACACGATCACGATGGTCCAAGTGAGGATCGTGCGGTCCTGCAGCAGCAACAGGTTCACCTGCAGGCCGGCGGTGGCGAAGAACACCGGGGCGAAGAACGACGAGGTGAGCCGCTCGATGTAGTGCTCCAGGCGCTCGTCCACGAACCGGGAGCGGTGCAGCACCACCCCCGCCACGAACGCCCCCAGCACCGCCTCCACCCCCAGACGCTGGGTCACCACGCCGAAGCCCAGCATCGTGACCACGGCAACGGTGACCGCCGCGCCCAGGGTGTCGCGGCTGCGGCGCGTGCGGCGCAGCCAGCGGTCCACCAGCCACTGACCGACGGTGAGCGCCAGTACCAGGAACAACAGCAGGCCGCCCACCGAGATCAGCACGTCGACCGCCGACACACCGCCGGAGGCCGCCAGGCCCGTCAGCACACCCAGCAGCAGCCAGCCCACGATGTCGTTGGCCATGCCCACGGCCACGGTGATCTGGCCGAAGTCGCGGCGCATGAGGCCCAGGTCGGAGAGGATCTTGGCCACCACGGCCAGCGCCGAGACGCTCACCGCCAGGGCGATGAACAGCAGGAACGTGCTGCGCTTGGCCTCGACGCCCAGGAACTCGCCAGGGATCAGCCAGCCGACGACGCTTCCCGCCGCCGCGGGAACGAGCATGCTGCCCACGGCCACGAGTAAGGCCGGGCGGCCCAGCTTCGTGATGAGCCCCAGATCGGTCTCGAATCCGGCCAGCACCAGCAGCAGGGCCACGCCGATCCAACTCACCGTCAACAGCGCCGCAGCCTGCTCGCCCCCGGCGGGCAGGAACCACTCGAACTGCTCGGGCCAGAACTTCCCGAACAGCGACGGGCCGAGCATCACGCCCGCGCCCAGCTCGCCGATGACCCGCGGCAGGCCGAACTGCAGCATCACCCAGCCCAGGGTGCGGGCGCCCACCACGAGCGCCAGGAGCTGCACCCAGAAGACCAGCAGGTCGTACTCGGCGTGCGCCAGATCAGCGGCTGCGAACACCGTCAGTCACCCCGCCGGTACGAGCACCCGCCGACCGACATGCCCGAAGCGAGGATCCTGACTCCGGGAAGTGGATTCCGGCCTCCGCTGGAATGACGAAGGAGGCCCTGGTCTGCGGGGATGACAAGCACGGCGTGGAGGGATCTCACAGGTCGAAGTCCACGACGAGTGGGGCGTGGTCGGAGGGTTTGGAGCCCTTGCGGGCGTTGCGGTCGACGACGATGCCGCCGGCGCGGCCCGCCAGTGCCTCGGTGGCCAGCACGTGGTCGATGCGCATTCCCTCGCGCTTGTGGAAGCGGCCCGCCTGGTAGTCCCAGAACGTGTAGAGCCCATCGACGCCCGGATAGCGCCGGCGGAACACATCCACGAGGCCCCAGTCGCACACCGCCAGCCATGCCTCACGCTCGGGCTCGGTGACGTGGGTGGATTCGGCGAACACGTCGATGTCCCAGACGTCCCGGTCCTCGGGTGCCACGTTGAAGTCCCCGGCCACCACCACGTCGCCACCCGGATCGCAGGTCGCCTCCAGGTGTGCACGCAGCCGCCCGAACCAGGCCAGCTTGTAGTGGTAGTGGTCGTGGCCGACCTCCCGGCCGTTGGGCACGTACACGCTGGCCACCCGCACACCGCCGCAGGTAGCCCACACCACCCGGGCGTCGGGATCCTCGCCCGCTCCGTCGGCGAACCCCGTCGTCACGTCGTCCAGACCCAGGCGGCTGCAGATCGCCACCCCGTTCCAGCGACCCTCACCGTGGTGGGCGCACTCGTAGCCGAGCGACTCGAAGGCCAGATGCGGGAAGTCCTCGGTGGCCAGCTTCGTCTCCTGCATGCAGACCACGTCGGGCTCGACGGCCGCCAGCCAGGGCTCCACCCGCCCCATGCGCGCCCGCAGCGAGTTCACGTTCCACGTCGCCAACCGCACGTCGGCAGGCTAGTCCGCGGCCCCCGCCCGACTCGCAGGCAAACAACGCACTCTCGTAGAATCGTCTCGTGACGCCCCGCCCGACACAGCCGTCGGAACTCCCGAGCGGCCAGAACGCCTGGCTGATCGAGGAGATGTTCGCCCGGTACCAGGCCGACCCCGATTCGGTCAGCGCCGGGTGGCGCGACTTCTTCGCCGACTACCGCTCGCACATCCCCGAGGCGGCGCCCCCGGAGCAGGAACCGCCCGCGGCGCCGCCCGCCGGCCCGGCCGCCATCCCCGGCCGCAGCGACCTCGCACCCGCCGTCGAAGCGCCGCCCGAGGGCGAGATCCTGCGCGGCCCCGGCGCCCGCCTCGCCGCCAACATGGAGGCCAGCCTGGCCGTGCCGGTGGCCACCAGCTACCGGGAGATCCCGGCCAAGCTGCTCGACGTCAACCGCCTGGTGATCAACGGCCACCTGCGCCGGACAAGGGGCGGCAAGGTCAGCTACACCCACCTCATCGCCTATGCCATCGTTCGCGCCGTCGCCGACCACACACCGGCGATGAACGCCTCGTTCACCTCGGGCGCCGACGAGGTGCCCCGGGTGGTGCGCCACCCCCACGTGGGCCTGGGACTCGCCGTCGACCACGAGCGCTCCGACGGCACAAGGACGCTGCTGGTGCCGTGCCTGCGCCACGCCGAGGAACTGGGCTTCAGGGAATTCGCCGACGCCTACGACGAGCTGCTGCGACGCACCCGCGGCAACCGCGTCGGTGCCGACGACTTCGCCGGCACGACGGTCACGCTCACCAACCCGGGGATGCTGGGCACCCGCTGGTCGGTCCCCCGGCTGATGTCCGGCCAGGGGCTGATCGTCGGCGTCGGGGCCATCGACTACCCGGCCGCGTTCCAGGGCGCCGACCCCCACACGCTCGCCGGCTGGGGGCTCTCCAAGGTCGTGGTGCTGTCGTCCACCTACGACCACCGCATCATCCAGGGCGCCCAGTCGGGGGACTTCCTGACCACGGTCCACGACCTGCTCGTCGGCAAGCACGGCTTCTACCACGACATCTTCCGCGACCTCGGCGTCCCCTACAAGGAGGTCGAGTGGCGCCGGGACGTCATGGGCGCCGACACCGCGACGGCGATGGCCGCCAAGCAGTCGCAGGTCGACGCCCTCATCGCCGCCCACCGCGACCGCGGCCACCTGATCGCCGAACTGGATCCCCTGGCGCTCAACGAACCCGACCTGCACCAGGACCTCGACCCGGCCGGCCACGGCCTCACCATCTGGGACCTCGACCGGGAGTTCGAGGTGAGCGAGTCCAACGGGCTCGAGGCGGCCGCCGGGGGGCGTGACCGGCTACCGCTGCGGGAGATCCTGGGCATCGTGCGCGACGCCTACTGCCGGACCCTCGGCGTGGATTACACCCACATCCTCGATCCGGCCGAGAAGCGCTGGATCCGCGACCAGATCGAAGGCCCTCAACCCGTCCTCAGCCACGACGAGAAACTCCACATCCTGAACAGGCTGAACGCCGCCGAGACCCTCGAGCGGTTTCTGGGGACCCGCTACGTGGGCCAGAAACGTTTCGGCCTCGAGGGCGCCGAGAGCGTCATCCCCACCATCGACGCCATCCTGAGCGAAGCAGCCGACGCCCGGATGCATTCGGCGATCATGGGCATGTCGCACCGCGGCCGACTCAACGTGCTGGTCAACATCGTGGGCAAGAGCTACGGGCAGCTGTTCCGGGAGTTCGAGGGCGCCATCGATCCCGACGCCGTGCAGGGCTCCGGAGACGTCAAGTACCACCTGGGGATGAGCGGGAAGTACAACAGCCCTGCCGGCAACCCGCTGCGCGTCGACCTCGCTGCCAACCCCTCGCACCTCGAGGCCGTGGGGCCCGTGGTGGTGGGCATGGCGAAGGCCCGTATGGACCGCCTGGCGGTGATGGCGTCCGGCGAGAGCGGTCCGCCTGCCGACGGTACCGAACCCGGCGCCGGCGACGGCACCTCGGCTGTGCCCGGCGCCGCCACCAGCGTGCTCCCCCTTGTCCTGCACGGCGACGCCGCCTTCGCCGGCCAGGGCGTCGTGACCGAGACCCTGCACATGTCGCAACTGGACGGGTTCTCGGTGGGCGGCACGATCCACCTCGTCATCAACAACCAGGTGGGCTTCACCGCCACCGCCCGGGAGGGTCGCTCCAGCCCCTACCCCACCGACGTGGCCCGCATGATCCAGGCACCGATCCTGCACGTCAACGGGGACGACCCCGAGGCCTGCGTGCGCGCCGGGCGCCTGGCGTTCCGCTACCGGCAGGCATGGGGCAAGGACGTGGTGATCGACCTGTGGTGCTACCGTCGCCACGGCCACAACGAGGGCGACGACCCCAGCATCACCCAGCCGCTCATGTACAACCGCATCGCCGAGCACCGCCCCGTGCGCAAGGGCTACGTGGAGCGCCTCGTCCTGCAGGGTGAACTCGACATGGCCACCGCCACCGAGGCGCTCGACGACTTCGAGGCCAAACTGCACGAGGCGCTGGACATCACCCGGGCGCAACTACCGGGCGGAGAATCCATGGCGCTGCCACCGAAACCGCCGAGCGGCGACCTGCCCGACGTGGACACCGCCGTCGGCAGCGGCGAACTGCAGGACATCTACCGGACGCTCAGCACGCTCCCTGACGGCTTCTCGGCGCACCCGCGGGTGGCGAAGCACCTGCACGCACGCGACCGGATGTTCGCCGGCTCGGAGTCGGACTGGGCGCTGGCCGAGAGCCTGGCGTTCGGCACCCTGCTGCGCCAGGGGATCTCGGTGCGCCTCTCCGGCCAGGACTCGCGCCGGGGCACGTTCTCCCAGCGCCACAGCACCTTCGTGGACAACGTCACCGGCGCCGAGCACACGCCGCTGGCGGCGCTGTGCGCGCCCCGCACCCGCCTGTGGATCTACGACTCGCTGCTGTCGGAGTACGCCGCCTTGGGGTTCGAGTACGGCTACTCGCTGGGCGATCCCAAGACACTGGTGCTGTGGGAGGCGCAGTTCGGGGACTTCGCCAACGGGGCGCAGGTCATCATCGACCAGTTCCTGGTGGCTGCCCACGACAAGTGGCGCCAGCGCACCGGGCTGGCGCTGCTGCTGCCGCACGGCCTCGAGGGCCAGGGTCCCGAGCATTCCTCGGCACGCATCGAGCGGTTCCTGATCCTCGCAGCCGAGGACAACATGACCCTCGCCCAGCCCACCACGGCCGCGCAGTACTTCCACCTGCTGCGACGCCAGGCGCTATGGGATCTGGGCCGGCCCCTCGTGGTGTTCAGCGCGAAGTCGCTGCTGCGCGCCCGGGCGGCCCGCTCATCGCTGGCGGACTTCGCCGAGGGATCGTTCCGGGCGGTGCTGGACGACCCGGCGCCGCCGGCGGCGGTGGAGCGTGTCGTGCTGTGCAGCGGCAAGCTCGGCCACGAGGCCCTGGCCAAGCGGGATTCGCTGGCGGCACCCGTTGCCGTCGTGCGCATCGAGCAGCTCTACCCGTGGCCGGAGGCGGAGATCGCCGGCGTGCTGGCCCGCTATCCCGACGCCGGCGAGGTCGTGTGGCTGCAGGACGAACCGCGCAACATGGGCGTCTGGTACTTCGCCCGGAACCACCTGACCGAGGCCTTCGACGATCGCCGCGTGGTCTGCGTGAGCCGTCCCGAGTCGGCCAGCCCCGCCACCGGGTCACACCAGATCCACATCCAGGAGCAGACGCAACTGCTCAACGCCGCCTTCGCCTCGGTGGATGCGATCGCGATGCTGCTGACCTGAGGGAACGCCGCAGGCCGGAACCGCAGACCGGACTCACCGTGCCGCCGGGACACCCCGCAGCGGCCGGAACCCGCAGACCGGACTCAGCGCGCAGCCGGGACACCCCGCAGCGGCCGGAACCCGCAGACCGGACTCAGCGCGCAGCCGGGACACCTCGCAGCGGCAGCTTCACCAGGCCGCGGAACGCCACGTTGGGGTGCCAGCGATCTTCGAAGCTGTCCGCCAGGTGCAACTCGTCGAAGCGGTCGAGCAGCGCCTCGAAGGCGATGCGGCCCTCGAGGCGGGCCAGCGAGGCGCCGATGCAGTAGTGCGGGCCGCCGCCGAAGCTCATCGGGAACACGTCGGGCCGGGTCACGTCCAGTTCATCGGGCCTGTCCCACTGCGCGGGGTCACGGTTGGCCGAGCCCAGGAAGGCCGTCACCGGTGTGCCCTTGGGGATGTCCCGGCCGCCGATCACGATGTCGCAGGTGGTGATGCGGCGTACCCGCTGCACCGGGCTGTCGTAGCGCAGCAGTTCCTCGATCGCTCCCGGCAGCAGCTCGGGGCGGCGCCGCAGCGTCTCCAGTTGATCGGGGTGGCGCAGCAGGGCCAGCGTGCCGTTGCCGATGAGGTTGGTGGTGGTCTCGTGGCCGGCGAAGAGCAGGTTGATGGACGTGGCCACCAACTCGTCCTCGGCGAGCCGCTCGCCCTCGTCCACCGCCGCCACCAGGTCGCTCAGCAGATCGTCCCGGGGCCGGCGCCGGCGCTCGGCCACGAGGTTGCGGAGGTAGGCCCGGAACTCCGCCAGCGCCACGTCGAGTTCCCGGGCCAGGTGCGGGTGGGCGACCGACGACCCGGTGTAGGCCACGACCGCCTTCGACCACCGCTTCAGGTCGGCGTGGTCGCTGTCCCCGACGCCGTAGAGCTCACCGATCACCGCCACCGGCAGCGGGTAGGCCAGGGTGGCGATGAGGTCGAACTCGATCTCGCCGCCGGTTCCCTTCCCGTTCCCGGCCCCGTCGCCGAGGTCGTCCAGCAGGCCGGCGGCGCGGGCGCGCACCCGGTCCTCCAGCGTCGCGATGCGCCGAGGGGTGAAGGCCTTGGACAGCAGCCGGCGCAGGCGGGTGTGCACCGGCGGATCGGTGGTGGAGATGTTGACCGTGCGGAAGTGATCGATGACCGTGGGAATCTCGGGGCGCAGGTCCGCCGGCAACTGGCTCAGGAAGAAGCTGTCCCAGCCCACGCTGGAGAAGATCTCCCAGGTGCGGGCGATCTCGGTGACGAGTTCGCCGCGGGTCACGAGCCACTGCTGGAAGTAGGGGCTCCAGTAGACGGGCGCCTCTTCCCGCAGGCGGGCGTAGACGGGGTACGGGTCGGTGGTGAAAGACGGCGGGCGGAGAGCCTCCTCCACCGCCTCGTCGCCGTCCGGCAACACACCGGGCGCCAGGTCAGCAGGGCCGACGACGGTCGTCAAGGTCATCGGTTCAGAGTAGTGCAGCCCCGCGGTGGCGCCAGAGCCGGACGCACCTAGTTTCCTGCTGCCGATCGAGTCCCAAGCAGGCTCCCCGCCGGAATGACGTTCGTGGAGCGCTCGCTCTCCGTCGGAGTCGGGCGTGACCGCCGGGCGGGCCGCGCTGGTGCGATCGGCCCGGCTGCCCGGACGCACCGGCACCTTCGGCAGACGGGTTGACGAGGCGGACTCGACCGCACTGCAAGCCCTGGCCCGGGGCGCTGCCGGGGCGTCGGTACGATGCGGAGCGTGGGTCGCCTTGCCGAGATGATCGCCGCCTCGGCCGGCGCCCTCTCCCGTGCCACCGGGCGGGGCGGCGGCACGAGCCTCCCCGGCATGGTGCTCAACAAGCTGGAACCGGGTGCGCTCGCCCGGCTGGGCGGGGGCCTCGGTGGCGGCGCGGTGTACATCTCGGCCACCAACGGCAAGACCACCACGGCAAGGCTGCTGAGCGCCTGCCTGCGCGCCGACGGCCGTGACGTGACGGCCAACGCCGCCGGCGCCAACCTGGCGAGCGGGGTCACGGCGGCCCTGCTCGCCAGGCAGCGGCGCCAGAGAAAGCGGCGGGCCGAGCAGCGATACGGCCTGTCGAGCCTGCGACCGTCGCGGCCGTCGCGGACAATGCTGCTGAAGCGGCAGGGCGAACCACAAGGCAGCAACCGCAATAGCCGCCGGCGTCGCATGGCTCACGGCTCGAACGGGGTGGACCAGCAAGACGGCAACCCCGACGACCGCCACCATCGTGCGGATCGCAGCCTGCACCACGAGGCACAGCGCTGCGGGGGCATCGGCGTGTTCGAGGTTGACGAGGGCGCCCTCGGGCAGGTCGCCGGGACCCTGCAACCGCGGACTCTGGTGTTCATGAACCTGTTCCGGGATCAGCTCGACCGCTACGGCGAGCTGGAGGCCATCGCCGAGCGCTGGGGCGATCTGACCCGCAGCCTGGGTCCGGCAACGACGCTGGTGCTCAACGCCGACGACCCGGCGCTGGCACACCTCGGCATCGGCCGCACCAAGGAGCCCATGTTCCAGCCGTACTGGCCGGAGGGGGCGCCGGAAAGCATCGGCGCAGACCCCGTTGACTCACCGGCATCCCAGCCTTTCCGACCGCCGGCGCTGGAACGCATCGGCGCCGACCCGCCGAACGTGGTGCTGTTCGGCATCGACGACCCGGCCGTCGGGCGCCCCGACCTGCCCCACGCCGCCGACACGGTGCGCTGCGGCAACTGCGGCCACCCGCTGAGCCACGACCTGGTGACCGTGGGGCATCTGGGGCACTGGCGCTGCGAGGGTTGCGGGCTGGGGCGGCCCCAACCCCACATCAGCGCCCGCCGCGTGCGCCTCGACGGCCTGGACCGGCTGACGCTGACCATTAGCGTCCCCGGGGGGCGCGACGGGGTCCTCGGCTCCCACGAGGCCGACGGGGCCGGCAGAGTCGAAATCGAGATCACCGCCGGACTCGGGGGCCTGCACAACGCCTACAACGTCACCGCGGCGGTGGCGGCTGCACTGGCCCTCGGCGTCCCTGGCGAGACCGTGCGCACCGGCATCGCCGGCGTGCAGGCGGCGTTCGGGCGCGCCGAGCAGGTGAACCTCGACGGGCGCACCCTGCGGCTGCTGCTGGCCAAGAACCCCACGGGCGTCAATGAGAACATCCGCTGCCTGCTGGCCGAGCCCGCACCGCTGCACCTGCTCGTGGTGCTCAACGACCGCACCGCCGACGGGCGTGATCCGTCGTGGATCTGGGACGTGGACTACGAACCCCTGTGGGACCACATCGGCAGCCTCACCCTGGCGGGCGACCGCTGCTGGGAACTGGCCCTCCGCTTCTCCTACGGCGGCTTGGATCCCGGGCGCTTCGACGTGCGGGAGAACCTGCCGGAGGCTCTCGACAGCGCCGTGGCCGCCACCCCGCCGGGCGGCGTGCTGTACGCACTCCCGACCTACACGGCCCTGCTGGACCTGCGGGCCGAGTTGGTGCGCCGCGGCGCCGCCCACGACTTCTGGCAGGAGACGTGAGCACTCCTGCCGTGCAACCGACTTCGTTCTGCCCGTCCTGGACGCGCGGTGGGGCTTCGAGGCGGCGATGAGTACGCCAACCGTCCGGCTCTGCCACCTGTACCCGCGGGAGATGAACATCTACGCCGACCGGGGCAACATCGCCGTGTTCACCGGACGGCTGCGGAGTCGCGGGCTGGACCTCGAACTGCACGAGGCGGGGCCCGGAGAGCCGATTCCCGCCGGCGGCGCGGACCTGGTGTACCTGGGCGGCGGGCAGGACCGCGACCAACTGGCCGTCGCCGCCGACCTGGCCACCACGAAGGCCGCCGGCGTGCGCGGGTTGCTGGACGGTGGCGCCGCCGGTCTGTTCGTCTGCGGCGGCTACCAACTCGCCGGGCACAGCTACCGGACCGCCGGCGGCGAGACCGTGGCCGGCATCGGAGTTCTGGACGTCACGACGGTGGCGGGCGAGGGCCGCCTGATCGGCGACATCGTGCTGCGCAGCGACCTGGGGCCGGCGCCGGGCCAACTCGTCGGCTACGAGAACCACATTCTGACCCATGCGCACCAGCGCGTCGTACACCGGCAGGCGCCCCGCCGGCTCGTCGGCTACGAGAACCACGCCGGGCGCACCACCCTCGGCGACGGGGCCGAGGCTCTTGGTCGGGTCACCAAGGGCCACGGCAACAACGGCACCGACCGCACCGAGGGAGCCGTGGCGAACCGCACCATCGGCACCTACCTCCACGGTCCCGTGCTGCCGAAGAACCCCTGGCTGGCCGACCTGTTGCTGGCCTGGGCCCTGGAGCACCGCTGCGGGCGACCGTTCGACCTCGAGCCGCTCGACGACCGGCTGGAGCAGGCCGCCCACCGTGCCGCCGTCGCCCGCGCCGCCCGCCGCCGCCGCTGACACCGCCATCCCTCCGGGCGCTGGCGCGGCCACTGTAGAAGCCTCACCGTCATCGCAGGTCGTCCCGCCGGACAATGGATTCCGGCCTCCGCCGGAATGACAAGCAAGGGGGTCGGATCGCCGGCCTCCGCCGGAGTGACGAGCGAGAGGTCGGAGCGCCGGCCGCCGCCGCCGCTGACACCGCCGTCCCTCCGGACGCCGCGTCGTTAGGGTGAGGGCGTGTCCGCCGACAGCAGTTCGCCCGCCGATCGCGCCCGGGCCGATGCCGACGACCATCGGCTGGCGGCCGAGTTGGCGACGGAGACCGGGGCGCTCCTGGTGGCGCTGCTGGAACGGCACCGGCTCGAGTTCGGCAATGCACGCGACCGGCTCGACGACCTGCGCGACGCCGGCGATCGCTTGGCCCACGAGTTTCTCGCCGGCGCCCTCGCCGAAGCAAGGCCCGACGACGCCGTGCTCTCCGAGGAGGCGCCCGACGACCGGCGACGGCTGGGCCACCGGCGGGTGTGGATCATCGACCCGCTCGACGGCACCCGCCAGTTCGGCGAACCGCAACGAACGGACTGGGCCGTACACGTGGCCCTGGCCATCGACGGAGAGCCGGCCGCCGGCGCCGTGGCACTCCCCGCCGAGGGTGTGACCCTCAGCACAGCCGAACCCCCGTCACTGCCCCCGTCCCTACCGCCGGCGACATCCTCCGGCGATCAGGCTCAGGGCCGCAGGCGGGTGATCGCCAGCCGGAGCCGCCCCGCGCCCGACGCCAGGGCGGTGGCGGCGGCGCTCGGCGCCGAACTGGTCATGCTCGGCTCGGTGGGCGCCAAGGTGGCGGAGGTCATCGGTGGCAGGGCGGTGGCGTACGTGCACTCCGGGGGCCAGTCGGAGTGGGATTCCGCCGCCCCGGTGGCCGTGGCGCTGGCCTGCGGCCTCCACGCCTCCCGCCTCGACGGCCGGCCCCTGCGGTACAACCGCCTCGACGTCGAACTCCCCGACCTGCTGGTCTGCCGCACCGACGTGACCGAGACGGCTCTCGCAGCAGTCGCGGCGCTCGCGGGCACAACCCGCTGAGCCGCCGTGCGCATCCTCGTCGCCCGCTGCACCGTCGACTACCAGGGGCGGCTGGCCGCAAACCTGCCCGAGGCGATGCTCGCAGCAGTCGCGGCGCTCGCGGGCACAACCGCGAGCTGAGGCCGCCGTGCGCATCCTCGTCGCCCGCTGCACCGTCGACTACGAGGGGCGGCTGGCCGCGCACCTGCCCGAGGCGGTCCGGCTGATCATGGTCAAGGCCGACGGGAGCATCGCCGTCCACGCCGACGGCGGCGCCTACAAGCCGCTCAACTGGATGAACCCGCCCAACACCCTCACCGAGAGCCCCGAGCGTTGGACCGTCACCAACACCCGCGGCGAGAAGCTGGCCATCGAGATCATGGAGGTCATCTCCGACGTCACCCACGACCTGGGCAGCGATCCCGGACTGCGCAAGGACGGCGTGGAGGCCCACCTGCAGGAACTGCTGGCGGCCGACCCCTCGGTGCTCGAGGACGGCTACCGGCTGGTCCGCCGCGAGTACCCCACGGCCGTCGGCCCCGTGGACATGCTCTGCCGGGACGCCGGAGGAGCGGCGGTGGCGGTGGAGATCAAGCGGCGCGGCGAGACCCAGGGGGTGGAGCAACTCAGCCGCTACCTCGAGTTCCTGAACACCGATCCGGCGCTGCAACCCGTGCAGGGACTGTTCGTGGCCGAGGAGATCAAGCCGCAGGCGCGGGTGCTGGCCGACGCCCGCGGGATCCGCTGCAAGGTCGTGGACTACGCCGCACTCCGCGGCGACAAACCGGAGGACCTCAGACTTTTCTAGGGATTCCTTTCGCGGGATTATCGAGGATTCGTTGCCCAGCATTCGACACAATCGATAGGAGATCCGCCCCCTTGACCGTCTCTCGCGCCGGTACCCTCAAGGCATAGTCTCCCCCGATATGCCGCGCCCTGTCCGGGGGCCTGCGGGCGGCCACCGACCCCCGCGGCCGCGGTATCTGCGCTTGCTGGCGATCCTGCTGGGCGCGCTCGCCATGGGCTTCCTGGGGGTGTACATCGCCGACATCGTCGTGCGCTCCGGCCGGTCCGTGCCGAACGTGCTGATCGACGACGTGGACGTGGGCGGGCTCTCCGAGGACGAGATCCGCAACGAGGTCGAGAAGCTGGCGATCACCTTCGCCGCCCGCGACCTGCCGCTGCTCACACCCGCCGGGACGATCCCGGCGACCACGACCCAACTCGGGTTCACCCTCGACGTGAAGGCCAATGTGGACGCCGCCCTGGCCGCCGGCCAGACCGGGTCCTCGCCCATCGCCTGGGTGGCCTCCTTCTTCGGAGATCACAACATCGATGCGATCGTGACCTGGGACGAGGTCGTGGCGCAGCAGTTCGCCGAAGGCATCGAGGTGGTCCTCGTCCGGGACGCCTCCCCGGCCCGGCTGGAGCTGCGTGACGGCACTTTCGTGGTCGAGCCGGGCGTCACGGGCCTGACGGTCACACCCGCCGACATCCGCGGGGCGGTACGCCGGGCAGCCGCGGCGCGGACCGTGCCGGACGTCATCGTGGTCGAACCCTCATCGTTCCCCCCGCAGATCACGGCCTTCGATATCCAGCCGACCGCCGACGACGTGAACGCCCGGACGGCGCGGGGCGTGGTCGTCTACGTCGAGGACACCATTCGCGACTTCGTGCCGTTCGAGGTGCGCAGCTGGCTCAATGCCACGCCCGGCGAGCCGCCCACCATCGATCTGGACACCGCGCACGTCACTCGGATCATCGAGGACCGCATGGCGAACGTCGGGACGCCGGGTGACCCCGGCCGATTCGACGTGGTCGATGGCGTTCCCGTGGCGGTCGATGCCCGCCCGGCCCGCCGCTGCTGCGCACCCAACGCCGGCGAGGCCGTGCTCGCCGCCCTGCAGGCCGGCCATTTCGAGGTCCGGCTGCACCTCACCGACGTGGCGGGCAGCGAGGGCGACCTCACCGGCGAGACGGGTGTCCGCGAGCTCGTGGGCGAGTTCACCACCTACTTCAGAGCGGGTCAGTCCCGGGTGACGAACATCCGGCGCATCGCCGAGCTGGTGCAGGGCGCCCTCATAGCCCCAGGCGAGACGTGGTCGGTGAACGACTACGTGGGGCGGCGCACCGAGGCGAAGGGATTCGTGCCGGGCGGGGTCATCTACCTGGGCAAGTACCAGGAGGACGTCGGCGGCGGCGTGTCGCAGTTCGCCACCACGATCTTCAACGCGGCCTTCTTCGCCGGCCTGGACTTCGGGGAGTACCAGGCACACACCATCTACATCAGCCGCTACCCGTACGGCCGGGAGGCCACGATCTCCTACCCGCACCCCGATCTGCAACTCATCAACAACACGCCCTACGCCATGCTGCTGTGGCCGACCTCCACCGAGGACTCCGTGACGGTGCAGATCTACAGCACCCTGCACATGACAGTGACGCAGAGCGACCAGTGGGAGGAGCCCGAGGACCTGTGTGTGAAAGTCTTCACCGAGCGCACGCGGAGCTTCGCCGACGGGTCGTCCACGACCGATGTCGTGGAGGCCAACTACCAGCCCGCCGAGGGCCTGAACTGCCAGGGCGAACCGTTCGTGCCGCCCCCGGACTGCGCCCCGGGCGAGGGTGCCGTGGACACCGACAACGACGGCTGGGTGGAGTCCTGCCGGGCGCTCTGTCCGGTGCCCGAGTCCCCCGGTGAGGCCGGCACCCCGGCAGAGGGCACGGCGGGAACAGAGGCGCCGGACGGCAGCACCTGCGTGCCGGTGTGCGTTGATGTGCCTGGTGCCGAGGCTGATGCGGAGGCGCCGCCCTGCATCCCGATCTGCGGCCCCGACGATGCCGACGCCTCGCCGGACTCCTGCGCCCGGCCCGAGGACATCCCCCGGATCCCCGCTGCACCGGCCGAACCCCCGGCCGAGGGCGATCCCCCGGCGACCGAGGCGCCGGCGGACGGCGCTGCCGAGGACGCCGCCGAGGCCACCCCCATCGATCCCGAGGCACCGGCGGAGCCCGAGACCACCGACAGCGGTGGGTGAACCCGCTCACCACCGCCGGGGAGATCGATCCGACCCTCTGCCGGGTTCCCTCCCATCGATCGGTGCCAGCCACCGGGCCACAGGCATCGAACCGTGAAACCGCTCGTCGCTGATGTGGCCGTCGTGGGGGCCGGCCCGGCAGGCATCGCCGCGGCCATCGGGCTGGCTCGGGCCGGTCGGGATGTCACCGTGCTGGACAGGACCCGCTTCCCCCGCGACAAGTACTGCGGCGACGGGCTCACCACGGGGGCGCTGCGGCTGCTGGAGCACCTCGGACTCGACCCGACGTCGGTGGTGTCGTGGCAGGCGGCCACCAGTCTGGTGATACAGGCGCCGACAGGCCGCCAGGTGGCCTACCCGTTCCCCCGGCGCGGCCAGTACGCGGCGACCGCCCAGCGCCATGACCTCGACGCTGCCCTCGTCGACCTGGCACGCCAGGCCGGTGTCACGGTCCTCGACGGCCGCGCCTGCAAGGGCGTCAGCATCAAGTCGGACCGGGTGGTGCTCACCACAGCCGACGCCGCCACCCTGCACACCCGCTATGCCGTCGCCGCCGACGGCATGTGGTCACCGATACGCCGGATGCTCGGGTTGTCACTGCCGTCGTACCGGGGCGACTGGCACGCCTTCCGCCAGTACTACTCGGGCGTCGGGCCCGAGGCCGCCGCCGCGCTGCGCGTCTGGTTCGAGCCCGAGATCCTGCCGGGCTACGTCTGGTCGTTCCCGCTGCCGGGCGACGCAGCGAACATCGGCTTCGGCGTGTCCCGCTCGACGCACCGCACCGGCAGCCTCGGCCGGCTCTGGGACGAGTTGCGCAGCCGCCCCCACATCGCGGCCGTTCTGGGGCCGGACGCCACTCCGGCGGACCGCCCGAGAGCCTGGCCGATCCCGACACGGCTCGGCGACCTGCCGCTGACATCGGGCCGGGTGCTGTTCTGCGGCGACGCCGCCGGCGTGGGCGACCCGATGACCGGCGAGGGAATCGGTCAGGCGCTGCTGAGCGGGCTGCTGGCCGCGGAGGCCCTGGCAGCGGCGGGACCCTTCGACGACAGCGCCGCCCGGCACCTCTACCGATCGGGCGTGGAGCGCCACCTGCAGCGCGACTTCCGCTTCACCCGCATGCTGGGCCAGGCCCTGCGCAGCCCCAGAGGATGCGATGCGGCGGTGCGGATCTCCGGTGCGACGCCCTGGACACGCCGCAACTTCGCCCGCTGGCTCTTCGAGGACTACCCCAGAGCGCTCGTCCTGACGCCCGACCGCTGGCAACGAGGCGCCCTCGGCGGAGGCGCCTTCGAGGACCGGCCCACCGCCTCGGCCTAGGCAGATCGGCCAGCACGAAGGCGACGGGGCTCGCCCCGCGAGTGCGCCGATCAGTCCGCCGCGGGCAACTCCGGCTCCGCCGGACCATGGATTCCGGCCTTCGCCGGAATGACGGGGGAGGTTCCGCCGGAATGACGGGGGGCGTGGTCGACGGCACTACTCAGCAGCCGCCTACGAGGGCAGCGGCACCACGTTGCGCCCCATCGGGTGCACCTCGCCGGGGCCGTATCCCTCGGGTGGCTCGGCCATGCCGTTGGCGCGCAACTCGGCTGTCGCCCCCTCGTCGACCGCGTAACCGGACTCGGTCTCGACCAGCACCACGCCGTAGACCTCGGCGGCCAGCTCCGGGCCGAAATACCCCTCCGACACGTCGTGCGCCACCGCCTCGGGCGCTCGCTCACGAGGCGGGCCGAACCCGCCGCCGCCGTTCGAGCTGTAGTGCAGCCGGTCCCCCTTGCGGATCATCTCCCCCACGGCGTGCATGCCCAGCACCCGCTCGGACTCGGTGCCGGGATTCAGGACGAGGACGTTCCCGCCCCCGTTGCACCCTCCCGCAAGGCCGAACGGTGTCACTTCCGCCCGATCCCCGTGCATCGTGAGGATCAGATCGCCCGTCGCCTCGAAGGAGCGGTCGATCCCGAACCCGCCACGGTAGGTCCCGTGACCTGCGGATGCCCCGACGGCCTCACAGGAAAGCGCCCGAATCGCGTTGAGCCTCTCCAGAACCTCGATCGGCTGGTTGGTCGCACCGCCGATGAAGATCATCAGCTGGAAGCTGTTGCCGTCCTTGTAGCTGCGCGCTCCCTGCCCGCCCTCGTTCCACAGGTACGAGACAAACGGAACGCCCGTGTCGGGGTGGTTGCCGCTGAGGGCCAGATTGGCCAGGTTGACCGTCGCCGCATGCATGCGCGTCGGGTCGACGGTGGCGAAGGCCTGGGCCCAGCACGCCATGACCGCGGCCGCCACCTTCTCGTAGGCCCCCGAGGCGAATCCCAGCACCGGCGTGGGGGGCAGGACGTCGACGCACGACCCGGGCACGGAAATCACCTCGATGGACCGCGTGATGCCGTGGTTCAACGGCACAAGGTGGGGGAAGCAATGCATCGTGCCGTCGTAGACGGAGGACAGCAGTGCCGGGCGGGCGAACCCGAACGGCGAGATGGGCGCCGGGTCCGACTTGCTGAAGTCGAACGTGACCTGGTCGCCCTCGATCGTCATGCAGACGTGGACGCGGATGCGCGGCTTGTCGGGATGCAGCACGTCGCAGTCGCCGAAGTCCTCGAACTCGAAGACGCCGTCCGGTAACTCCCGTATGCCCTCTCGAAGGAGCACCTCGCTGCGGTCCATCAGTGCGTACATCGTGTGTTCAACGACGTCGCGCCCGAACTGCGCCACGTACTCCAGCAGGCGCCGCTCCATCAGCTCGGCGGACCGCTGCTGGGCGTGCAGATCGGCCATCCTCTCGTCGGGCACCCGCACGTTCGCCTTGATGATCTCGAACGTCGAGCGAACCGGACGGCCCTGGTCGACCAGCAGCATGGGGGGAATGCGCAGACCCTCCGCATAGCACTCCCTGGCCAGGGGATTGAAGGAGCCGGGGATGGGGCCACCCACATCGGCCCAGTGGCCGCAGGAGATGGTGAAAGCGAACAGGGACCCGTCGACGAACACCGGACGGATGACCTTGACGTCCGGCTGGTGCGTCCCTCCGTGGTAGGGATCGTTGAAGACGAAGACGTCGCCCTCACGGAACCCACCGGCATGCTCGATGGTCGTCCTGACGGATTCCTCGAACGTTCCCAGATGCGCCGCCTGATCCCGCCGCCCGTGCGCCACCAGACGGCCCTCCCGCGTCAGCAGGGAGCCGGAGTGATCGTGCCCCTCACTGATCGTGGCTCCGTAGGCGCCCTTCGCCAGCAGGGCACTGGCCTCGTCGCAAATCGCCCGGAAGGCGCTGCTCAACACCTCCACCGTGATCGGGTCGACGTGCCGGTCGGTCGCTGTGCTGTTCATCGGCTCTCTCCTAACTCCATCGCGAGCTCGCCGAGCGGAGCAACCCGGGCGACGACGCCGGGGGGGACCACGGTCGTGGAGTCCCACTCCTCGACGATCGCCGGGCCGGCCACGACATCACCCGGGGACAGTCCCTCGCGCTGCACGAACGCCGTCGGGACGACGCCGCCCGACTCGAAGAAATACGCCTCGCCCGACTCGGGCGGCGACTGCGTGCCCGCCGGGCGTGCCGGAAGACTCACCGGCTCGACGTCCCCGACCAGCACCGCGCGCAGGTTGACGATCTCGACGTCGGTGACATCCTCGGTGAGCACGTAGCCGAACTCACGCTGGTGCTCCTGCTGGAATCGCTCCAGGCTGTCGCGGCCCAGCAGGTAGTCGATGCCGTGCGGCAGATCCAACGTGAGGTATCCGGAGATCTGGCCGTAGTAGCGCATATCGGCCCGCCAGTTCACCCTCCAGTCGGTCAGCGTCTCGCTGGCCCGCAACTCGTCGATCTCGGCCAGCAACTCAGCCTCCGCCGCCGCCAGGACCGAGCGGTCGACGCTGGAGTGCAGTTGGAACACCGGCCGCACGAGGTCGTGGCGCAGCATGACCTGCAGCGCACCCATGGCCGACACGAGACCGGGGTAGGTCGGGACCACCACCGTGGGGATCCGCAGCTCGCGGGCCAGATCGGCGGCATGCAACGGTCCCGCACCGCCGAACGCCACGAGGGAGAAGTCGCGCGGGTCGTAGCCGCGCTCGACGGTCATGAGCCTGACGGCGTTGAGCATCGAGGCGTTGGAGAGCCTGATGATACCGGCGGCCGCCTCGGCAACCGGACAGTCCAGCACCGAGGCGATCCTGCGCTCGATGGCTTCCTGCGCCGCAGCGGCGCTGAGCGTGATGTCGCTGCGCCGGCCGGTGAACGCCTGAGGCCGTAACCGCCCGAGCACCACGTTGGCGTCGGTGTTGGTCGGCTCGGTGCCGCCCCTCTCGTAGCAGGCGGGACCGGGATCGGCGCCTGCGCTCTGCGGGCCGCTGTGCGGTGTGCCGCTGGCGTCCATCCAGGCGATCGTGCCGCCCCCCGCACCGATGGTGACCAGATCGATGGCCGGGAAGATGATCGGGACGTTGAACTGCGCATGCCACTCGGAGCGGAAGATCGGCGCGCCGTCCACGATCACCGAGATGTCTGCGCTCGTCCCGCCCATGTCCAGCGTGATGACATTGTCGAATCCGACGCGTTGGGCCACCGCCAGGCCGCCCATGACGCCCGCCGCCGGACCGGACTGGCAGACGCGGGCGGGAATGCGCGTCGCCGCCCGGGAGGTCATGAGCCCGCCGCCCGAGTGCGTGATGAGCACGTCACCCTCGAAGTCGTGGGAGGCGAGCAGGTCGTCCAGACCCCGCAGGTAGGTCGCCATCGGCGGGCCCAGGTAGGCGTTGACGACCGTGGTGCTCATGCGCTCGAACTCGCGAATCTCCGGCACCACCTTGCTGCTGGCGCAGGCGAACACTTCCGGCGCCTCCTCGGCGATGATCTCCAGCGCCCCCAACTCGTGCGCCGGGTTCACGAACGAGTTCAGGAAGCAGACCGCCACCGCCTCGACGCCGCGGTCGCGCAGCACGCCGATCGCCTCGCGGACCTCGTCGACGTTCAGCGGCGTGACCGTGCGCCCCAGGTAGTCCAGTCTCTCGGTGACGGTCAGGATGTCGCGGCGCGCCACCAGTGGCGGCGGCGGATCCCAGATCGAGTCGTAGAGGTCCGAGCGGCTCGCCCGTGCGGCCAGGAGGATGTCCCGGAATCCCCGCGTCGTGATGAGCCCGATCCTGGCGCCCTTGCGCTGGATGATGGCGTTTGTTCCCACGGTGGTGCCGTGGCGGAAGTCGACGATCCCGGCTGTGCCGAGATCCTGCAACGCCACGTCCACGCCCTGCAGGAAGTCCGCCGGCACCGACGGCTGCTTGACCAGGACGATCTCCCCGTCGGCCCCGACCGCGACCAGGTCGGTGAAGGTCCCACCGATATCGACCGCAACCGCGTACCCCGCCGCGGTGCGGTTCTCGCCGTTCTCGCTCACACCGACCTCCCAGGGGATGAACGAACCACTGGCAGAGCCGAACGCGCCGCCGGGCACTGGATTCCGGCCTTCGCCGGAATGACACTCATAGGAGCATCGAGGAACTCGATTCGCAGCATTTTCAACCTCTCCTCGGGATCATGTACCCACCATGACCGTCCTGCGATACGCCCGGAATCCGTAGACCGCAGCCACAATGATCACAGGAGCGGCGACGAGTATCAGCACGAGGTTCCCGGGAATGCCCAGGATCGCCTGGAGCCGGACCTCGCCGTTCTGCAGGAACCCGAAGTAGAGGGCGAACGGCACCACGGGCAGCATCTTGCCGCGCGCCAGCAATGCGACGGCGATGGCTGTGAACCCCCATCCCGGCGAGAAGTGTGCGCCGATGCGGTACTGGTTACCGAGCAGCTCGACAGCCCCTCCCACCCCGGCCAGCCCGCCGCCGAGTGCCATCGCCACCGTCCTGCTGCGCGCCAGATTGACCCCCTGGCGAACCGCCACGGCATCGCTCTGGCCGAGCAGACCCAGCCGCCATCCGAGGCGGGTGTAGTCGACGAGGTAGGTGGCGGCGGCCACGACGACGGCGGCCAGGAAGATGCCATAGGGAATGTCATCGCCGTAGAAGCGGCCCAGCCGGAACCCGTCGGACACCGCTCTGCTCGCCGCATAGGGGAGGTCGGGGTCCTTCAACGAGCCGCGCAGGAGGAACGTGATGGAGAAGACCACGATGAAGTTGAGCATGATCGTCGTGACGATCTCGTGCATCCCCCGGGCCTTCAGCCATCCGGCAACCCCACCGAGGAGGGCCGCGGAAACGAACGCCGCCAGGAGCGGCAGCATGAAGGCGCCCGGCCCGCCGTCGGAGGCCGTGGCGATGTAGACCCCGGCGAGGGCGCCGGTCAGCAACTGGCCTTCGCCGCCCACGTTGAACAGGCCGGCGCGGTAGGGCAGGGCGACGCCGAGCCCCACGAGCACGAGAGGGAGCGAGGAGGTGAGCCACGAGCCGACGCCGACCATCGATCCGAACGACGCCTTGAACATCTCCTTGTAGCCGTCGGCGATCCCCGCGCCACCGATCTGCACGAGCGGAGCCAGCACGACCAGGGACGCCAGGATCGCCAGGGCCGGGACGACCGTCTCCGGCAGACGCACCCGACCGCGGGATCCGAACCTCATGTCACCCTGGATTCCGGCCTCCGCCGGAATGACGACGCGTCGCGGCGCAGCCGACCGCGGGATCTAAGCCTCATGTCCCCTGGAGCATCAGGTTGCCGATCGCACCGATGGTGATTCCGGTGGTCAGCACGCCGGTGATGCGTCCCCGGACCATGACCGCCACACGGTCGCTGACCTCGATGATCTCCTCCAGCTCGGTGCTCATGTACACGACCGAGCTCCCCTGATTGGTGAGTCGCCGAACCCAGGACCGGACCTGCTCCGCGGACCGGACGTCCAGCCCCCGGGTGGGATAGGTGGCGACCAGCAGCACCGGTTGCTTGCGCAACTCCCGGGCAAGGATCACGCGTCGCCGATTGCCGCCGGAGAGTTGACGCACCGGGGCACCGATGCCGGCTGTGCGGATATCGAACTCCTCGACGAGTTCGCCCGCGGCGCGGCGCTGGCGAGCCTTGCGGCGAGGAGTCGGCGCCTCCTGCCACGCGAACGTTCCCAGGGCGAGGTTCTCCCACACGGAGAGTTCCCCGCACGTTGCCAGGAAATGGTCGTCGGGCACGTCCCCGACGAGTTCGGAGCGCCGGGCGGGCGGGTAGTCCTCCAGCGGCTTGCCGTCCAGCAGCACGGCACCGCTCTCGGGCACCCAGGAGCCGGTGAGCAATGCCGAGAGTTCCCGCTGGCCGTTCCCCTCGACGCCGGCAATGCCGAGAACCTCGCCGCGGCGGATCGTCAGATCGACATCGTGCAGCGCCCGGCCCCACAACGGCGCTCCCGAGACATCCCGCACTTCCACGAGCACGTCGCTTGCGTCGCCCGCCGCGGGCGATCCGACGTCCGCAGGGGCCGCTGTTGCGCGCCCCGGAGAGCCGGATCCCGGCGTGTGCGGAGCCGGAGCATGACCGCCGTCGGCGGTGCCCGACAGCGACGGATGAGGTGCGTCGTCGCCGACGATGAGTCGCACGAGCTCGGCCTCGTCCACCCGGTGACCGGGATCGAGACGGCCGACCACCCGCCCCTCACGGAGAACCGTCGTGTGGCTGCTCTCCGAGAGTGCTTCGGCGAGGTGATGGGTGACGAAGACCACACCGACGCCCTGCGAGGTGAGCGAGCCGAACAGGTCGAAGAGGCTGGCACGCTCGGCGGGCGCCAGAACGGCAGTGGGCTCGTCGAGGATCACGAGCCACGCCTCCTGCATGAAGGCTCGGGCGATCTCCGCTCGCTGGAGGTCGCCGACCGACAATGTCTCGACCCGGGCCCTCGGATCGATGGAGAAGCCGAGCCGGTCACCGCTTTCGACCAGGCGGTCCGCCAGTTCACTGGGGATCCGGCCCAGTCGCCCGTCCTGAAGGACCACATTCTCCAGAAGCGTCAGGCGGGAGATCAGGGTGGAACTCTGGTGGACAACCGCGATCCCGCACTGCCGGGAGTCGGCGGGATCCCTGATGGCCACCTCCCGGCCGTCGATCTCGACGCGCCCGGAGTCGGACCGGTAGACGCCCGACAGGCACTTGATGAGGGTGGACTTGCCCGCCCCGTTCTCGCCGAGCAGGGCGTGCACCTCGCCACCCCGGAAGGTGACGTCGATGCCGTCGTTGGCCCGAACGCGGCCGAAGTGCTTGTGCAGGCCGGTGACGGCCAGGGTCGAAGCCTCCCTGGCCGTCACCGGCCCAACGTGATCTATGGCCGCTCCCACGTATCGGCGACGTTAGTGGCGACCGTTCCCCGGGCTACGGGGTCTTCTCGCGGGTCGGATCAACGACGATGTCGCCGGAGGAGACCCCGTCGATCACGGTGTCGATGGCAGCGTCGACGTCGGCGTTGGCGTTGCACGGCGGTGACACGTCGATACCGGTGTTCGCGAGGTTCATGGAGTAGATCGCGGGCTCGAGCGAGCCATCGCTGTAGAACTCGCCCATCTGCTCATACGCGATGTCGAAGTTCAGGGTGACGCTGATGAGCATCGTGTCCGGCGCCTGCTCGCACTGGTCCGCCACGGCGCCCACATACCAGACGCCGTTCTGCACGGCGGCCTCCACGGCCCCTACGCCCGCGGCGTCCGCACCGTCGAAGAGGACGTCGGCCCCGCCGTCGATGAGCGCTTGTGCAGCCTGCTTCGCCTTGGCGGCGTCGAGGAAGTCACCGGTCCACACGTCGTTGAACTCGCAGTCGTAGCCCAGGACATCCGCGGCGTCCTCGCTCAACTGGTCCGAGCCGCCGGTCCAGCGGGTGTACGCGGGAATCGGGGCGCTCACCACCATGCCGACGCTCTTGACGTCGGACGCGGCGCAGCCGATGGCGGCGGCCATGTAGCCCACCTGGTTCCAGTGGACCGCCCAACCCGCCACGTTCGGCAGGTCGTTGGTGGTCGACAGGTCCGAGTAGATGATGAACCAGGTCTCCGGGAAGTCCGGAGCCACCTCCAGGACGGCGGCCTCGTACCCGCTGGAGTGCGGGACGATGATGTCGAATCCTTCTTCCGCCAGCTGGCGCAGCGTCTGCGGCGCCTGGTCGTAGGAGATGTGCTCGAGGACCGTTGGCTCGGTGTCGAGGATCGCCGCCATCTTCTCGAAGGCGGCGAAACCGTTGCGGTACCAGGCGGCCGCGTTCACGGCGTCGGGGTGCAACTGCGCGATCCTCGGCGAGGCCTTGCCTACCTCAGGACCCGCCGGCGCGGCGGGCTCCGGTGGAGGCGGTGGCTCGGGTGCCGGCTCGGGCGGCGGCGGAGGCTCGGGCGCGGGCTCGGCCGGTGGCGGAGGCGGGGGCGCCGCCTCCTCCTCGTCCTCCCCGCAGGAGACGGCCACCAGGGCCAGCGTCGCGAGCAGGGCCAGGAGCAGTGTCATCAGCCTCCCGGCAGGTGTGCGTCGGGTGATCATTGGGTTCCCCCCTTGTTGTCGGTAGTCGGTTGTCGGTTGTGGGCGTCTCGCCGGTTGCCGGCGAAACGCCCACGTGCCGAATCAGGCGGCGGAGCGTTGCGCCCTGAAGTGAGGCATCACCTCGCGGGCGAACAACTCCATGTTGCGGATGGTGCGGTCGTGGGGCATGTCGCCGATGTGCAGCAGGGCGTTGACGAGGCCGAAGCCGAGCTCGTCGGCGAGTTCATCGAGGCGCTCCCGCACCGTCGCCGGGCTGCCGACGACAGCGTAGCCCTGCCCTAACAGGTCCTCGTAGCTCACGTCGGAGTAGGCGCCGAGACCGGACTGGAGGAACCTCCCCCAGGAGTGGTCGGTCATGTAGCCGGGCGGGAAGAGATGCTCGAACTTGTGCTTGAGGCCCTTGTGGTAGAGCCACAGCACGTGTTGACGCCCCTCGGCGTGCGCCTGCCGGTCGGTCTCGGCCACGTAGATGGGCAGGAGGATGCCGATCTGGTCCCTGCTCGCCTCGTAACCCGCGGCGCGTGCCCCTTCCCGGAAACCGTCGAACCATCGCTTCAGCAGCTTCGAGGGGGCGAACACCGACAGGTACGTGTAGTGGTGCGCGGCGGCCCAGTACATGGTCTCGGTGCTGCCGAAGGCGGGGATCCACACGGGTGGGTGCGGCTGCTGCAGGGGCCGTGGCCAGACGTTGACGTAGTTGAGCCGGTAGTGCTTGCCGATCCAGCGGAACGGGCCGTCGGTCGTCCACGCCTTGATGATGAGATCGTGGGCCTCGCTGAAGCGCTCCCGCGAGGTCGACGGGTCGATCCCCATGGAGAAGTACTCGTCGCCGATGCCGCGCACGAACCCGGAGATGATGCGCCCGCCCGAGATGACGTCCAGCATCGCCACCTCCTCGGCGACGCGCAGCGGGTGATCGCGCAGCGGCAGGCCGTTGCCGACGATCGCCAGTTGGAGCTTCTCGGTGCGGCGGACGAGGCTGGCGGCCATGAGGTTCGGCGCCGGCATCGTTCCGTAGGCGTTCTGGTGGTGCTCGTTGACGCAGATGCCGTCGAAGCCGAGCTGCTCGGCGTATTCGAGCTCATCCAGGTAGCGGTTGTAGAGGTGCGTCCCGACCGTGGGGTCGTAGTTGCTGTTGGACAGCGTCACCCAGGCCGACTCTCGCTCGTCGAAGTCCGCGGGCAGATGCGGGTAGGGCATCAGGTGGAACATGAAGAACCGCATCAGCAGACCCCCGCCACGGCAAGACTCGCGTGGAACCGCGCGATGGCCTCGACCGTTCGCTCGGGCTGCTCCAACTGGGGCGCGTGGCCGCAGTCGTCGATGATCTCGAGGCGGGCCCCGTCGATGAGGTCGCGGTAGCGCTCCCCATGTGCCACCGGCACGAGGCGATCGTCACTCCCCCACAGCACCAGGGTCGGCGCGGTGACGCGATGCATCCGGAGGTGAAGCTTCGGATTGCAGCAGAAGGGGTTCCACGCCAGGCGGGCGAAGCTCGTCTTCTCCTTGAAGGCGCGCATCAGCATGTCGTGGTCGGGCTCGGGCGGGATGATGCGCAGAGCCAACTCCGGGTCCAGGAAGAGCGAGGCGCGGAGTTCGTCGGGGTTCATGCCGAAGATGTCCTCGACGGGATGCTCCGGCAGGTCGAGGCCGATCGGGTCGATCATGACCAGGCTGCGCACCCGCGACGGCTGATGCACGGCCAACTCCGCAGCCAGCCAGCCGCCGAGGGAGGCCCCGACGAGATGCACCGCCTTGAGCCCGAGCGAATCCAGCAGGTCGAGGTAGAAGTAGACGAGGTCCTCCATGCCGTCGATCCACTCAAGCCGGTCGGACTCCCCGAACCCGGGATGATCGGCGGAGATCACGTCGAAATGCTCGGCCAGCAGATCGTGGAACGGCAGCCAGAACCCGGCTCCTGCAGCCGGATGCAGGAAGAGCAACTCCTCGCCGGCGCCGCCACGCATCAGGTGTATGCGCCCGCCCCCCAGATCGAGATGCTGCGCTATGTGCTGGCCGTCCTGACCGCTCATAACCGAATTCCCCCGGCGCGGGACTATACACGCGGCGGCGATTTCGGAAATATTGCGCAGCCGCGCCCAACCGCTCCCGGGTATCGCCGTATCACCGAGCACCTCCTGGGCCAGGCCCTCGGTTGGCCGCGTCACGTGGCCCACTGCCAGCCGGATCGATGACTTCAGCAACGGCCGCGGAAGCTGTCTGTATTATTCGCCCGCATGGGGGGAATCCCGGTCCTGGGGGCCGGATTGAGATCGGGCGAGGTACCACCGCGTGAGTGGCGAGGAACGATTGCGTGAGTAACGTCCTGAACGCGACGGTGCTGGCGGGCGTCCCGCTGCTGCTCGCCGCCCTCGGCGGCGTGATCGCCCAGCGGTCGGGCGTCCTCAACATCGCCCTGGAGGGGCTGATGCTGGTCGGCGCGTTCGTGGCGGCATGGTCTGCGGCTCTCTTCGGAGCGGAGCAGGCAGGGTTCTGGTTCGCGTTGCTGTTCGGGGCCGCCTTCGGACTGCTCCTGGGCTGGATCACCGTGGGGCTGCGAGGCGACCAGGTCGTGGTAGGGATCGCCTTCAACATCCTGGTTCTCGGCGCCACGAGCTACCTGTTCGACGTGCTGATACGACGCGGCGGGCTGGAGGCCATGTCCGTCCCGCGGGGATCATTCACGCAGCGGATTCCCGGTCTGGCGGCTATTCCGGGCATAGGCGTGCTCGCCGATCAGCACTGGATGGCCTATCTGACATATCTGTGCGTGCCCGTGGTCTGGTACCTGCTGTTCAGAACGGGGATCGGCGTGCGCCTGCGCGCCTGCGGGGAGTACGCAGAGGGCGCCCAGGCCACCGGGGTCAACGTGCTGCGGGTCCGTCTCGCGGCGATGACCGCCAGCGGCATCCTTGCTGCTCTCGCCGGCGCCTACATGGTTCTGGCCGACATCCGGCTCTTCCTGCACGACGTCGTGCGTGGGCGGGGCTACATCGCCATCGCCATCGTCATCCTGGGACGCTGGAGTCCCTCCGGTGCCGCGGTGGCGGCGGTGATCTTCGGCGGCTCCTACGCCCTCGGCTTCCAACTCCAGGTCCGAGACATCCCGGTGGCCGGCGAGCTGCTGCTGTCGCTGCCCTACATCGTGACGATCCTCGCCATCGCCGTCGCGGGGCGGAAGGTCCTGCCCCCGCGCGAGGAGGGCCGGCCCCTGCACCTCTTCAAGTGAGCGCCGCGCCCGTCTTCGGGATACGCATTCCCCCCTGCGCCGACGCCCGGACGGCCGGCGCCGCGGCGCGGGCTGCCGAGGAGGCCGGATTCGACATCGCCTGGTACCCGGATTCGCAGTTCCTGTGGCGGGACGTGTGGGCCACGCTGGCCGTGGCCGCGCTGGAAACCCGGAGCATCCGGGTCGGCTCGTGCGTCACGACCTTCGAGACGCGGCATCCAAGTGTGACCGCGGCAGCTGCTCGTACCGTCGCCGAACTCGCTCCCGGGCGCACGATTCTCGGCGTGGGCAGCGGTGACAGCGCCATCAAGCTGCTCGGAATGATGCCGACCCGGCTGGCCGGCATGCGCCGGAACATCGACGCCGTGCGCCGGCTGCTCGAGGGCGAACCGGCGACCTACGGCGGGCGGGAGATCCACCTCCACGGGCAGGCAACCGAACCGGTGCCGATCTACATGGCCGCCACGGGCCCGAAGGCCCTGCAGTTGGCCGGGGAGATCGCCGACGGGGTCATCGTGCTGGCCGGGCTCGCCCCTCCCCTGCTCGAGCGGGCACTCGGATTCATCCGCAGCGGCGCGGCGCGAGCAGGTCGGTCACTCGACGATCTCGACGTCTGCGTGGGGACCTTCTGCCACATCACCGACGACCCGGGTGAAGCGGCGCGTGTTGCCAAGCCCGTCTGCGTGGGGCTGGCGCAGGTCGGTGCAACAGGCGCCCTGCAACTGGCCGGCATCGAGATCGACGTTCCTGCCGTCGTGCCCGACGTGTATCCCGACATGACCCATGCCGAGGACTGGTTCGCGGCCGCCGAGGTTGCCGGTCGCTGGGTGAGCGACGAGGACGGTCTCCGCTACGCCGAGCGGTTCTGCCTGGTGGGAACGGCCGCGGAGTGCACGGAGCGACTCCGCCAGGCCCGGGATGCAGGCGTCAGGAACTTCTACATCCGCGGCTTCCCGTCCTACGAACTGCCCCTCGACCTGATCGACGTGTTCGGCTCCGACATCATCCCGGCGATCGCGTGAGCCCCGCCGACGTCCTGATCATCGGGGCCGGCGCCTCCGGAGCCGTCGCCGCCAGACGGCTGGCGGAGTCCGGCTTCGACGTGGTGTGCCTCGAGCAGGGCGACCGGACGGACCCGGGTGCGTATCGCGGCGCCTACGACGACTGGGAACTCACCGGCCTGAAGCAGTGGACCTGGGATCCGAACATCCGCCGGGCGCGTGCCGACTATCCCGTCGATGTCAGCGAGTCGGACATCGACCCACTCATGTTCAACGGCGTGGGCGGCAGCACGGTGCAGTTCGCCGCCCAGTGGCCCCGCCTGGCGCCCTCGGACTTCCGGGTGCGAACGCTCGACGGCGTCGCCGACGACTGGCCCTTGACCTACGAGGAGCTCCAGCCCTTCTACGAGCGCTCCGACGTTGACTTCGGCGTGTCGGGGCTGGGCGGCGATCCCGCCTACCCGCCCGGGGCCGAGCCTCCGCTGCCCCCGCTGCCCATACCGGACGTGGCGACCGACATCGCCCGGGCGCACAACCGTCTCGGCTGGCACTGGTGGCCCGGCTACAACGCCATCGCCTCCCGGCGGTACCGGGGGCGGCGACCCTGCGTCCAGCGCGGCACCTGCGCCTGGGGCTGCGGGGAGGGGGCGAAGGGATCCACCGACCAAACCCACTGGCCGGACGCGGAGCGCTTCGGCGCCCGCCTGGTGACCGGCGCCCGCGTGCGGGAAATCACGGTCGACGGCCGCGGCCTCGCCACGGGTGCGGTGTACGTGGACCGCAACGGGCAGCAGCAGCACCAGCCGGCCTCGGTCGTACTGCTGGCCGCCAACGGGATCGGCACGCCGCGCCTGCTGCTGCTGTCGAGGAACGCGAGCTTCCCCGACGGACTCGCCAACCGCTCCGGCCTGGTGGGCAAGCGGCTGATGATGCATCCCTTCGGCACCGTGATCGGACTGTTCGACCGCCACTGGCCGAGCTGGCAGAGCCACTGGGGCCAGAGCCTCCAGTGCATGGAGTTCTACGAGACCGACCCGGAGAGGGACTTCGTGCGCGGCGCCAAGTGGGGCCTGCAACCCTCCGGTGGACCTCTCGGGGCCGCGCTGGGCTTCGGCGGGGATCCCGTCTGGGGAACCGCGCTACACGAGCGGGTCCGCACGAACCTCGGCCACTCGATCATGTGGGGCATCATCGGCGAGGACCTGCCGGACGAGGACAACAGGGTGACCCTCGACGGCGAGTTGGTGGACCCCGACGGCATCCCGGCGCCCCGGATCCAGTACGGGGTCTCGGAGAACTCCCGGCGGCTCCTGAAGTTCCAGGCGGCCCGGGCCGTGGAATCGCTCACCGAGGCGGGCGCCTACGAAACGGTCGTGACACCCCAGGTGCGCGGCACCGGCTGGCACCTCCTCGGGACGGCCCGGATGGGCGACGACCCCGAGAGTTCCGTCGTGGACCGCTGGTGCCGGTCTCACGACGTCGAGAACCTATACGTGATCGACGGAAGCGTCTTCGTGACCTCGGGGGGCGTCAACCCCACCGCCACGATCTCCGCCCTCGCCCTGCGGGCGACAGAGCGCCTGATCACCCAGCGCCGCGAGCAGCTCGTGCCATGACGACCCACGACTCGTCATTCCGGCGGAGGCCGGAATCCAGACGACGGCAGCAACCTCGGCGGTTGCCATGACGGGCCTGGCCGCGGAGGACTTCGACGAGGCGCTCCGGGACCGCCTGGCGCGGATCGCCGACGTGCTGGTGCCCGCGTACGAGGAAATGCCGGCGGCCAGTTCCGTCGGGATCGCCGGAGACCTCCTGGAAAAGGCCCTGCGCGCCCGCCCCGACCTCGCCGCGGCTTGCCGGCGCGCCGTGATCGGGTGCGCCGACCCTCCCAGCCCCGAGGCGCTCGAACAGCTCGCCAACGAGGATCCGGACGCCTTCGGCGCGCTCATGGTGCTGGTGCTGGGTGGCTACTACATGAGCAGCGATGTCAGGAAGCTGCTTCACTACCCGGGGCAGGAGGCCCTGCGGATCGACATCGGAGAATTGCCGGACTATATCGAGGACGCACTCCTCGACGAGGTGATCGACCGAGGCCCGATCTATCGACAACCGCCAACGAACCGTCCGCAGAGCTAAGGGGGACATCGTGGTAACGACTCGTTATGGCACTAGGCCAGTGAGGATTGAACAACTCACCGGGCCCTACGAACCGAACGGGCAGCCCGATCCGCACCTCGGCCAGCCCCTCCAGTTCGGGCTGTTCGCCTGGAACATCCAGGGGGGTTCCACCGGCTCCAAAGCGGTGCTGACGGATCCCGACCGCTACCAGAACTACTGGAAGTGGCCGCTTGCCTCCCAGCTGATCACCGAGGCGGAGAGAGTCGGCTTCGACTACCAGGTGCCGTTCGCGCGCTGGATCGGGCAGGGGGGCGAGACGGATTGGAACGAGACCTGCCTGGAATCGCTGACGGCGGCGGCAGCAGCAGCAGCCGTCACGAGCCGGATGCTGCAGTTCTCCACTGCTCACAGCAACTACGGGTTCCACCCCTTCCACTTCGCCAAGTTCGGCGTGACGGTCGACCACATCTCCGGTGGCCGCTGGGGCCTCAACATGGTGACCGGCTACTCGGCCAAGGAATTCGCCGCCTTCGGCCACCTCGAGCCGCCCGAACACGACGAGTCCTACCGTCGCGCCGACGAGTTCTTCACACTCGTCAAGGCTCTCTGGGCCTCCGACGTGCCCATCATCTTCGAGGGTGAGTACTACCAGTGCTACGGCGCCTACGTGAACCCGAAGCCCACGCGCAAGCCGCGCCCGCTGCTCATGCAGGCGGGGCAATCGAAGGTCGGCATCGACTTCGCCTGCCGGCACGCCGAGTGGATCTTCCAGATCCAGCCCGAGATCGAGGCCTACCGGACCGTCGCCCGGGACATCCACGACAGGGCGGCCTCCTACGGTCGGAAGGTGCTCGTGGCCACGCAGTTGTGGCCAATCATCGACAAGACCGACGCAGCGGCGCAGGCCACTGCCGAATGGATCGCCGAGGAGGTCGACCACAAAGCCACGATGAACTTCATCGAGTCGGCCAAGCGCCAGCACATCTCCTCCACGTTCGGGTGGATCGAGGCGGAGGAGGAGAGCGCCGACCCCTACGGCGGGATCGACAAGGACCTCTTCCTCCGCATGGCGCTCGGGATCGGCGCCCACCAGCTCGTGGGGAGCTACGACACGGTCGCGGAGATGCTGCGGGAAATGTACGAGGCCGGCATCGAGAGTGTGCTGGTGTCATTCTTCGACCCGTTCCTCGGCCTGCAGCAGATGGAGGAGGAGATCTTCCCCCGGCTCAAGAAGATGGGCCTCCGCCGCTAGCGGACCGCCGAGCAATGCTGCGAACCTGCTCTGTCGTCATTCCGGCGAGTCAGACCCACCACCAACCGGGGACCCGCACAGTATGAGTGTCATTCCGGCGGAGGCCGGAATCCAGTGGCCAGCGGTCCGGACTGCGATTCCAGCCGATCGGTCGACACGATTGCCGGAGCACGACCTCCGATGACCGGCATTCCCAGCTTCGATGAGAGCAGCGTCGAGCGCGTGCTGTGCCCGCTGCTCGAGACGCCGTCGGAACAGACGGACCTCTTCGAGGACGACCCGCAGGTGAGGGCGTTCCTGCAGACGGTTGTCACCGCCCAACTCCGGGAACTGGGACTGGACACCGCCACCGACGACGCCGGCAACGTGATCGCCGAGATCGGCAGCGGCGACACGCCGGGGCTGGTCCTGTTCTGCTACGCCATGACCCATCCCGCGGGCCGCATGGTCGATCCGTTCGTGGCGAGCCGGATCGTTGGCGCAGACGGTGCGGCGCGCCTGCGCGGCCGTGGCGCCAGCGAGCAGATGGGCGCGCTGGCGGCCGCCATGCTGGCCGCGGGGGCCGTTGCCGAGCAGGCGGCGGAACTGGCGGGACCGCTGGTGCTCTGCATCTCGCCGGCGGGCGAGACCGGGCGTCACGACACGGCCCGCAGCTTCCTGGCCGGCTACGAGGGACGGAGCGCGCCGGCGGCGTGCATCGTGGGCATCGGCACCGACAACGCCATCTGCGTCGCCAACAAGGGGCGCGTCGACGCCACCATCCGGGTGGCCGGGCGGGCGGGGCACAGTTCCATGCCCTGGCGAGCCAAGAACGCCATCGAGGGAGCCCGCCGCGTGCTGGCATGCCTGGACGGCATCGAACTGGCCGGCGACCACCCGCATCTCGGGCGGCCGACGCTCACCCCCACGGCCGTGCACAGCAGCCCGAACGCCACGCACACCGTGCCGGACCGCGTCGAGATCGTCATCGACCGTCGCCTCCTGCCGGGCGATGATCCGGAGGCTGCCCTGGCGGACATCCGCAGAGCCTTGGAGAGCATCGACGGTTGGGCCATCGAGGTCGAACCCGGACCATTGATGTACCCGTCCGACGTTCCCGCCGACTCCCCGTTCGTGGGGAGGCTCCGCGCCGCGTTCGCGGCCGCCGGGCACCCCGACCCGTCGCTCACCTATTCCCACGGCTGCATCGACGCCGGGCTGTTCTCAAGCCGCGGCATCCCCGCCGTCATGCTGGGAGCGGGCGAGCAGGGGATGTGGCACACCAACGAGGAGTCGGTCGCCCTCGAGGCGGTCGCGCTGTCGGCTCAGGTCTACACGGCGGTTGCCCTGGACTATCTGACGTGACCGGCCGCCAGTCACTTGGGTAGCCCGCTGGCAGCGACCGTCGGAGCGCTGCGGAATGGATTCCGGCCCCGGATCGAGTCCGGGGCAGGCTCTCCGCCGGACTGACGGCTGAGCCGGTTCGCAGCGGTAGTCAGCGGGCTGTTGCGCTATTGCGCATCGAGGAAGGCGGCCGCCTCCACGAACGGTTCTAGCGGCAGGCGCAGGAGGCACGCTCCCACCTGGCCCCTTCCCGGCTCCCGGTGGGCCAGCCCGGCATTCGCCAGCGGCGCGACGCCCGTGGCCGCCACCTTGTGCACGTCGATCCCGATGGGTGTCCCGCGGAACCCCTCGGAAGGGATGAGGAACCGCGAACTGGTGCCCCGGCAGATGCCACGCAGTTCCTCGACCTCGTCGGACGCAGTCAGCGGATCGCCCCCGACGAAGGAGACGATGGACGGAGCGGCCGACAGCGCGAACGCCCCCAGACCGACGGTCTCGGCGATGAACGAATCGCCCAGGACAGGCGAGGCATCGGCCGGCTCGTAGCCCTCGAACAGCTTCGGCTCGCCTATCAGGGAGTCGGCGAGGAACCAGCGATCGCCCGCACCGCTGACCCTGATGCCGAGGCTGACGCCGTTGGACGACATCGCCGTGACGACGCCGGGATCGGCCGCCCGATGGACCGCATCGGTGACGGCCTTGGCCGCGGCGATGGAGAAGGCCAGGAAGAAGTGCGGGTTGGCGCCCACGTAGGACAGCACGTCGACCGCGTCCCGGCGGTCAGCCCCGGCCACGATCGCCGGGGCCAGGCGGACCAGCACGGCGGCGCTGGAAGCCACGTTGCGGTTGTGGCACTCGTCGCCACGTCGGAGCCCTTCGGCCCAGAGTTCGACCATGTCGAGCCCGCCGGCGGCACCGATCGCCGCGTCCAGCACGGGACCTGCGACGGCGCCCATCCAGCGGAGGCGCTGCAGGGTTTCCGAGTCGTAGGACCCGAAACGCAGTGCCCGGCCGAGTCCCTCGTTCAGCGGTGAGAACGCCCGGGAGCCGCCGTCGGTCTCCATGACGACGACCGGCATGGACGGCGTCACGACACCTGCCAGCGCCCCGACGCCGCCGTTGTCGTGACAGGACGCCAACTCCAATTCGCGCCTGTCGAGGAGCCTCGCGGCCGCCTCGGGCGAATCGGCTTCTCCCTCCAGCATCAGCGCCCCGATCAGAGCGCCACGGAGAGGGCCCGTGAGGGTGGCGGCGCCCAGCGGCGGTCCGGCGTGCAGGTACCGGCGCTCACCGACGGCCTCGGTGACCTCACCGGCCGGACGGACGCCGATTGCCGTCACGCGCGTCGCGTCGAGCACCTCGATTGCAGCCCCGGCAGCGTGGTCGCTCATCGTGCCCGCTTCATCGAAGAGGCGGGGGCCCACCTGGGAGGATGCTGAGTCGGCCACTGATAGCGCCGATCGGGCGGCTGGGCCATGGATTCCGGCCTCCGCCGGAATGACGCATAGATCTCGGCCGGCATCGGTCAGCAGTTTCCTGGTGGGAATCTCACCATCGGTGCACGCGGCTGCCCGATTCCCAGCTCAGGTTCCCGCATCGTCGCCGGACATGCGGATGGCAGCCTCAGCGACGGCATTGACGATGTGCTGGTAGCCCGTGCAGCGACACAGGTTGGACGCCAGCGACTCGACGATCTCAGCCCGCGTGGGCGACGGGTTCTGGCCGAGAAACTCCACGACGGACATCACGAACCCGGGGGTGCAGAACCCGCACTGCAGCGCGTGGGAGTCGGCGAAGGCTTCCTGGACGGGATGCAGCGTGTCCCCGGCGAGTCCCTCGATCGTGGTGATCTCGTGGCCGTGTGCCTGGACGGCCAGCAGCAGGCACGACCGGTGGGCGGCGCCGTCGAAGTGGATCGTGCAACTGCCACACACGCCGTGCTCGCACCCGACGTGGGTCCCGGTCAGCCCCAGTTCGTGGCGGAGGCAGTCCGACAGGAGCATCCGCACAGGCACCTCGACCGCCCGAGCCTCGCCGTTCACCGTGAGACTGACGATCCGCGTCTCCTCAGCCATCGCCGATCTCCCCTCCCACCGATCGCTGAGCCGCTTCCAGAGCCCGGCGCGTCACGACCCTGGCCAGCCGCAGCCTGTACCCGCTGGAGGCGTGGATATCACTCACCGGGGACAGATCCGCCGCCACCGACTCCACCGCGGCCACCAGATCTCCGGCCGCCACCTCGCCGGTCACATCAACCGTGTGGGGGGTGGCACCCACACCGAAGAGAGACACCCGCGACCGCTCGGGACACACCGACGCCCCGGCACCGCACATGGCGTAGTCGCCGTGGCGGCGGACGATCTCCTCGAAGCCGTATCCCATGGCCCCGGTGGCGGCGGCGGACGGGACGGTGACAGAGACGACCAACTCGTCGGGACGCCTCGCCGTCTGGAACCACCCCACGAAGAATTCCTCCGCAGCCACCGCCCGCACACCCGAGCGGCTGCGCAGCGTGACCTCCCCGCCGAGGGCGCAGAGCAGTGCCGGCAACTCTCCCGCCGGATCGGCGTGCGCCACGCTGCCGACCACCGTTCCCCGATTGCGGATCACGGGGTGGGCTATGTGGGCGATGCCGGCGCGCAGCAGCGGTGGCAGAAGGGGCGACAACTCGGCGCGGCGCTGGCGGACGAGCGCCCCGATCGTCGCCTGCCCGTTGGTCTCACTGATCTCGGTGAGACCTTGCACGCCGTTGAGGTCCACGAGATGGCCCACGGTGGCGAGGCGCATGTTCAGCAGGGGCACCAGGCTCTGCCCGCCGGCCAGAGGGCGTGCCACGTCACCGTGTTCGGCCAGGAGGTCGAGCACCTCGGTGAGCGTTCCCGGGGCGTGGTAGCTGAAGCGGGCGGGCTTCACCGTGCCCCCCTCACGATCCCGACTCCTCCAGCAACTCGGCCAGCCGCTCCGGGCTGAGCGGCGTCTCGGTGATCTCGACACCCGTGGCATCCTCGATGGCGCCGATGATCACAGCCGCGGGGACGATGCAGCCCGCCTCGCCCACTCCCTTTATGCCCAAGGGGTTGAGCGGAGAGAGTGTTTCGACGTGCTCCACGCGGAGTTCCGGAATCTCCGTGGCATACGGCATAAGAAAGTCCATGAAGCTGGCGTTCTGCAACTGCCCGTCGCTGTCGTAGTGCATCCGCTCGTAGAGCGCCCCGCCGATGCCCTGCGCCGTTCCCCCGTGTACCTGGCCCTCCACGACGGTGGGGTTGATCATGCGCCCGCAGTCGTGGACGATCGCGTAGCGAAGCAGCCGGACCACGCCCGTCTCGGTGTCCACCTCCACGACGGCGGCGTGGGCACCGCTGGCGAACGTGGCGTGCTTCGGGCTGTTGTATGCCGTCGCCTCCAGACCGGGGGCCACCTCCGATACCGGGGGCGCCTCCTCCCCACCGTCGCCGATGAACTGGGTGGCAGCCAGTGCCTCCTTGCTGAAGGCGTAGCGCAGCGGGTTGGCGAGGACGGCGATCTGGCGGAGCGGGACGCGGACGTCCGGCGAGCCCCGCACCGAGACATGACCGTCCTCGAAGAGGATGTCGGCCTCGTTCGCCTCGAAGATGCGCGCAGCGATCTGCGTTGCCTTGTCCCGCACGAGTTGCGTCGCCTGCGCCACCGCATTGGAGGCCACGACACCGATCCGGCTGGCGAACGTTCCGGTGGCCCACTTGAACTGGCGCGTGTCCCCGGTGCGCACGACGACGTCGTCGAAGGGAACCTGCAGGACCTCCGCCACCACCTGGGCGAGGATCGTGGCGTGCGCCTGGCCCTGGGTGGAGATGCCCGTCGTGACGAAGATCTTCCCGGTGGTCTCCACGTGGACGCGGGCTCCCTCGTAGGGCCCGCTGCCGGTGCCCTCCACGTAGCAGCCCAAGCCGATGCCGATCCGTCGCCCCTCGGCACGTGCCTCGGCCTGCTCGGCGGCGAATCCCTCGTAGCCGATCGCCTCCAGCAGCTTGTCGAGACCCGCGGGATAGTCGCCGCTGTCGTAGGTCGTGGTCAGGCCGTCCTCGTCCATCAGTCCGACGACGTAGGGGAACTCGTCGGGCTGGATGAAGTTCCGTCGGCGGACCTCGGCCCGGTCGATCCCCAGGTCCCGGGCGATCAGGTCCACCACCCGCTCCATCACGAAGGCTCCCTGGGGCATGCCGGCACCCCGGTACGGCGTCACCGGCACCGTGTTGGTGTAGACCACGTGCATCTCGCTGCTGTACGCCGGGAGCTTGTAGGGCCCGGGCAGCCGGGAGGCGGTGACGATCGGGATGATGATCCCGTAGGGGCAGTAGGCACCCGCGTCGTGAATGAACTCGTCGTGCAGGGCGAGGATGCGTCCCTCCTCGTCGAACCCGACCCGAACCTCGTGCCACTGGGCTCGCTCGTGATTGGACGCGACGAAATGCTCGAGGCGATCCTCGATGAACTTGACAGGGGCGCCGAGACGGCGTGCCGCCCAGGGGACCAGGATCTCCTCGGGGTAGAAGACGGGCAGCTTGACGCCGAACCCCCCGCCGACGTCGGGAGCCACGACATCCACCTCGTGCTCGGCCAGGTTCAGATACGTGGACAGGCCCGCCCGGATGGTGCTCGGTGCCTGGGAGGTGTCGTAGACCAGCAGGTGCCCGAATTCGTCGGGTATCGCCACCACCCCGCGGCACTCGATAGGCGTTGCCGCACTGCGCTCCACCCAGAGCCGGCGCACGAGCGTCCGGGGCGCGGTGGCCAGCGCCTCCTCCACGTTGCCGTGCTCCTGGACGAAGTGTGCTGCCACGTTGCCGGCCATGTCGGCATGCACCAGATCGTTCCCACCGAAGGCAACCAGCGGGCCCACCACCGCAGGCAACGGTTCGTAGGTCACCTCCACCAGTTCGACGGCGTCCTCGGCCGCGTACCGGCTCGTCGCCACCACCATCGCCAGCGCCTCGCCGACGAAGTGCACGGACTCCGCGGCCAGCGGGACCTGGGTGCGCGGCTCGGTGAGGTTGGGATTCGGGATGAGCAGCGGCAGCGCCTGCCGGCCGAGTTCACCCAGATCGGCGGCTGTGTAGACGGCGATGACATCCTGCTGCGCCGCCGCCGCAGCGGTCTCGATACCCAGGATGCGGCCGTTGGCACAGGTCGAACGGACCATGGCCACGTGCAGGCAACCGGGTGGCTCGATGTCGTCGATGAACGTGCCGTGGCCCACGAGAATGCGCCGGTCCTCGGACCGCCGAACGCGCTCGCCGATCAGCCGCGTCGTCACCGATGCCCCCCTTTAGTTGTCCCTACACGGTTTCCCCGCCGGTGCCGGCCTCTCACCCGGCGAGGCCGCAGGCTCGGACTCGAGCCTGACTCCGGATCTCCCCGGGGACCTCCGAAGGGTCAGTTGACCGATACGGCCTCGGGATCCGCCGACAGAAGCAGCCGCAGGTCCAGCAGCAAGTTCGTGAACTCGGTGCGCGAAACCAACTCGCGCATGCCGATCTCGCCCAGCTTGCCGTCGATGAGGGCAAGGGCCTGCGCGCGGCTGGTGGGTTCGTGGGTGGCGGGGTCGGCGGTATCTGTCATGCTCCGATCCTATTGCCTCGCACCGGAGGTGTGCGGAGCGCCGGTCTTCGCCTCCCCCCACTGGCCGGCGACCACCCGGTTCCCCGGTTGTCCGTCTGGAATGCCACAGTATCGGACCGAGGTGAGACATGGGGATTGAACCGAGTGTTGCTGTCTATGACACATCCGCGCAGGAATGGATGCGTCGACGGACGCTCCAGTACGGCGATCGTCTGGAGCAGTTCGCCGACCGGGTGACCGCAGGACCGGTCGCCGCCGGGCTTGTCGCAGACCTCGGCTGCGGGCCGGGCTGGCACGTCGGCGGCCTCCCGCAGCCGGCGGTGGCGCTGGACGCCAGCCGGTCGATGCTGGCGCACGTGGAGCATCCGCTGCGGGTGGCCGGCGATCTCCGCGCCCTCCCGCTGCGGGACCGCTGCCTGCGTGGAGCCTGGGCGTCGCGGTCGTACATCCATCTGGCCCGATCCGAGATGCCCCTCGCGCTGGCCGACCTGCACCGCGCTCTGGTGCCCGGCGCCACCGTGGAACTCCATCTCTTCGAGGGCGACGCGGAGTGGGACGAGCGCCCCGACGACGACTTCCCGGGGCGGCGCTTCTCGCGCTGGCCGGTGCCGTGGCTGCGGGACGTGCTGGTGGGCGCCGGCCTGGCCACCGATGGCATCGAACGCCGTAAGAAGGTGCTGCTGGTGGCAACTCGGCGGCTGCGCACGCTCGCCGACACCGTCGGGCCGGGCATGCGCCTGCTCGTCTGCGGGCTGAACCCCAGCGTGTACGCGGCAGATGTCGGGGTGGGGTTCGCGCGCGGCTCCAACCGGTTCTGGCCCGCAGCCCTCGCTGCGGGCCTGGTGAGTCGCGATCGCGACCCCCGCCACGCCCTCGTCGCAAACGGGATCGGGATGACCGACCTGGTGAAGCGACCCACCCGGCAGGCCGCCGAGTTGACCAGCGACGAGTACGCCGAGGGTCTGGAGCGTCTCGAACGCCTCGCCGAACGGCTCGAGCCCGGAGCGATCTGCTTCGTGGGCCTGGCCGGCTGGCGGGTCGCGGTGGATCGCCGGGCCACCCCCGGCCCCCAGGCCCGCCGCATCGGCGGCCGACCGGCCTACGTCATGCCCTCCACGAGCGGCCTCAACGCCCGCACGTCCCTCGCCGAACTCACCGCCCAGCTGCGGGCAGCCGCCTCACTCGCGGAGAGGTGCGACTGAAAGGGATCCGGGGGCGCCGCGATCCATAGCGGCCACGCCGCCGAGGCAGCCAGCGCCGATCGCCGGGAGGCCCGGCGCGATCGGACCCGTACCGCGGTTCCGCTTGCCGGTGCTGGTCACTCGGTCGTGCTGGCGCCGGTGATGAAGGCCACGAGATCGTTCTTGGTGAGGTCGCCGACGGCGGCCTCGGCGGTCTTGCGTCCCTGGCGCAGCACGACGGCGTGGTCGCACACGTCGATGACCCGGTCCATGTTGTGGGTGATCAGGAGCACCGCCACGCCGTCGTCGCGCAGATTCCGGATCAGGTCGAGGACGCGCGCCGTCTGTTCCACGCCGAGGGCCGCGGCGGGCTCGTCGAGCAGCACGATGCGCTGGCCCCAGGCCACGGCCCGCCCGATGGCGACGGCCTGGCGCTGCCCGCCCGACAGTGATCGCGCAGCCCGGCGCAGCGACGGGATGCGAATGTCCAGGCGCCCCAGCGTGGCCTCGCACTCGGCGCGCATGCGCTTGTGGTCGAGCAGCCCCAAGCGGCGGCCGATCGGACCGCCGCGCAGGAACTCCCGGTTGAGGAACAGATTGGCGGCCACATCGAGAGTGTCGATGACTGCCAGCGTCTGGTGCACGGTCTCGATGCCGAACCTGCGAGCCGCGTCCGGCGTCGGGATCGCCCGTCGCACCCCGTCGATATCGATGACCCCGGCGTCGGGCTGGTAGACCCCGGCGAGGCACTTCACGAGCGTGGACTTGCCGGCGCCGTTGTCACCCAGCAGGGCGGTGACCCGGCCGTAGTGCAACTCGATCGCCACGTCCTCGAGCGCCTGCACCGCCCGGAAGGCCTTGGAGATGCCGTCGGCCACGAGAGCGGGGGCACTCATCGGGTTCCCCACTCCGCCGGCCGCCCGAGAGTGTTCCAGATGCCGGCGACCGACGGTGCACCACTTGCCACGCCCGACAGGCCGACCATGAATGCCCGGGTCACGAACGCCTGCGCCCGGAATCCGCAGATCACGGTGTCGCCCTCGCGCACGTGCCTCTGGCGGGGCGGGTGGAGCCGTGCGTAGTAGTCGATGCCCGCCGGATCGGGGAAATCCATCGCCACGGGCGCCTCGGCGAGATCAGAGGGATCGGCGGCGACCAGCGCCGCCGGGTCGTAGGACTCGAACACCGGGTCGATGTAGAGCCCGCCGCCGAAGCAGAGCGGAACGCCGGCGTGGAGGTGCGAGACCTCGCTGAGATAACAGATCGCCGGCACCTCGGGCAGATCCCCCACCGCGTGCAGAGGCGTGGTGCCGGTGAGCCCGTGCCCTGGCTCCACCTGTGTGGCGCCTGCCTCGGCGAGCTGGCCCAGAACGGCTGTCGAGGTGGTGCCGGGGGCGTTGATCTCGACGGCGGTGCCTGCGCCGAGGTGGCGGCGAGCCATCTCCGCGGCACGTGCCAGAGTCTCGACGTTGCGCGTCGTGCGGGCACCGCCGGTGGCTGCATCGAACAGCAGTGCCGGGAAGGTGGTCAACCCGGCGAAGCGCACATCCGGCATCGCGCTCAGCCGGTCGAGCATCCCGGTGAGTTCGTCCAGCGGCACGCCACCCTCGTGGCCCGGGTAGAACTCGTCGCCGGCTGCGCAGACACGGACCAGCAGATTCTGGGTCCGGCCCGCCGCGGCGGCGCCGGACGCGGCCTCGGCGGCCTTGGAGGCACTGAACACCGTCCAGAAATCCGGCTCCAGCGCCGCCGCCTCGGCCGCCTCGCCACGGGGCACCTGCACGAGGTGTCCGAGATGGCCGAGCCGGTGCCCATTGGTCACGATCGCCCGGGCGCACGCCATGTCCACGGCCACGAAGCCGTCCGCACCGCCGCCCGCCATGGCATCCAGCGCGCCCGGCGCCCTGCCCACCTGCTTGGTCATGGCGAGGACCGTGAGGCCCAACCGCTGTGCCGCCTCGCAGAGCCCGGCCGTGTTTGCGATAACAGCATCGAGGTCCAGCACGTAGCTGTTGGCGGGGATCTCCCCGGCCTGATGCAGCGCCACGGCCACCTCCAAGAACCGCGGGTTCCGCCGCTGCAGCACCTCGAGGAACACGATCCGTCTCCTAGCGCTCGCGCCGCTCGCGCATGCTCACCGCCACCGCCAGCACGATGATGACGCCGCGGGCGATCATCTGATCGGCCACCCGCAGCCCCATGAGGATCAGGCCGTTGTTGAGCATCGCCATGATGGCCGCACCGACCACGGCTCCGGCCACAGACCCGCGCCCGCCGAAGAGGCTGGTCCCACCGATGACGACGGCTGCGATAACTGTGAGCAGGTCGTTCTCGCCCAGATCGTGGCGCCCGATGGCAAGCCGCCCGGCGAGCAGCACCCCGGCGAAGGCCGCGGCGGTGGCGCTGGTCACCAGGGCACTGATGCGGACGCGGTCGGTGCGGATGCCGAGGGCGTTGGCCGCCTCGCGGTTGGCCCCGGTCGCCAGCACGTGGCGCCCCCAGCGCAGGTGGCGCAGCGCCACGTGTCCGAGCACCAGCGCCACCGCCGTCCAGATCAGCAGCGACGAGACCGGACCCGCAGAACCGGCCCCGAAGACCGCTGAGAACGCGTCGTTGCGGATGGGGTAGGACTGAAGGTTGTTCATGTTGCGGGCGATCCCACTGATCACGCCGAGCATCCCGAGTGTCACGAGGAACGACGGGATGCGGACCTTCACAGCGATGAGACCGTTGAGGAGGCCGGCGGCGACGCCCACACCCACCGCCGCCAGCGCCCCCGCCAGGAACCCCGCTGCGGTGACGACCTCCGCCGCCACCAGCGACGACAGCGCCACGACCGAGCCGACGGAGAGGTCGATCTCCGCCGCCGCAAGCGCGAACGTCATCCCCACCGCCATCACGGCGATGGGCGCCGCCTGGCGGCCGATGTTCAGCAGGTTGGCTGAACTCAGGAAGCCGTCGTCGTGCAGGATGATGGCGAAGGCCGCCAGGATGAGGGCGAACGCCAGGTAGACGACGTATTGCTGGAGATCGACGTCGCGCCGGCGTGCCCGGCGACCGCCGGGGGGAGGCGGCTGCCGGGCACGCCGGGCTCGGAGGCCGCTCACGAGAGCGGTCCCCGGTCACATGGGGGTGCGGTCAGGTGATCACCCGAGAGCGTCGAGCACGACCTGCGGCGGATCGGTGGCGAGTGACTGCCGATAGGCCTCGACGATATTGTCCGCCGTGACCGCAATGGCCGGCACCACCACGAAGGCCGGTGCGGGCTTGCCCAGGAGCCCGTAGGCACCCTCGACCGCCATCGTGCGACCCAGGTCGTAGGCCTCGTCAGCGGCGATTCCGACGACGTTGCCGCCCTCCACGAGGTCGAGCGAGACGTTGGTGTCCAAGTCGAGCGTCACGATGGCCACATCTGAGGCGCCGGCGGCCCGCAGCGCTGCCAGCACGCCGTCGGCCGGACCGGCGGACCACGGGGCGTAGATGCCGTCGAGGTCGGGGTAGCGCGTCAGGAGTGTCGAGGCGATCTCCTCGGCGGCGGCGGGATCGGCCAGACCCTGGGAGGCCACGATCTCCATACCGGGGTAGTTGCCCTCGATCCATGCCTTGAACGCCTGGTCACGCTGGTTGGTGACGTAGTAGGGGGCGTCGTGGAAGATGTACCCCACCTCGCCCTCGCCGCCCAGGGCGTCGGCCAGCAGGTCGGCGGCGGCGATGCCCATGGCGGCCAGATCGTCGGTCACGAGGCCGACGTAGTCCACCCCCTGCACGTAACCCTCGGGCACGTTGCTGAGGAACACCAGCTGCACGCCGGACTCGACGGCGGGGCGGAACGCCTCGGCCCCGGACACCGGATCGAGCACCAGGCTGATGATGATGTCGGGGCTCTGGGCCATGACCGTCTCCACGTCGTTGGCCTGCTGCGCGGCGTCGAAAGAGGCGTTGGTCTCGGCGATCACCTCGATGTCCAGATCGGCGAAGGCGTCGCGGCTCCCTGGCTCACGGCGTCGGTGAAGGCCCCCGCCGTGTGCCACAGCAGGGCTGCGGTGTAGCCACCGGCGCGCACCTCGTCGGCCTCGGCGTCGCTGAGGCTGATCTCCGCCGACGACGTGGCCTCCTCGCCGCCGGGGCCCTGCGTCACGGGCGCCTCGAAGGCGGGTGCGGGCGGCGGTTCGGGGGCCGGGGCCGGTGGCTCCGGCGCGGGCGCGGGCGGCTCGGGGGCCGGCGCGGGCGGCTCGGGTGCGGGCTCTGGTGCCGGCGCCGGGGGCTCCGGTTCCGGCGCCGGCGCGGGCGCGGCCGGCTCGGGAGCCGGCGCGGGTGCGGGTTGCGGTGCCGACGAACCGGAGTCGTCGTCCCCCCCGCAGGCCGCGGCGAGCAGGCCGACAGCGGCCAGCAGCGCAACAGCCGTCAGCAGTCGCAATCTTGTGGGTTTGGCTTTCATTCACCCCTCCTATACAGGTGTTGTCTGCAGCTTCTGTACGCCGCACCAGGACGCCACGAAGTGCGCCAGGCTGCGGGTGGCAGATATGAGTTCGTCGATCTCGAGTCGCTCGAACGGCGTGTGGCAGTGAGAGATGTCGCCCGGCGCGAAGTAGACGCCGGGAATGCCCAGGGCGCGCAGGAACGGCTTCTCCGACCAGTAGAGAGCGCCCTCGACGCGGGCGGCCTGCCCGGTGGTGGCCTCGATGGAGCGGCTCAATCCGGCGACCCCCGGGTGGTCGGCGGAGATCTCGTCAGGAGTGCCGCCCACGGCATGGTCACGGGGCGCGCTGAAGTCGAGATTGAGCGTCACCCCGTGATGCCCGGCAATCGTCTCGCTGATCTCCTCGATCGCCGACGCCGCCCCGGCAAGATTCTCCCCGGGCAGGATCTTGCGGATCAGCGACAGTTCGAAGCGACCCGGCACGGCGATGTTCCCGCCGGCCGAGACCCGGGTCACCAGCAGGAACGCCTCACCCAGCAACTCGTGGGTGCCCTGAGAGCGAAGCTCGGCGGAGTGCTGCCACAGATCCGCCAGCAGCGCGTGCCCGGCCCGCAGCGCGTCCACACCCAGCTCGGGGGTGCCGAAGTAGGCCGACCGCCCGCCAAGGGCGATGTCTGCGATACAGAAGCCCATCTGCGCCGTGTACACCGCCGAGGTGGTGGGCTCGGTGTAGACGGCGAAGTCGGCCGGCGGCCCGTCGTCACCGGCCTCTCCGAACACGTCGCTCACCGCCGCCCGCATGCCCGCCGAGACACCGGAGCCCGGCTGGCCGGACTCCTCGTCGCAGACGAAGAGCGCCGTGACCGGACCGGCCGGCCGGTGGCCGCTACGGCGCACGGCGCGCAGAGCCTCGATGACGGCGCAGACGCCCGCCTTCTGGTCGGCCACGCCGCGGCCCCAGATCTCACCGTCGATGACGTGCGCCCCGAACGGATCGGCTCGGCCGGTTCCCTCCCACTGGTGGTGCCAGTCGTCGACCGCCACCGTGTCGAGGTGCCCGGCCAGCACCAGCGACCGTCCGCCGCCGGGGACGCCGGCAAAGGCGTACACATTGGGGCGTCCCGGGGCGACGTCACTGGAGCGCACCTCGTCCCAACCTCCGGCGGAGATCTGGTCGCGCACCCACATCGCGAACTCCGCTTCGTCGCCCGTGACGCTGGGAATCCGGGTGGCACTGCGCACGAGTTCCACGAGGCCATCGGCGTCGACCGCTTCGGCGACGGTGGCGGCCACGTCGCTCACCGGTGCGCCTCCCGATGTTCCCGGCCGTCCAGTGCCCGCTCGACCAGCGTGGCGCGCAGCGAGCGCAGCGCCAGCGAGATCGCCCCGAGGAACGTGGCGCGCCGACCCAGTGTCGACGGGGCCAGCTCGGGCGGATGTGCCAGGAGATGGTCGAGTTCCCCGGCGACCGCCTCCACGAAAACGGGGTTGGCGCCGACACCGCCGCCGAACACGATCAGCGCCGGGTCGTTGATGAGGCACAGGTGTGTCACGGCGTACGCCATGGCGCCGGCCGCCTGCGACAGCGCGTATGCGGCCGCCTCGTCGCCGTCGGCGGCGGCGGTGAAGATGTCCGCCACCTCCGCGCTGCGGTCCAGAACCGACGACCGGCCGTTGCCCACGGCCCGGCTGAAGATCCGGCGGATGGCCGGCGCGGAGGCCAGGTCCTCCAGCGTGGCTCGGTCGCCATCCCCCGCAAGGCTGTTGGCGACCGGGAGGATCAACGACCCCAACTCACCGGCGGCACCGCTGCCGCCGCGGTACAACTCGCCGCCGATGATGAGCCCCGAGCCGATGCCGGTGCCGATCGAGACGGCGGCGAAGTCGGGGTGTTCAACACCGGCGCCGGCTTCACCGACCGCCGCCAGGTTGACGTCGTTGTCGACCCGCACGGGCACACCGAGGCGATCCGACAGGTGCCGCCCGATGTTGAGGCCCTCGAAGCCGGGCAGGTTGAGGGCCATCTCCACGCTGTCCGTGGAAGAGCGGTACACCCCCGGCACCCCGACGCAGGCATTCCGCAGCCGGCCGGGCCACCCGCCAATCTCGTCGAGCAGCCGGAGGGCAGTCTCCGCCACCGTGTCGGCGGCAGCCGTGGCGTCCGGCGGGGTCTCGATCATCTCCTCGGCCACCGGGCGCCCCAGCAGGTCGGCCACCCCGACGATGATCTTCGTGGCGCCGATGTCGGCCCCCACGACGAGGCTCGAGTCCGGCACTATCTCGTAGAGCGCCGCAGGGCGACCGATACCCCCGCTGGGACTGCCGGAATCGGCCAGTCGCACGAGACCGGCCGCCTCGAGGTCACCTACGAGGGCCGAGACGGTGGGCTTCGAGAGACCGGTGGCCCGGGCCACGTCCGCCCGGGAGATGCCCCGCGGCGCGACGTCCAGGACGACATCGGTGATCTTCCGGCTGTTGATCAGCCGCAGCAGGCGCGAATCCGACCGACCATGCATCATTTGTCAGTCTAACTAACTAACTATTCCTGTCAGGTAGGCCGTCCGGGCTTCGTTGCTGGGTTGGCCGAGCGGGCGCGCCGGCTACAGCGTGATCTCGGACCGCACGCCGCGCATGTCCATCTCGAAGTCGAGACCCAGGACCGGGGGCCGCGATCTGCTCCAGACCAGCCCGTGACGCGTCGCCGGCCCGATCGTCGGCAGCACCGCGTCCTCGAGCAATCCCTCGAGCAGCAGCACCGTGTACACGTCGACGGTGGTGACCCGGTCCCAGCCGGCGCCCAACCCAAGCAGCCGGGACTCCATGATGCCGACCACGTGCCGGGCCTTCTCGCGCATGGCGTCGGGCCCGAATTCGCCCTTGCGGATGATCGTGTCCTCGTCCAGGGCCGCCTCCCGCAGCTCCCCGGCGCCGGCGACGACGAACGTCATCGGAACGTCCCGGGTGGCGGGGGCCGTGTACGAGAAGGCGTGCAGGACGGGAACCGCCGGGGGGTGGTCAGCCGGAGCCACATTTGTCCGGGCGATGGGGTTGAGGTCGCCGACGTAGAGGTCCCACGACTTGACCAGGTCGCAGTAGCCCACGTTGAACTCGATGAATCCCTCCATGGTGAACGGGGTCGGTGAGCGAAGCTGGATGCCGCAGAGGGCATGGCGCTCCCGACCGACGTCGGCCAGATGGGCGTCGATCCTCTCGAAGCCCTCCCGCCAGGGAAGTGGAGTTCGCAGGGTCGCGTGGACCACCTCATGGCCGGGGTCCGCAACGACACCACACGAGTAGGGGTCGATGCCGCTGAGGAAGTGGTACCCGTCTCGGGGATTGGCAAGCAGCATGGGGGGTCTCCGTTCCTAGATGAGTCCGCTTCGTCCGCTGGGAGTGTGCTGAGTAGTTCGCAGTAGGCCCAGGCGGTGCCGCTGGGAAGTGGATTCCGGCCTCCGCCGGAATGACGGAGAGGTGGTCTCCAGCACTACTCAACAGCCTCCTAGTGTCCTGAGCGATTAGTTCGTTTGGTATTCGGAGGATTGCTGCAGCGAGCTGGCCTGCGCAAATGCGAATAGCGGGGCCATCGAAACGCCAGCGAACTTCCGACTCGGGACACTAGGGCAGGGCGGCGTGCAGGATTCGCTCGTAGTCGGCCTCTTCGGTCGGGAAGGTGGCCACCAAGCGCCCCTGGCTCATGACGTGGATCAGGTCGGTCACGGCGAGCAACTCCTCGAACTCCGACGACGCCACCACCACACCGAATCCGACGTCCTGCACCAGCTGCCGGATGAGCGCCAGGATCTCCGCCTTCGCCGCCACGTCGATCCCCTGTGTGGGCTCGTCGAGCAGCAGGACGCTCGGCTTCGACACGAGCGCCCGTGCCAGCGCCAGCTTCTGCTGGTTGCCGCCGCTGAGGTTCCCGGCGAGGATCTCCGTGTTGACCGGCCGGATGCCGAGTGCATCGACGTATTCCCGGGCCAGTTGCCGCTCCTTGCGGATCCGGCGCATCCCGGCTCGCCTCGCCACCGAACCGATGGGCAGCGTGAGGTTGGCCCGAACCGACATCTCCGGGACGATGCCCGAGGCGCGGCGATCCGCCGGCACGAGCACGACCCCGGCCCGGTAGGCGTTGCGCACAACCGCCGGGTGAAGCGCCTGGCCGCGAACGGCGATCCGGCCCCGGTCGTAGCCGTCGACGCCGGCGATGGCGCGCAGCAGGTGGCCGTGACCCGAGCCCTGCACGCCGGCCACACCGACGATCTGCCCTGGTCTCAAACTGAACGTGACATCGACGAGGTTGGGATCCCGAGTCAGACCATTGACCTCGAGGAGGGACTTGCCGTTCGTCGCCGCCACCGCTGGGGAGCTGAGTGTGACCGGACCGGCCGGCTCGTGATCGCCGAGCGTGCTGTCCTTCGTCATGAGCGAGACGATCTTGTCCTTGTCGAGTTCCGCCCGGGGGAACGTGCCGACGGCATGACCGTCCCGGAGAACGGTGATCCGGTCGGCGATGCCCAGAACCTCGGTCAGCCGGTGGCTCACGTAGATGATCGCCTTCTGCTGATCACGCAGCAGCCGCAGGCGCTCCAGCATCGCCGCCGCATCGTTCTCCGACAGGGCCGCGTTGGGCTCGTCGAGCAGGATGACGTCGCCCGGATGCAGGAGCGTCCGCGAGATCTGCGCCAGCCGCAATTCCGGAACGCTGAGCCGGCCTGCTGTGGCGGACTCGCTGAATGAGGCGCCACAGCGGTCGAGCGCCTCCCGGGTCAGCCTGCGCTCCTTGGAGGTGAGCTTGCCCTTCCGGTCGAACGGCCCCTCGAACCCCAGCAGCATGTTGCGCCCGACGCTGAAGTCCGGCACGGCCTGCACCTCCTGGGGCACGTAGCTGATGCCTCGTCGCTGGGCGTCACGAGGCCCACCGAACACCACGTCGGCCTCGTCCAGCCGGATGCGGCCCGCGTCGGGGCGGATCAGCCCGGCCAGGATCTTCACCAGGGTGGACTTGCCGGCACCGTTCTCGCCCAGGAGCGCATGGACCTCGCCCCGCCGCACGTCCAGGGACACGTCGTCGAGTGCCTTCACCCCCGGAAACGACTTGGAGATCCCCTCCAGGAGCGCCGCGGGGCCATCGCCGGGCGCCCTTTCCCCCATTGCCGCTGCGGTCGGCTTCAGCCCTGCCGGAGAGTCAGCCGGTGTCATCGCGCGCCGGATCGGCGTCTGGGGCGCCCGCGGAGATCCGCCGGTCTCGGCCCTCGTCACGACGGACCAGACCCAGAAGCTGCATGAATGCCGGCCCGACATCGGACATCCGGCGGATGCGCCCCCCGCGAATCTGGCTGATCAGCACCGCCACGACGAGGGCCACACCGATGGCCATCTGCTGCTGGAACGTGCTGGTACCGGTCACGCCCAACCCCACGGTCAGGCAGGTCATCAGGGCGACGCCGAGGAAGACCCCGCTCAGGCGGCCCTTACCGCCGCCGATGACCGCACCCCCGATCACCGCCGCGGCGATGGACCGCAACTCGTAGCCGGCCCCCAGCCCGGTCTGGCCGACCGACACCCGGGAGGCGGCCATGATCCCACCCGCGCCGGCGAGCATGCCGGTGAACATGTACGTGATGGTCTCGTAGCGGGCGACGGGAATCCCGGCCAGGTGGCATGTCTCGCGGCTGCCTCCGATGCCGTACACGTAGAGGCCGATGCGCGTCCTGCCCGTGAAAACCATCGCCAGCAGCAGCACGATGAGCCCGATGCCGATCGTGGACGGCAGGAAGCCCCAATCGGTGCGCCCGAACCACTGGAACGACGGATCGTTGGCGATGACGGACGAACCCGCGCTGCGGACGTTGGAGTACCCGGTCAGGAAGTACAGCATGGCCATGGTGACGACGAACGGGCTGACCCGCAGCTTGGCGATCAGCAGCCCGTTCACCAGGCCGATGGCGGCGCCGACCAGCAGCCCGATGACGATGGCCGCCGGCACGCCGTGGGCCCCCAGCGCCTGGGCGGTGGCGACGCTGGTGAAGCCCATGTTGGCCCCGACCGACAGGTCGAACCCACCGACGGTGATGGCGAACATCTGGCCGATCGCCACCACCAGCAGGATCCCCGCCTGGCGGGCGATGTTCCGGACGTTGTCGGTCGTGGGGTAAATGGACGGCTCGATCAGCGAGAAGACGAGGATCAGCAGCCCAAGACCCACCAGCAACTGCAACTCGGTCGAGTGCTTGGAAGCCCAGTCCCGGAGCGAGAGCCGGTGGCTCCCGGCGGCCGCCGACGGCGCGCGCTCAGGCGCGTTGTCGGTCACCGAAGCCCCGGCTGAGTATGTCTCTGGTCGACCATCGCTCTGTCAACCATCGCTCTCCGGCCCCTCGGCGAGCGGCCCTGCGGGCTGTTCTTGCTGGCTGTTCCTGCGGGCTGAGCCCTACGGCGCCTCCATCAGTTGCCGCAGGCGCTCGGAGGTCTCGGGCGGCCGTGCCGCAGCGCCGGTGAGGTGGGGGTTCTCCGCCGCCCACTGCTCGATGGGGTTCTCGCTGCGGAACTCGGCCGCCAGATCGCCGAGCGTGCGGAAGACCCGCCCGTCGCCCTTCATGTGCTCGACCAGCTCGTCGAACATCTTGAGGCGCGACCCCCGACCGATGAACTGCGGGTGGCAGGTGAGCACATACATCCCGCCCGGGCAGTTCTCGACCATGTAGTCGAACTCGCCCTGCCACAGCTCCCGCACCTGCGAGGGCGTGTTGGGGCCCTGGTTCATGCCCCACACGTACTCCAGCGGCGGGAAGTCGTCGAGCCCCCAACTGGGCGGAAGCTCGACGACATCGACCAGGTCGCCGAACACGAACGGCTCGTTCTTGGGGAACTCGTCGCCCGAGCGCAGGTAGTAGGGGTAGAAGTCGTTCGCCATGAACGTCGAGGAGTAGTCGAGGTCGTACTCGATCATGAGATCCAGCGTGTTGGGGCTGAAGTCCCATGCTGCGGTGCGGCATCCCGTGGGGCGGACACCGGCGGCCCAGTCGAGCGCCTCGAAGCCGAGTTCGAAGTCTCGCCGCTCCTCCTCGCGGGAGAGCTTGGTGGGGTTGCGGTGGCTCCAGCCGTGATGCCCGATCTCGTGACCCCCCTCGACGATCTCCTTGACGTAGCTCGGATACAGGTGGGCCGAGTGGCCCGGGACGAAGAAGGTGGACTGGATGTCGTGCTTCTCCAGGAGCTTGAGCACACGCTTCAAGCCGGGGACTGCAAACTCCCCCCGCGAGCACATGCTCGGTGTCTCCGCCCCGAACGAGCCGAGCCAGAGACAGATCGCATCGAAGTCGAAGGTCAGACAGACCGTGTGATCGTCATTGCTCATCTGTGGGCTCCTTCCCTGCCTGGAGTCGCTTCCGTGCGTTCTAGCCGACCTCGGCCTGCCAGCCCTCGGGAATCAGTTCGATCTGCACCCAGTCCTCGTCTACGTTCGACGGGTCCACGACCGGGAACGGCACGCAGTTGATGCGTGGCACGTCATCGCCGTTCAGCACCGCAACGGCGGTCCCGAGGCCCACGTAGCCCATCCAGTACGGGCTGACCAGGAACAGCGCGTCGGCGCTGCCGTCGTGGATCCACGGCTGCGAGAAGTTGGTGAAGTCCGATGCCACGTAGGGCACGTCGGCGTACTCGGGCGGGATGGTGATCGGCAGCAGCAGCGCGAAGTGGGCTGCGTAGATCCAGTCGATCTCCGGGTTCCCGGCGACCACGTTCATGAAGTCGGCGAGACCCTCTTCGGGATCCACCAGCTGGTTGGGCGCCTCGATGATCTCGATGTTCGGGTAGGCCTCCTCGACGCGGTCCACGAAGCCCACGTGGCGCTTCTTCGACCAGGTGGCGTTGGCCGGGCCGGCCATGACGACGCCCTTGCCGCCCTCGGAGACCAGCGCGGCGATGGCGTCGGCACCGGCCTTACCGAACAGGTAGTCGTCCTGCATGATCATGTAGACCCTGCCGTCGGGCACCTCGGTGGAGACGTTCACGACGGGCACGCCGGCCTCGTCGGCGGCGTCCACGATGGCGATCGAGCCCGCCGTGTCCACCGGAGCCAGGATGATGGCGTCGGGGCCGCGCAGCAGGATGTTCTCCGCGTCGGCCAGCTGATCGGCCGGGCCGGTGTAGCCCACGCCGGCGGTGTGGCGGACCGTGACGGTCCCGCCGCCGGCGGCCGTGACGTCCGCTGCGGCCTGCTCGGCCCCGTAGGCCATGGCCTGGTAGTACTCGGCGGCCAGGCTCACCTGCATGAAGTCGATCTCGTAGTCGCCGTCGGCGGCCGGTGGGGTGTACGAGACGAGGTCCTCCGTCGTGGAGTTCACGTCACAATCCAGCGGAGTCCTGAAGTACTCGTCATTGAGCACGACCGGCTCGGGCGGTGGCGCAGGTGCCGGCGCTGCGGTATCACCCGAATCGTCATCGCCGCACGAAGCCGCGATGAGCGTGAGTGCTGCGAGTATGGCTACGACCGCGCGCAACTTCTTCTTATGCATGACCCTTCCCCTTTTTGCCGGGCAGCCAACACCACTCCCAATGAGCGGTCAACTGAAATTAGCGCGGCGGACACTACAGCATGACTCAGGCTCATGCCAGACCGAACAAGACGCGATCCCTGGACTCCGATTCAGCAGGCGCCGCCGTTTGAATGCTCGGAACCATTCGCCCTAGAATGCGGAGGACTTCCTAGGGGGAAAGCCCTACTGGGCTGTGACAGGAAAGGACTTGTAGTGAAACTACACAAACACACTCGAACGCCACTGATTGCACTTCTGGCCATCCTTGCGTTGGTCGCCGCCGCCTGTGGCGACGACGCAGAAACCTCGGCTCCCGCCGAACCACCGGCACCTGCTCCCGCCGAACCACCGGCACCTGCGCCCCCCGAACCACCGGCACCTGCGCCCCCCGAACCACCGGCGGACGAGGGGATCTCGTTCGGGCTGGCGCTTGGAGGACCGCGCAACGACCAGGCGTACTTCCAGAGCGTCTATGAGGGCGTCGTCGCCTACGGCGGCAACCCGTCGATCGTTGACAATCTCGCCGGCGACGAGACCGCAGCGGGCGACGCGATCCGCAACCTCACCGAGGAGCACGATCTCGTGGTCATCGACATCACAATCTTCGGATCAGTGGTGCCCGTCGCCGAGGAGAACCCCGACACCACATACATCATCACGTCAGGATTCTTCGCAGAAGGTGACGTTCCCGACAACGTCTACGGCTATGTCACGGTCTACGGCTGGGCTACCTACCCCATGGGTGTTCTGGCGGGAACACTCTCCAAGACGGGCAAGATCGGCTACATCACCGGTCCCACGTTCCCGATCGAGCGCACCGCTCTGGCCGGCTACACCCAGGGCGCCCAGTCGGTCAATCCCGACATCGAGGTCGTCGAGACCGTCGTCTCCAGCTACTCCGACGTGCCCGGCACCCAGCAGGCGGCGACAGCGCAGATCGCGTCCGGGGTCGATGTCCTCTACGGCTTCGTCGATGCCGGCTTCGTCGGACTCCAGCAGGCGACGGACGAAGCGGCCACAGAAGTACTGCTGTTCAGCCCGGTCGTCGATCGGTGCGATCGCGGCGACAACATCGTCGGCAACAACAGGTCCGACATACCCGCAATGGTGACCGCCGCCATCGGCGACTTCGCCAATGGGACCCTGCCCCCACGCACCAAGGCGTACGGCCTGGAGGATGAAGCGATCCAGTTCTTCAATCTCTGCTCGGGCTTCCAGGACGCGGAGTTGGTGAAGCTGGCCGAGGACACGGTCGCGGCCATCAAGGACGGCTCGCTGGAGCTATCGCCTGAAGTCACCGCACGCGGGTGACTTCGGCCAGTACCGCACGAGGGTGGCTTCAGCCAATACCGAGGGCATCCGGCTCAAGCTGAGCGGCATTACAAAGCACTTCCCCGGGGTGACGGCGAACGCCGGAATCTCGCTTGACGTGCGGCGCGGCGAGATCCTCGCGATCCTCGGCGAGAACGGCGCCGGCAAGTCCACGCTGATGAGCATCGTGAGCGGGATGCTGGACCCCGACGAGGGTTCGATCGAGGTCGACGGGCGGCCGGCTCGCATCCGCAAGCCGGCCGATGCCCGGCAGCTCCGGATCGGCATGGTGTACCAGCACTTCGCCCTCGCGCCGACCCTCACGGTCGCCGAGAACCTGGCGCTGAGCAGCATCGGCTCGAGGGGCATCTTCGCCAACATCGGCGGGGTCAGCGCTCGCGTGCGCGAGATGTCGGAGGCCTACCATCTCGACGTCGATCCCGACGCGCTCGTGGACGATCTCTCCGTCGGCGCGCGCCAACGCGTCGAGATCATCAAGCTGCTCTTCGGTGGCGCTGAGATCCTCATCCTCGACGAGCCCACGTCCGTGCTCACGCCGCTGGAGTGGGAGCACCTCGTCCGGGTGATCAGGAATCTCGCCGGTAAGGGCCATTCCATAATCCTCATCACCCACAAGCTCGACGAGCTGATGGGGATCGCCGACCGATGCACGGTCCTGCGCCAGGGGCGAGTCGTCGGAACCGTCGATGTCGCCGACACCGACAAGGCCGAGCTCGCTCGCATGACGATCGGGCGCGATGTGATGTTCGACGTGCGGATCGCCGGCCGCGAACTCGGGCCGGATGCCCTGATCGCCGAAGACATCAGGCTGGTGGACAGAGACGGCCGCCTGGCTCTCGATGGGGTCTCGCTCAAGGTCCGAGCCGGAGAGATCCTTGGCATCGCGGGCGTCGACGGCAACGGCCAGCAAGAACTCGCCGAGGTACTGACCGGCCTGCGCACCCCGACGAGCGGGCGACTTGGATACAGCGACGACCGGTTCACGGTCATGTCGCCGCTCGACTTCTACCGTCTCGGCGGATCGGTGATCCCTGCGGATCGCCATCACACAGGTCTGGCCATCGAACTTTCGGTCCGCGACAACCTCGTCATGAAGGAGTTGGCGCTCGGCCGGCTCCAGCGTTGGGGGATCATCAACGACGCAGCGGTCGATGAGTTCTGCTCCGACCTGATCGGCGAGTACGACATCCGCACGCCCGATTCCCGGGCGAAGATCCGTCACCTCTCCGGGGGGAACCAGCAGAAGGTGGTGCTGGCACGTGAGTTGTGCCGCCGGCCGCCGCTACTCATCGCCGCCCAGCCCACGAGAGGCCTCGACGTGGGTGCGACAGAGACGGTGCTGTCCCGCCTCCAGGCCGAGCGCCAACGCGGCTGCGCCATCGTGCTCTTCTCCACCGAGATCGAGGAGATCCTGCTGCTGTCCGATCGCGTCGCGGTGATGGTGGACGGCAAGTTTCTCGCCACGCTCGATCGTCACGAGGCAACCTACGCGCGACTGGGGTTGTTGATGGGAGGGGAGGCGATCGAGGAAGAGGACGAGGCCACAATGCTGGAAGCGGTGGCGCGCTGAGCTCCTCTGCCGCCATCCATCGGTTCATTACCTCCGGGCGGGTCCGGGACCCTGCTGTCAACGTTCTTCTCGCGATCACCCTGGTGATCGCCGGGATCGCCATCTCGCTGGGCATCATCGCCGCCACCGGCGGGTCACCGATCGACGCACTTCGGGCGCTGCTCGACGGCTCGCTCGGCACGCGCGAGCGCATGGCGATCACAGCAGCGCGCATGTCTCCACTGATCCTGATCGCGCTCGGCTGGATCGTGGCGTTCCGCGGCGCCAAGGTGAATCTCGGACTGCAAGGCCAGATGATTGCCGGGGGAATCGCCGCCGCATACATCGCACTGGAAGGCCCATCGTTGCCAGCGGCGCTCGCCCTCATCGTCGCGACTCTCGCCGGCGTGACAGCGGGCGCGCTGTACGCCGCGCTCGCCGCCGTTCTCTGGGCCAAGCGCGGCGTGAACGAGATCGTCTCGACCCTGATGCTCACCTTCATCGCTCAGCAGGTGCTGCTCTGGATCGTTCGTGGGCCGCTCCACGATCTTTCCAGTTCGGCGTTCCAGTCCCGCCCCCTGCCGTCGGAGTACCGCTGGCCCGTTCTCGTCGACAGAACTCCGTTCACAGCGGAGGTGTTCCTGACGATCGCCGCGGTCGCGATCATCGTCTTCGTGCTCAAAAGGACGGTGTTCGGGTACAAGCTCCGGCTGGCCGGCGAGAATCCCGAATCGGCTCGCCACGCCGGGGTCCGGACCGTGCGGACGATCGTGCTCAGCTTCGTCGTGTCGGGAGGACTGGCCGGATTGTCCGGCACCGCCCTCGTCATCGGCGGTGAGCGCAACGTACTCTCGGGTGGGTTCGCCGGGAACATCGGGTTCACCGGCATCGTGGTGGCCCTCGTCGCGCGGAACTCGCCCGTCGGCTGCGTCGCTGCGGCCGCCCTGTTCGCCATCCTCGACACGGGCGGGAGCGTCATGCAGGTACGTGCGGACGTGCCCTCCGAAATGATCCTGATCACCCAGGGGATCATCGTTGTGCTGGTCGCCACATCGGTGATCCTCACTCGAAGGCTGGAGGCTCGGGCTGCATCCCGGCGGGCGGCTCGGGAGCACGAAGATGCCGCCGTTCGATAGCGAATTCCTTCGCGCGGCGATATTGATCGCCAGCCCGCTCATGCTCGTCGCCCTCGGGGAGTTGATCTCGGAGATCGCCGGGGTGTTCAACATCGGGCTCGAAGGCATGATGCTTGTCGGCGCGTTCGCCGGCTTCTGGGCAGGAGGGGAACTCGGGAACCTGTGGCTCGGTGTGCTCGTCGGCATGCTGGCGGGCGTGCTCCTTGCGGTGATCATGGCTTTCGCGTCCATCCAGGCGGGCGCCGACCAGATCGTGGTCGGAGTGGCGCTCAACATCCTCGGTGCCGGCGTGTCAGCGTTCGCGTTCCAGAAGTACTCGGCGACCCAGCCGGATCTGTTCATCGACCGCATGGAACGGCTCGAAATCCCCGGGCTGAAGTCGATCCCGGTGATCGGACCGGCGCTGTTCAGTCAGATCCCGCTCGTCTACGTCGCGCTGTTGCTGGGGCCCGTCGTGTGGGTGCTGTTCTACAAGACGACCTGGGGACTCAGGATGCGGGCGGCAGGCGAGCTTCCCGAAGCCGACGAGACCGCCGGAGTGAGCGTGCGGGCGCTTCGCTGGCAGGGCGTGCTGATCGTCGGCGCCTTCGCCGGGCTCGGTGGTGCGTTTCTCTCGATTGGACTTGTTGGCACGTTCCTCGACGGCATGACCGCCGGTCGAGGGTTCCTCGCACTCGCTGCGGTGATCGTCGGTGGATGGCGTCCACTCGGGGTGGTGGCAGCGGCGGCGCTGTTCGGCGCGGCCGACGCGTTGCAGTTGCGCCTCCAAGCCGAGACCTTCGTACCGCGGAGTGTCTGGATCGTGCTGAGTGCGCTGATACTGGCATTCATCGTTCAGCGCCTCGGGCGGGATCGCCTTCGCCCAACCCATCTTGGAGCCGAGCATCGACTCTTCGCACCCGAACTCGTCGTCGCTGTGCTCTCCTTCGTCGGCGTCTCCTTGCTGGCGATACTCGAGCCCAAGGTGAGCCTGCCGTCGCTGCTGTGGCTGGCGTTCCCCTACGCGTTGACGATCGCCGTGCTCGGGGGCGTCCTCGTCAGAGTCCGCCAACCCGCTGCTCTGGGAATCCCGTTCGTCCGAGGCGGCTAGGAGTGCGCTGAGTAGTCCTGCAGCCCGACACTCCCGTCGTTCCGGCGAACGCCGGAGTCCACCGTCCAGTCACTCCGCATTGGCCGACGGGGCCTTCTGTGCGCGATTGTGCCGCCCTGGACGGCAATTCTGCGCACAGAACGCGACGACGGGGACCCCTCAACCCCGTTCACCCAGGAACAACCTCCCAGGTTGTCACAGCCTGGGCGCCAGGCTGCCCGTCGGTACGTGGAACGCGGTGCGGCTGACGTTCCGGGCAACGCGTTCACGGCTGGCCAGCCAACCGACGAACCGCGACCTCGCCCGCTGCATCTGGTGGGGGAACGCAGCCGAGGAGAGTCCCCAGAGCCAGGTCCAGCGCTGGGTGTGCGCGACGATGTCCCGCTCGGTCTGTTCCCATCGCGCCAGTCCGGACACCACATCAGGGGATTTCGACAGCGCGTCGGCCAGCGCCAAGCCTCCCTGCATTCCGAGACCGGCCCCCTGGCCGAGATTCGGGGGCTGCGCGTGCAGAGCATCACCCAGGATTGCAACCCTTCCCCGCGACCAGGCGCGAACCTTGACCATCGAGAAACGATCCCAGCGGGCCGGCGTCTCATCGGTTATCCGGTCCAGCGAATCAAGTAGGCGCGGGAAGTTCCGCCGCCACATCTCCAAGTCGAGCGGGATCTTCTTGGCCGCCTCGTCGGTGGCCTGGGCGGTGAGGCACAGGTAGACGTCGTCGGGACCCGCCGGCGTGTACAGAATCCGTCGTGAGCCGCGCCAGTACTCGGTGCAGCGCTGGAGGTCGGGATCCACCCGTTCAGCGGCTGTACGTGGGATCAACAGACGGATCGCACCGTCGATGAGGTCTCTCTTGCGCTTCAACATCCCCAGCGAGTCGCGAACCGCAGAGTTGAGACCATCCGCGCCGATGACGAGGTCGGCCTGGTGACGTGAGCCGTCTTCGAGTTGGATACTCCCCTCGGGGTCGGCGCTCAAGACATGGGACGACGTCTCGATCTCGACGCCGAGGGACTGCGCGAAGTCCACGAGGGCGCGGTGCAGTTCGGGTCGGAGCACGATGAACAGCCGCTCGCCGGGCTTCTCGGAGAAGTGCATCCGGTGCACGAGCCGGTAACGCTCGTCGACCACATCGAAGGCCGGCACCCGATGCGCTCGTGCCTCGATCTTGTCGTACATATCGAGGGCCTCGAGCACACGTAGCCCGTTCTCCCAGATGTACAGCCCGGCCCCGATCTCGCGCAGCGTCGGGGCGGCCTCGTGCATCCGCACGGTCCAGCCGCGGCGGGCCAGTGCGATCGCCGTGGCCAAGCCGGCCAAGCCCGCACCGGCGATCTCCGCATGCCCGGTTTGACACTCACCAGCGATGCCGATTAGGGATAGCGTCTGCCGCCGGTGGGGCGCAAATCGCACGTCGAATGCAGCGAGCAGAGGGGCAGTACATGACGACTTTCGAACATCTGATCTCGGCCGACTCTCACCTGGTCGAGCCGTATGACCTGTGGCAGAAGGCGTTGGGTTCGTCATGGGACGACGCGGTGCTGCCGCGACTCATCACCGACGTCGAGGGCGGTCCGCTGTTCTTCACGGGACTCGAGTACATCCCGATCGGGGGCGGCATCATCGACCAGACCAACGACGATCCGGAGATCAACGCCCTGGTCCTGCAGGCCGGCTCGAATCCCGACGCACGGGTGAAGGCGCTGGACATCGACGGCGTCGCCTTCGAGGTCCTGAACTCCACCTGGATGCTCTACGGCATGCGCATCACCAACCCCGCCCTGCGGCGGGACTGCGCCCGGGCCTACAACGACTGGGCTGCCGAGTTCGCCGGCGCGCATCCGGACCGGTTCCTCACCACCGCCATGGTCCCCACCGACGACGTCGGCTGGGCCTGCGCCGAACTCGAACGCACCTCGGCTCGCGGGATGAAGGGCGCGGTGGTGTTCTGCGCCAACCTGCCGGGTGTCCCGCCGTATCGCGACCCCGCTTACGACCCGCTCTGGCAGACGGCGATCGAGACGGGCAACCCGATCATCCTGCACATCATCACCGGCAATGAGCGCGACCCGTTCACGCTCAACGGCGACGAGATCGGCGACGCCGCCGCCATGACGATCGCGGTGCTGCAGGAGGTCCAGCCGACCCTCGCCAACGAATTCGTCTTCGGTCGCATCCTCGACCGGTTCCCCGAACTCAAGGTCCAACTCGGCGAGTACGAGGTGGCCTGGCTGCCGAACTTCATGTGGCGGCTCGACCAGTTGGAGAACGACTACCCGCCGGATTGGGGCTTGCGCGACCTCGCCACCCCGGTGCGCGATCTCGCCCTCAAGCGCACCTACCACACCGCCATCGACGACCCCTACATGAACCAGGTCGTGGCGTTGCTGGGCGAGGACATGAGCCTCTCGTGGGGATCGGACTTCCCCCACGTGCGCTGCACGTTCCCCAACTCGCGCAGCATCGTGGAGGATCGCCTGGCGGGGATGGCCCAGGAGACGGTCGACCGGATCGCGTTCAAGACCGCGGCCGAGCTCTACGGCATCGACTTACCCGTGACCGTCTGAACCCGCGATTCGATGGCAACCGAACCCGGGGTTGTCGTTGTGACCGGCGCCGGCACCGGCATCGGGCGACGGTCCTGCGAGGTTCTGGCCGACGCCGGCCATCCGGTCGCTGCGCTCGGCAGGCGCACCGAGAAGCTGCGCGGCTATGAGACCAGCGGCGAGATCAGGGCTTTCAGTTGTGACGTGCGCGAACCCACCAAGGTCGCCGAATGCCTGGACGAGATCCGATCCTCGCTCGGCACCGTTAGCGGACTGGTCAACGCGGCGGGGACCATCATCGAGCAGTCCATCGAGGATCTGACACTCGACGTCCTGCGTCAACAGTTCCGGACCAACGTCGAGGGAACGCTCATCATGATCCAGCAGTGCCTCGGTGATCTCAAGCGAACACGCGGCGCCGTGGTCAACTTCAGTTCGATGCTGACCCGGCGGCCGCTCCCCGACACTGTGGGCTACACGGCCACCAAGGGGGCGATCGAGGGGCTGAGCAAGGCGCTCGCCGCCGAGCTGGCACCCCACGGCGTGCGGGTCAACGTGATCCGTCCATCGCTCGTGCGCAGCGACATCTACATCGATGCCGGCATGCCGCCCGAGGACTACGATCGGATGCTCACCGACCTCGAGTACATCTTCCCGCTCGGCCGCGTCGGTGAACCGGACGATGTTGCCGGGCTGGTGCGCCTGCTGGTCTCAGCCGAGTCGACATGGATCACAGGCACCGAGTTCAACGTCGACGGTGGACGAGCGATTGGGTGAACCATGCCGTACGCAAACGTCAACGAGATCAGGGTGCACTACGAGGAGCGGGGGCAGGGCGATCCGATCGTCTGGGTCGCCGGAACGGGTATCGGCGGCGGCGTCTGGGACCTCTGGCAGACCCCGCACTTCGAGAAGCGCTACCACTGCATCACCTTCGACCTGCGCGGCGCCGGCAAGAGCGACTCGCCCGAGACCGGCTACTCGGTGGACACCTTCACCCGCGACGTCGTCGGCCTCGTCGGGCACCTCGGCCTGGCACCGGCCCACTTCGTGGGCGTCAGCCTCGGCTCGGCGATCATCCAGGAGCTGGCGCTGGGGTGGCCCGAACTGGTCCGCTCGGCAACACTGGTGTCGACGTGGTCGTCGACCGCGCGGGAACACCACATCCGTCGCTGGTTCGAGGCCCGGCTGCTCACGCTCCGCTCCGAGGCGCCGGTAGAGGTCTTCCGGGCGTTCTCCTTCTGGATGTCCTCACACACGGTCATCGACCTCGAACCAGATATCCAGGCACAGGTCGAGGAGTGTTTCGCCGCAAACTCCAGCGCCCAACCGCCACACGCCTACATCGGGCACTTCGAGGCCGACATGCGCCACGACACGACCGACCGCCTGGGAGGAATCACGTGCCCCACGCTGGTCGTCTACGGCGAGGAGGATCTCATCACGCTGCCCCGCTACAACGAGACGGTCGCCGAGGCGATTCCGGGAGCGCGACGCCGGGTGATCGCCAAGGCAGGACACTTCATGTGGGTCGAGCGGGGCGCCGAACTCAACGAGGCGATCGACGAGTTCCTGCGCGATGTCGAGTCCGCTGAACAAAGGAGCTAGCCGTGGCGACGAGACAGGAGATCCGAGTCGAGGGAGCGAGCGAGCCGATCAGCCACTACACCGACGCGGTCCGCTTCGGTGACCTGCTGTTCGTGTCGGGGATCGCTCCGTTCGACAGCACCGGTGAGGTGGTCGGCGAGGGCGACGTCGTCGCCCAGACACGCCAGGTGCTGCAGAACCTGCTCGACGCCCTGCGAACCGTCGGCGCCGACATGAGCGACGTGCTCAAGGTCACGGTGTTCCTGACCGACATCGGTGATCGCGCGGCCATCAACCCCGTCCGCAAGGAATTCTTCGGCGACGCCAAGCCGGCCAGCACGCTGTTCGAGGTCAGCGCGCTCGCCGTTCCGGACATGCTCGTCGAGATCGAAGCCGTCGCCGGCATCCCCAAAGGAGCGCAGTCATGAAGAACGGATACCGCCTGGACGGCCAGATCATCGACGGGACCGGTGCGGCTCCCATCGCGGAGGGGACGGCCATCGCCGTCGGTGACACCATCGAATGGGTCGGAGAGACAGCCGCCGTGCCCGAGAAGTACGCGGCCATGGGACTCGAGCACGTGACCGGCGAGGGCCGCACGATCATGCCCGGCATCGTGGACGCCCACGTCCACACCTCCTTCGGCGAAGCCCGGTCCGAGGAGGAGTTGGCGCTCTACACGCCGGTGGAGTACCGCTCGATGCTCGCCGCGTGGAACGTCCGCAAGGTGCTGCGCGCCGGGGTCACGAGCCTCTCTGACCCCGCCACGACGTTCAACATCTCGGCCTGCCTCCGCGACGCCATCGAGGCGGGGATCGTCGAGGGCCCGCGGATGGCCGCCGCCGGCCGGCAGATCACCAGCCGCCAGGGCCTGGAGGACGCCTTCCCCAGCTGGATGGAGTTCCCGAAGGGCCAGGCCGGGGTGCTCGTCAAGAGCCCCGACGAGATCACCGAGGAGATCCGCCTGCAGGTCAAGGACGGAGTCGACGTCATCAAGGTCTCCGGGTCGAACGACTCGGCGGTGACCGCGGGCCCGGTGGAGGGTATGGCCTTCACCGAGGAGGAGTTCACGCTGATGGCCACCGAAACCCACCGCCTGGGGCGGAAGTGCACCGTGCACGCGCGCACCGCGCAGTCGGTCCGGGCGTGCGCGGCAGCCGGCTTCGACTGGCTCCAGCACGCCTCCTACATGGACTCCGAGGGACTCGACATCGTGCTCGAGAAGCAGATCCCGATCGTGCCGGCGCTCACCCTGCTGGTGAACCTCCTGGCGTCCGCGGGTGACGCCGGCGCCAGCTCGCTCGACGTCTTCAAGCGAGAGGTCGACACCGCCAGCGAGAACCTGGGCAATGCCTTCAAGCAGGGAGCGACGCTGATCTCGGGATCCGAGACAGGCTGGTCGCTGGTGCCTTTCGGCGAGTGGCACGCCTTCGAGATGGAGATCCTCGTGACCCACCTCGGCCTGTCGCCCCTCGAGGCGATCCACGCGGGCACCGGCGCGGCAGCCGTCACGGTGCCGAAGTGGGCGGACCGCATCGGCACCCTCGAGGCGGGCAAACTCGCCGACGTCCTGGTGCTCGACGCCGATCCACTCTCCGACATCCGCGTACTGCAGTTGCCGTCGAAGATCGCCATGGTCCTCAAGGGCGGCTCCCCCGTCGACCGGGACACGCCGATCCCCGAGCGCAAGGAATACTCCTGGGAGAAGAACAAGATCTACCTCCAGGGGCGGTTCCGCTATGACGAGTCCCTCAAGTCGGGCTTCGTGACGGATCTGTGAGAGCTGGGAGAAGCGAATGACCGATCTCGAGTTCGTTGACGGCGTCGTCGCCGCACCGGAGGGTCAACTGACCGTTGGCCTGTACTCGTACGCCCGCGTCGTCGACGACACCGTGTACATCGCCGGGCACACCGCTCTCGGTCCGGACGGAGAGGTCGTCCACCCGGGCAACCCCGAGGCGCAGATGCGCTACACGCTGGATGGCATCGCAGCGACCCTCGCAACGGTTGGTGCGACGCTCAACGACATCGTGCAAATCCGGCTGTACCTGACCGACCTGCGGGACCGCGAGCGGATCCTGGCGATCCGGCGCGAGTACTTCGAGGCGCCGTACCCGGCTTCGACCCTACTCGGCGTGACCGCGCTCGCCCTCGAAGGGCTGACGGTGGAGGTCGACGGCGTGGCGATCATCCCGAAGGGTGACTGACAACCCCACGAGACACGCCAGGCGCGGCGACCGCGCCATCTCCTACCAGCTCGCGGGAGACGGCCCGGCGCGCCTGGTACTCCTGGCGGGGACCGGTCTCCCGGGCGCCTACTGGACGCTTGCCCAAACGCCGGCATTCGCCGAGTGGGCGACGTGCCTGCTGGTCGACAACGCAGGTACGGGCCGGTCGGACCCGCTCCCGGACGGCGACTGGACCCCGGCGGCCATGGCGCTCGACGTCGTCGCCATCCTCGATGAGGTCGGCTGGCAGGACGCGCACGTCGCAGGACACTCGCTGGGTTCGGCCATCGCGCTGGCCCTTGCCGCCTCCGAACCCGAGCGAGTCGCCTCGCTCTCCTTGCACAGCACCTGGGCGGCGACGTCGACTGCGCCACATATTCGCGCCTGGCTCGAGGCCCGCCAGGCGACTGCCGCGGCGGACAATCCCGAGATCTGGATGCGCTACGCGTTCTTCCTGGTGTCGCCCCAGCATTTCGCCCGGCATGGGTTCACCTCAGGCGCATTGGGGGAAGTAGCGGCACTGATCAGGAGGATGGGAACGGGATCGCACGTCGGCCAGTACGACGCCGGGCTCGCCCACGATGTCGCCGATCACCTCGACTCGCTGCATGTGCCGACGCTGGTAACGGTCGGCGAATCCGACTTCGTGACGCTCCCCGAGTACGGGCGTTCAGTGGCCGGCGCCGTGGCGGGTGCGGAGTTCGTGGAGCTTCCGGACGCAGGTCACATGGCGTCGCTCGAACAAGCGGCTTCGTTCAACGAGATCCAGCGGCGTTTCGTCGAGCGCGCCTCCTGATGCCCGCACCGTCGGTCGAGATCGCCGGGGGAGGCCTGGCGGGACTCGCCTGCGCGATCGCCTTCGCAGAGCGGGGGTGGAAGACACGAGTCTGGGAACAGGCTCCGGAGCTGCGCGAGCTGGGTGCCGGGCTGTACGTGTGGGAGAACGGCCTGCGGACGCTGGAGGCGCTGGGTGTCTACGACGTGCTGATGCCGACCTCGCATCCGGTCCATCGTTTCGATGTGCGGGACGAACGCAGGCGGACCGTCGAGAGCTTCGAGTACTCACATGAGCCCGGTCATCGCCTGACCACCATGCTGAGACCGCTGCTGCAAAGCGCGCTGGCGCGCCGTGCGTCGGATCTCGGCGCGGAGATCGTCACCGGCGCCAGAGCGATCGCGGCCTCGCCGGCGGGCGAACTCACCCTCGACGACGGCCGCACCGTCAAGGCCGATCTCATCGTCGGCGCCGACGGTCTCCACTCGCAGATCCGCGACTCGGTCGGACTCCTACGCCACAAGCGGATCCTGCGCGACGGCGCCACCCGGATGCTGATCCCCCGAACGGAGGCCGAGCGGCATGCACCGGAGGCTCAGCGCTGCATCGAGTACTGGTCGAGAACCCGAAGGGTCCTCTACACCCCCTGCCACCGCGATTGGGTCTACTTCGCGGTCTGTGCCCGCAACGACGACACCCCCGCTCGTCGAATTCCGATCGATGTCGACAGCTGGATTTCATCCTTCCCTCATCTGGAGTCCTGGTTGCGCCGGGTCACCCCCGACACCGAGGCACGCTGGGATTCCTTCTCCATGGTCCGGCTCAAGTCCTGGCACAACGGGCGGGTGGCGATCGGCGGGGATGCCGCCCACTCGCAACCACCGAACCTTGGTCAGGGCGCATGCCTGGCGATGTCCAACATGCTGGCCCTGGCAGTTTCGGCCGATCGCCACCGCAATGATCTCGAACGCGGGCTCGCAGAGTGGGAGGAGCGCGAACGACCGCTCGTCGAACACACGCAGCGCTGGTCGGCGTTCTGGGGGCTGCTCTCGACAACCTGCCCGCCTGGATTCGAGCGAGTACGCTCGCCGTTCGTAGCATGGATGGGTCGTCGAAAGTGGGTCTATTCGAACCTCGGCAAGACCAGTGCGCACATCCCCACGGGAACAGAGCACCTTAGGAGACCTCGATGAGCAGATGGGATGAGTACATCTTCTACGGGAGGGTGATCGACGGCACAGGCGCTCCGGCCATCGCAGACGGCGCCGTTGCCGTGCTCGGCGACCGCATCGCGTGGGTTGGGTCGAGGGCCGATCTTCCTGAGGAGTGGAAGCGGAGCGACACCGCGGAGGTCGTCGATGCCGGAAGCGGAACCATCCTGCCGGGCATTGTCGATGCGCACTGCCACATCTCCTACGGCGAACCGCGGAGCGAGGAGGAGTTGGCGATGTACGGCTCGGCCGAGTGGCGGGCCATCCTCGCCGGCTACAACGCAGGAAAAGTCCTGCGTGCCGGCGTCACGAGCGCATCGGACCCAGCAGCGGTGTACCGAGTCCCGATCGCGGTCCGCGACGCCATCGACGCCGAACTCGTCGAAGGACCCCGCTTCGCCGTCGCCGGCCCCGAGATCACGACCCACCAAGGGCTCGGCGACGCCTTTCCGAACTGGATAGAGAATCCGATAGGCAATGCGAGCGTCCTGGTAAGGAACAAGGACGAGATCCTCGAGACCGTTCGCCTCCAGATCAAGGACACGGTCGATTTTGTCAAGGTCGCCGGCTCCGGCGACGCCACCAGCTATTACAACCCGCTCGTTGGCTGCGCGTTCCGTCTCGACGAGCTCGAGCTGCTCGCCGACGAGGTGCATCGACTGGGCAGGAAGTGCACGATTCACGCCCGGTCGGCGGAGTCGGTCACGTTCGCTGCAAGGGCAGGCTTCGACTGGATCATGCACGCCTCGTTCATGGACGACGAGGGCCTGGAGCTGGTGGCCGAGAAGAAGATCCCGATCTGCCCGGCACTGCCGCTCCTGGTCAACGCTCTCGATGCGGTCGGCGCGGAGATGTCGGCCGCGTCGCGCGACGGGCTCAAGCGGGAGATCGACGAGGGCGTCGAGAACATCCGGAAGGCCTACGACGCGGGTGCTCCCATCGTGGCCGGCTCCGAATCGGGCTTCTCGCTGACCCCGTACGGCCACTGGCACGCCAAGGAGATGGAGATCCTGGTCAGCCACGTCGGTCTGACTCCGCTCGAGGCGATCTCGGCGGGCACCCAGAAGGCGGCGGTCACGCTCCCCCGCTGGGAGCACGAGATCGGTAGCCTCGAACCCGGAAAGCTCGCCGACGTCATCGTGGTTGACGGCGACCCGTCGAGGGACATCTCGGTGCTCGGCCGGCGCAAGCTGCTCAAGATGGTCATGCAAGCAGGCCGCCGGATCGACCTCACCCCGATGCCCGATCGCATACAGCAGAGGTTCGAGAAGCAGCACGTCTACTACGACGGCCTCCACGTCAACACCAACTGAATTCGCGGCGAGTTGCAGCCCGCTCGCACACCGAGCGGCCCCGGGGAGGCGGCTAGTCGAGCCAGTGCTCCGCTTCCGGTGGGCGGCCCGCGCTGAGCAGGGAGTCGAGGGCCGTCACCAGCCGACCTGCCGTTCGCCGGCTCGCCCTCGGGTAGGTGCGGTTGCTGGTGAAGATCAGGGTCGGGGAAGCACGGCCGACTCGAATCGCAGCGGACGCGAGAGGCCGGTAGTCGACAACATTCTCGGTGACGATCGCCCGAGCGTCTGCCAGCGCCTCTGCGAAGATCACCTCATCAGGCTTGCCCCGGAGATCTGACCGCTCCGCCACCGCCACGACGTCGTGGCCGCGTTCGCGTAGCGCCGCCGCTATGGCGGGCGGCCACATCTCGTCGAGCAGCAGCTTCACCTAGCGAGGAGTTCCTGCTCGCGCCGCCAATCTGATTCGGCTCGCTCCGCCTCCTCGTCCACCATCCGGATCCAGGCTCCGATCTCGTCGCTGTACTCGGCGTAGTAGCGCCGAGCCACGCCAACTTGCTCGGGCGTCAGTCCTGTCTGCTCAGCGATGTGCTCCCGCGTGTTCTCGTCGCCGACCACAGCACGAACTACTTCCCACACGTCTGGGCCGCTCATCAGCCCCGCACGCCGTCCCGTCGGCCCGGAACGGAACACGATCCCTGGGTGTCGCTCCATACGAAGTCCCTCATCCAGGAGTTGCTTCGCCAACCAAGATCGCGACCGCCCGATCCTCTGGCTCTCCGAGTCGAGCCGCGCTAGGACGTCTTCATCCACGCGAACTGAGAGGTGTTGACTCATTGGGACGGACCTCCAGATGTGGGCGTGTGTCACATACTGTAACACGCACGGAGAGACAGACCTCGAGAGACTGCACTGCCCTGACGCTGTTCGCCTAGCCCGGGTCGTTGGGGTGGTCGGCCGGGGGGATGACCTGGATGTGCAGCTACGGGAGAATCAGCAGTGACGAAGGGCCGCGGACGCTCTCGGGAATGCTCAGCGGCTTTCCTGGACGATGACCCTGTCGGTGGCGGAGCGCCCGAAGACTTCAGGCGCGTAGATTTCCTCGGCTCTGGCGGGGGGCACGACGAAGGAACCCGGAGTGGTGGCTCGGGCGACGTAGCTGTACTCGTGGGTTCCCGCCCAGAGATACGACGCGAAGGCTTCGGCACGATCATCGCGCAGGTTCTGGTGCCGGTACCAGGTCCACCACCACCAACCGGCGCTGCTACGGACGTCCACCTCGCCGGTCACCGCCAGCGCCGGGTTGAGTGGCTCGAAGCCCGCGGCCAGGGGATCGATCAGCACCATGTTGGTGCGCCGGCTGTCGTTGACCATGGTCACGTTGACCCGCACCTCGGCGCCGGCCAGGACATGCCAGACACCGTCGCCGTCGAGCCACACATCGCCGGGGTCGCCGACCGCCTCATAGCTGCGCTGCACCACGAAGCCGCGATCCAGAGGATCCAGATCCAGGTCGTCAGGGGCGTAGCGAAGGCCGAGGCGGTAGTAGAGACGGCCTTCGCCGTCCTTCTGGACGACAAGATCGGCGTCGCCCGTAGCCAGCAGTTCGGCCATCGGTATCAGGGTGGAGCCTCGATCGGTGCTGCGTCCGGCGTACTCGTGCTCTGCCGCATAGAGGTCACCGAGCCACACTCGGGCCACGAAGTCGGGATCAGTCGCCTCGAAGGTCTCGAAATAGCGTTCGAGCGCGAGCAGGATGAACGTGTTCTCCTGGATGTTGTTCCAGCGTCCCCGGACCCGGTGGGCCAGCAGGCCGGCCACGACCTTGGGAATGAGATCCGACCGGGGCGCCATCGTGATGAGGGCATCGAGCACGATGCCGTCGGTGCGGCGGTCGGAATGCAACAGCAGGTAGGCATCCTCGCCATAGTCGGTGGCGAAGGTGGCCGCCCCGGCGGTCTCGACGGCTCGGTTGTTCAAGACCCGTTCGATCTCGGCTTCGATGTCGCCATCACCGACCACCTGCCAGAGCCACGCCAGGGCGTCCAGCTCGAGAGCTTCGCCCCGGCGGTCCCACAAGGCGCTGGCATCGTCGGCCACGTGCTGTCCGTCCAGCGAGCGCACATACAGCGCGTAAGCCATCAGCATGTCCTTGCTGCGCTGGCTGTAATCCGGCGGGATCCGGCGTTCGATGTCTTGCAGGTACCAGTGCCCGTCCTCCATGACTCCGGACGGAACGTCGAAGCCGTTGCTGCGGGCGATGACGAGCGCGTGCATCGCCTGGATCGACGGGTACGGGCGTGAAGCCTGGTCGCTCGACCACCACCGGAAGCCGCCGTCGTAGTTCTGCAGAGACGACAGATCGGCGATGTCGCGGCGCACCGCGGCGTCGAGTTCCTCCGGGCCGGCGAGACCTTCGGCATCGAAGGCCGCCAGCACATCCCGAAGTGCGGAGATGGCCATGATGCGGCCGGCGAGGGCGTCGGAACTCGCATACCTGTAGCCGGCGACGTACAGCACGGCGTCGGTCAGAGCCTGCAGTGCGGTGGATGAGGTGTTGACCTCGAGCCCGCCGAACTGGGGAATCACATCTCTAGGAGCGGCTATCGGCTGGATGGCCGCGCCCTGGTCCACCACCCCGTAAGTGGCAAAGGCCTCGCTGGTCGCCGGCGTGTACACGGGCAGCGACACAACCTGGGCGTCGGCATGGGCACCCGACACCGCCACCGCGCGGAAGCGGGCCACCCCCGGAGAATCCGTTCGCGCCGGGAACCGCACCTCGACCCGATCGTTGGCCGGAACCACGACCCGCCTACCCGCCGACCCGACGAGTTCGAGGTTGGAGGTCTGCACGACCACATCGACCTCCACGGCGGAGCCGGTCTGGTTCTGGACCACGATCGGCAACTCGAACTCGTCGCCGTAGTTCAAGAACCGAGGCGCCGACGGCCGGACCTGCAGCGGCAACCGCGCCGTAATGGCCGACTCGCCCGTGCCGAACCGATCGGCGCCGTGGACAGCGACAGCCATGACCCGGTAGCGCGTGAGATTGTCGGGCAGATCGAAATGGACAGTGACCCGGCCGCTGGCGTCGGTCACCGCCCCAGGATCGAACAACGCCAAAGCATCAAGATTCTCGCGAACCGCCACCAGAAGTCCGACGGCGGCCTCAGGAGCGATGGTGGCTTGGGCGGGAGACGACTCGGCAGCAGCTGCCTCTGCTCCTCCGCCGTAGTACTCGTCCTCCTCGAACTGATCGAGCAGCCCCTGCGGATTCTCGAGCACGATCGTCCCTCTGATGACGCGCACCGCTGCCAGTTGCGCGGTCCGGGGGCGGTAGAAGACATCGATCGGATCGATCAGCTCGAAGCCCGACAGGGCCAGCACCGCCTCGTCGACCGCGATGAGAAGCACACTGGCCCCCTCGACGGGCGCTCCACCGGCATCGTTGACCTCGACGGCGATGCTCGTGGCGACGCCCGGCTCCACCACCGCCGACGCAGGTGTCGCCGTGACGTCGAGGGTCCGCTGAACGGGCGGGACTCGCAGCAGGATCTCCCCGGAGGCGTGGGCCGGTCGGGGAGGCGCGCCGGCGAGGACGGAGCCGTCATCCGCGGTCCTGCCTGTCGTGGCGACGAGATCAACCCGCAGCCTGAGTTCGGGAACGTGATCGTCGGTGATCGGCACCTCCAGAACCGCGGTGTGGTCGGTGATCTCGAAGGTGCGTAGCTCGACGATCCGGTTACGGGCGATTGTCAGGAGGCCGGTTGCGGAGGCGAAGGGAGAGCCGACGAGGATCTCCGCGACGTCCCCCTCTGCGTAGGTCTCGGAGTCGGGAATGAGTTCGGCGGCCTCGAGTTCGACGTTGCGGCTCGGCACCACGGCCTTCGCGCCGGAAACCCAGCGGGTGATCTCACTGCGACTGGTTCGCCCCAAGTCATCGACGACATGGGCTGCGATGCGGTACCGGCCCCCTGTCCCGGCAGCGAACTCGCAAACGACCGGCGCCTGCCCGGAAGTGGTCTCGCAGGTCTCGGTGTCCAGAGCGACCTCGACCCACTCGCCGTCGACGTACCTGTCGACAAGACGCGCCACGGTCACCTCGAAGGCCCGGTCGGCCACTGGGTTGCCATCGAGGTCGGTGACCACAGCCTCGATGTCGATCCCATCGCCGGCCCTCACGAAGGTGCGAGCAGAGCGAACACCGACATAGAGACCGGCGGGATGCACCAGGAGATCGGTTTCCGATGCCCAGCGCTGGCGGTTCACGTCGAGCACGCGTGCCTGGGCGGTCACCGCCACCGGAAGACCGTCGCCGTCGCCTTCGAAATCCATGCGCAGGTAGTGGCTGCCCGCAGCGTCGGTCAAACCGGAGAAGATCTCGACCTCCGACTCGACCCGGCCGTAGTCGAAATGCCACCACGGCCGCCACACGCCGAAAGTGAAATCACGCCAGTTGGGTGGGGAGTACGAAGCCTGCCGCGAGGTAACCGTCCAGTCGACTTCGGCGTCGGGGAGTGCGCCGCCGGAGAAGTACCGGGCATCGACCGCCACCACCGCAGGCTCGTCGATGAAATACGGGCCGGCCGACTCGAGGCGTACCTTCACTTCGAACTCGGGCCGCCGAAACTCCTGGACCTGGAACGAGTGTGTGTACCGGTCATCGTCGGTGCCGCCCGCGCGCCGGAACTCGATCCAGCCCCAGCCCAGGTTCGCCCCCTCCTTCAGCTCCAGGGTGAGATCGAAGCCACCGACGTCATCGATACGGACCTCGCCGCTGCCGAGTTCGTTGCGGAACGGGCCATAGGCCGTGTAGGTGATCAGCGTCCCGCTGGGGAAGAACTCCAGATCGCCGTCGCCGCTCACGTCGAGGTTTCGAACCCAGCCCTTCAGGTGCAGTGTCTCACCGGGGCGGTACATGCCGCGATCATCGGTGGTGTACCAGATCGTCTGATCGTCCTGCGGCGACGCCGCGATGAGCGAAGGGCTGATGGCCGAGTCTGCGCCGAGCGAGGCAACGACCCAGCTCACAGACCAATCTGACCACGTTGTGTCGAGCGAGGCGTGAGCAACGCCATTGCCGTTGCTGGTGAGCGGCGGACCCCAGGGTATGAGTTGGATTTTCACACCGGCCAGCGGATCGCCGGAGCGCAGGTCGGTGGTCCACACAGCCAGTTCGCGGTGGTCGGTGATGATGTCGACGCCGATGTCGGTGTCCTGCACCCAGGTGATCACCCGGGAACCGGACTCATCGCGGGCTGCGGCCGCAGACGCATCATCCAGGCCTACGATCCCTCTGGGCCGGCCGGCCCCCTCGACGATCATGACTACGTGAGCGTGCTCACCCTTGAGGGCACCGGAGAGATCGATGGGAACCTCGGTGAGAGCATCGTCGTCGACTCCGGTGTCGACGATCACTTCTGTTGTCAGAGGCCACGGTACGTCGAGCGCAGCGGGGCTTCGGCTTCGCCAGACGCGGAGAAGGAAGTCCACGTACGACTCGAAATCGCTCGGATCAACCGCGTACAGGCGTACGCGAAGCTGCTCCCACTGGCGCACGATGACCGGGACCGTCTGCTTCGACCCGAGCGGATCAACCGTGGCGAAACCTTCAGCCCAGGACCAGATGAGAGGGCGCGCCTCTTCGATTTCGAACTCAACGGTCTCGGGCTCTCCCAATGTCTGACCGAACACGTCGCCCACTGTCCCGGGGATCACCACCCTGTAGACGGTGCCGCGCAGCGTCGGACCGGTGATGGACAGTTCGCTGCCGTACAGCGCGATCGCGGCATCGGGGATCTCCGGTGTTACAGAGAAATCGGCCGCGTTCACCGTTGCCGCATCGAGCGGGTTGTTGAACCAGACCGAAAGAGACCCAACCGGCCGGCAAGGCGAACTCGAGCAACTTGTGTCAACAACTCGCAAGGGCGCGTACGTACGAGCCTCCACAGTCGAGGAGTTGCCGCTTGTGTTCGGGCCCTCGGCCGACGGCACATGAGGACCGACGGCGATCGTGATCGCGGAGTCCGGCTCGAACGGCTCAACCGGCCGGAAAGCGAGCCATGTGCCTTCGAGCGCGCGCCCGGCTTGGTACTGGATGGTCTCATCGCCTTCGATCTCAGCGGCGCCAGCAAGACGGATCTCGCGCGCTTGGCCGTCGGCTGAGAGTGTGATGGTGTCAAGCACCGCGGAGGGTTCGACCCGCTGATCGAAGGTGGCGAGAAAGACCGGCTGGAGTTCGAGCGAGTCGTGCTCGGGGATGAGCCGCACCAGGCTGGGTGGAGGTGTCTCGAACTCGAAACGGAACGTCTCGACCAGTTCGCCGCCGGACTGCGACTCGGTCCCCTCAGGGACCTCGACCACGTAGCTGGTCGCCATGGGCAGGCGATCGAAGATCTGCTGGTCGTGGTCGAAGCGGAGTGTGCGAGTGCCGATCCATTGCCAGCGACCCGGCAGCGGCGGGGTCATCTCCACAGGGACGTCGACGCCGTCGAGTTGGCCGAGGGTGGCCAGCGGCACCATCGGCTGGTTGAAGGTGATGCTGAGGTACGGAGCGAGACCCACTTCACCCACGGGCTGGACCCGCAAGACCTCCAGCGGCCCGGGATCGACCACCGGTGCTGCGATATCCGGCCCGGCCGGGAACAACTGATCGACTGTCCTGCCGGTGCGGGGCGGGGGCAGCGACTCAGCCGGCCGGTCGAAGTCGATCTCACCGCCATCGTCGACGTCCCACGGCGGCAGCCGGTCGATTACGGCGCGGATCTCTGCGTCGCCAAGCACCTCGCCATCGACTCGGCTCATCGTCGGTGAACTCTCGCCGTCGCGCTCCTTGCCCTCGCTCAGGCGAACAGTGAGATGCGTGTGCCGCCCCGATGCGGCTTCGCCGAGAGCAACTGCTGTGGGAACTCCTGAAACCACAGGGTCGCCAACCCCCGAGACCGACGTGCGCTCACCGCTCGCCGGGGTCGGAACCTCCGGAGCCACAGGGGTGGGAACCGGCGGTAGCTCCGGGCGCTCGCTCGTGAGGGGAGTGGAGACCTCCGGAACCACAGGGTCGCCAACCTCCAGAACCACAGGCGTGGGAGCGCTCGGAACAACGGGGGCGGGAGTGTTGACGGACCGACCGCCCTCATCGACATCCTGGTCGCCGCCATCGGAGCAGGCACCGGCCAGCAGCGCAATAGCCAGTCCGACGATCATCCACCGCCGCAAGAACCCCCTCACGAATCGCCAGCCTCCCACAGCGGCGCCTGCTGTGGGGACTCGCGCGTGTCCGAGCGGCGGGCAGGGCGCCGCGGTGCCCCAGGAGAATGCCGAGTAATCTGCCCGCAGCGCACTCTCGGGCCGTTGAACCCTGGATTCCGGCCTCCGCCGGGATGACGGTGAGGGTCCCCCGCAGCGCTACCCACGAGGCTGCTAGCCCGGGTCGTTGGGGTGGCCGGCCAGGGGGATGACCTGGATGTCCAGCCAGGGGAAGAACGGCAACGAGGCCAGGGCGGCATGGAGGTCGTCCGGCGAGGCGGCCCGCCAGACACCCCAGTTGGCCCAGCGTCCCGGCACCCGCCAGAGCCGGCGGATGACGCCCGCCTCGACGAGTTCCCGGCCCCGCGCCCGTTCGGCGGCCATGAGTTCGTCGCGCCTCGCGCTGTCACCGTCGGGCGGCCAGTTGACCTGGATGTGGACCAGGTACTCCGCTGCGTCACTCATCTGCACTCTCCCTCTGCTTCGCTGCTGCATCCACCACGGCGCCACTGGATGCGGCACTCCCCTGCCCCTCGACTGCCGGGTCGAGATCGGTGGCGGCGCCCGCGCCATCGTTGCTCGCCGCCCCACCGGTGTGGCGTGCCTGCGCGGCCCGCAACTCGGCCAGCACCTCGTCGGTGTCGGCCCCCAGCGGGCGCCCCACGAAGTTCACCTTGCCGGGCGTGCGCGACAGGCGCGGCGACACCGCCTGCATCACGACGTCCTCGACGGTCGTGAACAGGCCGCGTTGGGTGAAGTGCTCGTCGGCGAACAGGTCGGCCATCGTGTACACGGGGGCGATGGCGGCGTCGGCCTCCTCGAAGCGTCGGATCACCTCTGCGGCTGGCCGCTCGGCGATCCAGCCCGCCACGAGAGCCTCGAGGGCGTCGCGGTTCTCGAAGCGGGCGGTGAACGTCTCGAAGCGCTCGTCGCCGCCGGCGCCGATGAGGTCCAGCACCCGGTTCGCCACGGTGTCGCTGGAGGCCGAGAGTGCCACCCACTTGCCGTCACTGCAGCGGTAGGTGCCGCGTGGCACCGAATACGGGATGCCAGCGCCGAGGCGCGGCTGCTCGTAGCCGAGGTGGGCGAACGCCGAGGGCAGCGGACCCATGACGTGCATGAGCGCCTCCACCAGCGAGAGATCCACCACCTGCCCCCGGCCACTGCGGCGCGCCTCCCACAGTGCCGCCATGGCGCCGAACGCCCCCAGCGTGCCCGTGAGTTCGTCGGTGAGCGCCACCGGCGGCAACAGCGGCTGCCCGTCGGCCTCGCCGCTGATCGCCGCATAGCCGCTGAGCGCTTCGGCGAGGGTGGCGAAGCCGGGCCGCTGCGCGTAGGGACCAGCCTGGCCGAACGCGGTGATGCGCAGGATCACCAGGCGAGGGTTGCGTTCGTGCAGCACCTCGGGCGCCAGGCCGAGTGCCTCCAGCTTGCCGGGCCGCAGGTTCTCCACGAGCAGATCGGCGCCGTCGATCAACCCCAGCATGGCCTCGAGGCCTTCGGGGGTCTTGAGGTCCAGGACCACGGCACGCTTGTTGCGCCCCGCCAGCTTCCAGAAGTAGGAGTCAGTGTCCCCGTCGCCGTCGGGCGGCATCCACCCCAGCCGGCGGACCGAATCGCCGCTCGGAGACTCCACCTTGATGACCTCCGCGCCGAAGTCTCCGAACAGCCTGGCCGCACCCGGGCCGGCGACGACGGTCGCCATGTCCACTACCCGGATGCCGGCCAGCGGGCCACGGGCCGTGTGGCCGGAATCGGCGGCGAAGTCGTCGCGCCGCGCCCCGTGGCGAGGGGCCGGGCCGGTGGGTGAAGCAGGCAAGCCCGCGTGCAGCGGAGCCGGCCGGGTACCGGAGGCCGGCGGAGGCTCAGCCGTCATCGACCGAGCGGCGCGGCAGCAGCACCGAGCGCTTGTAGGTCGTGACCACGGCGCCGTCCTGGTTGCGACCGACGGTCTCGACGGTGACGATGCCGGCATCGGGGCGCGACCGGCTGGGGCGGGTCTGGATCACGATGCTGGTGCCGTAGAGCGTGTCGCCCGGATACACCGGCGCCGTGTGGCGCAGGTCGGTCGTGCCCAGGTTGGCCAGCGCCCGCCCGGAGATGTCGGGCACGCTCATGCCCAGCAGCAGCGAGTAGACGTGCGGGCCGGCGACGACCGGCCGCTCGAACGGGCCCTGGGTGCCGTCGAAGTGCGCCGAGTCCACGTGCAGGGGATGCACCGCCAGGGTCAGCATGCAGAACAGGTGGCTCTCGGCCTCGGTGATCGTCTTGCCCGGCCAGTGGCGGTACTCGTCCCCGACCTCGAAGTCCTCGAAACAGCCGCCGAAGCGCCGCTCACGCGCTTCGAAGATCCGGCCGCCGCCGGCCGCCGATCCCGATTCGCCGCCCATCAGGCCTCCAGCGCCTCCGCCTCGTCGATGATGCCCGCCGGATCCTCGTGCGGCACGCTGCGCAGCCAGTCCGGGTTGACGAGCCGCCCGAAGCCGGGCTCGTCGGGCAGCGGGTCCATGAGCCCGTCACGCACGACAGGCTGCCGCAACGAGTCGGCGAACTGGTCCACCCCGCTTCCGACGATGCCCCACTCCAGCGGCAGGTCGGTGCGACCCAGCCCCCCGAAGATCTGGGCGTGCTCCAGAGCGTTCATGTGCGGGGCAAGTTGCAGGCCGGCCGCGTCCGCCTGCGCCAGGATGTCACCGATCATGGTGATCCCGCCCATCGTCGTGACGTCGACCCGCACGTAGTCCACGGCGTTGAAGGCGATCAGCGACTCGGGATAGTGCGCCCCGCCCTGCTCGTCCCCGAAGGCGATGGGGAACGGCGAGCGCTCCCGCAGCGCCGCGATGAGGCGGGCGTTGCCCGGCGGGAAGGCGTCCTCGAACCAGCCCAACGTCATGTCCAGGCTCTCCAGGAACGCCACCGCATCGTCGACGACGTGGAACATCCACGCCCCATCGCAACCCACCCAGAGGTCGTCACTCACCGAGGCGGCTGCCTCGAGGCGGGCCTTGGAGAGGGCCAGATCGGGAGCCATCGGCAGCTTGACGCGCCGGTAGCCCTGCTCGTACAGGGCGGAGACCTGCTCGATCACCTCGGCGGGGCTTATGGAGGGCGGGTAGCCGGCGATTCCCGTGACCGGCATCGCCGCGTTGGCCCCTCCCAGCATGACGGCGATGGGAAGGCCCTCACGCTTGGCCTCGGCGTCCCAGACGGCCAGATCCACGATCGACAGCGCCCGCAGCCCGACGCCCCCGACCAGATTGGACAGGTTGGAGCGCTGCACCGAGGCGAACGCCTCGGTCGGACGATCAGTGGGACGCCCGACGTAGCGGGGCCCGATGTAGTCGTGCACCATCGCCGCAATCGGGCCGTCGCGGCTCAGTGCGAAGGCGTAGCCGCAGATGCCGTCGCGGGTTCGCACCCGCACCAGGGCGAACTCGCGGTGTTCCATCACCCAGTCGCCGAAGCGGATCACCTCCGGCACCGGGGCACGCACAGTGCAGGCGTGCACCGCCTCGATCTGATGGCCAGCTTCGTCGCTCATACGCAGAGATACCCCCCGTCGACGCTCAGTATGTGCCCGGTCACCATGGATGCGGCATCAGACGCCAGGAAGATGGCGGGACCCACGATCTCCCGCGGCAGCCCCCGGCGCCCGATTGGCGTGCGGGAGGCGATGAACTCGCTGGTGAAGCTGCGCTTGCGGTCCGAGGCGAGCACCAAGGGGGTCTCGAAGATGGACGGCGCGAGGGCGTTGACCCGCACCCCGCGGCTGATCCACTCCAGCGCCAGACTGCGGGTCATCTGGATGACGCCGCCCTTGCTCTGCAGGTAGGCGGTGGTCTCGGGATAGGCGCGGCTGCCGCCGATGGAGGCCATGTTCACGATGGCTCCCTGACCCCGCTCGATCATCGTCCGGCCCACCACCTGGCACGACAGGAAGGTGCCCCAGAGGTTCAGCCGCACCACCCGCTCCCAGGCCTCGTCGGGAAAGTCCTCGGCGGGGTGCCGGGCCGCGGTGCCGGCGCAGTTCACCAGGACGTCGATGGCACCGTGGGCACCCAGCACTTCGGCGACGGCGCTCTCCATGGCTTCCCGGCTGGTGACGTCGGCCTCGATGAACCTCAGCGCGCGGCCCTGCTCCGCGGCGGCGGCGACCAGCCGCTCGGCACGCCCCACGTCGACGTCGAGGAACGTCACCTTGGCACCGCAGTCGGCGAACCCCAGGGCGATCGCCTCGCCGAGGCCGCTGGCCCCGCCCGTGATGAGGGTCACCTTGCCCGACAGGTCGAAAAGGCCGCCCACGTAGTCCGGCGGGACGGTGACGGCGACGGCGTCCTCACTGCTCATGATTGCTCCTCCGTACGGACTGGCAGGGCGCTCGCCGGCAGCGCCGGCGCGGTCGCTGCACAGTGGATCCCGGCCTCCGCCGGGATGACGATGGGGGCCTCCCGCCGGTCACTCTTCGCCGGCGATGCGGGCGGCGCTCGGGTAGAACGCCCCCACACCCCGGTACGAACTCCGGAACCTGCTCATGTGCCAGCGTCCCAGGTTGGGCACGACGAGGACGTCGCGATCGTCTCCGGTGAACACCGCGTTGGTGGGGGCGGCGATAATGGCGCCGCGTGGGTCCTGCGCCAGCACCTGCAAGCCCGTATCGGCGTGCCAGACAAAAATGGCGTCGGGCCGGTAGCAGGAGACCACCAGAGACCCGTCGGTGGTCTCGACGATGCCGTCGGGGACCGCCAACCCCAGATCGCACAGCTCCCGCCGCGCCCCGGCCGATCCATCCGCCTCGATCGGGATCTCCACGATGGCACTGGGGTAGCTCTCCACGATCCAGAGTCGCGAGCCGTCGGCGGACACGGCGCAGCCGTTGGGGAAGTTGACCGACTCGGTGCTCCACACCTCGGCCTGCGCACCGGGGCGCTGCACCCAAACGAAGCCGTTCTGCTCGCCCCAGCCGCCGGAGTCGGTGAGGTAGTAGTTGCCGGCGGCGTCGAAGGCCCCCCAGTTCGGCACGCCGAGGGACTGCTCGTCATTGCCGGTACAGAAGGCGCTCCGCTCGCTGCCGTCGGGGCTGAAGCGCCAGACCGTGCTGTTGACCAGGTCGATTCCGTAGATGTTGCCGTCGCCGTCGGCGGCCAGCCCCAGCATGAAACCGCCGGTGTTGGCGATCTCCCGGGGCGTGTCGTCGGGGTCGATCACGTAGATCTGACCGGCCTCCCCCCCGCAGTAGATGGTGCCGTCGGGTGCCACGCAGATGCCCTCGGCGTGGTCGAGACCCTCGGCGAAGGTCTCCACGTCGGACAGCGGCACGATCGGTTCCATGTTCATCCTCCTTGGATGGTCGCGTTTCTACGTCTCGCTAGGAGTGTGCTGAGTAGTCGACGCCAGGCGCCGTCGGATCCGCCGGACCATGGATTCCGGCCTCCGCCGGAATGACGGGGCGTGTGGGCCGCAGCACTACTCAGCACTCTGCTAGCGCAGCGTGCCGTCGAGATTGCGCTTGGTCTCGACGAGTTCCACGCGGTGGCCGTCGGGGTCGATCAGGTAGATGGCCAGCGCCCCCTTGTTGGGCCCGACCGTGGGCGAGACCGGTGGGCTCACCGCCTGGACTCCCGCGGCCTTCAGGCGCTCCCACAGCGCCTCGAAGCCCTGCACGAACAGGCAGATGTGGGCGGTGCCGGGGTTGCCGTTGGCCGTGTCGACCTCCTTGCGCTCGATGTTGCGGTACTCCAGCAGTTCGAGGAACACGCCGACGTTGTCGTTGCGGAGCACCGCCGCATGCATCTCGACCGTCGGGTAGCCCACCAGCTCGCGGAGGTACTCCTCCGTGCGAACCCAGCGTGCGAACACCTCGTATCCGAGGAGCTCGTAGAAGGCGATGGACCGGTCGAGGTCGGCCACCGTCATCCCGGCGTGGGAGAAGCCGCACACGACGCCTCCCTCGTCAGTGGCAGTTGCCTCGGCGGTCATGGTTGTGGTTGTCATCGCAGGGTCCTCCCGGAGTCGATGTCGAACAGATGAAGGCCGGTGCCGCCGATCTCCAGCGCCACCTCGTCGCCGGCGGCGAAGACCCGGTCCGACCGCACGCGCGCCACAAGCGTGTCGCGCGGCGGCGCATCGGGGTCTCCGGGGTCCACGCCGGAGAAGTCTCCGGCCAGGTGCACGTAGGTCTCCGGCTCGACGAGCTCGGTGAAGCGCACCCTGGCCCGGGGCAGTCCCTCCGAGGATGCCGCCGCGAGGTCGCGCAGGAGCAGCGACTCCGGACGGATGCCGGCGACCAGAGCCGTCCCCGCCGGGGCGGTGGCACACAGTCCGGTCGCCGCTTCGGGGATCCCCATCACACCGCCCCGACCGAAGTCCAACAGCAGGCCATCGGGGGCCCCGCCGGATCGGACTTCGGCTCTCAGCAGGTTCATGGACGGGCTGCCGATGAAACCGGCCACGAACAGGTCGGCCGGCCGGTGATAGAGTTCCTGCGGGGTGCCCACCTGGCGCAGCTCGCCCTCGTTCAGCACAGCGACCCGCTGCCCCAGCGTCATGGCCTCGGTCTGGTCATGGGTCACGAAGACCGTCGTGACCCCGAGTTCGGCGTGCAACTGGGCCAGCTCGCCGCGCATCTGCACGCGCAGCTTGGCGTCGAGGTTACTGAGCGGCTCGTCCAGCAGGAACGCCTTGGGCTGGCGCACGATGGCGCGACCGATGGCGACCCGCTGCCGCTGGCCACCTGACAGCGCCGCCGGCCGGCGCTTGAGATGCTCGGTCAACTCGAGTGTCCCGGCGACCTCCTCGACACGCCGGCGGATCTCGGCGGTTCCCAACCGAGCCTGGCGGAGCGGGAAGGCGATGTTCCCGAACACGGTCATGTGCGGGTACAGGGCGTAGTTCTGGAACACCATGGCCACGTCGCGGTCCCGGGGGTGCACCTGGTTCACGACGGCGCCGTCCACGACGATCTCGCCGGCCGTGATGGCCTCCAAGCCGGCGAGCATCCGCAGCAGCGTCGACTTGCCGCAGCCCGACGGGCCGACCAGCACCACGAATTCCCCCTCGCCGATGTCGAGGCTCAGCGAGGTCACCGCCTCGGTGCCGTCGCCGTAGACCTTCGTGACGTCCCGGAAGGAGATCTCAGCCATCAGTCAGGTGTTCCCCGTACATCTCGCGTGGTTCACCGCTGAGGAGGCCCCGGTTGCGAGCGGTGGATTCCGGCCTGCGCCGGAATGACGGGGAGGAAGCGGTCGGCGGGGAGACGGCATTGCTCGTCGGGTGGTTCTAGAACGCCTTCACGGCGGTGAAGCCAGCGTCGATGACGATGTTGGTGCTGCTGATGTAGCCGGCGGCGTCGGTGGCCAGGAAGACGATCAGGGCACCAACCTCCTCGACGGTGCCGACGCGCCCCAACGTGTTGGCTGCGTACACCCGGTCCATGAAGTTCTCCGCCTCATCGACGTTCATGTCCTCGAGATCCCGCGTCAGCATCGGCGTGTTGATGGTGCCCGGCGAGATGGCATTGACCCTGATGTTGTCCCTGCCCACCTCCAGGGTGAGCGACCGGGCCGCAGCCACGACGCCGGCCTTGGCGGCGGCGTACACCACGCAGCCGGGCAGCGAATGGGACGCCTGCACCGAGGACGTGAAGATCATCGAGCCGCCGCCACGGGCGCGCATGGGGGCGATGCTGTACTGCGCGCACAGCAGGACGCCCTTGAGGTCCACGTCGAGGAGCAGGTCCATGTCCTCCTCGCTCATCTGCTCGAGGTCGACATAGCGCTCCACCCCGGCGTTGGCGTGCAGTACGTCGAGGCCGCCGTAGACCTCGACGGCCCGCTGCACCATCTCCTTCACGTCCGCGACGACCGACACGTCGCCGCCGTCGACTACCGCGGCGCCTCCGGCGGCGACGATCCGGTCGACCGTCTCGCCGGCCGTCTCGGTGTTGATGTCGTTGACCACCACCGACGCACCGGCCCCCGCGAGGGCAATGGCACTGCCCGTGCCGATGCCCGAGCCCGCCCCGGTCACGATGGCGACCTTGCCCGCCAGCACTCCCTGCGTCGTCATCTCCTGCTCCTCCCCTGCCTCATGCTCGTCCGTCCGACTTGCCTCGTCCATTCCGCCCGGCGCCCCTCCGGGACGTCCGGGCGGGGATGCCGGTGGCGCTCCGGCGGCCTCCCAAAATGGCCGCCTACGGCGTCCACCGCCACCCCCGCCCTCGGTCGCGTCATTCCCTGAGACATTTCAGCCCTTCAGCGCGCCCGCGGTCACGCCCTGCTGGAACTTCCGCTCCAGCACCAGATAGAGGATGAACACGGGCACCGATCCGATGATGGACGCCGCCGCGATCAACTCGTGCGGCGTGGCGTACTGCCCGATGAACTGGCTGATCCCGACAGGCAGTGTGTAGGTGTTGGCGTCGCGCAGCAGCACCAGAGCGAGAATGAAGTCGTTCCAGTTGGCCAGGAACAGCAGGATCGTGACCGTCACGACCGCCGGGCGGGCCACCGGCACGATGACACGGAACAGGATCTTCCACTCGCGGGCCCCGTCGAGGCGCGCCGACTCCACCAACTCCCCGGGGATGCCGGCGAAGAACCCCCGGAAGATCAGGATCGAGATGGGCAGGCCGAAGGCCACGTACACCAGGCTCAGGCCGAACAGGTCGTTGTAGAGGCCCAGGTGGCGCGCCTCGATCAGCAGCGGCAGCACCAGTGCCGCCGGCGGGATCATGATCCCCAGCAGCAGCAGCGTGAACACCACGTCCGAACCCGGGAACCGCAGCCACGTGAAGGCGTGCGCCGCCAGCAGCGCCACCAGGATCGTGAGGACCACCGAGACGACGGTCACGAACGCGCTGTTGACGAAGTAGCCCCCGAGCCCGAACTCCTGCCACGCCTCGATGTAGTTGCCCGGCACCCACTCGTCGGGCAGGAACTTCTGGTTGTAGACCTCCCGGCCGGTCTTCAGCGACAGGGCGCCCACCCACGCCACCGGGAGCACGATGAAGATGGCGATGCAGATCGCCAGCAGCGACAGCCCGGCCTTGGCCCACCCGGAGCGGAGATCAAACAAGACGCCTCGCCAGGCGGAATCGGGCCGCGCTGACGATCACCGCCAGCACCACGATCACCACGGCGATGGCCGAGGCCACACCCATGATGCTGAAACGGAATCCCTGTTCGAACATGTAGGTGGCCAGCACCTCCGAACTGCGGTTGGGGCCGCCGCGGGTCATCACGAACACCACGTCGAAGATCTTGAGTCCGCCGATGATGTTCAACAGAGCCACGACGCCCACGATGTGGTACATCGACGGAACGATCACCCGGAAGACGGTGGCCGGAGTGCGCGCCCCGTCGAGGGCCGCCGCCTCGAGCATCGACCGGTCGACGCCCTGCAGGCCCGCGTAGTACAGGATCATGTCGTAGCCGGCGAACTGCCAGACGGTCACCCCGATGATCGCCCACAGGGCGAAGCGCTCCTCACCCAGGAAGAAGACCGGCTGGTCGGCGACGCCCAGCCACTGGAGGATCTGGTTCACGAACCCGAAGGCGTCCAGCACTCGCTGCCACATGAGCCCGACCAGGACCGGCGGCAGTAGCGCCGGCAGGAAGACGACACCGCGCAGCAGGCCCGTACCGCGCACCCGTGTGGAGATCAGCAGGGCGATGCCGAAGCCGATGACGTTGAGCAGCAGCGTCGTGAGGCCCGTGAACAGCAGGGTGTTGCGCAGGGCGCGCCAGAAGATGTCATCGCCGGCGATCGTGCGGTAGTTCTCGACACCCAGCCAGGCGATGTCGGCGATGTCGAAGCCGGTCCACTCCGACAGCGACACCAGCGCCACGACCACGATGGGAACGGCGATGAGCCCCAAGAAGACGGCGAGGCTGGGCCCCACCATCGCCACACCGAGACTCGAGGCGTAGTTGCCTCCGCGGCGGCGCTCGGCGGCGCGCGCGGCGCGCCGCGACAGGGTGATCCCTGCCGACGGCGCCGCCGCGCGTGTCAACTGTCCGGTGAACGCCGGCTCAGCCGGCGTCGGCCATGGCTGCGACCAGGTCGGCCGGCGAGGTGGAGCCGCTGAGCAGGCCCTGGACGGCGTTCAGCAGCGCGGTGTACACCGGGGTGGTGTAGATCGTGCGGTTGCGGACGGTGGCCTGCGCCGCGATCAGATCGCGGTAGAGGTCACTCACGTCGGCCGGCAAATCGATGCCCCACGACGGGATGAAGTCGTTGGCCACCAGCACGGCCTCGCTCTCGGCGTCGGTGAGATAGCGGAGGAACTCCACGCCCATGTCGGGGTACTCGGCGTCAGCCGGGACAGAGAACATCTCCGCCACGCCACCGGTGGCGAAGCCCTCGCCGCCGGTGGGCGACGGGAAGGGGAACAGACCCCACTCGAAGCTGTCCTCGACCTGCGCGGCGATGCCGCCGGTGATGAAGTTGCCCACCGGGTAGAACATCGCCGCCTGCTGGGCCACGAACAACTCCAGTGCCCCGACGAAGGACACCATGGAGTTGGCGCCCGGCGCGAAGGTGCCCGAGCCGATCAGGTCGGCCAGGTTCTCCGCCGCTGCCAGGAACTGCGGATCGTCCCAGGAGGCGTTACCGGCATCGGCCTGCACGATGAGCGTGTTGGTCGGGTCGGTGTAGGCGAGTTGCGCGAAGAACAGGTCCCCACCGGCCCACTGGTCGTTGGTACCCACGGCCACGCCGAAGTAGCCGGCGTCGTCGAGTGCGGCCGCCACGGCTTTGAGGGCATCGGAGGAGCGGGGCACCTCGAGGCCCAACTCGGCGAAGATGTCCTTGTTGTAGGCGATCTGCAACGAGTTCACGTCCAGCGGGATGGCGAACGGCTCGCCGTCCACGCTGGCGATCGACGCGATCGGGGCGAAGAAGGCGGGGAAGCGCTCGGTGAAGTGCCCCTCCAGCGACATGATCTGGCCGCTGTTCACCAGGTCGGTGTACTCGCCGGTCCAGGGAACCTGGGCGATGTCGGGCGGCTCGCCGGCGGCGATGGCTGCCCGCAGGTTGGTCATGTAGTCGGCGAACGGCGTGTAGGTGCGCACGATGTCGACGTTCGGGCAGTCCTCCTCGAAGCGCTTCTCGGCCTCCTCGTGGACGATGGGGTAGGCGCCCTCGTTGTTCCACGACCAGAACTCCACGGTGATCGTCTCGGGTGGCTCGTCCAGCATCGGCGCCGGCGCCGCAGCCGCAGCCTCCTCGGCGGCCTGGCGTGCCGCGTCGGCTTCGTCCTGCGCGGCGGCCGCCTCGCTGCGCGCCGCATCGGCCGCAGCCTGGGCCTCGTCCAGAGCGGCCTCGGCCTCCGCAACTGCCGCCTGGTTGCCCGTGGCAGTCGCCTGAGCCAACTCGGCCGCAGCCTGCGCCGCGTCGGCCGCGGCCTGCGCGGCCGCAGCCGCGGCACCCGCCGACTGCGCATCGCTCGCCGCCACGGCCGCGTTGGCGGATGCGGAACCGGCCACACTCGTGGCCTCTGCAACGGTGTCCGCGCTCCCGTCGTCGCTCGCACAGGCCGCAGCCAGCAATGCCAGCGCGGCAGCGAGTACCCCGATCTTCGCGATCAGCCCGCGTGGGTACGTCCTCATCTCTATCTCCTTTCGTGGATCCCCCGGATAGAGGAAGACCGTGAGTATGTCACATGCCGCTTGGCCGGCTCCTGCGAGTAACACGCGCCCACGCTGTCGGAGATCGCATCGCCGGACGATTCTCGGCGCGCGGGGTCATCGACCACTCGCGGGGCTCGGCCGGCAGGGGCCGCACCTGCGGCCGGGACCGGATCAGAGGTGCTTGCGCATCCAGTCGAGGGTGACCCGGTTGAACTCCTCGGGGCTTTCCATGCCTGAGAGGTGCCCGGCACCGGCGAAGACGAAGAACTCCGAGCCGGGCAGGGCTTGGTGGATTTCCTCCGAGCATTGGACGGGGAGGATAACGTCCATCTCCCCAACCGTGACCAGTGCCGGCGCCTTCACCTTGGCGGCCTCGGCGCGCATGTCGTAAGAGAGGTTGGCCTCGATCTGGCCGAGCAGGCCGTCGTGGCTGGCGGCGTTGGCCCGCATGTGGTCGAGGATCTTCATGAGCTGCTCGAAGTTGCGGGACATGAAGCCAGGGCTGAGCAGCACCGGCATCGTGGCGGCGTAGTAGTGCTCCACGCCGCCGCTGACCAGGTGGGCCTTCAGCAGCCCGAGGGAGAACTCGCTGAAGCCGTGGGTGCCCAGCCACGAGGAGTGCATCTGCAGCGACAGGACCCTCTCGGGGGCGTCGGCCGCCATGCGCAGGGCGATGGCGCCGCCGAGCGACGAGCCCGACAGATGCGCCGCCCCGATGCCGAGGGCGTCCATGAGGTCGAACGTGTCGGCGGCCATGCCCTCGACGCTGTAGGGCGGCGGCGTGGTCTCGCTGCGGCCCACTCCCCGGCCGTCGAAGATCACGCAGCGCACCTCGGACTCGTAGGCACGCACCTGCGGCATCCAGCGGGTGCCGTCGGCGCCGGTGCCGCGGATCAGCACCAGCGTCGGCAGCGAGTCCTCGCCGTGGCTCTCGTAGTAGATGTTGGTCCCATCGGTGACCGTGACGTGCGGCATTCTCAACCCCCTTGGCTCGGTGTGACCGGCACGCGCGGCGCATCGGTCCCCAGTGCATGCTCGATGGCGCCCGCCACGCGGACGGCCACGTCCTCCCGCCGGCGACCGGCCGTGAGCTGCATGCCCACCGGCAGGCCGTCGGCGTCGAACCCGACCGGCACCGCCACCGTCGGGAGGCCGGTGAGGTTCTGCGGCGCGGTGAATCCCATGACCACCTCGCGCAAGGCCCGACGCTGGCCGTCGACGACCACCGTGTCCGGCTCGTCGGTCGTCGAGGGGCCGACCGCCGAGATCGGCGTGAGCAGGGCGCCCAGCGACTCGAAGGCCTGATCGAACAACCAGATGAACTCCAGGCGGCGGCGCTGCGACTCCAGGTATTCGGCCAGGGTCACCGCCGATGCCATCTGCAGGCGTCCCCGGACATCGGCGCCGTAGTCGCCCGCCCGCTCGGGGAACAGGCCGAGTTGCCGGTTGTGGAAGTCGTGGGCCTCGGCCATCTGTAGCGGCACGAATGCGGCGAGCATGTCGTCGGCCGACGGCAGATCCACGTCGACCAGCGTCGCGCCGAGATCGGCCAGCGCCTCCCGGGTGCGCTCGAACCCCGCGGCAACCCCAACCGACAGCAGGTCGCTGCAAAGCAGAGCGGGAGCGATGCCTACGCGCACACCGGCGAGCCCGTCACCGAACGACGCAGGATCGGGCCCCGGCGGCAGCGGATCGGCGGTGGTCGCCGGATCGCCGGCGTGCGGGCCGCTCATGGCCGCCAGCATCGGCCACAGGTCGGCCACGCACCCCGCCACCACGCCCGGGGTGTCCAGAGAGGGGGCCAGTGCAACGCCACCTGCCCGGCTGATCCGCCCGAACGTGGGCTTGATGCCCGCCACACCGCAGAACGTCGCCGGGATGCGCACCGAGCCGCCGGTGTCGCTCGCCACGGCAGCGGGCACCATTCCCGAGGCGACCGCCGCGGCGGACCCGCCGCTGGAGCCGCCCGGCACCCGGCCGGTGTTCCACGGGTTGCGAGGGCTCGGGCGCGAGGCGTGCTGCGAGGTGATCCCCCAGCCGAACTCGTGCGAGCGGGTGACACCGACGATCACCGCCCCCGCGGCCCGCAGCCGCCGCACCAACTCGGCGTCGACGTCGGGGACCCGCCCGGCGAGGACGGCGGAGCCGTGGTCGCCGGTGGCACCGGCCACGTCGAACAGTTCCTTGACGCCCACCGGCACCCCGTGCAGCGGACCCCGAGAAACGCCGCGCCGCAACTCTTCGGTCCGCGCCTGCGCCTCGGCGACGGCCCGCTCGGCGGTGACGCAGGCGAAGGCGCTCAAGGTGCCGTCGAGGCGTTCGATTCGCTCGAGGGCGGCGGCCAGCACCTCGCTGGGTTCCGTCTCGCCGGCGGCGTACAGCGCCGCGAGGCGCGCGATCGAGAGCCCGGAGGCGTCCATGTGGCGGCCCGCTTGGTTCAGCCCGACGGGATCCCGGGAATCTCGGGCACCGCCTGGTAGCCGGCCCGCTCCAGCGAAGGCACACCGCCCAGCACCCAGAGGATCACCATGTCCTCGTCACCGATCGACCCGGCCGAGTGCGCCGCGTTGACGGGAACGAAGACCACGTCACCCGGCCCGATCTCGTAGTACCTGTCGCCCACGCGATGCCATCCCCGCCCCGACAGCACGATCACGACCTCCTCGGCGTCGGGATGTAGGTGGTGCTCGTGAGTTCCGCCGCCACCGGGGTAGACCGTCCGCCCCACCATGACCTTCTCCGAGCCCTGGCGGCCGTCGGACACGAGGGTGCGGACGTCCAAATGGGCGAAAGCTGTGCCGCTGAGATCGTCGACCGGCGTGGTGTCGGACCGGACGACGTACTCCGGATCCCCGCTCTCCGCCATGCGGGGAGTATAGAAGTATGATTTAGCCCTGTTCGGGGGCGAGAGCGAGGGGACGCAATGAGGGCTCGGACCGATCCAGGGCCGGCTCAGGTCCAGGACTCCGCAGGTCACGCCGCCGGGGCGGGCATCGCCACAAACGGCGCCGGCGACGTCCGCACATCGCCGCTGACCGTCGAGGAGATCACCGCCTTCTACGAGAAGGGCTACGTGCGCCCCGGGAAGGTGTTCAGCGACGAGCAGGTGGAGTTCCTGCGCGACCTCGTCCAGCGTCTCACACGCCAGGAGGACGAGGCCGGCAGGCGCTACGACCTGCTGGATCCGGCGCTGTGGCCCGACATCGAGGACGGCGACGGCGAGTCGCCCGGCGCCGACGACGCCCGCGACCCGGCCCAGAGCTTCGACTTCCTGTTCAACATGTGGCTCACCGACGACGATTTCCGCGCCGCCGCCTTCAACCCGACGACGGCGCGCTGGGCGGCGCAGTTGCTCGGCACGACGAGCGTGCGGCTGCTGGAGGACAACGCCCTCAACAAGTCACCCAGCCCCCACGACGTTCGCTGGCACCAGGACTACTCCTACTGGCCGCTGGCCCAGCCGAACGCCGTCACCGCCTGGATCGCCCTCGACGACACCTCACAGGCCAACGGCGCCATGCTGATGGCCTGCGGCAGCCACCACCTCGGCGAGCGCCTGCCGGTGGTGTTCGGCACCGGCACGCCCTACCTCCGTGAGGCCCGCCCGGCGTCGGTGACCGAGGTGGGTGATCCCGACGAACTGGGGCTGCCCGTGGAGGTCGTCGAACTGGCCGCTGGCGAGGTGTCGATGCACTCCGCCATGACGTGGCACGCCTCCGGACCCAACCTGTCCGAGCGGGGCCGGCGGGCCATGGTCATGCGTTACGTAGCCGACGGCACCATCTGGTTGGGCTCGCAGCGCTACGAATACAACTACACCGACGAGGAGGTCGGCCTCGCCCCCGGCGAGCCGATCGGGGGCCGCTACTTCCCCGTCATCCCCTTCTGAGGCGCCGAACGTCCGCCTCGAGAGGAGCGCCATGACCCAAACCCCGACGACCGGCCCCGACGACCTGCGGCGCTTCGACGCCGCCCGCGTGCTGCCGTGCGAGGACGAGACCGTGCTGGCGGACGCCACCGTGGTGGTCCGCGACGACCTGATCGAGTGGGTGGGTGCCCGTGCTGAACTGCCGGCCGCCTACCGAGACCCGCAGATCCCGGTGACAGACGCCGGCGAGGCCACGATCCTGCCGGGCCTCGTGGACGGCCACATGCACATCAGCTTCGGCGAGCCGCGCACCGAGGAGGAGCTGTTCATCTACACGCCCGCGCCCTACCGGGCGATCCGGGCCGCCATCGACGCCGAGAAGGTGCTGCTGGCCGGCGTGACCGCCGCCTGCGACCCGGGCGGCCCCAACGGCGTGGCACCGGCGGTGCGCGACGCCATCGACGGCGGCCTGGTGCAGGGCCCGCGACTGTCGGCTGCCGGCCGCCAGATCACCACGCAGCTGGGCATCGGCGACACGCTGCCGCGCTGGGTGGACGTGCACGAGTCATCGTTCGGCGCGCTGGTGCGCTGCGAGGACGACCTGCTGCAGGAGATCCGCAACCAGGTGAAGGACACCGTCGACCTCATCAAGATCGCCGGATCGGGGCCGGGCACCACCGAATACGCCGCCTTCAGCCGCGCCGAGTTGGCACTGGCGGTGAACGAGGCGCACCGGCTGTGCCGCCCCGTCACCATGCACGCCCGGTCACGCCAGTCGGTGGCCGACGCCGCCGACGTGGGCGTGGACTGGATCATGCACGCCTCCTACATGGATCCCGCCACCCTCGAGGTCGTGCTCGAGAAGCAGATCCCGCTGCTGCCCGCCATGACGCTGCTGGTGAACAGCCTGGAGGCGCCCGACAATCGCCCGTTCGTGGCCGACGCCATGAAGCGGGAACTGGACGCCGCCGTGGCGATCCTGTCCAAGGCGCACGCCGCCGGGGCCACGCTGATCGCCGGGTCGGAAACCGGTTTCGCCATGACCCCGTACGGCGAGTGGCACACCCGCGAGATGGAGTTGTTCGTCAGCCACTTGGGGATGAGCGACATGGAGGCACTGCTGTGCATGACCCGCAACGCGGCCACCGCGGCGCCCCGCGACACCGAGCGGGTCGGCACGCTGCGCCCCGGGAAGTTCGCCGACCTGCTGGTGGTGGATGGGAATCCCGCTACCGACGTGCGCATCCTGGGCGACCGCTCCCGGCTGCTTGCCATCGTCAAGGGCGGGCAGCAGGTCGTGCCCTCGGGGCGTGGCAGCCAGATCCGCCAGCGTTTCGAGCAGGCCCGCCGCTACACCTCCCACCTGCACACGCGCGCCGCGGCCGAGTCGCTGGATTGATGCGCCGGTCGCACTGCGGTCTTCGAGACGACAGCGCCGCTCCACCGTCCGGCCGGATGCCCGACCACGCCACGCGCACCGAGGTCCCGACGCCTCCGGGCGACCGAGCGCACTCGAGCAGTCATCCCGCGGACCTTCGCCACGAGCTATGAGCTTCGAGCACCCCTCCCTGGCAGCTCTTGCAGACCTCACGGGCCGACTCGCCGTCGTCACCGGGTCCGCCAGGGGTTTCGGTGCCGCCATCGCCAACCGCCTCGCCGAGGCCGGCGCCACCGTCGTTCTGGCTGACGTCCGCCTCGACAAGGTCGAACGCACGGCGGCCCGCATCGCCGCGCGCACCGGCGCATCGTGCATCCCCCAGCCCCTCGACGTGACCGACGAGGCGGCGATTGCTGCGGCCTTCGCCGGGTGGCTCGAGGAGTTCGGCCCCGTCGACGTCCTTGTCAACAACGCCGGCGTGTTCTCGAACCATCTGGCTCATGAGATGCCGATGGCCGAATTCGACCGGATCCTGGGGATCAACGTGCGGGGCTCCTACCTGTGCTCGAGGTCCGCACTGCAGCAGATGCGCGCCGCCGGGCGGGGGGCCATCGTCAACGTGGCCTCGGTGGACGCCATGTCGACTTCGGCGGAAGGGCTGACGCACTACACCACGTCCAAGCACGCCATAGCCGGCATGACCCGCTCGCTGGCCGTCGAGTCCGCCCCGGCCGGAGTGCGGGTGAACGCCGTGTGCCCCGGTGCGGCGATGACCGAGGGAGCGGTGGAATTGGTCACCGGCGGTGAGGAGACGGGCATCGACGTCGAGGCCCAGTGGGAGGGCATCGTCGACCGCACGCCCATGGGGCGGCTGTGCGACGTGGACGACGTGGCACGGGCTGTCGTATTTCTGGCCTCGGACATGGCCGCCTTCGTGACCGGCGTGCTGCTGCCGGTCGACGGGGGCATCCTCGTGCAGCCGCTGGAGGGCTACGTCCCCCACACCGAGGACGCCTGATGGCGATCCGTTTCCCCGCCTGAACCGTGTACGAGGTGATCCTCCCCAAGACGGGGATCTACGAGGGCGACGTGACGCTCATCGAGTGGCTGGTGGACGAGGGTGGCGAGGTGTTCGCCGGCGATCCGCTGTTCCTGATGGAGTCCGAGAAGATCGAGATGGAGATTGAGGCCGACGTGGACGGCTGGCTCCACCGGGAGGCCGAGCCGGGCCTCGAGGCGCCGATCGGCACCCGCATCGGGGCCATCGCGGAGTCCCCGCAGGAGTTCGCGGCACTGAGCAGCGCATGACCGAGACCAGCGCCGCATCCGAAGCCACCTCCGCCCCGGCGACCGACCGGGATGCGCTGCTGGCCGGACTGGCGATGATGGTGCGCATCCGCAGCTTCGAGGACCGGGTGCAGCGGGAGTTCTCCAGGGGCGAGATGCCGGGCTTCGTGCACACCTACCACGGTGTCGAGGCGGTGGCAGCCGGGGTGTGCGCCCACCTGGATGACGCCGATCTCATCACCAGCACCCATCGCGGGCACGGGCACTGCATCGCCAAGGGATGCGACCTACCTGGCATGGTGGCCGAGCTGTACGGGCGGGAGACCGGATTGTGCGCGGGGCGGGGCGGCTCGATGCACATCGCCGACTTCAGCAGGGGCATGCTGGGCGCCAACGCCATCGTGGGCGGTGGGATCTCCCTGGCCACCGGCGCGGCGCTGGCCGCCGACGTCCTCGGCGATGGCCGCGTGGCGGTGGCGTTCTTCGGCGACGGCGCCGCCAACCAGGGCGTGTTCCACGAGTCACTGAACCTGGCCGCCATCTGGCGGCTCCCGGTGGTGTTCGTGTGCGAGAACAACGGCTGGGCCGAATCCACGCCGGTGACGTACTCCACGAGCGTGGCCGACATCTCCACGCGGGCCGCCGCCTACGGCATCGCCGGTGTGACCGTCGCCGGGGAGGACTATGAGGCCGTCCACGCCGCCGCCGGCGAGGCCGTGCGCCGCGCCCGAGCCGGCGAGGGACCCACCCTGCTGGAGGTGAAGGTGGCGCGCATCCGCGGCCACTACATCGGCGACCACCAGCAGTACCGGCCGCGGCCCGAGCGGCAGCAGGCGCGCGAGCGCGATCCGGTGGCGCTGCTCGCCGAGCGGCTCGGCGAGGACGTGGCCCCGCACCGCGCCGCCGTGGCTGCCGAGATCGACGCCGCCTTCGCGACCGGCCCCCAGGGCGCCTGGCCGGACGCGGCCACCGTGGAACGCGACGTCTACGCCCCGGATCCCCCCGGGCCGCAGCCGCCGGCGATGGCGCCGCCCGCCGAGCGGGAGATCACATTCCTCGAAGCGGTCAACGAGGCCCTCGACCAGGCCATGAGTGCCAACGACTCGGTGATCGTGCTCGGCGAGGACATCGCCGGGGGCGCTGGGCTCGGCGGGCAGCACGAGGGGGCCATGGGGGGAACCTTCGGCGCCACCCGGGGGCTGCTGGCCACCTACGGCCCGGCGCGGGTGCGCGACACGCCGATCTCCGAGGCGGGCTTCGTGGGCGCGGCCACCGGCGCCGCCCTCGCGGGCCTGCGCCCGGTAGCCGACGTGATGTGGGCCAGCTTCGTGCCGTACTGCTTCGATCAGGTCTTCAACCAGGCTTCCAAGATGCGCTACATGTTCGGCGGGCAGGCCACCGTCCCGCTGGTGCTGCGCATGGCCGTCGGCGCCGGCTTGCGAGCCGCCGGCCAGCACTCCGACACCCTGTACCCGGTGTTCGCGGGCGTGCCCGGGCTGAAGGTGGTGGTGCCGGCCACACCGGCGGATGCCAAGGGGTTGCTGCTGCGGGCCATCCGCGACGACAACCCGGTGGTGTTCCTCGAGCACATGGGCCTGTACCGGACAAAGGGACCGGTGGCGCCTGAGCCTTACGAGCTGGCGCTGGGGAAGGCCGCCTGCGTCCGTCCGGGTGACGACGTGAGCCTCGTGGCCGTGGGTGAGTGCACCCTGCGGGCCCTCGCCGCCGCCGAGCAACTCGCTGAGGAGGGAATCTCGGCGGAGGTGATCGACGTGCGCACCATCGCACCGCTGGATGCCGACACGATCTGCGCCTCGGTGGCGCGCACCGGCCGGGCGGTGGTGGTGGAGGAGAGCCCGCGCCGCTGCGGCCTCGCCGCCGAGATCGCCAGCGTGATCTCCGAGAATACATTCGCCGCCCTCAGCCACCCGGTGGCCCGGGTGACCGCCGCCAACTCCCCCGTCCCGTTCAGTCCGCCCCTGGAGGACGCATGGCTCCCCACCGCCGAGGACATCATCGCCGCCGTCCGCGCCATGTCCTGAGAACGGCGCGCCGTCCTCCTCCCTCCTTCCGATACCTCACTTGTCATTCCGGCGGAGGCCGGAATCCAATGCCTGACAGCGCCGCGTCACCGCCCGCCGAACCCCCTGCACACTTCTAGGCTGGTGCGGCACTCGAGGAGGCACTCATGCGCTGGTCCAACCTGTTCGTTCCCACGCTGCGCGAGGCGCCCGCGGAGGCCGAAGTGGCAAGCCACCGGCTGCTGCTGCGCGCCGGGTTCATCCGCCAACTTCATTCCGGGCACTACTCCCTGCTCCCGCTGGGCCTGCGCGTGCACGACAAGGTCGCCGACGTGGTGCGCGAGGAGATGGACGCCATCGGCGGCCAGGAGCTGCTGCTGCCGGCCATGCATCCCGCCTGGGTCTGGGAGCAGAGCGGCCGCTGGACGTCGATGGGCGACGAGATGTTCCGCCTCACCGACCGGCGCGGGGCCGAGAACGCCCTGGGCATGACGCACGAGGAGGTGATCGCCCTGCTCGCCAGGGAGGTCCACTCCTACCGCGAGGTTCCCCAGATCTGGTACCAGATCCAGACGAAGTTCCGCGACGAGCCACGCCCCAAGAGCGGCCTGCTGCGCGTGCGGGAGTTCGACATGAAGGACTCCTACAGCTTCGACATCGACGACGCCGGCCTGGACCACGCCTTCGACCTGCACCACCGGGCGTACACCCGCATCTTCGAGCGGTTGGGTCTGCCTGCCATCGCCGTGGAGGCCTCCTCTGGCGCCATGGGCGGGAGCGCCAGCGTGGAGTTCATGGTGCCGTCGGACGCCGGTGAGGACGACATCGTGCGCTGCCGGACTTGCGGGTACGCCGCCAACGTGGAACGGGCGGTTGCCGTGGTACCGCCGGTGAACGACCCGCCGGGTGGAGTCCTCGAGCGCTTCGCCACACCCGGCATCCGCACCATCGCCACCCTGGCCGCCGCCGAGGCCGATGCCCCGCCGCATCGCCAGGTCAAGACCATGGTGTACGTGCTGGACGGGCAGATCACACTGGTGCTGTTGCGCGGCGACCACGAACTGAGTGAGCAGAAGCTGCTCGACAACACCGGCGTGGCGACGGCGCGGCCGGCGGTCGCCGACGAATGCATCGCCGCCCTGGGGGCCTCGCCCGGCAGCCTCGGCGCCGTGGGCGTGACCGACCTGCCCGTGCTCGCCGACAGTGCCCTGGCCGGACGCAGCAATCTCACGACCGGCGCCAACACCGACGACTTCCACTTCCGGGGCGTGGACATCGAACGTGACATCGCTGCGGGTGAATGGCTGGATCTGCGCCAGGTGCGCCACGGCGAGCCGTGCACCGGCTGCGAGAGCCCGCTGGAGTTGCTCCGCTGCATCGAGACCGGCCACATCTTCAAACTCGGGCGCCGTTACGCGGAGGCCTTCGAGACCACGGTGATGGACGCCGAGGGCGTGCCCCGGACCCTGACGATGGGCAGCTACGGCATCGGCATCGGGCGCGCCGTGGCCGCCGTTGCCGAGACCCACCACGACGAGCGCGGCCTGTGTTGGCCCGTGTCGGTGGCACCCTACGAGGCGGTCGTCGTGCCGATCTCGGGGCGCGACGAAGCGGTGACGGAGGTGGCCGAACGCATCTACGGCGAGCTGCGCGACGCCGGTGTCGAAGTGATCATCGACGACCGGGACGCCCGCCCCGGGGTGAAGTTCAGCGATATCGAGTTGGTCGGGATCCCCTACCGGGTGACAGTGGGCCCCCGAGCGCTCGCTCAAGGCAACGTCGAACTGACCGACCGCGCCACTGGCGAGACCAACCACGTCCCCGTCGACAGCGCCACCGAATCGGTCACTGCTGCCCGCGACGCAGCACTCGCCGCCCTCTGAGCCAGGCCCACCGCCGGAGGGCAATCGCCATCAACCAGTGTCTCGTGACCGGGGAATCGCAGACCGGCGCGCGGCGCCGCCCCGAGACTTGGGAGACCACGTCCGGCGACTCACCGATGTGTGTGATATCGGTATCACCCTATGTGTGCAATCGGGAGTAATATCTGTGCGAATTCGGAAGTCGACGCATTGAGGGAATAGACTCTCGGTATGACCGGATACCTTCCCCGCCTCGTCGACACGCAGCTCGACGAGTACCTCGCCGAGCTGCCAGCGGTGATGATCGTTGGCCCGCGCGCATGCGGGAAGACGACCACCGCCGCTCGCCACGCCGCCACACTCATCCGCCTGGACTCCGAGACCGACTCCGCCTCCGTGCGCGCCAGTCCGGACGCCGCCCTGCGCGATCGCGCCGAACCGATCCTTCTCGATGAGTGGCAGATGCTGCCGAGCGTGATGGGAGCAGTGAAGCGGGCTGTGGACACCGAGCGCCGTCCCGGGCGCTTCCTGATCACGGGATCGGCACGCAGCGACACCGCCGGCCAACTCTGGCCTGGCACCGGGCGCGTGGTGATCCTCCCCATGTATCCCCTGACGATCGCAGAGCAGCTGGAACGCCCGACGCGACCACTCATCGATCGCGTGGTCGCCGGGGAGCCGCTGCAGGGCGACGCCTCGGTCCCGGACCTGCAGGACTATCTCCTGCTGGCGCTGCGCGGCGGGTTCCCTGAGCCTGCGCTCGAACTCGGCGACTCGACCGGCAGAAGCTGGCTGGAGAGCTACGCCGATCAGATCGCACTGCGTGACGCCCGCGCGTACGGTGAGACGCCCGATGCGGGACGGCTGCGCCGCTACCTCGAGGCCTTCGCTCTCAACTCCGCCGGTAGCCCCCACGACAAGACGCTCTACGACGCTGCAGGTATCACCCGCAAGACGGCCCTCGCGTACGAGCGGCGTCTCAGCGACCTCTTGGTCGTGGACCGGCTCCCGGCATGGTCAACGAACCACCTCAAGCGCTTGAGCCGCATCCCGAAGCGATATGTGATCGACTCCGGTCTGCTTGCCGGCGTCCTGCGCATCGGCATCGAGGATGTGCTGGCCAGTGGCCCTCTGCTCGGCAGCTTGATCGACACGTTCGTCGTGGCACAGTTGAGGGCAGAAGCCGCCGTTGCGCGGTCGCGCTACCGGCTGTCACATCTGCGCGAGCAGAACGGGCGTCGCGAGGTGGACGTGATCGCCGAACTCGGCGGGGCGCGCATCGTCGGCATCGAAATCAAGGCCGCCTCGGCTGTCGCACGATCCGACGCCCGCCACCTGGCGTGGTTGCGCGAGATGATGGGCGACCGGTTCGTCGCAGGAGTCGTGTTGCACACCGGACGCGACACGTTCGAACTCTCCGACCGAATCGTCGCGGCGCCGATCTCCGTGCTCTGGGCTTAGCACGAAGACGCCGGGCAGGAGCCGCGGTACCCCGACCGGAGTGCCCGGGGCGGGATTCGAACCCACACGCTCCTCTCGGGCCGAGGGGTTTAAGCCCTCTGCGTCTACCAATTTCGCCACCCGGGCCTGCGCTCACGCTACCTGGCCGGCCGAGTCGGGATCCGGCGAGAAGGCAGGCCGACCACGTCCGCGCTCGGGCACAGCAGTCGTGGATCAGCCGCACGTCGCTCAGGCGGCTTGCTGCACCTCGCCCGGCTCGGGTAGCGGCAGTTCGGAGTTCTCAGCCATAGTCGTGGCGGCAGCGTCAATGTCCTCGGTCGCCTGCCAGAGTTCGTTGCGCACTCGCGCAGCATCATGTGGAAGGAGTTCGTTGGCAGTTACGACCCCCTCGATCATGTCGGCCAGCACCGCCGGCCAGGCTCGACTTCGGCTGCGCACCGAGACCAGCACCGAGCCGCCAGGCCCACGACGGATCGTGCGATCCAGCCCGGCGACGCGCGGCGGCGTACGGAACGCGGGCACCTGCAGGCCCAAGACGGTGGCCACCGCGGCAAGGCGCCGTCCCGCCTCGGCGAACCTCCAAACGTGTCTCTCACTCATGTCCCCATTCTGACAGGGGGGTGTGACACTCCTCCCGGCTGAACCTGCCCCTGCCCCATCAAACGCGTCGAGCCGGTTTAGAGTCCCGGCGCGATGGACAGGCGGCTGATCTCGGGATACGTGGTGTTCGATCTCGAGGCCAATGCCGATCGGTCAGATCCGCCGGCGCACGAGATCATCGAGATCGGCGCCGTGGCCGTCGAAAGCGGGCGGGAGGTTGGGACGTTCTCGACCTTGGTTCGTCAGACGCGCCCGCTGCGCGACTTCACGCGAGAACTAACGGGCCTGGACGACGCTGACCTCGTTACCGCGCCGGAGCCGGCCGAGGCTCTGGCCGCCTTCTACCGGTTCGTGGATGGGCGCCCGCTGGTCGCCCACAACGGCTTCGGCTACGACTTCCGGCTGCTCGACGCTCACGGGCAAGCCACGGGCGTACGGCCACCGGACGTACCGCGCCTCGACAGTCTCGAGTTGGCCCACCTGGTGTTCCCTCGCGCCCGCAAGGGAGCCACGAGCAATGTCGACGGGACTCGCCCGCCGCAGGGCCGCAGCCTCGACGAGTTGGCCCGGCACTTCTGGGGGGTCGAACCGCGCCCAACCCACCGCGCCCTCGACGACGCCCGCCTGCTGCACCGGGTGCTGACCCGGCTGCTGGCGGCCCTGGACGCAGACGAGTCGGCCCGCCGGCTGCAGCGCTGGGTGCTGGGGGCAACCGGCCATCCGTGGGCCACCTTGCTGGGTGTCGAGAGCGATCCCCCGCCGCTGGAGCAGGTGGTCCCAGTCCCGGCGCCTCCACCGGTGCGCCCGCCGGCCCCGGGGACACACACCTTCGAGCCGGTCGCGGTGGGGAGAGCGTTCGATCGGGGCGGGCGCCTCATGTCCCGGGCCCGTGAGCCCCGCGAGGCGCAGGTCCGGATGGCCACAGCGGTTGCCGAAGCCCTGTCCGGCGGTGGCTCGCAGCTCATCGAGGCCCCCACGGGCACCGGCAAGACCCTGGCCTACCTGGTGCCGGCCATCGAGTACGCCATCGCCGCCGGAGAGACGGTGATGATCGCCCCGCATTCCAAGGTGCTCCAGGACCAGATCATGACAACGCTGGAAGACCTGCAGAACGAGATCGGCCCGTTCGTCTCCGCGCTCGTGAAGGGTGCCGCCGGCTATCTCAGCCTCGACGCCCTGGCCGGCGAACTCGACGCCCTGGCCGCGGCGGACCCCACTTCGGTCGCCGTCAGCGAGCCGGATCCGGGCGACCTCCCGCCCGCGACGACAGGTCCGGCGGAGTCAACTCACGAGTCCTCGGGCACGGCTGACAGCCGGCGTTGGGCCGAAACCGCAGCCGGCAAGCAGGGACCGACCCACCAGTCTGCCGTCACACTCGACGCCGACGACCACGCCTTCGGTCTGATGCTGGCGATCATCTGCGGGTGGGGCGCCAAGACCCCAACAGGCGACTGGGACGATCTCCGCAGCGGCTCCATCGAGTCGAACCGGGCCGTCGCCACCCCGCCCGGCGGCGACCGGAGACCGGTCAATCCCAATCGGGTCGCCCGCCGAGCGCTACAAGCCCGCCTGCACGCCACCAGCGAGGCCGACGGGTGGGCTGACCTGGCACGGCTGGACTTCCTCACGCGAGCACGAACCATGGTGCGCCCCAGCAGCGACGGCCCCGCCCCCGCCCACGTCGTCGTCGGGAACCATGCCCTGATCGTCACCTGGAACGACTGGCTGGACGGCTGCAAGCGGTTGATCCTGGACGAGGCCCACAACATCGAGGACGCCGCCACCAACGCCCTCACAGCTGAAGCGGGCCTGGCCGAGGTGGTCGAGTTGACTCGGTTGGTCTGGAACGGGCGAGGACGCAGCACTGTGCGCCGGCTGGCCGACGCCGCCGGCCGGCGCCTCACCGACCAACCGCTGGCAGAGGTGCGCGACGCCGCCGAGCAGGTGCGCCTGGCCGCTTCGGCGTTCGGCACGCCGCTGGTGGGCTACGTGCGCGACCGGACAGCCGCCTCCCCCGAGAACACCTACCCCACGTCGCTGCGGATCCGCCCTGGCAGCGACACCCGCCACCGGGATTACGCCCCGGTGATCACAGCAGGCCGGACTCTGGTACAGGCGCTGCGCCAACTGGCCGAATCGTTCAGCCTCGTCAACCTCCCCGGTGAACTGAAGCCCCCCTACCGCCGGCACCGCCTCGAGGACGAGATGGACGGCATCGGTAAGGAAGCCAAGCGCCTCGCCGACGTCATCGACCGGGTGCTCTGGGCCGAGGACCCAACACGCATGGTCTCGGCCTGCGAGATCGCCCACACCGGCGGCGCCTGGACGTGGACGCTGAAGCAAATGCCGCTCTCGGTGGCCGCCAAGCTGAAAGAAGTCTGGAATGACCTGAACACCCTGGTGTGCACCTCGGCCACCCTGGCGGTCGGGGGCGACTTCGGCCACATCATCGCCTCGCTGGGGCTCGATGCCACGAACCCGCCGCTGCAACTGGCCAGTCCGTTCCCCTGGCTGAGCCGGAACCACTTGCTGCTGCGAACCGACTACCTGCCTGCCCCCCGGACACGCCTCATGGAGGAGTTCAAGCTGTCGGCGGCCAGCGAGATCCCTCGTTTGCTGACCCTCACGGGTGGGCGGGGGCTGGTGCTGATGACCGCACGGGCACGCATGGAGTTCGTGCGAGACCACGCGCTGCCGATTCTCGAAGCCACCGAGTCCGCGGGCCACCGGCAGCGCGAGGGCATCCCGCTGCTGGCGCAGGGCGACGACTCGGCTCCCGCCCTCGTGGAGCGGATGCGCGCCGAGAAGGGCACCAGCCTGCTGGCGCTGCGCTCGTTCTGGGAGGGCGTTGACGTGCCGGGCGAGGCACTCAGCCTGCTGATCATCGAGAAAATCCCCTTCGACTCGCCCGCCGACCCGCTCACGGCCGCACGGATGCAGACCTTGGAGATGGCGGGCCGGGAGCCGTTCGCCAACTACCTGGTGCCGCGGGCCGCGCTGCGCTTCGCCCAAGGCGTGGGCCGGCTGATCCGCACCGAGACCGACCGGGGCGTCACAGTCGTACTCGACAGCCGGCTCTGCAGGCCTACCCCCTACCGCGAGTTGATGCTGAAGACACTCCCCGGTCCACCACGGGACGAGGTCGTCCGCAGCGGCGAGGAGGCCTACCGGCTGATCGCAGACCACCTCGGCGACGTGCGCTACGACGACGCCATGCGCGCCAGGCTGGCGGCGGTACCCGGCGCAGGCGCTTGGAGCGACCTGGCATCACTGACCCTGACCACCGCCGAGGCCGACGACGAGGCCCTGACCGCCGAACGGCTCGACGAGGTGCGCCGGCGCTTCGGGTTCGAACAGTGGCGGCCGGGCCAGCTGGAGGTCATGAGGCGCTTCATTTCGGGCCGGGACACCCTGGCCGTGCTGCCCACCGGTTCCGGCAAGTCGATCACCTTCCAGATCCCGGCGCTGCTCTCAGCCGGGGTCACGCTGGTGGTGTCGCCACTCACGGCCCTCATGAACGACCAGATTCAGAACCTGCGTTCTCACGGCGTGACGCAGGTGCAGACCATCCACAGCGGGGTCGGCCAGTCCGAATGGCGTGACATCCTGCGGGCCGCCTGCGAGGGTCACTACAAACTGCTCTACGTGAGCCCCGAGAGGCTCTGGTCGCAGGAGTTCGTCGAAACCCTGTCCGGATTGGACGTGCGCCGGGTAGCCATCGACGAGGCGCACTGCATCTCGCAGTGGGGACACACCTTCCGGCCCGAATACAAGGCCATCCCCGAGGCGCTGGAGCGAATCATCGAGGGCCGGCTGCCGACCCTGGCGGTGACGGCCACCGCCACGCCCCGCGTTCAGAGCGAGATCCGCAACCTGCTGCGGCTGGAGGCAGATCCCGCGGGTGACATTGTGCTGTCGCCGGACCGCCCCGAGATCCGCTACTACATCGAGCGCTGCTCGGACCGTGTCGACCGGGACGTGCGAGTGGCACAGATCGTCGAGAGCTTCCGGCGCCGCTCCACCATCGTCTATGTGCCCGCCCGCCGCGACACCACCCGCCTTGCCGGAATGCTGGCGGCCGCCGGTCACGTGGCCCAGCCCTACCACGGAGGCATGGAGCAACCCCGTCGCCAACACATCGAGGACGCCTTCCGCCACGGCGAGGTGGACGTGGTCGTGGCCACCAAGGCCTTCGGCATGGGCATCGACAAGCCCGACATCGAGTTGGTGGTGCACCTCGAAATGCCCCCCACCATCGAGGAGTACGTGCAGGAGACCGGGCGGTTGGTGCGCGGCGCCATCGACGGCCGGAAACCCGAGATCGGCCATGCCGTGCTGCTGAGCAAACCCTGGGACTGCTCGATCCACCGCCACGTTGCCCGCAACTCGGCCCCCGATCGGGACACTGTGCAGAGCGTCTGGCAGAAGCTCCGGCCCGGCACCAAGGTCTACGACCCCGATGACCTGCTCGAGAGCGATCCGGAACTCGGCCAGGCGGACCGGGAGCGCTTGGACATCGCCTTGGCGCTGCACTACCTGCAGGACGACGGCTGCGTGCGCCGCGGACTCGACACCCCGTGGCGCGGCCGGGTGACACTGCCAGGCTCGGAGCAGGCCGGCAGCGGGCACGCCACCGCCCAACCCGCCACGGCCGCCGACGACGCCTACACCGGGCGCGCCAATGCCGGACTCTCGCCCCGGGCCCGCGAATTGCTGCGATACGTGACAGACCGGATCGCGGTGAGCGACGCCGAGAGCGCCTCTACCACCTACGAGGCCGAGAAGTGGAGCCGCGACCTGAACATGACGCCGCACGACCTGGCCACCGAGTTGTTCGACTTGAATCGCCGGGACATTCTGGGATTCGCCGTCTGGCGTTTCGCCTGGACGCTGGAATGCCACCGGGACCGCCAACCCAGCTGGCAGGCCATTTCCGAGCAGGCCGAGCAGCGCCGAGCAATCGTCGAGAAGCAGTCCGCCGAAGCCAGGAGCTACGTGGCCCCGCGAACCCAACCCCTGCGTGGATCGCGGACCACCCCACGAACGCAATCAACGCGGAGCACGAGCGGCTCGCCGCCTGAGACCCGCTGCCGGCGCCAAGTGCTGCTCGACCACCTGAGGGGCCTCGATCGTCGAGAACCCTCCACACAGCCGCGCTGCGGAGCCTGCGACAGCTGCGAGACCCTGGTTCGCCCGTGGGCCGACAGCCCACTGGACCGCTCGGGCCTCATCGCGGCACTGGAGCCGGAGGCTGTCATTCTGCGGCTGGTGAGCGACAATTCCGGACTCCGAAGGCCGTTCTCCCGCCGCAACCTGGTCCGCACTCTGGCCGGCGTCACGGGCACCGGCGATCACGCGCTCAATAACTGGCTCGGGGACCACCCCACGTTCGGCCGCCTGAGCCTGATCGGCGAGTCCGGCGTGAACAAGCGGTTGGATGCGGCCATCGAGGTCGGCCTCTGTGAAGCCGACCGGGCCGAAGATCCTTCGGGGGGGCATTACGAATACCTCACGATCACCTCGGCGGGGAGGGACGCTCTGGGCGGGCGTTGATGCAGCCGGCCGCCCGGCGCCGCGACTCAACTCCGGCGCCCGGAGCGTGCCGCAGCGCCGGGCCGGTCAGCCTCCGATTGCGGCGGCGGCGGCGGCTCCCTCCCCCGGCCATGAACAGCGCCTCGGCGCAGTTCGCCGCCGCGGGATCCGCCCGACGACGAGTCGACGGTCAGGGCCGGCGTGCATCACTCGCCGGCACCCTCGAGTACTGTTACCTGCCAGTCATCCGACCGCAACACAATCCCTCCTGTGCCGTGGCATTTCTGCATCCTGCGAACATCCGGATTCAACCCGACGTTCCCGAACGCCTGAGGAAGGTCGCCAAAGCCTGCCGCGATCTGCTGGGCGACGAGGTGACTGTGTGGCTCGAGCGCACCGGCGACGGGGCGGCAGCCGCGCTGCGACGCGACCTGGACCCGACCGGCAAACACTCCTCCGATGACTCCGAGCCTTACCTGGTACTGCTGGTGCCGGGAGCGGGAATCGCGCTACTGGAGGTGCCGGAGGTCACCCGGCGCAACCGACGACTGCTACGCAACCGGAGGATCGACCCGGATCGGCTGGACCGGTCGATAGCCGAGCGGGCCGGCGAACTACGCCGGCGCCTCGACGCAGCGAGCATCGATCCCAACCGGACCGTACACATCCTCGCTCTGCCCGAGACCTCTCGCCACGAGATCGACACCAACGCCGGGCTGCGGGCGCTGTACCGGGAGGACTTCTCGCCCGAGACCCTCCCCGAAGCGCTCCGCCGGCTCATCGGCGAGCAGGGGCAACCCCTCAGCCCGCAGCAGGTGACAGCGGCACGGGTAGCGGTGAGACCCTCGATCCGCATCGGTGGACCCACCCAAGGTGCGCTGCTGTTCCGGCCGCCCGACGACGCCGAGAAAGTGCGCGCCCTCGACCGCGGGCAGGAACGCCTCGCCGAGCATCTCGGGGCTGGCTACCGGCTGATCCGCGGCGTGGCGGGCAGCGGCAAGACCCTCATCCTCACCCACCGTGCCAAACATCTGGCCAGGTATTTCCCCGAATGGCGAATCCTGCTGTGTTGCTACAACAGGTCGCTGAGGGCGGCCCTGGAGGACGAGACGGCCGACATGCGCAACGTCTCGGCCATGACCGTCGATCGTCTGGCCGCTCGATTTCTGAAGGCCGCCCGACGCGGAGCCGACTACGGAACCAAGAGTGACGAGGACTTCCAGCGCATCCGCCGCGAGGCCGCAACGGTGGCCCCGAGCCTCCCGGGGGAACACCGGTTCGACGTGGTGCTGGTGGACGAGGCTCAGGACTTCGGACCCTCGGGACTGGACCTGGCCTGGGCCGCGCTGGCGCCGGGCAGGGAACACTTCGTCATTGCCCTGGACAGCGCCCAGAACGTCTACCGGCGGCGAATGTCCTGGAACCCGCCGGGGCTCACGGCGAGGGGGCGCGCCACGGTGCTGACCAGCAATTATCGCAACACCCGCGAGATCCTGGACACCGCCCTGAGCGCATTGGTGGGCATCGGGAACCGCGACGGCAGGGACCCGGACTCCGACGATCTGGACGTGTTGGTGATGCCCTCCGAAGCGATCCGGACCGGGCCGCCACCGCAACTCCTGACCTGCGCGAGCGTCGAGGCCGAAGCAAGGGCCATTGCCGAGAGTGTTCGGGAGTTGCAGGAAGCAGGGAACGAGCCCGGCCACATAGTGGTGCTTTCGGGGTGCGCGGACCTACGGATGATGGTCCTGGAGCGAGTGCCCAACAGCATCGATACCAAGGGAGACGCCACTCGGGCAGTCCGCGAGCGCGGTTCGGTCCGGGTCGCCACGCTGCATTGGGCCAAGGGGTTGGAGTTCCGCCACGTAGTCGTGGGTGGCGCCAACCACGTCTGGGTCCCCGAGGATGACGACGAGGCCGAGGCGCAGGAAGACCGGCGGCGGCGCCTTCTTTACATGGCGATGACTCGGGCAACCGCGACTCTCACCGTCACGTATTCGGGCGATGGAGTGATGAGTTCGTTCCAGCGGCTGCCGACCTGGCAGCCCGACTCTTGAAGCGAACCTCGCCGCCGTGTCCCCGCAGGAGTCACGCCTGACTACGAGCCTCCGCGGCGCGCGCCGGGGCTCAGTTGGCGTCGTGCAGTGTCCCCACAGGAATCACGCCTGACTACGAGCCTGGCCTGAAGTTCGGTTCTCGAACTGAACGGCACCGGGGGACGGCCAGACCGGTGTGCGTTGCCGGTTGCGTGCGTCTGGACCCGAGGCCGGGGATGGTCTCATCTTCAAGAGTTATGTTTTGATATATTTCCTTCCCGTTCAGGTGGGAATGACTTGCCCGATTGACTCGGTCGGACGTGACGGGGCAAATCAACCCTAACCATGGTGCCCGGACCCCGCCGTTGCCAGGGACGTCACCGCTCCGAAGGACGGTGCCGGGGTCGCCACTGGCAGTGTCACACCCTCTGGCCAGAATGAGAACATGAGTCCACAACTACTGCTCTTTCACGAACCAGCGGCTCGGCCGCCCACCGACGGGCTCGCCCACCCTCCCGCGTGGGTGCTCGACGAGGGGACCCGCGCCATCGGGCGCCGTCGCGTCGCAGAAGCACGTGCCATCCTGCGAGCACGCCGACTGACCGCCGGACCGCCGGGCCCGCGTCCCGCCGACGCGCAGCCGGCAGCCTGAGCACCGGCGGCGAGCGGCGGCGGCCGATGGTGATCGGTGTCCTCGCACTGGCAGGCCTGCTGTGCCTTGCGTGCGGATCCGGTCCCCGCTCGGCATCAGACGACGCTCCGGATACGGCCGGCGTGGTGCTGGCCGACATCGATCCCCAAGCGATCAGAACACGGCACCCAACGTCCCTCTTCGGCATGCCGCCGGCAGCCGCACGTGCTGAGATCCAGCGTGTGGTCGACGGGGACACGGTCATTGCCGTCTTCGAGAGGGGCCGCACCGAGAGCGTGCGGCTCATCGGGATCGACACGCCCGAGAAGCCCGGCGGCTACCTGCCGGCGGAATGCTTCGGCGCTGAGGCCACGGCCTTCACCGCCGCACTCCTGCCGCCCGGCACGCCGGTACTGCTGACCGGCGGGGCGGAGACGCGCGACGTGTACGACCGCCTGCTGGCGTACGTCCACCGCGCCTCCGACGGGCTGTTCGTGAACATGGCGCTGGCGCGGGAGGGCTACGCCGCGGCGCTGTCGATCCCGCCCAACACCGACTACACCACGCATTTCTCGGCCGCCATCGAGGCTGCACGCACCGAGAGCCTGGGGCTCTGGGCAGCCTGCGGCGACGCAGACACACCGCTGGAAGGTTGAGAGCCGCGCAGGAACATCGGACAGCCGGATAGGGTCGGTCCCGTGGCGACGCTGGTCGAACGGCTCGGCTATCCCCCCGACGCCAGGCTCCTCATCATCACCTGCGAGAACCTCGGTTGCGCGCACGCCACGAACGTTGGCGCCTATGACGTACTGCGCGCCGGCATCGGAACCAGCGCATCGCTCATGGTGCCCTGCCCCTGGGCCAGGGAGGCCGCCGCCGCCTATCGAGGTGAGGACGTCGGCGTCAACCTCACGCTCAACTCGCCGTTCGACAAGTACCGGTGGGGCCCCATCACACTCGCACCTTCGCTGCTGGACGGCGACGGCGGGTTCCCCCGGACCGCGGGCGACCTATGGGATCACGCCGACACCGACGAGGTGCGGCGAGAATGCCGGGCGCAGATCGAGCGGGCCATCCTGTGGGGCTTCGACGTCGACCATCTGGGCACGTACCTCGACGCCCTGAATGCGCGGCCCGAGTTCTTCGACGTGTACCTGGAACTGGCCGTGGAGTTCAACCTCCCGCTGCGCCTCCAGAGCGGGCACACGGAGTCGATCTACGGGTTCCCGTTCCGCCGGCGGGCCGAAGAGCACGGCGTGCTGAGCCCCGACCGCGTGCTGCGCCCACGCACCGCCGACGCGCTGGAGCAGACCCTCGCGGAAATCGAACCCGGTGTGACCGAACTCGTCGTGAACCCCGGCATCGAGACGCCCGAATTGCGGGCGGCGCACCCCGGCTGGGACGACTGGGTCGCCCAGCACGAATTGCTCGTCCACTCGGCCTCCATCCCCAAGCTGCTGGACCGTACCGGCGTCATCCGGATCGGCTACCGCGCCCTGCGGGTGGCGCAGGCGGCGGGCGGGCGGTGAGCACCGCCGGGACCGTGGACCCAGCGCTGCCCCGGTACCTGCAGCAGCGAATCTCCGGTCATCGGCGAGCAGAAAGTCCGATCACATGAACCCTCTCCGAGAGAAGTGGAACAACGACGAGTGCACCATCGGGGCATGGCTGTCCATCCCCTCGGCGGTCACCGCCGAGATCATCGGACGAGCCGGTTTCGACCACGCCTGCGTCGACCTGCAGCACGGCATGGCGGACTACGCCGACGCCCTGGCGATGTTCCAGGCCATCGAACTCGGCAACAGCGTTCCCTTCGCACGGGTCACGTGGAACGAGCCCGGCGTCATCGGGCGGATGCTCGACCTCGGCGCCGGGGGCGTGATCATCCCCATGGTCAACAACCCCGCCGACGCCGAGGCGGCCGTCGCCTCCTGCCGCTACGCGCCCGCGGGGCGGCGCAGCGTCGGCCCCACCCGGATCCGCATCAGCAGGCCCGACTACTTCGAGGGCGCCGACGACTACGTCCTGTGCATCCCCATGATCGAGACTGCGGAGGCCGTCGCCAACATCGACGACATCCTGGCGACCCCCGGGATCGATGCCGTCTACGTCGGCCCGTCGGATCTGGCCGTCTCGATGGGCGTGGGAGGGCCCGGGCTGCACAACGATCATCCGGCGTTCAGCGAGGCCCTGGCGAAGGTCGTCGACTCGTGCCGGCGCCACGGCGTCGTCCCGGGCATCCACACCAACGTGGACCTCGTGGAGCGACGCGTCGACGAGGGCTTCCGCCTGATGACCGTCATCATCGACGTCCCCACCCTGCAGATGGCCGTCGGCGGCCTCCTCGCCGACGCACGGGCCAAGACCGCGCGCTGAGAATCGCCACCCGCCCGCCGGAGGCGCCCCCACGCGTTGATCCAGCCTGAACGTGTCGGCGGGAGGGCGACCGTTACCCTGACAGCCCGAGAGTGGACCCCTTCGCCACGCCACTCATCGCCACTCATCGCCACGCCACTCATCGCCACGCCACTCAACAACCCCTGACCAGGAGGCCGCCATGCGCGAAGCCGTCATCCTCGCCACCTCCCGCACGCCGATCGGCCGAGCCTTCAAGGGCTCCCTCGTCGACATCCGACCCGACCAGATGTCGGCGTTCGTCATCGACGACGTGCTGTCCAAGGTGCCCGCCGTGGATCCCTCCGCCGTGGAGGACGTCATCTGGGGCTGCGGCCAGCCCGCCGGTGAGGCCGGCTACAACATCGCCCGAGTGGCGGGGCTACTCGCCGGGCTGCAGGCCCCGGGCGTGACCGTCAACCGCTACTGCTCCTCGTCGCTGCAGACCATCCGGATGGCCGCCCATGCCATCGCCGCCGGTGAGGGGGACTGCTTCGTGGCCGGCGGCGTGGAGACCATCAGCCACTACGGGGCGGGCATGGCCGACGAGATGCCGAACACGCGCAACTCGCGGTTTGGCGAAGCCGAAGCTCGCAGCGCCGCCCGCTCCGGTGGCGGCGAGGGCGACTGGACGCCGACCGACGGCCTCCCGGACATCTACATCGCCATGGGCCAGACCGCCGAGAACGTGGCCGAGTTCAAGGGCGTCTCACGCCGGCGACAGGACGAGTTCGCCTGCCTATCGCAGAACCGCGCCGAGGCGGCCCGTGACCGTGGCTTCTTCGAGCGGGAGATCACCCCCTACCCGCTCGACGACGGGAGGCTGCTGCAGAACGACGACGGCATCCGCTCGGGAACGACGATGGAGCGCCTCGCCGACCTGCTGCCGGCGTTCCGCCCCGACGGGACGGTGACGGCCGGCAACTGCTGCCCCCTGAACGACGGCGCCGCCGCGGTCGTGGTGGCGAGCGCCGAGCGAGCCGCCGAACTGGGCGTGACCCCGCTGGCGCGCATCGTGTCCAGCGGCGTCTCCGCGCTGGATCCCGAGATCATGGGCCTCGGGCCCGTGGGGGCGGTGCGCCAGGCACTGTCGCGCGCCGGCATGACCATCGACGACATGGACCAGGTCGAGATCAACGAGGCCTTTGCCGCGCAGGTGATCGCCTCGGCGGACGAACTGGGCATCGACTGGGACAAGCTGAACCCCAACGGCGGCGCCATCGCCCTCGGGCACCCCTTCGGCATGACCGGCAGCCGCATCATGGGCACGCTGCTGAACGGGCTCGAGGATGCCGACGGTGAGATCGGCCTGGAGACCATGTGCGTGGGCGGCGGCCAGGGCGTGGCGATGATCGTGCAGCGCCTCAGCTGAGCAGCGCCAACGGGTCGATTCTCAGCCCCCGCCGGACTCCTCTGACTCCGAGGGGGAAGAGGGCGGCTCGGTAACGCCGGGCTCGGCTGGGAGGTCGAGCCCGAGTTGCGCGGTCGCCTCGAGAACGAACAGGTTCTCCGGCGAGCAGTCGAACGTGCCGGGCTCGACGGGGTGGAACCGGAAGAGCTTCCCACCGGAGACCCCCATGACGACACCGCACGGTGTGGCATCGCCGGGACCCGGATTGCTGGCGCCGTGCAGGCCGTGGCCGTGCCAGTTGACGATCCGCGATGCCGCGGCGGCGACGGTCGCCCGACTCAGAGCGCCGGGATCCTCCTCCGGTGTGCCGGCGCCGACGGCCCGCCGCACCGCTTCCTCGAACAGCCGTCCGGCCGACCAGGCGGACACTCCCTGCAGGTCCGGGGTCGCCTCGGGATCGACGACCGCCAGCCACTGGCGGTAGGCGGCGAGTTCGGGACTGTGGGCCTCCTCCCGCAGCGGGAGGTACCGGCTCCAGATCAACACACCGTCGGCCGTCTCGCCGGCCGACTCAAGGAACAGGGCACTGTGGCAGGCCGAGCCGCAGTTCACGCCGACGGCCAGTCCGGCCGCGGAGGCGGACGCCAGTAGATCCACGAGACGGTGCGTGTCGCCCTCCCACAGCAGGTGATGCACACCGGCGTCGATCATGTCCGCTACGTGGGGGTCGAAGTTGTCGCCGATCGCCACCGACGGGTCGAAGATCAGTTCGAATCCGAGGCTACGGGCCGCCTCGACAAGCCGTTCTGCGGCGATGACCGTGACGGGGAAGTCCACGAAGAACGTGCCCGTCGAGCGGATCCGCACCGGCTGGCGATCGGCCACCCAGCGAAGGGCACCCACGTCCACGACCTCGTTGGACAACGGCGCCGCTTGGAAGGTGCGCGGCGCGGCGGCGCGCTCGGGCGAATGCACCAGAGCCGGGAAGTCCACCAGATCGCAATCGGGCTCTTGCAGCAGCTCGACACCCTCATCGTCGAACAGCGCGTCGCTTCCCACGAGGGCGAAGATGTCCCCGGCGCAGGCTTCCACCAGCGTGGCCTCGTGGCCGAACAGACCGGCGTCCAGCGCCACCACCTCGACGTTGCGTCCCGCCAGGCCGCCGGCGGCGTTGACCGCCTCCGCCCAGGCCTGCACGGCGCTGTGCACCGAGCGGGATCGGTCGTCGGCGACTCCCCCGGTCTCCACGTCGGCGATGACACCCACCCGCAGGGTCTCGGCGGTCAGGCCCGGGATCTCGACGCCGGGCGCGGGACCCGGCGGTGGGTCGGGCGGCTCGGACCGCGGGGGTGGCGACTCCTCGGTGGCCGGCGCCGGCGGCGGATCGGATCCCCCGGGCGGCTTCGCTGGGGATTCGGGAGTTGCGGTCGCCGCCGGATCGCCGGACGGCGGCGGTGCGGGGTCCCCCGACGACTCCTGATCCGGTTCAGCATCCGGATCGGACGTTGCTTCGGTATCACCGCCGGCGGGTGCCGGCGCGGCGTCGACCGGGTCGGTCGGCCGGTCCACGACCCGGGGAGCCGGCGACGTGGTCGTCGTCGTGCTGGGAACTCCGACGGTCAGGTCGGGTTCCGCACACGCCGCCAGCAGTGACATCGCGACGCCGACGGCGAGCGCAAGCCCCACGCGGCGCCCGGTGCGACGAGCCGTCCCGAGCAACCCGGCGATGGATTCCGGCCTTCGCCGGAATGACGAGAATGCGCGGCGCCCGCTGCGGGGCATCCCGCGTGGCTCGGTCATGGGCTCCGGTCCCGAAACTCCTTCGGGGCGGGCGTTCCGCCGGGGTGACGAGAATGCGCGGCGCCCGCTGCGGGGCATCCCGCGTGGCTCGGTCATGGGCTCCGGTCCCGGAGATCCTCCGGGGCGGGCGTTCCGCCGGGGTGACGGGACGAGACGGCGGCTGCGCTGGACCATCCGGTCGACGGCTCGATCAGCCCTGACCGCCCGACGCCTCCTGCACCGACTGCTTGCCGGCACTGATCCACGGCATCATGGCCCGAAGCGACCTGCCCACAGTCTCGATCTGGTGCTCCCGGCCGGCGGCCTCGAGAGCCCGGAAGCGCTCCCGGGTGCGGCTCTCGGCGATCCACTCCTCGGCGAAGGCGCCCGACTGCACCTCGGCGAGGATCTCTTGCATGGTGGCCCGTACGTGGTCGTCCACCATCCGAGGACCGCGGGTCAGGTCGCCGTACTCCGCGGTGTCCGAGACCGAGTAGCGCATGCCCCCGATCCCCTCCTCGTACATCAGGTCGACGATCAGCTTCAGCTCGTGGAGGCACTCGAAGTACGCCACCTCCGGCTGGTAGCCCGCCTCCACGAGGGTCTCGAAGGCGGCCTGCGTCAGTGCCGTCAACCCCCCGCACAGCACGACCTGCTCGCCGAAGAGATCGGTCTCGCACTCCTCGGTGAACGTCGTCTCGATCACGCCGGCCTGCGCCCCGCCGATGGCATCGGCGTAGGCCAGGGCCGTCTCACGGGCGTGGCCGGTGGCGTCCTGCTCCACCGCGATCAGGCACGGTACGCCGCCGCCTTCCTCGAACGTGCGGCGCACCAGGTGTCCGGGACCCTTCGGCGCCACCATGGCCACGTCGATCCCCGCCGGGGGCACGATGCAGTCGAAGCGAATGTTGAACCCGTGCGCGAAGTAGAGCGCGTCGCCGAGATCCTGGTGCGGTTCCACGTGCTCGGCGTAGATCTCGGCCTGCAGCGTGTCGGGCAGCAGCATCATCACGAGATCGGACTCGGCCACCGCATCGGCCATCGACAGCACACGCACCCCGACCTCGGCGGCCTTCGTGGCCGACGCCGACCCCTCACGCAGACCCACCCGCACGTCGATGCCGGAATCCTTCAGGTTCAACGTGTGCGCATGACCTTGCGATCCATAGCCCAGAATCGCCACCTTGCGGTCGGCGATGAAGCTGCGGTCGGCGTCCGCGGAGTAGTACATGGTGGCGGCCATCGGGGCTCCTTCCCTTGTCGGTTCTGCGTTGTTCGGTGGTTTGTCGAGATCGGGGGCGGGCAGCGTCGCGGTCGGTTCGGGCCTGGGCGACAGGCCTCAGAATTCGCCGACCTCGCCACCGGCCTTGGCCAGGCGGGGCAGGGCGACCTTGCCTGTCCGCTGCAGCTCCACGATGCCGTAGGGCCGTAGCAGGCTCTCGAAGTCGTCGACGCGGTCCGGCCCGCCGGACATCGAGACCATCAGCTTGTCGGGCCCCACGTTCAGGACCCGGCCGTCGAAGATGCGCACGAGGTCCATGATCTGGCCGCGAGTCTCCGCAGTGGCGTCAACCGTGACGACGAGCAGCTCCCGCTCGACGGACTCCGACGCCGCCAGCTCGCGGATGTGCACGACGTTGATGAGCTTGTCGAGCTGGTTGATGACCTGCTCGAGGGGAGCCGACTCGGCATCCACCGCCAGCGTGATCCGGCTCAGCCGGGGATCGTCGGTGGGAGCGACGGCCAGGGACTCGATGTTGAACCCCCGCCGGGCGAACAGGCCGGCCACGCGGGCCAGCACGCCCGCCTTGTTCTCCACAAGAACGACCAGGGTGTGATGGGGCTTTCCGGCGGCCATGACCTCTCCTGCGTGCGGTGCGTCGCGCCTAGGACGGCGGGGGTTCCTGGGACGGGTCCAGCACGATGTCATCGTTGGAGGCACCCGCCGGCACCATCGGGAACACCTTCTCTTGTGTGTCGATCCGGAAGTCGATCACCACGCTCCGGTCGTCGATCTCGTTGGCCTTCTCGATGGCCGGGCGCACCTCGTCGGGGGACTCGATGCGCATGGCCTCACATCCCATGGCCTCGGCCCAGCCCTTGTAGTCGGGCAGGTCGGGCGACAGGTACACCTCGGAGTAGCGCTCGTCGTAGAACATCTCCTGCCACTGGCGAACCATGCCCAGGTAGGCGTTGTTCAGGATCGCGATCTTGACGGGGATGCGCTCGGTGTTGGCGGTCACGAGTTCCTGCGCCGTCATCTGGAAGCAGCCGTCGCCGTCCACCGCCCACACCATCCGGTCGGGCCTCCCGGCCTTGGCGCCGATCGCCGCCGGCACCGCGTAGCCCATCGTGCCCAGACCACCGGAGTTGATCCAGGTGTAGGGGTGGTTGAAGCGCCAGTACTGGCTGGCCCACATCTGATGCTGGCCCACCCCGGCGCAAACGATCGTGTCGTCGGGCGTGGCGTCCCGCAACTGCTCCAGCACGAACTGCGGCTTCAGCGGCCCGCCCGCGTCGCTGGAGTCGTAGACCAGCGGGTAGCGCCGCTGCCAGTCGTCGATGGTGTCGTGCCACTGACGGCGGTCGGCCTGGGCGCCTGCGCCGCCGAGTTCGGTCACGGCGCGGATGAGAGCTTCGATCCCCAGACGGCAGTCGGCGGCGATGGCCACGTCGGCCTGGCGCACCTTGCCCAACTCCGCCGGATCGATGTCCAGGTGGATGATCTTCGCCTCGGGTGCAAAGGCGCCCACCTTGCCCGTGACGCGGTCGTCGAAGCGGGCACCGAGCGTGATCAGCAGGTCCGCGCGCTGCATGGAGGTCACGGCGGTGTAGTTGCCGTGCATGCCGGGCATGCCGAGGCACAGCGGGTGGTCGTCGGGGAACCCGCCCCGGTTCATGAGGGTCGTGACCACCGGGATCTGCACGAGCTCGGCGAAGCGCAGCAGTGCATCGGCCGCACGTGCCTTGAGGATCCCGCCGCCCGAGTAGATCACGGGCCGGCGCGCCGCACAGATCAGTTCGGCGGCTGCGGCCACCGCCGTCGCGTCGGGCTCGGTGCGCGGGTTGTAGCCGGGCAGGTCGTGATCGGTGGGCTCGTACCAGTCGAGGCCCGAGCGCGGGTTGCGCGGGTCCACGATGCACTTCGGGATATCCACCAGGACGGGACCGGGGCGCCCCGTCGTGGCGATGTGGAAGGCGTCGTGGATGATCTGCGGCAGTTCGGTGGCCGACGACACCAGGAAGTTGTGCTTCGTGACCGACATGGTGATGCCGGTGGTGTCGCACTCCTGGAAGGCGTCGGTGCCGATGGCGGCATAGGGGACCTGCCCGGTGATGACCACGAGGGGAACCGAGTCCATGTAGGCGTCGCAGAGCGGGGTGACGATGTTGGTGGCCCCGGGTCCGCTGGTCACTATGGCCACACCGGGTTGGCCGGTGGCTTGGGCGTAGCCCTGCGCCATGTGCCCGGCGCCCTGCTCGTGACGGACCAGGACGTGACGGATGGTGGAGTCGAGGAGGGGGTCGTAGGCCGGCAGGATCGCCCCGCCCGGCAGCCCGAATACGATCTCGACACCCTGGCGCTCGAGGCTGCGCATGAGGGCCTGCCCACCGTTCATCTCCATGATTCGCCTTCTCCCCAGTCGATCCTGCGGGGCTTGCCGCAGGGCACCCGCACCGCCTGCAAAATGTCAACGACCTCCCGGCCGGGAGGTCGAGGGAGCGAGCAGCAGAGCTGCGCGCTCAGCGGGATACGAGAGCCTGGTGTCGCTGCATCACGCCGTCGAGTATACCCCCGGGCGGGGGCGGCAACCCGTTCAGGCCTCGGTGATGGCGCCCTTCTCGGCGCCCTGCGCCAGCCGGGCGTACTTCGCCAAAAAACCCGACGTGTAGCGGGGCGGGGGGGCCTTCCAGTCGGCGAGCCGCTCGGCCAGAACCTCCTCCGGCACCAGCAGATCGATGCTGTGGGTTCGCACGTCGATGCGGATGAGGTCACCCTCGGCCACCAGGGCCAAGGGCCCACCGTCGGACGCCTCGGGCGCTACGTGGCCCACGCAGAACCCGTGGGTGCCGCCGGAGAAGCGGCCGTCGGTGATGAGCGCCGCGTCAGCGCCCCGGCCGGCGCCCTTCATGGCACCGGTGATGGCAAGCATCTCACGCATGCCCGGGCCGCCCTTCGGGCCCTCGTAGCGGATGACGACGATGTCGCCGGGGCGAATGCTTCCCGACAGCACGGCCTCCATGGCGGCATCCTCGCCGTCGAACACCCGCGCCGGCCCTTCGAAGCTGTCGACATCGATGCCGGCGACCTTCACCACGGCACCCGACGGCGCCAGCGTCCCGGTGAGCACCGCAATGCCCCCGATGTCGTGGATGGGATCGTCGAAGCGGTGGATCACGTCGCCGTCGGGAGCGGGCGGGTCCAGCGCCTCCAGGTTCTCGGACATCGTGCGTCCCGTCACCGTGACCTCGTCGCCGTGCAGCAGACCCTCCTCCAGGAGCAGCCGCATCACCACGGGCACGCCACCGATCCGGTCGATGTCAGCCATGTGGTAGCGGCCGTGCGGCTTGGTGTCGGCAAGGTGCGGCACCCGCGCCGCCACCTTGTTGAAGTCGTCGAGTTCGAGTTCGACACGGGCCTCATAGGCGATGGCCAGCAGGTGAAGCACCGCGTTGGTGGAGCCGCCGAGGGCCATGACCAGGGCGATGGCGTTCTCGAAAGCGCCCTTGGTCATGATGTCCCGAGGCCGGATGCCGGAGCGCAGCAGGTCGATGACCGCCTCGCCGCTGGCACGGGCGATGTCGTCGCGGCGGCTGTCGGGGGCCGCCGGCGAAGCGCTGCCCGGCAGTGACATGCCGAGTCCCTCGCCGACCGACGCCATCGTGTTGGCGGTGAACATGCCGGCGCAACTGCCCTCGCTGGGACAGGCGTTGCGCTCGATGGTGGCCAACTCGTCGCTGTCGATGGCACCCACCGCGTGGGCGCCCACCGCCTCGAAGACGCTGACGATGTCGATCGGGCGACCGCGGTGGCGTCCCGGCATGATGGAACCGCCGTACACGAAGACGCTCGGCAGGTTGAGCCGGGCCGCGGCCATGAGCATGCCCGGCAGGGACTTGTCACAACCGGCGAAGCTGACGAAGGCGTCGAGCCGTTCGGCGTGCATGACCGCTTCGACCGAGTCGGCGATGATCTCGCGGCTGACCAGGGAGGCCCGCATGCCCTCGTGTCCCATGGAGATGGCGTCGCTGACGGCGATGGTGTTGAACTCGATGGGGAAACCGCCCCCCTCGCGGACACCCTCCTTGCATCGCTTGGCGAGGCGCGCCAACGACAGGTTGCAGGGCGTGACCTCGTTCCAGGAGGAGGCCACCCCCACCTGCGGTTTGTCCCAGTCGTTGTCGGTCATGCCGACCGCCCGGAGCATGGACCTGGCCGGGGCGCGCTCGGGGCCGCTCGTCACGTCGTGGCTGCGGAGTTTCAGGTCGTCGCTCATGCCGCAGAGCCTACGCCCCCGGTAACCTTCCAATCGCACGACGGGTCACGGGACGGAGTCGAGCCGCCGGGTCGGCAACATCACGGAGAGTGGCGATGAAGCACAGCATCAGCATCACCTACTGCGTGGCTTGAGATTATTCCGACCGCGCCGTGAGCGCGGCCCGGGAAATGCTCAGCGCCTACCAGCACGTGATCGGCGAGTTGCGGATCATCGGAGGCGGGGGCGGCGTCTTCGACGTCACCGTGGACGGCCGCAACATCTTCTGCAAGCATGCCTGCGCCGATCGGTTCCCCAACCCGGGAGAGTTGGCGGAGTCATTGGCTCGCATCGTCGCGCCGGGCACCCGCCGCTACGGCACCTAGAGGCCGCACAGGCGACCTCACGAGCAACAGGAGGTCACGCAATGGCAGCATTCAAGTCGGTGGACCACGTCGGGATCGTGGTGAAGGATCTGGAGGTTTCGGTTCCGTGGTGGAACCACTTCCTCGAAGCCGAGCCCTTCTGGGTGGCCACGTGGCTGGCGGCGGACATCGACGACTACGTGGGACACATCGTGGGGTATGAGAACTGCGACATGACCTGCGCCTTCTGGTCGCTACCGGGCGGCACCGTGCTGGAGATGCTGGAGTACCACAATCCGGCGCCCGGCGAGGTGGACATGGAGTCCTACAACGCCGGCAACACCCATCTCTGCCTGGAGACCACCGACATCTACCGGGACTACGAGCGGATGCGCGGGCGCGCCGAGTTCCGGTCGCCCGAGCCGGTCCGCTGCGCCTGGGGAAAGTACAAGGGCAATCTGGCCTGCTACCTCAGGGATCCCGACGGCGTCTCGATCGAGCTGGTCCAGTTCGTCGGCCAGCCGCGCCCGTTCCAGGAGCAGAGCCCCTTCGGGGATCCCTACACGTAGAGGCCGTCAAGCGCGGCTTCTCAGACTTCCGAGCCGAGCACGTTCATCACGGAGTAGACCTTGAGGGCGAGATCGAGATTGATCCGGTCCTCGTGCTTGCTCAGGTCCAGCCCGCTCAGTTGCTCAATGCGCGTGAGCCGGTACCGAACCGTCTTGTGGTGCACGAAGAGCCTGTCCGCCGCATCCTGCTGAGAGCAATTCGATTCGAAGTAGATCCGAAGCGTCTCCAACAATCGTCCATCTTTTCTCTCGTCATACTCGATCACGTTACCCAGCATTTGCCTGACGAATTCTCGAATGCTGTCGTCCCCTTGCGACGCCACAAACAGCCGTACCACACCAAGCTCGTCATAGCTGGCAACCGTTCCCGCCTTTAGCCGCTCGGCAGCCCGCAGCGCGGTCGATGCCTCCCGACTGGCGCGGTCCAGACTGAATGGCCGCTCACAGATACCACTAACTCCCCATACCGGCTTCACTTCGGGAATGAACTCACCGACGATCGCACAAATATCATCAACAATTCTGCGCACCTTTGACAATAGGGTGAAGGGTAGGATCGCGGCGAGTTCGTTACCTCGCAGCGCTACCAACTCGCCCGCACCTTCCGCCGCCATGAAGTCTCTCAAGCGCGCCAATAGCCTATATCGTGCCCGCCCGGAGCGTACTAGTTCGGATCCCGCACTTGCCAATTCCACCTCTGGATCCCACAATCGTCCACGGAGCACCCTTTGCGGCTGACCGAGCTGTAACCTCAACCACTTCGAACGATCCACTGCCATGAGCCGACTCGCGGGCGTCCCCTCGATGAGATCCCAAAGAATCTCCTCGCGCTCTGATGAGCGCACATAGTCAGCCGTTCTTTGCATTACCTGACACAGCGCAATATGAAGGAATGCCTCACCAATCGCTAGCTCAACCGCCATGTCCGGGGCATGCTCCATCGTCACATACAGCCAACCCAGCTGATCGTCTCCGGCCGCTATACTCTGAAGTGTCGCCCAGCTATCGTTGACCTTTTGAATGTTCAGATCAGCTACTTGGGAATGCTTCGCCTTGGCCAACGCCGAGACTTCACCCCTGATATTGTCGCTTTCTTCGATCGGCGGATACGCATCAATCACATCGAACTCGTTCGATAGGACGACCGTTCTTGACCCGATCTCCGTTGAAGTGAGCCGAACAAGCGCCGCTAGACCAGCATCCTTGAGCAGCAGTTCGCCAAGGGTTTGCTGAAAGGCCCGCGCATCTTGGATTGCAGCGAGCCGGCCCTGTAAAGTGAATCGAGCTTCACTCAACTCGCTGACGGCTTCCTGCTGCCGCTCGAATTCTCGCGCGTTATTTATTGCGATTGCGACAAGCTTCGCCACTTCAACAATACGTCTCTCGTGGCTCTCGACAAAGACTGAGCGTCGCCTCGCCCAAACCTCCAAGACCCCAATGATGTCGCCACCAATTGCCAATGGTGCGGCAAGAGCCGCATATGCGCCTTCCTTTTCCGCGAGCGTGTCGAAGTCGTGAGTGATGAGGGCGCTCGCGAAATAGTCGTCAATTGCACACGGCCGCCCGGTGGCAAGAACCTGACCGGCTAACCCCTGTCCTTTGTGCATCCTGAGATGAGCTGTCTGAGCAGTCCTGTGTCCCACGCAACTTCGCATCACCAACTCGCCCTCCTCGAGTAGGAAGACGCCGGCCATGTCGGCCTCGACAATCTGGAGCGCAGCGTTGACGCTGGACAGGAGTAGCTGGTCGGTATCTCTGACCGAGAGAATTTCAAGCGGCAGGATTGGTCCGTCGGAGACCTCGCCTATCAGCAGGCGCAAATTCTCGATTCGTTCGGCATCCCTGACAAGGATGTCGCACATCTTCGCGGCAATGCTTGTCGTCGTTGCAAGCTCCGATCCGGGGTCGAGAAGTCTCGGAACGACGGCGGCCAGTGAGCCCGGGCGGAGGGGAACGAACGTCATCCCCAAGTCGGGGATTTCTCGACGTGTGTCCCACTCCCGCGAACTCTCCGGCAGTTTCTCGATAACGCCAACAGCATCGATCGGCAGCTCATCCTTCAGAGCGTTCTGCCAGGAGTCTCCAACATTCTCGACGATGATCGTATAGTCGCTGCCAGAGAGCCGGCCCAACACTGCAGCGGCTGCCCGCAGGACGGCATCGGTACCTCGCAGAGTTGCCTCGCGAAGTAAGGCGAGATGACTCTCGTCAGAGTTTGCCTCGTACTCCATGATGATTCTGCGAAGATCTCCTATTCTCTAACGGCGAAGAGGCTCGATATAGCGGCGCAAGCTACACCAAGACCTTAGACCGTAGCGGGTCGATTCTGGGAGGTCGCTACAGACTAAGAAGGTCGTCACTTGAGTGCCAACTCATCTCCATTATTATCCAATCAGTCGGGGCGTCGAGTCAACTGTCGGTGCATCAGCAAGGACCTCGTCTTCCGACGCTTGCTGGAGCGCCGTCTTCCCCAATTCGAGGATTGTAACCCGCAAGTCCTCTGGCTCCGTAACGAATATGCGAGCACCTGCACGGTAGTACGCGCTGAGAAGGTCGGGCGAACACGACCGTGCCATACGCGCACCGATCTGGCAGCTTGGCACGCCAACACGAACGGCCGTCAGTGCGGCGAACACCCTTTGTTGCCACTCATCACGCCCAAGCCGAGGATCTTGGGCCAACCGGTTGCTGCGCAGGTATTCGTCGAGTGGCTCGGCCGACGTGAAGATGACCGCCGGGTAGCCCGATGAACTGACCATGAGACGGTGCGAATCGAACCACAGCACTTGTGAACTCTGAGCCAGTTCCACCGCCTTCTCAACTCCCAGCGGAGTGGATACGAGTGCTCCGACTTCCACATTGCCCCTGCCCTCACGGGATGCTTGGTCCCTGGCCAGTTCTCTCGCCAAGGCCAGTTCACGTGGATCCGCGATGTGGCGAACGACGAAGTAGGGAACCAGCATTCCCTGGTTCTGTCCGGTGGCACGTGCCACGGCTGCGATCTGCAGCCTGAGAAGCTCGCCGAAGCCGACCGGCAGGCCGGCACTCGGATGGGCAACGAGGAGCGACTCCAGATCCAAGAACTCACCAGCATCTCCGTCGATCAAGTCGATCGCGCGCACAACGATCGGGGTTCTCCCGGCAGCGCTGAAGTTGGCCAACAACAAGTCGGAGAGAACAGCTTCGAATCGACTGAGGTCAACCCGATCGCGGTGGCGCTGCGCCGTCAGCTCATGGGCCAGTTGCTCGATGGCGCCGCTCGCGACCAGTAGATCGATCAGCCGGATCGCTATGCCGTCCGCGCCGCGGGCGCGCGTCTCGGAGACCTGGCCCGGCGTCGTACACAGCCCGAGGATGCGACAGTTGCCGGCTGCCCCGCGGGCCACCTTCAACACGTCGCTGAGCCGGGTATTGGACGGGGCCGGCTGCGACAGCGGCAGGATTCCCTCGAAGACCTCGCCGGTGGCACCGTCCACGGAGAGGCTGGTTCCCTCGGAGAACCGACTCGACCCGATCGTGAACGTCTGCCCGCCCGGATCGATGCCGATATCCGAACAACCGACGACAGCGGGCCGGCCGAGCGCCCGCGCCACGACCGCGGCGTGGCTGGTGGCCCCCCCACGGGCCGTCACGATGCCCTTCGAGGCGATCATGCCGTGCAGGTCGAACGGACTCGTCGTCTCCCGCAGCAGGATCACGTTCTCGCCCTCTGCCGCGATCGTCTCGGCGCGATCCGGATCGAGCACTGCAATCCCGTGCGCATGCCCCGCCGACGCGGCAATCCCCCTCACCAGCAGCCTTCCGCCGGCGCGGGCATCCGCGACCGCGGCCGCCGCGAAACGCGGACGCTCGACGTCACGAATCTGGCTCGGCGCCACCCCGCTCAGCGCCTCCGCCGGGCTTGCCACGCCCTCCGCCATGAGGTCTGCCGCAATTCGCACCGACGCACTCGGCGTCCTCTTGGCGCTCCGCACCTGGAGCAGGTACAGCTTGCCCCGCTCGACCGTGAACTCCAGATCCAGAACGTCCTTCCGTTGCCGTTCGAGTTCCAGCGCCATGCGTTCGAAATCCCCAAACAGGCTCGGGAGCCTTCGGACCGCTTCTGCAAGTGGCTCAGGAGTCCTGGTCCCTGCCACGACCTCCTCCCCCTGCCCGCCTTCGAGGTATTCCCCGTACAGCCCTGGCGCCCCCGTCGTTGGGTTCCGAGTGAAGGCGACACCACTTCCCGACGGTGAGCCAAGGTTCCCGAACACCATCGCCTGCACCACGACGGCTGTCCCGAGCGAATCAGGGATGCCGTGCAAACGACGGTAGGTCGTGGCACGCCGAGTGTTCCACGACCGGAACACGGCAGCTATCGCGCCATGCGCCTGATCCATCGGGTCGATCGGTACTGCCGTACCCACGTCGTCGATCTCTGCGTCGGACATCACCGACCAGAGACGTTCGAACAAGCTCGAATCCTCTGCATCGGGGCCCAGGCCGGCAAGGAAGTCAGACCCCTGATAGGCGATGAAATCACCGTCGGCATCCAGAACGATCTCCGAATACATCCGATGGAACCTGATCATCACTTCGGCCGCAAACCGCACCGAGCCGGACACCTCGGCAAGAGCGGCCGCGCGGTCCGGGTTGATCCCGAGATTCAGAACCGTGTCCATCATCCCGGGCATCGAAACGGGCGCTCCCGATCGCACCGACACCAGTAGTGGGCCCGAGTCCTCGCTCGGCTCCGTCAGACCGCGAAAGCTGGATGAGGTGACGCGTTCGAGCGCTCCGATGTGATCGGTGATCTGACTGCGAAGCTCTTCGGACAAGCTTCCCGTCTGCAGGAACTCCCCGCATGCCGCTGTCGAGATGATGAAGCCGGACGGGACCGGATATCCCGCCTCGACCAACTCGGACAGTCCCGCGCCCTTGCCGCCGAAGAGGTTCAGATCCGATGGATCGGCTTTGTCGAAAGAGAACACCAGCTTTGACGAATCCACATTCGCTCCCCGGATGCCGACCTCAATCCTCCACAGATTCTCGAGGTCGTCCCAGCACTGCCAATAGGTCCTCGTGGAACTCGAACCAGATGTTGTGGAGGGAGTCCACGACCGGACTGCTCACGTAGTCGGTCCGGCCGGAATCCACATGGTCCAGGCTCCGCCTGAAGCGCACGGCATAGTGGCGGTAGCGAGGTATCCAACTCGCCGCATGATCCAGTGCATCTACGTGCCGCTCGACAACACGTACCAGGCGTGAGTATGTCCGTTCCTGCGCGTTGTCCGTCTCGGTCTGCCATGCACTCATCAGACTCAGGAACCGCGCGTTGTATCCCTCGAAGCGCTCGTACCACTCGAGGAATTCCTGCTCCCCCCGCAGGCTGCGGTACTCGCCGTCGTAGTGGTCCAGAACCGCTTGGCGTCCCGAGTCGGTCAGGACGATGTAGTCGCCGAGGGCCCGAACCAACTCACGGTCGGCGGCCGACCGGAGGCACGATTCAGCGACATCGCTCGCCAGGTCGGCGTTCTCCTCGAGCATGCCCCGGGTCGCCATCTTCCGCAGCCACAGGGAGTTCAGCAGCCCGAACTCCTCCGCAGACAGCCCCGTCATGTTGCGAAGCCCCGCCAGGTTGTCATGACCGCGACGGCATGCGGTGCCCGGACCGCCTGGCGGGCGCGGTCAGGAGCGCCGCGCTCCAACGAGCGTCTAGGCCCAGAGGTACTTCGAGGCCCGCAGATCGGCCTCGTCCGAGAACGGGAGGTAACCCTCTCCCGAGAAGATCTTCTGGGGCACCACGACCTGCACGAAGTTCCGCTTCGTGATCTCGTAGTAGTAGTTCATGACGCGCTGGTCGATCTCCCAGAAGTCCTTCTTGGCGCAGACTTCCTCGTACATGCCCGCCTTGCGCAAGTGCGGCAGGATCATCTCGATGTAGTAGCTGTAGATGCCGTTGAGGCAGAGGGTGTGCCTCGACATCTTGGCCGTCTTCTTGTACATCCGATACGTGGAGTCGCGGAGTTTCTCCATGTGCGGCTCCAGATCCGTCAGCGGTACCGAGTACACGTCGCCCATCGGCGTGTCCCACTTCTCGCGCACGAAAACCGCCCCGCCGGTGACGTGGGGGACATAGTTCTTCGGGATGGTGAACGACGTGGAGATGTCGTTCACCCGAATCTCCTTGAGTCCCATGAGGTCGGGATCGAGGACGACCGCCAGCGTGTAGCAGTGCGGGAGGCCCTCACAGACGTCGCTCCAGTGGAATACCTCTTCATTCACGAAGAGGTCCCGGACGATGAGTATCCGCCCGTCCGGCAGCGGATACGGCCCCGTGTCCCCGAGGCCCAGGCGGCAATCGTAGTGGTCGAAGAACGCCAGCAACTCGGCCGTCGCATTGAATTGCTCGAAGGTGTGCTGTGCCGAGGATCCCGGCTCGAAGTCCTCGACCTGTCCCATCAACTGATCGATGAGCGACTGGTCATGGATCTTGCAGCGGTAGCGGTCCTGCGAGTTCAGGATGTAGCCGTCCTGCCGCTTGCCCCAGAGGACGCGCTGCATGAACTTGAGGATGATGTTGCTCTCCTCGACGTAGTCATCCGCCTTGATCCACTCCCCTGCAAGCAGGCCGCAGCGGCCCATGCCGAATGCCACCGCGCCGAGGCACCAGTCGTGCACGCAATTGATCTTGGTGCCGATTTCGGAACGGGCGCTCTCGCCCATGTCGATCACACCCTGAGCCCCGATCCGGTCCGTGACCATGCGCATGAACTCGGGATACCTGTAGAACTCGTTCATGAACGCCAGGATCTCGTACTCCTGACGAGGGATCATGCCCGAGACACCTTCGGTGGCCCGCATCACGAGCACGTCCCAGATGTTCCAGGCCAGGTAGTTGTTGAGATCGTTGAGTTCGTCGAGTGTGAACTGATCGCGGAGGACGTCCTCGTGGCTCACCTTCCCGAGTACGCCCGACTTTGCACGCGCCCGCATGAGCTTGTCACCCAAGATCCCGTCCGGAATGGGATCGAGCCCCTTGAAGTTCCCGACATACTCCAGCGGCTGGAACCGCAGCCCGTCATCATCCGGCTCGTACCGCTTGGTGTACTCGGCGGCTGCCTTCTCGACGATCGTCATCGCATTTCTCCTTCTGGGGATTTGGGTTCAGTTCTGTCAGCTTGCGGTATGGCCTTCTCAGTCAGTAGCCATGACGGGTGGCTCGAGACAGCCAACCAAGCAGTCACCGGATTCGAGAGACTCGCCCAACTCAGTCGAGCAGAACGACCTTGCCGGTATCGTGATCGGAACAATCGAGCTTGACGTTCTTGCCGTTCAGTGCCTCGATTATTTCCACGAAGTGTTCATCCGATGTCTCGCCGGGGACATAGCGAGATCCGCTCCCGTCGGTGAGATATGTAGTCATCACGCAGGGAGTCTGGAATTCGCGGGAGAGGATGCCCAAGTGGGACTCGGGCGCTCCCGACATCGTGATCAAGCCGATCGTCCCCATCGTGAGCGCAGGCGCCAAGAACGTCGTCGTGCCGCCACGAACGAGTAATATGTGATCGCGGAGCTTGCCGCTGTCGATTAGGGAAATGACGGCTTGGGGATTCTCCAGGTAATGCACAGTTCCTGAAGGCTGCTTGTTTGTTTCGAAGACATTCATGCCTTCAGCGATGACAGTCACTCGTATTCCTCCTCATGATTCTCGCAGAACACCGTCAGAATGCCCAGCGCGCGGTGTGGCGAATTGCGAAATCCTGTCCCGCGCAGATCTTCTGAACGCGCACCAACCGCGCTTCAGTGGCCATCGACCTCAGCATCGCCCACCGGCTCCCGGCGCAGAGATGTCCGGCAGGGATAAATTCCCCGCAACTTGCTATCCGAAGGGGCAGTGCCCTTTATCGCTCCGGTCCGATTGTCAGCGCGGTCATACTCTGCGCGGAGACATCGCGGGCCGGCGCTGGGCGGTGCCCTCGGAGCGGTGTCACCCCACCGGCCGCGGGCTCAACCCCACGTCTCGACACCGGACATCAGCTGCCGATAGCCGCCAGCACGCTGCGAAGAAGTTCGTCCGAACCCTCCCGGTCATAGCTCTCGGTGCCCTCGGTCCGCTGCTTACCCGCAGCAGCCTTCGGGTCGCAACAGGCTCCCCCACCGGTCGTCCCGCTGCAGCCGCAGGATGCTCCGCAGGTCGCCGCGGCCGGCGACTCCGCCCCGCCACCGACAACCGCAGTCCCGGCGGGCACGCCCTGACGGGCCAGGGGCTTCACCCGCCGGGCGCGGCGACGTGCCGCCGCGGCATCCGCCGCGCTGCGGGCAGCGCTGCCGAGCGCCGCACAGGATCCGGACGCCGGCCCTCCCGCGGTGCAGGCGCTCTCCTCCGAACTCCGGCCGTCACGGAGATACACCAGCAACTCCTCCGGCCAGACGCACACGAACTCCGCGCCCGCCGCCTTCAGTCGATCGGCGCTGTGCATGCCCCATGCCACCCCGCAGACCCGGATCTCGGCCTTGAGCGCTTCCTCGACGTCGCCCACCGTGTCGGTAATCAGCATGACCTCGCTGCTCGCATGCTTGTGCGGTGACGCCGACTCGTTGTAGTAGGGGACGCACTGACGGCCGCAAGCGTACGTGGGGTCCTCCAGGACATGAGCAATCGCATGAGCCTTGCTCGGCGCAACCTCCCCCGAGAACACGTGCGCAAAACAATCCGCGAGACCGTTGTTCTCCAAGACCCGTCGCACGGACTCCATCGTGTTCGAGGAGACGATCATCAATGTGTACGACGAGGCCAACTGGCGCACGATCGCGCCGATGCCGGGCACCACTTCCGGGAGATAGTTCGAACGGAGGTTGCGCTGAAAGTGCTCCCGCACGAGCGCCGGGTCGGCTACGCCTCGCTCCCGCGCCAATGCCTCCAGTGCATCGAAGAAGTTCCCATCGAACAGTCGGAAGAACTCCGCCGCGGAGCTGACTCCGAGCCCGAAAGTCGAGTTCGTCTCCTGGAAGATCTGCCAGGAACTGTTCCGCGTCTGGACAAGGGTGCCGTCGAGATCAAACAGCAGTGCCCGGAAAGTGGACATCCATCAGCTTCCTTCAGTACCAAGGGACGTGACCGTGGACAGTCCGAGAAAGTCCTGCGTCTCCCCCATGCCGGCCTGCCCGTCCTGGTCGCGCCACGCCATCAAGGCGTTGAAGCCGATGACACCGGGCCATGCCTGCCACGGGAAGGTGGTCAACCCCGTCCCGGTGAACCGATATTGACGGCCGAGCCGGTCCTCCACCTCGAGATGCTTCTCGACAGGATAGAAGCCGTTCCTGATGGTGCGCCCGCTCCCGCCACGGAGGCCGTACACCTCGCCGTGATCCATGATGTAGCCGTGTGTCAACCGCAACCCTTCGAGTTCGTGGGGGTCGTAGTCGAAGATGGCATGGAGGGCGTAGTCCTCCGAGAAGTGCGCGTGCAGCCAACTCATGGAATGGGCATGCCGCTCTGCTCGGATCCCCCAACTGTGATCCATCGTCGAGACGCATCGGAACGGTATCTTCGAACCACGGAGGACTATCTCGCCCTCAAAGAGGCCGGTCTCGTCGAAGTGACCGCTGTAGGCGGTCCCCCATTGGAAGTCTGAACCCTCGACACTTGCCGCCAGCATCGGATCCTGCTCCGGATCATTGATGTCGAACGGCTTCATCAGCGACCGGTAGTTGAAGTGGATCTCCGTGCCCTCACCGTCGTCGTAGTCGATCTCCCAATCCATATTCGGTTTGGTGCAGCGGACGGCGAGTCCGTTGGCCAGCCTGTAATCCTGTAGGTCGAACTCGGGGCCCATGGGGAGGTGCATCTGCATGTCGCAGTACTCAGCCTCCCAGTGGGCATACGCACGTCGCGAACACATGTGGATCGTCGACAGCGCCACGCCCAAGTTGGTCCGGCACAGGACATAGACACCGCAGTTGAGTTTCAACTCGGGCACGTAGAAGCCGAAGAAGTTCGTCTCCGCCCAGTGCGGGTCATCGGACGTCGGAACGTGAAGTGCCGCATCGCTGTCAGAAATCATGTCTCGCCTCCCTGGAAGTCTCCGCGCTACGCCCGCAACCGGCACCCCGGCGGCTCCTGACCCGAGGACGAGCCCCCGGCAGGATGTCGCAGCATCACCCGCCGCTCAAGCCATGTGGACCAGCGGGACCGGGCAGTGCCGCGGGTTCTCGAACGGTGTGCACCTCCAGTGTTCTACTTGACTCTCGGGAGCTGCTCTACCGATTCTCAAGACAGCTATTGGTGGCTCTGTTTGTCTCCTACGGAGTGATACGGCCTCGTTTGGCGGGCGTATTGTGCTGTGATGGCGTACTGGTGGCTCTACCCTGCGGCCGATTCCGCGCGGCCCGACTTGCACGAGGCATAGGCGCCATGCAGCTCGCCAGAGTCATCGGCCAAGTCGTTGCGACCGTCAAGGAGCCCGGTCTGGATTCGTTCAAGATCCTGATCCTGCGAAACATCGACCCCTCTGCACCGGACGACGAGGCGACGGCGCCACCCTATGTCGCCGTCGATCTGGTCGGCGCCGGCGAAGGTGAGATCGTCACGGTGGCGCACGGGAGCGCGGCACGGGTTCCAAGAACCACCGCCAACACCGCGACCGACAGTGCAGTTGTGGCGATCGTCGACACCCTGAGTGTTGACGGAACCGTCACGTTCCGGAAGTGATTGCTTGCTCGACCAGTCGATACCAACCACTCTCAACCACAGATCGAAGAACCGGAACCACGCATTGATGGAGGTAGGACAAAATGGCGACTAGAGGATCAGGAATCTCCCTGACGGCCCTCGGCCTCATTGAGACCCGCGGGCTCGTCGGTGCGATCGAAGCAGCGGACGCAATGGTCAAGGCGGCCAACGTCCAACTCGTCTCACGCGAGCAGATCGGGGGTGGTCTCGTGACTGTGATGGTTCGAGGAGATGTCGGTGCCGTCAAGGCCGCGACGGACGCCGGATCGGTTGCAGCGGGCAAGGTTGGCGAAGTCATCGCCGTCCACGTCATCCCGCGGCCACACGATGAGGTCGAGATGATCCTCGGTGATGCCGCCGCTGGAGCTGCCACCACGTAACCACTGCCGCCTGAGCAGACCACTACTCGCAACCGGGCAGTGCCATGACCACGAGCGTTGACGCCGACCTGGGCGCCCTGGCTGAGGCCCGCGCCAAGGCGCGCGAGGCGAGAGCGGCGTTCGAGGAGTTCGCCGGTACGAGCCAGGAGCGGCTCGACTCCATTCTTCGGCAGATGGCGCGTGCGGGGACGGCCGCGGCCGAGGAACTGGCGCGCCTGGCCGTCGATGAGACCGGCTACGGCGTCTACGAGCACAAGATCCTCAAGAACCGCTACAACACGACCTTCGTCGCCAAGTACATGCTGCGGCAGAGGGCGGTCGGCGTGCTCTGGGTGGACGAGGCCAGCCGGATGACCGCGGTCGGTTGTCCGGTCGGCGTGATCGCAGCACTGATACCGCGCACCAACCCCACCTCTACGGTGCTCTTCAAGGCGCTTGCTGCAATCAAGTCCGGCAACGGCGTCGTCTTCTCGCCCCACCCCAGAGCCGTCGAGTGCTGCCTCCGGACGACCGAAGTCGTGGCGAAAGCGGCCGAGAAGGCAGGCGCGCCGCGCGGGCTGATCTCGTGCCTGGAAACCCCGACCCTTGCGAGCACGCAGGAGTTGATGAGCCACCCTGCGGTGTCCCTCGTCCTGGCGACGGGGAGCGGCGAGATGGTCCGCGTCTGCTACTCCTCCGGAAAGCCGACAATCGCCGTGGGGGCGGGCAACGTCCCGGTCTATATCCACAGGAGCGTCCCCGACGTCACCGAGGCCGCGCTCATGGTTGTCGAGTCGAAGGCCTTCGACAACGGCACGGCGTGCGTTGCCGAACAGGCCATCATCCTGGACGAGCCGATCGCCGATCAGTTTCTCGATGCATTGGGCGAGGCGGGCATGACTCTGCTGGATCCATCCCAGCACGAGTCGTTGCAGAGGCTGATCTTCGATGAGCGCGGCGGACTCCGGCCGGATCCGGTCGGGCAGTCCGCGGCAACCCTCGGAGGCCTCTGCGGCATCCGGCTCGCTCCCGGAACACGGGTGCTCGGCGTCCAACTCGACACCGTGGGAGCGCACGAACCCCTGTCGGCGGAGATTCTCGGTCCTGTTCTGAAGCTCTACCGGGCGCCCACACCGGCTGCCGCGTTCGACAGGTGTCGGGAGGTACTCGAATTCGGAGGCGAGGGCCACACTCTGGGCATCCACGCCGCCGACGTGGACATCATCGAGCGCTTCTCCTCCCTGCCTGCATCGCGCTTTCCCGTGAACACGCCGACCCTCTTCGGCGGCATGGGCTACAGCGCCGACATCGACCCATCGTTCATGCTCGGGACCGGGACCTGGAGCGGCTCGATCAGCTCCGACAACATCACGCCGCTGCACCTCATCAACATCAAGCGGATCGCACACGAGGTGCGTCCCTGGCGCCGGCTCGCCGACGATACGGCATTCCCACCATGATCGCCACCGCCGCGCGACGTGCCCATCCCACCGAGTCCTACCTCGATCGAGTTGCGCGCTGCCTCGATGCGACCCCCGCCGCGCCGGAGGGTGAACTCCACGCCGGCATCGACCTGGGAACCTCCACGATCGTCCTGACGGTTGTCGACGCCGACGGGCTGCCGGCGTACGTTGCGTCGACCCCTTGCGAGGCTCTGCGGGACGGAGTCGTCGTCGACTTCGGTGGGGCGGTTGACGCCGTCACGAGCCTCGTCGAGACCGCCGCCACCCGGACCGGCCACAGGATCGACGCTGCCGCCGTGGGCCACCCCCCGGGTATCGGGCCGGCCGAGAGCCGCGCATGCCGCTTCGTCCTGGAACGCGCCGGCCTCGGTTGTACGGCACTCGTCGACGAGGTGAGCGCCGCCAACTCGGTTCTGGAGATCAGCAACGGCGTGCTGGTGGATGTGGGAGCCGGCTCCACCGGAGTGGGGATCTTCCGCGACGGTGAGCTGGTCTCGGTCGGCGATGTTCCCGGCGGCGGCCATCATCTGAACCTGATCCTCGCCGGGGCGCTCGGGACCTCGATCGAGGAAGCCGAGAAGCTGAAACGCGAGGAGGGCGAGAGCCACCTGCCGATCCTGCGGCCCGGATTCGAGCGCATCGCCGTCTCCATCGAGCGACTCTCCACCGGACACGGATCACTGCCCGTCCATCTCGCCGGGGGCGGATTGATGTGCTCCGGAGCCGGCAGCGTGATCTCCCAGTACCTGGAGCGCACGGTCGTGGAGTATCCGCACGCGCTGTACATCACACCCCTCGGCCTGGCCTGGAACTCGCTATGACCGACGTCACCCTCCGCACGTACGCCTTCATCAATCGTCTGCAGCCGCAATGTGCCGCGCACATCGCGGCGACCTGCCAGGGCGACGTGCCCGTGGCGGGAATGGCGGAACTGTTCGTCGAGATGTCGCCGGGGAACGAGGTCTTCCACGTCGCCGACGTGGCCCTCAAGGCAGCGAACGTGCGCCCGGCTCTGCAGATCATCGAACGGGAATTCGGACTCCTGGAACTTCACTCCGAGAGTCAGGCCGAGGTACTGGCCGCGGGCGCCGCGATCCTGGCGGAGCTGGATCTGCGGGAAGTGGACCGCCTGAAGCCGACAATTGCGTCGACCCAGTTCATCACCAACATCCATCCCTACCAGGCACAGTTGCTGAACAAGTTCCGCAAGGGTGCACTCCTCATTCCGGGCGAGAGCCTCTTCGTCCTCGAGGTCGCACCCGCCGCCTACGCCGGTCTGGCCGCCAACGAGGCCGAGAAGGCCGCCACGATCAACGTCGTGGAGATTCGCGCCGTGGGACGATTCGGTCGCACGTTCCTCTCGGGCACCGAGAGCGAGGTCGCCACCGCACGGGATGCCGCCGTCGGGGTCCTGAACAGTCTCGAAGCTCGGACATGAGAGTCATCGGGGTCAGGGAGGTCGAGGAACTCGCAGGGGGAGAACTCCGCTTGGAGAAGGGCGACGTCGTCACCCCGCTGGCACGGGACCGTGCCCGCGAGCTGAACGTACGCTTCATCGCCAAGCCCGCCACCGGGAACAGTTCGGAGTTCATCGGCACCCCCGCCGCGGCGTTCGAGGATCCCCAGCCCGCCGGCACGCAGGCGGCGAACGATCCTCCTGCCGGAGCCCTGTACCGGCGGGGCGCCCCGGTCGTGGAGGGGAGCCACAACCCCACCTCGGTTGCGTCGGGCCGCCGGGCCGGCGCCGCGGCGCGCCGCAGCCCCGGCGGGCGTCTGGCCGTCGTCGGAGCCGGTCACGTCGGTGTCACGACCGCGCTGCGCCTCGCCGAGTCCGACCGGTTCGACGAGATCGTGATGGTCGACCCGGTGCCCGGACTTGCCGAGGGCCTGGCGCTGGATCTCTGGCACAGCGCCGGCCTGCAGCGCTTCGGGACATCGCTACGGGGCACGACCGATCCCGCCGACGCCGCAGGCGCGGACTTTGTCGTCGTGACCGCGGGACGACCCCGGCAGCCGGGCATGTCCCGGAGTGATCTGACGAGGGTCAACGCCGAGATCGTCAGGTCGATCGCCCACGACATCAGGCATCACTCACCTGATGCGATCGTGGTGGTCGTCACCAACCCCTTGGACGAGATGACCGCTCTGGCCGCCCAGGAGTCGGGGTTCCCACCGCAGCGGGTCCTCGGAATGGCCGGGGTGCTGGATGCGGCCCGCTTCTGCTCGCTCGTGGCGCTCGCCACCGGGCAGCGTGCGGAGGAGATCTCGGCACTTGCGCTCGGCAGCCACGGCAGCGAGATGGTGATCCCACTCAGTCAGGCCCGCCTCTCCGGCCGGCCGATCGCATCGGTCCTGGATGAGACCACCCTGGACGCGCTGGTGGAGCGCACTCGCAACTCCGGCGCCGAGGTCGTGCAACTGCTGCAGCAGGGAAGCGCCTACTACGCCCCTGCGGCCTCGGTGGCCAGGATGATCCTGTCGATGGTCGAGGGCACGGACGAAGTGCTCGGCGCCTGCGTGCAGGCGGACGGAACGTTCGGCATACGCGACACCTACCTCGGCCTTCCCGTCCGTCTCGGGTCGTCCGGAGTCACCGAGATCGTGAACCTCGACCTCACCGCCGCCGAACTCGAGGAACTCCACGTGGCCGCGCAAAGGATCGACGAACGGTTCAGTGACCTGGCGGGCGCGTGATGCGCGCCGTCGTCTTCGATTCACCCGGCAAGGTCGCACTCGCCGACGTCGCGGAGCCTCGGATCGAGCAACCCACCGACGCCCTCGTGGCCATCGGGGTCAGCGCTATCTGCGGAACCGACCTCCATGCCCTGCACGGCATTCCCGGGATTCCCCCCGGCACGGTGCTGGGTCATGAGTTCGTCGGCGAGATCGTCGCCGTCGGCCCCGCCGTGCAGGACCGCAGGATCGGCGAGCAGGTCGTTGCGAGCGATTTCACGGCCTGCGGGCGGTGCTGGTGGTGCCGGAACGGCGATCACTGGGAATGCGACGATCGCAGCTTCTTCGGCTTCGGGTCGGTCTTCGGCGCGCCGCTGCCGGGGGCGCAGTCCGAGACGATCCGGGTGCCACACGCCGATTCGGTCCTCTGCCGGGTTCCCGAGCACTGCAGCCCGGAGGCCGCGGTCTTCGTGGGCGACACGCTGGCCTGCGGGTTCGCGGCCGCCGAGCGCGGTGGGGTGATGCCGGGCGAGTCCGTCGCCATCGTCGGCGGCGGCACCGTCGGGCAGATGGCCAGCCTGGCCTGCCAGACCATCGGCGCCGCGGTGGTCATCGTCGTCGAGCGGCACCCCGCGCGCCGACTGGTGGCGGCCGACAACGGGGCGATCTCCGCATCGCCCGAGGACGCCGGGGCGATCATCGCCGAACTGACCGACGGCCGCGGCGCCGACGTGGCCATCGATGCCGTCGGGGGGCCGGCACCTCTACTCGCCGCCTGCGACCTCGTGCGGCGTCGCGGCAGGATCGTCTCGGTCGGGGCGCACTTCGATGCGACGTTCCCTTATCCGATCGCCAGGGCGTTCGCCGAGGAGTTGACCTTCACCTGTGCGATCGGAGACTCCATCAGGCTGCGTGACCGGATCCTCCCGCTGCTGTCCGCGGGAATAATCGACCCGACCGTCGTCGTCACCTCGTCCGTCCCGCTGGCCGACGTGCCCGATGCGTACCAGCGCATGGCCGGCCACGATGAACTCAAGGTGCTGATCCACCCCTGAGGGCGGCTTGCGCTAGGGAGTCAGGCTGCCGATCGACTCGCTCAGGATGTGCGTGTACTTCAGGATGGTCACGCACACGACGATGACGACGCCCCCCAGCCCGATCGTCGCGAGACTGACCCTCGGCACCGTCAACAGCCGCGGATGTCCACTCGCTCGCTGAGCTTTCTCGGACTTTGCGGCTGCGCGACCCTTGCCTCGCCTGGCAGCCCACCTGTCACCGCTCACACCCTGGGCAGACCGGCGAGCCGCTCGACTGAGCGGTATGAGCAGCAGTGTCATGACCGAATACATGGCGATCTTGAGGTAGAGAGAGATCGTGTAGGGCCGCGCGTACGGGAGCGTGAACAGGGCGCGCGCCTGGCTCGCCGACAGCGGCGGCGGGTAGGCAACCAGGATGTTCAGGTTCAGGATGCCCGTCAGCCACATGACGAAGGTCACCGCGATGGCTGCACGCACCACCCGGTTCACGTTCCGCTCCAGGAAGTCGTTAGTGCGGATCGAGAACCACTTCGCCCGGTTCGGCGCGCTGATGCACACCAGGGCCAGCGCCACGGCGAACCACAGCACGCCGAAGATCGAGTGAACCGTCAGGAGGACGACATCGCCCGGATTCGCCGACGGGAACTCCCTGACCTCGCCGAACTCGGCGGCGCTCAGCAGGGTATTTGCTTCGGTCACGTCGATTGTCAACTCGGCGTGACCGAGTGCAGTGGGTACCTCGCTCTCGGCTTCGTCAATGGGGTCGAACACGTTCACCACGACGGTCCACCGGCCGGGTGCCGGAACGATCACCGTGCCCTTGTAGACGCCGAGCGGCGCCGTCTCCGGGTAGTTCAGATACGGGTAGCTGAACCCGTAGATGGCCGTCCCCCGACGGCCGGCGACATCGGTCAGGCCGGCGAGGACGACGTAGTCCAGGCCCACCGGTTCGTTCGTGTCGGGGTCGAGCAGGCGCGCGATCATCGGAACGAAGTTCGGAGACAGCGCGTCGTAGCCCACAGGATCCTCCTCCAAGACGACCGTGACCGGACCCCGTGGTTCGTAGTACCCGCCGATACCGCGGTTCACATCGTCGTCCTGAGCGGCCAGGCTGCCGCCGGCGCCGGCGGTCAGCAGGATCAGCAGAGCCGCGCCGGCGAGAACACGGACCCTCCGGCCGGCCAACTTGCGGATGAACGTCTTGCTGAAGAACGACGTCATCGGCTGCCTCATCCTCTCGCCGGATCGTCACCGGTTGCCGGCACGTCCGAATCGTCGTCGGCCGGGCCGTCGTCGGCCAGGTCGTCCTCGGGATCCATCCCATCGTCCAGAGCCAGCCGGCGACGGCGCAGGACGACGGCAAGAATGACGACCACTGCGCAGATCGGCAGAATGATCGCCAGAGCGGTCGTCGCCCCTGACCCGCCGCCCGCTGACGCCACAAGTCGGCCGGCTGCATCGATCTCCAGGGTCTTGCGGTGCGCCGACTCGATCGCGGGGAGCGAGGAGGTGCCCTGATGCGTGTTCACCAGGATCTCCCATTCCCCCGGACCCAGCGGGAGCGTGCCCGAATAGGCCGCGAACTCCGACTCCTGCAACTCGACGGGCCCCACCTGCTCGCCGCCCCCGGTGGCCGTAACCCTCACGCCGAAGCCGGACACCGACTCGCCGGATTCCCGCTCGATGAGTTCGACGGTCACCAGGACGCCGCTTGGTGAGTCCCGGAAGTCCAACCTCGACACCCACAACTGCACCTCACCGGTGAAGTGGTGCGCCAGTGCCGGCGGGGCGAACAGCGCCGGCGACGCCAGCAGCGCGGCGGCCAGCGCGACGAGGCAGCCGATCCTGTCCCTCCGGCCGGCACGTGCGGGGGTCGCGGCCCGACTAGGCCGGCACTCGGGCCGGACCGGCGTCTTCCTCTTCACGCTTGTCGCTCTCATCGCCCCCCTTTCCCGATGATCGCACGGTTCCCGACTGCGGGTTCCAGCGCCCGTAGAACTCATCCACCTCGACGTCCGCCTCCCTCAGCCGCTGCTGGAACCAGTCGTCGAAGAGTCGCTGCCGCTCCTGGTCCCCCAGGACCGCCAGGATCTCCAGCCGCGCCACGTCATAGGGCGTCTGGCCGATCTCCTCCCGGGATTCCACGAAGAACACCAGCCAGCCGATGGAGGCCTGGATCGTCTCGCTGACCTCTCCCGGGCCCAACGACCCGATCGCCTCCAGGATGTCGGGAGGCAGTGGGCTGGTTGAGGTGACGACACCCATGCTGCCGGACTCGAGGGCACCGAGCGCCTGCGCCGTCTCGAGGAACGAGCCGCCATCCTGCGTGGCGGTCCTGAGGCGATTGGCCTCGGTGAGCGAACCGAAGAACGCGGTGTGCACCGTCGCCGACCACCCGGACTCGTAGCGGCCCGACTCCTGCTCGTAGATCCGCCTGACCTCGTCCTCCGCGACGGCGACTTCAGGGAACAGTGCCAGCGCGACGCGCAGGGAGATGTCTCCGGCTCGCTCCGCCACGCGCAGGTCATCGGTGGTCATGTTGGATTCCGCGAACTCCCCCGGCGTGACGGCCTCCAGGGCAAGCTCCAGTTCGGGATCGATGTTGACCTCGAGGTCGAACTCCCCGGCGACGATCTCCAGCATCGAGAGCCTGATGAGATAGTTGAGGACGAATCGCAGGGCGACCGGCCGCTCGAGTGGTGGGATCGTCGAGCCCGTCTGCCCACTCGTGGCGGGCGCCGTCAAGTATCGATCCGTCAGCGCGTTGACCTCGACCGCGAGTATTTCCCGCCCTTCGACGACCGCAGCCACGTCGCTCGGTCCCGTCGCCTCCTCACCGCCGCAGGAGGCGGCCAGCAGCGCCAATCCGACGACCGCCGCCACGGCAGGGAGCAGGCGCCGGCTCATCGGCCTTCGTGGTCCAGTACCTGGGCGAGCCACGGGTTGAGGTCCTCCTCCTCGACCGTTACGAGTTGCAACTCGTTGAGAGCCGCGGCGAACCGCGGGTCGATTCCACGGTCGATCTTCTCGCCGAGCGCGACCGACTTCAGGCTGTCGATCACCTTCGGAATGACCGTGTAGACGTGCGGATCGCCGTCGAGTCGCGCGTAGTGACCGCCGCCGCTGAACGTCTCGTCGCCGAAGCTGACCCGCCACCGGTCCCCGGCTGTTGTACGCACGCTGACCCCGAGCGTGGAGTCGCGCAACCCGAAGGCCGGGTCGTCGCCATCCACCGGCAACCGGCGGTATGAGCGCAGCGGGAAGAGCACGCGCTCCAGGTCGAACATCAGCGACGTGGCGACGGCGTCGGCGTCGTCCGCCAGCCACCTCCCGGGGCCAACCCGGGTCACCTCCACAAGACGGCCCTCGAACTCGACGGCCACGCCGTCGACCTCATCCGCGCGCAGCGGCAGAACCTCCCAGATCGTCTGCGCCTCCTCCGAGAGCTGCCCCTGGAGTTCCCGGTAGTCCGCCGCACGATCCACGTCGGAACAGCCGATTGCGACGAGCGCCAGCGCGGTCGCCGCCGTGCGCAACTGCCAGGCCCTCGGACTCATCCTGTTCGCGACCTTCGGAGCGTGAGCAGCAGCAGGGCGAACGCCGCCAGAGCCGGGAACACGATCGCATTCCGGATGTACCCCCCGCGATCACCCTCGGTCAGCACGAGCCGCGGCACACCCCGCACCGGACGCATGGCGCTGATGAGATCGTCCTGCCGGGCCACCCACGAGACGAGCCGAGTGGAGAACTCGCCATTACCGAGCCGATCGAAGTGGCCGTTGGCGGCGACCTCGACGGTGCCGACAACCCCGATGCGGGTCCGGGCGATCTCGAGATCATCCGGCTCCCCCTCGACACTGCTCCAGTCCGTTATCAAGGCGAGAACGAACGGGCCTTGCGTACCGTCATCCAGCGAACTCCGCGAACTCGAGGTCACGAGCGGCGATATCCACGCCTGATCCTCGAACTCCAGGCCGACGAGCGCGGATTCCACCGGCTGTGCGGCCACGAGCAGTAGGGGAATGTTGTCGCGTGTCAGCGACTCCGTCACCGGGCTGCCGCTGGGGTACCGGAACGCCACGATGGATCCCGGGTCGTCCTTGAGCGAACTCCGGTCCGACACGACACCCTCACGAACCGCCACCCCCCACGGGCGGAGCAGGTCGTTGAGCTGCGCCGTGGCGGCACCGGCGGCAGAGTCCGCGAAGACGACGAGCCGTCCGTTGGCATCGGCGTGACGCCGCAACAGTTCGATCTCGGTGGGCAGAAACTCCACCCTTGCGCCGGCGATCACCACGACCGAGCAGGCGTCGAGCCGCTCGACCCCGCCGACCGCGCCCAGCGCCAGCGACTCCACCTTGAACCCCAGTTGGTGGAGTTCCTCGGCGTACTGCAGGAACCCACCCGGGAGGATGTCCTTGATGTCACGCTCTCCATGTCCGACGGTGAAGCACGCCACCGGAGGGTCGATCCGTGCAAGCCGCTGCAGCGCGCTCGTGACCTCGATCTCCAGGATGTCGTCCACGAGTTCCCGCCGCCCGTCCATCTCGACCATCATCTGCCCGTACGTCCTGGCACCCACTGATTTCGTGAGGGCGGGTTGTGCGTCCGGATCGACGAACTCCAGGCTGATGTTGTCGTTGACCAACTGGTAACGCCGGATCAGGGAGCGCATCTCGATCTGCTGGGCAGAGCCCGGCTCCACGAACCCGTAGATCGTCGTCGGCGAGTCGACCGCATTCAGGACGAAGCGTGAGTGGTCCGTGAGGGTGAAACGCTTCTCGGGCGTCAGGTCCACCTGGCCCTTGGCGACGATGGAGCCACCCCCGACGCCGGCGGTCACCAGCAGGCCGAGCAGGATTCCCGCATAGCGACCGCGGATCACACCGTCGAACGACCGCGGGCGCGGCTCCCTCAGCCACAGCACGGCCAGGCACAATCCGAGGCCCATGCCCGCCACGAAGTAGAGCCCGTCGCCGAGATCCAGCAGGCCGCGCCCGCTGTTGGCGATGTGGTTGGTCGGCGCCAGGTACGCAACGACGCCTTCGAACCGTCCGCCCAACCACCCGGGCACGAAGTCCAACACCCACAGGGCGATCAGCACGCCGAATCCCACGAACGCAGCCGTCGCCGGCGATCGTGAGCGGGCCGAGATGGCCAGGGAGATGGCGTTGAACATCAACAGGATCATCAGGAGACCGATGTATCCGGCGGTGTTCTTGCCGAGTTCGACATCGACCGCCCTGTTGAGGAGCCAGACGTAGAGCCAGACGATGCTGACGATCAACCAGGTCAGGAGCGTGTTGGCGACGAACTTTGTGGTCACCAACCACCAGCGGGACGTCGGCCACGACAGGGTGATGTCCAGCGCGCCGGTGCGGCGCTCCTCCGCGAACGAGCGCATCGCCACGATCGGCGCCAGGACCACGAGGGTCGTCTCGATATTGGAGTAGTAGCTCTCCAGGTCGGCGATACCGCGACCGAACAGGAGGACGACGAAGAAGATTCCCGAGAAAACGATGTAACCCGTCACCATCGCCCACGTGACCGGCGAGATGAGGAGTGCTCTCAACTCATTGCGCAGACTCGTCATGCCGGAACCGCCTTCAATTCACTGCGGCGAGGTATCCGCAGGGGTGATCCCGGCACGCTCGAAAGCGGCGCCGATGAGATCCGTCAGGGGTTCGAGATGCGCCACGGACCACCCCTTGGCGATCGTGGCCTGCACGAGGGCGCTCACCGATTGGGGATCCTCGGCGTCGATGACCAGGTTGTTGCTGGTGCCGCTCCCGGCCTGGTAGATGATCGATGCACCGACCGAGATGACCTCGCGCCTGAGTTCGTCGAGAGCCGGCCCCAGCACGCCGATGCGCCACCGCCGTGCCACCCGGCCGCTCAACTCGGCTCCGATCAGGGAGCCGTCGTAGACCAGCCGACCCTCCGACACGACCAGAACGCGGTCGCAGAGGATCCGGGCCTCGGGAATCATGTGTGTCGAGAGCAGGATGGTGTGCTCGGAGGCGTACGCCGTCAGGACGTCGCGAAAGTCCCAGATGTGCAGCGGGTCGATGCCGGCCAGGGGCTCGTCGAGGGCGAGCACCGGCGGCTTGCCCACCAAGGCCTGTGCCAGACCCACCCTCTGCCGGAAGCCCTTGGACAGGTTCCCCACCAGCCGCTTGGCGACCGGCTTGAGATCCAGATGATCGAGCGCCACCTCCACGGCGTCCGCACGCTCGGCTCGCGGCACCTTCTTCATGTGTGCCGCGTACTCCAGATAGGTCGTGACGCGGAGGTCGTTGGGAAAGGCGGCCCGCTCGGGGAGGTAGCCGATCTTCGAGCGGGCGAGTTGCGGGTCGAGGCGGCAGTTCACCCCGCCGACGGCTATGTCCCCCTCGTTCCAGTCGATGAGACCGCTGATGCAGCGGATGATCGTCGACTTTCCCGCCCCGTTCGGGCCCAGGAGCGCCGTGACGCCCTTGCCGATCTCGAACGAGACGTTCTGGACGGCCGGCCTATTGCCGTACAGCTTGGTCAGGTTGCTGACCGTGACATCTGGCCCGCCGGCCGCCGAGGTGTTCATGATCGTTCACCGTGCAGCCCCGGTCCGCCCTGCCTCCGCGGGCTGACCGCCGAGGCGCTAGGCATCATCCACCCGTTGACGCGGTGAGCGAGACGATCCGGCCTTTCTCGATGACGCAGACTCGATCAGCGGCGGAAATGGCTTCCGTGGAGCGTTCGTCGACCACGATGATGCCGATTCCCTCCGCAGCCAGTTCCTGGAGCGTTCTGTACAGCCCGGCGACGATGAGTGGAGCCAGACCCATGGAGGGCTCGTCGATGAGCAGCATCTTGGGTGCGGAGATCAGCGCCCGGCCGATGGCGAGCATCTGCTGCTCGCCGCCGCTGAGGGATCCAGCCTCCTGGCCGGTGCGCTCCTCCAGGATGGGGAAAAGCGCGTAGATCCTCTCCAGCTGTCCCTCGACGACATCCGACGGGGTCCGCGCCGCGCCGGCGAGGAGATTCTCCCCGACGCTCAGGCTGGCGAAGATCCGGCGACCCTCCGGTGACAGCGCCATGCCTCGCTCGACCCGGAGGTGCGGCGGCTCGTGGGTGACCCGCACGCCGTCGAAGACGATCCTGCCCGCCGTCGGCGTGACGACGCCGATGACCGACTTCAGAAGGGTCGACTTGCCCGCACCGTTCGGGCCGACGATCGCCAACACCTCGCCCACGTCGACGGACAGTTCGATGTCGAACAGCACCGGCAGGCGCCCGTAACCTGCCCGCAGGCTCTCGATCACAAGCATCGATCGCGCCCTCCTACTGCTCGCCCAGGTAGTGCTCTTGAGCGGCGGGGGAACTGCTCACCTCATCGGGTGTGCCTTCGGCGATCACCTGGCCTTCGGCGAGGGCATAGACGATCGCGCAGTGGTCGAACACGATGCGCACGAAATGCTCGATCAGGCACACGGCGAAGCCGAGGTCCGACTGCAGCCGCGTCACGAGACCCAGCAGGTCGCTCGCCTCGTGCGAGTCCATGCCGGCACTCGGTTCGTCCAGCAGGAGGAGTCGTGGCCGGCTCATGATGCTGCGGCCGATCTCGGCGCGCCGCTGCCCGCCGAACGACAGGACGCCGGCGCGCACATCCAGGACCTTCTCGAGATCCATCAGCCTGGCGACGGCGCGAGTCAACTCGGCGGCCTGCCGCTGGTCGCGTCGCGGCGTCGGGAATTGGAAGACCGACGTTAGAACCCCGCCGCCGATGCTCAGGAAGGCGCCTGTGATGAGGTTCTCGAAGACGGTGAGATTGGGGTCGATGTGATTGGCCTGGAACGTCCGGCACATCCCCAGCCGCGCCCGATTCCACGGATTCAGGTCGGTGATGTCCTCGCCGAACGCCCGCACGCGCCCCGAGTCCGGAACGGTGAAACCGTTGATGACGTCGAAGAGCGTCGACTTTCCCGATCCGTTGGGCCCGATCAGCCCGACGATGGTGCCGGCCGGAATCCGCAGCGACGCCCCCCGCAGCGCCCGGACCCCGCCGAAGGACACGTGGATGTCGGTCGCCTCCAGCACCATGCCCTCGGTGACCGGATCCGGAAGTGCCGCCTCCACGACCTCGAGAGCAGCGAGTCGACCCTCCCCCCAGGTCTCCGGCGACCGGCCGTTCCCGGCCGGGGTGGCGTTCACATTCACTCCCCGGACTCGCCCGAGCCGGTCGGTGTCGCCGAGTCCTCCTCGGTGCCCGCCAACTCGCGCAACCTCGCCACGTCGCGCTTCTGCTGGAGCAGATCGAGCAGCGTTCCCGCCATACCCCGCGGACCCAGGAGGGTTCCGCCGATCAGCCCGGCGCCACCCAGCAGGTACACCGACAACCGATGGCTCTGCAGAGCCGCGGGAAGGATCTGGAAGGCGACCGCCACGCTGGCCAGACCGACGATCGTCTGCGTGCCGGCAACGACCGGAATTGCCAGAAGGAACAACGACTGGAACAGGATGTACTGCGTCAGCGCGGGAGGAGACTCGTAGAGGGGTGCCGTGAACGCCCCGGCGATCCCGATGAGGAACCCGCCGACGGCGAAGGCGATCACCCGGTACCGCCAGGGAGAGATGCCCACAGCGGCCGCCGCCTGCCTGTCGGTTCGCACGAGATGAATGGCGCGACCGTGCCTGGACCTTCGGAGAGCGTGCAGCAACAGGCCGGAGACAACCATCACGCCGAAGGAGAGATAGAAGTACCGCATGTCGGTGTTGAACCGGAAGCCGAACACCTCCGGGCGAGGGACGCGCACATCCGCTCCCGGCCCGCCCGAGATCCAGGTGTACGTGAACAGCGTGCGCTCCATCGTGACCTGAAGGCCCATGGTCAGCACCATGACGTAGACCCCCGAGAACCGGGCCGTCGGTATCGCCACCAGCGCCGACAGCACGGTGGCGCAAGCAACCCCGCCGATCATGGCGGGTATGAATGGCCATGCCCCGGAGCCGGCCAGGCCCTCCCGCAGCAGGTAACCCGTGATGTAGACCGAGGTGCCCAGGAGCGCTGCACCCGCCAGCGTCACCTGCCCCGCCCAGCCGATGATGACGGCGAGCCCCATCACGGTGATCGCCGTCAGGAAGCCGGCCGTGGAGAGGAAGATCCAGTATTCCTTGACGAATTGCGGGACGATGCCCATGACGAGTGCCAGCCCCAGCACGGCCACGACCTGTGGCGAGGGCTGGTAGCCGGCCAGCGAGCCGGGCAACCGCAGCGCTGTCCTGGGGGGAGTCACCGACACGGGCTCACGTCTCCGCCAGCCGGAACTGTGACTGCCTCCGGCGCGCCACGATCACGACGCCCAGGAAGAGCACCGCCATCAGGATGATCTCGCGCCACCCGGAACTGATCCTGCCGAACGTGCCCCCGGCGGTGTGCGCCTCGACCTGCCCGAACAACATCGCCCCGAGCAGGGCCAGGGGCAGGCTCTTGAACCCGCCCAGGACCGCGCCCGCCAACGACCTGATCAGGACGAACAAAATGACGCTGGCCCCGAGCCTCGTCATGGGGGTCAGCAGCACGCCGCCGAGTCCGGCCAGCGCCCCGGAGAGGCACCACACGCCCATGGAGATCTTCCGCACGGGCACGCCGACCATCTCGGCCGCTTCCACGTCGTCGGAGATGGCGCGCATCTGCACCCCGGTCTTGGTTCTCGTCACGACGAAGTGCAGGACGATCACCAGGAAAACGAGCAGGGCGATCACCGCGATCTGATGGTGCGACACGTTCGCGCCCCAGAGAGTCACACGGCCCTTGCCGAAGGGGCTCGGCACGATCTCGAAGGCGCCGGGCCAGATCTCCTGGGTGATGCCGGTGAAGATCAGCATCCCGCCCAAGGCGAAGGTGGTCACGGTGACCCGCGGCCAGCGCGCCATGCGGCCCGTCGCCACCCAGGCGAACAGCGCGCCAAGGCCTGCACCCAACAGAACGGCGAGGATCACCGCCGGCGCCTTGGGCCATTCCTTGGTGGCGTAGGCCAGGTTGGTGCCATGGCCGGATGTGCGTGCCGGGTCGGCTGTCAGGTACCAGTAGAGGAACGCCGAGCAGAGCGCGATGCCCCCATGCACGAACGCCACGATCCGGCTCATGCGGAAGGAGAGCACGAGCCCGACGGCGAGAATGCCGTACAGCGCCCCCAGAGCGACGCCCGTTACAAGTGACGCCTTTACGATAAACGGGTCGAACACCGAGGACCCCTAACATCTGTGATCAGTGACTGCTCGGGGCACCCGGCCAGATCCTGGTGAGCGAGGTGCCCCGAGTTCCGCCGGTGCCGTTCAATCTGGGGGAAGCTTGAACGGCACTGTCATTCAGTCATAGTCGCATTCAGTCATAGTCGTCGCAGATTTCGTACTGCTCCGGAGCGGGGATCCACACTGCGAAGTCGGTCGAAGCCGCGGCCTGGTTGTACTTGAACTGGTACTCGCAGCGCAGCGTGTCGTGCGCCGCCGTGTCGGCAATTCCGCCCGCTCGTTCGGCGGACGCATCGCCCCAGGTGAACGTGATGCCCAAGCCCGGTCCGGCGTCCCATGGCTGCGCCTCCCAGGCTTCCATCATGTTCTCCCGCGTGATGCCCGGACCGACCTGCTTGGCGGTCTCGATGAAGACTCGAGCACCGGCATAGCCGGACTGGGTGATGTGGTGGATCTTGAGAAGCTGATCGGGGTTGTACTTCTCGAGAGCGGCGAGGTACTCGGTGTTGTCGTTCCAGACTTTGAACGTCGTGATCGTCCACATGCCCTTCAGCGGCCAGTCGCCGACGAACTCGCCGAGAGCCTCCGCCGCGAAGTGGTTGCCGCTGACCCCCAGAGGCGGCCAGTAGCCCTGCTGCTCGGCGGCGATCATCCAGCCTGCCATAGGCGCGGCCCAGGCGAAGTGGATGACATGGTCCGGGTTCGCAGCCTGCATCTCGATGACCGCCGGCGTGTGATCCGGCGTCTCGATCTCGATGGGCTGCTCGATGACGACCTCGATGCCGGCAGGATCGAAGATGTCGTGCATGGCTTCCGCGGCGAGACGGTCCTCAGGGATGTTGAGGTAGATGATGCCGACACTCTCCGGGTCGAGATTGTCTCGCACCCAGATGGAGTTGGCGTGCGCCTCATGGATGGTGGCCATGTGCGTCGGGAACATCCAGGGATTACGCCACTCGCTGGTGTAGAAGCCCCAGGAGCCGAACCACGGAATCTCGTCGCGGGCCAGGTCCTGATGCAACGAACCGGTGCCCCAGGTAATGCTGGTGATGAAACTGAAGACCTGATCCTCGTCCACCAGCTTCCTGAAGCAGGCGCGGGCGCGGGCGATGTCGCCGGCGGCATCGCAGTTCGTCACGCTGATCTTGCGCCCGTGCACGCCGCCCTCGTCGTTGACCGCATCGAACATGGCGACAGCCGACGCCACGACCGGAATCGTCACGATCTCGGGAAGCGGCAGACCGTCGTCGCTGATCGCTCCGAGTTTGATCTCGGTCGCGCTCACGCCGGGCGCCGGACTGCCGCCCGCGGGTGCGGGCGCCGCTTCCTCCGGCTCGTCCTCCGGTTCGGGGGCCGCAGCCTCCGGCTCGTCTTCCGGTTCCGGTGCCGCGGGCTCCGGCGGAGGTGGCGGTTCCGGTGCCGCGGGCTCGGGAGCCGCGGGCTCGGGAGCCGGTGCCGGCGCCGCGGGCTCGGGCGCCGGGGGCGGAGCGGTCGTTCTGCCACCGTCATCGTCGCCGCCACACGCCGCTGCGATCACGAGGACCACAGCCGTCGTGGCCACGATTCGAAGTACCAACTTGCGCATCATGAAGCATCCTTCCCCGAGCTTTGTCAACTGGTTGGTTGTCGCTTGTCGGGTGCCATGACTTCGCAAAGAGCGCGAAACGGCACCCAGGCGGAGAATATTTGGCGGCGCGTATCGGACCTCCTAGCTTCATGGGACAACGCAACAACGGGCGATTGTCGGCGTCGGACAATTCGCCGGGAGTGCGCTGAGAAATCGCTCTCCAGCGTCGGTCAACCCGCAGAACCCTGGATTCCGGCCTCCGCCGGAATGACGTCATGTCCCGGCCGGCGGCCCGGCTGGCCTCTCCTGGATTCCGGCCTCCGCCGGAATGACGTCATGTCCCGGCCGGCGGCCCGGCTGGCCTCTCCTGGATTCCGGCCTCCGCCGGAATGACGCTTGAGTCGCTATGAGGACGCTTGAGTGGCTACGAGATCGTCAGTCGGCGCCGGTGAGGCTCCGCACCTCGGCGGCGAAGTCGCTGAACGCCTCGCCGTCCAGCAGCGGGCGCAGGCCGAAGAGAACGCGTTCGTAGGCTCCGTCGATCTTGAGACGGCCCTGCATGTAGGCGACGGCGGGGTCGAGCCGCCCGCCGATGATGTCGCGGGCGTCAGCAACCGCGCACAAGACAGTGCAGTCGGCCTCGGCAAGTCGTCCGGGGCTCAATTCGACGAGCCGCCCGTCGACGATGACCACGCCGAACCGGCGTGTCCCGGCGGCACCGCCGGAGACCTCGATCCGGGCGGTCACGCTGCACCCCGGGACCTCCGGAAGAACCGCAGCCGCGGCATGGACGGCGCCCAGCCACCCGTCGCTCGGGAAGGGTTCCACGGCCGCGCCGCTTCTCAGCCGGCTTCGGAGACGCCGCGGAGCCCGGCGAACAGATCGTCCTCGGGCAACTCGGTGGGCACGTCGGAGCGGGCCAGGATGTAGTCCTCCAGCGGATACGCCTCGGCCGCCACCTCGCGTGGCAGCCCGAACCAGAAGGGCGAGGTGGGATCCACCTGCGTGGTGTGGGCGAGGAGGGCGTCGCAGCGCCGGTCGTACCACTTCGCCACCTCGATCCGGGTGGTGATCCGGTGATCCTGCCAGGGTCGCTCGAACCACCACTGCTCGTAGGGCGACTGCAGGCCCAATTCGCCGAACGCCTCGTGAATGGCCAGCATGCGGGCCTTGGACCAGAGCGAGTAGTAGAGCTTGGGCGGCCGCCACGGGGGTCCTGCCGCTGGGAACGCCTGCGGGTCGCCTGCAGCCTCGTAGGCGGAAAGGCCCACGTCGTGCACCCGTAAGTGGTCGGGGTGGCGGTAGCCCAGCTGGTCGTCGGGGTAGATCACCAGCACGTGGGGTCGCTCGGACCGCAGGATGGCAACCAGCCGCTCGGTCGCCTCGTCGAGAGGAGCCGCCCCGAACGAGCCCACCGGCAGGTCCGCCGCCTCGTCCGGCCCGCCGGTGGCGTCGGGCGCCTCGGGGTACCCCGAGTCGCGGTAGCCCAGCCACACCACGTCGTGGTAGCCGATGATCGCCGCCGCCTTGTCGAGTTCGGCTCGACGCACCTCGGCCAGGCGCTCACGCACCCCGGGAAGATCGGCGGCCGGATTGAGAATGTCCCCCTCCTCACCACCGGTGCAGCACACCAGCACGGCCCGCACACCCTCGTCGACATAGCGGGCCACGGTGGCGGCCCCCTTTGAGGACTCGTCGTCGGGGTGCGCGTGCACCGTCAGCAGCCGCAGGGGCGCGTCGCCGTCCAGCGGCGCGCTCGGGTACGTCGGCTCCGTCACGGTCCGACTGCCGAGGTGAGTGCTGAGTAATCCACGGCACGCTCAAGCGGCGCTGCCGGACAATGGATTCCGGCCTCCGCCGGAATGACGCGGGAGGGGGTTCGCAGCATGACTCAGCAATCGCTGCGGCGCTCAGGCCAGTACCCCGAGCATTCCCGCCCGGGGAAGCAACCGGTCCGTGCCGGCCTCGTCGTCTCGCTCCAACTCCCAACCCAGTAGGGCGGCGAGCGCCTCGCACCCCTCGTCGGGTCCCGAGGCGATGACCTCGTCGCCGGCCTGCAGGACCGTACGGCCACGCGGCCGGTAGACGTATTTCCGGCCCCGGACCAGCGTCAGCACGGTGAATCCGGGCTCGATGTTCAACCCCAGCTCGGCCAGCGAGCAGCCGTCGACGGGGGAACCCTCGGCCACCGCGTAGTTGACCACCACCTCGTCGGAGTCGCCGAGGGCGATCTCCAGGATGGGATGCACGTCCTCGCCCTTCTCGACGAGCCACACCATCTGGTTGGCCTGATCGCCGAGATCCTCCGCCGCGTTCGAGATATGCAGAAGCCCCCGCAGCGGGCCGGGATCGGTCGAGTCGGCGGCGGCGCGCAGCACCCACAACTCCAGCCGGTCGTTCATGTCGTCGAGGCGACCCTCGAGATGCCGGACCTGCGCGGCGAGACCGGGGTCGCCGAGCACCAGCGTCGAGTACGCCAGGTCCACGGCCACCTCGGAGAGGTTCTTCATCTCCACGAGCACGTCCATGGCCCGGTCCAGGTCGGTGATCCAGGGATCCTCCGGCGGCGCCGGCGGGACCCAGACCTCGTCGCCGGCAAGTTCCCGCAGGCGGGAGATGCCGTCGGGCGAGCCGCGCATGAATAGCGAGTCGCCCGGCATCAGCATGCTGTCGCCGTCGACGCCGGTGATCCACTCCCGACCCCGCCGTATGGCCATGATGCGCATGCCTGTGGCCACGGGCAGTTCGAGGGCGACGACGGGGCAGTGCGCCATGTCGGAGCCCTCCCGGACCTGAACCCGGTGCGAGACCTCCTCGGCCGCCGACAGCGCCACGACGAGTTCGGCGGGGATCCCCAGCCGGTGCGTGACGACCCGGGCGATGTCGACGGCGTCGTTGGCGATGCGCTCGATGGCACTCACGACCTGCAACACCGACGACATGCCCTCGGCATCGCGGGGGCGGCGCGCCGCCTTGACGCATACCGCGCGCATGTCGTGCACCAGATCGCTCATCCGCTCCTCGAGGTCGCGTACTTCCGTGGCCAACTCCGGGTCGCCGAAGTAGACCGACGCGTACGCCAAGTCGACCATCAACTCGCTGAGATCCTTGGCCTCAGCGAGCATGGAGCGCAGATTCCGGGGGCGATCGTCCATCGGTGTCTCCGCGAGGCTATCGCGACGCCGCCGCGGCGCCCTCATCGGCAACGCCGACATCCTTCGGGCAGCGCCCATCACAGGATCCCCAGTGCTGCCAGCGCAGCCACCAGCGTGAGCGCACCGACGAGATCCATCGCCGAACTCACCAGGGGAATGCCGTAGGTGTCGGGGTCCACCCCCACCCGCTCGGCGAGGATCGTGCCGTAGTACGCCACGAAGGACGCAACCGCCACGGCCACGACACCACCCAGCAGTGCGGCGCCGATCATCCCGCCGGCGTCGGGGCCGGCGAGATCGGCGAGCCGGGCGGCCCCGTACGCCAACGCGGCGGTACCCGCCAGCACGGGGAGACCCATGAGGAAGGTGTTGCGCACCTCGCGGCGGGCATCGCGGCCGGGCAGAGCCGCCGGTTCGATGAGACCGAGGTGCAACTTGGAGGCCAGCCGGCTGGAGAGAATCCCGCCGAGGGCGCCTCCGACGGCCAGGTAGCCCGGCAGCAGCACGAGCAGGCTCGGCAAGCGGCCGAGGAACGCCTCCTGCTGCTCGACGATCACGCCGGCGGCAAGATCGAACAGGAGCGCCACCACCAGCACGCCGAAGGACTCCCGCAGAATGCCGCGCAGAGACGCCCGTCCCAGGCGCCAGGAACTCACCGCCGTCACCGCGGCAGCCGCGCCGCAGATGACCGCCACGGCTCCGGTGACCGACGCGGACTCGGCGAGCGGCACGACGAGCAGCAGGACCGGGAGCGTGATGACATCGGCGGCGGCCGTCACCAGGGGGGCCGTCACGTTGTCGGGATCCCAGCCGAAGCGCACCGAACCGGAGGCCATGGCGAGCGCCACGACCGCCACGAACAGCGACGAGATCACGCCGCCGAGCACGCTGATGACCACGAAGGACGCCAGGCTCATGGACTCGGCGATGTTGAAGAGTTCCGCCGTCGCCTTCGCCAGCATCGCCAGGACCGCCGAGGTCACGACGCTCAGCGCCAGGCCGGCCAGGATGTTCTCGCCCACGACGGTGGCGGGGCGCAGGCTCAGGCGGAACGTGCCCGCGTGGATGGCGGTACCCAGGCGGGATCCCAGTGCCCCGAAGATCTTCCCCTGCAGAGCGATCGCCGCCGGCACCATCAGGAGCAGCCCGCCCAGCTTCTCCAGGCGGTCCGCGCTGGCACCGAGCAGGATCCCCACGACCACGCTGACCACCGCCAGCAGCCCCAACGCCACCAGGCTCTGCACACCGGTCCAGTGCCGCTCCTCGGGCGCGCCGCGTCCCCGCTCTGGTGTGCGCCGCAGGCGAAGGCTCCGCAGCAGCGGGAAGGTTCGGGCCATGCCACGCTCCCCGGGGCCGACTGACGATCAAGTCTCCCCCAGCGTGCAGCGTCGGACGTGAATTTCCGACCGGCATCGGTGGTACGCACGGGCGGGGTTCCTACGCTGGCGTCGTGCGACATCGCCGGGCACGCTCCAACATGCCGGATGCCGCCCCGCGGATCGGCGGGTCGCGGCGCCGCCCGGCCGCCGGAATCGTCCTGCTCGCTTGCCTGGTGCTCGTGGCCGCCACCGCCGGGTGCGGGTCCTCGGGGCGGGAGTTGCGCGCCCCGCCAGGGTTCGTGGCCTCCCAGGCCCGCTACCTGCCGGTCAACCAGAGCCAGGGTCCTGGCGGGATGCTGCTCGAGGGAGCGAACTTCGAGCCGGGCGGGGACCTGCCGCTCACAGCCACCGGGGCGGGTGAACCCCCCACGCTGGCATGGTGGAACATCCCTGCGGGAACGACCGAGTTGGTGCTGCTCGTCAGCGCGTTCGATCCCACCGAGCCACCGATCCTGTGGGCGATCGCCGGGCTGGGGCCGTCCAGCGCCGGGCTGTTCGGAGGGCCGCTTCCCCAAGGCGTGCGCCCGCTCTGGCGAGCCGACGGAACCGCCGACTGGCCCGGCTACCCACCGGTGGGCACCCGCGTGGTCTTCACGCTGTGCGCGCTGGCCGCGCCGCTGTCACCCGACGCCGTTGCGGCCGACGCCTGGAATCTCTGTGCCGCCGACGCGCTCGGCGTCGCGACGGTCAGCGGACTCGTCCCGGCCCTGCCGCCATGACGCCGATGGGCAAGTGCTATCGCGTCTGGATCGACCGGCCGGCGCCGGCCATGGAGATACCCGTCGAGGTTGAGCTGAGCGACGGCCCATCGGGCGCGGAGGCCGTGATCGTGGGGGCGGACGAGCGCTGGGACGGCACCACCTGCCGGCGACTGCCCGACCTGCAGGTCGTGGCTCGACGTGGCGTCGGCTTCGACAATGTGGACGTGGCAGCCTGCGCCGCGCACGGGGTCGCCGCCTGCAACGCTCCCGATGCGCCCACGGTGTCGACCGCCGAACACGCCCTGGCACTGCTGCTGGCCGTCAGCAAGCGACTCAAACCTGCCGAGCGCCGCCTCCGCGACGGCGACGGCCTCATCGGGTCGGCGGCAGCCGTCGGCGGGCTCGAACTCGACGGCCGAACGCTCGGTGTCGTGGGCTGCGGGCGCATCGGGAGCCGCCTGGGGCACTACGCCGAGGCAATGGGGATGCGTGTCCTGGCACACGATCCCCACTTCGACACCGCACCCGTCGGCAGGTTGGTCGACCTCGAGGAAATCTGGGCCGCCGCCGATGTCGTAACGCTGCACGCCCCCGCCACACCGGCGACCCGCCATCTCGTCAACGCCACCTCGCTGGCGGCGATGCGCCCCGGCGTGGTGATCGTCAATTGCGCCCGCGGCTCGCTGGTGGATCACGACGCCCTCCTCGCAGCCCTCGAGTCGGGCCACGTCGCCGGAGCCGGGCTGGACGTGACCGATCCGGAGCCGCTGCCGGCCGATCACCCCCTCCTGCACCGGGACGACGTTCTCGTCACCCCCCACGTTGCCTCCGCAACCACCGTCGGCGAGCGCCGGCTCGTGAGCCAGGCGCTCGCGCAGGCGCTCGTGTGGCTACGCGGCGGCAGTCCCGAGCACCTGCTGGACCCGGCCGCCGCCGACCCCGCGGTGGATCGCCGTCGCCGACAGCCGAAGGGCACGGCGCCGTGATCTCCCGGCGACGGATCGGTCTGGCCGCTAAACGGCGGACGAGCGGGGTTCCCCGGCGGCCGCGGTGAAGAGTGGGCGAGCTTCCCCCGGGATAATCGCTCTCCTCGACTGACCCCGGGCTGATCGCGACTAGTCCCGTAGCCGCTCGCGCAGCACGTATTTCTGGATCTTCCCGGTGCTGGTCTTGGGTAGGTCTCCGAGTACGACGCGCTTGGGTGCCTTGAACCGTGCGATGGCGGCGCGCACGAAGTCGATGAGTTCCGCCTCGGTGACCGACGCCCCCGGGCGCAGAGAGACGAAGGCCACGGGCACCTCACCCCAGATCTCGTCGGGAGCCCCCACCACCGCCGACTCCAGCACATCGGGGTGACGGGCGAGTACCTGCTCCACCTCGATGGAGGTGATGTTTTCCCCGCCGCTGATGATCACGTCCTTGGCGCGGTCCCGCACCTCCATGTAGCCGTCGGGATGCACGACACCCACGTCGCCGGTGCGGAACCACGTGCCGTCCGGGCGCTCGAGGGTGGCGGCGGCGGTCGCCTCGGGGTTGCGGTAGTAGCCGAGCATGACGACGTTGCCCCGCAGAACGACCTCACCGGTGGTCGCCCCGTCGGCAGGGACGTCGCGCCCGTCGGCACTGACCACGCGCAGCGGCGCAGACGCGATATTGGCGACACCCTGGCGGGCCTTCCGCCGCGCCTGCTCATCGGCGGGCAACGAATCCCACTCGGGTCGCCAGTCGCAGATGATTGCAGGTCCGTAGCTCTCGGTCAGCCCGTAGAGATGCGTCACGTGGAGGTTCAACTCGGACAGGCGGGCAAGAAGGCTCGGTGACGGGGGCGCACCGCCGACGGCGACGTGCACCGGCGCCGGTGCGGGCGCGGCGCCGGGATCGGCGGCCAGCATCGTCAGCACCGTCGGCGCGGCATTGAGGTGGGTAATGCCCTGGTCACGGATCGCCGTCCAGACAGCCTCGGGACGCACCTGGCGCAGCGCCACGTGGACGCCTCCCGCTGCCGTCACGGCCCACGGGTAGCACCAGCCGTTGCAGTGGAACATCGGCAGTGTCCACAGGAATACCGTGGCGGGATCCAAGCCGCCCTGGGCAACCATCGCCAGGGCCTGGAGGTACGCCCCGCGGTGGGAGTACATCACCCCCTTCGGGAGCCCGGTCGTGCCCGAGGTGTAGTTCAGACTCAGCATCCCCCACTCGTCGGCGACCTCGTGCCGTAGCGGTTCGGCGGCGGCGAGGCGCTGCTCGTAGTCGTCGCCCGGCTCGCCGCAGCGGACCAGTTCGACCGGATGGTCCACCGCCGCCACGATCACCTCCCCCATGTCCGCAAGCGAGTGGTCGCAGATCAGAATCCGGGAGCCGGCGTGTCCGACGATCCAGGCCAGTTCAGCGTCCGCCAGGCGGGTGTTCAGCGCGTTCAGCGCGGCACCGGCCCACGCCACACCGAAATGGGCCTCCAGCGCCACGTGCGTGTTGGGCACGAGGGTCGAGACGCGATCTCCTGGACCGACGCCCGCGGCACGCAGCGCCCCGGCCAGCCGGAGACACCGATCATGCAGTTCGGCGTAGGTGAAGGTGCGCTCGCCGTCGATCACGGCCGCGCGGTCGCCGAAGACCAGCGCGCTGCGGTCGAGGAACAACGTCGGGGAGAGCGGCTCGGGGCCGAAGACCGGCCCGGGCACCGCGACGTCGCTCGCTGGAGACTCCGAACCCGTACGCACGGCTCGTAGTGTCGCAGCCGCGCAGACTCCGGGGCAATGCCGCGGGTCCACCTTCCCGCCCGTCGTCCGGATTGACCGACGCGACTGACTCCGAGAGCGCGGCCCAGGCAGTGGATTCAGGCCCTGGATCGAACTCGGGGCATGCTATCCAGCGACACGATGATCGGCGGAACGTCCGGTCGAGTTGATCCGCTGCGGCGAGCCGGGCGACGACTACGAGCAGCGCCTCGCCGCGGCCGACCTCGAAAAGAACGAGGCGGGTTCGCACCTCGCTCCAGAAGGTCCGAACCCGCCTATTCCACCAGCCGCAACCCTGCTGCTCCAACTGCTCGGGTTGCGGTCATCCGGAAGATCCCGGCGATCTGTGGTTGTGTGCACTGACGCCTGAGCGACCCATTCGGTTGACATGCGTCCGAAGATTTTCCGGAATTGATTTTCCGGAGTGTTGTCGGGCGAGTTCGTCGCGGCCTGCGGCATCCCCGAAAGGGGGCTCGGTGGGAGCAGGCTCCGTAGCCGCTGCCGCCGACGGACCGGTCATCAAGGTGATGATCAACCGTCATATCAACATTTGAGCGTCTCATTGCGCCCACATACTGCTGCTATGAGACGCTCATAGCAGCAGTATCGAGCGCGATCACTAGTATGATCTTGTGGGATGCTACTATGATGTGATCTATGAGCACTCTGGACGAACGACTTCGCACAATCCTGCCGGTGCTTCGGGCGGCAGGGACCGACCTCCGGCGCGTCGAGGTCAAGGACGCAAGCGGCGGGTTCCCGAGAAGCGCGTTGAAGAGCGTCTCGGCCTTCGCCAACTGGGAGGGCGGCCTGATCATCCTGGGACTCGCCGAGCCGGACTTCGAGCCGACCGACATCGACGCATCCAGGCTCGCGTCGGCACTGGCGTCGACGTGCGCCGACAACCTCCAGCCACCCATCCGCCCCGAGATCGAGATCTGCATGGTTGACGGAAGCCCGGTCGTGGTCGCGGCAGTGGAGGAGGTCAACTCCGACCAGAAGCCCTGCATCGTCAAGAAGCCCGACCACCTCGAGGGCGCCTACATTCGAACACACGACGGCAACCGTCTGCTCACCGGCTACGAGCACTACGCCCTGTTCGCCGCGAAGGGACAACCGACCGAGGACGAGCACCTCGTGGCCGACGCCGTACCGGAAGATCTCGACAGGGAACTGGTCGAACTGCTGATCCGCCGCGTCCGGGCCACCCGAGGTCCGGCGTTCCGCGACGCGGAGGACACCAGAATCCTCCGGCTCCTGGGCGTCCTCACCGGGGCCGACGGCGACGAGACCCCCACCCTCGCCGGCATGCTCGCACTGGGCACCTATCCCCAGCAGTATGCACCCCGACTCAACATCACGTTCGTTGCATTCGCCACCGAGACCGGTGAGCCGCTGGCGGACGGCACCCGCTATCGCGACAGCCAGCAGATCGACGGGCCCATCCCGGAGATGCTCGAGCTGGCCGCCGACGCGCTGCGTCGCAACATGCGCCGACGAGCCGTCGTCGTCGGCCTCGGGCGCGAAGATCACTGGGAGTACCCGCTGGAGGCCGTGCGCGAGGTCGTCGTCAATGCCCTGATGCACCGCGACTACCACTCGTCGGTACGGGGACAGCCCGTGATGATGGCCCTCTATCCCGACCGGCTGGAGATCAAGAACCCCGGCGGTCTCTACGGCGCGTTCAGTCCCGAGAGCCTCATGACCGAGCCGGTGACCGCAGCCCGCAACGCTCGCCTGGCCAAGCTGCTCCAGGACGTGACGACGCCGAGGGCCAACAGAACCGTTTGCGAGAACGTGGGCACGGGCCTCGTCTCCGTCGCCAAGTACCTACGCGACGCGGGCCTGGAACCACCGGAGATCGACTACAGCCTCACGGAGTTCAAGGTCGTGTTCCGCAACCACACACTGCTCGATCACGAGGCTCTCGCATGGCTCTCGACGCTCGGTTCGATCGATCTGAACGATCGCCAGCGGTTGGGGCTTGCACACGCGCGGCGCCATGGCGGGATCGACAACCGCGCCTACCGCGCGCTCACGGGCTGTGATCCCGGCACCGCCACGCATGAGTTGACCGACCTGCGACGGCGGGGCCTGCTGCACCGGACCGGCGGGAGGCGCTGGGCGGAATGGATCCTCGCCGAGGATCTTCGAATCCCGGCGAGAACCGAGAACCCGAGCGACGTTGACACAGCAGGTACCCGATCGACGATCGCGCCGGCGGCGCCCACCCTGCCCCTTCTGGACACGTCACCTCCCGTCGGGCATAGCGAGACCCCCTCGACCGCCGTCGACACCTCGCTGACGCCGCGGCAGCAACAACTCGTCGCGGCGCTGTCCGACGGGCCGCTGACGAGCAGAGAACTCGCCGAAAAGTTCGGCGTCACCCGCGGTGCCGTGCTGATGTTGCTCCGCAAACTGGAGGTGCGCGGCCTGGTACGCCCGACGGAGGAGGGCCGACGGAGTCGCCGGCAGAGGTGGGTGCTGACCGAGTCTTCACCCGCCGGATAGCTGGGCCGGATGCTCTGGACTCCGCCCATCCGGTAGGGCACGCCCGACCACGCGGCTCGGCTCAGTCGGGCGAGCCCCAGCCGCCCCCGCCGGGGGTGCGCACCCGCACCACGTCGCCGGCCGCGAGATCCAGAGTGACCTTGTCGGCCAGTGCGACCGCCTCGTCCTCATGGCCACCGGGCAGCAGCCAGTACATCGGGGTGCGCGAGCCCCAACACCTCGAGGCCGCCGGCGAGCGCCCCGGCCGGATCCTCCGGTCTCGACAGAACCTTCGCCACCGCCCCGGTCTCGTCGACGAGGTCGGTGAACGTGCCGGCAGTGTCGGTCCCGGTGTTCAGCGGGAAGGCCGGGATGCCCGGGGATGCCGCTCACCGGCCCGAACTCCACGCTCCGCGACCCTCCAGCCGGTAGCGATCACCCTGGATGTCTCTTTGCGTGTCCGCGGCGGCGGTGGCGAGCAGATCGGCGGCGTCGTTCCAGGGGTCGGTGCCATGTCCCTTCACCCAGCGGAACGCCACGCCCCGCGCCAGGACCTGCTCGATCAGCGGCACCCACAGGTCCTGGTTCTTGACCGGCTGCTTCTTGGAGTTGCGCCAGTTGCGACGCTGCCATCCCACCCACCATCGCTGCTCGAAGCAGTTGACGATGTAGCCGGAGTCGGTGACCACCTCCACCGGATCGCGGCCCTGCAGCGCCTCCAGCGCCTCGAGCACCGCCTGCATCTCCATACGGTTGTTGGTCGTCGCCGGCGCGGCGCCGGCAGCCCACGGGCCATCGGGCACCACCCAACCCCAACCGCCGGGGCCGGGATTCCCCCGGCAGGCACCATCGGTGTACACGACCGTGGGTCGCGGGGAACGGCCGGCTGAGTCCGTCACAGCGACCATCCTCGCACGACCGCTATCTCGTCGGGCGATTCTCTTCCCCGTCGGGCCGTGAGACGGCCCGGGCCGGACTTGGCCGGAATTCGCCGGAGCGTGCGACAATGGGAACCGATGCGCGGCCACTTCTCGCACCAGCTCCCGGACACCGATCCCACCGAGACCGGCGAGTGGATCGACTCCTTCGACGGCCTGGTCCACGAACGCGGCAAGGAGCGCGCCCGGCTCGTCGTGGCCCGGCTCCTCGAGCGAGCGCAGCAACTCGACGTCGGCATCTCCGCCACGGTCACCACCCCGTACGTCAACACCATCCCCGCCGACAGCCAGCCCTTCTTTCCCGGCGACGAGTATCTCGAGAAGCTCATCCGCCGCTACGTGCGTTGGAATGCCGCGGTGATGGTGATCCGGGCCAACAAGGCGGCCGACGGCATCGGCGGGCACCTCTCCACGTTCGCCTCCTCGGCGTCGCTCTACGACGTGGGCTTCAACTGGTTCTTCCGGGGAAAGGAGGACGGCCTGCCCGGTGACCACGTGTACTTCCAGGGCCACGCAGCCCCCGGCATCTACGCCCGCGCCTACCTCGAGGGGCGCCTCGGTACCGAGCAACTCGACAACTTCCGCATGGAGATCGGCGGCCGGGGAGTGTCCAGCTACCCGCACCCCCGGCTGATGCCCGACTTCTGGGAGTACCCGACGGTGTCGATGGGTCTCGGCGCCATCAACTCCATCTACCACGCCCGCTTCAACCGCTACCTGCACCACCGGCGCATCGACGACACCGCGCAGTCGCGCATCTGGTGCTTCGTCGGCGACGGCGAGATGGACGAGCCCGAGACACTGGGCGCCATCTCCCTGGCCGGGCGCTCGGATCTCGACAACCTCATCTGGGTCGTCAACTGCAACCTGCAGCGCCTCGACGGACCGGTACGGGGCAACAGCAAGATCATCCAGGAACTCGAGGGTCTGTTCCGCGGGGCCGGCTGGAACGTCATCAAGGTCATCTGGGGGTCGCGCTGGGACGACCTGCTGAAGCGGGACGACAACGGCCTGCTGCTGAACAAGATGAACTCCACCGTCGACGGCGAGTACCAGCGTTACGCCACCGAGTCCGGGGACTACATCCGCGAGCAATTCTTCGGCCCCGACCCTCGCCTGCGCGCCATGGTGGCCGACTACGGCGACGAGGACCTCGCCAACCTGCCCCGCGGCGGCCACGATCACCAGAAGCTTTATGCCGCCTACAAGGCCGCCACCGAGAACGTCGGCTCACCGACGGTGATCCTCGCCAAGACCATCAAGGGCTGGAGCCTGGGCAAGGGGTTCGAGGGCCGCAACGCCACGCATCAGATCAAGAAGATGACCACCCGTCAGCTACTGGAACTACGGGACCGGCTGCGTCTCTGGGAGGAGATCCCCGAGAGCGCGCTGGTCGACGATGCGGCCCCGCCGTACTACCGGCCGCCGCCGGACGCCGAGGAGATGGTGTACATGCGTGGGCGCCGCCAGGCTCTCGACGGGCCGCTGCCGTCGCGCATCGTGCGGGACCGCCGACCGCTACGCCAACCGGACCGGAAGATCTTCGCCACCTTCGACGAGGGCTCGGGCAACCGGGAGGTCTCCACCACGGTGGCGTTCACCACTCTGCTGCGCTCCCTGCTGCGCGACAAGGGCTTCGGCAACCGGATCGCCCCGATCGTGGCCGACGAGGCCCGCACCTTCGGCATGGACTCGCTGTTCCGGGAGTTCGAGATCTACGCCCCGCACGGGCAGCTCTACGAACCGGTCGACCACGACCTGCTGCTCTCCTATTCGGAGGACACCGACGGGCAGATCCTCGAGGAGGGCATCACCGAGGCCGGCTCGCTGGCGGAGTGGATCGCCGCGGGCACCAGCTACGCCAACCTGGGCGTGCCGATGGTGCCGATGTACACCTTCTATTCCATGTTCGGCTTCCAGCGGGTGGGGGACCTGATCTGGTCGGCGGCTGACAGCCGCGCCCGGGGGTTTCTGCTGGGCGCCACGGCCGGGCGCACCACCCTCGCCGGCGAGGGGCTGCAGCACCAGGACGGCCACAGCCACCTGCTGGCGGCCTCGGTACCGGCGTGCCAGTCCTACGACCCGGCCTTCGCCTACGAGATGGCCACGATCATCGCCTGCGGGCTCGAGCGCATGTACCCCCCGGCGGGAGTGGCGCACGGCGACGACGTCTTCTACTACCTGACGATCTACAACGAGAACTACCTCCAGCCCGCCCGCGCCGACCACGTCAGCGACGCCGACATCATGAGCGGCCTGTACCGCTGGGACGCCGGGCCGCCGGGGAAGCGCCACCGCGCCACGATCCTGTTCTCCGGACCGGCGCAGGGTGCGGCCCGCGAGGCGCAGGCAATCCTCGCCGAGCACTACGACACCGGCGCCGAACTGTGGAGCGCCACCTCGTACAAGAAGCTCCGGGAGGAGGCCCTCGACGCCGAGCGCTGGAACCGCCTGCATCCCCAGATGACGCCCCGGGTCCCGGGAGTGACCGCCAGACTGGCCCAGGCACAGGGACCGGTTGTGGCGGTGAGCGACTACCTGACGCTGGTGCCCGATCAGATCGCCCGCTGGGTGCCCGGGAGCTACTCCGTCCTCGGGACCGACGGCTTCGGCCGTAGTGACACGCGGGAGTCACTGCGCCGCTTCTTCGAGGTGGACGGGGCCCATGTCACCGTGGCTGTCCTCGCCGGGCTCGTCGCCGCCGGGGAGATCGACGCCTCGGCGGTCGACGACGCCATCGAGCGCTTGGGCGTGGACCCCGAGGCGGTCAACCCCGTCGACTACGAGTGCGGGCCGCTGACCTGAGGGGTCCACCGAGCGACGCTCGGTACCGACTCTCCCGTCATCCCGGCGGAGGCCGGGATCCACGTCACACCGGCAGAGACCGCCGGTGCCGCCGGTCTCTGAGAACGCTCCCGGCCGGGCTAATCGCGGGCGACTGATCGACCGCCTACACCACCTGCGGCGAGGCCGGCTCGCCCGGCGGCGCTGCCGGAGGGGTAGAACAGCGCCATCGTCAGCCCCGCCACGGCGTAGGAGCAGATGAGCCAGGTCCAAGCACGCGGGTAGCGAGCGAGATCCTCGGCGCCGCCGGCGCCCAGCAGCGCCACGACCGCGGCTACACCGACGGCGTAGCAGAGTTGCTGCACAGTGCGAGCCGTGGCGTTACCCATGGCGAACTGGTCGCTGCCCAGGTCCGCCAAGGGCGCGGCCGTGATGCAGGTGATCGCCATCCCCACACCGGCCCCCAGCATCACCATGGCCGGCAGGAAGTCCGACACGTAGTCCGGAACGGCGCCGACGCGCCAGAACTGCCACGAGAAGGCGGCGACGCACAGCCCGCCACCCGCCGCGGTGAGCCAGCGGTGGCCGAGGCGGTCGGCGGCGCGGCCGACCCACCAGGAGGCCAGGACCGACATCAGCGGGCCGGGACTGAGACCCAGGCCGGTCTTCCAAACCGGCCACTCCCAGAGACGCTGCAACAGCAGGGAGTTGAGCAAGAACCCCCCCAGGAAGGCGAACCCGAAGAAGATAGTGGCGAAGGTGGCCACCCGGAACGACCGGATGCCGAAGAGCGAGAGGTCGAGCACAGGCGACGGGTGGCGGCGCGACCGCCACACCAGGACCGGCAGCAGGACCAGCCCGACGCACGCCAGCGTGAGCGTGCGGGCACTGGTGTAGCCCCAGTGCTCGGCCTGCACCACGGCCAGCAGCACGAGTGCCACGCCCAACACACTCACCGGGACGCCGATGACGTCGAGTCGCCCGGTGTCGCCGGCTACACGTGACTCGGTCAGGTAGCGGCGCCCCAGGATCACGACGGCGGCGCCGAGGGGGACGCTCGCCCAGAAGATTCCCCGCCAGCCGAACAGTTCGATCAACAGCGCGCCGGCCGACGGGCCGACCGCCCCGCCGAATCCGGCCACGGCGGACCAGATGCCCACGGCCATGGAGCGCCGTTCGACGGGGAACTCCGGCAGCACCAGCGCCAGGGAGGACGGCAAGATCGCCGAGCCGCCGGCTGCCTGCACCACCCGGAATGCGATGAGGGAACCCGCGTCAGGGGCGACGCTGCACAGCAGCGATCCCAGCGTGAAGATCGTCACCGAGACGAGGAAGACCCGCTTGCGCCCCAACCTGTCGGCCGTTCGCCCCGCCAGCAGCAGCAGCGAGGCGACGGTCACGTTGTAGGCCGTGAGGATCCACGAGAGGACGGCGTCGGTGGTGTCCAGATCGGCGCCGATCGTCGGGAAGGCCACGTTCACGATGGAGGCGTCGATCACGACCAGGAAGATGCTGACGCACACGACACCCAGCACAACCCACGCCCGCCGCGGCACGTCAGGCACGCGGGCGGAGCGTCGCCGATCGGAGGCGGCATCACCACTCCCGCGCTCTCCGGCTCCGGCTCCGGCTCCGGATTGGCCGCTGCTCGCCGGCGCGAACTCACGACCCCTTGGCCGTCTCACGATTACCTCCTGCCGGACCCGATAGACCGCCGCCGGGGGCCGGTACTCTCAGGCCATGACGCCCCGAACGCTACCGGTGCCCGGCGAAGCCTCGGCTCTGAACACGAAACCGCGCCGGGTCAGGTCGAAGGGGCGTGGGCCGCGCTCGGCTGTCATCTGTCCTGCAGCGGCCTGATCCGAAGCCGCTATGGGTAGCTACAACCGCCAAGACCGCCGATACGACGGCGACGAGCCGACCAAGGCCGGCCGGCGGTCCCAACGTCGCCACCGATTCCCCTGGGACGATCCCGCAGACAACGCCAGCGCGGCTGAGGGCGCTGATGATTCTCCTGCCGTCACGGCGCAAGCGGAGCCGGAGTTGGACTCGACCGACCGCGATCAGCGCAGCCGGGAGCAGAGTGGCATCGATCCCCCACTGCCTGACGTCCCCGGCGAGAGCCCGTGGTCGCCCGCCGGCAACGATTCCCCGGGACATGGCGGAGCGGAGGGAGAGGCACCAGCCAGAGAGGTGTCGAACATCGGCACCGAAGCAGGCAGCCGGAGCACCCGCGATCTGACGGCGCGCTGGTGCACGCTGGGAGATGGCCGGCAGGTGGAGTTGGCCAGCGCCGGAACTCGGCTGGCCGGCAGGATCATCGACTGGACGATCCTGGCCATCGTTGCCGGCACCATCGTCGGGATTCTCGTCGCCGCAACTTGGGACTCCGACGATGGCAGCAATGCACGTTGGCCCGCGGTTGCACTCACAAATATCGTCATCGGACTGCTCTACGAGATCACGCTGATCGCGACGCGGGGCCAAACCGTCGGCAAGCTCGCAGCGGGCGCCAAGGTGGTCCGCCTTGCCGATGGCGGAGTGCCGGGCTGGCGCACGTCACTGCGGCGATGGGCCATTCCCGGGCTGGCGGGAGCACTCGCAGCGGCTATGGGGATCACCTTCGAGCAGACCGGGATCGGAGAGCTCGCCGCAATCCCCGTTCAGGTAGTCGCCGGGCTGGTCGTGCTCTTCTGCTATCTCGCGTTGACCTGGGACGGACGGCGACAGGGATGGCACGACAAGGCCGCCAGTACGGTCGTTGTGGCGACGGGCCGAACGCGAAGAAGCACCGGCCTGGCCGTGGCGGGCCTGATCCTGGGGCTAGTCCCTCTGATCCCCGAGACATGGCTCACCGTGGCGATTAGTGACGATCCGGACCGGTGGCTGGAGGGCTGGGACAGCCTGGGGACCGTCCTCCTTATCATCGTCCTCACACCGATCAACCTGGCCTTCTGGATCGGAAGCGGTGTCTTCTCCGGCGTCGCACTCGGGCGGGCACGGCGTGGTCCCATAGCCGCCCGGGTGGTCGCGGTCTGCGGGCTGCTCGCCATCGGCGCCGGCATCGGGCTCCTTGTCGTACTGTTTCGGACAGTGCTCTCGGCCTGAGCGCCGCGCCGCCAACGCAGGGCCGGTACGCTCGGGGTATGACCGCTGGAACGCTCGCCGTCACCGGCGACGAGGCCGCTGACGCGCTCGTCAACAACGAACCACTGGCGCTGCTGCTGGCCATGCTGCTGGACCAGCAGATCCCGATGGAATGGGCGTTCAAGTCGCCCTCCCGCCTTGCTGAACGGCTCGGGGGCGAACTGGACGCCGCCGCAATCGCCGCCATGGACCCGGCCGACCTCGAAGCCGCCTTCTGCACCAAACCCGCGCTGCACCGCTTCCCGTCGGCGATGGCCCGCCGGGCGCACGAACTGTGCCGTCACGTGACCGACGGGTACGACGGTGACGCGGGAGCCGTCTGGGCTTCTGCGGGGAGCGGCCAGGAGTTGTATGAAAGGGTGCGGGCGCTGCCGGGCTACGGCGACGAGAAGTCCATGATCTTCCTGGCCATCCTGGCCAAGCGTTTCACCATCCGCCCCGACGGTTGGGAGCGGCACGCCGGCCCGTTTGCCGACGACACTCCCCGATCGGTGGCCGACATCGACGGCCCCGAAGCCCTCGCCCGGGTGCGCGCCTGGAAAAAGGAACAGAAGGCCGCCGGCAAGTCCAAGCAAGATTGACGCTTACTGCAACACGCCGTTCGGGAGGAGCGATGGACCAGTACAACCAGGAAGAGCGCCGCCACGATCGGGACGACCCGGATAGGCAAGGCTCTCCGCGCTCGGGGACTCCCAGCGAGTTCCCGTGGGAGGAGCCACCCGGCACCAATCAGCCGGCACCTGTCTGGGAGGATCGACCGTCCATGAGCGAACAGCCCGCTGTCCACACGCGTTCCGGCCGTGGGCCGGACCACGGCACACAGGCTGCAGCCGCGTCCGCCGTGGTAAACGTCACTACTCCCGGGCAGACCCCGGGGAACGGCATGGCAGTCGCCGGCTTCGTGCTGTCACTTGTGATGTGGATACCGATTCCATTCCTGAACATCGTGCTCTGGGTTCTTGCGGTGACGTTCTCTTCGATCGGTCTAACTCGCGCGAACAAACAAGGACTGCCTCCTGCGGACACGGCCTGGGCCACCGCCGGCCGCGTGCGGCAGATCCGCTAGCACGGCCCTGCATCGGCGGGCAGGCGGCCACCCGCCGCGCGTGTCATCGAGCGATTCGCTTGTAGCGAGGAGCGGAAGAGGCTCGCGCAGCTCGCCCGGTCGGTCCCAGCGAAGCTCGGGGACATAGCGAAAGACCTGCGGATCACGCAGCGAATCCCACTGGGGAATTCCCGTGGGGAGAAGAACGTGGCGAGTCTCAGGCGCGTCTCCCGCCGCAACCCTCGTCGGGTCCGCCACCGCAATACGGTTCGGCCCTGCCGGTTACGGGATGGGTCACACTCGGCACGGGGCAGCAGGTGGAGCTTGCGGATCCCGGTGCCCGACTGAGGTCGGTCGTCCACAGGGTGCGTCACACTCGGGACCGGTAACCGGATTCGTCGTCTGGTCGTGGCGGTCTCGGTAGCGGTGTTGAGTGTTGCGGCGCTCGAGTTGTCCGTCCGGGGCCGAGCCGTCGGGTGATACCGCGACATCCGCGGCGCGCGCTGGCCCGACACCGATCCTGTCGGTTGAACTCTCGTCGGCGGAGTCGCGTTCGGTTCCGGGTGACCGGGTGTGGCGCGTCGAGCTGTTGTATCGTGGCAACACCGTAGGTGAGGTACGGCGAGAAGACGCCACCCCAAGAAGGAGATCGAGGGGCCCTGCGTGATGCCGAGAATGCCGGGTGGGGTGTGGTACCGACGCCATCGGGCCACCGCTGGGGTTTGATGCACTGTGGTGCCGGTCGTGCGGGCTGCCGCCTGTCGATCGCTTCGACGCCGCGCAGTCCGGGCAACCATGCGAGGCAGATTCGACGCTCGCTCGTCCGCTGCCCGCACGGTGTGTGAGGGAGGAGGCAACGATGAGGACTCACCAGTTCGTGCTCATCGTCGACGGTCCTGATCTTCAGTCCGCCGAGATGTTCGATGCGGTCGTCGAGGCGGGGTGTGACGACGCTCTGGTCGGATGCTCCAATGGAGTGCAGTTCGTGGACTTCGAGCGCGAGGCTCCCAGTGCCGGGGAGGCGGTCAGATCCGCCGTCGCCAACCTCGAGAGTCTGCCCGGTGTCACCGTCGTTCGAGTCGCCGGCGCCGATCTGCTATCTATTGCGGACATCGCTTCCCGGACCGGTCGCACGCGGGAGAGTGTCCGGCTCCTCATTGCCGGCGAGCGAGGGCCCGGCGGGTTCCCACCCCCGGTTACCGATCCTCGCAACCGCTACCGGTTCTGGCGGGCTGCGGAGGTGCAGCAGTGGTTCGCCGAGCACTACGGCGATCAGTCCGTCTACCCCGACGCCGATGTCGTCGCCGCGATCAACGCCGGACTCGAACTGCGTCGCACCACCGGAGGGATGCTGCGGGCGGGGACTTGAGCCTCCGTCCGATGTGACCTGCCACTTGACCGGATGTGGCGCACGCGCGGACTTGTCCCGATAACACTCCCTTCCCACGGCCCGATCCTTCGCTCCGGGACGGGAAATCGGGCGAGAGTTGGGCCCACAGAGATCTTCGTGTGGTACGATCGAATCATAAATGGGATTCATGCTGTGGTAGTGGGAGACCGGGGCCGGATCGTCGTGCCTGCCGAGGTGCGAGAGCGCGCCGGGCTTGCAGCGGGCACCCCGCTGGTGCTGCTGGAGTCCTCCGACGGTCTGGTGCTACTGACACGTGAGCAGCTTCGCGCCCGCGTGCGCGACGAACTCCGTGGTCTTGACCTGGTTGCGGAGTTGCTGGCGGAGCGGCGTCGGGCCGCCGAGCGGGAGGAGGCCGGTTGAGTGCCGTACTTGATGCATCGGCGATCCTGGCCTTCCTGCAGGACGAGGATGGGGCCGACGTGGTTGAGGCCGAACTGCTGGCCGGGGCGTGCTGCGGAGCTGCCAGCTGGTCCGAAGTGGGGCAGAAGGTGCTCGCCGCGGGTCGTGACTGGGACCTGGTTCGGGCGCTTCTCCTGGGCTACGGAGTCCGGGTCGAGCCGGTCTTGGCAGATGACGCCGAGTGGGCGGCCCGCCGCTGGCGGCGCGGCGAGGGCCTGTCGCCGGCGGATCGTCTCTGCCTGGCGCTCGCCGAGCGTCTCGACGCCGAAGTCCTCACAGCGGACACGGTGTGGGGCTCGAACGACCGGACAAGGCAGATTCGGTGATCCGTTCGGCAGTCGGCTGGGGTCGGCCGTCCACAGGGTGGTTCATTCTCGGGACGGGTGAGGAGTTGGAACTTGCCGAGCCCGCCGCCCGGCTGCGTGCCAAGGTCATCGACGGGATGATCCTCGTCGGGGTGATCGTCATGGGGATCATCCTGGTGCTGCTCTCGGCCGCTGCCGGCGAGTGGGGCGTTGGGATCGGGATCGTTGAGGGTGTCCTCCTCTCGTCGGTGATTTTCGGCCTGGTGAGCCTTCTCTACGACCCGGTGATGATTGCGACACGGGGCCAGACGATTGGCAAGATGGTGACCAGGATCAGGGTTGTCCGTGCCGACAATGGCGAGTTGCCCAGTTGGGGCAGGTCGTTCGGCCGTTGGGCTGTTCCAGGAGCGCTGGTAGTCATTCCCGGTGTCGGCTTCGTCCTCGCGCTGATCTGCTACGCCTCACTGGCCTGGGATGCCTCGCGACGGGGCTGGCACGACAAGGCAGCCGGAACGGTCGTCGTGAAAGCTTGAGGGTTTTTCCCGCGCCCTGGTGTTCAACTCAACCCTTACCTTCGCCGGAGCCGCCCTGTAGGCGCCTTTCAGCCATGAGTCGGCGGTCTCGGCTGCCCGCCCGGGGCGGGGGTATCGATGGCGGGCGGCTATGTTCTGCGGTGGATGTTGTGGTGAGGAGGGCCGGCTGTGCGTCTGGGATACAGCGAGGACCAGGAGGAGTTGCGGCGGTTCGTCCGTCAATTCCTCGAGGAGAAGTCCCCCGAGTCGGCCGTCCGGGAGTTGATGGACACCGAGCGGGGCTATGACGAGGCCGTGTGGCGGCAGATGGCCGAGCAGATGGGCTTGCAGGGCATTGCCATCGAGGAGCGTCACGGTGGCGGGGGGTTCACGTTCCGGGAGTTGGTGCTGGTGCTGGAGGAGATGGGCCGGGCGCTGCTGTGTGCCCCGTACTTCTCCACGGTCGTGCTGGCGGCGGGCGCGCTCAGCGCGAGCGGCGACGAGGCGGCCTGCGAAGAACTGCTACCGGCCATCGCCGCGGGCGACTGCATCGCCACGTTGGCCTTCGAGGAGGATGACGGGACGCACGGGACCGTCGCGGTCGCCGACGGGGCGGGCTGGCGGCTCAGGGGCGAGAAGAGCTACGTGCTCGACGGGCACGTAGCCGACATCGTGCTGGTGGCTGCACGGAGCCCAAAGGGGCTGGGCCTGTTCCGCTGCAGCGGTGACGCGGAGAGTCTGCAGCGGGAACTGCTCCCGACCCTCGATCTGACGCGCAAGCAGGCCCGGCTCACGTTCGCCGGCACCCCGGCGGTTGCCGTCGGCAGACTCGGCAACGGCGCGGCCGTTCTGGAAGGGGTGCTGCACTTGGCTGCAGTGGCGCTGGCTGCCGAGCAGGTGGGGGGCGCGCAACGCTGCTTGGACATGGCGGTCGGCTACGCCAAGGAGCGGATGCAATTCGGGCGACCCATCGGCAGCTTCCAGACGATCAAGCACCGCTGCGCCGACATGCTGCTGGACACCGAGACGGCGCGCTCGGCCGCCTACTACGCCGGCTGGTGCGCGGCGAACGGCGACGACGACCTGCCAGTGGCGGCCGCCATGGCCAAGGCGCACTGCTCCGACGCCTACTTCCGTGCCGCCGCCGAGAACATCCAGATCCACGGCGGCATCGGCTTCACCTGGGAGCACCCGGCGCACCTCTACTTCAAGCGGGCCAAGAGCAGCCAGTTGATGTTCGGCGACCCCGCCCACCATCGGGAGCGGCTGGGGGACCTGGTGGGGCTCTGAGCCCGCGGGAGCAGTCGGGACACCCGCACGGCCGGCCACTTCGCACGTGAGGGATCGGTAGGCGTGTTCTGGATCTTTGTCGCCCTCGCCGTCGTGGTGGTTGTCGCGGTGGCCCGCTACACGGTGGCCGCTGTGAGTGCCCGCCTGGCCAACACCGAAGCCGTGGCGGTCTACGACCTGAGCGCGGCGACAGAGTTCGTGCACCGTGGCCTGCCGGCGGAGATCAGCGAGCGGGCGGGTCCCGACACGGTGGCGCTACTGCTGGCCTGGCATCTCGACCACCTCCGCCGCCGGGGGGTGGCCGCTTTCGGGCGGGCCGACACCATGGCCGCCGGCGCCACGCGCACCCCTCGCCGGAGCGAACCCGACGAGGCGCTCGACAGTTTGCTGCGCCGCGCCGCTGCGGAGGGGATCGATCTCGACGCCCTCGACGCGGTCGTGATCCTGGAACTCAACGCGCAGTACCTGGCATCCATCGGAGCCGTCGGCGAGCAGGCCGGTGAGTAGTAGCCGCCAGCCGTGCGCGAGCCACCCCGTAGCAGCGACACTGCATGGCAGGAGTGATGCTATGATATCACTCAATGCGGATGGTCATCACACTTCCCGATCAGGTACACGCCATGGCCAAGCAGCGCGCCGCCGATCTGGGTATCAGCTTCGCCGAGTTCATCCGGCGACTCCTCGCCAGGGAACTCGAGACACCGATGCCGCAAGGTGACATCGACTCGATCTGCGGCATGGTCAGCGGAGCCCCGTTCGACATGGCTCGCGACGGCGAGCGGGTGATCGGGGAGGCAGCCGACAGGCTGCTCGCCGACAAATCGCGCGGGTAGGTGGACTACTCGTACGTCGACACCTCGGCGTGGGTGTCGCTGGCGGACCGGTCCGAGGCATCGCACGAGCGGGTCGCGGCAGTACTGCGCGACCGCCGCGGCCGCCACGTTACCTGCGACCACGTATTGCACGAGACGTGGACGGTCATGCGCTACCGGCATGGCTTCAGCCCGGCCGAGGTCCTTGTCAACGCCATCCGCGGCGGGATCGCCAGGATCGAGGTCTCGGGGCCGGCCGACCTGGAGGTCGCCGCTACGATCGGGTCGGCGTTCGTGGATCAGGATTTCTCGCTGTCCGACCGGACGAGTTGGGCCGTCATGCAACGGCTCGGCATCAACGAGGCGGTCTCACTCGACAGCGACTTCCGCATCTACCGGTTCGGCCCTGGTCGTCGCCGAGCTTTCACCGTGATCCCCTGAGGGGCTCTGGGCCCACTGTGTCGGCCAATTGTTGTCCGATTGGTCGGAGTGTCGCACCGCTGTACCATGCTGTCGGCGTGGGTTCCACGATGATGACCGTTGGCGTCGGCGCGGGTCGACGTCGAGGCGGTCTCTTGTCGCCGAGTCGTGATGCCGGGCTGTGGCCGACGTGCGTCGCTCCTCCGGGAGACACCGGGCTATGAGTACTCCCCATCCTCCGCCCCGTCGGCCGACCCCCCCTTCGCCACCCCGCCGTCCGCCGTCCCGGGAATCGCTGAGCCGCTCCAGCCGAATCAGGCCGCCGGGCGGGCGCAGGCCGCAGGTATTCGCAGATTCCGGCCGGCCACCGCTCGGAATGGCCGCGATCGTCGTTGCGGCCGCCGTCTGCGCGCTGGTGCTGCTGGATTACTCGGGGCCGGTTGCCAATCTCAGCGGGTTCCTGGTCGGTGCTCTGGCCGGACCGGCGCTGCTGGTGGTGTTCCTCGTGATCGACGGAACCCGCCGCGCCGGCCCGAGCTTCGGCGATTGGCGGTGGGTGGGTAGCCGGCCCGCCATGTCCACGGTGGCTCTGGCGGGTTGGGCGGCCGGCGCCGCGCACGTCTGGTTCCTCGCCAAGGAGATGACCCGATGGCTGGCCGGCTGAATCGGCATCGCCGCCGCTCCGTTGCCGTCGTGACGGCGGTGATGGTGCTGGCGACGGGGTTGACCCTGGCATTCACTGGCGGGCCGGTGCAAGCGCAGGGCGAGGCCGACGACTGGAAACCCTGCGCCTCGGCCGCCGCGAATGCCCGCATAGAGCGGGTTGAGATCCTGCTCGCCCTCGACCGCTCCGGCTCGCTTCAGAACGTGGATCCCAACGGCACGAGGCGCCGCCGCGCCGTACACGGCACCCGCGAAAGGCTCGCGCTGCTGCAGGACTCGGTCTCGCAACTGCTCAGCAGGTCCGGCTCCGGCCTCGACTTCAGGATCGACGTGGCGCTGGTGGCCTTCGACACCACGGGCGAGACGGTTGCCGATTTCGCTCCTGTCGGTGCGGACCATCCGTCCGGCGCGGCCATCGACGCGACGCTGGGTGCCGCGGGAGACACCGATTATGGCCCGGCCGTTGAGCAGGCGCTGGCTCGGTTCGAGAACTCGCCCAGCGCCGACTCCGACACCACTTGCCGCATTCTAGTGCTGTTCACCGACGGGATACTGGATCCGTACGACACGGCCGCCGGTCGCAGGCCGGCCTTGGAGGATCGAGCGACGACGCACGTCTCGAACCTGCTCGCCGATCTGTGCGACACCGATCCGGGCATGCGTCGCTACCGGCAACGGATGGAGGAACTCGGGGTCTCCACGTACGTCGCCGTGCTGCGGGGACCGGCCTTCGACCGGGGAGCCGGCGGCTCGCACCTCGACGCGCTGGCCAGATCGTCCAAGCAAATGATCCTGGCCGTGACCGGTCACGGTCACTCCCCGCTGCTGGGCGGCGTGATCGCTGCTTCCGGCTGCGAGTCCTGGTCCGACATTCGAGCCGGCAAAGTCATCGAGATCGAGGACATCGGCCGGCTAACCGACGAGCTGGCGAACGCTGTCGGCGAGGTCGGATTGGCCGTGCGCCAACCCCGCATCCGTTGCACGCGTGAGTCGACCGCCGAGGTCCGGTTCGACGGCGAGTGGCCGCACCGGCTGGCCGTCGGGGACCATCCGGCGGAGTCGCTGTGTGTGGTCACACCGCCGCTTGACGGTGAGGTGGACCTGCACCTCGGCGGTGACGGGCTGCCGGCCGGAGTTGATTGGCTGATCGATGATGGGGCTGAGCCCGCCGCGAGCCGCAGGCTCACCGCCGGTGACGACGACCTAGCCTTCAACATCGTATCGAGCCAACTACCGGAGGACGAGCCGGTTGGCGCCATCGCCGGAGCGGCAGTCGAGATCGCGGCTACGTGGTACCCCGAGCAGCTGCCGGCCTGGCCGGAGCAGCCGACCGGAGTGCCGGTGGCGACGACGACGCTGCGGTTCGACGTACCCGACCGCGAGGCGTACTGGCTCGAGCGCCTCATTGACTGTCGCGAGCATCGGCGGGCGAGCTGGGCCGACGCAGCCGGCGGAACCCGGGCTGAGGCCGCCGGGCTGTGCATCGTGGAGGCCCCGCCCGGCGGTGACTTCGAGTTGGCTCTGAAGCGTTCGGACGGCAACCGGCTGGAGTGGTCGGCGTCAAGAGCGGCCATCGGCGGCGACTCCGAGCCGGTACCACGCGGCGAGACCGTCCGCCTTGTGCCCGGTGACGAGCCCGTTGCGGTCGGTGGAATCTCGCAGATCCTCGCCGCGGCCAACGTCCCGTATGAGGAGTTTGAGGACAAAGTCAGTGTCACGTTGACCTGGCGTTCGCGACGTGGGGCGAAACTGGTGGCGGAGTTCTCTGTGGCGGACGTCGAGATCGAGGTGCGGCCGACTGGGGTCGATCTGTTCGAGTGCGGTGCCGAGGCCCAGGTCACCGCCGCCCGCGAGAATTCGTCCGGTGAGTGGGCGTTGGTCGTCGACACCGGTTGCAGGTTGCTGTCCCCGCCGCAGGGCGCTGTGCGGGCAACGGTCTCCGGCGAGGTCCGCGGCGAGGCCTGGCAACTGGCGGACCCCCCGCCGGCGGGAGAGGAGAGCTGGCTCACCCGTGATGCCGTCGTCCTCGCCCCGTCGGAGCCGGATCGCACCCTCTTCGTCGGGATCGGTCACCCCGAGTTGGCTGACCTCGTCGGCGACGATGTCGAGTTCACCCTGGTGGCGGCCTGGTCCGACGGAGGGTCCGAAGACCTGGACGAGGAGCGGGAGCCGCGAACGGTCACTATTTACCTGCCCGTTCCCCGATGTGAGCGCCGAGTGGATGCCGTCCGGGTGGATGTGGAGCCGCCCGGCGGCGGGGAGCCCGAACAGCGGGCGCGTGCGCGGAACATCTGCCTGATCGATCCGCCACCCAATGGCCGCCTGGAGGTCCGCATTGTCGACGCCGCGCCCGGACCTCCTCTGTCGTGGCGCCCGACGCCCGCCGCTGGTGCCGGCGATCTCGCGATCGTCGAACCGGGGGACAACCCGGTCTCCCTCGGTGCCACATCGGGCCCGCTGTCGCCTGAATCGATTCGTTCTTTCGAGGTGGGCGTCGACGTCGAACTGACCTGGTACTCGGCCAGGGGTCACAGCTCCAGAAGCGGCTGGCGCCTCGTGGTGGCCGTGCCGGAGAATGCGCCCGATCTGCTGGAGTGCACCGGCGAGCCGGAGGTGCTCGGGTTAGCTGGAGAGGTGCCCGAGGGGCCACTCGTGGTCGACACCGGCTGCGTGTTGCCGGCCCCCGAGGTCGGTGTGGTCACGCTCGATGTCGAAGGCTTCGTTGCCGGCGTGCGCTGGCGGCTGCCCGAGCCGGTGAGCCTCGTGCCGGGTGACGCCGACGGGCCGATCCTTATCGAGTCCACCGGCCCGCTGCCGAACGAACCTCTCGCCACCGCTGCGAGCTTCGAGCTGATGGCGACCCTGACCCTCGACGACTACGAACCCCCGGCCTACCGCAGGCAGCGCGACGTGGGGGTGCGGCTCGAACGGCGAATCCGGATCCGTTGCACCGGGACGCCGCACGTCGTCGGCGCCCCAATCGAGGTGCCTGAGGGGCCACTCACCGTCGACACCGGCTGCACACTGCTGGCGCCGGGCGTTGGCACGGTCGCCGTCAGGGTCGACGGCGACGTGGCCGGCGTGCCGTGGGGATTCCCGGAGGAGATCCGGCTCGGCCCCGGCGACGCCGACGAGCCAATTCTCATCAGCACCACCGCTCCGCTGCCCAATCGACGCTACGAGATCGTCGCCCAGTTCGCCCTCATCGCCACTTGGCGCTCCCCCGACGGCCTCGAACAGGGCGTCGGGGAGCAGCCCCCACCCGGACAGGAGCCACCGGAGGTTGCAGTGGCGCTACGGGCACGCCCCAGCCTCGGTGCTGCGGCACTGATCGCCATAGCCCTACTCCTCGCCGGGCTCCTGTTGGGCTGGCTGGTGCTCTGGCTGGTCGGACGCCGGACCAACCGCCTGCCCCCCTCGGGCGAGTACCGTTTCGTCCGGAGCGAGGTGCGGGCGTTGGTCACACCGGGCGGGGGTGTGGATTTGCCCGGCTTCGATACGGCGTCAGCGCTCGACGGCAACTCCAAGCCCGTTGTGCGCCGCAGAGGACAACTGCGGGCTGACGGCCTGACGATCCGCGTTCGGGTGCAGTGGTGGAACCCGCAGGACCTCCTCAGCGGAGGCCGGGCGGAGGCGGTGCCGCAGGAGGGACGGAACCTGCTGGTGGTGGCGTCGCCTTCCTCCGGTGGGCCCGACTCCCTCGGGCCGAGCCTCGCCCCCGGAGCAGTCATCGTGGCGCTCGACCGCTCGCCCACGGTCTCAAGGCCCGGAGCAAACCAACACCGTGCCCAGGTGTGGATCCTGATCTGGAGCACGGGGCCGAGGACATCGGCCGAACAGAACGCGGCCGGCAACCTCCGCAAGGTGCTGGCCGAACTCAGCAGGCGCCTCGCCGGCCGACCCGCCGGTGGCGCCCCGTCCCAACCCACTCCCGGACCGGCCTCCGGCGCCGACCCGCGGTCGCCGAGACCACCGGAACCTCGACCGAAAGGCTGACAGCGTATGTACAACCGCTTCCTCTTCATTGGGCTCGGCGGCTCCGGCGGCAAGACCCTCCGCTTCCTGAAGGATCAGATCCAACGCTGGATGAAGGCCCACGGCATCGACGGCGACATCCCCTCCGGCTGGCAGTTCCTCCACATCGACGCTCCTCCGCAGCCCGACGGCGATGAGATCAACGACCGCGTCCCTCATCTGGCAGGCGATGAGTACGTCGGTCTGGTCCCGGTCGGCATCACGTTCGACGCCGTTCAGGCCCAACTCGACGCCTCGACCAGTCGACGCGCCGAACTTCGCACCTGGAGGGTGGAGCCGGCCGGTTTGAGGATTCCCATCGAGGCCGGAGCCGGTCAATACCGTGCGGTCGGTCACACCATTGGCACGCTCTACGTCAACGACATAAGGACTCGCATCGAGGCCAAGTTCAACAGACTCAACGCCAACGCGGCGGCCCGCGAGTTGAACTACGCCTACGCACGGGCGCAGGACACCGACGCCGCTCCGGCGGGCGGTATGCCAACCTACGTCTTTGTCATCTCGTCCCTGGCGGGTGGCACGGGCGCCGGTCTCCTGAACACGGTCTGCGATCTCATCCGCAGCATGGATGCTGCCGCCGGGAGCAATCTCTTCGGGATCGTCTACACGTCGGAGGTGTTCAACGTCCTGCCCGCGGCGACGAGGGCGGGTGTGCACGGCAACGGACTTGCGGCAGTCTGCGAGCTGCTCAACGGCTACTGGTGGGGCGGCAATCCGAGCGCGGACGATGACGTTGTCGTGGAGCCGATCGACGATCCGTTCCTGCAGGCTGCCGGTGCGGTCGGGACGCTGACGTTCAGTGGACCCTCGTATCCGTTCCTCGTCGGCTTGCAGAACGCGGCAGGCGTCAACTTCGGCACGTTCGATGCGTTGTTCGAAGGGGTGGGTCGTGCACTGCTCTCCTGGGTCACCGACGAGGAGGTTTCCGGGTCGTTCGTCTCCTACACGATTGCGAACTTCAAGAACGCGGCCTCCGCCAACGTCAGGGGCGAGGCTCTCGTGGACCGGGGCGAGACCGGTGCGATCGGCCTGCCGCCCTTCTCGGCGCTCGGGTTCGCCCGGGTTTCCCTGGGCACCGACCACTTCGAGCGCTACGCCGTGGATCGGGTGGCCCGCGACTCGTACCGGCACCTCGTCGAGTACCACTGGAAGTCCGATGACGCCAAGGGGTGGGCAAGGCGCTCAATAGCAACGATCCGGAAACCATCGCCGGGAAGCTTGCCGAGAACCACAGCGTTTGGTTCCAGGGCGAGGTGGGCATTGACGAGACCGACTTCGAGCCCGGCCCCATGCGGCGTGAACTGTGGCCTGCCGCCGGCAGCATCGCCAGGGAGGAAGGGCCCTGCCGGGAGTACCAGCAGCAGGTCGAGCAGGGCGCTTCCCTCGACGCCGGCGGCAGCCGGGTGGCGAGCGAGTGGCGAGGTCTCATCGACGTCGCCGTCGAGGACTACTTCGACGGCTACGCACAGCAGGTTCGCGCCGACCTCGACGAGCGGTCCCTCGAATGGGTAGCGGCCATCGAGCAGCGGGTGCTGAGCGCCGTCGGAACGGCGCTCGTGAGGTACGGGCTCCGGGTCACCGCCCGCCTCTGCAGCGACGCGGCGAGCCATCTGCGAACCGCGGTCGTCAACAACCTGCGCGTCAATGTCGTGCCGAATCTGAGGCACTGGGCCGACCGGTGGCGGGAGGAGGCGTTGCAGGAACTGGAAGGTGCCGGCGGGAAGCTGAAGTCCAGCGATGCAAGGTTGCGGAAGTATCTTGAAACAGCCATACACCATCGGTCCTTCGAGGTGGACGCGCTCGTCGCCGAACGCGCCGCCGACCTGGCGAAGGAGGCGGCTAACCGTCTGTTCGACCCCATGACTCAGGCGCTCGACGACGCGTTCGGCCGGCTCCGAAACGACGAAGGACCGGGGACGATCGAGTTCGGGCCACCCGAGAACGAGTTCAGCCTGATCGAGGTGCCGGAGTACCGGGCACTCTTCGATCGGCTGCTGCGGCAGACCTTCGGCAGCGCGGACTACGGCAGACTGCAGGAGGCCGTCATCGGTTGTACCGCGTGCGATCCGCAGTCGGGAGACAAGCTCATGGATCTGGCCCGCAACTGGGCGCCGGGAGCACGCTGGAGCGGTGCCTCGGCGAGCATCGACGTTGCCATCAGCCGCACCAGGGAGGGTTCCACGAGAGAACTCCTGGTGCGGAGTGCCACCGCCTGGCTGAATGACGAAGGCGGACCTTTCGGCGAGCTCCTCGGGCTCAGCCTCCGCGACGCGCTCGACACCGGAGCCGCCGCGGGGGCCGCTATCACCGCCGCCGAGAGACAGGAGTATCAGCGGCGATTCCTGGCCGACCTGCCTGCCGCCATCGAGGCCGCTGCGCCGCTGGCGGAACCCGACCCCACCCTGGCCGGCTTGGTCGGCACCGATGCCGGCAAAGGGCTGGTGTGGCACTTCAGCAAGCTGCCGTTCGGACTTGGCCGGGATGGCGCGCACCCCATGCAGGCACCGGTAGAGGATGTTCTCTCCCCGAAGATCGGTGCGGACCGAGTGGCAGAACTCATGACGCACGATGAGCGCAGGCGGTACATCGATATCGCCTCGCAACTGGCCGCACCGCAATCCGTGCTGGCCCTGAAGTCGTTGCTCGGGCCTATTGCTGAGGACTGGGGCAAGCAGAAGGGGGTCGGGGCTGTGGCCCTGCAGCAGTTCTGGGAGCACCGACGCGCGCGGCCGCTGCAACGGTTCGTGCCCTGCCCGCAGGCCCATCTTCGGAGCTTGGTGCGCGGTTGGTTCACGGCACGGATACTCGGCCTGCTGGATCCCTCGGGCGCCGATGGGACGATCCTGATCGCCCGGGACGATCGGAGCCCGGTGGCGTTTCCGAACCCGCCGCTGTCGCCGACGCATCGCCAAGACCGGCTCGGCCCGGTGCTGGAGGCCTTGGGCCTGGCCTACGTGGAGGTGGCCGAGCGTGGCAGCCCGGAGCCGCTGGAGGCGTATGTCCGGCTGCTGGAATTGGGCAAGTCGGGCGACGGCGGCATCCTCCACTACGACAGCCTCAACCGCCGGCTGGCGCGATGGATCGAGTCCGGCCGGCCCGACCCGGACGCCCTCACCGGCATGGCTCCCGATTCGTTGGCCGACCTCTCGACGACGGCCTCCTGGCGGGATCGTGCCACGGCGGTTGCCGGCGTGCTCGATGAGGTTAACTCGGATTACGAGACCGACTACGCCGGACTCGAGCGGGACTGGGAGAAGAACCCCGGCAGGTTGTCGAGGGCCCCGCTGTGGACCGGGCTGTGGCCGTTGATCGGCGAGGAACTCCAGCGGCTTCGTAGGGTCGTTCAAGGCCACACCCCCGATGACGGGCTGCGCTAGATGATCGGGCTGCGGCGGCACCCGAGGTCGAGGGGCGGTGCATGATCACCGTTCTCCATCACGAGTCCGACCGGGTCATCGTCGAAGCGACACGTATCCTGCGTGACCTCTCCGCCAGCGGCCTGCTCGCCGACATCGCACTCGTGCCGGTCGGCGATGCCACGTGGTCGGGCCAGCCACGGGCCACGTGCGTGCGCGCCGGCGAGGACACCGAGATGGGGCTGTTCGACGCGCTGGCGACCGATCCAGCGGTCGATGGCCACGTCATGACCGCGGTTGCCTCGGCCGACCTGGCGCCGCAGGCCCAGATCGAACTGGCCCAGGCGGTGCTACGCATCGCCGACCGAGGCATGAGCCTCGCGAGCGTGCCAGTGCTTGCGAGTTGCCTGTTCGTGCCGGAGTCGCGCGACGGCGGCGGCATCCTGCCGGCTGCGGGGTTCTTCTCGGCACGGGCCGCCAATTTCGTCGCCCTCCCAGCGGACTGGCGGTTCGTGGACGGCGCCGCCGTTGCCATCGAGTTCGTCGATGCGGATCGGGCCGCATGGCACGCCGCGCTAGAGATCGCCACGTTAACGTCGGCGTGGTGCGCCACGGCCAACAGCCGTTGGCAACCGGAGTTCTTGGCCCCCGGGGTCTCCGGACACGGTCTCAGGTTCGTACGGTCCTCGGCCAGGCTCGTGACCGTCCGCCGGAGCGGGCCGGCCGCCGCGGTCGACGACGTCCTGCCCGTGCCGGAGGGGTTCACGCCGGCGCCGGTCCCCGAGTTGGTCGAGCGCACCGTGTCGGTCCTCCACCCCGAGGTCTTCCGGCTCGACAGCCAACTGGGCGAGGCGGGCGTCGCCGGCCGGCACGGCGGGGTGCTGAACCTCCTCGTCGGCGCTCTCGGCGGCCTTTTCCCGCCGCTGGCTTCGGGTCTGCGTGGCTTCTACCGGCTGCTACGCACGGAGGTCGCCAAGGCTCTCGGCGGAGACGCCGGATCCGGCGAGAACGATGAGTCGGCGGCCTCGCAGCCGGATCGGCAGGTGGCCGACAGAACGGTCGTCGTCCTCGAGGGATTCGAGCCGAAGGTGTGGACCGATCTGGTGCGCAACGTCCTCGGCGTTGCCGACGGCGGCGGAACCGTCGATACCGCCGAGGCGCGCCGAGCGGCCGGTCACAAACAGTTCGTGTTCGTGACAAGGAACTGTCTGGTCGACGACGTTCTCGAACAGCGCGTCCACGCGGGGTTCCCGGGGGATGCCCCCGCCGCTACCGGTGACGCCGACCCGGCCGATGGAGATGCCGAAGCCACCGAGGGCGAGCCAGCTCTGGTTGAGAGCGGCGCCGATCCGGCTGAGGGCGGCGGCGGCCCCACTGAGGGAGGTGCGGACCCGGCCGAGCCGGACCCCGACCCGGTCGAAGCCCCGGCTCGACCTCTTGGCCTGTTGACGCTCATCGACGATGCGTTCCGGCGCGAGATCGCCAGGGCCAAGGACCAGCGCCGGGATCAGCAGCGCGAACTCGAACACTTGGCGGAGCAGGTGGAGCGGACCGAGAAGTTCGAGCCGCCCGCAGCATTGCGCACCACCATCACGGCGTTCTTCGTCACCGTGTTCGTCGTGGTGGCGAGCTACGTGTTGCTACTGGACACCTTCGACTTCGGCGACGTTGACCAGACCCTCAGAACACGCCTTGCCATCGTGGCGACGGCCTTCACCTGGCTGGTCCTGCGATACCCACTCGCGCCCCGTGGCGACGACCCCCGCGCGGTCCAGTCGCACCTGCTGCGTTCGGCCGCAGCCGTGGCGGTTGTGGCGGCGCTGGCTGTGGTCTTCGCCGGACCGATCAGCGACATCGCCACGGGCCGTCCATGGCTGGAACTCGTACCAATCATCGCCACGGCGGTCACGCTGTGGCTGGCGTGGAAGGTGCTGCGCTCGGAGCGCGCTAGGGCACGACCGGCGGGCCGAGCCGTGGCGCTGGCGTGGACGATCTGCTACCTGACTGCGGGCCTGCTGCTCTACGCCAACATGGATCGGTCGGTCTTCAACCGTTGGGGCTGGCTCCAGCGGTTCTTCGAGATCTACGGCGACGGCATCAGGTACGCGGCGGTAGCAGTGGCCGGCTTCCTTTTCCTGCTGGCCCTCGCCATGCTCGCCGTCAGCGACGCCGGTGCCGATCGCCGCCGCAGGCGCGCTCGGGCGCGAATGCGGGAACTCCGCCAGGAACTTCAGCGCGTGGAGCTGTTGCCGATGCTGAAAGGCCTGCGAATCAACTGGCTGGGCACGGCGGCTGCGCTCGACTACATCCTGCGACGGGGCTTCCCGCCCCCGGCCGCACCCGGCGGTACCGACGGCGGCCTGCGCTCGCCGCTGCTGCGGCTGGCTCTGTGTTCCCGCGAGTCGCACCATCCGCCCCCGGCGCCCGGTTGGCTCTTCGCCCAGTACGAGACGGCGGTCGACGCATATTCCGCCCGGCGCGACGCCCAGGCAGGCGGCGCCAGTTGGGTTCGACCCGAGACGAGCACTATGGTCAGCCGCCTTGACCGGGACCCGCTGGCGGCACCCGGCACCGACCCACGCTGGGATTTCGCGCACCGCCTCGGTGCGGGCGAGTTCGACGACGCTTTGGTGGCGGGCTTGCCGGGCGCAGGCGACGGCTCGCTGCTGGACGCCGACGTCGAGTTCATGGGCGAGATAGCTCCGGTTGCTCCGGCGGCGCTGCCTCTGGGTCTGGTCGGGCCCGGCGCCGCAAGCCTCGGCCGCGTTGCCATGCAAGGCACGTGGTGGTGGCCCGACGGGTTCGAGGCTCCCGAGTCGGTGACCCCGCCGAGGCCCGCCCGGACCGTCCGGTCGACGTCCGGCCAGGCGTACCTGGCGGTACGGCTCGACGTCTCGGATCCGATCCTGGAGAGGCAGCTCGGCGAGGGATCAGAACCGTCGCCGGAGCCCGACGACGAGCCGGTGCCCGCGGGTTCCGACGACGGGTTGCGCTGAGCCTCGACGGTTCGTGGCCCGCAGTCCGCTCCATCGCCGTCGCCCGCCGCCACGCGAGCCCTCCCCCGGGAATGGCCGCGTCGACTCCTCGCGAGCCGGCGTCGGAGACGGGCCGCCGACGCCGGCTCGTACGCCGGCGGCCGAGCCGGAGATCCGCAGGCCGCCGCGGCGCCGCGGGCGCACGAGGAGGCCACCGACTCCGCCCCGATTCGCCGGAACTACTCCGGGCGCCCGCAGCGCGGGCGGCCGTGGTGCCGGAGGAGGCGGTCGCCGCGGCGGTGCCGGTCAGCAGCGACCGTACGGCAGATCCGGTCCGGGCGCCAGCGGGCTTGCCGACCAACTCGGCCGCGCCGCGGCGGCTCTGGCGAGTCTGCGTGCCCGCATGCCGTTGCTCGTGGCCGCGGTCGTGGCGCTGTCGGTTGCCCTCCCGCTCGCGCTGACCTCGGGAGGCAACGGCGAGCCCGGTGCCGACGCCGATCCGGCCACGGCGGCTGCGACGACCCCGACTGATCCCGCCCTGCAGGCGCCGGACGAAACTGCCGGTGAGGTACCAACCCCCGAGCCGCCGACGCCGCAACCAGGGGGCATCCCCCAAGGAAGCGAACCCCAGCACCCGGTACCGCAGGACCCACCGGTGCCTCTGCCCGATCTGCCGTTGCCGCCCGATCCGCTGACGCCGTCGCCCGAACCACCGCCACTGCTCGGCCCTCCAGAGCCGCCCGAACCGCCACCCCCGGAGCCGCCCGGTCCGCTACCTCCGGAGCCGCTTCCTCCGGAGCCACCGGCCACGCCTCCACCCGACCCGACGCCTCCGACCACCGTCGCACCTACCCCTCCGACCACCGTCGCACCTACCCCTCCGCCTCCGCCGCCGACGACCGTTGCGCCGCCACCGGCCGAGCCCGAGTGGGGCGAGATCGCTCGCTCGATTGTCGACGTTCAGGCGGTTGGGTGTGAGACGGGAGGCTCGGGCACCGTGGTGGTCGACGGCCAACATGTCCTTACGAACGCCCATGTCGTGTTCTCGGATTCGGGTGGGACTTGCACCGACCTGTGGGTCGGCTTCGCGGAGCGGTTCGAGGACGAGCCCACCACATGGATAGCCGCCGAGGTGGTGGCCTATGAAACCGGCTACCGGGACTCGGAGGGCAATATCTTGCTCCCCGATCTGGCGGTGCTCAAGTTGGAGCGATCCTCGGGGCGCCCTGCGATTCCCGTCGTTGCCCAGGACCTCCGTCCCGGCGAGGAACTCGTGACATTCGGTTTCCCCGGAACCGGTTTGGGAACCATGACGTTGACCCGCGGGGTCTACTCGGGAATGGTCGAGTCCGGCGGCCATGACTTCATCAAGACCGACGCCGACATCAGTCCCGGCAACAGTGGCGGGGCGGCTTTCGATGGGCAGGGGAACTTCGTCGGTGTGCCCACCGCTGGTTCCCTGCCCGACCGAGGCTTCACCGAGGTGGGCCTGCTCATACCGGCCTCCGAGGCTGCCCGCTTCTTGCAACGCCACATCGGCTGAGACGCAACGGCGGTTAGCATCGTCGGCGTGTATCGCCCCAAGGGAGTGGCCGACCACCGCTACATCGGCGACAAGCGCACGGGCGCCGTCTACGACCTCGATGCGGTCTCCGACGATGGTGCGCCGCCGCCGGCCACCGGGACACTTCGAGCGGTCATCGACGAGTTGGTGGCGTCGGGACGGTACCTGTGCTTCGCGCCCGACACGTTGGCCGAGGCGCGCAACCGCGGCTACCGCCTGCGGGGCGGGTGAGTGGAGGAGATCCCCTCAGGCCCACTGACGCTGTCGGGCTACCTCGCCCGGCCGCTTCGCTCCGACGGTGAGGTGCTGCGGGCTCCGAGGCCCGCCGTCGTCGTCTGTCACGGCCTGCCGGCGGCGCCCGGCGGGGCGGCCACTGCCGGGCAGTCGTATCACGTGCTGGCCGACCGCCTCGCCGGCGAGATGGGTTGGTCGGCGCTGGTGCTCAACTACCGCGGCTGCGGGGCGTCCGAGGGCGACTTCTCGCTGCTCGGATGGGTGGAGGATGTGCGCGCCGCGGTCGACTACGTCTCGGAACGAACCCGCACCACAGGGGTCTGGGTAGCCGGCTTCGGCACGGGGGGAGCTGTGGGGCTGCGCGCCGCGGCGGACAGCCCGACGGTGCGGGGAGTGGTGTCGGTGGGGGCGCCGGTGGACTTCGGGGAATGGGCGGCCAATGCCGACCGCCTGCTGCGCCACTCCCGCGACACGGGTGTGGTGCGCAGCGATTCGTTCCCCGCAAACCGCCAAGCGTGGCGCGACCAGTTCGCGGGATTCAGCTCGACCGATGCGGCCGACCGGTTGGCGCCGCGCCCGCTCATGGTCGTGCACGGCTCCGACGACGAACTCGTGCCGTCGCTGGACGCCCGCGCCATCGCCGACGCTCACGGCGCCGCCGACCTGCGCATCATCGCCTCGGGAGGCCACCGCCTGCGCTACGACCCGCGCTGCATCTCCCTGGTGTTCGGCTGGCTCGACCGCCACGGCCACGACACCGCGCCGGAGGGGGCGACAGCCGGCGAGGAATCGCTAGCGGAGACCCCGACCGCTCCTTGAGCGGGCTCGCTCCTCAAGCAGTCGAGACGACGGCCGTCCCGACTAGGAAGAGGATGAAGACGACCACGATTCCCAAGCCGACCAGGCTGACGCACAGGCCGGCGATGGCGAGTCCTTTGTGGGGCATCCCCGATTTCCTCGAGCGACTCAGCCCGATCGACGAGAAGGTGAGCGCCAGGATCCATAGAACGAAGCTGAGGGGAGGGATGATGAGCGCGATCCACATCACCAGCGAGAGGATGAACCCGGTAATGGCCAGGGGGTTGCCCTGGCGGCCCGCGCGGTCTCCCGTTGCCACGCCGCCTCCTGACGCGGCAGATTGTTCGGCGGGTTGCTCCTCCCAGACCGGCGAAGGCTGATCGGTACCGGCTGACTCCTGCCAGGGGAACTCCTCCGAAGCCTCAGAGGTATCCGGCTCGCCCGCGCGTACCTCCTCCGGGACGGGTTCCGCTCGGAACTCCTCAAGAGTCTGGGACGACCGGAAGTCGGGATCGGTCGGGGGCTCCGTCCACTCGGGCGCGGGATCGCCGGCCTCCTCGGGATCGTCCCACGGGAACCGGCGGCGACCCCCGGAGGACTGCGAGTCTTCCCCTCGCAGCTTGTCGCGGTCGTAGCTGCGCTTGTCGCGGTTGTAGCGGGCCATGACGCCTCCTGGCTGCGACGGCCGACGCCTCAGCACTGTGTGAGCTTGTCGGCGGCCTGCTGTTCTTTCTTCCATGCTCGCACGCAGTCGAGCGCCGCAGGACCGTCGCTGTCGATCACCGATCGACGAGTGTCGTCACCGGTGGCGACTGGCGTTCCGGTCGTCATGCCTGAGGCTGCCCCGTCGTCCGCGGTGACCGCGCGCGGAAACTCCTGAGATGGCCTGAGGTTCACCGGACTGTCCTCGCCTGCATCACCAGTGGCGTCGTGGCACTCGGCCGACCAGATGGCGTCGCGCCCGCTGATCGGCCGTTCACAACTCGGGAGTCATCCCAATGAGGCGACTGCTCCCACGAACGCCAGGATGACGATGATTGCAAACACTACTCCGGCGGTGCTTATGCACAATCCGGCAATAGCCAGACCGCGATGAGGACTTCGGTGTCGAGACGTTCGGCAAGCGCCATGCACAGACGATCCGCCGGCGACAGGCCCTCGCCACGCCGCCAGCGGCCGGCCGCCCACTCGGCGTCGCCGGTGGTGACGGGCTCGATCCGGGCTCCGTAGCTGATCATCAGCGCCCGGACCAGATGCCGGTCGCGACCCGCGGCAAGCACCCTCTGCGCCACCTCCGACCAGTTGGCGGCGCCGCAGAACGCCCAGGCCGACCCCGTCAGGCAGACCCCGTCAGGTCGACATCCCGGCGGGCTTCGAGCGCAGAGCCTCGAACCACTCCTGGACCTGTGCCGGTGTCGCGCCCAGGCGCTCCGCCAGACAGTCCCAGTCGACATCGTCGGCACGGCACAGGGCGACCGCTTCTGCGACGTTTCGCTCGGCATCGCCGACGTTGCTCACGGGGAAGTGCACCGCGAGTTCGAGGCGGTACAGCGGGCCCGACACGGTCCTGCCCGCCTTGCGGCTCTGCTCCTCGAACCGGCGGACCAACTCGTCGTAGTCGCCGGCGTCGAGCAGCTGGTTGACCGTGGGTGGAATCGAGCCAGGCAGCGGGAGCAGCGGCTCATAGCGCCGGCGGGCCTGCTCGGTCGGCAGGCCCAGCCGTTCGGCGATGCAGGCCCAGTCGACACCATCGGCCCGGCACTCGGCGATGGCCGGCACAACCGCGTCCGCGTCGTTCGTCGCATCTCCCACCGCCAACTCCAGACGGGCCACGGAGCCGGGCAGCCGCTTTGACGAGATGTAGTCCCAGTCCTCGAACAAGCGACAGATCTCGTCGTCGTCCCCGTCGTCCACGATCTGCTGCAACGTGCGTTCCATCGGGGTCACCTCGGGGTTGCTCCGGGCCAGTACTCTCGCCGCGCCCGCATCGCGTGAACGACGGTGGGGCGCGCGACGGCCGGCGCCAGCGGGTATACAACGAGGGTAACGAGCGGCGGGGAGACGCCGCCGGGGAGGGACGGACATGAGCGAGGTAGCCGCACACGCCGACAGCGCGGGCATCGATCACTACTGCTGGCCGCAGCTCGGAACAGCCCGCCAGGCGCGCGACGGCCGGCCGACATTGCACTACCGCGACACCCGGATGGAGATCCACAAGGTCGTCGTCGGCCCGTTCGACAACAACGTCTTCATCGTGCGCTGCCGCGCCAGCGGCGACGCCGTGTTGATCGACGCCGCCAACGAGCACGAGCTACTGCTCGACCTGTGCCGGCAGCTCGGCGTGCGCACCGTCCTGGAGACCCACGGCCACCAGGACCACATCGGCGCAGTGCCGCAGATGCGCGATGCCGGCTACAACGTGCACATCACCGCAGGCGACGCCCACATGCTGCCCTCCTACGACCAACTCCTCGAGGGCGACTCGGCGGTGGAAGTCGGGCGCCTGCGCCTGCACACCACGATCACGCCGGGCCATACCGCCGGATCCATCTGCTTCAAGGTGGAGGGATCACCCGTGGTGTTCACCGGCGACACGCTGTTCCCGGGTGGACCCGGACTCACCCGCGACGGCTTCGAGTTTCGCGAGGGCAAGCCGCCACCCGCGGAGTTCCCCTGCGGCGACTTCGCCACCATCATCGGTTCGATCGACGGGTTGATCTTCTCCCAATTCGCTCCCGAGACCATCGTCATGCCCGGCCACGGCGACGACACCACCATCGGCCACGAGAGCCCCCACCTCCAGGAGTGGATAGACCGCGGCTGGTAGCCGCCAGTGACCCCACCGGAACCGTGTCACCACCAGGTGGCACTACCACGGGCCCCCGCCCACCACGGATCACACCCGCCCGGGACGGAGTAGCCTGCGTGGAGTGGATCTGAGCGCAATAATCGAGACCCGCCCGGGCGTTCGGAGCGGAAAGCCATGCTTCGCAGGCACTCGGATCGCCGTGTACGACGTGCTCGACTACCTCGCGTCCGGTATGGCGGTGGACGAGATCGTCGACGACTTCCCCGAACTGACCGAGAAGCACGTTCGCGCGGCAATCCAGTTTGCGGCAATGCGTGAACGTCGCCTGGCCACAACCGCGTAAGGCTGCTGTTCGACCAGAACCTGTCGCTCCGCCTCATCCGCCTGCTCGACGCCGAATTCCCTGATAGCCGCCACGTCTCCGATCTCGGGCTCGAGACAGCAACAGATCAGGCAATCTGGGACTACGCCGGTGACCACAGGTACGTGATCGTCTCGAAAGACTCCGACTTCCGCCAACTGGCGTTCCTTCGAGGGCCACCACCCCGGGCGATCTGGGTACGGCTCGGCAATGCCTCGACACGTGACATCTTCGAGGCGCTGAGAGATCACAGCAGCGTCATCTCGACCTTCGGAGAGAGCGACGAGGAAGCGCTCCTCGTGATTCCCTGAGCGACCGCCGAGCCTCGACCGAACCATCAAGCGCCGGCTTGCACAGTTCGATCGCGGCGCCTGCGCCGGGACTGCTCATGCCTCGGCGGTCAGCACCCTCCCGGCGCTCGGGGCCGCGCGGTCGAAGTCCACGAACTGCACCCCATTGGAGCACCCCACAAGGGCATCGTCACATCCCGCGTCGAACACCGCTTCGAACATCTCGTCGGACTGAAGATCGGCACCCTCGACGATGAGCACGAACTGGTAGGTCTTCATCTCGCTCCTCTATGGCTCACCGTGCGGGCAGCGGATGAGCGCATGCCGGACGTGCCGAACGTGGTTGCCCGGATTGCGCGGCGTCGACGAGATCGGGAGCCGGCAGCCCGCACGACCGCCCGGGCAGTGCATCCAACCCCAGCGATGACCCGATGGTGACGGCGCGACAGTCCACCCGGCATTCTCGGCCTCACGGAGTGCCTCCTCGAATTCCTTCTTCGGGTGGCGCCTTCTCGCCAGTCCTCACCTGCAGTTTTGTTACGATACAACGGTTGGGATTCTCGAATCCGAGACGGGCACGGCCGAACCCCTCCGCCTGGCGCCCGAGACCATCGTGATGCCCGGCCACGGCGACGACACCACCATCGGCCGCGAGAACCCCCACCTCCAAGAGTGGATAGACCGCGGCTGGTAGCGCCACGTTGATCTCGGTCGTCACGTACGCCGCGCCAGCAGACCATTTTATGTAGTTAGAGTATCTACCATTAGTGTCAATGCATTATAGTAGTACTGACGCATAGGACCCATCGGCGACCGGGCACACCGGCTGGTCGCACCCGGCGGGCATCCATTACGATTAGGGAGAGGGATGGAACAGGCAATACTCGGCGTCGTCGGCCTCATGCTCATGGTCGTTCTCCACCAGGACTGGGCGCGCCGCGCCGACATCGCCGCACTGCGCCAAGACATGACCGACGTGCGCAAGGACATGACCGACCTGCGCGAGGACATGACCGACGGATTCGCCGACGTGCGCAAGGACATGACCGACGGATTCGCTGCCCACCGCGAAGAAACGCGGACGCAGATCGAGACATCGGCGGCCCGTACGGACAATCGGATCGACAGCCTCACCACGGCCGTCATCGAGCTTGCGAAGGCCGTCGGCAAGGTCGAAGGCCGCACCGAGACTCTGAAGCTCGTCGAGTAGCCAGCCGTATCGCGGCACAGCAGCGCCGCGGGCGGCCGCCAACAGCCGCCAGCATGCACGGCTGGTCCAGCGCCAACGTAGAATCCAGCCTCCACCGGAATGACGGCGGAGTGCCAGCCGTAGACTCCTCAGCGTGAGTTCCACCGCCGCCAAGCCGCTGTTCGCCATAGCGAACCTGCACGTCGGCGCCGAGGACTCCACGATCCTGCGGGGTGTGACCCTGGACATCCGCCCCGGGGAGCTACACGCCCTGATGGGTCCGAACGGCTCGGGAAAATCCACCCTGGCCGCCACCCTCATGGGCAGTCCCGAATACGAGGTGAGCGCCGGACGGGTGCTGTTCCGGGGCGACGACATCACGGAGTGGAGTGCCGATGAGCGCGCCAAGGCCGGGCTGTTCCTCGCCTTCCAGTACCCCCAGTCCATTGTGGGGGTGTCCGTCCTCAACTTCCTGCGCCAGGCAGCCGGCGCGCGCAGTGGCGAGGAGATCTCCATCCTGCGGTTGCGCATGCAGATCATGGACTGGATGGACCGCCTCGGCATCGACCCCGCCTTCGCCGACCGCTTCCTGAACGAGGGCTTCTCGGGCGGCGAGAAGAAGCGCAACGAGATCCTGCAGATGGCCATCCTGCGCCCCGACATGGCCATCCTGGACGAGACCGACTCCGGCCTCGACATCGACGCCCTGAAGATCGTGGCCTCGGGCGTGCACGCGGTGCGCGAGGAGAACCCGCAGATGGGGACCCTGGCCATCACCCACTACCAGCGCCTGCTGGAGTACCTGGTGCCCGACCACGTCCACATCCTCATCGACGGCCGGATCGTGGAGTCCGGCGACATGGCCCTGGCCGAGCGGCTCGAGGCCCACGGCTACAACGCCTTCCGCTGAGCGGGGACGGACGCGATGAGCACCCTCGCCACCGCCACCAAGGCTGACTTCCCCCTGCTCGGCCGGGAGGTCTACGGCAAACCCATCGTCTACCTCGACTCCGCGGCCACCTCCCAGAAGCCACAGGCCGTCTTGGACGCCATGGACACCTACTACCGCACCATCAACGCCAACGTGCACCGCGGCGCCTACCACATCGCCGACATCGCCACGCAGGCCATGGAGGAGGCGCGGGCGAAGGTGCAGCGCTTCATCGGCGCCGCCTCGCCCCGCGAGATCGTCTTCACGCGCAACGCCACCGAGGCCATGAACCTGGTGGCCCACAGCTGGGGGCGCACCAACCTCGCCGCCGGCGACGCCGTCCTGCTCAGCCACATGGAGCACCACTCCAACATCGTCCCGTGGCACATGCTGGCCGCCGAGCGGGGCGTGGAGTTGCGCTGGCTTCCCCTCGACGACGACGGCCGGCTGGATCTGCGCAACCTCGACCGGCTGCTGGACGGCGTGCGACTGGTGGCGTTCAGCGCCATGTCCAACGTGCTGGGCACGATCCCCCCGGTGCGCCGCATCGCCGACGCCGCCCGCGAGCGGGGGGCGGTCGTGCTCTTGGACGGCGCCCAGTACGTGCCGCACGCACCCACCGACGTGACCGACCTGGGTGGGGACTTCCTGGCCTTCTCGGGCCACAAGATGTGCGGACCCACCGGCATCGGCGTGCTGTGGGGCCGCGAGGAACTGCTGGAGGCCATGCCCCCGTTCCTGGGCGGCGGCGAGATGATCCTCAACGTCACCACCGAGGGGTTCCTGCCCAACGAGTTGCCGTGGAAGTTCGAGGCCGGCACCCCGGCCATCGCCGAGGTGGTGGGGCTGGGCGCCGCCGTGGACTACCTCAGCGGTATCGGCATGGAGGCGGTGCGCCGCCACGACGTGTCGCTCACGGCCTACGCCCTGCGCACCCTGACCGAGCGCCACGGTGAACACCTCACGATCCACGGACCGCCCGAGCCGGCCGCCCGCGGAGGGGTGCTGTCTTTCGTCTACGGCGACGTGCACGCCCACGACATCTCGCAGGTGCTCGACGAGCAGGCGGTGTGCGTGCGTGCCGGTCACCATTGCGCCAAGCCGCTGATGCGCCGCCTGGGGGTGGTGGCCACCGCCCGAGCCTCGGTCTACATCTACAACGACGAGTCCGACATCGACCACCTGGGCGAGGCGCTGGATCGCGTGGGCGATCTGTTCGGCCCCCAATAGCCTTCGAGACCACCATGCCCGGCCTCGAAGACCTCTACCGGGAGATCGTCCTGGATCACTACCGCAACCCCCGCAACCGGGGTGAGTTGCCCTGCCCGCCCGCCGGCCGGGCCGAGGGCTTCAACCCGCTGTGCGGCGACGAGGTGGTGGTCTACACCGACGTGTCCGACGGCGTCGTCCGCGACGTGCGCGTCGGCGGCCAGGGGTGCTCCATCAGCCAGTCCACCGCCTCGATGATGTCGGTGGCGGTCAAGGGCCGCAGCGTCACGGAGGTCGAGAAGCTGGAACGCTCCTTCAAGGCGATGATGTCGATCGTCACCGACGGCGGCGAGGTCGCCCCGCCCGCCGACCTCGGCGACCTCGAGGCATTACGGGGCGTCGTGAAGTTCCCGGTGCGCATCAAGTGCGCAACCCTCTGCTGGAACACGCTCTCCGAGAGCCTCCGCAGCTAGCCAAGCGCACCCCGCCGGTTGCAGCAGCACCGGTGGTTGCAGCGGCACCGGTCTCGGGGTGCTAGTGTCCTGAGCGATTAGTTCGTTTGGTATTCGGAGGATTGCTGCAGCGAGCTGGCCTGCGCAAATGCGAATAGCGGGGCCATCGAAACGCCAGCGAACTTCCGACTCGGGACACTAGACAAACTCCGTCGTATTCCGACACCAGAGGGGGAGAAATGAGAACATTGATGGTCCGTCGGCGTGCCGTGGCGGCGGCCGCGTGCGCGATCGTACTGCTGACGGTGGGCCTGACCGCTTGCGGCGACGGCGGCACCACGGCGGCACCAACCCCGCCTCCGGCCGAACCGGCGCCGCCCGAACCCGCACCAGCACCACCCGAACCGGCGCCACCCGAACCCGCGCCGGCACCACCCGAACCCGCGCCGGCACCACCCGAACCCGCGCCGGCACCACCCGAACCACCGCCGCCACCTCCCGAGGACGAGGGTCCGGTGACGATCTCGTTCCTCGGGTTCTACGGCCCCGAGGGGGTGGCACCATTGATCGAGGCGTTCCACGCCGAGAACCCCGGCATCACCGTCGAGTACCAATCCGTGCCGTTCGGAGAATTGAACCAGGTCATCCAGAGCCGCCTGGCGAACGGCGGCGACAGCCCGGACGTCTACATCGCCGACCAGCCACGGGTTGCGGCGCTGGACAACCAGGGGTTCCTGCACGACGTCTCCGACGCCGTCGGCGACGCCAAGAACGACTGGGTGGACACGGCGCTGACGGCCTCCACCGTGGACGGCAGGCTGATGGCGCTGCCGCTGAACACGTCGACGCAGATCCTCTACTACAACAAGTCGCTGCTGGACCAGGCGGGGATTCCCTACCCGTCCACGTCGCCCGACGACCGCATGACCTGGGACGAGCTGATCGACCTGGCGCGCCAGGCCCAGGAGGGCGGCGCCACGTACGGCTTCCAGTTCGACCAGGTGAGCCGTTACTACCAGTTGCAGCCGCTGATTGAGTCGCTCGGCGGGGGCTCCGGCCTGACCGGACCCGCCAACCTCCAGCCGGACCTCGTCAACGACGGCTGGGTCAAGGCGATGGAGTTCTACGCCAGCCTGTTCGCCGACGACGGCGTGGCGCCACGCGGCATGCCACCGGAGGAGACTCCCAACGCCTTCGCGGCGGGCGAGATCGCCTTCTACCTCGGCGGGACCCACTGGGGCGGCATCTTTGAGCTCTTCTGGCCCCTCGAATTCGATCTCGGCTTCGCGCCCCACCCGTACTTCGAGGGCTACGACCCGGTCACTCCGACGGGCGCCCTGTCGCTCGGCGTGAACCCCAACAGCCCGAACACCGAAGCGGCGACCACCTTCGCCAAGTGGGTCACCACCTCGCCCACGGGCACGAACGTGTTCCTAACCGTCGACGTCGCCCCGCCGGCTCTGACCGGTGCACTCCCGGCCTTCATCGTCTCCCCGCCGTGGGACCGCGGCGAGGGTGGCACCACGGCCGGCGAACTGGTCGAGTACGAACTCGCCACCACCTCGGTCGTGCGGCCGCGCAGCATCGGCTACATCCAGTTTGAGGAGATCATGGGCCGCGCCTTCGAGGACATCCGCAACGGCCTCGACGTGCGGGAGACCCTCGACCGTGCCCAGTCGGAGTTGGAGGCTCAACTCCCGAGCGGCTGATCACCCCAACTTGTGAAGAACCGGGAGACCGCTGAGTAGTCCCTTGGAACCGCAGGCCGGTCCGCCGGCGACCGGATTCCGGCCCTCGCCGGAATGACGAGAGCGCCGGTCCAAGGAGCTACTCAGCGGTCTCCTCGAGGCCGATGACCAAGACCCAGACGCAGGTGGCGCCGCCGGCGCGGCGCCGCCGGCGTTCGGGCGGTGCGGTCGCCATGGTCTTCCTGGCGCCCGCCCTCGTCACGCTGATCCTGACCCGCATCGCCCCGACGGTCGACACGCTCATCAGCAGCTTCCGTGACGGCGGGGCCTGGAGCCTCGCCAACTACGCCGAACTCGGGGCGACGACGTTCCGGGAAGCCGTCGTCACGACGGTCGTCTTCAACGTCATCATCAACCCGGCGCAGGTGCTGGTCTCCTACGCCCTGGCGGTCGTGCTCTCGCAACGCCTGCCGGCCGTGGGCTTGTGGCGCACGCTGATCTTCCTGCCGATGGCGGTGCCGCCGGCGGTCTCGACGGTCGTCTGGGGCATATGGTTCCGCCCCGGCGACGGGATCATCAACAGCCTGCTGGGAGTCGTGGGCCTACCCGACCAGCCTTTCCTCACGTCGCCCGGCCAGGCCCTGTACGTGATCATGGTCATCGCCTCGTGGATCGGGGTCGGCTACTGGATGATGTTCCTCATCGCCGGCATCAAGAACGTGCCCCGCGAGATGGTCGAGGCCGCCGCCATCGACGGCGCCGGCTGGTTGCGGCGGCTCATCACGATCGTCACCCCGATGATCCGCCGGCAGCTGGGGTTCGTGCTGGTTGCCGCAACCGTTGCGAACTTCCTGCTGTTCGTACCCGTGCAGATCCTCACCCGCGGCGGCCCCGCCGGCAGCACGAACCTCGTCATGTACGAGGCGTATACCCAGGCGTTCGTCTTCAACGATCCCGGACCGGCGTTCGCCCAGATCACCGTCCTCGTGGTGCTCGTGGCGGCGATCGTGGCCGTGCAGTTCCGGGTGATGAGCGGCCGCAGCGAGCAGGTCCGCCGTGCGTCTTGACCTGCCGCGCTGGGGTCGCATCCCCCTGGTGGTGCTCGTGCCCGTCGTCTCGCTGCTGTGGCTGGCTCCGCTGGCCTGGATCGTCGCATCCGGTCTGCGTCCCGGCAACGACGTGTTCCGCTCGTTCAGGACCTTCACCTGGAGCACGTTCATCCCCGACGCGGTCACCGCCAACAACCTCGCCGAGATCGCCGGCGGCACGCTGGGACGCGCCATCGGCAACTCCCTGATCGTGGCGGGCGCCACGGTCGCCGTGGGGGTGCTGATGTCCGCCATGGCGGCGTACGCGCTGACGGTGTTCCGGTTCCGCGGCCGCGGGCTCGTCTTCGCCCTGGTCGTGCTGGCCTTCATGGTGCCGTTCGAGGCTCTGGCCATCCCCCTGGCCGACACCGCACGGAGCGTGGGACTGGACAACAGCTACATCGGCCTGATCCTGCCGGGCGTGGGTAACGGGCTGGCAATCTTCCTGCTCCGCCAGTTCTACCTCGACATCCCTCACGAACTCGCAGAGGCCGCCTCCATCGACGGCGCCGGCGCGTGGCGCGTGTTCTGGCACGTCTACCTGCCGCTGACCGGGCCGGCCATGGTGGGCGCCGGCATCATCATCTTCGTCTTCCAGTGGCAGGCCTACCTGCTGCCGCTGCTGCTCACCACCGATCCGGCGATGGACGTCGGAGCCGTGGCGCTCGCCCGGCTGTTCGGGCAGTACGGGGTGGACTGGGGGATGCTCTTCGCCGGCGCCGCGGTGCTCTGCCTGGTCCCGGCGATCATCCTGCTGGCGTTCCAGCGCACGTTCACCGAGTCGGTCGTGGGCTCGGCGGTGAAGGGATGAGGGAGGCTCGGCGATCGCGCCCCGGGGCACCGGCGAGACGGCCGGCGCGGCGTGGCGGTCCGGGAGCGCGGCCTCGCCGGCTCGGAGTTCGGGTGCCCGCCCGGCCGGAAGCCTGAACCGAGGACGCCACGAGGAATCGGACGGAAGGACCCCACGTCATGACCCAACTTCTCCTCGACACCGACATCGGCACCGACGTGGACGATGCGCTGGCGCTGGCGCTGCTCATCGCCGAACCGGACGTGGATCTGGTGGGGGTGACGACCGTTCATGGCCACGCGCCCCTGCGGGCCGCCATCGCCCGATCGCTGCTGGACGTTTCCGACAAGCGGCACGTCCCCGTCGTGGCGGGGCGCTCGGCGCCGCTGCGGCACAGCAGCGTCGACAGCTTTCACTGGAACGAGATGTGGGGCCACGAAGGGGCCGGCGTGCTGACGGACGCCGAACGTCAGGTGCCCGATGACGATCCGACCCGGGAGGATGCGGCGCGGTTCATCCTCGACGCCGCCGGGCGCGCCCGGGATCCCCTGGCCGTGCTGACCGTTGGGCCGGTCACCAATCTCGCCCTGGCGCTGCAGATGGAGCCGGGTTTGGCGGAGGCCTTGGGGCCGGTGACGATCATGGGTGGGCTCGTCGAGCGACACATGGTCGCCTGGCCGGCGACGTTCGAGACGAACCTCAACTCCGACCCGCTCGCCGCGGCGATCGTGCTCGGGTCATCGCTGGACATCACGCTCGTGCCGTTGGAGGTGACCCTGCAGGTGTATCTCGATCGCGCCGATCGGGACCGACTCGCCACCGACGGCGGCCCGGTCTCCCAGAAGCTGGTCCGGCTCATCGCCGAGATGCGCGAGCCGTTCCTGGGCTTCGCCGCGAAGTACGGCCTGGACGGTTCACACTTCGACGAGCGCACCTACCTGCACGACCCGCTCGCCGTCCACGCCGCCCTCGGGGGCGCCCACACCACCCTGCGCGACGCCAGCATCGCCGTCGAGTACGAGGGACAGATCCTGCGCACCATCGACCACCCCGAACGCCGCCCCAACATGCGCGTCTGCGCCGCCGCCGACGGCCCCGCATTCGTGGCCGACTGGATGGACGCCGTCGTCACCATCTAGCGGCGCCCTGGCTCGTACCGATCAGGGCTCCGAGGTGGCCGGCGCGCCCGTCGGCTCACGGCGCCGCCAGAGATCCGGTGAGTCGTGCCGCGTTGCCCTCCTGGCCGGCGATGTGCGGCGCGCTGTCAGCCGGCGAGTTTGTTGACTCGGGTGGCGAAGTCGAAGTCCTTCTCGGTGATCCCGCCGGCGGCGTGGTTGCTGATGGCGATGGACACCTTGCTCCAGACGTTCGACCACTCGGGATGGTGGAACAGCCGCTCCGCCACGCAGGCCACCGACGCCATGAACCCGAAGGCGGCGGTGAAGTCGGCGAACTCGAAGTCGCGATGCAGAGCGTTGCCGCGCCGCTCCCAGCCGGGTATCTCGCCCAGCCGGGCGTCCACCGTGGCGTCGTCGATCAGCTCGTTGGGATTGGTCATGGAGTCACAGTAGCCCTGCCAATGCGCCACGACAGCAGCGGGGCCCGCAGCGCTGCGGGGGTGGATTCCGGTCCCCGCCGGACCGGCGGGCGTGGGACGGGCGCCGCTCGGTGGCGGCTAGAAGCCGCGGCCGAGGGTGACGGCGATCTCGGCGGGGGCGGGGCGGTCCCATAGCTCGTAGCCGGTGCGTTCCAGTTCGTCGGCCAACTCGGGACCGCCAGAGGTAACGATCTGGCCGCGGATCATGATGTGCACCCGGTCGGCACGCAGTTCGTGCAGCAGGCGCGTGTAGTGGGTGATCGCCAGCACGCCGAGCCCCTCAGTGGTGGCCAGCTCGATGCGTCGGCTCACGGCCCGAAGTGCGTCGATGTCCAATCCCGAATCGATCTCGTCCAGCACGGCGATGCGGGGACGCAGCACGGCCAGCTGCAGCGCCTCACCCCGCTTCTGCTCCCCACCCGAGAGATCCACGTTGACTGACCGCTCCAGCAGCGCGGTCGGCACGCCGAGACGCTCGGCCTCGGCGCCCAGCAGGTCGACGAGACCATCGGCTGCCAGGTCGCGGCCCCCGGCCCGTAGCGCCGCACTCAGCACATCGCTCAGGTTCACGCCCGGCACCTCGGTCGGGTACTGCATGGCCAGGAACAGCCCTGCTTGGGCGCGCTCGAAGGGCGTCAGCGCCAGGAGGTCGCGACCGTCGAGCATCGCCTGCCCGGCGACGACGGTGTAGCCGCGGCGGCCCGCCAGTACGTGTGCGAGCGTGGACTTGCCGCAACCGTTCGGGCCCATCACGGCGTGCACCTCGCCGGCGGCCACCCGAAGGTTCACGCCATGCAGGATCGCCTCGTTCCCCGCGTTCGCCCGCAGACCCTCAACAACCAGTTCGCTCACAGTCGCACCTCTTTACCGGCCGCGCAACGTGACGAAGACACCCTCGTCCGTCACCGTCACCTCGTGGGCAGCCACCGGGCTGACGGCCGGAAGGGTGAGGGCGTCGCCGGTGCGAAGATCGAACAGGCTTCCGTGGGCGGGGCACTCCAGAGCACATTCGTCGACATCCACGTCGCCCTCGCTGAGCGAGTAGTCGGCATGGCTGCACGTGTCATCGATGGCGAAGAACTCGTCGGCGACATGAGCGACGGCGACACGCCGCCCCGCCACCTCGAAGCAACGAGCCTCACCGGGCGCGACGTCCTCCCGCCCGCACAACCGCACCGGGCCGGTGCTCTCCGCACTCATCGCCAACTCTTCCCCATCGGTCATCCGGCCCGGGGCCGCCTCGCCGGCGGACTCCGATGTCCGGCCACGCCCAAGACCTCTCCGCAACTTGCCCATCATCGGTCGGAGCCGATCTTGGCCCGGACCAACTCGCCGAAACCGGCCGCCACGGCCGGTACGGGCAGACGGCTCTGCGCCTCACCGAAGAAGCCCTCCACGATGAGACGCTCCGCCACGTCGGGCGGTACACCCCGGCTCTCGAGGTAAAAGCGATGATCCTCGTCGATCGGCCCGACAGAGCTGGCGTGGGCGCACCGCACGTCGTTGTTCTCGATCTCCAAGTTGGGCACTGAATCGGCCCACACGCCCTCGGAGAGCTTCAGAATGCGGTTGGTCTGCTGGGCGTCGGTGCCCCGGGCGTCGGGCCCGACCCTGATGAGGCCCGAATAGATGGAGCGTGCCCGGTCCTCCACGGCGCCCACGAAGAGCAGGTTGCTGTTGGTGTCGGGGGCGAGGTGGTTCTGGAAGGTGCGGAAGTCCAGCACCTGGTCGCGGTCCCCGAAATACATGGCGGAGATGTCGCCGGTGGCACCCCGTCCCGACAACGTGCAGTCGACCCTGCACCGGGCGTAGGCGCCTCCCACGGCCGCGACTCCGATGGCGAGATGCCCCTGGGAGGCCACCGCCGCCGCTGTCTGGTCGATACCCACCGTACGCGGCCCGAACTCCTGCAGCGTGAGGTATTGGAGGCGGGCGGCAGGGGCGACGGCAATCTCGGCCACGGGCACGACGAAGCCTTCCGCCTCGCCGGAGACGAAAGCGTTGACCACCTGCGCCTCCGCGCCATCGCCGATCACAACCGCCAAGCGCGGGAAGATCGCCATCGCAGGCGCCCGTACCACATTCACGACGGCGACCGGATCGATCAGGCTCGCCCCGGCGGGAATCTCCACCACGAGGGGCGCGGTGCAGAAGGCTTCGGCCATCAGTCCGAACGCGTCCGCCGGCTCCGCAAGCACATCGCCCAGACCGCCGATCGGCACCGGCTCGTCGGCGAGCATGCGCACCGCCAGACCGGCGGCTGCCGCCGCCGGAGCGATCTCCGTGCTGACAAGTTGCCCGTCGCACGTCACCACGAGGGCGCTCAGCGAGCCCAGGCGGCCTCGCAGCGGGCCGAGCAGGTCATCGGCACCGGAATCGGTCGCGCCCAGAGCTCCGGTGCCGGCTGCGCCGGCGTCCCGGCCGCCGTTGGACACCGCGACCGGGGCTCCCAGCGCGGGGTGGTAGGTCTCGAGGTGCAGTTCGCCGAGCGGGCTGTAGCGCCATTCCTCCTCGGCAGCGGTGGGCAACGGCATCTCCCGGAAGGCCTCGGCGGCGCTCACGCGCCTCTGCCGTAGCCAGTCGGCCCCCGGCAGGGCGGCCGCGTGCGCGACGGAGAAAGAGTCGGGGAGATCCGGCATCGAGACCCGCCGGCTAGCCGTGCCCGCCGCGGTCACGCCCGCGGCGGCGCAGGGTGCGGCGTAGGCGCTTGCCCGGGCGCCGCTTCTCCTTCTCCAGGTCGGCCATGATCTCCCGCCCGGCCTGGTTCACGACGTCCTCGGCCTCGTCGAGCAGAGCGGCGATGGAATCGTCGGTTCCCAGGGAGGCCGGCTCGTCGGGAGTTTTCGGCGTCACGAGAGTTCCGTACGACCAGTTCACGTCGGCGCGCCGGCGGGTGTACATCTCGCAGTTCTCCGGGCAGCGCCACGGGGCCTCGGGGGCGAGATCGAGATCGCACTTGCGAACGGTGTCGCCGTTGGGATACGTGCGACTCTCGAAGTACTTGCAGTCCTGACGCATCGGCATGGCATGCCCATTCTACGGGTGACGGCCGGAGCGCCGGTCGGCCCCGCCGGTCGGGATGGCGATCTCGGCAGCCCCGGCCACCGGGGCCCCGGGTTCAGCCGACCGAGCCCTCCATCTGCAGTTCGATGAGGCGGCTCCACTCCACGGCGTACTCCATGGGCAGCGTGCGGGTCACAGGCTCGATGAAGCCATTGACGATCATGCCCATGGCCTGTTCCTCACTCAGCCCGCGGCTCATCAGGTAGAAGAGTTGCTCGTCGGCAACCTTCGACACCGTGGCCTCGTGGCCGATGACCGCGTCCTGCGAACCCACCTCCATGTAGGGGTAAGTGTCGGAGACGCTGTCGGGGTCGAGAATCAGGGCGTCGCACTGCACGTGGCTCTTGCAGCCCTTGGCATCGGGCTCCACCCGCACCAAGCCGCGGTAGCTGGTCCGCCCGCCGTCCTTGGAGATGGACTTCGAGACGATCTTCGACGTGGTCTCGGGGGCGGCGTGGGTCATCTTGGCCCCGGCGTCCTGATGCTGGCCCGGCCCCGCGTAGGCCACCGACAGCACCTCGCCCGAGGCCTTCGGCCCGACCATCACCACGGCGGGGTACTTCATGGTGAGCCGGCTGCCGATGTTGCCGTCGATCCACTCCATGTGGCCCTCGGCCTCCACCCTGGCCCGCTTGGTGACCAGGTTGTAGACGTTGTTGGACCAGTTCTGGATGGTCGTGTAGGTGACGCGGGCGCCCTCGCCCACCGCGATCTCCACGACGGCCGAATGCAGCGAGTCGCTGGTGTACACCGGGGCGGAGCAGCCCTCGATGTAGTGCACCTGCGAGCCCTTGTCAGCGATGATCAGGGTGCGCTCGAACTGCCCCATGTTCTCGGCATTGATGCGGAAGTAGGCCTGCAGCGGCAACTCCACGCTCACGCCCGGCGGCACGTAGATGAACGACCCGCCCGACCAGACCGTCGAGTTGAGCGCCGAGAACTTGTTGTCGTTGGGGGGAATGATCCGCCCGAAGTACTTGCGCACCAGATCGGGATGTTCCTGCACCGCCGTACCCATGTCGCTGAAGATGACGCCCTGGGCCTCGAGGTCCTCCCGGTTGCGGTGGTAGACCACCTCGGACTCGTACTGGGCGGTCACGCCGGCGAGATACTGGCGCTCCGCCTGGGGGATGCCGAGCTTCTCGTAGGTGTTCTTGATCGAGTCGGGGACGTCGTCCCAATCGCTGACCTGCTCCTCGGTGGGCTTGATGTAGTAGAAGATGTTGTCGAAGTCGATGCCGTCGAGGTCGCCGCCCCAACTCGGCATGGGTCGACGCTCGAAGCGGTTCAGGGACTTCATGCGAAAGTCCAGCATCCACTGCGGCTCTTTCTTCATGAACGACATCTCGCGCACGAGGTCACTGTCGAGGCCCCGGCGCGGCTTGAAGACGTAGTCCTCCTCGTCGCTCCAACCGAGGGCGTAGCTGCTCAGATCGACACCGATGTTGCTGGTCGTGGTCATTTGGTCCTCCATCCTGGAGGTGGGCTCCACGCCCTGTCGCGGGGAACTCCGTACCCTCAGTCTACCGGCAGGTCGGCCTCCCGGTCCATGGGCCGACATCTCCGTCGATCAGTCCAGTCGCCGCAGTTCAGCCCGGTACTGCGGGCCGCGCCGAGCGTAGCTCGCCGCCGCGTCCACCAGCATGGCACCGGCGGCGCCGCCGGGGCGGATCTTCGCCGGCACGCCGATCGCCAGCGCGGCCGGCGGGATCTCGGTGCCGTCCAGCACGACCGCGCCGGCGCCCACGAGCGCACCCTCCCCGACCACGACGCCGTGGCGGATTATCGAGCCGACGCCGGCCAGCGATCCGTCGCGCATCGTGCAGGCCTCCAGGTGGACCAGGTGCCCGACGGTGCAGTCGTTGCCGATCACCGTCGGCGACGCCGGATCCGAGTGCACCACGGCGCCGTCCTGAATGGAGGAGCGCTCACCCACGATGATCGCCCCTGCGTCGCCGCGCAGCACCGCCTGCGGCCACACCGTCGAGCCGGCACCGATGGTGACATCGCCAATGATCGTGGCCTCGGGGTGGACGTAGGCGTCCTCGTGGATGCGCGGTACCAGGTCGCCGAGGGCGTAAACGGCCATGAGGATCCTCCTTCTCAGTCCTCTGCCGGCCCGACCGCGCCGTAGTCGCCCTTGCAGAAGACGAGCGGCCCGGCCTCGGGGCGGCCGATGCCCAGGTCGGCCACGCGGCCAACGACGATCCAGTGGTCGCCGGCGTCGTGAACCGTGTCGATGGCACAGTCGATCCAGGCCAGGCAGCCGTCGATGACCGGCGAGCCGGTGGCGCGGGTGCCCCACGCCATGCCGGCGAACTTGTCGGGGTCACGCCCGGCGAACAGCGAACTGAGGGCGGCCTGGTCATCGGCAAGGACGTTGACGCAGAAACTGCCGCTGCGCTCGATGGCCGGCCAACTGCCCGACGACTTCCCGGGGCAGAACATCACCAGCGGCGGATCCAGGGAGACCGAACCGAAGGAGCCAATGGCGAGACCCACGGGGCTGCCGTTCTCGACCGCGGTCACCACCGTGACGCCGGTCGGGTAGTGGCCGAGAACGCGCCGGAACTCGGCTGAATCGAACGGTGGCATCGGTTGAGTCGGTGCTGCTAGGCCGCGCCTGCTTCGGCGGTCACGGTGTCGGCGACGGGGGCCGAACCCACGGACCGGACGATCGACAGAGCCCCGATGAGCGCCAGGATCGGGCCCGAACCTGTGAGGCCGGGACCCATCAGGCTGCCCGCGATGTCGCCGGCCGCCAGCACCACGATGGCGATGCCGGCCACCCGGATGTTCATCGCCATCCTGGCCTGCATGGCCGCCGAGGCGGTGGGCGACAGGAGACCGAGGAGCAGCAGCAGAACCAGCACGCCGAGGATCAGCACGGGGTACCCGGTTGCTACATCGCTGTCGAGACCACCGACGGCGAATACACGGCCGATCGGTGCATGGTCGCCGGCGGGGGCCCAGTCGCCAAAGGCGAAAATCACCCAATCCATCCAGAACGAGGCGATCACTGCCAGAGCGGCACCCAGCGTCGCCGGCGCCTTGTGGCTGACGCTCCTGGCCGGTCGCCGGGCCGGGTCCATCGTTCCGAACACAACGCCTGCGAGCGCCACCACGGAGCCGACCATCGCCACCCAGGCGCCGACACCCATGCCGATGCCGCCCGCTTCGTCGACGAGCGTGATCACCGCCACGAGCGAAGCCAGGAACGCCCCGAGCGCCACGCCGTTCGCAGTGTCGATGTGGGGGCGCCCCGAGAGCAAGGCGATCCCGATGAGTACGACGACGAGGCCCACGCCACCGCCTCCGGCACCGACGCCGGCGAAGTTCGGGAACGCGTCGGGTCCCACCTCGATCCAACTCAGCAGGCCTGACAGCACCATGGCGGCGGCGCCCACCAGGACCAGCAGGCGGTCGATGGGCGGGACGGCAAGAGTGACCTGGCGCCTCGCCTCGGCCGGCGCCGCCTCCGCCGTCTCGTCCGTCGCGGGGGACTCCTCGGGAGCCGCCTCCTCCGGCGAATCCTGCTCCTCGCGGTCGCTGTCCACCTGGTCGTTCACGGCCACCCTCCCAGATTCGACCAAACAAGATCCGAACGGATCGTAGCCGGGCGCGGAGCACCGGGGCAGATTCCGGGGCTGGGCAGCCGGGACGGAGCGCTACCGACGGCTCGCCGGCGCCGAGCCCGCGCGAGCGGAACGGCGGATGGCGCAGGCAACCCTGAGGCCTCCCGGTCAGGCGGGCAACTCTGAGGCGGCCCGATCAGGCGGTCCCGGACCGGAGATGGTGGCAATCGCCGGCAGTGATCTCGACAGGGCCGTCGGCGGTCGCCACGATGAGCTTGCCGTCGGCGGTCAGGTTCTCGGCTCGGCCGACGACGGTGCCTCCGGGCGTTAGCACGCGCACCTGCCGGCCAAGCGTGGCGGAGTGGTGGCGGAGTTCGCCGAGCAGGTCCGGCGCACCTCGGGGATCGTGCAAGCGCCGGTACCAGGCGTCGAGGCGCAGCAACACCGACACGAGCAACTCGTTGCGGTCCGGTGGGCGGATGGCGACGGCTTCTAGAGCGACCGGCGGCAGTGGCGCGAAGTCGCTCTCGAGCTCGGTGTCGTCCTGCGCCCTGACGGCAGAGAGCAGCGCGCCCTGCGACCGAAGGTTTACACCGAAGCCCACCACCACCGCCGTCTCCCCATCAGATCCGGTGTCGAGCTCCCCGAGCACGCCGGCGAGCTTCGCTTCGCGATGTTCGAAGGCGCCGGCCGGTGACGTCGCCGGGTCGGCAGCCCGCTCGGGCGCCGCACATGTCCCGGCAGTGGCCCGCCGTTGCCCGGTGGTCGACGGATCCCCGGGCACTCCGGTGATCACGTCGTTGGGCCACTTCAACCGCACGTCCGCGCCCATGGAGGCACAGGCGTCCCGCACGGCGAGCGCCGTCGCGGGCGAGAGCAGTGCCGCGCGCCCGCTCTCCCAACGCGGCCGCAGCAGCACCGACGCCAGCAGCGCCGCGCCCGGGGGAGCCACCCACGACCTGCCGCGGCGGCCTCGCCCCGCCGTCTGGTGGTCGGCCACGAGGACTGCCCCTTCGGGTGCGCCCGAGCGGGCCGCCACCAGCAGGTCGGCGTTGGTAGAACCGGTGCTTTGGACGTGGCGAACCGGGCCGAAAACCGTCCCCGCCAGCAGGTCGCGGACCTCCTCGAGCGTCACCATCGGATGCCTACAGGCGTATCTGCTCGGACGTGCGGGGGTGTTCCGGGCCACCATCCGGGACGCCCACACACGTCGACGGAGGTCATCGGCAAACACCCGCGCAGGCGTCTATCGACAGCGGGGGCGTATTCGGGGCCACGATCTGGCACGATATGGCGTGTTTTCTTCGGTCCTGATCGCCAACCGGGGCGAGATCGCCGTCCGGGTGATCCGGACGTGCCGGGAGATGGGAATCAGGGCGATCGCCGTCTACTCCGAGGTCGACCGCGATGCCCTGCACGTGCGACTGGCCGACGAGGCGTACGCCCTCGGTGGGCAGTCCAGCGAGGAGAGCTATCTCAACACACTCGCCATCCTCGCCGCCATCGAAGCCAGCGGCGCCGAGGCTGTCCATCCCGGCTACGGATTCTTCAGCGAGAACGCCGACTTCGCCCGCCGGATCGTGGACATGGGCGTGACGTTCATCGGCCCGCCGCCGGAGGCCATCGAGGTGATGGGCGACAAGATCTCCGCCCGCCGGGCGGCCGAGGTCGTCGGGGTCCACAGCGTGCCGGGGACGCCGCTGGTCGACACCGCGGCCGACGTCGCCGACTTCGCTGCCGAGCACGGCTACCCGATTGCAGTCAAGGCGGCCTACGGGGGCGGCGGGCGGGGCCTCAAAGTGGTGCAGGCCGCCGGAGAGATCGACTCGGCGCTGGAGTCGGCCCGGCGAGAGGCCCTCGCCTACTTCGGGCGCGACGAGCTGTACCTGGAGCGATACCTGCCCCGACCCCGACACGTGGAAGTGCAGGTGCTGGCCGACGGACACGGGAACTGCGTCTACCTGGGCACGCGTGACTGCTCGGCGCAGCGCCGCCACCAGAAGCTCATCGAGGAGGCGCCCGCTCCGGACATGCCTGCCGCCATCGCCGCTGCCATGGGCGAGGCTGCGGTCACGGTGGCGAAGGGCTGCGGGTACACCAACGCCGGCACCGTCGAGTTCCTGTACCAGGATGGGTCGTTCTGGTACCTCGAGATGAACACCCGCCTGCAGGTGGAGCACCCCGCGACCGAGATGATCTGCGGGCTCGATCTTGTGGAACAGCAGCTACGGGTTGCCGCCGGCGAGCCGCTCGGATTCGGCCAGAGCGACGTGGAACTGCGGGGCCACGCCATCGAGGTGCGCATCAACGCCGAGGACCCCGCCGGGGGGCACTTCCTGCCGTCACCGGGCCGGATCAGCAAACTCGTCACCCCCAACGGCTTCGGCACCCGCTTCGACACCGGCTACGAGGCGGGCGACGAGATCAGCCCGCGCTACGACAATCTCGTCGGCAAGCTCATCTGCTGGGGCGCCGACCGGCCGGCCGCCATCGCTCGCACGCTGCGAGCCCTCGGGGAGATGCAGGTGGAGGGTGTCGCCACCACCATCCCGGCGGACATGGCCATCCTCTCGCACCCCGACTTCGCCGCTGTGGCGCACTCGACCCGCTGGGTGACCGACGAGCTGGACCTCACCGGACTGATGCCGATGCAGGTGGCCGAGGAACTGGCGCTGGTCGGCGACGACGAGAAGGTGCACCACACCCTCGACGTGGAGGTCAACTCCAAGCGCTACACCGTCAAGCTGTGGATGCCCGCCGGGGCCACGGCGGCAGCCGCCTCCGACGAGCGCCGGGCCCGCCGGCCGCGGCGATCCTCGTCCGGGAGCGGCGCCGGTGCCGGCGGGGGCAGCGGCGAGGTGCGCACCCCCATGCAGGGCACTGTCGTGAAGGTGCTCGTGGCCGTCGGCGACACCGTCGAGGCCGGCCAGCCGGTCGTGGTGCTGGAGGCCATGAAGATGGAGAACAACCTCCTCGCCGGCTGCGGCGGCACCGTCAGCGAGGTGCGTGTGGCCGCCGGGGAGCTGGTCGGCGGCGGCGACCTGGTGGTGATGATCGAACCCGGGTGACGTGGCACCGGTCCTCGTCGCTCTGGAATGATGTGACCGGGTCTGCCACTGGGGCGGCCAGGAATCGCGTGCGGGAGGGGACGATGCGACGTCACTGCATCCTGATCCTCGCCCTCCTGATCGCCGCCTGCTCGAGCGGCGAGCAGGCGGGGGTGCCCTCCCCGGCCGACGCCGCCACCGTCACGACAGTTTCAACGATCCCGCGCGACACGCCAGGACCGACCTCCGACACACCAGGACCGGTCTCCAGCGAACCTGCGTCTCAGATCGACCCCTCACCGGGCCGCGAGGACACACCGGATTCCGGGTCGGATCAGGACGATGACCCGGTAGCCGCACCGCCGGACGAGGACGAGGCGGCACCGTCGGACGTCGAGGAGGCGGCACCGTCGGACGTCGAGGAGGCGGCACCGCCGGAGGAGGACGCCCTCGCCACCGCCGTCGCGGATCCGACGCCGGCCGAACCTGCCGTGCCGTTCGCTGCGTTGACTGCCGGACAGTGGCACTCCTGCGGGCTGCGCACCGACAACACCGTCGACTGCTGGGGCAGCAATCGTGACGGCGAGGCTGACGCCCCCAGCGGGTCATTCCGCGCCGTCGCCGCTGGCGGAGGGCACTCCTGTGGACTGCGCACCGACGACACAATCACCTGCTGGGGCAGCAATCGTGACGGCCAGGCTGACGCCCCCAGCGGGTCATTCCGCGCCGTCGCCGCCGGCGGAGAGCACTCCTGTGGACTGCGGACCGACGACACAATCACCTGCTGGGGCAGCGACGACCATCGCCAGACCGATGCGCCTACCGGGAGTTTCCGCGAAATGGCCGCCGGCTGGCGACATTCCTGCGGCCTGCGCAGCGACGGCACCATCGCCTGCTGGGGCGCCAACGACTCCGGCCAATCCAATGCGCCGCCGGGCGGCTTCGCCGACGTCTCCGCAGGGCGGGAGCACACGTGCGGGGTGCGCCTCGACACCACCATCGCCTGCTGGGGCAACGACCTCTTCTGGCAGGCGACCCCGCCCACCGGTGCCTTTCGAGCGGTCGCTGCAGGATCGTGGCACACCTGCGCGCTCCGCACCGACGACACAGCGGTGTGCTGGGGACACGACTACGGCGGGCAGGCGAACGCGCCCGCGGGGATCTTCCGATCCCTCACCGCCGGCCGGGAGTTCTCCTGCGGGTTACGCGCGGACGGCAACATCGAGTGCTGGGGGTTCAACGACTCGGGGCGCACCGACCCGCCGACGGGGAGTTTTGTCACCGTCGTCGCCGGCTCCGAGCACATGTGCGCGCTGCGCACCGGCGGTGCCATCGAATGCTGGGGAAACAACACCGGCGGCCGCTCGCATCCACCCCTGGGGCGCTTCCTCGCCCTCTCGGCGGGAATGGAGCACTCCTGCGCGGTCGGCGCCGACAACATCGTCACCTGCTGGGGCGGCGAGCCCGCCGAGGTTGACGAGCTTGTCTCCCACGGAGTGTCAGGATCGTTCCTGGCCGTCGCAGCGGGCGCGGCGCACAGCTGCGGGATCCTCACCGACAACACCATCCGGTGCTGGAGCGAGAGCAGTGTCCAGACCGACGCACCGGCGAGTGGCTTCCGAGCGATCACCGCCGGCTGGGGCCACTCGTGCGCCATCGCCGACGACGGCACGATCGCCTGCTGGGGCAATCCCGCCAACGACCGCACCGACCCACCGGAGGGCGCGTTCCTCAGCATCGCCGCCGGCACGGGACACACGTGCGGGATCCGCACCGACAACACCGTCGCCTGCTGGGGCAACAACACCGCCGGCCAGACCGACGCGCCCTCGGGCGGATTCCTGGCTGTTGCGGGCGGCCGAGAGCACTCCTGCGGGATCCGCGACGACAGCACCGTGGACTGCTGGGGCGACAACTCGTTCGGCCAGAGCGAGGCACCGGCCGGCACGTTCCTGGCGCTCACCGCCAGCTGGGGGCACACCTGCGGGATCCGCAGCGACAGCAGCATCGAGTGCTGGGGCAACAACACGTTCGGCCAGAGCGAGGGTCCGGCCGGCACGTTCCTGGCGTTCACCGCCAACTGGGGGCACTCGTGCGGGATCCGCAGCGACGGCAGCATCGAGTGCTGGGGCTCGTTCGTGCCCGTTCCAGCGGGCGTGCGGTGGCGCGGGGTGGCGTTCCCAGCACCCGAGCAGGTGGTGTCGAGTGCCGACACCGCAGAACCCGACGCCGCGAGTCCCGCCACCGAGAACCTCGACACGGAGAACTCCGGCCAGGCCGAGGCGCCCACCGGCCCGTACCAGGCCGTCGCCGTAGGATCAACGCACACGTGTGGAATCCGTGCCGACGGCGCCGTCGCATGCTGGGGCAAGAACGACTACGGGCAGGCCAGCCCGCCAGTCGGGACCTTCGACACGGTCACTGCCGGACGGGAGCATTCCTGCGCCCTGCGCACCGACGGCACCATCGCATGCTGGGGACACAACCTCCACAGGGAAACCGAGGCGCCGGCCGGAACGTTCCAAGCCGTCACAGCCGGCCAGTGGTATACCTGCGGGCTGCGCACCGACGGCACCATCGCATGCTGGGGCGACAACGACCGCGGAGAGGCCGAGGCGCCGGCCGGAACATTCCGAGCCGTCGCTGCCGGCGAGGATCACTCCTGCGGGCTGCGCACTGACGGCACCGTCGCCTGCTGGGGGAGCGACTGGGCTGGCTTGTCCACCCCGCCGGCCGGTTCGTTCAGGACCATCAGTGCCGGTTCAGGTCATTCCTGCGGCGTTCGCAGCGACGGCAACATCCACTGCTGGGGGAGCAGCCGATACCGCAAGGCCGACGCGCCGGCAGAGACCTTCGACGCCGTGACCGCCAGCGGGGACCATTCCTGCGGGCTGCGCACTGACGGCACCGTCGCCTGCTGGGGAGGCAACGACAAGGGAGAAGCGACACCGCCCAGCGGAACGTTCACGTCCATCGCCGCCGGTGCCGGGAACACCTGTGGGCTCCGCAGCGACAGCACCGTCGAATGCTGGGGCAGCAACTCGTTCGGCATGACCACACCGCCCACCGGAACATTCCACACCGTCTCGGTGGGCGGTGGCCACGCCTGCGGGCTGCGGACCGATGGCGCCATCGAATGCTGGGGCGACGACAGAGGCGGTGCGGCCACCCCGCCCGCCGGAGCATTCCGGCTTGTCAGCGCCGGCGTCTTCCACACGTGCGCGGTGCGCACCGACGGCACCGTCGCATGCTGGGGCGACGACGAGTTCGGGGAGACCGTCGCGCTCTTTGGAACGTTTCAGTCGGTCGCCGCCGGGCTCTTCACCACGTGCGGGATACGCGAGGACGCAACCGTCCAGTGCTGGGGCCTCGGCGGTCTACCGTATGCGCCAAGCGGGACGTTCAGCGCAACCACCGCGGGCATCTCGATCACGTGCGGGCTGCGCACCGACAGCACCATCGAGTGCTGGGGCTCCAACTACTTCGGAGACGCCCACCCGCCGTCGGGGACCTTCCTGTCCATCGACGGGGGTTTCGACCACTGGTGCGGGGTGCGCTCCGACAACACCATCGCCTGCTGGGGACCGTACGTGCGCACACCCGACGACGTTCGATGGAGTTGAAGTGCAGCGACGGTCCCGGACAAGCATCTGCCGGCCGCCCGAGAGGCACCGGAACGATGGCGGCGGCCGCTTGTTACGCGGTGAGCGTCAGCAGCGGGTAGACGAGCACCGTCTCGTCGGCGGTGACGAGTGTGCACCCCTCGGTCAGTGCCTGCGCGATGAGGAGCCGGTCGAACGGATCGGCATGAAGATCGGGGAGCGTGCGCAGCCCCATGGCGTGAGCAGCAGTCAGGTCGAGCCAGATCCCACCGAGCTGTGACCTGAGTGTCTCGCAACTGTGCTCCATGGCCAGCTTGCCGAGCCGTCGTTTGATCTCGATCTCGGCGACCGAGACCGATGACACCAGCAGGTCATTGGCCGGGTCCTCCAGCGCGGCGACCGCTTCGACGGAGAGCCTCTCCGGCGCCTCGTTGGCCCAGAGCAGAACGTGGGTGTCGAGCAGTAGTCGCGCCATCAGAGCGGGCTGTCGAGCGAGTCCAGCACTTCGCGGGGCAACTCGTCGAAGTCGTCGGCGATCCTGATGGTGCCTCGCAGTCGCCCGAGAGAGCGACGCGCCGGCGGTGGGGCGACGAGCTTGAGTCCCTCGGCGAGCAGTTCGTTGATGACTTCGCCGAGCGTTCGGCGTGATTCGAATGCGATCCGCCGGGCTTGCTCGTAGACGGCATCATCGATCGACACAGTAGTGCGCATATGCGCATCATAGCATCACTGGCGCGAACAGGCCGGAGTTCGAACGAACGGTTTCGACGGCGAGGGTGGCGGCCGCTGCCCCCGCGCAGGCCCGCGAGCCGCAGCGCGGTCCGTGGCGCTGATCGGCCACAGGTCATTCAACAGTGGATCGCGTGCTGCGATACGAAGATATAGGTCAATTATCTGACCTATACTGGCGCCTGTGGGCGACACGCTTCCCTTCTCCGAGGTCAAGGCGCATCTCTCCGAGTTGGCCGATCGGGTCGAACACCAGCACGACCGCATCCTGGTGACTCGTAACGGCCGGCCCTCGTTCGTCATCATGAGCCCCGACGATCTCGAGTCACTCGAGGAAACCATCGACATACTCGGCGATGACGAGCTGATGGATTCACTGCGCAAGTCGCAACTCGAGGCCGCCGAGGGGCAGCTTCTGACACTGCACGATCTGCTCTGAGCCGGCGGGGTGTACGACCTCAGGATCACTCCCGAGGGTGCCCGTTCTCTTGAGCGGCTTCCCGAGAAAGTGCGTCCCGCCGTCGTCGCAACCATCTCCGGTCCGCTGGCAGAGAACCCCCGAAGGCTCGGCAAGCCGCTCGTCGGCCCACTCGAGGGCCTTCGAGTCGCTCGCCGCGGCGACTATCGGATCATCTTCGAGATCGACGACGATCAGGTCGTCGTGCACCGGGTCCAGCATCGCCGGGACGCGTACCGGCTGCGCTGATCGGCCGGTCCGGCGGGCGGCCGGAATCCATGGTCCGGCGGCTCCGGCCGCGCCTGCCGTCGATTGCTCAGCACACTCCCAGGGGTGGAGTTACCGGGTTGGGGCGTGGCAACCGACGCCGGGGTCAGTCGTCGCCCGCCTAGGGGCGCGGTTCGTCGATGAGGCGGGCCAGAGTGGCGCCGACGAGGAGGTCGTCCGCCTGGCCGAAGGCGTGGACGCGGATGCGCCCGGTCCGGTCGACGACCACCAGGCTCGGTGTGCCCCGCAGCTGGTAATGGGCCATCGTTGTGGGCGTGGCGGCGCCGGGCTCGTAGGCGTCGACGCCCACGGGGAAGCCGATGCGGTACTCGTGCAGGAAGGCTTCCAGCGAGACCGGGGTCATGGCCTCGTGGTGCTCGAACACGCAGTGCAGCCCCAGCACGGTCAACTCGTCGCCGAATGTCTGGTGGATGCGCTGGGCCTGGGGCAGCCCGTGAGAGACGCAACCCGGGCAGAGCATCTGGAACGCCTCCAGCACCACGACCTCGCCCTTGAGGCCGGCCAGAGTCGGGTTGCCGTCGCTGTTGAACCAGCGGGAGATCTCCAACTCGGGGGCGACCGGGAACTCGGGCTGCGTGGTCATGGTCGACACCTTCCAACGTGACCGGCGAGACATCGTCTGGGCGGCCAGGTGATCTGAGGATCCATGACTCGAACGAACCTCTCTCAGCCGAATTCGGCGTAGGCGTCGAAGGTCTCCTGGTTGAAGGCCACGAATACGACTTCGCTCACGTCCGTGGGCGTGGAGTGAACGGTCTCAACGGCGACGGCGGCCGCCGCTTCGATCGGGTGGCCGTAGACCCCGGTCGAGATCCCCGGGAAGGCCACGGTCCCGGCCCCGACCTCGTCGGCGCGGGCCAGCGACTCCCGGTAACAGGAGGCCAGGAGTTCGGGCTCACCGTGGTTGCCGCCCCGCCAGACGGGTCCGACGGTGTGAATCACCCACAGGGCCGGGAGGTCGAAGCCCGGCGTGATCTTGGCCTGTCCGGTCTCGCAGCCTCCCAGGGTGCGGCAGTACTCAACGAGTTCGGGCCCGGCGGCGCGATGGATTGCCCCATCGACTCCCCCGCCGCCGAGTAGGGAGGAGTTGGCGGCGTTCACGACGGCGTCCACGTCCAGTTCGGTGATGTCGCCCATGTAGAGGTTCAGCTCGGGGCTCGCCGTCTCGACGACAGGCAGAATGAACGCCTCCTTCGGGATGTTGGGGACCGACAGTTCCCAGCGAAGATGCGGGCTCTTGTCGGACAGCTGTGACTCCGAGAGCGATTGACCCAGCAGGTGACCGACGATGAGCACTTCGAGGATCAGGGATTCGTCCTGATCCGCCGAGCGCTTGTATTCGGATCTGTTGCCGGTGACGACTGCGGACTCGATGACATAGCCACGGTCGACAGGAGCGAAGGTCGCCTCGTAGACGCCCAGCCCTGTCCAACTCCGATGCGCGAACAGGCGATCCCCCTCCATGAAGATGAACCACTTCTCATCCATGATCTCGGGGATGTAGCCCGCTCGGATGTGGTCCATGTCCTCCGATGTCCAGATCCGGGTGGGCGGAGGGATCGACTCCGGGGTCGTGAGCGGGTGGGCCTCCCAGTCGCCTCGGCGCGCAGTCACGTCGCCAACGATAGGTGCCGCAGGCGCGTGACCACGACGAGAATGGACGGCGCGCCAGACCGCGGACCAATAGCGCGCCAGACCGCGGACCAATAGCGCGCCAGACCGCGGATCATCCCAAATGGGCGTACTATGTCCGCTCGTGGATCACTACCGCGAGCGCCTCGTCGACGCGCTCCTTCCGAAACTGCTCGCCGAGTTACCCGCGGTTCTGATGGTCGGGCCGCGGGCAACGGGCAAGACAACCACAGCTCAGCGCTACGCGGAGACGGTCGTACGACTCGACCAGGACACCCAGGCGGCAGCGTTCAGGGCCGATCCGGACTCGGCTCTCGCCGACATGGCCGAACCGGTCCTTCTCGACGAGTGGCAATGCGTTCCAGGCGTTCTGGGAGCGGTCAAACGCGCCGTGGACACTGCGCATCGCCCGGGGCGCTTCATACTGACAGGATCGGTCAGGGATGTCGGGACCTGGCCGGGAACCGGGCGTCTCGTGTGGTTGGACATGCATCCACTCACCGTGTCGGAGCTGTTCGGCACATCGACAAAACCTCTGCTGGAACGGATTACCGACGGAGACCCGCTCCAGCCGGCGCCGGACACGCCCGACCTCCGCGGCTACATCGACCTGGCACTGCGAAGCGGTTTCCCCGAAATCGCGCTCGGTGCCCCGGAGCCGCTACGGCGGCGCTGGCTGCGCAGCTACATCCGGCAGGTCGTCGAGCGGGACGCGCTCGAAGTCGATGCCAGACGCGACCCGGCGCGGCTGGGCCGCTACTTCGAAGCGTACGCCCTGAACACCGCCGGGCTTGCCGAGGACAGGACCATCCACGTCGCGGCCGGAATCAACCGTGAGACGGCGCACGCATACCACAGGCTGCTCAGCAACCTCAGAGTCATCGACGAACTTCCTGCCTGGAGATCCAACCGACTGGCCCGCCTGGTGAAGGCGCCGAAGCGCTATCTGGCCGACCCGGCGCTGCTCGCAGCGGTCACCGGGGCAACCACATCGACCGTGATCGCGGACGGCGACCTGCTCGGGCGCATCATCGAGACCTTCGTCGTGGCCCAACTGCGCGCCGAAGCCGCCGTGAGCGACTTGTACCCCAGGCTGCACCACCTGCGAGACGCACAGGGCCGCCACGAGGTGGACGTCGTGGCGGAACTCGACGGCAGGCGCATCGTGGCCATGGAGGTGAAGGCCACCGGGGCGCCCGCGCCCACGCACGCCCGGCACTTGAGATGGTTGCGGGAACGACTGGGCGACAGATTCGTAGCCGGCGTCGTGCTGCACACCGGCCCCCGAAGTTTCGCCCTCGACGAGCGGATCACCGCCGCACCGATCAGCGTCCTATGGGCCTGACCCGGCGAAACGGATCGCCCTGCGAGCGGTTCGGGCGGGAGGCGCGACGCGCGAGATTCGGGGTTGCCGGTCGGAGCCGGGCGCGACGATTTGCCACCGGGTGCGCTCGGGTTCAGGCAGCCAGTCTGAGGCTGTGCTCGAAGTCGAGCGCCGCCCGCACCTGCACGACGCTGAGCCGGTAATCGCCGGATACTTCGGCGAGATCGTCTTCAGTGGGCTCGTCGTCGGTGGCAGGCAGGCGAGCAATCAGTCCTGTCGGCACCCGTCGCGAGAGCCATCGCCCTAGGGTGAGCGATCGCCACAAGAGCATGAAGAGCCGTCACCATGAACGCGAGCCCCAGTGAGAACGCGAGGACAGCGACGCCACTGTGCCGAGTGGGACTATGACTGACAATGCCGCGGGCGGGCTAACCCCCGAGCAGGAGGCTCGGCGGGTCATCGACGCGCAGTTGGCAGCGTGCGGTTGGGTGGTGCAGGACCACCAGCACGCGGCCGTGGCGGCGGCTCAGGGGGTGGCGGTGCGGGAGGTGTCGGTCGGCAAGGGGCGGGCCGACTACGTGCTGTTCGTGGACTGCCAGGCGGTCGGGGTGATCGAGGCCAAGCCGGTGGGGACGACGCTCACGGGCGTGGAGCCGCAGACCCTGGGCTACCGGCAGTCCTATCCGGGCGAGCTGCCCACGTTCCAGGTGGGTGGGATGCTGCCGTTCGGTTACGAGTCCACCGGCGTCGAAACCCGCTTCACCTGCGGGCTCGATCCGGTGCCCACATCCCGGCAGGTATTCGCGTTTCACCGGCCCGAGACGCTGGCTCGCTGGATCGACGATCACATCGAGCGGGAGGCCGGCACGCTGCGCGCCGGTCTGCAGCTGCTGCCCGACCTTGATCCTCGAGGCCTCTGGTCCGCCCAGGAGGAGGCAATCCGGGGCCTCGAGGCGTCGCTGCATGACAACCGACCGCGGGCGCTGATCCAGATGACGATGGGTGCGGGCAAGACGTTCACGGCCGTCAACGCCGTCTACCGCCTCATCCGCCACGCCGGGGCGCTGCGCGTGCTGTTCCTCGTGGACCGGGCGAATCTGGGCCGCCAGGCCGTCCGGGAGTTCGAGGGCTTCGACACGCCCGATGACGGCCGCAAGTTCACCGAGTTGTACAACGCCCGCCGGCTCACCTCGTCGCACCTCGACATGGCCGCCGAGGGAGCAACCAAGGTGCACGTCTGTACCATCCAGCGGCTCTTCTCGCTGCTGCGGGGCGAGGAGTTGGACGACGACCTCGACGAGCAGTCTGGTGGCGAGATGGCACCTGAACAGCCCATCGACGACGTCGTCTACAACCCGGCGGTGCCCATCGAGTCCTACGACGTGATCATCGTCGACGAGTGCCACCGCTCCATCTACGGGGTGTGGCGCCAGGTGCTGGAGTACTTCGACGCCTTCATCGTCGGCCTGACCGCCACGCCGGGCATCCAGACGTTCGCGTTCTTCGAGCAGAACCTCGTCACCGAGTACGGCCATGCCGAGGCGGTGGCCGACCGGGTGAACGTGGACTTCGACGTGTTCCGCATCCGCACCGAGATCACCGAGGGCGGCGGCACAGTACCGGCCGGGTTCGTGACGGAGTTCCGGGACCGCTTGACCCGCGAGCAGCGCCTCGAACAGATGGACGAGGACGTGCCCTACGACGCCGCCGAGCTGGACCGCCGGGTGGTGGCACCCGATCAGATCCGCACCATCGTGACGACGCTGCGGGACTCGCTGGCGACGATGTTCCCCGACCGGCAGCGGGACGCCGACGGGCGGCTGCGCCACGTCCCCAAGACGCTGATCTTCGCCAAGGACGACAGCCACGCCGATGACATCGTCCAGATCGTCCGCGAGGAGTTCAGCCTCGGCAACGAAGGAGCAGTGAAGATCACCTACCGTTCCGGCGATTCGGGCCACCGCCCCGAGGAGCTGCTGCAACAGTTCCGCAACTCCTACAACCCCCGCATCGCCGTGACCGTGGACCTCATCGCCACCGGCACCGACGTGAAGCCAATCGAGTGCGTGGTGTTCATGCGCCGGGTGCGCAGCCGCAACTACTTCGAGCAGATGAAGGGGCGCGGCGTGCGGGTCATCGACCCCAACGACCTCCGGGCCGTCACGCCCGACGCCACGGTGAAGGACCGCTTCGTGCTCGTGGACGCCGTCGGGGTGACCGACGACGACCTCCACGACACCGTGCCCCTGGAGCGCAACCGCTACGAGAGCTTCGACAAGCTGCTGAGCCGCATCGGCCTCGGCTCCACCGACGAGGCCGTGGTGTCGTCGGTGGCGTCACGCCTGGCCCGCCTCGATCAGCGGATGACCGCCGAGGATCGCGGCGAGGTAGAGAAGATCGCCGGGATGAGCCTCAGCGAACTCGCCCACCAACTCGTAGAGTCGCTCGACCCCGACCGCCACATCGAGGCCGCCGCCAAGGCCGCCGGGACAGACGACCCCGCCATCGAGCAGGTCGCCGCCGCCCGTGAACAGATCGTCCGCGACGCCCTGCAGCCACTCGCCGGCAATCCGCAGTTGCGGGAGAAGCTGATCGAGGTCCGCCGCAGCTACGAGCAGATGATCGACTCCGCCTCCGCCGACAAGGTGATCTCCGGCGAGTTCTCCGTCGACGCCACCGACCGTGCCCGCCGCCAAGTCGAGTCGTTCCGGCAGTTCATCGAAGAGAATCGCGATCAGATCACCGCCCTGCAGGTGCTCTACGACCAGCCCCGGGACAGCGGACTCACCTACGCCGACATCCGGGAGTTGGCCCACGCCATCGCCCGCCCACCCCACCGCTGGACCACCGAAGACCTGTGGGCCGCCTACGAGACCCTCGACGCCAGGATGGTCCGAGGCTCGGGTCACCGGGTGAACACGGACCTGGTGAGCCTGGTGCGGTACGCACTCGACTTGACAGACGAGTTGGTCGCGTATCCCGACCTCGTCCACGAGCGATTTGAAGCCTGGCTACAGCAGCAACGAAACGCCGGCCGAGAACTCAGCGACGACCAGATCGCCTACCTCCGGCTGATCCGCGATCACCTCGCCACCAGTCTCACGATCGCACCACGCGACCTCCAAGGCCCACCCTTCAGCACCCACGGCGGCTACGGCCGAGCCCACCAACTGTTCGGAGAAGAACTCACACCGCTGATGGACGAACTGACCGGGGCGTTAGTGGCATGAGTGACATGTTGCCACCGGGTTGGGCATGGGCCACGGTTGCCGATGTCTGCCTGCCTGTTCACAAGACTGATCCACGCACTACTCCGAACTCTCAGTTCGAGTACATCGACATCAGCGGAATTGAGTCTGGCAACGGTCGCATTGGGAAAACCAAATTGCTGCAAGGAGCCGATGCACCCTCGCGAGCGAGACAAGTCGTGCGGCCGGGAGATGTTGTCCTCTCAACCGTGCGGACATACCAGCGAAAGGTCGCCAGGGTTCCTGCTGAATTGGACGGGGCCGTTGCATCGACAGGATTCTCCGTCCTCCGACCAGCCAGAGATGTCGATTCTCAATTCATGCTCTATCAGGCCCTCAGCTGCGATTTCGTTCGTCACTTGAATCGGATGCAGACGGGTACGAGCTATCCGGCAGTGCGAGACAAGGACGTGCGAGCGACTCGGATTCGGATCGCTCCGGGCGCAGAGCAGAGACGCATCGTTGCTGCCATCGAAGAACTCTTCTCCCGCCTCGACGCCGCGGAGGCCACGCTGCGTCAATCCCTGAAGCGTCTGGACGCCCTCAGGTCGGCCATCCTCACAGACGCCTTCCATGCCAGCCGTGACCTACCGTCTACGTGGCATTGGTCCATTATCGGGGATGTCGCTGAAGTCAAGAGCGGCATTCAGAAGCAACCGAAGCGAAAGCCGAACAAGAATCCCGCTCCATTTCTCAGAGTGGCCAATGTGCTTCGTGGAGAGCTGCTGCTCGATCAAATCCATGAGATTGAGCTATTCGATGGTGAACTCGAACGGTATCGGATTTGTCACGGCGATCTGCTAGTCGTCGAGGGCAATGGCAGTCCCGCGCAGATTGATCGCGCCGCGAGCTGGTCCGATCAGATTGCCAACTGCGTGCATCAGAACCACCTCATCAGAGTCAGCCCTGGACCGGAGCTCAGTCCCAAGTTCCTGAGTCTGTATTGGAACGCTCCTCACACTGCATCCCTATTGCGTGACGTCGCTAGCTCGACAAGTGGCCTCTACACGCTGAGCACCAGAAAGATCAAGTTGATTCCTATACCGATCGCTCCCCTGTCTGAGCAAGAGCGGATCGCTACGAGAGTCGATGGACAGTTGGAGAAGCACGACAGACTTCGGGAGTCAATCCGGTATGCGCTAGATCGAGTGATATTCCTCCGACGATCGATCTTGGCAACAGCCTTCTCTGGACGGCTTGTGCCACAGGACCCTGACGACGAGCTGGCGTCGGTGCTTCTCGGGCGCATCGCCGCGTCCCGGTCGGCAGGGCGCGCACCGCAGAGGTTGGCTGGTTCGCGGTCGGCCCGCGGTGCCGCTTGACAACTAACGTACAAATTATCAACAATGATTGAAATAGCTGTAATTGCTCTGATAACGCTACACTCGCTACGTGGCAGAACCAGATCGCCGGCTCACGGACGCCTATGTCGCAGTCAAGGCGGCGGGTTTCGAGGCAGCGGACGCCGCTGCGGGTGCTGCCGCCTCCGTGCGCCTGGCCCACGCCGCCTTCGTCACGGCGAACGACGCGGCCGAGTACGCCGACGCTGCGGCAAGACGCGCGGCGGACGCCAGACGCATCGCCCGGCAAGTCTCTCAGGCACTGGGCGCCGTGCTCGATATTCTGGATGCCGACGAAGGAGTCGCCACGTGACCACAGCCGACCCGATCGAACCCGTGCACATCCGGCTGCCGCCGAAACTGCGCAGCGAGGCCGAATACCGCCGAGCCGGTCCGAATCGCGACGCCATACTGCGCCTCGCAGACGAGCTGGAGGCCACCGGCGACGCCTCACTCGTCTCCCACGCCACGCTGCGCGACGGCCTGCACGCCATCGGCGCCGACGACGACTGCCTGGGCGACATGAACACTCGACGCACGGTCGGCAGCGAACTCGAGGATGGTGACGCTCGACGAAGCAGTCGGTCCATCACCGAACCCGACCCAATGGAGCCGGTGCACGTCAGGCTGCCGCCGAAGCTGCGGCTCGAGGCCGAATACCGCCGAGCCGGTCCGAATCGCGACGCCATACTGCGCCTCGCAGACGAACTGGAGGCCACCGGCGACGCCTCACTCGTCTCCCACGCCACGCTGCGCGACGGCCTGTACGCCATCGGCGCCGATGACGACTCCGCACAAGCAGGGCGGGACGCCGACGCTCTCCAGTAGGGCGTCGCAGCTACCCAATCGCCGCCAATCGGATCGCAGGCGATCGGGTCGCGCACCCCCCTCGTCCTCTGAGTACTCTCCGGCCGGTGAGCGCTGACCCGAAGGCCCTGGTGCAGAAGCTCTGGGACTTCTGCGACGTTCTGCGTGACGACGGGCTGTCGTACGGCGAGTACCTGGAGCAGCTCACCTACCTGCTGTTCCTGAAGATGGCCGACGAGCAGTACGAGCAGCTCGGCGGCCAGCGGGTCGTACCCGCCGGGTTTGGCTGGCCGTCGCTGTTGCGGCGCTCGGGGGTCGAGTTGGAGCAGCACTACACCACGATCCTCGAAGAACTCGGCACGGGCGACGACATGCTGGGCGTCGTCTTCCGTAAGGCCCGCAACCGGGTGCAGGATCCGGCGAAGCTGGAGCGGCTCATCAAGGAGTTCGTGGACCGCCACGAGTGGCTGAGCCTCGATGCCGACCTGAAGGGCGACGCCTACGAGGGTCTGATCGAGAAGACGGCCCAGGAGGGCGCCCGAGGGGCCGGCCAGTACTTCACGCCGCGGGCACTCATCTCGGCCATCGTCGACGTGATGGAGCCCGGCCCCGACGACCGCATCTGCGACCCGGCGTGCGGCACCGGCGGCTTCTTCCTGGGTGCCTACCAGTCGATCCTCCAGCGCTTCCCCCACCTCGAGCCCCACCAGACCGCTCACCTGCGCTCCGGGGCCTTCACTGGCTGGGAGATCGCGGATCTGCCGGCCCGGCTGTGCGCCATGAACCTGCTGCTGCACGGCATCGAGAGCCCCGAGTCCGACTCGCCCGTCCACGTCGACGACGCCCTGCGAGTAGCCCCGTCGAAGCGGTTCGACATGGTGCTCACGAACCCGCCGTTCGGGCGGTCGTCGTCGGACAGCTACGAGCGGGACGACTTCTGGGCCACCACCCGCAACAAGCAACTCAACTTCGTGCAGCACATCGCGAGCCTGCTCCGCATCGGCGGGACCGCAGCGGTCGTGGTGCCCGACAACGTGCTGTTCGAAGCCGGGGCAGGCGAGACGATCCGCCGCCGCCTGCTGCACGACTGCGAGGTGCACACCCTGCTTCGCCTACCAACCGGCATCTTCTACGCCCAAGGAGTCAAGGCCAACGTCCTCTTCTTCCGCCGCCGCGAGGGTGCCGAGCAGGCCTGGACGAGGGAACTATGGGTCTACGACCTCCGCACCAACAAGCACTTCACTCGCAAGCAGAACCCCCTCCGCCGCGCCGACCTCGACGACTTCGTGGCCTGCTACAAGCCCGGCGAACTCCACCGCCGCGAGGAGTTCGAGCGCTTCAAGCGCTTCACCTACGACGAGTTGCTCACCCGCGACAAAGTCAACCTCGACATCTTCTGGCTCCGCGACGACAGCCTCACCGACACCGACGACCTCCCCCCACCCGCCGTCCTAGCCGCCGAAATCGCCGAAGACCTCCAAGCCGCCCTAGAAGAAATCCAAGCCCTCGCCGAGAGCCTGGCAGCCGTGGAGGCCGGAATCGACGGGGACCAGGTAGAAGATTGAGTTGCGCTAATCGCGGCCCAACCCTCAGCGAAGTCATATCGGCTGGACTTGGCGGCAAGAGCGGTGACCGGCAAGGCTGTCACACCCCGTTCCTACGATCGGGTCCGTGAGTAGTCCAGCCGAGAAGAGAGCCGTGGCCGACCGTTCGGGCATCGAGTGGACCGAGACGACGTGGAACCCAACCACGGGTTGTGACCGCACGTCGCCGGGATGCGACAACTGCTACGCCCTCGCGCTCGCCAAGCGGCTGAAGGCCATGGGCCAGCCCAAGTACCGCAACGACGGCGACCCTCGCACGAGCGGCCCCGGCCTCGCCCTGACGCTCCATGAGGACACCGTGGCGATCCCCTACTCGTGGCGCTCACCGCGGCTCGTGTTCGTCAACTCGATGAGCGACCTCTTCCACCCCGACGTGCCGCTCAACTTCATCCGCCAGGTGTTCGAGGTGATGGCCGGTACGCCACAGCACACCTACCAGATCCTCACCAAGCGCTCCCGCCGGCTGCTCAATCTGTCCAACGATCTCGACTGGTCCGACAACGTCTGGATGGGAGTCAGCGTCGAGACACAGCGCTACGCCTTCCTCATCAACCACCTCCGCCAGGTCGGCGCAGCCGTGCGATTCGTCAGCGCCGAACCGCTCCTCGGGCCGCTGCCTCACCTCGACCTCACCGATATCAACTGGTTGATCGCCGGCGGCGAGAGCGGCCCCGGCGCCCGCCCGATGGAGGAGACCTGGGTCCGGGACCTCCGCGACCGGTGGGGAGCCGCCGGCGTCGCCTTCTTCTTCAAACAATGGGGAGGCCGAACCCCCAAAGCCAACGGCCGCCGCCTGGACGGCGCTCTCCACAGCGACATTCCGGTTGCTGTCGGGGCGTGAACACTCGACACGTCCGGGACATCGCGACACGACTTCGCCCGACCGACTGACCGATTTGAGGCTCCGCTTCGAAGTTCCGCTTCGACGACCTTCACCGCCTGGAGGCAACCGGGCCGGCGGGCCGTATGATGCCGACGCTTCCGAGCGACACCCGCTTCCCCCTGGCTTCCCCCGGCAGGACGAGACGAGGCGAAGGGACAGCTGGTGTCATCGATCTTCCAAGCAACCGCCGTGCTCGGCGTGGCCTTCCTGCCCGGGGCGCTGTTCGCCTGGGCCTTCGAGCGGCTGGCGGGCCAGTTCGGCATTCAACGCAAGGACCGGATTCTGCGGTTCGTCGGGGGTTCGGCTGTGTTCTTCGCCCTGTTCTCTACGCCGCTGTATTGGCTGTACGGCAACCACTGGAACGCGTTCGTGGCGGGGCAACCCCTGCCGAGATGGATGGCAATCGTGCCCCTTGCCTACGTGGCCGTGCCCACCACGGCGGGCACGCTCCTTGGCCACGGGATCAGGGAAGGCCGCAGGTGGACGCGTGCTCTCTCCGGGGTCGGCAGCGCGCCGCGCGCCTGGGATCACCTGTTCCAACACCGGCGCAGGGGATGGGTGCGATGTCGGCTGAAATCGGGCACTTGGCTCGGGGGCGCGTTCGCCGAAGTAAACGGTCGGCAGTCCGTCGTGGCGCGCTACCCCGAACCGCAGGACGGCCAGTTCTAGTGGTCACTGCACGGTGAGGTCAGCATAGAGTTCTGCGGGGCTGTGGTGGTGGAGGCTGCGGCGGCGTTGGTGGTTGATGATGTGCGCGGCGTGGTCTGCTTGGGCGGGGGTGACGAGGCGCAGGTCGGTGCCCCGTGGGAACCACCAGCGCACTTGGCGGTTGAGGTTCTCGATCTGGCCGCGCTGCCACGGCGAGTGCGGGTCGCAGAACCACACGTCGAGGTCGTAGTGGGCGGCGAGGCGCCGCCAGTTCGCCCATTCGGACCCGCAGTCGAACGTGAGGCTGCGCCGCAGGTGCGCGGGGACGGCGTCGAGGCCCTCGACGAGGCCGGCGAAGACCGCGTCGGCGTCGTAGCCGTCGGGCATGGTGACCGGTATCAGGTAGCGGCTTTGGCGTTCGGTCAACCAGATCATCGAGGACCGGTTGTAGGCGCCGATGATCTGGTCGACCTACCAGTGGCCCGCCTCGGCGCGCTCGTTGACCGCCGCCGGGCGGGCGGCGATGTTCGGCCCACAGGGCGCCGACCGGGGGTTCCGCTGCTGACCGCAGCGTCGGCGCCGGCGGCGGCTGCGCAGACACTCAGCGGGTTTCGCGTCCAGGGCACCGCTGTAGAGCGCCTGGTAGACGGTCTCGACGCACGGCGGCGCCTCCACGCCCTCCGCGGCGAGGTCCGCGCGGATCGCCTCGGGGGAACGCCCCAGGCGCAACTCGGCGGTGATGCGGTCCCGCAGCGGCCCCGGCGCCGCGAGGCGCCTCGCGCGCGGTCGTCGCCGCTGCCGATCGGCGCGGCGCTGCGCCGCCGCCGGGCGATAACAGGCCCGGCCGCCGCCGCGGGCCACCTCCCGGGCCACCGTCGAGGGATGACGGCCCACCCGACGGCCGATCGCCGCCCAACTCGCCTGCGGATCCTCCACCAGCGCGCAGAACATCTCCTCGCGCTCACACAACCCCAATGCTGGGCCTGGCATGCTGATACCTCCATCGGTCGGTGCTGGAACTGGCACCGGTCATCATGACCGGAACCGTGCACCGACCGATGGAACTGGCCGACCTGTACCTGGCCGCTACCATCGATGTCGACCCCCGAACGGGCGAACTGCGAGGTGACTGGCAGGCAGCGGCGCACGATGACATCGGTGTTCTCCTCCGCTGGGAGGACATCGAGTACCTCGAGTTCATTCACGCAGACGAGAGGACGGGAATCGATGTGGAAACAGATCAAGAAGGCATTGGCATGGCCATTCGAGCGCGTAGAACCGAGGCCGGAAGATTACGGGGTCATCGTCGCGACGACACCGATCAGTGAGATAGGACCCCCGCCGAAGGGGCCAGGGCTGGGAGGGGCGAGACTGGACCTGCCACCGCCGCCTGCCGCCGACCAGGGAACGTCGCAGGCCCCACCGGTGGGCTAGGGCCGGCCGAGAAGCCACGACCACGCCGGGCGGAGCTTCGAGACGGTTCGCGCCGAGGCGGCCGATACGGCGGCTGTGACGGGCCGGCGGCTGGTGGCAAGTCGGCGGCTGTGAGCTTTGGACTCGACGCTGCTGGACGATGCGGTGGCGACTCGGGGCGCCGTCACGTGCTGCGCGCGCTGATCGGGCGCCGGCTTGGCGAACGCTCACCACGCACACGTCAAACACTTGGAAGTGTGCGAACTGTGCGCCCCCGGAGCCGGGTGGCAATCGGTCACCGTCCGGCACTTGGGCCGGACGCGGCGGGATGCTGGCCGCTCGCCTCGATTGGCCCGGCGGGCGAGGCTCGGCAAGGCTGACACACCCCGTTCCTACGATCGGGGGCGTGAGTAGTCGAGTTGGGAAGAGCGCTGTGGCCGACCGTTCCGGCATCGAGTGGACCGAGACGACGTGGAACCCGACCACGGGTTGCGACCGCACGTCGCCGGGCTGCGACAACTGCTACGCCCTCGCTCTCGCCAAGCGGCTGAAGGCCATGGGCCAGCCCAAGTACGCCAACGACGGCGATCCCCGCACGAGCGGCCCCGGCTTCGCGCTGACGCTCCACGAGGACACCCTGGGCATCCCCTACTCGTGGCGCTCGCCGCGGCTGGTGTTCGTCAACTCGATGAGCGACCTCTTCCACCCCGACGTGCCGCTCGACTTCATTCGCCGCGTGTTCGACGTGATGGCCGACACGCCTCAGCACACCTACCAGATCCTCACCAAGCGCTCCCGCCGACTGCTCAACCTCTCCGATGAACTGGACTGGCCCGGCAACGTCTGGATGGGCGTCAGCGTCGAGAACGAGCGGTACGCGTTCCGCATCGACCACCTCCGTCAAGTCGGCGCTGCCGTACGATTCGTCAGCGCCGAACCGCTCCTAGGGTCACTCCCCGATCTCGACCTCACGGGCATCGACTGGCTGATCGCCGGAGGCGAGAGCGGCCCCGGCGCCCGTCCCATGGAGGAAGCCTGGGTCCGCGCCCTCCGCGACCAGTGCGGAACCGCCGGCGTCGCGTTCTTCTTCAAGCAATGGGGCGGCCGAACCCCCAAAGCCAACGGCCGCGACCTCGATGGGAAACACCACGACGAGATGCCCACTGATCTGGCTCCTGCCGTGTGATGGGAACGCCGCCGGCGGACTGGGAGATGCCTCTGCTGAGCGACGCCGTGCTCGACGAGTTGGTTGTGGAGAGCGAGTCCCGTCGATCTATTCCGACAGCGCGGGATCTCGCTACCGAGGTACGAGAGTTCCACGGCTGGACTCTCGACAAGCTGGAGGTGTTCGAGAACTACCTGAAGCTCTACCGTCGGGTTGCCGGCGGTGGTGCTTTCATCGATGCCTTTGCCGGGACTGGCCGCGGGTTGTCCTCCAAGAACGGGCAGCGCACCGACTGCGACGGGTCATCACTGATCGCCGCCAAGAGCAAGGCGTTCGCCAGCCTTGACCTGATCGAGAAGGATCCAATCCACGTCGACACGCTGACTGCTGCAGTCGGAGAACTGCCCACGCGCCTGTCAAATCGGATCCGTATCCACCACGGCGACTGCAACATTCTGATCCCCGAACTGCTCGGCCGTGGGCAACTCGACGACACGCGGCCTTGCTTCGCCTTCCTTGACCAAGAGTCCACCCAACTCGACTGGCGAACCATCGAGATCCTCGCCGACTGGAAGACCTACGAACCACCTCCCGCGAAGAGTGGGCGTCCGAAGACCTGCAAGGTCGAACTCTGGATCCTGTTCAACTCCTACCAGGTCGTCTACAGGCTTTGGCCCGCAGACCGTTCCCGATACCCCAAGTCCTTCAGCCCCCAGACGTTGGACCGCATTCTTGGTGGTCGCGAGGCGTGGTGGGAGCTGTGGGAGGGCAACCAACCAGCCAGCGCTCTGGTGCAGAGATTCGCCGAGCGCCTGTATGGACTGGGCTACCAGTACGTCGTGCCACAGTTGATCAGAGACCCCGCCGATGGTCGCCCGCACTACCACATGATTCACGCCACCGACCATCCAAGCGCCATCTCACTCATGCGCTGGGCAAAGCGCAGCACCGACGGATTCGAGAACGTGCACCTTCCCGGGTTCGACGCTGTCGGAAACACGTAGACCGCTCGTGCTGCTCGTCGGCCAGAGGCCACGAGCGACGACTATGGCTCCGGGACGATCACCCTCGCCAGGGCCGCCGAGCGCCGCCGGACCTGGCTGACACGACTGACCCAAGCTGGTGTGTCACAGGGGGTTCGTATATTCCGGGGGTATGAGACATCCGAACGGCGACGCTGCGGCGGGTGGTTCGCTTGCACCCGAAGCTCTGGGGTTGCTGCGGCGGCTCACTGGGGATCCGGCGGTGGACTTCCGGCCGAGCCAGTTGGAGGCGATCGAGCGGCTGGTTGGGCGGCGGGAGCGGGTTCTGCTCGTGCAGCGCACGGGGTGGGGCAAGAGCGCCGTGTACTTCATCGCCACACGCATGCTGCGGGACCGCGGCAGCGGGCCGACGCTGCTGGTCTCGCCGCTGCTGGCGCTCATGCGCAACCAGATCGAGGCGGCGCAGCGGATGGGGGTGCGAGCCGAGACGATCAACAGCACCAACCAAGCCGATTGGGATCTCGTACGGGGGAGGCTCGCTGAGGGCGCAGTCGACCTGCTTCTGATCTCGCCCGAGCGGCTGGCCAACCCGAAGTTCCGCACCGAGGTCTTGCCTGAGGTCGGACGTCGCAGCGGCCTCCTGGTGATCGACGAGGCGCACTGCATCTCCGACTGGGGCCACGACTTCCGCCCCGACTACCGGCGCATCACCCGTGTTCTGGGGCTCCTGCCGGCCAGCGTACCCGTCCTGTGCTGTACGGCAACGGCGAACGACCGCGTGACTGAGGATGTCGCCATACAACTCGGCTCGGGTCTTCCCCTGGTGCGGGGTCCGCTGCGGCGCGCCGGCCTGCGGCTCCACGCGCTCGACATCCCCTCGCAGGCCGAGCGCCTGACCTGGCTCGCCCAGGTGCTTCCGATACTGGACGGGACAGGCATCGTGTACTGCCTCACCGTCGCCGACACCGAGCGGGTTGCGGGATGGCTGCGATCGGCGGGAGTCAACGCTGTCGCCTACAGCGGCGGCACGGATTCCGACGAGCGGATCGAAACCGAGCAGGCCCTCCTGTCCAACGAGGTGAAGGCGGTGGTAGCCACATCGGCTCTCGGCATGGGTTTCGACAAGCCCGACCTCTCCTTCGTGATCCACTACCAGTCGCCGGGGTCGCCGATTGCGTACTACCAGCAGGTCGGTCGCGCCGGACGAGGGCTCAGTGAGTCGTGGGGGATCCTGCTGCGCGGCAGTGAGGACGCCGACATCCAGGACTACTTCATTCGCTCGGCGTTTCCTCCGGTCGATCTCGCCGAGCGGGTCGTGGCGCGCCTCGAGGAACGCGGCGCGCCGATGACGAGAGGCGAATTGCTCGAGTCGTTCAACGTGCGGCCCACCCAGATCGAGTCACTTCTCAAGAACCTGGAGGTCGATGGTGCCATCGAGCGCGTCGGCAGTCGATGGATCCGGACTCTGCACGGCTGGTCGTACGACCACGAGCGTGTCAAGTCGGTGACCGCCCTGCGGATAGCCGAGCAAGAACAGATGCTCGAGTACATAGGTACCGATGTGTGCAGAATGCAACTCCTCGGCTCCTACCTCGACGACGGAACTAAGAAGCCATGCGGTATCTGCGACAACTGCACGGGCAGCGGCTTCGAAGTGCAACCCGATCCTGCGACCGTGCAGCGAGCGGTCGACCATCTTCGCCGAGCTGAGCGGATCATCGAACCTCGCCAGCGTTTGCCGGTCGGCGGCAGCATCCCCATCGACCGGCGCCACGAGCCGGGCCGGGCGCTGAGCGTCTGGGGGGACGGCGGTTGGGGAAACCTCGTCCGGACGGGCAAACAAACGACTGGGCGGTTTGACAATCAACTCGTGGGTGCTGCGGCGGATCTCATCAGGAGCCGTTGGAGACCGGAACCGTCGCCGACCTGGGTCACGTTCGTCCCCTCCCGGCAGGACTCGGGACTGGTGGCGGATTTCGCGGGCCGGCTGGCAACAGCACTCGGGCTCCCGTGTGAAGATGTCGTCGCGAAGATCCGGGACACAGAACCGCAGAAGACGATGCAGAACAGTTCTCAGCAATACCTTAACGTGCAGGAGGCGTTCGAGGTCCGCGGGGCTGTCCCTCCCGGGCCGGTTCTCCTCGTGGACGACATCGCTGACTCCCGCTGGACATTGACCGTTGTCGGCGTGGAGCTTCGGGAGGCGGGTGCCGGCCCGGTGTTCCCGTTCGTCCTCACCGACACGGCTGGGAGGTCGGTGCGGTGAGCGCCGCCACCCGAGTTCGCTGCCGCTTCAGACGGCGACCGCTGGCACCGTTAGGAGATCGCTGACGTGCTGAATGACGATTCGCTCGCGACGATCTTGCTGGCCGGTCGGCTGCGCGACGAGTCCGCGCAGCCGCTCAAAGCATCTGAGTTCTGGGGACTGTGCAACCGGGTCGGTGAGCCAAGCGCCCTGCTGGGGATGGCTGTTGAGCAGCTCGTGGCTGAACATGGCCTTGCGGGAGAGCTGGCAAGTCGCATCGTGTCGCTACTGGACCGGGCCACAGGTATGGCCTTCGAGTCGGCGCGCCTCGATGAGACCGGGATCTCGACGGTCACCCCGTTCGACGAGCACTATCCGGGGCGGTTCGTCGATCGGTTGGGGGCCTCTGCGCCGGTACTGCTGTACGCCGCAGGTGCCGTCGAGTTGCTCGGTCAGCCGGGTGTCGGGGTTGTCGGCAGCCGTAACGTTTCGCCCGAGGGAGCCGACGTCGCCCGAACTGCGGCCGAGCAGGCGGCCGGTCTCGGTCTACCGCTCATCTCCGGCGGCGCCCGGGGCGTCGACCAGGTCGCCATGAACGCCGCATTCGAGACCGGCGGAGCGGTCGTCGGCGTCCTGGCGGAGTCGCTGGTTCGCAAGCTGCGGAGTCCCGACGTGCGTCGGGCGATCCACGAGGGCCGCACGATCATGTTCACGCCCTACAACCCCGACTCGCCCTTCAGCGTGGGCAACGCCATGGGACGCAACAAGCTCATCTACGCCTTGTCCGCTCTCACACTCGTGGTCGCCGCCGAGGCCGGTACCGGCGGCTCGTGGTCGGGTGCCGCCGAGGCGCTCCGACGTGGATTCGGTCGAGTGGCCGTGTGGCGGGGTCCGGGCGAGGGTCCCGGCAACGAGAAACTCGAGGGGCGGGGAGCCGTGCCGGTCACGTCGCTCGACGAACTCGAAGCGGCAGTGTTGGAGCCCGCGGAACGTGCCGACGGGGAGCCGCTCCAGGCGGACCGGCCATCGCCGGCGCCTCAGCCGACCCTCTTCGACTGAACCGGGGTGACCGCCGCAGGCTTCGATCCGCAGCGGGGCGAGCGACAGCCCAAGCACCCTCCGGTCACCTACTTGTTCGATTGCGTGGCGACTGAGCCGGACGCCGACAGGTGGTACATCGCGACTCCGACATCTGGTACATCGCTTCGGCCTGCGGGCTCCCGGTCCTCGGGGCGCAATGATGGCCGTCTGCCCGCGAGATGGCCTCGCTCGACTTCGACCAAGTGCCGGTGCAGCACCACGCTTCGTCGTCGTGACCGCACCCGCCTCGACTACCGCCGGTCGGTGCACGGCCGCGCTTGGCGGACGGGCGACGGCCGGGCCGGCGGGGGCGGTCCGGTAGGCTCCGCTGCGTGCTGCTGCCGACTGCCGTCGTGGGGAGCTATCCGCAGCCGGACTGGCTGATCGATCGCCCCGCGCTGTGCACCCGCCTGCCGCCGCGGGTGCGGGCGAGGGAGCTCTGGCGGATCCCGCCGGAACACCTCGAAGAGGCCCAGGACGACGCCACCATCGTGGCGATCGGCGAGATGGAGCGCGCCGGCATCGACATCCTCACCGACGGTGAGATCCGCCGCGAGAGCTACTCCAACCGCTTCGCCACCGCTCTGGGGGGCATCGACCCCGACCGTCACGGCAGCGCCATGGATCGCACGGGCAAGCCGAATCCCGTTCCTCGCATCGCCGGGCGGATCACCCGGCCCGAGCCGATCGGCGTCCGCGACCTCGAGGTGCTGCGAGCCCACAGCACCCGCACCATCAAGCTCACCCTGCCCGGTCCGTTCACGCTGATCCAGCAGGCCCAGGACGATCACTACGGCGACGAGCGGAAGGCGGCCTCCGCCTACGCCAGGGCGGTCAATCGGGAGATCAAGGACCTCTTCGGTGCCGGGGCCGACGTCGTGCAACTCGACGAGCCGTACATGCAGGCCAAACCCGACAAGGCCTCCGAGTACGCGGTCGAGGTGCTCGACGAGGCGCTCGACGGGGTGACCGGGACGACCGTGCTGCACATGTGCTTCGGGTACGCGGCCATCCACGCCTGGCGAGGGCTCGGGAAGCCGGACGCCTACGCCTTCCTGCCGGAGCTGAACGTCAGCGCCATCGATCAGATCTCCATCGAGGCTGCACAACCGGGGATCGACCTGGACATCCTCGCCAAGCTGCCCGACAAGACCGTCGTGCTCGGCGTGATCGACAACGGCGACGCCGAGGTCGAGACGCCGGAGACGGTGGCCCAGCGGATCCGCGGGGCCCTGCGGTACGTGGCGCCGGAGCGGCTCATCTGTGCCCCCGACTGCGGCATGAAATACCTGTCCCGCGAAGTCGCCTTCGCCAAGCTGTCGGCGCTCGCTGCCGGGGCTGCCATCGTGCGGGCGGAACTGCCGGCCTGACGAGCGGCTGGAGGCGTCTGCGCCGGCATTGCTCTGCGCGAGCGATGTTGCGAGCGGTGATCGACTGAACGCGACAGAAGCCGAAACACCCCGTCACGCCCGGGAGTCCACCGACTTCGTGGCCTGGGTCATACGGGGGCCGGGGCGTCCGGCCATGCGGTGATGGTGCGATCAGTCCTTGTCTGGTTCCGCCCGGCGGCGACGGCCCCTGCGCAACTCGCGTGGCTCCTGGACCTCGCGAACATCGTCCCGACCCGACGCTGTGTCGAAACCGAAGCCGAACCGGCTTGACCCCTGGCGCCCACCGCCGCCGAAACCTGCGAATCCGCCCAGACCGGCGGTCCATCCGGTGACTCGAAGTCTCTTGCTGTACCTGCGGACCAGGAGCCCCCGTAGCGCCAGCCGAGTCGGGGGAAGGAGGAGCAGAAGTCCCACGGCGTCGGTCAGGAAGCCCGGCGTCAGCATCATCAGGCCACCGACGAGGATGAGCAGACCGTCCACGAGCTCCTTCCCGGGAATCTCGCCGCGGGCGAGCCGCTCCCGGATCTGACGCAGCACCCCGAGGCCCGAGCGGCGCACCAACCAGGCCCCCACGAGCGACACCGCCACCAGCAGGCCGATGGTCTCGGGGATGCCAAGGTCGCGGGCCACCCGGATGATGAAGAAGATCTCCGCCACCGGTATGCCAAGCAGCGCCAAGACCAGGACGATGAACATCGCCCTCAGCGTACGCAGTAACGCCGGCCCGCCTGCGGGCGGCAATGCGAACTCGCACCGGGTGGCGGATCTCGGTGTCAGCAGCCTCGGGCGCGATGCGCCAGGCCTTCTGTGTGTAGATCTGCCGTCTGCGGCGGCAAATCTGCACACAGATTCGAGACAGCCTCGCCCGGTATGGTTTGGTCATGACGCTCGCAGAAGCACCCCCAAACGCAGCAGGTCTCATCTCGGACCGTCAACGCGCCGAGTACGAGGCGAACGGCTACCTGTGCCTGCCGGGCTTCGTCGGACCCGAGTGGCTCGACGAGCTCAATGCCGTCACCGCGGAGTTCGTCGAGGCCAGCCGCTCGGAGACCTCCTCAGGCACGGTCTTCGATCTCGAACCTGCGCACACCGCCGAGGCCCCGAGGCTGCGGCGCCTCAACTACCCGGTCGACCGGCACCCGACGTATGCACGGTTCACGTTCGAGGGTCCGCCTGCGCAACTCGCCGCCGCGTTGCTGGGCGGGCCGGTTCGCTATCACCACTCGAAGCTCAACTTCAAGTGGTCCGGCGGCGGCGCGGAGGTGAAATGGCACCAGGACATCCAGTTCTGGCCCCATACCGACTTCACGCCGCTCACGATCGGCGTCTACCTCAGCGACGTCGGCGCCGACATGGCGCCGATGGGGGTGCTGCCCGGCAGCCATCTCGGACCGCTCTATGACCTGTACGGAGCCGACGGGGGCTGGGCCGGCGCCATGAACGATGCCGATGTTGCGGGGCTTGAACTCGACCGGATGGTGTACCTCGGCGGCCCTGCGGGCTCGGTGACCGTCCACAACTGCTGCATGATTCACGGCTCGCTGCCGAACAACTCGCCGCGGCCTCGCCCACTGCTGCTGCAGACCTACTCGGCCATCGACTCCTACCCCGTCAGCCAGATTGGCTTGAACAGCATCCTCGACTCGAACGGCGGCCGCATCTGCGGCGGCGAGGCTTCCCAGATGCTCACCATCGACGGACGCCAGATGCATGGTGCCCCCGACTTTTTACGCAAGGGTCTCCCCACAATCTTCAGCTCGCAGCAGGAGGACGAACCAGACGCCTGAGTCGCGGCGCCGCACTCGCCGGCCGGGTGTGGGGGGCCTGCCGGCCGATTCGGAGTCAGGACGCGCCACGGGCGGATCCGGCTGCCAACCGGCCACGAGCCAGGTCGGGTGGTTACCTGCCGGTTCGGAATCAGGACGCGCCTCGGCCGGGTCACTGGGCGGGCCGGGCTCCCCAGGGGCGTTGGCGCTGGACGACGACGGTGCGCGCGATCCGATCCTGCAGGCTGCGCTGCAGGCGCGTGTCACCGACCATCGGCAGGATGCACAGCACCATGACGATGGCGGCGAACAGCGGGCCGGCTGCCAGGATGCCCGCCGGAGAGCCTCGGGCCAGCGCCGGCAGCCAGTCGGGCCGGTCGCCATCGGGGCGACGGACCACGTGCAGCCCCATGATCATCTTGCCGACCGTGCGCCCGGCGGTCGCCACCATGATCGTCTCGTAGAGGACCGGCACCGCCACCAGGATGGCGATCTGTCCGCCGTTGGGCAGTGGGTTGGCCGCGAGCAGCGCCAAGAGCATCAGCGCCGCGTCGAACAGGCGGGCGGCAAGGCGCGCCAGCACCGACCCCAGCGGCTCCTGCCGCACGAACTCCCGCGGATCGGTGGGCGGGTCGTCGCTCGGGTGCAGTGGGGTGCTCATCGGTCTTGTTCGGGTAACTCTCGGTTTCGGTCTGGACGAGCGCGGAGTCGGCGGACCACCCGGGAGTCGGATGGCCAGCGGGTCCGGATTGGTCCGTGGATGTAGTTGTTCGGATACGCCCAGGGCGTGGGCACTGGGGGTCGGGGGCTCCGGGGACCGGGGGCTGCGAAGACTCCAGGGACTCGGAGTTCAGGTCGGGCGGCTCGGGTCGGGCAAGTGCTACTCGGCGGCGTCGCCGAGGGCTTCGGACAGCGTCGGGTGGGCGAAGAGTGTCTCGGAGATGTCGCCGACCGTAAGCCGGGCGGTCACGGCCAGCGCCACGACCGAGATCAACTCGGCGGCCTGCCCCCCGACGATGGACCCGCCCAGGACCACTCCCGTTGCGGGATCGGACACCAGCTTCAGGAAGCCTCGTGGGTCGTTGTTGATGAGAGCCTTCGGGGTGACTGAGAACGGCATCTTCGTGACCCGGATCTTCCGGCCCGTCGCCTCCGCCTCGGTGAGGCCCACTTCGGCGATCTCGGGCTCCGTGAACACCGCCGAAGCGGCCTGGCTGTAGTCGATGTGGCGGTGCGGGCGATTCTGGTGCAGGCCCATCGCGTGCTCGGCGATCTTGCGGCCCTGCATGGCCGCCACCGACGACAGCAGGGCCATACCGGTGAGGTCGCCGGCAGCGTAGATGTGGGGCACCGAACTGCGGCAGTTGTGGTCGATCACCACGTAGCCACCGTCGGACTCGACACCGGCCGCTTCCAGACACAGGTTCTCGGAGTTGGGGATCGCTCCGACGGCCAGCAAGGCGTGCGTGCCGGTGGCGACCCGTCCGTCGTTGCAGCTAACCGCCACACCGTCGTCGTGCACGTCGACCGCGTTGGCCCGCGCTCCCTTGTAGAGGTTCACCTTGCGGGTCAGGAAGCTCTCCTCCAGCAGGGCGGCGACCTCCGGGTCCTTCCCGGGCAGGACCTGCTGGCGGCTCACGATGAGGGTCACCTCGCTGCCGAAGCTCTTGAACATGTGGACGAACTCCACGCCGGTCACGCCGGACCCGATGATCACCAGGTGCTGCGGCACCTCCGGCGGCGGGTAGGCCTGGCGGGTGGTGAGGACCCGGCGACCGTCGGGCGTGCACCAGTCCGGGACGCGGGGGCGGCTGCCGGTGGCCAGCACGATCACGTCAGCAGTGATCTCCAGTCGGCCGTCGGCCGTCTCGGCAACCACCTCGTGCGGCCCCACGAGCGACCCGGTGCCGCGGACGATGTTGACACCCTGGCTCACCAGCATCTGGCGCAGCGACTCGTTCAACCGCCTCTGGGTGGATTCGATGTGCTCCCGCAGGCCGTCGAGATCCATCGTGGGCGTCACGGGATCCAGCCCCATGCCTGTGGCGCGGTAGACGAACGACATCACCCCACCGGCGGCAATCATGGCCTTGGACGGGATGCAATCCCAAAGGTTGGCGGCACCGCCGAGAACGTCCTTCTCGATCAGGGTGACCTCGGCCCCCAGACGAGCAGCCACCGACGCGCAGGAGTTGCCGGCCGGGCCGCCACCCATGATGCAGAATCGGCGCACCCGCACGTGATCAGACTAGCGATCGCCGGCGCTCCACTCGATGTCGCCCGTCTTCGGTGACATCGCCGCGTGGCGGGGGTGCCGCCGGCGGACTCGCCCGGGACGAACAGCCGGCAGGCCTGGATTACACCGCCAGCAGGGCTCGATTGCGCAGCCGGCGGTCCCCGATTACACCGCCAGCAGGGCTCGGTCGGCCTCGAGCATCATCGATACGAGACCCTCGAAGTCGACCTTGGGCTTCCAGCTCAGGTCTCGCTTCGCCTTCGTCGGGTCGGCCACCAGATAATGCAGCTCGGCCGGGCGGACGAAGCGGGGATCGGTCCGGACGTGATCCTCCCAATGCAGGCCGGCCTGCTCGAACGCCAACTCGCAGAACTCCCGCACCGAGTGGGCCACACCCGTGCCCACCACGTAGTCCTCCGGCTCGCCCTGCTGCAGCATCAGCCACATTGCCTCGACGTAATCGCCGGCGAAACCCCAGTCACGACGCGCATCGAGGTTCCCGAGGCGCAACTCGTCGGTCCGACCTGCCAGGATGGCCGCCACCCCCCGGGTGATCTTGCGTGTCACGAACGTCTCGCCGCGCCGGGGGCTCTCGTGGTTGAAGAGGATCCCGCTCACAGCGAACAGCCCGTACGCCTCGCGGTAGCTGCTCGTGAGGCAGTGCCCGAGCGCCTTGGCACAGCCGTACGGTGAGCGGGGCCGCAGAGGTGAATTCTCGTTCTGCGGCACCGGCGCCGAGCCGAACATCTCCGAGGAAGACGCCTGGTAGAAGCGCGCGGCCGATCCGAGCGAGCGCAGACCCTCGAGGAGGCGCAACGGGCCCAGCCCCGTGGTCTGCATCGTCTGCTCGGGTACGTCGAACGACACCGCCACGTGGGTCTGGGCCGCCAGGTTGTAGATCTCGTCGGGCTGGGTCGCCTCGAGAAGGCGTACGAGCGACCCCCCGTCGGTCATGTCCGACGTGTGCAGCCGGAACCGCTCGGCAGAAGCGGGATCGGCAAGGATGCCGCGGAGCCGTTCGGTGTTGTCGACGGAGGTACGCCTCGTGGTTCCGTGCACCTCGTACCCCTTGGCGAGGAGAAACTCGGCAAGGTAGGAGCCGTCCTGGCCCGTGACGCCGGTGATGAGAGCGACTGGCACGGGCGGAGTGTACTTCCCGACGGTCGCCGGTCCCGATCGCGGACATCGGCGAGGTGGCGGACCCTGGCAGACCGGGGACCGGCGGTGCAGGATCGTTGCGGGGACTGGCCGGACCTCGCAGGATCGTCGGCGGCGACGGGCCGGGGATTGACGCGGGTGGGGCGTTGGCTCCACGTAGTCTCGGGTCCGGCCTTTCCGTGCGATCGGCGGTGCGATGGGTGCTCGACAAGCCGACCGGGAAGGGTCCAATCTGTTGCAAAAGTGGTGGATGTGGGCGATGATGTCAGTGGCAAGGGGCGGTGACGACTTCGGATACAACTTTCCATGAATCCTCGTCACCGGGGCACTGGGTGCGCCGGTGGTCTCCTTGCCGCGGGCCGGCTCCTTCGAGCGCGTAACGCCGCGCTTCAGACGGCCCTACGGCGTGCCGGACTTCGCGGGGCTGCGGCCGCGGCGACGGTACTGGTGGTGCTGGCTGCGGCGCTGTGGAGTCTCCCGGCATCCGGACCTGCCGCTGCGCAGAGCGCCGGCTTCAGCACGCCCACCCTCGCACCCGACGATGACGTGGTCTTCAGCGGCGCCGGATGGGGACATGGCGTCGGAATCAGCCACCAGTCACTGCCGGCGCGGATCGCTGCCGGGCAGACGGCCGGCGACATCCTGAGCTTCTACTACCCCGGCACCGTGCTCACGGGCGGATGGCAGCTGAACGACCTACGGGTCTACCTGGCCGCGGCCAGCCGCAGCCGGTTCCGGCCACGCGGCCCGTTCGAGCTCGTGCTGGACGGCACCGCCGTCTACAGCTCCTCGGCCACCGAGTTGTTCAGCATCGTTCGCGAGAGTGATGGCTGGGCGGTCGAGACCAGCGGCGGCGCGTCGCTCTGCGGTGGCCAGGTCTGTCGCGGCAACGTCCTGCAGATCAGGACGGCCGACGGCGTGGCAGTCGAATCCTCGGCCACCCGGCACTCCTACGCGCATGGCCGGATCACCCTGACGAAGCTGTCCGGAAACACCTGGTACCGCATCGTGCTCACGAACCTGGAACTCGAGCACTACCTCCGGGGCGTGGCCGAGGTGCCGTCCGACTGGCCCGTGGAGGCACTCCGGGCGCAGGCCGTGGCATCGCGCACCTACGCGCTCCACGTCGCCCGCGAGAACCGCAGCAACGACACCTGGACCGCCCCGTTCGACCTCTACGACGACACCCAGAGCCAGGTCTACAGCGGCAACACGCGAGAGCTGTCCTCGCGGAACGGACCCTGGCTGCAGGCGGTCGCCGACACGGCCGGCCAGGTTCTCACCTACGGCGGTGCGCCGGCCCTCACACTCTTCACGACCTCCGGCGGCGGGTACACGGAGCACAGCGGGTACGCCTTCAACGAGCAGATGCCGTACCTGGTGGCCGCCGAGGACCCCTACACCTCGGGCGATCCCTACACCCCGTGGACCCGCGCGTACAGCGTCGGTGCCCTGAGCCGCTGGCTCGCCCGCGTGGCCGACACCAACGTGGGCACCCTGCAGCGCATCGAGGTGTCCGGGAACATCAGCGTCTCCGGACGCATCGATCGGGCGACGGTGCGCCTGATCGGCTCGGCCGGCACCAAGTCGGTGTCCGGCCAGCGCTTCGTCTTCGTGGTCAACAAGGGGGCCGAGTCCGAAGGCTGGGGCCCGCTTCCGAACGCCGACGGCCGCGGGGGACATCTCCTGTCGACCAAGTTCGTCTTCGCGGACAGCAGTTCCCTGCCGCCGTCCCTCTCCACGCCCGTGACCACGCCGGCGCCGCTCCCGACCGGCGATCCACCCAGCGCGCCGCAGTCGGTCTCGGTGTCGCCCGGACCCAACGAGATCGTCGTGAACTGGCAACCACCCGCAAACAATGGCGGCACCCCGATCACGGGCTACACGCTCACCTGGGCCTCCTCCACGGGCGCTTCCGGCACCATCGGTACGACCGACACCACCCGCACCCTCCGCAACCTCGCCAACGGCGCCACCTACACGATCAGCGTCACGGCCTCCAACGCCACAGGCACCTCACCCGCGGCCACCGCCAGCACCACACCGCTCGGAGCACCGAGCGGGCCGCAGTCGGTCTCGGTGTCGCCCGGACCCAACGAGATCGTCGTGAACTGGCAGCCACCGGCCGACAACGGCGGCACCCCGATCACGGGCTACACGATCACCTGGGCCTCCTCCACGGGCGCCTCCGACACCATCGGTACGACCGACACCACCCATACGCTCCGCAACCTCGCCAACGGCGCCACCTACACGATCAGCGTCACGGCCTCCAACGCCGCAGGCACCTCACCCGCGGCCACCGCCAGCGCCACACCGCTCGGCGCACCGGGCGGGCCGCGGGACGTGCAACTGCAGCGAGGCGACGGTCGCCTGGGCGTCTCCTGGTCAGCGCCTGCCAACGACGGCGGGCTGCCCGTGGAGTCCTACACGGTGTACTGGACCGCACCCGACGGTGTCACGAGCTTCGCCACGGCGCAGGCAACCCAACTCGTCATCACCGGGTTGACCAACGGGTCGACGTACGCCGTGACCGTCACCGCCACCAACCGTGCCGGCACGTCGAGCCACAGCGAGCCCGCCAGCCACCGGCCCGGCACGGCACCCGGTGCACCGGGGGAGGTCACGACGGCCCGCGGCGACGGCCGGATCGAGGCCTCGTGGCAACCGCCCGGCAACGACGGCGGCCTGGGAATCACCTCCTACACCATCACGTGGGTCTCCTCCACCGGCGCGACCGGCACCATCGAGACCACCGACGTGCGCCACACCCTGCAGAACCTCCTCAACGGCGCCACCTACACCATCACCGTGACGGCCGCCAACGAGGCCGGAACCTCGCCGGCCAGTGGCCCGGCAGACGCGACCCCCGCGGCGACACCCAGCGCGCCCGCCACCGTCACCGTCGACCGCGGCGACGGCCGTGTCGACGTCACCTGGCAGCCCCCCACGATTGACGGGGGCCGCCCGGTGCTGTCCTACACCGCCACCTGGACGGCACCCGACGGAACGACCGACTCGGCCGGCACCACGCAGACCAGCCACACGTTCGAAGGACTCGCCAACGGCACCACGTACACCTTCACCGTCACAGCCGACAACGAGGTCGGCACCTCGCCGAGCAGCGGGCCCGCCAGCGGCACACCGGCCCACATTCCCGGCGCTCCCGTCGCGGTGAGGACCACCCGCGACGACTCGCGGATCGGTGTGGCGTGGGATCCCCCCGCCAGCGACGGGGGAGTGCGAGTCACCGGCTACACCCTGCTCTGGGTGGCACCCGACGGCACGACCGGCACGGCCGACACCACCGGGACGAGCCACACCATCGAGGGAGTCACCAACGGCATCACCTACGGCATCACCGTCACAGCCACGAACGAGGTCGGCACCTCGGTCACGGCCGACCCGGTGCGAGCCACACCGGCGCGCCCCCCCGGCCCCCTCGCCTACGCCGAAATCGCCATCGGCCACGAATCGCTGCTGGTCTCCTGGCAACCGCCGACCGACGACGGCGGTCTGCCGGTCCGGTCCTACACCCTCATCTGGACGGCGCCGGACGGAGCGGTCACGTCCATCGACACGACCCACACCAGCCACACCATCGAGAACCTCATCGGCGGCGCCGCCTACACGATCACGATCCTCGCCAACAACGAGGTGGGTGCCTCGGCCGCGCCCATGTCCGCCCAGGCGACCCCGGACCACGCCATCGCGCCAACCGCCGGCGACCAGGGCACCGCAGCTCCGACGGCCACGACGGCGTCGCCGGCCGGCACGGCCGGTGCAGCGCCGGCCGAGTCAACCGCAGCACCGGCGGCACCGGTCGAAGCGGCGAGACCGTCCGACCCGGCTCCGGCTCGCACCCGCTCGTGGCAGGACTCGGTGACCAACGACACGGCGGTCGTCGTCCTGGCGGCGGTCGGCCTGGTCCTGATTGCGGCCCTGCTGGTGGTGACCCGGCGGCGGCGCTACCTGGCCGAGGAGGCCGCCACCGACGTCGCCGACATCTGGTAGCGGCCGGTTGCGCCGGTCACACTGGGGCGCCCGAGCGCCCGGCGCCTGCGTCAGCCGACGGTCGGAGCCTCCAGCGGTGCCGGTCCGCAGAGGCCGTCGAGTTCGACGACGCGGATCCGGTCCCGGTTCTCCCAGGTGATCTCGTTGGACGGATCGCTCCGCACCCGGTACTCGCGGAAGCTCATCTCGCCCGCGTCGAAGGTCAGCAACCGGCCCCGCAGCACGTCGCCGTAGCCCAGCACGACCTTGATCGCCTCGAGGGCCTGGATCGAGCCGACGATCCCGGGCAGCACGCCGAGCACCCCGGCCTCGGCGCAACTCGGCGCCATCTCAGCCGGCGGCGGCTCGGGAACCATGTCCCGGTAGGTCGGGCCCCCGCGGGGATCGAACACCGTGACCATCCCCTCGAAACGGAAGATGGAGCCATGCACGACGGGAATGCCCAGCTTCACCGAGGCATCGTTCAGCATGTACCGCACGGGGAAGTTGTCGGCGCCGTCCACGATCACGTCGTAGCCGTCGATGATCTGCAGGATGTTGTCCGCCCCGAGGCGGACGTCGTGAGTGACGACGTTCACGTCGGGGTTCAGGGCCGTGAGCGTCTTCTTGGCCGAGTCGACCTTGCGCTCGCCCACACGGTCCACGTTGTGCAGGATCTGGCGCTGCAGGTTCGAGGCATCGACGACGTCCATGTCCACGACACCGAGCGTGCCCACGCCGGCGGCGGCCAGATACAGCGCCGCGGGCGAGCCGAGACCGCCCGCGCCGAGGCACAGGACGCGGGAATCGAGCAGGCGCATCTGGCCCTCCTCGCCGACCTCCGGCAGCAGCAGGTGCCGGTGGTAGCGGTTGCGCTGCTCGGGACTCAGGACGCGAGGCGTCGCCCACGAGCGGCCCTCGTCCTTCCACTTGTTGAAGCCGCCGTCCATGGAGGCGACGTCCGTGTAGCCGAGCGACTGCAGCGTCTCGGCGGCGAACGCCGAGCGCACGCCCCCGGCGCAGAACACCACGATCGGCGTCTCACGGCCCGGGAGGCGGTTCTCGATGTTCGCCTCGAGGTGGCCGCGCGGGATGTGGATGGCGCCCGGGATGGCGCCCTGCTCGACCTCATCGGGTTCCCGCACGTCGAGGAGGGCCGCACCGGCGTCGCGCAGGCTCTCACCGGTGGCTGTGTCGATCTCGGTGATCCGGGACTTGGCGGCGATGAGGATGTCGCGGAACGTGGGCATCGCTTCGGCTCCTTGGGCAAGTCTGGTGGGCGGTCCGGTTCGGTCGTACAGGTTCGGACCCTTCGGTTCGCCGCCGGCATGGTCGAATACCCCATCCCGGATGTTCGGCGGCGGGGTGAACCGGACCCTCTCGAGGCCGGATCCCCCGCGGTCAAAAGTCTACCAAGTTGGTCAGGATTCGGCTCCCGGCCCGACCCGTACGCCGCCGACGGCTCAGGAACCGGCCCCGGGGTCCCGCACCACGAGCGGCAGCACCTCGCTGATGGACTCGCGCAGCACCACATCGGCGATGTCGTCGAAGGGCGTGGGGTCGCGGTTCAGGATGATGAGGGCGGCGCCCGCCGACCGGGCCGCCGGCACCACCTGCGCGATCGGGTACACCTGCAGGGTGCTGCCCACCGCCAGCATCAGGTCGCAGCCGGTCGCCGCCTCAGAGGCTCGCACGAGATCGGCCATGACGAGATCCTGCCCGAAGGAGATGGTCGCCGACTTCAAAAGGCCGCCGCAGGACCCGCAGGACGGATCCTCCTCACCGGCTCTCAGCCGCTCGGTGGCATGCTCCATCGGCCATTCCTCGCCACAACCCAGGCACTTGACCCGCCGACGTGTGCCGTGGATCTCCACCAGCCTCCCCGGCGACGTACCGGCATCGGCGTGCAGGCCGTCCACGTTCTGGGTGATGAGGGTGTGCAGCTTCTCCCGCCTTTCCAGGACGGCGATCGCCCGGTGGCCGGCGTTGGGCAGCCGTAGCTCGCCGGAGTTCTCGGCCAGCCGCTGCCGCCACACCTCCCTGCGAACCTCCGGGTCGCTCACGTAGTTGGTGATATGGGCCTTCGCCTCGGCGGCGGGGTTGCGGGTCCACACCCCCTGCGGACCGCGGAAGTCCGGGATGCCGGAGTCGGTGGAGATGCCGGCGCCCGTGAGCACGACGATGCGCTCGGCCCGGTCCACGAGATCCCGAGCCAATCGGATCTCTTCGGCCAGTTCGCCGACGCTCGTCACAGCTGCCCTCCCGGCCGCGACCCTACCCGGACACGGCGCGGCAGGGTCCGGACCTGTGAGCTGGTGGCGCTGACGCCCCCGGCGCTGTACGACCCGGGCGAGCAGTGGATGTACAGCCGTTTTCTCCAGATGATCCCCGGCCGCGGCCGGCGGGACGGCGTGCAGATCCTGCACCCCCACACGGTGGACCGGATGGTGGTCAACAACATGGGCGGGGCTCGCCAACTCCTTCTACTGGATCGACATGCAGAACCAGGTGGCGGGCACTTACATCAGCCAGCAGTTCCCGTTCGGAGATCCGCGCTCGTTCGGGCTCTTCGACAGCATCGAACGAGCCTGCTACGCCTCCCTGAGCTGACAAACGCCGGTGGGAGCCGGCCAAGCACCGTCACGTAACTTCACGGTGTTGACAAATATGTCTCGTTACTATATGAATATCCGTTAGACAACACATTACCCGGTGACGGATCACCCTCGATGCCTGCGGCATCCCACGTACAGAACACGCTCAGGAGCCATTGCCATGCAGACCCCACTGATCGTCGACAAGCCTGCCCCAGCCGCCACGACCTCGCCACCACCGCCCACAGGCCCGGACCGCGCCCGCGACGGGAGCGCCCACTCGCGTCGCCACGCAGCCAACGGATCGACCGGCTCCCCGGAATTGTGGGTGGAGCCGTGGGTGGACCTCTGCACCGAGGTTGACCGCGGGCACCACCCGCGCTCGCCCTACGTGGAACTCTTCTGGCTGGGCGTGCTCGGGCCCTCGGCCACCTGGCTGATCCGCCGACTGGCCATGCGGCTGGAGGAGGCGCCCGAGGGGTTCTCGGTGAACACGGCGGAGATCGCAGGCGAGATCGGCCTCGGCAGCCGGCAGGCACTGCAGTCGGCGTTCGACCGGGCATTCGAACGCTGCTGCCGGTTCGGGCTCATGCAGCGCGGTCGGCACAACACGCTGTTCGTGCGTACCCGCCTGCCCGACCTGACCTCCCGCATGGCCGAGCGCCTCCCACCCCGCCTGAGCGCCGCACACGACCACTGGCACCGGCGCCAGGGCACCGATCCGGAGGGCGGCGACGTGTTGGCTCGCGCCCGGCATCTGGCCATGGCCCTGCTGGCCTGCGGCGACGAGCCCGACGCGGTGGAACGGCAACTGCACTCCTGGCAGTTCCATCCCGCTGTGGCGTTCGACGCAGCCCGCTGGGCCACCGAGCAGCACACTCGGGCACGGGCGGCGATCGACGACGCGGCGAGCGTGGACGGCGTCGGCGTGGCGAGCGACGACGTGGCCGCCGCGCGAGACTGAACCGCATGGACGCCATCACCGCCGCCCTCGTCGGGCTCGCAGGGATGCTCATCACCGGGGGCTTCGTCTGGCTCCGGTCGGAGATCGTCCCCCGCCTCGATCGCATGGAAGGGTTGCTGCGATCTCAGGGCGAACGGATCGCTCACCTCGAGGGTCGCGACGACGCTCTGAGCGGTGGCTGAGAAGTCAGTCCCCGTTCCCGCCGTTGTCGGGCGGCACGAAGTTGCGGATCAGGTCCACGAGCAGGCGGACGCCGAAGCCTGTGCCGCCCTTGGCGGCCTCGCCGTCGACGCTGTCGGTCCACGCCGGGCCGGCGATGTCCAGATGGGCCCACGGGATGCCCTCGGCCACGAACTCCCGCAGGAACAGGGCGGCGGTGAGCGTGCCGCCCCAGCGGTCACCGATGTTCTTGAGGTCGGCCACAGGGGAGTCGAGTTGCTTGCGGTAGTCCGCCGGGAGCGGCAGGTGCCAGACCCGCTCCCCGGCCCGGTCCGCCGCTGCCTGCACGCTGTCCAGCCACCCGTCGTCGTTACCCATCAGGCCGGCCACCTTGGTACCGAGGGCCACCACACACGCCCCGGTCAGGGTGGCCAGGTCGACGATAGCGTCCGGTCGGGCCTCGCTGGCCAGCGAAAGCGCGTCGGCAAGAATCAGCCGTCCCTCGGCGTCGGTGTTGAGCACCTCCACCGTCTTACCGTTGCGGATGGTGAGGATGTCGCCGGGCCGCGAGGCGTCGCCACCCAGCATGTTGTCCGTGATGGGGATGTAACCGGTCACCCGGATTGGCGGCGCCAGCACCTTGACCACCCGCATCGCCCCGAGGACCGCGGCGGCGCCGCTCATGTCGATCTTCATGGTCTCCATGCCCGTGGCGGGCTTGATCGACAGCCCCCCGGAGTCGAACGTGATTCCCTTGCCCACGAGGGCCAGGAACCCTTCGGTGGCTGTGGGCGGCCGCCAGGTGATCTCGACGAACCGGGGAGGCTGCGTCGAGCCCCGGTTGACCCCCAGTAGCCCACCCAGGCCGGCCTCGACGATCTCTTCCTGCTCCCAGACCTCTATCTCCAGTGCGGCACCGCCGGTACCGTCGTCGCCCGACGCCAGCGCCCGGGCCGCCGCGGCGAGCTTCTCGGGGGTCAACGACCCACCCGGCTCGTTGACCAGATCCCGCGCGAAGCAAACGGCCTCGGCCATAGCTGCGCCGAGCTTCAGCGCATCACGCACCTCCCGCCCGGTACCGACGACCGATAGCTTCCGCAGGGAGTTGGTCTCGGGATCGCTCTTGTAGGCGTCGTAGCCGTAGGCACCCAGAAGGATCCCCTCGGCGTGTGCCTGCGCCGCGGCGGCGAGGTCACCGTCGTCGGCAACGGCGTCGAGGAGCGACGAGGCGAGCCAGCGATGCCGACGCACCACCCGTGCCAGCCCTGCCGAGGAGCGGCGGATCACCGCCGGGGTGACGTCCGCAGCGGGCCCCATCCCGACGACGGCCACCGGGCGGCCGTCGGGTCCCGACACCAGCTGCACCTGGCCCGCCTTGCCCTCGAAGCCGAGGCCACGCAGCAGCCCCCAGTCCAGGCCGCCGGGCTCGGCGTCGACCTGATCGGAGCAGACGGCAAGCGCGGTCACATCCGCACCGGCGGGAACGGTTGGGGCGAGAGTCACGGGAATGGCCACGGTGCGCCTCCTCTGTCGGTGGGATGCGGGCGCCGACTCACACTAGCGGCGCGTGCCCCTGGCGAGCGCTTCCGAACCACGATCCCGAACCGGCGCAGGATGGATTTCGGCCTACGCCGGAATGACAACTGCGTGAGGGGGGACGCCGGGCCGGCGCCGGGGCGATTTCGCCAGACGCGCCGCCGACGGGCACCGGCGGCGCCGTCAGGAACCGGCGATGAACTCCTCGAGGGCCTTGCGGGCATCCTCGTCGCGCATCTGACGAGGCGGCGACTTCATGAAGTAGGCGGACGTCTCGTAGAGCGGTCCGCCGATGCCCCGGTCGAGGCCCAGGCGGGCACAGCGGATGGCATCGATGACCACGCCGGCGGAGTTGGGGCTGTCCCACACCTCCAGCTTCAACTCCACGTTCAGCGGGACGTCGCCGAACGTCGTCCCCTCGATGCGAATGTGGCACCACTTGCGGTCCGCCAGCCACGGCACGTGATCGGACGGGCCGACGTGCACGTCCGAGCCCGCCAGTTCGGACTCGAGCTGGCTGGTCACCGCCTGGGTCTTGGAGACCTTCTTGGACTCCAGTCGGTCCCGCTCCAGCATGTTCAGGAAATCGGTGTTGCCGCCGAAGTTGAGCTGGTACGTGCGATCCACCCGGACGCCGCGGTCCTGGAAGAGCCGCACGAGATTGCGGTGCACGATCGTGGCCCCGACCTGGGACTTGATGTCGTCGCCCACGATCGGCACGCCCCGGCGCCGGAAGCGCTCGACCCAGGACTCGTCGCCGGCGATGAAGACGGGCATGCAGTTGACCAGTGCGCAGCCGGCCTCGAGCGCCTGGGTGGCGTACCAGCGCGCCGCCTGCTCGGAGCCGACAGGCAGGTACGAGACGAGCACGTGGGTGTCGGTCTCGCGCAGCACGCGGGCCACGTCCACCGGCGTCTGGGGCGACTCGACGATCACGTCGGAGAGGTAGCGCCCGATTCCGTCGAGCGTGGGGCCCCGCTGCACGGTCACGCCCGTGGTCGGCACCGCGCAGAACGCCGCGGTGTTGTTCTGGCCCTTCCCGATGGCCTTGGCGAGATCCTCGCCGACCTTGTCCTGATCAACGTCGAAGGCAGCGGTGAAGCGCACGTCACCGATGCCGTAGCCGCCGAGCACCGGATGCATCAGGCCGGGGATGTCCTCGTCGGCTCTGGCGTTCCGGTAGTACTCAACACCCTGGACCAGCGACGATGCGCAGTTTCCGACGCCTGCTATCCCCACGTTGATCGATCCCATGGCTTCCTCCCTGCGCCGGCTACCGCTGTTGCGGTCACGCCTGTGGTTCGTTTGCGGTTTGTTCGCGGATGCAACTCGACGATCGCCGCCAATGCGGGCTCGCGGTGGCTGCTCCCTCGTTTCGAGCCCCAATATATTAGATTTATGGAACGTTGCAACTGCTTCAATAGGCAATCACCTATAGGATCGTGACCATGGCCGCGCACCGCCAGCGGCGACACCCGAGCGATCGCCGCCATGACCCACCCGGAAATCCCCAGGTGCCCGTCAACGTCAGCACCCGCACCCTGGCCTACCTGCAGAAGGTGGCCGAGTTGTCCTCGTTCACCGGGGCCGCCGACGAGTTCGGAATCAGCCAGCCGGCCCTCTCCCAGAGCCTCTCGCAGCTCGAGCAGCGCCTCGGCGTGGCCCTGTTCGAGCAGGACGGCCGGCGACGGCGTCTCACGGAGGCCGGGCGGATGGTGGCCGACTTCGCCGCGGAGGTCCTGGGGCGTGCCGGGGACCTGGAGACCTGGATCCAGGCGCACCATCACGGCGAGGTCGGGGAACTCCGGATCGGCCTCATCGACGCGGCCACCCTGTACCTGCTGCCGGACGCCCTGATGATCTTCCGCGAGACACACCCAACCGTCGAGATGCGGCTCGTGGTCGACACCACGTCCGCTCTCTGCGATCGTCTCATGCGCTACGAACTGGACCTGGTCTTCGCCGTCGGCCCACCCATGCCCGGGATGGTCGGCGAGCAACTGGGCACCGAGGAGTTGCGCATCTATGCCCGCCGCGACAGCGACTTCGCAAGCCTCGATCCCGCGAACGTCGAATGGGCGTTGCCGCCGGAGGGATCGCGCACCCGGGCGCTGATCGACGCAGGCCTGGCCGAGCGCGGGATCGAGCCGGTCGTGACACTCACGTCGCAGAACCCCGACGTGCTGCGCCAGGTGGCCGCCGTCGGACTGGCCTGGACGGTGCTGCCGGAAGCAGTCGGCGGCGAGGATCCCGACCTCGTCGAGATAGCCGGGGACGCCGTGGCGCACCGCCCGCTCGTGATGCTGCGCCGGGAGTCGGCTCCTCCCGACGCGCGCGTGGAGGCGCTCAGCCACCTCGCCCGGAACGTGGTCCGTCTTAGGGGCGCAGCGACACCCGCGCGATGAGGTCCATCCCGAAGGCGGTCATGATCGCCAGGTACAGCAGCCCGGTTCCGGCCATCACCGCGGCGTAACGCCGGATCCTCAGCGCCGCCTCAGTGGCGCCCAGCAGCACCGCGCTCCCCACCGCGCACATCACCCAGTACCAGCCCAGAAGCCCGCCGAAACCGTCGTCGACGGCACCTGTGAGGATCGAGACGACTCCCGTGGGCCATAGCAGAACCGCCGTCTCGGCCACCCACAGCACCATGCCCCAGCGCACGAGCTGCACCAGCGGGGCACGACGCAGGCCCGGTTGGACGAGGTACCAGTGGCCCAGCAGCATGGCGTCCGACACCGCTCCGAAGAACAGCGCCCCGGCCACGACGCGGACCACCGACAGCGCCACCGGCCCACCGGCGGCTATGGCTCCGGCCACGACCCCCACCAGTGCCACCAGCGGGGCCGCCAGATCCAGCACCGGCGGGAATTCCGGGCCCTCCGCCGACTCGGGCTCCAGAGGGGGACGGCCGAGCATCGCCGCCACGCGGTCGCGGCGGCGTCGCGCGTCGCTGCTCTGGGTGGACTCTGTCGCGCCGCGGCGGCGGAAGGCCACCGCGAGGACTCCGAGTGCCACACCGGCGGCCACCAGAGCCGTGACGTCACGGACCGGACGGAATCCCGCGGTGGCGCCGATGATCCCTGACAGCGCCGCCAGGGCGGCGTACAGAGAACGCAGCAGCCACCCGTAGCCGGGACCCACCTCGCGCCGGCGCGTCGTGACCCATCCGAACAGCAGGCCCCCCGCGGCCCACTGGAGGAGGACGGTTGCGGCGTGGACCTCGCTCACGACGGTCGCGGAAACCGCGACGGGCGGCCCGCCGGCCCCGATTCCTCAGGCACTGCCGGCGCCGGAGACAACCGGAGGCACCGGTGCGGCGGCACCGACCGAGCGGGCCGCGCCGGCGGCGTGGTAGCTGGACCGGGTCAGCGGGCTCGACTCGACATGGCCGATGCCCAGTGCCCGTCCGATCACCGCGAGCGCCTCGAACTCCTCCGGCGGCCACCAGCGCATCACCGGCAGGTGGGCGCTGCTGGGACGCAGGTACTGGCCGATGGTGACGATGTCGCAACCAACCGCGGCGAGGTCGGCCAGTGCCTCGCCGACCTCAGCGGCGGTCTCACCCAGCCCCACCATGATCGATGACTTGGTCGTGAGTCCGGCCGCCTTGGCGCGTGCCAGCACCGCCAGGCTCCGCGCATAGCCGGCGGAGGGGCGCACCACCCGCTGCAGCCGCGCCACGGTCTCGATGTTGTGGTTCAAGACGTCGGGGCGCTCGTCGAAGATGGTGGCGAGCGCCGCCGCGTCCCCCTTGCAGTCAGGGATCAGCACCTCCACGGTGACCGATGGGCGAAGCGACCGGATCGCCCGGATGCAAGCGGCGAAGTGTGCGGCCCCGCCGTCAGGGACGTCGTCTCGTGCGACCGCCGTGACGACGGCGTGCTCGAGTTCCATGCCGGCAACTGCAGCCGCCACCCGCTCGGGCTCGTCCGGGTCGAGGGGCTCGGGCCGGCGCGTGTCGATGAGGCAGAACCCGCAGGCCCGCGTGCAGCGCTCGCCGCCCAGCATGAACGTGGCGGTGCCCTGCTCCCAGCACTCGTAGATGTTCGGGCAGCCGGCCTCCTCGCAGACGGTCACCAGATCGAGGCCCCGCATGACCGACTTGATCCGGCGAAACTCCGTGCCGGTACGCGCCACCACACGCATCCACGGAGGCTTGCGCCCGTCGGCGACAGGAATCTCCAACGGACGCGAGTCCCCGGCGAGGTTGACCGCCGCCGACCGCGACTCTCGTGTGACCGGAATGGCGGGTGCTTGCGGCTCCCCCGCCGCTGGAATCTCCGGCGACCGCAGCGCCGCGTGAACGGGGATCGCCACCGGACGTGATTCCCCGGCGGCCATGGGGTCGGCCGTCCCGGCCCGCTGCCGCCGGCTCGCGGGGGCGGCGACCTGGGCCCGGTCCCAGCCGGCACTCCCCCAGCGCTGCACAACTCGCTCGATCACCGCGTCGACGACCTCGGGCATCGTGACCGGCGCACCCTCAGCGGCCAATGACGTCACCGGGTGCTCACGAATCCCGCACGGCACGATTCGCCCGAACCAGCTCAGATCCGGATCCACGTTGAGAGCGAACCCGTGCAGCGTGCGACCCCGCCGCACACGAACCCCGATGGCGGCGACCTTGCGCGGGCGCAAGCCGGTGGGGTCCAGCCAGACCCCCCGATGGCGCTCGAGCCTCCCTGCGCCCGTCATCCCAAGATCGGCGAGGACGTCGATGAGGAGGTTCTCCAGGCTCTCCACATACGCCGCGGCTGCTCCCAGCCCACCGGCGCGCGGGCCGCCCAGCGTGAGGATCGGGTAACCGACGAGTTGACCGGGGCCGTGATAGGTGACGTCGCCCCCGCGGTCCGTCCGGCACAACTCGGCACCGGCGGCAGCGGGATTCATGAGCACGTGTGACTGCTCGGCATGCGGGCCCATCGTCACGACGTGGGGGTGCTCCAGCAACAGGAGGTGATTGCGGTCGCTGTGAGCGTGGAGGCCACGCTGCAGCGCCCACGCCTCGTCGTAGCCGACCCGGCCGAGCCAGCGGACACCCAGATGCCGCGGCGCCACGACCTCGCGCCGGCCACTCCCGCAGGCGGCGCGCCCTGATGGCGCCGCGTGACTCGCCACCGGTCCAGGCACCACTAGAGAGTCTCGGCTTCCCAGTCCCGTGTCTCGATGATGTGGCGCAGGCGATCCAGAAACGCCGCCACGTAGGCCCCGTCGAACGCCCGGTGATCCCAGGCCAGCGCCAGTACCCCCACCGAATGGATGGCGATGGCTTCGTCGCCCTGCTCGTCGGTCACCACCACAGGTCGCCGGCGGATGCCGTCGGTGGAGAGAATGGCCACCTGCGGCTGATTGATGATCGGGAACTGCATCAGCGTGCCGTACTGGCCGGGGTTGGTGATGGTGAAAGTACCGCCGGTCACCTCCGCGGCCGATAGCTCCTTGCGGCGGGCGCGCGCGGCCAGGTCCACGACCTCGCGGGCGATGGCCCGCAGGCGCTTGGTCTCGGCGTCGCGGACGACCGGCGCCAGCAGACCCTGGAAGTCCAGGTCCACGGCCACGGCGAGGTGCACGCTGCGGTGCACCACGAGGTTGGTGCCGTCGATGCCGGCGTTGATGTGCGGGAAGTCGGCGATGGCATCGCAGGTCGCCCGAGCGATGAACGGCAGGTATGTGAGGCTGAAGCCCTCCTGCGCACGCCAGCCGGCCCGCGCCGCCCGGCGCACCCGCTCGACGCCCTCGAAGTCCACTTCCACAGCCGTCAGCACGTGCGGCGAGGTGGCCTTGGAGGCGACCATGTGCCGGCCGATGGTCTTGCGGATGCTGCTCAGCGGGACGATTAGCGGTCCTCCGGCGTCGGGAGCGTGCTCCTCGGCGGGAGCGGCAGTGGGCGCCGCGGCGGCGAGTGAGGCCGGCGCCTGCGCAGGGGCGCTCCGACGCTCGCGGATGATGCGCTCCACGTCCGCCCGGGTGATGCGGCCGCCCACGCCGCTGCCTTCGATGGTCGAGACGTCGAGACCGTGCTCGTTGACGAGCCTGCGGACGACCGGCGACAGCAGTCGCGGCTGGGACCGCGCCTCGACATCCTCCGGCGCCACGTCGGGGGTCGCGGGTTCGGGTGCGGGAGCCGGCGCGGGCGGAGCAGGTGGCGACGCGGCAGCAGGGGGTGGTGCAGGCACCGCGGCGGGGGCGGGCGCGGGTTCGGGGGCGGTGTCCGGCGCGGCTTCGGCGGCGGCGTCCGGCGCGGCTTCGGGCGCTGCCACGGCGGTGGCCGCTGCGCTGTCGGAGATGACCGCCAGCAGCGTGCCCACCTCCACCGTCTCGCCCTCCGGCACAACCACCTCTGTCAGGACGCCGGCCGCGGGTGACGGCACCTCGGAGTCGACCTTGTCGGTGGAGATCTCGAAGAGCGGCTCGTCGCGACGGACCTCATCGCCGACCTGTTTGATCCAGCGGATGATTGTGCCCTCGGTCACCGTCTCGCCCAGTTGGGGAAGAACCACGTCGGCCATTGCGCCCGTCCTTGTCTGCTCGCTCGCCGCCCCTGGTGCCCGTACCCGGTTCTGAGCCGGGGATGGGCCCCTGCCCCATTGACGATAGGGCAGCCAGTCCGTCCGTTCCGTTTGCCGGTGCCTCGCCTACCGTGTTGCCTTACCTGACCGGCGCCCGGACGGCCCGCTAGCCGTGGAGTGACCGGCCGGTCAGTGACAGCACCGACTCACCGAACAACTCACTCAGCGTGGGGTGTGGCTGGATGAACCCGGCCACGTCGGCCACCGTCGCCTCCCAGTTGACCGCCAGGTACCCCTGGCCCAGCTGCTCGGTGGCCCACGGTCCCACGAGATGCACTCCCAACAGCCGCCCCGCGTCCCCGTCGGCGGTGCGCTCGGCCACCACCTTGACGAACCCATCGGTGTCGCCCACGATCATGGCCCGGCCATTGGAGGCGTACCGGTGCTTGGAGACCACGACGTCCCATCCGGCGTCGCGGGCGTCCTGCTCGGTGAGTCCGGCGAAGGCCACCTCGGGACGGCAGTAAATACACCAGGGAACGCCGGCGTAGTCCAGCGGCACCGGCTCCTCGCCCAGCAGATCCTGCACGGAGAGCATGCCCTCAGCGAACCCGACGTGCGCCAACTGCGCCGTGGCGATCACGTCGCCCACGGCATAGACGCCGTCCTCGGCGGTGCGGCAGCGCTCGTCGACCTCCACGAAACCGCGTTCGTCGATCCGCACGGCCGTGCCATCGAGCCCCAGGTCGTCGGTGAGGGGACGGCGCCCCACGCTCACGACCACCAACTCGGCGCGCACCTCCTCGCCGTCGCCGAACCGCACGGTCTGGGCATCGCCGGACGGCTCACGCCCGGCGACGCTCACGCCCGTGTGCACCTTGATGCCCCGGCGTTCGAAGGAGCGCTTGAGGTGACGGCTCACGTCGACGTCGGCGCCGGCAAGTAGCCTCGGCAGGGCCTCCAGCAGGGTCACCTCGCTGCCCATGTCGCACAGCATCGAAGCGAACTCGCAACCGATGGCGCCGCCGCCGATCACAACACTCGTGGTCGGGACGGACTCAAGAGAGAGCAACTCGTCGGAGGTCACGATCCCGGTGCCGTCGACGGCGAACCCGTCGAGCACACGGGGCACCGAGCCGGTGGCCAGGATGACGTTGCGGCCGGTCAGCGTCACGCTCTCGGCGCCCCCGGTGACGGTGACCGTGCGGCCGGGCCCCAGGGCACCGCTGCCGTCATACACGGTGACCTTGCGACTGCCGAGCAGTTTTGCCAAGCCGCCCGTCAGGCGGTCGATGATGCCCTGCTTGCGCTGCTGCGCCACCGCCATGTCCAGCGTGGGCTCGGACGTGGCGACACCGAACTCGGCCGCGTGACCAACGGCCTGGTAGACCGCGGCCGTCTCGAGCAACTCCTTGGCGGGAATGCAGCCCACGTGCAGGCACGTGCCGCCCAGTTTGGAGCGCTCCACCAGGCCAACGTCCAGTCCGGCGCTGGCCGCGTACAGCGCCGAGGCATATCCCGCCGGGCCGCCGCCCACCACGATCAGATCGTGCGATATCACCCGCTCAGCCTACCGGTTGGCCCCCGGCGGCCCAGAGAGGCATCCTGCTACGGCAGGTACTTGCGGGGGTTCACCGGCGCGCCGCCGATGCGCACCTCGAAGTGCAGGTGGGGGCCCTGGGAGAACCCGCTGTTGCCCACGTACCCGATCACCTGGCCGATGGCAACCGTCTGGCCGGCCGACACGGCGAAGCCGTGCATGTGCCCGTACAGCGTGGTCATCCCGCCGCCGTGATCGACGATGATCGTGTTGCCGTAGCCGCCGATCCAGCCCGCATAGTCGACCCGGCCTGATTCGGCGGCGAGGATCGGGATGCCGAGGACGCCACCGATGTCGAGGCCCTCGTGCATGCGCCCCCAGCGCGGGCCGTACTCCGAGGTCACCCTGTCATTCACCGGCCAGCGCACGGCGTTCGGCGGGATCACGACGCCGACGCCGGGGCAGTCGATCCAGGATCCGTCGCTGTCGAGCGGTTGACGCGGCCTGTCGAAGCAGGTCCGGCGAAGGCGATCCCGCTCGGCGGCTTCGAGTTCGATCTCGGCGGTTCGCTCGCTCATGATGGCCTCGACGGTTGCCTGGGCCTGCTCGAGCGCGTCGATCTCGTCGTGCAGGTGCCGGATCCTCATCTCCAGTTCGGCGTGCAGTTCCGCCTGCCGGATGCGGGTCGCGTTGAGTTCCGCCAGGACCTCGGACTCCTGGCGCGCCAACGCGTCAACGGCGCGCTTGAGTGATTCCATAACCTCGCGCCGCCGGCCGATCTCGACGACAGAGGCGTCGAGGCCCTCCAACAGCTCCTTGTCGTGCTCACCGACCATGGTGAGCAGCACGTGACGGTTCTCCAAGTCGTGTACGTCGGACACCTGCCACGACAGGGCCGTGCGGTGCTCGGTCGAGTAGACGTACATGTTCACGAGCCGCTCGGTTGCCAGGCTGCGCTGAGCCGCGTAGGCGTCCTCGGCGTGCCGAAGCGCCAGTTCGGCCGCCGCGTGGAGTTCGGCGCTCAGCACCTGGCGGGCGGCGACGTTGGAGAGGCGAGTCTCCGAGAGCGTCACCAGTTCAGCCGTGCGCGACAGCTCGACCTCGAGTTCGGTAGTCGAGAGCCGGAGCGCGGCGAACTGCTCACCCACGACGGTTTGCTCGACACCGAGTTGTTCGAGCACCGCTCGTGATTGGTTCAGGTCCTCGTCGCCGGCGAGCCGGTCCTGCAGGTACTGATTGTCGGCGGAGTCCTGGGCGCGGGCGGGGAGGGTTGGCAGGAGGACAAGCAGGCAGGCGGCGAGAAGCCGCGCACGTCGAGACATCTGTCGTTCGGGCACTCGGCCCCACTCGCCAGTGACAACACTAGCAACAGTAGTGGTCGGCAGCAACAATTATTGACAGCAAGAACAGCAGTCGGCCGCGGCAACTGTTACCGGCAGCGACAACGGTCGGCGTGAGTCCACGACTGCTGCGGAGACCGGCGGCCCTTGGCTACACCGGCAGCGCCACGCCGCCGGCTTGTCAGGATTCTCAGCGGATGAGGAGTTGGAACGCGAACGCCACGAGGATCGCCAGCCCGCACAGCAGACTCAGAGCGATCAGCAGCCTCGTGCTCACTGCAGCGACGCTAGCGGCGACCGGGGCCGTAGCGTGATCCTCGGGAGGCGTCGTGAACCACTCAAGCGACAAGCCCATCGTCATCGCCGGGTCGAGCGGCCTCATCGGTCGCGCCCTCGTGATTGAACTCCGTCGGCAGGGTCGAACGGTACGCCGGCTGGTGCGGCGTCCTGCCGTGGCCGACGACGAGATCACCTGGGACCCGGCTGCCGGCGCCCTGGACGGTGCCGCTCTGGAGGGCGCCGGAACCGTGATCAATCTGGCGGGGGCCGGCATCGGCGACCGGCGCTGGACGCCGGCTCGCAAGCAGGTGCTGCGCGACAGCCGGATCGGCGCCGCCGCGCTGCTGGCCACCACGGTATCGGCCCTGTCGCAGCCACCCGAGGCGATTCTCAGCGCCTCGGCCATGGGCTTCTACAGCGAGCGCGGCGACACCATCGTGACCGAGAGCATCGGGCCTGGCCGGGGATTCCTGGCCGAGTTGTGCCAGGAATGGGAGTCAGCGGCCCAACCCGAGGCCGGCGTGCGAACCGTGTTGCTTCGCACCGGTGTCGTCCTGTCCGCCGACGGACCGTTCCTGCGACGGCAATTGCCGCTCTTCAAGCTGGGCCTCGGCGGGCGCCTGGGCCCCGCCGACCGGTGGGTGAGCTGGATCTCGCTGACCGACACCGTCGCCGCCATCTGCCACCTGCTCGGGAGCGAGGTGGCAGGGCCGGTGAACCTCACCGCTCCCAACCCGGTGACCAACGCGGAGTTCACCCGCGCTCTGGGGCAAGCGCTGCGCCGCCCCGCGGTCCTGCCCGTACCGCTCCTGCTACCGAGCCTCCTCATGGGCTCCGAAGCAGTGGCCGGCCTGACACAGAGCGCCCGGGTCGTGCCGGAAGTGCTGCTGGCGGACGGGTTCACCTTCGCCCACGCCGAAGTGGCCGCTGCGCTGGCGGCCGCTCTGGGCCGCCCGATGCCGGGGGACGGCGCGAGCTAGCCCACCGCCGGCCCACCGCGACGACCGGCCCTGGATTCCGGCCTCCGCCGGAATGACGGTAGGGAGACCGAGTCCCGGGCAGGCTCCCCGCCGGTCCGCTGCAAACCCGCGAGGGCGGCGGGCGGGAGGCCGGGCTGCGACGACTATTCGCCGTGCATGGAGGAGCAGAGCGGCACCCCGCACCCCGCCCGGACCGCTGCAAACCCGCGAGGGCGGCGGGCGGGGGGACGGCGCCGGCGCGATTTCGCCAGACGATCCGCCGGCGGCCCCGCCCGGACCGCCGACGGCAGGAGGGTCAGCCGCGCCCTCCGCCCGGCAGCACCCGGTAGGCGTCGTAGACGTTGTCGACCCGCCGCACCGCGTGAAGCACCGACGACAGTTGCGCGCCGTCGGAGAGCTCCATCTCGAAGCGCATGATCGAGGCTCCGTCGGCGCCGGCGCGGGCGTTCACCGAGATGATGTTCACCTGCTGCTCCGACACCGTCACCGCCACGTCGCGGAGCAATTGAGGCCGGTCGAGCGAGCGCACCTCGATCGCGGCGGTGAAGACCGTGGACACCCCCTCCTCCCACTCCACGTCCATGATCCGCGCCGCCTCGCCGTCGCTGCTGAGAGCCACGGCGTTGGCGCAGTCCGCCCGGTGGATCGACACACCGCGGCCCCGGGTCACGAAGCCGATGATCTCGTCTGGCATCACCGGCGTGCAGCACTTGGCCAGGCGTACCCACACGTCGCCGAAGCCCTCCACGTGCACGCCCGCCCCGCCGGATCGCTTGGGCGAGGACCGCGGCGGTCGCAGGGCGGTGGTCGAGACCCGTTCGGAAGGCTGCCGGTGCTCGCCGTCCTCGCCCCGCAGACGACGGCCCACCCGCTCCACGACCGAGTGGGCCGAGAGGTGGCGCTCCCCGACCGCCACGAACAGCGCATCGGTGTCGTCGTAGTGCAGCTCGCTTGCCACGTCGCGCAACGTCTCGGAACGGATGACCGGGGCGATCGGCAGGGACTCCCGGCGCAGCTCGGCGGTGATCTCGTCGCGGCCCCGGTTGAGGGCCTCGGTGCGCCGCCCCCGCATGTGCCACTGGCGGATCCGTGAGCGCGCCCGGCTGGTGGCGACGAACTGCAGCCAATCCAGTGACGGGCCGGCGTCGGCGTCCTTGGAGGTCATGACCTCAACGGTGTCGCCCGTGGAAAGTTTGGTGATCAGCGCAACGAGGCGGCCGTTGACGCGTGCACCGATGCAGCCGTGCCCCACCTCGGTGTGAATGGCGTAGGCGAAGTCCACCGGGGTAGCCCCGACCGGCAGGGTCACCACGTCACCCTGAGGTGTGAAAACGAACACCTCGTCGTGCTCGAACTCGACCTTGAGGTTGCCGAGGAACTGCTCGGGGTCGTCGCTCTCCTCGGACCAGTCGATGATCCGGCTCAGCCAGGCCAGGTCACCACCGCTCTCGTCCTTGTAGTCCCAGTGGGCGGCCACACCGTGCTCGGCCCGAGAATGCATCTCCCGCGTCCGGATCTGCACCTCCACGACCTTGCCCTGCGGGCCCACCACCGCCGTGTGCAGACTCTGGTAGAGGTTGAACTTGGGCATGGCGATGTAGTCCTTGAAGCGCCCCTGCAGCGGCTTCCAGATGGCGTGGACGGCGCCCAGCACCGCGTAACAGTCCCGCACGTTCTCGGTGATGATCCGGATGCCCACCAAGTCGTAGATGTCGCTGAAGTCGCGGTTCTTCAGCACCATCTTCTCGTAGATGCTCCAGAGGTGCTTGGGCCGGCCGGTCACCTCGGCCCCGACGCCCAGTTCGAGGAGCCGTCCCTCCACGGTGACCAGGAGCTGCGCCAGGTAGAGGTCGCGTTCGGGATCCTGTTCGGCCACCAGGTGATCGATCTGGGCGTACCACTTGGGGTGCAGGGCGGCGAAGGCCAAGTCCTCCAGGCGGCTCTTCAGCTCCTGCATGCCGAGGCGATGCGCCAGGGGCGCGTAGACGTCGAGGGTCTCGCGCGCCACCTGCTGCTGCTTCGCCGGGGAGAGAGCCGCCAGCGTGCACATGTTGTGGAGCCTGTCGGCCAGCTTGATGATGAGAACCCGCAGATCCTTGGCCATCGCCACCAGCATCTTGCGCAGCGAGGCGGCCTGGTGGCGTTCACGGGTCGTGAACTCGACGCGGTCCAGCTTGGTGACGCCGTCGACGATCTTTGCCACATCCGGACCGAAGTCCGCCTCGACGTCGGCCAGCGTGCGGTCGGTGTCCTCGATGACGTCGTGCAGCAGGGCCGCCGCCACGCTCACGTCGTCGAGGCCGAGGCGGGCGACGATGCGAGCCACGCTGAGCGGGTGCTCCACGAACGGCTCGCCCGACTTGCGCCGCTGGGCCTGATGCGCGCTCGCCGCCCACGAGTAGGCCCGCTCGATAAGTTCGGTGTCGGCGTCACCGAAGTGCGCCGAGTACTCCGCCAGCAGCGAGGTGATCGGCCCGGCGGCGGGGTGCCCGCGCCACGGTTGCAGCCGGCCCCAAGGGGGCGCGCCGGTCGGCTCGGCGACGGGAGCCTCGGTGGTCACCCCAACGCTCACGATTCCAGCCTGACGATCGGCCCGTGCCTCACACCAATAGCATCGCAGAGCCAGCGCACGATCACTCGCCGCTGCCTAGGTGTAGATGAGCAGCGACTCCACGCGCAGGCCCTCGAGGCGGCCGCGGCCGCCTAGGAACGCCAACTCGACGAAGAAGGCACAGCCCACGACCTGCCCTCCGGCGCGTTCGATCAGGTCGCAGGTCGCCCTAGCGGTGCCGCCGGTGGCCAGCACGTCGTCCACGATGAGCACCCGCGCCCCCGGAGCGAAGGAGTCGACGTGCATCTCGAGCCGGTCGGTCCCGTACTCCAGCTCGTAGGTCACGCCGACGACCGCCGCCGGCAGCTTGCCCGGCTTGCGGACCGCGGCGAACCCGGCGCCGAGGCGCTCGGCCACGGGGATGCCGAAGATGAACCCGCGGGCCTCCGCCGCGGCCACCGCCTCCACGCCGGCCGCGGCGAATCGCTCCGCCAGGGCATCGGCGCAGGCCGTGAACGCGCCCGGGTGCGCCAGGACGGGCGTGATGTCCTTGAAGCCGACCCCGGCGGTGGGGAAGTCCGGGATCTCCCGGACCAGCTCACGCCACAGGGCCTCGGTGTCGCCGGCATTCATCGTGTGACGGTTTCCATGTCCGAGAACCTCGCAGGTGCCCTCACTTGCGGCGTTTCTTGGCCGGCCGTGCCGGATGGGTGCGGGTGGTCGTCACCCCTGACCTCCCGACCGGTCCGCTGCCCGGCCGCTTGGCGCGCGGCGCGGAGGCGGCGGGGCGACGCTCACGCGAGGGCCGGCGACCCGGCCGCTCGCCGCTGACCCAGACGTGCAGCCAGGCCACCAGCGGGGCCGCCACGAACAGCGACGAGTAGGTGCCGGCCAGCAGGCCCACCAGCAGGGCGATCGAGAACTCCTGCAGCGTGACCGCCCCGAGCACGAAACGGCCGATGATGAGGATCGACAGGATCGGCATCACCGAGGTGATGGTCGTGTTCACCGAGCGCATGAACACCTCGTTGACCGACCGCGTCACGATCTGGAAGTACGGATCCTTGCGGGTGCGGGCGTTCTCGCGGATCTTGTCGAAAACGACCAGCGTGTCGTACAGCGAGTAGCCCAGAATGGTGAGGAAGGCGATGACGGTGGCGGGCGTCACCTCGAATCCGAACAGGGCGTAGAAGCCGACGGTGACGAGGATGTCGTGTCCGACGGCGACGAGGGCCGCCAGGGCCATCTTCCACTCCATCCGCAGCCAGATGTAGACGGCGATAACGACGAAGAACACGATGAGGGCGCGCTGCGCCTTGCTGGTGATCTGCGCGCCCCACGACGGGCCCACGGCCGAGAAGGAGATGTCGTCGGGATCGATGCCGGCCAGGTCGGCCAGCACCTGCTTGACGGCGGCGACCTCGGCGGTGTTCGTCTCGGCAACCTCTGCCCGCACCCGCACGACCCCCCCGGCGAGCTGCTGGATCCGGGCGTCGGGCTGCCCCACGGCCGCCAGCGCCTCGCGGATCTCGGCAATCGAGTGGTCTCCCAACGGTGCCTCCCAGGAAGCACCTCCCTCGAACTCGATCCCCATGTTCAGATCCCTGAAGATCCAGGCTCCCCCGGCAACCAGGAGCACCACCACCGAGAGCACGACCGAGCGCCGCCAGAGGCGGGCGAAGTCCAGGTCCACCTGGTTGGAATACATCCGCCTCAGGACACCGCGGGCTCCGGGAGCCGAGCCGTTCACGACCCTTCCTCCGTCTCCGCGGCGGCCGCCATCACCGTCGCCATGCCCACGAGGCCCGGCCGGTTCGTGGTCCACCGGGCCAGCCGGCGCACCACCGGTCGCAGGAAGAAGTAGGTGGCCACCAGGTCCAGGATGGAGGCGATGGCCAGCATGGCGGCGAACCCCCGTACCGAGCCGATGGTGAGCAGCCAGAGGATGCCCGCACCGATGAGCGTCGCCAGGTTGGCCCAGAAGATCGTCCGGAACGCGACGGGGAACGCCTGGTCGACCGAGCTGCGCAGCGTCCGCCCGCCCAGCACGTCCTCCTTCAGGTGCTCGAAGTAGATGACGTTGGAGTCGAGGGACACGCCGATCGCCACGATCAGACCGGTCACGCCGGCGAGCGTCAGGGCCAGACCCTGCGTTGTCGACAGGAACGACACCACGACCCACAACAGCACGCCCGAGACCGCCAGGCTGCCGAGCGCGACCAGCCCCAGCAGCCGGTAGTAGGCCAGCATGTACAACGCCACGAGGGCCAAGCCCACGATGCCGGCGATGAGCCCGGCCCGCAGGGCGTCACGGCCGAGCGTGGCCGACACCGTGCGCACCAGACCGCTCTCGGCCGGGTCCTCGAACTCCAGCGGGAGGGCGCCGTAGTCCAGCACGAGCGCCAGATCACGCGCCTCGGCCTCGCTGAAGGCGCCCGTGATGTTGATCCGGTCGCGCTCGAAGGCAAGAGCGTTGACGACCGGGGCCGATTCGACGACGTGGTCCAGGACGATGCCCAACTGCCCGGTGGGGCATCGCACAGGGTCGGGCGACTCGTAGTAGCAGGTGCGGGCGGCCTCGTTGAACCTGCCGATCCCCTCGGGACCTTCCAGGGCGGTCACCTGCACGTTCCACTGAGCGAACTCGAGGACCGCCACGGCACTCTCGAGGGAGGCCCCGGTGGTCAGGGCCGGTCCCATCAGGAAGTGGTGCACCCGGCCGGCGGCGTCGGGCGCGGTGGGGAGGATCACGGTCGCATCGGCGTCGTCGGCGGCGGGATCGGTGACCACACCTTCGAGCAGGTCCGCCGCCGTTAACTCGGCGTCGTCGACCTCTCCGGAATCGCCCTCGTCATCGCCCGACTCCTCGAGAGCAGCCTTGTAGGCCGCGATCTCCTCGGCCGACACGGGGCCTGCGAGCACGGGCCTGAAGCGCAACTCGGCCGTCTGACCCACGAGCGCGATGGCCCGGCCCTGATCGTCCACGCCCGGCAGTTGCACGACGATGTTGCCCCCCTGGCGGGTGATGTCGGGCTCGGCCACCCCGAGTGCGTCGACGCGGTTGCGGACGATCTCGAGGGCCTGGTCCAGCGCCTCGGGAGTGACCTCGGACTCGTCGGGAATCGGGCGCAGCACGACCTCCACACCGCCCTGCAGGTCGAGCCCCAGCAGGGGCTCCTGGCCGGACACGAGGTTCCCGACGAGAAGCCCGACGGTCAGGGCCAGGATGCCGAGCAAGGCACGGTTCTCGCGCATCGCGGGCAAGAGGCGCTGCATTGTCTAACTCACGTCTCGCATCGTCGGGGAGACCGCAAACCGGCTGGTGGCGAGGGGGCGCACAGGCGTGCAGGCAGGAGCGTCACCACCGACCGAGTCTCACCGACACAGGGCTCAGCTCGAGTCGCCGTCCCACTCCTCGTGGTAGGTGATCCGCTCGGCAATGGAGTCCCGCGTCACCTTGACGCGGACATTGTCGGCGATGTCCACGAAGACGGTCTGCTCGTCGAAGCTGGCGATGCGGCCGTACACCCCGCTGGACATCACCACCTCGTCGCCGACCTCGAGCTTCGACAGCATCTCGCGGCGGTTCTTGGCCCGCCGCTGCTGGGGCCGCAGCAGCACCAGCCAGAGCAGGGCCATGATGATGATCAGCGGGAGGAAGCCGCCGAACCCGCCGCCGCCGTCCTCGCCGGTCGTGCAGGCCTGTGCGACGAACAGGATCAGAAGGAGTAGGAAGCTGCGCACGTCACCCGCCTTGTGAGTCGGTTACTGGTCGCGTCGACGCCGGATCGAACTGGCTGCGGCGCTCAAGGCTAGCCCGTCGCCGCTGGTCTGACGATCCCCCTGCGGGCTCGCGCCGCCGGGGGCTCAGAGTTGCCAGGTGGCGCGCACGCCGGCTGCGTGGCTCTCGAAGCGGTCCTCGACGATGGCACGGCATGTGGCGCTCATCAGGTCGAATACCCAAGCCAGGTTGTGCAGGCTCAGGATGCGAGTGGCGGCCGTCTCGCCGACCATCAGCAGGTGGCGCAGGTAGGCACGGGACCAGCGGCCGGCGGGATCGCCCTCGAGTGCCGGATCCAGCGGGCCGTCGTCGCGGGCGAACCGGGCATTGGTCAGGTTGATCCGCCCCTCGGAGGTCAGGGCGGTGCCGTGGCGGGCCAGGCGGGTGGGCAGGACGCAGTCGAACATGTCCACGCCGACGCTCACAGCCTCGATGATGCTGAGCGGATCCCCCACGCCCATGAGATAGCGGGGCCGGTCGGCGGGCAGCGATTCGGTGGTGGCCTGCAGCGGCTCGAGGCGCTCGTGGCGCTCCTCGCCCACCGAGAGCCCGCCGATGGCGTACCCGTCGAAGCCGATGTCGAGCGTCCTGGCGGCGCTGCGGCGTCGCAGGTCCACGTCGGTCCCCCCCTGCACAATGCCGAACTGCGCCTGCGTCGGCGCGGCGACCGACCGGTGCGCGGCGCGGGCGCGGGCCGCCCACGCCGCGGTCCGATCCACGGCGGCCTCGACCACCGGGCGCGGCGACGGCAGCGGCGGGCACACGTCCAGGACCATGGCGATGTCCGAACCCAGGAGCGCCTGCACCTCCGCGGCTCGCTCCGGCGTGAGCCTGTGGGTGCTGCCGTCGTAGGTGGACCGGAAGGTGGCGCCCTCTTCATCGAGCTTCGGTTCGAGGCTCATCACCTGGTAGCCGCCGGAGTCGGTGAGAATGTGGCCGGACCAGTCCATGAAGCGGTGCAGGCCGCCCCGATCGGCGATCAGCTCGGCCCCCGGGCGCAGCATGAGGTGGTAGGTGTTGGCCAGCACCACGTCGGTCCCGAGATCCTCGAGATCGGCGCTGGTGAGGGTTCGCACGGCCCCGCGGGTGCCGACGGGCATGAACATCGGCGTGGCGAAGTCCCCGCGCGGCGATCGGACGACGCCGGTGCGGGCGCCGCCGCAGCGGGCGGTCTCGGTGAAGCTCAGCACGCCATTCCTCAACACCGACTGACCAGCATGGCGTCGCCGAACGAACCGAACCGGTAGCCGTCGCCCAGGGCCGTCTCGTACAGCCGGCGCCAGCGCTCACCCACGAAGGCGCACAGCAGCGACAGCAGGGTGGAGCGCGGCATGTGGAAGTTGGTGAGCAGCACGTCGGTGACCGCGAAAGTGTGACCGGGACGGATGAAGAGATCGCTGGACCCCGCCAGGGAGCCGGTGACGGCCGCCGTCTCGAGAGCGCGCACCGCCGTCGTGCCCACCGCCACGACCCGGCGAGCCCCCCGGCAGGCCGCCCAGGTGTCGGAGGGAATCTCGTACCGCTCGTTGTGCATCACGTGATCCTCGAGCCGCTCGGCGGTGACCGGGCGGAACGTGGCGACGCTTATGCCCAGGTCGAGACGAACCACATCGATCCCGGCGGCGGCGATACCGGCCAAGACCTGCTCGCTGAGATGCAGCCCCGCGGTGGGTGCCGCGGCCGAGGTGGGGTGCCGGGCGTAGACCGTCTGGTAACGCTCGGGCGAGACCGGACGGTGGATGTACGGGGGCAGCGGCACCTCGCCGAGGTCGTCGAGCAGGTCGTCGATGCTGCCGTGGGCCAGGGCGGTGACAACGCGGCGACCGTCGGCTTCGGCGGTGCCGACCATCAGGACGTCACGTCCGGCCGCATCCCGCAGCACGGATTCCGCCGGCACCCGGCGACCGGGCCGCACCAGCGCCTCGGCCACCGCGGCGGGGCCGGGCGTGGTCACCAGCACTTCCACGCGCCCGCCCGTCGGCTTGCGCAGGTGCATGCGGGCGGGCGCCACGCGCGTCTCGTTGACGACCACGACGTCACCGGAACGCAGCAGGTCCGGCAGGTCCCGCACCCTGCGGTGGGCGACCTCGCCGCCGGGACGGTCGACGAGGAGCCGGGCTTCGTGGCGGGGCTCGACGGGTTCCTGCGCCACCGCCTCGGGTGGCAGCAGGTAGTCGAGTTCGCGGGTCCGCATCAACCGAACAGGCTTGTCGGACTCTCGGCGTCGGGGGACTCGCCCGGCGGCCGCTCGGGCGGCTCGAGTCCCAGGTGCCTCCAAGCGGCCGGCATGGCCACCCGCCCCCGCGGCGTGCGCATGATCAGTCCCTGGGTGATCAGGAACGGCTCGTACACCTCCTCGACGGTCTCGGACGGCTCGCTGACGCTGATGGCCAGTGTGGACAGACCCACCGGCCCCCCTCCGAAGCCCCGGCACAGCGCGTCCAGTACGGCGCGATCCTGCTTGTCCAGCCCGCGGATGTCCACGCCGAAGACGGCCAGGGCCTCGGTGGCCGTGGCCTCGTCGATGTGCCCGTCGCCCTCGACCTGGGCGAAGTCCCGCACAAGGCGCAGCAGCCGGTTGGCGATCCGGGGTGTGCCGCGCGCCCGCCGGGCGATCTCCGCGCCCGCCTCGGGCGTCATCTCCACCCCCAGGATCCCGGCGGTGCGCGCCACGATCTGCTCGAGTTCGCCGGCCGGGTAGAAGTCCAGCCGAGCCGTGAAGCCGAACCGGTCCCGCAGCGGGCCGGTGATCAGCGAGGTTCGCGTCGTGGCGCCGATCAGCGTGAAGCTCGGCAGGTCGAGAGGGATCGAGCGGGCCGCCGGTCCCCTGCCCAGCACGATGTCCACCCGGAAGTCCTCCATCGCCGGGTACAGCACCTCTTCGACGGCGCGGCTCAAGCGATGGATCTCGTCGATGAACAGCACGTCGCCCTCTCCGAGCTTGGTGAGGATGGCCGCCAGGTCGCCGGCGCGCTCGAGCGCCGGACCGGAGGTGGTCTGCTGCGCCACCCCCATCTCGGCGGCCACGATTCCCGCCAGTGTCGTCTTGCCCAATCCCGGCGGCCCGGCAAACAGCAGGTGCTCGGTCGTCTGGGCGCGCTCGCGGGCGGCGCCGCAGATGATGCCGAGGTGACGCTTCAGCTCGGTCTGTCCGACGAAGTCCGCCAGCCGAGCCGGCCGGATCCCGAGGCGGTTGACGCGCTCCTCGCTCTGCTCACCGGCGTCGGCACCCGCCGCCAGCACCTCGGTCCGCATCGACCCTCCGGCGCTCAACCCGACCGTCCGGAGACTGGATTCCGGCCTTCGCCGGAATGACGGTGAGGGCGCAGCCCGGACATCGCAAGCGCGGCGGCTAGCGGGCGCCCGAGAGTTGCCGCAGCGCCTCGCGCAGCAACTCCGAGACGTCCCCGTCGGCAGGCATCCCGGCCACAACCCGGTTCACCTCGTCGTCGCGGTACCCCAGCTGCCCGAGCGCGGCCCGCAGGTCGCTGTAGGTGCCGCCGCCCGGCGCGCTCGGCACGGGGGCGGGCACCGCGAACTCCGGCACACCGAGGCGCGCCTGCAACTCGACCAGGAGGCGCTGCGCCGTCTTGGCCCCAACCCCGGGCACCAGGCACAGCGCGTCGAGGTCGCCGGCCGCCAGCAGCCGTTGGAGGGCCGCAGGGTCATGGACGCCGAGGATGGCCAGGGCCAGGGAGGGTCCCACACGGTTCGCCCCCAGCATGGCCTCGAAGCAGCGCAACTCGACCGGTGAGCTGAATCCGTAGAGGGTCTCGGCGTCCTCACGCACGTGGTGATGGACGTACAGCAGCACCTCCGAACCCACCGAGCCCACGGCGCGCAGCGTGGACTCCCCCACTGTGACCCGGTAGCCGACGCCTCCCACCTCCACCAGCATTTCGTCGAGATGGCGGTCCAGCAAACGACCGCGCAGCGAGCCGATCACCGCGTCACCGTCATCCCTGCGGCGGCGGGCGACTGCGCCAGGTGGCACAGTGCCACCGCCGCGGCGTCGGAGACATCGGCGGGGCGCAGCGGCTCGGACAGGCCGAGCAGCATCTGCACCATCCGGGTCACCTGCTCCTTGCCGGCGGCTCCGTCGCCGCAGACGGCCAGCTTGACCTGGTTCGGCGAATACTCGACGACCTCGCAGCCCGCCGTCACCGACTCGGCCATCACCACGCCCGCCGCCTGTCCCACCCCCATCGCCGTGCGCACGTTGACCTGGAACAGCACCCGCTCGATGGCCACCACCGCCGGCGCGAACTCGCCCAGGAGACCGCGGATCTCCCGCTGCAGCGCCGCCAGACGCACCGGCACCGGGTCGTGGGGCGGGGTCGTGATCACGCCCGCCGCCACCGCCCGGGTCGACGCGTGTGACAGCGCTGACAGGCAGCTGTAACCGCAACGCGACAGGCCCGGGTCGATACCGAGAACGAACACTCGTACGAGGTTAGACGGATGCGGCCAGGGTCTGAAGGATTTCGTCGGGGATGTCGAAATTGGCGTGGACGTCCTGCACGTCGTCGTGATCGTCCAACTCGCCGACGAGGCGAAGGACCGCCCGAGCCTGCTCGGTCGTCGCCACGGGCACGACCTGCGTCGGCAGCATCGTCGTCTCGGAGTTCTCGATGCCGATGCCGGCTGCCTCCAGCGCTCCGGTCACCGCGGGAAGGTCGGATGGGCCACACGTCACCCGCCAGGTGTCTCCCTCGTCGATGATGTCCTCCGCTCCGGCGTCGAGGGCGGCCAGCATCAGATCCTCCTCGTCGACCGATCGGGGCACCGAGATCACGCCGCTGCGGCGGAACTGCCAGGCGACCGCGCCCGGCTCCGCCAGCGAACCCCCGTTGCTCCTGAGAAGGGAGCGGATCTCCGAACTCGTGCGGTTGCGATTGTCTGTCAGCACCTCCACGTAGAGCGCCACGCCCGCCGGCGCATAGCCCTCGTAGGTGAACGGCTCGTACGTGACACCTTCCATCTCGCCGGTTCCCCTCTTGATGGCCCGCTCGATCGTGTCGAGCGGCACCGAGGCGTCGCGCGCCTTCTGGTACATGGTGCGCAGCGTCGGGTTGGCGTCGAGGTCACCCCCGCCGGCGCGGGCGGCCACCTCGACCTGCCGGATGAGGCGGGCGAAGAGCTTTCCCCGGCGCTTGTCCGCAGCACCCTTGCGGTGCTTGATCGTGGCCCATTTGGAGTGACCGGACATCTACGGGACCACCATGCGGCGGGCGACGGGCTCTCCCCTGCGCTTGTCGGTGGCACCCTTGCGGTGCTTGATCGTGGACCAGTGGTAGTGACCGGACATCTACGGGACCACCTGTCTCATGAGCCGGGCGAAGAGCTTTCCCCGGCGCTTGTCCGCAGCACCCTTGCGGTGCTTGATCGTGGCCCAGTGCGATTGACCCGACATCTACGGACTCTCCTCGCAGAACAACCTGTGCAGGCGCAGATCGCCCGACAACTCCGGATGGAACGTGCAGCCCCAGGCACTTCCCTGGCGGCACAGTACGGGATGGCCGTCGAGGCGAGCGAGAACCTGGACATCGGGGCCGGTCCGCTCCACGATCGGCGAGCGGATGAAGACCGCCGTCATCGGCTCCGGGCCCAGGGCCGCCACCGGCAACCGGGCCTCGAAGGACTCGGTCTGGGGACCGTAGGCGTTGCGGCGCGCCCTGATGTCGAGGGCGCCGAAGCACCGCTGGTCGTCCCTTCCGCCGGTGACCTCTGCGGCGAGCAGCAGCAGGCCGGCACATGTGCCGAGCACTCCCATGCCGCCGGCGAGTCGCTCCGCCAGCGGCTCGCTGAGGCCGTTGGCGTCGAGCATCATGGAGATCGTCGTGGACTCCCCGCCCGGCAGGATCAACCGGTCCACGTCGGCGAGCTCGTCGGGCCGGCGCACCGCCACCGCCGCCGCCCCGACGCTCCGCAGCGCCGACAGGTGCAATTCCGCGGCGCCCTGCAGCGCCAGCACACCGACCTTCACAGGCCGCCCTTCACCAACCGCGCTCGGCCAGCCGGGTCTCCAGAGCGCCGAGTTCGAGACCCGGCATCGCTTCGCCGAGCCCGCGGCTGACTTTCAGCAGGATGGCGGGATCGTCGAAATTGGTCGTTGCCTCGACGACGGCCTTGGCCCGGGCCGACGGGTTGTCGCTCTTGAAGATGCCCGAACCGACGAACACCGCCTCGGCGCCCAGTTGCATCACCAGGGAGGCGTCGGCAGGCGTGGCGACACCGCCGGCGCAGAACAGCGGCACGGGCAGGCCGGCGGTCTCGGCGATGTCGCGCACGAGCGCCACCGGCGCCTGCAGCCGCTTGGCCCAGTCGAACAGCTCGGCGCTGTCGGCGACGGTGATCCGGCGGATGTCGCCGGTGATGGAACGCAGGTGTCGCACGGCTTCGACGATGTTGCCGGTCCCAGCCTCGCCCTTGGAGCGGATCATCGCCGCGCCCTCAGAGATCCGTCGCAGGGCTTCACCGAGGTTGGTGGCGCCGCACACGAAGGGCACCGTGAACTGCCACTTGTCGATGTGGTGCGCCTCGTCGGCGGGTGTCAGAACCTCGCTCTCGTCGATGTAGTCCACGCCGAGGGCCTCGAGGATCTGCGCCTCGGCGAAGTGACCGATGCGAGCCTTGGCCATCACCGGGATGGTGACCGCTTCCACGATGGACTCGATGATCTCCGGGGGGCTCATGCGCGCCACACCCCCGTCACGGCGAATGTCGGCGGGGACACGTTCCAGAGCCATGACGGCCGCCGCGCCGGCGTCCTCGGCGATGCGGGCGTGTTCGGCGGTGACGACGTCCATGATGACGCCCCGCTTCAGCATCTGGGCGAGGCCGCGCTTGACCCGCATGGTGCCCTGTGCCCGCCCGAGAGGAGCAGGCGGGGTGACCGGGGTGGATTGCTGGGACTCGATGGTGGCAGTCATTCCTCCAGTGTAAGGCGGTGCGGTTGGCTCAGGAGCGGCGACGGCCGGCGCGCCTCGGTGCGTCCCGTTCATCCCGTCGCGGGCCGCTCACAGGTCGCCCAGGACCGTGATCCGATCGTCGATATGGATCCTCTGGCCGCCCGGCCCGCGGGCCTCGTGGATCCAGAGGTGGCGGATCGCCGGCGAGCGCCGCCGCAGCCCCCCGGTGGTCTCGCCCATGTGCCGCAGGGCGCCCGCCACGCCGGGCGGGAAGCGGGTCAGTTGCGCGGCGGCGACGTCGGCGGCCACGACCCTGGATCCGTCGAGGTGCCGGGACGCCCAAGCAGCGCCCGGCGGTCCGCCGAACAGCGCCAGCGAGGCGAGATGCGTGTCCCGGCGCGCCGTGCCGTCGGCAACACGCGCCAGCAGGTGCGCCAGCGTCCCCTCCAGTTCGACCGGCGGCAGGGAGCGCAGCAGTCCTGTCGTCACGGCGATGGTTGCGGTACGCGGGCCCCGCCCGTAGGCGAGGGCGGTGCTCGCCTCGTCGTCGATCACCGCCAGTTGCGGCATCGGCAGGCCGGCACCGAGGCACAGCGCTTCGACGCACACCTCGAGCCTCTCGGACTCGAAGCCCTCCGGGGGACGGGCGCCGGCGAGGCGACCCACGATCCGGCCGGAAGTCAGCACGCCGGCGGCGACGACGAGCGCCAGAGCGGCGCCTGTGGCGATGACGACGATCACGGTCGTCACGCCAGAACCCGCCGGTAGACGGCCTCGTAGCGCTCGGCGAGACGGTCCATCGAGAACTGCTCCGCCCGCTCGATACCCCGAGCCACCAGATCGCCCGGCGTCAGCAGCGCTTGGCGGAGCGCGTCGGCGAGGCGCGCGGTGTCACCGGGCGGTACCAGGGTGGCCTCGATTCCCGGTCGCGCCACGCGGGCGTAGCCACCGATGTCGCTGGCCACGATGGGCGTCTCCGCGGCCATCGCCTCGAGCAGCACCACGCCGAAGGACTCCCCCCGCAGCGACGGCGCGCAGAACACGTCGGCTCCGCAGAGGCGGCTGATCTTCTCCTCCTCGCTGAGGCGCCCCAGCCAGCGGATCCGCTGGTCCCCGGCCATCCGCCGCCTGAGCAACTCGGTCTGCGGTCCCTCGCCCGCCACCCACAGCACGACATCGCCAGGCAGCCGGCGCATCGCCGCCAGCAGCACGGCGAGACCCTTGCGCGGCTCGTGACGACCGACGAAGAAAATCGTGGGGCCCTCGGTGGGGTGCGGCTTGGCCTGCCGGAATCGCTCCACCGGCACGCCGTTGAACAACACCTCGTAGGTGCCGCCGAGGAAGCGGCGGGCCAGTTCGGCCGCATCGCTGGACACCGCGCCGCGCCAGTCCAGGCGGTTGCAGACCCAGCGCAGCACCGGAGAGACGTTCTCGTAGGCGGCCGATCCCCCGGCCGCGTGGAACGTGGCGACGAGGGGGGCCCGCTTGGAGACGAGGGCGGCCAGGGAGGGCGCCGGCACCAGCGGCTCGTGGACGTGCAGGAGGTCGAAGCGCTGGTCGCGCAGGACGGCGTAGCTGCGCTGGAACGCCGGGATGTCGAAGGCGATCGGGGCGAAGGAGCCGTTGGCGGCGATGAACAGCGAGTTCCCGATGGGAATGATGTCCGGCTCCGGTGGCGGACCGTCGCAAGGCCCCAGCAGGCTCACCGAGACGCCGCGGCGGCGCAGGGCTCGTGCGAGATACAGGGCCTGCATCTGCACGCCACCCGGCAGGGTGAAGCTGTAGGGGCTGATCATCCCCACGCGCACGGAACTCACGCTAGCGGGAGCGTGCATTGCGTGGGCCGGCCTCCGAGCCGTTGCGGAACGCCGCGAGAGCCTCGCGATCGCTCGGCCAGTTGGGCTGCATCAGATGCCACTGGGTCGGGGCGGTGCGGATCATCTCCTCGAGCCGGTGGGCCAGGAGTTGCGTCGTCTCGGCGACGACGTCGCGGAGGCGACCCTCGCGGCTGATCACCACCGGCGGCATGGTCTCGGCATGGCATTTCCCGTTCCGGCTGGACACGACGACCCCGACGATCGGCGATCCGGTGCGCCGCGCCAGCACCGCGGCGCCGCCGGGCAGCGTCGTGCGCTCGCCGAAGAACTCCACCTCCACCCCGCCGCCACCGATATCGCGATCGGTGAGCAGGCAGACCACGTGGCCGTTGTTGAGAACTCTCGTGAGCGCGCCGAGAGCGTCCGGACCCGCCGGCACGATGTCCATGCCGATCCGGCGCCGGAAACGGCCCATCCACTCGAACAGTTCGGGGTGATCGATCGGCTCGACGACCGCGGTCACCTTCATCCCCGGTCGCTGCGCCAGCCAGACGCCCGCCCATTCCCAACTCCCGACGTGGGGCAGCACCAGGATGGCGCCGGGACCCGTGCGCCGGGCATCGGAGATGTGCTGGTAGTTGTTGAACGTGAAGCCGGCGTCCACCTCGGCGGGGCCGGCGGCCGCCAGGCGGGCGCAGTCGATGTAGTAGCGCCCGTAGGCGACGAACGTCTCCCGCACCGCACGCCGCAAGTCGCCCTCCGACGGCTCGTCGCCGCCGGCCGCCACCCGCCGCAGGTTGCGCTCGACGATCAGCCGTCGCTCGCTGCGCCGGAGCGCGAGTGCGCTGGCCAGCAGCCGCACGGCACCGTCGACGAGCCATGCCGGGAGGCGAGGCAGCAGGATCGAACCGAGCCGGTACTGCTCGAAGGTGAGACGCTGCCGGAGCCGCTCCGACAGTGCCCGACGGCGACGCATGGGAACGCTCAGAACTGTCGCCAGATCTTGGCGAATCGCTGCACGACGGTCACGAGCGTGAGGCCGAGCAGCGCCCAGAGGACGTAGACCAGCCAGCCCGGCACGAGCAGCCCGAAGCACAGGATCACGAACCGCTCGGCTCGTTCCATCAGACCGCCCCGGGCCTCCAGCCCCAGCGATTCGGCTTTGGCACGCAGGTACGACACGAACTGCCCCGAGGCCAGGACGGCCACGGGCAGCAGCGCCACCACGCCGTCGTCCAGCAGGTGGTACGTGAGCGCTCCGAGGATCAGGGTGTCGGAGACCCGGTCGGACACCGAATCCAGGAAGGCGCCCCGCAGGCCCATCGTGCCGGCGGCCTTGGCAACCGGACCGTCCAGAAGATCACCCAGGCCCGTGAGCACGATGAACGTGAACGCCAACCCGAACCTATCGAGCACCACCATGGCGGCGGTGGCCGCCGAGGCCGCCACCCCGAACAGCGTGACGTGGTCGGCGCGCACGCCGATCCGGTAGAGCACCTTGCCGATCGGCACGACCACGAGGTCGACGCCGACCCGCCAGCGCCCGTCGAACACGATCCCGCTGTGCTCCCTAGCGTCCCGCGGTGGGTGCCCGAGCGCTAGCCCGGCGGTCCATGGATGTCACTCTCGGTGAGTTCCGACCAGTCCTCGGGGTTGTCCTCGACGATGACGTCCAGAACCTCGGGCTCCACGCCGTCCACGAGCACCAGGCCGCGCCGGAGGGGCCGGATCTCGTTGGAGAAGACCAGGATCCGCCAGGTGGGTCGGGAGAACCAGCCGCGCCAACCCATCTGCGCCGAGGCGTGACCCACGGGGAACCCGACGGCACGCACCGCCGCCAGCAGGGCGTCGGTCTCTTCGACCCGCAGGTCCCAGCCCGCCCGGAAGTGGTAGGCCGCCAGTACCAGCAGCGCGATGCCGCCGGCCAGGAATCCCCCGTTCACGATGTTGGGATCACCGGCGAGGGTCAGCGCCCAGGTGGCGATGGCCACGACACCGACGAATGCGTACAGCGCGCCGGGCACCCGCCGGCGGCTGTTGTTCGGGAAGACGTAGGGTCCGACGTAGCCGGTGACATCCAGTTCGGGGGGCAGCTGATCGCCGTCGCCGCCGTTGACGGTGACGTCGCCGGCGCCGGGCGCGGCGCCCGCCTCGCCCCCACCGTCACCCGCGCGGACTGCCGCTCCGTGGTCTCCGGACATGTCGCGACGCTACCCGGAGAGGTCCGGCCAGACGGCGCGCAGCTTCCGCCACGTGTCCTCCAGCGTCTCGGGCAGCACCCGCGCGCCGCCCACCGTGGTCATGAAGTTGGTGTCGCCCACCCAGCGGGGCAGGCAATGTACGTGCAGGTGACCGGGCACGCCGGCACCGGCGGCCCTGCCCAGGTTGAACCCCACGTTCACGCCGTCGGGGTGGTACGCCCTCCGGATCGCCCGGACGGCGTGGCGCACCGTGTCCCACAGCTCGGCCCAGGTGGCGTCGTCGAGGTCGTCGGGCGCCGCGGATGCCACGTACGGCACGACCAGCAGGTGTCCGGTCGTGTAGGGATAGGCGTTCAGCACGGCGTACGTGTGCTCGCCGCGCCAGACGACGTACGTCTCGTCGTCTGGCCGGTCGCCGCGACCGATCTCCTCGAACGGGGAGGAGAAGGTCGCGTCATCGTCGGTCCCCTCGCCGCTGACGGACGCCACGTAGTCGGCCCGCCAGCCGGCCCAGAGCCGATCAAGGTCACTCATCGCCCGGCGACCGCATCGGCCAGAATCCGCGCCCGCACATCAGCCAGAGGTACGCCGCGCTCGGGCTCCCCGGCCCGCGAGTTGACCCCGGCGGTACCCGCCTCCACGTCGGAGGCACCGACCACGAGCACGTAGGGCACCTTCTGCAGTTTGGCGGCCCGGACCCGGCGCCCCAGCGGCTCGTCACTCGCCGCAACCTCGGTGCGCACACCCGCGGCGCGCAACTCATCGGCCACGCGCGCCGCGTAGCCGGCATGGTCGGCGGCGACCGGCAGCACGCTCGCCTGCACCGGGGCAAGCCAGGTCGGGAAGGCTCCCGCGTAGTGCTCGAGTAGAACGCCGAAGAAGCGCTCCACCGAGCCGAACAGTGCGCGGTGGATCATCACCGGGCGCCGGCGCCGGCCGTCGGGGGCGGTGTAGTGCAGGTCGAACCGCTCCGGCAGGTTGAAATCGACCTGCAGCGTGGAGAGCTGCCACGCCCGGCCGATGGCGTCGGTCACGTCGACGTCGATCTTCGGGCCGTAGAAGGCGCCGCCGCCGCGGTCGGTGACGTAGTCGAGTCCCGCCGATTCGAGGGCGGCGCGGAGTCCCTCGGTGGCCAGGTCCCACATCTCGACGGGACCGACCGCCTTGCGCTCCGGTCGCGTCGAGAGCTTGGCCTGGAAGTCGTCGAACCCGAAGGCCCGCAGCACCGACAGCACGAAGTCCAGCAACGAGGCCATCTCGGACGGCACCTGGTCGGGGGTGGCGAAGATGTGGCTGTCGTCCTGGGTGAATCCCCGCGAGCGCAGCAGGCCGTGGACGGCGCCCGACAACTCGTAGCGGTAGACGGCTCCCAGTTCGAACAGGCGCAGCGGCAGATCGCGGTAGGAGCGCTGCGACGACCGGTAGATCATCACGTGGAACGGGCAGTTCATGGGCTTGGGGTAGTAGGCCGCCCCGTCCAACTCCATCGGGGGATACATGCTCTCGGCGTAGAAGTCCAGGTGCCCGCTGGTCTCCCAGAGGTTCGACTTGGCGAGATGCGGGCTGTAGACGAACTCGTAACCGGCCTCGACGTGACGGCTGCGGCTGTAGTCCTCCATCAGGTGCCGGACAAGCGCCCCCTTGGGATGCCACACCGCCAGACCCGGCCCCAATTCCTCCGGCCAGGACACGAGGTCCAACTCGCGGGCCAGGCGCCGGTGATCGCGCCGGACCGCCTCGGCGAGCCGGTGCAGGTGGGCCTTCAGGTCGGCGGCGGACGCCCAGGCCGTGCCGTAGATGCGCTGGAGCATGGGTCGGTCGCTGTCACCGCGCCAGTAGGCGCCGGCCACCCGCTGCAGGGCGAAATGGCCCAGCCGGCCGGTGGAGGGCACGTGCGGGCCCAGGCAGAGGTCCACGAAGTCGTCGCCGTTGGCGTAGCAACTCACGACGCCCCCGCTTCCGGCTTCGGCGGCAAGATCGTCGTCGGCGCCGGAGGGCTCGTCGCCCGCACCGCTCACCCGCTCGATGATCTCCCGCTTGTAGGGGTGCTCGGCGAAGACCTCCAGGGCCTCGGTGGCGTCGATCTCCCGGCGCACGAAAGGTTGATCGGCGGCGATGATCTCCCGCATCCGTTCGGCGATCCGCTCGAGGTCGGCGTCGTTGAAGGTGGCGCCTCCGGGCAACTCGAAGTCGTAGTAGAAACCGTCGGCCACCGGCGGGCCGATGGCGAAGGTGGCACCCGGATACAGGCCGAGGACCGCCTGAGCCAGGACGTGTGCCGTGGAGTGGCGCAGCGTGTGCAGGCCGCGCTCGCTGGCCGCGGTCACGATCTCGACGCCGGCGCCGTCGGTCAGCGGGACGGCAAGGTCGACCTCGGCACCGTCGGAGACGGCAATGACGGCGTCGCGGGCGAGCCGGCGGCCGATCGATGCGGCCAGCGTGGCCGCGGTGGCGCCGTCGGGGAGTTCGCGCGCCGAGCCGTCCGGCAACAGCACGCGAACCATGGAGGGAACGCTACCGGCGGGCGCCGGAGGGACCGCACGAGCGGTCAGGTGTCCCGCGACCCGGGCGCGGCGGCTCCCCGGCACGCAGGTCCACGCCCAGCAGCATGGCCGACGCGGCGACTCCCCCGCCGCGACCGGCGGCGGCGTCGATGTGCGCCACCGCGGCCGGCGTGTCCAGGTCGGCGTCGAGCGCGGCGCGTACGTCGGCCAGCGGGCCCTCGCCGTGCGCCGCCGACTGCCAGCGCTCCAGACGCTCGGCGGCCTCGAGCATCATCGCGGGTCGCCATTCCCAGGAGTCCCGGTAGTGGTGGGAAAGCGTGGCGAGACGCACCGCCCGCGGGTCGTACTCCTTCAGCAGGTCACTCACGAAGACGAGGTTGCCCAGCGACTTCGACATCTTCTCACCGTCCATGCGGACCATGGCCTGGTGCATCCAGTGCCGCGCGAACGGCTCGCCGGTGGCCGCCTCGGACTGCGCCCGCTCGCACTCGTGGTGCGGGAAGATGAGATCGGAGCCGCCCCCGTGCAGGTCGATGGTGGTGTCCAGCTCGCGCATGGCCAGCGTCGAGCACTCGATGTGCCAGCCCGGCCGGCCCGGCCCCCACAGCGACCCCCACGCGGGCTCGTCGGGTGCGGACGGCTGCCAGAGCACGAAGTCCAGCGGATCGCGCTTGGCGGGATCGTCGGGGTTGCCGCCGCGCTCGGCGGCGAGGACCAGCATCTCGGTGCGGTCCAGCTTGCTCAACTCGCCGAAGCCCGGGTAGCTGGCCACCTCGAAGTAGACCGCCCCGCCGGCAACGTAGGCGTGGCCCCTGTCGAGCACCATGCCGATGAACCCGCGGATGTCGGCGATGGCCGACGTGGCGCGCGGTTCGCTCCAGCACGCCAGCATCCCGAGCGCGGCCATGTCGGAATCGAAGCGGGCCACCTCGGCGGCCGCCAGGTCGAGGTAGTGCACCCCCAGCGAGCGGGCCTTGCGCAGGATGTCGTCGTCGACGTCGGTGACGTTGCGCACGCAGCGGGTCCCGTGCCCCCGGTCGCGCAGCCGCCGCTGCAGCACGTCATACGTCAGGTAGGTGGCGGCGTGACCCAGGTGGGTGGCGTCGTACGGGGTGATCCCGCAGGTGTACATCGTGACGACGGGCCCCACCTCGAACGGCACCACCTCGCCGGCGACCGTGTCGTAGATCTGCATCGGCTGTGGCGCGGCCTCCATCGGCGGCGAGACGGTCACCCGTCGTTCAGGCCCGTGAAGCGCAGCGCCACCCGGGTCTTGTAGCGGCCGTTCAACTGCAGCAACACGGCGGCGAACGCCTCGATCGGCGCGGCGTTGGACAGTTCGCCCGCGTCCAGCGGGCGCAGGTCGGGGATCTGGGCGACAACCTCCGCCGTGGCCTCGGTGGCCTCGGGATGGTCCGAGCAGATGAGCACGTCGGAGTCCACGTGCTCGTCGATCCGGCCGAGTTCCGTGGCGGGGACGTGGTGCAGGGCGGCCGCCACCTTGGCCTTGGGCACCGCCGCCTGGACGCTGGCGGCCACCGAACCCCGCGGCGGTACGAGCGGCTGGAACTCGTGACCCACTCGCGCCAGGGCGTTGCACATGGACACCACGATCTTGCCCCGCAGCAGCGGTTCGACGGATCGCGCGGTCGCCGCCGCGGCATCCCAGGGTGTGGCCAGCACGATCAGGTCGCAGTCGGCGGCGCCCTCGTTGTCGGCCGAGTCGATCGGTAGATCCCTGTCGGGCCAGATGGCCACGAGCTTGTCGCGTGCCTCCATCGCCCGATACTTCGACCTTGACCCCAGGACCACCTCGAAGCCCACACTCGCCAGCCGGACGGCCAGACCCCTGCCGGCAGGACCTGTCCCGCCCAGAACGCCGATGCGCATGAGGCCTAGGGTAGCTTGACCCCGATGGGGCTCTTGTCCGGCAAGCGGTTGCTGGTCACCGGCGTGCTGACCGACGCGTCACTTGCGTTCGCCGTGGCGCGGCTGGCCGCAGCCGAAGGGGCGGAGTTGATCCTGACCGGCGCCGGGCGCGGTCTGCGCCTCACCGAGCGCACCGCCCGGAAGCTGGACCCCACCCCGGAGGTCCTGGAACTCGACGTCACCCGGCCCGAGCACATCGACGCGGTGCGGGAGGCGCTGGCCGAACGCTGGGGAGTTGTGGACGGTGCCCTGCATGCCATCGGGTTCGCCCCGCAGAACTGCCTGGGCGGCGACTTCATGGCCCCAGGCTGGGAGGACGTGTCGGTGGCCCTGGAGATCTCGGCCTATTCCCTCAAGGCGCTGGCCGACGCGGTGACGCCGCTCATGAGCGAGGGCGGCTCGCTGGTGGCGCTGGATTTCGACGCCACGGTGGCCTGGCCCGTGTACGACTGGATGGGTGTGTCCAAGGCGGCGCTGGAGTCGGTGGCCCGCTACCTGGCCCGCGATCTGGGTCCCCGGGGCATCCGGGTGAACCTCGTGGCGGCCGGCCCGGTGCGCACGATGGCTGCCCGCTCGATCCCCGGCTTCGCCGCCTTCGAGGAGGCGTGGGGCGGGCGGGCCCCGCTGGGTTGGGACGTCAACGACGCCGAACCGGTGGCGCAAGCGTGCGTGCTGCTGCTGTCGGACTGGCTGGGAGCCACCACCGGTGAGATCCTGCACGTGGACGGCGGCTACCACGCCATGGGGGCCTGAGCCCGTAGCAGACCGGACGGGGCGAGGAGGCCGGTGGAGGCTGTCCGCTGGGGCCACCGGTGCCCGTCGGCGGATCGTCTGACGAAATCGATCCGGCGCCGGACCCCGGCGTCCCCGCCTCTGTGGTTTGGTCCGCGGTGATGCCAGAGGATTGCCGCCTGCGGTTGCCGGGCCGTAGTGTTGCCGAGCGACGGCGCACGGATCCGGGAACCGCAAGGGGGCATCATGCAGCGACCGATTGAAGTGCTTGGCGAAGGCCTGGGGCATCCCGAGGGCCCCGACATGCTGCCCGACGGGCGCGTCGTGTTCGTCGAGACCTACACGAGCGACGTCAAGGTCTGGGAGGAGGGCAAGGGGATCTCCGTCTACGGCTACTGCGGGGGCGGCACGAACGCCTGCATCGTCGGCGGCGACGGTGATGTCTACGTCACCCAGAACGGCGGCACCGTGGGCGCTTGGAGGGCTCCCGACCAGGTGGCGCCGTCCATCCAGAGGATCAAGCCCGACGGGACGGTGAGCTACGTGGCCACCGAGATCGACGGTGTGCCCCTCGGCGCCCCCAACGATCTGGCCTTCGGACCAAATGGTTCTCTGTACTTCACCGACTCGGGCGAGTGGGACCCGGTCAACAAGCCCGACCCGAGCCGCATCTTCGAGTTGTTCCCCGACGGCACGGGCCGCGTGCTGGCGGAACTGGAGCCCGTCTACACGAATGGGTGCGCGGTGGACCCCGACGGCAGCGTCGTCTGGGTGGAGTCCTACACGCGAGCCGTGCGCCGGCGGCGCCCCGACGGGAGCATCGAGCACGTCTGCGACCTGCCGGAGGGCCACACCCCCGACGGCTTCAAGCTGGACGCCGAGGGCAACTACTGGATCTGCGTCTTCATGGCCGGGGGGCTGGATGTCATCGCCCCCGACGGCACCTACCTGGACTTCCTGGAGTGCCCCCACGTCCCCCTCAACTGCTGCTTCGACGGCACCGACATGTGGGTGACCGAATTCGGCGAGATCACCGAGGTGACCGCCGACGCGCCCATGATCGGCCGGCTGCTGCGGGTGGACCTCGGCGTGCAGGGGATGGCACCGTTCCGGGGCGCCATCGCCTGAGCGTCACGCAGGCCGCCTGCCGCTGCGCCGGTTGGCGGAAGGGATCGCCGGCGTCCGGCCACTAGTGTCCGGAGTCGGTAATTCGTTGAAGATATGTGGCGAGGGTCGCGAGGATGTCGTAGTCGCGTTCTCGGCGCAAAATTGCCGTTCAGGGCGGCTTTTTCGCGCACAGAAGGAGATGACGCCCCCAGACCGTCACGGACGGCACGACCAAGCGAAGCACAATGCTGAACGAACCAACCACTCACGACACTAGCCCGCGGGGAGTTGCAGCGTCCCGTCCTGCTCGATCACCAAGCCGTCGCGCCGCAGGGACGCCACGATGCGGTGTGCACGCGGCAGATCGCCCGCGAGGCCCATGAGATGCGCCGCGGCCGAGGCCGGTTGCGGCCCGGAGCGGAGCGCCTCCACGAGACGCCCCCGGCCCTGACGGTCGGAGCCCTCGAAGGGCGGCTGGGAGACGCTGACACCGGCCGATCCGTCCGCCGGATCGTGACCCTCGCCGCGCCAGCCGCAGTGCAGTCGCACCGGACAGTCCCCGCAGGCAGGGGCGCGGCGACTGCACACGGTCGCTCCGAGGTCGAAGAGCGCTTGATTCCAGAGCCAGGCCCGCCCCGGTGGCACGAGTCGGTCGGCGGCCGCCTGTGCCTCGACACCGGTCAGGCGCCGCCCGCCGAGTCGCGCCAAGAGCCGGCCGACGTTGGTGTCCACGACGCCCACGTCCTGCTCGAAGACCAGGGCGAGCACGGCTCGGGCGGTGTAGGGCCCCACGCCCGGCAGCGCCAGGAGACCCTCAAGGGTGCGGGGGAACGTCCCGCCGGCGGCGCTGATGTGGCGCGCCGCGGCGTGCAGCCGCAGCGCCCGGCGGTTGTAGCCCAAACCATGCCAAGCCTCGATGACGGCGCTCGCCGGTGCCGCCGCGCAGGCCGCAGACGTCGGGAACCGCTCGCAGAAGTGCTCGTAGCGCTCGAGCACGCGCGGCACGCCTGTCTGCTGCAGCATCACCTCGGCCACCAGGACGTGCCACGGGTCGCGGGTCCGCCGCCAGGGAAGATCGCGCAGCCGGGGCTCCGCCCAGACCAGCAGCGCCTCTCGCAGGGCGCCGGCGGCCTCGGGCAGGGCGCCGGCGGCCTCGGGCAGGGGACTCGTCCTGTTGCCGTCGTTCACCGATGTCTCGGCTGCCGCCAGGTGCACCCCCGCAGTGTCGCGAAAGCCGCTCGCCCCTGCATCGACGCGCTCCGTGCCGATACCGGGGACCGCCGGGAATCTCCCGCGGGGCGCTAGCTTCGACGCCCGTGGCCACCTCACCGCCGCCGGATCTGACACTGCAACCGCTGACGGGGAAACCCCGGGCGGTCGAGGAATGGGTCACGACGTTCCACCTCGTCGTCGTCGTGGTGGATCCCTTCACCCACGAGAGCGGCTGGATCCTGCCCACGGCCGCCCGGGTGATGGGCAACTTCTCCGGCGCCGACTGCCGCGTGGGCTGGGTGGTGTGCGGCACCGAGGACCAGGCGCGCCGGTTCCTCGGTCCGGGGGCGGACAGGTTCCTGACGTTCGCCGACCCCGATCGGGAGATGGTGCACGGCCTCGGCCTCGAACGGCTTCCCGCCATCGTGCATCTCAACCATTCCCTCGAGGTGCTCGGAGCGGCCGAGGGCTGGAACCCGCGGGCCTGGCGGACCGTCGCCAACGGGCTGGCCAAGGCCATGAGTTGGAGCAAGCCGACAGTCCCGACCCGCGACGACCCTGCCCCCTACGCCGGTACCCCCGCCGCGGGCTGAGAATCGCCGCGCAGCGGGTACCGTTGACCGGAAGACCCGAGGCGGCGTGTCGTAGCACCGCGGCGGCCACGCCGAGGCCGCCGAGCGCCACCGCCGGCCTCCTCCGGGTCACCGACAACCGAGGTGACTGCCGAGCAATGCTTCAGGCCGCCTGTCTCGTCATTCCGGCGGAGGCCGGAATCCACTGTCCAGCGGCCCGATCCGCCCTCCGGTAGATCGCTCAGCAAACTCCAGGGGAGTCACGGAGAGGCGCTCATGGAATTCGTCTACACCGACACACTTCCCGCCGGCGCTGACGAGGTGCCCTTCCGGCTCCTGACGACCGACGGCGTGCGGTTGACCGAGGCCGCGGGGCGGCGCTTCCTGGAGGTCGACGACGAGGCCATCCGGCTGCTGACCGCCGAGGCCATGCGCGACGTCGCCCACCTGCTGCGACCGGGGCACCTGCAGCAACTGCGGAACATCCTCGACGACCCCGAGGCCTCCGCCAACGACCGCTTCGTGGCCACCGAACTGCTGCGCAACGCCAACATCGCCGCAGGAGGGGTGCTGCCGGGCTGCCAGGACACCGGCACCGCCATCATCAAGGCCCGCAAGGGCCAGCAGGTGCTGACGGCCGGCGACGACCGGGTTGCCATCTCGCGCGGCGTCTTCGACACCTACCGCACGTCCAACCTGCGCTACTCGCAGCTCGCCCCACTGGAGATGTTCAGCGAGCAGAACACCGGCGACAACCTGCCCGCGGAGATCTCCATCGAGGCGGTGCCCGGAGAGGAGTACAAGTTCCTGTTCATGGCCAAGGGCGGTGGATCGGCCAACAAGAGCTTCCTCTACCAGAAGACGCCCGCGCTGCTGAACCCCGACAACCTCACCGACTTCCTCGACGCCGAACTCCGCATGATCGGCACCACCGCCTGCCCGCCCTACCACCTGGCGGTGGTGATCGGCGGCACCTCCGCCGAGTACGCCCTGCAGGTGGCCAAGCTGGCCTCCGCCCGCTACCTCGACCACCTGCCCAAGGACGGCTCGCCCGGTGGCCGGGCCTTCCGGGACACCGGTTGGGAGGAACGCATCCTGGAGATGACCCGGCAGTTCGGCATCGGCGCGCAGTTCGGCGGCAAGTACTTCTGCCACGACGTGCGGGTGGTGCGCCTGACCCGCCATGCCGCCTCCTGCCCCGTGGCCATCGCCGTCTCCTGTGCAGCCGACCGCCAGGTACTGGGCCGTATCAGCGCCGACGGCGTGTTCCTGGAGGAGCTCGAGGCCGACCCCGCCCGCTTCCTGCCCGAGACGACCGACGAGAGCCTGTCGACCGGGACGGTGGCGGTCGACCTGGACCGCCCGATGGACGAGATCCGGGCCGCCCTGTCGGCCCACCCGGTGCGGACGCGGGTGTCGCTCACCGGCACGCTGGTGGTCGCCCGCGACGCCGCCCACGCCCGCATCAAGGCCGCCATGGACGCCGGCGCGGCGATACCGGACTACCTGCGCCGCTACCCCGTGTACTACGCCGGACCGGCCAAGACGCCGGCGGGCTACGCCTCGGGATCGTTCGGCCCCACCACGGCGGGGCGCATGGACGGCTACGTCGAGCAGTTCCAGGCCGCCGGCGGGAGCCTCGTCATGCTGGCCAAGGGCAACCGCTCGCGGCCCGTCGTGGACGCCTGCGCGCGCTACGGCGGCTTCTACCTGGGCTCCATCGGCGGCCCCGGCGCCCGCCTGGCAGCCGACTCGATCCGCTCCGTGGAGGTGCTCGACCACGCCGACCTGGGCATGGAGGCCGTGTGGAGGATCCGCGTCGAGGACTTCCCGGCCTTCATCGTCATCGACGACAAGGGCAACGACTTCTTCGCCGAGGTCTCCCGACCCCTACGCATCCGCCGCTGACCGACGCCTCGCTGATCGTCTTGGCGGACCGGTACGGCATCGACACCATCGGATCGCTGGATGAGAGGCACTTCCGAGTCGTGAGGTCGCTCAGCGGCCGACCCCTGCGGATCCTCCCTGCCGATAGCGACAGCCGGCGGTGACGACCGGCGACATCGCAACTGGCGGTTAGGCGTCGGGGGCTCGGGCAACGGCGGCAGGCCGGCCATCGACTCACCTGAAGGCCACTGCAGCCGGCGATGGATCCCGAGACGACCGACCGGTGTGACGAAGTCAGAACCAAACCACCCGGCGCGTCAGGACTCGCAACGGGCGACGGTTTCGCCGCGTGTGCCGGTGTCGGCGCCGTTGAGGGTGTCATCTCCGGCGCCGCCGACGATGACGTCGTCGCGGCGTCTGCTTCGGGCAGTGACCGCGAGGTACGCTGCCGCGGCCGCCAGCGTTAGACCGCCGAGAGTCATTACGTAGAGTCCTGGTCCGACCGAGACAAGGATCGGCCCCGAGACAAGGATCCGCCCGAAGAGACCGCCGCCGATCTCGTTGTCGGACACCTCGGGAGTGACCGAGTCCGCGATTCCGGTCGCGGCGATGGCTAATCCCACCAGGAGCGCCGCGACGGCCAGCCACCGTTTGTGGGCAAACCGGAATGCAACGACAATTGCGACCGCCGCGAACGCCAACAGGACGATGAGCTTCCCGTCGGAGGTGTGGGTACCGACGACTGGCACCTCTACTCCCAGCTTGTTGAGGTTCGGTGTCGTCACGTTGACCCACGGCAGCCGCGCGCCGACGAAACACAGCAGACACCCGAGGTAGGCGATACTCGTCATCACGGTCAGACGGTCGGACTTCGTCGATTCGCGGGTGTTCATGGGATGGCTCTCCCCGGGCTGCTCGAAACACTTGGCGCCGCCTCGGCGACGCGGCGCTGCGCCAGGCGTTCGCGAGACATGGGCGGCGGTGGCCATCCGGATCGCCCAAGATCGTCGAGCGAACACGCGCCAGTCGCTCAACTCGAGTGGATGGTGGTGAACCGCTCGGACGGCGTCGGCTCGACTTCTACGAGACCCCAGCAGGTGACGGCGCTGGCGGTGCGCAGCCCGCAGGACGCCCACGAGTCGGCGGAGACCATCGCGAATGACTCCTCGGAGACCACCTCCGAACCGCCCGCCGACACCGCCACGACAACCTCCACCGACACACGCCGCCACAGCCTGCCACCGCAGGACATCGCTGACACGCCGCACCGAGTGGTGGCCCGCCAGTGCGGTCGCTGCGGGGCTATTGCTCGCATTGGGTGCTGATCTCGCTGCGAGTGCACGTGTCGGTGCCGGGGCCGTCGCTGTAGTCGCCGCCGTCGCCGTTGAGGGTGTCACCGTTCATTCCCAGGGGATGTCGCCCTTGAGCACCTGGAACTGGCCCCAGCACTCGACCGTGTCGTCGGGTCGTAGCCCGCACGAGAGGTCGCCTCCGGCGCTCACCGCGGTGAACTCGCCTCCGGGAGGGTCGGCCTGGCCCATTGCGTTGTCGCCCCAGCATTCGGCGGTGTTGTCGAGGCGCAGCCCACAGGTGTGGTTCGCGCCGGCGGACAGCGCCGCAAACTCGCCGGCAGGCGCGTCGTTCGCGCCGTGGCTGTTGTTTCCCCAGCAGTCGATGGTGTTGTCGAGACGCAGTCCGCAGGCGTGCGTCCAGCCCGCTGACACGGCGCTGAGCCGCTCGGGGAGATCGACCCGCCACATGTCCTGCCCGCCGCATCGGCCAGTGCCGTCGGCGCGCAGGCCACACACCACGGTCCCGCCACCGCTGACAGAGTTGAATCCCGCTCCGTCGTTCAACTCGCTCTGCTGCGATCCCGATTCCCCGAGGCGTTCCCCCCAGCACTCCACGGCGCCGTCGGCGCGCAGCCCGCACGTCGCGAAGCGGCCGGCGTCGATAGCGACAAGGGTGCCATCGGGTGCCCTGACCGGCCTACGATCCACTCCCGCTCCGCCCCAGCATTCGACGGTGCTGTCGGGGCGCAACGCGCAGGTGTGCGCAGCACCGGTGGACACGGCGGTGTAGGTCCCGTCGGGAGCGTCGGCTTGGCCGCGGTCGTTCGCGCCCCAGCAGGCGATGGTTCCATCGACGCCGAGCCCGCAGGCGTGCGCGCCACCGGCGGACACGTCGCGGAACCGCCCCGACGGTCTCACCGTCTCGAAAGTGCTTTCCGGGGGCACCCAGCGCACCCGCGCCGGCGCCGCGACGCCTCCGGACTCCCATCCCCAACACACCACCGACGCATCCGCGAGCATGCCGCACGAATGCAACGAACCCGCCGAGACCTCCGTGAACTCCCCCACCGGCGCATCCAACCGCCGCGCACCACCGCGGCCCCAACAAGCCGCCGCCCCGCCCGCCCGCAACCCACAAAAGTGCAGCCCGCCGATCGACACCGCCACGAACGGCTCACCGGACACCGCCGCCGCTCTGGCCGCGGACGCCGCCTCCGAGCGGCCCCATCACCACCCGAACCGCACCCCACCACCACACCGCCCACCAACACCACCAACCGCCCCACGACCCGCCCTCTCACCGGATCAGCCCACCACGCGACCACAGAGCAACACCCGAACAGCCCGACCGCCGCCCACCAACGTGTCGCCACCGGAGGATCAACTCATAACCGTCTCCGTCGTCGCGCGTCACGCACTGCACAGCGACGCGCGCCGCGCGGCGGCCGTTGGGACGGCCGGTCCTCGCTGCGGCGTGGCTATTCCCATGCGATGCCGCCTTCGGGGACGTCGAGGCTGCCCCAGCATTCGAGGGTGCCCTCGGCGCGCAGCCCGCAGGACAGCCGCCCGCCGGCGTCGACCGCGACGAACTCGCCGCCGGGCGGGTTGGCCTGGCCTCGCCCATCCTCGCCCCAGCAGGCCACGGCGCCATCGGCGCCCAGGGCGCAGGCGTGATGCTCGCCCGCGCTGAGTGCTGTGAACTCGCCGCCGGGAATGGCGACGTAGCTGAGGGGGCAACCCAGGGTCCTGTCGGCGCTCAGGCCGCAGACAAAGTTGCGGGCCAGCGAAACGCCGCGTAGGGCAGTGCCGAACCATCCGGAGAAGCGTTCGGCCCCCGCGCCCCCCCAACACGTGATGGTGCCGTCAGTTCCGAGCGCGCACGACTGCCGGAACCCGGCGACCGCCGCCTCGAACCGGCCAGCGGGCGCGTCGGACTCGCCGCGCAAGTTGTCACCCCAACAGACCACGGTGTCATCGTCGCGGAGCGCGCAGGTGTGCCACTCGCCGGCGCTGACAGCGCGGAACCGCCCTGCGGGCGCGTCAGCCTCACCGGAGCCGTTGTTGCCCCAGCAGACCACAGTCGCGTCGACCCGCAACCCGCACGTGTGCCTGGCACCGGCACTCACGGCAACGAAGCGGCCCTCGGGAGCGTCGGACTGGCCGTGACTGTTCGAGCCCCAACACGCGATGGCCCCGTCGCTGCGCACCGCGCAGACATGGCCCATCTCGGCAGTGTTGGCGAAGAGGTGCCCGCCGCCGACGCTGACGGCGCTGAAGCGGCCGGTGAGAGTTCGCTCCCGGGTCACCGTCCTGGGCCACTGGACGCGGTTGGGCGTCGGGCGGAGGCTCTCGCCCCAGCACGCCACAGTGCCGCCGGTGCGCAGCGCGCAGGTGTACATCCCGCCCGCGGCGACCGCGGTGAACTCCCCGGGGGGCACGACAGTTTGACCGTGCGTGTTGTCGCCCCAGCACACGAGGGTGCCCTCGTCGCGCAGCGCGCAGGCGTGCGCGCCACCGGCGGACACAGCCCGGAACTCGCCGCCGGGCGCCTTCGCCTGGCCGGACTCGTTCTCGCCCCAGCAGGAAACGCGCCCGTCGGTGCGCAAACCGCACGAGAACGCCAAACCTGCGCTGAGCGCGGCGAACCGCCCGCCCGGCGGGTCGGTCTCCCCGGCGGTATCGACGCCGCCACACTTGATCGTGTTGTCGACACGCAGCGCGCACCAGTGCGCCAAACCCGCGGCCACCGCGCTGAACGGGCCGTCAAGAGTCTCGGTCGTCAACCTCTTGGGGATCCGGGTGAGGACCACGACCGTCTCGCCCGCCTCGACACGTGCGCGATTCTCCTCCGACAGTTCCGGGAGCACAGGCCGGTGAACATCACAGGACAAGTCGCCGTCGACACCCAGCCGGCAGGTCACGTTCAAGCCCGCCGCCACGGTTGCGTACGCAGCGTCGGTGTCGCTGATATCGCCGGTCCGGCACACCGCCGTTCGGTTGGCGTGCAACTCACACTCCCCGTAGCCGACGGAGATCTCACGCAACAATCTCCCCGGCACGCCCGCGGCCCGCCCCCAGCACACCGCCTCGCCGCCGGCGCGCAACCCGCACGTCTTAGACGTACTCGCCACCAAGCTCACGAACCGGCCCCCCGGCGCATCCAGGACCGCCGAGACGTGCACACCCCAACACGTGATATCACCCTCGACGCGCACGCCGCACGAAAACAATTCACCCCCCGACACGTCCACGAACTCGCCACCCGGCGCATAGCCGCGGAAAGCGTCGTCGGCACAGGCGATCCATCCGTCGGACCGCAACCCGCACACTCCGCGAAGCCTGTCCGCAAGCAACGCGAACCGCCCCCGGGGCGCCACACGCGAGCTCCCCCAACACTTGATCTCGCCGTCGGTGCGCAATCCGCACGACATCGAAGAGTCCGCAGAGACGGCCGCGAACTCACCCTCGGGCGCATCGGACTGACCGAACCTGTCATCACCCCAGCAGGCCACCACACCCCCAACCCGCACACCACACGAGTGCGCATCACCCGCCGACACCGACACGAACCCCCCCTCGGGCGCATCGGACCGACCGGAACGGTCATCACCCCAGCAGGCCACCACGCCCCCAACCCGCACACCACACGAATGTCGACCACCCGCCGACACCGACACGAACCCACCTCCGGGTGCATCGGACTGACCGAACCTGTCATCACCCCAGCAGGCCACCACACCCCCAACCCGCACACCACACGAGTGCGCATCACCCGCCGACACCGACACGAACCCACCTGCGGGCGCATCGGACTGACCGAAATGGTTCGCCCCCCAACACGCCACCACGCCGTCAGCGCGCAAACCGCACGCATGGCTCTGGCGCAGCGTCGCCTCCGGCGTCGCCTCCGAGTCATGGCGCGTACACGCCTCGCGGCTGAACAACACAATGTCACACACATTCACCGGACTAACCGACACCGCCACGAACCCCACCTCCGACCCAGCCGCCCGCTCCAACTCCAACAACCGCGCCTCGTCCCGAACCCGGTTCACCCCATCACCCGACCCGCAACCCGCCACCGCAGTGGCCAACACCGCCACGACAACCCCCACAACAGACACCCCTCGCAGCAGCCCGCGTCGCAGCATCACCAACTCACCCCGACACACAAGTCCGACCAACCCGCGCACTCGCGCGGAGACAACCAAGATGCCCCCCGGCGTGTCAGGACTCGCAACGGGCAACGGTTTCGCCGCGTGTGCAGGTGTCGGCGCCGAAGCCGCCGTCGATGTAGTCCGTGTCGTTGCCGCCGTCGGCGGTGTCGTCGCCGGTGTCGCCCCACAGGCGGTCGTCGCCGGCGTTGCCGCGCAACGAGTCGTCGCCGGCGCCGCCGTGGAGGATGTCGTCGTGGCCGCCGCCGTGGAGGGTGTCGTTCCCGTCGCCGCCGACCAGGGTGTCGTTCTGGGTGTTGCCGCGCAGCGTGTCCGCGCCGAGACCTCCGGCGAGGGTGTCGTCGCCGGCCCCTCCGGTGAGGGTGTCGTCGCCGCCGCCACCCCACAGCGTGTCGTTCCCGTTGCCGCCGACGAGGGTGTCCGCGCCCGGGCCGCCGTGGAGCGTGTCGTTCGCCGCGTGGCCGATGAGTTCATCGTCACCGGGGCCGCCCCACAGCACATCGTCCTCGCCGCCGCCGTTGAGGGTGTCGTCGCCGGCGCCCCCGTGGAGGGTGTCGTCGCGGCGGTTGCCTTCGAGGGTGTCTGCTCCGGGGCCGCCCCACAGCGTGTCGTTCCCGTTGCCGCCCGCGAGGGTGTCGTCGCCGGGGCCGCCGAACAGTGTGTCGTCGCCGTCGCCTGCGCCGATGCGGGTCCCGTCGCCGCCGTAGAGGGTGTCGTCGCCGGGGCCGCCGATGAGGACGTCATCGCCGTCGAGGCCGTAGATCGTGTCGTTCCCGCCGAGGCCGCAAATGATGTCCGGCCCCGCCGTGCCGGACAGCGTGTCGTCGCCGTCGGTGCCGGTGATCGTGCAATGCGCCGTGCCGACCGTGACGCTCACCTCGCCGGTCGCGCACGCACCGCTCGTGTCGCACGCCTCGTAGGCGAAGCCGTCGGTGCCCGCCGCTTCGCCGGCGACGTAGAGCACCGCGATCTCCTCGGCCGAATCGCCGACCACGGTCACGGCGCCCAGCGTCGGCTCCCTCGTGATGCGCAGCGACGCCGCCAGGAGGTTCCCGTCAGGATCGAAGTCGTTGTCGAGCACCCCGATGAGCGTGGTCTCGCCCAACGCCACGTGCGCGGCGTCGTCGCCGACAACCGGCGCCGCACCAACTCGCGGCGGCGCCGGCAGGAGGATCAACTCGTAGCCGCCGGCGTCGTCGACGATCACATCGGCGAGGTCGCGGCTGTAGATCGTGTCGAAATCGTCGCCGCCGTGGATCACATCCACGCCCGACCCGCCGTCGACGCGGTCCCGCCCGCCGCGAGCGAAGATCACGTCATCACCGCCGCCGGCGTCGATCCACTCAACGCCCGACCCGCCGAGGATCACATCATCGCCACCTCGCGCGTCGATGATGTGGAACGCCGTCGGATCCTCCGGCGCCGGCACGCAAATCACGTCATCGCCCGCGGTGCCCACGATGTCGACGACACCCGCGATGCCGGTGACCGTGCAGCCGGCCTCCACGGTCACCTGCAGCGTCCCCTGCACTCCCAATCCCCAGTTGTCGTACACCCAATAATGCGTCTCCACGACGCCCGCGAACCCCGGATCCGGCGTGAAGGTCACCGCACCACTCGTCGCGTCGATCGAGAACACGCCGCCCACCGCCGGCTGCACCCACACCGAACCCGGATCCAGCGTCCCCCCCGACGGGGCGGTGTCGTTGTCCAACACCGCCACCCGCACCGCAGAACCCAACGTCGTCGTCGCAGCGTCATCGGTCGCGCACGGCGCCACACCCGGATACGCCACCAACGGCCGCACCACATACACCACCAACGCTTCGCCGTCCGCGCGGGTTCCGGTCGCCTTGACGACGTACCAGCGCGGCAACGGATCGGTCCCCGCCACCGGCGCCACCGGCACTGTCCAGCGCACCGACACCGCCCCGTCGGCGTCCGCCGTCGCCACTGGGATCGACAAACCCCCCACGACGGTGATCGGCGGCGACGCCGACGGATCGAGCACCGACGCACCCGCAACCGTGAAAGTCACCGCCGAATTCGCCGCGAACCCCGACGCCGACAACTCCACGGACTCGCCCGGCGCGAACCACCCACACGCACCCGCCGCCGATGTCACCGGCCGCACCAACAGCACACCATCCAGGCGCCCCGCTTGCTCCATCGCCGGCGGATCAACACCACCGTCGCCCTCACCGGGACCCTCCCCCGCGGCCCGCGCCGCGGGCGGGCCGCCCGGCGCACCTTTGACGCCCGAACCGGGCGGCAGAATCTGCGGCGGCACAGGCCGCACCGGCTCGACCGGCAGGCCCGCACGGTTCAGCGTTACCCCCTGATCCAGCGCCCGCTCGGTCACCTCGGACACATAGCCGTTCAAGATCCGGGCATACGCCCGATGGCCCGCCGGGTTCGGATGCAACGTCGCGTCCGACACCCCCTTCTCGTTGCCCCCTTTGGCGACCAGCCCGTGCACCCACGGGTCTCCCGGATCATCAGGGTGACCGCACGCGTAATGATCGTCGAACTCCTCGGCCACGCTCACGAAATGCACACCCGCAGCGTCCGCCGCATCCCGCAACACCCCGTTCAGCGCCCGCGCCGACGCGAGCAGGAACTCGTGCTCGTCTTCACTGATACGGACCTGCTCCTCCGCGAACTCCGCAGCCAACACCCCAAACGCCGCCAATCCCAAGAACGCGGCCGCCGAGGGGCCGACGAAGGGAGCCGTCAACAGCCCGACCGTGACGCCAGCACCGACTATCACGACCGCCTCCACAACGAGGCCCGCTGTCGTGTTCTCCTCGCCGAATTCTTGGAGGAACTCTGCCGCCGTCAACGTCCTCCCCGCCCCACCTGGGGCCGCGTAAACGAGGAACCTCATCCCCTTCAGCGCCGCGAGCGTCTGATCGACAATCGTCCCGAGATCCGTCGACCCCACACCGATAGAACTGAGAATGATACCAATATCCAACGCACGACAATCATCCAGGTCCCTCGACGACGGCGGCAACAGATTCGGATATCCGAGCAGAAACACCGCCGCCCGCGCCGACAATGTCTGCGCCACCGGCTGCCCAGTATCGGGGTCTACCGGCTGTACCGTCAGGCGCCTCAACTCCGCCAACACGGCCGCAAGATTCCCCGCAAGTTCCCCCGTTTTCACCGGCACGTCATCCAGCCCGCAACCCAGCAAATAGCACGCCGTGAAAGCGCCCGCGAACCCCAAATCGTTCCCACCAATCGTCAACGTCACCATATCCACCGACTGCTCTGGCTCGTCTGGCTCAGGATCAAACAACAACCCTTCGTTCGCCTGCGCGAAAGACCGCGCCTGGCGCGGTCGTGATCTACCCTGCGGGGTCTCGTACAAGCTCGGCGCCGGCACGTTCGTCTCCGGATTGCCGTCCCGGTCATGAATGTTCAGCGTGACCGCCCCACTACACGCGAACGATTCCAACTTATCGGCCGCATAACCGCCAAAGCCTTGTAAGCGATACGGGTAGGCAACATACCACCGACTGCACAGATCGTCGGCCCGGTTCCCCGCACCGGGCACGTCATCAGGATTGCCCTGCTGACCAGCAGAATACGAATCCCCCAGAGCCACCAGATTGATACGCCGGGCAACCTGCACAGTGCCCGGTATCTCCACGAACGGCGAATCACCAGCGTCGTGTACGCCGTCGGCGTCGAAGTCGGCGTAGAGGCTGAACGAGTCCTTCCCCACCTCGTCGTTTCCGGTCACCACGGCCGGAACATAAGAGATCTGCAACAGACCATCGCTGTCGGTCTCGCAGTCCTCGACCAGCGGCGCCGCGATCCCGCCAACCGCCGACACACACTGCACCAACTGGCCCTTACTCGGACCCGAATGGATCATCGCCCCCATCGGCCGACCCGAGAACGATCGCGTCGGATCGCCCTCGTGCACGAGTCGCACGCTCCGGTAGACGCGATAGCCGCCGCGGACGAGCCGTGTACCCGAGACGCCGGCGACGGCGAAGCTCACGGTCGGCTTCACGAGTTCGGACTCCACCCAAGCACTGCGCACACTGACCTGCCCCTGCGACGACCCGACGTGGTCGACCGCCCGCACCCGGACTCTGTAGAACGTGCCGTTGTCGAGTCCCCAGAGCGTCACCGGCGGCTGAGCCACCAATGACGGCGAGAACCGGCCCAGCCGATACGTGATCCAATCCGGCTCGCCGGCGGGGCGGTATTCGACGTCGTAGCCGTCGGCTCCGGTGACGGTGTTCCAGTTCACCTCGAGGCTGCTATCGCGTGGGGTGAGGGTGAGGCCGCTCGGCGCGGCGGGTGCGACAGGGTCGGTGGATGCGCTGGTGAGCGTCACCGTGTACCCGTCCTCGGTGAACGTCACTTGGACCTTGATCCTGTTGCCGATATCACCGGAGGTGAGCGTGTAGGCCGCAGACGTGGCGGAGGCGATGGCGGTGTCGGTCGCGCCGTCGCTGCGGATCCACTGGTAGGATCGCATCGGAGAACTCAACCCCAACGCGGCGCTGATCCCGCCGGTGGACGCGGCCAGAACACCACCCACCTCCGCCGTACCAACGATTCCAGGTTTCGGGACTACCGTGACCGGGTAGCCGGAGAATCCCGCCGCGGCGTCGCCGTCGGTGGTCTGGATGCGCGCGGCGTCGGTGGCGGTGGGCGGGATGTAGGAGACGGTGATCATCTGCGCTGATGTGATCGGCGACGCCAGGGTGAGGGTGACCACCCGGCCCGCCACGGTGACGCCGCTGACCGTGCGGCTCGCGCCGTCGACGCTGACCGTGAACGCGCCGACCGCCGGCGTCGACGCCTCGTCGAGGGCCGCGTCGTAGACCAACTCGACGGCGGAACCGCCGACAAGCACCGCACCCACCAACTCCAGAGTCCCACAATACGAAAGCTCCGGATCGAACCCGATAATTGCGACCGTTGACAGGGCAGCAGGAACGCAACCCGACAACATATTGCCGCCCAAGTAGAGCCGTATCAGGTTGGTGAGATCGCCGAGCTCGACGGGAATACCCCCCGACAAACCATTACCGGACAAGTAGAGCAATGCCAGATTGGTGAGATCCCCGAACTCGACGGGAATACCCCCCGACAAACCATTACCGGACAAGTCGAGCAATGTCAGATTGGTGAGATCGCCGAGCTCGACGGGAATACCCCCCGACAAACCATTGCCGGACAAGTCGAGCCATGTCAGGTTGGTGAGATCCCCGAGCTCGACGGGAATACCCCCCGACAAACCATTACCGGACAAGTCGAGCCATGTCAGGTTGGTGAGATCCCCGAGCTCGACGGGAATACCCCCCGACAAACCATTACCGGACAAGTCGAGCCATGTCAGGTTGGTGAGATCGCCGAACTCGACGGGAATACCCCCCGACAAACCATTACTGGACAAGCCGAGATATGTCAGGTTGGTGAGATCGCCGAACTCGACGGGAATGCTCCCCGACAAACCATTCCTGTGCAAGTAGAGATGTGTCAGGTTGGTAAGATCGCCGAACTCGACGGGAATACTCCCCGACAACATATTGCGGTGCAAGTAGAGCGATGTCAGGTTGGTGAGATCGCCGAGTTCGACGGGAATACCCCCCGACAAACCATTACTGGACAAGTCGAGAGATGTCAGGTTGGTGAGATCGCCGAGTTCGACGGGAATACCCCCCGACAAGCCGCCGATATACATGCCGCCGCTATACCGTCTGTTGTTGGACAGGTCGAGGTATTGCAGGTTGGTGAGGGCGCCGAGTTCGACGGGAATACCCCCCGACAAACCATTGCCGCGCAGGGAGAGAGATGTCAGGTTGGTGAGATCGCCGAGTTCGACGGGAATACCCCCCGACAAACCATTACTGGACAAGTCGAGCCGTGTCAGGTTGGTGAGATCGCCGAGCTCGACGGGAATACCCCCCGACAAACCATTACCGGACAAGGAGAGCAATGTCAGGTTGGTGAGATCGCCGAGTTCGACGGGAATACCCCCCGACAAACCATTACCGTACAAGGAGAGCAATGTCAGGTTGGTGAGATCGCCGAGCTCGGCGGGAATACCCCCCGACAAACGATTGACGCCCAAGTTGAGCGTTGTCAGGTTGGTGAGAGCGCCGAACTCGGCGGGAATGCTCCCCGACAAGCCGCCGATATACATGCCGCCGCTATACCGTCTGTTGATGGACAGGTTGAGGTATTGCAGATTGGTGAGGGCGCCGAGTGCGGCGGGGACAGTTCCCAACAGGTTGTTGCCGAGCAGGTAGAGGTGTGTGACGTTGCCGTTGGTGTTGGTGGTGACGCCGTACCACGTGCTGACCGCGGCGGTTGTGTTCCAGTTGGTGTTGCGATCCCAGTCGGCGCCGCCGGCGGCCTCGTAGAGGGCGACGAGGGCGGCACGCTCGCCGGCCGGTGTCGCCGTTGCTTCGCCGACGCCGCGCGGCGCTCGCGGCGGCGCTTCGGTGCCCGGCGCGGCGACGCCCACGAACACCCCCGGCGGCAGCGGCGCGCCCGGCGCCCGCGTCACACACGACGAATAACCGGGTTCGGCGCGGTGGGTGCACCCGGAGAAGTCGGCGCTGAACGTTCCCCCGGCGAAAACCACGTCGAGCACGCCCAGCGCCCGGTAGGTGCCCGCCGCGACGCCGGGGGCGCCGAACAGTTCGACGCCCCCAAACGGGCCGCCGACGACAGAGACGCCGGTGCCGGGCTCGCCGGTAAAGGGCTCGCCGGCGTCATATCCCTCGAACCAGCCCACACCGCGCGGCGACCCCGACAGCGGCCCGCCGGCCGTCACGCCACCATCACCGCTGGGGCACACCTTCACCAGCGCGCCGGCGAACAGGCCCAGCGAACCCCCATAGGACCCGCACCAACCCCCCTCGACAACCCCAGGCGGCGCGCCCGCCGACACGCCCGAACCGTCCCACCAACCGCCCGAAACCGTCTCAGCGCTCACCCCGCCCGACGGCGACTCCGGTTCCTGTGACCCCTCGGACTCCTGGGCGACAACACCACCCTCTGACAACGCCAGCGACGACGCGATCAGCGCCACCGCCAACAACGCGACCCCAACCCGACGACCACAGACCCCCGAGGCGCGCCCACGCGGCGCAGACCCCGCGCCACGCCCCGACCACCGGGCACGCCCAACGCGCCCCCTTTACCTTGTTGGGTGGCTCTGGCGTGGCAGTGTCGGGGCTGGTTGCTCGCCGCGGCGGCCGACCTGTCGAACAGAACCCGAACGAACCGCGCGATCATAAGCACCTCTCCTGGAGCCGGCACGAACCCCCACCGAACCGCAGGGACCGAGAATGCGGACCGGGACCATAGCCCAAGAACACATATGCGAACCCGCACACCCCTCCAGTCGGTGAGCGGGCCCCTCGCCACATCCCCCAACGCCGAGGTCACGCCCAGCGCTCAATGGCCCCGCGAACTTCGACAAGACGGCGAGCGCACCCAGCGGCGCTGCAGGCTCCAGGTACAGGCGCAGCAACGGCCCAGCGCTCGAGGACCGCAGATCGAACCACCACTCGCCGCAATCCACCGCCAACCCGTCGAAGCGATCCTCGGGGCGATCCTCGCAGCGGCACGCCACGCCTCGGCGACCGCACCGGGATCATCGACCATAAAGTTCACCTCACCGGAACCGCCACAGCGATCGTACCGACAACCCAACCCGCTCAACGGCACCCCGACACCGGACAACCCCTCCACCAGCACCACCGCGACCAGCACCACCGAACCGGAGCAGCGGTTCTCCGCGAAAAAGCAACGCCCCGAGTGCTCGCCGGCGAACGCCGCCCCCGTCTCGGCCATCTACTGCTCGATGAGCGAGTGCCCCACGCGGGCCCGCACGGCACATCCACCGCACCCATCAATCACCACGGGCACCAGCCGCGAGCACGCCGCATTACACAACACCAACCCCCCAACCGGCGGCGCAGCACCGCCCGTGCCAGCAGCACCGCGACAACTGATCCAAACAGCCGACGCGCCCGGTCGACCACAAAGTCCTCGCCAGCCTGTGCGGGTTCGGCCCGCGGACCGACACCAGAACCCCCACCGCTTCGCCGACCGCGCCCGCTTCACCGCCCACCCCGGACTCGTCCCCGCCGACCGACAACCCGGACGCACCGCCAACGCCCACAAACCCCGAAGCGGCAACCGCCGCCTCAAACGCCCTCTTCACCGCCGCCTCCGTCGCCACCCAACACGACCCCTGGTTTGGTTCTGACTTTGTGTCCGCTCTGGAGTGGTTGGTTACGCAGCATCGGTGTGGGAGTGTGGCGCTGTGAGAGGAGCGTCAGATGAGTGATTCGAGTGTGCAGGGGACCGTTGGGGGGCGGCGCAGCAGCCAAGACTCCGAACCGTCCCACCAGCCGCCGGAGTCAGCCTGCGAGGACACCGGTGCCGCAGGCACAATCACCAGCACAGCCGCCGTCAGAGAAACCGCCGGCCAATACAATCCGACATGACGAACTCGCCGCCAAGCACCACCACGTATCCCCATCGTCAGACACCTCCGCCACCGGCAATCAACCGATCAGACGGAAGATTAGGCGAGACAGATGACTACGGCAAACAGAAATATACGGAATCATCTAGAACACTAGAGGATCGCTGACCTGTCCTGCAATAACTCCGGGCCAGACCGATCGGACTCTGTCGAGAATGGATTCTGGAGGAACAGCGCTCGGCTCCAGAGTGACTTCGCGGGAGTTGGCACCGGCAGCTCCCGCCCGACCGGACCGCCGGCTAGTGTCGTGAGTGGTTGGTTCGTTCAGCATTGTGCTTCGCTTGGTCGTGCCGTCCGTGACAGTCTGGGGGCGTCATCTCCTTCTGTGCGCAAAAAAGCCGCCCTGAACGGCAATTTGCGCCGAGAAGGCGACTACGACATCCTCGCGACCCTCGCCACATATCTCTAACGAATTACCGACTCAAGACACTAGTTGATGGCGCGCTCCTGGTCTTCCCAATAGGGGGCGCGCAGCCTGTACTTCTGGAGCTTGCCGGTGGCTGTTCTGAACAGGGCGTCGCGGAACTCCACCGACGTGGGGCACTTGTAGTGGGCCAGGCGCTCGCGGCAGTGGGCGATCAGATCGGTGGCGGTGGCCTCGGCGCCGGGTGCCAGCACCACCAGCGCCTTGGGGGTCTCGCCCCAGCACTCGTGGGGGACGCCGATCACCGCCACCTCGGCGACCGCCGGGTGGGTGAACAGGCAGTCCTCCACCTCGATGGAGGAGACGTTCTCGCCGCCGCTGATGATCACGTCCTTGCGCCGGTCCGTGAGCACGAGATAGCCGTCGTCGTCCACGTAGCCGCCGTCGCCGGTGTGGAACCAGCCGCCGGCCAGTGCCTCGGCGGTCGTGTCGGGCTGGTTCCAGTACCCCTCCATGACGTGGTTGCCCCGAGCTTCGACCTCGCCGTCGGCCGAGACGCGCACACCGATGCCGAGCGCCGGCACGCCCTGGCGCACCAGCCGCCGCGCCCGCTCGTCGGGCGCCAGATCGTCCCATTCCGGGCGCGCCCGGTTCATGGTGAGGTACGGCGCCGTCTCGGTCAGCCCGTACAGCTGCATGAACTCCCAGCCCAGTTCGGCCTCCATGCGCTCGATGGTGCGCGTCGGCGGGGGCGCTCCCGCCACCGTCATGCGGACCGTGCCCGACCCGGGGACCGGCCCCGGCCAGTGTTCGGCAGCCGCCAGGACGGCGGACACCACCGCCGGCGCCCCACACAGGTAGGTGACGCCGTGGCGCTCGATGCGGCGCAGGATCTCGGCGCCGTCGATCCTGCGGATCACGACCTGGGTGGCGCCCGCCCCCGTGAGGGCGTAGGGCATCCCCCAGCCGTTGCAGTGGAACATGGGCAGCGTGTGCAGGTACACGTCGCGGTCGCGCACCCCGGCGCTCCAACCGAAAGTCACCGCGTTGAGCCACAGGGTGCGATGGGTCACCTCCACCCCCTTGGGGCGCGCCGTTGTTCCGCTGGTGTAGTTGACGGCGGCCGTGGCGTCCTCGTCCGGCTCCCAGGGTCGCGGCTCCGCTCCCGTGTCGGCGAAGAGCGCCTCGTCGGCCTCGGGACCGATGATGAAACGGTTCTCGCAATCCACGCCGGCCAGGTCTGCGGCCAGTTCAGGATCGATCAGCAGCAGTCGCGCCCCGCAGTGCGAGACGATGTAGGCGACCTCGGCGGCGTTCAGGCGGAAGTTCACCGGGACGGAGATGCGCCCGGCGGCGCTGATTCCCAGCATGGCGGTGGCCAAGCGGGCGGCGTTGTGCGACACGACCGCCACCCGTTCCCCCCAGCCAAGGCCGAGGCGGTCGAGCGCGGCAGCCAGCGCCCGGGTGCGGGTCGCCACGTCGCCGTAGGTCAGCGTCCCCCAGCTCGGCGCCGGCTGATCGGGTTCGTCGATCAGCGCCGGACGGTCGGGGTAGACGTGGGCGGCCCGGTCGATGAAGTCCCCGACGGTCAGCGGTACTTTCATGCGCCCTCCCCGACTCGCCCAACACGTGGCTGGTCGTGCAATCTAGCCTTGGCGGCCGGCGGCCTCAGCGCCGTCGACAGACCCTGCTGAGTCGCTGACCGCAGGCGCAGGCGGAGTCGCGGCCGAGTGGATTCCGGCCTACGCCGGAATGACAGGCGGCGGGGCCGGAATGACAGGCGGCGGGGCCGCGACGGCCCGCAGGAAGAACGAGTGGAGGAGCGACGATGACACGCCAACCCCTGGTGGCCGTGGAGCCGGATTGCTGGCGACGGGAGTCACTGGCCGTGGCCGTGGCCGCCGGAGGGGGCGTCGCCGTACCGGCAACCGAGGCGGAGGCGCTGATCTGGGCGGACCCGCAGAACCCCGGGCTTCTCGGGCCGGTGCTGGAAGCCGCGCCGCAACTGCGCTGGATCCAGCTGCCCTACGCCGGTATCGAGCCCTACCTGCAATTCCTCGACGGCGATCGCCTCTGGACCTGCGGCAAGGGCGTCTACGCCGAGCCGGTGGCGGAACTCGCACTGGGCCTGATGCTGGCCGGAATGCGCGGCCTCACCACCTACCTGCCGGCCAGGCAATGGCTCGAGCCCGAGGGCCGCAACCTGCGCGGCGCTGCGGTGACGATCCTGGGGGGCGGGGGCATCACCGTCGAGTTGCTGAAGTTGCTGGAACCGTTCGACTGTGACGTGACCGTGCTGCGCCGCCACCCTGCCCCGCTCCCCGGCGCGACGGTGGTGGACCCCGCAGGTCTCACCGATGCGCTCGCCGGTGCGGACGCCATCGTCGTGGCGCTGGCGCTGACGGCCGAGACGAGGGGCATCATCGACGGTGCCGCGCTGGACGTGATGCCCGAGCACTCCTGGCTCGTCAACGTGGCTCGCGGCGAGCACGTGGTGACCGGCGATCTGGTCGCAGCGCTCAGCGCGGGGAGCATCGCCGGCGCGGGGCTGGACGTCACCGACCCCGAGCCGCTCCCGGACGGCCACGCCCTGTGGGATCTGCCGAACTGCATCATCACGCCCCATGTTGGCAACACCCCGGAGATGGGGCTGGAACTGCTGGACCGCCGGGTGACCGAGAACGTGCGCCGCTTCGGGGCAGCAGAGCCGCTGCTGGGACCGGTGGACGCGGCGCTCGGCTACTGAGCCTGAATCCACCGATCGCAGATCATCTTGGGCATCTTTTTCGTCGTATAGCCCAAGTTTCTCGCCCAAGTTCCGGAGGTGACGAGGACCACCCCGAACCGGTCAATCCGGCCGGATGGGGTACTCACAGGAAGTGCCTCCCGATCTGTACCGGCAGTCGCTTGTGTTCACAGCTATTTGCCCAGGTCAGAGAGTCACTCGGTGGACCCCCCCCCGCCCTCGAACCCAACCCCCATCGGTGGATCCAGGCTGAGCGGGCGCGCCGCCGAGCCCGGGGCGCTACGGCACCGACGGGATGCGCACCTCGACCAGGCGGCTGGCGCCACCGTCGTGGCGGATGACCCGCAGCGCCCGCCCCGCGACTGCGTGCCGACCGGGGCCGAACGTGGCCGAGTCCATCCACAACTCCACCCCATCGAAGCGTTCGATGTCGGCCGCCAGGACGGCCGGGTCGAGGCTCCCCGTGCGTTGCGCGGCCCGGATGAAGATCCAGAGCGCCTCCGCGCCGGTCACCGCCCAGCCCACGCGGTCGTCCACGACCGCCTCGACCCCGGCGCTCGCAACCTGATCACCGGCGTCCTGACCCCCGGCGCGCTCGCGGCGCAGATCGCCGGTGATGATGGAGGCGAAGTAGGCGTTCACCTGGCTGCTGAGGTCGTCGCCGTAGGTGGATGCCTCGCTGATCACCACCAGAGGTTCGTGCCCGGGGATTGCGTAGCGCAGAGAGGCACCATCCAGAGCCGCGGAGGCCAGGACCGGCATCGTGACTCCTGCCGACCGCAGGAGCGCGAAGAACTCCGCGCCGCGGCCGCCGACGGCGGCACAGATGACCGCCATGGGGAAGTCGGCGAGCGGGGACAGAGCAAGGGCGGTCGCATCCTCCCCCACGATGGGCTGCGCGCCGATCCAGTGACGGTCGAACCGGAACGAGAGCCCGACCGATCCGCCCAGTTCGTCGAACCGGCCACTGAAGGCGTCGCACATCCGCACCGCCTCGTCGTTGTCGGCCTCGATCATGGTCGCCACCGAGCGGATTCCGGCATCGGCGGCGTGCTCGGCCATCGCCCGCCCGTAAGCCGTCGCAGAGGTTCCGGCCGAGAAGATCAGGGGCCTCACACCGACGCCGGCCCGCCGGGGCTCCGGCCCGCACGGGATGATCACGAGCACGCCGGCGCGCCCCGCCTCCTCCAGGATCGGTCGGCTGAAGTAGGGGTCGCACGTGGCGAAGATCACCGGGACATCCCGCTCGACGAGCCGGCGCGCCGCCTGGTAGGCCCCGTTGAGTTCCGAGCCGGAGTCCTCGTACAGGACTTCCAGGGGTCTCCCCTGCAGCCCTCCGGAGGCGTTCACCTGACGCACCGCGTACTGAAGGACGTCCAGGACCGGCCCGTCGTGCGGTGCCAGCCGGCCCGTGGTGGCCATGACCACCCCGATGCGGACAGGCTCGGGACCGGCGCCCCCGGCAGGCGGCCGAGGTGGAGCGCCGGCCGGAGACGCCACCGGTGCGGCTCCGCTGTCCTCCCGCGCCGCTTCGACCTCAGGAGCGGTTCCGCCGTCGGGTTCGGCTCCGGACGGGTCGACCGTGCAGGCCGTGGCCACCAGGACCGTTGCGGCCAGAACTGCCGCGACCCCGAAGCGGCTGCGCACAGCCCGCAGGTTACGTCGGCAGGGTTGTGCTGGGAGGCTTAGGAGTGTGCTGAGTAATCGAGACCAGGCGCCGTCGGATCCGCTGGACCATGGATTCCGGCCTCCGCCGGAATGACGGATCGTGTGGCCTCCGCCGGAATGACGGATCGTGTGGCCTCCGCCGGAATGACGGATCGTGTGGCCTCCGCCGGAATGACGGATCGTGTGGCCTCCGCCGGAATGACGGATCGTGTGGCCCGCAGCATTGCTCAGCAATCTCCTAGCGGTCGCGCCCTGACGGCGTGATGGATCGCGGGGCCGGTGGCACCCCCGGTCAGCTCGCGACCAGCGCACGCAGCGACTGGCGCAGCGACCCTGCGGTGGCGAAGACCGCCGAGGGTTCGTAGCCGCAGTGCGCCATGCAACTGGCGCAGCGCTCGTCGCGGCCTCGCCCGTACTGATCCCAGTCGGTCGTCTCGATCAGTTCCTGGTAGGTCTCAGCGTACCCGTCGGCCATGAGGTAGCAGGGCCGCTGCCAGCCGAACACCGAGTAGCTCGGGATTCCCCAAGGGGTGCACTGGTAGTCGACCTTCCCTTCCAGGAAGTCCAAGAACAGCGGCGAGTGGTTGAGGCGCCATTTCTTGCGTCGGCCGTCGGCGAAGCTCTCACGGAAGAGTTTGCGGGTCTGCTCCACCTGCAGGAAGTGCTCCTGATCGGGGGCTTTCTCGTAGGCATAGCCCGGTGAGACCATGATCGAGTCGACGCCGAGGTCGTCGTTGAGGAAGTCCAGCACCCCGCGCACCGACTCCGGTGTGTCGGTCGTGAAGAAGGTGCTGTTGGTGGTGACGCGGAATCCCCGCTTCTTGACCTCGCGGATCGCCTCGACGACCTCGTCGAACACGCCCTCGCGGGCCACGGCGATGTCGTGGCGCTCACGCAGGCCGTCGACGTGCACCGCCCAGGAGAAGTAGGGAGAGGGTTCGAACCGGTCCATCTTGCGCCGCAGCAGGACACCGTTCGTACACAGGTAGACGAAGCGCTTGCGCTCGAGGAGCGCCTGGGTGATCTCGGTGATCTGCGGGTGCAGCAGGGGTTCCCCGCCCGCGATGGACACCATCGGCGCCCCGCACTCCTCCATGGCCGACACACAGTCCTCGACGCTGAGGCGCTTGCGGAGGATCTCGGTGGGGTGCTGGATCTTGCCGCATCCCGGGCATTCCAGGTTGCAGGCGAACAGCGGCTCCATCTCCACGATGATCGGGTACTTCGAGCGCCCGCGGAGTTTGTTGGTGAACATGTAGGCGCCGACGCGCGCGGCCTGGCGAAGCGGGATGCCCATCAGTGAGTACCTCCAGAGGCTGCTTCTTGCAGCCCACGATGACTGTCCGGCCCGGGAAGTGCCTCCCGGGCTTCCAACGTTGCGGCGATGCGGGAGAGAACCGCCAGGCTGCGGCGCACCCGCCACGGTAGCGACAGTGACACCAACTCCGCCTCAGGAGTGTCGCAGATGACCCTGACCACCGCCAGCGGCCGCGGCTCGGCCGCCAGCAGCCACCACGACTCCATGTCCACGGCCAGGGTCCCGTCGGTGGCGAGGCTGTGCCGCCCCGCACCGCGCACGGGACGGGCGACGGAGCGCACGGGGCCCCGGACCGCCCCGATGCCGGCGGCCCGCAGGCGGGAAACGATCGTCTCCGACGCGGGACCCCAGATCGGGCGATCGTGGCCGGGACCGCGCACGGTGTCCGCCACGATCACGTCGCCCGGCGCCAGGGCGTCACCGAGAGCGCCCGCCAGGCCCAGCACCACCGCGTCAACGTGCGCCCGCTCCCCGGCGGCGGGTCGTCGCTCGGCGAACGCCGCCGCCCGCCGCGGCCCGGCACCGGTGCGCGCCACGCCGGCCGAGCGCACCGCACGGCGCGCCGCCGACGCCTCGAGGCGCAAGGGACACCAGAACTCGAGACTCACCGCGAGGGCCCTGCCCCCACGGTGGCGCGCAGGTACCGTCCCAGCGCCATGGTCGGGAAGATCTGCCGGTAGAGGTGGTAGTTGATGTAGAAGTAGCCCTGGAAGCCGGTGCCGGTGTACTGCGGTTCGTCCCAGGTGCCGTCGGGCAGGCAGGTGCGGGCCAGCCACTCCACACCGCGACGGGTCGGTTCGCCGTACTCGTCGGCCGCCATGAGAGCCAGCAGGGCCCATGCGGTCTGCGACGCCGTGGGGGCGCCGCGGCCCCGCCAGCTGTCGGTGTCGTAGGACCGCAGGTCCTCACCCCAGCCGCCGTCGGGTCCCTGCGTGGCGTGCAGCCAGCGGACGGCGCGGCGGATGCGACGGTCGCTGGGCGGAACTCCCACGGCTCGCAGCGCCGGCACTACGGCGCCGAGACCGTAGAGGTGGTTGACCCCCCAACGACCGAACCAGGAGCCGTCGGTCTCCTGGTTGAGCCACAGCCAGTCCACGGCGCGTCGCAGGCGCCGGGCGTCCACCGGGATGTCGGTGTGGGCGCGGACCCAGCACAGCATCTCCACGACGTGCGCCGTGACGTCGGCACTCGGGGGGTCGATGACCTCGCCGAAGTCGCAGAAGGGCAACTGCTCGCACAACCGCCTGACGTTGTCGGCGTCGAACGCCGCGTAGCCGCCGTCGCTGGACTGCATACCCTCGGCCCAGGCAACCCCGCGTGCGATCGCCGCGGCCGCCCGCTCGGGGTCCGAAGCCTCCGCCTGACCCAGCGCCAGCACGACCTCCGCGGTGTCGTCGAGGTCGGGGTAGTTGTCGTTACAGAACTCGAACGCCCAGCCTCCGGGGGCGAGCTCGGGGCGGCGGGCCGCCCAGTCGCCGCGGACCTGCACCTCCTCGTCCAGCAGCCAGTCCGCCGCTGCCACCATCGCCGGATCGTCGCGGCGCAGTCCGGCGTCGCCGAGCGCCAGGACCGCCAGCGCCGTGTCCCACACCGGAGACTGGCAGCACTCCATCCAGCGCATGTCCCCCTCGCGAACCTCGAACGCGTCGAAGCCCGCCAGGGCCCGGGCCAGGACGGGGTGATCCAGCGGGTAGCCGCGCAGATGCAGAGCGATGATCGAGTACACCCACGGCGGTTGGATGCCTCCCCAGCAGCCGTCGGCCTCCTGGCGGCGGATGATCCACTGCTCGGCAAGCTTCATGGACATCTCCCGGAGCCGCCACAGGGGTCGGTAGTAGTACTTGTGCAGCAGCTTGTCGAAGCGCTGGAACAACCCTGCGGGGGTGTTGATCCGGCGGCGGCGACGCTCGGGCGGTACCTCCCCGGTTCGCAACTCGTCCAGCGAGACGTCGACCTCGACCCGCGGCCGGTAGGTGCTCACGATCGTGAGCGGAACGATCGTCTGGCGGGCCCAGCAACCGAAGTCGTAGATGTTCAGCGGGATCCAGCGCGGCAGGAGAACCAGTTCGGGGGGTATGGCGGGCAGGTCCTCCCACGACCACAGGCCGAACAGGGCCAGCCAGAGCCGGGTGAACACCCGCGAGCACTCCACGCCGCCGAGGTCGCGCACGAACTCGGCGGCGTGGAGCATGTGCTCGGTGTCGGGACTGTCGCCGGCGAGACGCAGCGCGGTGTAGGCCTCGACCGTCAGGGACAGATCGGAGGGTCCCCCGTAGTGGGACGACCAGCCGCCGTCGGCGCACTGCTTCGACCGGATCCAGTTGGCGGTGTGAGCCAGGACGTCGTCGTCCAGAATGCCCAGGAAGGCGCGAAGCAGCAGGTCCTCGGCCTCGATGGCGACGTTGGTCTCCAGATCACCCTTCCACCAGCCGGCCTCGTCCTGCATGCGCAGCAGCGCATCGGTCGACCTGCTCAGGGTGTCGGCCGCCGCAAGTTCGAGTTCACCGGCAGCAGCCGCCGGGGACACCCACGGCAGCGCGGGTAGCGAACGCCTCGCCACGGTCATACCTCAACCTCCCGTTCAGAAATCCCGATCAACGATGAAATCCGCCAACTCCCGCAGTCCGGCTGCCGCAGCGGCCTCGATCTCCACCGCTGCCAGAGCCTCCGCGGCGCGATGCATGCACTCCCGCGCCGCCGCGGCGGTGACGGCACGACCGCCAACCTCCTCGACGAGGTCCGCCGCCCGGGCGATGTCGGCCTCGTCCAGGTGGTCGCGACCGTAGATGCCGGCCAGTTCCGCGGCGGCTGCGCTGTCCGAATTCAGGGCAACGGTGACGGGTAGCGAGCGCTTGCGCTCGCGCAGGTCGTTGCCGGCGGGTTTGCCCGTGACGGCGGGCTCACCCCAGATGCCGAGCAGGTCGTCGACGGCCTGGAATCCCCGACCCAACTCGTCGCCGAAGCGGCGCAGCCCGGCGACGGTTCGGTCCGGCGCTCCGGCCAGGATCGCCCCGACCGCACTGGCGTGGGCCAGCAGGGCGCCCGTCTTCAGCGAGATCATGTCCCAGCAGTCGGCCACCGAGACGGTGGCGCGGCCGTCCAGCGACATGTCCAGCGACTGCCCTGCGATCATGGCCGCCGTCGCCCGGGCCAGGTCGGCCGCAGCCGCCGCCCGGGCAGGTGTCACCACGTCCAGCAGAGCCTCGAACGCCAGGGCCATGACGGCGTCGCCGACAATGATGGCGTTGTCGGTGCCGTAGACCTTCCACACCGCGGGCCGGTGGCGGCGCTCCGCGTCATCGTCGACGATGTCGTCATGGATGAGGGAGTAGTTGTGGATCAACTCCACCGCGACCCCGCCCGGGATGGCCACCTCGGCCGGCGCGCCGACCGCCTCGGCGGACAGCACCGCCAGGGCGGACCGCACACCCTTGCCACCGCTTGCGGTCCCCAGCGCGGCGCCACCGGCGTCGGTCCAGCCGAAGTGGTAGCGGACCGGGACGGCGAGTTCGGTCGCCAGGCGGTCGACCGTGGCCACGAGAGCGGGCTGCACGAGGTCGTTGGCTCGGCGGAGTACCGCAGGCGCAGGGCGCTTCATGCCGCCACCGCGGGCTCGTCGGGAAGGTCCGCCTCCGGGCCGGGCGGCGCCGGCGTCGCAGCCGCGGACTCGGTCGCCAGCCGCGCCGCTTCGACGCCGCTGCGCACCGCGCCCTCCATCGTTGCGGGCCAGCCCGTGTCGCACCAGGCTCCGGCCAGGTAGACGCCCGCCAGCGCGGTGCGCGCGCCGGGGCGCAGCTCGTGGGTTCCCGGTGCCCCGAAGAAGGTGGCCGCACGCTCGCGGGTGACGATCCGCTCGGTGACGCGGGCACCGGCGGCGGCGGGCAGCAGCCGGGCCATCTCACCCTCGAAGTGCCGCACGAGGTCGGGCGAGCGGCGCCCGATGTAGGACCGCGCCGCCGACAGGGAAATGGTCAGGCACTGGCGCCCGTCGTCGAGCCCGGACGCCTCGGTGTGGTCGAAGACGAACTCGACGTCGCTGCCCACGCTTGCGGCCATGGGCAGTTCCATCACCGGCCGGTCGTAGACCAGATGCACGTTGACGATCGGCGAGACGCCGAGATCGTCGAGTCGCTCCTGGCTCGCCACGGCCCCCGCCGGCAGCAGCGCGCCGGCGGCGTCGTGGGGCACCGCCACGACGACCGCGTCGGCCTCGATCAGCCGGCCGTCGGTCTCGACGACCGGTCGCCCGCCCGGGCCGGGGCGCACGCCCCGCACCGCGGCACCCGTCGTGACGGCGGCTCCGGCGTTCTCGAGGGTCCGCCTCGCCGCATCGCCGTGCAGCACCGACAGTGGCACCGTCGCCCAGCCGATGTCGCCGGCGTCGGCTCGACTCAGCAGCCCGGTCCTGAAGACCATCGCGGCCAGCTTGAGCGATGCCTCGGCCGCCCGAACGTTGACCGTCGGCAGCACGATGAGATTCCACAGCGCCTCGATGGTGGCGGCGTCCTGGCCACGCGCCGCCAGCCAGTCGCCGAACGTCATCCGGTCCAACTCCGGATCGTCGGGGTCCAGGCGGCGCAGCGCCATCGCCGCGCGGACCACCTGCAGTCGCCGGCGGCCCTCCAGGTGGGGATAGGTCAGCAGCGACGCCAGCAGGTGCACCGGCGCGGGACCTGCCGTGCGGCGGATGGCACCGGCGGGGCCACCGGGACGCAGCACCGGGACCTCCAGCCGGCTCTGCAGGCGGACGTTGCCGGCCGAACCGATCCGCTCCAGGAACCGCCTGTAGGCGCTGCAGCAGCGCATGAACACGTGCTGGCCGTTGTCGAAGGAGATGCCGCGGTGCTCGAACGACCAGGTCGCCCCGCCCAGGCGAGGCCGCCGCTCCAGCAGCGTCACTTCTGCGCCCCGGCCGGCGGCCTCGACGCCCGCGGCCAGGCCGGCGAGGCCGCCGCCGACCACCACGACCCGCCGACGTCGACCGCTCATGGCCGCAGCCCCGCCATGCTCCGCAGGGCAACCAAGGCCTTCTCGCGGGCCGGCAGCCGGACGCGCATGCTGAGCGGCCGCTCGGGGTGGGCCACGATGCGGTCCAGCAGCCGCCGGTAGATGCCGGCCATCGCCGCCGTGCAGGCCCGGCTGCGATGATCCAGATGGTCGAGCAGCACGAGCCCGCGCTCGAACCACGTCGCCGCCTGGTCCCCCACGTGGCGGACCAGCGCTGCAACGCCTTCAGGCGGGCCCCACTCCCCCGGCCGGATCCCGAAGCGATTGCGCTCCTCGGTGGGCAGGTAGATGCGTCCCATGGCGTGGTCCTCGGCGATGTCGCGCAGCATGTTGGTGAGCTGCAGCGCCACGCCGAGATCGTCGGCCAACCGCGGTGGCGGTTCCCCGGCGTCGGGCCGGACTCCTTCGCGGGTGCCGAAGACGCCCAGCGACAGGCGCCCCACCGACCCCGCCACCAGGCGGCAGTAGCGAACAGTGTCGTCCATCGTCTCGTACGTCGTCCCCATCACGTCGTGCTGGCAACCCTCGACGATCTCGTGCAGGACCTCCACCGGGATCGGGTACCGGTCGGCGGCGTGGGCGAGACCGACGAGAACCGGGTCGGCCGGGTCGGTCAGCTCGCCCGCCTCCAGCGCATCGATCGAGGCGTGGAGATCTCCGAGCGCCTCGAGTTTGCGGTCCTGGGGCCAGTCACCGTCACCGACGTCGTCGATCCTTCGGGCCATGGCGTACAGAGCCGCCATCGCCCGGCGCTTGGACGGCGGCAGGAGGCGGATGCCGTAGGCGAAGTTGCGGGCCTCGGCCCAGGTGATCTCCTCGCAGCGGCGATACGCCGACTCTGCGGTGAGCGCGCTCACGCGACACTCCGCCGGCGTAGCACGGCACCGAGGTACAGCGGCACGAAGCGGCGCAACAGCCGGAGGGGGCCGGCCTGCCGGGTGGTGCTCAACACTTCGAATCCTGCCGCCTCGATGGCGTCGAGCCCGGCGAGTCCCCCCGCCACGAACCCGGCGATGGCGAGCCGGGCATACCCCCGCAGCGACGCCACGAGCGCCCTGCCGCCCTCGAGCATCTCCCGGGCACGGCCGGCTTCGAACGCCACGAGTTCTCGCAGCGACTCGCCGGCAACCTCGGCCGCCAGATCGGGGTGGGTGCAGCCGAAGCGTTCCATGTCGTCGGCAGGCAGGTAGACACGACCTGCCGCGGCGTCCTCGGCCACGTCCTGGAGGTGTTCGAGCACCTGCAGCCCGCTGCAGGTGGCGTCGGAGGCTGTTCTGCGGTCCGGCGTGGACGCCTCGAAAACCGCCAGCACGAGATGGCCGACCGGGTTCGCCGACAGCTCGCAGTAAGCCAGCAACTCGTCCCAGTCGGCGTAGCTGCTCTTGGTCTGGTCGAGCCGGTTGGCCGCCAGCAGCCGGTCGAACGGGGTACGTGGAATCTCGAAGTCACGCACCGTCGCGGCGAGACGGCGGAAGACCGTGTGCCGCGGGGATCCGGCATAGAGATCGTCGATCTGCTTCTCGAGCCAGTCCAGTGCCGCCGAGCGATCCCCCGGATACTCGTCACCGAGATTGTCGACCAGCCGGGCATAGCCGTAGATCGCTTCGAGATGCCGGCGCAGCCGGAGCGGCAACACCCGCAGCGCCACCGGGAAGTTCTCCCCGCCGGCCCTCGCCATGATGGCGTCGATGCCGGCGAACTGTTCGATCGACTCGACCGAAGTCGACGCGGCGGTGGGAACCGGCCGGCCGTCGGCCCCGGTCCGACCCGCCGTTGGTTCGATGGACACTGAATCCTCCACCCGTACGGACCCCACCGGTCGGAGCTGGTTCCCACAACGGCGAGCACCCTACACAAATCCTGACCGCTCGGTCCAGGTGTTGCGGTAGCGCTCCGCCGTCACGCGGAGGCTATCCCGAGTGATTCCGTCGCGCCCCCGGAGACCGCTGCGGTGCCACGCCGGCGGGGTGCCCGCAGCGGGCGGCGCCCGGTGCCCGACCGCCGCTAGCGCGACTCCCCGGCGCCCGTGTCGCGCCCGCCCACCAGCGACCGGAACACCTGCACGGTTGCGTCGAGGATCACCATCCCCGCGGTCGCGTGGCTTCCGGCCTCGCCGGGCAGCAGGATCTCCCCCATCTCGGCCGCCAGCAGCCGGAACGTGTTCCTCGCCTCACCCACGTACTCGGGTTCGAACAGCATGGACCTCTTGGCCAGTTCGAGCAGGACCGGGAGACCCGGGCGCAGCGCCGAGGCGCAGATCTCCGCCGCAACGCGCATGTCGACCGGTCGGGGGAGTTCGGCGATCCCGCTGCGGAAGCGCTCCAGGATCTGCAACACCACCCTCTCGGCGGCACGCAGGAAGACCTGGCTCTTGGAGTCGAAGTGGCGGTAGAAGGTTCCCTTGGCGACATCGGCGCCCGTGCACAGGTCGGCGATGCTCACCTCCCCGTAGCTGTGCAGGCCGAACGCCTCGATCGCCACGTCGAGAATCCGTTCGGCCACGACCGACGTCTGCTGATCGCCACCGTCGATCAGCGGTTCCTGCATGAGCCCGAGGCTGCGGTTGGCGAGGATCTCCGGTAGGACCTCGGCGATCTTCGCCAGCGAGAGGCGCTGGCGCTGCCGGAGGCCGCGGATCACGCGCAGCGCGTCGACGTGCTCGGGGCCGTACAGGAAGCGCTTGGGCGCGACCCGGGCCGGGGGCGGCAGCAGCCCCCGCCGCACGTAGTGATGCACCGTTGATGGCGGCACACCGGTCCGGTCCACCAGCTCAGCCATCGAGAAGCTGTCCGTACGCTGAGCGTCCATCCTTTTCCTGTGTCGGCGAGTGAGCCCGAGTGAACCGAACAGTACTCCTCCCGTTGCGGGACCGCTCCCGCCGGCCGCGAGACTGGCGCGCAGTCGGCGCTCCGTGCGAGGTTCACTCGTGCCTGTGCCCATGACCCGTCCGGCCTCGGAGGCGGATCCGTGAGTTCCCCCACACCACCGAACCCCGCGAGCGCCCGCCGGCAGTGGGATCGCGAGATCTTCCGCCTGGCGATTCCCGCCTTCGGCGCGCTCGTGGCCGAGCCGGTGTACGTACTCGTGGACACCGCGATCGTGGGTCACCTGGGCACGCCGCAACTCGCGGGTCTGGCCCTGGCCGGTCAGCTGCTGCTGAGCGTGTACGCCCTGTTCATCTTCCTGGCCTACGGCACCACGGCGGCGGTGGCACGTTTGCTGGGCGCGGGCCGGGCGGCCGATGCCGCCCAATGGGGTGTGCAGGCCCTGCTGATGGCCCTGGTCGGCGGCATCGCTTCCGGCGCCCTGCTGTACGGCCTCTCCGATCCGCTGCTGATCCTGCTGGGCGGCGAGGGCGAGGTGCTCACCCAGGCCCGCATCTACCTGCACATCAGCCTCGCCGGCCTACCCGCCCTGCTGGTGATGCTGGCCGGCGTGGGCTACCTGCGCGGCGGCCTCGACATGGCCCGCCCCCTGAAGGTGGCGGCGCTGACGGCCGTCGGGAACCTGGTGCTCGAGGTGATCCTGGTCTACGGGCTGGGTTTCGGCATCGGGGCGTCGGCGCTCTCGACGGTGCTGGCCCAGTGGGTCGGCGCGGCGCTGTACGTGCGCTGGGTGCTGCAGGCCGCGCGCCCGCACGTCCGGAGCATGCGGCCCGATCCGGGCGTCCTGCGCAGGCTGCTGGGCACCGGCGGCTCGCTGCTGGCCCGCACCGCCGCCCTGCAGGGAGCCTTCGTCGTGGCCACCGCCGTGGCCGCCCGCACGGGTGTGGCCGACTTGGCGGCGCACCAGATCAACTCCCAGCTGTTCGGCTTCTCCGCTCTGGGACTCGATGCGCTCGCCATCGCCGCGCAGGGCATGATCGGGATGATGCTCGGCGCCGGCGACGGTGCCGGCGCCCGCGGCGTCAGCCGGCGCGTCACGTGGTGGGGGCTGGTGGCCGGGCTGGCCGCGGCGCTCGTGGCGGTGGCGTTGCGCCCCGTGTTGCCGCAGCTGTTCAGCCCCGACCCGGCCGTGGTGACGCTGGCGGGGTTCCTGATGCTGCACCTGGCGCTGATGCTGCCGATCAACGGCGTGGTCTTCGCCCTCGACGGCGTGCTGATCGGCGCCGGCGATCTGCGCTACCTGGCCGGCGCCATGGCCGCCGCGGCCGCTGCGTTCGTCCCCCTGGCGGTGGGGGTGCGGATCGCCGGGGCGGGGATCGGCTGGCTCTGGAGTGCCCTGGTGATCTTCATGGTCGCCAGGCTCGCCGGCGTGATGCTGCGTTTCGTCGGGAGCCGCTGGGTCCGCCTCGGCGGGCAGTGAGCGAAGGCCGCGTCGACGGCCGTGCCGGACACCGCCGGAACGACGGGAAGGACCCACGCCGCTTGCTGTGGCCCGCCGGTGGCGATCAGTCGGCCGCACGCGCTCGGCTGGTGAGGCCGTCGACGGACGGTCGCGGTTCGCATGTGGTGTGCGCGAGGTCGTCGAACGAAGGAACCGGTTCGAGGTCGCGGCGATCCATGTCCCGCATGACAAGGTCAGCCTCCCGGCGGTGGCCCGAGCGCCGGGCCGCGGTGATCCTCCGCTGGTAGCACTGCCCGCAACCCGGTGTGACGGCGAGTCCCAGAAGCGTCGCCCAGCGGGCGACATCGTTCCGGCCCAGTTCAAGAGCCACGTCCGCGAGCCCGTGGGCCGTGCTGTCCACGAGATACTCGACGTGGCTGCGCCAGGAGGCATCGGCCCAGGAGAACGTTCCGCCACTGCCACCGTCGAAGGGGGCGCCCCGCACCAGCCAGAGCGCGGCGCGCAGGCACTCGAGTGCCGTCTGCGGGGGCACCCGCTCGGCCAGACGTCGCCATGCGGTGAACCGCTCCAGATCGGTCGTGACCTCGGCGGACAACCGGTAGACGCCCTCGGTACTGACGCGGGAGAGGTACGGATCGCCACCGGGATCCCGACCGAGGCAGACGCGGGCTCGCGACACCACATTGGCGAAGGCCTTGTGACTCGGCACCGGCTCGCTGCGCCGCCACAGCCAGTAGCGAAGCCGGTCGGCAGTCGCCCCGTCGCGGTGGAAGGCGAGGAAGCAGGCCAGGTCCAACGCCCGCTGCGACGTGAACGGCGAGGACACCCCCACCGCTTGCACGACTCCCAGGACCTGTAGCTCCACCGGACCGGGAGTCCCACCGGCGATGTCGGCGCCGAGGCTGGCGTCTGGCGGTTCGCCCGTCCAGCCGTAGCCGCCGATTCCCGGGCACGGGGCCGCCCGGAACGGCGAGCGCCCGTCTCCTCGAGCCGCGCCCCAGTGCCCACTCCACCCGGCGAGGGAGTTCGCCGGTGTCGCAGAGAGCGGTTGCAAGCCGCCGCGGGGCAATTCCGCCGGTAGCGGCGGGCGAGCCCAGGAATGGCCGCACTCCAGATCGACGCCGACGGGCTCCCAGCGAAGTCGCCGCCCCGTCACCTCGAACGCCCAGCCACGGCCCAGCGCCGGACGCCCGTTGCCGCATGCTGCCGGGTTGTCCGCGGCACCTGCCGTCACGACCACGAGCCCGGGACCGGCCAGGGCGTGAAGACGTTCGCGCATCGCGGGATCTCGGGCGTGCGGATCGATGACCACCAGCGGCGGCGGGTTGCCGCGCCCACCGCGCACACGCAACTCCGGAAGCGCGGCGCGGCGTGCCTCGGTGCTGCGCACCCGTGCCCTGTGCACCTCGGCATCGGCCAGAGCCTCGCGCGGCGAACTGACGATGCGGACCCTGTCGAGATCGGCGAGTTGCGACCCGCAGTTCACGCAGATGATCCGCGCACGTCCGCCGAAGTGATCGGCCGCTATCTCCGCGGCCAGGGACTCGGCCAGCGCCAGCACATCTGCGGGCTCGCCGATCGCCTCGAACGTACCGAACTCCTCGAGGTTGCCCAGCACGAGCGATCCGTCCGAGCGGAGGTGGCCCAACGACGTCAGCAGCGGCCACGGCATCCCCCGGGCAGGCACCATGTCGGGCGCGCCAAGAGCCGAACGATCGATCATCCAGGTCAGGCCGCCGTCGATGGCATCGAACCCCTCGGCCGGATCCAACCGCGGCTCGCCCAGCAGGAACCCGACGGACTGGGGTGAGACGGTGACGGCCACGACCTGAGGCAGAGGACGGCCGAGCAGCCGTTCCGGCATACCGGCCATGAGCACCAGGAGTTCGCGGCCGAGTTCGCTCCGATCGCCGGTGTCGCCGGTAACGGACATGCTCGCCGGATCGGATGGTGCTGGTGCTCTTTGCACCTTCGGTCCTCCTTCCCCCCGGCCGGCTGCGCTGGAGCCTTGCCCGAAGTGGCTGACGCTAGCCGGGGCCTGGCCGGGGCGGAGCTGTTGGAGTTCGTGCCGAGCCCGGCGTGCCCACGGTCGTCTCGAACGAGGCACGAGTGGCGAGCGGGGGGAGGCGTAGCCGCCAACCCGGATGTATGAGGTTCGGGTCGCGGAGCGTGCCGCCCCCGGGCAGCGGTCCGGTGTTCAGGTCGTAGATGTCCTCCCAGAGCAGGGCGTCGCCCAGGTGCTTCTCAGCCAGGAGCCACAGCGAGTCGCCGGGTTTCACCACAACCCAGCCGGACGCCCCGATCTCCGCCTCTGCCCAGCCCGCCGCCGACGATCCCTCCGCAGCCACAGCCGCATCGGGCACGGCGATGATGGATTCCGGGCGTGCCCGCATCCCCGGCCCGCTCGATGCAACGGGCACCGGCGGGGGATCCTGCGTCGTCCCGCCGCCCGAGGCCATTGCCCCGACGGCGACGGGAGCATTCGGTGACTGCACCGCTCCTTGAGAATCCTGCCCGGGAACGGGAGCAGCTGCTGGAATCGGGAGTGCCACCGATGGCTGGGATGCCGTCGCGGATACCGGCTCGGCGGCGAGCATTTCTGCGGGAAGCGGGTGCGGCGACGGCGACGACTCGAGAGGGGCGCCAAGTGTCGGCACCGCTACCTCTTGCATCGAAGCCGGCGACGCCGGCGGAGACCGGGGATCCAGCGGAGCGGACGACGCCGCCGGGATCGCCAGGGGTGCCAGGATCGGGGCGGTTGACTCGGGCACGGATACCGGCGCCGGTGCGGCGGGGGGTATGGAAGGCATCGTCGACGTACCCAGCGGTAGCGCCAGGATCGGGGCGTGTGGCGCCGTCGCCGTGGCCGAGGTGGGTGCCGCGGCAGCCGGAGACGGCGCGGCGAGCGGTGACGGACCGGTCGCGGCACCTGCGGAGACCGTCGGGGGGGAGTCCCCGGTCTCTCCGCTCACCGACCCTTCGGAGGTCACCGGGACCGAGATCCCGGCGAAGGACGGCGTCGCGGCGAGAACCGGCTGGGTGAGCAGCCCGAGAGTGCCCGCCGCGGTCAGCACGATCGCCACGAGCCGCACCACGAGCGGCTGCATGCCGAAGGCGCTCAGAGGTAGCGGCCGGGCCGTCCGACCCCGGCAGGCGGCCACGACCTCGGCGGCGAACGAGAGCGCGATCTGTGACCACCAGATCCACACGACGACCGCCACGACCCGTATCGCGACGCCAGACGGGAGGACACCGCTCTCGACCGCCGCCACCACCGACGACCATGCCGGCAGCGACGATGGCAGCGGGTTGCCGACGAGCCTTACCAGGCACAGCGGCACCCCGATAAGGAACGTCCCCAGCACCGCACAGGCCGCGACACCCGACAGCACCGCATGTATCTTTCGCCCGTTCATTCTCACCTCGCGTTTCGCTGTCTCGACTCGTTGGCCGGCCCGACCGGCAACACCCGCCGCGGCGGAAGCGGTTCTGTCATCTCCGGGCGGAACTGACACCCCAGGTGGCGCGCGCCTCGTCGGTGGCGCTCACGGTCACGTACCGGTCGCCCAGCCCCAGCACGCGCACGCCGACGTCGCTGCTCAGGCTCACCGATGCCCGGTCGCCCCGAACGGTGACGTCGGCGTCCAAGCCTGAACGAGCGGCGACGGCCCGTGCCGCGGCGGCAGCGGCGGAGCCATCCAGACGGACCCTCCCGGTGGACCGGTAGAACGTCACGTCGACCTCCTGGACGGCAGCGCGCGCCGCCTGGCGGGCAAGGTCGGAGAGTGCCCGGCGCTGGCCCCGCAACTCCGCGGAGTCGATCACGATGCCGACGGTGAGCAGGAACGCGACGAACAGCACCGCCACGAACAGGCTGATGACGCCGGCATCGGCCGGGACGATCACAGGTCGCGAGCGCCAGGCTCGACGCCCTCCGGCGAGGCTGGAGTCCGGCGCAGGTGAGTCGCGACCGCGGGCGTCCCTGCCACCCCGGCTCCGAGCCGATCGCTCGCGCCCCATCAGGTTCCGCCCCTGCGCCGGTCCACGACCTCCGTCCCGGTCACATCCAGCGTCACCGACCCCGGCATCCGCAGGAGCGTCAGATCCTCGAGCCGCGTCACGCAGCGGATCGTCACCGACACCGACCCGCCGGGATGGAGAGCCCTCACATCGGTCCGTACATCCAGCTCGGAGCACCGGACCTGGCGCCGACCCAGCGTCGCCAGCGCCACCCGTTCAGCTGCGTCGGCTGCGGCCGACGGGTACTGGCGCAGCGAGGCTGCCCGGGCCGCCTCCGCGGCGGCGTCACGCATCTCGCCGCGCGTCTGGCCCAGCCGCCACGCCGCCGCCACGAGCATCAGCGCGCCGAGCACGCCGACGACGACCAGCACGAACTCCAGCGACAGCACTCCTCGCCGGTCGCTCGGCGGCCGTGGCGCACTCAACGCCGGCCCTCCGGGATGAATCGCTCGACGGGACCCTGCACCCGATGACTCACCGCGACCGGCAGCCCGGGCACGATCCGGGGAGCGCTGGCCGAGACGGCGACCGTCACCTCGCCGCCCCGGATCACGACGTCGGTGGACAGGTCGCGCACGAGCCGCTCATCGCCCACGACGGTTCTCGCCACATCCGCCGCCGAGGCCGGCGAGCCGCCTGCCACCTGGACCTCCTCGAGCACCACGTCGGCGGCATCGGCCACCGCCAGGGCGGCATTGAAGACCAGGCCGAAGTGGATCACGCTCATCACGAGCGCCAGCAGGACGCCGTACAGCAGGACGAACTCGGTGGTCACCGCACCGCGGTCGTCGCCGGACACCCGCCGGCGGACCGCCGCCGGCACCGGAGGAAGCCGCACCGCACCGCGCTCGCGTCAGCGAACCGGGCACAGTCAGTCGTCACCCAGGAAGTCGCCGGTCTCCGTCCCCACGTTCACGTTCGTCGGGATCTTGGCGGCCGTCTCGGAGGTGAGGTTGCGCACGACGCTCACGACCACGATGGCCAGCGCGGCCACGCCGGCGACCAGCAATGCCCACTCGGTGGTGGTGAGTCCCCGCTCGTCGTCGTGCAGCTTCGCCCGGATGCTCGACGCCGTCGACGTCAACCAGATCCAGCCTCGAATGGACAGTTCCTGCATGGTTCGCTCCGTTCTGTTGCTTCTCGTACGCGGTATGCCTGCGGTGTCGGTGGGGCGCGCCCGGGCGTCCCGAAGAAGGTGGTCGTGCCCGGCGCCGCTCACAGCATCTCCAGCAGCGAGCTGAGGGCCGGGTAGCCGACGAACATCACGAAGGCGATCGCCACGACGACTGTGGGAATCGACATGCGCTCGGTGGTCGAATCGGCCTTCATGCGGGCGTTGGCCAGTTCGAGCGCGCTGAGCATCTCGGCCTTGCAGGCCAGCGCATCGGACGGACTGGCGCCCTGCTCGGCCGTGAGCCGGATCGTGGCCGCCAGTTCCTCCACGTCAGCCACGCCGATCTCGGCGGCGAGCCGCTGGAAACCCGCCGAGGGCGGCTTGCCGTTGACCCGGCTCCAGTCCATGGCGGCCTTCAACTCGTCGAAGGCCCACCCGCTGCCGACCGCGGCGGCCTGGTACAGCGCCCCGTCGCTGTGGCTGCCCCCGGCCACCAGGATCTTGACGAGATCCATGTAGGCGCTGAGCGCCCGCAGGAACTGGTCCCTGCGCTCGGCGGCCTTCTTGCGCAGTGCACCGTCGGCGCCCACGTACCCACCCAGCACTCCCAGGGCGACGAGCACGAGGATGACCCAGACCGGCGGCGCGAATCCCACCAGGCTTGCGCCGTAGCCCACCACGGCGAGAGCGCCGCTCGCCGCCAGAGCTCCGGACAGCTTGGCGAAGGCGTGCTGGGCGTGGCTGCGGCCCACGATGCGAAGATCCACCGCCAGCGTGCCCAGGTCGAAGCCGAGGGACTCGACGATCCGCAGGGCGCGCCGCTCCGCCCGGCCGCGCCAGCCGGCAGTCTCCGGGTCGCCATCGGTGGCGTCCCGGCGAGGTTCGCGGTACTCGCTCAGCGCCCGTAGCAGCGGCACCGGACGCCGCACGAGGCCCCGACCCACCAGCCAGATGCCGGCGCCGAGGAGCGCGCCCACCAGCGCGGTCATCGGGTGAGGCGCGCCAGTCCGGCGGCAGCCGGATCGAAGTAGCGCACGGGCGGCTGCACCCGGCCGAGGCGTGCCAACAACCAGAACCCGCCCAGGAAGACCATGCCGATGCCCGCCAGCACGATCTGGCCCTGGGCGCTGTCGTAGGGCGCCAGGTAACCGCGGTCCACCAGGTACAGGCCGCCGGCCATGACCGCCGTCGTGCCCACGATGAGCCGGGCCGAGGTACGGTAGCTAGCCCGCCCGGCATCCGCTTCGATCACCAGGCGGCTCTCGGCCCGGACGACCTCGGCCTGCGAGCGGAGCAGGGAGACCAGATCCTGCGCCCCCTGGATCGACGCCAGGATGAGCGACGCCGCGACCTTGTCGATGGCGGGATGGGCCACGTCGGCCGCGAAGCTCAGCAGTGCCTCGGGAAGCGGCCGGACTTCCAGGCGGGCTGCCAGTTCCTGCACCTCCCGGCGGATGGCGGCCGGCGCGGCGCTCGCCGAGCCCGTGATCGCCCGCTCGATGCCGCCCCCGGCGGCCAGGATGGCGTAGAGCATCTCGATCCACCCGGCGATGGCGTCGCCCCGCTCGCTGATGGCGCGCAGCCCCCTGCCCTTACCGAACCGCCCGGCGAACAGCCCGATCCCGGCGGCCACCAGGGCACCGGCACTCAGCCATCCCGTGACGGCGAAGATCAGGATGCCGGCGGCGACCGCGACCGAGCCTCGGCGCAGTGCGGTCATCGACGCCTCCACGCCGGCGGCGGCGCGTCGACGGCCCCGGGGGACCATCACGCGGCCCCGCAGGCCGGCAAACAGCACCCACAGCCCCAGGCCGGCGACCGCGCCGCAACCCAGGATCGGCAGATGGCTCACCGGTCCCACCAGCCGTCGGGACGGTTCATGAGCGAGGCGTCGAAGCCGTGCTCGGTGAGCTTGCGGAGGGTGGGTTCGACCCGCAGCGGCTCGCCGGAGGGAACGGCCCAACCCGCCGGCGAGGGACGCCAGATCTCGTTGGACAGCACGTGCGCGTCCGTCGAGCCGACCACCTCGCGGATGCTCGTGACACGCCTCGTGCCGCCAACCGCGTCGACGTGCACCACGAAGTCCACGGCCGAACCCACGAGGCGATAGGTGAAGGACCGGGAGAACTGCTGCGGGGTGAGCGAGGCGTACATCGTGAGCCGCTCGAAGGCCTCGGCCGTGCTGTTGGCGTGGATCGTGCAGAGCGAGCCGTCCTGGCCCGAGGTCATGGCCAGCAACATCCCCAGCACCTCCGGGCCCCGGACTTCCCCCACGACGATGCGGTCGGCGTGCATACGCAGGCACTCCCTCAGCAGCGCCTCCAGCAAGAACGCCCCGGCACCCTCGACGTTGGGAGCGCGGGCCTCCAGGACGCCGATGTCGGGGTGAAGGTCGGCGTAGTGGTGCAGGCCCAGCTCCAACTCGTCCTCGACGGTGATGATCCTCTCGTGCGGCGGGACCTCGTTCAGCAGGCTGCGCACCAGCGTGGTCTTGCCGGTACCCATACCCCCGCACACCACGATGTTGAAGCCGGCGCGCACCGCCGCCGAGAAGAACGACTCGATGGCCCGGTCGAACATGCCCGAGGCGCGCAGCTCGCCGAGGCGCGCCAGGTCGGGGTCGTGCAGGCGGATGGTCACCATCGGCACCAGCGACACCGCCATGACGGCGTGCAGCCGGCCCCCGTTGGGCAGGCGCATGTTGAGCACCGGCGAGGACACGTCGAAGCGCCGCCCGCTGCGATCCAGAGTGGCGCCGACCCAGCGGATCTGCTCGACGAGTTCGTCATTGCTGGAGGCCACCGGCTCGCCGCGGCGCTTGTTGCCCCGGCGATCCACCAGCCACACGTCGTCGCAGCCGTTGATGTGAATGTCGGTGAGGTCGGGGTCGTTCAGGAACTTCTCCCACGGCCCGGTGCCGAACGCGTACGCCAGCGCGGTGTGCGCCAGATCCTCCTCGGCTGCCGCGTCGAGCATGGGAACCCCGATCACCAGCCGGTGCTGTGCCAGGCTCAACATCCACTCGCCGATCACGGTCCGGGCGCGCTCGCGGCGGTCCTCGTCGCCGGGGCGCCGGCCGGCGCGGTTCTCCTGCTCGATCCAGACGGCCAGTTCGCCGCGCAGGTGTTCCAGCAGACCTTCCAGCAGGCCCTCGTCGCGGTCGCGGCGGTCGTCGCGGTCGCGACGGTCGTCGCGGTCGCGGCGGTCGTCGCGGCGGGGACCGTGGTGGATTTCCGGCGTCCGGCCGCGCACGGCGGCACCTGCGGCTGCCGCCGGCTGCTCCGATGGGCGCTCCGGGGTGCTCATGCTGCATCCGGGCGGGGCACCGCCGGGATCCCCGCCGAACTGAGATGCGCAAGAAGATCGGTCACGGTCCGGGTGCTGCGCGCCAGGAGCGACCGCCGCAGTGCCCGGGCGCGTCCCGCGTCGCTCGCTATCGCCACGGCACCGCGGGCGTCGGCAGCCACCGAGCCGAGCACCCAGGCACGGTCACCGGTGGTCTGGCGCAGGGCGGCATCGATCTCGGAAACCGGGTACGGGCCGTCGCCCGCCACCACCGCCAGCAACGGCGTCCGTTCCGATAGCCCTACCCCCCTGTCGAGCAGCACAGCAAGGCTCTCGAAGCGCGGCCGGACCACCACGACGACGAGGTCGGCCTGCTCGCGCAACCGAGCGGCCGGCGTATTCACACGCAGGCGACCGGCATCCACGAGCAGGTCGGTGTCCTGCAGACTCCGGTCCATCGCTCCGAAGTCGACCTGGTCGAGAGCCGCTCCGGTCGACTCGCCACCGGGCGCCACCAGCACCGCAGGACCGTCGGGCAGGCGCTGGCAGGCAGACCAGAACTCCGCCTCGCTCACCCCGTGCCGCGACACGGCGGCGAAGCTCACGAGACTCGGCTGGGTGGGGTGCAGCCCGAATCGAGGCGCCACCGCGCCTCCGTCGGCGTCGGCCTCCACGAGAGCCACCCGGCGGTGGCGTGGCCACTGGTAGGCGACGCACGTGGCGAGCGTGGTCACTCCCGGCGCGCCCTTGAGCGAGCCGAACACGACGAGGCTCACGGCGCCACCTCGGCGAGCCGCGGGCCGGCCTCGGTGGCCGCGACCACTCGCGCCGCCGCAGTTCTCGGCACGAGCAGCGACACGAGGGCGTCGCCCCCCTCCCCGCTGCCGAGCCACTGCACGTCGAACACCTCCACGCCCGACACCACGACGGGGTTCTCCCAGCCGACCATCGGTTCGGTGGTGAGCAGGTCCACGACGTCGCCCGCAGCGAGGGTGCTCACTGGGTACCGGCCGGCGCCGAGGCGCAGACCGACCACCGCGAAGTCGGGCGGGATCACCGAACCGACCGCCAGTAGGGCGCCGTTCACGAACCCGCCCGCGCCGGCATCGAATGCCACCGTCCGTCCGATCACGTCGGAGGCTGCGGCAACGTTCACCACGTCCACGGGGACGTCGACGTCGAGGCTGGCCACACCGAGGTCGCTCGACGCCACCACCTGGCCGCGCGTGACGTCGTTGGCCCAGACGAGCACGGACGCCCGGGGTGCCTCCCGCCCGGCCAGCATCATGGCGCCGATCGCCCCGAGTCCCACGAGAACGACACCCACCGCAAGCTCGGGGATGCGCCGGCGGATGGTGCGCGCCGCCGCCGGTGCCGCCGGTGACGTGATCCCTGCGAGGTCGGGAGGTTCGCCCTGCGGCGCCGACCGACCGCCGACGGCCGAGGGCGGAACACCCGGTGAATCGGGGCCCGGTCGACCGGGGCGCGCCGACCCCGAGCCCTGCGGACTTGCGAACCGCGCCGTGCGGGACCGGTCGGGACCGGAGATCGCCGACTCCGTGGCTGCGGGACTGGTGAACGGCACCGACCGAACCTCCTCTGGGGCCGTGGGACTGCTGGGGCCGCCCGGTGGCTGCAAGAGGGCCGGTGCTGTGATGCGCCGCCGGCAAGGGCGGTTCGACCGCCAGGGGACGAGATCCGTCCCGATCCCCCTCCGGTCTCCGCATCGACGCGGCGCCCGGATCGGAGTGAAGCGCCGCGTACCCTACGGTGTAACTCTCGGATTTGCAACTAAACATATGTATATGTTTGAAATTGTTTCACAGTCATCTATATCGAGGCATGCATCGAGGCATGCCTTGGCACCGCATCGGGACCGCGTCCGCCGCATTGGCCCTCGGCGCTGTCGCTGCGGTGAGCGACATCGAGGCGGCGCTCTTCGTCCTCTGGCTTGTGGTGCTGGCGATCCTGTCGTGGTGCGACGTGCGGACCCGTCGCATCCCCACCGGCATCGTCAACCCCGCCACCGTCGTCGGCGTGGCCGCCCTTGCCGCCACGGCCTGGCGCACCGGCGCAGCAGCCCGGCTGGGCATGGCCGCCGCAACCGCCGCAGGCGCCTACGCGGCGTTCGCCGTGCTGCACGCCCTCAACCCCGACGGGCTGGGCTACGGCGACGTGCGACTCAGCGGTCTGCTGGGGCTGTTCCTGGGATGGCTCGGACCCGCGGCCATGCTGGTGGGCGCGCTCCTCGGAGCGGGAGGCGCCGCGGCCGTGGCGCTGGTCATGCTGGTCCGCTGCCGCGACGGCCGCTCAACGCTGCCCTTCGGACCCTTCCTGGCCGGCGGTGCGGCCACGGTGGCGCTGCTGCACAGCTCGGCGCCGGTGGGTTTCGGCTGAGGGCTACTCGCCGCGGCGCCAGACCTCCAGGGCCGACCGCATGGCGGGATCCAGCCACGTCTCGAAGCGCTTGCGGGCCACGGGGATGTTGTCGCGGAAGTTGATCTGGAACGGCTCCCGCGACACCACCTGGTGGTCGTAGATCTCGCCGCCCCGCTTGCGGTAGAAGATGAGGATCGCCGCGATCACGCCGCGGAACGACTGCCCGACGGCGTGGAACGAGAGCAGGATCTCCGAACGGCCGTTGGGGGTGTCGAGGCCGATCCGGTTCCAGGCGCTGAAGTTGCGCAGGTTGGCGAAGTACCCCTGACGCCGGACACCGTCGATGACCTGCTTGCGGTGCCAGCTGCGACGCTCGGGATGATCGGGAGGCGAGTAGTCGGCGAAGACCCGGCGCTCGCCGCTCTCGTCCTCGATCGCATCGCCCAGGTCCGACTCGATGTCGGCGATCCGCGCCTTGGCGTGCCAGAAGACCTCCGTCGCCACCGTCACCGCCTCGGCGAAGCGGCGCCGCAGCACCGACGCGCCCGCCCGGAACTGATCGGAGATCACCGAGATCACTCCGGTCAGATCGTCGGGCTCGGAGGGCACCCGGCCCAGCGCGCTGACCGCCTGCAGGAAGCTGCGACGCTGGGAGGTGGCCACCAGGTGCGACAGCCCCTCGAGCCCGTCGGAGCAGGCGGTGGCCGCCGCGTCGGAGAAGGCGTTGCGGTCCTCCCGGCGCACGGTGAGCGGGAAGAGATCGGCTGCCATCAGCCAGTACGACGCGGCCGCCCGCGCCACCCGATCGCTGATGCGCCCGAACGGCCGCAGCCGCCCGAGACTGTGGACCAGCCAGGCGGCCGCCAACTCCGGCGCCGGCTCGTCGGCCCGGGGCGGCAGGACATCGATGGCCTGCTGAAGACTGTTGGAACTCGACTCCACATCGGATTCGGGGCTGATCCAACTGCCGGTGGCCGGATCGATCTCAGGAACCTGCAGGCGCCGCTGGAGTTCGCCGAGCAGTTCCGCATCCAGGACCGGGCGATCGTCGTCCTCCTCGTCGAGTCGATCCAGCAGCCACAGCAGGGCTTCCTGCAGGCCCGAGAGGACGTCGACCTCCCACTTCTCCATACTCCCGGCACCGGAAGCATCCCGGCCGGCGGCGTCGAAACCGTTCGCTGCCAGGCGGAATGCGAGGCTCCGGTCAACATCGACGAGATGGTCGGCGGCTGCGAGGTCCAACGCCCATTCGCGGGCCATCCTCGCCTCCACCGCTGCCAACCCGTCGGGGTTCTCGTCCAGCGAGAGGTCGCGAAGATCCGCCCAAGCCTCGGCGATCGCCACACATTCGCTACTCGGAGCGTCCCAATCGATCGCCGCCTGATCCCCCAAGAGACCGTTGGCCGCATCCCCGTTTCTCATTGATTTTCTTCTCTATACAACAGCACGCGACCGTGATCGTCGGTGTATTGTAGTATATTTCGCCTGAACCTTGCTGACAGCCGGAAAGCTAGCAGATTCTGGACCGGCGTTCTAATCGCTTGTCTACGCGCAGCCGGATCGGCAAGCATCACCCGCGAGCGGGTCGATGGGTGCTGAAATGGGCCACGATTGCGGTTCGGCCGCGGGCCGTGCTGTTCTTTCGTGCCACGACGGACGCCGACCGGTGCCGCGTGGCGCCGAGATGCAGGATCGGTCCGCCCGCTCCGGCGACCCGCGGCATTGCCGACGCGGCACCGGCCCGGCGGCGAGGACCCAGGACATCCGCTACCAACACGAGACCGAGACAACGAGAGCCCCGCAGTGAGAGCCGAACCATGAGCCCACGACGCCGGCCCGGACCGACCGCCGGCACGCCGTTCGCCGGCGAGATCCTCGACACGCCGATCACGGACGAGGTGTCGGAGTCGTTCCTGGCGTACTCGCTGTCGGTCATCACGTCCCGGGCCATACCCGACGTGCGCGACGGGCTCAAACCGGTGCAGCGTCGCATCCTGTACTCGATGCTGCGCATGGGCCTGCGGCCCGACTCACCGCATCGCAAGTGCGCCCGCGTCGTGGGCGACACGATGGGCAACTACCACCCGCACGGCGACGCCGCCATCTACGACGCGCTGGTGCGCATGGGGCAGGACTTCAGCCGCGCCGTCCCCCTGGTGGACCCCCAGGGCAACTTCGGCACGCTCGACGACCCGCCGGCGGCGGCCCGCTACACCGAGTGCCGGCTGGCGGCGGCGGCCATGGAGATGCTCGACGAGCTGGACGAGGACACCGTGGACTTCCGCACCAGCTACGACGGCGAGGCCTCCGAGCCGGTTTGCCTGCCGGGGAGGCTGCCGAACCTGCTGGTGAACGGCACCAGCGGGATCGCCGTGGGCATGGCCACCAACATGGCACCGCACAACCTGCGCGAGGTGTTCGAGGCCGTGCGGCTGCAGATGACCGACCCGGACGTGTCGATCGACGACCTGCTGGCCGTGCTGGGCGGGCCCGACTTCCCCTCCGGCGGGGTGATCCTCGACGAGGGGCTGGCCGAGGTGTACGCCGGCGGGCGGGGCACGATCCGGATCCGGGCGCGGGCCGAGGTCATCGAGGTGGGCGAGCGCCGCCAGGCGATTCGCATCCTGGAGTTACCGTGGCTGGTGGGGCCGGAGAAGGTCGTCGGCCGGATCAAGGAGGTCGTCGCGGCGGGCCGTCTCGAGGGAGTCGAGGACGTCAAGAACCTGTCGGACCGCCACATCGGGCTGTGCATCCAGGTGGACTGCCGTCCCGGCACCGACGCCGCCGCCGTGCTGGGCCGGCTGTGGCGCCTGGCCCCCCTGGAGGAGACGTTCGCCCTCAACAACGTGGTGCTGGCCGGGGGCACCCCCGTGACGTGCTCGCTGAAGGAACTCCTGGCGCACTACATCGATCACCGTCTCGACGTGGTCGTGCGGCGCACCCGCTTCCGGGCCGCTGCGGCCGAGGAGCGGCTGCACATTCTCGAGGGGCTGATGACCGCTCTGGACAGCATCGACCAGGTGGTGTCGATCATCCGCGGCAGCCGGACCGCGGAGGTTGCCCGGGCGGCGCTGTGCGAGCGCCTGGGGCTCAGCGAGGTGCAGGCCGAGGCGGTTCTGGCGATGCGACTGCGCCGCCTCGCCGCCCTGGAACGAGAGAAGATCATCGCCGAGGGCGACCGGCTGGTGGCCGCCCTGGCCGGGTACCGCGAACTGCTGGGCTCCGAGGAGCGACGGCGGGCCGTGGTGGTCACCGAACTGGGTGACCTGGCCGAGCGCTTCGGCCGGGAGCGCCGCAGCCGCATCGTGCCCGCCGGCGCCGAGGCCGGGGTCGCCGTGCCGGCTGCCGCCGCCGTCGAGAGCGCCGAAGGGTGGCTGGTGGCGCTGTCGAGCACCGGTCTCCTCGGGCGGTCGCCGGTGAGCGCCCCGCGGCGGCGCACCCTGGGACGCCACGATCTGCTGCGCACCACGGCGCTGGCGGGCCCCGGGGGCACGGTCTGGGCGCTGACCGGCGAGGGACGTGCCGTGCCGGTGGCGGCATCGGCTCTTCCCGAGGTCGCCGGGCGGAGCCGGGGAAGCCCGGGCACCGACACCTTCGGTCTTCCCGCAGGCGAGCGGCTCTGCGCCGTGGTGTCGGCACCGGGGGGCGCCGGTCCCGGCGACGTCGGCGCCGGCGACATCGTGCTGGTGACCCGGGATGGCGCCGTCAAGCGGCTCGCCGGCGACGAGCTGGCCACCGGCGGCCGGGCACCCGCTCATCGGGTGGTGTTCCCGCTGGGCGGCCGCGACGAGGTCGTGGCGGCGTTCGCCTGCCCGCCGGGGGCCGACATCGTGATCCTGTCCAGCGACGGTTCGCTGCTTCGCACCTCCTCGGAGAACCTCCGGCGGCGCCGCGGGATGGCCGCCGGCACCACCGGTATGAAGCTGCGACCGGGCGCCTCGGTCATCGGCGCCGGAGCGCTGTTCGGCGAGGCGTACGTAGTGGTCGTGACGACCGCCGGGGCCGCCAAGGCCACGCCCGCCGGGGACTTCACGCCGGCGGGGCGGGGCGGCATGGGCGTGCGGGTGTGCTCCCTGCGCGACGGCGAGGGGCTGCGGGACGCCTACGTGGGGCCGCGCGAGGACGTGTTCGTCGTGACCGGCGCCCGACCCAGCACTCCCGACAGCGAGCCGGTGCCGTTCCCCTTCCCGCCGACGCGCCGCGGGCTGGTGGCCCGCTCGGGCCCCAAGCCGATCCTGGCCGTCGGCCAGAGGCGGTGGTGACGACGATGGCCGCCGAGACGCGCTGTTCCCCCTCCCGCCGGCGCGCCGAGGTCTCGTGGCCCGCCCGGGGCCAAAGCCGATCTCGACGGTCGGTCCAAGGCTGTGGTGACGGTGCCTGACGGCGAGCCGGAGCTGCAGCTGTTCGATCCCGCCGGTGACGCAACACCGGACACCGTCGGCGGGGCCACGGCGGATCCTGCGACCGGCGAGACCGCGGCCGGCGGCAACGGCGCCTCGCCGGCACCGGCGCCTGCCGGGGGATCCCGATCCGATGCCGATCCGAAGGGTGTTGACCCGCATGGGGGCGACCCGCATGGGGGCGACCCGGCGGCAGGTGGCGGGGCAACCGATCCGGGGAACTACGAGGCCGACTCGATCCAGACCCTGGAGGGACTCGAGGCGGTCCGCAAGCGCCCCGGCATGTACATCGGCGGCACCGGCACCGCCGGGCTGATGCACCTCGTGTGGGAACTCATCGACAACGGCGTCGACGAGGCGGCGGCGGGTCACGCCCGGCGGATCGACGTGACCTTCGGCGGCGACGGCTCGGTGACGGTGCACGACGACGGCCGGGGCATCCCTGTGGGGAATCCCCCCGGGCGCGACATCTCAGCCATCGAGGTGGTGTTCTGCGAGTTGCACGCCGGTGGCAAGTTCGGCGCCGGCACCAACGGGTCCGCCTATGCCGCCAGCGGCGGGCTGCACGGCGTGGGGGCCTCGGTGGTCAACGCCCTGTCGCAGCGGATGCGCGTGGAGGTGGGGCGCGACGGCCACCTACATCGCCTGGACTTCTCCGAGCGGCAGGCCGGGCGGCGGGACGCCGGCGGGTTCACACCCACGCACGAGTTGCAGAAGATCAAGGCCACGCGGCGGACGTTCACGCAGGTGCGCTTCTGGCCCGACTGGGAGCTGTTCGACGAGGGGGCCGCCTTCGACTACGCCGCCACCTGCGAGCGGGCGCGGCTCACGTGCCACCTGGTGCCCGGCCTGCGGATCACCATCAGCGACCGCCGCCGCGGGGCGGACGCCGAGCCGTTCGACTTCCGCTCCGAGAAGGGGCTCGGCGGGTTGGTGGCCGACCTGGCCGCCGGCAACAGCGGCGGTGCCGTCACCCGGGTCATCGATGTCGATGGCGGGGGCAGCTTCGAGGAGAAGGTGCCGGTGGACGGCAAGCTCACCACCGTCGTGCGGGAATGCTCGGTGACCGCCGCACTGCAATGGACCGACGGGTACAGCAGCGACATCCGCAGTTTCGTGAACACGATCCCGACGCCCGCGGGCGGGACGCACCTGGCCGGCTTCGAGCGGGCGCTGACCCGGGCGGTCAACGACGTGTTGCTGGACGGCTCCAAGCGGCTCGCCCGTGCCGGCGAGCGAGCCGGACGGGAGGAGGTTCAGGAGGGTCTGGTCGCCGCCCTGCAGATCGTCGTGCCGGAGCCGCAGTTCCGGGGCCAGACCAAGCAGGAGCTGGGCACGCCGGCCGTCCAGTCCATCGTCTACGACACCGTCAAGTCGGCGCTGGCGCAGTGGTTCACGACCGACGGCCCGCGCAGCAACGTCACCGCGCTGCGCGCCAAGATCACCGACGCCGTGGAGGCCCGGGCGGCGGCGCGGCGCCTGCAGGCCGACCGGCGCAAGGCTTCGTCGCTCGGCTCGGCGGGCCTGCCCGACAAGCTGGCCGACTGCCGGATCCACGGACCCAACAGCGAGTTGATCATCGTGGAGGGCGAGTCGGCGGCCGGTCCCGCCAAGGCCGGTCGCAACGCCGAGAACGTCGCCATCCTGCCGCTGCGGGGCAAGCTGGTGAACGCCGCCAAGGCGTCGCTGCGCCAGGTGCTCGACAACGCCGAGGCGCAGGCGCTGTTCCGCTCGGTGGGTGCCGGCGTGGGAGCCGACTTCGACGTCTCCGCCGCCCGCTACGGGCGCATCGTGATCCTCTGCGACGCCGACGTGGACGGGAGCCACATCCGCTGCCTGCTGCTGACACTGATCCACGCCTACATGCGGCCGATGCTCGCCGAGGGCCGGGTGTTCGCCGCCCAGCCGCCGCTGTACACGACTCGGGTCGGCAAGGAGACTCACCGGGCCTTCAGCGACGCCGAGCGCGACGCCATCACCGCACGTCTGGCCAAGGGCCGGCGCGGCGGCGCCGAGGGCATCCGCTGGCAGCGTTTCAAGGGGCTCGGCGAGATGAACACCGACGAGTTGGCGCACTGCGCTCTCGACCCTGCCACCCGCACGCTACGGCGCATCACCCTGGCCGACGCCGCCGCCGCTCGGGAACTGCTGGAGGTGCTGATGGGATCAGACGTGGCAAAGCGCCGCGACTACATCGGGCGTCACAGCAACCTCATCGACCCTGCCACGCTGGACATCTGAGCGCCTGCCGCCCCGGTGCTCCGCCACGGCCGGCAAGAACCCCGCCGCCCCTCTCAAAGTGACACCCGCGCAACACCGCGAACCCCGCACAACGTCATTCCGGCGCAGGCCGGAATCCAAGCAACACCACACGCCGCGCGGCCCGCCCCCGCCGGCAAGAACCCCGCCGCCCCGGCGCCCCTCTCAAAGTGACACCCGCGCAACACCGCGAACCCCGCACAACGTCATTCCGGCGCAGGCCGGAATCCAAGCAACACCACACGCCGCGCGGCCCGCCCCCGCCGGCAATACCCTCCCGATCCGATGACGTTTCCCGGACCGGACGTGCTGGGTCGAGGGCTGGTGGTGATGGCCGGCAGACCCCTGCCCGCGGCGGTCGCGGTGCCGGGCGACGGCTGGGAGCGGTTGCGCGTTGGCGTCGAACTCTTCGCCGGCGAGTTCCGCGATCCCCGCAGCGGGCTGGCCGAGACGGTGGAGGGCCTGCACCGGGCGTGGTCAGGACGGCGACGGGTGTTTGTGGAGTTGGATCTACCGGCCGATGCTGTGCGGTCGCTGCGGCAGCCCGTCATCGAAGAACGCCCGACGTACCTGCTCGACGCGGAGTTCACCCTGCTGACCGAGCGGCTGCAGTTCCTGCTGTGGCGCAACAACTACGACGCCCGCAGCGGCGAGCCCGTGTGGTGGTGGGCACGGAAGGCCGCGGGCTTGGGAGCGCAGATCGACGGGCGGGCCGATGTGGTGCTGCGCGACGGCACCGAGGCGTGGGTGGACGGCGGGCCTCGCCAGCCGCTGGAGCTGCCGGTGGTGCATGCCGAATCGCTGGAACTGGGGCGCCTGAAGCTTCAACCGCCGCCGGGTGGCGCCACCGGCGATGGCACGTCTCTGGCACCCGACCAGCGGGCCGCCGTGGAGCACCCCCGGGGTCCGGTGCGGGTGGTGGCGCCCGCGGGCTCGGGCAAGACCCGCACGCTGAACGCCCGGCTGCTGCACCTCGTCGACGACCGTGGCGTCGAGCCTGCGATCGTCACCGCTGTGGCTTACAACAACCGGGCGGCGGCGGAGATGCGCGAGCGGCTCCAGCGGCCGGACCTGCAGATCCGCACGATCCATTCGCTCGGCTGGCGGATCGTCCGGGACGTGCGGCCCGACGCCACGCTGCTCGGGGAGCGGGAGGTGCGGGGCCGCCTGCAGCGGATCCTCCCGCAAACCCGCCGGGCCGGCACCGACGTGTTCGGCCCCTACATCGAGGCACTGGCCGACGTGCGCATCGCCCTGCGGCACCCCGAGACGGTCGAGACCGAGCGCAACGACGTGCCGGGCTTCGCCGGGATCTTCGAGACCTATCGCGCCGGGCTGGCCGAGCGGGACGAGTGCGACTACGACGAGCAGGTCTACGAGGCGATCCGGCTACTGCTGGCCGACCCCGATCTCCGGGCCCGCTGGCAGGGACGCTGCCGGCACCTGCTGGTGGACGAGTTCCAGGACCTCACACCGGCCTACCTGCTGCTGCTGCGCCTGCTGGCCTCGCCGGCCCTGAACGTGTTCGGCGTGGGCGACGACGACCAGACCATCTACGGCTACGCCGGCGCCGATCCCCGCTTCCTTCTGGAGTACGACCAATTGTTCCCGGGGGCCGGGTCGGCCGCCCTGGAGATCTCCTACCGCTGCCCACCCGAGGTGGTGACCGCGGTCGTCAACCTGCTGGTGCACAACCTGCGACGCCTGCCGAAGACCGTGCGGGCCGCATCGGCCGACGAGCCAGCCACGACAGAGGCCAGAACCCCCAACACCGACGAGCCAGGCAGCAGCGTCACGAGCGCCGACTCCCCAGAGCCCGGAACCCCCGAGACGGAGGCCACAAGCCTCGGCTCCTCCGGCCACGGCAATCTCGTCACGGGTACGACGAGTTCCGGCGCCTTCAGGATTGTCCGCGTGCCCGACGAGCGGATGGCGGCGGAGGCCGCGGCGCAGGTCACGAGCTGGAGAGCAGACGGCGTGCCGGATTCCGACATCGCGGTCCTGGCGCGGGTCAACTCGATGCTGCTGCCGACGCTGGCGGCGCTGGACGAGGCCGGCGTCGCTACGCGCTGCCTTCTCGGAAGCCCGCTCATGCACCGGAATCTGGTCCGGGCCGCGCTGGCATGGATGCGGCTGGCGCTGGCGCCCGACTCGATGGACGCCCGCGACCTGAACGAGGCGGTGCGGCGACCCGGCCGGAAGATCAACCGCCCGGCCAGGGACCTGTTGGAGGGTGCCTGGGACGTCTCGCTGGATCAGCTCGCGACCCTCGGCGCCGGCTTGAACGAGCGACACAGCGAAGCCTGGAATGGTTTCATCGCCGACATCGCCGCCTCGGCCCGCCTCGTCAGCAGCGGCGGCGACTCCCGCACCCTGGTCGACTTCCTGATGAACGAAGTGGGGCTGGGACGGGCCGCCGGCTCGCTGGATTCCGGGCGCACGCGGCCCGACCGGGCGACCCACGTGGACGACCTCCTGGCTCTGCGGCGCACCGCCGCCGTCTACTCGGACCCTGCCGGGTTCGGAAGGCAGCTCGCGGGCCTGCTGCGGCGCACCACCGAGGAGGGCGAGGGGGTCATCCTCACCAGCATCCACCGCGTCAAGGGCCTGGAGTGGGACCGCGTCCTCGTGTTCGGCGCCGACGAGACGCTGATGCCTCACCAACTCGCCGACGACATCGAGGAGGAGCGGCGCGTGCTGCACGTGGCCATCACCCGCGGGTGCACCCAGGTCGTCGTGCTGGCGGCGGCCGACCGACCCTCGCGGTTCCTCGACGAACTGGAGGGCCGCCCCCCGCAACGCCAACCGGAGCGCACACCGGGTCGACCGGCCGTCAGAACCCCGAGGCGACCGGCAACCGCCGAGGCGTCCGCGCCGGCCGACGACGAACCATACGACGAGGCACTGTTCGAATCCCTCCGCCGGTGGCGCCTGGAAGAATCCCGCCGCCGGCAGGTGCCGGCCTTCATCGTCTTCGGCAACCGAACCCTCAAGAGCATCGCCCGCCGGCGACCCGCCACGACTGCTGAACTGGCCACCGTGTCCGGTGTCGGCCCGGCCAAACTCGCGGACTACGGCGAGTCGGTGCTGGATGTCGTCCGCGAGCACCACAGAGACACCCAGCTGTCGCCCGATTGAGGGTGCTGCATGCCACGCGCCGCCTAGGGTCGGGGCATGGCTCTCAGTGACGAACTCGTGAACAGGCTGACCTGGAAGATCCCGAACGCTCTGGCGCTGATCGGCTCCCGGGCGGGCGAGGAACGCAACGGCATGACGGCGAGCTGGATCAGCCAGCTGTCGATGGAGCCGGTGCTCATCGGCGTGGCCGTGGAGAACACCGCCGTGACCCACCGGCTGATCAGCGAGGGCGGATCGTTCACGGTGAACCTCTGGGACGCTGAGCAGACAAGGGTCTTCGTGAAGTTCTCAAAGCCGGCCGCCTACGCCGACGGCACGCTGAACGGGCGGCCGGTGCGGGAGGCCACCACCGGTGCTCCCGTGTTCGCCGAGGCGATCGCCTGGCTGGACTGCGAGGTGCGCCACTCGCTGGACCTCGGCACCCACACGCTGTTCGTGGGCGAGCTGGTGGACGGCGCCATCGCCGACGACGGCCCCCGGGCAGCCGCCATGAGCGACACGCGCATGAAGTACGGCGGCGTCAAGCGCCACTAGGAGACGGCGAAGGAATGCCGCTGACCATCTCGTCCGTCATTCCGGCGGAGGCCGGAATCCACTGTCCAGCAATCCGATCTGCGTCGCCGGTGGATCACTCAGCGCACACCTAGGGCCGGGCCGTGCTCGAGTGGCAGGCACGCAGCATCCGGCGGGCGCCCAAGCTCGTCCTTACGGCCGTCGGCGCCGTGACGGTCGGGTTGCTGGCCGGATTCGTCGTGCAGGACGTCCCACCGGCGCCGGTCGATGCCACCGCCACCTTCCTGCCCGCCGGCAGCGAACTCGCCGAGGCCTCGACGGCGATCAGGGAGAGCTTCCCGGAGGCCGCCGGCGTCGAGATCATCCAGGTGCTCGCCAGGGGCGACGTCCTGGCCGCCGACTCCCTGCGGGCGGTCGGCAACCTGCAGGCCCGGATCATCGCGGATCCCGCCGTCGCGCCGTTCGTCGTGGCCGAACCGGCGGTGGGGTATGTCGGGATCGTCGAGTCCGTCCTGGCCGCGGGGGACCTGGATCTGGCCACGGTCTCCGATGCCGAACTGGATGCCGTGCTGGAGCGCCTGCCCGGCTCCCCCGCCCTCGCCGAGGCGCAGGCCGGCCTCGACCGGTTCGTGCCCCGCGACGCCGACGGGACGCCGATCGCCGGCCTCTCGCTCATCACCCTGAACGACGCCGGGGACCCTCTCGGCCTGCAGGCCGCCCAGTTGCGCGCCGGCGACATCGCCGCCGAGGCGACGGCGGACCTGGCCCCGCTGGCGGTGTCGGTCATCTCCAAGGCCAACAGCAACATCGAGGGCAAGGAGGCCCGCGAGTCCAGCCTGTTCGTGCTGATGGGCATCGCCCTGGCCGTGATGGTGGTCCTGCTGGGCTTGTTCTACCGCTCGGGCTCGGACGTGGCGCTGGCGATCGTGGGCCTGCTGCTCACGATCCTGTGGACGTTCGGCGCTCAGGCGTGGCTGTCGCCGGGCGCGGCCGGCGTCGTCGACCCCGAGAACATCCTCATCGTGCTGGTGCCGGTCCTGCTGATCGGCCTCTCGGTGGACTACGCGCTGCAGATCACCGGGCGCTACCGGGAGGCGCTGCTGAGCGGTGATGCCGCCGGGGAGGACCGGCCCGGGGCGGCCATGGCCACCGCCGTCCGGTCCTCGGGTGTGCCGGTGCTGCTGGCGGCGGGCACCACCGCCGTGAGCTTCCTCACCAACCTCACCAGCAAGTTCGAGCCCGTGGCCGACTTCGGCCTCGTCGCCGGCATCGGCGTTCTCTCGGGCTGGATCGTGATGACCAGCTTCGTGCCGGCCGCCCGGCTGGTGGCGGATCGCCGGCGCGTCGCCAGGGGCCGCGAGTTGGCGACCCGGGCCGTGGCCGACACGATCCCCGGTGCCGAGGGGTTCCTGTCGCGCGCCGCGGTGACCATCGTGCGCCGCCCGCTGCCCATCCTGGCCGGCGCCGTCACCGTCATGATCCTGGCCGGCGTCGCCTCCGCCGGCCTCGACACGACCTTCGCACTCAAGGACTTCGTGCCGCGCGGGTCGGACACCGAGCGGGACATCGAGTTCCTCGAGGAGAACTTCGACGGTGGCGCCGCCACGATGACGATCCTCATCGAGGACGACCTCGACACCGTGCGGACCGTGCGCGACCTCTTCGACTTCCACACGGCCCTCGCCGACCCGCAGCGGCGGCCGCAGGGTGTGATCGGGCCACCCGTGGCGTCCGCGGGGACGCTGCTGGTGGACTGGATCGACGACAGCGGGGTGCCGGGCGACAACTACGACCCGGCCTTCTCCGCCGCCTACGGTGACCTGAACCTGGATGTCTTCGCCGCCGACGCGGAGGTGCGCGCCGCCTGGGCCCTGCTCGAGGGCGTCGACGCCGGGGGATTCGCCAGGGTCGTCGACTTTCGACCGGAGGGGCCGGACCGCACGATCGTCCAGATACCCGTGGCGGTGGAGGGCGTCGAGGCCTCGCGGGAACTGATCGCCGAGTTGGAGGCGCTGTGGGGTGGCGATGCGTCGGAGATCACCATCACGGGCGGTGACTCGCTGATCGCCCTGGTGACCGAGGAGCTGACAGCGAGCCAGGTCGTCAGCGTGGGCCTCACGACTCTGGCCGCGCTGGTGATCCTGGTGCTCTACTTCGGCGTCACCCAGTTCCGCCCGGCTCTGGGGCTGATCACGATCGTCCCGATCGCGGTGGTCGTCGTCTGGGTGCTGGGGGCCATGTGGGCGCTGGGGATCTCCTACAACATGGTCACGGCCCTGATCACGGCGATCACCATCGGTATCGGCGTCGACTACACGATCCATCTCACGCACCGTTTCCTGGAGGAGGAGCGCGGCTCGCGGCGGATCCGCGACGCCATGCAGCGGGCGATGACGACCACCGGCGGGGCGCTGGTGGCGAGCGCCCTGACGACGGCGCTGGGCCTGCTGACGCTGCTGTTCGCCCCGCTGACGCCGATGCGCCAGCTGGGCCTGCTGACCGCGGTCACGATCCTGCTGGCGCTGATCGCCGCCTTCGTGGTGCTGCCACCGCTGCTGGTGCTGTGGGCGCTCTACCACCGCTGGCGGACCGCCGAGTTCAGTCCGGACAGCCATCACCCGTGACCGGGGTCATGAACAGCGCCCGCAAGGCACCACAGCCAGCATTCCGGCGAGTCAGACCCACCACCCGTCGGGGACCCACACAGTATGAGTGTCATTCCGGCGCAGGCCGGAATCCACGGTCCAACGGTCGCGCACCCACTTCCAACGGATCGCCCAGGACACTTCTAGCGTGGAGGCATGCCCGACGCGGTTCTGGAACAGCTCGAAGCCCTGGGGCTGGCCTACGAGGTCGTGCCCTGCGACCCCGACCTGGCCGACACGGCGGCGTTCTGCGAGGCCTACGGCTATGCCGCCGATGACTCGGCCAACGCCATCGTGGTGATCGGCAAGTCCGATCCGCCCAGCTACGTCATGTGCCTGGTTCTGTCCTCGACCCGGCTCGACGTGAACCGGGTGGTGCGCAAGCGCATGGGCGTGCGGCGGGCATCGTTCGCTTCGGCGGCCCAGACCAAGGACCTGACCGGCATGGAGATCGGCGGCGTCACGCCGTTCGGAATCTCCGGCGATCTGCCCGTGTGGGTGGATGCCCGGGTGATGGAGCGACCGGAGATCATCATCGGGGGCGGCGGGCGGGACCGGAAGCTGCTCGTGCCGCCGGCGACGCTCGCCGACCATCCCAACGTGGCCGTCGTCGAGGGCCTGGCGATGGCGCTTCCGACCGACCGATAACCGCAACCCCCAGCGGTACCCGCACCAGACACACCACGGCCCCTCCGACGGGTTGCGCCCGGACCCAGCGTCGGGCGCCGGCCTCCGGTAGCCCTGCCACAGCCCTGCCGGCGGACCGTCGCCGCGCCGGTCTCGGTGACTCAGTAGTCCGACGGGAACAGCACCGTGGTCTGCGAGCGAACGCCGTGCGCGTCCTCGGCCTCGGTGATGATCCACAGCCGCTCGTCGCCTGCGCCACGGCGGATCTGCTCGGGGATCGGGTAGCTCGACAGGATCCGGGCGCCGGTGACCAGCGCCAAGTCGTTGGCCTCGGCGTCGTGCGTGACGAGGTCGCCCCAGTCGCCCTGCGCGTGGCGGCGCAGGCACGACATCACGAAGGCCCGGCCGTCCTCGTGACAGACCAACTGCTGGTCCATCGCCCGCGTGACGACCACAATCCCCAGCGGCACCCGCACCTGCCGGTCTGCTCGGCTCGCAGCACCCCGCTCACCCGGGACGGCGGAATTGATCGGAGGCGACACGGCTTCTCCCTTCGTCCAGCCCGGCGTTGCTGTCACGGCCGGGCACGGCATCGGGGAAGCCGGTGATGACTATATCTGCTTGATAGGAATATACATTATATACTTTGATATTTCCATCAATTACCAGCACTGCCCATATAACCCAGGATTGGTCGGGATTGGTTGCTGTGGTCAGCAGACCGGCGGAGGGTTCGGCCGGCGTGGTCGTGGTCGCCGCGATCTTGGGCGCTACGGGAGATGCAGCGGTGGCTGAGAGTGTCCGACGCCTCCGTTTCCACAGCCTCGTGGCCCGCTGTCAGGACCAGCGACCATGACACAACCGTTATAGTCAACGCTCGACCATAACGAAATCTCCGTTTTCTGTTAAGGTCATAGCCGAATCGAAGCGAGACAGCGCCGCTGGGTCGCGACCCTTGCGCAAGCGTTAAGGTCAACGCTCGACCATAACGAAATCTCCGTTTTCTGTTAAGGTCGCTAGAATCGACGCATGGACGCCAGCCGCTACGCGACCACGCGGTTCGGGCGGGCCAGGCGAACCCTGGGCCCGCACTCCTACGTGGCGTACTTCCCTGAACCACTGCCTCGTTCACTTCAGTTGTCTCAAGAGAGCATCATGCGCACAGCCGACGCCGAGGCGGCGCTGGGCCGGCTGGCGGGAGCGGGAAGGCTGCTGGAGAACCCCCAACTGCTCATCTACCCCTACCTGAGACGCGAGGCGGTGTCGTCAACACGGATCGAAGGGACTCAAGCTTCGTTGAGCGACATCTTCGACGCAGAAGCGGACGGACGGCCTGCAAGCGGTGAGATCGAAGAGGTCGTGAACTACATCGGGGCAATGGAACGGGGTATAGACCGCCTGCCGGACCTGCCCCTGAGTGTGCGCCTCATGTGCGAGATGCATTCGGTGATCCTCACCGGGGTGCGTGGTTCGGAGCGCCTGCCGGGGGAAGTCCGAACGTCACAGAATTGGGTCGGCGATCCGAACGCCACAGTCGAGACGGCTCTCTTCGTTCCACCCCCGCCGGATGAACTCGGTGCCCTGCTCTCGGATCTCGAGCGTTTCATCCACGACACGCCCCGGCTCCCCCCGCTCGTTCAAACCGCCCTGGTGCACTACCAGTTCGAGACGATCCATCCTTTCCTCGACGGCAATGGGCGCCTAGGGCGACTGCTGATCGTCTTCTTCCTCATCCAGCGAGGTCGGCTGCAGACGCCGCTCCTGTACCTGTCGTCCTACTTCGAGACTCACCGCGACACCTACTACGACACGCTCCAGGGGGTGCGGGAGCGCGGCGACTTCGAATCGTGGCTCCAGTTCTTCCTGCGGGGGGTGGAAGTCCAAGCCGGGGACGCAATCACGAGGTCCGAGCGCCTGATGGATCTGCGCGAGCGATACCGGCAAGTCGTGCGGGCCGAGACCCGTGGAGCACCCAACGCACTCGTTGATGTGGCCTTCCAACGGCCGTTCCTCAACGCTCGCATGGTGGAAGCCAGCCTCGGTATCAGCCGACCCAGTGCTCTGCGGGCTCTACAGCGCCTCGAGGAACTCGGCGTGCTCCGCCAAGCGCCTGAAGGGCCCCGCAGGCAGCGCCGCTGGATCGCCACTGAAGTGATGGACATACTGACCGGCGAACTCGATCCGGCGAACTCGTAGCCGCGGCTGTCGCTGAACTGCCATCGACAACCGCAAGGACCCAGCGCGACCGCGGCTTGCCGTAGGGCACCGCGCCCGGCCGGCGGGGCCCGGGCGTGCTCGGCGGTGCTAGACCCAGATGTGCATGGGATAGCCGGTTTCGTCTTGCTCACCGGTGCCCAAGCATTCGGCGTCGCCGGCGACGATGCGTCGGGCGGTCCAAGCCGCCGCGGCGGCGTCGAGGAGGTCGTCCAGAGCCGGGCTGGGCGGCTCGGGCAGGGGTGCCAACAAGGCAGCCTCGGTGATGTTCGGGAACTCGCCGACCAGCACGGTCGCCCGCTCGGCGAGGCCGGCTCGTGTGCGTTTGGAGGTCGACATGGGCTTCTCGGCCAGCGCCACGAAACTCGTCTCGGGATGCACCTCGGCTGCTCGGGGCCGGGCCGTTGGGGCGAAGTTCACCGGGCTCAGCGCGGCCCGCAACTCACGGATCTTGGGCATCAGGGCGAACGCCTGGGTGGACAGGCCTCGATCCGTGTGCTCCTTCGACCGGAGGTTGGCCTCGGCGTGGTCTCCGGCGTCGAGGGTGCACAGCGGCGGCGTCCAGAACAGCGACGACCGCCGGGGCCCCAGCCGCTCGCGGGCCTCTCTGTCGGCCGTGCGCAACTCGGCGCCGGGAAGGCCGACCGGCATGTCCACCGCCACGACCAGCAGTCCCCGAGACCTCGCCTCGGCCCAGAACTCCCCGAGCGTGAACCACACCGAGAACTCCACCGGCGACCCGCCGGCAATACCGGTGACGGCCATCACCCAGCCGCCCTTGACCCCGTCCACGCCGGCCACGAGCGCCGGACCGGCAGCGGGGCGGGCGGGCGCCCTTCCCGACGGCGTCGGGGCTCGTCTCCAAGGGCTTGTCACGGCGACGTCAAGCCCGTCGAAGTCCCGCACGTTGCGCTTGGAATCAGCGGCCTGCCGATGATGAGCTCCCGAAGAGTTGTCGCGACGGGACGCAGGGACTCTTCTGTCATCTGCAGCAGGTCGTCGAATGTGCCGAATTGCGGCTTGGACATGGCTTCCCTCCTGACGAATGGGCGGGATTCCCTTGCCGTAGCCCTCTCTCGGGGCACCGTCAAGTTCGGTGGCGTCACGCATACCTCTGACGGTTGGACCGGCAGTCCCCATTCGCCCGTTGCCGGCTCTCCGCACTCATAGTGGAGGTGTGTTCCCGGCACGCATAGTCTCGAACCTCCCAGGTGGATCCATAGGGAGGTCTGGCATGAGCAGCAGTCCCAATCCGAAGACGGTTGTCATCATCGGCGCGCTGGACACCAAGGGCGCGGAATTCGCCTTTGTGAAGGGGCTCATCGAGACCGAAGGGGTCGACACGCTGGTGGTCGACTTCGGGACGATGGGGCGGCCCGAGTTGGAGCCCGATATCACGAGGGCCGAGGTCGCAGCGGCGGCAGGGGGCGACATCTCCTATCTCGCCTCGGGCGAGCACAAGGACGAGGCGATGGAGACCATGGCAAAGGGCCTCGCGGTCGTCGTCCGCCGGTTGTACGACGAGGGGAGGCTCGGGGGGATCATTGGCATGGGCGGCACCGGCGGCACCTCCATCGCCACCACGGGGATGCGCGTCCTGCCCGTGGGTGTGCCCAAGGTGATGGTGTCCACAGTGGCCGGCGGCGATGTCAGCGCCTACGCGGGGACCAGGGACATCACCTTCATCCCGTCGATCGTGGATGTGGCCGGGATCAATAGCATCAGCAGAGCCATTTTCGCCAACGCGGCGGGGGCGATAGCCGGCATGGTGAAGCTGGAGCGGCCGCCGGGCGGCGAGGAGCGCCCGCTGGTGGTCGCTTCCATGTTCGGTAACACGACGACATGCGTCGAGCGGGCCCGTGGCGTCGTGGAGAGGGGCGGCTACGAAGTCCTGGTCTTTCACGCCACCGGCATCGGAGGCAGGACCATGGAGAGCCTGATCGCCGACGGCTACATCGCCGGCTCCATGGACCTGACGACCACCGAGATAGCCGACTACGTGTGCGGAGGCGTCTTCAGCGCCGGACCGGAGCGTTGCCAGGCCGCGTCCGGTGCGGGCGTCCCGACGGTCGTCGCTCCGGGATGCGTCGACATGGCCAACTTCGATTCCATCGAGACCGTTCCCGATCGTTACAGGAGTCGGAATCTGTACCAGTGGAACCCGAACGTCACCCTGCTGCGCACCAATGTCGACGAGAACGTCCGGATAGGCGAGATCATCGCCGCCGCAGTCAACCTGGCCACGGCACCGGCCGCCGTCCTGCTGCCCATGAGGGGCGTTTCGATGCTGGACAGCGACGGGGAGAGGTTCTGGGACCCCGAGGCTGACCGGGCATGCTTCGACGCCATCCGCAACGGCCTCCGGGCGGACATCGCTGTCCATGAGATAGACAACAACATCAACGATCCCGAGTTTGCCGACAGTGCAGCCAACACGCTGCTGGAGATGCTGCAAGACGTGAGCGGATAGGAGCGGTTCAGTGGCACTATCACGTAGCGAGATCCTTCAGCGAGTGCGCGCGGAAGTCGCCGCCGGCAGGCCCCTGGTCGGCTGCGGCGCCGGCACCGGCATCTCCGCCAAGTGCGCCGAGGCAGGCGGGGCGGACCTCATCATCATCTACAACTCCGGGAGGTATCGCATGGCGGGCCGCGGCTCGCTGGCCGGTCTCATGCCCTACGGGGACGCCAACGGCATCGTCACCGAGATGGCCGCCGAGGTGCTTCCCGTGGTGACGAACACGCCGGTCTTGGCAGGAATCTGCGGCACCGATCCGTTCCGCCTCATGCCGGTGTTCCTGAAGCAGCTGCGCGAGATCGGCTTCTCGGGCATCCAGAACTTCCCGACGGTCGGGCTCATCGACGGCGCCTTCAGGAGAGATCTGGAAGCCACCGGAATGGGATACGACAAAGAGGTCGAAGCCATCCGCACCGCACACCTGCTGGATATGTTCACCGCCCCGTATGTCTTTGACGAGCAGCAGGCGGTGCTGATGGCCGAGGCGGGCGCGGACATGCTCGTCGCCCACGTTGGGCTTACCACGTCGGGCACCATCGGCGCGACGGGTGCCATGACCCTCGACGAGGCCATCGAACGCGTGGAGGCAATCGCCGAGGCGGGTCACAGAGTCCGCCCCGACATCGTGGTCATCTGCCACGGCGGGCCCTTCGACGAGCCGGACAACGTGGGTGAAGCGCTGGGGCGGCTTCCCACAAGCGTTGGGTTCTTCGGCGCTTCGAGCATCGAACGTCTGCCCACCGAGCGCGCCATCACCAAGCAGGTGAGGGCGTTCAAGGCCCTCAAGCTGGCCTGATCCGCGCGGTCCCGGATCCATCACAGAGCGCGGCCTTCTTCCACCGGTCCCCACGGCCGATGCAGTGCCGCCGTGGCCGCGGCGCATGGAGACCTCAGCGGATGGTGATCACCAGCGAGCCGATGTGGTTCTTGCGCTCGAAGGCCGCCTGGGCCTCGTGGATCCGCTCCAGCGGGTAGGTGCCCGCCACCACCGGGCGCACCTCGCCCCGCTCGATGTAGCCGACCAGATCGGCGAACACTCGGGGCTCGAACACCGTGGCGCCGTAGAGCTCGCGGTCGTTCAGGTAGAGCGTGTGGAGATCGAGCTGCACCACCGGCTGTACCAGCCCACGCGGGTGTTGATATCGGTGTTGTTCACGCCGCACGCCGCCACCTCGATCAGCACCTCGTCGCCGGCGACCGCAGGCACCGGAACGTCGCCGCGCGACGCGAGGCCGTCGCCGCCCGTCCGCAGGTCGTTATGACATATTCATGCAAACGACAGAAGACATGGTTCAACTATGGCATAACGCCTCGTCGGGAGGCTCGGGAGAGGACGTAGTGACTTCCTCGCCGCGAGCCGCGGCGCTCGAGTCGGCCGGCTGCGACGAGGGCGTTGAGTACCCGCAGAGTCGCAACGCGGTCGAGGCCCGTGCGCGCCCGGACGGCGGCGTTGGTCACGCGGCCTGCCTTCGCCAACGCCATCACCGCCTCGCCGACGTCCTCGGGCCGGACGCGCAGACCGCCGGGGCCCTCGACACCCTCGAGGCGCGGATCCAGCAGGTAGCTGACGCCGGCGCCCGTGCCGCGCTGTTGCAGCAATCCCCCGTCCCGGAGGCGTCGGAGCGCGGCACGGGCCTCGCGCCCGTCCGCGCCGAAGAGTTCGCGCACCTTGGCGTTGGTCAGCGTCTCACCGCGACCGGCGCGTAGCAGCAGCGGAATGTCCCGCGCCACCAGACCGGCCGGCAGTTCCCCGCTGTCGCCAACCGAGTGCGGTCGCACCGCTTCGGCGGCTTCCTCCGACAGCGTCCGGGCCAGCCAGGCCCGCTCCAACGGTGTCGCCGCCGACCCGAGAAGCAGCGTGACCGTCACCGACGAGTCGTCCGCCTCGAACCGCGGGGGCCTCATGAGGTTCAGAGCCATGTGGTCGCGCATGAGGCGCACACCCCGCCCCGCGTCCTCGGCGATGCCGAAGAAGCGCAGCGTGCGCATCACCAGCACATTGCGGGGGACCGACCGGATGGCCAGATCGTCCAGCGACACCCCTTCGGGCAACCCGCCCGGGGAGCGCACCACCACCCGGTCCGGCCGGATCTCGATGCGCACCGCCTCCGCTGTGGCCGCCGGCGCGTACGACCGGTGCGCCACGGCGTTGGCGACCGCCTCGCGCACCACGACCCGCGGCAGCCGGTGCAATTCGTGACGTCGCACACCCAGCAGCGCCAGATCGAAACCCAGTTCGTCCAGCACGAAGTCGGCCGCCGCCACCACCTGACGCTGGAGCGGACCACCGAACTCCTCACGACGGTCGTAGTCCACCCCCTCGCCTCGGTAGCGGAAGACCTCCACGAAGGCCTTCCCGAGCACCCGTGCGGGATCCGCCAGCAGGTACAGGGCGCCGGCGACGCTCAGGCGGTCGCCATCGCCGTTGCCGACCACGAAGCCGCTGTCGCGCAGGCGGTCCCGGAGTTCCGACGGCGATGCGCCCGGCTGCACCGGCCACTGCCACGCCCCGGCCAACTCGATCGTCGGCCCAGGATCGATCTCCTCCGGCCGTAGCGAGATGGGCGCCGCCTCCACCGTGCGCACGAAGCGCCGGGCGATGAAGTCGGCGAGTTCCGCACCGAGCAGCGTGTGGTTGGACGCGCCACGCCGCTCGGCGATCCGGCCACCGGCCAGTTGCGCGAACCCGTCCCGACGCCGCCCGACGGCGATGGCCACGACCGTGCGCCCGTCGACATCGAGCCGGTACATGCGGTGCGGTCCGAGATCCCGCACCTGGCCAAGCGTGTTCCGGATCTGGGTCTCGCCACCGGTGCCCAGATCCACGCCGCGAATGGTTCCGCGATCCGAGGCGCCGAGGAGCAACACCCCGCCGTCGGCGTTGGAGAACGCCATCGCCGTCTCGGCGATGCGCGAATGCGAAATGCCCTCCTTGAACTCGACGTAGAGGCCCTCACGGGGGAACTCCGCCGCAAACTCCGCCACGGTGAGCACGGCAGCGGGAGCGCGCTCGCAGGAAGGATGGAACATCGGATATGACATAGTCGTACAGATGATAGCCGCCTATAGCACGATTATGTCATAACTATGTGTTCGACGATTCGGGCGCGCCGGTGTCAGCAATCGGCGGTGGCGAGTTCTCCGAGCAGGTCGGCCAGGCCGGCGAGCGGGATGATGTCGCCGGTGCTGCGGCGCTGGTGGTCGCTGCCGCCATAGACGACGGCCCGGGCGCCGAGTCCGGGAACCGCTCGGGCGACCCGCTCGAGGGGGCTCAACCAGTCGCCGGCGGGGGTGGCGCCGGACTTGATCTCGATGGCGACCAGGCTGCCGGCGCCCTCCAGCAACAGGTCGCACTCCAGGCCCCGGGCGTCGCGGAAGAAAGACAGGTTGGATCGCCGCCCCCGGTTGAAGCGCCACTTCAGCGCCTCCACCACGACGGCGTTCTCGAACAGCGGCCCCCGCAGGGGGTGCGTGGCGATCTGGGTGGCGCTCTCGATGCCGATGAGGTGGCTCGCCAGCCCCACGTCATAGAAATACAGCTTGGGCGACTTCACGAGCCGCCTGCGGATGTTGGCGAAGAAAGGCGGCAGCCGGAACACCACGTAGCCGGCCTCCAGGACGTCCAGCCAGTGGCGCGCCGTCGTGTGCGAGACGCCGGCGTCGGCACCGAGGGCCGACAGGTTGGCGATCTGGCCGACCCGCCCGGCGCACAGGCGCAGGAACCGCCCGAACGCCCCCAGGTTGCGGATCTCCCCGATGCGCCGCACGTCGCGCTCCACGTAGGTCTCGACGTAGTCGCCGAGCGCCTGGATCGGGTCGAGGCTCTGGTCGTGTATCCGCGGGTAGAAGCCCGAGTAGAGGATGTCGTCGATGCTCCCGGCAGCGCCGGCCCGGGCCCACCGGTGCCGACCAGCACCGCGGCCCGCATGGTGGCGGGCGACTGCTACTCCGGCCGACGCGTCGGGCTCTCGTTCATGTCTGCCCGTTCCCTCCAACTCCCGCCCAGCGCCTCGCCTACACGCTCGGAGCCGTGACGCAGTAGCCCAGCGTCTCGAGCGCGCCGACCGCCTCCTCGGGGAACTGCCTGGCCGTCGCTCGGGCCTGCCGTCGTTCCCACGCCTCGAGCGACCGGATCAGCCTCGGCTTCCAGCCCTCCTTCCAGTCGTTGAAGAGATTCTCCCTGTCCAGAAACAACAGGAACTCCTCCAGCGTCGGCCGGAACCGACGCCCCCCGACGGGGAAGTGCAGCGCGTGCAGATCGGGAGCGGGCCGACCGGCCGAGCCGTACATCCACGCCAATTCAGGAGAGTTCGCATGGAGATGAACGTGCGCCGCTGCCCGACCGCGGCCCGATTGACGCCGGTCGTACTCGACCCGCACGAGCGGGCGCGGGCGTTTCCGCCCTCCGGTCACATCGGCCCAGAGCCCAACCAGGGAGGTGGCGACCCGTAGTCGGCTACCCGTGGGGTCCATCTCGACGGTGTAGTGCGCGTTCAGCAGCAGCGCAGGCGCGCGCGGCGAATCCGCGGCACGGAGAAGTGCAAGACCCCCGGCGTGGTCGCCGTGACGTTCAACGGCCTGGACGAACGCCCGCTCGTTGTCACGAGAACTCGTGGCCTCGAACCTGGCCGGCGTGTCGATTGCCCCGACGAGTACCGAGTTCAGCCTGTCCACGAACTCCTGAACGGATGTCCGAAGATTCTGTGCGGTCACTGCTTGAGCAACTCGTCCCTGTAGAGGAGCCAGTCACCTCGACACTCGGCATCGGTCAGGAGATCCGCCTCTCCTTCAGCCATGAACTCCTCGAACGTGAGACCCGCCCGCCGCGCGGTCTCGGTGACGATCTCGACGATTTCCTCTCTTGTAATGACCCTCATTGTGGTGCTGTCCTCCTGGGCTCGATCCGACTACTCCTGCTCGGGGAACCCCGGCGGACGTGCGCCGCCACCCCAACACTCGGCGCGGTCGATCGCACGTCACCGTGCGAGCCGGGCCGTTCGATCGAATCGCCGCCCGCATCGACCGTCATGCATCACGGGGAGCCCTTGACGGCGCCCCAAGTCCTGCGGTCAACCTAGCGGAGGGCGTGTCCGCGGCCACTGCGAGGCTGGATCGGCACCGCCGCGCACAGGCCATGCACGTGTGCGAGACCCGACGATCCTGTCCCAACTCGTAGGTCCGGATTCTCGCCGCCGCCCCGGGGCCGGATCGTCGGTACCATGGGGTTATGTCTCGTCGAGACAGCATCCTCGGTGAGCACCGCGAGGCCATCGTCGCCGCGGCCACCGCCAACAAGGCCACCTCCATTGCCCTGGTGGGATCGGTCGCCCGCGGCGAGGACACTCCCGACAGCGACTGCGACTTCCTGGCCACCTTTGCGAAGGGTGCCTCGTTGTTCGATCTCGGCGCCCTCCAGATCGCCCTCGAGGAACTGCTGTCCGCCGAGGTTGACGTGATCTCCGTCGGCGGCCTCAAGCCCCACAAGCGCGAGGGGCACCGGGCGATGCTCACCGAGGCGATCCCGCTTTGAGCACCCGCCGCCCGCAGAACGACGCCGACCGCGTCCAGCACATCCTCGAGGCGGCCGACCTGCTGGGCGAATTCGCCGCCGAGGGCCGCGCGGCCTTCGACGCCAGCCACGAGCGGCGCCTCGCCGCCGAGCGGTTGCTCATCATCATCGGCGAAGCCGGCCGGAATCTCTCAGACGCGTTCGTGGCCGCCCACCCCGCGCTGGCCGTCATCGGTGCCCGCGGCATGCGCAACTTCCTCGTGCACCAGTACGACGACGTGGATCCCGAGTTGGTTTGGGATGCCATCACGAGTTCGGTGCCTGAGTTCGTCGCAGCGCTGGGAGCCCAACCCGAGATCACCCCTCCGCCACCCGACGTCAACCCAACCGGCCCCAACCGCTAGCTGGACCGCCCGAGCCCCTGTCCGCCGATCCTGGTCAGCGCCGGTCGGTCCGGTCGGCGGGCGACGCCCGGCTGCAGCCGGAACACCGCGGCACTCGGATCCGGTCGCACGTGATGCCGTCGCGGCCGGTGCAACCAAGGCCCCGCGCCCGATCCGTCGGTGGGCTCTCGCGCCTTGGCCGCAGACCGGATATGACATATTCGTAGGGCCACTCGCCGATCTCTCACGAATATGTCATAACCCTGTCATATCTCCACGTCGGGCGGTCCGGGGAGGACGTAGTGGCTGCCCCGCCTGGTGCCGCGGCGTTCGAGCCGGCCGGCGGCGACGAGGGCGTTGAGGACCCGCAGCGCCTCCACGCGGTCGATGCCCGTGCGCTCCCGGAGGTCGGCGTTGGCCACGCGGCCTCTGCCCGCCAACTCAATTGCGACATCGCTGAGGTCGTCGGGCCGGCTGCGCACGACTCGGCGGCTCTTGGGGCCGGTCAGGTGCGGCGCCAGGACGTAGTGGGCGTCGGCGCTGTTGCTCCGCTGCTGCAGCAAGCCGCGGTCGCGCAACCGGCGAAGCGCCGCCCGGGCCTCTGCAACGTCCACGCCGAGCAGCTCGCGGACCTGCCCGTTGGTGAGCGTCTCGCCGCCGACGCAGTCTGTCCCCCGGCAGCGAGTGGTTGAACGCGCCGCGTCGCTCGGCGATCGGATCGCCACCCCGTCTTGCCGCACGAACGAACCGCCGATGTCCCCGACCCCGGCGCTGCGACGACTCCGAATACACGTCGAGTCCGGGATCGCAACCGCGGAGGCGGCCTGTTATCGTGACTGTCGTTGATGGCTCGCCCGTTGGCGAGCCGCGGGGGCCCGACTTTATTGGGGCCCCCGCTCTGTTTCCAGGGGGAGGCTGATGGACCGCTGCGGAATCTTCATCGACGCGGGGTACCTCTTCGCCGCAGGAGGCAGCTCTGCGGCTACGGGCCGGCTAGGGGCAACGTTGATATCGACGGTCTGATAGCGAGTGAGTTCTTCGCGAAGCCGGCGAGCGAGTCATGCGGCCTTCCGCTGCTGCGGACCTACTGGTATGACGGGGCAAAGGACGGGATTCCCACGGCGGATCATCAGAGGATCGCCGCTTTGCCCAACTTGAAGCTCCGCCTCGGCCGGATAGAGGCTCGTGATCGCATTGACACCGCCGAGGTGATGTCGGGGATCAGCCTCACCCACCCGGCGCCGGCGGTGACGTCGAGATGGATTCCGATGACGAATCCATTGGCACACTGGTGTGGTTCGGGCTCATCGGCCCGGTGCTCAACGTTCTGGAGTCCGGCTCCGTTCTGCTCGCCTACGAGTTGGGGGCGAGCCTGCACCCCGCGCTGGTTCGTGAGCTGTTGCGGATGTTCCAGGACCGGGACAGAAACCCACGATGCGCCCAGATCATCTTCAACTCCCACGACCCGGGGCTGCTGGGCGAAGGAACAGGTGACCGACTGCTCGGAAGAGACCAGATCTGGTTCACGGAGGAGACGAGCGACGGCGCCACCAGGCTCAGGCCGCTGACCGACGCCGCGCCGCGCCGGACCGAAGCGATCTCGAAGCGGTATCTGGAGGGCTGGTACGGGGCCACGCCGATCCTCCGTGGAGGTCGAGTACCCGGAGGGACCCAGAAGGCCGGTGGAAGACGTCTCCTACGCGCTTGGGGCCGTGACGCTGTAGCCCAGCGTCTCGAGCGCGCCGATCGCCTCGTCGGGGAACTGCCGGGCCGTCGCCCGGGCCTGCCGTCGTTCCCACGCCTCGAGCGACCGGATCAGCCTCGGCTTCCAGCCCTCCTTCCAGTCGTTGAAGAGATTCTCCCTGTCCAGGAACAGCAGGAACTCCTCCAGCGTCGGCCGGAACCGACGCCCGCCGACGGGGAAGTGCAGCGCGTGCAGATCGGGAGCGGGCCGACCGGCCGAGCCGTACATCCACGCCAATTCAGGAGAGTTCGCATGGAGATGAACGTGCGCCGCTGCCCGACCGCGGCCCGATTGACGCCGGTCGTACTCGACCCGCACGAGCGGGCGCGGGCGTTTCCGCCCCCCGGTCACATCGGCCCAGAGCCCAACCAGGGAGGTGGCGATCCGTAGTCGGCTCCGCGTGGGGTCCATCTCGACGGTGTAGTGCGCGTTCAGGAAGAGCGCAGGTGCAGACGGCGCCTCGCTCGCGCGGAGGAGAGCGAGGCCCTCTGCCGTATCGTCGTGATGGCCGACGGTCCGGACGAACGCCTGCTCAGCGTCACGCGAACTCGTGGCCTCGAACCTCGCCGGCGTGTCGATTGCCCCGACGAGAACCTCGTTCAGCGTGCCCACGAATTCCTGGGCAGCCGTCCGAAGACTCTGAGTCGTCACCGGTCGACCAACACGTCCCTGTAAAGAAGCCAGTTGCCTCGACAGGCGGCGTCCGTCAGCGTGTCGGACTTCCCTTCGGCCATGAACTCCTCGAAGGTCAAGCCGGCCCGCCTCGCCGTCTCGGTGACTTCAGCCACGATTTCGTCTCGAGTGATGTAGCGCATTCTCCCGTCATCCTCCTCCGACCCGTTTCGCGCGCTGCTCCACGAGGCTCCCCGGCGGAGCGCCGCCGCTCACCTCAATCCTGCGCAGGCCGCTCAGATCACGAGGAGCGATCCAGCCTCCTCGACCATAGCGACACCACCGCGCCGATGCGGGAATCACGGGAGGGTTCGATCGGCTCCCAAGTGCCGAGTCAGCGTAGCGGCCGCAGCACGCGATGCCGCTCACGCTGGTCGAGCCGGTGGCCTGGTCGGCGGCTATCCGGATTGGCGTGCGGCGGAGGTCCTCGACGGTGGTCTGAGCCTCTCGCGACCGAACGGCGCCTTCATCGCGAGAGCCCCGGGCACCACGGCCCGCGGCAGCCGGTGCAACTCGTGGCGCCGGACGCCCGCCGGCGCCATGTCGAAGCCCAACTCGTCGAGCACGAACCCCGTCGCCGCGTTGACTTGCCGCTGCAACGGGCCGCCGAACTCCTCGCGACGGTCGTAGTCCGGCTCATCGTCCCGGTAGCGGAACACCTCCACGAACGCCTTCCCGAGCACCCGCGCGGGATCCGCCGGCAGGTACAGGGCGCCGGCGACGCTCAGGTGGTCGTCGTCGCCGTCGGGCACCACGAAGCCGCTGTCGCGCAGGCGGTCCCGGAGTTTCGACGGCGGTGCGCCCGGCCGCAGCGCCCGGCTGCCATGCCGCCGCCGGCCGGGAGGGGGCCGGCGACGCTCAGTAGCGCTCGTGGCGGGGGCGGGCGTTGTACTGGTCGATCCAGGCCTGCACGGCCTCGCTGTTGGCCGGGTCCGACGGGTCGATGCCGTCGGCGAGCATCTCCCGGACGATGTTCGTGGTGGGGCTTCGCCGGCTCGGGTCGTCGGCGTTGCGCCGCATGTCCTCGAACGATTCGCGGGCCACCGACAGGTTCACCGCGAGCAGGTCGGCGGCGAGACCCCGGCGCTCGGCCGCGAACTCCAGCCAGCGCGGGAACACGTCCTCGACGGCGTCGTGGAACTCGTCGTCGGCGAGCACCTTCCAGGGGATCCAGCCCGCCAGGAACCAGCCGATCTTCAGGGGGCTCCACCGCAGCGGATCCCCGTCGTGGCACACGGCGTTGAACAGGCGGATCTTGTCCGCAACGTTCTCGGCGTCCTGCGGTGCGGCGCCCCCGCAGCGCCGCAGGAACTCCCGTACGGCGCGGTCCTCTTCCCGCTTGGTGAGCCGGCGGGGTCGCGCGGCGTCGCCACCCGGGGGGAGCAGGCCGATCCGCTGGTCGACCAGGGCGCGCAGATCCTCGTCGAACCGGTAACGCTCCTCGCCGCCGTCGGCTCCGTCGACTGGGACGGTGACGTCGCGGTTCTTCAGACCGGCGGCGATCATCGCCCCGGCGTCGGCCAGGCCGACCGGCCGCGTCACCGCGGCGGGGTCGCCGCCGGACGCCTCGAGGATCGCATCGATGGTGACGCCGTGGACGAAACCCCGCGCCGTCCCGCCCCAGAGCCTGTCGATCTCCACGCCGAGACCGCGCACCGTCCCGTCGGGGCGGGCGAAGTCGATCCACACCAGGTGCTCGTCCTCCCATGCGTCGGTGAACAGCATCGCCCGCCGCGGTGTCACGTCACCCAGATCGTCCACCCACTCCGGCACCGCGACGCCACCGGAGACGAGCCGCCGGTACACGTCCTGCGCCCGCCGCCGGCCCGGCGACGGTCCGTAGACCGCCATCGCCCCCGCCAGCACGGCGGCCGCCGTGTCGCCCCGCTCCGCCGCCACGACCAGCACGTCCAACGCATCCAGCGACGGCCCCTGTGTCGGACCGATCCGGCGGAACACGCTCTGGATCGCCGCCGCCCACCCGTCGGCCTCCTCGATGTCCGTGCACCGCGACGCCATGCGCCCGGCGTCGCGCAGCAGCAACTCCGGACCCGACGGCACCGCCACCGGCGGCGACCGGCGCGGCCCACCGGGACGATCCGGCGGTCGCGTCCCCTTCGGCGTGACACGACCGCCCCTGCGCTGGTGCCGGGGATTCCCCACTACGCCGCCCCCTCCACGCGCCGGAGGCTACCCCCGGCGGAGCAGCGACATCTCCCGGTCACGCTCTCCCACGCTGCCACACACCTCCTCGACGGATCGAAGCGCGCCATCCACACTGCGCCAGTGGATTGAAGGCCGGCGTGGTGGTCGAGGACCACAACGGGGTCAGGGAGACGTTCGACCAGGTGATCTTCGCCTGCAATGCGAACCAGACGCTGATGATGCTGACCCATCAGCCCGATCGACGAGCAGAAGGTCATCAAACGGTGGTGGTTCCAGCACATCGTGCACGACGTGAAGCACGTGGCGCTGCTGGTGAGCCTGTTCCACTTCATCCAGGGCAGGAGGGGAGCGTGGCACTGCGGCGTCCACACGCTGATCAACAGCCAGGAGACCTGCCTCGTCACCGGCCTGGCCGCCGCCCGGCAGATCGGCGCCGGCTACCCCTTCGACGACCCCGAGGCCAGGCGGGCGTTCAACTACTACGGCAGGATCCTCTACGGCTGGCGCTTCCGCAAGGCGTAGCGGCCGGAGCCGCCGCCGCGCTCGTGGTCGGTGCCGCCGCCGCGCTCGTGGTCGGTGCCGCCGCGGACGACGGCCCGGGCGCCGACTCCAGGAACCGCTCGGGCGCCCAGGCCGAGAGCGTCGACACAGCGGAATTGGCCAGCCGACATCTGACCAGTGGGAGCGGATCCACGGCACGGACCGATCGTTGGTCTAAGTGTCTATTTATGGGATTACTGGGTGCCCATATACGGGTATATCGATAGGCTGTGCGCATGACCGCCAAACGAAACACCGACCGAGTGGGCCTGTGAGAGAGGGAGCGCCTTCGACGGGATATCTGCCGCGGGTGGTGGACACCGAGATGAGCGACGCGCTGAAGGCTTCACCCGCGGTGCTGATCGAGGGGCCCCGGTCGTCCGGGAAGACTTGGACCGGCAGGCGGTTCGCGGCCAGCGAGCAACTGCTGGATGCCACGATCAGCGCACGGCTGGCGGCGAACGTTGACCCTGGTGTGCTGCTGGGGGGCCCGGCGCCGCGGCTGCTGGACGAGTGGCAACTGGCGCCGGACATCTGGAACCCGATGCGGCGAGCCTGTGACGACCGCGGTCGGCCGGGCCAGTTCATCCTGACCGGGTCCGCGGACCCTCCTGACGACATCACTCGCCACTCCGGCGCCGGGCGAGTGCTGCGCGTGCGGATGCGCCCGATGAGTCTGTTCGAGTCCGGCGAGTCCGACGGCGCCATATCGCTTGCAGGGCTGTTCGAGAGTGGCAAGCGGGCGGCCGGCGACTCGGGGCATCGCCTCGGCGACATCATGGAGATGGCGTGCCGCGGCGGCTGGCCGAACCTGGTGAGCACGGGCGCCGACGAGAGGACATCGCTGCGGGTGGTGCGGGGCTATCTGGACGAGATCAGCCGAACCGACGTCTCCCGCGTCGACGGCGTCGCCCGCAACCCCGCGGGCGTCCGGCGCCTGCTGGTGTCGCTGGCACGCAACACGGCCGGCGAAGCGAGCTTCGCGACCCTCGCCGCCGACACCGCCGGGGAGACCGGCGAGGTGGGTGCGGTGCATCGCCGCACGGTCGCGTCGTACGTGGCGGCGCTGGAGCGCCTGTTCGTCGTCGAGGACCTGCCGGCGTGGAGGCCCCACATCACGTCGCGCGCACAGCTGCGTGGCACTCCCAAGCGCCATCTGGCCGACCCATCCCTCGCCGTCGCCGCATTGGCTTCGACGAGCGACGCGGTCATGGCCGACCTCGCGTTCGCGGGTCTGCTGTTCGAGTCGCTGGTGGTGCGCGACCTGCGCATCTACGGCCAGGCCGCCGGCTGCGAACTGTCGCACTACCGCGACAGTAACGGCCTCGAGGTCGACGCCATCGTGCGGCGACCCGAAGGCAGCTGGATCGCCGTGGAGGTCAAGCTCGGCGGCGAGACCGGCATCAACCGAGCCGTGAGAACGCTCAAGCGTCTCCAGCACAGGGTGGACGCCGACCGCACCGGCACACCGTCCCGCCTCGTCGTGGTCACCGCCGGCGGCTACGGCTACGAACACCCCGACGGCATCACCATCGCCCCCATCACTGCACTCGGCCCCTGAGAGCCCTCCCGGCTCCGCTCGGTCAACACCAGCGACGACACGCAACAGCGCCGCCCGCCCCTGCCGACGACCAGCTGGTCGCAGCGGAGAGCCCGCGGTCCAATCGCCCCTGATCCGATCCACCGGTTCCCAGATGTTGCTACTCGGGTTCGCCCGGGGGGGCGACCCATCCAAGTGATGCTCACGGTCGAGCCTCCGCGCCCGTTCTCTTACCTCCTTGAGAAGACGTGGATCTTTCTCTTGGGGGGTTATGGGCATGAGTAACAATCCTTGGGTCAGGGGCGGTTACTCGTGCCTGCACCTCCCGTTGTCAGTCAAGATTCAATCGACTGGTGTCTGTGATTGGCCGCTCCATCACGGGTCTGGAGCTGGGAGGCGTGTCGTCGTCGAACCGGGCCAGCGCCTCGGAGGTGACGTGCGGGGCGCCGGATGTGTGCAGGTCCCAGCAGTCGTTGAGCAGGTCGTGGCGTTGGTCGACGATCCGCAGCATCTGGGGTAGCTCGAATACTCTCTGACCGGTGGTCTCGTCGACGCTTTCCGATAGCGCTCCGCGGGCGGCCAGAGTGGACAAGGCGCGCCGGACTGCTCGCGGGGATCGCCCGGTCGCCTCATAGAGGTACCTGACCCCGGCGGCGGGCATGGTGGACATGCGCGTCAGGATTGCTGCCGCGGCGGAGTCGCTTCGCAGGCCGAGATCGGCCCAGGACCGCTCCATGCCCGCGACGACGTGCGAGGTGACGTGCGCATAGTGGCAGGCAACCGCGGCGGCGTCGGAGATGTAGCGGATCGTCTCGCATGCGGCCTGTGAGCGTTCCTCGGTGCTCGCATCTCCGATGTAGGTCTGGTAGGGCCGCAACGCCGCGTAGTAGTCGTCGCGGCGCGCGTCGATTGCCGATGACAGCGGCACCGGTATCGGCAGGGTCAGGTCGCGGTGCAGCACGCAGTGCAGCAAGGCCCGCCCGACGCGGCCGTTGCCGTCCTCGAAGGGGTGGATGGTCTCGAACTGCAGGTGGGCGATCGCTGCTTTCGCCAGCACCGGTAGCCACGGCGGGGCCGACACGTACTCCATGGTGTCCGACAACAGGGGTTCGGTGAGTCCCGGTGGCGACGGCACGAAGTACGCCCGGGCGGGGGTTCTCTCGCCGCGGCGGCCCACCCAGTTCTGCTCGCTGCGCAGCCGGCCAGAGTCGCCCTGTTGAGCGGTTGCGGCGAACAGCCGCCGGTGCATCTCCTCGACGTCGACGACGGTCACCGCCGCCGGGCGGCTTCGGCCGAGGTCGATCGCGAGGGCGTTCAGCCGAGCGTTGCCCAAGGCCTGTCTGTCGGCCCCGGCCCGTGTGGGGTTCCGGTGCGCTCGCATCGACTCCAGCAGGCTCAGCGATCTCAGCGTCGTGCGGATCCCTTCCACGCTGCTCGATGCGATCGCCTCGGTCCGGTTGAGACACCACGACAGCGCCGGCGATCGCGGCGCGTCCTGCTGCAGCGCTCGCAGGCGCTCGTCGGCTGCGCCGAGGCGAGAGAGCGTGTCACCGTCGGGATGCGGGGCCCATCCGGCGATGCGATGTGGCACGAAGGCTTCGTAGGGTTCGCTCACCTGCGCACTGCCCCGCCAGTAGTGGTATGTCTGCTGCGACCGGTATCCCACGCGACTCACGCTACCGGCACGTCCCACAGTGGCCACTTGCGGCGCAGGAGTGGCCGGTATGAGACGTGTGCGGCCGCTTCCACATCGATATGGCCGCACCAGGCTCTATCGCGGCCACATCGCCACCCGCGGCTTCACCGTCCACCACCTGCACAGCCTCCTGCTCGAGGCCCTCGGAGACCGATGACGACTGGGAGGGAGGGATGCACGATGCCCTGAGCCCCGACGAACCGGACGCCTGCAACCGGCACCAATGCCCGAAGTACTGGACCTCGGTCTTTTGTCCCTCGACGAAGACGTGGATCTTTCGTCTGGCTACGGGAGAGGTGGGTTGCAGTTGACCGGGCCGACTCCTGCGTGCGGGACTCACTTGTCGGCCTGCACGAGTTCGGCGGCCACGCCGAAGTCGCCGAGCGACAGGATGGGTCTGCCGCCGTAGTAACCCTCGAGGAACCGCTTTCCGACGGACTCCTGCTTCCGTGGATCGAAATCGGTGAGTGGATAGAGCCGGGTGCTCCCATCGTTGGACTTCTGGGTGAACCAGATCTGATCCCGCCCCAAGAGCCGGGGGCTCGTGGAGTCGCCCATGACAGTGACATCGTGGGAGTTGAAGATGATCTGCGCGTGCCGCGGATTCGATTCCGGGTCCTGGAACAGATCCAGGACGGCCTCCACCAGCGCTGGATGGAGGCTCGAGTCCAACTCGTCGACCAAGAGCACGGAGCCGGCGGACAGTGCCCGGAGAATGGGGCCGAGGAGTGCGAACCACACCAGTGTCCCGCGGGACTCCTCCGAATCGTCGAGTTCCACTTCACCGTCAGGAGCGCTGTGGCTGAAGCGCATCCCTCTGAACGGTTCGAATTCGAGGGAATCGCCCGGCATCGGAGTGTCCTCCTCGCCGCTCAGGATGCGTGCGACGCGTCGAACACGCTCCTGCATGACGGGATCCAACTCGACCATCCGCGCTGCCGTGATCCCGAGATCTGCCGCTCGCATCAGCCGGACGACCGGATCGCGGAACGTTGCATGATCAAGAAGCGCAGCCGTGAACATCGTGCGTGGCTGATGGCTCTCGGCATCCACCATCAGCAGATTCTCTGCAAACCACTTGTACAGGCGCAGCAGGGCCGGATGTTCGATCTGCGCCGCCGCCGAGAGGAAGAGCGCGTTCGGCCGGAGGATCCCGATCGCCGCCCGTCCCTTCGCGCGATGCGTGGCGCCGAGAGTCACCTCTTCGAGATCCCGCTCGAATAGTCGCACTCCCCGACCGTTGGGATACCACGAGGCCGATTCCTCCAGAACCCGATCGTCGTCCAGCGAGAAGTGGTAGCGGTGGAGAACACCGTCAAGCACCAGGTCGATCTCATAACGAGACGGCTCGACCCTGCACCGCTCGTCCAGCCGGAACGGTGACCGCGGCACCTTGCCCCCTGGCGTCCCGTGCTTGAAGGAGTGGACGACGTGTTCGCGCATGTCCACGAGTGACCGCAACAGATTCGTCTTGCCGGACGCGTTCGCACCGAAGATGCCGGCGGCCCCCAGGATTGAGATCCGCTTCCCACCCTTGCGCCACGGGATCTCGCTCACGTATTGCGGCTCGGACATGGCGGTGGATTCCAGTGAGAAGCTCACGTCGCCCTTGAACGAGCGCACGTTACGTGCTCGGAACTCCAGCAGGGCCGAGACCTGAGAATCAGATATGGGATCTACCATCGCTCAATTATTGCAGTATCTCTGCGATTATTCAACTATAAGAGACTTGTTTCCTCAATAGTGGCCTGCGGCACCGCCCGCCGGCGGTGGCTGGACCGGAGAAGGATCCACGGCGTTGTCATCACCGAGATAGCCGACTAGTGTCCTGAGCGATTAGTTCGTTTGGTATTCGGAGGATTGCTGCAGCGAGCTGGCCTGCGCAAATGCGAATAGCGGGGCCATCGAAACGCCAGCGAACTTCCGACTCGGGACACTAGTACTGGGGCGCCATACGTGCCGGAGAGATCCATGACGACATACCCGTACAGCCCGGACTACGCCACGCCTCCCGGCTGGACGATCGAGGAAACACTCGAGGAACTGTCGATGAGCCACACCGAGTTGGCCCGCCGCACCGGATTATCGACGAAGCACATCGATCAGATCGTCCGGGACAAGGTTCCCATCACCACCGACGTGGCACAGCGGCTCGAGCGCGCCACCGGCGTGCCCGACCGGCTCTGGAACAACCTCGAGAGCCGCTATTGGGAGCATCGGGCCGGTCTCGTCTCCGAAGATTGAGTTCCGCGTCGGGAAGGGCGGCGAAACGCATCCACGCCGGCCGCCCTCAGGACGTCGATGTGTGCGCCGGGCCTTGGGAGAACCTTCCCGGCCGCGAACACAGCTACGGCCGCCCGCAGGCGGCCGTAGGACTTGGCGTTCGACTCAGCGCCCGGGATCGGACTCTGGGCCTAGGCGCCCGGTGTTGGTGCTACCCCAAGTTACCGCGAAGCCGAACCGTGGGCGCACTCCAGACCCCAGGCCGCTCGACCGTCGGCGAGCTTGACCGCATGTTCGCCCGCACCTGGCACCTCGCCGATCGCACGTCGCAGGTGGCGTCGCCGCGGACCTAATCATCGTCGCCGAGGACTTCGACATCATGGACTCGGTGCAGCGAGGCCTGGCCAGCCGCAGCTACCGACGGGACCCCCGATCATGCACCCCAGCGGCATCGTCGACATGCACTCCGAGAACACCATCACCCACCTCCACAGCCTCCGCCTCGCCAAGTGAGGTGGAGACGACATGCACTCGTTCCGACGCGATGGAGTTGGCCGTGATTGCAGGACCGACTCCTGCCGATCTGTCCTTCTCGCTCCTCGCTCCACCACCCTTACGCATGCGGGGACGTCACGCCGTAGCCGAGCGCCTGGAGTGCACCGACCGCCTCGTCGGGAAACTGCCGGGTGGTCGCCCGGGCCTGTCGCCGCTCCCACGCCTCGAGCGAACGGATCACCTTCGGCTTCCAGCCTTCCTTCCAGTCACCGAAGAGGTTCTCCCTGTCGAGAAATAGCAGGAACTCCTCCAGTGTCGGCCTGAACCGATGCCCGCCGACCGGGAAGTGAAGGGCGTGGAGGTCGGGAGCGGGCCGACCGCCAGAGCCGTATATCCATGCCAGTTCAGGAGAGTTCGCATGGAGATGAACGTGCGCCGCAGCCCGCCCTCTGCCCGACTGATTCCGGTCGTACTCGACCCGCACGATCGGCCGCGGTCGTTTCCAACCCCCGGTCACGTCGGCCCAGAGCCCGACCATGGAGGACGACACTCGCAGGTGGTCGAACTGCGAGTCCATCTCGACGATGTACCGAGCCCGGAGGAAGAGTGCGGGGCCGCCAGGATCGTCGTGCGAACGAGTCAGAGCGAGGCCCGGTGACCGGACAGCGGTGCCGCTCCGCACGCCGACGATCGCCTCGGCGCCATCGCTCGAGAGCACCGTCTCGAATCGTCCCGCTGTCTCGATGCTGCTGTCGAGCAGATGGTTCAGCGTGCCGACGAACTCCTCGACCGATCTCTGGAACTTGTGGCCGGTCACTTCTTGTTCAGGAGGTTTCTGTAGGTGAGCCAGTCCTCCCGACACTCGGCATCGGTCAGAAGGCCCGCCTCGCCCTCGGCCATGAATTCCTCGAAGGTGAGACCCGCTCGCCGGGCGGTCTCGGTGACGATCTCGACGACTTCTTCTCGTGTGATAACTCTCATTGCCGCGGTTTACCTTTCGGTCTCGGTCCGCCGTCTCCTGTACCGGGTTCGCCAACCGGCGTGCCGCCTGTACCCCAACACTGAGCAAGGTCGCTCGCACACCGCCGTTCGGGCCACGCCGCTCGGTCGAATCGGCGCCCGTAACCACCAGCGGGCATCACGGGCAACCCTCAACGGCGCCCCAAGTCCTGCGATCAGCGTAACGGATGGCGTGTCTGCTGCCTCTCCGAGCAGGTCGGCGAGGCCGGCGAGGCCGGCGAGGGGAACGATGTCTCCGGCGCTGCGGCGCTGGTGGTCGGTGCAGCCGTAGACGACGGCCCGGGCGCCGACCCCAGGGACCCTCGGGCGACTCGCTTGAGGGCGTCCAGCCAGTCGCCAGCGGGGGTGGCGCCGGATTTGATCTCGATGGCGGCCAGACTGCCGGCGCCCTGCACCAGGAGGTCGCACTCCAGGCCCCGGGCGTCGCGGAAGAACGACAGGTTGGATCGCCGCCCCCGGTTGAAGCGCCACTTCACCGCCTCGACCACGGCGGCGTTCTCGAACAGCGGCCCCCGCAGGGGGTGCGTGGCGATCTGCCCGGCGCTCTTGATGCCGATGAGGTGGCTGCCAGCCCCACGTCGTAGAAGTACAGCTTGGGCGACTTGACGAGCTGCCTGCGGATGTTTGCGTGGTCCGGCGGCAACCGGAACACCACGTAGCCGGCCTCCAGGACATCCAGCCAGTGGCGCGCCGTCGTGTGCGAGACGCCGACGTCGGCACCGAGGGCCGACAGGTTGGCGATCTGGCCGACCCGCCCGGCGCAGAGGCGCAGGAACCGCCCGAACGCCCCCAGGTTGCGGATTTCCCCGATGCGCTGCACGTCGCGCTCCACGTAGGTCTCGAGGTAGTGGCCGAGCGCCTGGGTCGGGTCGAGGTCCTGGTCGTGTATCCGCGGGTAGCAGCGCGAGTAGAGGATGTCGTCGATGCCCCCGGACGACCGCCCGGTCGCTCACATCACCAACGCTCTCCGCAAGGCGACGTCGCCGCCGCGAACTCGGCGTTGCGCAGCAGCAGCGAAATAGTTATGACATTGCCGCGCAGGCGTTAGTCGACAAGCAACGATTATGTCATAACTCTGCCGACGACTCCGGGAGGACGTAGTGACTGCCTCGCCGCGTGCCGCGGCGCTCGAGTCGGCCGGCTGCGACGAGGGCGTTGAGTACCCGCAGAGCCTCGACCCGGTCGAGGCCCGTGCGCGCCCGGACGGCGGCGTTGGCCACGCGGCCTTCGGACGCCAACGCCATCACCGCGTTGCCGATGTCCTCTGGCCGGACGCGCAGACCGCCGGGGCCCTCGACACCCTTGAGATCCGGGTCCAGCAGGTAGATGACGCCGGCGCCCGTGCCGCGCTGCTGGAGCAGTCCCCCATCCCGCAGGCGCCGGAGCGCGGCCCAGGCCTCGCGCCCGTTCGCTCCGAAGAGTTTGCGCACCTTGGCGTTGGTCAGCGTCTCACCGCGACCGGCGCGTAGCAATAGCGGAATGTCCCCCGCCAGCAGACCGGCCGGCAGTTCCCCGCTGTCGCCAACCGAGTTCGGTCGCACGGCATCGGCGGCTTCCCCCGACAGCGTCCGGGCCAGCCAGGCCCGCTCCAACGGTGTCGCCTCCGACCCCAGTAGCAGCGTGACCGTCACCGACGAGTCGTCCGCCTCGAACCGCGGGGGCTCCATGAGGTTCAGAGCCATGTGGTCACGCATGAGGCGCACGCCCCGCCCCGCATCCTCCGCGATACCGAAGAAGCGCAGCGTGCGGATCGCCAGCACGTTGCGAGGGACCGACCGGATGGCCGGATCGTCCAGCGACACCCCTTCGGGCAACCCGCCCGGCGAGCGCACCACCACCCGGTCCGGCCGGATCTCGATGCGCACCGCCTCCGACGTCGCCCCCGGTGCGTAGGACCGGTGCGCCACGGCGTTGGCGACCGCCTCGCGCACCACAACCCTCGGCAGGCGGTGCAGTTCGTGACGTCGCATACCCAGCAGCGCCAGATCGAAGCCCAGTTCGTCCAGCACGAAGTCGGCCGCCGCCTCCACCTGACGCTGGAGCGGACCACCGAACTCCTCACGTCGGTCGTAGTCCACCCCCTCGTCCCGGTAGCGGAAGACCTCTACGAAGGCCTTCCCGAGCACCGGTGCGGGATCCGCCAGCAGGTACAGAGCGCCGGCAACACTCAGGCGGTCGCCATCGCCGTTGCCGACCACGAACCCGTTGTCGCGCAGGCGGTCCCGCAGTTCCGACGGCGATGCCTCCGGCTGGAGCGGCCACTGCCACGCCGCCGCCAGCTCGAGCGCCAACTCGGGATCGATCTCCTCCGGCCGGAGCGAGGTGGGGGCCGACTCCACGGTGCGCACGAAGCGCCGGGCGATGAAGTCGGCGAGTTCCGCACCGAGCAGCGTGTGGTTGGACGCGCCGCGCCGCTCCTTGATCTGGCCGCCGGCCAGCTGCGTGAACCCGCCCTGGCGCCGCCCGAAGGCGACGGCCACGACCGTGCGCCCATCGACGTCGAGCCGGTACAACTGATGCGGCCCGAGGTCTCGCACTTGGCCGAGCGTGTTGCGGATCTGGGTCTCGCCACCGGTGCCCAGGTCCACTCCGCGAATGGTTCCGTGGTCCGAGGCGCCGAGGAGCAACACCCCGCCGTCGGCGTTGGAGAACGCCATCGCCGTCTCCGCGATCCGCGAATGCGAAACGCCCTCCTTGAACTCGACGTGGAGACCCTCACGGGGGAACTCCGCCGCAAACTCCGCCGCGCTGAGCGCGGCAGCGGGAGCGCGCTCACAGGAAGGATGAAACAGCGGATATGACATAATCGTGAACTGTCCATTAGATAACTGCACGATTATATCATAACTACGTATTCGACGACTCGGGCGCGTCGCTCGACTTGTGGTCTCGACGATACGACGAGGGAGGCCCACGTCGGCACCGCCGGGAGAATGCGGCACCGGAGTCCGGCGGATGGTGCGTCAACTGATGTCGACTTCGAGTTCTCCCAGCAGGTCGGCGAGACCACCGAAGGAAACGTTGTCCCCGGTGCTGCGGCGCTGGCGGTCGGTGCCGAGGGCAGGATGACCCCGATCGATCCATCGTTCCTGCCAACCGAACGCTCCGGCGGCATGCACTGCAGGCTGCGATCGCTCGCTGTCGCGATAGCACGACGTCATGACGAAGCAGACAACCGTGCGACTCCCGACGGAACTAGCCGACGAGGCGGAGGCCGTTGCCCGCGTCCGGGGGACGAGTGTCAATCAACTCATCGTCGACTCGTTGCGCGCGGAGATCGACCGAGTCCGAGCCGACGAGGACTTCACGTCCCGGGCCGAGAGGCTCCTCGAACGAGACAAGGCGCTGCTCGAACGCTTGGCCAAGTGACGAGGTACCTGCCGAATACCTCTGGCTCGCCGAGCAGGTCACGGGCGTGCCTGCCGACACGCTGTCGGCGTCCGGCCGGGTGGATTTAGCGAAGTCCGCGGTGTGGGTGACTTCCGCTTCGAGGACAAGTCTCACTGGCCGAGTGTCGGCTCCTCCGGTTCCTGTAACGGTGGACTTTCCGGTGGATCGATTCCCGAGCCCCAATGCTGCGCTCCGAAGAGCGTCGCGGACTCCCTTCCCGTGTCCTCCATCCAGCTGTGATCAAGATTCGACTCCGGATGATCCTCGAAGTACGAATCGATCAACATCGACAGGTCGTCCTCAGTCGTGAATCCGGTCGCGGTCATCAACAGCAAGATGTCGTTCATGTCCTTGTCGCGGCCGGCGTTGAGCTTCAGTAGGAGCATCGTCACTGGTTCCATTACCCGCAGGACCAGCCGCCGGCCCTCGTACAGCGGCTCGGGCTGGAGGTCGAACACAGGAAGCCCGAACTGGGCGGCGGCATTGTTGAGCCACCCCGGGTCGAGTCCTTCGCGTTCCGCCACCACCGCGACCGCAGCCGCCAGGTCGGGGTGCAGCGACGCCTCGTACACGTCGATGTCTTCTGATAGCCGCCCGGGTGCGATCTGCATCATGGCCACCGCGCCGCCGACGGCGACCTCGATTGGCGGACCCTCAGGCATCGCGGCGTCAACGGCGGCAACGAGTTCGAGAACCCGGGCGAGCGAGAAGCCGCCGCTATCGCTCACCGCTGCCCCGCGGGGCTCCACATGCCGTGCACGCGAATGCACATGATGTGGTCCTCGCGGAACCACACACGATGGTGCGCGCAAATCCCAAGAGCGCTGTCACGGAACGCAGTGGACGCTTCGCCGACATCGTAGATGCGAACGTCCTCGTGCCAAGTGTGCGCCCAGACCCAGTCAGGCACGCCGACGCCGTCCCGATCGCAGAACGCGTGCACCGTCGCAGCAATCCGGACGAGATCGAGACGGTTCTGCCCGCTCGGGGGTGCCGCACACATCGCGGGGCGGCGCTCGGGGTGCAGCGCCCAATGATTCACGAAGCTCGACAGCGCGGCGATCCTCGATCCCTGCATCGCAGACATCCACGCGGGAAGATGCGCCGCGGTCAACGGCTCACCGCGCCGACGCGGCGGCGCGGCGGCATCGGCCGGGGCCGGAGGGGGTGCGACTCCATCGAGGACCGCGCAGAGTTCCCGCATCCTGGCGCGCATCGCGACCGCGCCCGCGCCTCGCTCGGCGTCGGCGACCTCTCTCAACGCGTCGGCGCGCAAACGCTCTCGATGACCAACGCGTTGCGCCGTCAAGCGGAGCGCTTCCGGCCACGCCAACTCCGCGCAGTCATCGAAGTTCATGACAGCTTCGAGGTAGGTGACTTCAAGGGGGCTCAGGCGGCGGCGGACGTCATTCGCTCGCGGCCGCAGCACCAGGCCGGGGCGGGGACGGCGCACACTCGGCTCGCCGACCACGGCGACCTCGGCGACGGTTGTCACGGTATGGGTCAACCAACCCGCCACTTTCCCCGCCTGGTGACCCGTCAGGCCACAGCCCTCACCGGCGATCGCTCGCGCAACGTCCAACTGCCCCGGCCCCCTCCGATCCTTGCCCTCACCGCGAGCGGGTCTCCAGTACAGATTCGGACCCACACGCCAGCACGCCGCGACCGCGCGGGGCTTCGCGGACTCACGCGACAAGAACGCGTAGACCGCTCCGCGACTCGCCCCAGGCACATCGCCGGAGCGGAAGCACGTCCCCTCGGGGACCTGCTCCAACCACTCGCGCTGGACACTCGTTCTCGGCACCAATCGTAAGGATAGCACTGGCCGATCCAACCAGGATCCTCACGCGCCGATTCCTTGACCGCACCGCCGGGCAACTGCGCGAAGCCGTGCCGGGTGGTAGAGGCCCTGAGTTTCGAAGCGAGAACGGCGCCGTGGCGGTTGGCGGCATCGACGGAGCCTCGTGGGAACGGTTCGACGACCGCGGCCGGATCGCTCTACTGCTCGTTGATCCGGTCGATGAGTCGCCAGACATCGGTACTCGGGTTGGATCGCGGTGGCGATCCGTTTGCTTCGTGCCATCTGTCGAGTTGCCGAGCGCGGCTTCTTGCCTCACCGAATCGGTCCTGCAACTCGTGCAGAGCTTCGCTGGACAGTGCCTCCCCGCACCGAAGGAGATCTCTCGATGCGCTCTTGGCCTGCTTGGCCTCCAGATGGGCTCTCTGATCCCTGAAGTGAAGTACGAACCACAACTCGATGCACGGAGTGGACAGAACCACCTCGATCTCGTTGTCGCCGGCCATCTTGAGGGCTTCATCGACCTTCGCGTGCTGGTCTCGATCGCAGATGCACCAGTACTCGTTCGGATCTCCTCCGCGACGGCGCGTCTCGTGCACATTGGCGCGGCGCGTCCGGGCAGCTCTCTCGACGAGTTTCCGCGGTGGGCCATGAAAGCGATCGATCGCAACCGTGACACGATCCCGATTCAGGCTCGCCCAATGGTTGATGTATCCGACTTCTGTCTTGCTGCCCTCGGTGAACACGACCAGCCGCCTGAACTCAACGCTGGGTCGTGGCCGGCCGGCCTTGTCGGGCTTCTTCGGCAGACGTCGACTCACCTACCGACCTTCACCTGCTCGACAGCAGTGTCGAAATCGCCGATGGCCAGTAGCGGCCTCGTGCCGTAGTGGCCCTCCAGGAATCGCTTACCGATTGCCTCCTGCTTGCGCGGTTCGAACTCGGTCAACGAGTGCAGGTGGGTGCTGCCGTCGTTGAGCTTCCGCGTGAACCAGATCTGATCGCGCCCCAGCAACCGGCTACCGGATGAATCCCCCAGGAGAGTGGTGTCGTGGGCGTTGAACACAAGTTGAGCCTGCGTGGTATTCACGTCCGGATCCTGAAATAGCCTGACGACTTCCTGCACGAGGTCCGGATGCAGGCTCGAGTCCAGTTCATCTGCCAACAGCACCGCCCCGTCCGCCAGCGCCCGCAGGACCGGGCCAACCATTCCGAACCAGATGAGCGTCCCACGGGACTCATCGGTGTCATCGATTTCCATGTCGCCGTCGGCGCCGCTGTGGGAGAGACGGACCCCTCCGAACGCGGCGACATCCGGACCCTCCTCCCCCTCAGGGGTTTCCTCCTCCCCCTCGAGGATCCGGATGGCACGCCGGAACCGCTCCTGCATCACGGGATCCACCTCGATCGTTCGAGCGCCGGTGATTCCCAGGTCGGCAGCGCGCATCAACCTCAGGATGGCATCGGAGTGGCGGGGATCATCCAGCATCTCAGCGGTGAATGCCATCCGGCCGGGTCGTGACTCAGCGTCCGCCATCAAGAAATTGTCCGCGAACCACCTGTACAGCGGCAGGAGCAATGGATGGTCGATGTGAGCGGCGGTCGAGAGGAAAAGGGCGTTGGATCGCAGGATTCCTATCGCTGCCCGCCCCTTTGCCCGCTCGGTGGCACCGAGACTCACCTGATCGGTGTCGCGGTCGAAGAGGAGCGCGGCACGGCCGTTGGGATATGCGTACGCCCATTCCTCGATGACCTTCTCGTCGTCGACCGCGAAGCCGTATCGATGCAGGATCCCGTGCAGCACCAGGTCGATCTCGTAGTGCGAGGGCTTCGCTCTCGAGCCCTCGTCGAGCAGGAAGGCCCGCCGGTTGATGCCGCCGCCCGGGCTCCCGTGCTTGAACGAGTGGAGCACGTGCGCTCGCATGTCCGTCATCGCGCGCAGCAGGTTGGTCTTGCCCGAGGCGTTCGCGCCGAAGATCCCCGCGGCCGGCAGGACCGAGAGCCGCGTGCCGCCCCTGCGCCACGGAACCTCCCGTACGTACTGCCGCTCGGACATGGCGGTGGATTCCATCGAGAGCCTGATCCGATCCCGGAACGAGCGCACGTTCTGTGCCTGGAACTCGACCAGCACCGACGGCTGAGAGACGTCTGAAGTATCAGTCATAAGCGGAGTATTGCAAAATATCCGCGGTATAACCAATCAGAACCCTCCTCAAGGCCGTCGTAGTACGTTCCGGAATGCTGGCTGGACCGAGCACCGAGAACCATTCGACGGGAGGCGAGTCGGACGCTGCGGTGCAGTGGAGCGGACCTCGTGTTGGCGCAGCGTGACGCCAGGCAACAAGTCGATCGTCCCATCACTCCTCCCTTCTCGCTCGTCCGGCGCGCCAAGAAGCTCAGCCGGTCGGCGTCGGGGGAAGCCAAGTGGGAATCTAATGGGTTGATATGGAAATTCAACCGAAACCTACGAAGTACTGGTAGCCAGCCTCCAGGACGTCCAGACAGTGGCGCCCCGTCGTGTGCGAGACCCCGGCGCTGGCGCCGAGGGCAGGATGACCTCGAACCAATCCATCGTTCCTGCCAGCCGAACGCTCCGGCGGCATCCGGCCGGGTGGAGCTGGCGGAGTCCGCTCTGCACGCTCCGATGGCTGGTTTCGGCGACGAGGAGTTCTACCCGGATGTGATCGAAAAGGCGGCAGTCCTGTGCTGGCGCCTCGCCCGGAACCACCCGCCTCCCGACGGGAACAAGCGGGCGGCATGGGCCTCCCTCATCGTGTTCTTAGACCTGAACGGAGTTCGCTGGAGCCCCGATCCGCCCGACACAGACGAGGCCGAGCGCGCAATGCTCGCCGTCGCCGCGGGCGAGATCGACGAGCAGACGCTCGCCGCATGGCTCCGGGAACGAGTCTCGGTCGCGTGACCGGCAACGATCGCGTGCCGCCGCTCGCGACGAGTCGAGGGCCGCACGTTTGCTGTGCCTGCATCAAGCGCCCATCAAGCACCCGAAGCTGAGAAACGCCATCAAGACGTTCGCGGTGATTGCACAAGCGCCCGGCCCTGGGCCGACGTTCAACGGCCAACACAGCTACGGCCACCCGGAGCCGGCCGGCGGCGACGAGGGCGTTGAGGACCCGCAGCGCCTCCACGCGGTTGAGGCGTCCACCTCAAACCGCGGGGGTTCCATGAGGTTCAGAGCCATGTGATCCTGCATGAGGCGAACGCCGCGTCCCGCGTCCTCGGCGATGCCGAAGAAGCGCAACGTCCGGATCGCCAGCACGTTGCGAGGGACTGATCGCCCGCCCAGGTCGTCCGCCGACACCCCTTCGGGCAGCCCGCCCGGCGAGCGCACCACCACCCGGTCCGGGCGGATCTCGATGCGCACCGCCTCCGCGATGGCCGCCGGCGCAGTCCGGATCCAGCAGCGTGCGGTTGGACGCGCCGCGCCGCTCGGCGATCGGATTATCACCCCGTCTTGCCGCACGAACGAACCGCCGATATCCCCGACCCCGGCGCCTCCACGACTCCGAATACACGCCGGCTCCGGGATCGCAACCGCGGTGGCGGCCTGTTACCGTGAACTGTCGTTGATGGCTCGCCCGTTGGCGAGCCGCGGGGGCCCGACTTGATTGGAGCCCCCGCTCCGTTTCCCGGGGGAGGCTGATCGACCGCTGCGGAATCTTCATCGACGCGGGGTACCCCTTCGCCGCAGGGGGGCAGCTATGCGGCTAAGGGCCGGCCAGGGGCAACGTTGACATCGACGGTCTGAGAGCGAGTGAGTTCTTCGCGAAGCTGGCGAGCGAGTCATGCGGCCTTCCACTTCTGCGGACCTACTGGTATGACGGGGCAAAGGACGGGATTCCCACGGCGGATCACCAGAGGATCGCCGCTTTGCCCAACTTGAAGCTCCGCCTCGGCCGGATAAACGCGCGGAATCAGCAGAAAGGAGTGGACGCGCTCATCTACCGTGATCTCACGACCTTGGCTCGAGAACGAGCCATCAGCGATGCGTTCCTTCTGGCAGGCGACGAGGATCTCCGAGAAGGCGTGAAGGCGGCTCAGGACATGGGGCTTCGTGTCACGCTCATCGGCATCGAGCCATCCACAGCCGGAGGCAACCAGTCGAGAGAACTCCGGTACGAGGCGGACAAGATCATCCAACTGGACAGGACTCAGTTGAGCGGGTTCCTTTTCGGCCGACAAGCACCGCCCGAACATGCTGGCAGTTCCGGCGACCCGACTTCCTCAGCTGCTGTTGCTGCGGCCGACTACGCCGAGCAATGGATCAATCGAGCCACGCGGGCGGAGATCGACTCACTGGTAGCCGCCCGCCCTGTAATCCCCCGACATCTCGACGCGAGTTTGCTCGCCCACGTCGAAAGCAAGATCAACAGGAGCCTGCGCGGGCAGGAACCCCTGCGACACGCAGCTCGCGGAGCGTTCTGGGATCGGATCACGGCCGGATCCATCGGTTGATCCATCGGCGGCGCGTGTGGGCGAGTTCAGAGCCGGCGCCCCACCGACCGCGGACCTACTCCCGCTCAAATCCGAAGAGCCCGATTTCTCCGAGTAACTCGGCATCGCATCGATGGTGACGCCGTGGACGAAACCCCGCGCCGTTCCACCCGTGAGCCTGTCGATCTCCACGCCGAGACCGCGCACCGTCCCGTCGGGGCGGGCGAAGTCGATCCACACCAGGTGCTCGTCCTCCCATGCGTCGGTGAACAGCATCGCCCGCCGCGGTGTCACGTCACCCAGATCGTCCACCCACTCCGGCACCGCGACGCCACCGGGACGATCCGGCGGTCGCGTCCCCTTCGGCGTGACGCGACCGCCCCTGCGCTGGTGCCGGAGATTCCCCACTACGCCACCGCCTCCACGCGCCGGAGGCTACCCCCGGCCGGCCAGCGACATCCCCGGGTCACGCTCTCCCACGACGCCACACACGTCCTCCACAGATCGAGGCGCGCCACCGCATCGAAAAGCGCAGCCGAACTGATGCGGGATGAGACCAAGCTCCTCACGGCTTCGGCACAGGCAGCGTCGGCCCGACTCAGTCGGCGATATCCTGCGTCGGCAGATTGCCCGGCTCCGCCGAGACGACTGCGCTCTTGCTTCCCCGTTCCTGTAGGCAACTCAAGCGTCATCGGAGATCAGGATGTTGGGACGGCAACGGGAGATCGCAGAAATCGAGCGCCTCCGGGACAGTCGGGTGATCACATATATCACCGGCGACGGCCACCCCATCTCTGCTCGAATCGGAGACGACGCCGTTCGCCCATTCTTCGACGTGCTGCGCGACATGGGCCCCGCCGAGAAACTCGATCTGTTCATCTACTCACGTGGAGGCTCGATCGAGGTTCCATGGCGCATCGCGTCCGCGCTCCGCGAGTACGCGGCGAACTGGAACATCTTGATTCCATTCCGCGCAAACAGCGCCGCGACGCTTCTCGCCCTGGGTGCCGACGAGATTGTTCTCGGTCGCCACGGCGAACTGGGACCCATCGACCCGATCCTCAGTATCCAGCGCAGATCCGGCGCGCCCGGACATCCCGACCGTACAACTGTCGATGAGACGATCAACGTCGAGGACGTGATGGCCTACCTACGCTTCGTAGGGGAGGAGGTTGGGTTGACGGATCAGTCGGCCTTGGCCGAAAGCCTCCGTCGTCTCGCCGAACGACTCGATGCGGTGCTGCTTGGCTCGGTCTACCGCACCCGATCCCACATCCGCGACGTCGCTCATCGCATGCTCACATCGCGGCAGAGTCCACCTGGCGAGCGAATCATGGAGACGATCGTCGAAACACTCGCAACTCGTGTATACGCCCACGGTCACGCGATTGGCTTCGTAGAGGCGCGAGACATTGGGCTGCCGGTCGTCAAGGCGCCGCACGATCTCGAGGCCGCAATGTGGAACCTTCTCTGCAAGTACGAGGACGACCTCAGACTCCGAGAGCCGATCGATCCCGCAGAGCGCGTCAGTGACCGTGACCGGTTCGTGGAGGAAACTCCTGTCGCCGTCGTCGAAAGCACGAGCACGCTCTACGAGTTCCGAGGCAAACTCGACGTCCGCGCTATCCGGCCGATGCCACCGACGCTGAATGTATCGCTGAATGTGAACCTGCAGCTGCCGCCGAGCATGGACCCGAGCCAGATCCCCCCGGAGATCCAAGCGGTGGTCCAGCAACTGCAGGGTGGGTTGATGCCTCTGGCGCAGCAGGCCGTACGGGAAGCGCTGGAGGCGCAGGCGCCCGTCGCCGGAATCGATGTCAACTTCCGAGACGGAAAGTGGATCCAGAGAGACGCGACGGATGGCGACACGAGCGCAGCGTGATCACCCGTGATCGATGAGTCGGCCACCCTCCGCGCCGGGCAACTCGGCCTACTCCTCTGGTCCGGCTCTAGCGCACCCTGACCTGGGAGCGGTCCGACGAGATCGAGGCTGTCGTCATCGGGATGAGCGAGGCAGGTTCAGGGCGACCCTCATTCTCCTCGGCGTCGGCCTCGTCGTGCCGCGCTGGAGCCAGATGAATCTGTGACCGGGCAGAGAACGCCGGAAGCACTCGAACGTGCACGTTCACGTTCGTCTCCGGCGTTGTCGGGTTCGACCGAGAGCCCTCGGAATCCAAATCTGAAGCATGTAATTCGATGTGGATCCTTGTCATACCCGGATGATACCAACCACGAGCCTTCTCCTCACCGTCAGCCGACGCGAACGCAGCGCTGATCCCACCGAGCACCGTCACGCGTTGATCCGCGCCAAGATCCTCGCCGAATCCGAAATCGCGAACTCCGCTCGCTGGGCATACGGTTAGTCTGCGGCATCGATCGGGCGCGTGGGGGGATCCGGACAACTCACGACCCTGTCGCGGAAGTCCCACGCCTGGTCGCCGAGCGCAGTGAGCCTCGTCCCGACGACAGTGGCCCTGAGACTCGCGGCTCCCGGGAGCGTCAGGAAGGCCGAGCCGCCGTCCCGGCCGAGCACACCTAGTGTCCTGAGCGATTAGTTCGTTTGGTATTCGGAGGATTGCTGCAGCGAGCTGGCCTGCGCAAATGCGAATAGCGGGGCCATCGAAACGCCAGCGAACTTCCGACTCGGGACACTAGAGGGCGAGGACGCATCCGGCAGATTCGGCGGGACCGTCACCGATGGAAGGCTGCAGGATGGGGAACGTTGACGCGTAAGAACACACCGCTTTGAGCCAGTACGCGACCTCCCCTCCCGGGGCCGTTCAGGGAACCCCCGACGGGGAGGCGGCTATGCCATCCAGTCGACATCGGGCTCGGCATCGGGATGGCCGCAGCCTGTCGGTTCGTAGAGGTCATGATCCCGGAGGTAGTCGTGGATCTGACTTGCCGCGGCGGCGATGGACCGTTCGAGGGTCCGGCGATGGTCGCGATGGTCGGGGTCGGCGGAGCAGGTTCCCTCCTCTGTGAGAGCGACGCCCAAGCCGTTGAGGATGATTCGTGCCTCGTGGAGGTTGTCGTTGATGCGGCACTCAAAGCAGGAATGGGCTCTCCGATCGGCCGGTGAGAGGTTCGACCGTTTCTCCGCGAGGTCGGCCCGGTGGAGGGCGTGGATCTCATCGATCTGTTCGCCAATCCACCCGAGCAGATCTCGAGCCTCGGCGGCGTCGAGGTCGCCCGCAGTGACCGCATCGGCGGCCAGGTCGGCGAAGACCATGAGCGTTCCGGCGTCGTAGGATCGCTCGATCATTACCGCGGTAATCGCTCGGGTGACCGATTCGATCACCGCGCGATCGCCTTTGCTGGCAACGACGGGGAGGACTCGGGCGAGGGGTTGGAGAGGGGCCGGGCCCTGCTCGGCGATCAGGTCGGCAAGGTACTCGGCTCGGCTGGTCATGGTGCTCTCCTGTGCGATCGTTCCTGAGCATTTCCGATCGTTCTTGACCCTTCGCCCCCGAGGGGGACGGAGGGCGGGTTGAGGAACAATCGAAAGACGATTCCCGGAACCCAGGAACGACCATGCCCGACGCTCCGAGAATATTCCGGAAACGTAGGAACGATCATGCTGTCCAGCGGTGCTCGGGGTGTAGTTCTCGGCAGTCCGGTCTCAGAGGTCCGCCAGTGTTGCTCGGTGGCGAGCGCCCCCGATCGATGAGCCGTCGTCGAGCGGTGTCGGCCCGATCGATCCCGTAATTCTCGGCGTCGTCGAAGATGCCTCGGCCGTTGATCCCGGGTGTCCACGATCCGAGTGCAACTTCGCCCGCACCTGGCAACTCGTCTGGCGCACGCCGCAAGTGGCATCGCCCGGGCATGGGCGGGCGCTCAACACGTTCCGCTCAGTCCCGGTGGCCGTCGACCGGACGCTGCTCATCCGCGAGCGGTGGCTCGACCGCCCCGACCCGACGCCGCAGCAGAGCGAGGTCATCGAACGCGACTGGACAACCACAGTCGCCGAGGACTTCGACATCATGGACTCGGTGCAGCGGGGCCCGGCCAGCCGCGGCTACCGACCGGGCCCCTGGTCATGCACCCCAGCGGCATCGCCGACGTCCACTCCGAGGACACCGTCCCTACCTGCACAGCCTCCTGCTCGACGCGCTGGACGACGGTTGACGGCTAGTGTCCTGAGCGATTAGTTCGTTTGGTATTCGGAGGATTGCTGCAGCGAGCTGGCCTGCGCAAATGCGAATAGCGGGGCCATCGAAACGCCAGCGAACTTCCGACTCGGGACACTAGGAGGGACCGACGCGCGATCTCCTGAGCCCCGACGAACTGGACGCCAGCCTCCGCAGACTCGCCGTCGGTCTGGCACCGGTTGGGGATGGTCGCCAGGACCCTTGGGCCAACGATGTTGGAGCACTATTGGTCGCTTGCACTCAGCGTGCTGCAACACCGAACTCCGGAAGATCGAACCGCCGAGCCCGGACGGCCCTAGAACCACGCCCACGGCTATGCTCCGCGGCCTGTGAGGCTTCCCCTGCGTTCAACTTCATGAGCCCTCCACCCCTGCCCGACCCTCGGTGGGCGTGGGAGCAGCCCGACCCGAGCCGGAGCGGTGCCTCTGGCGACCTGTCCAAGCTGTTCCGCAACGAGAGTGTGAAACAGCCCGGCGTGTTCGAACTCGATGCCCCTGCACCCGATGCGACGGTCATGGCACGCGAGGTCATCCAGAATTCTTGGGACGCGGCTATCGAGTTGCAGGAGCGTCGTGCGGGAACTGGCGGCGCCCCTCCGTTCAAGATCGGCTTCAGTTATGAGTCGGTGTTCGGGCATGACAAATCCGCTCTCGTCAACGCTCTCGGACTGGGAGAGTTGGCTGAACGAGTCAAAGGGGTGAATCGACGTACGATCGGCCTGCGGGCCTCTGACTGCCTGGACCGGCTCTTCGACGACTCACCGTTGCCCTATCTGGTGATTGAGGAGCACGCAACGACAGGAATGTACGGACCCTGGAGGGGAGCGAAATCCAAGCTCTACCTGGCGCTCGGCACGCTCGGATATACCCCCAAGACGAGTGGCGAGGGCGGGTCGTACGGCTACGGCAAGGCCGGCCTGATTCGAGGCTCGGCAGTTCGAACTGTTCTCGCCTACACCTGTTTCGAGGAGCAGGATGACGATCCCGGGATCACGGCCAGTTCTAGTGGTCACTGCACGGTGAGGTCAGCATAGAGTTCTGCGGGGCTGTGGTGGTGGAGGCTGCGGCGGCGTTGGTGGTTGATGATGTGCGCGGCGTGGTCTGCTTGGGCGGGGGTGACGAGGCGCAGGTCGGTGCCCCGTGGGAACCACCAGCGCACTTGGCGGTTGAGGTTCTCGATCTGGCCGCGCTGCCACGGCGAGTGCGGGTCGCAGAACCACACGTCGAGGTCGTAGTGGGCGGCGAGGCGCCGCCAGTTCGCCCATTCGGACCCGCAGTCGAACGTGAGGCTGCGCCGCAGGTGCGCGGGGACGGCGTCGAGGCCCTCGACGAGGCCGGCGAAGACCGCGTCGGCGTCGTAGCCGTCGGGCATGGTGACCGGTATCAGGTAGCGGCTTTGGCGTTCGGTCAACCAGATCATCGAGGACCGGTTGTAGGCGCCGATGATCTGGTCGACCTCCCAGTGGCCCGCCTCGGCGCGCTCGTTGACCGCCGCCGGGCGGGCGGCGATGTTCGGCCCACAGGGCGCCGACCGGGGGTTCCGCTGCTGACCGCAGCGTCGGCGCCGGCGGCGGCTGCGCAGACACTCAGCGGGTTTCGCGTCCAGGGCACCGCTGTAGAGCGCCTGGTAGACGGTCTCGACGCACGGCGGCGCCTCCACGCCCTCCGCGGCGAGGTCCGCGCGGATCGCCTCGGGGGAACGCCCCAGGCGCAACTCGGCGGTGATGCGGTCCCGCAGCGGCCCCGGCGCCGCGAGGCGCCTCGCGCGCGGTCGCCGCCGCTGCCGATCGGCGCGGCGCTGCGCCGCCGCCGGGCGATAACAGGCCCGGCCGCCGCCGCGGGCCACCTCCCGGGCCACCGTCGAGGGATGACGGCCCACCCGACGGCCGATCGCCGCCCAACTCGCCTGCGGATCCTCCACCAGCGCGCAGAACATCTCCTCGCGCTCACACAACCCCAATGCTGGGCCTGGCATGCTGATACCTCCATCGGTCGGTGCTGGAACTGGCACCGGTCATCATGACCGGAACCGTGCACCGACCGATGGAACTGGCCCACTCGTCGGTTGATGGGTATGACTTACTGGGGTCAACACGACGTAGAAGACGAGAGCTATACCGGCTTCGCGAGGTTCGGTGAACTTCAAACAGACGCTGCCGTCGCCCCATTCACGAATGAGTACGCCGACCAGATTGCCGAGTCGCTTGGCCTGCGAGTCCGGAATCCTACGGACGTTCAGCAGCTCGGCACCACGTTTCTGCTGGTCGAACCGACGGTTGATCCGGACGATCTACTTGTTGCCATTGAGCGGAACTGGTGGCCTTCTTTGGAGGGGGACTATTTCGATGCAGTCGTGGAAGGTCCTCACGGGCAGATGATTCCTCGACCTCGCACCGACCGCGTTCTCAAGACGTTCATAGACGCCTACGAACTGGCGACCGTGCCGCAGGACAACAGCGACCCTGAGCGCGTGAGGTACCGACTGCGCACTCGCGAGGGGGCGCAGAACCTTGGCATTCTCGGCTTGATCGCTGACCGAAGCGGTTGGTCGTACCCCCAGCAAACGGCATCACAGGACGACCAAGAACTTGACCACTGCAGTCTCGTCGCGCTCATTCGCAAACCGCGGATGGTGGTTGAGTACCGACGCTATCCCCCGAGGAGAAGCCAATCGGCTCCGTACGTCCGAGGCGTGTTCGTTGCAGACGACGAGATCAACGGACCCCTTCAAGACACCGAACCTATGGGCCATGATGAGTGGCAGACCAAGACCGGCGACGGAACATTCAATCTGGAGAACGCCAGGCTCGCTGACGCAATCATCGCTGGAATCGCCAACAAGATCCGAGAGTTCCGAAGGAGCATCAGACCGCCCGAGCGGCCACCAGAAGACGTGCGTCTGGATGTCTTTGACAACCTAATGCGGAAGGTGCTCAGTGGATCCGGTTCGGGGCAGACAGGGCCGCGTCCTGCTACACGACCAGTGCGGATCCGGCTTGACCAAGAGCTGGAACAAGTTGATTCAGGGCATGTGCGTGTCGCCGGGACCGCGACCTTCTCTTTGAGCGAACACTGTGATGCCAACGAAGCGGTCGCGAAGGTTACGCTTCGTTATCTCCTCGTTGAGGACGATACCGCCCGCGCTGCCGTCCCGTTGGAGGTAGACCATCCAACGGAGTTTACGCGGATAGGCCAGAATGGGGAACACTTCGTGGGACGGCTTACGCGTAATAGTTCAACGTTTCGCTTCGTCACGGAACCCTACCGGGCAGACTGGACCGGGCGGCTCTCCGCTGACGCCGACCTCCCGGGAACAAAGCCATCGTGAGCAAAGAGACTCGCACTGTCCGACCCTTCCGTACGGCCGCCCTTGGGGCGATTCTTGACGGGATTATCCTTCGCTTTGGCAAGCGAGAGTGCGCGGCAGCTGGGAGCATTGTTGTAGACGATCCTGGAGAGTTTACACGCAGTCGAGGGGAGATCATCTGGGCTCAGGACGATGAGTTTGACGAATTCAAGAGGGCGCTCAGGGCAGGCGCCGCGGAGTTGGGAATTGATACATCGGCTCTCTGCCTGTTCATAACGGCCTCCACGACATATCTCAAGAGAACTCAGGAAGTCTTTCGTTGCCCACTGGACAACCTGGAATCCTTGGAACGCGTCACATTGATCACGCCTCACGACCGTCCCGCAGCGCTACGAACCGGCTTCCACGGTGCGGTCATAGACACCTACCTTCTCCTGTTGCGCGAACTTGACAAGCGCGCCTTGTTCCCCTGGCGCAAGGGTACCTGGCTGTCCCGTGCGAAGTTCCGTGTTGACGTTGAGAAGGGTGCCGAAATGTATCGACTGACACCCCTTGATGACGCAAGGAGGGCTCAACTGGGTATCTCTCCGAGAGCCATACGCTACATAGATCTTGGAGATACCGATATTCTGGCACCCTACGGAGACTTCGCACCGCCCCGGTTCTACGTGGACGAGGAGTGCCTCGCACAGCTGGACGCCCGGCACTCGTCGCCCACAGGCGTGGCACTACAGGCACAACTCGTACAAGACTTCATCGCCGCGGTCCTGTGGTATAGCGCTGCCAACGATGACGAATGTGACCTTGACGCCAAGTCTTGGGAAGATATTGAGGATTCGCTTCTCGGTCGGATCCTCCGGTTTGTTGCTGGGCCCGGCGCGTCAGCCGAGGACAAAAAGACGCTTCTCAAAACACTCGGCAGCAACCCAGAGCAAGTCCTGGCCAGAGCCGAGCACGCTATTGACATCAGAAAGTACATTCTAACCGCTCTTGAGGACAAGCAGTGAGATACCCGTATCTAACCAAATCAAAGTGTCTCAGCTTGGCCCGTCAAATGATTGCTGGCGAGTTTCCGGCAATCGATTCCCACGTCAACTGGCAGGGAACCGGGGAAGATGTTGACCTACAGCAGATTCCGCACGCCGTAGAGTTGGTCGCTCGGGAGATGAGCGATGTCTCCAATCCATCAGCGCGGGACCGTGACCGGGTTGAAGGCAGGGCAGCAGTGCTCCTCTACGAAGCGCTCAGCCGAGCCGACGTTGGCGTTCTTGACGATCCGGGATTCTGGCGCTACCTGAGTTTGGCGCATTTCTGGGACTTCATAGCGTGGCGCGAGAGCGGTGGGTTCGAGACGGGCAAATTCGAGCGATACGTTGACGGGGTAGACGCCCGCGAATGCGTGCTCACTCGCATGTACGGCCGTGGCGCCGCCGTTGGTGGGCTCAACCATTTGGATGTGGCAGAATCGGTGACGGCAGCGACGGACTTCTGGAGAAGCCACGTGCTCCGGGTCAGGACGGGCACAGCTCCACCGGTCGTGCGGGCATTCGTTGAGATGCAAAGAACCGACCGCTTGTCGACCGATGAACTCCGGGAGTTCGCCAAGACTCTCAATCGAATGTGGGCTAACGTCGTTCCGGCGATCTATGATGACGCCGACGCTACGGCGCTGATTAGGCAGCTACGGGAAGACATATTCCCCGCTCAGCCGGTGTGAACACGCATCCAGCAACGTCTGAATCCCTCGTAGTGGAGAACTACGAGCGAACAGAGACACGGCTCACGCACCGGGTAGCGCTTCCCGAGGTATTGATCGAGTCCTCAATTGACCTACCCTCCACGGTCCGGCTCTCCGACCCGAAGAGCCGATGGTGGCAGGCGTACCTCGAGGGCACCCGTCCTTGCGCGACAACGACGCAGCCGACCCCCGCCGACTCAAGGAAGCCACTTCGGGCTGCAGACCTATTCTGTGGCGCGGGCGGACTGGCCTTGGGGGTCGCACAGTTGGCTGCCGAACTCGGAACACGTGTGATCAGCGAACTCGTCATCGATGAGGACACCGAGGCCACCGCCGTCTACGCCGCGAACCATGACGCTCGGATTCGGTATACCAAGTCGGTGTCGTCCCTGATCGACTACCGCGTGCGAGGACAAGCACGCGATGCCGCGTTCGTCTACCAACCGGAGATCCTCGATCCGCATCTCGCAGAGGCAGTCCACGGGATCGACCTGGTCATGGCTGGACCTCCCTGCCAGGGTCATTCGAATCTGAACAACCGGACGCGACGGGCCGACAGGAGGAACACGCTTTACCTGACGGTGCCCGCATTCGCTGTCGCGTCCGGAGCCCGGATGGCCATCATCGAGAACGTGCCCGAAGTGGAGCTGGACGACAACCGGGTTGTCGAGACGGCACTACAACTCTTCGAGTCCGCGGGCTACGCGGTGACTTGTGGAACGCTTCGTGCCGACGCCATGGGATGGCCGCAGACCCGGCGCCGCTCCTTTCTGACCGCTAGGCGCGATAGGGCTCCCATCCCGCTCGCCGAAATTGCCGACATGTTGCGGGATCAAGAGCCGAGGACTCTTGAGTGGGTGATCGGTGACCTCGTCGATTCGCAGAGCGGGGAGGTCATGAATCGAACATCGGAGATGAGCGCTGAGAACCGGGAACGAGTCGATTGGCTGTTCGAGAACAACGAATACGACCTGCCAGACCCCTATCGACCTCTCAGCCACCAGAGTGGAACCACCTATCGCGCCGTGTACGGCCGTATGCACATGGACCGACCCGCCCCTACCATCACCACGGGGTTCATGACACCGGGACGGGGCCGCTATATCCATCCGACGAGGCGCCGGACGCTTACCCCGCGGGAGGCAGCCCGCATCCAAGGATTCCCGGACAGCTACCGATTCGTCACCGACCCGCGGAAGCCGCCGACGAGATCGAAACTGGCGAAGTGGATCGGCGATGCCGTCCCGATGCCACTCGGCTACGGCGCCGCCCTGTCCGTACTTGGCGCCGGCCTTGATGCCGAGGAACGTCCCGCTCCCGACACGGCTCAATTGAGTGTCCGGTGACATGCGCCGACGCTGGCCACGACCTCCCGCCCAGATGCCTCGCTGGCACTCAGGCTGATGTCAGGTACTGCCAGTACGCCCGGCCCGAGTTCTTCGTCGGTCCGACGTCGAATGCAGAATACGCCGCGGCGGGACACCCCGCTCGAGATCCGGGTCCGGAGACTTCTCCACGCAAAGGGTCTTCGATACCGCATCAATAAGGCGATACCAGAAGTGACGACATCGCGCCCGGACATCGTGTTCAGCCGCGAACGCGTAGCGGTGTTCCTGGATGGCTGCTTCTGGCATTCGTGCCCACTCCACGCTTCGACGCCAAGGGCTAATCGAGAGTGGTGGCGCGCGAAGCTGCGTGCGAACGTTGAGCGCGATCGTAGCCACGACTGTGAACTCATGGCAGTCGGCTGGGCGGTCAGCCGATTCTGGGAACACCAGGACGCCGCAGCAGTCGCAGCGGAGATCGAGCAGGTAGTGCTCCAACGGAGAGACTCGGCAGCCGCCGTCAAGATGCCCCCTCGATCACATGCCCGAGACGGACGAACTCATAGCGGAGACGGCCCCTGATACGCGAATCCGGCTGCTCGGAGTTGTGGCACCCGGAGACTTGCGGGGAATCAATCTGTGATGCTCGGGGTGAGAGCCATCTGATATCGAGTGTGACTCACACTGAGTGGTAGGCGCAGAGGCTTGCTGTGCCTGCCTGGGCCCCGTCGACAGCAAACGTGCAAGCTCGATGTGAGCGCTGAGGATCAATGAAACCCGCAGTTGCTGCCGTCAGGAAACAGCCTGCATGCCAGCGCCGCTTGTTCGAGACGACGCACTCCCCTCGGCCGCGGCGCGGCCCCGGAAGTAGATCTGCAGGCGCCACTCCACGACTTCCGCTACCAGCGCCGAGAACGTGGCGGCGTGTTCATCCTGGACCTCGAATCGAGGCCGCAGGTGGTCGCCGACCAGTTCGAACAGGCTGTCCGACGTGCCGGTGAGATGTGTCAGCGGGTTCTTCATCCAGAACGCTCTCCACGTCCCAGGGGTTACCGAGTCAAGGTCGGAAACCTGTTGGGTCGTCTCGGTGTCAGCTCTGAGACGGGGATCTCGGCGGGTCAGGTCTCGGGACACCGACGCCACCTCGGCGATCGGTGCGCCGTGCTGCAGAGCATCCAGGTCGAGCAGTGCCGCGAGGGTTACGAGCTTGTAGGCCTTTGTCAGCGGCTCACGTTCCAGCCCGCGGAGGACGTCCCCAAGCACTTCAAGCACCGCCGCCTCCTCCGGTGACAGCAACCCCAAGCCGTCGAGACACCGAACCCAGCCACCAGCGTCTCGGATGGGCTTGCTTGACGTCTTGAGGCCTACCGAGGAGAACGCTTGGGCGGCGGTGGGTCGGATGCCGTTCTCGGACTCGTAGTTGCGGCAGAACTCCTCCAGTCTCTTGGCCTCACCCCTCGACGGAGATGCCAGATGGCTCAGAATCTCGACTGCCTCCAACTCAAAGTCCACCGAGCATCCCGGTGGCAACTCGAACTCGCCGCTCTGCAGTGCCTCGAGGACTTCCTTGTTCTGTGGCGTCCGACCTCCCAGGGAGAGGAGCGTGCGCGGCTTGGTCAGGAAGCTGTGGTGATTTCCCACGAAGTCGATCACGCAGAGAGCCGCCTTGCCCGTTGTCCGCCGCAGGCCGCGACCGAGTTGCTGCAGGAAGACCACCGGCGAGTCGGTTGGCCTCAGCATCAGCACCGTCTCGACCTCGGGGATGTCCACGCCCTCGTTGAACATGTCGACCACGAACAGGACCTCAACCTCGCCGGACTGCAACTCGGCGACCGACCTGTGGCGGGGGTCGGAGTCGGATTCGCTGTGTACGGCTGCCGATCGCACACCTTGCGCCTCGAAGAAGTACTTCATGAACTCTGCGTGCGAGATCGACGAGCAGAAGGCCAGCGTTGGCCCTCCTCCCTTGGCTCGCCATTCGCTGAGCGCCTTGGCGGCACGCTCCCGGGTCTCGATGGCTGTCGCCAGGGTTTCGGGATCGAAGCGGCCGCTGCGCCACGGGATCGGGTCGTAGTCGGTGACGTCGGCGATGCCCCAGTAGTGGAATGGCGAGAGTTCGTTCCGGCTGATGCCCTCCGCCAGACCGCAGTCGAACACGAGGTTGTCGCCGCACAGTGCCAGCAGGTCGGCACCGTCACGCCGGTCCGGCGTGGCCGTCAGGCCGAGCAGGAAAGCTGGCTTGAAGTGCCGCAGCACGCGCCGATACGTCGAGGCGGCGGCGTGGTGAAACTCGTCGATCACCACGTAGTCGAAGGCGGCGGGGTCGAACCTGCCCAGATGGCGGTGCAGCGTCTGCACGCTGGCGAAGATCGTCCTGGCATCCGCCGTCTTCTCGTCACCCATGAAGAGACCCAGATCGGCGTCGGGCCGTACCCGGCGGAACACATCCCGGCTCTGGCGCAGGATCTCCTCCCGGTGCGCCACGAACAGCACGCGCCGGAACTCCGGCCGGGCACTGTCGAACGCGGCCAGCCAGGTCTTGCCGAGGCCCGTGGCCATGACGACGAATGCCCGGTCGAAGCCGTCCGCTCTCGTTCGCTCGAGCGCCGCAAGGGCCTCGGACTGGATCGGCCGGGGAGCGACCGGCTGGGTCGGGAGCTCGTCGGCCACGCCGACCAGGCGGCGGAGAATCTCCTCCGGTGTAGCCGGGGATGGCTCCGTGGCTGGTTCGGCGTGTGGATCGGCCGGCGGCGACACGACGCTCCGGACACTTCTCCGCCATGTCTCTCGGTACTCACTGAGCGTGGTCGTGTCGAGAGGCTTCGAACGCCCGTCGGTCCATAGCGACTCGAACGCCGCCACCAGCTGTTCCACCCGATCGGTGCCCAGGTTCCACTCCACTCCCCCGTCGATGCCGGAGGCGCTGAGGTTCGAACTCCCCACGTAGCCGGCGGCCGCCTCACCGGCGCTCGACCAGAAGATGTACGCCTTCGGGTGGAACGCAATCGATCCGCCGCTGAACAGGCGCACCTCCAATCGCCGGTCGGGATCCTCGGCCAGGTCCGCCAGTTGCGTCAGGGCGTCGGGATCGGTGATCGCCAGGTAGTCGGTCGTGAGGATGCGGACGTGTGCTCCCCGGTCCAGCGCGTCCTCCAAGGGTCGGAGGATGCGGGCAAGCCCGCTCTTCATGACGAACGACACCGCCATGTCGATGCGGTCGAGGGCCCTGTCGCTCAGCCGGTCGAGCAGCTGCGGGAGCAGCCGGCCACCCTCCGAACCGTCGTAGAGCACCGGCGCGCCGTCACCGTGAACCGGACGATCCGCCTGCACGGAGCCTCCGGCAGGCGTGCTCTTCTCGCCCGGAGACGGTTCAGCCGTCAACACGGTTTCGGACTCTACGTCGCCTCGGTCCCCTGATTCTCCGGAACAGCCCGCCTGTGCAAGAGGTTGGCGGCGGCAACGGCGAGCCTGCACCGAGCGTCGGCCTGATCGAGAGGGTGCCGGTTAGGCGCCGCGGCCGGGACTGTCACACCCCCTTCGTAGGTTCCGGTGGGACGGATTGATCCGCCGATTGCGGAGGAGCGTCATGACCGGATACCGCTGCATCACTCACGGGGCCGAACACGTCGTCCCGTTTCCGGCCCCTCAGGGACACGACCTGTATCGCTGCATCGCCGACACCGGCGGCGGAAGGAAGTGCATGCGCATCGCCCTGCCGCCGCCTCCGTCCGTGCCGATGCGCCGGCGCCTCAGCCTCACGCTCAGCCACATGATCCCCTCACGAGCCGCCGTCGAGTGGACCATGACCACCCTCGTCGTCGGATTCTGGATCGGCGCCGCGGTGTGGCTTCGGTTCTTCCTCTAGCCGGCAGGTTCGACTATCTCGCCGCCACTCGAACGGCTATTCGGGACGACTACGGCGCGTCAGGCGATCCCGCCCCTGACATCCGTCGCAGGACTGTGTAACAGTAGCGTATCTGTGTATCGGTAGTCTGAGTGTGCATTAGTAGTGCAATTGTGGCACAGTAGTCCAGCAGAACGGCGGAGGGGAGGTCACCGGAGTGTTCGAGCACCAACCGCGGATCGTGGAGCAGGAGTTGGGCGAGTTGCTCGACGCGCTGCCCGCGGTCAGCATCGAGGGGCCTCGGGCCGTGGGCAAGACCTGGACGGCCGGCCGGCACGCCAGAACGACGTACGCGCTGGACGATCCCGACACCCTCGCCGAGGTGCGGGCCCGCCCGCGGCTCCTGACGCAGGGCGACCCGCCGATCCTGATCGACGAGTGGCAGCGATACCCGGCGTCCTGGGACATCGTGCGCCGTGCCGTCGACGAGGACTTCAGCCCCGGGCGGTTCATCCTCACGGGCTCGACGAGGCCGGAGACCCGCCCCACCCACTCGGGCGCCGGACGCATCGTCACGCTGCGCATGTGGACCACGACCCTGGCCGAGCGGCGAGGGCGGCCAACCCCGATCAGCCTCAAGACCATCGTGACCGGAGAGCGTCCCGATGTCTCCGGACGGGCCGACCTCGCCGTTGAGGACTACGCCACCGAGATCGTCGCGGGCGGATTCCCCGGCTGGCGCGGCGTCACGGGACGGCCCCGCGACCTGCTGGTCGACGGCTACCTCCACCGCCTGGTGGAGCACGACTTCGCTCTGCTGGGCCGCAGAGTCCGCAACGCCGCGGCCCTGCGCCGCTGGCTGGTCGCCTACGCCGCGGCCACGGCGGGCACCGCCTCCTACGAGACCATCCGCGATGCGGCGACCTCGGGTGAGGGCGACAAATCGGCCAAGTCCACCACCATCGCCTATCGCGACACCCTGGAGGCCATGTGGGTGCTGGAGCCGCTACCGGCCTGGCTGCCCGTCGGGAGCCACTTGAGCCGGCTCAAGCGCGGTCCGAAACACCACCTGGCCGACACCGCGCTCGCGGCCCGGCTGCTGAACGCCACCCCCCAGACGCTGCTGAGCGGCGACGCCGCCACGCTCGCCTCGACACCCGCGGGCGCGGTGCCGCACACCGGCCTGCTCGGCGCCCTGTTCGAGTCGATGGTCGCCCACGACCTGCGCGTGTACGCCCAGGCGACCGGCGCCAGGGTCTCGCACATGCGAACCTGGAACGACCAGCGAGAGGTGGATGTCATCATCGAGCACGGTCGAGGGGTCGTCGCGGTGGAGACGAAGCTCGGCGCGGACGTGACCGCGCACCACACGCGGCACTTGCGGTGGCTCCGCGACCGGCTCGGCCCGGCGCTGATCGACGCCATCGTCGTCACGACCGGCACCGAGGCATACCGGGACTCCGACGGGATCGCCGTCGTCCCCGCCGGAATGCTGGGGCCGTGACCCGGTCGGCTTGTGTCAACCCGGGACTCACGGCCGCACCACCGATAGCCGGACTCGCGGGCACTGCTGCTCCGCCGGGCAAAGCCCCTCGAGTCGGGCGAGTAGCCGTCCGAGCAGGAAACGCCTGTTCCCGTGTCACAGCCCGCGGGTATGGTGCCGGTACCCGACGCGCTTGGGAGACAGACGACGTGGCCTACCAGATCGTTCAGGCGGATTCCTACTGGGAATGCGTCGAATCGCTGCGCCGTGACGACGCCTACAAGGCGCATCTCGTGGACACGCTCGCGGAGTTGCACCGTCAACCGTTCCGCAACCCGAGGCTGAGCACACACGAGATCGGCTCGGCCGGCAACGGTTGCAAACTCTTCTCGTCCGATGTCGGCGGTCGGGCCAGCGACCGCCGGATCATCTGGCAGGTCTTCAACCGGACCATCGTCGTGCTCCTCTACGGCACCCACAAGGTCCACGACCGGGCGAAGCGCATGCAGGTCGCCTTCGATCCGCAGCGACAGCTCGTGCAGGTCGACGAGCGGGCGCCCGACGGCGGCGTCGAGCAGCCCCAGCGGGAGCCGCGGGATCGCGCGGGAGGCCTGTTCATGCCGTGGTCCGATGCCGATCTGCGCGACAGGGGATTCTCGGAGCCCGCCGTTGCGCACCTCCGCCGCCTGAACACCGAGGACGAACTGCTTGATGCCGGACCGCACCTCGGAGACCGGGACATCGAGCGCGCCATCGACCTCATCACCGCGACCGGACCGGCGCCGAGCGACGACGAACCCGCCGTCCCGGAGGCTCCGCACGGTGTCCCGACGACGGATGCTCCCGATGCCGGCCCCGCCGACGACGTGGCGCCCGGGACCGCACCACCGCCGGCCGCACCTCCCGAAGTGACCGGCGCCGATGTCGAACTCGAACGGCTCCTGAACGACGAGCGCACCGGTGCCGCCTTCACCCGCGTCGAGCCGGAGTTCCTCGCCGACGTGCTCCACCGGCCCATCGAGGACTGGATGATCTTCCTGCATCCCGATCAGCGCACCGCCGCGACGCGGCACTATGCAGGGCCCGCCCGGGTGCGCGGCGCCGCCGGGACGGGCAAGACCGTCGTCGGCCTGCACCGGGCGGCGCACCTCGCCGCCCGCAACCGCAGCCTCGATGCCGGGCGCGGCGACCCAACCGTCGCCGACACCGCACCCGTGCCGCCGGTGCTCTTCACGACCTACGTCAGTTCGTTACCCCCGGTGTTCGAAGAGCTGTACCGGCGCATGCCCGGCACCCGAGCAGACGAGGTGGAGTTCATCAACGTCGACAAGCTGGCACGGCGGGTGTGCGTCGAGGAGGGCGAAAGACCGGTCGTCGTCCCCAACAAGGTCACCAAGGCCTACCAGGAGGCGTTCAAACAATGCGTTGTGCCCGGCTCACCCCTGCACGGGAGGTTCACCCGGCCGTACCTCCGCGACGAGATCACCAAGATGATCAAGGGCCGCGCCATCGACTCGCTCGACGCCTACCTCCAACTCGCTCGCACCGGACGCCGCACGTCGCTGGGCCGGCTGCAGCGGATCCAGGTGTGGGAGCTGATGGAGTGCTGGAACGCTCACATGGCACGGCACGGCACCATCGACTTCAGCGACGTGATCCTGCGAGCCCTCGCTCACGCCCGCCGTCACAGCGCACCCGGCTACTCGGCGGTGATCGTGGACGAGGCGCAGGACCTGACCCTGGCGGGGCTGCAACTCCTGCGGGCACTGCTCAACGCTCCGAACGCCGCTGAGGATCGTCCGGACGGCCTGTTCATCCTCGGCGACGGCGCCCAGCGCATCTACCCCGGCGGGTTCACGCTGCGCCAAGCGGGCGTGGAGGTACGGGGCCGCACCGCCGTCCTCACCGAGAACTACCGCAACACCGACGAGATCATCGGCGCGGCGATGGCCGTCGCCGGCGACCACCGGATCGAGGATCTCGGCGAAGTGCTGGATCGAGGGCGCGAGGCAATCTCGACGATCCGCCGAGGTCCGCGGCCGATGCTCATAAAGATCGACGGCCTCGACCCCCAGATCGACGAGATCGCACGACGCATCGGTGAACTCGTGCGGGCCGGCGATGGCTTCGGCCCGGGCGATGCGGCCGTGCTCGCGCCGTCCAACACCATCGCCAACAGGATCGGCGCCGGTCTGCGAAGCCGGGGGCTCGACGTGCAGGCGCTCGACGGCTACGACGGCCGGCCCAACGACCGGGTCAAGGTCGGTACCTACCACCGCGGCAAGGGCCTCGAGTTCAAGGCGGTTTTCCTGCCTGCTCTGGGCCGGTTCCCGCTCCTACCGCACGGCCTCGGCGACGACGAGGCGACCGAGGCACGCGAACTGGCCGTGTCGCAACTGTTCGTGGCCATGACCAGGGCGCGGGACCTGCTCGTGGTCCTGCACGGCTCCGACCTCGCCGAAGAGGTGGCAGCCGCAAGCGACCACTTCGAGCGCGCCGACCGCCGGACGCCCGAGCCGTAGCGGGCAGTGTCCGCGCACGGCAACCGACGCCACGTCTCTCGACGACGGGAAAGGCGGAATCGGCTGTGCTTGTCACACCCACCAATATGATCGGGGCACAACACCCTGAGCGCTTCGTCGCTCAGGACCCGGGGCCCTCCCAGGGAGGGCCCATGTCATTTCCACATCACGAACGACAGCGACCTCCGGCTTCCGATCGAAGAGAGTCGCCTCCGCGTGCCTGTCGGCACAGTCAACCCTGGACAAGGTCGGCTTGCAGGCGATTCGAGAGGAACTCGAAACCCTAACAACCGGCGGTTGATCTGCGAATAGTTATACTTTGTTGCAAGAAAATATAACTCCAGAGGCGGCATCGGCACCCGGCTCGACACCGAATGGCTCCGCCATCGCATCTGGCAGTTGACCCAGCAGAAGCTCACCGTCTCGGTTCGCGCCGGAGAACTCGACGGATGCCGGCTGCTCGTACTGACCACGGCCGAGGCGATGGAGCCGATCCGCTACAACGGACGGCTGCGATGGCGCGTCGGGGACAGTTGCGTCGACATCGATCCGACCACGTGGCACACGGGGCGCCTTCACCGGACAGGTGTCGACCGGTCGGCGCAACCCTCCGGCCATACGATCGAGGACGTCAGCCCGGTAGCGACGCGGATCGCCCGGGCCACGGTTCGAGGGCACTTCCTGTTGACTCGGGTCCAGGGAGGACCGAACGAACTCCCCGTTGCGTACCGCTTGGCCATCCCCCTCGAGCGCGGCTGACGCACCGCCTCGACCGGTCCGGCACCGTCGAGGGCCACCGGAGCCACATCCTCAGTTTCGCCGAAGCCCGAAGTCGGATCTCCTCAACCGAAGCGGCAGACCTTCTCGGGCTCTCCGTGCCCTACGCCGGCAAGCTCCTTGCGGCACTGTCCGACGAGGCCCTGTTGGCGCCGAGCCGCCCCAACAGGGCCGGGCGCAGCTTTCACTACGTTCCCGCGCGTTCCGACAAGTAGCGCCGGCAAGAACGGTCGCCGGAGGCGCCGGGATTCGAACCCCGCACGTAGCCGGCGCCGTCCCACCGGCGCTCGACCAGACGATGTACGCCTTCGGGTGGAACGCAACCGACCCGCCGCCGAACAGGCACACCTCCAGCCGCGGTCGCCGGGACAGGGATCCAGCCGGCACGCCTCGGGGTTGGGCGTGTCACACTCTCCCCCTATCTTGTACTACAGTACACATGTTCGTATCCAGACTGGCGGCAGGAGGCCGGCCAAGTGCGTAAGGTGGCGGCTGTAGCTGCAGCGACCTGCACCACGAGGTTCGGTCGAGCATGACCGAGAGGCAACACGGTGACGACTACGGTGGTAATTACATCTGTGTTGTTTGCCCTGCCGCAAGGGCATCCGCGACCGTCTGAGAGAAGTGGATCAACCCAACGAAAGGCTCCGGGAGTGACGACTGAACAGGCCGCACCGATCACGCAGAGGACTCTCCACCTGCTCGACGGCGGGTCGGTGATGGTCGGTCTAGGCCTGACCTCCGGGCGTGCCGCAGCGGCCATGCACAAGATTCAACACGATCTGCCACTGGACGAGATCGATCGGGCCTCGGTCTCGAAGATCGGCAATCTACTTCGCGACTCAGCCGAGTCCGTCAAGTTCTTCGACTCCATGGGACTGGACGGCGAACCTCCGACCGAATCTCTCGCACCCCAGATCGAGACCGCAATCGAAGTCGTGCTACACAACCCAACCACCAGCGACGCAAGCCAACTCGAGGCGAGCCTCCTTCAGTTCGCGGACTCGATCGAGCAAGTCGTCGAGTCCCGGCATGCGGGTGTCGCATGCGATCTCTTCGAATACCTCATGCGCCTTTCTCGCTCTGCACTTCAAGAGACCGCCAGCGTCGGCGAGATCACAGGTCGCTTGTAACAGCGTATGTCCTCAACACGCCGGCAAACGGCTGAGCTTCGGCGTGCCATCAGGTATAGGACCGGCGCTATTCAGCGCATCACCTCCGAACTTCGAGGAGCCATCCCGCCCGCAAGAGTTTCCGTTCACAAGGTCTTCAGTCTGCTCGACGGGTTCCCACATAGTGTTGACTCGCTCGTGGAGAACGAAGTCGAACGAGCAACTGATGACGAGGCGCTCACCGCGATCCTCGAGAACATCTTGCGACACCTTACGCTCGTCGCAGACTTCGTCGAGATTCATCTCTCGCACGGGGACCGCCAAGAACTCTCCCAGGCACTGTCGGACGAGGTAGCGAATGAGCTGGACTCCCTCAATCTGGGGCACTACAACGTCATACTCTCACATGGTACAGCAACGAACTTCATTACCCATTTTGTCGAGCTCAACGATCACATTAATCGCCGGATTGGGTTGGATGGCCCGGATGTCGCCGAGGCCGACCGATTCTTTGCTCTCTTCGTCATTCCAAGGATCGAAGGAGCGGGGATCTACTGGAAGCCGGTCCTGATAGGACACGAAGTCGCACATGTCTACGTCGCGGAGACGCCAATCGCCAACAGCTTCGATCTTCCTGCAAAGTTCGACTTCGCTCGCGCGGGCAGCATCCGGAGCCCGAGAGCACAGAACGGGTCAGCAGGCGATCGGGCACGCGCTCTCTTCGCGACCGCGCGGGATTGGGCCAAGGAGTTGCTCTGCGATGCTCACGCATTTCACCGCTACGGACCGTCCTCGATCGCGGCCGTCGGCGAGTATCTCACAGCCATCGGCGGGCTCAACACACCCACTGTCACGCACCCGCCAGGCATGCTGCGCACCCATCTGATGCTGAGCTGGCTGGGGGAGATCACGGACCCTCGGTTGAGGATCTTGACTCAGCCTTGGTCTGACCAGGCATCCGATGCTCCGATATACGATGAACCATGGGCACAGTTCTTGGCTGATCTCTTCGTCGCCAACGGAGACGAGCTACATGGTCTCGCCGCCATCTGCCCGGCACCGGCCTATGACTTCGAGAATCGCGTCGAAAAGATCCACTTCGTCGCGGACCGCCTCAGAGGCGGAATAGCCGGCTCGGAACGACACGGATCCGGGACAGCCCAGATCCAGAAGCCGGACATCGTCAATGCCGCCTGGCTCGCGCGATCCGAGGAGGCGGATACTCCGGTCGACTCCTTGGCTCGAAAGGCTCTGGAGAGCATCTCCTTCGTGGATCGGTGGATCGAGGAAGGCGGAGGTCTGCCTGAGTTGCCTAAAGCCGGCGACGCCGAACCGAGTCAGGATGCCTCCAGCGGTGCGCTGTCCGAAGCCGGACTCCTACTTCGCCTCGCGAGAGGCGACAGCGGCGGCGGGATAGTCGCAACGCCCCTGCTCCAGCTGCCGAAGGGAACCGCTCTGGATCTGCGTCTCGGCAGCCGCTTCATCGTGTTCCGACGCACCCGCGATGCATCCTTCGACCCCCTCCGCAGCGACACGGACTCACGATCGATCCAGAACTATCAGGAGTTGTCGTGGACCGAGCAGATCGTGCTCCACCCACAGGAGTTGCTGCTCGCCGCGACCCTGGAGTACCTGGTCCTCCCGAACGATCTGACCGCTCAGGTAATCACCCGCTCAAGCTACGGTCGACTGGGCCTGCTGTCCGCGACGGCCGTACAGGTGCATCCCAACTTCCATGGCTGCCTCACGCTGGAACTGGTCAACCTGAGCAATCTGCCCCTGGTTCTGACACCGGGCGAGCGCGTCGCACAGTTGGTTGCGTGGAAGACGGATCCCGTCCAAGAATCGGACGAGAAATATAGATGCCCCGTCGGGCCGGAATTCTCCAAGGCACGCACGGACGCCGAGTCCGACATCCTGCGGAGAATCCGGGAGCTCTAGCCTCGTGGCGCCGGAGAGCACCGCTCGCTCGTGGCCAGGCGTGGGCACTGACCCGAGCACTGTCCCAGAGCGCTTCTAAGATCTGCTTCGAGAGGGACGCAGCCCTCCTGACCGATCGCACCGCGGGGGACGAAAAATGAGTGACAGCGCCGAGGCACATCGTGAGCTACTGGCGCTCTGCTCCCTGACCGACGGGGGCGATCGCTGTGACTGGGGGGTCATCGCGCGGCAGGCGCACCGGGAGCGGACCCTGAACGCCCTCAAGGAGGGCACGATTATTGAGTCCAGCGAGCGGGCGCACCGCACCTACTGGCTGATCACCACGGCCTCGCCGGTGCAGTGGGCCAGCGCCTACGACCGAGCCGACGCCGAGCTCGAGGCAGCCGCTGCACACGGGGCACGGATGACGACCGTCCTCGACGACGACTACCCGACGAACCTGCGGTTCATCCACAATCTGCCGCCGTTCCTGTTCTATCGGGGTGTCCTCGACCCCCACCGGGACGCACGCTCGATCGCCGTCGTCGGCACGCGCAACGCCACCACCGAGGGGCTCAACCGCGCCGACCAGATGGCGCGCAAGCTCGCCGAGCATGAGGTATCCATCGTCTCGGGGCTGGCCCGCGGGATCGACACTGCTGCACACAGGGCGGCGCTCGATGCCGGTGGCCGAACGGTCGCCGTGTTCGGCACGGGGATCACCAGGGTGTATCCCGCAGAGAACACCAACCTTGTTGAGGAGATCATCGACACCGGCGGGGTGGTCGTTTCCCAGTTCTTCCCGACGGCCAAGCCCACCGCATGGTCGTTCCCCAAGCGCAACGAGGTCTCCTCGGGCATCTCGCAGGGAACTGTCGTGATCGAGGCTTCGCAGCGCTCCGGCGCAAGGATGCAGGCTCGGCTGGCCTACGAGCACGGCAAGCAGGTGTTCCTCGTCGAATCCCTGGCTACCGCACAGGAGTGGGCCAGGACGATGCTCGAGCGTGGCCGGGCCACCTCGGTCGGACGCTTCGACGATCTCGCCCGCGAACTCGTGGACGCTGATCGGCTGCTGGCGGCCAGCAAGGAACTGCATCTCGAGCCGTTCGCCCTCTAGCACGTCGATGGCGAAGCCGCTCGACCGGTCTGACTTCCCCGATTGCGCGAGCTACGGCCCCGTCGATGCTCTCGGTGCCTCCGACGGTGGAAGAGGGAAGTTGACCACGCTCATGATCGGGCGCCGGTCGGGATCCGCCAACAACTCCTCGACCGCCGATGCTGCAGGATCCAGCCCCTTGTAGTACTCGACGACAGGCCAGGCGTCGAGTACGACGACGTCGTCAGCCACTACAAGCCGAGAGACGACGGCGCACGCCCGCGCTGTGGCGGCGACACCTCCGGATCGACCTGAACGTCGATCCCGCCGTCGTTCGCCCCGAGATCGGCGGAGCGGTCACGCTCCAGAACGTCGCCCGACTGTGCAAGAGGTTGGCGGCGACAACGGCGAGCCTGCACCGAGCGTCGGCCTGGTCGAGAGGGTGCCGGTTAGGCGCCGCGGCCGGGACTGTCACACCCCCTTCGTAGGTTCTCGGGCAACCGCATCGGCCCGCGACCCACCGGGGAGTGTCATGTCCAAGCCCAGCTGCCCGCTTCACGGCACCGCACACGTCGTTGCTGTGCCGTCCGGCTCGCGATACCCGCAGCATAGGGGAGCCGCCCCGAGCAGTGAGCCCTGTGCAACCACCCCCGTCTTGGTCGGCCGGAGGCTCCAGCAGCACCGCTGCGAAGCCGTCACCCGGCGCGGAGAAACCTGCGGACGCACCGGCCTTCTCCCGCCGCCACGATTACCGTGGCACACACGCCTCTATTGCATGCTCCCCGAGCGGGCCACCGTCGAACGCATCATGTGCACCCTCGTCATCGGGTTCTGGATCAGCGCGTTGATCTGGGTCCGGTTCGTACTCTGATCGACAAGTAGGCATAGCAAATCACGAGGAGGATCAATGTCAACAGGAGCATCCGCTGCAATACTCTTGCCCTTAGCGCTGCTGCCCGGCGCATTCTTCCAGTGGGCTTTCGAACGCAATGCCGGCCGCTACGGTATCACCCTGAGAGATCGACTACTAAGGATTACGGGGATATCAGCGATCTTCCTCTCAGCATCTGCATGGCCTCTTCATAGAATCTACGCGAACTATTGGACACAGATCAAAGAGGGACATTCATTGCCTACTCTCATGTACGTTGCTCCGGTTGCATACATACTCATTCCATTAGTTCTCGGTTGGCTCTACGGGTATAGCATCGAAAACAACTGGAGTGTAACCCGAAGTCTTGCCGGCAAGAAACGATTCCCGACGGCATGGGACTACGCATTTAGTACCAGCCACCGCGGGTGGATACGTTGCCAATTGCAATCAGGTGAATGGGTTGGAGGAATGTACAGCTCTACTGAGTCACCCGGCCACACCTCTTATGCCACTGGCTATCCAGAACCGCACGAGTTGTACCTCTTCCCGATAGTCGAGATGGATCAGGAAAACGGATCGTTCTGTGCAACTGAGAAAGGCGAACCACTCCTCGGACTTGGGGGTCTGTTGATCCGTTGGGAAGAAATCGCTATACTGAATTTCATTGCGGACGAAGGTGAGGGGGCAACAAATGACGAATAGAGCCGACGACAAGAAAGCTCGCACTGTAAGTGCTCAGGACAGACGGGGCTATTACCCGACTGAGAAGGTGTCGGGACCTCCGCCTCCCGGACCGGCACTGAAAGCACCACAACCGAAGCAGCAGCCGGACGCCCAACGCCCACAGGATTCCGAGCCTTCGCGCAAGCGTGGAGTGCGGGGGTAGCTGAGAGTCTGCGGAATCGTCCGCTTCTGCAGAAGGTTCGCGCGGAGGAAGGTCGCGAGGTCGCCCCACTTGTCGGGCTCGTCGAGCAGGTGACAGTCGTACGCCTCGTAGACAGCGTCGATCCCGTCACCCACGGCCGCATCCCACAGGCTCTCATCGCCCGAGTCGCTCCACTCCTGCCAGGTCTCCTCGTAGGACGCTGTCAGGTCGGAAGCGCGGAGCAGACCGACCGCCTCGCGCACCACCGCAGACCGAGATCCCGCCCCTGCGATCGGGCGTAGTCGTCGAGAAACTCGACATCTGCCTCTGGCAGGCTCGCCCTGATCCTCATACAAGCATCGCAACCGGCGGCCCGCCGCGAGCAGCCGGGCTCGCCGAGAGGATGGCGGTCAGCCGATGTGACAGCGTACGAAGTCGCATCCGGAGGCTCCGAACGCTCGTCGGTCCACAGCGACTCGAACCCCGCCACGAGCTGTTCCACCCGGTCGGTGCCCAGGTTCCACTCCACTCCCCCGTCGATGCCGGAGGCGCTGAGGTTCGAACTCCCCACGTAGCCGGCGGCCGTCTCGCCGGCAGTCGACCAGAAGATGTACGCCTTCGGGTGGAACGCAACCGATCCGCCGCTGAACAGGCGCACCTCCAATCGCCGGTCGGGATCCTCGGCCAGGTCCGCCAGTTGCGTCAGGGCGTCGGGATCGGTGATCGCCAGCTAGCCGGTCGTGAGGATGCGGACGTGTGCTCCCCGGTCCAGCGCGTCCTCCAAGGGCCGGAGGATGCACGCAAGGCCGCTCTTCATGACGAACGACACCGCCATGTCGATGCGGTCGAGGGCCCTGTCGCTCAGCCGGTCGAGCAGCTGCGGGAGCAGCCGGCCATCCTCCGAGCCGTCGTAGAGCACCGGCGCGCCGTCACCGTGAACCGGACGATCCGCCTGCACAGGGCCTCCGGCACGCGGGCTCTTCTCGCCCCGGGATGGTTCAGCGGTCGACACAGTTTCGGACTCTACGTCGCTTCGATCCCCTGATTCTCCGGAACAGCCCGCCTGTGCAAGAGGTTGGCGGCGACAACGGCAAGCCTGCACCGAGCGTCGGCCTGGTCGAGAGGGTGGCGGTTAGGCGCCGCGGCCGGGACTGTCACACCCCCTTCGTAGGTTCCTGGGGAACCGCATCGGCCCGCAACCCACCGGGGAGTGTCATGTCCAAGCCCAGCTGCCCGCTTCACGGCACCGCACACGTCGTTCCCGTGTCGCTCGGCTCGCGATACCCGCAGGACAGCGGAGCCGCCCCGAGCAGCGAGTCCTGTGCAGCCATCCCCGTGTTGGTCGGCCGGAAGCTCCCGCGGCACCGCTGCGAAGCCGTCACCCGGCACGGAGAAACCTGCGGGCGCACCGGCCTTCTCCCGCCGCCACGGCTACCGTGGCACACACGCCTCTATTGCACGCTCCCCGAGCGGGCCACCGTCGAATCCATCATGTGCACCCTCGTCGTCGGGTTCTGGATCTCCGCCCTCTTCTGGGTCCCGTTCCTCTTCGACCGGCACCTCGGACCCTGACACCGTGGGCGGTCGCGACATCGCTCTGCGGCTGCCTGCCATTGGCGGAGGACGGCTGCGGCGTTGCTCGGACCGTCTGCGCGTGGTCGCTGAGATCGTTCGGCACTTGATGGCGGCAGAGATCGGAGCGCCAGGTGGATCCGCGGCGCCTCGTCGAGTAACGGCATGTGCGCACTCGGCACGAAGCCGACTTACCGACGGGCGCACCGAGTTCGCCCTCCAGCAGGGCCGCTGTGATTGTTCCTACGGTTCGGCGATCTTCCCGAACAAGCGGTTCTTGCCTCAATATTCGCCGCGGAACCGGTGGCTCACAAGCAGCCCCGTCGACCTCTCCACCACACGCCGTTGGCCGCCGCCGACTCAGATCGGGCCGAAGGTTCCCTGCCGGACGGCGAAGTCGATCTGGATGAGGTAGTCCATCCCGACGATGACGTCGCATCCGGACGGTCGCCAGTCGACGACCACGACTGTTACCTCCTCGGAGTCGAACGGGGGCACACCGATGCGCATCTGCGCTGTCGGAACGACTTGCTCGACCCCATCAACCCCGCTGAGAGTGCCCCTCCCCGACGGGATCAGACCGAGACGATCAAGAACCGGACGCCATATCAGCGATCCCTCGGCACCGGTATCGATAAGCGCCTCGAACTCCTGTGAAGGCTCCGCCGGGCCGCGGAACGTTCCCGAGAGTTGCGCTGTGACGATGGGGCGAGGGATGCGGCCGGCTCTTGGCCGGTGGATCATGCCTCAGCCAGGGATCTGCCGAGTATCGATCCGATCCGTACGGGGGGGTGACCGATGGGGTGCGTCGAGAATCCTCCCATCCCGAACCGCTCATAGCCGGCGTGTGTCGCCGACGACGTGTCGTCGAATACCTCAACAAGTTCCCCGTCGCTCATGAGGGCGACCCGCCCATGATCGGTTTCGAGCAGTCTCTGCTCGTGCTCCTCCTCGAAGACCGCGTGATTGGCCCACACCGGGCCGGCGGTTGCCGATGACGTGTCCTGCATCGGGTTCTCCTGTGGTTGGCTTGTTGCCGGCGCAGCGCGACGCGCAGACCGGGTCAGCGGGCCAAAGCCAGCGACCAATGTCGCCCACCATACGAGCACGAGTGGGTCAAGGTGGCGATACAGAAGATGTACGCCTTCGGGTGGAACGCAATCGATCCGCCGCTGAACAGGCGCACCTCAAGCTGCCGATCGCCACCCTCGGCCAGGTCAGCCAGCTGCGTCAGGGCGTCGGGATCGGTGATCGCCAGGTAGTCGGTCGTGAGGATGCGGACGTGCGCTCCCCGGTCCAGCGCGTCCTCCAGGGGCCGGATGATGCAAGCAAGCCCGCTCTTCATGACGAACGAGACCGCCATGTCGATGCGGTCGAGGGCCCTGTCGCTCAACCGGTCGAGTAGCTGCGGGAGCAGCCGGCCATCCTCCGAGCCGTCGTAGAGCACCGGCGCGCCGTCACCCCGAACCGAACGATCCGCCTGCACCGGGCCCCCGGCAGGCGTGCTCTTCTCGCCCGGGGATGGTTCAGCCGTCAACACAGTTTCGGACTCTACGTCGCTTCGATCCCCTGATTCTCCGGAACAGCCCGCCTGTGATCAGGTCGGCGGCGAGGCGGGATCGGTCGGCGTCGGTGACCACCGGGCGGCGAAGCTCCCACGAAGGCGCCTAGCCCCGGGGACTAGAGAATGGCGGCTTCCATCTCGGCGTCGGACACTTTGAGGGTGTCATAGAGCGCGTCTGCGTCCTCGTTGCGATTTCGTGCCGCGTTCTTGAACAAGTCCCACGGGTCCTTCGGCTGCGGTGCCCTGGGCCGTAACCAGAACACTCCCGGTCTACCCGCCTTCATCGCGTTCACAGCAGGTCGCAGATCGAGCAGCAGCGCTCCCGTCGCGCGGATGGGATCGTGCCCCACACCTTCGACCGCGAAGATCGTCATCTGCGTCTTGAGCACCGCCGCCAACTCGCTGGGATTGCGCAGCATCTTGTAGTTCAGCGTCACCAACCCCTCGAATCCCAATTGCTTCAGGGCGATGAGCAGCCTGCGATCATCGAGTTCGGCCAGCCGTGGGTGAATCGTGCGCAGGGGTACCAACTGGATGTCTCCCATCCACCCTTCGAGCGCTGCCAGGATTGGCTCTGGGAAGTTCTGGTCCAGCGGCAACCGCATCAGGCAGCGAGCGAGCGCTCGAACTCGATGGCCTGCTCGAACATGCCGGCGTCGACGCCCGCGTACAGACCTGCGATCCTCGCGACATCCGGGATGTGCCCGTAGAGCGCTGCAGCGGCTTGGGTCGTGATACGAGAGCCTGCCAGGTGAGGTTCGCCTGAGACCTTGCCAGGGATGATCCGCAGGCGGGGCCGTGGCCGGAGAAGATCAGGCCCCAGCTGCTGGCCGAATTCGAAGGGTCCGAGCAGGTCCAACGTCTCGGGTAGGGCCTGCTGGCCGTCTGTTTCGACTATGCCGTCGGCTTGTACCCAGATCTTGCCCGACTGGTCAACCCGCAGGGGCGAGTCCGGCTCATCCGTGCTGTCATCCCAGACGTCAAGCCCCCGGCGTTCCAGTTCGGCGAGCGCCTCACGCACCTGTGACATCGGGCTGGCGGCGATCTCCCTGTCTCGGTCCTGTTTGGGGTGTCGTAGCCAATAGACGACGCGTAATCCCATGAGATCTGCGTAAGACCAGAGCTTGACCCTGGTCGGCGACACCGAGGGCACAACGATGTCGTTGCGCGCCCAGAGATACACCGTGGACAACGGAACACCGGAGAGGGCGGAAGCGCGCTGCGCTTCATAGCAGCCGTCGAATGCGGCACGGATACGACTCGACAGCACTCCCCCGTTGTCCATTGCTCTCGCCCTCACAACATTCCGGTCGGGTCGTCTCCGAGCGGAGGCTACCTGCCGCAACGGCACCGCGGGGGGTTGGGCAGGGTCACGGCTACCTCGTCATGGTCTGGCGCGCACCCGGGCTGCATCGCCTGCTTGCGCAGGAGGTTCGCGTCGAGGAAGGACGCCAGGTCGCCCCAGTCGTCGGGCTCGTCGAGCGGGTGACGGTCGTACGCCTCGTATTCCGCGTCGATGTCGGCCTGCCGATTCTGTGGCACCAACTCGTCAGCAGTCACTCCTGAGGCGGCTATCCGACTGCCGCCAAGTGGCTGCATCGTCGGATCAGTTCGTCGGCGACCTCGGAGCTGCGGCGGCCGAGGCCGCAGGCGGTGGCTGTGTCGACTTGGGCGCCGTGGGCTTGCTCGATCGTGGCAAGGAGGGCTTCGAGGGTCTCGCGTGGCGGCTGCTCGTGGACGAAGCCTGCCACCAGGCGGGTGGCGGGCGGTAGGGCCAGGCGGCGCAGCGCCCGGTAGGCGGTGGGGTCGGTGGGGGCCGGTGAGGTTCCGGCGGCGAAGGGGAGGTGCACGTAGGCGAGGTCGTGCGTCGGCGGCCAGCGGCGGGCCAGGGCGTTGGTGAAGGCCACGAGACGGCCGAAGCGGCTCGGGGTGATGGCGGCCGTGTTGCTCAGGTCTGCGAAGCAGAGGTGGAGGCCGACGGGGACCTCGGTGGGGAGCCGCTTCACGAGATCGATGATCGGCCCGGTCGGGACCCCGACGGCGGGCCTCGGCAGGCGGTGTGCGGCGACCACCTCTGCGGGAGCCTCGATCTGGAACAGGAGGTTGCCGGCGCCGATGGACTGCACCACGGCCGTGGCTTCTCGTGCCACGCAGGCGGCGAACGCGGGCGCGTAGCGCCACGCCCTCGGCGGGCTCAACAAGCCGGCGGCGACGCCGAAACCGGTCGGCAGGCCGACCTGCATGCGGAGATCGGGCCGGCCGAGCAACGCCCGCAGGCGCTCGAAATGGGGCCACGTCCGGCGTGGGAACGTGTCGTAGCCGAGACGCAGGCTGCGGCCGAGCTCGGCAGGGCCGACCCGGGGGCGCAGGCGGGTGACCGAGTCGAAATCGACGGGGAAGCCCTGCTCGTTCATCGTGCCCCCGTCGACGACGGCGAACAGAGAGTCCTCGCCCGCAAGCCGCCCGGCGAGCCCGGCGGTCCACTGGGACCGGTCGCCCGCCGGGTACCGGTCGGACCGCTCGCCGATCTCCCCGTCGGGCAGGGCGATGAGCCGGTCGCCGGCCAGCTCGCACGCCCGGGCCATGGCCGCCGCCTCGTCGGCATAGGGCAGCGAACCCACCAGCAGTACCTGGCGGGTCGCGCTCTCAGCGCTCACGGATGCAGTCTCGCACCCTGGACGGCAGATCGACGCCTGCGCCACCCGTCCTACGGCATCTGGCATGCAGAGTTCTCCCGGCGGACGCAGGTGGGGGCTGTACGGACACCTCGCGGGACTGTCACACCCCCTCCGTACGAAGTGGGGCAACCCCGGGGCTGTCAGTTCCTGCGGGACTCCAGACTGTCCAGCCGCTGGCCGAACTCCGTGCGCATGTCGTGCAACTCCTTGGCGACCGTTTCGGTGTTCGCACTGAGCGTGTTGATCCGCTTACCGAGATCCTTGTTCATAGTGTCCATGCGACCGGCCAGGGCATCGATGCGGGCGTTCGTCTGCTCGAAGCGGGCGTTCGTCGTGTCGGTGCGGGCGTTCGTCCCATCGATCCGGACGTTCGTCCCGTCGATCCGGGCGCCGAGATCCGTGCCCAACGCCTCCACCCGGGCATCCACCGCATCGATCCGGACGTTCGTCTCATCGATCCGCACGTTCGTCTCATCGATCCGGACGTTCGTCCCATCGATCCGGACGTTCGTCCCATCGATGCGGACGTTCGTCCCATCGATCCGGGCGCCGAGATCCGTGCCCAGCGTCTCCACCCGGGCATCCAGCGCATCGATCCGGACGTTCGTCGCGTCGATCCCGACGTTCGTCTCATCGATCCCCTTACCCAGTTCGGCGAAACCCGTCCGCAACTCAACCCGCAGTTCCTGCATCTGAGCCTGCATCTGCGTCTTCAGGTCGCGCATCAGGTACAGGAGGATGCTCAACACCACACCCACCAACCCGATCAGGGTTGCGAAGACAGTCACCTCCATCGTCTGCACCTTACCTTCCGGTGATTCTCCGAGCAGCGTCGGCGCCCCTCACCGACCTCTCGGCCGGCGGCGCCAACCGGGTGATCCGGACCCTCTGCGGAGCGGTCGCGTCGATCACATGACGTCTCCGGGCCGCGCCGGGCGAGGCGCGGGGACCGGTAGGGGCAAGGGGTCGGCCGGAGCCGGCAAGAAACGGGGAAGCCCGCCTGCGGCGGGCGAGATCCCGACGAACGTGACGCTACCGCCCGGGCCGGCGAGAACCGATCCACCTGTCACGGCCGGTGACGTCCGGGCAGGCTCACTCGTCCAATGGCGAGACCACGAGTACTCCAGCGCCACCTCAAGAGACCGTGATCTCCAGGCGGCAGTGGTCGCTGGGGCCCCACTCGTCGGGCTCGTTGAGCGCGCGCACGCGGACCGAATCGGCCATGCCCCGCGAGGCGAAGACGTAGTCGAGCTGGCGTTCGGCGGTCGCCGGGCTCCGCAGGGGCGTGTGGTACGTGGGGACGTTTCTACTGTCGGCGGGCAGCTCGTCGGGCCACGGGTCGGCCTGGCGCCCGTGCGGTGCCTGCGGCCCGACGAACGGCAGCCCCAGCGCCTCCATCCGGGTGAACACCGTGTCGTAACGCTCGGCCCAGTACTCGTCGCCGTACCGTCCGTACCCGTGGAGGATGTTGAGGTCACCGGCGGCCACGATGCGGTGCCCCTCCCGGCGGCCGATGAGGGCGGACAGATCCGAGACGAGGCGGTGGGCCGAGTCGTCCGAGACGATCCAACTGCTGGCGGTCGACGTGTGGGGCTTCGCCCGCAGCGAATACATCGAGGCGACCGTGAAGGGCTCGACGCCCGGCGCCCTCACGATCGCGACGCTCAGCGTGCCGGGACGGCTGACGGCGAGATCCTCGGGATCCGCATACTCGAGGGATCGCGTGTCGATCCGCTCCAGCTCGACGCGGTCGGAGAGCCGGACGACCTCGGTCCGCCACGGCCTGCGTGCATCCTGCCCGCGAGTCTCCCAGGACTGGTAACCGACATCGATCCGTCTCTTGATGTCGTACGGCGGCTCGCAGGCCTCCTGCAGGAGTGCGACGTCCGCATCCATGCCGGCCAGTTCGTGCCAGGGCACGATCGACTCGTTCATGTTCCAGGAGACGATCTTCACAGTCATCGGACGGAACCTCCTCGATCTCGATCTGCCGGCTCTGCGCCAGTGGGTCGGCCTCTGCATGGCGCCAATGTACTACAATGTAGAACATGTCGCACGTGGGGATCCGGGCGCTGAAGCAGAACGCCTCGGCCGTCGTGGCGGGCGTGGCGGCGGGGCAGGCGGTCACGATCACCGATCGGGGACGTCCGGTGGCGCGGATGACGGCCATCCCGGCCTCGCGGCTCGCGGGGATGCTGGAGGCGGGGCGGGCGCGGCCGGCTCGGCGCAGCATCGTCGGCCTGCCGGCGCCGGAGGACGGACCCGACCTGTCCGCCGCTCTCGCCGCCATGCGCGACGACGAGCGCTACTGACGTTGGCCCGAGTTGGCCCACTATCTCGATACCTCGGCCCTCGTGAAGCTGGCCGTGGCCGAGCCGGAGACGCCGGCGCTTCGTGACTGGCTGGTGGCACAGACCCGGACGCTCGTGTCGTCTGATCTTGCCCGCACCGAGTTGCTGCGCGTCGTCAGGCGCGCCGACCCCGACAGGGTGGTGATGGCCAGGCTGGTTCTCGACAGCCTCGTGCTCACCGAGGTCACGGCCGAGATCTTCGAAGCGGCCGGGCGGCTCGACGCCAGTGGCCTGCGCGGCCTGGACTCCGTACATCTCGCCGCGGCGCTCGACCTGGGTGACGATCTGGACAGCATCGTCACCTACGACGAGCGGCTCGCCGCCGGGGCTCGCTCCTACGGCGTCCCGATCACCGCCCCCGCCTGAGCCGCCGGCTCGCCCAGCCCGTCGCCATGCCTGTTGACCCGCCACTTCCGCCGGACGTGCCCGCAACCCCGTTGCCGCCGGACGCGCCCGCCAGGGCCGATTCCGCTCTCGCCGTCCCATGGTCTCCCTCCGGACGACCGCATCTCGGCAGCATCGTCGACGAGTCGCTGCTGGCCGACGCCATCGATCGGGGGCTCGTATCGGTCCGGCCCGACGGATCCCTCCGCATCCTCAACTACACGCCGCGGGCGACCTACGACCGGGCGTGGAACCAGGCGACGCTCATGTGCCGCGGCCTGATCGTGGACGAGGCCGACCGTATCGTGGCACGGCCGTTCCCGAAGTTCTTCGGTCCGGCCGAGCCGGACGCCCCGCCGGTGCCCGAGAGTCGGCCCATGGTGGTCACCGGGAAGCTCGACGGTTCGCTCGGGATCGCCTACCACCATCCCGACGGCGGGATCCGCGTGGCGACGCGAGGCTCTCTGTCGTCGGATCAGGCGGTCGAGGCCACGAGCATCTGGCACGAGAAGTACGCCGACGTCCGGTTCCGCCACGGCGTGACCCCCTTGTTCGAGATCATCTACCCCGGCAATCGGATCGTGACCGACTACGGCGACATGCGGGACCTGGTGCTCCTCGCGGTCATCGACGTGCGCACCGGCGCCGACCTGCCGCCGGACGTCATCGACTGGCCGGGGCCGCACGCCCCCCGGCACGACTTCGGATCGTTCGCCGACCTCGTCGACCACGTGTCGTCGAGTCAGGAGTCGGCGAGAGAGGGCTACGTGGTGCGCTTCGACACGGGGCCCGACCGACCGCACGTCCGCCTCAAGCTGAAGTTCCCCGCATACGTGGTCACGCACAGGATGCTCACCGGGCTGACGGCGGCGCGGGTGTGGGAGATCGTCGCCGTCGCCGACGCCGTGCGCCGCGGCCTGAGCCGCCGGGTGGCATCGATCCGGTTGCGCCTCGCCCCCGAGGTGGCCGACACGTTGTTCGATCGCGGCCCCGACGTGGTGCGCAGCGTGCGGGCCGACCTGCCCGAGGAGTTCTGGCCGTGGTACGACGCCTGCGTGGAGGAGTTCCGCACCGCGGCCGGGCGCCTGATCGGACGGTACGAGTCGCTCGTCGACCAGGCTCGGCGGGAATCCGCCCCCGGCGACGACCGCAGCTTCGCCGAGGCCACCAAGCGGCTGTCGTCGGAGGCCGATCTCCCCAGCGGCCCGATGTTCGCCATCCGCCGGGGCCGCCCGGAGGCGTACACGTCGATATGGGTCCAGCTACGGCCGCACGGAACCGGCGACACCCCGCCGTGGCCACCGGGAGCCGCAGCGCCCTGAGGCCCCAATCCCACAAGGACTCGTCGTGTGGGGTCAGAGTTGCCACAGGTAGGCGAGAGGGAGAGCGACGATGCGGTCGGCGAGGGTGAGAGGGTGCCGGCCGGCGTAGAGGAGGATGCCCAGGTCGAACCGGTCGCCGGTGAGGTCGCGGAACCAGGCGAGCGTGCGGGCGTCAGCGGGGCGGACCGTGGAGCCGGCCTTGATCTCGATGCAGATGAGCCCGCCCTCGGAGCGCTCGACGATCAGGTCGATCTCGCGCCCGCGGGAGTCGCGATACTGGTGGAACGACACCCCGCCATCGAGCGCGGAGGCTTGGCGACGCAGTTCGTTGACGGCGAAGGTCTCGTACATCGGGCCGCGGGCGGGCTCGGCCGGATCGAGCAGCGACTCCGCGGTCACGCCCAGCAGCGCCGCGGCCAAGCCGGTGTCGGTGAGATACACCTTGGGGTGGCGTTTGGCGCGGGTCGCGGCGCTCGTCGCCCAAGTCCCCAGCCGCGCCACGAGATACGTCATCTCCAGGTAGGACACATAGTCCGCCGTCGTGGCGGCGCTGCCCATACCCAGGTCCCGGTGGATGTCCTGCAGGACGAACCCGCCGGCGGTACGCGCCGCGATGATCCGCAGCAGCCGGGGCAGCTCCGCGGCTCGGCGGGCGCCGGTCAACTCCACGATGTCGCGGGACACGGTGGTGCGCACGTACGCGTCGAACCAGCGTCGCCGGTCGGTGGCGCTCAGCCCGAGCACCTCGGGGTAGCCGCCGCGGCAGATCCGCGCGGCGTACTCGGGCTGCGCGACGTTCGACGGCGGCTCGGCGAGGAGCGACTCGTGATCGGTCCGCCCGCCGGGTCGGCCGGAACCACCCAGCAGCCGGGCCAGCAGGCCTCCGGCGCCGCCCTCGATCTCGACCTCGGAGAACGGTGCCAGATCCAGGAACACAGCCCGGCCCGCCAGCGACTCGCTGAGCACCGGGACGGTGAGAAATCCCGCGGAACCCGTGAGCAGGAACGCACCGGGCGACGGGTCGGCATCCACGGCGAGCTTGACGGCCCTGACGAGGTCGTCGCCGCCGCGCTGGACCTCGTCGATGACGACCGGCCGCGCAGCTGTACCGGTAAAGCCGCCGCCGCGTCGTAGAGCGCGTCCAGGTCGACCGCCGAAATCGCCGGGACGGGGTCTTCTCCGGATCCGGGCACGACGTCGCGTGCCCCGAACACGATATCGACGCTGATCTTCGAGGCAGTGACCAATGTCACTCAAATTGCAGCAAAGGCGATGTTCAGTTGGCGATCGAGCCGCTGTTATCGTGACTGCGTGCGCCGAACGGTCGACTTCGCCCTCGACACCGAGCAGATGATCCGCCACCGGATGGCGACCCGCGGTATCAGCTTCGAGCAGGCCGTGAACGACTCGATCCGGCAGGGATTCGACCGCGGCGGGGTGTGGGAGCCGTTCCGCGCCGAAGCCGCATCCGTCGGTGAGCGGCAGGCGAGCCCGGACCGCGCTACGCCGGCAGCGGCCGAACGCAGCGACCAGAAAGCCCTGCGGAACTCGTAGGCACGGAGGCCGCGCGGGACCAGCATTGCTCGACCGGCCTTCAGAACTCTTGGAACCCGCGGCAGCGTTTCGACTGGGCGAGCGAGCGGGCCGCGCTAACCGGCGGCGGCGTCGCGGCCGGCCAGGTAGCCGAAGGTCATGGCGGGGCCGAGCCCAGCACCACCACATCGTGGCCCCGCCCGACCTGAGTTGCTGGCGTCACAGGTTCACCCGCGGTTCGCTCCCGATGAGGCGCCCAGGGCTCAGGAGATGTTCAGGCGCATGCCGGCGTCGAGCCGGATGACCTCGCCGTTGAGGTAGGTGTTCTCCATGATGTGGCGCACGAGAGCGGCCACGTCGGCGGGGGCGCCCAGGCGCTTGGGGTACACATTGCCGGCCGCGATGGCGGCTATCTGCTCGTCGTTCAGCGAGGCCAGGATGGGCGTGTCCATGATGCCGGGGCAGATGGTCATGACCCGGATACCACGCGAGCCCAGATCGCGGGCCAGCGGCAGGGTCATGCCGATGATGCCCCCCTTGGAGGCGCTGTAGGACATCTGGCCCACCTGACCCTCGATGCCGGCGATGGATCCCAGGTTCACGATCACGCCCCGCTCGCCGTCGGCGTTCGGCTCGTTGGCGGCCATGTGCCCGACGGTGTGGCGCAGCACGTCGAACAGGCCGATGAGGTTCACCTCGATATGCGCCCGGAAGTGCTCCAGGCTGTGCATGTCGCCGCCGCGGTTGAGCATCCGCTGGCCCGAGCTGATGCCGGCGCAGCTCACCAGCACGTCGATCCGCCCCCAGACACCGGCTGCGGCGGTGACGGCGGCCTCCACGTCGTCGGGACGGGTCACGTCAACGGCAACGAACGCGGCACTGTCGCCCAGTTCGCCCGCCACCTGCTCGCCTGCCGAGGAGGCCAGGTCGGCGATGACCACGCGCCCGCCGGCAGCCACCAGGCCCCGCGCCACGCCGGCACCCAGGCCCGAAGCGCCCCCGGTGACCAGGGCGACGGTGCCCTCAACCCTCACGGCGTCGGCAGCCCCCTAGGTGGCTGGTGTTTTTCTCGGCGTTTGGGGTGTTGTGGTCTGGTAGAATTACAGGTGTGTGGTTCGGTGTTGTGGGGAGGTTGGTGTTGTGACGGTTGGTGTTGAGCCGTGTCAGGCTGATTTGTTCAAGGGGACGCGGTTTGTGGGCGAGCGGGTGGGTCCTGGTTCGATTTTTGCGGTGTTGTTCGGTGAGGGTGCCCGGTTGTTTCCCGAGGGGATGTTCGATGATTTGTTCTCGTCGCGGGGGCGGCGCAGTGTGCCGCCTCGGGTGGTGGCGACGGTGATGGTGTTGCAGCGCTGGTTCGGTTTGTCGGACCGTGAGGCGGTGGCGGCGTTCGAGTTCGATGCGCGTTGGCGTTACGCGTGCGGGGGTTTGGACGTCGACGGCGGCGGGTTCTCCCATACGGTGTTGGTGGGGATGCGGGCCCGGTTGGCGGCGTCGGGTGCGCCGCGGCGGATCTTCGACGCGACCCTCGAGGTGGCGCGCTCGGCGGGGGCGCTGTCTCAGCGGCGGGTGCTGGACTCCGCGCCGATCTACGACGCGGTCGCGACCCAGGACACCGTCACGATGCTGCGCGCCGCGATCCGCGGCGTGTTCGAGGCCGCGGATCGCGATCTGGGGGCCATTGTGCGGGGCGCCGTCGCCGGCGGCGACTATGCGTCGCGGTCCAAGCCGGCGTGCGACTGGGACGACGCGGCGGCGCGGGAGGCCCTCGTGGCGACCATCGCCGGCGACGCCGTGGCGGTGCTCGAAGCCCTCGAGGGTCGCGCGCTGAGCGTCGAAGTCGCGCAGGGCGGGGAGTTGTTGGCCGCCGTTGTGGGCCAGGACCTCTGCGAGGACCCCGAGGGGCGCCTGGTGATCGCGCGGCGCGTGGCGCGGGACCGGATCATCTCGGTGGTGGACCGCGACGCCCGCCACGGCCACAAAACCGCAGCACGAGGCTTCGACGGCTACAAGGGCCACATCGCCACGGACCCCGACTCCGAGCTGATCACCGCCACCGCGGTCACCGCCGCCAACGCCCCCGACGCCCGACCCGCCCCCGAACTCATCGCCGACCTGCTCACCGCCGACACCGCCGCCGCCGCCGCCGCCGCCGACACCACCACCACCGACACCACCACCACCGGCACCACCGGCACTGCCGGCGACGCCGGGGAGGTTGTGGAGGACTTCGCGGGCAGGCCCACCGTCTACGGCGACTGCGCCTACGGCAGCGGCGACTTCCAGAGCCTCCTCGGCGAGCACCGCATCAACTCCAAGTGCCGCACCCAAGCGCCGCAGGCGCCCGCGGGACGCTTCACCAAGGACCGCTTCAGCGTCGACCTGGCCGCCGCGACGGTCACCTGCCCCGCCGAGGTCACCGTCGCCATCAACTACCGCCCCGACGGCGCCGGCACCGCCCGCTTCGGCGCCGACTGCGCCGACTGCGAACTCCGCGGCGACTGCACCGACGCCAAAGCCGGCAGAACCATACGCATCGGCGCACACGAAACCGCCCTCGCCGCGTCCCGAGCGCGCCAACAGAACCCGGCCTGGCGCGACGACTACCGCGCCACCCGCCCCAAAGTCGAACGCAAACTCGCGCACCTCATGCGCCGACACCACGGCGGCCGCCACGCCCGCGTGCGCGGCCAACCCAAAGTCGACGCCGACTTCAACCTCCTCGCCGCAGCCGCCAACATCGCCCGCCTCGGCGCGCTCGGACTGCACACCCGCGCCACCCACTGGGCACTCACCTGAACCCCCACCCACCCCCAACACCCCAACCACACCCGCCGGGAACACATCACCAGTATGAGTGCGAAGAGCCACCAGACAACAACCCATTCCACACCAGCCACCTAGTGTCCTGAGCGATTAGTTCGTTTGGTATTCGGAGGATTGCTGCAGCGAGCTGGCCTGCGCAAATGCGAATAGCGGGGCCATCGAAACGCCAGCGAACTTCCGACTCGGGACACTAGGCGTAGTCGATGCCGATGTCGGCGAGCATGCGGCGCAGGGCGATGCCGGGGGCGTCGGCGTACTTGAGTGGATGTCGAGGCGCGACGTGAAGGGGAATTCGCTGAAGTACTTGTAGTGGATGGTGGCACCCTCCGATGCCAGGTGCGCCTCGTCCTCGGCGTGCCCGTCGAGTTCGTAGGAGAACCCGCCCGGGTGCATCACGATCTCGTACGGCTCCACTTTGGCGCGCTGCGGGTCGCCCAGCAGGCCGGGATGCACAAAGGCGAAGTGCGAGAAATCCATGGCGTTCTCCACGAACCGGGCGGCGCTCGCCTGCCAGAACTGCCGGAAGCCCAGATGCACCTTGAAGGCCGGGTCGTCGTACTGGGGGAACGGCGGCACCGGCAGCCGCGGCTCCTCGAGAGCCACCCAGACGATGCCGTAGTGCACCTCGCAGCGGTACGGCGCCAGGCGTGCCCGCGACGGGATGATCTGCTCGGCGCCCTGGGAGGGGATGTAGACGCAGCGCCCGCCGGTGTCGTAGGTCCAGCCGTGGTAGGGGCACTGCAGACCGCGCTCGGTCATGCGGCCCATCGAGATCTTGGCGCCGCGGTGCACGCACAGGTCGGCAAAGGCGTTCACGGTGTCGTCGTCCTCGCGGACCAGCACGACCGCCTCGTCGAGCAGCCGGACGGGGTGCGGATCGGCGCCGACATCGGCCGCTGTGGCCACCGGGTGCCAGTACGGGCACAGCGCTATGAGATCCGGAGAAAACATGCGCTCACGCTACACGGCGGTGGTCACCGCAGGCCAAGCGACCGAGCGCTCAGAACTCGCGGCGGCGGGCGCCGGTTGGATCCACCTCGCTGCGCAGGATGTGCAGTTCCTCGGCGCTCGGGGGGGGCGGTGGCGGGCACATCGCCGGCGGGCAGGAGGATCTCGAAGCCGGTGGCGGACTGGACCTGCTCGACGCTGACGCCCGGGTGCAGCGAGGCGAGGCGCATGCGCTTGGAGTCGGGCTCGAAGTCGAAGACGCACAGGTTGGTGATGCAGAGTTGCGGCCCGCCCGGCATCCCGAGCGACGCTCGATGGTCGCCACCGTCGCCCCAGCCGATACCGGAGCGGAAGTGCAGCCGGTCCACGAACGTGCGGGGATCGTGCGTGGAGCTCCAGAGGAAGATACGCGGGATCATGCAGCCGAGGTCGGCCATACCGCCCCCACCGGGGAGGCACACCTCGGGGCTGTCGTAAGGGCCGATCATGCTGTTGTTCACGTTGCCGTAGGCGTCCATCTGCGCGCCCCGGAATGCGAAGGTGTTGTAGCGGGCGCCTTGGGCGTAGGTCCAGAAGTCCGACGAGGAGTTGGCGAGCATCGCCGCGCCGCCCCACAGTTCGTCGGACAGGGTGGAGGAGCCGATCGTGGCCGGGTCGGCGTCGACGGCGATCGAACTCGCCGCCCACACCAGGTCGGGCGCGTGGGTGCGCCGCGCCAGCCGGTAGGCGCAGACAGGTATGAACGACACGGCCCCGTTGAACGCCCGGGTGTCGTTGGCCATCGCCCGCGAGAACGTCACAACCATCAACTCGTCGATGGTGCAGCCGTAGCCCGGGACTTCCGGAGGTGCGCCGCTCACGATGCCACCCCCTCGATGGCGCCTGCCATCGCCTCCAGGCACACGATCACCGTCGCCCGCGGTGGTGTGCCGATCACGATGGCGTCCCCTCGCCGGCGTCGGCCTGCACACCGTTGGCGGCCAGGAAGTCGCCCCACGTGTCGGGGCCGGCGATCCGCCGCTCCCAGAACGCGGTGAAGTCCTGGGGTGAGCCACACGCCGCCACGTACGCATCGAAGAACTCGTCGTCGTGGCCGTAGTCGGGGAAGCAGGAGGTGGGAAACGCCCCACGGGGCGCCTCGCACACGGTGTCGACCATGAAACGGGGGTACGTGGTGCGGTGCGGCTCGGCGGCGAAGGAGATCGTGTCCACGATGCGCTCGGCGGTGACGATCGCGCGCTCGGCGGCATTGACCATCTCGCTGTCCATCCAGATCAGCTTGGGGTTGACCCGGGCGTTGCCGATGCTGTCCGCCTCGTGGACGTGGACGACCGCGACGTCCACGGGGAGCGGCGTACAGGCCACGTAGGCCCGGCCAGTGGCGGCGTCGGTCTCGACTCGCACGGAGCCCGAGGCCACATGGAGAGCCGGCACGTCGGTGCCGAGACCTGCCATCGTCGGCATGAACGGCAGCCGGCGGGCCTGCGCCTGCAGCCGGCAGATCAGCAGGTGCTCGGAGTATTCCTCCATCGCCACCCTTCCGGCCTGGACGCCGTCGCGGAAATTGGGAGCCAGGCCGAAGCCCTCGAAGCTCACCAGGCCGGCCACCACCCGAGCGGCACAACCGGCCGCCACCAGCCAATCCACGCACATGCCCGCCACGATGGCCACCACCGTGAGATCACGCTTGTTCGCCCGGACGAGTTCCCGCACGAACGCCATCGGGGCGCTGTTCATGGAGAGCCCCCCGAGCGCCACCGTGGCGCCGTCGGGCACGGAAGCGGCAGCCTCGGCCAGCGTGGCCTGCTTGGAGACTGGGCCTGTCACGCCCCATACGTACTAAACAAACGGTTGAGGATCAAGTGCCGCCGCGCGCGACCGGTCCGATCGGAGATGGAGACCCGTGGACTCCAACGCTGACGCAGGTCGGTCGGCCGGGACTGGATTCCGGCCTCCGCCGGAATGTCGAACGAGCGAGGTGGGGACGTCGGGGGCACAGAAGAGCGAGGGCGGGGGCGCCGGGGGCCAGCGCAGGCGGCCATTTTCAGAGACGGGAGAGTCGCGCGTTGTGGACCGGATGTCGCGCGGCGCGTTCTACACTGCCGGGCCGTGTCCGGTGCGGCCTATCCGCTGCTGTTCAGCCCGCTGACGATCGGTTCGCTACAGCTGCGCAACCGCATCGTGCTGTCGGCGATGACCACGGGGTTCGGCTTCTCGCAGGGTGCCCCGGAGGCCGAGGCGCTGGCCTACTACCGCACGCGCAGTCAGGGCACGGCGCTGGCGACGGTGGGGTTCTCCGCGGTAACCCCCGAGGGTCGAGTTGAGAACGCGATCGCCTGGCTGTGGCCCGAGGGCGCCGCCGAGACCCTTGCGCCGCTGGCCGACGAGGACTGGGTCACCAAGGCCCGGGGCAGGCACCCCGACCGGATCCGCCCGTGCATCGCCACCGTCGAGGGGTGCGCCGGACGGCTGCAGTACGGCGAGGCGATCTCCTGCTCGGTGAACCCCGCCGTGGGGCGCGAGACCCTCCCTCCCTCGGCGGTGGTCGCCAACCCCGGCCGCGTGCTGGTGGTCGGTGGCGGGCCGGCCGGCATGGAGGCCGCTCGCCGTGCCGCGCAGCTGGGGCACGAGGTTCATCTGGCCGAGCGTCTCGGCCACAACACCGGGTCTGGCGCGCCGGGCGTATCTCAGCCGCCTGGAGCCGGTGACGGATGCCCAGGGTCGGCCAACCCGCATCACGCCCGACGGGGTGGAGTGGCTGGACGCCGCCGGGGTGAGGTCGGTGCTGCCGGCCCGGAGCCTCGTGGTGGCCGAACCGGTGCGGGCGACCGTCCCGGCTGCCCTGGCACCCCGAGGCAGCAGTGAGGGTCGGCCGCGGACCACCGGCATCCACACTGTGCGCATCGGCGACGCCCGCACACCGCGCACCGTCGGCGACGCCATCGCCGAGGCCCGCCAGGTCGTCGAGTCGCTGCCCGCGCTCACAGGCTAGCGCCCGACCGCTCTGCTCCAAGAGGTGGTCGGAGCGAGCCCCTGAGCCCGAGCGGCCCGTCCGGGGCTCGGGGGCTCAGTGCGTCGGATTCTCCTGCATCGGACCGGGCCTGCCAGCTCCAGCGGCTCCCGAGGTCTGGCGAGGGGAGCAGACCGACTCCCTCGCAGACCGCTGGCAACGGGCGACGACTCAGCCCGTTGGGTTCTCCTGTGCCGGACCGATCCGGTCGGTCACCGAAGTGCCCGGGCTGTGGACCGTCACCTGCAACGACTGCACAGCGGCACCCGACGAGTTGGTGGCAGTCACCGAGACCGTCGTCACACCCGTCGAGAGGCCGGCCAGCGACAGTTCCGACTCGGACATCTCGGCGCGCACCACACCCCCGTCGTTGGCGCTCGCACGATACGTCAGCCCGTCACCGGAGAATGCCGACGAAACATCCAGCACCGACGGCGGATCTCCGACCGCCAGCACCTGATCCGTCAGGGGCTCGGCGCCCATCGGTGGTGCGGCCTCGACGACCTGAACGCGGAACGCCTGCAGTGCGACCCCCGACACACCTGTTGCGGTCGCGAAGATTCTCGTGGTCCCCGGGGCGAGTCCCGTGAGCGCAACCGTCGAGCCCGAAACCTGGACGGCAACCAGGCTCGGATCGTCACTTGTCGCCGTATAGATCAGAACGCCGTCGGAGAACGCCGGAGAGACGTCGACTTCGACCGGCGGGGCCCCCAGCGTCAACACCCTTTCCTCGATGAGCGTGAGGATCTCCGGTGCGCTCCGTGCGACGACGGTGATCCCGAACTCCTGGTACGCGGCGCCCTGCGCGTTCACAGCGGAGACCGACACCGTGGTCTCACCGGGAGCGACAGGGATCAACGTCAGCTTCGAACCTGCAACCTGCACAGTCACGACGGTGACATCCTCCGATGACGCGTCGTACGTCTCGACATCGCCGACCAGCCCTGCGACCAGATCGACGACGGCCGGCGGCTCGTCGAGCGCCAGAGTCAGATCCTCCAGGATGACCCCGATCCGGGGAGCCCCGACAGGCTCCGATGATGTCTCGCCGCCGTCGCCGCTGTGGGGAGCGACTCCCGTGGCCGGCGACGCCGTGTCCTCGATGCCCCCGACGGGCGACATCGCCCCGATCGACAAGGTCGGGTTGGTTTGCGCCTGCGCCGCTCCGGCTGTGCAGAGCAGAGACAAACTGACGACTGCTACAAAGCAATTTACACATCTAAGATATCTCATAACCAACGAATGATAACTCGAGTTAGGAAGTTCCCTGACTACCTGTTATAACTTGAGTGACTGACCGTAGTTTGCACGTGGGGCCGCATCGGGGATACCGAGAGGCCGGGCCGAACTGCGGGAGTTCGTTGAGTAGCGCGGCGCTCGGGCGTCAGGGGTACTGCACCCCCGGCGCAAGGTGCCTCAGTGCGTCGGTATCTCCTGCTGCGGGCCGAGAGGTGTCGTGCCCGGAACGGACCTGCTCCGGACCGTGACCCGGAACGTCTGCAGGGTCACGCCGTTGCGGTTCCTGGCGATGACCGACACGGTCGTCACGCCGGGCGTGAGACCGGTCAGCGACACGTTCGACCCGCTGGCCACCACACCCACCAACCTCGGATCGCCGGCGGTCGCGCTGTAGGAGTTCACGGTGCCCCCGAACGCCGGCGCCACGTTCACCGCTGTCGGTGAGTCACCCACCGTCAGCACCCGATCAGGCAGGAACGACACGATCCTGGGCGCGCCCCGTTCGATGACCGTGACCCGGAACGTCTGGAACGCCGAGCCCCTGCTGTTGGTGGCGCTGACCGACACGGTCGTCACACCCAGAGCGACCGGGTTCAGCGTCAGCTTCGAACCCGACACCACCACGGTGACAATCCGGGGGTCGGCGGCGAGCGCACGGTAGGAGTCGATGGCCCTCACCGCGCTGGCGACGAGATTCACGTCCATCGGCGGCTCGTTGAGAACCAGGACCACGTCCTGCAGGAACACGCCGATCCGTGGCGCCGCCGTCGTCTGGGTCGACACGACCGGGCCGCCTCCACGATCACCGCCGCCGCCGCTGGGACGGTTCGTGCTGGGACGGTTCGTGCTGGGACGGTTCGTGCTGGGACGGTTCGTGCCCGGCGTGGTCGTGCTGGCCGTGTCGTTGTCGGTGATCGTGCCGGTGGCGGTCGTCGCACTCGCGTCCAGCGTGGCGTTTTCCGGGTCGCTGAGCGTCACCGTGAATGTCTCGTCGTCCTCGACCGATGAGTCGTCGCGGATCGGCACGGTCGCCTTCACGCTCTCGGCACCGGCGGGAATCGTCACCGTCGTCGACGTGTGGGTGTAGTCCGAACCGGCAGTGGCCGTACCGTTCGACGTCTCGTACTGCACTGTCACGGCCCGGCCGCTGACCGGGGTCAGTGTCACGTTGAATTCAAGATCTCCCGCACTCTCCGAGGCACGTGCGTCCTCGATCGAGAGGACCGGCAACTCGTCATCGTCGGTGATCGTGACCTCCGCCTCATTGTCGGTGATGTCGGCGTGGGTCGCGCCGGTCAGCCTGAATGTGAACTTCTCGTCGTCCTCGTCCAGTACGTCGTGCGTGATCGGTATCCTCACGTCGGCGCTGGTCTCGCCCGCAACGATCGTCACCAGTCCCGCCGTCGTGCTGTAGTCAGCGCCCGCCTTCGCCGAACCGTCGGCGGTCACGTAGCCCACTGTGACGTCCCTGCCGCTGGCCGGTGCCAGGTCGATGGTGACAGTCACGGTGCGCTCGGTCTCCGACACGGTCACATCCTCGGCCGACAGGCTCGGCGAATTGTCATCGTCCTCGATGGTGACCGTCGCCGGATCATCCGGCGCGGTCGCATTGGAACTCGGGTTATCCAGCCACACCTGGAACGTCTCCGGATCCTCGTCCAATTCGTCGTCAGTGATGGGGATGGAGAACGTGGCGCTCGTCTGGTTCGCCTCGATCGTCAGCATGCCCGATGTCGAGGTGTAATCAGTGTCCTCGGTCGCCGTGACCCCGGCTGTGCGGTAGTCCACCGTGACGGCCGACTGCTTGGCGGAGGTCAACGTCACGGTGAACTCGAGTGGCCCGCGGTCCTCCCGGATCTTCACGTTGGTCATGCTCAGATCGGCAGCAGTGTCGTCGTCGTTGATCGAGCCCGTCGCCGAGCCGGCGGTGTCTGAGATCTCGGCGTTCCGCGCGTTGTTCAGGGTCAGCGTAAACGTCTCAGTACTCTCGACCTCGGCGTCCTCGAGGATCGGCACCAAGATCTGCCCCGTCGTGGTTTCCGGCGCGAACACCAGAGAGCCCGACTGGGGCGTGTAGTCGAGGTCCGCCGTGGCCGAAACATCTGCCGTGGCGTAATCCACGCCCACCAGCAGGCCGCTCGCCGGCGTCAGTGTCACCGTGAAGGTGGCGGTCCCGTCGCCTTCGTCGACCGTCACGTCCTCGACCGTCAGGATCGGTTCGGATTCGTCATTGAGGATGGTGCCCAGCGCCCGGCCGTCGCCGATGGTCGCGTTCGACGCGCCCGTCAGCACCAGCCTGAAAGTCTCCGCCGGCTCGTGCAGGTCGTCGTCGATGACGTACACGGTGATCGTCGCCGTTGCCTCACCTGCGGGAATCTCCAGCGTTCCGGACTTGAAGGTGTAGTCCGAACCCGCTTCGGCCGAACCGTCGGCCGTCTCATAGTCGACGGTCACCGCATGGCTGCTCACCGGCTCCACCCGCACCGTAAACACGACACCGTCGTTGGGATCGAGTTCAGTGACGTCCTCGGACGCGCTCGAGTCCGCCACCGACAAGCCCGGCTCGTTGTCATCGTCGGTGATCGTGGCGGTGGCCCCGTCGTCGGCGATCGAGGCGTTGTCGGGATTCGTCAGGGTCAATGTGAACGACTCGTCGGGCTCGTCGGAGTCGTCGTCGATGAGCGGCACGATGATTGTCCCGCTCATGTCGCCCGCGGGGATCAGCAGCGTGCTCGAGACGTCCGAGTAGTCCTCGCCGGCCGTGGCCGTGTCGGCGGCTGTGGCGTATTCCACCTCGACCGGTCGCCCACTCACCGCGCTCAGAGTCACGGTGAACTCGGCATTCCGCGCACCTTCGCTGACCGTCACGTCGGCAACCGACAGCTCCGGCGGAGGGTCGTCGTCGCGGATCTCGCCCTCGGCGGGGGCGGTCGGCGCTCTCGCCCCGACGGCGCTCAGATGAACGGTGAACACCTCGGTCGGCTCGTGCAGGGTGTCGTGGAGGATCGGCACCGTGATCGTCTCGGCAACGTCGTTCGGCACGAAGGTCAGCGTGCCGGTTGTCGCCGTGTAGTCGACGTCCTCGGTCGCGGTGCCCGCCCTCGTCTCGTACCTCACCGTCACGGGCTGAGTGCTCGGCTCCTTGAGGGTGACGCTGAACGTCAGCTGCCCGGCACTCTCGTCCGCGCTGGCGTTCGTGATCTCGATGTCCGCCAGTGGCTCGGTGTCGGTAATCGTGCCGATGGCGGTGTCATCGCTGATGGTGGCGTTCGCCGACGGCATGCTCAGCTTGACCAGGAACGTCTCGGGCTGCTCCTCCTCAGTGTCCTTGATGATCGCCACGGGGATCTCCGCGCTGTGGAATCCGGCGCTAATCGTCAACCGGCCGTCCGTCGAGGTGTAGTCGTCACCCGCGGTTGCCGCTTGGGTGGCAGCGGGGTCGTCGGCTGTCGCATAGTCGACCGTGATGTCCTGGGAACTCGCCCTGCTGAGCATCACGGTGAACATCACCTGGCCGCCCGTCACGTCCTCGACGACGGTTTCGTCTCCGATCGACAGGCTCGGCAGTTCGTCGTTGTCGGTGATCGTGCCGATCGCCTCGTCATCGGCCAGCGTCGCGTTGTTGGCACCGCTCAGCAGCAGCCTGAACGTCTCCGACGCCTCGTCGAGGTCGTCATCGACGATCGGCACCACGATGGTCTCTTCGGTCGACCCCGGGGAGAATCCGAGCGTCCCTGATCTCGGCGAGTAGTCGGTGACCGCTGTCGCCGGGTCGTCGGGAGGTGCCGTATCATCAGCGGTCCTGTATCTCACCGTGACCGCCCGACCGCTCGCTGGGCTCAACGTGACGGTGAACACCATGTCATTGCCGCCGGCACCCTCTACCAGCGTCGCGTCCGCGACCGACAACATCGCCGGATCGTCGCCGTCATTGATGGTGCCCGTCGCCGCGTCGGCCGGTGCCGTCGCGTCTGACGACGTCAGTTGCAGACCGAACGTCTCCGCGTCGAGTTCGTCCAGCGAGTCGTCGCACGTCACAACCGAGATCGTCTTCGTCGTCTCCTGGGCGGCGAACTGCAGCATGCCCGACGCCTGCGCTATGTAGTCCACGCCGTCGGTGGCGCAGTTCGCACCCCCGGTCGCCGTGACGTTGGAGGTCGAATAGGCGACGTCGACCTGCGAGTCCTTGGCCGGGTTCAGAGTCACCGTGAACGTCACGGTGCCACCCTCCGTCGCGCCTGCGTTGGCGACACTCAGTTCCGACGCCGCATCGTTGTCGTTGATCGTGCCGGTGGCGGTGGAGTGATCGGGGTCCAGCGTCGCGTTGTCCTGGGAGTGCAGTGTCAGGGTGAACGTCTCGGCATCGGCCTCGTCCAGAACGTCGTTCAGGATCGGCACCGATATTTCCTTGGTCAGGGGGTCCCCCGGCTCGAACCGCAGGGTCTCGTCGGTCACTGCGGTGTAGTCCTCACCGGCGGTCGCGGTGTCGCCGGTCTCTGTGGAGGCGGAGTAGAGCACCTCGACGGTCTTGCCACTCGCTGCGCTCAACGTCACCGTGAACACGACGCCGTCGGCGTCGTCCTCATCGGCGCTCGCATCATCGACGGACAGTACCGGCGGGCTGTCGTCGTTGCGGATCGTGCCGGTCGCGCTCCCCGCGTTCGGATCCAGCGTGGCGTTCGACGAATCGCTCACCGTCAGCGTCAGGCTGAACTCCTCGTCGTGCTCGTCGACGGCATCGTTGACGATCGGCACCGACACGGTCTTCGTCCGGTCGCCGGGCGCGAACGTCAGAGTCCCCGATCTGGGGGCATAGTCGTCGAGCTGGATCGCCGGGTGTTGCCCCGTGCCGTCCGCCGTCGCGTAGTCGACGGTGACCTCCTTGGCGCTCTCGGCGCCGAGGGTCACGGTGAACATCACATTGCCGTCGCTGTCGTCCTCGTCGACTCTCTCGCCCCGAACCGACAGCACCGGTAGGTCGTTGGCGTCGTCGATGTAGCCGATGGCGGTGTCGTCGCGCAGTGCGGCGTTGGACGGTGCATAGAGGATCAGATTGAACTGCTCCTGCTCCTCGTCCAGCGAGTCCGCGACGATCGGGACCCGCACGGTCATCGACGTTTCGGTGGGCCCGAAGGTCAGCGTGTGCCCGCCCTGCTCGGTGTAGGCGGTGTAGTCACCGGGCGCGATCGCAGAGCCGTCGGTCGTCCTGTACTTGACGGTGACCTCGTCGGAACTCGAGCGTTCCAGACTCACCGTGAACTCGATGGGCCCCGCGTCCTCGTCGGCGCGGGCATCGGCGACCGACAGTTGTGACGCCATGTCGTCGTTTTCGATCTCACCCGTGGCGGTGGCGGTTGCTTGGGGCAACTCGGCGTTCTGCGCCCCGCTCAATTGCAGCAGGAACGTCTCGTTCTGCTCGTACAGGGCGTCATCGCAGACGGTGACCGAGACCGTCTGGGTCAGGGGTTGACCCGGCTGGAACGTCAGCGTGCCCGAGGTGTCGTCATAGTCGGCGCCGGTCACGGTGCAGTCGGCGCCCTCGGTCGCAGGGGCAGCGCCATCCGTATCGGGCGCCGTCGCGTAGGCGACCGTGACCGTTTGCCCGCTCGCCGCTGACAACCTGACCGTGAAGTCGACGCGTCCGTCATCCTCGTCGCCCTCCGCGTCGGCGACCGACAGGCTCGGCTCACCGTCGTTGTCGGTAATCCTCACCGTGCCCTCGGCCAACGGCCCGCCATCGCCCGACACCACCAGTTTGAATTTCTCAGTGACTTCGTCAAGGGTGTCGTCGTGGATCGTGACTGTCACGTCCCGCGACGTCATGTCCCCCGGCCCGTACGTCAGCGTCCCGGACGTGGAGGTGTAGTCGCCGGGAGCCTCAGCAGTGCCGTCTTCCGTCGTGTAGGTCAGGTCGACTCTGTCGGTGCCCGGCCTGGTGAGCGCCACTTTGAACGTCACGCTCCCGACGTTCTCGTTGACGTCGTGTGAGGTCACACTGACGGCGGAGGGCTCCTCGTCGTCGTAGATGATGCTGTACCAGACGGGCTCCAATTCCAAGAGCGCGTTCTGCGACTGGTCGTACAACTCCAGGCAGATCCTCTCCGCCACCGGCTCGGCGATCTCGTCGTCGAGCCTGTTGGTACTGACGCTCTTGAATGTCTCCCCCGGACTGAAGGTCAGCGTTCCGGAGACGGGAACGTAGTCCTCGTTCGCATCCGCCGAGCAGAAGGCGTCCCCCTCGTCCTGGCTGGAGTACTCGCCGGGGATGAAGACGTTGTCGACCGTCCGGTACTCGACCGTCACAGGTTCGCCGCCCGGAGGCACGGCAGGGCGCATCGAGATACCCCAATTCACCCCATACGGACCCTCGAACCCGCCACCCCATTCGCTGATGCTTATCCTCGGCAGGTCGTCGTCGAGGATCAGTCCCTGTGCGGTCTCGTCGGCGGGCGTGGCGAAGTCGAACGCCGGGTTGTCCGCATCACGGATCACGCGGACCGTGAACGTCTCGTCGCGATCGTTCACGTCAGCGACTCGGTCGTTGACGGCAGAGATCCAGATCCCGACTTGCGGGCTGGTCTCGCCGGGCTCGATGACCACCTCGAGATCCGAGACCCTGTAGTCGGCGTCCTGGCTCGGCGGCGGTGTCGCCGGTTGGCAGGCGTCCCGGTCGGTCGCCGAACCGCAATCATCGGGATCGATGAGGTCGCCGACGCTGTTCCTCGCCAGGCCGGGCAGGACCTCGTACTGCACCACAATCCGTCGACTGCTGGGCTCGCTCAGGCTGATGGGGTAGATGAAATTCACGCCGCTCTCGGTCTTCACGACGTCCTCACCCAGCGTCAATTTCGGCCTGTCGTCGTCGTCGAGGATCGTGCCCGTGCCAAAGATGTGCGCGGAGGGGGCCCTGGGGTCATTCAGCAGCAAGATGTACGTCTCGTCGTCCTCGTCCAACCCGTCGCTGAGGATCGGCACGGTGACCTGCGCCGTCTGACCCACCGACGTGAACTCGAGCGTGCCGCTGGTGTAGGTGTAGTCCGACCCGCTCGTTGCCGAGCCATTGTTCGTGTTGTAGCTAACTTCGACGGTGCCCGACGGGAACTCCTCCAGATCGATCGCTAGGACATTCCTCACGGTGAACACGAGGGTCCCGCCGCTCTCGCTCACGCTCGGGCTGTCGACCGTCAGAGGCTCGGTCTGCTGCTGCGCGGCAACGCCGGTCGTGGTCAGGAGCGTGCCGATCAGCACGGAAATCCCGACGAACCCGACGGCGCGCCGTCGAGCGAGCACGGAAGCCACTGGGCGAATCAAGCTAGGAATCCCTCACAGGATGCGGCTACAGGACGAGCGCAATCTACCGTTCCCGAGCCGCGCGAAGGGTGATGCCGGAGCATCTCACAACCCCGACCGGGTGGGCCACCGGCGACCCGATCCGATCCGTCGATCACGCCGGACTCACAAGACGCGCGGAACGCCCTGGGGCTCACCACGGGACGCCCCATAGCACTGATTCAAATGTCATCCCGCTGTCGCGCCCGAGAGGGATGGCGGGGATGCCGGGGACCAGGGAAGTCGGCCATTTTCGGAGGCCGCCGGAGCGCCACCGGCAGAGCCGCCCGGGCCGCTGCCGAATGGATTCCGGCCTCCGCCGGAATGAAAAAGAGAGGGCGGGGCCGCCGGTGGCAGGTGCGGACCCGGCAGCTAGTGGAGGATGCTGGCGTCGAGGCCCTCGTAGGAATTGCGGCCCAGCAGAGCGAGGGTGCGGTCGACGTCGCCTCTGAGGATCTCGAGCATCCGGGCCACGCCGGCCTCGCCGCCGGCGGCGAGCGGCCAGAACCAGGCCCGTCCACCCATGGCCGCGGTGGCTCCCAGGGCTCGCGCCTTGACCAGATCGGCGCCTCGGCGGATGCCGCCGTCGAGGATGACCTCGGCCTCGCCGCCGACCTCGGAGACCACCTCGCCGAGCACGTCGAGGGCGGCCGGCAGGCCGTCGAGCTGGCGTCCGCCGTGGTTGGACACGATCACCGCGTCGGCCCCCTGTTCGACACACCGGCGGGCGTCGGCTGCGCTCATCACCCCCTTGATGAGGAGCGGCCCATCCCAGCGCTCCCGCAGCCAGGCCACGTCGTCCCACGTCTTGGACAGGTCGGCCAGCTCACTGTCCAGGTAGGCGGCCATTCCGGCCATGTTGGTGTTGGGCGGCACCAGGTCCAGCAGGCAGCCGAAGTGCACCGGCGGCCCGGCGGCCAGATGCCACAGCCAGCGCGGGCGGCGGATCGCCTCCAGGGCCTGGGCCGGGCCGATGCGCGGCGGGATCATCATGCCGTTGCGGAGGTCGCGCTCGCGCTTGCCGATCAGCGGCACGTCGACGGTGAGGACGAGGGCTTCGCAGCCGGCGGCGGTTGCCCGGTCGACGAGCTGCGCCACGACGTCGGGGCTGCGCCACAGGTAGAGCTGGAACCACAGCGGGCCGTCGCTGACGGCGGCGATCTCCTCGATGCTGTAGCTGGAGGCCGTGCTGACGACGAACACGGTGCCCGCAGCGGCGGTTGCCCGCGCCACCGCCAATTCACCCTCCCGGTGCACCAGGCGGGCCAGGCCGGCCGGACCGCAGATGAAGGGCACCTCGAGGCGCCGGCCCAGCACGGTGGCGCCTGGATCTCGCTCGGCGACGTTCACAAGCGATCGGGCAGTGAAGTGCACCCTGTCGAACGCCTCGTGGTTGGCCCGCAGCGTGACCTCGCCGTCGGCGCCGCCCTCCACGAAGTCGTAGACCAGGCGGGGCAGGCGGCGCCGGGCGAGGCGCCGGAAGTCGTCGTAGGAGTGCGGCGGTATGGGGCGCGGCCGCAGCCGCACCAGACGGAGGAACTCACCTGGCCTCACAGCACACCACCGAACGGGGTCGTCGCGCCGCACGCCGGCGACGTTGGCGGCGCGAACCTCATGGGGGCTCCCCGTTGCAGCCGATCCTCGCCCGGCGCTCACGCCGTCCAAGCACCGAGTGCCTCACGGCGCGTCCTCGCGGAGCGCCGCGTCGATCCCGAACATCATCCGTGTGACGCCCGCCAGCAGCGCCGGCGTGATGAACATGCGGTGGTAGATGGAGCGGGTAAGGGCCACGACACCCATGGCCGCGGCCGCCAGGGAGGCCTTGGTCCACAGCACCGAGGCGATGTCGGCGCGCTCGGTGATGCGCTCCGGCAGCGCGGCGGCGATCCGGGCTGCCGTGCCGGGTGTGGTCCCTGCGACGTCGCCCACGTAGGTCGCACCGGTGAACGTGTACTCGGCCACGCCCGGGCCCACGAGCGTGCCACCCACCATCGACACCGCCTCGGTAGCGGCCGAGCCGAAGCGGTCCACCAGTGGGAGCGCCTGATCCACGCCGTTCTGCACCGAGAAGGCCATGGAGCACCGGCCGGTGTAGGCGGCGAGCAACGCCGGCACGTCGAACGACTTGGCAGCGACGAGCACCAGGTCGGCGTCGCCGGCCGCGGCGGGATCGTCGGTGGCGTTCAGGTGATACACGTGGGTGCCGGCGACGTAGGAGCGAACCTCGAGGCCCCGGTCGCGCACCGCCTCGGCGTGGGGCGGCGGGCCACCAGCGTCACGTCGGCGCCGGCGTCGGCCAGCCAGGCGCCGTACACCGATCCGAGGGCGCCGGCGCCGAGGACGACGACTCTCATCGACGGGCTCCGGCCTCGGCGAGACCGCGGGTTGATCCTCCAGCAGAGTTCGTGAGGTGGCTGCAGGATGGATTCCGGCCTGCGCCGGAATGACTGTGGGGAATCAACCGGTTCGGACTCGTCACGACCCTCATCGTCGGGCTTCGGTTGCGGCGAGGCGGTCCCAGGTGTCGGGGGTGAGGCCCTCGGCGCGGAGCTGGAACTTCTGGACCCGTTCGGAGGCGTTGCGGGGCAGCTCGTCCATCCAGCGGATGTAGCGGGGCACGGCGAAGTGGGCCATCCGCCCGTCGCAATGCTCGATCAGCTCGGTCTCGGCGACGATGCGGCCCGGCTTCAGCACCACGCAGGCCAGCACCTCCTCCTCGCTCAGCTCGGAGGGGACACCGACGACGGCGGCCTCCAGCACGGCGGGATGGCGGGCGATCGACTGTTCCACCTCATAGGAGCTGATGTTCTCGCCACGGCGGCGCACGCAGTCCTTCACCCGGTCGATGAAGGTGAGGTAGCCGTCGGCGTCCACGACACCCCGATCGCCGGTGTGGAACCAGCCGCTCCGCCAGGCGTCGGCGGTGGCCTCGCTCATGTCGTAGTAGCCGCTGAAGGTGGCGTGGTTCGGCCGCGCGCGCACGACGATCTCGCCCGGGGTACCGGGCGGCGCCTCGTTGTCGGACTCGTCGACGATGCGCATGTCGTAGAGGCCCGACGGGCGGCCCGCGGTCCCGATCCGGCGGTCGGCGAGGTCGACGGCGGCCATGCCGTTCTGGGTGACGATGGGCACCTCGGTGGAGCCGTACACCTCGGTGAGCCTCACACCGAACCGCTCTTCGAACGGCTCCCAGATGTCCGGCGGGCAGGGCGCCCCGAACCCCCGGCGCACCGGATGGTCGGCGTCGTCGGGCCGGGCCGGCTGCTTCCAGAGCATCATGATGAGCGCGCCCATGTAGTTGAAGGCGGTGACGCCCTTCGCCCGGCAGGTGTCCCAGAAATTGCCGGCGCTGAAGCGCTGCTCCAGGACGCAGCGGGCGCCGGCCTCCATGGCGCAGGTGACCGTCGTGTAGCGGGCGTTGATGTGGAACAGCGGGAAGGCCGTGTAGAGCACGTCGTCGGGGCCATAACCCATGAGCCACCGGGTCTGGCGGGTCAACGTGAGGTTGGCGCCGTGGCTCAACATCGCCCCCTTGGACGGACCGGTGGTGCCCGAGGTGTAGAGGATGACGGCGACGTCGCCGGCCTCCAAGTCCGGCGGGCGGGGCGCCGCGTCACCGTAGAGCGACGGCAGTTCGTGCACCGCCACACCGGGACCGAACGACGGGGTTCCCGGGTCAGCAGCCGGGACCTGGCCGGTACCGTCCGCAGCGACCGTCCCCCTCGCCCCGTCATCGCTCGCGGACCCGGCCGATTCAACGTCCGGGCGGTGCAGGATCACGTGGCGCAACTCCGGCAGCGCCGGCAGCACCTCCGCCAGCCGGTCGGCGAACTCGATGTCGCACACCACCGCCTGCGAGCGGGACTGGCCCAGCACATAGGCGAGGCCGTCGCCCCGCTGGGCCACGTTGACGGGCACGTCGACGATGCCGGCGCGGGCCATGGCGAACCAGGTGTCCACGCAGGCCAGGTTGTTACGCATGATGACAGCGGCCCGGTCGCCGGCCCGCAAGGAGACGTCGATCGCCAGTCCGGCGGCCAGACGGTCGGCGTCGCGGTCGAGGGCGACATAGGACTTCGCCACGCCCATCACCTCGATCGCCTCCCGGTCGCCGTTCCGCTCGGCACAGGCCCGCAGCCAGGGCCCCAGGGTCAGAGGCTCGTCCAGCCCCACGACAGGCGCCGTTTCGACGAACCGCGTCATAGGCACTCCAGCAAGGTGCCGGTGAGCAGTGGATTCCGGCCTCCGCCGGAATGACGAATTGGGGACGGCACGACCCGCGAGGGCGGGGGTGCCGGGGGCCAGCGCAGGCGGCTATTCCCTAGGCCGCCGGAGCGCCACCGGCGGCCACGCCCGGCCAGCCGCGGCTCTGGGTTCCGGCCTTCGCCGGAATGACGAGTTGAGGACACCGGACGGGACCTCAGGTCAGGTTCAGTTCTTTGCACAGTTGCTCTTGCAGGCGGAACTTCTGGATCTTCGTGGCCGATATGGGCCAGTCCCGGACGAACCGGACGTGGCGCGGGACCTTGAAGGAGGCGATGTTGCCCTTGCAGTAGTCGATAAGGTCGTTCTCGGCGAGTTCGGCGCCGGGCATCAATTCCACGAACGCTGCCGCCACTTCGACGTAGCGCTCGTCGGGGATCCCCACGACCTGCGCGATCGCCACCGCCTCGTGGGTCTGCAGGTAGGACTCGATCTCGACGGCGGCCACGTTCTCGCCGCCGACCTTCAGCATGTCCTTGACCCGACCGAGGTAACCGACGCGCCCGTCGGCGTCGACCCTCCCGATGTCGCCGGTGTTGAACCAGCCCTCGTCGTCGAAGGATTCCGCCGTCTTGACGGGATCCTTGTAGTACCCCTCGAAGACGTTGTGGCCGCGGCACCAGATCTCGCCCCGCTCCCAGACCGGCACCACCTCGCCGGTCTCGAAGTCCCGGATCTGCAACTCGATGCCCCGGAAGGGTCGCCCCGAGGTGGTCGAGCGCACCTCCGGTGGGTCGTCGGGGGCGGTGAACGCCACCACGCCGCCGCACTCGGTGAGCCCGTAGGCGTTCATGTGGGCCATGTCGGGCAGCAGGCGGTGGATCTCCTCCAGGGCGGCCGGCGCGGCCACGTTGTTCATGAGCCGGATGCTGCTCATGGCCGCCGGATCCCAGTCGGGGTGGTTCAACATGACCGTCGTGACCGTGGGGAACGTGGAGAAGCAAATCGTGGCGCCCTCGTCACGCAGCTGGGCGATGGCCACCGCCGGATCGAAATGGGTGAGCGTCACGTAGGAGGCGCCCGCCTCGATGCAGCCGATGAGCGGCAGGATCGAACTCATGTGGAACAGCGGCAGCGGATCCCAGAACACGTCGGTGGAGGTGAGTTCGAAGCGCTCGCAGCCCACCGAGCTGGTGCGTACGAGCTGCTCGTGGGTCATCGGGCAGCCCTTGGGCTCGGCGGTGGTGCCCGACGTGTACATCATCATGGCGATGCCGCGCAGGGCCACCCGGCTGCGGGCCAGGTGCACCGCTCCGAGGTCCACCCCGCCGGCGGCGGCCTCGAAGCCCGCCCGGCCGATCATCCCCGCCGGTGAGGAGCTGCCGAGCAGCACGACGCTGCGCAGTTCGGGGACGGCATCGAGGCCCAGATCCCGGATATCGGCGGCGTCGGCCAGGCCGGGCAGGCAGTCGTGCAGGATCGCCACGTAGTCGGTGTGTTGATCGATGATGTCGCTGGTCGCGAGCAGGCGCAGGTCGGCGTCGCGCACCACGTAGGACAGCTCGCGTCCCTTGAAGCGGGCGTTGATGGGCACCACCGGAGCGCCGATGAGCGCCGCGCCGAACATGACCTCGACGAAGTCCATGCAGTTGGGCATGAGGATGCCGACGTGGTCGCCGGGCCGCACGCCGAGGCCCAGCAGCGAGCGGGCGACCCGCTCGGCCGCCGCCAGCAGCGAGCTGAACGTGTGGCGCACGTCGGGGAAGACGACCGCGTCGCTGTCGGGGTGCTGGGCGGCCGCCCGCACGATGAGGTCACCGAACGTTGTGACCTCCACCCACTGTCGCTCCGTGAAGGTCATGGCTGTCTCCTCCTGCTCCTCACGGTTCCGGGTCATCGTCACTGCCCGCAGTGCCGGCCGCCACGGACCGCTGATGCTCCAACTGCCTCACACGCCGGTCCGCTGGACAGTGGGTCCCGGCCCCGGATCGAGTCCGGGGCAGGCTCCCGGATCGGGGTCCGGGACATGCCTTCGCCGGAATGACGGAACAACGATTGGCGGCACTGGTCTGCTGACTACTGGCGCTGCTCGGGAGAACGTAACTGACGCTGCAGGTCGGCGCTGTCGAACCACTGCGCAAGGCGCCTGATTCGGCCGTCGGAGATGTCGAACACGTCCACCGCCTCGAAGACGATCTCGGCGCCGGTGGCGCTGCGGCCCTCGAAGTGGATCTCCGCCACGACGGAGTTGCCGTCGCAGATGAGCCGGGTCGGGATGTCGGAATGGACGGGGAAGCGTCCGAAGACCGCGTCGAAGAACGCCACGACCGATTCGAGCCCCTGGCGCGGTCGCGACAGGCAGGCGGTCAGCTCGATGTCGGGGTGCAGCACGCGGCGCAACGTGTCGAAGTCCTCGGCGTTCACGGCGGCGAAGTAGCTCTCCACCACGGCGCGGGGGCTCGAGGCCGCAGACGGCGCCGCGGGCGGCGGGGAGGCAGGTTCGGGTGTCGTGGATCGAGGACCGCTCATGGCCGGCTCCGCAGGATGTCCTTCACCTCGTTCAGCGCCTTGAACGACCAGCCTGCCAGGTCGGGGTCGCCGAACGGCGTGATGTTCCACATGACCAGGTGGCGCAGCCCGGCGGCATGGTACGTGGCGACCTGATCGGCGATCTGCTCGGGCGTGCCGCAGAAGCAGTAGTAGTCCACGACCCGCGGCGGGATGCCGTCGATCACCCGCAGCGCTTCGGCGCGGGACAGCGACGCCGGCACCAGTTCGTGGAACCCCTCCGGGGGCGTCACGCCCAGCGATTCGAACACCTCGCCGGGGAGCATCACCATGAGGGCGCGCACCATGGCGGCCTCCTGCAGGCGCCGCAGCGAGGCTGCGTCAGGCGCCACCAACACGTAGGCAAGCAGCCCGGGCGTGACCGCTTCGGCTTCACGGCCCGCCGCCACCGAGGCCTCGCGGATAGTCCCGAGAGCCTCGCCGTACCGCTCGGGGGCCAGCTTCGTCGGCAGCCAGCCGTCGGCGAGCCGGCCGGTCATGGCGAGCATCCGGGGGCCGTGCGCTGCGGTCCAGAGCGGTGGCGGCGCCTCCGAGTACGGGGCGAGCCCCAGCACCGCGTCCTTCAGGCGGAAGAACCGTCCCTCGTAGTTCACCGGCCCGTCGGCGCCCCACAGCAGCCGGATCACCTCGATGCCCTCGGCCAGCCGGCTCACCGGGCGGGAGAAGTCCACGCCGTAGGGCACGACGTTCATGCGCTCGCCGGAGCCGAGCCCGAGGATGGCCCGGCCCCGCGTCAGATGGTCGAGCGTGAGCGCCATGTTGGCGACCATGGCGGGGTGGCGGCGCAGCAGGTCGGTGACCACCACGCCCACCTTGATGCGGCTGGTCTGCGAACCCACGGCCGCCATCATCAGCAGCGGGTCGAAGTAGGTGTGCGGGCTGGGCTGCACCTCGGCGAACGGGGTCATGTCCGGCGTCCAGACCGAGTCCGGGTGCCAGCCCATGAGGTGACACGGCCACCAGACGGCGTCGAAGCCGTCGGCCTCGTTTCGCTGTGCCAGTGAGACCGCGCGGCTCGCCGGCGGCATCAACTGGCCGGGTACGCCGATCTGGATGTCCATGGCCGGCAGGCTCCTAAGCCCTTGTGGACCACTTGGCGGCGGGCGCAGCCGGAGCCTGGACACGAATGGATTCCGGCCTTCGCCGGAATGACGAAACGAGGGGCCGGAACGACGAAACGAGGGGCCGGAACGACGAAACGAGGGGCCGGAATGACGAAACGAGGGGCCGGAACGACGAAACGAGGGGCCGGAACGACGAAACGAGGGGCCGGAATGACGAAACGAGAGGCCGGAATGACGAAACGAGGGGCCGGAATGACGAAACGAGGGGCCGGAACGACGAAACGAGGGGCCGGAACGACGAAACGAGGGGCCGGAACGACGAAGCAGGGATCAGTGGCATCGCTCGTAAGTGTGCTAGCGCCGGCGGAACTCGCGGCGGCGCATGCCGTGCGGATCGATGACCTCGCGGATGAGGCGCACCTGCTCGGCCGTCGGCTCGGGGGTGGTGGGCACGTCGCCGGCCGGCAGCACCGGCTCGAAGCCGGTGGCCTCCAGCACCTGCTCGACGGTAACCCCCGGATGCACCGAACGCAGCCGCATGTGCTTGCTGTTCGGCTCGAAGTCCAGGACGCAGAGGTTCGTGACCACGAGTTCGGGACCACCCGTGAGCCCCAGACGCTCGCGCTCGTCGCCCCCGCCGAGGTAGCCGGCGCAGGAGACGAAGTCCACCTTCGCCACGAGGGAGCGGGGGTTGTGGTTGGGGTTCCAGTAGTAGAGACGCTTCCCTATCGAGCCCATGTCGGCCAGCCCGGCGGTGCCCGGCAGGCGCACCTTCGGGGCGTGGTAATCGCCGCCGATGACGGAGTTGTTGGCGTTGCCGTAGCGGTCGAGTTGTGCCGCGCCGACGCAGAACTTCTGCAGCCAGCGGCCGTTGAGAGCCAGCGTCCAGAAGTCCCCGTACTGCTCCACGTACATGAGGGCGTCGCGCCACAGGGGGGCCTCCAGCGTGGAGGCCGGGATCGGACCGGGCCGAGGCTCCAGGCCGACGGCGCCCGCCAGCCAAACGAGGTCGGGGGCATGGGTGAGCTTGGCCAACTGGAAGGCGGCCACCGGCAGGAAGCTGGCCATGCCGTTGCACGCCTGATCGCCGTCGGCGAAGCACGAGGCCAGCACGGCGATCATCAACTCGTCGACGGTCCAGTCCTCCGTAGGCGGCGAGTCGACGTGGCCGGGTGCGTCCATCAGCCGGTCTCCCAGCGGGCCAGCGCGGCCAGCTGTTCGGTGCCCCCGACGGCCGCCAGGTACGCCTCGTGGTCGGCCGGGCCGTAGACGTAGGTGTCGAGGAACTCCTCGGTTGCCTCATCCGAGCGGGCCGCCGCCACCCAGGCCAGGTGGAGCGCGGTGTCATAGCCGTAGAGCGGGTTGAACGAGGTGGGGTGGGCCCCCCACGGGACCTCCACGACGGCGTCCACCATGAAGCCCGGCAGGACGGTGCGGTCGGGGTTGGCGCGCAGCACGTCGCTGTCGACGATCTCCTCGGTGGTGACGATGACCCGGCGGGCCGCCTTGGGCATGATGCCGATGTCGGGCCACAGCGCCGTCGGCTCGTACTGTGCGTTGCCGTAGCGGTCGGCCCGGTGGCAGTGAACGAGCGCCACGTCGGGCACCAGCGCCCGGCAGGCCACCACCGGTGGGCCGCCGAACGGATCTTCCAGCATCGTCAGATTCTCGTTGATGTCGACGAGGTCGGTGCCGATCATCCCCCGGGTAGGCAGGAACGGCAGGTTGCGGGCACCCGCGCCGAGGCGGGCCAGCAGCGCCGTCTCCGAGAGCTCCTCCATGCGGATGCGGCCGGACTCCACGGCGCGGCGGTAGCGCTGCGCCAGCCCGAACTGCTCCATCGACACAGCGTTGCCGATGAAGCGGCTCATGCAGCCCGCCGCCGCCAGCCAGTCCAGCGCTATCCCTCCCACGAGGCACACCAATGCCAGGTCCCGGCGCTGCCGCCGGATGAGCTCGCGCACCAGCGCCATCGGTGCCGCCTGCGTGGCCATGTTCTGCAGCGCCACGACGTCGCCGTCGCACACCAGCGAGGCGGCCTCGGCGAGTGTTGCCTGCTTCACCTGCACGGTTCCGCTCCCCCGCTCACACCAACTCGATGATCTCGTGGCCGCCGTGCAGCTCGATGACCTGCCCGCAGCAGTAGTCGCTGGCCGGCGACGCCAGCCACAGGCAGGCCTCGGCCACGTCGGAGGAACGACCTGGGCGACCGATGGGGATCTGCGCCTCGATCCGCTCGATGGTGTCGGTGGATATGCCCAGGCTCGTCTCCGGATCGCGCTCGCCTGTCAGGCGGGTGCCTGCGATGTAGCCGGGCGCGACGGCGTTCACGCACACACCGAAGCGGGCCCATTCCCGCGACACCGACTTCGTCAGGCCGATAACGCCGGCTTTGGCCGCGGAGTAGTTGGAGTTACCGGCAATGCCGTAGATGCCGTTGATCGAAGCCACATTGACGATCTTCTTGCACGGCTCGGCGGCGACCCGGGCACTGTCGGTCCGCCGCAGCCAGGGCGCCGCGGCCCGGATCATGTTGAACGTGCCGCGCAGCACCACGTCGTACACGGCGTCCCAGGTCTCGTCGGTCATCGTGTGAATCATGGCGTCGCGGGTGAGGCCGGCGTTGTTCACGAGGCGGGCGATGGCCGCACCGATCCCACGGCCCGCCCCGGTGACGAGTGCCACGCGGTCCTGCAGGACTCCTGTGTCTCCGGTCTCCGGCGCCATCGGCCTCAGTCCCCTGCCGTGTCCCTGCTCCCGCCCGGACCTCGACCGCTGGTGCCACCCATGACGCGGTGCTCTAGAACGAGCGGGGCAGGCCGAACGACTCGGCGATGCTGTTGCGGGCCATCTCGTTGGTGATGGGACCGATGCGGTAGAGGCGGGCGTCGCGCCAGTAACGCTGCATGTGGGTCTCTGCCGCGTAGCCCATCCCGCCCAACATCTGGATTCCCAGATCGGCGGCCATGCCTGCGTACTCCGAGGCGCACACCTTGGCCATGTTGGCCTCCAGCCCGCAGTCACGACCCTGATCGGCCAGCCAGGCGGCGTAGTAGGTGAGCAACTCGGCCTGCTGGCGCCACATGGCGATGTCGGCCACGTAGTGCTGCAGGGCCTGGTACTGGCCGATCTTCCGTCCGAAGGCCTCGCGCTCGGTCAGATGCGCCACGGCGTCCTCCAGCACGCCGTCGAGGATGCCGGTGCACAGCGCCCCCACCATGGTGCGTTCGTTGTTGAGAGTGGACAGCAAGCGGTAGAAACCCATGCCGGGCTCGCCGACCACGTAGCGCTCCGGCACGAACACGTCGTCGAGGAACACCTCGCAGGAGCCGACGGCGCGCATGCCCAGCTTGGGTATCTGTCGGGTCTCCAGCCCCTCGCTGGGGTTGGGGACCAGGAACAGCGTCACTCCCTGGGCGCGCTTGTCGGGACTGTCGGACGTGCGGGCCAGGAGGAAGAGATAGTCCGACACGTGCGCAGCCGTGGACCAGACCTTCTGGCCACTGATCCGCCAGCCTCCCGGCACCTCGGTCGCCCGGGTCGTCATCGCACCCAGGAGGTCGGTACCACCCGCGGGCTCAGTGACCGAGATCGCCACCCTGATCTCGCCCGTGGCCAGCCGGGGGATCAGTTCCTCGCGGACATCCTGGCGGGCGAAGGCGTTGATGGACTTGGCGCAGAACGAGGAGATGCCGAAGATCCAGGTGAGCCCGGCAAGCGAGCGTGCCAACTCGCGGGTCAGGATCATTTGCGTGAGCACGTCACCCCCGGCCCCGCCCAGTTTGGTGGGAAGGCCGATGGCGTGGAAGCCGGCCGCCGACATCTTGTCCCAAAGCTCGAACGGGTACTCGAACTCCTGCTTCTCGATGTCGCGGGCGACGTTCTTGGGGCACTCCTTGTCGACCCAGGAACGCACCGTCTTGGCGAAGAACTCCTGTTCCTCGCTGAGTGAGAAGTCCATCGGTCTTCCGTTCTCCGGGGTGCCGTCGATCAGTAGCGCCAGCCGTCGCCGAACGCGGCGATGCGGTGGCCCAGATAGTCCTCCACGCACGTGAGCGCGGCCCGGGCGGCCCGGTCGGTGCCGATGCCGCGGCTGCGGAACGTTTCGGAGGCGAAGTAGAGGCCCTCCACGTTGGGGGCACGCCAGTGCGGGCGGAAGGTGCCGACCAGCATCGGCTTCTGGACGACCCCGAAGGGGGGATCGAAGACCAGGCCCCGGCGACGCCACACGTGGTTGCGCAGGCCGGGATACATCTCGAACAGCCCGGCCTCGAAGCGGTCGTACATGTCGGCGACGTAGCGGCGGTCGCGGCCCCGGGAGCCGGGAATGACCCCGCCCGTGCAGTACAGGTGGACGCCCGGCGGCGTGGAGTTCGGGTCCATGGCGGTCTGGTCGTACATGAACCCCGGTGTGGGGCTGTGCGGGGTGGCGAGCCAGGTGGACAGCTCGCGGGGGTCGAACATGGTGACCGGTTCCTCGGTGGCCAGGTAGAGGCCCAGCCACGTCACCCGGTAGGCGTCCTGCGCCAGGTAGCGGATCTGGTTGGCGTACCAGTCGGGCAACTCCCACTCCGGGACGACCCTCAGCACGCTCCACACCGGCAGGGTGGAGATCACGCAGTCGGTCTCCAGCACCTCGCCGGGCTCGACGTCGTTGGGCACGACGCGACCCTCCCGGCCGAGCGTCACGCCGACGACGGCACCGTTCTCGATGAGCACCTGATCGGCGGCGCAGTTGAGGCGCACCTCGCCGCCGTGGCGGGCAACGGCGCCGGCCAGGTCGCGCCACATGCCGTCCCAGCCCTGGCCGGGCCAGCACGAGTAGGCGGCCATGTGCCGCTCCTCGTAGTGCATCTTGCGCACCCAGAGGTTGTCGCTGGCCGAGTGGTCCCACCAGTTGTCGGTGAGGCACTCCAGCACGGCCAGGAACTCGAACAGGTCGACCACGCTCTGGTCGGAGGTGTACTGGTGGATCCACTCGCGCATCGGCCGGTCGTCCCAGGCCTCGAGTTCGTCCCAGGACGTCTCGACGAGGCCCTTGATGACCTTCTTCAGCTCGGTCTTGTTGCCGCTGTAGCGGTCCCGGATGGAACCCCAGCGACGTGCCTCGTTGTCCCACACGGGCATGTCGTGGGACACCTCGCCGTGGATCAGCTCCTCGCCCACGTACTCGAAGATCTTGGTGAGGCCCGAGCCGGGATCCTCGATGAGATGACCGCCGAGGTTGACCGTGAAGCCCTCGTCATCGACCGCCAGAGCCCGGCCGCCGAGGTGCGGTGACCGCTCCAGCACGCAGACGCTGCGACCCTCGCGGGCCAGCAGCGCCCCGGCCGAGAGCCCGGCAGCACCTGCGCCGATCACGACCACGTCGAAGCTGGCCATCTGGGATCCTCTCACTCACGTCGGGCGCGACGGAGGGCCGGTAGCCCACCGCGCCCGGCCTGCTCATCCGTCCAATCCCGAGCTTATCAAACGGTCGTTTGACGCACAATGCGGTGACCGGGCGGTCAGCATTGGCGGCGGTTCCCCCAGAGTACCGGCTGGGCGCTCACCACACGGATGGCTACGAGGTATGGCAGGTGATCACGGAGCGCAGCGCAGGACGGTCTGCATCGAACCCTCGGCGTCGCCGACGGTGGCGCCCGTAGGAAGCAGGATCGGGGTGTCGATGCCGGCGGCCGCGTACTCGGCGATGCGACGGCGCACGGCATCGGCACCCACGGCGCAGATGGCGTCCACCACGGAGTCGTCCACGCAGTCGAGCGCCCGGCCGCGGTCGCCCGCCGCCCACGCCCCGGCGGCCTCCGACAGGCGAGGGAAGCAGCCCGCGAAGCAGTGCTGGTGCGTCGGCACCATGGCGTACGCCAGCACCGAGCGGCGCATCCGCTCGCGCGCCTCGCCGGGGCGGTCGCCCGCATAGCCCCAGAACGAGCAGACCAACTCCACCGACCGGGGGTCGCGGCCGGCCTTCCGAGCCGCCTCGTGGATGATCCTCCGCTTCGCCGCCACCTCGCCGGGCGGGCACCACGCCAGGAAGGCACCGTCGGCAACCTCTCCGGCGAGGGCGAGCATGCGATCACCCATCGCGCCCAGCCACACGGGCACCGGTGAAGGCGGCTGCATCTGCAGGCGGAAACCGTCGCAGGCCAGCCGCTCGCCGGCGTAGCTGATCTTGCCGCCGGCCATGACCCGACCGAACAGCTCGAGGTACTCCCGGGTGGTGGTGAAGGGCTTGGTGAACGGGAGGCCGTGCCAGCAGCCCACGATGATGGGGCTGGAAGCACCGAACCCGGCCACGATGCGACCCGGCGCCGCCGAGGCCAGCGTGGCGAAACCCATGGCCGCCAGCGGTGCGGGGCGGGTGTAGGTGGGCAGGATGCCCGAGCCGAGACGGATCCGCCGGGTGCGAGCGGCCGCCATACCGAGCAACGAGAACACTTCCGCCCCCGCCACCTCGCCGCAGAGCGCCGTGTGGTAGCCGACCTTCTCGGCGGTCTCGAACAGGGCGAGCAGCTGATCGGCGCTGAGGCCGTCATCGACCGGCATGGTGACGCCGTAGCCGGCCCCCGGAGCGGCGTCGGTGGGCGTGCCGGCAGGGGTCGGAACGGAGGACTCGGCCCCCGGCGAGGCGTCCCCGGCGACGTCGGCGGTCTCGGACACTTGCGCTACCGGCGGGTGGGGGGACGGTGGTCTCGGCCGCGAGGATCGGAAACGGTCGCCTGCGGCGTCCTCACCCGGCGAACCGGTCGTGCAGTTCGGCGGCCAGTTCGGCGTTCTCGGTGTTGTCGGGGTGCGGGAGCCACTCGTCGCCGACAGCCAGGTAGCGCGTCGCCAGCTCGATCAGCGGGCCGTGCGCCACCGACGGCGGCAGGAAGTTCCAGCGCAGCCACGGCTGGGTGTCGGGGTGGCTGGCCTCGGTCATCACCAGCGGCAGGCCGGTCTCTTGGACCCGCTCGATCATGCCGTCGAAGTCGTCGGAGCAGAACGCCAGGTGGTGCACGTACTCGCCGCGCCGCTCCAGCACCTTGTCGGGCCAGTGTCCCGCCTCGGCGGGCGACCAGAGCTGGATGGAAACCCCGCGGGGGTCAGGATTCTGGAACGTCAGCCAGCGCATCGGCGCGCCGTCGGTCTCGTCGAGGCCCTCACCGCGGGTGATCTGCAGGGTGTGGCCGGGCGAGAGGGCCTCCAGGATGCGCGTCCAGTCGGCCTCGGCCGCATCGAGGTCCTTCACGAGCAGCGAGATGTGGTCGAGGTGGATGCCCATGGATGCTCCTTTGTCGAATGTCGGTGGCGGGCCGGGAACTCGCTATTCGCCTCCCACGCCACGGACTCCGTCATTCCGGCGAAGGCCGGAATCCCTTCTCCGGCGGTCAGATGTCGATGACGTGCTCGGCACTCTCCTAGACGCGCTCGAGGATGGTGGCGTTCGAGAGTCCGCCGCCCTCGCACATGGTCTGCAGCCCGAGGCGTGCATCGCTGCGCCGCAGCTCGTGCACCAGGGTGGTCATGATGCGTGCCCCGCTGGCCCCGAGCGGGTGGCCGAGCGCGATGGCCCCGCCGTTGACGTTCACGCGGTCCGGGTCGACACCGACCTCGGCCTGCCAGGCCAGGACCACCGATGCGAACGCCTCGTTGCATTCGAACAGGTCGATGTCGTCGATGCTGAGACCGGCCCGCTTCAGCGCCATCTGCGTGGCCGGGATCGGACCGGTGAGGATCAGCACCGGGTCGCTGCCGGTGACGGCCATGGTGTGCACCCTGGCGAGGGGCGTCAGCCCGTAGCGCTCGACCGCTCGCCCCGAGGCGACGAGCAGGGCCGCCGCCCCGTCGGTGATCTGGCTGGACATGGCGGCGGTCAGCGGGCCGTACTCGCTGAACGGCTTGAGCGTGGCCATCTTCTCCATGGAGGTGTTCGGGCGGATGCCCTCGTCGCGGGCGCAGTCACCCACCGGCCGCACCTGGGTATCGAAGCGGCCCTCCTCCCAGGCCCAGTGCGCCTTGCGGTGGCTGCGCAGGGCGAGGCCGTTCATGTCCTCGCCCGTGATCCCCCAACGTTCGGCGATCAGGTTGCCGCCGCGGAACTGGTGGATGACGTCGTCCCCGAACCGCTCCGACCAGCCGGGGGCGTCGAACGGGTAACCCATGCCGAGATCGAGCCCCACGTCGCCCTGGCTGTTGAGCTTCACGAGGCTCATGACCTCGGTGCCGCCGGCAACGACCATGTCCATCGTGCCCGACATGACCGCCTGGGCGGCGAAGTGCACGGCCTGCTGCGACGAGCCGCACTGGCGGTCGATCGTGACCGCCGGCACCTGCTCGGGGAATCCCGCCACGAGTGCGCAGTTGCGGCCCAGGTTGAAGGCCTGCGCGCCGATCTGACCCACACAGCCCCAGATGATGTCGTCCACCTCGGCCGGGTCGATGCCGGTGCGGTCGACGAGACCGCGCAGCACGTGCGCGCCCAGGTCCACCGGATGCACGTGGCTGAGCCCGCCGCCAAAGCGCCCCATGGGCGTCCGAACCCCATCGATGATGTAGGCCTCGGTCATGAGCCACTCCTTCGATCTCGTCCATAGATCGTTCCCCGCCAACCTACCGGTCGTCTGCCCGCCGGACACGGAAGGCGCAGCGGAGAATGGGACGGGGGAGAAACACGACAGCTTGATGAGAACAAAAGATAACGAAATATCGTACAACACATGACTTTGCGTAGGAAACCGATGGTACGCTTCTGGCGTGGAAGCGGCGATTCTGGCGGTCGTGTCCCTCGTGGGTGCCCTCCTGCTGGCGCTCTGGCGACACGTGGACGGGAGGTTCAACCGTCTCGAGGACAAGGTGGTGGGTCACGGTGAGCGAATCGCCCGCATAGAGGGTGTCCAGTCCGTGGTCACTGTCCAGGCAGCCGGCCCACCCCCCGCTGCCGACACAAGTAGAGCCCTCCCCGCCGAGGTCTAACCCGCACGACCACCGCATCGTCGAGACGTTGTACCGCTGCCGCGGTCACCTGTTCGGACGGTTTGTAGACGGCCTGATATCGGCCACCTGTCCGACCCCGGCGCCGCGGGCAGCGGCGAGCACGTCGCCACGGCGGCGGGCACGCCGGAACTCGAAGCGATCGCCCGCATCGACGGCGTCGAAGTGTCCGAGGCGATCCAGACCGCACTCGCGTCGCACGTGGATGAGCGACGGCGAGATCCTACGTTCCAGGAGCGAATCCGCGAGGAGCAGACGCTTCCCAACCCGCACGCCGGATGAGCCGGCGGCGGTACCGGCGTAGGGTGAGGCGATGAGCGGGACGCAGCCGCTGGTGAAGGGTCTGGACTTCTACGATCCTGATTTTCTTGCCGATCCGTATCCGGAGCTGGGGCGCGTGCGGGAGGCGACGCCGATCTTTCGCAACCCGCAGACCGGCGTGTGGATGCTCACCCGGTTCTCCGACGTGTACGAGACCCTGCGGGACCGCCGGCTGGGGCGGGCCTTCGACCACCTCTACAGCCGCGAGGAGTTGGGGCAACCGGAGCCCGACCCCCGGTGGACCAGGTTCCATCAGCACGAGAAGTGGTCGCTGCTGAGCCTGGAGCCGCCCGACCACACCCGCATCCGCAAGCTGGTCTCGAAGGTGTTCACACCCCGGTCGGTCAGCGTGCTGGGTCCGGTCGTCGCCGACATCTCCCGGGAGTTGATCGACCGCTGCCGGGAGATGGGCACCTTCGACCTGCTCGCCGACTACTCGCAGCTCTACTCCGTCGCCGTCGTGGCCGAGGTGCTGGGGGTGCCCCGGACCGACACGCAGGCGCTGCTGGACTGGTCGCACGCCATCGTCAAGATGTACGAGATGTCGTCGTCCGACGAGGTGAAGATGCGGGCCGAGGTGGCTGCGGGAGAGTACATCGACTACACGAGCGCGCTCATCGACGACAAGCGCCGCTCGCCCGACGATCGCCTGGTTTCGAAGCTGGTGCAGGTCTCCGACGGCGGCGACCGGCTCAGCACCGACGAGGTGATCTGCACGACGATGGTGCTGATGGAGGCGGGCCACGAGGCCACCGTCAACACCATGGGCAACGGGATGAAGGCGCTGATGGCCCAGCGCGACCAGTGGCGGCGGCTGGTCGGCGGCGAGGTGGATGCCGCCACCGCGGTGGAGGAGTTGCTGCGCTGGGACTCGCCGCTGCAGATGTTCGAGCGCTGGGTGCTCGAGCCGGACACCGAGATCGCCGGTCAGCCGATGGCCGTGGGCGAGGAGGTGGCCATGCTCTTCGGTTCGGCCCAGCGCGACCCCCGCCGTTTCGACGAGCCCGACCGCTTCGACATCGGTCGGGGCGATCCGGCGCACATCGGCTTCGGCGGCGGCATCCATTTCTGCGTGGGCGCCGCACTCGCCCGTCACGAACTGGCGGTCGCCCTCGCCGACCTCGTCGCCAACTTCCCCGATGTGGAACTGGCCGCCGAACCGGTGAACCACCCAACGTTCGTGATCCGCGGCCTGACCGAACTGAGGCTGACGGTCAACTAGTCACATGCAGCCATTCGCCGGCGGGGGTGCAGGCGATCGGCGAACGACCGAGGGCGGGAGACGCCGGGCTGCGACGAACGGAGGGCGGGGGGCGCCGGGGGCCAGCGCCGGCGCGATTTCGCCAGACGCGCCGCCGACGGCCACCGGTGGCCCCGCCGGGGCGCCACGAACCGCCGGCGATCAGGACGTGCCGGCGGTTGGCTCGAAGCGGTGGGACTCGAGGTCGCTGCGGCTGATCCACTCGAGGGTGCGGGCGTGGGTGGCCTCCAGGATGACAGGGGGCGCCGCGCCGGCCTCGAACGCCTCGGCCCAGCGGGAGGCGCACAGGCACCAGCGGTCGCCGGGACTGAGCCCGTCGAAGCCGAACTCGAGGCGGGGCGTCGAGAGGTCGTTGCCCACCGAGGCGGAGAACTCCAGGAACTCCGCCGTCAGCACGGCGCACACGGTGTGCACGCCGAAGTCATTGGCGTCGGTGTTGCAGCATCCGTCCCGGAACCACCCGGTGAGCGGGTCGTACGAGCAGGGCTGCAGTTCCTCGCCGAGAACACTCTGGGGCACGGGGTGAGTCTGCCAGACCGCGTCCTCGCACGCGCGGCGCCGTCGAGTCGCCGGGCGGTCGAGACGAGGAGCCTGGCTCTGGTGACGACGCAGGGCGACGACGTTGAGAGGACGCTTCGCGACAGCCGGGCTCGTCTAGCCCGGCGACTGCTCGGGTATCAGTCGGCGGCGAACGAAGTCGTCGAACATGGGGACGGTGAACGCGATGACACCGCGGCGGGGCGCATGGCAGAGGCCGCGTTTGATGAGAGCGTCTCGTAGCGAGCCGGCTCCCAACGTCGTGCGTCCCATGGCTGCAGCCACGTCGCCGGATCTGTAGGGGCCGGCGCCGAGGGATGCCATCGCCGCGAGGTAGGCCCTCTCGCCCGCTGTGCTCCGATCCAGCCGGACCCGGAAGAATCCCGTGTCGAGTTCCTCCTTGGCAATGGGAACGGCAGCCTCCACGTCACCCCTCGTGATGATGGCAGGACCGGCGGCGACGTCCCAGGATTGCTTCCCGAACTCCTGCAGGAAGTACGGATACCCCTTGGTCGTGGCGAGCACGACCTCCAGCGCCTCCGGCTGCCAGCGCACTCCTTCAGCCTCTGCGGGGGCCTCCAGCGCCAGCGCGGCCTCCTCGGGCTCGAGACTGTCGATCTCCCGGAACGCGAAGAGTCGTTCGGCGTAGGACTTGGCCTCCCCGGCGAGCGCGGGCAGGGACGGCAACCCGGCCCCGGCGACCATCAGCGGGAGTTGCTCCTGGCTGCTCCGGTGCAGCGCGACGATCAGCGCAGCCAGCGAGTCCTTCGCGAGGTACTGGATCTCGTCAATGGTGAACAGCACGCCGGTGGCCCGCTCACGGGCCGCCTCTCCCACGGCGCCGAGCAGGTCGGCGAGATCCTCCTCGAGGTCGCCCGAGTCGGCCCGACCCGGCGTCGGATCGATTCCGAGGGCGACGTCGCCGCTCTCGGGCCGCCAGCGCAGCTGGAACGAACCGAGCGCCCCGAAGGCCCGGCGGGCACGCTCGGCGAGCCGCTGACCGGCGGAGAGCCGCAGGAGGGCCTTGCGGGCCAGCGTCGCCACGGATGCCACGAAGTCGAGGTTCTCACCCGCCTCCAGGGACTGGTGGACCCACCCGTGACCGGCGGCGATCCGCCCGAACTGCCGGAGCAGGACCGTCTTGCCCACGCCTCGCAGACCGGTCAGCAGCAGGCTCCTCGCCGGACGCCCGAGCCCGAGTCGCTGGACCGCAACGTCGAACGCCGCGATCTCCTCGCCACGGCCGACCAGCGCCGGCGGCGGAGCGCCCGCACCGGGACTGTAGGGGTTGCGTACAGGATCCATGTCCTCGATTATAGGTGTTTGTCGAGAATATCTTTGATTGCGGCGCTTCGGGATGTTCTGGCCATAGATCTCGCAATTCTCTATATTGGCTTCGGTCAGCCCAGAGCCACTCCGCGATCCATGAGAGCATGGTGATACAGGGCTGTGACACCGTGACCCGCAGCTCGACAGAGACTTGGCGGCGCCGAATCCCCCCGGGGCCGGACGTCAGTGGCGGAAGGCGCGGCGGCCGGTGAACACCATGGCCATGCCGTGGTGGTTGGCGGCCTCGATGACCTCGGTGTCACGCACCGAGCCGCCGGGCTGGACGACCGCGGTACAGCCCGCCTCCACGGCCCCGTCGAGGCCGTCGGCGAACGGGAAGAAGGCGTCGCTGGCATAGGCGCCGCCCCGGCCGCGGTCGCCGGCCTTGGCTGCGGCGATCCGCCCGGCGTCGCGACGGTTCTGCTGCCCGGCGCCGATCCCCACGGCGCAGCGGTCCTTCGCCACCACGATGGCGTTGGAACTCACCGCGGCGACCACTCGCCAGGCGAAGACCAGGTCGCGCCACTCGCCGTCGGAGGGTGGGCGCTCGGTCACCACCTTCCAGCCGTCGATGGCATCGCGCCCATCGACCCCACCACAGTCGGAGCCGTCCGGAGCATCTTCGCCGAAACCTTCCCCACCAACGCAAGGGACGCCATCGAGGTCGGTTCCTGCAAGTCCTGGGGCAGCAGGAACCGGCGCGGTCTGCATCAAGAACGAGTCTCCCAGCGAGCGGAGATGCAGTGCGGGCGCCTCCGGGGTATTGGCCCGCAGGATGCGCAGGTTGCGCTTGGCCTGCAGTTGCGCGAGAGCCGCGGCGTCGTAACCGGGCGCGACGACCACCTCGGTGAACACCTCGGCCAGCGACCCGGCCAACTCTGCGGTGACGGTCCGGTTGAGCGCCACGACGCCCCCGAACGCCGAGACGGGATCGCAGGCGTGCGCCCACCGGTACGCCTCGGCGATGTCGTCGTGTGCGGCCGCGCCGCACGGGTTGGCGTGCTTCACCACCACCGCAGCCGGGTCGGGGCCGAGGGTGTGTGCCAGGCGCCAGGCGGCGTCGGTGTCGTAGACGTTGAGATAGGAGAGCTGCTTCCCGCCGAGCTGCGCCGCCGTGTCCCACCAACTCGCAGCGTCATCCAACCGGTAGCGGGCGCCCAACTGGCCAGGGTTCTCGCCATAGCGCAGCACTTCGGCTCGTCGGAGCCGCAGGAACAGCGACTCCGGCGGCACTTCGGGCGCGGACGCGGCGGAGAACGCGGCGGAGAACGCGGCAACGGGTGCGGTGGGGGACGCGGGAGCAACCTCGCGGCCTGGGGAGGCCCCGTCGGGCCCCTTTGGCGGGGTTTCGGGGGCGGGGGTCTCAGGGGCGCGTTCGGCGGCCGTCTCGCGGCCTGGAGAGGTTTCATCGACCCTCTCGGGGGCGCCGGCGTCGAGCCATGCCACCACGGCCGCGTCATAGCCCGAGCAATGCGCGAACGCCTTGCGCGCCAGGCTCCGGCGCAGCGATTCGCTGAGAGCGCCACCGGCTTCCAGCTCCTCCAGGACGGACCCGTAGTCGGCCGGGTCAACCACAACGCCCACATGGGCGTGGTTCTTGGCGGCGGCGCGCAGCATGGCGAATCCGCCGATGTCGATCATCTCGATCGACGGCGACGCACCGAACGGGTACAGGTTGCACACCACCAAGTCGATCGGCTCGGCACCCGCGGCGGCCAGGTCGGCGAGATGCTCCGGCTTGGAGCGGTCAGCAAGGATGCCGCCATGCACCATCGGGTGCAGGGTCTTGACACGCCCATCGAGCATCTCCGGGGCACCCGTCACCTCGGCAACCTCGGTCACGTCCATCCCACCAGCCCGCAGCGCCGCAGCCGTCCCCCCGCTGGAGATGATCTTCCAACCCAAAGCCACCAGCCGCCGAGCCAGATCCACCGCCCCCGAGCGGTCCGAAACCGAGATCAGCGCACGCACACCCCCATTATCGGCCGCGCGGCGTCCGGTCGGAGTCAGGATTGGCCGGCTGATGCTTCGGCGGCTTGACGCCCCTCCAATCGGCCCAGCGCCCGATTGATCTCGGCCAATTGGCGACCGTGTTCGGCGAGTTGATGACTGTGCTCGGCGAGTTGACGACTGTGCTCGGTCAACTGTCCCAAGATCGCCCGCCCGAACACGGCGACGACGGCCACGATGACACCGGTCATCGCCACTCCCGTGGAAACGACGGTCGCGATACCGACGGCGTTCACAGCACCGACCCTAGCCGTGACGACCGTGGAAGCAGGTGCCGGAACCGTCCGCTCTTCCCATGACGACATAAGACATTGTCAAGATATATCATGTTATCTCCTGTTTCACACCCCAAAGCGAGGGCAGGGGCAGGCACACGTGAGGGCGAGGGACGCCGGGGGGCGGCGCCGGCGCGGTCTCGCCAGACGCGCCACCGACGGCCACCGCCCGGGCGGCGCCAGTCGAGCGAGGGCTGCGGGCGGGGAGCCGGACTTGGCACCGGCGGCCCCCGCCCGGAACGCTGCCGGATAGATTCCGGCCCCGGATCAAGTCCGGGGCAAGCTCTTCGCCGGCGTGCCGGAAGGGCGCGGGTGGGAGACGGCGCCACGACAATCTCGTCGAACCGGGACAATGGCGTATCGTTAGTGCCTTCAAGCGCAGGATGTGGAGATGAACCGACCGACTGCTTTGGACGTATGAACGAGGCACCTACCAACGGCTCGACCGCGCAGCCCGTGGTGCGGCTGCGCGACATCCACAAGTCGTTCGGAACCAACCACGTTCTCAAGGGCATCGACCTGACCGTCCACCAGGGCGAGCACATCGTCATTTTCGGACCCTCCGGATCGGGCAAGTCGACCCTCCTTCGCACGGTCAACCTCCTCGAAGTCCCCGACTCGGGCTCGGTCTGGTTCGAGGGCAAGGAATACGGTCCCGGTATCGACGGTGAGGACCTCCCCAAGGGGCAGGCCCGCCTGCTGCGGCAGCAGGTCGGCATGGTCTTCCAGCAGTTCAACCTGTTCCCGCACATCACCGCCCTCGACAACGTGACCCTGGCGCTGCGCAGGGTGAAGCGGATGGCGCGACCCGAAGCCGAAGTGCGCGCCGCCACCTATCTCGACAAGGTGGGGCTGCTGGACAAGGTGGGCGCCTACCCCATCCAGCTCTCGGGAGGCCAGCAGCAACGGGTGGCGATCGCCCGGTCCCTGGTCATGGAGCCGAAGGTGATGCTGTTCGACGAACCCACCTCGGCGCTGGACCCCGAGCTGGTTGGCGAGGTGCTCGGCGTGATGCGCAGCCTTGCCGAGTCGGGGATGACCATGGTGGTCGTCACCCACGAGATGGGGTTCGGCGAGGAGGTCGGCGACCTGAACATCTTCATGGATGGCGGTGTCGTGGTGGAGCAGGGTGGCCGCGAGATCTACCAGGACGCTCGGGAGCCGCGCACCCGGGAGTTCCTGAAGGCGATCCTGTGAGTTTCGCACCGGCGATCGACATTCTCGCCCAGGCCAGATTCCGCCCGGAGTTCATCTGGGACAACCGGCACATCTTCCTCGACGGCGTGTGGCTGACGATCCGCATCGCCGTGGTGGCCTTCGCCCTGGCCACCGTGCTCGGCTTGGCCGTGGCCCTGCTGCGCATGTCCAAGTCGCGGATCGTCGGCCCGATCATCGCCGCCTACGTGAACGTCTTCCGGGCGATTCCCCTGCTGGTGTTCGTGCTGTTCGTCTACTACGGCGTCGCCATCCATTTCGCGTTCTCGATCTCCGCCATCCAGGCGGGCGTCCTGGCCCTGACGCTGCAGTACTCGGCCTGGCTGGGCGAGATATTCCGCAGCGGGATCCAGGCCGTCGCGCACGGGCAGCGGCAGGCCGCCATGTCGGTGGGCATGAGCCGTCCCCAGACGTTCGTCCGCGTCGTGATGCCCCAAGCCACGCGCATCGTGATCCCGCCGACGGGCAACATGTTCATAGGCATGATCAAGGACTCCTCCCTGGTCTACATCATCGGCGTGCCCGAGTTGCTGCGGGTCAGCAACCTGCTGGCCAACCGCACCTTCCGTTACTTCGAGGTGTACCTGGGCACGGTGATCATGTACCTCATTCTGACCACTTTCGTGTACTTCGGGGTCAAATACGTCGAGAAGCGGTTCCAGCTCGTCGACCTCCTCACATCAAAGGTGCGTTCCCCGTTCGCCCGCCGCCGGAGTAGGCAGCTGCAGCGCCTCCAGGAAGTCGTGATGGGCAATCGCGGCGCCGACTCCTTGGCCGGGCGACTCGGTACCTAGTCTCGCCCGGGCGACTCGGTACCCAAGTATCGACCGGGCGACTGCGGTACCTCGAATCGACCGGACGATTCAGTACCCAGTATCCTGAGACCAATCGATCGGTAGACGCACCGGCCGACTGTTCGCGGGCACTTCCACAAGGCGTGGACGCGCGGATGCTTTCGCAATGCGCCGATCGTTGGAGCAACTTCCTTCAGAAAGGAAACAGGAGTGAAGACACTTATCAAACTGTTGGTGCCATTGGTCGCGTTGGCGCTGGTCGCAGCCGCATGCGGCGGTGACGACGACGCCGCGGCACCAGCGGCAGACCCCGCCCCAGCACCGGCACCCGCAGATGCCCCAGCCGCGGCACCCGCCGCCGACGACGCCCCAGCACCTGCAGACGACGCAGCCCCGGCGCCCGCAGACGACGAAGTCGAGTTGACCCAGGCAGACCCAGGCGCAGCGGCCCAGGCCGTCGTGAACGGGAACCTGATGGACGAGATCAAGGACCGTGGAACCCTCAAGGTCGGCATGGTCCTCCAGTTCGAGCCGCAGATGTACATCGACGAGAACGGCGACCCCGCCGGGTACGACGTCGACCTGATGCAGATGCTCGCCGACGATCTCGGCGTGGAACTCCAGATTTCCGACCTCGAGTTCGATGCGATGATCCCGGGCCTCATCGCCAGGCAGTTCGACATGGTTTCGGTGGGCCTCGTCGGCCGGCCGGCCCGCCTCGAGCAGCTCTGGTTCTCGTGCCCCTACGTGCCCTACCGCCAAGTCGTGGTCGTGAACAACGATTCGGGGATCGGCTCGATCGCGGAACTGGACAGCAGCGACGTGACCATGACCGCACTCACCGGATCCACCGCGGCCAGCCTGACCGAGACCAGGTTCCCCAACGCGGAGCTGATCCAGCTGGATCAGGCCCCGGCCTTCCTCGAGGTCGCCTCGGGACGTGCCGACGCCATCGTCGTGGAGGAGTACCTGGCGCTGCCGTTCGTGGCCGCGAACCCGAGCACCAGCGTGCTGAACCCCAACGCACCGTTCGTGGCCGAGGAATACGGCGCATGGGCTCTGCCGCGCGGCGAGGTCATCTGGCTCGAGTACCTGAACGGGTGGCTGGCGTACTACATCTCGCGCGGCACGCTCGACGAGGTGTACGAGAGGCACATCGGCCCGACCGAGGGTCTGCCCGCCTGTAACTAGCAGACGAACCCTAAGAACCATCCAGTAAGAATCCGGCGCCTCCAACTGAGGGGGCGCCGGATTCTTCGTGTTAACGGACGGTCACCAACACGCGGGCGTGGGGGTGTCGGGGGCCAGCGCAGGCGTCCATTCCGAGGCCGCCCGAGCGCCACCGGCAGCCCCGCCCGGACCGCTGCCGAATGGATTCCGGCCTTCGCCGGAATGACGGAAGGCGAGGGCGGGGGGCCGGGGGGCCGGGCTGCGACGACTATTCGCCCGTGCACCGAGGAAGAGCGGCACCCCGGGCCCCCGCCCGGAGAGAGCTACAGGGCGGCGACGACCTTGGCCATGATCTCGCCGGCTTCGGTGGGGTTGCTGCCGACGCGGACGCCGGCGGCGCTGAGCGCCTCCACCTTGGCGGCAGCCGTGCCCCGGCCTCCCGAGACGATGGCGCCGGCGTGGCCCATCTTCTTGCCGGGCGGCGCGGTCATGCCGGCGATGTAGGCCACGACCGGCTTGGAGACCTGCTCGGCAATGAACTCCGCGGCGTCCTCCTCGGCCGCCCCGCCGATCTCGCCGATCAGCATGACCGCCTCGGTCTCGGGATCGGCCTCGAAGGCGGCGAGGCAGTCGATGAAGTTGGTGCCCGGCACGGGGTCGCCACCGATCCCGACGCACGTGGTGCAGCCGATGCCCTTCTCCTTCAACTCGTGCAGCGCCTGGTAGGTGAGGGTGCCCGAGCGGCTGACGATGCCCACCGGGCCGCCGGGTTTGGCGATGTGGCCGGCGGTGATGCCGATGTTGCAGAGGCCGGGGCTGATGACGCCGGGGCAGTTGGGGCCGAGCAGGCGCACGTCGGGGTGGTGGCGCGCGAGTTGTGCGAACGTCCGCGCCTCGTCGTGCATGGGCACGCCCTCGGTGATCACGACGATGAAGCGCACGCCCCCCTCGGCGGCCTCGAGCACGGCGCCGGGCACGCCGGGGGCGGGCACGAAGATGCACGAGGCGTCGGCGCCGGTGGCCTCGACGGCGTCGCCGACGGTGGCGAAGACGGGGATGCCGTCCACGTCGGTGCCGGCCTTGCGGGGATGGGTGCCGGCCACCACCTGGGTGCCGTAGTCGCGGTTCAGCAGGCCGTAGTAGCGCCCGGCGGCTCCGGTGAGCCCCTGGTAGACGACCCGGGTGTTCTCGTCCACGAAGATGCTCACGACCGTGCCTCCCCGGAGCCGGCAGAACCATCTGGACCGGCGAGACCCGCAGAACCACCGGGACCGGCGGAGTCGCCGGAGACCCCGGAGCCGGCCGCGTCGCCGGAACCCGCGGCAGCCGCCTCCACCGCCATGCGGGCCGCCGCCACCATGTCGGGGGCGAGGCGGAGGCCGTCGGACAGGTGAGGCTGGAGCATCTCTGTGCCCTCGGCGGCGTTGGTGCCGTCGAGGCGGAGAATGATCGGCGAGGCGATGTCCACCCGGCCGAGGGCTTCGATGATGCCGCGGGCCACCTCCTCGCCCTTGGTAATGCCGCCGAAGATGTTGATGAAGATGGAGCGCACCGACGGGTCGCCGTCGACCACCTCGAGTGCCGCGGACATGACGTCGGCGTTGGCCCCGCCGCCGATGTCCAGGAAGTTGGCGGGCGTGCCGCCGGCCTCGTCGACGATGTCGACGGTGGCCATGGCCATTCCGGCGCCGTTGGCGATGACCCCCACGGTGCCGTCCAGTCCCACGTACTGCAGCGCTCTGGCGTGGGCGACCTGCTCGCGCTCGTTGCGCTCGACGGTCTCGTCGTAGGCCGCGTAGTCGGGGTGTCGGAACCGTGCGTTGCCGTCGAGGGTGACCTTGGCGTCGAGAACGTGGAGCCGGCCGTCACCGGTAACGATGAGCGGGTTGATCTCGACGAGGTCGGCGTCGCCTTCCACGTAGGCGCGGTACAGCAACCCCAGCAACTCGACGGCCTGCTCGGTGACCGCTGGGTTGAGCCTGGCGTCGGCCACCCACCGGCGGCAGGCCTCGGCGGTGAGGCCGTCGGTGGGGTCGATGTGGATGCGGGCGATGGCGTCGGGTGCGGTGGCGGCCACCTCCTCGATGTCGACGCCGCCCTGCGCCGACAGCATCCCGAGGTGGGCACGCGCCGAGCGGTCGAGGGTGAATCCGGCGTAGTACTCCTCGGCGATGTCGGCGGCCTTCTCGATCCACAGGCGCCGCACGACGTGGCCGCGGATGTCGAGCCCGAGGATGGCACCGGCACCTCGGCGCACCTCAGCGGCGTCGGTGGCCGGCTTGATGCCCCCGGCCTTGCCGCGCCCGCCCACGTGCACCTGCGCCTTGACGACGACCGGGTAGCCGATCCGCTCGGCCGCGGCGACCGCCTCGTCGGGGCTGAACGCCACCTCACCGGGCGACGTGGGCAATCCGAAGGAGGCGAAGAACTCCTTGCCCTGATGTTCGAGAAGGTCCACTGATCGCCTCCGAGCGACGTTGTCCAGCGGGCGAGCCTAGGCGAGTGCCGAAGAATCCACCCGCAGAACAACTCGGACCGCTGCGACGTGGATTCCGGCCTCCGCCGGAATGACGCCACGGCGAGCACTCCGAGCGAAACCGCTGCTGTCCAGCGGGCGAGCCTAGAGCAACCGGCGGTCGGAACCTCCCTGCGTCAGGCCGCACGACACCCCCGGCGCAAGAAAATCGCAGGCTGCGGTCGTCTACACTTAGGTCGTGGCGACTTGGACCGCACCCGAGTACCACCCGGCCTTCGAGGAGTACTGCGAGACGATCTTCGAGCTCGCCGAGGACGACCTCGACGTGATCCAGGCGCGGATCGCCGATCGCATGGGCATCTCACGCCCGGCGGTGTCGGAGATGATCCGGCGGATGCAGGACCAGGGCCTTCTGGAGCAGGGCCGCCGCATCAAGCTCACTGACGATGGCATGGACCTCGCCCAGCAAGTGGTGCGGCGCCACCGTCTCGCCGAACGGTTCCTCACCGACATGCTGGGGCTGTCCTGGGCGGAGGCCCACGCCGAGGCCGGCAAGTGGGAGCACGTCCTGTCGCCGCGGGTGGAGGAGGCCATGAGCAAACTCCTCGGACGACCCACCACCTGCCCGCACGGCAACCCCATCCCGGGCTCGGACTACGACGCGCCCGACAGCGTGGCGCTGAGCGACCTGGAGGCGGGCCGGGAATTCGTGGTGTCCCGCATTACCGAGGAACTCGAGTTCACCGAGGGCGTGCTGGACTTTCTCGAGGGTTCCTCGATGTGTCCCGGCAACAGCGGGGTCGTGATGACCAGTTCTCCCGACGGGTCGACCACGGTGACTATCGACGGCGACCCGGTGGACGTCGACGTCTTCACGAGTGAGCGTGTCCTCGTCGTGCCGGTATCCGCCGGCACCTGACAGCAGCCCTCCCGACACGGTGCGATCCGCCGGGCCGCCGCCGGGCGAACGCGCCCGGCGCAGCGGCACTGCTCAGGCCAGTTCGGAGCGGCGCAGCACCAGGCGCCAGGTCAGAAGGCCGGCAGCCCCGACGAGCACCAGCGACTCCACGCCGGCCTGCGCCAGGTAGAGCGATTCGGTGGAGTTCCAGATGTCGGCGGACAGCATCGACAGGTTCGTGGGGCGCAGCAGCAGCGTGAGCGGCAACTCCTTCATGACCGACAGGAACACGAGGCCGCCGGCGGCCAGCAACCCCGGTGCCATCAGCGGCAACTCGACGGTCCTGAAACGCCGCCAGCGGTGGGCGCCGAGCATGCGGGCGCTCTCACTCAGCCGCTTCGGGACGGCCCCGACGGCCACCCGCCCGGCTCCGGCAGCCTGCGCCCCGAACAGCAGCACGTACCCCGCCAGCAGGAGGGGCAGGGTCTGGTAGACGCGTTCGGCGAACGGCACCTGCAGCGCCCAGAAGACCAGCGCGAGCGCGACCACGACTCCCGGCAGGGCGAAACCGGCGGTCACCACCAGGTTCGTGGCATGGGTGGTGGGCGCCGGGCGGTGGACCAGCAGCCACGACAGCGGCAGCATCACCAGGACCGTCACGACGGCGGCGAGGGCGCTGACCGCCACGGTGGACGCGACCGATTCGGCCAGTCCCGCCCCGTCGAGGGCGACGACACCGGTGCGGCGGTCGGGGTTGGCGATCCCGCGGCCAGCCCAGTAGCCGAGCGTCGCAAGGGGCGCCACGAGTGCCAGCAGCAGGAACCCCACGATCCCGGCGGACGTGGCCCAGCGCCACCGGCCGAGGTCCAACACCGGCGGGTGCCGGTCCGACGTGGAGGGGAAACGGTCGCGGTGGCGCCTGGCGACGAGCCGCTCGGCTGCCACCACACCCAGCGCCACGACGCCGAGGAGGAGCCCGTGCGAGACCGAGGTGGCGCGGTCGAACAGCCTGTTGGCATAGACGGAGCGGGTCAGCGTCTCGTAGCGCAGCAGGTCCACGGCGCCGAAGTCCGACAGCGTGTACAGGAACACGAGCAGCCCACCGGTAGAGACCGCGGGGAGCGCCGCCGGCAGGGTCACCGTGGCGAACACCGAGGCGGGCCGGCGGCCCAGGACGCGGGCGGCCTCCTCGTAGGCGGGGTCCAGGTGCCGCAGCCGAGCACGCGTGGGTAGGTAGACGTAGGGATACGTGAACAGCGTGAGCACCAGCCAGGCGGCCCAGAATCCGCTGAGCCGGGGCAGCGCGCCGACACCCAGCGGCGAGAGGATGCGCTCGGCGAGGCCGCCGCGGGCCAGCAGCCCGATGAGAGCGGTCGCACCCACGAAGGACGGGAACACCAGCGGCAGCGGCGCCAGCACCGACCACAGCCGCCGGCCGGGCACGTCGAGGCGGACCGTGACCCACGCCAGGGCCGTACCCACGACCATCGCCGCAACGGTCACCGCCGTGGCCAGCAGGAGCGAGCGGCCGAGAGGCGCCCACGTGTCCCGCTCGGCGAGGGCTCCGAGAACGTCGGAACTCAGGCGGATGTTCTCGTAGGCGAGATACCCCAGCGGCGCTGCGAAGAAGGCTGCCAGCGGGGCGTCCCGGAACCACTCGGACAGCAGAGCCTGCCATCGGCGGTGCGCGGGCGGTGTGCTGCTCCGGCTAGCGCCCCTGATCGTCCGTTGCCCTGCCATTGCGCCGGCGAGTCCCGTTACGAGCCAGTTCGGCCATCGCCGCAGCGCCGTACGCCATGGTGGGCGGACCGTCGTAGGAAACCCGAACCTCGTCACCGACCTGCAGTCGCGGCATCCGGCCGCTGCGGGCGAGGAGAAGGGCATCGCCCACCCGCACCTTGCACTCGGTAGCGTGCCCGTAGTAGCGCAACTCCTCGACGCGGCCCGTCGCCCCCTCGCCGTCACAGTTCGCGGCCTCGAGGCGCAGATGGGACGGCCGCACCAGCACCGACACCTCGCCGCTGCAATGGCTGTGAACCGCCACCGTCCCGAGGGCGGTCACCGCACCGGCGCCGGTACCGCTCCCCGCCACGAAGTTGACGTCGCCCACGAACGACGCCACCCACGGCGTCAGGGGTCGCGCGTACACGTCGTCGGGCGTGCCTCGCTGGCAGATCCTCCCGCCGACCATGACCGCCACCTCGTCACCCATGACGAAGGCCTCGTCCTGATCGTGGGTGACGATCACCGCCGTTGCCCCGAGAGACTTCAGCAGCGCCCGCACCTCGCGCTGTAGATCCAGGCGCAGGTTCGAGTCGAGACCCTGGAAGGGCTCGTCGAGCAGCAGGACGCGCGGCCGGGGAGCGAGGGCGCGGGCCAGGGCCACGCGCTGCTGCTGGCCTCCCGACAGCGTGTCGGGCATACGCCCCTCGAACGAAGCCAGGTCGACGAGATCCAGGACCTCGGACACCCTCTGGGTTCGCTCGGTCGAGCGGGCCAAGCCGTAGCCGACGTTCGCGCCCACCGAGAGGTGTGGGAAGAGCGAGCGCTCCTGGCCGAGCAGGCCGATGCGCCGGAACTCCGGGGCAACGTGGATGCCGTCGCCTGCGAGGAGGCGGCCGCCCAGGCGCACCTCGCCGTCGTCGGCGGTCTCCAGCCCGGCGACGATGCGCATGAGCGTCGTCTTGCCGCAACCGCTGGGCCCCAGCAGGGCCACGGTCCGGCCGCTCTCGACGGCGAGGTCGGCACCCCGCAGAGCGTCGGTTCCGGCGAAGGACTTGCGCGCCGCCGTGACCTGAAGATCCCGGAACTCCCCGAGGAGGCTGCCGTCGTGCCTGCCGTTGCGGGAATGGCGGTCCGGGCGACCGGCACCGGGGCGGCGGCGAGACGCCCACCGGCGCGAGGCACCGTTGGACACCTCAGGGGCATTAGGCACGCCTAATACCCTAGTTCGTTAGGCAATGTTTACAACTGGCACGAGTCCGAGGCGGGGGCCGGGCTGCGACGACTCTTCGCCCGTGCACCGAGGAAGAGCGGCACCACGCCCCCGCCCCGGCCGCTACCGAAGGGATTCCGGCCTTCTCCGGCATGACCACCTACGCCGCCCAGAACATTTCCGCACCTGCGCCTAGCGCATGATCCCGCTCCGGCGGATGAGTTCCTGCGTACGTGAGAGCCCTCCGCCCAGCTCGTCGAAGTCGATGGTGTCCGTGGCGCCGCCGGCTGCCAGAGGTTGCAACTCCGCCGGCGGCTGCACCCCCGCCGCCAGCGGGTACTCGCGGGTCTCGGAGGCATAGAACTCCTGCGCCTCCCGCGAGAGCATGAACTCGAGGAACTCCTGCGCGGCGCCCGGCTGCTCCGCTGTGTCCAGCACCGCGCCGGCGGTCACGATGACCAGCGCGCCGACGTCGTCGGGATCGAAGTAGTGGTTGACGCCCGGCGCCTGCGGGTCCTCGGCGAGGAAGCGCAGCAGGTAGTAGTGGTTGACGAGGCCCATGTCCACCTCCCCACGGATGACGGCGTCCACGATGGCGGAGTTCTTGGCGTAGTTGGGGGAGTCGTTGGCCGCCATGCCCTCCAGCCAGGCGAGCGTGGCCTCGTCGCCGGACCTGAAACGCATCTCCGTGATGAAGTCCTGGAAGGAGCTGTTGGCGGGTGCCACGCCGACACGTCCCTCGTAGTCGGGACCGGTCAGGTCGAGCACCGAGTCGGGCAACTCGGCCTCGTCGGTGAGGTCGGGGTTGTACACCAGCACGCGCTGGCGCCCGCTCAGGCCCACCCAGGAACCGTCGCCGGCGCGGAAGCGCTCCGCGACGGCATCGAGCACGCTGGCCGGCAGCACTTGCAGCCGACCCTGCGTGGCCAGATAGCCCATGGCACCGGGACTCTGGGAGATGAACACGTCGGCGGGCGAGGCGTCGCCCTCCGTCTCGATCAGCAGCGCCAGATCGGCGGACGAGCCGTAGCGCACCTCGACGGCAATGCCGGTGGCGTCATCGAACCGCTCGACGAGCGGTCCGATGAGATCCTCGTTCCGTCCCGAGTAGACGGTGATGGGACCTTCGGGCTCGGGCGCCGGCGCGGGCGCCGGCTCCGCGGGCGGAGTCGGGGCGGGGGTGACCGTGCTCCCGGATTCGCCGCCGGACCCGCACGAAGCGGCGGCCAGGCTCAGAACGCCGACCAAGGCGAGCAGCCGGAGAGCGCGCCCAGCATTCCGTGTGGCCCTGCTGCCGGACTTGGTCATGATGCCTCCTTCAGACTCTGGAGCGCCTCGGGGGCCACCTCCAACAATGCTGTTAGGTGAACCTAACAGTCTCTGTTGGATTAGGCAACCCTAACAAGTTGCAGAGACAACACGGCGCGCCGGGTTCGGTTCTGTCGCCCCCCGCCATCGGCCCCGCCGCCCGCGGCGACTCTCGAGTTGAGCCCGAGACGGCTGGTCACCGTCGCGACATTCGAGTCGAACCGGGCCGCGGGCTACTGGCCGAGCGAATCAGCCCCCGATCGCCGCGGCGGCCGCCTCCAGCTTCGGTGGCAGGGGCGTGCTGGTGATCACGGTGAGGCGCCGCGTCGCGCTGCTCGCGTCGGGGCCTTCCCTGGACAACGGCGAGATCGGTCAGTCGTCGATCGCCGCGGCGGCCGCCTCCAGCTTCGGTGGCAGGGGCGTGCTGGTGATCACGGTGAGGCGTCTTGTGGCTCGGCTCAGCGCCACGTACAGCAGCCGCATGCCCGCCGTCGACTCCGCCACGATGCGATGGGGCTCGACGACCACGGCGGCGTCGACCTCGAGGCCCTTGACCGTGCGCACCGAGCAGACCGACACCTGCATGCCCAGGGCGCGCCGGGAGGCCACGCCGTGCGCCACGCCGGCAGCCGTCAGCGCCTCGGACAGTTCCGTCTCGTGGTCGGCCGCGCAGATGACGGCCAGGTTGCCCGCCCCGATGTGCGCCAGTTCGCCGCGCACACTCGCCCCCACGGCCTCGGTGAGGGTGGCCGGATCGGCGGGCGGCACCCGCACGACCCGGGGAGGGTCCCCGCCGGGGCGCGCCGCGCGCGGTGGCGCCAGGTCCGTCATCGCCGGCGGCAGGCACGCCGCCGCGAACGTCATGATCGGCTGCGGGACCCGGTAGCCGATCGTCAACTCGGCAAAAAGCGGTGGCGCCTCCGGCGAGGTGAGTTCCACCACGCTCTCCCAGGAACCGTGCGCCCAGGCGCTGGTGGCCTGGGCGATGTCCCCCACCAGCGTCAGCGAACCGTTGAGCGAGCGCCGACCCACCATGCGCAACTGCATGGGTGAGAGATCCTGCGCCTCGTCCACCACGATGTGGCCGTACGTGCGGATCCGCCCGCCCGTGTCGCGGGGAGCTCGCGGCCCCAGCAGCATGCGCGCCTCGTCCAGCACCGGCACGTCGTCTGTGGTCCAGACCGCGTCGTCGGCGTGTGCCCGGCGCGGGCGGTACAGGCCCTCCATCTCGGCCTCGCCGAGCACGCCGTCGGCGGCGTGGCGCAGCAGCGCCCGGCTGCCGAACAGGTCGTGCAACAGTTGGGCGGGAGTGAGCACCGGCCACATCCAATCGAGAGCGCGACGCACCTCCAGCGCCTCGCTGAGCGCATCGGCGAGATCGGCAGCCGCCGGCGGCCGCCGCACACTGCCGGCGAGCGCTTCGAAGAACGCCGCGACGACGAACCGGCGCCCCCTGTTGTGGGTGCGGGCACGGCGCCGGGCGTCGGCCACGATCGCCGCGCTCGCCTCCGTCGACAGCCGTAGTCGCTGCAGGCCGTAGTCCAGCACCAGGGGCTCCGGCAGGGGGCGCTGGCGCGTCCGCACCGCGCGCTGGATGACCGTGGCCATGCGGGCGTCACCCTTCGTGCGGGCGACCGGCTCGCTGTCGTCGCCCTGCACAACCGCGCCGTCGAGCAGATCGCCGAGCGTCGCCAGCCTCACGCCGGCTTCGCCGAGGGAGGGCAGGATCTGCTCGACGTAGGTCAGGAAGACGGGGTTCGGGCCGATCACGAGAACCCCCTGACCGGCCAGGGGGAACCGATGGGTGTAGATCAGGTAGGCGGCGCGGTGCAGCGCCACCACGGTCTTGCCGGTGCCGGGCCCGCCCTGGACAATGAGAACACCCGGCAGCGGGGCGCGGATGACGTCGTCCTGCTCGGCTTGGATCGTGGCGGTGGCGTCGCCGAGGCGCCCGGTGCGGGGCGCCTCGAGGGCGGCCTGCAGTGCCGGACTCGCCAGCGCGCCGCCCTGGCTCGACGCTGTGGCGTCATCGGGGTCGAGCCCGCCGGGCGAGAAGTGCTCGTCGTCGAGCCCCAGCAGCCGGCTGCCGCGGCTGACGAAGCGCCGGCGGCGGGCAAGACCGAGGGGCTGGCGACCGGTGGCCCGGAAGAACGGTTCGGCCACCGGTGCGCGCCAGTCGCACACCACTGCCGACTGATCCTCGTCCCACACGCCGATCCGGCCGATGTAGAACGTCTCGTCACCCTTGCTGTCGTCAGCCAGATCGATCCGCCCGAAGCAGAGCGAGCGGCCTCCGAGTTCGAGCTGGCCGAGCCTCTGGAACACTCGATGCTCCAGGACGTCGCGCTCGAAGCGAGCGGCGTGGGTGCCGCCGCGACCCTGCGCCACCCGCTCCCAGAACTCGCGCACGCGCCGCCGGGTGGCCTCCAGGCAGGCATGGGCATGGTCCACGTAGGCCTGCTCGGCCTCCAGTTCCGACATCGGGGCACCGATCTCGCTCACGGCGGACAAGAGATCCACCCTAGCGAGCCGAGCCGAGCCGAGCCTCAGCACGCCGCGCCCGACCCCATGGTGGTAGCAGCGGCGCCGGTCCTCCGGCGACCGAGGTGCGCCGCGCGCTCGTCGCGCGCGCTCGGTACAGTCGGGCGCCGGCCGCCGAAGTGCATCCATCCGGGAGGGGACATGGCGATCAAGTTGTACGAGTTCCTCGACGTGTCGGGAGGTGTGCAGGCCGATCAGTTCGGCATCGGAGCGCGCCGCGAGTTGGAGAGCCTCGACGACCTCGACCCGCTCTACAAGCGGCTACTGGACGAGCGGGTCAGCGCAGTCGTCAGCGTCGTCGCCGCCGACGGTCGCCCGAGCCTCACGCCGATGTGGTTCGACTACGAGGGCGACAAGGTCCTCGTCAACGTCGCCGAGCATCGCAAGAAGACGGCCTGGATGCGGGACAACCCCGAGGTGTCGCTGATCCTGATCAACCCGCAGAACCCGTACCACTGGGTTTCGATGAAGGTGACCGTCGAGCGGGAGATCTCCGAGGACGATCCCGCCGAGGGAGCCCGCGTGACGGCCCAGTTGGACCGCATCTGGACCAAGTACACCGGCGCCGAACCACCCTACGCGCTACGTGACCCGTCGATCGACGAGCGCCGCGTACTGTTCGAGTGCCGCGTGGACAAGGTCTCCACGTTCGGCACGCCCTAGGCCGCCACCCCGCCCCCTGCCCGGGCAAGCCGAATTCGCGAGGGCGGCGATGCCGGTGGACGCCATAGGCGGCCATTTTCAGAGGCCGCCGGAGCGCCACCGGTAGCGCCGCCCGGACCTCTGCGGACGTGGGTTCCGGCCTCCGCCGGAACGACGGGAACGGGCAGCGGCGGCTTGCCCGGCGGGCGGCGTCGGTAGTGTGGCCTCCGTGGCGCGCACGCTTGCGGACTCCCGCTTCCTGAGGGCCTGCCGGGGGCTGGGGACCGATCGGACGCCGGTGTGGTTCATGCGCCAGGCGGGCCGCTCGCTGCCGGAGTACCACCAGGCTCGCGGCGACACCACCCTCCTGGAGGCGGTCGAACGTCCTGACCTGGTGACAGAGCTGACACTGCAGCCGGTTCGGCGCTACGGCACCGACGCGGCGGTTCTGTTCTCCGACATCGTGGTGCCGCTACGGGCGGCCGGCTTCGGCGTGGACATCGTGCCCGGCGTGGGGCCGGTGATGGAGCAACCGTTCAGGGGGCGCGCCGATCTGGCGCGCCTGCGGCCGCCCGACGGCGAAGATCTGACCCACGTCACCGCGGCGGTCCGCCAGCTGGTCGGCGAATTGGACGTGCCGCTCATCGGCTTCGCCGGGGCGCCGTTCACGCTGGCCGGCTACCTGGTGGAGGGGGGACCCAGCCGGCACCACCTGCTCACCAAGGCCATGATGCTCGGCGACGAGCCTCTGTGGGGCGACCTCGTCGAGCGCCTGGCGGACGTGGCCATCGCCTCGCTGCGCCACCAGGTGGCCGCCGGGGCCGCCGCCGTGCAGCTGTTCGACAGCTGGGCCGGGTGCCTGTCGCCGGCCCACTACCGGCGCTACGCAGCGCCGGCGAGCCGCCGCGTGCTGGCGGCGGTGGCCGAGATGGGCGTTCCCGCCATCCACTTCGGCGTGGGCACCGGGGAGCTCCTGGAGGACATGGCGGTCGGTGCCGACGTGGTGGGAATCGACTGGCGGGTGCCGCTGGAGGTCGCCCGTGCTCGACTGGGCGGCGGCGTGGCGGTGCAGGGCAACCTCGACCCGGCGGCCTGCCTGGCGCCCTGGGAGGTCACCGCCGGCGAGGCCCGCGCCGTGCTGCGAGCGAACGCCGGGCGACCCGGACACATCTTCAACCTGGGCCACGGCGTGCTGCCCGAGACCGATCCGGCGATCCTCGAGCGGCTGGTCGATCTCGTGCACCGCGAGGGACACAGCGCCGGGCCGTGAGCGGCGCGAACCGGCCGCCGGACCCTGCCGCGAGCGCCGCCCGGCTTCGCCCACGGGCGCCCCGATGAATCACCGGCAGGTGTCGAGCACCGCCCACGCGGCGCACGGGCCCTGCCTCCCGGCGGCCATCCAGCGGGAGCGGTTCGCCCGATGACGAACCCGCATCCACCCCGGATCTGCGTCGTCGGCGCCGGGATCAGCGGTCTTGCCGCCGCCTGGGAGGTGCAGCGGTCGGCTCCCGACGCCGAACTCGTGGTGCTGGAGGCCGCCGCGCGACCGGGCGGCGTCATCCGGACGTCGCGGTTCGCGGGCCGTGCCACCGATGAGGGGGCGGACGCCTTCCTGGCCAGAGTCGACGACGGGACCCGGCTCTGCGCCGAACTGGGACTCGCCGATGACCTCGTGGCGCCCGCCACCGGGCACGCCTTCGTCCACCTCGGCGGGGAGCTCGTCCCGCTGCCCCGGGCGCAGTTCCTCGGCGTGCCGCTGGATCCCGACGGCCTCGACGGCAGGTTGCTGTCGCCGGCGGGCCGGGCCGCCCTGCACGCCGACCTGGCCCGGGCCGGGCGGGCAGCTGAGGTCACCAACGGGCGCGGCGTCCCCGCACCCGTACGGAACAAGGACGATGCGCCCGGTCTCCCCCGCAGTGGATCCGGCGAGGCACCCGGCGACATCGACTGCAGCATCGGGGCGCTCATCCGTTCCCGGCTGGGCGACGAGGTTCTGCAGCATCTGGTGGGGCCGCTCGTGGGCTCCATCAACGCCGGTGACTGCGACCGGCTGAGCCTGCACGCTGCCGCACCGGCACTGGCCGAGGCTGCCCGCAGCGATGCCAGCCTGATCCGAGCGCTGCGTGGGCGTGCCGCCGCGAGCCCCGCCGATGAACCGGTTTTCTGGGGCCTGCAGGGCGGGATGGAGCGCCTGCCCGCCACCCTCGCCGAGCGGCTGGCGCCCGCCCTGTCGCTCGGCGAGCCGGCGCTGGCCCTGCAAGTGCGACCGGGTCACGCCGGCGACCCAGAAGTCCGCAGTGTGGACACACCGGACCGGTCGATCCGCTGCGACGCCGTGGTGCTGGCCGTCGGGGTCGGCCAGTGCGCCCGGCTGGTAGAGCCCTGGGCGCCGGAGGCTGCGGTGTTGCTGGGGCGCACCGAGGCCGCCTCGGTGGCCACCGTCACGCTCGCCTACGAGGCGTCCGCGGCGGCCGGAGTGACCGCCGGCAGCGGGTTCCTCGTGCCTCCGTCGGGCGGATTGGACATCACCGCCTGCTCGTGGGCCTCCACCAAGTGGGCACACCTCGGCGGTCCGGACGGCACGGCCATCCTGCGCGTCTCGCTGGGCCGCCACCGAGACGACGGCATCGTGGGGGAGCCCGACGCCGCACTCGTCGCGGCCGCCCGGGCCGGCTTGACAGCGACCATGGGGATCTCGGTGGCACCGGCAGAAGTGCGCGTCTCCCGCTGGCCCGGCGCCTTCCCACAGTACGCCGTGGGCCACGTCGAACGCACCGCCGCCGTCGAGGAGACGCTGGGGTCTGCGGGGGTGTTCTGCGCCGGCGCGTCTTTTCACGGCATCGGCATCCCGGCCTGTATCGGTAGCGGGCGCCGGGCGGCTCGGGCGGCGCTGGCGCTGGCGCGGAACCGGCCACTGTCATGAGTCCGGAGCCGGGAGGCGCTCCACCCCGGCCGCGGCGCCCGGCGCGGGAGCGTCGGTTCGGATCGCCGAAGGGACGAATCGGCCCCGCGACCGGATGTATCGCCGCCGGCGCCCTGATCTGCTTCTCCGTGCCGCCGTGGGGGTTCTGGCCCCTGGCGATCCTGGGCGTCGCCGCCCTGGACCGTCTCCTGGCGGGCCAACCGCTGGCCCGCCGCCTGCGGCGCGGCTGGCTCACCACGGCCGCCTGGCTCCTGGGGGCCACGATCTGGATGTGGGACTTCAGCCCCGCCGGCTACCTGGCGGCGAACCTCGTCTACTCACTGTTCTACGGGGTGGGCTTCGCCCTGACGCCGCCCGACCGGGGTCGGCGCCCGGCCCTGGTGGGCTGGCTGGTGCTAGCCGGCTACCTGCGCTGGCGCTGGCCCTTCGGCGGGGTGCCGCTCGCCACGCTGGCACACAGCCAGGCCGACGGTCCGCTGGCGCCTGCAGCCCGCCTCGCCGGGTCGCTGACGCTGGTGATGCTGGTAGCGGTCGCCGGCGTGGCGCTGTCGGCGCTCGCCGAGCGGCGCTGGCGGTCGACGCTGGCCGGGGCGTCGGTGATCGCCCTGGCCCTGGCGCTGGCGGCGGACGCGCCGCGGGGGACCGACACGGGAACCATCAGGGTCGCCGTGGTGCAGGGCGGGGGACCGCAGCGCACCCGCGCCGCGGGCACCGACTTCGACGTGGTGATGCAGCGCCACCTCGACGCCACGGCCACCATTGCCGAGCCGGTCGACCTGATCGTCTGGCCCGAGAACGTGGTGAACGTGGACGGCCGGTTCGGTGACAGTCCCCAGCTGCCGCGACTCGCCGGCGTTGCCAGGGACCGGCAAGCCTGGCTCGTCGCCGGCGTGGTGGAGGACGGCGAGCCGGGCGAGTTCCTGAACTTCTCCGTTGCCCTCTCCCCCGACGGCGAACTCGTCGACCGCTACGACAAGGTGCGGCGTGTTCCGTTCGGCGAGTATGTGCCACTGCGCCCGGTGTTCGACCGCCTCGCCGGCGGGATCCTGCCGTCCAAGGACGCCCGCGCCGGCACCGGACCGGCGGTGCTGGACACCGATCTCGGCCGCTTCGGCGTACTGATCTCCTGGGAGGTGTTCTTCGAGGACCGTGCCAGCGATGCCATCGGGAACGGCGGCACCGTCCTGCTGAACCCCACCAACGGCGCCTCGTACTGGCTCACCATCGTGCAGTCCCAGCAGGTCGCCTCGTCACGGCTCCGGGCCATCGAGACGGGGCGCTGGGTGCTGCAGTCGGCGCCCACCGGCTTCAGCGCGGTCGTGAATTCCGAGGGCGAGGTCCTGGCCCGTACAGGGGTCAGCGAGCAGAAAGTGCTCGTCGCCGACGTGGCCACACGCGCCGGGCGGACGTGGGCCCTGCGCGTCGGTCCGTGGCCGCTGCTGGCGCTCGCGGCCGTCGCCGTGTTGGCCGCCGGTATGACAGCCCGGAGGAACCGGCCTCCCGCGCTGGCGGTGATCGATGCCGCGGACAGTGCCCTCCGCCCACCCAACCGCGCTGGGGCCATCGGGTCGACCGTCGTTAGACTCCTGCGGCGGCGCTCATCGGACTCTCCAGGGGCGCTCCCTCGCATCCCACCACAAAACCGGCCTCGCATTTGACCCTCACCCTCGACGCCACCGCGCCGGCAACCGCCGACCCTCGCCCCGACGGCGATGCCCTTCGGATCGCCCTGTTGACCTATCGCGGCAAGCCGCACTGCGGCGGCCAGGGCGTCTACACGCGTCAACTCAGCAGGGCACTCGTGGATCTGGGCCACCATGTCGAGGTGTTCTCGGGACAGCCCTACCCCGACCTGGACGAGCGCGTACCGCTGTGGCAGCTACCCAGCCTGGACATCTTCAACGACCACTTCCCCGGCCGGAAACCCGCCTTCTGGGAGGTCAACACGTTCGCCGACCGCTTGGAGGTGCACTCCTACCGGTTCGGGACGTTCTCCGAGCCTCTGGCCTTCAGCGTGCGGGCCTGGCAGGCGCTGCGCCGGCGCGCCGGCGACTTCGACCTGGTGCACGACAACCAGTGCCTGGGCTACGGCCTGTGGGGCATCCGGCGGGCCGGCCTGCCGGTCGTCGCCACGATTCACCATCCCATCACGGTGGACCGCCGGCTGGAGATGGCGAAGGCCCGCGACCGGCGGGAACGCTTCGGCAAGTGGCGCTGGTACTCGTTCACGAAGATGCAGACGCGTGTGGCGCGGCGCCTGCCGAGGGTGCTGACCGTGTCGGAATCCTCCAGGGAGGACATCTGCCGGGACCACCGCGTGGCGCCGGAGCGGATCGCCGTGGTGCCCGTGGGGGTGGACCCCGACGTGTTCCGGCCGCGCCCCGACGTGCCGCGCCGGCGGGACCTGATCCTTACGACAGCCTCCGCCGACGTGGCCATGAAGGGCCTCCCGCACCTGCTCGTGGCACTCCGGCGCCTGCGCTCGTCCGGGCGCGACGTCCAGCTCACCGTCATCGGCCGGCCGCGCGCCGGCAGCCCCACCGTCGAGACCATCGAGCGCAACGGGCTCGGTGGCGCCGTGCGGTTCGTCTCGGACCTCAGCGAGAGCGAGATCGTTGCGCTCTACGCCGAGGCCACCGTGGCCGTCGTCCCGTCGCTCTACGAGGGATTCTCACTGCCCGCCATCGAGGCCATGAGTTGCGCCACGCCGCTCGTGACCACGACGGGGGGCGCGCTGCCCGAAGTGGTCGGCCCCGAAGGCCAGGCCGCGCTGCTGGTGCCGCCGGGAGACGGCGAGGCGCTGGCAGGTGCGCTGGGCAGGATTCTCGACGATGCCGAACTGGCCGTCCGGCTGGGCCGTGGAGGACGCCGGCGGGTGCTCGACAACTGGAGTTGGCGCCGCACCGCCGAACGCACCGTCGAGCAGTACCGCATCCTGCTGGCCGGCTCGGCCCGCAGCGCCGCCCGCTGATCGTGGAGACCGTCGACTACCGCCGCCTGGGCCTGGCGCCCGGCGACCGGTTGCTGGATCTGGGATGCGGGTTCGGGCGCCACGCCTACGGGGCGCTGCGCCGCGGCGCCGACGTGGTGGCCTGCGACCTGGGCCATGCGGAGTTGGCCGAGGTGCGCAGCATGGTCGCCGCCCTGCGCGCTGCCGGCGAGATCCCGCCGGACGCCATCGGGACCGCGGTGGGCGCCGACGCCCGCCGCCTGCCGTTCGCCGGCGGCTCGTTCGACCGGATCATCGCCGCGGAGATCCTCGAGCACATCGTCGACGACGGCGCCGCCATGGCGGAACTCGCCCGCCTGCTGCGCCCCGGCGGCACGCTGGCGGTGACCGTGCCGTCCTGGCTGCCCGAGAAGGTGTGCTGGCTGCTATCGGAGGAATACCACGCGCCCTCGGTGCCCGACGGCCACGTCCGCATCTACTCGCTGCGGCGGCTGCGGGCGCTGCTGCGCTCGGCGGGACTGGTTCCCGGGAGCAGCCACCGGGCCCACGCCCTGCACACGCCCTACTGGTGGCTGCGCTGCGCGGTCGGCCCCCGCAACGACGGGCACCGGCTGGTGCGGGCGTACCACCGCGTGCTCTGCTGGGAGATCGAGCGGCAGCCGCCCCTGGCGCGGCTGGCCGAGCGCCTGGCGCGACCGATCATCGGCAAGAGCGTCGTGCTGTACGCCACCAAGGAACCGGCGCCTGCGACCACCCCTGCGGCGGACGTCCCCGCCGAGTCGGGAATGCGTGGCGACGCCCCGCGTGGCAGGACTCGCCGCGACGACGAGAGGGTGGAGATCCGTGTTCCTGCCTGAGGTGCCGGGCCTGCTGAGCGAGGCCGACGTCAGCGCCATCGCCGACGGCATCGCCGACTCGCAGTTGGACTCGGGGCTCGTCCTGTGGTTCCGGGGCGGCCACGCCGATCCCTGGAACCACGTCGAGTGTGCCATGGCGCTCGACGTGGTTGGCCGCCGCGCCGCCGCCGAGCGGGCCTACGACTTCCTGGCCGCTTCGCAGAGGCCCGATGGAGCCTGGCATCGCTACTACACCGCCGCCGGCGTGGAGGAGCACAAGCTGGACGCCAACTGCACGGCCTACGTGGCGTGCGGGGTGTGGCACCACTACCTGATGACCGGTGACCGGGGCTTCCTGGAGGCCATGTGGGGCGTCGTGGAGGCGGCCGTGGAGTTCGCCCTGGGGTTGCAGCAGCCGCGCGGGGAGATCCTCTGGGCACGCCACGCCGACGGCACGCCCTGGCCGTTCGCCCTGCTCACCAGCTCCTCCAGCATCCATCACAGCCTGCGCTCCGCCCTCGCGGCAGCCGCCGAACTGGGTCACGAACGTCCGAGGTGGGAGTCGAGCGCCACCCGCTTGAGCGACGTGATCCGCCGGGTGCCGCATGCCTTCAGCCCGAAGGACCGCTTCGCGATGGACTGGTACTACCCGGTCCTGGCGGGGATCCTCGACGGCGCCGGGGCGCGCCGGCGCCTCCTGGACCGCTGGGACACGTTCGTGCTGGAAGGCTGGGGAGTGCGCTGCGTGGCCGACCGCGACTGGGTGACGCCCGCCGAGTCCGCCGAATGCGCCATGGCGTGCCTGAGTACGGGACTGACCGACGAGGCCTGGCAACTCTTCGATTGGTCGCAGCGCCAGCGTGACACCGACGGGCGCTACTGGACGGGCACGGTTCTGCCGCAGGAGGACCGGTTCCCGGCGGCGGAGAAGGCCAGCTACACGGCCGCCGCCCAGTTGCTGGCCGCCGACGCCCTCACCGGTTCCACCCCGGCGGCGGGCTTGTTCACTCGCGGTCCCGCCCTGCCGGCGGTGACGAGGGCGGGGTGATCGGCCCGAGCCCACGGACGCACCCGGGCGAACTCATCGCAAGCGCTGGATCGACGGTTCGGGTCCTGAACCCCGCCTGAACGCCACCGTGCCGGCTCTCGGGAAGAGGTTCGGAGCCTCGAGCCGGTTGGCACAACCCTGCGCAAGCTCGCGGGCGGGAGTTCGAGTCATCCTGCCGGCACGCCCGGCGCCCGCCACGCCCGCCGTCAGCCCGACCGGAGAAGCACGCGCAGCGAACCGGTGCAGCCCACCTCGCTGAATTCCCCCGACGCCAGCGCCCGCAGGTAGATCTCATACGGCGGGCGGCCGCCGTCGGCGGGGTCTGGGAACACGTCGTGGATGGCGAGGAGCCCGCCGGGTGCGACGTGCGGCGACCAGCCCTCGTAGTCGGCGTGGGCGATGGCGGCACCGTGGCCGCCGTCGATGAACAGGAAGGCCAGCGGGGTGCCCCAGAGGGCGGCCAGGCGCGGCGAGTCGCCGACGACGGCCACCACGTGGTCCTCCAGGCCGGCGTCGAAGATGGTGCGGCGGAAGTGCGGCAGCGTGTCGATCAGGCCGCTGTACGGGTCCACGAGGTCGGGCTCGTGCCATTCCCAGCCGGGCTGGTTCTCCTCCGAACCCCGGTGGTGGTCGACGGCGAACAGCACCGTGCCGCGCTCGGCAGCCGCCGCCCCGATGAACAGCGCCGAACGGCCGCAGTAGCTGCCCACCTCGAGGAACGGACCCTCCGGGGTGCCCATCGCCGCCTCGTAGAGCGCCAGACCTTCATCGACCGGCATGAAACCGCGGGCGGCCTCGGCGAACTCCCGGCGCCGGGGGTCCATCATGCGGGCCCCCACGTTGCTGCGCGGCGATCCCGACCCGGTCCGGGCACGGCACCGGCGTTGAGGCTGGTCGCGTGCGGGGCCCGGCCCCGACGGCGGGGACGGGTCTGCCCGGGCACGCCGGGCCTCACTCGGCGCGCGCCTGCACGCGCGCGGGCTGCCGGGTTCCCGGCGCGTTGATCGACGGCCAAACCAGGCGATCCAGAACGAAGAACTTGAACAGCCACAGCAGCCCGTAGGTGCCCAGGTTGACAAGCACCAGCAGCCCGGAGTTGTCCCAGCGCCCCGCCGCGGCGGCCACCGCCAGCGTGGAGGCGACCCCGCCCGACAGCGTGAGCGCCCAGAATGGAACGACCTCCCCCCACATACGGTTTCGCCCGCTGCGGCCCCACACCCAGTAGCGGTTCAGAAAGTAGGCGGGGAAGGCGCCCGCGCTCACCGCCGTGAGGTTGGCCTGCCATGCCGGCCACTCCGCAGCCGCATGAAGCAGCCAGAGGATCACGAGCGTGGTCGGGGTCACGACGGCGCTCACGGCGCCGAAGCGCAGCAGTCTGTACCACTCGGGTCGGCGCTCCTCGAGAGTGCCGAGCGCTCCGGCCACGAGCGACGCGGCGGGCCCCGCGGCCCTCACCCCGCGCTCCCCCCGGCGTCGTCCGCCCGCCGGCGATAGACACCGGTCTGGCGACGCTCGAAGCCGAGTCGCTCGTACAGGCGGACCGCCGCGGCGCGGCTGGGACGCGATGTGAGATCGACGGTCACGGCTCCGCCGGCGCGGGCACGGTCCAGAGCCTCGAGCGTGAGCGCCTCACCCACGCGGCGGCCGCGGACCGCGGTATCCACCACGACGTCCTCGATCCATGCCCGCATCCCGGTGGGCAGGCGGAACAGCACAAGCACCAGCATCCCCACGATCGCCCCGTCGAGCCGGGCCAGCAGCAGAACGGTGGCCTCCGCCTCGCACAGTTCGGCCACCTGTTCGGGCGACGGCACCGCCGCCGACGTCGACAACTGGGGCACCAGCCGCTGAACGGCCGCCACCACCTCGCCGTCACACTCGCCGGCCTCGTACACCTGCAAACCGCGGGGCGTCACACACCGATGATAGGGGTGGACCTGCTGATCAGCGGGTATGGAACGGGCACGGAGTCGACTACTGCTGACGGTGCGGCGGGCGGTAGGGTCACGGCCGTGGACACACCTCTGCCGGACTCACCCACACCCGACCTCGCCGACCTGAACTGGACGAGGCGGCCGCGGCTCGAACAGCCCGTGCTGCTGGCCGCGTTCCGGGGCTGGAACGACGCCGGTGACGCCGCCACGAGTGCCGCCAAACACCTGATCAGCCAGTGGCGGACCAAACCGTTCGCCGAACTCGATCCGGAGGCATACTACGACTTCACCGTGACCCGGCCCCTCGTCCACCTCGACGAGGACAACCAGCGAAGCCTCACCTGGCCCACCAACCGCTTCTCGGCGGCACGGGTGCCCGCGATCGAGACCGACGTGGTCATCCTCGACGGGATCGAACCCCATTTCCGCTGGGGCGACTTCTGCCGTCACGTCCTCGGCGTTGCCTCCCACCTCGAAGCCCGCCTCGTCGTGACACTCGGCGCCCTGCTGGCGGACGTGCCGCACACCCGCCCGGTGTCCATCTACGGCTCCACCGACGACTCGGAACTGGCCGAGCGCCTGCAGTTGCGCAGTTCCCGCTACGAGGGCCCCACCGGGATCGTCGGCGTGCTGGGCGTGGCGTGCCGGGAGGCGGGACTCCCGTCGGCCTCACTGTGGGCCTCGGTCCCCGCCTACGCGGCCGGCAACCCCTCCCCCAAGGCGTGCCTGGCACTCACCGAGCGCGTCGCCGGGCTGCTGGGCACCGACATCGACACCGCCGACCTGCAGCGCGAGTCACTCGTGTACGAGCAGGAGGTGGACGAGCTGGTCAACTCCGACGACGACGCGCAGACCTACGTGGCCGAGTTGGAGAAGGCCTTCGACTCCAACGCCGACGCCGACGCCGACGTCGACGTCGACTCCCCCGAGCGCCTCGTCCAAGAGGTGGAGGAGTTCCTCCGGGACCAATCCTGACCGGCAACGCCGCCCGAACCTTTGCAGAGAACGGAGGGCCAGGACGCCGGGGAACGGCACCAGGATGAACTCGCCCGATGCGTCCTACCGCTTTGATTCCTCGCTTCGTTGCGGACTATTCACCATCGAAGAGTTGAGGATGCGAGACTTCTCGACTAAGCGGCTCGGCTGGCACGTAGTGAGCGCCACGTCCCCGGCCTCGAAGTTCCAGGGCGCCGCGAGCAACGAGTTCGGCGAGCAGGCTTCGGGCCTCGTGGCGCGACAGACCTGTCTCCGCCCGCACAGTCGAGTTCGTGATGGGCCGATCCGCCGCGAGGGCCACGATTCTCGCCCGGCGTTCTTCACGGGTCAGAGGCACACCTGCAGGTGAGTGCAGTGTTACCGCCAATCGGTAGCGCGCTCCGCCCTTGATTCCCTCCTGTTCGAGGAGTCCCGCATCCCGCAGCCGCCCGAGACTCTGCCGGGCCTTGACACTGTCGATGTCGAGGAGAGAGCGAACGCCTGAGTTGGTCAGTTCGAATCCACGCGCCGCCTCAACCAACACACGGCGGTCTTCAGCAAGCAAGTCGCCGCGGGCCTCCAAATCCCGCACCCAAGCGCGCTCCTCAGATGTCACCGACCCCTCGACAGGTAGACGAACCGTCACGTACCCAGGGGGCTCTTCGAGGAAAGTTGGGCGCAACCGGAGATCCGCGGCCATCTCGTGGAGGATGACTCCGATTCCTCGACCGGCACCCTCGGCAAGGCCGAACGCACGAAGCACATGAATCACACGGTTGTTGCGCGCTGAGTGAGCGTCCTGCAAGTTCTCGCTCGTCACCGGTGCAACGAAGCCACCTGGCGACGTCACCACGACCTCCGTCGGAGTGAGATGGACTTCGACTGCCGAACCGGACAGTTGGTAGTCGCGGTGGGCGACCGCATTGGCGATGACCTCGCGTAGTGCCTTGCGTGGGAGACGGGGCAGGTCGTAGCGCCGGGTGCCCACCACGACGAGGTCGGACCCGAGTTCCTCGCTTATCCATGCCGACGCTTCCTCGACCTGGTGGGCCGGAGTGCCGGCGAAGGTGACCCGTCGGTCATACTCGACCGCGTCCCTCTCGTAACGGAAGACATCGATGCGGCACTTGCCGAACGCTTGGCCGGCTTCGGGAACCAGAAAGAGTGCCGCTGCATTCGTGAGAACCGAGCCGTACCCCGAGCGCAGTGCCAAGCCCCTTCCCTCCAGCGCGTCGGCGAGTGCCGAAGCGTTGCTCGTGAATTCAAGATCGAGCGCTCCACACAGTGCCGCAGCCAGAGAAGAGTCAGCGTCCTCCACAGACCAGCGCGACTCGCCTCCGTCGAAGCTGTCCTTCACTCTGTCCGATATCAACGCGAAGAGTTCCTCGCCAACCAGCGGCAGGTTCTGCTTGCTCTTGCGGACGAGGGGTATTCCTCCTGACGTTTGCGCGATTCCCTGTCGTCGCCGCTCGACCGAGACGACGGTTATCGCGGTCCCATCCACACTGACACCGTGAAGCTTGACCAGGCCGGGAGAGTTGATGCCGTCGACTATCTCCCAGAGGTCACGCTTGACCCCTTCCCCGAACGGACAGCCAACTGGATGCCCGCGGTCGTTGACTCCGATCAGTACGACTCCTCCGTTGGCATTCGAGAACGCCACGATCGCCCGCTGGAGCGGCTCCCGGGCCATACTCTCCTTCCATTCGACATAGTCGCCCTCGTCCGGAAACGCTTTTTGGAAGTCCATCAAAGAGAGTTGGGATGGATTGAAATTCTATTTTGGATGATAAACGGGAAACGGAGAGTTTGTCACAATTGCCAGCATATCTTCTGGTCAGTTAGAAGTCTCTCATTTAGACGCATTCTTGCCACCACTTATTGCCGCGTTTCAGAGATCGGCCGCGCAGCAGCAACAAAATGGACGATTTCTCGAACATCGAGGGACTGGAGGCAAGAGAAGCGAACACTTTCATTTATCCGCAATTAATGAGTCGGTCAACGGGCCGGAATAGCAATCTTCTCACTCGGCGGTAGTCGTGGCGCTCGGACGAGTCGGGACGCGAACGCACAACCGCTTACGACCGGAGGGCGGGGACGCCGAGGGCCGGCGCCGACGCGATTTCGCCAGACGCGCCGCCGACGGGCACCGGCGTCCCCGCCCGGGCAGCTGCCGAAAGGATTCCGGCCTTCGCCGGAATGACAGAAGAACGAGGGCGGGGGTCGGGGGGCCGGGCTGCGACGACTTTCGCCCGTGCGTGGAGGAGCAGAGCGGCACCCAGACACCCGCCCGGTCTCACACGCGCCGACGGCCCCGCCCGGGCCCTAGGACTTAGGCCTCGCCGAGGTAGGAGGCTCGCAGCTCGGGGTGGGTGAGCAGGTTCTCGGCGGTGTCGTCGAGGACGACGCGGCCGGTCTGCAGCACCCAGCCCCGGTCGGCGATGGAGAGCGCCATGTTGGCGTTCTGCTCCACCATGAAGATGGTCAGGCCGGCGGCGTGGATCTGCTGGATCAGCTCGAAGTTCTGGATCACCAGCGCCGGCGCCAGGCCCATCGAGGGCTCGTCCATCAACAGCACCTTGGGCCGCGACATGAGGGCGCGGCCGATCGCCACCATCTGCTGCTCGCCGCCCGAGAGCGTCCCCGACTTCTGGCTCAACCGCTCCTTCACCCGGGGGAACAGCTCGAACACCCATTCCATGTCCTCGGCGATACCGTCGGTGTCGTTGCGCAGGTAGGCGCCGAGCTGGAGGTTCTCCCGCACCGTGAGCCGCTGGAACAGCCGGCGGTTCTCCGGGACCATGGTCACGCCCCGCTCGACGCGGTAGGCCGTCGAGCGGTCGTTCACCACCTCGCCGTCGAGCACCACCTGACCGGACGTGGGCTTGACCATGCCCAGCAGGGTCTTGAGAGTGGTGGACTTGCCGCTGGCGTTGCCGCCCAGGAGGCAGACCAACTCACCCGCGAAGATCGCCAGGTCGACGTCCTTCAGGGCGTGCACCGCGCCGTAGTGCGTGTTGACCGCGCGCATCTCCAGCAGCGGCGTGCGGGCGTCGGCCGGGGCGGAGTTCATGACCGAGAGTCCACCGGCTCCTCGACGGACAACGCAGCCGGAGCCGCCACGACGTGGATTCCGGCCTCCGCCGGAATGACGGAGAGTGGCGTGGCGGCGTGGATTCCGGCCTCCGCCGGAATGACGGGGAGCGGCGTGGCGACGTGGATTCCGGCCTCCGCCGGAATGACGGAGAGCGGCGTGGCGACGTGGATTCCGGCCTCCGCCGGAATGACGGAGAGCGGCGTGGCGGCGGGCGTGGACTCGCTCATACCGTCGCCGTGTCCTTGCCCAGGTAGGCCTCGATGACCCGGGGGTCGACCGACACGTCGGCGTAGTCGCCCTCGATGAGCTTCTCGCCGTGGTTGAGGACCACCACGCGGTCGGACACCTCGCGCACCACCGACATGTCGTGCTCGATGAACACGATGGCGAAACCCCACTCGTCGCGCAGCCGGCCGATGAGGCCGGTGAGTTCGGCGGACTCGACGGGGTTCATGCCCGCCACCGGCTCGTCCAGCAGGATGAGCTTCGGCTGGGTGGCCATGGCCCGGGCGATCTCGAGGCGGCGGCGGTTGGCGTAGGAGAGCGTCGAGGCGGGCTGGTCGAGCCGGAAGCCGACGAGGCGTGTGCCGAAGAAGCCCAGGATCTGCTCGGCCCGAGCGCGTATCTCGGCCTCCTCGCGCCGGAAGGCCCGGGTGTAGAACAGCGCCCCCATGGCGCCCTGCTTGGTCCGGCAGTGCTGGGCCACCATGCAGTTCTCGGCAATCGTCATGTTGGTGAACAGCCGCACGTTCTGGAACGTGCGGGCGATGCCGCGGGCGGTCACCTGGTTGGCGTCGAGGCCCAGCAGCGACGAGCCCTCGAAGACGATGTCGCCGGACGTGGTGGGCACCATGGCGCTGATGGCGTTGAACAGCGTCGTCTTGCCGGCGCCGTTGGGGCCGATGACCGAGACGATCTCGCCCTCGTGCACCTCCATGTTCAGACCGTCGACGGCCTTGAGGCCACCGAAGTCGATGTCGAGATCACGGATCTCCAGGAGGGCGGACCGCACGCTGCTCATGGCCGCTCTGCCGCTCCGGCTGCGCCGTCCCCGTCGTCGCCGTCATCGGTGTCGACCTGGCCCTTCAGCCAGGCGTCCTGCAGGAACTCCTCCTGGTGCAACTCACGCGTCCGGCGGGCGCTGGGGATGAGCCCCTCCGGGCGGACCAGCATCATCCACACCAGCAGCGCGCCGTAGATCAGCAGCTTGAACTCCGAGAACTCCTGCAGCAGGCCGGGCTGCTTCGGCCCTCCGAGCACGCCGATGAGAACCGCCGCACCGGCGATCACGCCGACGATGTTGCCCATGCCTCCGAAGATCACCACCACGAGGATGACGATCGACACGAGGATCAGGAAGCTCGACGGGAACACCGAGCCCACCTTGTTGGCGAAGATGGCGCCGCTGAACGAGCCGAGGATGGCGCCCACCACGAAGGCCAGCAGCTTGACGTTGACCGTGTTGATGCCCATCGCCTCGGCCACGGTCTCGTCCTCGCGCACAGCCATCCAGGCGCGGCCCAGGCGCGAGCGTTCCAGGCGCCACGAGACGTAGATGGCGATGGCGCAGAACACCAGCACCAGGTAGAACACCTTGCGCGGGTTGGTGCCGTCGACGGTGGTGAGGCCGAAGATCTCCACCCCGCCGATGGCGGTGATGCCCTGGGACCCGCCGAACCATCCCGAGAGCCAGTCCGACAGGAACAGCAGCCGGATGATCTCGCCGAAACCGAGCGTGACGATGGCCAGGTAGTCGCCGCGCATGCGGATGACGGGTGCGCCGATGAACAGGCCCACCAACCCGGTGATGATGACCACGAAGATGAGCGCCACGAACCAGGGCAGTTCGGGGTTGATCCTCGGCGAGGTGGCGGCGGTGAGCACGGCGGCCGTGTAGCTGCCGACGGCGAAGAAGGCCACGTAACCCAGGTCCAGGATGCCGGCGAGCCCGACGACGACGTTGAGTCCCAGCGCCAGCAGCACGAACAGGCCCACGTTGGCGAGCAGCTCGTTGGTGAGGCTGCCGACGAGCAGCGGCACGACGATCAGGATCGCCGCGGTCAGCACGATCAGCCCGGCGTTCGCCCTGGTGCGTGCCGGACCCTCGAGGGACTGCACTCGCACGCGGGCGGCCTTGATCCGGCCGCGGCCGAAGAAACTCGCCACGCCCGAGATGGCGGCGAGCACCCCGGCACCGGCACCGGTGACGCCGCCGCGCCTGGCATAGAACCACTCGGCAACCGATTCGAGCCCGACACCGCTCACGAGGTCGGCAACGAGCTGCTCGAGGATCGAGAACAGGACGACCCCGACGGCCATGGTCAGCACCGCCCGCCGCAGGCGGCCCGGCAGCAACCGGAGGCTCGCCCCGGCGAACCCGCCCGCGGCTCCGATGCCGAGCCAGATGAGCACGCCGAAGGTGGGGCCGTTGTTGAACGAGAGCAGGTCTCGCAGTTGCGGACTCCAGTTGACCAGCGGTTCCCGCAGGTCGAAGTGGGTCAGCAGCAGGACCAGCACCGAGAGTCCCGCGGCGGCGAGCGCCCCGACGAGCGTGCCGCCGAACAGCTCGTAGCGCCCCGCCTTGTGCGTCAGGACACCTTCGCGGCGAATCTGGCGGCCCTGCCGGTGACCCACGACGATGGGTATCACACCGATGAACAGAAAGCCGAGGCTCAGCACGGATTCGATCACGAGGCGCTCGTCGAGCCGCACGGGCATGCCCGACAGGGCGATGAACATCTGGCTGAAGGCGGCGATGCCGCCCATGCGGGCCAGCCGGCGCCAGTCCTGGTCGAACGCCCGGCGCTGTGGGGCCGGTTCGGGTTCGGGAGCCCGGTGCAGTTCGGTGGCGGTCACGTCCGGTCCTCGGCCCGTAGGCGCTCCCCGAACAGACCGCTGGGCTTGATCAGCAGCACGCCGATCAACATGGCGAAGGCCACGGCGTCACGGAGCTGCGACACGCCGGTCACACCGAGCGGTTCCAGGATCAGGAGCGGACCCACCGATTCGGCGATGCCGATGAACAGGCCCCCGACCATCGACCCGCCCAGGTTGCCGATGCCGCCGATGACGGCGGAACTGAACGCCTTGATGCCGGGGAGAAAGCCTGTGTTGTGGATGACGCTGCGGAACAGGATCCCCCAGAGGATGCCGGCCATCCCGGCGAAGGCGCCGCCGACGGCGAACACCTTCACGATGGTGCGGTTCACATCGATGCCCATGAGCGAGGCGATCTCGGCGTCCTCGGCCACGGCCCGCATCGCCTTGCCCACCTTGGTGCGCTCCACCAGGTACCACAGGGCGACCATCGACACCGCGGCAGCCACGATCACCATGATCTTGGCGCCCTCGATCTGCACGAAGGTGTGCTTGTCCTTGAGCCAGTCAGGTGTGTCCGGATAGGCCTTGCTGGCCGGGCCGAACAGCACCACGGACATGTTCTGGATGAAGAACGACACGCCGATCGACGTGATGAGGGGGATGAGCCGGGGAGCTCCCCGCAGGGGCCGGTAGGCGATCCTCTCCATGACGACCGCAAGGAACATCGACACGAGGATCGAGCCGAACATCACGAGCGCCAGGGAGCCGATGAAGTTGCTCTCCCACAGGCCGGCGTCCGCCAGCTTGTTGGACGTGATCATCCCGGTCATGGCGCCCATCATGAACACCTCGCCGTGGGCGAAGTTGATGAACCCCAGCACGCCGTAGACCATCGAGTAGCCGAGCGCGATGAGCCCGTACATGGCCCCCTGGGCGATCCCCGAGATCACCAGCCCCCGGAACTGGGCGCCGGTGAGACCGGTGGCGCCGGGGTTGGCCCAGCGGGCGAAGGCGTTGTCGGTGTTGATCTCCTGGGCGATGAACGCCCCCAACCCGACGAGCACGAGCCCGATGGCGACCACGCGCAGGAGCGTGAGGAAGCGATCGACGCCGGTCCGGGGCGCTCCGGCCCGGGGCGCCCAGCCGCGTCTCACAGGTTTCGCCCCACGGACCGCAAGAGTAGGCGCGGCCGCGGGGCCGGGTGAGGTTCCGCCTAGGGGGCGTAGGAGAAGACGACGTTCTCCATGCTGGCCTCGGCGTTGGCTTCGCCGCCGATGTTCTGCACGACGGTGATCTTGGCAGCACCGCAGTCGCCGAAGTCGTCGCAGTTGATGGTGCCGATGAGGCCGCTGTAGCCCTGCACGTTATTGAGGAAGTCGCGCACTCCCTGGCGGTCGACCTTGAGCGTGTCGTCCTCGACCCAGGACGCTGCCTCGATGGCGTCGAGCAGCAGCGTGGTGGCATCGTAGCCGTGCGCCCAGAACGGCGCCGCCGGCCGCTCCCCGTAGTCCGCCTCGTAGGCGGCGAGGAAGTCGTTGGCCGTCTTGCTCGTGCTCTGGTTCACGTTGTCGCCGAAACGCTGGTCCGGGCCGGAAAAGTACATGCCCTCGGTCTGGGGCAACGCCAGATAGTTGGTGTTCAGCAAGCCGTCGGCGGCCAGCAGCACCGTGTTCTCCAACCCCGACACGCCCGGCGCCTGATCGGCGACGAAGTCACCCGCCGGCTGGAAGATCGGGAAGAACAGCGCTCCGGGGCTGCCCGCGGCGATCTCGGTGAGCACCGGCACCATGTCGGTGTCGTCCTTGTTGACGGCGGAGAAGCCCGTGACCGTGCCGCCCTCGGCCTCGAAAGCGTCGGCGAAGGCCTGCGCCAGGCCCTGCGTGTAGGGGTCGCCGTCGTGGATCGCCGCCGCGGTATCCAACCCCAACTCCGTGAACACGAACTTGGCCATCGCCGCGCCCTGGAACAGGTCGTTGTGCGCCGTGCGGTAGTACCCCACGCTGTAGTTCTGACCGGCGTTGCCGGCCAGGTCCGAGGTCAGCGCCGGTGACGTGTTGCCGCCGGAGATCAGCACCATGCCCGCGGCAGTGATGAGCGGCGCCGCCGCCACAGCGGCACCCGAGCACGATGTGCCGACCACGCCGACCACGTCCCTGTCCGCGACAACCGTCTGTGCGGCAGCCTGCCCGCCATCATTCGAGCAGAGGTCATCCAGCGTCGTGCCGAGATCCACGTCGAATCCGTTAATCGGGCCGTAGTCCTCAATCGCCAGGACAACCGCCCGCTCGATCGGTAGGCCGAAGAACGCCACGTCGCCGGTGATGGCGTTCAAGGAACGAATCTGGATTGCGTCGCCCTCCTCGACTTCGACAACCCCGAGCGAGCCATCCCCGGTCGCGCTCTCGGCACTGCCGATGTCGGTACCCCCGCATGCGGCCGCCACAAGGACGGCACACAGCACAGCGCCAACAGCGATGGACTTGCGTTTGAACATGACGATCAACTCCCCGCGAGACAACGGTCCACCGACAACCCTAGTGGTCGGCCAGGCTTGACGGGGTGGCAGATACTGAAAAACCGGGGCTGTTCTCAGCCCTCGGAACGCCATGGCGGCGTACGCGGCGCGTCGAACAGAACGCCCGTGACCTCGCCCCGCACCGAGCCGAAGGCGTGGCGCACCCAGATGTCCGGGCCGGCCAGCGGGGAGGGCAGGTCGTCCTGGGCGAAGAAGCCCACGCCGGTGCACTCCACGGGGTGCGCCCGCAGCGTGCCCCCGAGTGCCCGGCAGTGGTACACCAGCGAGTACGTGGGCACCGACGTGAAGCCGTGGCGCATGCTGTCCAGCACGGCGATCAGCCGCAGCGGCTCGCAGTCGATGCCGGTCTCCTCGGCCACCTCCTTCACCGCGATCTCCGAGGAGGAGTAGCCCACGTCGGCCCAGCCGGTGGGGTACAACCAGAACCCGGAATCCGCCCGGCGGATCAGCAGCACCCTGCCGTCGTCGTCGCTGACCACGGCACCCACGGCCACTTTCGGGGTGACGTAGCCGGGCACGCCACGGCCCACTACCTCGAGCCACTCGGTGATCTGTGTTGCGGGGTCGTGGCAGCGGCCCGCGGCGGCTCGGATGTCGGCGGCCACCGCCAGGACCTCCTCGAAACGCTCGCGCTCGTAGGTGTTCTCGGTGAACCCCAGCCCGGTGCGGGCGATACCCGACAGGGCCTCACTCCAGCGCAGCAACTCCAGTTCGTCGATGGGCGCCCGGTCCGGCGCCGCCCCGGGGGAGTCCGCAGAGCCCGGTGACGGTGTCGCGTTCATCGGGGCGCCGCGGGGATCGACGCCGCCCGGCGTACCGCGGCCGCGATCGACTCCAGCCGGTCGCCGTCGGTGATCTTGCCGCCGTCGCCGTCGTGCACGTAGAACGAGTCCACGACGTGGTCACCGAGGGTCTGCACTCTTGCCTGCTCGATGTGCAGGCCCGAGCGCACGAGCGCCTCGGTGATCCAGTAGAGCAGGCCGAGGCTGTCGGGGGCCGCCACCTCGACGACCGTCGACGACGAGATCTCGTTGTCGAACTTCACGTAGGACTCGGTCACCGGTTCGGGAGCGAGAGGATCGCCGCCGCGTGCGGCCGCATCCGCCCACCGCGCCAGCCGCTCGGCGGGCACAAGATCGCCGGCCAGAGCTGCGCCGACGTCGTCCAGCACCGGCACCCAGTCCAAAGAGACTCCCGGCGGAGGCTCCACGAACACCGACAGGGCGGTCATGCCGCCGGCGGTGTGCACGGCCGCGGAGAGGACATTGAGCCCGTTGAGGCTCACCGCGCCCGCCACGGCACCCAGCACCGTCGGCCCGCTCGGCACGACGACCAGCAACTCCCGCTCCGAGACCTCCAGCATCTCGTTCCCGGCCCGCATGGACTCGACGACCTCCGGGGTGGGGAACGTGCCCGACCGGCCGTCCAGCTCGCCGTCGCTGAGGTAGTTCTCGGTGCGGCGCACCAGCCCGCGCACCAGGTCGGCCTTCCAGCGGGTCCACACCGAGGGGCCGGTGGAGATCGCGTCGGCCTCAGTGAGAGCCGCCAGGAGCCGCAGCATCTCGACCGTTCGCACCTGCGCCGCCACCCGCTGCACCGTGCCGAGTTCGTCGATGTCGCGCCTGATGGCCACGTCGGGCAGCAGCAGATGGAGTTCGACGAGCCGTACGAGAATGGCCACGTCGTCGGGTTCGAAGCCCATGCGACGGGCGATGGTGTCCATGAGCTCCATGCCGACTTCGGTGTGGTCGCCCGGGTAGCCCTTGCCGATGTCGTGCAGTAGGGACGCCACGAGCAGTAGATCGGGGCGTTGCACGTCGACCTCGCCGCCGGCGAGCATGTCGGCCGCCTGCGCCGCGGTCTCGCAGAGATGCCGGTCGACGGTGAAGCGGTGATAGTCATTGCGCTGGAGGCGGCTCCGGCAGGTCTCCCACTCGGGCAGGATCTTGACGACGGCACCCGCCTGGTCGAGCGCCTCGATGATGGGGATGGCGTTGCGCCCGGAGGCCAGCAGTTCCACGACCAACTCCTTGGCGCCCGCCGGCCACGGGTCGCCGAGCGGCGGCATGTCCCGGCCGAGCCGCAGCAGCGAGTCGCGCTCGATGCGCGCGCCGCGGCTCGCCGCCGCCGCCGCCACCCGCAACGCCGGCAGCGCGTCTCCGTCCAGCCGCACCTCCGGTGTGAGGCGAACCTCGTTGCGGTCGTGATGGATCAGCACCCCCGGCTCCAGGGTCGTGGGCGCGGTGCGACGCCGCCGTAGGCCGCGCGACGCCGCCCAGTGCTCGACACGGGCCCACGTCTCGTCGGCGACCCAACCGACGGTGCGGCCCGCGGCCGCCACCTCGGTCATGAAGTCCTCCACGCTGCGGTACCCGAGCGCCGCCGCCACGTCGGACTGCACCTCGAGCGTGAGCAGGTTGCGGGCATTGCCCGTGGCGCGGTGCAACTCCACTCGCGCCGCCAGCAGGGTCTCATAGGCCTCGCGGAGCATGGCGCCGTCGGGGTCGGCGAGGTCGGGCCGCGCCAGAGCCACGAAGTGCATAGCCTGGACGTCGCGCACGCCGCCGGTGGACTCCTTCAGATCGGGCTGGAGACGGAACGCAACCGCCCCGTGCTCGAACTCGCGCCAGCGGGCGTCCTCGGTCAGTTGCGGAAGCCACTTGCGGGCTCGGCGGGACCACTGCTCGCGAGCGCTGGCAGCGAGCCGCTCCGACGGACCCCGGTCACCGGCGATGTGGCGCGCCGAGAGCAGCGCAGTGGCGGTGTCGAGGTCGCCGTCGGCCAGTTGCAGCGTGTCGGCCACGGTGCGCACGGCGTGACCCAGCTTCAGGCCCTCGTTCCAGATCGGGTACCACAGCTCGCCCGCCATGTCGGAGACTTCGGCGCCTCGCTCGTGCAGGAGCAGCAGGTCGAGGTCGCTCTGCGGGCTGAGTTCGGCCCGGCCGTAGCCACCGACGGCAACCAGCGAGACCCCGCTCTCGGAGCCGCCGGCGCCGCCGAAGGCATCACCGAACAGCTCGAGGAGCCATTCGTCCACCCGCCGGCTGTAGGCACGGCAGAACACGGCTCCCACCAGGCTGCGATCGGCGATGATCCGCCGGCGGTCGAGGACGCGAGGACCGGCCTTGGCGGCCGTCGGGGATCCCACGATTGCGCCGATCAGCTCGCCGTCATTCCGCGTTGCGACGACGGGAACCGAAGGCGAAGCAGACCGCTGATCGGTGGATACCGCCCCGGATCAGGTCACCGGTGGCGTTGCGCTCGCCGGAATGGCGGCGGCGACGCACGAAGTCAACCCGCCGCGGCTGCGTCAGGGGCCGCCGTGACCGCCTCGGCGAGAGCGGCGTTGAGATTGCCCGAGCGCAGACCCTCGAGGTCGAGCGTCACATAGCGGTAGCCAGCTGCCCGCACGGCGGCCACGACCGCGGCGCTCGCGGCGACGACGTCCCCCAGCCGGTCCGGCGGTACCTCGATGCGAGCCAGATCGTCGTAGTGCCGGACCCGCAGTTCGTCGAACCCCAGTCGTGCCAGGGCGGCCTCGGCCTCCCCGACGGTCCGCAGCACCGGCGCCGAGACGGGGGTGCCGTAGGGCAAGCGGGACGCCAGGCAGGGCGCCGCCGGCTTGTCCCAGACCTCCAGACCGAGCGCCCGAGCCGCGGCCCTCACCGCCTCCTTGGTGAATCCGGCCTCCACCAGGGGGAAGCGGGCGCCGCGCCGGCGGGCGGCATCGATGCCGGGACGGTGGTCGCCCAGGTCATCCAGATTGACGCCCAGGGTGACCGTGGCCTGTTGAACGGCGGCAAGCGGCGCCACGGCGTCCATCAGCGCGTCCTTGCAGTGGGCGCAGCGGTTGGCGTCGTTGACCCGGTAGGCGGCGCGCTCCATCTCGTCGGTCTCCACCTCGCTGTGGCGCAGACCCCAGCCCTCGGCCAGGCGCCGGGCGCCGTCGCGCTCGTCGCCCGCAAGGGACGGCGACACCGCCGTGACAGCGTGCGCCCGCTGCGGCCCCAGCTCGTCGTTCGCCACCCAGGCCAGCAGGGAGGAGTCCACGCCCCCGCTGAACGCCACCACGACGGGGGCAGCCTCGGCCAGCACTGCTCGGAGGGAGGCCACTCGCTGGTCGGTCGGCTTGCTCGTGGCGGACTCGATCACGCTCTCCCTCGCCGGCCCCGTCCGGGAGCCGGTGCTCGGCGGTACGCCTGCAAGGTGCAGGCTACAACGCCGATACCTGCGAGGGTCCGCCCGAGACACGTGCAGGAGTGCCCGGCACCGGGTCGCCGTGCCACAGGATCGGCTGCGGTAGTCTCCCGGCGGCGGAGAATCCCAGTGAGCAGGGAAAACGAGGCGATCGGTACCCGCAGAAGGGTGTGGCTGCAGCAGCCGCGGGGCGGCTCGGGCGCGGGCGCGCGACGGCACGACCGGCGACGGTCCGGGCGCCACTGCCCCACCCACGCTCGAGCGAGACCAAGGACGCACCGATGAATGCACTCCCGGATCGAATCCTCCGCAGCATTGCCGCTGCTGTCTTGCTGTTGGGCGCCGTGGCGGCCTGCGGGGACGACGAACCGGTGACGGCACCTCCCGAGCCGGCACCCCCTGCGCCGGCGGAGGAGCCCGCAGCCGTGCCGGAACCGCCTCCCCCGCCCCCCGAGCCCTCCCCCGGTGCCGCGGACGCCCCGGATCTGCTGGTGGGCTACGTCCTGCCGTCGACCGGTTCGCTGGCGATCATCGGTGAACCCATCCTGAACGGCATCAAGATGGCGCTGGCGGACATCGGCGACTCGGGCCATCTCCGGGTGCGGCTGCTGCCGGGTGACTCCGGCACCGACCAGGTCATCGCCAACCGGACAGTCGACGACCACCTCGCCGAAGGGGTCAGCGCCATCATCGGCGCCGCGGCCTCGAGCATCTCGCTCTCGATCATCGACAAGGTGGCGGGCGCCGGCGTGGTCCAGATATCGCCGTCGAACACCTCCCCCTCGCTCAGCACCTACGACGACGGGGGCTGGTACTTCCGCACGATCCCTCCCGACCTGTTGCACGCCCGCGCTCTCGGCGACCTCATCACCACCGAAGGCGTCACCGCCGCCGGCATCGTCCACCGCGCCGACGACTGGGGGCGCAACCTGGCCGCCGAACTGGCAGAGCGTCTCGACGCCAACGGCGTGGAGGTGGCCGCCTCCATCGACTACGACCCCGAGGGAACCTCCTTCGACGCCGAGGTGCAGCAACTCCTGGCAGCGGGCGCCGACGGGACGGTGCTCATCGCCTTCGACGAGGGGGCCGCAATCCTGAGAGCCATGATCGAAGCCGGCATCGGTCCGGCGGACGTGCCGCTGTTCATCCCGAACGGCCTGGCAAGCAACACCCTGTGGGAAGCGGTGGATCCCAGCAATCCCTCCGTGCTGCTGGGCGCCAAGGGGACGTTCTTCTCCGCCACGCCGGCCGGGGGCGAGGCGAGCTTCCCGGAGCGCTACGCCGCCTACGCTCCCGACGCCGAGTTGCTCTACGCGGCGCCGGGCTACGACACCCTGGCCGTCCTGGCCCTGGCCGCCCTCGTCGCGGGCAGCACCGATGCCGCCGACTACGTCGGCGAGATCAACGGCGTCACCCGCGGCGGCACCAAGTGCAGACGCTTCGCCGCCTGCGCCGACTTGATCGCCGACGGCGTCGACATCGACTACGACGGCGCCGCCGGCCCCCTGGACTTCACCGACATCGGCGAGCCCGGCATCGGCAGCTACGACACCTTCTACTTCGACGAGCAGGGGCAGATCGTCATCGTCTCCCAACTCACCAGCAGCATCGGCTGAGCCCGGATCCACCGATCGCAGATCATCTTGGGCATCTTTTTTGTCGTATAGCCCAAGTTTCTCGCCCAAGTTCCGGAGGTGACGAGGACCACCCCGAACCGGTCAATCCGGCGGGATGGGGCACTCACAGGAAGTGCCTCCCGATCTGTACCGGCAGTCGCCTGTGTTCACAGCTATTTGCCCAGGTCAGAGAGTCACCCGGTGGACCCCCTCGCCCTCGAACCCAACCCCCATCGGTGGATCCGGGCTAAGGCGAGGGCGGGGACGCTGCAAGCACTCGAGGGCGGGGGTGCCGGGGGCCGGCGCAGGCGTGCCATTCTCAGAGGCCGCCGGAGCGCCACCGGCGCCCCCGCCCGGGCCAGAGCGGTTCAGCGACGGAACGAGGTTCCCAGATAGAGCTCGACGACCTTCGGGTCGGTCAGGAGGGCTTCACCGGATCCGGTGTGGGCGTTGCGGCCGTGGTCGAGCACGTAGCCGCGGTCGCAGATCTGCAGGCAGCGGCGGGCGTTCTGCTCCACCATGACGATGGCGGTGCCCGAGCGGTGGATCTGCTGGACGCGCTCGAACGCGGCGGTCTGGTTGGCCGGCGAGAGCCCCGCCGAGGGTTCGTCCAGCAGGAGCACCGCCGGATCGCCCATCAGCGCCCGACCCATGGCCACGAGCTGGCGCTCGCCGCCGGACATGAGGCCGGCCCGCTGCCGGCGGCGCTCACCCAGCAGCGGGAAGATCTCGGTGACCCGCTCGTAGCGCTCGGCGAACGCCTTGGGCTCGAGGTAGGCGCCGACCCGGAGGTTGTCCTCCACCGTCAGTTCGGCGAACACGTTCTGCAGTTGCGGCACGTAGCCCATGCCCACCGCCACGCGGTCGTGCGGCGGGAGCCCGCTTATGTCGCTGCCCCGCAGGCGGAGACTCCCCCGGCGCAGCGGCACGAGGCCGAACAGCGTCTTGAGCAGCGTCGACTTGCCGGCGCCGTTGGGGCCGACGATGCCCACCAGCTCGCCGGGCCGCAGTTCCAGGTCACAGCCAACCAGGACGTCGGCGCGGGGGAAGTACCCCGCCGTGACGCCGGCCGCCGACAGGAGCGGCCCGTTACTCGTGGTCGAGGTAGGCATCGGTCACCTCCGGGTTGTCCGCCACCGTCGCGGGTGGCCCCTCCGCAATCACCCTGCCCTCGGCCAGGCAGATCACCCAGTCGCTCATCGTCATGACCACGTCCATGTTGTGCTCCACGTAGAGCACGGTCATGCCCTCGCCGGGGAACTCCAGCACGTGTTCCATGATCAGCTCGATGAGCACCGGGTTCACGCCGGCGAGGGGCTCGTCCAGCAGGAGCAGATCGGGCCGCGCCATGACGGCCCGGGTCATCTCCAGCAGCTTGCGCTGGCCGCCGGACAGGGCTCCGGCGTACTGGTCGCTGACGTGCGCCAGCACGAAGTGGTCCAGGATCTCCTCCGCCCGCTCCCGGTTGCGCCGATCGGTGGCGCGCCAGGCCCGCCACGGGGCGTGGCGCAGCTTCTCGCCTCGCTGATCGGGCGCGGCCAGCAGCATGTTGTCCATCACGCTGAGGCGCGAGAACGACCTGGTGAGCTGGAAGGTGCGGACCATGCCGGCCCGGGCGATCCGGTGCGCGCTGAGACCGGTCAGGGCGATCGGCGCGCCGGCTCGCCGGGCTCGGCTCCCGGTGCCTCGCCGTGCCCGGTCCCCACGGCCTCGCGCTCCGTCCCCGTCTCGCCCCGCTCCGTCGCCGTGGCCGGCGCCGGCGGATCCGCCGTCAGGGGAGGCAGCGGCGGGTTGCGGCGGGCTGGGGCGGAACGCCCACTCGCCCGCATCGGGCGCATCGAAGCCGCACAGCAGGTTGAACAGCGTGGTCTTGCCGGCGCCGTTGGGGCCGATCAGCGCCGTGACCACACCCCGCTGGATCTCGAGGTGCTCAACGTCCACGGCCACCAGGCCGCCGAAGGTGCGGCGCATGCCGTCCACGGTGAGGATCGGGTCGGGCTTCGCCACACCCGGCACAGGGTCCACACCGGCGAGGAGCGTCGAGGCGGGGGTCTCAGCGGTCATCGCGCAAGACCGTGTGACAGTCGTTGGATGACGGATCGGCAATCCACGTCGAACCGCGGGGCTCAGCGGTCATCCAGCAGCACCTCCTCGCGGTTGCCGAGGATCCCCTGCGGCCGGAACACCACCAGCAGGATGAGCCCGGCGCCCAGCAGCACCGTCCGCAGCGGGCCGGCGTCGATGTCGCTCAGCAGGTTGCCGAACCACCCCTCCCCGATGGCGGCGACGATGAACCCGTCGAACCATTCGAAGAGCAGCCAGAAGATGATCGAACCCACCACGGGCCCCCAGATGGTGCCCGGACCGCCGAGCAGCAACACGGCGAACACGAACATCGTGAAGACCGGGATGTAGAAGTCGGGATGCACGTTCTGGGTCTCGACGGCCAGCATGGCGCCGGCCAGCGCCCCGACGACCCCGCCGATCATGAGGCTCTGGAGCTTGAACCCGAACACGTTCTTGCCGAGGCTGCGTGCCGCCTCCTCGTCCTCGCGGATCGCTTTGAGAGCGCGCCCCCAGGGGCTGTTCACCAGGGCGGCCATCACGACCGTGGCCACGATGACGAACCCCCAGCACACCACCATCACCCAGAGCTGCCGCTCGCTGTAGCGGAGCGGGTTCGAGGCGATGCTGAAGCCGTAGGAGCCCTCGCCGAACGGGTTCCAGTCGTAGAAGACGTCGGCGAAGCGCTGGATGCCGTAGACGCTGCCGGTCAGGGAGTCCGCCCACTTGCTGCGCACGATGTAACGGAGGATCTCGGCGCCCGACAGGGTCACGATGGCGAGGTAGTCCGCACGCAGCCGCAGCGTGGGCAGTCCCCACACCAGCCCCAGCACCACGGCCGAGGCGAGGCCCACCAGCACCCCCAGCAGCAGGGAGCCGCCGGCGTCCACGACGATGGCCGTGCCGTAGGCGCCGACCAGCATCGAGGCGATGTGGCCGAGGTTCACCAGCCCCGTGTAGCCGAACTGCAGGTTCAGGCCGATCGCCGAGAGGGCGTAGGCCGCCGCCGCCAGGCCGAACGATCCCCGGAGGGCGTCGACGGTGATCTTCAGCAGGTCCATCAGCCCACCCGCCCCCGCACGCCGAGTAGCCCCCGCGGGCGGAACAGCAGCATGAGCACCAGCATCCCGAGGCCGATGGCCGTCTTGAACTCGGCATCGATCCAGTAGGTGCTGAGCTCGGTCAGCAGCCCGACACCGAAGCCGCCCACCATCGCCCCGTAGGCCGTGCCGATGCCGCCGAGGATGACGCCGGCGAAGATCAGCAGCAGCAGCCGGAAGCCCATGTCCCACTCCACCGTCTCGGTGATGCCGAAGAAGACGCCGCCGAGCGCCGAGAGGGCGCTGCCGGCCACCCACGTCACCAGTAGGACGCGCTGGGTGTCCACGCCGGAGGCCTGGGCCAGTTCGGGGTTGCCGGCGACCGCCCGCATGGCGGTGCCCATGCGGGTATGGCGCAGCAGCAGGCCGACGGTCGCCAGGAGGCCGGCCGAGACGCCGATGATGACGAGGTTCTTCGGCGGTGTGGAGACCGTCCAGAACTCGACGGGCTCGGAGATGTTGTAGTGCAGGTAGGAGCGGGGCCGGCGGCCGAAGATGACGACGATGAGGTAGCGGATCATCAGCGCCAAGCCGATGCTCACGAGCATCAGCGCCACGTTCCCGGTACGCCGGCGGCGCAGCGGGCGCCAGAGTGCCAGTTCGAGCACACCGCCGAACGCGCCGACCGCCAGCATGGCCGGGACCATCGCCACCAGAAGGTGCCAACCGGGTCCCGCGCCGGAGGCGCTGAACAGGAAGGCCATGACCGCGCCAAGCGTGACCAGCTCGCCGTGCGCGAAGTTCACCAGCCTGCTGATGCCGTAGACCAGCGACAGGCCGATGGACGACAGGGCGATGATCGCCCCGAACCGGAAACCCAGCACCGCCAGGTTGGAGATCCGCTCGGCGCCCCTCACCGACTGTGTCACGCCGGGACCGAGGCCGAAGCGCACGGTCTTGCGCTGGCCGGGGGCGACTTCCACCTCGCTCAACTCCACCCGTTCGGGATTCGTGAGCCCGACGCCGGCGGGCAGGGTGCCGGTCAGCAGGCGCACCGAGTAGATCCCGGATTCGGGCACCCGCACCGCCCACTGGCCGTCGGGGCCGCTGGCGGCCCGGCCGATCTCGGTGCCCCGGAGGCTCACCACGACCTCCACGCCCTCAACGGGACGGCGCTCGTCGTCGCCGATGACCTCCATCACGCCCCTGATCTGCTGGCCGTCGCTCTCCTGGGCGCCGGTGGGAGCGCTGAGCAACCAACCCAGGGCCACAGCACCCGCCACCAGGAGGTATCTGAGACGAATCGTCGGTGTGGGCCGAGCCCGGCCGCGGGCGCCGCCTGGCATCGCAGCCGCTAGGTGCTTACCGAGCAATCCCGGTGCAGCGCCGGTGAGGCCGCCGGACCGTGGATCGCGGCGCTGGATCGAGTCGACGGCGGGTCATTCGCCGGGATGGCGAGGGTGCCGTGCCGCATCGATCCGTGGCCGCTAGGGGGAACCGCCCGCGGCGGGCGCCGCGAGCACCGTCACCAGATCCTCCACCGGGACGACCATCCCGGAATAGAAAGGTCCGAACTCGGCGTAGATCGCCGAGGCCCGGTCGTAACGCAACGTGTAGACAACGTCCTTCAGGTCATCGGGGCGCGTGGCGAACAGCGTGACGCCCCACTCGAAGTCATCGATGCCCGTCGAACCGGTGACGACCTGCAGCACCCGGCCGGCGAATTTGCGCCCCGAACTCCCGTGCTCGTACATCAACTCGAGGCGGTCCTTGTAGGGCAGCGTGAACCAGTTCTCCTGCTCGCCGCGCCGCTTGGACATGGGATAGAAGCACCACGCCGGCTTGCCCGGCGGAGGGAGCTGCGGGTAGAGCCGCTGCTGCTTCAGTTCCTCGGGCACGCCGGCGGCGTACTCGGAGATCTCCGTGAGCGACACGTAGGACGCCACCGCCACCAGCCCTGTCGCCGCCAGGTCCCGCTGCAGGAGCCGGAGGTTCCACCAGTCGGCGTCGAGCGCCATGAAGGCCACGTCGGCCTTGTGGCCGAGGATCGCCACGGGAACCACCTGCGTGCCGCGGTCGGTGGCCCGCCCCACGGCGCGCACCACGGCCTCGCCGCTCCAGTCGCCGGTGAGGCGGTAGAAGAGATGCAGAACGCCGAGCCCGATGCTGGGGGTGACCGGCTCCGGCGCGGCGCCCGAGCCGGGCGCGCTCTCGAGATCGAACACGCCGGACATGCTGCGAGCGTAGCCGTCGGGATGACCTGTCCCGGGAGTCCCGGGAACCGCCGACAACCGAGGGCGGGGGTGCCGGGGGCCAGCGCAGGCGCGCCATTTTCAGAGGTCGCCGGAGCGCCACCGGTGCCCCCGCCCGGACCATGGATTCCGGCCTCCGCCGGAATGACGGTGCTGAGTGAGTGCGCCCGCCCGGGTAGCCGCGCGGCTCAGTCGGCGTAGATGCGGATCGTGCCGTCGCGGGCGAAGCCGCCGAGCTGCAGGCCGGCGCTGCGGGCGGTGTGCACGGCCAGAGCCGACGGGGCGCTCACCGCCACGAGGGCCGTGAACCCCGCCGCCCAGGCCTTCTGGGTCATCTCGAAGGAGGCCCGCCCGCTGACGTACAGGCACAGCGAGGTGGCCGGCAGCCGGCCGTCGAGGAGCAGCCGGCCCACGACCTTGTCCACGGCGTTGTGGCGCCCGATGTCCTCCCGCACCAGCTGCGGCTCGCCGGAGCGGTCCGCCACGCCGGCCGCGTGGACGGCGCCCGTGGTTCCGAAGAGGTCCTGCAGGGTGGTCATGCGCCCCGGCACCGCGGCCAGCACGCTCGGGTCGAACCGCTCCACGCCGGGCAGCGGCTGCAGCGTCTCAGCGAGGCGCTCGACGGCCTCGGAGCCGCAGATGCCGCAAGACGAGGAGGTGATCCCCAGCCGCGGCACGGGGGGCGGACCCGCCCCGTCGGTCTCCACCGAGACCACGTTGAACTCCGACTCGACGGGCGGACCCTCGCCGCAGTAGCGGATCCGGCGGATCGCCGCCCCGTCCAGCCACCCCTCGGCGTGGCAGAACCCCGCGGCCAACTCGAAGTCCGCTCCCGGGGTGCGCATCGTCGTGGCCACGAGGGTGTCGTCGAGGCGGATCGAGAGCGGCTCCTCGACGATGAGGATGTCGGGCTCGCGATGGACGGAGTCACCGTCCAGGCGGCGGGTGATGAACCGCTCCGTGCGGCCCCGCGCCACTAGCCGCCCCCGGCCCTGGCGACGGAGTCACCGTCCAGGCGGCGGGTGATGAACCGCTCCGTGCGGCCCCGCGCCACTAGCCGCCCCTGGCCCTTCCCCCGGCCGGGACCTCCGGATGGCCCTCGACGTTCTTGCGCCAGACGAGCCGGAGGCCGTGCAGCGTGAGCCACGGCTGGATGTGCTGGACGCAGGCGGTGTGCGGCGAGATCAGCGACGCCAGGCCGCCGGTCCCGACGACGGTCGACTCCCCGATCTCGCCCATGATGCGCCGGCACAGGCCGTCCACCTGCGACGCGTAGCCGTAGATCGCCCCCGACTGCAGCGCCTCGGCGGTGCTGCGGCCGATGACGCTGCGCGGCGCGGTCAACTCGACCGAGCGCAACGCGGCCGCCCGCTCGAACAAGGCCTCGAGGCTGATCTCCACGCCTGGCGAGATGACGCCGCCGAGGTACTCGCCGGCCTCGCTGATGATGTCGAAGGTGGTGCCGGTTCCGAAGTCCACGACGATCGTCGGCCCGCCGTAGAGCGCCACCGCGCCGACCGAATTGGCGATCCTGTCGGCACCCACCTCGCGCGGGTCGTCGTAGCGGAGGGGAATGCCGGAACGCACGCCGGGCTCGATCACCACAGGTTCGAAGTCGAAGTAGTGCGCCACCATGTCTCGCAGGGCGGCGGTGACACGCGGCACGCCCGAGGCGACGGCGACGCCCGACACGTCGCCGAGCAACTCCCAGCCCTCCACCGCGAGGAAGCCGTCGAGCAGCACCGCCAGCTCGTCGGACGTCGCATCGGCATTGGTGGCCGCCCGCCAGTGGCCCACGAGGCCGCCCTCGGCACTCTCGAGGCTCGCCGGGTCGCCCAGCTCGTACAGCCCCAGGACCGTCTGGGTGTTCCCCACGTCGATGCTCAACAGCATGGTTAGGAGTCTCCGGCGTCGGGGCCGCGGGCGGTGTCCGCCTCGGGCCGCAGCGTCGGGAACAGCACCACGTCGCGGATCGTCTCGGCGCCGCACAGCAGCATCGCCAGGCGATCGATGCCGAGGCCGAGACCACCGGTGGGGGGCAGCCCGTACTCCAGCGCCCGCAGGTAGTCCTCGTCGGTGCTCATGGCCTCTTGGTCGCCACCGCGGCGGCGGACCTCCTGGGCGGCGAAGCGGCTGCGCTGGTCGTCGGGGTCGGCGAGCTCGCTGAAGGCGTTGGCCAGCTCCCGCCCTGCGGCGACCGCCTCGAAGCGCTCCACGAGGCCGTCGATGTGCCGGTGGCGTCGTGCCAGCGGTGAGACCTCCACCGGGAAGTCGCACACGAAGATCGGACCCCGGAGCTCACCCTCCACCCGGCGCTCGTAGATCTCCGCCAGGATGCGCCCCGCCGACCATCCCGTCTCGGTGGCCACGTCCAAGCGGTCCGCCTCGCTGCGCAGTTCGGCGGCGGCGCTGCTCGCCGGCTCGCCGGTCACCGGCAGCTCGCGCCCGACGAATTCCGAGACGACGGTGGCCATGGTGGCCCGGCGCCACGGCGGCGCGAGGTCCAGGGTGCGCTCCCCCACGCGCACTTCGGTGCCGCCGGTCGAGGCGATGGCCGCCGCGGCGGTGACCTCCTCGGTGAGCGTCATCATGTCGGTGTAGTCGGCGTAGGCCTCGTACAACTCCAGCATGGTGAACTCGGGACTGTGGCGGGGCGACAGGCCCTCGTTGCGGAAGATCCTGCCGAGCTCGAAGACCCGGGTGAGGCCGCCGACGATGAGGCGCTTCAGGTACAGCTCAGGGGCGATCCGCAGGTAGAAGTCGCAGTCGAGGGAGTTGTGGTGCGTCACAAAGGGCCGTGCTGCGGCCCCGCCGGGTATGGGGTGCAGCATCGGCGTCTCGACCTCGACGAAGCCCCGTTCGGCCAGTTCGGACCTGATGGCCGCCACCATGGTGTTGCGGATCTCGAAGGCGCGCCGGGTCGCCGGCGTCACCCACAGGTCGACGTAGCGCTGCCGGTAGCGGGTGTCCACGTCGGCGATGCCGTGCCACTTGTCGGGGAAGGGCCGGCGGGCCTCGGCCAGCAGGCGCCAGTCCTCCACCTTCACCGACAACTCGCCCCGGCGGGTCTTCATCACCTCGCCGGTTGCTCCCACCCAGTCCCCGATGGACAGCGCGCAGAAGTCGTCGTAGTCGGGGGTGACGGCGGCAGGGGCGAACAGCTGGATGCGGCCGCCGGCGTCGTCGAGCGTGCCGAAGCAGAGCCTGCCCTGCACGCGGCGCAGCATGAGTCGTCCCGCCACGGTGGCGCGAACGCCCGACTCCTCGCCGGCTTCGAGGTCGCCGTGGGCGCCGTGCAGCTCCGCCGCCGTGGCGGTCGGCTCGAAGCGGTAGGGGATGTCCCTGCGGTCGGTCACGAGGGTGCCTCTGATCGGATCTCCGGCGGGATGGGCGGCGGCTTGCGGGCGTCCGCTCCGGTACGTCGCAGGTTACGCCGACGCGACGGTGGCGCCGATGTTGTCGATGAGGCGGGCCGCGCCGAGGTGGGCGGCGACCAGCAGGCGCAACTCGCCGGCCAGCGGGTCGAGCGGTTGCAGCGTGTCCGCCTCGGTGACGGTGGCGTAGTCCACGTGGCCTACCAGCGGCTCCGCGGCCAGCGCCTCGGCCATGGCCCTCTCGACGGCTGCCGCCCGGCGCTCGCCCGCCTCGATCCGCTCGGCACCGGTACGCAGCGCCCGGTACAGGACCGGGGCCGCCGCACGCTCCGCCGGCGTCAGGTAGGCGTTGCGGCTCGACAGCGCCAGCCCGTCGGCCTCGCGCACCGTGGGGCAACCCACCACGTCCACCGGCAGCGACAGGTCGGCCGCCAGCCGGCGGACCACCGCCAGCTGCTGCCAGTCCTTCTCGCCGAAGTAGGCGCGGCAGGCGCCGATGATGGCGAACAGCTTCGCCACCACGACCCCGACCCCTCCCAGGTGCCCGGGACGCAGCACTCCCTCCAGCACCGCCGACAGCCCGCCGAAGTCGAGCGACGTCACCGGCGGCGCCGGGTACATCTCGGCGGTGCCGGGGGCGAATACCGCCGCTGCGCCCTCGGCGGCGCAGAGGTCCGCGTCGCTGTCGAAACCACGGGGATACGCCTCGAGATCCTCACCGGCACCGAATTGCAGCGGGTTGACGAAGACCGACACCACCGTCACGTCGGTCTCGGCCACCGATCGCCGCAGCAGGCTGAGGTGGCCGGCGTGCAGCGCCCCCATGGTGGGCACCAGTCCCACGGTGGCGCCGCCGGCGCGCGCCGTCTCGCAGAACGCCCGCGCGGCCTCGACCGTGCCGATGATGGTCACCTCGCTCAAGGGACCCTCTCAGACGCCGCCCAGCTCACCCGCCCGGCGCACACCGTCGGCGCCGTCGGCGGTCCAGCCCGGCGCCAGGTCGGGAGCCAGGTCGGCGAGGGGCACCATCACGAAGCCCCGCGCGAGCATCCGCGGGTGCGGGACCCGCAGGTCGGGCTCGTCGACGGTCTCTCCCTCCACCCACAGGACATCCACGTCGAGGGTGCGCGGCCCCCAGCGGACGCGCCGCTCGCGCCCGGCGTCGGCTTCCAGCGCCAGCGCAGCGGTCAACAGCTCCCGGGCGCTGCGCCCGGTCTCGAGCTCGACCACGATGTTGAGATAGGGACCCTGGGCGGGACCCCCCACCGGGTCGGTCTCGTAGACCGGCGACACCGCCACCACGTCGTCCAGGGCGGCCACGGCGGCCGCCAGCATGGCCCGCCTGTCGCCCAGGTTGGAGCCCATGGCCAGGAAGGCGCGTTTCAACGATCCATAACCCGCCGGTCAGGCAGCGCCGCCCGCCGCTTCGTCCTCGCCCGCGCCGGTGGCGTCGTCCGCCGTGCCGCCGATGACATGCATCGATCCGGGGGCGGTGCGCGTGACGCCGGCGCGGGCAAAGGCCATGACCGTTTCGCGTCCCTGCCGACCCATCGGGCGTCGCAGGAGCCGCTCGGTGGCGTGCAGCGTCGAGGGGACGTCCTTGTAGCGGCCCATCCAGAGCCAGAATCCTGCGAGGAACCCGCCGAGGACGTCGTCCACCCGCTCGTGGTGCAGCAGCAACCGCTCCCCCGCTTCGATGCGGCGCGTCACCTCCTCGTAGACCGCAAGCATCTCGTCCGCCTGCGGCGCGTCGCTGAGGGGCATGTGGACGTAGGGCAATTCCTGCTCCTCGTAGCTGTGGAGGTTGTGCGGCCCGGCCAGCAGCGACACGATGCTCGTGAAGTCGTTGCGGCGGATCCAGATGATCTCCTCGGTGCGCCGCACCGCCCGGTGGTTGGAGCCGTAGCCGCCGGGCCGCTCGCATACGGCCAAGCGGTCCTTCAGCACCCACGTGAGGTTCCGCGGCTCGATGCCGTCGGCCCAGCGCCCCCTCATGGCGTGCCCACGGGGGGTTTGGCTCCCACGATCCGGGCGGCTTCGGTGGTTGCCGCGACGTGGTGCGTCCGAACGATGGCCGCGCCCGCCAGCATCGCCCAGACCGCCACCACCAGTGCGCCCTCGAGGCGCTCGATCTCACGTTCGGACCGGCCTCCGATCGCCGCGTTGTCGCGTTCGGACCGGCCCCCGATCGCCGAGCCGTGGCGTTCGGACCGGCCCCCGATCGCCGAGCCGTGGCGTTCGGACCGGCCCCCGATCGCCGAGCCGTGGCGTTCGGACCGGCCCTCGATCGCCGAGCCGTGGCGTCCGGCGTCGGCAGTCCGGAGCGCCCGGTCCGTGACCGCGCCCAGCTCCCCTCCGAGGGGGGCGGCGACATTGGCGGCGGCATCGGCGGCGGCATGCAGGACGTCGATCAGGCGGCCGTCACCGGTGCCCACCACGAGGGGCCTGCCGAGCGCCGCCAGCCGGTCCAGGCCGCCCAGAAGGTCCAGATCGTCGTTCGCGGCACGGCCCGTGCCGATCCCCGGATCCACGTAGATCTCCGCCACCCCGGCGGCGCTCGCCTGCTCGACCCGGGCGCCCAGCGCCTCGATCATCTCGCCCACGACGTGACGGGCGCCCGGCCCGTTCCCGGAAGCTCGAGCGTCACGCGCCGGCGAGGGCGCGCCCGCATCGTGCACCGCCACCCAGCCGGCGCCCGCCGCCGCGGCCACCGCAGGCAGTGAGTCCCCGGCCGGAGCCGCCGCAGAATCGGTGAGGAGGGTCGCGCCGGCGGCGACGGCCGCTGCGGCGACGGCCGCCGAGCGGGTGGCGACAGCCACCCGGACGTCACCCGCGAGGGCTTCGACGACCCCCAGAATCGCTCGCTCCTCGGTCGCCGGATCCACAGCCGGGCGCCCCGCTTCGACCGATCCACAGGCAACTTCGATGATGTCCGCCCCCTCGGATATCATCCCGCGGCCACGAGCCACAGCCGCACGGTCCGGAAATCGGTCGCCGTCGGCGAACTCGTCGGGCACCACGCGGAGCACGCCCATGACCTTCGTCTGCATGATCGGACCGGATCCGTCTCGGCTTCTCCCTGGACCGAAGGCTACCGGCGGATGCCCGCGGGTCGGCCCGCGGGGTTCTGGGAGTGTGCTGAGTAGTGGCTATTTGGCCAAACCTGCAAGTCTCTGACCCGGCGGGTTTCCAACCCGAACACCGCCGGTTCAGGTATTGCTCAGTAGTCCCCCCAGCCGGGGTGCCTTCTGTGCGCAATATTGCTGTCCAGGGCGGCACAATTGCGCACAGAAGGCAACGGCGGCCCAAGCGGGGCGACTCGACAGTGAACTCCGGCGTCCGCCGGAACGACGAGAGTGTTGGGCTGCAGGATTGCTCAGCAGCCTCCTAGTGTCCTGAGCGATTAGTTCGTTTGGTATTCGGAGGATTGCTGCAGCGAGCTGGCCTGCGCAAATGCGAATAGCGGGGCCATCGAAACGCCAGCGAACTTCCGACTCGGGACACTAGTGTCGTGAGCCGTTAATTCGTTGGTTTGAGGGGTTGGGTGTGTCATGCTGGTGGCGGCAAGGGGGCGGTGATCGGAGTTGATCATGGCTCAGCAGCGCGGCAGGCGTGCGGTTGTGGTTGTGCTCAGTGGGTCTGAGCGGGAGGTGTTGGAGCGTTGGGCGCGGCGGCCGTCGTCGTCGCAGGCGTTGGCGTTGCGTTCTCGGATCGTGTTGGGCGCCGCGGGTGGGGAGGCGAACAAGGACATCGCCGAGCGTTTGGGGTGTTGTGCGGCGACGGTGGGCAAGTGGCGGGGCCGGTTCGCCGTGCGGCGCCTCGACGGGCTCGTCGATGAGCCGCGTCCGGGTCGGCCGCGCACGATCACCGATGAGATGATCGAGGAGGTGCTCGTGAGGACCCTCGAGGAGGCCCCGCCGGGGGCGACGCACTGGTCGACGCGGTCGATGGCCGCCGAGGTGGGCATGTCGCAGAGGGCGATCAGCCGGATCTGGCGGGCCTTCGGCCTCCAGCCGCACCGCCTCGGGAGCTTCAAGGTGTCCCCGGACCCGCAGTTCGTCGACAAGGTCCACGACGTGGTGGGCCTCTATTTGAACCCCCCGGAGGCCGCGGTCGTGTTCTGCGTCGACGAAAAGACGCAGGTCCAAGCCCTCGACCGCACCGCGCCGATGCTGCCGCTGATGCCCGGGTCGCCCCAGCGGCGCACCCACGACTACCGCCGCTGCGGCACCACCAACCTCTACGCCGCCCTCGACGTCGCCTCCGGGCGGGTGATCTCGGCGATGACCGCACGGCACCGCAGCGAGGAGTTCCGCAGATTCTTGAACCTCATCGACCGCGAAGTGCCCGAGCACCTCGACGTGCACATCGTCCTGGACAACGTCTCCACCCACAAGACCCCCACGATCCAGCGCTGGCTCCTGCGACACCCCCGCTTCAGCTTCCACTTCACGCCCACCTACAGTTCCTGGATGAACCTCGTCGAGCGCTGGTTCTCCGAACTCACCACCAAATGGCTCCACCGCGGCACCCACACCTCGACCAAGGAACTCCAGGATTCCATCAACACCTGGATCGAGGGCTGGAACGAGAACCCCAAACCCTTCACCTGGCACCGCACCGCCGACGACATCCTCGCAACCCTCGCCACATATCTCACACGAATTAACGGCTCAGGACACTAGGTGGCTGGTGTGGAATGGGTTGTTGTCTGGTGGCTCTTCGCACTCATACTGGTGATGTGTTCCCGGCGGGTGTGGTTGGGGTGTTGGGGGTGGGTGGGGGTTCAGGTGAGTGCCCAGTGGGTGGCGCGGGTGTGCAGTCCGAGCGCGCCGAGGCGGGCGATGTTGGCGGCTGCGGCGAGGAGGTTGAAGTCGGCGTCGACTTTGGGTTGGCCGCGCACGCGGGCGTGGCGGCCGCCGTGGTGTCGGCGCATGAGGTGCGCGAGTTTGCGTTCGACTTTGGGGCGGGTGGCGCGGTAGTCGTCGCGCCAGGCCGGGTTCTGTTGGCGCGCTCGGGACGCGGCGAGGGCGGTTTCGTGTGCGCCGATGCGTATGGTTCTGCCGGCTTTGGCGTCGGTGCAGTCGCCGCGGAGTTCGCAGTCGGCGCAGTCGGCGCCGAAGCGGGCGGTGCCGGCGCCGTCGGGGCGGTAGTTGATGGCGACGGTGACCTCGGCGGGGCAGGTGACCGTCGCGGCGGCCAGGTCGACGCTGAAGCGGTCCTTGGTGAAGCGTCCCGCGGGCGCCTGCGGCGCTTGGGTGCGGCACTTGGAGTTGATGCGGTGCTCGCCGAGGAGGCTCTGGAAGTCGCCGCTGCCGTAGGCGCAGTCGCCGTAGACGGTGGGCCTGCCCGCGAAGTCCTCCACAACCTCCCCGGCGTCGCCGGCAGTGCCGGTGGTGCCGGTGGTGGTGGTGTCGGTGGTGGTGGTGTCGGCGGCGGCGGCGGCGGCGGCGGTGTCGGCGGTGAGCAGGTCGGCGATGAGTTCGGGGGCGGGTCGGGCGTCGGGGGCGTTGGCGGCGGTGACCGCGGTGGCGGTGATCAGCTCGGAGTCGGGGTCCGTGGCGATGTGGCCCTTGTAGCCGTCGAAGCCTCGTGCTGCGGTTTTGTGGCCGTGGCGGGCGTCGCGGTCCACCACCGAGATGATCCGGTCCCGCGCCACGCGCCGCGCGATCACCAGGCGCCCCTCGGGGTCCTCGCAGAGGTCCTGGCCCACAACGGCGGCCAACAACTCCCCGCCCTGCGCGACTTCGACGCTCAGCGCGCGACCCTCGAGGGCTTCGAGCACCGCCACGGCGTCGCCGGCGATGGTCGCCACGAGGGCCTCCCGCGCCGCCGCGTCGTCCCAGTCGCACGCCGGCTTGGACCGCGACGCATAGTCGCCGCCGGCGACGGCGCCCCGCACAATGGCCCCCAGATCGCGATCCGCGGCCTCGAACACGCCGCGGATCGCGGCGCGCAGCATCGTGACGGTGTCCTGGGTCGCGACCGCGTCGTAGATCGGCGCGGAGTCCAGCACCCGCCGCTGAGACAGCGCCCCCGCCGAGCGCGCCACCTCGAGGGTCGCGTCGAAGATCCGCCGCGGCGCACCCGACGCCGCCAACCGGGCCCGCATCCCCACCAACACCGTATGGGAGAACCCGCCGCCGTCGACGTCCAAACCCCCGCACGCGTAACGCCAACGCGCATCGAACTCGAACGCCGCCACCGCCTCACGGTCCGACAAACCGAACCAGCGCTGCAACACCATCACCGTCGCCACCACCCGAGGCGGCACACTGCGCCGCCCCCGCGACGAGAACAAATCATCGAACATCCCCTCGGGAAACAACCGGGCACCCTCACCGAACAACACCGCAAAAATCGAACCAGGACCCACCCGCTCGCCCACAAACCGCGTCCCCTTGAACAAATCAGCCTGACACGGCTCAACACCAACCGTCACAACACCAACCTCCCCACAACACCGAACCACACACCTGTAATTCTACCAGACCACAACACCCCAAACGCCGAGAAAAACACCAGCCACCTAGGGCTGCGGTTCGGCGGCGGACTCGTCGTAGATGCAGATGTACGGCAGGTTGCGGTAGCGCTCGGCGAGGTCCAGGCCGTAACCGATCACGAACTCGGGCGGGATCTCGAACCCCACGTAGCGCAGGTCGGCGGCGCTGGGTCGGCTGCCCTCGCGCACGAGCAGGGCACACACCTGCAGCGACGCCGGGGAGCGGGCCATCAACAGGTCGCGCAGGTAGGCCAGCGTCAGACCGCTGTCCACGATGTCCTCCACCAGCAGCACGTCGCGGCCGGCGAGGTCGGCGTCGAGGTCCTTGAGGATGCGGACGACACCGCTGGTCCTCGTCGAGTCGCCGTAGGACGACACGGCCATGAAGTCCAGCTCGACCGGCAGGTCGATCTGGCGGATCAGGTCGCTCATGAACATGAACGCCCCCTTGAGGACTCCCACCAGAAGGGGGCGGCGGCCGGCGTAGTCGGCGGTGATCTCCCGCCCGAGTTCGGCGATCCGCCGCTGCAGATCCTCGGAGGCGATCAACTCCGGCCCCGGCGGGGCGCTCAACCCGTTGGACGCGGTGGCGGAGGTTTCCCGTGCGGTGCTCATGGGCGGTCAGTTTGGCAGACCGGCCGGGCTCGTGGGGGGTGGTTCCAGACGGAGGCGTCCGGCCCGGCGGCGCACGCGCCAACCGCAGCCGACATCGGCGGCCCGCGCCTCGCCCCGAGCCACCGCCAGCACCCGATCCACCGCGGCCAGGTCGGGCGGATGGCGCTCGTCGCCGGCGCCGGTGGCGCTGCGTCCCTCGGTGATCCAGCGTCGCAGTGCCCAGCGGGCCAGCGCCCGGGGCGCCGCCGCCAGCGCCGCTCCGTCGGTCGGATCCAGGTCGGCTGTCGCCGCGTCGAGCGCCTCGGCGGCCTCGCGGGCCAGGTCGGCGTGGCGGCACAGCAGCGGCGTGACGTCGCGTTCGAAGACCTCGTCCAGCAGCGGCAACACGTCGTGGCGCACCCGGTTGCGGCGGATCGCCGGGTCGAGGTTCGACTCGTCGAGGAGCGGGGTGAGCCCGGCGAGCCGGCAGACCTCCAGCGTGTCGGCGCGCCGGAGGCTCAGCAGGGGACGGCGCTGCTCGGGGGGCAGGGCCGCCACGCCGCGCAATCCGGCACCGCGCAGCAGGTTCAGCAGGACTGTCTCGGCGCGGTCGTCGGCCGTGTGGCCCAGGAGGGCGCCGGCGGGCAGCGCGCCGTAGCGGGCGCTGCGGGCCCGCGCCTCCAGGTTGGGGCCGGGGGCGACCCGCACGGTCTCGCAGGCAAAGCCGGCGCCCGCTGCGGCGGCGGCAGCGGCCACGACGGCTGCGTCGTCGCCGGAGGTGGGCCGGATGCCGTGGTCGACATACACGGCGGTGACGTCGAGGCCGGCTGCGGTGGCCAGCACCAGCAGCGCCAGGGAATCGGGCCCGCCGGAGACGGCGCAGGTGACGGCCGTGCCGGCCGGCGGGAAGTTGCAGCGCCGGAGGTGAGACTCGAAAGCCCCGGCGGCGATGGCGGTACGCAACGATGTGGGGTCGGCAGCCGGCCGACGCTTCTCGGCAGCAGGCCTGTCGGCAGCCGGCCGACGCTTCTCGGCGGCGGTTAGCGGGCGCCCGTGGGCGGCAGGCTCGTGCCCCTCGGGAGGGTCGGCGGCCCGGTCGCCGGCCCTCGAGCGGTGCCCGGTCAGGCCGCCGCTCTGGCGTTCATCCGTTCGATCCACAGCTCCGGGGACCTGATCTCGCCCATGCTGGGAAGGCACTCCGGCCCTTCCCAGGCCCGATCCACGAATTCCGCTCCACCCACGCGCTCCACCGCGGCGATGAACGCCTCGCCCGCCTGGTACTGGTACAGCTTGGCCTCGATGCCCACGAGGCGCTGCAGCAGTTTGGACAGCCCGCGAGCCGAGGACCGCCGGGTCCGCAGCACGCGGCCGAACCGGGCGGACTCCGAGAGGCGGTCGGCGCCGGCTCGATCCATCGTGACGTCGCCGTGGCCCTCGAGGAGGCTCATCATCCCGGACAGCTTGTCCAGCACACCCCGCTGCGACGGCGGCGCCAGCAGCGCCGTCAGCCCTCCCTGGCGGAACGGATCCTCACCGTTGCGGCGGGCCTCCATGAGGCGGCGAGCGGCGTCCAGCATGCGGCCCGGGTCGGGGTCCACGACGTCGAGCGCCTCGTCCACGAGTCCCAGGAAGTGTTGGCGGAGCCACGGGATCCCCATGAACTGGGCCCGGTGCGTGCACTCGTGCAGGGCCAGCCACAGGCGGAACTCCCTGGTGGGGAACCCGTGGCGGCGCTCGAGGACGGCGATGTTCGGGCCGACGTAGTACACCATGTCCTGGTCGTCGGGTTTGTCGTCCTCGATGATGAGCAGGTCGTATTGGCCCAGGACCCTCGTCGACATCCAGCCGAGCAGCGCCCCGACCTCGGCGCCGCTCACCATGCGGGTGATCTCGTGCATCGGGCCGGATTCGTCGATGTGCTCGTCCATGCGGTCGGTGAGCGGGCGCAGCAGGCGCTGGAAGGACGCCACGTTGGCCCTGATCCACGACCGGCGGTCGACGACGCGGGCGCGTGCCGTGGTGGTCGACCGCAGGCCGGTGGCCTCGGCCACGAGCTGTTCGGCCTGCTCGGTCCCCTCGGCGAAGTCGCGGCCGATCGAGCGGACCGACGGCGAGCGAAGATCCGGCTGGGTGCCGCGCTCGGCCACCCGGAAGGCGACCTTCTGGGCCAGATCCCAGTCGACGGCGTTCGTCATGGCTCGGCCCGGACTACGGGGCGGACCGTCGAGATGCCCGGACTGCGCCGTCGGCGCGGGCGCTGCGGCCGCGCCCCGGCGGATCGGCTCACTCGGGCGCTCGCTCCTTGCCCCTCGGGGGGTAGCGCTGGCCGTGCACCACCTTCACGTACCCCGCGATGGTGGCGATGATCGCCAGAACCGTCAGTGCCACCAGGAGGGGGGCGATCCACCAGTGCCAGACAACCGCCATGAGCGCCATGGCAACATCCTAGGGGCGCCCCGGGACCGCGGCACCGGAACTCCTTCGGGGGGTCGCTTCGGCGCCGATGGTAGCCCGGGCCCCCGCCCTCCGGTATCTGTGGCTGTCCGGGTGGAAGCCGGGGTGCCGCTGCGGCTGGACCTACAGATCGGTGACGTCGATGTTGCTGAGGTCGATGCGCTGCAGTGTCTCAGAGATGCGGATGCGCAGCGACTCGGGTGCCTGCTCGCGGCAGTGCAACGCCACGAGATTCTGGACGTTCACCTGCAGGTCGAAGGCCTCCAGGCACGGGGCGCAACCTGTCAACTCCCGGCGCAGCGCCGCGGTGCGGCCGGGGTCGGGGATGCCCTCGCCGACGGCCAGCAGCAGGCGTGAGGCGTGCCCGCAGTCGCTGGGGATGCCCGGGCACTCCGACGGCCTGTCGAACCCTCCGAAGTCACTCATCGCACCGCTCCTGGTGCTGCTGTCATCGGGATGTCGCCGGCATCGCCGTTCCTGTCACTGCTCTCGCTGTCGCCGTCCGCATCCGCGTCCTCGACGAGCCCGCGGGTGCGTCCGTACTCCTGCAACGTCTCGCGGAGCTTTTTCCTTCCCCGATGCAGCCGGCTCATGACCGTGCCGATGGGCACCTCGAGGATCTCGGCGATCTCCTTGTAGGCGAACCCCTCCACGTCGGCCAGCAGCACGGACAAACGGTAGGAGTCCGGCAGGGACTCGATGGCCTGGCGCACCTCGACGGACGTGAGCCCGTCCAGGTGCTCGTCCTCGGCGCTGCGGGACAACCGGGCCGTCTCGGCGCCCCCGAGGCCCCGGTACAAGTACAGCGTGTCGGTGTCGCCCAGGTCGGTCTCGGTGGGCCGCCGCTTGCGCCGGCGGTACTCGTTGATGAACAGGTTGGTGAGGATGCGGAACAGCCAGGCCCGCAGGTTGGTGCCCTCGGTGAAGCGGTCGTAGCCCTTGTAGGCCCGCAGGTAGGTCTCCTGCACCAGGTCCTCGGCGTCGGCGGCGTTGCGCGTCATGCGCCGGGCGGCGCCGTAGAGCTGGTCCATGTACGGCATCGCCTGCTCAGCGAATCGAGCCCGATCAGCCACGCAACCAGCCTAGAACCCGCTCACCGCGCTCAATCGCCGGGCGGCCACCGGCACCGCTTCACGCCCGGTGCTCTGTCGAGAGCGCGTCGTCGCCCTCTCAGCGGAGGTAGCGGATCGACGAGCCCGAGCGGGGAATCGAACCCCGGACCTATTCATTACGAGTGAATCGCTCTGCCGACTGAGCTACTCGGGCACCGACACCGTCGGGACTCGATGCACGGCGAATGTCACGCCACAGGCTAACGGGATGCCGCCGAGGAGGTCGCGTCGCGCGCGTTGAGCACGTGCATTGTTTGATCAGTAGAATAGCTATATGACTAGGCAAGTGACCGCTACCCAGGCAAAAGCTCAGATCCTGGCGCTGCTCGATGACGTGGCTGCGGGCGACGAGGTCGAGATCACCAAGCATGGTCGCACCGTTGCCCGGCTCGTGCCCGCCACGGGCCCCGGCTCTCTGCGTGGACGGTTCGCCGGCGTCGCCCGCAGCGTCAAGGACGATGAACTGCTCTTCACCACTGGCGCCGAGTGGGACTTCGATTGACCGCACTGCTCGTCGACACACACGTCCTTCAGTGGTGGACCGCCGAGCCCGAGCGACTTAGTTCTGGAGCACTCGAGGCGCTCGAGGGCGCCGACGAGTTGGCCGTGGCAGCCATCAGTTGGTACGAACTCGCCTGGCTCGCCCGGCACGGCCGGATCACCGTGGATCTGCCCATCGGCACCTGGCTCGGCGGCCTCGCCGGCTCTGTCCGCACGGTTGCGTTGAGTCCGGCAATCGCGGCTACCGCTGTCTCCCTGCCCGAGACCTTCCCCAGCGATCCGGCCGACCGCCTCATCTACGCCACGGCGATCGAGAACGGCTGGCACCTCGTCACCAAGGATTCCCGGCTCAGGCGCCACAGAGCATCGCCGGCGGTCCCGACGATCTGGTAGCCGGCTGCCGCCATACTTGGAGACTGGTAGTGCGCCACGGTGTCAGTGCGCTTGATCGATTTCTTGCCTGAGCGTAGACAGGAGCGTCGGTACAAGCCACTGCAGGCGATTGGATCGCTCGCAGGCGTCCACCACCTAGGCAATCTGCCGTCGCACGTATCAAACACCAGCATAACGCCGGACTTTGATACTCTAGACGGCATGATCCGGGCCGGCGTCTCCCCGAGTGAGCTTTCCGACTGGCTCATCGGGCAAGGGCGGCACTTCATTTCAACGACGGAAATCGCCGAGATCCTCGGGGTTGATGCTGCGTCAGTGCCGGCGAGCCTCGAGCGCGCCCGTGAAGCGGGCAAGCTGATCTCGGTCACCAAGGGGGGCTGGGTGCCGGTACCCGCCGAGTATCGGAGCGCCGGGGCGCCACCGCCCAGCCACTTCGTCCACCAGCTGATGGAACACCTCGGACACCCGTACTATGTCGGCTTCCTGTCGGCCGCAGCGATCCATGGGGCCTCGCACCAAGCGCCGATGGTGTTCCAGGTCGTGACCCCGGCCCGGCTGCGGGAACGGCGGATCGGACGCGGCCGGCTCCAGTTCATCCCGCGTGCAGCAGCAAGTGAACGCCCTCGCTTGCAGCACAACGTCCCGACCGGACGGATCTGGGTGTCGACCCCCGAAGTGACCGTCTTCGATCTTGTCGACGCCCCGCAGAATGGAGCAGGCCTGTCGAACGTTGCGACCATCATCGGCGACTTCCTCATCGATAGCAGCCTCGACCCTGCCAAGCTGGCATCGGTCGCTGCCGGCTACCCAGCCGCAGCCGCGCAACGGGCCGGGTACGTCATCGACTTCATGGCCGCCGAAGTCGGCGCCGAACTCGACACTGCTCCTCTCCGAGAACTCGTCGTCGACAGCCGCTACCGGCTGCTCTCGCGCCGTGGCGGGGGCGGCCACCACGACCCGCGGTGGCACGTCGTCGTCAACACGAGGATCGAGCACGACCTGTGATCACCGAAGCCGACATCGCACACTGGCAGCAACACGCCCCGTGGCCGACGCTCGAACAGATCGAGCAGGACCTCGTGCTCTCACGGCTCATCGTCGAGATCGGCAAGCATCCGTTGCTAGGCGATGAACTCGTCTTTCGAGGCGGTACCTGCCTTCACAAGGTTTGGCTGGACCGGCCGTGGCGCTACAGCGAGGACCTCGACTATGTCCGGCGTACCGGGGGTGGCGTCGGCGAAGTCCTTGACGCGATTCGCGAGGTCGCCGCTACCGTCGGTTTCGACCGCGTCCAGACCGACGTGCGTCGGCACCCGAAGGTGCGGCTCGATTCGACCTTCGTGCGAGGCGGACGGATGCGGATCAAGATCGAGTTGAACACGTTCGAGCGCTCGCCGGCGCGGCCGACGGTAACCAGGGCACTCGACGTCGACAGTCCCTGGTTCTCGGGCACGGTCTACGTACCGACCTTTGCACTGGAAGAGTTGGCCGCCACAAAGATTCGAGCGCTGTTCCAGCGTGGGAAGGGGCGGGACCTCTTCGACCTCTGGCTGGCGGTCATGCAGGCGGGGGCATCTCCGGCCGGCATAGCCAGCTGCTTCGATCCCTACCGGCCCGACGGCTGGACGGTCGCCCGGGCGGCGGCCAATCTCGACGCGAAACTGGCTAACCGGGAGTTCACGAGCGACGTCGAGCAACTGGTAGCCGAATTGCCCGAGGGCTACACAGTTCAAGCTGCGGGACAGGTGGCTCGCGCCATCCTGAACGAGATCGACAAGCAGCGATAAGTCCCGAGAGGGGGTGCCGGCTTGGGGCGGCGGATGGCGCCCTTGGAGAAGGATCAATCCGGGGCGAGGAGGGGCCAGGGGTTGGTGGTTTCTAGTTGGGCGGCGACTTGGAGGAGGAGGTCCTCTCGGCCGTAGGCAGCGATGAGTTGGGCGCCGAGGGGGAGGCCGGCGGCGGTGTGGCCCATGGGGACCGAGATGGCGGGCTGGCCGGTGAGGTTGAACGGCAGGGTGAAGGTGCCGTACGGGAGCGAGTTGATGAAGCTCGCCAGGACGTTGTCGGGGGTGGAGACCAGCTCGCCGATGACGGGGGCGGGGCGGGCCGTTGATGGGGTGACGAGGAGGTCCCAGCCGTCGGCCCACCAGGCGGCCATGGCCCGGCCGAAGAGCTGCTGGGCGTTCTGGGTCTTGAGCAGGTCGGTGCCGGGGGTCTGGCGGCCCCTCTCGGCCGAGAACCACGTGGCCGGCTCGACGTCGTCCTCGGTGAGCTCACGGCCGAGGAGCATGCCCACGTCGTCGAGGGCGAACGCAGTGCTCACGCCCCACGTCTTGGCGAAGTTGGCCAGCAGGCGCTCGTCGCTGAGTGCCGGCGGACTCGTGGGCTCGACCGTGTGGCCGAGATCCTCCAGCAGCGCGGCGGCCCGCTCGGCTGCGGCGGCGCACTCCGGATCGACCTCCACCCTGCCGTCTCCGGGGGTCACCAGGCGCAGGCCGATGCGGAGCCTTCCGGGGTCCTGCGAGGCGGCCTCGGCGAACGGGCGCCCCGGGCGGGGGGCGATAGCGGTGTCGCCGGGGAATGGCACCGCTTCGACGTCCAGCAGTGCGGCGGTGTCGCGGACGGTGCGGGCCAGCACGTGCACCACCGACAGGCCTGACTCGTCCTCTCGCGGGCCGTTGGAGACACGGCCCCGCGACGGCTTCAGGCCCACCAGCCCGCAGAGCGCCGACGGGATACGGATGGATCCGCCGCCATCACCCCCGCCGGCAACCGGGACCATGCCGGAGGCCACCGCCGCGGCCGAACCGCCCGAGGAGCCCCCCGAGCCATGCTCGGTCTTCCAGGGGTTGCGGGTGGGGCCGTAGGCAAGCGGCTCGGTGGTGGCCACCAGGCCCAACTCGGGCGTGTTCGTGCGGCCAACGAACACGAAACCGGCCTCGCGCAGGCGTACCACCTGGTTGCCGTCGGTGGGGTGCGTGTAGCCGGCATCACGCATCGCCGCCATGCCGAGATGAACCGGATCGCCCGCCGAGGCCGGCCAAAGATCCTTCAACAGCATCGGCACCCCGCGAAACGGCCCATCGGGCAGGTCCGGCGAGTCGGCAGCCGCCAGCGCCTTGTCGTACAGCTTGTGAATGACGGCATTCAGCTCGCCGTTGCGAGCCTCGATCCGGCGAATGGCCGCCTCGGCCAGCTCGCGGGGCGACACCTCGCCGGAACGCACCAACTCAGCGAGGCCAACGGCGTCGTGGGCCGCGTAATCGCGGTCGTCGATCATGGGTCTACCGATCGCCCCGCCCGGACCACCGCGAACAGGCGAGGGCGGGGGTCGGGGGTCGGGCTGCGACGACTCTCGCCTGCGTGGAGGAGCAGAGCGGCACCCCGACCCGCCGCCCGAACCACCGCGAACACGCGAGGGCGGGGGCGCCGGGGGACGGCGCCGGAGCGATTTCGCCAGACGATCCGGCGACGGCCACCGGTGACCCCGCCCGGACTGCCGCACACATGGGAGGGCGGGGGGCGGGGGGCGGGGCTGCGACGACTTTCGCCTGCGTGGAGGAGTAGAGCGGCACCCCGGACCCCGCCCGGTCAGACAACAAGAACGTCACGAGGCGTCCGGGGCGAAGGTGTCGATCATGAGGCGGACGTCGTCGCCCAATGGGTAGAGGATGGGGCTGGTGCAGCCGTTGCGGCGGTAGTGCTCCACCTTCTCGCGGCACTCGTCGGGCGTTCCGGCGGCGCAGATCATCTGTACCACGTCGTCGGGCACCAGCTTCGAGGCCTCCTGCACCTGCTCGAGGGTAGCGGGCCAGGTGAGGACGCGCCCGACGTCCTCGAGCAGCGACTCAGGCACCCCGGAGGCGGCCATGATGTGCGGTTGCTGGCCCAAATACTGCGTCACGAGCAGGCGGGCGCCGTCGAGGGCGGCCTGGCGGTCCTCGTCCACCGAGCACACCACGAGTTGCGGCCGGTCGAGGTCGTCCACCGAGCGGCCCGCACGGGCGGCGCCCCGCTCCAGGGCGTCCATGGCCCGCTCGTTGTAGGTGGGCGAGACCAGGTAGTTCAGCACGACGCCGTCGGCGATCTCGCCGGTGAGTTCCATCATCTTCATGCCGGTGGCGCCGATGTAGATGGGCACGTCCTTGGGGCGGCGCTCCTGGAACACGTAGTCCAGTTCCACGCCGTCGAGTTGCACGAAGTCGCCGTCGTAGGTGACGTTCTCGTCGGCGAGCAGCGCTCGCACCGACTCCACCACCTCGCGCATCTGGCGCAGGGGGCGCCGCCGCTCGATGCCCACCTTGCGGGCGAGGGGGTCCCACCAGGCGCCGACGCCGAGGAGCACCCGCCCCGGAGCCAGGTCGTCGAGGGTGGAGAACGTGGCCGCCAGCAGTGCGACGTTGCGGGTCCACGACGCCACCACGCCCGAGCCCACCTTGATGGTGTCGGTGACGGCGGCGAACGCCGCCATCGGCACGGTGGCCTCCCGCACGAGGCGGCTCTCGGCCTGCCAGACGGCCTCGAAGCCCTTCGCCTCGGCGTACTGGACGTACTCCATGGCCTCGCGCAGGGGATGCGCGTCCTGCAGGTACATCGCCACGCGAGTGCCGTTGTCGCTCATGGGTATCTCCTAGTGCTCGGGTGGATCATGTCGGCGGATGTCCCTTCCCGGTCGAGTCGAATGAGTCGCTTGAACCGAGCGGAATTGGATTCCGGTCCTCGCCGGAATGACGGGCGGACTGCTTTGCGCTCTCCTCGTCGGTTGTCCGGGTCGATTCAGTCGAGTTCGTCGAGGCGGCGGAAGAGGCGCTGGGCGGCCTCGGCGGCTTTGGCGCGCACCTCGGTGGCGTCGACTCGGGAGGGTTGGCCGTCGGCCCAGACCACCTCGCCGGCGACCTCGACACGCTCGGGACGCACACCGGGGCTGAAGGCCAGGTGCCACGGCTCCATGGGGGCGTAGTTCCAGGTGACCGTGTCGTCCCGCGCCTCGGGCATGAGGTCCCAGCCGGCCGACAGCCACTGCCAGGCGGCCTCGGGGCCGGCGGTCACGTCGCTCTCCCGGAGGCGGGCGTAGGCCACACGGAACTCGTCGAGCATGTCGGAGCCGATGCCGTCGGTGCCCAGCGCCACGGGATTGTGGGTGGCGGCGAAGCGGGCCGGGCGGGCGTAGCCCACGGCGTTGTTCATGTTGGAGCGGGGGTTGTGCACGACGGTGCCCTGCAGCCCGTGGTCGTCGGGCAGGTGCACGCCGTGGATCAGCAGCCAGTCGGGGCGGCTGAGGTCGGCCAGTCGCTGCGCCGCCGGGGCGTCCACGGCGCCTTCGGCCACATGGGTGTGCACGCCGACGCCCAGCTCGGCGGCCAGGCCCGCGGCGGCCTCCAGCGTGGTGTCGGTGCAGGTGAAGGCGGCATGGATGCCCACATATCCCCGCCCGCCGGCGCGCAGAAACCGCTCGTTCTCGGCCAGGCCGCGCCGGGCCCCGTCGGCACCATGCCGGTCGGTGACGCCGTAGGCGCAGCTGATCCGCACACCCACCTCGGCGCAGGCGTCGGCGATGACCGACAGCGAACCCTCGATGGCATTGGGCGATTCATGGTGGTCAATCACCGCCGTGCAGCCCACCTCCAGGCACTCCAAGGCGCCGAGCATGGCCGACCAGTGGATCAGGTCGAGGTCGAGCGCCCGGTCGAGCCGCCACCAGATCAACTCCAGAATGTCGGTGAACCCATGCGGCGTCCGCGGCGGCGCCGGCATCCCCCTGGCCAGAGCCGAGTACAGATGATGGTGAGCGCAGACCAGGCCGGGGGTGGTGAAGCCGGATGTCATGGGGCTAGAAGACTCCGCCCGGACAGCCGCACACTGGATTCCGGCCTTCGCCGGAATGACGACGGAGGGCGGGGATGCGGAGGATGACGGAGGCGGCCATTTCCAGGCCGCCGGAGCGCCACCGGCAGCGCCGCCCGGACAGCCGCACACTGGATTCCAGCCTTCGCCGGAATGACGTTCGGGGGCCGGACCGACAACGAACGGCTAAGGGTCGAGGGGTCGGGCTGCGACGCCTTTGGCCTGCCATGAAGGAGCAGAGCGGCACCCCGAACCCCCGCCCGGACTGCCGGGACGTGTGCTGGTGCGGCACGGTTAGACGGTGGCCGGTTGGGTGGGTGTCTTGGCTGGGGCGGAGCCGTTGCCCGCGCTGCCGTTGCTCCCGTTGCCGCCATGCCCCCAGGGGCGCTCGCGGTTGGAGTCGTTGCGCATGGGCAACTCGCTGCGCCAGGTTCCGTCGAAGTCCGCCAGCGCGGCGGCCACCGCGCCCGCCGTGGGCACCAGGCCGATCTCGCCCACGCCCTTGATGCCGTAGGGCGAATCCGGCTGCGGCACCTCCACGAGCTGAACGTCCACCGGTGGCATGTCCTTGGGGCGCACGATGGCCAGGCTGCGTAGCGTCGAGTTCAGCGGGCGCCCCTCGGCGTCGGAGGGGAACCCCTCGGTGAGGGCGTAGCCCAGACCCATGTGCACCGAGCCCTCGATCTGACCCTCGCACAGCGTGGGGTTCACGGCCTTGCCCACGTCGTGGGCGGCAAACACCCGGGTGATGTCGCCACTGTCGGGGTCGAGTTCCACCAGCTGGCAGGCGAACCCGAAGCACGAGTGGATCTTCGGGTTCTCCACATCGTCGCGCAGCGAGTTGGTCCAGTCCACGATGTAGCTGCCCTCGTAGTCGACGCCCTCCCGGCAGCCGTCGGCGAGGGCCACCTTGCAGGCGTCGGCCACCGATCCGGCGCCCATGAGCGTGCCCCGGCTGCCGGTAGTCTGCCCGGCGCCGAGTTCGCGGGTGGTGTCGACGATGACCCGGACCCGCTCGGCGGCGACACCCAACTCGGTGACGGCCACCTGCTGGGCGACGGTGTGCACGCCCTGGCCCATCTCGGTCCAGCAGTGGCGCACCTCCACGGTGCCGTCGTCCTCGAAGCGCACAACCGCCTTGGCCACCTCGTAGAAGCCGTTGCCTAGGCCGGAGTTCTTCAGCCCAAGGCCGATGCCCACCGGCCGCCCGGCGGCACGCGCCGCGTCGTAGGCGGGCTTGACGGCGTCGAGGCACACCCGGGCGCCCTCGCAGCCGTCGTCCATGATCTGGCCGGGGCCCCAGACCGAACCCGGCGTGACCACGTTGCGCGAGCGCATCTCCCAGCCGTCGATGCCCACGGCCGCGGCGAGGCGATCCATCACGCCCTCCATGGCGAACTGCGCCTGGTTGGCGCCGAAGCCCCGGAACGCCCCGCACACCGGGTTGTTGGTGCGCGCCGCCACCGATTCGACGTCGATGTTGGGCACCACGTACGGCCCGCTGGCATGCCCGGCGGACCGCTCCAGCACCTTCATGCCCACCGAGGCGTACGGGCCGGAGTCGCCGATCATGCGGGCCCGAAGGGCGGTGAGGCGGCCGTCGGCGTCGCAGCCGGCGGTGTATTCCATGCGGATGGGGTGGCGCTTGGGGTGCAGCAGCAGCGATTCCTCACGTGACAGCGTGCACTTGACGGGCTTGCCGAGCAGGTGCGCGGCCAGCGCCGTCTGGGCCTGGTTCGACATGTCCTCCTTGCCGCCGAACGCCCCGCCGTTGCTGACCAGCTCCACGGTGATCATCGCCGGGTCGATGCCGAGCACCGAGGCGATCTGGTTGCGGTCGTCCCACACGCCCTGGCCCCCGGAATAGACATACAGGGCGCCGTCGGGGCGGGGCACCGCCAGCGTGGACTCGGGCTCGAGGTAGGCGTGCTCGATGCGCTGGGTCTGGAACGTCTCGCTCATGGTGTGCGCCGAGTTGGCCAGCGCCCCGTCCACGTCGCCGCGGGCGTAGCGGGACACCGACAGGACGTTGCCGTCGAGCTCCCAGACGGCGTCCTCGCTGTCGGCCACGGCGGCGATGGGGTCGACGATGGGGCGCAGCGGCCGGTACTCGATGTCGACGAGGGTGGCGGCGTGCCGGGCCGTCTCCCGGTCGGTCGCCACGACGATGGCCAGCACGTCGCCCAGGTAGGAGGTGCGGCCGCCGGCGGGGATGAAAACCGGCCAGTCCTTGTGGATGAGGCCCACCCGCAACTCACCGGGCACGTCGGCGCCGGTGAAGACGGCCTCCACGCCGGGTACCGCCAGCGCGGGCGCGGTGTCGATGCGCACCACGTCGGCACGGGCGTGGTCGGCGAGGCGCAGCGCCCCGTGCAGGCAGCCCTCCGGGAACATATCGTCGATGTAGGGGCGGAAGCCGCACGCCAGATCGGTGGCCTCGTAGCGGATGCCGCGGGTGCCGATGATGCCGGGCTGCTCGAGGGCGGGCTCCTTGCCGTGGGCGAGGTCCTCCACGGCGTCGAGGATCTTGATGTAGCCGGTGCAGCGGCACAGGTGGCCGCCGAGGTGCCGGGAGGCCTCCTCCCGCGTGAGGTCGGCGCCCTTGCGATCGATGAGGGCCTTGGCGCGCACCAGGATGCCGGGGGTGCAGAAGCCGCACTGCAGGGCGCCGTGGTCGGCGAAGATGCCGGCATAGCGCTCCCGCTCGGCGGGGTCGAAGCCCTCCAGCGTGACCACCGAGGCGCCCTCGGCCTTCTTGAGGGGCACCTGGCAGGCCACCCGGGCGCGGCCGTTCAGCAGCACGGCACAGCAGCCGCACTGGCCGGTGGGCGAGCAGCCGTCCTTGGGCGAGATGACGCCCAACTCGGTGCGCAGGGCCTCCAGCAGGTGGGGATGGTCGTCTCGGCACGTCACGTTGGTGCCGTTGAGTTCGAACTGCGCCACGGTGTTTCCTCCTGTGCGGTTCGGCTCGGTTCCGGTCAACAGGCCGTTCGGTGATCCATCGGAAGCGCACCCGACACCGCTCGACCGTGGATTCCGGCCTTCGCCGGAATGACGATCGAACTGGTTCGGAGCACTGTTCCGGGGGACTCCTCGGTCTGTCGGTTGCGGGCTATCGGTTGCGGGCTGTCGGTTGTCGGTGTGCGGGTCTGGCTCAGGACCGCTGCGGGGTGCGGTCGGGGTGCAGGGCGATGTCGGACGGGCGGATGGGCACCCGGTTCAGCGGCAGGCCGGTGGCCTGGCGGACCGCTGCCACCACGGCGGGCGTCGAGGAGATGGTGGGCGGCTCGCCGATGCCCTTGGCGCCGAAGGGGGCGCCCGGCTCGGGCTCCTCCACCAGGCGGGCGACGCGCACATCGCACATGTCCAGCGCCGTGGGGATCAGGTAGTCGGTGAAGCTGGCGTTGCGCACACGGCCACCGTCCAGGACGATCTCCTCCATCACCGCCAGGCCGACACCCTGGGCGATGCCGCCCTCGATCTGCCCGAGGGCCTGCACCGGGTTGAGGATGCGGCCCACGTCCTGGGTGGTGGCCACCTCCACGGTGCGCAGCAGGCCCAGGTCGGCGTCCACGTCCACCACGGCCCGGTGGGCGGCGAAGGCGAACGACACGTGGGGTTCTCCCTGGCCGTTGGCGTCCACCTCCGTGGTCGGCGCGTGGCGGTACTCGATCTCGTGGCGGAAGTCCCGCTCGGCGCTGACGTCGGCGAGGGAGCGGCGGAGGCCGCTGGAGGAGATCACCTGGCCGTCCCGCAGGGCCAGTTCGGAGGGCGGGATGCCGGCGCCGGCGGCGGCGTACCTCAGCACCTTGTCGCGGACCCCCTCGCAGGCCGCCAGCACCGCCCCGCCCGACATCCAGGTCTGGCGGCTGGCCGAGGTCGACCCGGCGGAGCCGATGGCGGTGTCGGCGGGGTCCAGCAGCACCTGCTGCACGCCGAGCACCTCGCGGGCGATCTGCTGGGCGAGCGTCACGAACCCCTGCCCCACCTCGACGCAGGCGCAGGTGATGGTGGCGACGCCCTCGGACAGCCGGCAGGCCGCCGTGGAGTAGTCGTCGAAACCCTCGGAGAACATGAGGTTCTTGATGCTGGCGGCGTAGCCGACGCCCCGGCGCACGTGCGCGTCGTCGGCGGTGCGCCCGGCCCCGCCGGGGCGGGACATCGCGTCGGCGGCGCCGGCAGCACCGTTGCCGCCGGCGCCGCCGCGATTTCCGCCGGTCCCGGGGCCGTCGGTTCCCGGCGGGAAGGGGTACTCGGCCAGCGCCTCCAGCAGTTCGGTCATGGGCGCCGTGCCGGTGATCTTCTGGCCGGTGATGAGCGTGTCGCCCGGGCCGAGAGCGTTGCGCAGCCGCAACTCCAGCGGATCGATCCCCAGCGCCTCGGCCAGGCGGTCCATCTGGGCCTCGTGGGCGAAGCACACCTGCACCACCCCGAAGCCCCGCATGGCCCCGCAGGGCGGGTTGTTGGTGCGCATCCCCCACCCGTCCACCGCGGCGTTGGGCACGTCGTAGGGGCCGGCGGCGAAGAAGCAGGCGTTGGCCAGCACGGCCGCCGTGGTGGAGGCGTAGGCGCCGCCGTCGAGGGTGACGGTGGCCTCCACGTTCACGAGCCGGCCGTCGGCGGTGGCGTGGTGGCGGTACTGCAGCCGGGCCGGGTGGCGATGCACGTGGCCGAAGAACGACTCCTCGCGGTTGTAGAGCATCTTCACCGGGCGGCCGGTGTGCAGCGCCAGCAGGCACAGGTGGATCTGCAGCGTGACGTCCTCGCGGGCGCCGAACGCCCCGCCCACGCCGGCGAGCGTGATGTGGACGTCTTCGGGGGCCAGGGCCAGCGCCTCGGCAATCTGGCGCTGGTCGGCGTGCAGCCACTGGGTGGAGATGAACAGCTCCACGCCGCCGGCGCCGCTGGGCATCGCCAGGCCCGACTCGGTGCCCATGAAGGCCTGATCCTGCATCCCCACCTCGTACTCCCCCTCGATGACCACGTCGGCCGTGGCCTCGGGGTCGCCGTGGCGGATCCTGATGTGGCGGAACACGTTGCCTTCTGGGTGGATGGGCGGGGCGTCGGCGGCGGTGGCGGCGTCGGTGACGGCCTGCAGCGGCTCGTAGTCCACGACGATGGCCTCGGCGGCCAGGCGGGCCGTCTCGGGGTGGTCGGCGGCGACGAGCGCCACCGGCTCGCCGCAGTAGCGCACGACGTCGGCGGCCAGCACCGGCTGGTCGGCGTGCTCGAGGCCGTAGATGCCCTTGCCGGGGACGTCGTCGGCGGTGAGGACGGCCCGCACGCCGGCCGTGGCGAGGGCGGGGGCGATGTTGACGGAGCGGATGCGGGCGTAGGGATGCGGCGAGCGCAGCGCCCGCCCCCACAGCATGCCGTCGGCCCACAGGTCGGAGGAGAACTGGAACGAGCCGGTTGTCTTGGGAATGCCGTCGGGCCGGCGCACGCTCTCGCCGATACGTCCCGTGGTGCGGGGCCGGGCCGGCGCTTCGACGCCCCCGGCCGCTGCCAGCATCGGGGCGGGCGCAGCCATTGCCGACCCGGGAGCTTCCAGTGCCGAGGCGGGCGCGGCCACTCGGCACACACCGGTCGATCCGGCGGGGCTCAGCACCGAGGCGGGCTCGGCCGCACCGATCACGGTGGCCGATCCGGCGGGGCTCAGCGCCGCAGCACCGGCGCCATCCGCCATCTCATCCATCTCCACACAATCAGCCAAGAGCCGACTCACCCCGTAAGTACACACCAATTTTTACATTTTGTCAAAGGATTGTGCCCAGCTCGTACTGCTTCACCCCGGATCATCCGTCCGACCTCGAGTGTTGCCCAGAGTCCGTTCCGCATGGGGTCATCCAGTGCTGTGGAGCAGTGCGCCGTTCGTTAGATGTCTCGTTGGAAGCCCGACGGCGGATGAGTGCCAACTGACAGGGCGAGGCGGCGCCCGCCCCGCCGCGGCGGATCATCACGCGGAGCTGTCACGGGGCCGCCGCATTCTTCAAGCCCGCCGAGCGATCGGCGGCGGGGAAGGAGCAACATCGGCTATGTGGCCTCGCATTGGCCGCGCCGCCGGCTCGCGGCGAGGATCAGGGATTCGTCGTTCGGGCGCTGGGGCGGCCTGCCACCGCATGTGATTCCTTCGCCTGTCGCCATCGCGGCGCCGCGCCCTACGGCGCCGGCGTTCGCATGCTGTGGGAGCCCCAGCAGATGATGGCGCCGTCGCTGCGCAACCCGCAGCTGTGAGAGCCGCCGACGGTGACGGCGGTGAAGCTCCCGGCGGGCGCATCCGCCTGGCCCTCGTAGTCGTTGCCCCAGCAGGTGATCGTGCCGTCGCTGCGCAACCCGCAGCTGAGAGAGCCGCCGGCGGCGACGGCGGTGAAGCTCCCGGCGGGCGCGTCCGACTGGCCCCAGCCGTTGCTGCCCCAGCAGGCAATGGTGCCGTCGCCGCGCAGGGCGCACGAATGTCGATGGCCGGCGGTGACGGCGCTGTAACGCCCGGCGGGCGCATCCAACTGGCCGTCGTCGTTGTCGCCCCAGCAGGTCATGGCGCCGTCGCCGCGGAGAGCGCAGCTATGGAAGATGCTGGCGGTGACGGCGCTGTAACGCCCGGCGGGCGCATCCGCCTGGCCCCAGTCGTTGTTGCCCCAGCAGGCAATGGCGCCGTCGCCGCGCAACCCGCACACGTGGTCAGAGCCGCTTGGGCCGCCGGCAGCGACGGCGCTGTAGCGCGTGCCGGGCGCTTCCGCCTGGCCCCAGTCGTTGGCGCCCCAGCAGACAACGGTGCCGTCGGCGCGCACCCCGCACGTGTGGGAGCGCCCCGCGCTGACGGCGCGGTAGCGCCCGGCGGGCGCGTCCGCCTGGCCCGCGGAGTTGGCGCCCCAGCAGGTGATGGCGCCGTCGGTGCGCAGCCCGCAGCTGTGGAAGATGCCGGCGGCGACGGCGCTGTAGCGCCCGGCGGGCGCCGCCGCCTGGCCGTAGCTGTTGAGGCCCCAGCAGGTGATGGCGCCGTCGCTGCGCACCGCGCACCAATGGGCCATCTCTCTATCGGGCTCGCTGCCGACGGTGACCGCGCTATATCGCCCGGCCGGCGGCTCGTCCGGTCCGTGGTTCCTGACTCCCCAGCAGTCGATGGTGCCGTCGGTGCGCAGCCCGCACGTGTCGTGAATGCCGGCGGAGACGGCGCTGTAGCGCCCCTCGGGCGCGATCCCTCCAACGGCCCAGTTGGCACCCCAGCAGGTGAGGGTGCCGTCGGTGCGCACCCCGCAACTGTGAGAATAGCCGGCGGCGACGGCGCTGAATCGCCCGGCGGGCGCGTCCGCCTGGCCGCCGCGGTTGGTGCCCCAGCAGGTGATCGTGCCATCGGTGCGCAGCCCGCAGGAATGCGACCAGCCGGCGCTGACGGCGCTGAACTGCCCGGCGGCCTGGGGCGCGCTGAGGGTGAGGGGAGAACTGGCGAGCCAGCGCCCGACGGTTGCCGTTGTGGGGAAGAAGCGCACGCCGGGCAACCGGCGGTCCCCCCAAGAGCCATCTGCCTGGCGTTGCTGCAGTCCGAACTTGATGCGGCCGCTCTCGAGCTTGCGCGCCACGATGCGCACCTCGCCAACCGGCAACTCCAGCGACGAACTGGCGAGCCAGCGGTCGACGCCGGCCGTGGTGGGGAAGAAGCGCACGCCGGGCAACTGACGGTCCCCCCAAGAGCCATCTGCCTGGCGTTGCTGCAGTCCGAACTCGATGCGGCCGCTCTCGAGCTTGCGCGCCACGATGCGCACCTCAACATCGCCGCTGGGATCGGACTCCTGCGCGACAACCGGCGAAGCGACAAGCACGCCGCCGAGCACAGCCAGCAACCCCACCGCGGCGACACCCACACGGCGAGTCCCCCTGCCCGGAAGCGGAGCCCTGTTCGCGCCGCACGCCGCCGCCGTTGCAGTGCCGGTTCGGTCCCCCATCGCTGCACCTCCACCCGTCGGCCGCCGCCGGGCCTCGGCCCATGAGCCGGCTGGGAGTGTACTTGAGGGGACCCGTTAGTGAGTCCAGGTGCTACGGGTGGTTGGTTGGTGTTGGCGCGTGCTCCAGTGGGCAGCGTTCGTTAGAAGATCCGTCGGAAGCCCACGGGCGGATGGCCCGCCACCGGGCGTGTGCGAGGTCCGGCACTGAGGTCGTCGTCGCCGATGGGTGGCCCGCCCGCGTGACCAACTCCACGCATCGGTAGCCCAAACCATGCGATCGCTCGCCCGCGCCTGGGCGCCTAGTTTGCGGCCGACGTGGAGCATCTGTGCGCCGAAGCCATCCTCTGGTACCGCTGGCGTCGGCGCCACCTCCGCCCCGCCGGAGTCGAGACCACGTTCGGGTTATGAGTTGCGCCGAGCCCGTGTCGGGCCGTCTGCGGGCTACGTCAGTCGGGCCGGTAGATGTCGCGGCGGTGGCCGACTCGGAGGACGATCACCTCTCGCCGTGCGTCGTCGATCCGGTACAGGATGCGGTATGCGCCCCTTCGGACGCTCCGCAGCCCCTCAGCTCGTTCCGCAATGGCACGCCGAGCCGCCGGGGGTTCTCCAGCAGGGGCCCGGTGATCAACTCGATGACTGCAGCGGCCACCGCCTCCGGCAGGTCCTCAGCGATGGTCGTGGCTGCCGGGCGGGCGACGACGATCTCGTAGGACCGGTCGGGCTCATCCCCCGAATCGGCCATGCGTCACTGACGTCGCAGCGCCCTGACGGGGTCGGTGCCGCGTACCACGTCGCCCTCGACGTAGGCTCGGTGCGCCTCGGCGAGTTCCCGGAGCGCCTCGCTGTCGCCGAGGATCGCCACGGTCTCCTCGAGCGATTCGAGGTCATCGGGACTCATGAGCACCGCGGCCGGTGAACCGTTGCGCGTGATGACGACCCTCTCGTGGTGGGCGTTCACCCGTTCGATGAACTCCGAGAACCGGTCCCTGACGGCTCGCAACGATTCGCTGGTCATGTACACAATTGTGCCACATCTGCGGCGGTTCTGCGACGGTTGGGAGGCGGGCACCTCGGCCGGGCTCAGGCGGCGTGTCAGGCGGTGGGGCCGGACGGCGTGTCAGGCGGTGGGGCCGCCGCCGATGAGCGGGGGCTCGGACGACCAGGGGAAGTCGATCCACAGATCGGTGCGGCGCCAGACGTAGTCGCTTCGCACGAGCGAGCGGGACTTCTCGTAGAGGACGGCCGTGCGCACCTCGCCGACGTTGGCGACGCAGAAGTCGCGCACCATCTCCAGGGTGTGGCCGGTGTCGGCCACGTCGTCGGCGATGAGCACTCTGGCGTCGTCGAGGTCCACCAGCTCCAGATACGGGGGCAGGACGATCGGCACGTCGTGGCGCTCGTCGATGTCGGTGTAGTACTCCACGTTCATCACGAAGATGTTCTTGGTGCTGAGGGCGTAGCCCAGCGAGCCGGCGATGAACAGGCCGCCCCGGGCGATCGACAGGATCACGTCGGGGCGGAACCCCGAGTCCACGACCATCTGTGCCAGTTCCCGGGCGCCGGTGCCGTAGGCCTCCCACGTCATGATCTCCCGCTGCTCGGTCATCGCTCCTCCGTGTTGGTTCGTTGGTCTTGGCCGGCTGTCCGTCTTGGCAGCCGGCCGGTCGTGTCTGCGGGTCGTCGGCCGCTGGTCGGCGTCGGCCGTCGGCCGTCGGTCGTGGCCGTCAGTTGTAGTCGTAGAAGCCAGCGCCGGTCTTGCGGCCGAGACGGCCGGCGGCGACCATCCGGCGCAGCAGCGGCGGCGGGGCGTAGAGCCGCTCGGCGTACTCGGCGTGCATCACCTCGGCGACGGCCTCGATGACGTCGAGCCCGATGAGGTCGCACAGCTCCAGCGGCCCCATCGGATGGGCGCAGCCGTACTTCATGCCGGCGTCGATGTCCGCGACGGTGGCCTGGCCGGTGTCGGCCAGCTCGATGGCCGCCAGCAGGTAGGGCACCAGCAGGCGGTTCACGACGAACCCTGCCCGGTCCTCGCAGCGGATGACGTGCTTGCCCAGCACCTCGGTGCCGAAGGCCGCCACGGCGTCGACCACCTGCTCGTCGGCGGCCACCGACCGCACCACCTCCACCAGCGGCTGCACCGGGGCGGGATTGAAGAAGTGCATGCCGACCACCCGGTCGGGGCGCTTCGTGGCGGTAGCCAGGTCGATGATGGCGATCGACGAGGTGTTGGAGGCCAGCACGGCGTGCGGCGAGGTGATCTCGTCGAGCAGCCCGAAGATGCGGCGCTTGGTGGGGAGGTGCTCGATGACGGCCTCGATGACGAGGTCGCGGTCGGCCAGGTCGGCGACGTCGTGGGAGTACGACAGGCCCGCCAGAGCGGCGTCGTGGGCTTCGGTGCTGATGCGACCCCTGGCCTGGGCCTTGCCGAGCGAGTTGCCGATGCGCTGGGTCACCTGCTCGACGGCGGCGGCGTCGATCTCGACGACCCTCGTGTCGAGGCCGCTGCGGGCGCAGACCTCGGCGATGCCGGAACCCATCGTCCCGCCGCCCACGACCCCGACCCTGCGGACATCGAGTATCTGGCCTTCCACCCGGCTGCTCCCCTTCGTCTCGCCCTGCGTGTGCGCCCGCTCCGATCCCCCTCGGCGGGCGGGACGACTGCGACCGTAGTGCGCTCACCCGTGGCGTGCGGCGCATTCCGGGGGTGGATCGGCCTGCCCCGGATATCGTGCCGAGGGTCATGCGCACACACCAGAGTTCCCGGCGAAGTGCCCACTCGAACGGCGACGCCAGCGTCGTGGCCCGAGGGCTCACCCGGCATTTCGGCGAGGTCCGGGCGGTGGACGGCGTCGACCTGGAGGTGCCCCCCGGCGAGATCTACGGCTTCCTGGGGCCCAACGGCGCCGGCAAGACCACGATCACCCGGATGCTGTGCACCCTCCTGCGGCCCACGGCGGGCGGCGGCACCGTGGCGGGCTTCGACATCGTGCGGGACGCCGCTCGGGTGCGGCTGAACATCGGGGTCACGCTCCAGGAGGGGGCACTCGACGACAACCTGACCGGCCGGGAGTTGCTGGCGTTGCAGGGTCGCTTCTACGGGCTCCACCGGGGCGAGATCGAGCGCCGCATCAGTGAGGTGTCGCCCATCCTCGAGGTGTCCGCCATCGACCGGCGCATCAAGACCTACTCGGGCGGCATGAAGCGGCGCCTCGACGTGGCGGCGTCGCTCATGCACAACCCCCGCATCCTGTTCCTCGACGAGCCCACCACGGGGCTGGACCCGGCCTCGCGGGCCGTCGTGTGGGAGCAGATCACCCGGCTGCGGGCCGACCTGGGGGTCACGGTCTTCCTGACCACGCAGTACCTGGAGGAGGCCGACGTGCTCGCCGACCGGGTAGGGATCATCGACGGCGGCCTCCTTCGGGCCGAGGGACCGCCGGAGGAACTGAAGCGCCAGATCGGCGCCGACGTGATCGTGGTGCGGCTCGGCGATGGCGCCGACGGCAGTGTGGCCAGGGCGGTGGCGGCCCTCGACGGCCTGCCGGGCGTGTCGGGTGTGGAGGCGCACGGGCAGGAGGTGACCGTGGCGAGCGACGACGGGGCGGCCACGATCAGCCCCGTGGCGGTGGCCCTCGCCGACGCCGACCTGCCCGTGCTGGACATCGCGCTGCGCCAGCCCACGCTGGACGACGTGTTCCTGGACCTGACGGGGCGGCACATCGTGGTCAACGACGATGCGGGCGCCGCGGCCGGCGGAGGCGGACCATGACGGATCAGACCGTGCGACCTGGGATGCAGGGCGTGAGCGGTACCGCGCCGATCGGGGCCCGCGACCGGGGGTTCTGGCACGACTTCAGGAGCGTCGGGCATCGGGCGGTGATACTGCTGCCCCGGGACATGGCGGCCATCATCCCCGCCCTGATCGTGCCCGTGTTCTTCTACGCCGTCACGATCGGTGCCCTGCAGGACGTGGCCGGGCTTGCCGCCATCGGGCTGGACTACAAGGCCTTCCAACTGCCCCTGGCGCTGGTGATGACCGTAACCGGCGTGTCCCGGGCGCCGAGCCTGGTGCTGGACATCCAGGGCGGCTACTTCGACCGGCTGCTGCTGACGCCGGTGAACCGCTGGGCGCTGCTGCTGGGGATGTTCGTCGCCGACACCATCGTGCTGCTGTTCCTGTCCCTGCCGGTGCTGGCGATGGGGCTGGCCCTCGGCGTCACGTTCCCCACCGGGATCGCCGGCATCATCGTGTTCATCGCCATCTGCACGGTGTGGGGGTTGTCGTACACCGGGTTCCCCTACGCCATCGCCCTGCGGACCGGCAACCCGACGGCGGTCAACAACTCGTTCCTGCTGTTCTTCCCGTTCGTGTTCCTCACGCCGGCGTGGCTGCCCCGGGACGCCATGACCGGCTGGCTCGCGGCCATCGCCGCCTGGAACCCGGTGACCTACATCCTGGAGGGGCTGCGCACCCTGTTCATCGGCTGGGACGGGGTGGCGCTCGGCAAGACCCTGGCCGCCGTGGCCGGCATCGGCGCCGTCTCCCAATACCTGGCGTTCAGCGCCCTCCGCCGCCGTACCGCGCCCTGAGCCGGGGCGCCGACACCTGGGCAGAGCCCTCGCAGCGGTCTACCCCTCGAGCGCTTCGAGTTCCTCGCGAGCCGTCTCAGGGTCCTGCCGCACCGCCGCCCGAAGCTGCCCTTCCCGAAACGTCCGCCGGCTCGCCGCGACGACTTCTTTCCAACCGTCGCGAGCCTGAACGAACTCTTCCGTGACAAGCATCTCGACAACATCCTCCAGCGAGGGTCTGAAGCGGCGACCGCCAACCGGAAAGTGGAGATCGCGCAACTGCTTGTTCGTACCTGTCCGTGTGCAGAGTTCCTGAAACGGCCGCTAGTGTCCTGAGCGATTAGTTCGTTTGGTATTCGGAGGATTGCTGCAGCGAGCTGGCCTGCGCAAATGCGAATAGCGGGGCCATCGAAACGCCAGCGAACTTCCGACTCGGGACACTAGTCACCGAGCACGTGCAGGTGAGCCTCCGGGTACTCGTCATCGGGATCGGTTCCGTACTCGTAGAGGAAGATGTCCTCGGCTTCTTCGTCGTGGTCGTTCCGAAGTGCGAATTTGCTCTTGGTTACTGTCAGCCGATCGCTCTCGCTGTCGATATCGAGCGTCCACGCCGCGTATAGGAAGCAACGCGCAGGAGCCTGTGAGATTGTCAGCGGAATCACACGTGGTGCGAGCGATCCCTTGCTCACCCCACGCGCGACGGTACAGAGACCGTCGTGCCGCACGACGGCACCGAGACGAATGCCGTGGGTGATCGTGCCGTTCAGAAGATTGGTCAGCCCGTCAGCCCAGGAGCGTGCCCGACTTTCGAGTTTCAGGTGTTTGCCCAGCCCGGCGGGATCGCATACCAGACATCGCTGGCTCTGGTCGAGGAGAAGCGGCCCGACTTGGCCTGGGCCTCCAACTCTTCGTACGACGCGACGCCGGCATACTCCAATGTGGCCTTGAGGGCGCGCTCAGCTTCCTCATCGGTCAAGACGAACACTTCTGTGCTGTCGCCACTAGCCATGGTCGCACCTCCCGGAGAACCTCGTTCGACTGTAATTCCAACATACCGGAGCGCTATGACACTGCACGGCTCTCGCACCGAGAAACACCGGATACCGCGGCCTACGAGCGAACGCGCAGGACGAGATCCTCGCCCGAAGCGAAGGATGGAGAGCAACCGACCGCATCGAGGTCTTCGCGTACCCGGAGGCGGCCCGCGGCGTGTCGTCGGGGCTCGGAAAGTACTTCTGGCTCCGGGATCGCGGGGCGGAATATCGGTCGGGGCGGGCGTGTTGTACGGGTTGTGACAGATCGCAACACGCAACATCGGGACATGGCGGATGGGCAGTCGGCGCCGAGCGCTCTGGAGGTTTTCGGGCGGGATCTGACGGCGCTGGCCCGGGAGGACAGGTTGGACCCGGTGATCGGGCGGGACGACGAGATCCGCCGCACCGTGCAGGTGCTGTCCCGGCGCACCAAGAACAACCCGATCCTCATCGGCGAGCCCGGCGTGGGCAAGACCGCCATCGTGGAGGGGCTCGCCCAGCGGATCGCCGCCGGTGACGTGCCCAGCACGCTGGCCGACCGGCAGGTCATCGCCCTCGACATCGCCGCCATGGTGGCGGGGTCGTCGCTGCGGGGCGAGTTCGAGGCGCGCCTGAAGGCCGTCCTCGAGGAGATCGTCGAGTCCGGTGGGCGCATCATCACGTTCATCGACGAGATGCACATCGTGGTGGGGGCCGGCAAGGCCGACGGCGCCCTCGACGCCTCCAACATGCTGAAGCCGGCGCTGGCCCGGGGTGACCTGCACATGATCGGCGCCACCACGCTCGACGAGTACCGCACCCACATCGAGACCGACGCCGCCCTGGAGCGTCGCTTCCAGCCGGTGCTGGTCGGCGAGCCGACGGTGGACGACACCATCGCCATCCTGCGGGGGCTGCGGGAGCGCTACGAGGTGCATCACGGCGTGCGCATCGCCGACGTGGCGCTGGTGGCGGCCGCCGGGCTGTCGGACCGCTACGTGTCGGACCGGTTCCTGCCCGACAAGGCCATCGACCTGGTGGACGAGGCGGCCAGCATGCTGCGCATGGAGGTCGACTCGATGCCCACCGAGGTGGACGTGGCCCACCGGCGGGTGTGCCAGCTGGAGCTCGAGCGGGTGGGGCTGGCCAAGGAGTCCGACGACGCCTCGAAGGAGCGGCTGGCCGCCCTGGAGGCCGAACTGGCCGCCGTGCAGGCCGACCTGGACGACATGCGTGCCCACTGGCAGGCGGAGAAGGCCGCCATCGCCGGGCTGCGCGACCTGAAGCGGACCCATACCGAGTTGGCGGCCGCTGCCGAGGGGCGCCAGCGGGCCGGCGACCTGGCCGGGGCCGCCGAGATCATCTACGGGCGCCTGCCCGAGGCTTCCTCGGCGATCGAGGCCGCCACCCGGGCGCTCGCCGAGTTGCAGGCCGACCGGCGCATGCTGAAGGAGGAGGTGGACGACGGCGACATCGCCGAGGTCGTGGCCCAGTCCACCGGCATCCCCGTGGCCCGGCTGCTGCAGGGCGAGATCGACAAGCTGGTGCACCTCGAGAAGGTGCTGGCGCATCGGGTGGTCGGCCAGGAGGTGGCCGTGACCGCCGTCGCCAACGCCATCCGCCGCAACCGGGCGGGGCTCAGCGACCCTGGGCGGCCGGTGGGGTCGTTCCTGTTCTGCGGGCCGACCGGCGTGGGCAAGACCGAGCTGGCCCGGGCGCTGGCCGAGGCGCTGTTCGACGACGAGCGGGCCATGGTGCGCATCGACATGAGCGAGTACCTGGACCGGCATTCGGTGAGCCGCCTCATCGGGGCGCCGCCGGGGTACGTCGGCTACGACGAGGGCGGGCAGCTGACCGAGGCCGTTCGGCGCCGGCCCTACGCGGTGGTGCTGCTGGACGAGGTGGACAAGGCGCATCCCGAGGTGTTCGGGGTGCTGCTGCAGCTGCTGGAGGACGGGCGCCTGACCGACGGGCGGGGCCGCACCGTGGACTTCTCCAACGTGGCGGTCATCATGACGTCGAACCTGCCGGGGGATCCTCGGGACTTCTTCCGGCCCGAACTGGTGAACCGGATCGACGAGATCGTGCGGTTCGACCTGCTGAGCCGGGAGGACATGGAGTCGATCCTGGAGTTGCAGCTGGACCGGCTGCGGGAGCGCCTGGCCGAGCGGCACATCACCCTGGACGTGGCCGAGCCGGCCCGTGCCGCCCTGCTGGCCGAGGGCTGGTCGCCGGAGTTCGGCGCCCGCGAGCTGCGCCGGGTCATCCAGCGCCGCCTCACCGACCCGATCGCCACGGCTGTCCTGGCCGGCCGCGTTGACGACGGCGACCACACCATGGCTTCGATCGACCGGGAAGCCGCCGACGAACTCCACCTCTGGTGCCGGCCCGGCGGTCCGCCCGGCTCGCACTACGACTGGATCCCCCTCGCGGGAGCGACGAACGGCTAGCCAGGCGCGGCGAGCTGACAGAACAGAAAACCCGGCCCCAACAGGGCCGGGTGGGTAACAATCCCCTATTTTACTACGCCCCACGATTGGGGGCAAGAGATCGCCCGTTCGCCTTTGCCGATGGCCGTCGGCCACCGTTCCGGGTGGGATCTGCGTGGCCACCGAGCAGGTGGCAGTGGCAGTCGCGAGTTCCTACGATCACCATTCCGGCCACCGCGCTGGGCACGCGTTCGCACGATCACTGTCCCTGCGACCGTCCTGGGCGAGAGTTGCGTTGCCACCGAACCTGTGGCGGTGCCAGGCGCGACGTGTCGCGATCACCATCCCGGCCGCGTCGGGGGGACCCTTCACGATCACCAACCCGTCGGCCTTGTTGCTGTGCCGACCGACTCGGGGAGCTGGCACGACCGGAAATCCTCCTCCGAGAGGCGATCCCACCAGTGCCCGCCGACCCCGTCATCGGGCGTCCCTCGGAGATCGCCCGCCAGATGGGCGGAACCGGGATTGACCGTTCCGATGGGCACCCGCCGGCGGCAGAGCTGGATCGGGAACCGCAGGTCACTGTCGTTCGAGATCACGATCGCCGCACCGACCTTCCGCTCCAGCACGTCCACGAGCAGATGCGACGCCACGTTGACGTCTGTTCCCTTCTCCTCGACGTTCAGGTACGACACCATGAACTGCGCACCTGGGATGTGCCTGTTCTCGGCGTCGCGCACGAGGACCGGCCATTGGGCGCTCGTGACGATCGGGCGACCGTGGGGGCCTCTTGTCGCCAGGAGTCCGCTCCGGACCCGGGCCATGAACCTCCCCCGCTCGAGGTGATCGATGGAGCCGTGCTCCCGGAGTGCCCTGATGTAGGCGTCCTGCCGCATCCGGCCCTCGCGGTTGATCTGCCCGTCGATGAATGCCGTGCAGTAGACCAGGCGCGACAGCACCGCCCCCTGGGCCAACCAATTGTGACGGCGCTTGATCAGCCGAATCGCGAGTTGGCGGAGATCCAGCCAGCGCCATCCCGACTCGCTCCGGCCGCACAGGCTCCGGCCCCCGTAGTAGAGGTTCAGGCCATCGACGTAGACGCCTACCTTCACCGTTCCTATCATATGGGTGGATATGATGTTCTAATCAATATAATTGTATTTCCATATAGGTAGCCGCTGCTCCATGGCAAGCCGAGGCTGGCCGGAGCCGAGTGGGCTGAGCCGAGCCGGACGGAGTCGAGCGGGCTGGCTGGGGCCGGCGGGAACTGAGCGGCACAGCCCCAGGTCGCGAGAACACTCCCGATGGCTGTTGGGGCGGCCTCCAGGGTGGGACGGGTGCTGGCGCTGGAGCTGATGCCGGCCGGCTGGCCTGACCGTGCAGCTGTGGTTGGACTCAGGTCGTGGGGATGGTCCAGGTGGCCGTTGGGGAGGCTTCCAGGGGCGATGGGCCCTGGCGTTGGAGTTGGTGCCAGCCGGCGGCGGCGACCATGGCGGCGTTGTCGGTGCACATGGCCCTCGACGGGATGAAGACCTCCATGTCGAGGGCCTCGAAGCGGCGACGCAGTTCGGAGTTGGCGGCCACTCCCCCGGCGAGGCACAGGCTGGTGACGCCCCGGTTGCGGGCAGCTCGCAGCGCCTTGGTCTCCAGCACGTCGGTGACGGCCCGCTGGAAGGCGGCCGCCACGTGGGCCGGCTCAGCGTCAGGATGGCGGCGCAGGTACACGGCGACGGCCGTCTTGAGGCCCGAGAACGAGAAGTCCAGGCCGTCGGCCAGCATGGGGCGAGGGAAACGGATGGCCTCGGGGTCGCCCTCGGCAGCGAGTCGGTCGATGACCGGGCCGCCTGGATAGCCGAGGCCCAGCAGCCGGGCCACTTTGTCGAAGGCCTCGCCGGCGGCGTCGTCGAGTGTCTGGCCGAGCAACTCGTAGCGGCCGTGGCCGGTCATTTCGATCAGCAACGTGTGGCCGCCGGAGACCAGCAGCACGATCATCGGCAGGCTGGGTCCCGGGGGGCCGCCGGTGGCGGTGGTAGGGGCGGCGGCCTCAGCACCGGAGGGGGCGGCGGCCTCAGCACCGGATGAAGTGCCGGCCGGCGCCGTGGTGTGAGGGGCGGCCTGCGCGGTGGTAAGAGGGGCGGCCGCCGTAGCGGCATGCCCGGTGCCCGGAGTGCCGCCCGGAGCGGTGGCCTGCGCGGTGGTGGGAGGGGCGGCCTGCGTTTCCGCAAGGCTTGTGGCTCGGCCTGTGGCGGCGGCTGATCCCGATGGGCCGGATCCATGCGTGATGTTCGAGGCATCATCGCCGTTCGGCCCGCCCGCATGGCCCGCTCCGCCGGTGTGGCCGGCACCGTCGAGGAAGGCGGCGTAGAGGTGGGCCTCGAGGTGGTTGACGGCCACGAAGGGCACGTCCCAGGCCAGCGCCAGGGCCTTGGCTGCCGAGACCCCCACCACGAGGGCGCCGAGCAGGCCCGGCCCGGCCGTGGCTGCGACCGCGTCGGGAACGTCCATCCCGGCGTCGGCCAGCGCTTGCTCGACGGCGGCAGGCAGCAACTGCAGGTGGGCCCGGCCGGCGATCTCGGGCACGACGCCGCCGAACGCCCTGTGCAGGTCGATCTGGCTGGTCACCACCGACGAACGCACCTCGTGCCCGCCGGCCACGACCGCTGCCGCCGTCTCGTCACACGACGTCTCGATGCCGAGCACCACCGCAGTCACGGGATCGACGATACGGGCGCCGGACGTTCGCTACTCCTCGCCGCGGCGGGACGAGCCGCGGCGGACGACGAGATTTCTAGAGGATCTCGACCTTCTAGAGGATCCCGAGCACGGCGAGGCAGGAGGAGACGTCGATGCCTGCTCCCTTCTCGACCCGGAGCGCCGTGATGGCCCCGTCCTCGATCACGGCGGCGTAGCGCTGCGAGCGCATGCCGAGTCCGAAGCCGGTGGCATCCATCGTCAGCTCCATCGCCACGGCGAACTCGCCGTTGCCGTCGGAGAGCATGAGGATGTCCTCGGCGCCGGTGGCTTCGACCCAGGCCTCCATGACCCACGGGTCGTTGACAGCGACGCAGACGACCTTGTCGACACCCTTGGCGGCGAGCTGGTCGTAGCCGTTGATGAATCCCGGCAGGTGAATGTGCGTGCAGCCCGGGGTGAACGCGCCGGGCACCGAGAACAGAACCACCTTGCCGGTTCCCAGCACCTCGCCGGTCCGGACCGGCTTCGGGAATCCGTCGTCGCCGAGGACCTGAACCTCGACATCGGGGATCATGTCGCCGATTGATGCAGTCATCTCAGCACCCCTTCCCGCGTGCGGGTGTTCCCGCTTCCCTTAAACCCATTCTCGCTCTGGCTCCGTCAGCCTAGGCGAGACCAGCCGGGTGCACCTGATGGCTACCCGGGACCGGGCCACCGGGAGCCAGTTGGCTGGGGGCGGGCGTCGGGCGGGCGAAGGTAGACGGCGTCGACCTGCTCCGGGGTTACGGTGCCGCCGGCGAGGGCACGCTCGCGGCCCAGCGTCGCCACAGCCGCCGGTGACGGGAAGCGCAGCTCGGGACCGGCGATCACCGCCCGGGTCACGGCCAGCAGGTCTGCATAGCGGAGAGCACCGTCGCCCACGACAACGATGTCACCGGATGTCCGGTCGTCGGGCCAGTTGGTTCCTGCCAGCAAGTCCGCCGGAGGGCCAACCCTCGGGGCACTCAGTTCCACCAGCCTGCCAAGACGACCTCCGGAATTGGAAGCACAATCCCCGGCGCCCACATCGGCATCCCGCTGTCCTGTTGACGCTCTCGTGGTCGTTCCGTCGGCATGACCGGGAATCGCACTCGGGAACTCGCCACCTGAATCGGTCACATGGCGATACCAGGCCCAGAAGACCTCGCCACGGCGCGCGTCGAGCACGCTGAGCACAGTTCCGCCGGGGCGGGCATCGACCGCTGCACCGAAGGCGAGGGCCTCCAGGCTTCCGACCGGCACGACGCCGATGCCGAGCGCCGCTGCGGTGGCCTTGGCGGTGGCGAGGCCGGCCCGCAGGCCCGTGTAGAGCCCCGGTCCGTGGTCCACGGCCACCGCCTCGACGTCGCCGAGCGCCACGCCTGCCTGCTCGCACACGAACCGCATCTGCGGGGCGAGGGCCTCGGCGTGGCGTCGGGGCAGCGCCAGGCGAGCCTCGGCAATCACCCCGCCATCAGTAGCGAGCGCGCACCCGCACTGGTCCGAAGCGCTCTCGATCCCCAGAACCAACATCGCCGCTCAGCCCCGCCTCCGTCTCGACGTCCCCTGTGTACGTGTCCGCCTTGTCTATCAGCACAGAATGAGCCGTTCCGCCTCTCGCCGGCGACTGTCCGGCCGACGCTGCCGGTGACTGTCCCGGCGACGCTGCCGGTGTCCGGGCGGCGCGGTCGGTGGCCGGGCAGGGCCGCTGAGGGGAGGACCAGTTCCATCGGTCGGTGCACGGTTCCGGTCATGATGACCGGTGCCAACACAAGCACCAACCGATGGAGGTACCAGCATGCCAGGCGCGCCGCTGGAGTTGCACGAACGCGAGGAGATCTTCCGCGCGCTGGTTGAGCCTGGATCCACCGATGGGGGTTGGGTTCGAGGGCGGGGGGTCCACCGGGTGACTCTCTGACCTGGGCAAATAGCTGTGAACACAAGCGACTGCCGGTACAGATCGGGAGGCACTTCCTGTGAGTGCCCCATCCCGCCGGATTGACCGGTTCGGGGTGGTCCTCGTCACCTCCGGAACTTGGGCGAGAAACTTGGGCTATACGACAAAAAAGATGCCCAAGATGATCTGCGATCGGTGGATTCAGGTTGAGGATCCGCAGGCGAGTTGGGCCGCGATCGGTCGTCGGGTGGGTCGACACCCGACGACGGTGGCCCGGGACGTGGGGCGCGGTGGCGGCCGTGAGCGCTACGGGCCGGCGACGGCGCAGCGGCGCGGCGAACGAGCGCGGCGACGGTCGCGGTCGGCAACGACGGGTACCTCGACCGGCAATCGGGCAACGCGCGAATCCAGGTTCCTGCCGACTCGGTGAACGCTCTCGCTGTCGGCGCCTCGTCGGATCCGTCTGCATGCCGGCGCGCGCCATACAGCGGCCTCGGCCCTGGGCGTCGTCCTGGTGTCATCAAGCCCGACGTGCTGGCATTCGGCGGTGGCGCGGAACACCCCTTCCTGGTCAGCGATCCTGCGAACCCCGGCCGGTTACGTCTCATAGAGGGAACGAGTTTTGCCGCTCCGGCCGCACTGCGGACAGCGGTCGGCATACGAGCCTTCTTCGGCCCAACGTTGAATGCCCTCACCCTCAAGGCACTGCTCGTGCACTGCGCGATCCGGAACATCGACGACAATCCCGACGAGGTGGGTTGGAGGGCCATACCCGCCCTCACCGACATCATCACCTCATCGGATGACACTGCCCGGGTCATCTACCAAGGCACGATCATTCCCGCGTCCTACGTACGAGCCCGGATTCCGTTACCCCATGGCGCCCTCACCGGACTGATCACGGTTATCGCGACGTTGACCTTCGCCTGCGAGGTGGATCCCCAGGACCCCGCAACGTATACACGGTCCGGGATCGAGGTGGTCTTCCGGCCGCACTCGGAGCGGTACGCCGACGACGCGGCCACCAACCCCAAGACGCGTCCCTTCTTCGGTGTGCCGACGACATCCTCAGAACTCGACCTGCGTACCAGTGGACACAAGTGGGAGACGGTGTTGCACGACTCCCATCGCTTCCAGCCTCGAACGCTGCACAACCCCACGTTCGACATCCACTATCTCGCTCGCCAGGGAGGAACCTCCTACCCCGGTGCGCCGACAATGCGCTACAGCCTCGTCATCACCTTGATGGCTCCGAGAGTTCCCGATCTCTACAACAGGGTGCTCCAGACGTACCCCACTCAACTCCAGGCCCTGACCCCCGTGAGGATTCCCATCCCGATCTCCTGAGCGCCTGCTCCACTGCGGTAGCGAGGGGGTGGGCCTGCCAGGTGGGGCCGTGGGGGGTGATGGTTGCGATACGGATATCGGCGGGGCTGCAGGGAGTGTCGCCGGCGTCGGGACTGGACGGTGTGGCGGGGTCGTCGGGAGCGGGCGAGGGGACAGCGGCTTCGGGGGGGTAGGCGAAGTGGAGGTCGAGGCGGTCTGGGGGGAGGGTGAGGCGCTCGGCCCACTCGACGACGACGATGCCGCCGCTGTCGAGCAGTTCGGCCAGGGCCAGGTCCTCGGCGTCGGCATCGCCTTCGAGGCGGTAGGCGTCGATGTGGTGGATGACGAGCGGCTCTCCAGTGGCGGCGGGAGCGCCCGGATCGGGCCGGTGACCGTCGTCGGGCGCCCCGCCGGCGGACACTGGGTTCGGGCCCCGGGTCGAGTCCAGGGCCGGCTCTTCGCCGGAACGACGAGAAAGAGAATCGGCGGCGGCCGCATCCGTTGTGCGATCCGGCCACCGGGGTGCCTCGTAGGTGTTCGCCAGGGTGAAGGTGGGGCTGGTGACGGGGCTGGTCACTCCCAGCGCCCGGGCCATGAAGCGCACGAACGTGGTCTTGCCGGCGCCGAGGTCGCCGTCGAGTCCGATCACGTCGCCGGGCCGCAGCACGGCAGCGACCGACTCGGCCAGGCGCTGTGTGGCCCCCAGCCCACGAAGCTCCACGGACAAGTGCCTCTCGCTCAGGGCGCCTCTAGCTGGGTGCTGAGCGGTCGACAGCAGCCGCCGCCGGAGCTGCCCGACCATGGATTCCAGCCTTCGCAGGAATGACGGATGCGAGGACCCGGGGCACTACTCGGCACGCGCCCCAGCCTCCATCAGGGAGAGCCTGGCGCGGACCAGGTCGGCTCGACACTCGGCCAGGCGCTCGCCGCCGCCTCGGAGCAGGGCCGCCGGGTGGTAAGTGGGCACCAGCACCACGCCGTCACCCCAGGCGTAGCGGCGCCCCCGAATCCGGGTGATGCCCTCGGTGGTGTCCAGCAGCACCTTCATGGCGAAGTTCCCGAGGGTCACCACCACCCGGGGCGCCACCAGCTCCACCTGCCGCTCGAGATAGGGGCGGCAGGCGGCGATCTCGGTCGGCAGCGGGTCTCGGTTGTCGGGCGGGCGGCATTTCACCACGTTGGCGATGTAAACCGCCGAGCGCTCGAGGCCGATCTCCTGGCGCACCAGCTCGTCCAGCAGCTTCCCCGACCGGCCCACGAACGGCAGCCCCTGCTTGTCCTCCTCGGCGCCGGGCCCCTCCCCGACGAACATCAGGTCGGCGTTGGGGTCGCCGGTCCCGAACACCACGTTGGTGCGCCCATCCGACAGCGGGCAAAGCGTGCAGCCCGAAGCCACGCCCGCCAACTCGGCCAGGCCCAGGGATCCGATCTCAACATCACTCATTGGCCGTTACCTACCACACTCTCCTCGGGTCAACACCGTACGGGTTGGTTGATGCCGTCGCCTTCGTCGGGGGCGGTCGCGCGGACGCCGACAAGCGAGGGCGGGGGCCACCGCGTGTCGGCGGGACTCGGCACCACTGTCGCATCGGCGCTGGCGATCCCGTCGCCGTGGCGATCCCGTCGACTGAGGCTCGGCTCCTTGGGTTCGGACCAGTGCCCGGTCGGCTCGCCGCGCGTTCTAACACGTTAGTCTAGTCTGCGGACTAAACTCATCTACAGAGAGTTGCGGCCATGACAGCGGTCATCAACGTGCACGAAGCCAAGACGAACCTGTCGCGGCTCCTCGAACGCGCCCATGCGGGAGAGGAGATCATTCTGGCGAAGGCCGGCAAGCCGTACGCGCGGCTCATGCCGCTGGCGCCGGACCGCGGCAGCCGGCGCCCCGGCAGGCTCCCCGACCTGGTCGTGGGACCCGAGTTCTTCGAGCCGCTCCCCGTTGAGGAACTCGAGGCGTGGGGCACGTTGTGACGCGCCTGCTGCTCGACACCCATGCGCTCCTGTGGTGGTGGTCCGACGACCCGTCGTTGCCGACCACCGCCCGCGAGGCGATCTCGGACTCGGAGTCCACAGTGTTCGTGAGCGCTGCGAGCGCCTGGGAGATGGCGACCAAGATGCGGCTCGGCCGCTTGGCCGTGCACAAGGGCGTCGTCTCGCGCTTTCACGAGCTGGTGGCAGCGGACGCGTTCGGGCACCTTACGGTCACATACCGTCACGGCCTCCACGCCGGCCGCTACCCGATCGACCACAGCGATCCCTTCGACCGGATGCTGGCCGCCCAAGCAGAACTGGAGTCGCTGATCCTTGTCACGAGAGACGCTGCGTTCGGGGATTTCCCGGTACGCGTGCTCTGGTGACCCGGGCGCGTCGGCCACGACACTGAGCAGAACCACTGAGTTGCTGTGCTCAAGTCGTCCGAGCAGCAGCAGGGACAAACTCAGGGCCAACGACTTCGGCCTGAGTCTGCTCCGGCTTCGCCGGCGAGGCGGAACCCGAGTCGGTCATGCGACGGGCGGGACATTCGAGGGCGCAGCGCCGCGAGGGCAACAGATCCCGCGGGCCTCTGCGGCCCACGAACGGCAGCCCCTGCTCGTCCTCCTCGGCGCCGGGTCCCTGGCCGACGAGCACTCGACAGTTCGGGCGCCGGACCCGAGGGTCGTGGCCGTCTGTGGGGACCGGGGAGGAGGTCCGGAATGCGTGCGGGGCGTTGTGGCTCTCGGCGCGCTTGCGGCAGGATCGGGCAGCAGGCTCGCCCGGCGAAAGCCCCGCCGCCGACGGGCAACAGTCACACCTGCGGCCTGCGAACAAACGGCACCATCGCCTGCTGGGGCTGGAACGCCAGCGGCCGGACCGACGCACCGAGCGGGAATTCATCGCCGTCGCCGCAGCCGGCGTGCGCACGTGCGCGCTGCGCGCCGACGGCACCGCCACGTGCTGGGGCCACGACCCGTACGGCCAGAACGAAGCGCCGAGCGGGCAGTTCACCGCCCTCTCGATCTCGTCGATACGCGCCTGCGCTCTACAGGCCGACGGCACGCTCACCTGCTGGGGCGAGCCCCTGACCGTGTCGCCGCCTCGAGGCGTGGAGTTCGTCTAGTCAGGACCAGCCCCGAAATCACACGAGAGGCTCACCGGCAACGGTGGTCGCGAGCAGCCCGGGCCGGGCGCGCCCGGCGGCCTTACGTGCGTGCGGCCAGCGGAACCCGAGGGTGACGATCGATCCCGCCCAGTAGCCGGCGTAGCGCCGCGGTCGGGTTCGACGCGGTGACCAGGGCCTCGCCGATCAGCGCTGCGTCGTAGCCGGCCTCGGCGACCGCGCTGAGCGGCGTCCCACCCGGAACCCCCATGCCCGACAGCGCCACCCACAGGATCCCGTCGTCGAACCGCTTGAACATGCCGGCCATCCGCTCGGCCTTGGTGTGGTCGACGGTGAACCGGGTGTCCTTCGGATCGTCCCGCTGGTTGATGCCGATCATGTAGGCGCCGCACTCCACGGCGAGTTCCACCTCCGAGGGGGTGCGCACCTCGGTCAGCACGTCCAGCCCCAGGCCGAGGGCCACGTCCTGCAGTTCCCGCATCCGCGGCCCGCCCACGTCGGGAAGGATCACGAGGATGGCGTCGGCCCCCATGTCGGCACTGTCGTGGACGTCCTGGACGGTCGTCAGGAAGTCCTTGCGCAGCACGGGAATGCCGGTGGCCTTGCGCGCATCCCGCAGGTCGTCGGGCGAGCCGCCGAAGCGTTCGCTGTCAGTGAGCACGGACAGGCATGTCGCGCCCCCGTCGCGGTACTGGCGCGCCAGCGAGGCAGCGTCGGCATCGGGCAATAGATCGCCGCGGGAGGGCGAACGCCGCTTGATCTCGGCAATTATCGACAGTCCGTCGCCCGAAAGGGCATCTCGGAACGCGTTCCCGAGACTCGCCGGGTTTTGCGGTTTCATGACGTACCTCTCGGGGTTCAGCCCGGTCACACGATGCTACACAGCGCATCAGCTATTGGTGACTACTTACCCTGAATCCACCGATCGCAGATCATCTTGGGCATCTTTTTCGTCGTATAGCCCAAGTTTCTCGCCCAAGTTCCGGAGGTGACGAGGACCACCCCGAACCGGTCAATCCGGCCGGATGGGGTACTCACAGGAAGTGCCTCCCGATCTGTACCGGCAGTCGCTTGTGTTCACAGCTATTTGCCCAGGTCAGAGAGTCACTCGGTGGACCCCCCCGCCCTCGAACCCAACCCCCATCGGTGGATCCAGGCTTACGTGGCCAGCCACCAAGCCGGGTGACCTGCGGATCAACAGGGGGCGAGTTGGGAGCAGGCGCGGCGGTCGGCAGGGCGGTCAGGCGGCGGGCGGTACCGCTCCCTCACTCCGATGCTGCGCCGACCCCTAACTGTGATTACCGGGGCCGTTGTGCCTGCATGGATGGTATGCCGGAGCATCTGCCGGGATGCGCCTTCCGGACGAACCGAGCGTCACGGCAGAACCGCCGCAGCGGCGTCCGTGGAGCGTGTCAGGGCGTCAGCGGGGGCGGTTGTTGGCGTTGTTCCGGTTCGGGCCCGGCCTGCTCGGGCTCCGCGACAAGATTCCTGAACTCCAGCAGCGAGATCGCATCGGCGAGGGCGTTGTTGAGGAACTCTCGGCGCAGTTCCGACTTCGGGGTATGCAGCGGCGGGCTCAGCAGCGACGACGGCCGTTGGGGCCGGCCACCGGGGCGCCTCGTAGGTGTTCGCCAGGGTGAAGGTGGGACTGGTGACGGGGGTGGTCACTCCCAGCGCCCGGGCCAAGTAGCGCACGAAGGTGGTCTTGCCGGCGCCGAGGTCGCCGTCGAGGCCGATCACGTCGCCGGGCCGCTGATCGCTGTCACCGGCAGCACGGCGGCAACCGACTCGGCCAGGCGCTGCGTGGCGCCCAGCCCACGAAGCTCCACGGAGCACCGCGTCGCGCTCAGGCCGAGCCCGCCTCCATCAGCGAGATCCTGGCCCTCACGAAATCGGCTCGGGCCTCGGCGACTCGCGCGCCGCCGCCTCGCAGGAGGGCCGCCGGGTGGTAGGTGGGCACCAGCACCACTCAACAGGGGGCGGGTGGGGAGCAGGCGCGGCGGTCGGCAGGGCGGTCAGGCGGCGGGCGGTAGAATTGGGGATCGTGCTGCAGGAGGCATCAGGGCATCGTGACAGTGCCGACAACAGCCACGCTTCCACGCTGACCTGCGAGGAGAGTCGCGTTCTCGCGGCGCTCTCGCGGCGACCCCAGGGACTGCGGGGGGTGGCTTCGGTGGCCGCAGTCGCGGGGGTGGATCACGACGAGGCGCGGAGTGCCCTCGGCCAACTCGCCAAGCGGCGACTTGTGACAACCGAGTTGCAGGCTGCCCGAGGGGCCGGCCGGCCGCGGCCGGTAACAGTCTGGCGGCTCCTAGTAGGCGACGCCTGGTTCCAGGTGGCCGACGCCGTGCGGGCGGTACCGCTCCCTCACTCCGATCCTGCGCCAACCTCAAACAGGCTGCCCGCACGCTTCGAGCATTTGTTCTGGTGGGGCGACCCGGCATCTATCGAACTCCCACGGGACGCAGTGTTCGTCGCTGAACACATGCTCGCCTGCCATGACATCGAAGCATGGGGCTGGGCAATCGCGACGCTGCCAGCGGCGGCGCTCGAACGCGTCGCCGGCAAGGAACGCACCCCGCCTGAAATCAGAGCAATGATCCGCAACGCCCTGAGACACCGCAATGGAATCCCTCTCTGATTACGCCGAGGTGCTTGGCCCTCGGACGACCGCTGTCTGGCCCGTCGTTGCCGGGATCGTTCCCGACGGCACCGTCCTGATGGGTGGAACGGCGCTCGCGATACGTTTGGCACACCGACGCAGCGAAGACCTCGATCTGTTCACCCAACACGAGTTCGACCCCGACCCCTTACATGATTCGCTCGATGGTCTCGGCAACTTCGTGCTCTCCCGGAAATCGCTAGGGCACCTCCACGGAACCTTCGATGGCGTCAAGGTGGACATCCTCTGGAACGCGGGGGCACTCACCCTCAAAGAGCCGACGATCATCGCGGGCCTCGCGGTGGGATCGGTGCAAGACATCATGGCGACCAAGTGTCGCGCCATCACTGATCGCCACACCCTGCGCGACTACTTCGACGTGATGTGTATCGAGCAGCGGGCCGGCATCACGATCGAGGAGGGAGTCGCCCTGTATCTCCAGAAGTGCGGACTCCCCCCACAGCACGGCTCAGTACACGCCCTCGTTGCTGGACTCGGCTACTTCGACGACGTCGAGGACGATCCCGTTCTGCGCAGCATGGTCGGCGAAGACGTCCGCGACCTCGTGGTCAACTACTTCGAGTCCAGGCACCCGACGATCGTGCAGGCGTTCATGCAGGACCCAGAACCCCCGAGCCCGCAGTTCTAGCTATCCACCCGCCTGTTGAGCCGCAGGTCACCCGGCTTGGTGGCTAGACACGTAAGTAGCCCCCCTACGTTGGGGAACCACATACCCCACTAGCGATGCCGCGCGGCCGCTAGGGACAATCTGGGCACGCATGCGACTCAGGAGTCCGGTTTCGCAAATCAGCCGGGCTGTGTCCGCCGCGTCTTTGAGGCGGGCGGCATACAGCTTCATGGCGAGTATGTATTCCAGGCACGGGACGTGTATGTCGAGCCGTTGTCCCGATGCCACCAGGTCGGCCGCAGGTTCGACTTCCGGCGCAACATCGTAAGGGTTTTCGAGCCAGGTCTCCGCGATCCCGTGCTTGGCGGCGACTGCCCGCGCGCCGTCGAGGACCTCATCGGGAAGGTCCGGCGCCACGATGTCTACGTCCATGCTCAACCGATCGCCCCAGTGAACCGCCAACGCTGCGCCCCCGACCAGCAGGATGGTGATCCGTGGTCCCGCCGGCAATAGCGCATCAACTTCCATGAGCAGACGAAGTTGGGTGTCACGATCGAGCGCCGGATCCGGGATGCCGCCGCCCGTCAAGTCGCGTCCAACCAATCGCTCTCGAAGTAGAGGCGGTGGATCCGACAGATCGGCGGCGCGTTCTCGCGGATGAGCCGTCCGTAGCGCCCGTTGGGAGACACGTTGGGAACGACGATGCTGTCCTCGTCAAGGATGCATCGCGGAATCCACTGCGGCACGGGGATGCCGTCGCGATCGCATAGTGCGTGTGCAACCGTGGCCGTAGCGACCCGGTAGAACTCGTCGCATTCCGTGTCCGGCGCGGTCGCCACCATCTCAATGCGCGCCTCGTGGTCATTCCGGTTCCAGTCCATGATGAACTGTGTCAGCGGTACCAGCCGGCGCCGCCACTCCAGATCGTCGGTGAACATGCGGGCAACAAGCGCCGCGCTGAGTTGGGCAGGGTCGCGTCGCCAAGCGCCGTCGGCGACATGCTCCGGAAAGTCAATGGCGTGTTTCGGGGATTCAGCCACTGCGACGTGGAGTTCTTTCGCTCGTCACCAAGGCAACCATACCGGCTTTCTGGATTTGAGCAGGCGCTGGGCCCGCGGTCGGTGGGGTGCGGGCCTGCGGCATCGGCGTTGAACCGAATCGAACTCGACAGGTTGTGGGACGGAGCCGTGGGGCATTGCACGACCAAGATGTCGCCGAGTCAGACGCAACGCCTGGATTCTCGCAGCGGCAGATCGAGACCCTGGGAGACGAGACCGCAGTCCGATCTAGTGTCCAGAGTCGGTAATTCGTTGAAGATATGTGGCGAGGGTCACGAGGATGTCGTAGTCGCCTTCTCGGCGCAAAATTGCCGTCCAGGGCGGCTTTTTCGCGCACAGAAGGAGATGACGCCCCCAGACCGTCACGGACGGCACGACCAAGCGAAGCACAATGCTGAACGAACCAACCACTCACGACACTTGTCCGCAGTGAGGTCGTACGCCGCGATAGGCGTAACCCCGGCCGTTTGCCGTAGCAGGGACGGTTCCGGGGGTTTCACGATTCAATCTGGCCTCGGATCGAGCGGTGTCAACGATCAGCTACCAGGTCATCGTCCGCCGGCTCGCGGATGAGCGCTCGGAGCTATTCCCGGGAAAGCACGGAGTTCGAACCAGGCGAGCGGTCGCTGACGCCCAGAATCGGATCGCCCATCATGAGCCGATCCACCGGCGTGATCTTCGACGCGACTTCGACAATCTCACCGAACTGGCCGGGTGGATCTGTGCCGACACGCAGACCTGGATCACGATCCAGAGCCGCAGCGACGCTGTTCTGAGGGACAGACCACACTGACCGGTGAGCCCTGGATCCACACCAGGCGTACAACCCCGACACGGCCATGGGCGGAGATCACGGTAGTGCTTCGTTCGTTTCTCAACTCGCCACTCCTGCGCCTCAAGATCTCGCAGAATCTGCTCGAAATCGCCACGGGGCCCTTCTGCGCTGGAAACGACGGTGCGTTCAGGTTGGTGGCCGGTCGCGCGCGGCCAGTGGGTGCAGGACGGTTGCTCGGCGGTGTCGGCGGCCGGCGCGGCGGGCCGTTGGAGTTACGAGGGGTTGGCCGTCGATCATCCTGTTGGAGCTGCCGAGGCGGCGGAGCGCGGTGGCCGAGGCCGGGAAGTGGCGAGGCGGCGTCGGCGGTGGAATCCGGCATCACGCAGCCGGTGCGCGGCGCCCGAGTTGTCCAGCAGCATCCCGGCCCGGACCCTCATCGTCGGGCACTCGGGGACCGTGAACGTGAGCCGCTATTTCAGCGGGATCGTCCAGAGTTGGTCGGTGGAGTCGTCGGTGCCTGCGATCGTGCGGGTCTCAATGGACGCCGCCGGGGTCGTGAGCTTCTCGGGGGACCCCTCGGTGCCTCCACGATCACGGTGACGGCCACCAACGACGCCGGCAGGGTCGCGCACGGTTTCGCGGTCTCGGTGAAGACCGCTTCGCAGGTCAGATTGACGCTGGTCGGGGACAGCCCGCAGCTACTCGTGCCGGTCGGGCAGGTCATCTCCGTCGACCTCAGCACGTACTTCTCCGAAGCCGCCACCGACTTCGCGGTGAGCTACGACAGCACCCCCACGAACCAGCTCGTCGACGTGACGATGCAGGGTTCGGTGGCGTCTATCCGGGGCGTCCGGACCGGCACCGCCACGATCACCCTGATCGCCTCCAACACAGGCGCGCGCATCACGTGCCAAGCCACGGTCCAGGTCACCGGATAAGCCTGAATCCACCGATCCGGTTTGGTGGTGGCGTGTGCATATGGGGCCGGTTAGGGGCGGGCGCAGCCGTCGGCGATCCATCGAACGCGCCGCGCCGTCTCGGTCCGCCAGGGCGGGTATTCCGCAACCAACCTCCCGAGGTTCCGTTCCAGGGAATCCGCATGGCCGGCGACGCTATCTCCAGCACCATTGGAGCACCGCGGTGGGTGGACCAAGTTGGGCGGGTTGCCGGCCGATCTTGCGGGGTGAGAAGTTGCCGAGGGTCAGCCGCCGAGGAGGGTGATCACCGAACTGTTCAGCCAGCTTCCGGTCCGGGCGGTCGTAGGGAACATTCTCGCCCGCGGGAATTGCCGGTCGCCCCACGAGCCGCCGTCGTCCTGCTGCTGGAGGCCGAATTCGATCTTTCCGTTGGCGCGCTTGCGTGCCACGACGCGCACCTGGACGTCCGCGGCGAAGGAGTCCGACGACGGGGCCACGCTCAGCGTGAGGGGCGAACTCGCCAGCCAGCGGTCGACGCCAGCGTCGCTGGGGAAGAGTCGCGCCGACGGCAGCCGCCGGGCGGCCCAAGTGTCGGCGTCCCGGCGCTGCTGCAGACCGAACTCGATCTTCCCGTTGGCGAGCTTGCGTGCCACGATGCGCACGCGGTCATCGGTCCCCATGGGGTCCTCGGGCGGCTGCGGGGGCAGGCCGTCGTCGTCGGTCGTCGAGGAGGAGCCGCCGCATACGAAGTCGAACTCGAAGTCGAAGTGATCGAACGGCGCGCCCGACCGCCACTCGAGTGTTTGCGTCCTGGACGGCGCCACGGTGCACGTCGCCGGGGAATCGATCACGCTGACGCTCACCGAACAGCCGTCGACGGCGGTGGAGATGGTGCTGCGCGCCACCGCCAGGTAGTTGGCGCCCGCTCCGAAGTTGGCGAAGTTGTTCGAATGGACCGTGAAGCGGCCCACGGTGAGGGTCGCCACGACCTGACCGCCGGGGAGGCTGTAGATCCCCGGACCGCCGCCTGTCCTGATATTCGGCGGTAGGCCGCCGACGCCGGCACAGGAGCGATCCACCCGGTAGGAGACGTGGCCCTGGTTGTTGGAGCCGGTGACGTCCTGGACAATGGCGATGCGGCCCCACGGCAGGCGCACCAGACTGCTGAGGTCCACGGATAGGACGCCGCTCTCCGCTTCGTTGGTGCGGACGATCGTGCCGTTGGCGTTGGCGATGTTGAACGGCGCCGGCGCGCTGGCTATGGTCGCCCGGAACCTGCAGTTCGCGCCCGACGGGATGCCCGGCAGTGGCTTGTCGACCTCGCCGTCCTCGCCGCCGCTGACGTCGAAGACGAGCACCTGGTTGCAGCCCCGCATGTTCTTCGTGTCCTCGTGGGGCCGGAAGTTCACCCGGAACTTGGTGGCCTCCACGGCTCGCTCGGCACGCTTCTCGAGTTCGGAGTCGGTGGCCGACTTCGGCAGATCCTCGACGACTGAGGCGGGGTCGAGACTGAACCTGGCGGTGATGGCAGCGGCACAACTCACGGCGTTGCCGGTGGCTAGGCCGTCGCCCGTCCTGTGCACGATCGCGACGTCCGTCTGGTCGCTTCGCCCGGGGGCCCTCGTCGCGAGCATCGTGGCGCCGTCGTAATCGGCGGAGGTGCCCCACGCCAGGGCCACGTCGCACAACTCGCCCTGCTTGGTTTCCTCGTTGCGCGCCGTCCCGCTGAACGTGTACGAGCAGTTCAGGTTGAGGACGATGCCCCACTCGTCGCCCCGTTCCAGCCAGCCGGACGTGCCGCCGCCGCGGCCCTCGCTGACACCGCAGCCGCCGAACGACTCGACGCTGGCGCGAACCTCCCAGTCCGAGCCCTCCGCTTCCGCGTTCGTGAACTTGAAGACCTTGATGTCCTGCGCCGACACGGAGCCGGCCGCGAGCGACAGGGCCGTCGCCCCGAGCGCCACGATCACGAGTGGCCTGATGAGGTACCGGAGATACAGCACGGTTCGCCCTCCTTGCCGGTCACACGGTGCCCGGCTCTCAAGACTACATGTCGATCCTGTCAGCGTAGTTGTCACCGCCTTCCGAACGGGGGATGAGCCGGCGCCCCGGTGCAGGCGGCCGCAGCGGCGCGCTCCGAGTGTCCCGCGGCCACCCGGCCGGCGCCTCACGAACGGCGCCACAGCCGACCAGGCTCAGCGGGGTGGGAAGCCGTCGAGGCTCAGCGGGATGGGAAACCGGCGAGGCGACCGCGGCGGGCGGCGTCTCAGCCGTCGAGGCTCAGCGGGGAGCTGCGCAGCCAGCGTCCCAGCGGTGCGTCGGCGGGGAAGAACCGCGCCCGCGGCAGTTGCCGGGCGCCCCAGGAGCCGCCGTCGGGGCGCTCCTGCAAACCGAACTCCACGCGGCCGTCGGCCAGGCGGCGTGCCACGATCCGCAGCTCGTACTCGCCGGCGAAGGCGCCGGGAGCCTCGCCCGCACGCACCGTCAGCACCGAACTCGTCAGCCAGCGCCCCGCCCGGGCGCCCGTGGGGAAGAACCGCGCCCGCGGCAGCCGCCGGGCGCCCCAGGTGTCGTCGCCCTGCTGCTGTTGCAGCCCGAACTCGATCCTCCCGTCGGCAAGCTCGCGGGCCGCGATGCGCACGCCGGCAGCGGCGCCGGCCTGCGGGTCCGGCGCGGCGGCACCGCAGGCGATGTCGAACTCGAAGTCGAAGCCGGGCATCGGGTTGGCGGCCGTCCACGTCAACGTCTGGGTGTTGCCCCCGGCGACGGTGCAGCCGGCGGGGACTCCCGAGGCCCTCACGGTCACCGAGCAGCCGACGATGGTGCCCGAGGTGGCGTCGGCGGCGCCCACGGGGTACATGGCAGTGGGGCCGAAGGCGGCCGCGTGCGGGGCGTGCACCGTGTACCGGCCCTCGGACAGCGGCGAGGTGGCGCCGGCCGGTGGCGTCGAACGGGCCGACGCGTCGCCACAGGCGCGATCGATGGCGTAGGAGACGGCGCCCCGGTTGAGCGAGCCCGTGGTGTCCTGGATGATGGCGATGCGCGCCGGGCGCAGGCGCACCAGCCGGCTGATATCGACGAGAATATTGGCGCCGCCGCCGTCGAAGCCGACGCTGTTACCCTCCGGCGCCTCGAACGGGGCCGGCGCCGCGGCGATCGTCGCCCGCAGCGGGCACGGCCCGCCGGCGACGGCGTCGTGCACCACGGCGGAGGCCCGCCTGCCGTCACCGCGCACGTTCAGCGTGGTTGCCCGGTCGCAGCCGGGCGATCGGACGGTCCCCGGCGAGCGGTCCGGCTCGACACGCACCTCGAAGTCGGTGAGTTCGGCGGCGCGCCGTGCGAGAGCGAGCAGTCTCGCGCCGGCGGCGTCGTCATCCACGGCCTCCACGACGGTGCCGCCGCGGATCACGAAGTGCGTCCGGTTCAGCGCGCCACACCCGCCGCCCGGTTTCCGCCGGATCGAGAGCCGCGGCTCACCGGCGGGGCGGCTGGAGGTGAGCCGGGCGCCCTCGACGTAGCTGCCGCTCGCGCCCCAGGCCATCTCGGCGGCGTACCGGCACTGCCGCCGGAGCGAGTTGTCGCGCACCTCGGCGGCCAGGCTGAAGACGCATTCGGTGAGGCTGAGCGAGGCCGCGGCCTCGTCGCCGGCGTCGAGCCAGGGCGTGTCGTGGGAGCCGGAGCCTCGGGTGGGCGTGCAATTGCTGAGCGCCCGCACCGACACCCGCACCTGCCACGCCTCGTCGTCTCCGTTGGCCCTTTCCGCGTTGGTCATGTCGTTGGCGAACACGAACACCGTGAGCGGCGGCGGCTTGTCGTCGTCCTGCGCCGCGGCGGGCCCGGCCCCCAGCACCAGGGCCGCCGCGAGCAGGCTGAGCACGGTGAAGAGGTGCCGGAGATGCGTCACGCTGCGTCTCCCTTGCCGGGCGTGCGTCGAGAAATGATCGTTCAGCGTAGTGGGCTCCTGCGACGGCGGCGGGGATACGCGGCGCTACCGTTGCAACCCTGCGATAGGGTCGTGCCGGGGAATCCCGATCGGAAAGCCCGCTGCGTCGGACCCGTGCGAGGAGAACGCCATGTCGCCGACCACTACCGAGATCGTCGTCGAGGTGAGCGAGGATGAGATCGATGGCGGTTACTCCGCAAGCGCCATCGGGCACGGAATCCACACCCAGGGAGAGACGATCGCTGAGGTGCGCGACAACGTCAGAGAAGCAGTCGAGTGCTACTTCGACGAGCCGGCGACGCGTCCTCGCATGATTCGCCTGCATTTCGTGCGCGACGAAGTACTGGCGCTGTGAGACTGCCGCGCGATGTGCGCGGCGTCGAACTCGAGCGAGCGCTTCATCGGCTCGGGTATCGAACCACCCGGCAGCGCGGCTCGCACGTGCGGATAACGACGCAACTCAACGGGGAACACCACGAGGTCATTCCGCGTCACAACCCCATCAAGGCAAGGACGTTGTCGAGCATCCTCAAGAGCGTCGCCTCCCATCACGGCCTGACCGTCGGGGAACTGTTGGAACGGCTCGACCTGTAGCCGACGCTACGACCCGGCCCGCCGGCGATGCCGAGCGGATCGCGGTAGGGCTGGGGGCCGGCTCCGGCGGTGTGACGAGGAACGCTGGAGGGATGGGGAAAACGGCGAGGGGGCCGGCGCTTGGCCGGCCCCCTCGGGGTTTGAAATCTAGAGTTGGATCAGCCGGTGGCCACGTCCTCTGGCGGACCCATGTCGTCCGGCTCTTCCATGTCAGCCGGCTCTTCCATGTCGGCCGGCTCTTCCATGTCGTCCGGCTCTTCCATGTCGGCCGGCTCTTCCATGTCGTCCGGCTCTTCCATGTCGGCCGGCTCTTCAGCAGCCGGCTCTGCAGCTGCCGGTTCCTCGCAGGTGATGGCGAACTCGAGGATCACGCGGCCGTTGCCGTCGGCGTCGTCACGCAGGTTGGCGGTCACCACGTTGGTGGGGTTCTGCGACGAGCAGTTGTCGGGCAGGTTCGACACCGACGCTCTCGCCGTGCAGGGCACGGCCTTGGCGTCCAGTGCCGTCCCGCTCGCGCCGTCCGCGGCAGAAGTGGTGACAGCGGCACTGATGTTGAAGCGACCCTCGCGCAACTCAACGGTGGTCGCGGCCACGATACCGCCACTACCCGGACGTGCGGTCAACTCGCCGGGAAGGTCGGCGACGCAGATGGTCGTCCACAACTGGTAGCTCGCAGCGGCGCCACCGGAGTCACCATCGACGGTCTGCACCAGGTAGATGGCCCGCGTGGCCACGGTCACGGTCAGGGTGACCTCGTTGTCATTGTCGGCGGTGTCTGCTGGGTCGTCGATGTCAACCGGAGCACCTGCAGCAGGCACGCCCGACGCCTTGTTCGAGTCGTCGGCGGCGGCGAAGCCGTCGGGCAACGTCACCTCGACGTTGTAGCGGCAGTTGACGTCCCTCCTCGTGCCCTTGACTATGGCGGACTCGCCGACCACGTTCAGCTTGGCGACGGTTGCCTTGGCGGCGTTCACCTCGGTTTCCGCGGTCGCGCTCTGGCACGCGGCGTTGGAGTTCTTCACCGGGGTGGCGGTCACCGTGAAGGTGGTCCCCCTGATGGCACCGGCGCTAACGCCGTCGCTGGAAGCCTTAACCGGAGGATCGGCACTGGCGTCGGCTGCGACTGCGGAGTCGTCGCCCACGGTCACCGTGATGCTGCCGCCCGCGGCACAGCTATTTGTGTCCGCCGTCAAGGTTGCAGTGGCGGTTGCACCTGCGCCATTGGTCGGCAGGTTGCCGATCTGGCAGGTGGCACCCGTCGTTGCCTCGACCAGGCTGCCCGACCATTCGTACGTGCAACCGGTCTCGACCGTTACGGTGGCTACGTCCTGCACGGTGCCCGTGAGTTCACCCGGGGTAGGGGTGGAATCCCTCTCGTTGGTGGCCGCAACGGTCAAAGTGACCGAGCCGGACGCACCCGAGGTGCCGGAACCCGGCTCGCAGGCCGGCACCGTCTTCCAACTCACCGTGTAGTCGCCGGCTATGGCGGTGCCCGACGGGGTGTTGATCGTGACGACCGCCTTGGCCGCCGAGGCCGGGCTGCTGGCCAGCGCCAGCACCACAGCCAGTAGACCGGCGACACTCAGGACGCCGACCAGAATCTTTCTCATCTCGCTTTTTTCCTTCTCTTGATTCCTGAAGGCATCCCTACGACGCGCACGCCGTTCATCTGCCAACTCCAACAGGACCATAACATTACACCCCGGTGCCGCTGTGAGCAACCACCAACCGGTGGCGCCCGTCACGGCGCTCCGCCGTACCGGGATCGCAGCCCCGGACCGGGGTCCGGCACGTTCCTCCGAATCGAAACCCACCGCCGGCGCCCGGGCGGAAAACCCCGCCGGGCACAGCGCCGAAACATCGAGCCGAAACGGCAGGGCGACAGAGCGAACCCCGCCCCCCGGAGCGTCGGCCGCAGGCTAGCAGGGGCCGCCCGGCACCGCGTGGGTTATGGCCGGCGATGCCGCGTGGATTCCGGCCTCCGCCGGAATGACGAGGTTCCGCCGGAATGACGAGGTGGCGCCGGAATGACGAGGTTCCGCCGGAATGACGAGGTGTCGCCGCAATGACGGCGGGTTCGCTCAGCCGGCGGCGCCGGTGAACAACGCGATGTAGATGGGAGTGATCAGTGCCGCCAGGCCCACCAGGATCACGTAGGTCTGGCGGGCGATGCTGAGCTTCGTCTCGCCGCGCACCCCGGCCAGGCCCGTATCGATCTTGGCGCCCAACTCGACCCTGAACGAATCGAACCGGGTGTTCACGCGCTCCTCGAGGGCTTCCAGGTCGCCCTTGGTGGCGAGTTCGTTCCAGTCCATAGGTGGCAGGCTCTCCATCAGCGTGTTCGCCGGCTCTTCCTTGAGTAGTTCGATCAGTCGTTCCCGCAACTCGAAGCGCTGCGCCTCAGTCGGTGTCAACCTCGACTCCTCCCTCTCGTACCTGTACCGCAGGGTCCAAGACCAAGTGGAGAGCCGACGCCCCCGAATGTTCAGTCGATCATAACAGTTCGCACCGCGGGGTCGGCCGGACCGACAGCAATCGTCCCGGGTCCACGATGGAAGACGAGCAGCAGCGGCCGCCGGGCGCCGCGCGGCGGACAGCCGGCCACCGAATGCTCAGCCGGCGGCGCCGGTGAACAGGGCGAAGTAGATGGGAGTGATCAGTGCCGCCAAGCCCACCAGGATCACGTAGGTCTGGCGGGCGAGGCCCGTGTCGAACCTGGCGTCGACCACCTCGAACCTGGCGTTCACGCGCCCCTCGAGGCCCGCCAAGTCGTCCTTGGTGGCGAACTCGTGCCAGTCGACAGGCGGAAGGCTCTCCATGAGCGTCATCGCCGGCTATTCCTTCAGTACCTCGATCAGTTGTTCCCGCAACTCGAAGCGTTGCGTCTCACTCGGTGTCAACTTCGACTCCTCCTCGGTGTTCGTGACCCTGGGGTGCATGACCAAGAGGGAAGCCGGCGCTTCCGAATGTTCAGGCAATCATAACAGTTCGCGCTGTGCGGTAGACCTGCGGGTTTGTCCACGAGGCGGGGATGGCGGGCTTCTCAGCACCCCAGTTCCTCGAGCCCGTCCTTGAGGCCGCCCACGTGGAACTGGGCTATCCCTATCGGCACGTTGTTCTGACCCGTCAACCACATGGACACGGGGTTGTCGCGGCCCGCCGACCGGGCGAAGCCCGCCGCGTCCCGCGACACCGCGTACTGGTTGTCGACATTGTCCAATCCACCCCTCGACCGCGGACCGACCGCTTGTGATGACCCGTGAGGGGTTTGCCGCAGCGTTCCCGAGCGAGAGCCATTTCGTGGAGTGGAAGACCGGACTGAGCCGTTCGGAGATCCAGAAGACAGTCGTCGCCTTCTCCAACGCCGACGGTGGCGTTCTCATGATCGGCGTCACTGACGAGGGACGTCTCCGTGGAAAACCCCTGGACGACGGCCTCGAGAAGACGGTCTGGGAGATCATCCAGGAGATCGAGTCACCAGGATCGGTCGAGCTGAACGGTCTCAGAGTCGGCGAGGTCGACATAACCGTCATATCGGTGGCCGAGCGGTTGGATGCCGTGGCGCAGACATCGGACGGGACGCTGCTCATTCGCCGAGGCAAACAAAACCTGCCGTTGAAGGGCGGCGCATTCGTGGGCCTGGTCTCGCACCGGGAACGACAGACCTTCGACAGCAGCCCCTCGCGATGGGCACTTCCCGACGCCGACTCCGATCTCCTCGCGCGACTCTGCCGCGCGTTCGAGATCGATCCGACACTCAGCGAGACGGACATCGCCGCCGACCTTCGCTCCGAGCCGACCTTCGCCGAGGAGATAGACGGGCACGTCACCGTGCGCCTACCCGTCGAGAGCCCGGTGTCGCCCGAGGAGCGCGCATGGGTCCGGGAGCAGGAAGGGCACGCTCTGTTGCGACCCGAAGATCGGCGCGTCCTGATCGAGGCCGCCCGCGGCGTGGAACTCACGAACACCGCCGTCCGTGCGCTGCTGGACATTGACAGCACTCGGGCGCGCCGGAGCCTCCAGCGGTTGCGCGATGCAGGATTCCTCCAACAGGTCGGCGAGGGGAGGGGTACGTGCTACCGCATCGTCCCGAGCATGCAGCGATCCGTCGGGATCAGGCTGGACAGGACCGAACTGCGTTCGATCGTCCTCGCGATGGCTGCTGACGGGGCAGTCACGAACACCATGGTGCGGAGCAGGCTGGGGCTGTCTCGCAACGAGGTCGTGCGTCTGCTCAGCGGGTTGACCGCCGATGGCTACCTCGAACTCCGGGGGTCGAAGCGTGGGGCACACTACGTCTTGGCTGCGCTATAGGGCTGACTGGCGAGCTGGCGAGCGGATGAGCGGACCCGGAGAGGTCTCAGTAGCTGTTCATCTTTAGGGAGTCGTAGTTTGTAGAGTTATGTTGTTAGAGCGTTAGCGGATAGGTGGTGACCAGCGGTTTCGCCGGTCGATGAGTTTGATGCAGATGAGTAGGACGATGGCGAGGGCGAGTTGGGCGAGTCGGTGGTGGGGGTACCGGTGGGTGTTGGGGCGGAGTTGGCCGAAGTTCGACAGCCACGAGTTGGTGCGTTCGACGGGCCATCGCAGCCCGAGTGGGGTGGTGGTTTTGTGCGTGGCGGTGCCGCGTGGTCGTCGGCGGGCGCAGATGATGTCGTCGATGCCCGCCTCGGCGGCGGCGGCCCGGACCGGGGCGCTGTCGTAGCCGCGGTCCAGGTGCAAGGTCTCGATGTCTTCGAGCAGGCCGCGGTCGGCGGCGGCGGCGAGGGTGGGCTCGAACAGGACCTGGTCGTGGCGGTTGGCGCCGTCGGCGGCCCAGCCCACCGGGATGCCCGCGCGGTCGGTGAGCAGAGACCATTTCGGACCGGATTTGCCCCGGTCGGTGGGGTTTTTGCCGGTGCGGGGACCGCCGCTGGGGGCTTTGTGGGCGGACCCGTCGACGGCGACAGGTCCAGGCCCACGATGCGGTCAAAGGCCCCCAGCGCCTCTTCGACCAGATCCTCGAAGACGCCGGCGGCGATCCATTCGTCGCGGCGCGCCCGCAGCGTCGTGTCGGTGACCGCGCAGCCCAACAGGCGCTCGGCGGTCTGGCTCGAGCAGCCCGTCACCAACCGCACCAGGATCCCCTCGAAACACACCCGATCCGGCACCCGACGGCGGTGCGTGCCCAACGGGTGGGAATCGGGCCGCTGCGGCAACAACGCCTCGGCCGCCGCCCACACCGCATCTTTCACTTCCTGATCCAACGCGCGCATAATGAGCCTGCCTCCACCGGTTGGGTTGATGTACCAACCGGCAGAAAAGCCGACACAGAGCCTCAACCGGTGGATGGCACCCACCACACACCCAAAACCCCAGGTCAACCCCTATCCGCGCGCGCTCTTATTGCAACTTTTGGAAATGCACAGTTGTCGCGTGTCATCGTTTCTTGCTCAGTCGGCGGTTTGAGTCTGACGCGAGGAGATGAGCATGGCGAAGGCTTCGAAGAAGAGCCCTGAGGAGAAGCTGCGGGTGGTGTTGTCGGTGTTGCGCGGCGAGTTGTCCGCCGCGGCGGCGGGCCGTCGGGCGGGGGTGTCTGAGCAGACGGTGCACAACTGGAAGAAGGCGTTCTTGGAGGGTGCCCGGGACCGCCTCGCGCTCGGCGCCCGTCGCCGGTCGACGCGCGAGCTGGAACTCGAAGCCGAGTGCGAGGAACTCAAGGCCGCACTCGGTGAGGCGCACGTGCAGTTGCGGGTCTGGAAGAAGGGAGCGGAGTACCTCCCTCCTTCGCGGACCTCGAGATGATCCGCAGCGAGGTGCGGTGCACCGTTTCGAGGTTCGCCGAGCTGGTTGGGGTGCCGCGGCGCACCTACCACGCCCGCTTGGCGCGCCATCGCGCCGGCGATGTGACCAAGGGGCCGTGGCCGGCGCCGCAGGTGGACCGCGTCGAGCCGGCGGTCGCCAAGCTCGCCGCCCAATACCCGGCGTGGGGGCACCGCAAGATCTGGGCGATGGGCCGCTACGACGGCTGGGACCTGGCGTCGCCGTCGAGCGTGCACCGCGCCATGGCGCGCCGCGGTCTCCTGCAACCGGTGCGCTAGCGGGCCGAACGCCGCCAACTCGCCGCGGCGCGCCGAGAAACCTTCGTGGACCCCCAGCGCGCCGCAACCGCGTCTGGCAGGCGGACTTCTCGGCCTTCGAGACCACAACCGAGGGCACCTGGGCGCTCTGCGGCGTCGTCGACTACGCCGCCAAGGTCGCCCTGGCGTGCCCCGTCACGGCGACCCAGACCGCCGGCGACCTCATCGCCGCCTTCGAGGCCGCCATCGACGCCGCCGAGGCGCTGCTGGAGCGCCCACTCATCGAGGACTGCGCCGACGAAGCGACCGGCGAGACCACGCCGCTCGTGGTCGTCGCCGACAACGGCCCCGCCATGAAATCCACCGCTGTGGCGCGCTGGTTCGCCGCGCGGAGCCACCTCGCCCACGTGCGGACCCGTCATCGCGCCCCGTGGACCAACGGCGTCGTCGAACGCTGGTTCGAGACCCTGAAATACGAACGCCTCTACCGCGAAGAGATCCCCAGCGGTGTTGAACTCGCCGACTGTGTCGCCGACTTCATCGACGAATACAACACGATCCGACCCCACGAAACGCTCACCTGGCGGCGCCCCCTCGACACCTACCTGACCGACCCAACCCTCAAACCGAAACCCCGAACAAATGAGCAAAAATCTTGACACGGGACACAGTCGAGAAAGCACCAATACCCACATAACTCTGCATAACGCGCACGAAACCCCTGCCGGCAACGCGCCCGCCACCCTGAGCGTTAGACCCCCCGTCGCCAAGCCAACAAACGCGGGGGACCGGGTTACAACAAGCGCCGGGGAGACAGCCGGTGGGGCCGGCCGACGGCGCCGACGATCAGCCGACAGCGCCGGTGAACAGCCGACAGCGCCGGTGAACAAGGCGATGTAGATGGGGGTCATGGCCGCCGCGAAGCCCGCCAGGATCACGTAGGTCTGGCGGGTGAGGTCGCGCTTGAACTCTTCGCGGTAACGTCTGATGCCTTCGAGGAGCGCCGTGATCTCGTCCGGCAACTCGGCGAGGCCGTCATCGATCCCGCCCGCGACAGACCCACTACCGTCCAATTCGGCCGAGGGGGCCGCCTCGACGGAACCGGAGGCCACACGGTCCCAGCGGCTCGGGAGGTTCTCCGCGAGCGTCACAGCACGATCGGTCAGCCGGCGGCGCCGGTGAACAACGCGATGTAGATGGGGGTCATGGCCGCCACCAGCGTCGCCGCCACACCCGCCAGGATCACGTAGGTCTGGCGGGCAAGGCCGAGCTTCGTTTCGCCGCGCAGGTCGGCGAGGCCCGTGTCGATCTTGGCGTTCACCCCGGAGAGGCCCGTGTCGATCTTGGCGCCCAACTCGACTCGAAGCGCGTCGAACCTGGCGTCGACGACAGTGAACCTGGCGTTCACGCGATCCTCGAGGGCCGTCAAGTCCTCCTTGGTGGCGAGCTTGTCCCAGTTGACGGGCGGGAGGCTCTCCATAAGCGTCATCGCGTATTCGTCCTTGAGCACCTCGATCAGTCGTTCCCGCAACTGAAAGCGTTGCGCCTCACTCGGTGTCACCGTCGACTCCCTCTTCCTCGTGCGTGACCTGGGGTGCATGACCAAGTGGGAGCCGGCGCTTGCGAATATTCGGTCTATCATAACAGTTCACACCGGGGTATATACCGGTGGGTGAGCGGGAAGGCGCACACGCATCCTCGATGCGCCGAGCGGCCCTCCTCTCTCGGCCGCCGCTCGTGGCCCTCCCCGCCTCGCCCGCCGCTCGATCTCGGGCGAGTAGTCCGGCCGCTCGTGGCCCTCCCCGCCTCGCCCGCCGCTCGATCTCGGGCGAGGCGGGCCAACGCCTCCGGGGGCGTCGCAGGGTTCGCTGTCGAACCTCCAGCCGGATCATCCTCTACTGGCCCCGAACCACTGTCACACCTCTTCCGTACAGTTCGATCCATGGAAATCGGGGGCTCGAACGGACTCAGCGGGGCCTTCGGCGCTGGCGGCGAGGGGTCGGGGCTGGACGGGTGTGGTGGGGCCGGCGGCGAGGGGTCGGGGCTGGACGGGTGTGGTGGGGCCGGCGGCGAGAGGTCGGACTTCGCCGGGGCCGGCACCACCGCAGGCACCACGCCGCTGACCCGCCCGGCCGGGCCGGCGACTGCCACCCGGCGAGCACTGTCACATCCCCTCCGTACTGTTGCGGACATGGAATCGCTGCCGCTCTGCTGGCCGAACGGAGATGCCGGGGCGGGCGCGCCGGTTATCCGCCCGGCGCAACGAGCGCTCGCCGGGCCGGCCGAACCCGTTGGCGACACCCCACAGGTCACCCGCAGCTCCGGAGCCACCGCCACCCCCGAAGCCGGCGAAGCATTGGAGACCGGCGACGCTCCAGCACCCTCCGGAGCGCTGTCACACCCCCTTCGTACTGTGACAGCCATGGAATCGCTGCTGCTCGGCGCACCTGGCGGGGACGCCGCTGCGGACGCACCTTCGGCTGTCACTCCACGGGGTGGCGGCGGGCCGACGGTGGCGGGTCGCGGCGAGTTGGTGCCCGGCATCGTGTTCGTGGGGGCATCCGACGCCCTGGGGCGCGTGACGGGGCTGGTGGACGCTTTGGTGGCGGAATTGAGTGGTCTGTCGCTGGCGGGTGCGGGGCGGGACGTGTTGCGTTCACTGGTGGCGGCGCTGGGGCGTGTGCGCGCCGGGGCCGATGCGGCCGAGGCGCGTGCGGTGAGCGCTCTGGCGGGTTTGGGTGACGGCGGCGTGGACCCGGTGGAGGTGCTGCGCCGCAATGCGGGTTCCTCGCAACGGGAGGCGCAGCGACGGAAGCGGCGCGCGGAGGCGCTGGCGAAGATGCCCAACGTCGCCGACGCTCTCGCCTCGGGGGACATCTCCGCCGAACACGCCGAGGCGCTGGCCCGGGCCGCGGCGGTCACCAGCCACGGGGCCGTGGACGGCGATGCCGAGTTGTTGGCGCAGGTGGCCGGGGTGCCCGCCGATCGGGCTGGGCGCCAGATCCAGACGTGGACCCAGCGCAAGCAGGATCCGGACGATCTCCACGACCAGCACCTGCGTCAGCGTCGGCGGCGGCGCCTGAATTTCGGCGACGGCGACGACGGGATGCTGATGGCGCACGCGGCGTTCGATCGTGTGCTGGGCGCGCAGTTCCGGTCGCTGATCAACGGCATCGCCGACCGCATCTGGCGCGCCGAGGGCGGGCGGGACAACCCCGACAGCCGCAGCGCCGAACAGCGCCGCCTCGACGCCCTGGCCATCGCCGTCGGCCTGGAGCCCGAACCGGCGACCGGAGCGAGGGGGTCAGCCGCGGGCGGGGCCGGCTCGGCGCCCCGCCGGGGGAAGTCCCCACCCCGCGCCTAGCAGTCCTCCCGAACCGGCCGTGGCTCAGCGCCCAGCAGCGGCGACGCGGGCAACGAGCGGCCAGCAGGTAACAGCGGGACCGAACACAACGGCCAGGCGATGCCCGACGGCAACGAGACCAAACGCCGCAGTCACGAACCGCCTTCGAACCTAGCGACTATCGACAGCGGGACCGAACGCGACCAAAGAGCAGCCAGCGGCGGGGCCGAACACAACGGCCCAGTCGAAACCACCGGCCGCGGCTCAGCACCCGCCAGCGGCGACGCGGCGACCGATGAGCCGGTCGACAGCATGGCGACGTCGGCGGGGCGGGACGATGCGGCTGGGCGGACGGCGGCGTCTCGCCCACAGCCGACGCCGCCGCGCCCGGAGCATCTGTCTCCGAGCCAACTACCGGTGCCGCCGCGCCAACAGCCGGTGCCGCCGCGCCCGGAGCATCTGTCTCCGAGCCAACTACCGGTGCCGCCGCGCCAACAGCCGGTGCCGCCGCGCCCGGAGCATCTGTCTCCGAGCCAACTACCGGTGCCGCCGCGCCAACAGCCGGTGCCGCCGCGCCATCAGATCGTGATCGTGGCGTCCGCCGATGTCGTCTCGGGCAAGGACCCGCAGGGGCGCTGCGAGATTCCCGGCGTCGGCCCTATCCCCCAGAGCGAACTCGAACGCCTCGCCTGCGACGCAGAGGTGTTCGGCGTGCTGTTCTCGGGCGACGGGGAACCGCTGTGGCATGGCCGCGGCGAGCGAACCGTCACCGATGCGCAGCGCCGCGCACTGCTCGCCCGCGACGGCGTGTGCGTGCTCTGCGCCGAGGAACCGTCCCGCTGCGAGTCCCACCACATCGTCCCGTGGGCCAAACCGGGCGAAGGGCCCACCGACATCGACAATCTCGCCCTCCTGTGCGGCACCTGCCACCGCCGCCTGCACAACCACAAACGCGTCCTCACCCGCAGTCCCGACGGCACCTGGGGAACCGCGCCCGACCCCCGTCACGCCGGCCGGCGGCAACACCCCCGCCCACGCCACGCCTCGGGACGCCACACGTCCGCCTTTCGCAGGAACTCCTTCGAGATGTCGATGAGCGTCAGCAAGCGGCGTTCGCTGCCGCGCCGTGCCAGCACCGACTTGGACGTGCTGAAGCCGCACGCGACTCGGGTCGCCACCCAAGCGACGGTGCCGATGGCTCAGCCTCTTCGCGAGCCCGACACAGCCGCTCGATCGGACGCCAGAGCCCGAATCAGCCGAGCGGCGGCCACCGGACCCCGGCCTCCGCCGGAATGACTACTAACAGCAGACCCGCTGCCCGGATCGCCTCCGACAGGTGAGGGAGGGGACGCCGGGGGACGGCGCCGGCGCGATTTCGCCAGACGCGCCGCCGACGATCACCGGCGGCCCCACCCGGACACCCACCGACGGCCCCGCCGCGATCGCGACCAAGCCAAGGGCGAGGGGCGGGGGACCCTCCCGGACACACCACCGGCGGCCCCACCCGGACACCCACCGACGGCCCCGCCGCGATCGCGACCAAGCCAAGGGCGAGGGGCGGGGGACCCTCCCGGACACACCACCGGCGGCCCCACCCGGACACCCACCGACGGCCCAGGGCACGGACGCCCGGGGGACCCACCTGGACAACCACCGGCAGCGCCCCCGGACCGGTGCCACCGGACCCCGGCCTTCGCTGGAATGACTATTGGCAGCAGACCCGCTGCCCGGATCCCCTGAGGTATCCGCGTAGGGCGAGGCGCGCCCTGAACACCGCGGGGACCGTTTCGACGCCGCTGAACAGGACAGGCGGGATCGTCGGGTTGCAATGCCTCTCCCAATCGACGCCGGGGGGTGTCCATAGCGGGTACCGGCTTCTACCAACGGCGCCGTGACCGCGACCGACCACGCCGTTGTGAGCGACCACGCCGGTGTGAGCGACCACGCGCCGCTCATCGGAGTCTCTCCGTTGGAATAGCGCTGATGACCAAGTGCAGCCTGAGATCGCCGCACCATCGTCGGGGCCACACCTCTCCCAAATGACTGACCCTCGGATGCGCCTCGACCCGGCGACGTGGTCGCCGGGTCGAGGCGCATTCCCCCCAACAGGGTGTACGCCGTGCGGTGTCACCCCCGCTAGCCTCATCGTGACGATGGCCTCTCACCCCGGTGAACTCCCGGACTACGACCAGCCACCGGTGGTCGAGGTCGCTTTGGCCATTCAGTTCAAGTCGGCCATCGGCTTTCGGTCGTTCGATCTTGGCAAGGTCGCCGCGTGCTGGTCGGACACGCTGCCCGAGGTGTCAGAGCGACCCCCGCTCGGACCGATGGCAGTCGAGTTCGAGGGTCCTGCGGTGGCGTTCAAGGTGAGCGAGGAGACCGAGACGCCCCGGCTATGGCTCATGAACGAGCAAGGCAGCCAACTTCTCCAACTCCAGCAGGACCGGCTGGTGGTCAACTGGCGGAGACTCCCGAGCGGCATTCCGTACCCCCACTACGGGTCCATCCGCGAGTTCCTGGTCGAGGCATGGAACCGGCTGACGGCTGTAGTTCATGACCTCGGGCGCACCGTCCCCGAGCCGTCGATCTGCGAAGTCCAGTACGTCAACCACCTCGACAAGCACAGCGGATGGCGCTCTGTGGGCGATACGCCCGCGGTCATCGCTCCGTGGGATGGATCCATGAGCGACGGGTTCCTGCCGCCGGCCCGAGAGGCCGGGTTGTCGCTGCTGTTCGAACTCCCCGACGGGCGTGGATGGCTCGCCGTCGATGGGCGGTCCGGGCAACTCCGTCATGGCCGAAGGGCGATGACGCTGAATCTAATCTCGCGTGGACACGCAGCTTCACCGGATCTCGCCGGCGTACTTGACTTCATGGATCTCGCCCACGAGTGGATCGTCCGTGGGTTCACATCCATTACCACGGCGGAGGCACACAAGCATTGGAGACGCCAGACATGAGTGTCATCGAACGAGGACTGCTGACCGAGTCGGACCTGCTATGGCCATCGTGGTCGAGGATGGCGGTAGCCGGATTGTCGCAAACTTTGACACCCGCGGCTGATCCGACTCTTGGGCCGGAGCGGCGCGAGATCACGCTCACAGTGTCGGCAACGCTTCATAACCAACCCTGGTTCCACCCGACCCTCAGCCAACTCGCGGGGTTTCTCTCCCTCGACGACGACTGGGACGGCTATGGGGCACAGGCCACCCATGAGAGCGCAGTGAAGCGAGCCGTCGCCGTGCTCGATGCCGTCTGCCCCGCGGGGCCTGAACCCTGGGTCGTCCCCACGTCGGACGGCGGGGTGCAGATCGAGTGGGCGTCCAGCGGCCTGGAGATCGAGATCGAGATCTTGCCTACCGGACCCGCGCAGATTCTCATCGTCGAGCCGTCAGGCGAAGAATCTGAGATGCCCGCTTTCTCCGACAGCACCGAGATATGGGAACTGCTGCGCGACCGGATCGTGGAGATGGGGCGTAGCACCGCTTGAACAAGGGTGACCTCCTGGAAGGCAGCGAACGCCTTTGGCGGCGCATCCATCCGAACCACTTGAGAGATGGAAGGCTGACATCGGCGGCCTTCTCCGGCATGGAGATGTCGGTCGACATTGCGAGAATCCAGCAGGACATGTCGATCACACTTGGCGATGATGCGGGCGTCGCAGAATTCGAGGCTGCCGTGGCACAGGAACTCAAGCAGCGGACTGTCGCCGATCCCCTTCCGGAGAACCCCGCACACGCCCTCGTGATCGGCGTCAAGTCGAAGAGCGTGAAGCGGAGCTTGCGCGAAGCCGCCACCTTCACGCCGCGGGAGCAGATCCTGTAGCAGTTGAACGGCGAACACCTTGCTCGTCACCAGCGACTAGCCGCCGCGGCACCCGCCCCGAACACGAGAGCCCCCCGGGACCGCAATGCCGGCCGGGGGGCTCTCTACGTTTCGTCGGCGGCGGGGCGATGCCCGCCGGCGGCGTGTTACATCATGCCGCCCATGCCGCCCATGCCGCCCATGTCGCCGCCGGGAGGCATCGGCGGGGCCGGCTCGGGCTTGTCGGCCACCAGGCACTCGGTGGTCAGCAGGAGGGCCGCGATGGACGCCGCGTTCTGCAGCGCCGCACGGGTGACCATCGCCGGGTCGATCACGCCGGCCGCCGGCAGATCCTCCAGCTCACCGGTCATGGCGTTGAAGCCCGTCGTGCCCTCGGCGGCGGCCACGCGGCGCACGATCACCGAGCCCTCGTAGCCGGCGTTCTGGGCGATCAGCTTCGTCGGCATCTCCAGGGCCTTGTGCACCAGGCGGGCACCGGTGGCCTCGTCGCCGGACAACTCATCGGCCACGGCTGTCACGGCGTCACGGCAGCGCAGCAGCGCCGTCCCGCCGCCGGACACGACACCCTCCTCGATGGCCGCACGGGTCGCCGAAAGGGCGTCCTCGATGCGGTGCTTCTTCTCCTTCAGCTCCACCTCGGTGGCGGCGCCGACCTTCACGACCGCCACACCGCCGGCCAGCTTGGCGAGACGCTCCTGGAGCTTCTCGCGGTCCCAGTCCGAATCGGTGTTGTCGATCTCGGTGCGGATCTGACGGATGCGGGCATCCACGTCGGCCCGGTCGCCGGCACCCTCCACGATGGTGGTGTCGTCCTTGGTGATGATCACCTTGCGGGCCCGGCCAAGCAGGTCGAGCGTCACGCCGTCCAGCTTGATGCCCACCTCCGGCGACACGACCTGGCCACCGGTGAGGATGGCCATGTCGGCCAGCATCGCCTTGCGGCGCTCACCGAACCCGGGGGCCTTCACGGCCGCGGAGGTGAACGTGCCGCGGATCTTGTTGACCACCAGGGTGGCCAGCGCCTCGCCCTCGGTGTCCTCGGCGATCACCAGCAGCGGCTTGCCCGTCTGCATGGTCTTCTCGAGCACGGGCAGCAGGTCCTGCACCGAACCGATCTTGGCCTGGTTGAACAGGATGTACGGATCGTCGAGGACCGCCTCCTGGCGCTCCGGGTCGGTGACGAAGTACGGCGACAGGAAGCCCTTGTCGAACTGCATGCCCTCGACGAAGTCCAGTTCCATCCCGAAGGTGTTGGACTCCTCGACGGTCACGACGCCGTCCTTGCCGACCTTGTCGATGGCGTCGGCGATGACATCGCCCACGGCAGGGTCGGCGGCCGACAGGCCCGCCACCTGGGCGATCTCCTTCTTGTCCTCGATGTGGCTGGCCATCTCGGCGATCGCATCGGTGGCGGCGGCGACCGCCTTCTCGATGCCGCGCTTGAGGCTCATCGGCGAGGCGCCGGCGGCCACGTTGCGCAGCCCCTCGTGCACGAGAGCCTGGGCCAGCACGGTGGCCGTGGTGGTTCCGTCGCCCGCCACGTCGTTGGTCTTGGTGGCGACCTCCTTGACGAGCTGCGCCCCCATGTTCTCGAACTGGTCGTCGATCTCGATCTCACGGGCGATCGAGACGCCGTCGTTGGTGATGGTGGGTGCGCCGAACTTCTTGTCGAGGACCACGTTGCGACCCTTGGGGCCCAGCGTGACCTTGACCGTGTCGGCGAGTTGGTTGACGCCGGCCTCGAGGGCCTTGCGGGCGTCGTCGTCGAACTTCAACAGGGTGGTCATGGGGTGTCGGTGACTCCTTCGTGTAGGCGTGTAAGCGGCCTGCGGTCCCGGCGGGTGCGGGACGCTCAGGCGCTGACCGTGGCCAGCACGTCGCGGGCCGACAGGATCAGCAGGTCCTCGCCGCCGACCGTGATCTCGGTTCCACCGAACTTGCTGTACACCACCGTGTCGCCGACGCTGACGCCGAGTTGGATGAGTTCGCCGGTCTGCTCGGAACGCTTGCCCGGCCCGACTGCGAGCACCTCGCCCTGCTGGGGCTTCTCTTTGGCGGTGTCGGGTATGACGAGACCGCTGGCGGTGACTTCCTCGGACTCGTTGGGCCGCACGACGATGCGGTCCTCGAGGGGCTGAAGGTTCATTGGCTCTCCCTTTGGTTAGCACTCTCCGTTTGAGAGTGCTAAAGATACCGGCCCGAGCCGAGACGCCAACCTTGGGAGCCCGAGGTGGGAATCGAACCCACTGCCTCCGGTTTACAAGACCGGTGCTCTGTCCAGATGAGCTACTCGGGCGGCGATTCCCAGCCTACGAGCCGGACGCCGGTGCGGTGGAGGCGCCGGCTCGGGTAGCGGTTCGCTGCGTAGGGGCCGTAGAGCCGTGCATGGCATGGGCCAGGTATTACCCACCTTTCGCTTCGGCGCGTCTAGCCTGTCTCCAATGGCCACGAGTACCTCGGTGACGCGCCCATGAACGCGGTCCGCGGCGCCATCGTCGTCATTATCGCCCTCGTGATCGGCGTGATCGTACTGGCGCGCGGCCTCGACGATCCCGAAACCACCAACGAGCCGGTGGAGACCACCGACACGACGGCGCCGGCGACGACTCCCCCTCCCGCCGACCCATCCACCACACCCCCGCCGACCGAACCGACACCCCCGCCGACCGACCCGACACCCCCGCCGACCGACCCGACACCTCCGCCGCCTCCAGCGGAAGAGGCCAAACTGCCGCCCGCGGCTGCCGAGGACATGTTCGATGATCCGCTGGAGCCGTCGCCGACCCACAACCGCAGCGACGTGCGGGTGCTGGTTGCCAACGGCTCCAGCGTGTGCGGCGCGGCCGGCCGGCTCGCCACCTCGCTGAGCGCCCAGGGGTTCAACGTGCTGGCCCCCGTCAACGACGACATCGAGGGAGACATCGACGCCTCGGCGGTCTACTACGTGGAAGAGTACGGAGCGGACGCCGGCGTGGTGGCCTCGCTCCTTCAGGTGGACTCCTCGCAGGTGCTGGCCATGCCCTCGTCACCACCGACGGCGCCCAGCGACGCCCACGTGATGATCCACATCGGCGCGGACGACCTAGCCCAGCCCAACTGCTGAGGCCCTGCCGGGGTCGTTCACAGGCACCGGCGGGACGGCAGGCACCGGCGGGGTAGCGGAGATGGACCCGGCGGCAGAACCCGGCCGAGCGGCCCCCGACGCGCCGGTGGCGAGAGTGCAGCGGCCCGACCCGGTGGCGGCTTCCGACCTCCCGGTGGCGAAGCTGCAGCGGCCCCGCCTGGTGGCCGCACCCGACAAGTTCAAGGGCACCGCGTCCGCCGGGGAGATCGCCGCCGCCGTGTGCCGGGCGGCCGAAGCGACGGGCTGGGGCGGCGAGGCGCTGCCGATGGCCGACGGCGGGGAGGGCACTCTCGACGCCCTCGGCGGGCCGAACCGGCACACGGTGGTCACGAATCCCTTGGGCGACCTCGTTACGGCCGGTTGGCGCCTCAGCGACGGCACGGCGATCATCGAGATGGCCCAGGCGTCGGGCCTGGAACTCGTGGGCGGCGCCGCCGGGAACGATGCGCTCGCCGCCTCCACCTACGGGACGGGTGAACTCATCGAGGCGGCGCTCGAACGGGGCGCCCGGCGGATCATCGTCTGCGTCGGCGGCTCGGCCACCACCGACGGCGGGTTCGGAGCGCTGCGGGCGCTGCTGCCCGGGCACCGCCTGCGGGGCGTCGAGCTGATCGTGGCCTGCGACGTGCGCACCCGGTTCTGCGACGCCGCCGAGGTGTTCGGGCCGCAGAAGGGGGCCACGCCAGCCGAGGTGAAGTTGCTGCGGCGGCGCTTGGAGCGGCTCGTGGGCGTGTATGCGGCCGAGCACGGCGTGGACGTGGCCGATATGCCCGGCGCCGGCGCCGCCGGAGGGCTGGCGGGCGGGCTGGCGGCGCTGGGCGGGCGGATCGTCGAGGGCTTCGACGTGGTGGCCGAGGAGACCCGGCTGGCCGAACGGCTCGAGGGTGCCGATCTGGTCGTCACGGGCGAGGGCCGGCTCGACGCCGAGTCGTTCAACGGCAAGGTCGTGGGCGGTGTGTGCGGGGTGGCGGGGCGGTTGGGGGTGCCGGTCGTGGCCGTGGCGGGCGAGGTGGAGGAAGGGGCGCCCGAGCCGGTCCCCGTGCTGTCGCTGACAGCGCGCTTCGGCCCCGAGCGCTCCCGAGCCGATACCGCTGCCTGCGTGCAGCAGATCCTGGCGGAGCACTTGACCGGCTAGTGTCCCGAGTCGGAAGTTCGCTGGCGTTTCGATGGCCCCGCTATTCGCATTTGCGCAGGCCAGCTCGCTGCAGCAATCCTCCGAATACCAAACGAACTAATCGCTCAGGACACTAGCGGCTTGGCAGCCCGGTGGGGGGTCGGGGTGCCGCTCTGCTCCTTCATGGCAGGCCAAAGGCGTCACAGCCCGACCCCCCGACCCCCCACCTCGACTTGTCCCGACCACCCACCTCGACTTGTCCCGACCACCCACCTCGACTTGTCCCGACCACCCACGTCGACTTGTGCTGCACGGATTCCCGGCTTGGCGGCATGACGCAGGAGCGAGGGCGGGAATACCGGTAGACGTCGTAGGCGGCCATTTCCAGGCCGCCGGAGCGCCACCGGCGGCGTCGTCCGGACGGTAGCCGAACCGTCATCGGGCGAGCTTGGAGAGGGGCCGGGCTCGGTAGCATGTCGGCCATGAGTGTGACCGTGCGAATCCCCACCACGCTGCGGCCCCTGACCGCGGGCGCAACCAGCGTCAGCACCGAGGGCGCCACCGTGGCCGACGTTCTGGCCGACCTCGAGGCGCGCCATCCCGGGATGCAGGAGCGCGTCCTCGACGAGTCGGGCGCCCTGCGCCGGTTCGTCAACGTGTTCCTGGACGACGAGGACGTGCGCTTCCTGGACGGCCCTGCCACAGAGGTCCCGTCGGGATCCACCGTGGCGATCGTGCCCGCAGTAGCCGGCGGTGCCGCCACCGCCTAGCCGCCACCGACTAGCCGCCCCCGCTTGACCGCCGCCTGAACCGAGGTCGCCCCGCCAGACCCGGGCGACCACCGAGGCGAGGGCGCCGGGGGGCGCCGCCGGATCGATTTCGCCCGACGATCCGCCGACGGCCACCAGCGACCCCACCGGACCCCAGCAGCACCCGAGGCGAGGACGTCGGGGGTCGAAGGCCGGATCAATTGCGAAGGCAAGAGCCGGGCTCGGCACCGGCGCGCCCCACCCGGACCCCGGCGGCACCCGAGGCGGGGACACCGGGGGGCGGCGCCGGATCGATTTCGCCCGACGATCCGCCGACGGCCACCGGCGGCCCCCGCCGGACGCAAGCCGACCCGAGTCTCACCGCGGGCGGGCGGTGGAGGGTGCCTCGGCGAATGTTGGTGACGGTGTCGGCCGACCGTAGGCTTCCTAGCAGTCTCACAACGAGAGTGCTAGTACATCGACTCTGCCACGGAGGAAATCAACCATGGCCAAAATGATCGCCTTTGACGAGCAGGCTCGCCGTTCGCTCGAAGCCGGGATGAATCAACTCGCCGACGCCGTCCGCGTGACGCTCGGCCCGAAGGGTCGCAACGTCGTCCTCGAGAAGAAGTGGGGCGCCCCGACCATCACCAACGACGGCGTGTCGATCGCCAAGGAGATCGACCTCGAGAACCCGTACGAGAAGATCGGCGCCGAGCTGGTCAAAGAGGTCGCCAAGAAGACCGACGACGTGGCCGGCGACGGCACCACCACCGCCACCGTCCTGGCCTGGGCCATGGTGCGCGAGGGGCTGCGGAACGTGGCCGCCGGCGCCGCCCCCATGGCGATCAAGGCCGGCATCGAGGCCGGCGTGGCCGCAGCCGTCGAGGCGATCGCCGACCAGTCCGTCGAGGTCGACTCCAAGGAGCAGGTCGCCCAGGTGGCGGCCATCTCCGCAGCCGACGACGAGATCGGCGAGCAGATCGCCGAGGCCATCGACAAGGTGGGCAAGGACGGCGTCATCACCGTCGAGGAGTCCCAGACCTTCGGCATGGAGATGGACCTCGTCGAGGGCATGCGCTTCGACAAGGGCTTCATCTCGCCCTACTTCGTGACCGACGCCGAGCGCATGGAGGCCGTGCTGGAGGATGCGTACATCCTGTTGGTCAGCTCCAAGATCAGCGCCGTGCGCGACATCGTGCCCGTGCTGGAGAAGGTCATGCAGGCCGGCCGGCCGCTGCTGATCATCGCCGAGGACACCGAGGGCGAGGCACTCGCCACCCTCGTGGTCAACAAGATCCGCGGCACGTTCGCCTCGGCGGCCGTCAAGGCCCCCGGGTTCGGCGACCGCCGCAAGGCGATGCTGGCCGACATGGCCATCCTGACCGGCGGCCAGGTCATCTCCGAGGACATCGGGCTGAAGCTCGAGAACACCACCCTCGACCTGCTGGGCCGGGCCCGCAAGATCGTCGTCACCAAGGACGAGACCACCATCGTGGAGGGCAACGGCTCCAAGGCCGACGTGGAAGGGCGCATCCGCCAGATCACCCAGGAGATCGAGAACACCGACTCCGACTACGACCGGGAGAAGCTGCAGGAGCGCCTCGCCAAGCTCGCCGGCGGGGTCGCCGTCCTGAAGGTCGGCGCCGCCACCGAGGTGGAACTGAAGGAGAAGAAGCACCGCATCGAGGACGCCGTCAGCACCACGAAGGCCGCCATCGAGGAGGGCGTCGTGGCCGGCGGGGGCGTCACGCTGCTGCGGGCGCAGGCCGCCGTGGAGGCCACCGCCGCCGGGATGGACGATCCCGACACCGCCACCGGGGCCCGCATCGTGGCCCGGGCGCTGCAGGCGCCGCTGTACCAGATCGCCGTGAACGCCGGCATGGAAGGCGGCGTCGTGGTGGAGCGGGTGCGCGAACTCGAGGGAAGCTCCGGCCTGAACGCCGCCACCGGCGAGTACGAGGACCTCACCGCGGCCGGCATCATCGACGCCGCCAAGGTGACCCGCTCGGCACTGCAGAACGCCGGCTCGGTCGCCGGGCTGTTCCTCACCACCGAGGCGGTCGTGGCCGACAAGCCCGAGGAGAACGGCGCGGGCGCCGGCGGCGGCATGCCCGACATGGACTTCTAGGCACAATCCAGATCGCGCGGCAGCCCGCCCGAGCGGCCGGCTCCTCTCCGGCACGGGCCGGGGTCGGGTCGGCAGCGGGGCGGGCTGCGGCGCGCATGAGGGCCGGCCGGCGCCGAGGTGCGGTTGGCAACAGCCGTGCTCTCACCGCCATGGACGCGGCCGAATCGGAACTCGCACCGGCCAATCCTCGTCCGGCGGGAATTCTGTAGGGTCTCAGCACCGGGGACCCTTCAGAGAGGGGGCTTCGACGGCGAGACCACGATCCAGGAGCCCCAGGAGTCGCAATGGACCTGCACCCGGCTGTCGCCCACCTGGCCCCGCTGCTGGGGACGTGGCGGGGCGGTGGCCGGGGCGACTACCCCACGATCGACCCCTTCGAGTACACCGAGGAGGTCACGATCGGCCACGTCGGCAAGCCGTTCCTGGCGTACAACCAGCGGACGAAGGGCGCCGACGGCACTCCCCTGCACGCCGAATGCGGCTACTGGCGCCCCGCCGGCGAGCGGGGCCTGGAGTTGCTGATCGTGCACCCCAGCGGCATCGGCGAGGTACTCGTCGGCGAGGTGACGGAGACGCACTACGGCCTGTTGGTCATGCTGCGTGCCGGAGCCGGAGGCACAGCCGCGGCAGGAGGCACAGCCGAAGCCGGAGGCACAGCCGAAGCCGGAGGCACAGCCGAAGCCAGCGGCCGGGTCGGAGCCGAGGGCACAGCCGAAGCCAGCGGCCGGGTCGGAGCCGAGGGCACAGCCGAAGCCAGCGGCCGGGTCGGAGCCGAGGGCACACCCGAAGCCGGCGGCCGGGTCGGAGCCGAGGGCACACCCGAAGCCGGCGGCCGGGTCGGAGCCGAGGGCACACCCGAAGCCGGCGGCCGGGTCGGAGCCGGGGGTCGGGTGATCCTGGCGCCCACCGCCAAGCGGGTCGACGGCACCGAGCGCCGCATCTCCGTCGACGGCGACACCATGCGCTACGAGGTCCACATGGCCGCCGTCGGCGAGCCCATGACCCCGCACCTGGAGGCCACCCTCCACCGCGTCTAGTCGTTCCTACCCGATTCTCGGCTACGAACCGTCTGAGTGGGTAGACCCGCAAGGGGGAGCAGCGGGCAGATTCACCGCACGGCGCCTCAACGCGTCTCACCGGTCTTACCCAATCCGCGGATAAGTCTTACCCAATCCGCGGATAAGAACCGCATAGATGGGTGGAGAGTCAAACGACCGCAGTGCTATCGGACGCACGACACGAGGGGGCCGCCGGGCCGCGTCAAAAGTCCAGCCCGACCCGTCGCAGGAAGTCATCGAACAGCGGAACCGTGAAGGCCGTGTCGCCGTGCGCCGGGCTGTAGATCATCCCCTTGGAGATGAGATTCGCCCGACGGGGGGCTACCGACTCGCTCTTGACGCCCAGTTGCGCGGCGATGTCGCCCGAGCGGTGTGGTCCTGGCCCCAGCTCGGCCATCGCCCGGAGATACTCGCTCTCTTTGGGAGTCAAGCGGTCCAGCCGGACGCGGAAGAAGTTGTTGTCCAGGGCCGCGATAACTCCCGTGCGCACCGAGCGCACGTCCCCGCCGGTAATCGGGCTGGCGGGCGAGCCGTTCCACACGTGGGACCCCCACTCCTGCAGGAAGTAGGGATACCCCTGGGACTCCTCGACGATCCGGTCGATGGCCGCCGGCTCGAACTCCACCCCCTTCTCCCGCGCCGGGCGCACGATTGCCTCGGCCGCGTCGGATGCGACAAGCGAACCGACCACGGGGAACTCGAAGAGGCGCTCGGCGTACGACTTCGCCGCGCCGACCAGGCGGGGCAACTGCGGAAGCCCCGCCCCCACCAGCACAACCGGCAGGCTCAACTGCGTGGTCCGGTGGATCGCAGTGATCAGGGCGGCCAGTTCCTCCTCGGACAGGTACTGAACCTCGTCGACTGCCAGAACCAGGCCCGACTCGCACGCAGAGGCCGCCTCGCCGACCGCCACCATCACGTCAGTCAGATCCTCCGACAGTTCCCCGGAATCGGCATGGCCGGCCAGGGGATCTACACCCAGGGACAACGACAAACCCTCCGGCGTTTGAAGGGTGAACGACCTGAGCACGCTGAGCGCTCTGGTGATAACTCTGGCGACAGCATCCCGAACCGGTCTGCTCCGCAACTCCAGCAGGATCTTCCGCAAGCGGATCGAGAGGAGGCTGCGGAAATTGTCCGACTCCGGCACTTCGATGAAGCCGACCTTCATGTCGAGATCTGCGGCGACGCCGACGAAGCGATTCAGCAGAACCGTCTTGCCGACGCCCCGCAACCCGACGGTCATGTAGCTCTTGCCCGGACGGCTGTCCAGCGCCCGGCGCAGTGTGAACTCGAAGCCGTCAATGAGGTCGTCGCGGCCGATCAGCGCGGGCGGAGCCGTCCCGGCGCCCGGACTGTACGGGTTGGTGAAGCGATCCATATCAACAGATCTTACCATGTCTCATCTGTCTTATCGGATCTCAGCTAAGAAGGCTAAGACATGGTAAGAAGAGCATAATCGGCCCATCGGTGCGCGGAGGGCATCGCTGGCGGTCGGGGACGCGGCAGCGCCCCGCCACCTGGGGTGGGTGACGGAAGCTGGACAGCAGCCTTGGGTTCGGAGACTCGTGCGGGACGCGGCGGCGCCCCGCCACCCGGAGTGGGCAGCGGGGCGCCACATGTGACTGTTGGGTTGATTGTGGTGTGCGCCCGGAGCGCCCGGTGCGCCGACTCAGTCGTGGATTCCGGCATTCGCCGGAATGACACTCATACTGTTCGGGTCCCCGGTTGGTGGTGGGTCTGACTCGCCGGAATGCTGGCCGTGGTTACAGGGCTTTGAAGCCGATCTCGAGGTCGGCGATGATGTCGTCCACCGTCTCGAGGCCCACGGCGAGGCGCACCAGACCGGGCTGCACGCCGGCAGCGGCCTGCTCCTCCGGGGTGAGCTGCGAGTGCGTGGTCGACGCCGGGTGGATCACCAGGCTGCGCACGTCGCCGATGTTGGCCACGTGGCTGTGCATCTGCAGCGCCTCCACGAACCGCTGGCCGGCCTCGCGGCCGCCGGACACGATGAACGACGGGATGGCGCCGAAGCCCCGCCCGCCGGTGAGCCGCTTGGCCCGCTCGTGGGTGAAGTTGGACGGCAGGCCGGCGTAGAACACCTGCTCCACCTCGTCACGGCCCTCCAGGTACTCCGCCACGATCTGGGCATTGGAGCAGTGGCGCTCCATGCGCAGGCTCAGCGTCTCGAGCCCCTGCAGGAACAGGAACGAGTTGAGCGGCGCGACCGCCGCCCCGATGTCCCGCAGCAACTGCACCCGGGCCTTGATGATGAACGACCCCGGACCCAGCGCCGGCCAGAAGGCCAGGCCGTGATAGCTGGGGTCGGGCTCGGTGAAGTTGGGGAACTTGCCGCTGCGGCTGAAGTCGAAGGTGCCGCCGTCGATGATGGCGCCGCCGATGGAGGTGCCGTGGCCGCCGACGTACTTCGTGAGCGAGTGCACCACGATGTCGGCGCCCCACTCGATGGGCCGCACCAGGTACGGCGAGGCAGAGGTATTGTCGATCATCAGCGGGCAGTCGTTGGCGTGGGCGATATCGGACACGGCCTCGAGGTCGAGGAAGTCGTTGCCGGGGTTGCCGAACACCTCGCCGTAGAAGCACTTGGTGTTGGGGCGCACGGCCGACTCCCACTCGTCGAGATCGTGCGGATCGTCCACGAACGTCACCTCGATGCCCAGCTTCGGCATCGTGTAGTGGAACAGGTTGTAGGTACCGCCGTAGAGGGACGCCGACGAGACGATGTGGTCGCCCGCCTCGGCCAGGTTCAGGATCGCCAGCGTCTCGGCCGCCTGGCCGCTGCTCACGACCAGAGCACCGGGGAGGCCCACTGCGGTCTCGGTGCCGCCTTCCAAGCTGGCCATTCGCGCTTCCAGAACCGCCTGGGTCGGGTTCATGATGCGCGTGTAGATGTTGCCAATCTCGGCGAGGGCGAACAGGTTGGCAGCGTGCTCGCTGCTGTCGAAGGTGAATGAAGTGGTCTGGTAGATGGGTACCGCTCGGGCATTCGTCGCCGAGTCCGGTGCCTGTCCGGCATGGATCTGGCGGGTCTCGAAACCCCAGGTTGAATCGGACACGTCCTTTTCTCCTTTGCTCGTTGAACGGCCGCGGACGTGCGGCCGCCGGGATCAGGCTACGGCTGCGGCGGCGAAATCCGATTGCAGAGGTAGGGAATTCGGAACGCCGGGGCCGGGCCGAACGGAACGGACGGGGCCGGGCCGAGCGGGGACACCGGGGTGAGACCGAACGGAACGGACGGGGTGAGGCCGAGCGAACGCCGGGGTGAGGCCGAGCGAACGCCGGGGTGAGGCCGAGCGAACGCCGGGGTGAGGCCGAGCGAACGCCGGGGTGAGACCGAGTGGGGCGGACGGTGTGGGGCATCGAGGTTGACGCAACCCGAACGTCGCAGCGTGTGCAACCCGAAGCCCTGGTAGATGCCCGGAGCGCCAGGAGCCCAGAACTACGCTCGATTGGAGAATCGACCGATTGGGAGAATCGACGGAAGGAACCGCCCGTGCCGGCATCGAAATCGAGAACCGGATTCCCCGAGGTAGACCGCACTCAGGGGCCGATAACCAAATCGCTGCTGTTCTTCAAGCCGCGCCCGCTGTTCGGCGGATCGGGCTTCGACACCATCCTCACCGCCCGCGGCCGGATCCTGAAGCGCCGCCTCAGCGTCCTGGTCGTCATCGCCGCGGTGGCGGTCATCCCGCTGCTGGTCATGGAGGAACAGTTCACCAGCCCCACCGCCGTGACCGTGCTGCAGGTGGCCGACTGGCTGATATGGAGTGTGTTCGCCGTCGAGCTGCTCGTGATGCTGATCGTGACGCCCGACAGGAAGGCGTACCTGCGCTGCGCCTGGTTGGACGTCGTCATCGTGGTGTTCAGCCTGCCGCTGCTGCCGTACCTGATGGCCAGCCTCCGGATCGCTCGACTGGGGCGGCTCGTGGAAGTGCTGCGGCTGCTGCAGTTGCTGCGCCTGGCCGCTGTGGTCAACCGGGCCGGCGCCATCATCCAGCGCATCTTCGCCACCTCGGGGTTGGGGTACCTGCTGTCGGCTCTCATCGGCCTGACGATCGTGAGCGGCACCCTGTTCTCGTACCTGGAGGAGGGCTACAACGTGCCCGAGGGCATCTGGTGGGCGGTCGTCACGGCCACGTCGGTGGGGTACGGCGACGTGGTGCCGGTTTCGGGGATGGGGAGGCTGCTGGCCACCATCCTGATGATCAACGGCATCGGCTTCATCGCCCTGCTGTCGGCGGCCACCGCAGCCCGACTGGTGGACCTGGAAGCGGAGGAAGGGCAGGAGGAACTCCTGAAGGGACTGCAGGGCCAGCGGCGCCGCGAGCAGCAGATGCAGAGTGAACTGCGCGAGGTGAACGACCGCCTGGCCCGCCTGGAGGAATTGCTCAGCAGCAACGGCAAGAAGCCCGACTGAGCCGCCGATGGCGGCGCTGCTCGTCACCGAGGACGTCCGGGGCCGGTTGGGGGGTCGCGGTGCCGCTCTGCTCCTCCACGCACGGGCGAAAGTCGTCGCAGCCCGACCTCCCAACCCCCCAACCTCACGTCTTCGCGGCGGCCGCGGCCGGACCGACAACCGAGGGGGGAGGACGCCGGGGGCGGGACCGGATCGATTACGGAGGCGAGAGCCGGGCACGCCACCGGCGGCCTCCGCCCGGACCGGGCCCTCAGACGGTCAGCCGGCGGTGACGGGGAGCCAGGTGGGGCGGGTTTGCTCGAAGGCCCCGATGGCGTCGGCGTGGCGGAGGCTGAGGGCGATGTCGTCGAGTCCGCCGAGGAGGCGCTCCTGCACGGCCTCGGCCAGCGGGAACGTGCCGGCTAGGCCGGCGGCGGGGGCCTCCACGGTGAGGTTCTCGACGTCGACCCGCACGGCGAGGGTGTGGTCGGCCGCCACGGCGTCGAGCAGCGCCCGGCCGAAGTCGGGGTCCACGACGGCGGTCACCAGGCCGCACTTGGCGGAGTTGTTGCGGAAGATGTCGCCGAAGCGGGGCGCGATCACCGCCCGGAAGCCGTACTGCTGGATCGCCCACACGGCGTGCTCCCGGGACGAGCCCGTGCCGAAGTTTGGCCCGGCCACGAGGATCTCGGCGCCGGCGTAGCGCTCGTCGTTCAGCACGAAGGCGGGATCCTCGCGCCACGACGAGAACAGGCCCTCGCCGAAGCCGGTCCGCTCGACGCGCTTCAGCCAGTGGCTGGGGATGATCTGGTCGGTGTCGACATCGGAGCGGTCCAGCGGCAGCGCCCGCCCCTCCACGACTCGCGTCGGCTCCATCGTCGATACCTCGCCTAGCCCTCTCGCCGAGGAGCGTGCTGAGCAATCCCTCCGCAGCATCGGTCGGGCCGCTGGACAGTGGATTCCGGCCTCCGCCGGAATGACAAAGAACGGGACGCCGAGGGAGCCGGCCGCGGCGCCGAGGGAGCCGGCCGCGCCGCCGAGGGAGCCGGCCGGGACGCCGAGGGAGCCGGCCGGGACGCCGAGGGAGCCGGCCGCGCCGCCGAGGGAGCCGGCCGCGCCGCCGGAGAGTGGATTCCGGACCCGGATCGGAGTCCGGGGCAGGCTCTCCGCCGGAACGACACGACAGGTGTCAGCAGCATTAGTCAGCAGCCCTTCTCGGTCCGCCGCCTCAGTCCAGGTCGGCCGGGGCGGCGAAGTGGCCGGCCACGGCCGTGGCGGCAGCCACCGCCGGCGACACCAGGTGGGTGCGGCCTCCCCGACCCTGGCGACCCTCGAAGTTGCGGTTGCTGGTGCTGGCGCAGCGCTCGCCGGCGGAGATCTTGTCGGGGTTCATGCCCAGGCACATCGAGCAGCCCGGCTCGCGCCAGTCGAAACCGGCGGCCAGCAGCACTTCGTGCAGGCCCTCCGCCTCGGCCTGGCGCTTCACCCGCGCCGAGCCGGGCACCACCAGCGTGCGCATCCCCGGCGCCACCCGGCGGCCCCGCGCCACGTCGGCGACGGTGCGCAGGTCCTCGATACGGCTGTTGGTGCACGAGCCGATGAACACCGTGTCCACGGGGATGTCCCGGATGGGCGTGCCCGCAGCCAGGCCCATGTACGCCAGCGCCCGGGCGGCGGCCTCGCGCCCGTTGGCGTCGGCGGCCTCGTCGGGCGACGGCACGGCGCCGTCGAGGGGCGCCACGTGCGACGGGTTGGTGCCCCAGGTGACGTGCGGCGGGATGTCGGCTCCGTCGAGGTGCACCTCGGTGTCGAAGTGCGCCCCCGGGTCGGTGCGCAGGCCGCGCCAGTGGTCGACGGCGGTGTCCCAGGCGGCGCCGGCGGGGGCGTGGGGGCGCCCGGAGAGGTAGGCGAAGGTGGTGTCGTCGGGGGCGACCATGCCGGCACGGGCTCCCGCCTCGATCGACATGTTGCAGACCGTCATGCGGCCCTCCATCGACAGGGACTCGATGACGGCGCCCCGGTACTCGATGACCGAGCCGATGCCGCCGCCGGTGCCGATGCGGCCGATGATCGTGAGGATCACGTCCTTCGGCCCGGAGCCGGCCGGCAGCTCGCCGTCCACGGTGACCGCCATGGTGCGGGGGCGGGCCTGCGGCAGCGTCTGGGTGGCGAGAACGTGCTCGACCTCGCTGGTGCCGATGCCGAAGGCCAGCGCGCCGAAGGCACCGTGGGTGGACGTGTGGCTGTCGCCGCAGACCACGGTGCTGCCCGGCAGGGTGAGGCCCAGCTCGGGGCCGATCACGTGCACGATGCCCTGGCGGTCGTGGCCCATGGGGTACAGCGGCACGCCGAAGTCGGCGCAGTTGGCCCGCAGCGCCTCCAGCTGGCGGCGCGACACGGCGTCGGCCACGGGGCCGCTGATGTTGATGGTGGGCACGTTGTGGTCCTCGGTGGCCACCGTCAGGTCGGGGCGTCGCACCGGGCGCCCGGCCATGCGCAGCCCGTCGAAGGCCTGCGGGGAGGTGACCTCGTGAACGAGGTGCAGATCGATGAACAGCAGGTCGGTGCCGTCGTCGCCGGCGTGGACGACGTGGGCGTCCCAGACCTTCTCGCTGAGCGTGCGCGACGGCGTGGTCATCAGGTGGTGTCGCCGGCAGCCACGATCGCCACGACGGTGACCTCCACCGGACCGGCCGGCGCCTCGTAGCGCACCACGTCGCCGGCCTTGGCACCGATCATCGCCCTGCCCAGCGGCGATGACGGAGACACCACGTCAAAGTCCTCCGGGCGCTCCTCGATGGTCCCGAGGAGGTACCGCTCCACCTCGTCGTCGTCGTCGAACCGCAGATCCACCAGAGAGCCCACGATGGCGCAGTCGGCTGATCCGGCGTCGGGCGAGACCACCTCGGCGTGCTCGAGCAGCGCCTGGATCTGCTGGATCCGCCCCTGCATCTTGCCCTTCTCCTCGCGGGCCGCGTGGTAGTCGCCGTTCTCGGACAGGTCGCCGAGCGCCCGGGCCGCGGCGATCTGCGCCGTGATCGCCTCGTTGGCGGGGCCGGTGAGTTGGGCAAGTTCCTCCTGCAGTCGCTCATAGGCGGCGCGGGTCAACTGCAGGGCGTTCATCACATCAATCTACTGAGCACCGGCGCCGGACCGGCCAAAGACCCACGAGGGCGGGGGTGGCGGGAGCCGGCGCCGGCGGTCATTCCGGGGCCGCCGGAGCGCCGCCGACGACCACCGGCGGCCCCGCCCGGACCGCCACCGGCAAGCAAGGGCGGGGACGGCGCCGGCGCGATTTCGCCAGACGCGCTGCCGACGACCACCGGTGGCCCCGCCCGGCCGGGCACTACGGGTAAACCGCCCGGTAGATTGTTCGCATGGCAACGCATCGCATCGGCGTCCTGGCAGGCGACGGCATCGGCCCCGAGGTCATCGACGAGGGCCTCAAGGTCATCAAGGCCTCCGGCGTGAGCTTCGACACCGTCGACTACGACCTCGGCGGCGAGCGCTACCTGCGCGACGGCACCGTCCTGCCCGACAGCGTGATGGAGGAGTGGCGAGGCCTCGACGCCATCTACGTGGGCGCCGTGGGCACGCCCGACGTGCCGCCCGGCGTGCTGGAGCGGGGCCTGCTGCTGCGGATGCGCTTCGAACTCGACCTGTACATCAACCTGCGCCCCTTCCGGCTGCCCGAGCGGAACATCGACATGGCCGTCATCAGGGAGAACACCGAGGGCGCCTACGCCGGTGAGGGCGGCTTCCTGCGCAAGGGCACGCCGCACGAGATCGTCACGCAGGGCTCGGTGAACACCCGCATGGGCGTCGAGCGCGCCATCCGCTTCGGCTTCGAGTTGGCCGCCAAGCGGCGGCGCCACGTCACGCTCGTGCACAAGACCAACGTGATGACCTACTCCGGCGACCTGTGGTACCGCACCTTCGAGGAGGTGGCGGCCGAGTACCCCGACTACGGCACCGCCTACAACCACGTGGACGCCGCCTGCATCTACTTCGTCGACTCGCCCGACCGCTACGACGTGATCGTCACCGACAACCTGTTCGGCGACATCCTCACCGACCTCGGCGGGGCCGTCAGCGGCGGCATCGGCAAGGCGGCCTCGGCGAACCTGAACCCGGCCGGCGGCGGGCCGTCGATGTTCGAACCCGTGCACGGCTCGGCCCCCGACATCGCCGGGCGGGGCATCGCCGATCCCAGCGCGGCCATCCTGTCGGCCGCCATGATGCTGGACTTCCTGGGCGAGAGCGCCGCCGCGGCCGCCGTGGACCGCGCCTGCACCGATGTCGACGGCAGCGTGCAGGGCACCAGCGCAGACACACCCGCTCCTCGACTTGGCGGACCCCAACTTGATGTTCGTGGAATCGGACTTGGCCGGCGTCGGCCTTGTGGCGGAGGCCATTGCGGATGCCGTGAGTTCCCGACCGGCGGCCTTGGCGAAGTCATGAGCGCTGCCGGTGAAACCCTGACTGACGCACTGAGCGCCGCCGGGGACGCCCTCTGCGAGGTCGCCG